>CAWJVD010000001.1:5000-607881 GCA_963846225.1 uncultured Gammaproteobacteria bacterium
AGGTAGCGCCTCGAGTCAACACTCAGGGGGGTAGAGCACTGTTTGGAGAAGGGGGCCATCTCGGCCTACCAACTCCATGCAAACTCCGAATACCCTGAAGTGATACTCGGGAGACACACAGCGGGTGCTAACGTCCGTCGTGAAAAGGGCAACAACCCAGACCATCAGCTAAGGTCCCAAAGTTTCGGCTAAGTGGTAAACGATGTGAGAAGGCATAGACAGCCAGGAGGTTGGCTTAGAAGCAGCCATCCTTTAAAGAAAGCGTAATAGCTCACTGGTCTAGTCGGCTCGCGCGGAAGATTTAACGGGGCTAAGCCGAGTACCGAAGCTATGGGTGTGAGTGACCTTCGGGTCGTTCACGCGGTAGGGGAGCGTTCTCTAAGCCTGCGAAGGTGTGCTGCGAGGCATGCTGGAGGTATGAGAAGTGCGAATGCTGACATGAGTAACGTTAAAGCGGGTGAAAAACCCGCTCGCCGAAAACCCAAGGTTTCCTGAGCTACGTTAATCGGCTGAGGGTGAGTCGGTTCCTAAGGCGAGACCGAAAGGTGTAGTCGATGGAAAGCAGGTTAACATTCCTGCACCGATTCCAACTGCGATGGGGTGACGGAGAAGGCTAGATCAGCGGCAGCAGTGCCGTTCAAGGCCGTAGGTGGATCTTCCTGGAAAATCCGGAGGGTCATTCAACACCGAGAACTGAGTACGAGGAGACTTCGGTCTCCGAAGTGATCGACGCCACGCTTCCGGGAAAAGCCTCTAAGCTTCAGGTTGGCATTGACCGTACCGTAAACCGACACTGGTGGGTGAGGAGATAATCTCCTAAGGCGCTTGAGAGAACTCGGGTTAAGGAACTCTGCAAGTTGATACCGTAACTTCGGGAGAAGGTATGCCTCCTGTTGTGAGTGGACTTGCTCCACAAGCTCATAGAGGTCACAGGTAATCGGGGGCTGCGACTGTTTACCAAAAACACAGGACTCTGCTAACACGCAAGTGGATGTATAGGGTCTGACGCCTGCCCGGTGCCGGAAGGTTAATTGATGGGGTCAGCCGCAAGGCGAAGCTCCTGATCGAAGCCCCGGTAAACGGCGGCCGTAACTATAACGGTCCTAAGGTTGCAACCTCTGCCTTAGTAAAATTTGGCTATATGCTGGAATAACTGAGTATCCGGTGGTACCAACAGGTTGGAACGACGTGAGGGTGACAATCCAACCGGTGCAGCCAATCAGCAGGAAAGACCGATCCGATTAGATCGGAATCCTAAAAGACTACACGCCAAATACTGACGAGAACTTCAAACGTGAGTGAAGAAATAATCCAACTGCATGGCGACATGCAGGAGCGAACGTGAAGAAAAAAAAATCCTTCAAAAAAGTGAACTGCAGAGTTCGAAGAGCGAAATTCGTAGTTACGTAAATAAACTTGGCCGATATGGTGGAAACACCTTCCGAGAATCGGCTGAATCAGTGCAACTCGCAGGAAGTCGCGAAAAAAAAAAAAAAAAAAAAAAAAAGTCGCAGCGCAAGCTGCAGTGAAAATCTGTAAGGTGCGGACAATCAGCAGGAAAGGCTCTTAGCGTGCTAGACGTTTCGAAAAATCCCGCAACGGATCGGTCACTATCTGGCTGGATTCACCGATGGTGAAGGCAGCTTCAACGTGTCCTTTCGCCGGCGCGGCGATTATGCGATGCCATGGAAAGTATCCCTATGCTTCAACGTCTCCCAGCGCGATCAGGTCATCCTGAGCGTGTTCAAGGAGCAGTTGCAATGCGGAACGATGCGGTCCAGGGCAGATGGTCGTCTGGTACTACGAAGTCAACACCTTCACCGCAATCGTCGAGAACGTGATCCCGTTCTTTGATCGGTTCGGCTTTCTGTCTGTGAAGAAGCGGCGCGACTTTGCGAAGTTCAAGCAAATTGCGAAGCTGATTCAGGAAAGCCGACATCTATCAAGGGAAGGCATTGATGAAATTCTCGCGATACGTCGAGAGATGAACGACGGCGGTGCGATGCGACGAAAGTATTCGGATGACTCGATTATCGAGTTGTTCGAGGTAAGAGAATCCTCAGAGACTGCACGCCAAGCCCCAGATGTTCTCAATCTGGTGGATGATACAGTCCGATCTGCATAGCGATATGCAGGAGCATTCAGGTTCGAAGCCTGAGTGCTCGCGAGCGACACTTTCCGGTGTCGATCGAACATCATGAACGGTCCTAAGGTAGCGAAATTCCTTGTCGGGTAAGTTCCGACCTGCACGAAAGGCGTAACGCTGGCCCCACTGTCTCGACCCGAGACTCAGTGAAGTTGAAATCGCTGTGAAGATGCGGCGTAGCTGCGGAAAGACGGAAAGACCCCGTGAACCTTTACTACAGCTTTACACTGAACTTTGACCTTGTTTGTGTAGGATAGGTGGGAGCCTTTGAAGCAGGGGCGCTAGCTCTTGTGGAGGCAACGTTGAAATACCACCCTGATAATGTCGGAGTTCTAACCTTGGCCCATAATCCGGATCGGGAACAATGTATGGTGGGTAGTTTGACTGGGGCGGTCTCCTCCTAAAGAGTAACGGAGGAGTGCAAAGGTACCCTCAGCGCGGTCGGTCATCGCGCATTAGAGTGCAATGGCATAAGGGTGCTTGACTGCGAGACTGACAAGTCGAGCAGGTGCGAAAGCAGGTCATAGTGATCCGGTGGTTCTGTATGGAAGGGCCATCGCTCAACGGATAAAAGGTACTCCGGGGATAACAGGCTTATTCCTCCCAAGAGTCCACATCGACGGAGGAGTTTGGCACCTCGATGTCGGCTCATCACATCCTGGGGCTGTAGCAGGTCCCAAGGGTTCGGCTGTTCGCCGATTAAAGTGGTACGCGAGCTGGGTTCAAAACGTCGTGAGACAGTTTGGTCCCTATCTTCCGTAGCCGTTGGAGATTTGAGGGTGAGCTGTCCTTAGTACGAGAGGACCGGGATGGACGTACCTCTGGTGTTCCGGTTGTCACGCTAGTGGCACTGCCGGGTAGCTATGTACGGACGGGATAACCGCTGAAAGCATCTAAGCGGGAAGCCCCCCCCAAGATTAGATCTCCCTGGGAGCTTGACTCCCCTAAAGGGCCCACGAAGACTACGTGGTTGATAGGCTGGGTGTGTACGGCCAGTGATGGCCTCAGCTAACCAGTACTAATTGCCCGTGAGACTTGACCATATAACCTCAAGGGGTTTGGTTGACTCCAAAAGAGTTGGCCAAACCGAAGATGGTTATCGACCGATGCAATAGATATGGAGTGTCATTCCATAGTCGAACGCGACATGGCGTCGATACAAGAAACTCAATGGATTCGAGAGCGGTGGGCCGGTCCCGTACACGGACCGGCACATCGAACTCAAACAGTTTGCCTGGCGGCAATAGCGAGCGGGAACCACCCGATCCCATTCCGAACTCGGAAGTGAAAACGCTCTGCGCCGATGGTAGTGTGGCCTTTGCCATGCTAGAGTAGGTCACTGCCAGGCTCTCAAACAAAAGCCCCTGAGGTCGAAAGACTTCAGGGGCTTTTTCTTGGTGGATGCCCCCGCGCTCCGCGTCCGCGGCGGCGATTGTAGAATTGGAGGAGTTCTGGAGAGTTCAGCGTGGAGAGCCTTCTGCTGCTGCCGGCGAGCAGGGAGCACGTACTGCAGATGATGCATTGGTTTCCGAGCCGCGAGAGTTGCATCGTCTGGGGCGGTCAGGCCTTCCGCTTTCCCTTTACGGCCGAGACTTTCCTCGCCGATTGCCGATGGTCCGAACTGCAGTCCTACGCGGTGATGAAGCGCTCGGAGGAGATGTGCGGATTCGGCCAGTATTACCTGCGGGCCGGACGCTGCCATCTCGCTCGGCTGGCCGTCGCGCCCTCCCAGCGGGGCCGAGGGTGTGGTACGTGGCTGATCGAGAATCTGATGCGGATTGGGACAGGAGAGCTGCGCGTGAACGAATGCTCATTGTTCGTGAACGTGAGTAACGCGGCGGCGATCGCCCTGTACGAGAGACTGGGATTTACCCGTACGCCGCATCCCGAGACGACCATCGAATCTTCCACCAGCCACTATATGGTGAGGTCGTCGCATGCCGGCGCGCGAAGAGACGCGGACACGGCTCATGACTAAGGGAGAGAGCCTCATCAAGAAACTCCTGGCGCTGACTGCGCTTGCGGTTTGCGCCTCGACTGCGAACGCCGCCGAGTGGCCCTACGACGAGAAGGCGGACGCGGCAGCCGACGTGCAGCGTGCACTCACCGCGGCGCAGACCGATCAAAGGAGGGTGCTGCTGGTGTTCGGTGCCAACTGGTGCCGCGATTGCCGCGCGCTCGACAAGGCGATGCATGGCAGCAGTCAGCGCCTGATCGAGGGCAAGTTCGACGTGGTCAAGATCGACGTCGGGAACTTCGATAAGAATCTCGATCTCGCCAGGCGCTACGGCAACCCGATCGGGAAGGGCATACCCGCGGTGGTGGTCCTCGGCGCCGATAACCACGTCATCTACTCGACCAGGGGCGGCGAGCTGGCGGATGCTCGCAGGATGGGCGAGCAGGGAATCTACGATTTCCTGTCGCAGAAGGTCGCATCAAGCCCCGAGAAGTGAGCGTCTTCCGGCTCACTTTCCTCGTCCCGGGCAGTTGGGACTCATCACCCAGGGCGTGCTCTCTTCGAACGTGACGTGAACGTTCTCGGTGCCGCGGGGCCGGTTCCGCTCCTGCGGCCCGTGCAGCGAACCATCCGCGTTGAACTCCGTCGCGAGACTGCCCCGATCCTCCATGATCAGCTGCGAGCCGCTGAACGCGCCGTAGAGATCGATCTTCGGATGCGGATCAGGGGTGAGCGAAAACAGCAGCCGCTGGTGGTACATGTAGAAGTGCAGCGGCTTACCCGTCAGATCGGTACCGGGATTGAGGGGCATGCTGCCGCCGAAGCGCAGCCGGTAACGCTCTCCGCGCGGTGTGCACAAGTACGCGGTGCCTCTGATCGGAGACTTCCGATAGGCCGGCGTGGTGGCCTCGATGCGAATCCACATGAAGTAGTCCCCGCCCGCCGTGTCGGAATGCATTCGGCCCCACGCCTGCCAGCCGGGCATGAGGTGGAAGTGGCCGCCATAGAAGAAGGTCCAGGGCGCGAGCAGCGCGTCGAGCAGCAGCACCACTGCGATGCCGAAAGCGAGGACACCGAGCAGGGTAGTGAGACAGCCCGTGAGACAGCCGCTGAGGCACCCGCGCCGATTCTGTCGAGGCATGCTCGCGCCTGGAATCTCGGGCTGATCGGTGTGCGGCATGCTGAGGGTTGAGCTCGTGGGGATCCCGTGCGCCCGAGACCGCCGGGCTCAGGAGCTCTTCACCGCGCCAGCGGAGTCGCCTGCGGCGGCTGCTTCGCCGCAGCGGCCGTTTTGCGCCGTCTGCTCACGGCGCACCGTGGTGAGAAACGCCGCGTACTTCTTCTGATTGATCCAATAACGCACGAGCTCCATGACGAGAAAGCCCACGATCAGCGCCAGCAGCCACTCCAGCCACTCGGGCAGCAGGTGCACGACGATCTTCTTCCTCGGCAGGATGCCGAACAGGTTCCTGATCGCGCGCCGCTCCGCCGAGTGGTACGTGGAAACGAGGGTGACCAGGGAGCCCGCGACGTAGCCCGCAAAATTGCCGAGCGCCGTATTGACGAAGAGCCCCTGAAATTTTTGCCGTGTGAAGGTCGATTTCGCAAACTCGTTCATGGCGCGGATTTCCTGCCGGCTCGAGTGTCTGGTTCGATGGGCCGAATGCTCGGGGGTCGATGCTCAAAGGGCGGCCGGCGGCTCGCGATAGCGGCGAATGCCGCGGTAAGCCAGGAACAGGCTGCCGGCGAGCGCGAGATAACTGCCCGCGCCGATCGTTACCCGTCTCGCTACCGGCTCGCTGCCGCGATGAAGCAGATCGTTGGCCAGGCGAAAGACGTCCGAAGCGAGCGTACCGGCTGTTGCCGGCGTGGCGAAGAGATCGCCGCTGGTGCGGGCGTAGAGCCACATGCCGCAGACGACCATCAATGCCAGTGGCGCAACGCAGGCGAGCCATGCCGAGCGCGCGTTGCTCAGGTACGGTGCGAGCGGTGTGCACAGTGCACCGATGCACATGAGCGCAAGCGCGATGACTTCCAGCACATGAGAGCGGTCGATACCCACCAGGAGCTGGATCGGACTGTCGATGAGCGCGGCCAGTTCGTAGAAGCGTACCGTGTGCTTCACGGGTCCTACGGCGACAGCCAGCGTATCGAGAAAAAACCACCCCATCAGGATGCAGGTCAGCGCCAGCCACGTGAGCGCATCCAGCCGGCTCGCCGCCCGCACCCATGGAAGCCACGCAGAAGGGACTTCGCGCACGGTGGATGCCGGTGAGGTTTCGTTTTGCATTTTCTTTTCCCCCGGGGAGCAAATCGCGCCTGAGCGCCGCAGAGCCTGGTGCGCCGTGCGCGCGTTTGGCACGCTATTTTACGCGTGCTACATTGCGCGCAAAGAACAACCCGGGGAGCCAGCCGCCCATGTCATGCAGACGCGGGATGGCCACTGCCATCACCCTCGCCGTGCTCTCTTCGGGAGCCTGCCTCGTCGGCTGCGCATCGGTGGAACAGCAGTTCGGCAACGATCCCTGGTATCAGAAATCGAAGGAAGCCGGAGCCAAGGCCGTCACCGCGACCACCACGACCGCGACCAAGGCCGCCAATGCGACCTCGGCGACGGCGAACAAGGCTTATCAGCGGATGCAGAGATACCTCGCCGAAAAGGATGTGCTGCAGACCTTCCATGATGCGGGCGAACACAGCGAGAGCGCCGTGCTGGCCGTATTGCACAAGTCGGGTATCGGAGCCCGCGGGCCCTCAGGGGGCACGGCGAACAAAGCAGCTCCGGGGGCTAGCTCGGCCCCGCCGGGAACCGCCACAAGGGACACCTCCGTTGCGCCGGGCAGTTCGAAGTCGAAGAAGCCCCCGGCCCAGGCGCCGCAGCAGGCGGCACCGCTTCCCGTGCCCGAGCAATATGCGGGCAGCTACCGCTGGCCGCTGGATGCGGGAATCATCAGCTCCGAATACGGTGAGCGCAGGGGCAGGATGCACAAGGGCCTGGATCTCGCCGCCGATGCCGGCGAGCCGGTGTACGCCGTAGCGGCCGGCGAGGTGATCTACGCCGGCGACGGTCTGCGGGGTTACGGCAACGTCGTGATCATGCGCCACGATCGCCGCTTCAGCTCACTCTACGCGCACAATAGCGAGCTCAGGGTCAAACAGGGCGATCAGGTTCAGCAGGGCGCCCTCATCGCGCTCCTGGGAAACACCGGTCATTCCACGGGGCCGCACGTGCATTTCGAGATGCGCGACGGGGATGGCGCCGTGAACCCCCATACGCTATTGCCCAAAGGCAAGCTGGCATACGCGGTGTGCGAGGGGAGCGCCTGCGACGCGCAGGCTCCGCCCCGGGTGCTCACCGCGCAGAGCGGCACCCACGGCCGGTAGGCGATCGTGAAGCCCCCGAGGCTCCGCCCGTCAGGAGCCGGCCCACGCCAGAAGTCGAGCGGCAACGGCTTTACTGCGACGGTATAGGCTGCGGTTGATCATTTCCTGCTCAAAGGGGGTGCAGAGCATCGATTCGATGCCGCAGGGAAGCTCTTTCGCGCCGCCCCGCGCGCACTTGCGTGGGCCCGCGCGGCATCAGGCCTCGCCACGGCGCGCTGCGAGCGCGGCTTTTTTGCCGCGGCGCAACTGTCGCTGTTTTCGCCCTTGCGCGCCAGCGCATATGGGCCGAGACTTCGCCTCAGGGTCGTTGAATATGGTAGAAAAAACTCCCTGGTGGGGCGCATGCTGATCCATGCGTATAACCACGCACGGCTCATGGAAGAGTCCGAGGCGCGTGTAGAAATGACGGCGTACTTGCGTACGCCCGCAGACACCGCCGCCAGCCGCGTCCTGCAGAGCCCCGAGATTTACCGCCGGTGGGAGTCCGAGCACGACCGGCTGATGCGCACGGTCTCCGAGGTTCGGCGTTTCGAGGCGCAGATGACCAGGCTGCGCGCCACGGTCTTTGGCCTGGTGCATCGCAGAGCCCTGTACGAATACCTGAGTGAGGAGCAGATGAGCGGACCGAAACGCCATCGGCTGCTCGCGCTCTTTTACGGATGCCGTGACTACACCGATGCCGTGCTGACTGAATACGGCAACTACATTCGCTGCACCTCGAGTTACGTGTGCACCCAGCACCTCGGTGAGCATCTGATGCACGACACCGCGTTCAAGGAGCCCTTGCAGCTCTACGAGGCGTGGTATTCGGAGTACTTCCGCACCTACTGTGACGTCGAACTCGCCGAGAGCGAGGATGAGAAGCCCACGACCGCGCTGCTCGAGTCGCTGAAGCCGCTGCTCAAGCAGCGCCTGAGCGAGGCACGGCAGGCGATCCTGGCGATGCCGCAGGCGCCGGAGAAAGACTGGCGCGAGGTCGAAATCCGCAAGCCAAACGGCGACACGCAGCGCATGCGTGTGGTGTTCGGCAGCAACTGAGCGCTACTTTCGAGCTCCTCAGGCGCGGCGGCGCTGAGCCGGGCCTGCGTTGCGTGCCTGTCTGCGCACGGGCGGCGCCGCGGCGCGTCCGCGCTTGTGTGCTTTTGATTCGAGGCTGCGCTTGAGCACCGCCATCAGGTCGATGACCTTGTCCGGGGCTTCGGCGGCTTCTTCCGGCTGCGCCGTCTCGACCGTGGCGCCTTTGTGGCGCAGCCGTGCCTCGATCACCCTGGAGAGCCGGGCACGAAACTCATCGCGATACTCCGACGGCTTCCACTCTCCGCTCATCGACTCGACGAGTTGCCGAGCCATGTCGAGCTCGCGCGGCCCGAGGTGGTAGGCCGAGAGCGCCTTGTCCGGGAAGGCGTACTCATCGGCGGGCACCAGCTCCTGCGGATAGCGCACCAGCAGTAACATCAGCGCGGCATCGCGCGGCATCACGAGCGCGAGGTACTCGCGCGTACGGATCACGACGCGGGCAAGGCCGACCTTGCCGACTTTTTTGAGCGTCTCGCGCAGCAGTACGTAACTCTTCTCCGCCTTCCTGCCCGGCACGAGGTAGTACGGACGCTCGAAGTACTCGACCGGCACCGCATCAGCCGGGATGAATCGGTCGATGTCGACCGATTCGCTGCTCTCGGGGGCCGCAGCCTTCAGGTCTTCCTTTTCCAGGACCACGTAGCTGCCCTTCTTGTACTCGAAGGCCTTGACGATGTCCGTCCACGGCACCTCCGCGCCGGTTTCCGCGTTGATGCGCTCATAGTGCACCCGGGCCTTGTTGCGCGTGTCCATGAGGTGAAAGCGCAGCTCGGTACGCCGCTCACCCGGCAGCAGCTGCACGGGGATATTGAGCAGGCCGAAAGAGATATTGCCCGACCAGAGTGCGCGTGCCATGAGGGTGCACCATGTGGCGCCCGGCAACTCCGGGCGGTTTTATAAGATGAACTTGCTTCACCGGGACCGGGTTCAGCCAGAAGCCGAGCCCGCGTGTTCTTGCGAGAGGATGATGCCAAGCTGCCGGCCGCGGCGCGAGCGCAGCCGTCGGGTGGACCGTGAGGCCGAAGGAGTGTGCGCCGCGGCGGGCGGCCTGTATTTCCAGAGTCCGCACGGCAGAATACGCAGAGTATCGCCGCGGTGACGCTCGCTGTCGCCAGCGGAAGCAGCGTGAGGCGCTCGCCGCCTCAAGGAAAACATCACATGGTTGTCCGCATCTGGCATGGCAGAACCCGACGCGATCGCGCGGATGAATACGCCGCGTTCCTGGCGCAGCGCGCGATTCCCGACTACCGCGGGGTCGCCGGGAACACGGACGTGAGCATCCTGCGGCGGGATGAGAAGGACGTGAGCCATTTCCTCACCGTGACCCGCTGGGTGTCGGAGGAGGCCATTCGCACCTTCGCCGGCCGCGAGGTGCTCAAGGCCAAGTACTACCCGGAGGACAAGGAATTCCTGCTCGAATTCGAGCCCGAGGTGCAGCACTTCACGGTCGTGGCGAGCGGCCCGTAGCCGGGCTCACCATCCGATACCGTAGTCCTGCCCGTAGTTGCTCGAGCCGCCCCAGAGCGTCCCGTGGGCGCGATCGATGAGAATTGCGTTGAGCGGGCCCGAGGTGCGCTCTTCGAACTCGAGCTTGTAACCCATACGCGTGAGCTCCTCGCGCACCCAGGGCGGGGTCAGCGTGTTGAGCGTGAGGCGGCCGGGGAAGCACTGGTGCTGCGCGAAGGAGTCGCGCATCTGGTAGCTGGTGATGTTGGCGGCCTCGGTCGCCTCCTGCACGGTCATGCCGAACTCGACCACGTTGAGGAAGAATTGCAGCAGGTTCTGGTCCTGGGTGTCGCCGCCCTGGACGGAGAAGACCAGGAAGGGCTTGCCGTCCTTCAGCGCGAGCGAGGGGGTGAGCGTCGCGCGCGGGCGCTTCCCGGGCTCGAGCACGTTGTAAGGATTCTCGTGGGGATCGAGCACGAAGCTCTGCATGCGCTGGCTGAGTCCGATGCCGGTGTGTCCCGCAATCACCGCCGGTGTCCACCCGCCGCTCGGTGTGACCGACACAGCCCAGCCCTTGTCATCCACCGCCTCGACGCTGGTCGTGCCCAAGCGGAAGGTGCGATCGAACTCGCTCATGCTGATCGGCGGCTGCGCCGGCATGTAGCTGTGCCAGGCTTCGAGATACTTGAGATAAGGGTTCTTTCCGCGCTGGTACGGATACGGATCCCCCGGCCGGATGTCCGGGTCGTTGTGGTCCGGGCGGATGAGCCTGGCGCGCTCGCGCGCATAGTCCTTCGAGAGGAGCCCTGCAATCGGCGGCGCCGGGGAGTAGCTCGGATCCCCGTAGTAGAAGTCGCGATCGGCGTAGGCGAGGTTCATCGCCTGGTAGAGCGTGTGGATGTAGCGGGCGCTGTTGTACCCCATGGGCTTGAGGTCGAAGTTCTCGAGGATGTTGAGGGCCTGCAGCATCACCGGCCCCTGCACCCAGGTGGTGAGCTTGTAGACCTCGATCCCCTTGTAGCTGGTGTGCACCGGCTCTTCGATCTTGACTTTCCAGGCGGCGAGATCTTCGAGCGTGAAGAGTCCGCCGAGCTCGCGCACCGAGCGCACGAGATCCTGCGCGATGTCGCCCTTATAAAAGCGGTCGTAGGCTGCGTAGATCGCAGCTTTGCGGTCCTTGCCCGCGGCGAGCGCGGCACGCTCCGCCTCGAGGAGCTTGCGCAAAGTCGCGGCGAGATCCGGCTGGCGGAAGATCTCCCCTTGTTCCGGCGCTTCGTGCGCTGCACCCAGGTGAGGGAGCATCACGCGCCGTGAGTCAGGCCACTGCTTGAGGAGATCCTTGTAGTGCTCGATGGTGTTGACCAGCGCTGCATCGATCGCAAAGCCGTCCGCCATCTGGATCGCCGGCTCGAGCACCTGGGCAAGACTCATCGTCCCGTACTCGGCGAGCATGGTCATGAGACCGCCGGGCGTGCCCGGCGTGACCGCGGCCAGCGGCCCGAACTCGGGCGGGTACTTCAGGCCGAGATTGTTGAAATACTCCGGCGTCGCGCCCGTGGGCGCGACGCCTAAACCGTTGATGCCGATCACCTTGCCGGTGTTGGGGTTGTAGATCAGCGCCTGGGTCTCCCCGCCCCAGGAGAGCGTGGTCCACGCGGTCGAGGTCGCGGCGATCATGGCGCAGGCCGCATCCACCGCATTTCCTCCGCGCTCGAACATCCTGGCGCCCGCGGTGGCGGCGATCGGCTTGCCGGTCACCGCCATCCAGTGCAGCCCGTAGAGCGGAGGCTTCTGGGTGCGGCCCTGTGCCGGGGGTCCGCCGAAGATCACGCTGGCACTCACCATGGCGGCGACTGCCGTGCGCGCGAGGCCCGTTACGGCGGCGGGGGGGTTGCCGGGGGGTTTGTCCGCAGGCATGAGGATCGGTCCTCGCTCGTGGCGACGCCTGAGCATATGGCAGACTGGGTCGCGGCGCACGCGCGAGGCTCGCGCTTGTGCGCGCTACGCGTGTGCGCCAACGCGAGGCAGCCACGAGGGCTCGACAGGGCGACACGAGGGACCAGAGAAACGACATGACGACGAGCGCGAAGGTCGACGGACTCTTCGTCTACCCGGTGAAATCCATGCGTGCGCTGGCGCGCGCGAGGGTGCGCACGGTGGCCACCGGATTCGAGTGGGACCGGCAGTGGATGCTGATCGATACGAAGGGAACGTTCCTGAGCCAACGCACGCACCCGCAGCTGGCGCGCTTCGTGCCGGAGATCACCGCCGACACGCTGCTGCTGCATGCGCCCGGCCTCCCGTCACTCAGAGTGCCCCTCGCGCACGGCGGGGACGAGGGCGAAGGGGCCGAGCGCATCGCCGTGCGCGTGCACCGCGACCCCTGCGTTGGAGTTGATGAAGGGCGCGCGGCAGCGCAGTGGGTGAGCCAGGCGCTCGGCGAGCCGCTGCGGCTGGTGCGCGTGCCGCCGCAGCCTGAGCGCACGGCGAACCCGGCTTTCGCCGGGAGCGTACCGGCCCCCATGGGGTTCGCAGACGGATTTCCGCTGCTGGTGTGCAACGAGGCTTCGCTCGAGGATCTCAACCGGCGCTTACCCGAGCGCATTCCCATGGAGCGCTTTCGTCCGAACATCGTGCTCTGCGGGCTCGAGCCCTGGGCCGAGGACCACATCGACACACTCACCCTAGGCGAGCTCACGCTGCGCCTGGTGAAGCCCTGCACGCGCTGCACGATCCCCTCCATCGATCAGCGCACCGGCACGCCCGCTACCGACCCCGCTGCGGTGCTGCGCACGTTTCGCTTCGACAAGGCGCTGCGCGGTGTCACCTTCGGTGAGAACGCGGTGATCGTCTGCGGCGCGGGCGGCGAGATCGAGCGCGGCTCCGCCTGCCACGTCACCTTCGGGAACTGAGCGAACCGGGCGCACCGCGCCCTTTGCGGTCCGATAGCGGCGCACAAAGCCCAAACTGTGCGCAGCGCACGACACCCGCCGCACCCCTTCCGCCAGACTCCAGGAAGGGTCCCCGGGGTGAAGTGTGAATCAGTTCGCATTTGCGTTCGGCGCGCTTGCCGGTCTTACTTACGCGCTCATCTTCGCTTTGATATGGCGCACGCGCGCGCAGCGGCGCGACTTACCCTCTCAGCCCGATGCGACGCGCCAGGCGATGTTCGAGCAGTGGCCGACCGCTGCGCTGGTAGTCGACCCCGTGAGCGAAGCCATCGTCACTGCGAACCCGGCCACGGTGCGCAGCCTCGGATATGCCCTGGATGAGCTGCACAACGTCCCGTTCACGAAGCTTTTCAGCGCCGCTGAAGTCGAGGCACGCGAGCTCGTCGCGAAGCTGCGCGAGGCGACCTCGCGCGCCCCGATCGAGATGCGCCAGCACTGCAAGGACGGCGCGCAGCGCAGCGTCGAGGCCACCTGCTACCCGCTCAAGCTCGGCGAGCGCCAGCTCCTGGCGGTGGCAGTGCACGACGTCACCGTGCGGCGCGCCGCCGAAACCCAGCTCCTGGAGCGGCACCAGCACCTCGATCACCTCGCGCATCACGATCCGCTGACGGGACTGCCGAACCGGCTGTACCTCGCCGCGAACCTCCCCGATGCCATCGACGATGCGCGCACGAACAGTACGGTCCTCGCCGTGCTGTTTCTGGATCTCGATCGCTTCAAGCACATCAACGACTCGCGCGGGCACGAGATGGGCGACAAGCTCCTGAAGACCGTCGCGCAGCGCATCCGCTCGACCATCCGCATCGAAGACACGGTGGTGCGCATGGGGGGTGATGAGTTCGTGGTGATCATGCGCCACGTCGCGAACACCGAACAGGTGCGCGATGCGGCGACTCGCATCAACAATGCGCTGAGCGTGCCGATGGTGGTGGACGGCCGCACGCTGGTCACGACGGTGAGCATCGGTGTGGCGCTCTATCCGCACGATGGCGCAGACATGGGTGAGCTGCTGCGGCACTCGGACACGGCGATGTACCAGGCCAAGGATCGCGGCCGCGATAACTTTCAGCTCTTCAGCCCCGGCATGGACCGGCGCCTGAAGGAACGCATCGCCATCGAGTCGAGCCTGCGCACCGCACTGCAGAGCCGCCAGCTGGACGTGCATTACCAGCCGATCGTCGAGATCGAGTCGCACCGTGTGATCGCGCTCGAGGCACTGCTGCGCTGGAAGCACCCGAGCCACGGCTACGTGCGTCCCGAGCGCTTCGTAAGCGTCGCCGAGGAGGCCGGCCTCATCATGCCCATCGGCGACTTCGTGCTGCAGCGGGTGATGGAGGACATGGCGCAGTGGCGGCAGGCGCAGGGCAAGCTCGTGCCTGTGGCGTTCAACGTCTCCGCCGTGCAGCTGCAGCGCGGCAATCTCGTCGACTCGATCGCCCGCCTTACGGAGGAATACGGGTTCGATCCCTCCATGCTGCAGGTCGAGATCACCGAGAGCGCCGTCTTCGAGCGGCGCGACGCGAGTGCCCGCGAGGCCAGCCAGGACGCCGTGGCGAAGCTGCGCGAGCTCGGCGTGCACATCGCCATCGACGACTTCGGCACCGGCTACTCGAGCCTCTCCTACCTCAAGCGCTGGCGCGTGGACACCCTCAAGATCGACCGCAGCTTCATACGCGATCTCGTGACTGACATGAGCGACCTCGCCATCGTCAGTGCCATCATCGCCATGGCGCGGCACCTTCACATCCAGGTGGTCGCCGAGGGCATCGAAGGCTGGCCGCAGCTCGAGAAGCTGCGCCAGCTCGGCTGCACTTACGCGCAGGGCTATCTCTTCGCCCGCCCGGCGCCCGCGCAGGACTGCCTGCGCTACCTCTACCAGCAGCCGCTCGATCTCACCCAGCGCCTGCCGCTCCTCGAGCTCGAAGCGACGGGGTCGGGGGAGCACGTGGCGCTGCGCGCCTGAAACCCACCTGAGCGCGCCCGATCCCGAAGTGATTTCGGGACGTGCGAGAATGGGCCATGTCCTCCAGCGGATCGCCCATCCCGAAGGCCGCCGCGCCGCGGCAGCAGTGCGCGGATGCGGTCCTCATGGTCCGCCCGGCGGCGTTTGGCTACAACCTAGAGACCGCCGCCACCAACACTTTCCAGCAGCGGGAGGGCCCGAAGGCCGCCGGCGCGGCGGCGCAGGCGCGTGCGGAGTTTGAGCAGCTGCTGCGGGCGCTCACGAGTGAGGGGGTGAGTGTGTGCGCGGTCGATGACCGTACCCCACCGGCGCGGCCCGATGCCGTTTTTCCCAACAACTGGCTGAGCTTTCACGAGGACGGGACACTCGTGCTCTACCCGATGCAGAGCGCGAGCCGCCGTCCCGAGCGGCGAGAGGAAGTGATCGAGGCAGTGGTGCTCGAGCTCGGGTTCACGGTGGCGAGGAAGCTCGACCTCACGCACCACGAGGCGCAGGGCAAGTTTCTTGAAGGCACCGGGAGCCTCGTGCTCGATCACGTGGAGCGCGTGGCCTATGCGTGCATATCTCCGCGCACGCACCCGGAGCTCGTGGCGCAGTGGGCGCGCGAGCTTCAGTACGAGGCGGTGACCTTCAGCGCCGCCAATCGCGCGGGCGTGCCGCTCTATCACACGAACGTCATGATGTTCATCGGCGCGCGCGTGGTGGTGATCGGCACACAGACGATTGCTCCCTCGGACCGCGAGCGAGTGCTGGCGCGACTGCGCGCCAGCGGCCGCGAGATCATCGAGATCGGTCATACGGAGATCGAGCAGTTCGCCGGCAACATGCTCGAGCTCGGCACCTGGGACGAGGCGCTCGGGGACTCACGCGTGCTCGTGATGTCGGAGAGCGCCCGACGGACGCTCGCGCCGGAAGTGTTCGCACAGCTTTCGGGCTGCACCGATGCCGTGCTCGCCGTCCCCGTGCCCACCATCGAGACCCTCGGCGGGGGAAGTGTGCGCTGCATGCTCGCCGAAGTGTTTCGCCACGCATGATCGAGCTCCTCGTCAAGGCAGGCGTGGCATATCTCCTGGGCTCGGTCGTCGCGAGCCTCCTCATCGGGCGGCTGCGCGGTGTCGACATCCGCGAGCACGGCAGCGGCAATGCCGGCGCGACCAATGCGCTGCGCACGCTCGGGACCAAGGTCGCGCTCGTGGTACTCCTCATCGATGCGGTGAAGGGCTGGATCGCGACGGGAGTGATTGCCCGCTGGACGGTACCGCCGGAGATTGCCGCGGCACCCGAGCTGAGCGCCTGGTGCGTGCCGGTCTGCGCCCTCGCCGTCATGCTCGGACACGTCTATCCGCTCTGGTACGGCTTTCGGGGCGGCAAGGGGATGGCGACGCTCTTAGGGGCGGTGCTCGGCATCAATGCCCGACTGGTGCTGCCGATGATCGTGGCGTGGCTCATCACCGTGATCCTCACCGGCTTCGTCGGTCTCGGCTCGATGGTCGCAACTCTTGCGCTCGCGGTGTCGATGGCCCTCGGGCATGCCGGTGCCCCGCTCCTCACCTTCGGGATCCTTGGCGGTGCTCCTCATCGCGTTCACGCACCGCGCGAATATCGCGCGCATGCGTGCGGGGACGGAGTCGCGCGCCCGGCGTCTGTGGCTCTTCGGCACGCGCCGGGGAGCGGCCTGACATGCCCCGAAGCGCGCAAGCCCCACAGGCGCTCCCCGCGCCGGCGCCGGACACCCCGCTCGTCGCGCAGGTATTCAGCCGCCTCGCCGATGGCCGCTTTCACTCCGGTGAGGAGCTGGCGCAGGCGCTCGGGGTGAGCCGCAGCGCCGTGTGGAAGGCCTGCGGGTCGCTGCGCGAGCTCGGTGCGACGCTGCAGGCCGTGCGCAATCGCGGCTATCGCCTGGCGCACGGGAGCGAGCCGCTCGATCCGGCGAGGATCCGCGAGCGCCTCGCACGCCACGTGCGCGATCACGTGAGAAGCATCGAGGCGGCCTGGTCGATTCCGTCGACGAACACGAGGCTCCTCGAGCGCGCTAATCCGCCGAGCGGGACGAGCGAAGTCCTGCTCGCGGAGTACCAGTCTGCAGGCCGCGGCCGGCGCGGCCGCGCATGGATTGCCCCGCCCGGCGGGGCGATCTGCCTGTCGTTGAGCTGGGCGTTCCGCGAAGTGCCCCCGGACCTCGGTGCCCTGAGCCTCGTGATCGGCGTGTGCACGCTGCGGGTGGTGCGTGAGCTCGAAGTCGAGGGCGCTGCGCTCAAGTGGCCGAACGATCTCCTCATCGGCGAGCGCAAGCTCGCCGGAGTGCTGATCGATCTGCGCGCGGAGTCCTCGGGTCCCGCCTGCGTGGTCATCGGCATCGGGCTCAACGTCGCCCTGGGGAGCGAGTTCCTGCTGCGAATCGCGGAAGCTGGCACCGCGGCGACCGATCTGGCGAGTGCCGGGCACCTCGCGCCCTCGCGCAACGCCCTGGCGGCGGCGCTGGTGAGCGAGTGCGTGCTGGGGCTGATGCAGTTCGAGCGCGAGGGGCTCAAGCCCTTCCTCGAGGAGTGGCACGCGGCGGATGCCCTGCGTGGGAAAGACGTGAATGTGAGCGCCCCGGACGGGACCGCGCGCGGGGTGGCACGTGGCATCGACCTGCACGGCGCGCTCCTCCTCGAGACGCCCCAGGGCATCAGGCGCTTCATCTCGGGCGATGTGACGGTGAGGCCGTAGCCGTGACCGTGCTCCTGGTGGATATCGGCAACCGCCGCATCAAGTGGGCGCGCTGCGAGGCCGGAAGGCTCGGGGCGCGCCACGCGGCAGCGCATTCGGGGTGGGGCGCGGCGGATTACCGGCGGCGCCTGTTCGGCCGCAAGGCACCTCCCCGGCGCATGCTGGTGTCCAGCGTCGCCGGCGCGCACGTCAACCGCGCGCTCGCCAAGGCGGCCCGTCGGGCCGGTATTGCGGCGGAGTTCGTGAAGGTGCCGCGGCGCGCGGCCGGGGTGAGCGTGGGGTATCTCGAGCCCTGGCGCTTAGGGGTCGATCGGTTCGTGGCGGCGGTCGGGGCGCATCATCTCTTCCGAGGGGTCGCGGTGTGCGTAGTGGGAGTCGGGACTGCGATGACGGTCGATCTCATCGATGCGCTCGGCCGTCATCGCGGCGGCGTGATCATTCCGGCGCCGGCGCTCATGATCGAGACGCTCCTCGACAGGACGCAGGGCATTCGTCGCCGCGCACGCGGCGGGACCCGCGGGGGAGCAGGGCTCTTCGGGCGTTCCACGCGCGCAGGCGTCCTCAGGGGAGCCCGCTACGCGGCCGCGGGGCTCGTCGATCGCGCGGTGCAGGAAGCCGTGCCGCTCATCGGGCGAAAGCCGCTCGTCGTGCTGACCGGGGGCGAGTCGCGCGGCCGTGCGACCGCTGGTGAAGAGCGCCAGCGTGGGCGTGCCCGATCTGGTGCTCCGGGGCCTCGCGGTGCTCGCGCACGCGGAGAGCCCCAGGCGCCGCCGCTGATCTACAATTGGCATCCGTGCGCACCGTCTTCTTTGCGCTGCTGTTCGCGAATCTTGCGTACTTCGCATGGGCGCACTGGGTCGATGTGCCCCCGCCGCCGCCGGTCAACGAGGCGCTCGCAAAGCTCCCGCGTCTGAAGCTCGCCCAGGAGCTAGCGCCGGCGCCGCGGCCCCCGCCGGCCGAGGCCGAGAAGACGGCGCTCAACGAGTCCGCCGCCTGTCTGTCGCTCGGACCCTTCGCAGATCCCGACGCGAGCGTCCGTGCCGCAGCGGCGCTACGCGCGAGGGGCTTCGATCCGAGGCAACGCGCCGAGGAAGGGAAAATCTCTGCGGGGTACTGGGTGTACGTCAGCGGCATGCAGAGCCAGGCAGAGGCGGACAAGGCACTCGACACGCTCGCGCGCAACGGCATCAAGGATGCGCTCGTGATGTCCGAGCCACCCGACTCCGGCCGTCGCCTGTCGCTCGGTGTCTTCAGCGAGCGCGCCCGCGCCGAGAAGCACGCGCAGGGGGTGCGCCAGCAGACGGGACTCGAGGCCGAGGTCGCCGAGCGGAAACTCCCCGGGACGAACTACTGGGTGGACCTCGCGGGTCCCCCCGGAATGACTGCTGCGCGGCTCGAGGAGCTCTTCGCCGAAGGGGTGAGCTCGCACATTGCCGTGCAGCCCTGTCCCGCGACGGTCCGTCCCCCACCCCCGAGCCGCGCTGCGGCGATGAGTTCCGGAGCAGCCGCGCGCGGGCGCGCAGCGGCCGACAAGACGAGCGCGCAGGCAGCCGGGACGCCGAAACTGCGCTGAAGCGCGTACCCGTCGGTCTTGCCGCAACAGCTTGTAGAATCCGCAAGTCCCTGCGGGGCACCTATCCATGCCGGCTTAGCTCAGTGGTAGAGCAGCGGTTTTGTAAACCGTTGGTCGGGAGTTCAAATCTCTCAGCCGGCACCAACATTCACAGGTCCTTTCCGGTCACATCGCTGACGATTTATACCGGGCACATCGCTGACACCTTAGCACTGAAGGGATTGGGGGCACATTCGACGCGGGTACACTGATCGTCGAAGAAGCCCAGATCGTAGTGCATGAAGCTGATCAGCCAGATGTGATCGGTGACTTCCCTAACGCCGACGGCCTGACCGGCAAAGACCTGGCTGAGGTTGATCTTGCGTCGACCGAAGCATAGACGACCGCATTGCGTGACGATGACGGTGCGATCGTGGAAGGGATATTCGAGCGCAGGCAGGCCGGTGTAGGGGCGGGTGGAAGGCCTGTAGAGCTCGGCCGGGTAGCGCATGTTCAGAGCCTGGTGCGGGCGCTCGTGGTTGTAGACGCGGGTGAAGGCATCGAAGCGCGCCTGCTGCTGCAGGAAGTTTTTTCCGGCCGGCTTGGTGGCTTCCTTCTTCAAGGTCAGATGCATACGTTCGTGCCTGCCGTTCTGCTCGGGGTGTGCCGGTTTGATGCGCTCGATGGCGATCCCCAGACGCAGCCACCACACGGACAGTTTGCTTAAGCCGAAGAAGGCGCTGCTACTGGCGAAGGGCACACCGTTGTCGCTGCGGATGGCGCGCGGCAGGCCGTAGTCCTTGAAGGTTCTCTCAAAGACACTGAAGGCGAAGTGCTCGCGGGTGCTCTGCAGGCCTTCGCAGCACAGTAGGTAGCGCGAGGCGAAGTCCGTGATGGTCAAGGGATAACAGTAGCGATGATCGGCGAGCATGAACTCACCCTTGTAATCGGCACACCACAGATCATTGGGCTGATCCGGTCGGGACAGGCCGGTTCCTTCAGCCTTGAAGTGATGGCGGCGCCGTCCGCGGCTGACCAGACCGTGCCGATCAAGCACCGCATGCACGGTACTGATGGCCGGCAGACTGACTCCCAGACCCAGGCGCTTGATCTTCTCGCGGATCTTCGGAGCACCCCAGCTGGGGTGCTCTCTGCGAAGCTGAACGATCAGGGACTCCACCCGCTCGGGTAGGCGGTTGGCCTGGCGGTAGGGTCGCCGAGAGCGATCGGTCAGGCCTTGAAGGCCCAGATCCTTGTATCGCTTATAAAACTTGTGGCCCGTCTGGCGAGAGATATCGAACTCGCGGCACAGCGCCGCCATCTTCTCCCCTTCGAGCAAGCGGGCGACAAAACGCAGCCTCTCGTCCATCTTCTGACACTCCTGCCAGGGCATCTGCGTCTCCCGCAAAAGCCCAAAAGTGTCAGCGATGTGATCGGAATACTCTGTAACCTATGTGCCCGAAAGCACAACAAACAAGATCAACATCTTACTCATCCCTGACTCATCCCATCCGGCGCCGTAAACCGATTTTTGCGGGAATTTGCGGGAATTTTTTGTCCTCTTCTCCGCCGCCCCGATGAGGTTGGCAAGCTCCGGCCCCGAGTAGTGCGTCGTGATGCGAGCACTCTTGTGGCCGAGGAGGTCCTGCCGGTCCTCGAACGAGACGCCCGCCGCCCGTAAGCCTCGGCCGAAGGTATGCTTCAGATCGTGCACGCGCACTTTCCGAAACCCCTCCGGTGCCGGAGTCCCGCCTGCTGCTCCCACTTGTCGGCTGCCCGCGCCCGCGCGCTCTGCCACGCGGAGTTGTTCATCCTGAACACGCGCACTGGGATCGCCCCTTTCTGTTGCTCGCCTGGCTTCGGCATTCCTTCGCTTCGGCACGTAGGCGAACACATAGTCCGGGTGTTGGCCCCTTTGAGCCTCCACCACTGACCGGGCAATGCGGTTGAGACAACCAGTCGATCCTGGGCGTTCTTCACCCGATCTCCCGGGATGATGAACACGGACGTGTCGAGCTCGGGCACCTTCACCTCATCGTCCCACTTTAGTCCGCATACCTCCTGATCGCGGCACCCGGTGTTCACCTTGAAGAACGCCATCCGCGCGAGGTGATCAGGCAGCTCCTGGAAGCAGGAGCGTCTGTTCCTCGCGCGAGAGCGGGTAAGGTGCTCCGGCCATCCCTGACCTGGAGGAGCTTGATCTTCGGTGCGTACTCGAGCCAGGTCGGTCCCTGCTCGTCGCGCCACTCGGACGCGGCGAGATTCAGGATGTGCCGGATCAGCGCGAGCGCATTGTTGATGGTGCGGGATTTTGCGCCCTCGCTTTCCGCTTCGCGACGAACGCCTGCAGGCTTCCCATGTGCACCTGCCGCAGCGGCAGATCACCAATGACGGGATCCAGCCACTTGAGCAGGCGGCCGTCTTCCCGAATCGTCCTCTTGTGCTGGTTCTCCTCCAGGAACCTCGTTGCCGCTGCACGAAACGTACGATCCAGCCTCACCCCGTAGACTCGCGCGCTGCGGATCGCGTCTATCCGCCTGGCGAGTTGCTCCTGGGCTTTGGCGAGATTGTCCGTTGCAGTGCTCTCGCGAATGCGAGTTCCTCTGAACATCTTGTCGATGTGCTAACGAGGCCCATTCTGAAGTCACACCAAATTGCGTAATGACCTGTGTCGATGGATTACTGGCGTTGCGAGAGGCAGACCAAATTGTTATCGATGACGCCTATCGCATCCTAAGTGAGTATCAAAGCAAAACGATGTCCACCGTCGGCAGACGGGTTGGGGATGCCTTTGTTAAGTGGATCTTGCAAAACTCCGCGAATGCGACTCGCGTGCTTCAAGTGCCAATTACCGAAAACGAGCCAGATTCCTTTGCTGAGATTCCGGATGCCGTCCAAGCGGTGATCGATCCGGCCGACCGGAAGTTTGTGGCTGTCGCAGCGGCTCATGCTGAAAGACCGCCAATCTGGCAGGCATCTGATTGCAAGTGGCTAGATTGGCTGACGCTCCTCCAAGGTGTAGGGATTACCCTCCGGTTTCTCTGTCCGCAGGACGTTCGAAGGTTTTACGCGTCAAAATTTCCGGGCAAGGCGGTGCCTGATCCGCCCTAATATAGTGCTTCTCCGCGTTGGCATTGACGCTGGGTCGGGGGGAATGCAGGGTCCAATATTCCAAGATGGTTCATTCGAATGGGCCGCGACATGTTTCTTCACCAGGCGGGCGCGCGCCGGCCCGAGGCCCTGAATCCGGACTATTGGACGATCGACGCCTATGCATTCTCGATCCCGGAGAAGCGGGTCTTCATGTCGAGGTTGTTGATGAACATGGAGGCGGACATCCCGCATTACCCGGAATGGAACGCCTATCTGAAGGACTGGCAGCCGAAGACGCTCATTCTCTGGGGGCGAAATGACCCTTTCCTCGTGCCGGCGGCCGCGGAACCGGTGAAGCTGGATGTGCCGACGGCCGAGCTGCGCTATTTCGACGGCGGCCACTTCGCGCTCGACGAGAACGCCGACGCTTTCGCCGAGGCGATCATCGAGACGTTCTCCCGATAGAACCGACGTGGGGGTCGAGAGGCCGCAGGTCGACCTGCGCAGTCATGAGGCTTGCTTTCACGAGGTCGATGAGGACAGCCACTTCGCTGCCTGGGAGCAGCCCGAGCTCTTCGCCGCTGAGATGCGAGCCGCGTTCAGGTCCCTGCGTGCCCTCCCCCGTACCGCCACTCCTCCGTTTGCGGTGGTAGGCAGTGGGAGACCACCTGAGCTCCCTAAGCCACGGCCCTCCGCCTGCGCCGCCAGGCAGCGGCACGATCGGCCCCGGATTGGCGGCAGCGCCAGCGGGTGCCGCGCTCAGCGGGCACAAGGTTGTTGGCTACGAGATCACGATGGTGAAGGATGCGACTGCGAGCTACTCGGATCAGGATATGCACGCCGCTCTCGCCATCAATATCCCAAACTGCGCCAGTTCCATCGTCAGCATGGAGGAGATCGTAGCGTCGATTTCAGCTCTCTAACGACTGCGGCCACGGTTCCGTCGACGGGTCGGATTGTTTCGACCTGCGACAAGTACGGTCTCCCGTTACCGCTCGGTGTTCTTCAGTTCAGGGCGTAGGTGCGTACCGACGACGAAAGATTGAGCGCCGGGGAATGGACCGGCCAGGACTTTGTTGTTGTCTTCCGACGGGACACGAGGGAGCGCCATAACATGATTTCCGCAATGCAGCAGGTGAGATAAATGGTCTCGCGGCGACAGGGTACAAGGGAGGAATGTACCTTTGCGGTACGTGGGGATTGGTGGAGAATGCTCTCTCCAGCCGAATGGCTGAAGGTACCCACTGTGCGCACGGGCTTGGGCTGTCGCGATCTCACGCAGGGAGCCTCTAGCACACTTGCGCGGTGGACCCGCAAAAATGAACGGTATAGGCGTGACGTGTCTGCCGGAGCTTTCTAAGCTAGACGTGGCTCCTCGGCGCAGCGCGCCAGATTCAATTTGCGTCACCCTAGTAAGCTCTGCGCGCCGCTGCGGCCGAATGGGCCATTGTTGGACGGCCCTACTCGCCCTGGTGAGTGGGTTCGCTTGGTCAATGGCTGTTGGGCAATCGGCCGCAACGAGGCACGACACCGGCCGCAAGAGTCGACAAGAGACAATCTTCTGGCAAACACGCGAATCCCATCCAATAGAGCTCGGTCGGCAGTTCGCCGAGCTCTATGCAGCGTTGACGAGTCTTAGGGAACACAGGATTGAGATCCCTACCCGTGTCGTAAGCCCCGTGGGAAATACCAGGCCTGAAGAGGTAATGCGGCAAAATGGCCTCTATTACGGCCAATACTTTCCATACGACGTCGACGCGTTCCTTTGTGGTCTGAATCCACGCAAGTGCAAAGTGCTTTTCAAGCCGCGCTGGACTTTGGCAAGCGAAGACTCGCTGATAGTACCAGCCATCATCTTCGAGCAAGTACGTCAGGTCCGGGCGACTAGAAAAGCAGAGCATGCATCTCTTGAGTCGATCGTTGTTGACAACCTGCACGGGTGTGATCAATTCGACGCTAGCTGCAAGCAAACACTGTTAAACCTCAACCCTGACAAGCGTTCACTACTGTCTCCAACCTTCGAAGGGTGGATCCAGGTGCCGGCGCGCGCCTTTCGCACAACGATTCCGATCGCGATACCTGTATGGATGACGCGACCTGCGCTGCACGATGCGCTAGCCGAATTACCAAGAAATGCGCTCCTGCTTCCCACCAAACAAGCCGATCCCGGCTCAACCAGTTGGCACGCAGAGTCGGTAACCGCTCAAATTGCAGAATCGTCGCGCGGGGACCGACAGACAATCCTTAGGCTAATAAGTCACCCGTTCGCGAGAAACGCACCACTTGGCAGCCAGTACTCCGTTACGGTTGCCATCGTCGATGTTTGGATGTACCCGCGCCACTGCTTATTCGACTCCGGACGCCTCCACATACTTAACGCGCAAGCTCCCGATACAATGCTTTTGAGTCCCCTCGCGACCAAGTGTGGTGAACTTGCTCAAGCTGATATTGACCGGGATCACGCCACCCACTTGGTGGGTTTGATTGCCTCCCGCAGAAATGCACCTTCAGGACCCGGCATCAACCCCAGCGCGTTCGTTGACACAGTACAAATCTCTCCCGATTCATTTAACGATGCATCGTATGTTTCCAAAGTAATAGAGAAGTTGAACGAGATTCTTCAAGAAAAGGGGGGGCCACGGATCTTCAATCTAAGCTTTAGTTATCCGTTTACAGTCGATCCCCACCAACCAGCTGCCGCAAGCGATCTAATCGAGGACTTCATACGTCACTCCGGCAGAAATCGCTTATTTGTAGTGGCCGCCAGCGAGAAGCTGCTGCAACGAGTACAGCGGCCGCGCTCGTGCACGGCTCGGCCCGTGTGTCTAGACGCTCCGAATGTAATTACTGTCGCAGCGACCGACTTAACACCTCAGCCAGGATGTCCGCATCTTCTCCCGGACAGTAACCACGGACCCGGTATCGACATTGCAGCACCCGGCTTAAATATCGTCAGTGCAATTGCCGGCAATCGGACCGGACTCTTGAGCGGCTCCTCGCAAGCGGCGCCTCTGGTGACCGGCGCTCTTTCGCTGCTACTTGCGAAAAACGACCAAATCAGTCCGCTCGTCGCCAAGAATAGGCTCCTGTATACCGCCGATCTTTGTGACGGGATCGATGTGTTCAGCGGCCGCCTCAACATAGACCGAGCGCTGGCATATGAACATGGGCAGTTCGTTGTGGACCGGAAGGAACCCTTTTCGGGAGCGATCATGAATTCGCAGGTGCTTTTACATGTAGTGGACGTCATGTCTCATCGCGCATTTGTAGTTCAGTGGGCGGCCGTAAAGCGTATCCAACGCCGGAAGAATGGTTTTTACGACCTGTACTATCACGAGGAAGCGCCAGATGATGACGCTGGTGCGCTTAGTCATCGCGTGGTCGCGGTCGACGACCCTCCGCAACGCGTGCGAGTGAACTTCGGGGACAACCTGAACGGTCGCGACTTCGCATTCGACTTACCTCAACTCGCAGATTACGTCGCGCCAATCCGCAACCTTGATAACTAGAGTCAGCGGTTTAGGCGTCGGCGCCACAACGACGGTCAAGACACCACGTTTCGACAATCCGCTGTTTAATGCTGCAACACGCGCGGTTCGAATCGCCGAGGAACAAGTATGAATACACCCGGTCCCCACAGGACGCCCATAAGCTTGCTTTGCACCACCTTGACAGTGCTTGCGGGCGCTCTCGCACTTTCAGCGTGCAGTTTGTGGCGCGCTGCAACATTTCAATCGGCGCCTGACAGCTATCAGCACGATACAGACGAAGTTGTCTTGGCGCTTACCGCCGATGCTGATTGCACTGGTCAACCCGTTGAGGCTGGAGCGGCCGTTATAGCCGGCATTGGGGTTATAGCGAGCATTGCCGAGAGTGAGATCCAAGGCTACTTGGACGCAAAGAAAAGGGAATTTACAGCTACCTATCAAGGACAATCTAACGTGCCGGCGTTTTACCTAAAGGGGACCAACGCTGCGGAACCATACGACAGCTTTGCTTTCCGCTGCCTGAACCTCAAGAGAACGGTGAAGACTTCCAAAGGTACTGATCCGACAGCATTTCAGTGGATAGGTAGCCTAGAACCCAACCCGTCGGGCACCGCGTGGCAGATCAAGACAGAGGCCGTTCGGTTGGTAAAAGCTGCGGCGAGGACAGACAAGACAACGAAAAAGGTGGACGTCTCCATCGAGATTAAGATCGAAGCTACGACGCTCAACGACAAGGACGAAACGTCAACGACGATGGTCGCAGACAAAACGTTGGTATTTCCTGGCCTCGTAATCGACAAGGAGACCGATCCCAAGAAGCTGGCGGAAAGGATGCACATTAGTTCCGCCTGGTTTCCCAGCGTTCCCCGCAGCAAGACCGAACAAGCTCGCTGCACGGCTGTGAAAGGTTGCAGCGGGGTCTCGTCGCTCACAATAACCGCCCTTGTAACCGAGGTGGGATCTGGCGGTGATACGTTTGGCGCGGCAAGCAAAGCCGTGAGTGACAACTCCAAGGCGGTTAACGATGCTATTGCTCAGGCGCTTGGCGGCAAGTCTTCTGGCGGAACGTCCGCGGCAAAGGGCAAGTAGAACATCTGTTTCATCCTGGAGCTTGCTTTCCATTGAGGCTGGTCAGAGGTTCCAAACGTGGAACGTGCAAACGGAACTATTAAGGCCCCGACCGCGTGTGCTCGCATGGCGGCAATCGTCTTCGTTGCTATTGCGGTCACGATGCCGCGCATGGTGCCGAGCCTTGAGAAGGCAGCGACGTTGGCACCCGCGCGAGAAGGTGCTGTTAGAACACTCACAGTTCACGTGCCCGGTATAAAGCACGTGCAAACAGATGAGGCCTGGTCGACCACTGTGAGTCAGTTTGGCGCTCGCTGGATTCGGCTACACATATCGAATATCGTCGACTCCTCGATGATTGATTATCAGGTTGTGGTCTTTAGGAAGAATCTTACGCGGGTGGTGACCTACTCGAAGGCCGAATTTAACGCCTCCGTCGAACTATGGACCCCAATAATTCGGGGCGACTTCGCACGAGTTGTTGTCTTGTCGCTAGTTGTTGGAGAACGGCCCACGGGACTGAGCTTTACCGTTGACAAAGCGGTTTATGACGCGCCAGGAGCAGTAATTGAAAGCTTAATCGACCGCAACAATCCGAAACTGCGGCCAATAACTGCCTATTCTGCCGACACGACACTCCAACGGGTAGCCGAAAGCGTTGCGAAATTGCGTGGAGTGGGCCCTGACTCGAACGAAACCTGTACGGGATTCATGGTGAGCGACGACCTCCTCGTGACAAACGAGCACTGCATTCCCAACCGCAATATCTGCCTTAGTATGCTGGCCCTATTCGATTGGGATCCTGCCGTAGACGATGAGTCCCCCGCCAAAACGTTTCGCTGTAAACAGCTGGAACGCGTTGATCCAAGCTGGGATTTTGCAATCGTTCGCCTTACCGGTACGCCAGGCGACTCTGCTCATTGGCGACACTTGATCTTAAAACCAAGTGAATTGAAGAATGGAGATGCGATTTATGTGGTTCAGTACCCTGGAATCAGCGAGCCCAAACAGGTGGCTCGGGATGGTTGTTACGTAACGACCGCGATAGCGCCCGGCGCCTCGGCAAACGAATTGACCGATTTCGGGCATTCGTGCGATACGAAAGGAGGTAGTTCGGGATCCCCGGTGCTTGGGAAGGACAACGTCGTGGTGGGACTACATCACTGGCCGTTCAGCAATATCGACTACAAGTGGTGCTGCCAGAATAGAGCAGTACAGATAGAGCGGGTGGCGACTGAGGTGAGTAGGCTCACGAGCGGACGTGTCATGCCCTAAGGGAGGACACCCGATAAGACTTCTTGCTGAGTGCTGTAGCGCCCCAGATTGACGTAGTTCTGTTGCCCTTGCAAAAGTGGCCTACAACGTCCTCTGGAAAGGAGCGGCCGCGGTCAGTCTCGTCGTTGATAGACCGAGGATCGTTGAAGGCGGTGTCGCCGCACATCCGGAGCAGAACGGCCGCCATGAGCGCATGCACCTGACGCTGAAAAAGGAAGCGACCAAGCCTTTGGCGAAGCATTTGCTCAAGCAGTAGAGTCGCTTCGACCGCTTCATGAAAAGAACTGTTGGTTGTGGGGACTTTTGTGAGAATCAGGGGTGCTTTTCACTGCTCAGTCGTGACAAATGCAACAGGTGCCTCGCGAGTAGTGTGAGTTACATCAGTGACTTACGAAACGCAAAAAAAATCCCTGGAAGATCTTGTAACCGTTGGCCGCGAGTTCAAATCTGCGTCCCGATCGTTCCCAGTTCGGCTACGGCCGCGTGGCGCAACTTACGCTAGGGTTTTGCGTCGATTCCAAGATCGGGCGCGGGCCGCGGCGCCCCGATCGACAAATCGACACCACCCGTGGCCCTCGCGGTGGCCACCGCCGCCAGTCCGAGAAGGATCGCTTCGGCCGTGGCTTGCTGAGCTACGGATCGAAACGGATAGACCGGAGGAGACTGCGAGCGAACGACGCTTGCGTAGTGCGCCTGCACGACGTTGCTTAAGTGCGTCAAGTTCGGTTGTAAAACGGCTAGCAGAGACCGCAGGCGTATAAATTCATGGGCGTGCCAACCCTGAGCTTGCTGCGGCTGTGCAGCATATAGGAAACAATCAATGAGGCAATCAGCTGCCGCCGAACCTGCGTTTCCCAGAGCCTCGATTGTTGGTTGAGGCATGTTCAGATTGAGACCGCCCTCATCCGGTGCTTGCCGCACGTGAACGATTCGCTCTCGATACCCAGGCACGTCTTGCTGCAAATTGTCGCGCCAGCAGCGCGCGGCGTCCAGCATTGAACCCAGAACTTCCCCGAACGCGCGCCAGCTGCGCTCGGCGCTTAGCGGCGGTATGTAGTGACGCACGGCGGCGTTGGGTTTCGGCATCCAGACTCGGTCCTTGATTGGGTCGTTGTGCTCGGGCGGGAATTGCGTCAGATCGACGGCAAACGTTGGTCGCATTGGAAGCAGCGCGTCGAAGAAATGTAGTGGGAAGTTGCTGCACAGGCCTCCGTCAGAGAAAAGAATTCGCGTTGCCTCAAGCTCGGTTGCCTCTTTGCCTTGGTTGCGCTGCAATGAATAGTCGACCACGTAAAGGGGGATGGTTTGCAAGAGAATCGGAAAGCTAAGACTCATCCGGACACCGAGAACGACGGGTAGGGCTCGCGCCTCTGGTAGCTGAACTAAGTGCGTTCCTTGGTAGAACACTTTCTTGCCGTCCCGCGTCGGACTTGCGGCGTGATCCACCAGGTGCGTCACTACCGCGTCCGGGAAGAACCTCGCGAGTTCCCTCGGATCGAAATAGAATTCTCCCGTTCGGAATGGGAATGCGTACGGCCGCTCCATATTCAGCGCGGTCGTCATCATCTGCAGATCGATGTTACGCGACGGACGCGGTGGGCCTTCCGGAGCCGCCGACAGATCACCCCAGAGATGACCGAACGTAAGAGGCTGCCCGACCGGCAGACTCGCCAGTTGTTGGTAGTAGCCGAACAGCCACGACGTGAGCGCCTCCGGCCCCTCGCGCCGCTGTGTCGTCGTTGCCAGGCCTGAGCAAAAGCCGAAGTCGTTGGCGATGAGGCTATCTCGAGCGGTAAATACAAATCGCAGAAGCGCAATGACTATCGCAGATATTGCAGCGATCGCGATGCACCACACCGCCGCGATGACTTGCACCCATCCGGCTCGTGAACCGAAGTCAAAACACACGTATAGGGCCGCCAATGGGAGGAGGCCGACGACGCTGCCAGTCAGCGCCCACAGAGCGAAATTGGAAGCTAGACCCCAAAGGCCCCACATGACGCGTGACAGGGGGTTTTTGGCGTTGAGCATCGACACCAGCACGCCGAAATGGCGCTTCAGCGCCGATACTGGTTGGAAGAGATTAAAGAGCATGGAGCCTTTCGCATTCTTCGCCCCGCTGGACAACAACTTAGGGAGCTGTTCAAGTGTGTCGAACGCGCCCTTGTTGCCGTGTTGTCGGCCATACTCGGCCGCTGCAGTTGCAGCCGCCGCAATCGCGCCCGCCGACGTACCCCCTACATTTCGGAATCGATACTCGCGGGCCAGCATTGCTACCAACTTGGGATAGACGACACCGCTCGTGATGCCGCCCTTCATCACGATGTCGCATTGACGGGGAGCATCCGGATCAATGATGGGAGTGTTGGATGTTGTCACTGTATTCCTTCCTTGCGTCGCGCTTAGCTTGTTGGTGAGCGATCCCGCGTGATTTATTCTTTCGCTGTCGACGTCGGTCCCGGCCATGGATGTCATGGTATGGCCGTCGCTGGCCCGATGGTGAGGGCGCTTTGCAAAGCAAGTCAATGCGGAGTATTTCGCTATCTTCGTTGCTGCAGTGCATCCATGCTAGGGTGACGCGCTGAAATGCCCCGAGAGTTCTCCATGCTGCTAACACAAAACACGAAAGATCCACTGAACAATGGCAGCAAGTGGATTCGGAAGCACAAGGTGGGCTTCGCCGTAGTCTGCGGATTTCTCTTTATCGTCGGTGCCTCTGTAAACGCGGTCCGGCACTTCGTGACCCTAGGGGAGACAGTACCTTTGGTCGACATTGCGGTAGTCTTTGCGTTGGTCGGAGTCGGCGTAGGGCTGCTAGTCTATTTAGCCATGTTGGCGGCTGCAGACGCATCCCCAGTAGCGCGAGAACGAATTGATACGGTATTCAAAGTGACGACTCCCGTCGCCCTCTTTGCGTACTTTATCTACCAAGTCGTGGCGGGTGCGCTCTTTGCAACGACCTCGGTCCGGCTAGAACTTGAGAAGGGCGATACAAATCCGAAGGTAGCTGTCGTGAAAGTTACTCTAGAGCGCGGTGACAATTGGTTGGTTCGAATCGAAAAGGTTGGATACACAACGTCTCCAGTTGTGCCAACTCAATCCGCCTCGTATACGGAGATCTTGTTCCCCGGGCGTGATGCCCTCGGCTCCAACGAGTCTGACTTCTCACTTGCACCCAAAGAGACTACGTCGACCATGTTCCAGGTTCCGCTTGCCGCCGACGAAACATACGTGACGGTACGCGTTGTCTCTTATGCGACACTTTGGCCAATGCCTAGCAGAAGCTACGCGAGAATCCTGATCACGCGGCCAACAAGCCACGGCGGCGACCGGCGAACTGAGGTGTGGGGCTTTTGCGGGAATCAGTCGCGCTTTTCGATGCTCGGTCGTGACCAATGCAACGGATGCCCCGCGAGCAGTGTTAGGTAGATCAATCACTTAGAAATTCGCAAAAAGCCTCTCGAAAATTTGTAAGCCGTAGGTCGTAGGTTCGAATCCTACAGCCGGCAAATTAGCTGACAGTACCCCTGCTTCGGTACGCAATCGCGGGCGCCCGTTTCCCGCGGCTCTATGTTAGCTTGGCGCGCCATTCGTGCGCGTGTCCTGCGCGGAGACGGGGTTGCGTCGCCGGGTTCGTCGGTAGCCGAGATGCGCGACGTCGGGTGGAAAGAACATCGCCCAGTTCCACTCCAGGAACAGTCGCGATTTGCGCGCCAGTGTTGGAATGCGCAGCAGGTACAAGCCCCGCCACATCAGCCATGCCACGAAGCCGGAGATCTTTACACTGAAGATCTCCGCGACCGCCTTGTTGTGGCCCACCGAGCAGAGTTGACCCATGGGACGGTACTGGAATGCTCGGGTCGGTTGTCCCTTGAGACTGGACACGATATTCACCGCCAGCTGCTTTGCCTGGGCTTCGGCAAACTGCGCAGTGGGCGGGCAGATCTTGCCGTCGACGGCGTTGACCACGGCGGCGCAGTCACCCGCGGCCCAGACTCCCTCGACCCCCGGCACCGAGAAATCGGGATTCACGACCAGGCGGCCGCGCTCCTTCGCCGCCGGAATGCTCTCGAGCAGGCCATTGGGTTGCGTGCCGATGGTGCAGATGACCGTGCCGCCCTGGATAATCTCGCCGGACTCCAGATGCACGTCGCGGTCCGTTACGCGCACCGCGCGCGCATTGAGACGAACATCGATACCGCGCGAGCTCATCTTGCGTAGCGTGAAGGCGCCCAGTTGGGGCGAAAGTTCAGGCAACAGCCGATCCGTGCCGTGGAGCAGTACGATGCGCAGATCTTCGCAGCTGATGCGCCTGTAGTACCTGAGGCTTGCGTACAGGAAGTCGACCAGCTCTCCCGCGGTCTCCACTCCGCTGAATCCGCCGCCGACGACGATGAAGCTCGTCAGCCAGCGCCGGTGTTCGGGATCGGGCTGCAGCTCGGCCTGCTCCAGCCGCGCAATGATGCGATTGCGCAGGAACAAGGCATCGCCGAGGGTCTTCAGCGGCAGTCCGTAGTTGGCCATGCCTCTGACGACCTCGAGGTTCGCGTTCACCCCGCACGCCAGGATCAGCTGGTCGTAGGGGAGGGTGCCGGCTCCCTCACCGAGGTAATGAACGAGGCGCGCGGCGGTGTCGATCTCGGTGACCTGCGCCATGCACACGTGGCTGCAGTTGATCATCTGCCGGTGCGGCGCGATGACGTGGCTGGGAAGGATGGAGGCGCCTACGACTTCCGGCAGCAGCGGGTTGAACGTGATGAAGTTCTCCTGGCTGATGAGGGTCAGCGTCCACTCGGGCGGCAGCGTGCGCTCGAGGACCTGGGCCGCCCGGATCCCCGCGAAGCCGCCGCCGACAATCAGGAGGTTCTTGTTGTCCATGACCGCGATTCCTCCAAAGGGTCAGCGAGCACGCCGGTCGTCGGCGGGCACCGGCTCGCCTGCCATGAGAACCGCGTGTCCGTCGGGGTCGCGTGCGAGCACGCTGTTGCGCCAGCCGAGCGCGCCATCGTGGAGCTGGGCGGCCGATGAGGTTACGACGTCGGCATGCGTTTCCTCGAGCGAGGCAGCGATCGCGGCAGGCTGCGGGGCAAGCATATCGATCTGCCAGTACCACAGGTCATTCGCTTGCGTGTCCGCCGGCATCGCGCGTCCGGTTCGCGGCGTCAGGTACTCGAGCAGCTCCACGCCCGGTCCCTGCGCTGCGCGGAGCGAGGTGATCCGCAATCGGGCGCCGAATACGTTGTTCAGATGCTCCTGCTCGGTGCCGTAGTTCTCGCTCGCACCTACGACGCGCAGGCCGAGGACGTCGCGGTAGAAGCGCAGGCTCGCCTCCGTGTCGGCAACGACGATGGCCGTATGATCGATGCCGAGGAACAGCGCGCCCCCCCGGGCGTGCCATTTCGGCAGGCCCTTGCCAGACGGGAACGCCAGCACCTCGAGATTGTGGCCGTCCGGGTCACGAAAGTAGAACGCCTCGATGCCGCCCGCATTGGGGTTCCAGTCCGGCAGCCGCTGCGGTTCGCTGGATGCATGCTCAACATGGAAGCTGCGCAGGCGGGCATACGCGGCGCTCATGTCGCGCACGATGATCGCGATGTGCTGGAACCAGCGATCGTTGCTGTGCGAGTCGACGGCGATGGGCCGGCCACGCGGAGCGAGGAACTGCAGCAGCTCGATGTACTCATCGCCGAGGCGCATCCTCACCGCGCGGATGCGCGCTCCGAACACCCCGAACAGGTGCTCGTACTCCTCCCCCGCCACCTCCCGGTCCGCGACCTTCTCGAAGGTGAGCACGCGCGAGTAGAAGTCCACCGCCCGGTCGGCGTCGCTGACCGTGATCGCGACCGAATCGACGGCGCTCACCGGGCCTGCCGCTCGGGCGGTGCTTGAGCCGAGGAGCGGCAGCGTGACGAGCAGGACCGCCAACACGCTCCGGAGCCAGCGCAGGCCTCGCCAGACCTGCGATGAGCGGCGCTGCTCAAGGCGCATGTGACACTTCCGCGGTCGTGATCTGGGCGGGCGTGCGCTCGCGCTCAAACTGGCGCGCCACCAGATCCCCCACCCGCAGTCCCCAGGCGTAAATGGTGAGTGAGGGATTCGCCCGACTCGAGCGCGGCAGAGCGCTGCCGTCGACGACGTACAGCCCCTGCATTCCGTGGACCAGACCCGAGGCACCGACGACCGAATCGGACGCGTCGTGGCCGCAGATCAGCGAGCCGCACGCGTGCGCCGTGCCGTTGAGGCCAATGCGCTTGATGAAGCTCACGAGTCCTGCGGCCGCGAGCGCGCGCCGCAACGCGGCAGTGAAGCGCCGATGCTCGCACGCCGCCGGCGGCACACGCTTCTCGTCGTAGTCGAGGACTGGAGGGGCGCCGGGACTCGTGCTCTCGATGACTCGATTGCCCGCATCGGAGCCGTCCTCGGTCTGCAGGAAGAATCCATAAGTGCGTGTGCCGAGCTGACGGCGCAGGGCAGCGGGGACGGCTTTCGGGAACAGCGTGGCGATCAGCTCGCCGTCAAATCCGAGCGGCTGGACGCTCGAGTGCGCGAAGCGCTCGTGCGTCAGCAGCATGGTCTTGCGGATGAGGTCCGTCTTCAGGCTGTAGGACAGCGAGAGCATCGCGGTGAGCAGATGGAGTTTGAGGTTGCGTCCCACGTGTGCCGCGGCCGGGAGGCTCCTCTCGAGCCCGGTGGTTTTCAGGTACCGCGCGAGCAGGCGCGGCGAGTGCAGTGCTCCGGCGGCGAGCATCACGCGGGAGCTGTGCAGCTCGCGACCGTCGGCGAGCCGCACGCCTCCCACGGCGTGCGGGGATTGCGCGGAGGGAAGGAGCGCGGTCACTTCCGCGTTCACGAGCAGCGTGAAATTCCCCCGCGTGCGCAATCGCGCGAGCAGCGACTGCTCGGCCTCGCCCTTGAGATTGCGGGCCGAGGCAAAGCCGTCGAAGTGCGTGGCTTCCTCAAGGTCAGCGGTCACGTCGGCGGCGAGCGAGAGCGGCATGGCCTGCGCCCGCCAGGGGGAGGCGCCGCGCTGCAGGCGGGCGAGTATGCGCCCGAGATCCGGCTCGCAGGGGAAGGTGCGCACGCCGAGGAGCTGCTCGGCTTCGGAGTAATAGGGAGCGAGATCGCTTGCGGCGAGCGGCCAGCCCGCACAGCCGTGCGCCGCATCGGGCAGGAATTCGTGATCGGCGAAGCGCAGCAGCGCCGCGCCATACCACTTGGTCTTGCCGCCGACGTTGAAGTGCTCCTCGGGGGTGAGACGGCCGCCGCGCCCGTCAACCCAGGTCTCGCGGCTCAGGAACTCCCCCGCCTGCACCACGCGCCGGATGTCCAGCGTGCTGCCATCGGTGGGCAGGTGTCCGCCCTTCTCGAGCAGCGCCACCCGCAGGCCGCCCAGTGCCAGGCGATAGGCGGCCGCCGCGCCGCCGGCGCCGGAGCCGATGACGATCGCGTCGTACTCAGCGCTCATCGCAAGACCCTGCGACCGCCCGGCGGGGCTTCAGCAGCGGCCGCCTGCCCCGGCTCATAACCGCAGTGAATGCAGCGCACCTCGGGCGGGTGCAGGAGCTTCGCGCAGCCCGCACCGCGGGAGCCGCGCAGTGCGAGGAACAGTTGCGCCCCGATCAGCATGCCGAGCACCGGTGCGGTCAGATAGATCCAGAAGTGCTGCCAGAGCATGGCGGGGGCCGCGGAGGCAAAGCTGCGCGCCGGGTTCATGCTCATGCCCGAGAGCGGTGCCTCGAAGCTGATGTACGCGGCCACGAGGCACCCGGCGGCGAGCCCGGTGAAGGGCGAAAGTCGCGCCGAGCCCGACAGCAGGAGGACGGTCAGCATCAGGCCGCATGAGATGGCGAGCTCGGCCACGAAGGCGACTCGCGGACCCGCCGGTCCTGGGAGCGTTGCGGCGTAGCTCACCGGCGCATGAGTAAACGCGCCGCCGAGCGCGGCCGCCACCAGCAGCACCCCGAGCGTTCCGCCTGCGACCTGGGCGACGATGAAGAAGAGCGCATCCCAGCGGTGCACCTTGCCGAGTCGCAGAAAGGTGAGAGTGAGGGCCGGATTCATGTGCGCGCCGGAGCGCTTGCCCCACGGCGAGTGAATGATCGCAATCGCGGTCAGGCCCATCGCGAGGCCCGCCACGACGTTGCGCAGCATCGGGCCCGGGAGCGCGCGTGCGACGGGGGAGGCGGGCGAGCCCAGAAGCGTGGCGCTGAGCCCGGCCGCGACCATGAACGTGCCGAGCGCCCAAACCTCGATCAGGTATTCGGGCCAATGCCGCCGCAGCGACTGGCTCAGAGTGAGGCTCATGGCGGCGTGCGGGCGGGCCGCCTCATCCTCCGGTCTCAAAGCCCGGGTAGAGCGTCATGCCGCCATCCACGAACAGGCTGATGCCGTGCACGTAGTCCGCGTAGTCGGACGCGAGCCACACGGCGGCGCGGCCGATCTCGTCGGCCTCGCCGATGCGCTTGTAGGGAATGAGCTTCAGCAGATCCCAGTAGGCCTCGGGGGTATCCCACGCCTCCATGTTGATGGGAGTGCGGATCGCGCCCGGGCAGATGGAGTTGACGCGGATGCGGTACGGGGCCACTTCCTGCGCGAGGCTCTTCATCATCAGCATGACGCCGCCCTTGGAGGCGGCGTAGTTGACGTGTCCTGCCCACGGGATCACCTCGTGCACCGAGCTGATGCAGAGGATCTTGCCTGCGGCAGCAGGAGATCTCGGGCCGCACGCCGCGGCGCATGAACTCGCGCACCGCCTCGCGCGAGCACAGGAACTGGCCGGTGAGGTTGACCGCGAGCACTTTGTTCCATTGCGCAAGCGTCAGCTCGTGAAATGGTGCGTCCTGCTGCAGGCCGGCATTGTTGACCAGGATGTCGATGGTGCCGAGCTGCTCCGACCATCGAGCGGAACATCTCCTGCTACCTGCGTCTCGTCCGAGACGTCGGCGCGCAGGGCGAGGGCGCGCACGCCCGTGGCGCGGATCTCCTCCGCCAGCGCCTGCGCCTTGTCTTCGCCGGCGACGTAGTTGATGACCACATCCGCGCCGGCTTCGCCGAGCGCGATCGCGATCGCCCGGCCGATGCCGGAGCTGGCGCCGGTCACCAGCGCCTTCTGGCCGAGCAGCAGCTTTTGCGGCGGCACACTCGGCATGACGGGTTTGGGCAGGTGCGCATAGCAGGCGGGAGTGTCCATGGCTTGATCCTCTAGCGGTGGTCGCCGGTGCGCGCGGCGCGGCGGCGCGGGGTTCCGGGCGCGGGCCGGGGCTCTGCCGGCGTGCCGTCATGCGCCGGTTGCGGCGCCTCGCGGGGCTCGACCACGGCGCGCTGGTAGCGCGGCAGCAGCAGCTTCGCGACCAGCCCGGTCCAGCCGGTCTGGTGCGAGGCGCCGACGCCGCGGCCGCGTGTCGCCGTGGAAGTATTCGTAGAACAGCACGTGATCGCGGAAATGCGGATCGCGTCTGCATGCGCGGCGTGGTGCGCCGTAACACCGGCGCGCGGCCGCTGCTCGTCGCGCAGGAAGATGCGCGTCAGCCGGCTGCGCGAGTTCGTCGGCCACCTCATTGATGCGTGACGAAGCTTCCCGAGCCGGTCGGGCACTCGACCTTGAAGTCGTCGCCGTAGTAGTGATGGAATTTCTGCAGCGACTCGATGATCAGGAAGTTGACCGGGAACCAGATCGGGCCGCGCCAGTTGGAGTTGCCGCCGAACAGGTCCGCTGTCCGACTCCGCCGGCTGGTAGCGCGACCGACAGGTCCATGCCGTCGTGCCGGAACACGTACGGGATTGTGCTCGTGCACGCGCGACAGGGCGCGGACGCCGTAGTCGGAGAGGAACTCCGTCTCGTCGAGCATGCGCTGCAGCAGCCGCTTCATGCGGTGGCCGCGCAGCAGCGACAGCAGCCGCCGCTCGCCGCGGCCCTCCTCGTTCCAGTGCGACACCAGCGCCGCCAGGTCCGGCCGGTACTTCAGGAACCATTCCAGCCGGCGCTTGAAGTCCGGCAGCTCGTCCAGCAGCTCCGGCTCCAGCGTCTCGACCGCGAACAGCGGAATCAGGCCGACCATCGAGCGCACCTTGAGCGGCTGCATCGCGCCGTCGGGCAGGTGCAGCACGTCGTAGAAGAACTCGTCCTCCTCGTCCCACAGGCCGACGCCGCCGCTCATCGCCGCCGATGTTGGTCATCGCCTCGGCGATGTGCAGGAAGTGCTCGAAGAACTTGGTGGCGATGTCCTCGTAGACGTGATTGTGCAGCGCCAGCTCGAGCGCGATGCGCATCAGGTTGAGGCAGTACATCGCCATCCAGCTGGTGCCGTCGGCCTGATCGATGATGGCCGCCGGTCGGCAGCGGCGCGCTGCGGTCGAACACGCCGATGTTGTCGAGGCCGAGGAAGCCGCCCTGGAAGATGTTGCGGCCCTCGGCGTCCTTGCGGTTCACCCACCAGGTGAAGTTCAGCATCAGCTTGTGGAAGACGCGCTCGAGGAACGCGAGGTCGCCGCGGCCGCCGCGCTGCTTGCGGTCGATCTGGAAGACGCGCCAGGCCGCCCAGGCGTGCACCGGCGGATTGACGTCGCCGAAGGCCCACTCGTAGGCCGGCAATCTGGCCGTTGGGGTGCATGTACCACTCGCGCGTCAGCAGCACGAGCTGCTCCTTGGCGAACTCCGCGATCGATGATGCGCCAGCGGAATGCAGTGAAACGCCAGGTCCCAGGCGGCGTACCAGGGATATTCCCACTTGTCCGGCATCGAGATGATGTCGGCGTTGTTGAGATGCATCCAGTCGCGGTTGCGGCCGTGGCGGCGCTCGCGGCGGCGGCGGCGGCTGGCGCCGGATCGCCGTTCAGCCATTGCGGCACGTCGAAGTAGAAGAACTGCTTGCTCCAGATCATGCCGGCGAAGGCCTGGCGCTGCACGCGCGCGCGCATCGGCGCTCGTCGATGCCGTGCCTGCAGCTGCGCGTAGAACGCATCGGCCTCGCGCAGCCGCGCTGTCGAAGAGCGCGTCGAAGTCCGCGAACGGTGCTGCGCAGTGCGCGCTTGCGACAGCCGCAGCCGAACTGCGCCGAGCCGCGCCGGCGGGGACCTCGCAGCGAGTACGCAGACCGCCGCCTTGGTGCCCGTCGCGCTGCGGGATTGACCGCGTCGATGCGGCCGCTGGACGACGTGCTCGTGAAAGGCGTCCTTGAAGTAGCCGCGTGCGCGCGTGATCGCCGCACAGCCGCGGCGGCGTTGGTCTCGTTGTCGCAGAACAGCAGCTCCGGGTCGCCGTCGGCGTGCAGGTGATAGTTGCCCAGCTCCGGATGCTCGGCCTCGATCGTGCGCCGCCGCTCGACAGCGCAGCGGCGGCTTGCGGCGCTTCGGCTTCCAGGTCCAGGTGTTGCGGAACCAGAGCTGCGGCAGCAGGTGCAGCGGCGGCGGCGTCGGGCCCGCGGTTGTGACCGTGACCCGCATCAGAATGTCGTCCGGCGCCGGCCTTGGCGTACTCGACGAAGACGTCGAAATAGCGGTCGTCGTCGAAGACGCCGGTGTCGAGCAGCTCGAACTCCGGCTGCGTCCGATGCCGCGGCGCCGATTCTCCTCGACCAGCTGGGCGTAGGGAAACTCGCGCTGCGGATACTTGTAGAGCATCTTCAGGTAGGAGTGCGTCGGCGTGGCGTCGAGGTAGTAGTAGAGCTCCTTGACGTCCTCGCCGTGATTGCCCTCGCCGTTGGTCAGGCCGAACAGGCGCTCCTTGAGGATCGGATCGCGGCCGTTCCACAGCGCGAGCGCCAGGCACAGGCGCTGCTGCGTCGTCGCAGATGCCGGCGATGCCGTCCTCGCCCCAGCGATAGGCGCGGCTGCGGGCGTGATCGTGCGGGAAGTAGTCCCAGGCGTTGCCGTGCGGGCTGTAGTCCTCGCGCACCGTGCCCCACTGGCGCTCGGACAGGTACGGGCCCCACTTCTTCCAGCCCTCGGCCTGCGGGAGAACTGGCGTCGCGAGGCGCTGCGTGCTCGGCACTCTGGTGAGTCATGCGTCAAGCCTTTGTCGGCGGTCTTGGTGAGGACAACGCATGCCAGGCGCGCAGCGTTTCCGACACGCTCCACGCCTGCGCAAAGCAGCCGCGCGGCGGCGTGCGGCGCATCGCCGTCCATGATTTCGCTGATGGTGCCGATGCAGGCATCGTCCAGATGCGCAGCGAGACCCTCCAATAGGGCGAGTGCGTGCGCGCGCTCGCATAGACGCGGTAGTGCGCCAGCGCGAACGGCGCCGAGCAGCCAACTCCAGACCGTGCCCTGGTGATAGGCACCGTCGCGCTGATGCGGGCCGCCGCCGATAGCGGCCGGCGTAGCGCAGATCGCGCGGTGCGAGGCTGCGCAGCCCGACCGGCGTCAGTAGCTCCCGCGCGCAGGTCTCCACCACCGCGCGCGCGCGGCGCGCATCCAGCAGCCCGGTACCCAGGGACACCGCAAAGATCTGATTGGGTCGCAGGCTCGCATCCGCGCGGCGACCGTCGCGCATCCAGCGTGCCTTCCGGGCCATCCACCACGTCGTACAGATAGCCACCTTCCTCGAACCAGAAGGCGGCGGCGAAGGCCGCTGCGACGCGCCGTGCCTCGCGCTGCGTAATCGAGCGCCGCGCGCCGGTCACGCAAGCGTGCGCGCCCATCCGGCCATGCTGATGAGCGCGTAGTGCCACAGCGCGTTGACCTCGACGGGCTTGCCGATCCGTGGGGTGACCACCCAGTCGCCCACCTTGGCGTCCATCCAGGTGAGCTGCACGCCAGGTTCGCCCGCGTACAGCAGCCCATCCGCAGGGTCGACGTGGATCGAATAGCGCGTGCCGCGCCGATGCCAGTCGATGATCGCCTTCAGCGTCGGGATAGAGCTCGCGCAGCACGCCCGATCATTGGTCGCCTCGAGGTAGGCGCGCGAGGGCATGGAAGTACCACAAGCTGGCATCGACGGTGTTGTATTCGGGCGTCTCGCCGCCGTCGGGAAAGCGGTTCGGCAGCATGCCCTCGCTCACGTGAGCGGCAAAAGTGCGCAGGATCGAAGCCGCCTCCGCGAAGCGCCCGGTGGCGAGCGCCAGCCCGGGCAGTGCGATCATGGTGTCGCGCCCCCAGTCGCTGAACCAAGGGTAGCCGGCGATCACTGTGGTGCCAGGCGTGCCGTCCGCGTGCGCGCGGCCGACGATGAACTGGTCGGCGGCGAGAGTGAGGCGGCGGATCCACTCCGGCGCGCGCGCAGGCGCCCTCTGCAGGCACCTCTGCCGGCGCTGGCGTTCATGCTGCAGAGCGACGGCTGCACTCTCGGGTGCAGCGGATTCGGCGGTGGCGATGAGGGTAAGCGTCTCGCCGGGTTCGAGGCGGACGCGAAACAGCCCGGGGCGGAACAGGTCCTCGCGGGAATCGAGCCCGCGCTGCGATTCCATCCGGTGGTGGAAATTCCAGTACCAGTCGGTGCTCAACGCAAAATCGCCTCGGTCGGCGAGCAGGCGATACGGCTGGGCACCGGCGAATGCGGTCACGCGGCAGCCGTGCTCTTCCGTCTCCACGGCCAGCTCCCAGCCACCGTGTGTCTCGGAGTGGTAGTCGCGGTAGGTGCACAGCGGTAGCAGCTCGAGCTCCGCCGGCGCACTCGCCGCTTTGAGCGTGTAGCTCAGGTAGGTGGTGTTGCGGCCGTAGGCCATCCAGATGCGCTGTTCGAGCAGCGCATCGGCGAGTGCGTAGGTCCAGACGGGCAACCCGTCGTCCAGGTGAAACGCGCTCAACAATTCGAAACCACGAGGCGCGAGGGTGCCGTCGGCGAACTCGCTGCAACCCAGGCGAAAATCTGCTCCGCAGTAGCGGACCGTGGGTTCCACCTTGGCCACCAAGAGCATGCGCTGCACCGGAGGCCGCAGCGATGCCACCAGCACGCCGTGGTAGCGGCGGGTATTGGCCAGCGCGACGCTGGCGGACGCGAAGCCTCCCAGGCCGTTGGTCACGAGCCATTCGCGATCGAGCGCATTGACCGGCTGTGCGAAAGCGGACCGCGACAGATCTGCACGACTGGAGATCGTGCGCTCCTCACTCAGCGCATGGCGGGCGTTCACGCTTGGATTTCCCCCTTATAGCTCGCCGGCCGCTGCTGGCCCGTGTGGTTGGCAGTCCCGAGGCGAGTACCACGAAGAAGACCAGACCGCTCGGCACTTTATTGCTTATGTGCTCACTGCCGTTGACTTGCAATTCGCACGCGCCTGTTCGCGTTCGGTGCCTCGAAGAGCCTTACTAACGCATTCCAGGATTGCCGAGCCATCCCAGGCTGATTTCGACGACGGCCTGGAACAAGTGCCCGCGCAGCTATCCTCCAAAATCAGTGGCTTGGACGATCCCGTCTTCTTCTGAACGGCATATTGGCGTCTATACGTACCCTGCGTATAATAAACCTAGTGAAAGCGGTCTTCATCGAGTTGCCGGCCTTCGAGCGGCATCGCAAAGACTACCTCGATGACGACGCCTTTAGCCGGTTGCAGGAGGCCCTGATGGGCAATCCGGAAGCTGGCGACTCAATTGAGGAACCGGTGGACTGTGCAAGGTGCGCTTCGGGGATCCCCGTCGAGCCAAGGGCAAGCGCGGGGGTCTGCGCGTGATCTATTACTAGTGGAGCGGCGGGCCCGAGTTCTGGCTGTTCACGCTGTACGGCAAGGACGAGATGGCTGATTTGTCACCCAAGCGGCGAGCGGAACTGAAGGAGCGCGTGAAGGGCGAGCTCAAGACGAGGAGAAAGACATGAGGAAAAAGCGTGACCTGTTTGAAGAATTGATGGAGGGGTTTGACGCTCTGGCTGATCAGCGTGCCGGCAAGCGAACGCTACGTACGCATGTGCTGAAGGCGAAACCCGCGCCAAAGATCACAGCTCGCGAGCTTGCAAAGATCCGACAAGACATGAATCTTTCGCGCGGGCTTTTTGCACGATACTTGCGCACCAATGTGCGGACGCTCGAAAACTGGGAGCAAGGGCGGGCCAAGCCAAATGCTCAAGCCGCGCTGCTGATTCGTATGGTGCAGCGGTTCCCGGACACTGTGCGCCGACTTGCGGAGATCTGAAGTTCCCACACCAACAATCGATTACCCTCCAAAGCCGACGTGGGAATTTTGTGGGAATGAGCCCTGCTTTTCGCTGCTCAGTCGTGACAAATGCAACGGGCGTCCCCCGAGCAGTGTTAGTCGGATCAGTCACTTACAAATGTGCCGAGAATCTCCGGGCAGTTTGTAAACCGTTGGTCGGGAGTGCAAATCTCTCGCTCAGCCGGTCTGCGAGCCCGTCGACCCCATCCCCGTGACGCAGACGATCTACCACGATCCGGAGCACCCCTCGCACCTGCTGCTGTCACTGCATAAATAGACGAGAACCGGGGCCAGCGGGCGCAACCGTCTACGCGTTGCGTGAAGTCAGCTCGACTTCACGCGCCTCACATCGATAGGCCGCACGCCGAAGTGACGGCGAAAGGCGGTCGCAAACGACGTCGAATGACTGTAGCCGACCGCCTCACTGACCTTGTCCACGGACCAGTGCTCATCCCGCAACAACGCCAGCGCATGCTGCATCCGACAGCGCAGGCTGAAATCGAAGACCGTCTCGCCATATACCGCCTTGAAACCCCTCGTGAGCGCAGTCTCGGCGATACCGACGGACCGCGCCAGTCTGGCGATGGTCGTCGCGGGCGCAAACTGCCGCATCAGGGCACCGCGCGCCGCCTGCAGACACTTGAGCTCCCTTTCCGAGTATTCCTCGCTGGGTGCGGGGGGCAATGAGGAGAAGCTGCCTACCGCAGCGCACAGGAGCTCCAGTGTGAGCGCCTCCGTGTAGACCAGCGCCACGGTCCCCTTGAACGGGTTGTTGATGACCTTCGTTGCGATTTCGAACATCTGAGCAGTTAGAGGCAGCTGGAAGTAGTTGAGCTTGCCGCTCGGGCTGGAAACGTACGCCTGGAGTGGCAGCGGCATGTCCGCGATCGACGTTACAAAGTGCTCGACCAGGAAATCAGGACGGACGCTGATCACCACCATCCGCTCGTGCGCACTCGGTGCGGTCCACTCGGGGACGTCTACCCCCGGCGACTGCGCCCACACCAGAAGTGACGGCCGATTGAAGCGCAGCTGTTCGGCGCTGCTAACGGCGAGCGTCAGGTCTCCGGTGACCCTGAAGTTGAATTGGATGAGTCCGTCACCGGGGACAAGCTCGAAACGCGGATTCTTATAGATGAAATTCCAGACAATGACGTAGAAGTCATCGCGAATGCGCGTAAATTCCCAATAGCCATCGCCCTCATCGGGCGTGAGCGTCACACGCGCGCCCAGCAGTCCCCGTTTCGGGTGTCGAACCAGCCGTTCGACCTGCGGCGCACGCTCGAGGTTGGCGAAGACTTCTCCTAAGCCATGCCCTGGCCCAGCCAATTTGGTTCGCCACAAGCCCTCGCTCCCGTTAAATAGCGGAGCCGGAGTGAGTTTCTTGCCTACCGCGCTCATCGCAGCGGCTCCTCCCTTAAGTCTTGCGTCCCGCAATCATAGGCTCATTTGCCACGCGCTCGCTGCTTTTGAGCACATTGACAGGCCAGCAGGTAGCACCGTATTCTCGATGTGTACAAATGTACGTATCCGCAGGCAGCAACGATGACCACCGCGTCTCTGCGACCGAAAGCCGATGAGAACACCGGCCCGCCAAAAGAGTGGTTCCTCTCCGAGGAGTGGTTTGCCCGCGATCTCGCCGCAGTCTATCGACCGAGGTGGTTGCTCGCCGGGCACGTGAGCGAGATCAGCGAGGCGGGTCAGTACCTGACGTACTCGCTCGGCACGGACGAGGTCCTGATCTGCCGGGACAGCGACAACAGCGTCCGTGCCTACCACAACGTATGCTCGCATCGCGGCTCGCGGCTTTGCCGTGACGCTACGGGGAAGTTGGGGAAACGCATCGTCTGCCCTTATCACGGCTGGAGCTATTCCTCGTCCGACGGCGCGCTCTTGGCCTCACCGCACATGCCCGATGATTTTGACCGGGCTCCGTGGGGACTGCATCCGGTGCACGTCGATACCTGGTTCGGCCTGATCTTTATATGTCTCGCCGACAAGCGTCCTCCCCCGATGGCGGAATATGCGCGCGGGGCGCACTTTGGCGGCTATCGGTTCGACCAGGCGAAGCTGGCCGCCACCAAGACGCACCAGATCATGGCCAACTGGAAGATCGTCGTCGAGAACAACCTCGAGTGCTATCACTGCCCGCTCAATCACCCTGAGCTCATGGCGGTGCGCGACTGGAGGAACAACGCCTCGCTTGAAGCGTTTGCCAACGCTCTCAAGTCTCGCGCCGAAGGACTCGAAGTGATCCAGACCGAAGTCCCGTCTCCGCACACTATCAACGGGGAGAAAGTGTGCGCAATTGCATTCCCGCGTCGCGATAGCGAGAGCAACCCCACCGCCTATGGCCTGCTATGGGAGCCCGGCATGGTGCTGGCTCTGTCACGCGATTATGGCTGGATCTTTTCGCCGAAAGCCCTGGGTCCTGCTTGCACGGAGCTCAAGCAGTATTGGTTCGTGGCAGCGGATGCGGCCGAGGGCAAGCACTATGAGGTTGAGCGGCTGCGTGAGTTTTGGGACATCACCATGCAACAGGATCGCGTGATTTGCGAGAACGTGCAGAAAGGCATGGAAATGCGCGCCTATGTCCCCGGTCCCCTCAACCGTCTCCACCAGACCGGTCAGGCGGGATTCTTTGCCTGGTACACGGAGCAGATCTACCGCCATTTCCCCGAGCAGCGAGCTCCCTTGAAGAGGAGTGCCCGGCTCGCCTGAGATGGCGTCGGTCGCAAAAGCCCTATCCCGACGTCGTCGCTTTGACCCCGATCGGCGGATGCGGATCGCCGCCGCGGCTCTCGAGATCGTTGCTAAGTGGGGGGTTGAGGGACTCACTCACCGCCGGGTGGCGGCCGCGGCGCGGGTGCCACTTGGGTCGATGACATATCACTTTTCGTCACTCGAAGACCTGCTCGCCGTGGCGAGCGAGCTGGCCGCCGCGCGCAACACGGAGTTCTGGCGCCGATGGAGCGAGGGCTTGCCTTCTCGCCCCGACCTCGTGGCAGAGCTTACGACGCTTCTCATCGACGTTTTCAGCACGAGGGAGCGCCATCGCAGCATCGTGCAGATCGAGTTGTATCTCGCGGCAATGCGTCGCCCGGCGCTGCGTAAGATAAGCGTGGCTTGGGGTAAAGTAGTCTTCGATGCACTCATCCCCCACACCAACCCGATCACCGCACACGCACTTTCCCTGATGCTCGACAGTCTGGCGATCGAGTCGCTCGTCTCCGGCCAGCCGCCCTCGCGGGAGGAGTGCCATGAGATGCTTTCCCGCGCCGCAGGCACGAAAGCATCTCGATGACGGACCCCAGAGGAAGCCAACCAACCATCCTGGGGCATCCGCCGGGGATCGCGACGCTCTTCTTGACCGAGATGTGGGAACGATTCACCTACTACGGCATGCGCGCCATCCTGATCCTTTTCATGGTGGCCGCAGTTTCCGATGGGGGCCTCGGGATCGACGACCGGACGGCGAGCTCGATATACGGCCTTTACATCGCCGCAACCTATGTGTTCTCGCTCTTGGGCGGTTGGATAGGCGATCGCGTCACCGGCGCTGAACAAGCCGTGATCGGCGGGGGCGTGCTGATTCTCGTAGGAAATGCGCTATTGCTGCCGGCGAGTGCGCAGAGCTTCTTCCTCGGGCTACTCGTCATCGTGCTCGGTGTGGGGCTGCTCAAGCCCAACATCAGCGTCATGGTTGCGCACCTCTATCCCGAAGGGGGCTCGAGACGAGACGCCGGATTTTCGATCTTTTTCATGGGAATCAACATCGGGGCATTTGTTGGCGGAGTAGTTGTTCCCCTATGCGCCGCACGCTTCGGCTGGCGCTACGGGTTTGCACTTCCGGTGGCAGGGATGCTCATCGGCCTCGTGCAGTTCATGTTGACGCGCCACCGCCTGAACCTGCCTGCCCTGGCCGTCAGACCCGATAAACCCCGGGGTGGCTGGCTTGCCGTGGTCCTGATCGTTGTGGCTCTCGCGATCACCGTTCTACTCGCGATGACGGGGCTGATGAAGATCGATCCGGTTGTGTTGTCGGCGACCGCCTCGCGACTCATCGCGTTCGTCGCCGCGGGCTACTTCATCTATCTCATCGGCTTTGCTCGTCTCAGCGGCGAGGAGCGCAAGCGCATTTACGTGATGGTCGCGCTCTTCGTCGCCACGGCGATGTTCTATGCCGGATCCGAGCAGGCCGGTGCCTCCTTCAATCTGTTCGCCGAGCGCTACACCGACCGCAACATTCTCGGCTGGCAGATGCCGGCCGGGGTATTGCAGGCCACGACCGCTCTCTACGTGATTCTCTTCGCCCCTGCATTCGCAGCCCTTTGGATCGCGCTGGGTCGGCGGGGGAGGGACCCCTTACCGACGGTCAAGTTCGCCGTAGGCCTGACACTCCTGAGTCTCGCATTCCTCGTGATGTACGTAGCGGCGCACCGAGTGATGGGTGGCATCAAGGTGCTGCCGACCTGGCTGATTTTCACCTACCTGATTATCGAATGGGGCGACCTGTGCATCTCCCCGGTAGGCCTCTCATCGATGACCCAGCTTGCTCCCCGACGGTTCGGCGGTCAGATCATGGGTCTTTTTTATTTTTCCTTGGGCCTCGGCAATAACCTCGCAGGGCAGCTGTCACAGGAATATGACGCCAGCAACTTCGAGACTCTCCCGCGTCTCTTTCTTAAGATCTCCGGGTGGGGGTTGATCGGTGCCGCAGGCATGTTAGTCCTTACCCCCGTTGTCAGGCGCCTGATGCCTCGCGCACCCGCCTCTGCGGGCGCAACTGGCGAGAAGTGCTGGAACTCCTAGCAAGTCGCCCCGGCCAGCGAAGGCTTCAGCGCGTGAGCACGATTATCGTGCGCGTGACATCTGGAAGCTCCGTGCCTCGCTATGAAGTCTCACGCGCGAGTCGTCGTCATCGGCGGAGGCGTCGTCGGCTGCAGCGTGCTGTACCACCTCACGAAGCTCGGCTGGGCGGATGTGGTTCTCTGCGAGCGCAAGGAGTTGACGGCGGGCTCCAGCTGGCATGCGGCCGGGCAGATTCCACGCACTCAACAGCGATCCGGCCGTCGCACGCCTGCAGGGCTACACCATCTCGCTCTACCGGGAAATGCAGGAGATTTCCGGCCAGGACGTTGGCCTGCATCTCACCGGCGGGTTGCACGTCGCCGAGACACAGGACCGATGGGATTTCCTGCGTGCCGATTGCGCTCGTCAACAGATGTTCGGTGCCGCGACCGAACTCGTGTCTCCGGCGCAGGTGCGCGAGCTCTGCCCCATCATGGATACCTCGCGACATTCGTGGGCGCGATCTACGACCCGAGAGAAGGGCACCTGGATCCCTACGGTGCGACTCACGCGTACGCGAAGGCTGCGCGACTGCAAGGGTGCAGAGGTCTATCGCCACACTCGTGTCGTCGAGATTGTTCCGAGCGGCAAAGGGACTGGCAGTGGTTACCGAGCAGGGAACGATCGAGTGCGAGCACGTCGTAAATGCGGCCGGGCTTATGGGCCCGGGAAGTCGGCGAGATGGTCGGCGTCGGCTGCCACTGGTACCGATGGAGCATCATTATCTCGTCACCGAGGAGATCCCGGAGCTGAAGGAGATGACGCGGGAAGATGCCGCCATCATTGATCTCGACGGCGAGATCTATCTTCGTCAGGAACGGAAGGGGATGTTGCTCGGTGTGTACGAGAAGGACGCCACACCGTGGGCACTGGCCGGCACGCCTTGGGAGTACGGTGAGAGCGAGCTGCTGCCCCCCAGATCTCGATCGCCTTGCGGACGTCACTGAGAAGGGATTTCAACGCTTTCCCGGCGTTGGCCAATGCCGGCATTCGCCGCATCGTCAACGGTCCGTTTACGTTCACGTCCTGACGGCAATCCGCTGGTGGGGCCCGTGCCCGGGCTGCGCAACTACTGGGCTGCCTGCGGCGTGATGGCTGGATTCTGCCAGGGCGGTGGGGTCGGGCTTGACGCTTGCGCAGTGGATGGTCCACGGGGAACCCGAGCGGCGATGTATATGCGATGGACGTGGCCCGATTCGGTCCGTATGCCACTCGGACTTACACATCGCAGAAGGCGCGGGAGTTTTACGCCGGCGCTTTCAGATTGCCTACCCGAACGAGTACTGGCCTGCGGGCCGGCCCTCAAAGAAGTCCGCGATCCATCATACATTGCAAGCCAGAGACGCGGTCTTCGGCGTCAGTTACGGGCTCGAGTATCCGCTCTACTTCGCCCTGCACGGTGAGCCCGCCCGCGAAGTGCCGACCCTGCGGCGGTCGAACGCGTTTCAGGCGGTGCGCGAGGAATGTCACGCGGCGCGCAATACGCTCGGGATCCTCGATATCTCCTCGTTCTCGAAGTATGAAGTGACAGGCGCCCGCGCTGCCGCAGCGCTTGACAGGCTGCTGGCCGGCCGCCTGCCGGCCGTCGGGCGGATTCGGCTGACGCCCATGCTCGCGCCCTCGGGTCGGCTGATGGGGGATCTGACCACGATGCGATTGGCCGATGATCGCTTCCAGCTTGGCGGCTCCGGCTACCTGCAAACGTGGCACATGCGCTGGTTTGCCGAGCATCTGGTCCAGAAGGGTGTCGAGATTCGAAACGTCACCGATTACTACGGTGGTCTGGCGCTCATCGGCCCTCGTCACGCGAACTGATGACGCGTCTCGCCGGGACCGAAGTCGAAGACGCCTTGCCGTTCATGGCGGTTGCGCAACTGGACCTCGCCTTTGCGCCGGCGATCGTTGCACGGCTCTCGGTGACGGGGGAGCTCGGTTACGAGATCTACGTGCCGGCCGTGCACTTGCCCGCCCTGCTCGATGCGGTTATCGAGGCCTCGAGCGGACTTTCCATGCGGCACATCGGCATGTACGCCCTGAACTCATTACGCCTCGAGAAAGGATTTGGGATCTGGTCGCGAGAGTTCTCTCGGGACTACACGCCGCGGATGTCTGGCCTGGATCGATTCGTCGCCTACGATAAAGCCGGATTTCATCGGCCGCGATGCCGCGCTGCGGGACCGGGCCTCCGTGCCTGAGATGCGCCTCGTAACACTCGCCATTGACTCACCCGACGCGGACGCTGCGGGATATGAGCCGATCTGGCATCACGGCAGGATCGTGGGATTCGTCACCTCCGGGGGTTATGGGCATTGCGCCGCCGCGAGCCTGGCCATGGGGTATTTGCAGTCTGCAATTCCAGACGGGGAAAGAGCGCTGTCAGTATCGATCTTGGATGAACGGCGTGACTGCCGGATACTGGTGCAGCCTCCGATCGATCCCACCGGGGCGCGCATGAGAGGATAGGGAGCTGACGAACAGGTAGACCACATGCGGATCTCGGGCCTTAGGGTAACGCCTGTCAACATCCCGCTTGAGGTTCCGCTCTGGTGGGCGGGCGGGCTATACCCGGGCACATCGAAAATCGTGATCGAGCTCGAGACGGATGTCGGGCTTGTCGGACTCGGTGAAGCCCCGTCCCCACAGTTGCACGCTGCCGTGATCGCCATGGGCGAGAGGCTCGTCGGCCTCGACCCACTGGACATTGCGGCCTGCGAAGAGCGCTGTGTTCCTCCCTGGCAGATCGTTCAGAACACCGATGATTCCTCGCCCGTACGCGCCTTCGGCTCGATCGAGCTCGCGCTTTGGGACCTCCGCGGGAAGGCGTGGAACGTGCCGGTGTACCAGCTTCTCGGGGGGGCGGTTCGCCGGGAGATCGCATTCACCGAATATTTCGGCTTTCGCCACGGACGGGAGATGAGTCCCGAAGCGGTGACTGACTACTGCCTGCGCATGCGGGAAGAGCACGGCAGCACCTATTTTGAAGGCAAGCTCAGCCGCGCGGATCCGCACCTGGAAGTCGCGACCGTGCGGCAGCTTCGTGAGGCGCTGGGGTCCACCGCCATGATCCGGCTCGACGCCAACATGCAGTATTCGCTCCCCACGGCTTCACGGTTGCTGGCTGAACTCGAGCCGTTCAACATCCGCAACTACGAAGATCCCGTCGCACTCGTTTGAGGAGCTTCGAGCTTTGCGGCAGCACTCGGCCATTCCCTTCTCTTCGCATGTGCCGGACATCCGGCGGGCCGTCAGTCTCGGAGTGCCGGACTCCTTCGTTGTTAATTTTGCCGCACTCGGCGGCATTGCCCGTGCGATCCGCTTCATCGGTGCCTGCGAAGCGATGGGCGTCGGCTTCTGGTGCTACTCGGGTGATACAGGAATAGCGACTGCAGCCTATCTGCACGTCTCGGCTGCCATGCCCTGGATCGTCGAGCCCAGCCAATCGCTGTTTCGCTGGCAATTGGCCGATGTCATCGAGAAGGGGCCCTTCCGGCAGAGGAACAACGTTGTCACAGTGCCAGACGGCCCGGGTCTCGGGGTCACTCTCGACCGCTCATCCCTTGAGCGGCTGCATCAGGACTTCCTGAGGAACGGCCCGCTGGACCATTTTCACGATCCGCTGCGCCCGGGAAGGTACAGGCGACTACCTCTCGCCTGAAACTCGCCGGCACAGCGACATGACGCCGCATTCTCAAAATGTAACGGCTGCCCTGGCTATCGGCGTGGCTCTCACCGTCATCGGTGGCGGCCCATTCAATATCCTGCCGCTCCTGACCGCGGGCGCAGCGGATACGCTCGGGTACTCGGACCGTCAGGTCGGGGTCTTTTCGCTGACGCTCTCCGCCGGTGCTGGCGCGAGTTCACTCCTCGCCGCCGGCTGGGTCCGGTCGGTCAACTGGTCACGCGCCGCCGCGTACGCGCTGGCCGGGATGCTGGCGGCAAACTCGCTGACCATGCTGGTGCACGACTACTGGCCCTTTGTCATCGTGCAAGGAGTTTCCGGCTTTTGCTCGGGTGCGGTCTTCTCTCTGGGTTTGACGCTACTGTCTGATTACCCCGATTCCGCCCGGAGTTTCGGTGTGTCCACGGGATCTCAGGTGATCTGTCAGGTCGCGGCCTTGCTGGCAGGCCCAACATTGCTGCGACTCGGCGGTATGGACGCGGTGTTGGCGGTACTCGCCATCTCGAGCGGCTTAGGGTTGTTTCTTGTCCCCCTGATCCCGGCACACCGCAGAACATTGGCAGCGGAGCCCTTATTCAAGGGCCTCTCGAAGCCCGCAACGCTGGTCGCGCTTGCCGCATTCTGCATCTATTTTGTGAATGCGGGCGGGTACTGGACGTATATCGAGCTGATGGGTCAGGCGCGCGCCATGACAGCGCGCGTGGTCGCTAACTCCATCGCGGTCAGCCTCCTGGGCGGCATAGCCGGGGGCGCTCTGGCATGGTTGCTTGGAGATCGATTTGGAAAACTCCTACCGATCGCAGTGGCTGCGCTCCTTACGGTGGTTTCGGCTCTCTTGTTGAACGGCTCGTCAACTGTCGCAGCATTTGTAGTGTCCGGCCTGTTGTATGTGTTTGCATGGAACTGCTCATGGGCCTATCAGCTCGCGGTGGTGAACGCTGTGGATGCGACCGGTCGCGGTGTAGCGGTCACCACGGCCTTTGGGTTTATCGGTGTCGCAGCCGGCGCTGGGCTTGCGGCATTGTTCGTGTCCCCGGGAGACTACCATGCCGTCATCTGGCTCGAGGTTGTGGGCGCTTGCCTGAGTCTTCTCCTGGTCGCGCTTTCAACCCTGATCCACACACATGACTTAGCCCGTTAATCCTCAGGCGCGCAGTGAGTTTCGGTTCCTGGGGAGAAAAGTGCTGGAATTCCTAGCAATTGATGGAATCGAGCCAAGGTAGACGGGAAGGGGCAGCGCTACAGTGCCCCACACTGGGGGAGTGTATGAAGAAGAAGCGTTTTTCGCGGCATTTGGGTCCCGCCAAGACAAGCGAAACCTGGTTCCCAGCAAGGGCATCGATCAGCGCTGCGGTGTTCTTCGCGCTCTACGGCGCGCCGCACCCGGCAAGCGCACAGCAGGCCTCCCGGGAACAGGCACCGTCTGAAGGCCCAACGCTCCAGGAGGTGATCGTCACGGCGACGCGGCGCCAGCAGACCCTTGAAGAAGTCCCGTACAGCGTGACGGCGGTGAGCGCCGATCAACTCGCCAATACGGGGGTTACGGACATCGCCTCCCTGACGAGTCAGGTGCCCGGACTGAGCCTATACAATCTCGGCGCACGCGAAACCAGCGCCGTCAATCCAATCATTCGCGGAATCAACGTGACGGCCGCCCCGTTCTCCTACCTTAACTTTCGCACACTCGAGCAAAGCCCCGTCGGGGTATATATCGGCAACTCGCCGATAGATGGCTATTTCCAGCTGCAGGATGTGCAGCGCGTCGAAGTGCTGCGCGGTCCGCAGGGGACTCTGTATGGCGCCGGTGCGCTCGGAGGCGCCCTGCGCATTATTCCAATTCGCCGGTGTTGGATAAGTTCTTGGGTGATGTGGAAGTCGGCGGGGGTGCCATCGCGCACTCAGGCGGTGCCAGTTACAGCGCGGCCGGAATGTTCAACGTACCGATAGGCGACACGCTGGCGTTCCCAGCGTCCGGTAAATATGACTATCTGCCCGGTTTCATCAATGTCTATGGCATCCTCGAACGCCCTGGGTCGGGTGTGAGCGGTATTCCGACGCTGGCGAATCCGGCAGACATCGTGAACAGCCCGGGAGTCTTTACCGGCAAGAGCGACTGGAACCATCAGGGCACCTTCACCGGGCGGGGGAGCCTATTGTGGAAGCCCGTTAATCAGTTCAGCGCAGAGCTCGCGTACACGTATTCTCACGTGGACGGTGACGGGGGCCCCGTAGCCAACAATCAATTTCCGGGTGGCCCCTATCCGCTCGATCCGAGAGTCACCTTTCCGCAAGGCGGCGACTACCAGGCATTCGTCCCGATCGATCAGCCTTTCTCACGTCGCACGGATCTCGCGAGCCTGGACTTAAGCTATGACGCCGGATTTGCCACCCTCTCGGCAACAAGCTCCTACTTCACGACGAACGGCTCGACGATGTTGGATCAAACCTTCGGCCTCGTCGGCGTCAATGTCTCCGTGCCCGGTTTCGTTCAGTACTACGCGGGTACCCCGATAAACCCGCGCTATGCGAATCCCTCGTTCTTTCAAGATTCCGCACACACGTTCACCCAGGAAGTCAGGCTTGTATCCAACACTTCACCCGGCAAGCTCTTCGATTATGTGCTCGGCGTCTTTTACGAGAATCAGGGTACCAACGGATCCTGGGCGTTCTCAAATCCCGGCTCGCCCGAGCGCTCTGTGGCGCAAGGATGCACCTCGCCGTATTTCCTCGGCCTGACCTTTCCGAACTGCCTGGTGATCGTCGGTCCTGGAGACGTGCACTTCTATCAAGCGGACGAGCAACAATTCAAAGACAAGTCGGTCTTTGGCGAACTGACCTGGCACTTCCTCCCGCATGGCCAGATGACCGTTGGCGGCCGTCGCTCTCAGCAGGATTTCACCGACACGCAGATATATTTGCTGTACTACGCCAGCATATTGCTGCCCGCACACGCGAACAGTACCTCGACTACGAAGAATACCGGGAAGATCGATCTCTCCTACGAATACGCGACCCATCAGCACGTCTATGCGCTATGGTCACAGGGTTTCCGCCGCGGTGGCGCCAACGCATTACCGCTGTCGGGATTGTTCGCGGAGAACCCGATCCTCCTGACCTACAAGCCGGACACGACCAACAACTACGAGGTAGGTGTCAAGGGGCGCTTCGATAATGGTTTGGCCTACGCATTCGATGTATTCGACATCGAATGGGGCAGTCCCCAGGTTGCAGGCACACTTCCCACCGGCAATCTCGCCGTCTGGAATGCCAACAAGGCGCGCTCCAGAGGTTTCGAGTTGGATTTCAGTAGTCCGTTGTTCATTCCGGGCTTGAGCGTCATCCTCGGTGGCTCGTACGCGGAAGCCAAGTTCACCGAGAATTATTCCTACGCGGCCGACGCATTTGGAAATGTCGTCGGCACTGCCGGCCAGCAGCTTCCGGGGAGCCCAAAGATCAGTGGTGTCGCAACCCTGAATTACCACCATATTCTCGTTCCCGGGTACGATCTGCGGCTCTCGTTGAATGACACATACCGAAGCGACGTCTGGCTTGGTACCTTTCCGCTCGCGGTGCTCGGTCAACCGGCGCCCCTGCACGCACCGGGTATGAATCTCGCAAATCTTTCGGCAGCGGTGAGTCACGCGTCCTGGCGTCTGGGCGTGTATGCAAAAACATAACGGACCGGCGTGTGATTCAGGCGCCGCCCGAGTCACCGAATCGAGTGGGTGGTCTTACCAACCTCGCCACCATCAACGAACCGCGCGCGATCCAGCTCCGGCTCGGCTATTCGTTCTGATAGGGGTGTGACTTGACGGTCCTGTTTTCGTGCGGCCCGCGTCTTCGATGGCTGGTCCGCCACGCTGCGCAAGGGGTGCGACGTCCTCGTCGTGGATGACTTGATTCAACGCGTATCGGACGAGCCCTTGCCGGTCGGCCGCGATACGGAAGTGGTCGACTGCGCAGGCCGCGTCCTGATGCCCGGGTTGATCGATGCTCACGTTCACGTCTACTGTTCGACGTTCGATCTGCCGATCACTCGGCCTGGGACGTACCTCGCCCACTTCGCCGCCAGGTTCCTGCAGGCTTCCCTTGATCGCGGCTTCACGACCGTCCGTGATACCGGTGGCGCGGACGTCGGCCTGGCGACAGCGTTGCGTGATGGATTGCTCATCGGCCCGAGATTGTTCTACGGGGGCCGAATTATTACGCAGACTGGGGGCGGCAACGATCAGCGATCGCTCGAGCATACGCTCCCCGATCACAATTGCGGCTGCGCCTGTTACCACGATCCCTTCACAGTCGTGGCCGATGGCGAGGAGGCGATCCTGCGGAGCGTGCGGGAAGAGCTCCGCCGCGGCGCCTCGCATATCAAGATCATGCTGTCCGGGTCCGTGGTCTCGCCGCACGCTTCGGTGAACCGGTCCGAATATTCTGACGGGGAGATACGGACCATCGTGGAGGAGGTCAAGCGGGCAGGGAAGTACGTGACCGCCCATTGCCACACCGCCGAGGCCATGCGTCGCGGCGTGACTCTCGGGGTTCGGTGCATCGAGCACGGAACTCAGGTCGATGCCGCAACCGCGGCACTCGTGGCGGAACGCGGCGCCTACGTGGTGCCTACTCTCGCCATCATGTTTGCGATGCTGGATGAGTTTGAGAGTCTGAGACTATCTCCCATTTACATGGAGAAGCTCCGCAGGATCTGTGAGCGAGTGCTGCCGGGGCTCCAACTCATGAAGGCTGCAGGCGTCAAGATGGGATTCGGCTCGGATCTCCTCGGGCCACTGCACACACGACAGACCACTGAATTCAGTCTCCGGGCGCAAGTCCTTCCCGCACTCGACATCCTGCGCTCCGCGTGCGCCGTCAATGCGGAGATCCTGGGACAGGACGGGCGGCTCGGGTGTATACGAGAAGGGGCTTTCGCGGACATACTCGTGGTGGACGGAGACCCGCTCACTGATATTACCGTGTTGACCGGTCACGGGGAGCGGCTCGCGGTGATCATGAATGGCGGGCGTTTCCACAAGAGAACAATATGAAGTCCAGGTGATCGGAAAGACTTTCGCGATCCTCCTGTTGGCCAGCGCAAGCGTTCAGGCGTGCGGCGAGCGGCCGGCGACTTCGACCCAGACCCTGGGAACCGCGCGCTTCGCTCAAGTCGGCGAAGCGCGGATTCTGAATGCCGCCCAGGAGCCCGATCAGTGGTTTACCCCGGGTCGTGACGCGGAAGGCACCTACTACTCCCCGCTCGACGCAATCAACGAGTCGACCGTAGCGAGGCTCGGGTTTGCCTGGGAGTACGAGCTCGGCACGCATCGGGGTCTTGAAGCGACCCCCATCGTCGTCGATGGCGTGATGTATACCTCCGGAAATTGGGGCCGGGTCTATGCTCTTGATGCCGCCAGCGGGCGCGAGCACTGGACCTACGATCCCGGCGCCCCGCGGCAATGGGGCCGGTATGCCTGCTGCGACGTCGTCAATCGTGGTGTCGCCGTGCGGGACGGACGCGTCTACGTGGGCTCGCTCGACGGATACCTGCACGCCATCGATGCGAAGACAGGCCAGCGGGTGTGGCGGGTCGACACGCTGCCAAGCCGCGGCCCGAAGGACTTCCACTACACCGTCACCGACGCGCCGCTCCTCGCCGGCGATCTGATTGTCGTTGGCAATAGCGGCAGCGACTTCGCTGGCGCGCGCGGCTCGGTCTCCGCGTACGACTTGCACACGGGGACATTCCGCTGGCGCTTCTACACGGTTCCTCGCGATCCTCATCTGGGACCTCAGGATCAGCCGCACCTCCAAGCGGCGATCAAGACCTGGGATCGACATTACGACTGGAGATTTGGCGGCGGTGGCACGGTCTGGGATGGCATGGCCTATGACTCGACGCTGCACCTGATTTATTTCGGCACCGGCAACGCCGCCCCCTACCAGGTCGTCGATGTCGATAAAGGCGGTGACGATGAGCTTTATGCAGCTTCCATTCTCGCCATCCATGCCGATTCCGGGCTGCTGGCCTGGCATTACCAAGCAGACCCCCGGAGACGCTTGGGACTACGATTCGACGGCAAAGATGGTACTTACGGATTTGCTGATCGGCGGGCAGCGGCGCCAGGTTCTCATGCAGGCGAACAAGAATGGATTCCTGTACGTCTTCGATCGCAAGACGGGTGAGCTCTTCTCCGGTCAGCCGTTCGCGCAGGTGAACTGGACCAAGGGCCTTGATCCCAACACCCACCGACCGATTACCGCACCCGAGGCCGACTGGACGCACGAGCCCAAGGTCATCTTTCCGGCCGCGACGGGCGCGCACGGCTGGCCGCCGATGTCCTTCAGTCCTCGGACCGGGCTCCTCTACATTCCGGTGATCGATGCTCCAATGGTGTATATCAACACCGAGCACCGCCCGGCAGGCTTCATCGAGGGCAACTTCGAGCTGGACTTCTTCTTTCCCGAGGATTACGACCCGAAGACGCTCGCAAGTCTTTTCGGGAAGCTTCCATCCCTCGAGACTCTCGCCCACACGGTCAAGGAGCCTTTGCGCTCGCGAAGCGTACTGCGCGCCGTGGATCCGAGCACAGGGAAGGTCGCCTGGGAGCAGCCAGGCGTCCATGTGTGGGACGGTGGCGTCATGTCGACGGCAGGCAACCTCGTATTCCGGGGTGACGGTGCGGGGTTCCTCAACATCTACGCGGCCGACTCCGGTCGGCTGCTCAAGCGTATCGACGTCGGCACCTGGATCATGGCGGCGCCGACGACCTATCGGATTAACGGCGAGCAATACGTGACCGTCATGGCGGGGTACGGCGGTGGACTCCTGAATGCCCCTTTTCCGCCCGACAGCGCTGCTTTCAGGTATGGCAACGCGGGCCGGATCGTCGCGTTCAAGCTCAATGGCGGACCCGTGCCGAAGCCATCACCGGTGGTCGAGTCGTTTCCGGATCCACCCGCGCGCGAAGGAACTCCGGTGCAGATTGCGCAGGGCGAGGTGCTCTACAGCCGGTACTGCTCACGCTGCCACTCGTTCGGGCGGAGCATGCTGCCCGGATTTGCGCAGGATGTCGCAGCCCACGCATCAGCTCTTTTACGACATCGTGCTCAACGGGGCATACGAGCCCAAAGGAATGGCCCGTTGGGACGACGTGCTCAAGCGCTCTGACGCGGAGGCGATCCACGCCTATCTCGTCAGCCAGGCGTGGCAAGCGCGCGCAGCTTCGCAGCCGTCAGGCTCAAAGTGAGCGATCTAAGCATCCTCGGGCAGTGCGATCGAACAGCGATGCAAGGCGGCGATCAGGGGCCCGAGGTGCGCTCGATAGTGGCGCCAGCGGCCGGAGGAGGATCCATAGATGGGTCGGCGTATCTGCGCGGCGCTCGCCGTGAGCGACACGGACGCACTCTTGTGTACCTGAACGGCTTCCGGCCGCCAATCCAGGCCGCAATGCTCCGCCACGCGCGCGCCGACCCCTTGGCGGGTCTTTCACGAGAGTTTCATACTCCACATCGTACAGCGTGTCGCCGAAACTCTCGCGCCAGTGACGCATCAGGCGGTCATAGGCTGCATAGTAGCGGGCAAGATCCTCGAAGTCGTAGCTGAACGGATAGGCGGCAGCAAAGAGGGTACGATACATGGCGAAGCAGCTGTCGATCGGCGCACGCCTGACCAGCAGAATCTTCGATTGCGGCAGCGCGCGGCGGATTGCCCCGAGGTAGAGATAGTTCATCGGCAGCTTCTCAATGATCTTCTCTTGCGCCGTGGTACCGCCCGCGAAGCGGACATAGTTCTCAGCGACTTGATCCGGACTCGCCGCTGCGGCGCGCGCAAAGACATCGGCGGTCCCTGGAGGCGATGCCGCCAACAGGGCACGAGAGAAATTGTCCGTTTCCCCGTTCGACCGGATTCCGCCAAGCCCGACGAGGATGTGCTCGAGCAGCGTAGTGCCGGAGCGCGGCAAGCCGACGATGAAAATATACCGGCTCGAATGGCGACCCTCCGGTTCTTCGCGCGGACGCTCTTTCGGGAACACGTCCCGGATTCGTTCGAGCTTGCGCTCATCCACCGCGACGTCATAACCAAGCTGGCGCCGGCGCGTGCTCGCGGCCGCTGAAAACCAGTGAAAAGCCTCATCGAATCGCCGCAGATCATCCAGCTCTTTCCCAAGGGCATAGCCAAGGGGCACTCGTGCACTGTCGGGGAGATCGGGACGAGAGAATTGAGTCTGCAATTCCAGGACGTGGTTGGCCTCCGGCAATTGGACACGGAGCTCCGAGCGCAACAGGTAGCTCGCGTACTGGGTCGCATCGAGAGCAATGGCCCGATTGCAAGCGGCTTCGGCCTCCACGAGCCGCCCGAAGCTTCGCTCGCTCGAAGCCAGGTTGTACCAGAATCGCGGGTCACCAGGCGCCATCTCGGCCGCGCGGCGGTAGAGCGCATTGGAGCGTTCGTGCTTTCCGAGGAGAAGGGACACGTGGGCAAGCGCATCGTAAGCGTCAGCGACTCCCGGCCGGCACTCGAGCGCCTTACAGACGACCTTCTCCGCATCTGCCGCGCGTCCCAGCTGCAGCAGGATCGTCGCAAGCATGCCGTGTGCGGGAAGACACACGGGCTGCCCCGCCACCGCACGCTCGGCGAATGTCAGGGCCTCCTTGATGCGCCCTGCACGCATCAAACGGCAGGCTTCGACATCCGGTGGGGACGATGGCGGCGCCATAGATGGATCGCCGCAAGCTAGCACATTATCTGGGACAGGGCTCAAACCCTCCGAGGTGTTCAGATGCGAACTGAAGTTTCAGCGGCCTCCCGGGAAGTCCGTGAGATCGAGAACGCCTGGATTACTCTCGCCGACAGCTGCCGGCTGGCCGCGCGCATCTGGCTTCCCGCAGGCTCCGATTCCGCCCCGGTACCGGCAATCCTTGAGTACATCCCTTATCGCAAGCGCGACTTCATGCGCCGACGCGACGAAGGCATGTATCGCTGGTTCGCGAGCCAAGGCTACGCGGGGGTCCGCGTCGACATGCGCGGCTCGGGTGAGTCAGACGGCATCCTTCACGATGAGTACCTGAAGAAAGAGCAGGACGACGCCCTCGAGGTCATCGCCTGGATTGCCAGGCAGCCCTGGTGCTCAGGCCAGGTGGGGATGATGGGCAAGTCCTGGGGAGGCTTCAACTCGCTGCAAGTGGCTGCCCGAAAGCCGCCGGCACTTAAGGCCATCATCGCAGTCATGGGCACGGACGATCGCTTTGCCGAGGACGTTCACTACTCCGGCGGCTGCCTGCTCAACGACAATTTCTGGTGGGGCTGCGTGATGCAGGTGTTCAATGCACGCCCTCCGGATCCTGAAGTCGTAGGCGAGCGGTGGCGGGAGATGTGGCTCGGGCGGCTCGAGGCTGAAGCGTTCTGGCCCGAGATCTGGCTGCGACATCAGTCGCTCGATGAGTACTGGAAGCACGGTTCGGTCGCCCTCGACTACGGAGCGATCACGTGTCCGGTATGGTTCTGGGGCGGTTGGGCGGACATGTATCGCGACACACCGTTTCGTCTCGCGGCCAACCTACGAGTTCCCCATAAGGTCACGATGGGTCCCTGGGCGCATCTCTACCCGCACGAGGGGAAGCCAGAGCCGGCCGTCGGCTTCCTCCAGGAAGCGCTGCGTTGGTGGGATCGATGGCTCGCGGGCAAGGACAACGGTCTCATGGATGAGCCACCGTTGCAGTTCTACATGATGGAAGGCGTGCGGCCTCAATCCCACTACGCGTCTCGGCCCGGCCAATGGGTCGGTCTCCGAGAGTGGCCGAGCCCCGAGGTCGAAACTGTCGGTCTCGTGCTGAACACAGGCAGGAAGCTCGCAAGCGAGGCTCTGCCAGAAGAGCCGCTCACGATCACATCGCCCCAATCGACCGGCCTTGCTTCTGCCGACTGGGCAAGCTTCGGAATCGCAGGCGACGTACCGGACGATCAGACGCTCGACGCCTTCGGCTCATTGGAGTTCGATAGCGAACCGCTGAACGGGCCGATGAGTCTGCTTGGTAACGCCCGCGTGACGCTTGAACTTGCCGCAAGTCAGCCAAAGGCCTTGGTCGCGGTGCGACTGATCGATGTCGCGCCGGACAACAAGGCGACGGCCGTAGCGCGTGGAGTGTTCAATCTGGCCCATCGCGACGGACGCGCGGCGCCCAAAGCCGTCCTTCCTGGACACCGATATCGTGTCGAGATTCCTCTTTACGCGATGGCTTATTCCTTCGGGCGCGGCCATCGCGTGAGGCTTGCGATCTCGAGTGCCTATTGGCCGATCGTGTGGCCCACTCCCCAAGTGGTTACGCTGACGGTGTTTACGGGTGCTTCCCGGCTTTCGCTTCCGGTACTACGAACGCCGCCTCACGCAGCGCCACTGACCTATCCCCCACCGATCGCTGCGTCGGCTTCCGCCGTTTCGATCTTGCGCAAAGGGTATGTGGAGCGCTCGGTGACACTCGATCAGGTCACGGGTGAAGTCAGCCATCGCCTCCGCACCGATGGCGGTGTCTTCGGCGACTGGGGAAAATTCCGCATCGACGATATCGGACTCGAGATGAGCCACGTTTACGACCGCGTCTATAGAATTAAGCCGGACGATCCCAATTCGGCCGAAGCGACCATGACGCAAACCTATGAGACGGGCCGCGGCTCCTGGCAAACCAGGGTAGTCGCGAGCGCCCGGATGTCTTCAACAACGGGCAGTTTCGAGCTGGAAGCGTGGCTTGAGGCCTATGAGGGCGGCACGCGCGTGTGCCGACGGGACTGGAGGGCGAGCATTCCGCGGCAAGGCCTTTAGCGATCAACAGGGCGAGGCGGAATGTCAGGATTTCACACGCCTGACATCAATCGGACGCACGCCGAAATGATGACGAAATGCGGTCGCGAAGGATGTCGGATGACTGTATCCCACTGCGTCGCTTACTCTGTCGACAGTCCAGTGTTGATCGCGTAGCAGCACCAGCGCGTGCTGCATTCGACAGCGGAGACTGAAGTCAAAGACCGTCTCACCGAATAAGGCTTTAAAGCTCTTCGTCAGAGTGGTTTCAGCCATCCCGACGCTGCGGGCGAGTTTCCGGATGGTGGGGGGCGAGGCCAGCTGCCGCAGCAGAACATCCCGCGCCCCCTCAAGACAGCGGAGCTCGCGGTCGGTGTACTCCTCGCTCGGGGCTGCCGAGACCGAGCAGAACGCCTCAACCGCGTTGCACAGCAGCTCAAGTGCCAGCGCCTCGACGTACACCAGACCCCTGGTGCCCACGAGTGAATTGTTGATGAGCCTTGTGACCGCATCAAACATCTGCGCAGTCAATGGGATCTTGCAATGGCCGATCGTTTCACGTTTGTCAGCTACAAACACTTTCAGTCGCTCGGGCACATCGTGTGGTGATGAGAGAAAGTGGTCGATCAGGTATTGCGGTCGGAGGCTGATGGCGACATTTCGCTCGTGCGTTGCGGGTGCGGTCCATTCGCTGGTGTCAACTCCGGTTGGCTGGGACCATACGAGTAAAGAGGGTCGATTGAATCTCAACGGCTCAGTGCGGCTCACAGCGACGGTCATGTCGCCGGAGACCTTGAAATTGAACTGCACGAGCCCGTCGCCAGGCATGTGCTCGACACGGGGATCCTTGAACGCAAAGTTCTCTACGATGACGTAGATGTCGTCCCGGATACGCGTGAGCTCCCAGTAGCCTTGTCCTTCCTGCGGTGGCAGTGCGACCCGGGCGCCGAGCAGGTCGCGCTTGCCGTGACGGAACAGCCGCTCAACCTGGGGCGCACGCTCGAGATTGGCAAACGCGTCGAAGAGATTGCGCCCGGGCCCTGCCAGAACGGTTCGAAACAGGCCGCCGTTTCCAGCCACATGTTCGCTCTGGATGGTCTCTTGGATCCTGGCGGAGCTCACGACGAAAAGAATACCGAAAAACAAGTGGCGAAACTCCTAGAAATTCACCCCTTTGGCAAAGGATCGGCGTGGCAGTGCGGGGTTATGCTGGCCTGGGCGGACGCAGCACGCCCGACGTAGAGCGGTGTGAAGAATGCTGACCCCTATGGAAGTCCCACCCCTGGCCCTTGACATCGATCATCGCCTTGCTGCGATCGACCTGCGGTCCCTGCAGCATTACCGGCTGGGCCGCGTCCGCGCGGAGCTTCAAAAGCGCGACTACGCAGGCGCAGTCCTTTGCGATCCCATGAACATTCAGTACTCGACCGGAACGCGCAACATGCCGCTCTGGACACTGCACGCGCCGGGTCGTTATGCCTTTGTCGCAGCCGACGGGCCGGTCATTCTCTTCGAGTATGAGGCGTGTCAGCACCTGTGGCGCGGAAGTGCGGACATTGACGAGGTGAGAACCGGGATATCAGCGTTCTATTTCTTCGGGGGTCCAAGGATGGCCGAAAAAGCGGGCGCGTGGGCAGACCAGATTGCCAAGCTCATGGCCGACTGCGCTCCGCAAGGCCGCCGTCTCGCGGTTGACCGCTGCGATCCGTGGATCGCACAGCACCTGACGAAGCGTCGTATAGAGCTGTTTGACGCCCAGGAGCCGCTGGAGCAGGCCCGCCGACTGAAGTCACCCGAGGAGCTCGCCTGCCTGCAGCTGGCGATGGACGTGTGCGATGTGGGTATTGAGCGGATGCGGCAGGCGCTGCGGCCCGGGGTAACTGAAAACCAGATCTGGAGCGTGCTGCACGCACAAAACATCGCTCACGGCGGCGACTTCATCGAGTGCAAGCTTTTGGCTTCGGGCAGGCGAACCTTTCCGTGGTTTCGGGAATCCAGCCACCGCAAGATCGAGGCCGGCGATCTGGTGGTGTTCGATACGGATATGATTGGTCCGACCGGATACGTGGCCGATATTTCCCGAGCCTACGTGTGCCCGGGCCGGCGCGCGACGCCGCAGCAGCGTCAGCTCTACGCGCTCGCCCAGGCACAGGTCGAACACAACGTCTCCGTTCTCAAGCCCGGGCTTTCCTTCCGCGAATTCACGGAAAAGGCCTGGAAAGTACCGGCGCGTTACTATGCCACTCGCTACATGGTGGCTGTGCACGGAGTGGGTTTGGCGGACGAGTACCCTGCGGTCCTGTACGACGGCGAGCAACAGACCTCAGGTTACGAAGGCATGTTCGAGGAGAATATGGTGGTGTCGGTTGAGTCCTATATCGGCGAGACGGCCGCGGGCGAGGGGATCAAGCTCGAGCAGCAGGTGCTGATAACGCGGGACGGCGCGGTGGTATTCTCGAGAACGCCGTTCGCCGATGCCCTGGAAATAGACTAATCGTGCCGAGAAGTGACAGTCCGATCAGCGTCGAGCGCCTCAAGCGTGTGCTGCTGCCGATTGGCGAGGCGCGGGGTCTGCCGAACGAGGCGTACACGGATGAAGAGCATTTCAAGCTGGAACGAGATGCGGTCATCGGCCGTACCTGGGCCGGCTGTACGTTTACGAATGCCATTCCGAACAAGCCGTTCGCACAGCCGCTCGAGTTCATGGGGCTGCCGCTGCTCATCACCCGGGACCGACAGGGTGAGCTTCGGGTCTTTCACAACGTCTGCAGCCACCGCGGCATGAAGCTCGTCGCAGAGCCGACGGAGCTCCCGGGCCTCATCAGTTGCCGCTATCACTGCTGGTCCTACAGCACTCAGGGGGAGTTGAGGCGGACGCCGCACATCGGCGGCCCAAATCAGCACTCGTTCGAGGGTTTCAGCAATCGAGAGCACGGGCTCAAAGCCGTCCGCAGCGGCGTATTCATGGGCGTACTGTTTGTCAACTTGAGCGGTGATGCCCCGGAGTTCGAGCAACATATCACCCCGCTCCGACGGCGTGTCGAGGCGTTGATGGGTGAGCAGGGCGGGTCGCAGTTGCGGCCGGGAATCAATCACTCACAGCTGACCCTGGAGGTCCGCGCCAACTGGAAGCTGGCGGTCGAGAATTACTGCGAGGCTTACCATCTGCCGTGGGTGCATCCCTCGCTCAACAGCTATTCGAGGCTCGAGGATCACGATTGCTTCCTCGACTGCGAGGATTTTTCGGGTCAGCGGTCGCTCGTTTATCGCCTGAGCGAGGTGGCCGGCACCCAGCTGCCACGTTTCGCCGCCTGGCCCGCCGATCGCACGCAAGTCGCGGAGTACCCATCGTTCTACCCGAACGTACTGTTCGGGTTTCATGCCGACCACGTGTTTGCGGTCATACTGACGCCGCTCAAAGCCGATCTGACCCGCGAGGAGCTGCGGATACTCTACGTCGCAGACGGCGCCACCGCGGACACGTATGGCAGCTGCCGTGCCGCAACTCATGCGGCCTGGCGCGCGGTCTTCGGCGAGGATGTCTCTGCCGTGGAAGGCATGCAGCAGGGCCGTGCCTCTCCGGGCTATGACGGCGGGGTCTTTTCCCCGGTCATGGATCAGGCGACCCATCACTTTCACCGCTGGGTGGCAGCACGGCTCGCTGAGTGAGCACGTAAAAGCGCTCTACCTGACGCCTGCCATGAGACGTTTGAGAGAGGGCGTCGCGATCAGAAGCGCCGCGCCCCCGATCGCGCCCCAGGCAAGCATTTTGAGAAAGAGTGCCGGCATCGATGCGACGTTGTTCACGTCATACTCGGTCGCGAACTGGCCCGCCAAGTTGTTCCCGAGCGCCAGCGACAGGAACCACATCCCCATCACCTGCCCAACTAAACGCGGAGCGGCGAGCTTGGTCATCGACGAGAGCCCTACTGGTCCGAGACACAAATCCCCACACATCTGCACCCCGTAACAGAGGACCAACCAGGTAGGCAGCACCTTCTGCCCGGCGAGCACGTAGTGTGAGGCAATGAACATCACGAGGAAGCCCGCGCCCATTCCGATGAGGCCGAGAGAGAACTTCACGGGTATAGGTGGATCCCGGCCGCGCCTGTCAAGAGCGATCCAAAGGGCGCTGAAGAGCGGGGCGAGCAGCAGGATGTAGACGGAGCTTATGCTTTGGAAAACTCCGGCCGGTATTTGCCAGCCGAGGAGACTTCGGTCGGTATAGCGCTCGGCGAAAAGCGTGAGCGACGTTGCCGTCTGCTCCTGGCCGGAGTAATACAGGGTCGAGGCCATGAAGAGCGCCATCATCACGTACACTCGCTTGCGTTCGGTGGCCGACAACCCCGCGAAGAACAGCAGATAGGCGAAGTACGCGATCGCCAGTAGTCCGATCAGCCACGAGCTTGCAACCGCTACCGCTTGCGCGTGGATCGAAATTTTCCCCGTGGTGGCGAGGACTGCGACGAGCGCTACAGCGGCAAGGAGCCCGATGACGGGCAGCCACGAGCTCAGCCGTGAGTCGACGGATGCGAACGGCTGCACGACGTGGCGCCGCGTTACGAGGAACTGCACCAGCCCAATTGACATACCGACGGTCGGTAGAACGAAGCCCCAGTGCCAGCCGAAGCGCGCGGCGCAGACCGGCACGAGCAAGGCTCCCAGCAACGCGCCCACGTTGATGCCCATGTAAAACAACGAAAAGCCCGCATCCCGGCGCGCTCCACCCTCGGGGTAGAGGTGACCCACCAACACGCTCACATTGGGCTTCAGAAGTCCGACGCCGAAGGCGATAGTCGTCAGCCCGAGAAAGAACACCTGCGGGGTCACAGAGGCGAGCATGGCGTTGCCGGCCGCGATCAATACAGCTCCGCAAACCACCGCGCGCTGCGCTCCGATCAGCCGGTCGGCGATCCAGCCCCCCACCAGGGAGAGCAGGTAGCAGGATGCGACGAACATTCCGTAGATGGAGCTCGCGGTCTGGTCATTGATCCCGAGGCCACCGTCCGCTATAGCTGTGACCATGAACAAAACGAGAATGGCGCGCATCCCGTAGTGCGTGAACCGCTCCCACATTTCGGTGAGGAACAAGGTGGCGAGCCCACGTGGATGCCCGAAGAGTGTCCTGGGCTTCTCTGGTGACGAGTTATCGACGGCCTCAGTTGAGGGCGGTGAGTTCATGCAGGCAGCTTACGGGACAAGATCCTGCACGAACAGTGACTTAGCCCTGAGGTGGAACAGGAGAGTTTCATGGAATGCCCCCTAGCCCGGCTTTGTTGGGAGCCACCAACTAGTTGGAGACGAATCACCACCATTGACATGCACACCGGTGGAGAGCCGCTGCGCGTTTTTACGTCCGGGCTTCCGCCCATCCACGGCAACACCGTTCTGGAGAAACGCCGCTACTTTCGCGACCACTATGACCATCTCAGAACCGGCATGATGTGGGAGCCGCGCGGCCACGCCGATATGTACGGAGCGATTGTCACTCCGTCGAGCGACGCGGATTTCGATGTGTTCTTTCTGCACAACGAGGGCTACAGCACTATGTGCGGTCACGCGATCATTGCGCTGACGACGTTGGCAGTGGAGGCCGGCCTGGTTGACGCGCCCGAAGGATCGAGAGTGAACCTCACTTTCAACGTCCCGGCCGGCAAGATCCACGCGCGGGCGAGGCTAGAGGGAGGGCGGGCTCGGGAAGTCTCCTTTCACAATGTTCCTTCCTTCGTGTATTCGCGAGACCAAGAAGTCGATGTACCCGGAATAGGTCACGTGCGATACGACGTCGCCTACGGTGGGGCCTTTTATGCCTTCGTGGAGGCCCACTCGATCGGGCTCGAGCTCACGCCGAAACATTTCGACCGCCTCGTCAATTATGGACGGCGCATCAAGCAGGCCGTGATGGACACTCGGGCGATCGAGCATCCGTTCGAGGAGGACTTGAGCTTCTTGTATGGCACCATTTTTATCGCTCCTGCACATCAGCCCGGCCATCACAGTCGCAATGTCTGTGTTTTCGCCGACGGAGAGGTCGATCGCTCGGCAACCGGCTCGGGTGTGAGCGCACGCGCAGCTCTGCATCACGCCAGTGGCGAACTGCGACTGAATGAACGGATCACGATCGAGAGCATCGTAGGTAGCACGATGACGGTGCAGATCGTGGAACAGACGAGGTTTGGTCGTTACGACGCCGTAGTTCCGGAGGTCGGAGGCAGTGCCTGCATGATCGCGCGGAACGAGTTCTGCTTCGACCCCGGCGACCCGTTTGCGGCGGGATTCATCCTTCGGTGACTCGGTACGGTCCCCGAGCCGCGCTTGTGATTTCCGCCCGAAGTGACAAAGTGTGGTTTCAAGGGGGTCCAGGAGCGCGGCCTCGGGTCGGAGATACCCTCAATCGGTCCGCCCGGGGTATAGTCTCTCAAAGACTCTACCCCGGCACGCGTGCGCGAGGTCGGCCATGAAGAAGCAGTCGTTCTTCCCCAGGCCCGGGGATATGACCCCGGACAATACAATCGCGCTCAGCACTTTCGGGCTGGATCAAACCGAAGGAAGCTGTCGGCGGCAGGGCAGGAACTGGGAGCGCGCCCAGGTCTGTCGGGGCGACAATTTTCTACTGAACGCGTTCGAGCGCTACGACAGCTCCGAGCTGATCGGCTACACGCGACAAGAGGACTACATCAAGATCAACTTCTGGCTGAGCGGCAAGCACACGACCATCCTCGATGGTTACGGTCAGCACGAGCACGATCGCCCGGAGGCCTTCCTGACCGCAGGTCCGCGGGAATTGGTAAAAGTGGACCTGTGTAGCCGCAACACGAGAGTCGCCTCGCTCGCGATCTGCCTGCTGCGCGAGTTTTTCCCCGTCCACATGGGGCTGGATCCCGATCAACTCCCTCAGCCGCTTCGCAGCATCCTGACTGCCGAGGAACCGCCGTGTGCCTTTCATCGCTTTCCGTTGACACCGGACCTCCTGGCCGCGAGCCGGGCGATCCTGGCGGCGCCCTTTGCCGTGCGCCGCGCACCGCTCTACATCCAGGCGAAAGCCGTAGAGCTCATGTGCCTCCTGATTAACCATATGGAATCGCTGAGCCGAAGGACGGCGGTCGACGCTGAGCCTAAGGATCGCCAGGAATCCCGATTGTGCGACGCCCGGGAGTTCTTGGCGCGACACTATGCCGAAGGGATCACACTCGAGCGGATTTCCCGCGAAGTGGGCCTCAACAAAATGGCGCTGACGAGCGGCTTCCGGCAGCTCTTCGGGATGTCGGTGTACGACTGTCTTCAGAAAGAACGCATGGAGCGGGCCTACGAGCTGCTTCAGGACAGGACCCGCACGATTGCCCAGATCGCCGACGCCGTCGGCTACCGTCACCCCTGCAATTTTTCGACCGCCTTCCATGCGTATTTTGGCTGCACTCCCCAGCACGCCCGCGGCAATCGCCCCTAAAGTTTCGATCCCAAACGATTTTCTGCCGGTCTCAAACGACCCCGGCGCTCCGCTTTGCTAGGTTTCCCCTCGGTACGTGAGCGGAGCCGCTTGCCGAGCGGAGCGAGCTCCAAAAAAGCATAGGGGTAAAGGGTCGTGAAGGTCACACTGGTGGTGGCTGTGCTGTCATCGGCGCTGGCCCTGCCGCTCGCACGAGGAGAGCCCTCGTCCGACAGGGCATCCGCGGATCAGTCCCCGGCGCCTTCAGCGGGGAAAGAGAAGGCCGGGGAGCTTCAGGAGGTCGTCGTAACGGCTGAAAAGAAGTCCGAGCGCCTCCAGGATGTTCCCGTACCCGTCACTGCAATCAGCGCAGAATCCCTCCTCACAAGCGGCTACGAGCGGCTGCAGGACTACTTCTCCCAGGTGCCCGGTCTCACCTTCACGTCGAGCAGCACCGACCTCTCCATGGTCGCGATTCGGGGGATCATCACGGGCGCCGTGGAAACCGTCAACAACCCAAGCGTGGGCATCGTGGTGGACGATGTGCCGTTCGGGTCCTCGACTGCCCTGGGCGGCGGCTCGATGGCGCCTCAATTCGATCCCAGCACACTGCAGCGCATCGAGGTATTGCGCGGGCCGCAGGGAACGCTCTATGGCGCCAGCAGCCTTGGCGGCCTGATCAAGTATGTCACCGTGGATCCTTCGACAGAAGGAGTTCGCAGCGACCTAACCGGAGGCACCAGCAGCGTTCATAACGGCGCGCAGCTCGGGTATAACGCGTTCGGATCGATCAACGTCCCCCTGAGCGGTACCGTAGCGCTGCTCGCCAGCGCGTTCACACGCCAGGATCCCGGCTACATCGATAATCCCGTTCTTGCCATCCGCGGGATCAACGAATCGCACACGAGCGGCGGCCGTCTATCGGCATTGTGGCAGCCCTCGGAAAACTTCACCCTGAAGCTTGGTGCGCTGTATCAGGACACAAAGACCGATGGATCGAATTTTGTCGAGCCGGCTTTGGGGAACTTGAAGCAAAATGACATCGCCGGCACTGGAACGTTCCATCAGACGTTTCAAGTCTACAGCGCGGTGATGACGGCGAAGTGGGGAGCCGCCACGCTGACCTCGGTCACGGGGTATAGCGTCAACAAGCTTAACACTTTGGTTGACTACGACGCCGGCCTCGGATTCCTCGATGGTTTGACGGGGCCGAATCTTGGGATTCCCAACGGCACCACCGGCGCCATCCTTCAGGAGGGCAATCAGACCGATAAATTTACCCAGGAACTTCGCCTCACCACTCCGATCGGACCGAAGCTCGACTGGCTGCTGGGGGCCTTCTACACGCACGAACGCAGTCCCTTTATCCAGACCATACTCGCTGGCGCCCCCACGACTGGCGACATATTGGGTGACTGGGGGAGCTTCGACTGGGTGGTTGCCTACGCGGAATACTCGGCGTTCACCGACTTTACGTTTAAGCTGACCGATAGGTTTGACGTGCAGGTCGGAGCGCGCGGAAGCCATATCGAGCAGTCATATAAGCAGATCGATACCGGCCCCATTGTTCCCATTGCTGAGGGCGTGCCATCACCGAACATCTATTCGGAGGTGGTCACCCGCGATAACCCCTTTACCTACCTGATGACACCGCGATTCAAGCTGTCGCAGGACTTCATGGCCTATGCGCGACTCGCGTCAGGCTACCGGCCGGGAGGACCGAATCCCACGGCATCCGCGTTCGGCTTACCCTTGTCTTACAAACCCGATAAGACGAGCAGCTACGAGGTCGGCGTCAAGGGCGATGCCCTCGGTCATTCCCTCACATTTGACGCATCGCTCTACTACATCGATTGGAAGGACATCCAACTCTCGTACGTAGATCCGGCCAATGGCTTTGGCTTCGAGGCGAACGGGAGCCGGGCAAAGAGTCAAGGCTTGGAGTTGGCGAGTCAGTGGAAGCCCCTTGCAGGCTTTACTGTGGGAGCCTGGGTGGCTTGGAATGATGCCAAGTTGACGGAGCCTTTTCCGCGCGGTAGCTCGGTGTATGGTGTTTCAGGCGACCGGCTGCCCTTCAGCCCGCGCTTCTCCGGGAATCTTTCAGTGGATGAGGAATTCCCCATCACGGCCGGTCTGAGGGGCTTTGTCGGCGGATCTCTCAGCTACGTGGGCGACCGCATAGGCAACTTTACTGCGCCTCCACCGGCTGTCCCGCCGCGACAGGACTATCCGGCGTACGCCAGGACTGACGTGCGCGTCGGTGCGAAATTCGCTTCCTGGACCGCAGACGTCTATGTGAACAACCTCACCGACAGGCGAGGAATCCTCTTCGGCGGATTGGGGACCGTACCGAATCCCGCGGCATTCACATACATTCAACCTCGCACGGTGGGATTGCTGGCGACGGTCAAGTTCTGAGTCGACAATGCACTGGCGAGAATCCGCGGCCGCGATCGACTGGAAGATCCAGCCGTTCATTGATGGACGCTCCCGCGCCTCAACCTCAGTGGAGCTCTTCCACAAGGTCAATCCGGCCAACGAAACTCCGTTGAGTCGCTTTCCTGTCGGCAGCCCGGAAGATGTCGATGAGGCGGTGCGCACCGCTCGCCGCCGATTCGACGAGGGCTCCTGGTCAGAGTTGCCCGCCACAAGGCGCGGCGAGATTCTCATGAAGCTCGCCGATCTCATGGTGGAGCACAAGGCGGAACTCGCCCTCCTGGATACGCTCGAGATGGGGAAGCCGATTTCCGCATCCCTGTATGATGCCGAAACCTTCGCGCCCCTGTACTTACGCTCATCAGCAGGATTGGCTGACAAGCTGTTCGGCGAGGTCGCACCTCTCAGCTCCACGAGTCTTTTCTTCAACACCTATGAGCCACGTGGCGTGGTCGGGGCCATTGTTCCGTGGAACTTTCCAGTCGTTAACGCGGTGATCAAGCTGGCTCCGGCACTCGCTGCGGGCAACGCCGTCGTGCTCAAACCCTCGGAGCTCTCCCCAAGCTCGGCCTTGAAACTTGCGGAGCTTGCGCTGGAGGCAGGGGTCCCGGCGGGGGTTCTCAATGTCGTGCCCGGCCTGGGCACGACCGTTGGCGCGGCACTGGCTTCGCATAGCGACGTCGACCTGCTCTCTTTCACGGGCTCCACCGCTACGGGCCGCAAGCTGATGGAACTTTCCGGGCGCTCGAACGGCAAGCCCTTGCTCCTCGAATGCGGCGGAAAGTCACCCCAGGTGGTGTTCAACGATGTGTCCGACCTCGATGCCGTGGCCGATGGGACCGTGCAGAGCTTTCTCTGGAACCAGGGACAAGTGTGTAGCGCACACACACGCCTCATCGCGCACGAGGCGATCGCGGACGCACTGCTGGAGAAGGTCATCACTCGCGCCAAACAGCATTATCCAGGCGATCCGCTCGATGAGAGCACCACCTTCGGTCCTTTGGCGAGCCCCACTCAGCGCGATCGCGTTAAGGCGTATATCGCTTCAGGCCTTGAAGCCGGTGCCCGTGCTGTCCTTCGCGGTTCCATCCAGGAATCCGGCGGATGCTACGTGTCGCCGACAATCTTCGACCAGGTTTCAGCCCAGATGTCGATCGTACGGGAAGAGATCTTTGGGCCAGTCCTCTGCGTGCAGCGATTTGAGACCGAAGCGGAGGCGATCGCGCTCGCCAATGGCACGAACTACGGCCTCGTTGCGACCGTATGGACGCGCGACATGGGACGGGCGAAACGCCTCGCGCATGCGATCCGCGCGGGAGAGATCACTATTCGTACCGCAGGTGCCGAGTCGCCTCAATCCGGTTTGGTATTGAGCCAGGAGCCGCAGAAGGCTTCCGGGTTCGGCGCCGAACTCGGCATAAAGGGACTGCAGGCTTATTCCACGCTGAAGTCCGTCACTTTTACAGGCGCTTGAACGGCCCACCTATGGCCGTGGCCGACTCCCTCTCCGCCGTCGCTCGTCCCTGGTCCTTCTACAGCGCGCGCCAGCGCTGGTGGATGCTGGCTATCTTATTTCTCGTCATAACGTCCAACTACTGCGATTCCTTCTTTATTGCCGTCCTCCTCGAGCCGATCAAGCAGGAGTTTCACGTCTCGGACACGATGTTGGGTCTTTTGAGTGGCTTTTGCTTCGCCGTGTCTTATGCCGTGGCAGCGCTTCCCGTTGCACACTGGGCAGATCGGGGCAACCGCCGCACCGTGATCACCGCGACGCTCACGATCTGGAGCGCAATGACGGCGCTCTGCGGTTTTACACGTTCGTTCTGGCAACTGGCGGTCTTGAGGTTTGCGGTGGGTGCGGCAGCGCCCGGCGCGCTCCCGCCCGCACAGTCACTGATCGCGGATTACTTTCCCGCGGAGCGGCGGGCAACAGCCCTCGGGATTCTGACCGCGGCCATGAATGTGGGGCTTCTCCTCGGAATCGCCATGGGGGGCTACATCGCAGCCTCACAGGGTTGGAGAGCTGCGTTCATCCTGGTGGGTGCGCCGGGCCTGCTGCTGGCACTCGCCACACGGCTCTTTCTGGCCGAGCCCCGGAGCGACGCCGGCTTTGCGGGTGTGCGTTCGGCTACTGAGAGTTTGCCGCAGACCCTGCGACGACTGCGCGGGAAGCGCAGCTACCTCTACGCACTCATCGGCATTTCGGTCTATTGCATCTATGCCTTCGGCGTGACCATGTTCCTCCCCTCCTACATGATCCGCAGCCTCGGGGCCTCACTCGGGCAGGCGAGCACGACCTGGGGCGTGGCCATTACGGCGGCGAATGTCGTCGGTTCGGTGGTCGGGGGCTGGCTTACGGATGCCTTGAGTCGCAGGGACGTCCGGTGGTACGGCTGGCTGCCGGCGCTCACCTGTGCCGCGGGCGCCGCCCTCTACTGGCTGGCGTTTGCCGTTCCCCACTTCTGGGGATTCATCGGGGTCGAATTCCTGGCGGAGACCGCACTCGCCATTGGATTTCCCGCGGTCTATGCCGGCGTGCATTGCGTCTGTGGCCAGCAGCGTCGCTCGATGGCTATAGGCGTCCTGTTTCTCGCGATGATGGTCTGCGGCAACGGCCTAGGTCCTGTGACGGCGGGCGCACTGAGTGACGCGTTCAGCTCCGCATTTGGGGTCGGGAGCCTCCGCTATTCACTGATTACGCTCGTGGTGCTCATGCTGCCAGCATCCGCGGCCTTCCTGGTGTCCGCCCGCGCGATGCCTGAAGAGTTGGAAGACTAAGGAGTCGACGCATGTCCCTTACCCAGGCTCAGCAACGTGAATCCTTTCGGCGCATGCTCCGCATCCGGAAGTTCGAAGAAGAAGGAATACGACTCTTCAAGGCGGGTCAGATCCCCGGTGCCTATCACGCAAGCATCGGCCAGGAGGCCGCAATCGTTGGGGCCTGCATGGCGCTGCGGGACGACGATGCCATGACCGGCACGCATCGCTCGCACGGTCACCCGATCGGTAAAGGTGCCGATCTCAAGGCGCTAATGGCCGAGCTCATGGGTAAGTCGACCGGCATCTGCAAAGGGCGCGGCGGCTCGATGCACCTCGCTGACAATAGCGTCGGCATCATCGGCGAGTCGGCCATTGTCGGGGGCGGGATTCCGCTCGCGACCGGCGTCGGCCTGAGCGCCAAGGTGCGCGGCACAGACCAGGTGTGCCTATGTTTCTTTGGCGACGGAGCGGTGAATCAAGGCACCTTTCATGAGTCTCTCAACATGGCATCACTCTGGAAGCTCCCCGTCATCTATCTTTGCGAGAACAACCGCTACGCCATCACGACTTCTCTCGAGAGCAGCCACGCGCAGCCCAACGTCGCGCGACGCGCGGACGCCTATGCGATGCCAGGAGTGACGGTCGATGGTCAGGACGTTCGTGCGGTCTTCGAGGCTACGCGCGATGCGGTCGCGCGCGCCCGGCGCGGAGAAGGTCCGACGCTGATCGAGGCGAAGACATACCGCTTCTTAGAGCACGAAGTGGGAATGGTAGTGCCGGGGAAGTCGTATCGCCCCGACGAGGAAGTGAAGGAGTATCGGACCCACCATGACCCGGTGGCTTTGTTCCGTCAGGCACTCGCGGGAGAAGACTTCAGGGAGGCGGAGCTCAAAGGCATTGAAGACGAGGCCATTGCTGCCGTCGAGGAGGCGGTTCGCTTTGCTGAGGCGAGTCCGCTCCCGGATCCAGCGACGCTTTTCGACTATCTCTACAGCCATCCGGTCACGCCGTACTCTCACTGAGGAGCGCTTGTCATGTCGGCTGCGATCGAGAAACCGAACGCGACTCACGTTCGCATGAGTTACCTAGACGCCATCGTTCAGGCACAGATTGAGGAAATGGAGCGCGATGAGCGCGTCATCATGATGGGCGAGGACATCGCCATTTACGGTAGCGGAGATCTGGTCGAGAGATTCGGGCCGAAGCGGATCTGGGCGATGCCGATTTCGGAGACGAGCTTTACCGGCGTGGCCATCGGCGCCGCCATTACGGGTCTGCGCCCGATCGTGGATCTCAACATTGCGAGCTTCATGTACCTGGCATCTGACCAGATCATCAACCAGGCGGCAAAGCTGCGCTACATGACTGGTGGCCAGATCAAAGTGCCGGTCGTCTTTCGCGTGTGCATGTATTACGGAGTGTCCATTGCGGCTCAGCATTCCGATCGCCCGTATCCGCTTTTCATGAACGTACCGGGACTCAAGATCATCAGTCCCACGAGCCCCAACGGATGTCAAGGGGCTCCTCAAGTCCGCAGTGCGCGATGACGATCCGGTCATGTTCTTCGAGGACATCAAGCTTTGGACAGTGAAGGAAGAGGTGCCGACAGATCCGGATTTCCTTGTGCCGATCGGGAGGGCGGATATCAAGCGTGTCGGTAGTGACGTCACGATTGTCGCCATCGGCGGGGCCATGCGCCCGACGCTCGAAGCTGCTGACGCTCTCGCTGAGGAGAAGATCGCCGTCGAAGTGATCGATCCCAGGACATTGAAGCCGCTCGACATGGAGACGATCTTCAAGTCGATCGCCAAGACCGGACGGCTGGTCCTGGTCGAGAACGCCCACCGCATCGCGAACGCCACTGCGGAGATTGCTGCAGAAGTCGCGGAGGATGCATTTGAGAGCCTCAAGCGGCCGATCATTCGCCTGACGGCGCCCGACGTGCAAGTACCTTTCAGTCCGGTGCTCGAAGAGACACTTTACCCTCGCAAGGAACAGATCATTCGCGCGGTGAAGAAGCTCCTGTGAGCGGCAAAGTCACGAAGATCAACCTGCCGAAATCCGGCATGGGAATCGAGGAAGGAACGATCGCCCGCTGGCTCAAGGCCGTCGGCGATAAAGTCAAGCGGGGCGAGGTCATCGTGGAAGTCGAGACCGAGAAGGCCTTGCAGGAGGTGGAGGCACCCGTGAGCGGCACGCTCATCAGGATCCTCATCTCCGAACGCCAGACTACACCCATCAACACTGCACTCGGCGAGATCGAGGAGGACTGACGATGAAGCGCTTGGAGAACAAGACGGCCCTGATCACAGGCGGCGCCTCGGGACTCGGCAAGGCCACCGCGCAGCGTCTCGCATCCGAAGGGGCACGCGTCGTGATTACCGACATCCAGGTGGATCTCGGCCGGACGACGGCCGCCCAGGGCGGGTTCACCTTCATCGAGCAGAATGTCTGTGACGAGAGCCGATGGAATGAGGTCATCCGGGAAGTCGAGAATCGCGTCGGCAAACTCGACGTCCTCGTGAATAACGCCGGCATTGTCGGCCCAGTGGATAAGGCGAGTCCCGAGGACACTCCGCTCGAGAATTGGCGGAGAGTCTTTGCGGTAAATGTCGAAGGAGTATTCCTAGGCTGTCGCGCGGGCATCAGCGCCATGCGCCAGAGCGGCTCCGGTTCGATCATCAACATCTCATCGGTCGCGGGCCTCGTGGCCACGCCGGTTGCGACCGCGTACGGTGCGAGCAAGGCCGTGGTGCGGCACCTGACCAAATCGGTGGCGCAGTACTGCGCCGAGCACAAACTGAATATTCGCTGTAACTCCGTGCATCCGGGGGACGTGATGACGCCGCTGTGGGAGAAGCTTGCACCGGAGTTCGCGCGCGCACGTGGGATGTCTGTCGAGGCACTGCTCGAGAAAGAAAAGTCATTCTGTCCCATGGGTGACTTCGTGCGCCCGGAGGACGTGGCAGCGGCCGTCGCCTACCTCGCTTCTCCGGACGCCCGTTTTGTTACCGGTGATGCGCTCATCGTGGATGGCGGCTACGTGAACTGTGACAGTTATGGCAGGGAGTGACGAGTCATGGCGGATCGGCACGCTACGGCGAATCCACTCTGCAAGATTCTCGCTGTCTGGTTTGCATCGAGCGCTTCCGCCGCTCTCGCGGAGCCCGTGACCATCAAAGCCATCGATCACGTCGGACTCTCGACCGCGAACATCGCGCGCAGCATCCATTTCTATCGTGATCTCCTCGGCATGGAAGTGACCGAGCAGGAGGATGTCGAGAACAACCCGCTGTATGACCACATCTTTGCCCTTGTGCATGTGAAGGCGAAGAGTGCGATGCTGCGCCTGGGGGCCATGCAGATAGAGCTCTTTGAGTTTGTGCGCCCGCGCGGCAAGGCTCCGGACCTTATGCAGCCGGTCAACAATCCGCGCATCTATCACATTTGCTTCGAGGTGGCCGACATCCAGAAGGAATATGAGCGCCTCAAAGCGGCCGGCGTGCCCTTTCATTACCCGCCGCAGGATTTCGGCATCGCAAAAGCGGTCTATGGGCGCGATCCGGACGGCAATGTCTTCGAGCTCTTGCAATGGGCTGAGAAGCCCAGCAAGTGACCTGGAGGAGGCGAAACACCATGTCGTCCACGGTCTTTGAGAATACGCGCCTGTTTGATGGTGTCCATCCCCAGGCTCAGGAGGGGATGTCTGTCCGGATCGAGGGCAAGGAAATCAAAGAGGTGTCGGCACGGGGCATCCGCGCCGAGGTGGCTCAGCGCATTGACTGCCGCGGTAAGACCCTCATGCCGGGCATGATCGATAACCACGTACATATCTATACTGAGTCTCTGAGGTTCACGCCTCCTGAGCCCCCGATCACGTATCGTGCGCAGTATGCGCAGCGGTTCCTCCGACATGCGCTCTCGTGCGGCTTCACGTCTGTTCGCGACGTGGCCGGTGGCGATCATGGCATGGCGATGGCGCTGCGCGACGGCTTCCTCGACGGACCCCGCTTCTTCTATGGAGGGCTGTGCCTGACTCAGACCGGTGGCCACGGCGACATGCGACCGATGAGCCAGCCGACTGACTTCACCACCTGCGGCGCGGAGCGCAACGTGCTCGCGATCCATGCGGACGGGGTCGACGAATGCATCAAAGCGGCACGGGAAGAGCTCCGCAAAGGCGCCAGCCACATCAAGATCATGGGTTCGGGAGGTGTTCTCTCGCCGAATGATCCACTTGACCGCTGCCAGTACTCGGAAGCCGAGATCCGGGCGATCGTCGAGGAGTGCGACCGGCATGGGGCATATGTGTGCGCGCATTGCCACCCGACGCAGGCCATCCGCCGCTGTGTCGAATATGGCGTGCGCTCCATCGAGCACGGCACGCTGATCGATGAAGAGACCGCTGGGTTTGTGGCAGAGAAAGGTGCTTACGTCGTGCCCACCCTATCGGTGATGTTTGCTCTGATGGAGGATGGCGCACAGATGGGGATGCCGGAGGTCTCACGTCAAAAACTCCTCAAAGTTCACCAATATGCGCTCAAGGGTCTCGAGATCATGAAGCGCTCGGGTGTAAAGATGGGTTTTGGGACCGACCTCTTAGGGGAACAGCACACGCGACGGGGCACGGAGTTCACGATCCGCGGCGAGGTGCTGACGCCTTTCGAGATCCTGCGCTCCGCAACCTCTGTAAACGCTGAGATTCTGCAGATGGCGGACAAACTGGGCGTAGTCAAGCCGGGTGCGTTTGCGGACCTCCTGGTTGTGGACGGCGATCCACTCAGCGACGTCAGTCTTCTCGCCAGCGGCGGGCGCTACCTGACCCACATCATGGTGGACGGTCGGTTGATTAAGCGTCCTGCCGAGCAGGGATAATGGGGATTCGATGAACCAGGCCGTTTCAGCCCGAACCCAGACGCTGCTGAAAGGAACTATCTGCTGGGACAACCACACCTGCATGCCGTTACGGCCCGGTGATGTCACCTTCCTTCCGCAGCTGCAGCGGGTACATAAGGCCGGCATCGATCTCGTTTCGATCAACGTCAGCTTCGATGTGCTGAATCCGAATGAAGCCTTCGGGATGCTGGCCACCTTCCGTCACTGGGTCGCCGAGCACAGCGACCGTTACACGCTGGTGGATACTGTGGCTGATATCGAAGCGGCTAAGTCTCAGAGGAAGCTGGCTGTCATGTTCGATATCGAGGGCGGCAACGCCGTCGCCGCACACCCGGGACTGGTCGAGGTCTTCTATAGACTCGGTGTTCGGTGGATGCTTTTCGCCTACAACAAGAACAATAAGCTGGGCGGCGGCTGCATGGACGACGACTCGGGATTGACCGCCTATGGCCGTCAGATCATCGATGAGATGGAGCGCGTCGGCATGGTGTTGTGTTGCAGCCACGTAGGCCACAGGACGGCGCGCGAGGCGATGGAATACTCGAGCCAGCCCGTGATCTTCTCGCACTCCAACCCCTCGGGCGTGTACCCGCACGTTCGCAACATCCCGGACGACCTCATGCAGGCCTGTGCGGCCAGCGGTGGTGTCGTCAACATAAACGGGGTCGGCCTATTTCTAGGCAAAGATGCCCAGGGGAGGGCGGATAACCGTACCGAAACGATCGTGCGCCATATTGATTACGCCGTACAGCTCATCGGTCCGGAACACGTGGGGCTGGGGCTCGACTACGTGTTCGATGTATCCGAGCTCGAGGAATTCGTGCAGAACAATCCCCAGGCATTCCCTGCAGACGTAAGTGGGCCCGGGAGTTACACCCAGGTCGAGCCCGAGCGATTCCCCATCATTGCCGAGCGTCTCCTCAACATGGGTTACCGCGAGGCCGACGTGCAGGGGATCATGGGTCATAACAACCTGCGGGTCGCACGGAAAGTCTGGAAAGCCCTTTCATGACGGGCCCGCCTAACGTTGCGCTGACTCTCGCCGAAATCGGCGAGCTCGCTGCGCGTGCCTTCTCACAGAACGGTTGCGACGAGGCCAACACCCAGGCCCTCGTGCGCACCGTCGTCATGGCCGAGCGCGACGGGTTCTCTCGCACGGGCTGTTTCGCATCCCGGGCTACGTTGCTTCGCTCCGAAGCGGAAAGGTCAACGGCAAGGCGGTCCCAAGAATTAGCCACAAGACGCCCGCCATCATCAACATCGATGGCGACAACGGCTACGCCCCACTCGCCATCGAGCGCGGCGTGCCGGTGCTCGCGGAGGCCGCGAAGAAACTCGGGGTCGCTGTCATGGCAATGACGCACTCGCACCACTTTGCGGCGCTTTGGCCAGAAACCGAGGCGATCGCCGCATACGGACTCGTCGGGATGGCCTGTGTGTGTTACATGCCATTCGTAGCGCCCCATGGCGGCAACAAGCCGATCTTCGGCACGAACCCCATTGCCTTTGCCTGGCCGCGGCCCGGTAAGGATCCCGTGGTCATCGACATGGCGACCGCCGCCATGGCGCAGGGCGAAGTGCAGATCGCCGCGCGCGAGGGGCATTCAGTTCCGCTCGGTACGGGCTTAAGTCCCGACGGGAAGCTGACGACGGATCCCAACGAGATTCTCAAGGGCGTGCTCCTGCCCTTTGGCGGCTACAAGGGCTCGGCCATCGCTCTGATGGTGGAGCTCCTCGCTGCCGGCGCGGTCGGCGAGAGATTCAGCTTCGAGGCGGCGGAAGCGGACAACAAGGACGGCGGACCGCCGCGGGGCGGGGAGTTCATGCTGGCGATCTCGCCGGAGCCGCTCGCAGGGCCGGGCTGGGTCGAACATTGCGAGGGGTTTTTCCGGCGCTTCGATGCGATCGAAGGTGCGAGGCTGCCGGGCGTGCGCCGGCATAAGAATCGCCTGTCCACCGCGCCCCGCCCGATCAACGCCGCACTGGTGGAGCGCATTCGTGCCCTGTGCACTTGAACGAGGCATGACAACACACACGTGTGTCGGAACGAGACCTGGGAGAGAGGCAGTACTCCGTGGAACTATCAGAGCACCTGCCTTGAGAGATCACTTCGTGCAACTGGGGAAGTATTCTTTTATTTCTTCTGTTGAGCGAGGGCCCGTGGAGCCCGGCAGGGCCGGCATCTCAAGTTACGCTTAAATAAAAAAATAAAAACAATTTGCCAGTCACACGAAGTACTGACTCAAGCCTGGTGCTCTTTTAGTCTGATGTAGTGCTGCCTCGCCCCAACCCGAGATTTTCGAGCATTCATGAAACTCATCGTTATCGGCAGCGGATTGATCGGTGTGACGGCGGCGTACTTTCTCAGGCGTCGGGGGTACGAAGTTACGGTTGTCGATCGGGAAGAGGGGCCGGGCCGAGAAACGAGCTTTGCGAACGCGGGCCTTCTGACCCCGAGCATGGCGCAACCCTGGAACGCACCGGGAAGTTGGCGTCTACTGGCGTCGTCCTTGGGCCGGTCGGATTCAGCGATGCAGTTGCGCTTGAAGGCATTGCCCACGCTTGCGGGCTGGGGCGTGACATTCCTGCGTAACTCGAGGCCTCAAGCCTTTGAGCGGAACACGCGTAGCAACCTGAATCTCGCGCTTTATTCCCGGAACGTGATGCAGGCACTGCGTCAGGAGAGCGCCATCGAGTACGGACGGTCGGCGCGGGGGACCCTGAGTGTATTTCGGGATCGGCCCGCCTTGGATCGCGCCACAGAGGGTGCCGCGCGATTGTCGGCGGAGGCGTCGGCAGATGGATCTGGTGAGGGTTTGGGCTTTCGCAGGCTTTCGACCCACGAAACGATCGCGCTCGAGCCTGCCCTCGTTCCCATTGCGCCGCAGCTCGCCGGCGCCCTGCACTACGAAATTGACGAGACCGGTGATGCCTATCGATTCTGTGTTGAGCTTACCCGTCATGCCGAAAGTCAGGGCGTCGAATTTCATTTTCGCACCGAGGTGTCCGCGCTACGAATGTCCAGTGGGCGCATAGCGGCGGTGTACAGCGGGCGGCGACGGTTCGAAGCCGACCGGTATGTCGTGGCGGCCGGTAGTTACAGCACGCCGCTGCTGCAGGGGCTCGGGATTCGTCTGCCGGTCCGTCCCGTGAAGGGGTATTCCGTTACTTTCGACAACCCGGACAATCGCGTGCCGTTGGGGCTTCCCGTCGTCGATGATCAGTTGCACGCGGTCGTGACACCGCTTCCGGGCGTCATTCGTGTGGCAGGAACCGCCGAGTTCGTCAGCTACGATCGTTTGCTGGACGAGAGGCGCGTTCGGAATCTCCTTGGAATGGTGAAAAGAGTTCTACCCGAGGCGCCGCTTGATCGAGCGACCAGCAGAGCCTGGTGTGGACTTCGGGCGATGTCGGCGGATGGTGTGCCGCTCATTGGCTTCACCGGCATTCCCAATCTGCTCGTCAGCACCGGGCATGGGCACCTCGGTTGGACCCAGGCTGCCGGGTCGGCTCGGCTGCTGACTGAGCTGGTCTCCGGCGAGGCGCCAGCGATCGACCCCGCGCCGTACGACCCGAAGCGCTTCACGGCCTTAGTAAAGCCGACATGACGCGGAATGACTCACATACAACGAGTCAGGCCCAATATGGCAGATCGTCGACTCTTGCGAGAATCAACGCTAGGGAAGCGAGTCCGACCTTAGACCGTAGGCGACTCGCCTGGACGCGCGAGTCACATGCCGAGAGCCTTAGTTGGGGAGAAGGCGTAGCCGACGGTAGGTCTTCAGTTGCTCTGGCCAAAGGCTAGTGATGCGTAGACAAGCCAGATACTGCTCCACACTCCGAAGGTGAAATACAGCGACATCCACGGCACCTCGTTCCTCCAGTCCTCCCAGCGGTAGGACACCGTCCAGCGTCTGCAGACGTCGATCATACCGTCGGCGATGCTCAAGTATCTGCATCCCTGAGCCTGGTCGGCAAGCCATCGGGACCAGTACATCGGCACATCGTAGACAAATATGAACGCGACATATGTAGCACCCCCGATGCACCAGGCGATCATTGGAGGATAGAGAGCCACAAGTCGATGCGGCCCGATCACCAACATGCTGGCAACCACCAGCGCTGCCGATAGTCCCCATAATGAATTCTCGACCGCGTGAGCGCGCTGCTCGGTGGTCAGTACGGCGTACCACGAGCATCCTTCGGCGAGCACGATGAGTGGTACTACCGCTAGTGACACCGCTTGCCCGAGTGGGCTACGGCTCAACAACGCGGTACGGTGCAGTATGAGGGCCCATTGGGCAGCGAAGCACAATTCAGCCAGGGTCGCGACCGACCGACCTACGAGCACGCTGGACAGTCGCGAGTCGACAAGAACAAGGCGCGGGATGTCGACCACAGGCAGGAAAGAACGGAATGCGCATCCTGCCACGTACACGGCGGACAGCAGCAGCTGCATGTAGCAGGCGGCCTCGGTGTCGACATGGATCAAAGCGTGCTCGCGTGTGACCGCGACGGCGGACAGCGACCAGAGAGCTACGTTCAGCAGGGCGATCGCACGGAGCGACGTATGCCACCAAACGACCGCGTGGGACGTCACGCCATCGGCTTCGCCGAGGTCATCTGTCATACGCCGGATTGGACGATGCGGGCTGGCGTTCGGGGCCTCGCAGCTGCAGGTGGGAGAGAGGGCGTAGCCAGCGGGTCATTCAGGCGGCCCGCTCGATGACGGGGCGCTCCGCGGCGCTGCGCGGCAGCGGCCCCGGACGGCAGGTGACCAGGTTGGTCTCAAACTCGCGCGTGCACGCCGTCCAACTCGACTGCAGAGCTCGGGCGCGGCATGCGCCCGGGTCGACCCGGAGCGCCCGCTCCGCCGCTTTGCCGAGATCCGGATCGAGCGCTCCGGTAACGCCATCCTCGACGACATCGATCGGGCCTGTGATGGGGAAGGCCGCCACCGGCACGCCGCAGGCCATCGCCTCGAGATTCACGAGGCCAAAGGTATCGGTGAGGCTTGGGAAAACCAGCACGTCGGCCGCGGCGAGGTGGGCTGCGAGATCCTCGCCGTAGCGAAAGCCCGCGTACACGGCCTCACGGTACCGCGCCTCGAGGCGCGCCCGCTCGGGCCCGTCCCCGATCACGATCTTCGAGCCGCGCCACGGCATCTGCAGGAACGCATCCACATTCTTCTCGACTGCCAGGCGTCCGAGGTACGCGGCGACAGGACGCGGCAATTGCAGGAACTCCTTGCTCCGCGGCCGGAACAATTCCGTGTCCACCCCGCGCTGCCAGCGCACGACATTGTGGAATCCGCGCTTATGGAGCTCATTCTCAACCGACTGCGTGCTCACCATGCAGCGCTGCGCGGCCGCGTGAAAGCGGCGCAGAGCCGCATACGAGAGCCACAGCGGTATCGGCCAGCGGGACTTCAGGTACTGCGGAAACTGCGTGTGATAGGAGGTCGTGAAGCGCCATCCGTGCCTGAGGCAATAGCGCCGCGCGGCGAATCCGAGCGGGCCCTCCGTAGCAATATGCACTGCGTGCGGCCGGAAGAATTCCAACTTGCGCGCCAAAACTGCCATTGGCCTCACGGCCACGCGGATCTCGGGGTAGCTCGGGCAGGGTATGGTACGGAAATCAGGCGGCGCGGCGATCACCACCTCATGGCCGAATCTGACGAGCCACGCGGCGGTCTGCGCCAGGGTGTTGACGACGCCGTTGGTTTGCGGAAACCAAGCGTCTGTCACGATCATGATTCTCATGCGCGAGGGCATGCTCACCGAGGATCGTGACAGTAGCGTGAAGGTAGCGGCCGGCGGCGCTTAAAAAAAACAGGCGTCCAAACAGCGCCTTGTCATGTGTTCTTAATATTCTTCCTATAATTCGTTCATACCAGCGCAGCCGCGCTGTCGCATCGAGTGGAGGAGCGAATGCACGCCTTTCTTGCCGAACTCAAGAAGCAACGCTGGGATGACCATCGTTACTACCACCACAGCCGCATCAACCAGACCCTGCACCTGGTGAGTGCGCTCTGCTTCCTCAGCGCCTACGTCTTCATTTTCACCAACCCCGTCGCCGCCGCACTCATCGGTTGGCTTTTGGCAATGGTGACGCGCCAGCTGGGCCATTTCGTCTTCGAGTCGAAGGAGTATGACCAGGTGAACCAGGCCACGCACGCGCACAAGGAAGACATCAAGGTCGGCTACAACCTCAGGCGCAAGGTCGTTCTGCTGTCGATCTGGGGTGCGTCTCCCCTGGTTCTGTGGCTCGATCCGACGCTGTTCGGCGTCTTTCGCCCGACGCACGGCCATGCCGACTTCGTGCGCCACGTCTGTCAGGTCTGGCTTGCCCTCGGCCTGGGCGCGCTGCTTTTCCGCACGGTGCAGCTGTGCGTGCAGCAGAGCGTGTTAACGGGCGTCGTGTGGTTCACTAAGATCCTCACTGACCCATTTCACGACGTCAAACTCTACTGTCGAGCACCGCTGCACTTGCTGCGCGGGGAACTGGTCGATCCGATGGACGACGTGGTCCACCAGGCCTGAAACAGCTCACGCAGGACACGTCGACGGATCGCCTTGTTGGTGAGCGCCGGATTCTGCCACCACCAGCCTTCACGCCGCATCGCCTCGGCTGCCGCCACTACCCGGTCTGCGACCGCGGCGAAATCGGCGTCGCTATAGTTAAGGCTGAAGATGAGCCGTGCAGTGCCAATCCAGCTGAGGGACAGCCCCTGCGCCCGCAGGTAATACTGGAACATCCAGTTGTAGCGCGAAGCCTTGAGGTAGTTGATGGTCCAGATGGAGGAGAGATTCGCCACTTGAACCGGGAGCTCGACGGCCTGCAGCCGCGCGTTGAGCCCGGCTGCGCGGCGCTCCCAGACCGCATCGAGATCGCGGTAGAGCGCACGGATCGGCGGGCTTTCCAGGCGCGTCAGGAACTCGTGCATTGCGCCCATCACGTAGGGGTGCGAATTGAACGTGCCGCGCGCCAGGCACACGTCGGCCGGGTGCGCTTCGTCGTAGCGTTTCATGAGATCGCGCCGTCCGCAGACGACTCCCACCGGCAGTCCCCCGCCGACACTCTTGCCGTAGGTCACCAGGTCGGCGCGCACGCCGAAGTACTCCTGCGCGCCCCCGCGAGCGAGACGAAAGCCGACGAACACTTCATCGAAAATGAGAATGATGCTCCGCTCGGAGCACACCGCGCGCAGCTTCCTGAGCCACGCGGCGTAGGCCGCGCGGTCGAAACGGCCACTCCGGCCGCTATCGATCAGGCCCGAATCGGCCGGCGCGCTCGCATTGGGATGCATCGCCTGCACGGGATTCACCAGCACGCAGGCGATATCCCGCCGCGTGCGCAGCACCCGCAACGAGGCCGCATCCATGTCCTTGAGCGTGTACGTGGCGTCGGGGGGCAAGCGGGTTGCCGACGCCGGGCTGCACGTCTCCCCACCAGCCGTGATACGCACCGCAGAAGCGCACCAGGTAGCGGCGGCGCGTGTGATAGCGCGCGAGGCGCACCGCCTGCATCACGGCCTCGGTACCCGACATGTGGAACGACACCTCATCGAGTCCCGAGATCTCGCGCAGCCGGCGGACATTGTCGGCCAGCAGCGGATGGTAGGCGCCGAGCACCGGTCCGAGCGCGCGCACCTTTTCAGCGCCGCGCTCGATGCACTCCTTGTAGAAGTCGTAGCCGAAGAGGTTGACTCCGTAGGAGCCGCTCACGTCGAAGAGGCGGTTGCCATCGACATCGGCCACGGTGACCCCCGAAGAGGACTCAAGGAATGTGCCACCCGGCAGGTACTGTCCGACCAGGCGGCCGAACTGAAAGGGCACCCGATAGCGCGTAGTGAACTGCAGATCCGACGCCGAGCGCGCCACCTCGCGGGTGAGAGCGGTACCCTTCGCGAAGCGCTGCGCGTAGAGCTGCGCGAGCTGCATGAATCCCGCACGCCGCACCGCGGCCACGTCCGCGGGCGCGTCGTCCGCGTTGAAGAACCGCGTCTCGTCGTATTCGTAGTAGCGAATGAGCCGCGCCAGGAGCCGCGCAAGACGCGCGTGTCCGGCGAGCGAGGGGTGCTTGGCGCGCGAGAGCACCAGCCGCAGCCAGAGGCTCCGCAGTGCAAGCAGCGTGAGCGCGCCGGCGATGTACCACAAGAGCATGATGTTCAGATTCAGGAGCCTCAGGCCCGAGGCCGATCGCCCCGGCTGCAAACTATTTCGTTTTCGTGACAACCCGATGACAGTCCGTTCGGCTATCACCCGGATCACTCAGCAGGAGCGACTGAATTTCCTTTTGACCAACCGCCTGCCCCGTCGCTGGCTGACCTTGTTCATGGGGTGGCTGAGCCGCCTCGAGCAGCCCTGGCTTTGCCGTATCTGTATTGCGACCTGGGGACTCTTCACAGAGCTCGATCTTAGCGATGCCCGGAAAACCCGCTTTCGCAGTCTCCAGGAGTTCTTTACCCGGCAGCTGAAGGAGGGGGCACGCCGCGTCGATCCCGATCCGGACATCGTCGTGAGTCCGTGCGACGGCATCGTGGGCGAAATGGGTCAGGTGAGGGAAGGATCGGTCCTGCAGGCCAAGGGCTTCCCCTACACGCTCATGGATCTTCTGGGCGATGAGGAGCTGGTGAGTAGCTATCTCAACGGCACCTTCGTGACGCTGCGCCTCACCTCCGGCATGTATCACCGCTTCCATGCACCCCATGACTGCCGCGTAGAGCGGGTGACCTACGTCTCCGGAGACACCTGGAACGTCAATCCGATCGCGCTGCAGCGTGTCGAAAATCTCTTCTGCAAGAACGAACGCGCCATCATTCGCTGCCGGCTGAGCGCCTCGGACTACCTCATCACGTTGGTGCCGGTCGCGGCCATCCTGGTGGCCAGCATCCGGCTGCACTGCGCGGACGTGCTGCTGCACCTGAAGTACCGCGGACCTAACACTATTCCCTGCGATGCCAGGCTGCGCAAAGGCGAAGAGATGGGCTGGTTCCAGCACGGCTCCACCATGATCGCCTTCGCACCCGAGGGTCTGGTGCTTTCTTCCGGACTGGGCCAGGGAAGCGTGATCCGCATGGGCCAGCCGCTGCTGAGTATTGCGGGCAGAGGATCGTGAGCGAGCTCGCAGTCATCACCGGCAGCACCCATGGTATCGGCCGCGTGACAAGCCGTGAGCTCGCGCGCGCCGGGAAAACCGTTGTCATGCTGTGCCGAGACGTGACAGCAGCAAGTGAGGTGCGCGATGAGATCATGCAGCACGCGCCTCGCGCCAGGGTCGAGGTGCTCCGCTGCGATCTCGCCTCGCTCGCCTCCGTGCGGGAGGCCGCGGCTGCTGTCCGCCGCGACTACCCGCCGCTCGGGCTCCTGGTCAACAACGCTGGCATCGTGAGCACTCGCCGCCGCACCTCGGTCGATGGCTTCGAGCTCACGTTCGCGACCAACCACCTGGGTCCATTCCTGCTCACCGCCCTGCTGTCGGAGCACCTGGACAAGGCGGCGCGCATCGTCATGGTCGCCTCCCGGATCCACTACCGCGGCCGCCTGGATTTTGCCACGGTCACAAACTCGCGCGCCCGTTACGGGGCCACCGCCGCCTATGCCCAGTCGAAGCTCGCCAACGTTATGCATACGTTTGCGCTCGCGCGCCGCCTGGCCGGCACCGGCATCAGCGTCAATTGCCTGCACCCAGGCGTTGTAGCCACAAATCTGCTGCCGCGATGGCTGCGTGTCATCAAGCCGCTGTTCACTCGGGTCATGTTCGATGCCGAGCGCGGCGCGCGCACCACTATCTACCTCGCGCTCGATCAGAGTGTCGCCGGCATCACCGGCCACTATTTCGACGAGTACCAGCTTCCTCGTTCCGCCTCCCCGCTCGCGAACGACGTTGCGCTGCAGGAGTCGCTGTGGACCATGAGCGCAGTGTGGACCGGAGCTCCAGGGTGACCCATAAACGCACGGTCCTGTCCTGACCGAAAGGCTCGTCATGCCGGAAAAGACCCGATCGCCGCTCAAGCCGCTCAGCGAAGCGCTGCTGTTCGCGAGCAACTTCCTGCGCCATCCGAACATGCTCGGCTCGATCATCCCGAGCTCTCGCTTCCTCGTGGACCAGGTGCTGGAGCCAATCGACTGGGGCCGTGCCCGTGTGATCGTGGAATACGGGCCGGGCATCGGCACATTCACCGGCGAGATCCTGCGTCGTATGCGCAGCGATGCGCAGCTCGTGGCCATCGAGACGAACCGCGACTTCGTGCGTTTCCTGCAAAGGACCTTGCCGGATCCGCGGCTGCGTGTCGTGCACGACTCCGCCGCAGAAGTGCAGGCGGTTCTTATGCGGCTGGCACTCCCGGCGCCGCGCTACATTATCTCCGGCATTCCACTCGGCAGCATGCCAGATCCGGTGCGCGCAGACATCGCGGTGAAGAGCAGCGCGGTGCTCGAGCCAGGCGGAGCGTTTCTCGTCTACCAGTTCACTGCCCGTGTTCTCCCTACGCTGCAGCGGACCTTCGGTGATGTGCAGCGCAGTTTCGAGCGACGGAACTTCCCGCCGGCGCAGCTGTTCCTGTGCACGACACGGGGGGCCTGAAAGCCGGTCTTCGCGGGAACAACTCTATAGTGGCCTGCTGATGGAGCGGGAGCGCGACCGTAAATACGCCCCAGGCCCGCTGTCGATTTCCGTGGCACTCTGTTGTCGCAATTCGGGCGGACTTACCAACCGACGAATGAGAGGGGACAGACGATGGCCAAAAACGTGATTTGCCTCTGGTACAACGGCACAGCGGAAGATGCCGCCAGGTTCTACGCCCAGACTTTCCCAAACAGCGCCGTCACCGCGGTCCACCGCGCCCCTGGCGATTACCCGGATGGCAAGCAGGGACAGGTGCTGACGGTCGAGTTTACGGTGCTGGGAGTACCCTGCCTCGGCCTCAATGGCGGTCCGGCCTTCAGGCACAGCGAAGCTTTCTCGTTTCAGATTGTCACGGAGGACCAGGCCGAGACCGATCGTTACTGGAGTGCGATCGTCGATAACGGGGGAGCCGAAAGCCAGTGCGGGTGGTGCAAGGACCGATGGGGCCTATCCTGGCAGATCACTCCGCGGGCGCTTGTAGAAGCGATTACCAGTCATGATCAGGTGGCCGCCAAGCGCGCGTTCGACGTGATGATGGGAATGAAGAAGATCGACATCGCCACGATCGAGGCGGCACGGCGCGGCCGAGGTCGCGCTTAGCGCGCGATGACATGCCGGCAGGCCGGCGAGCGGTGCGTAGCCTGGTGTGGCCCACTCCGCTGCACCGGAGGGTGCGGTTCGGCTGCCACGCCGCCACCCATCGGGCAGCGGGTTACTTTCCACGCCGGCCCCTATGCTCGGCTGCTGAAAGTCTGCCGGCTCTGCATCAGCGCTGCTGTGTGCAGCATGAGGAACAACGGCACGAGGAAGGCCGGGATCAGCAGCAGCGGGAGCGTGGCCATCGGAGCGGTGCTGATCTCTCGCGGGGATCCCGTGGCTAGAGTGGCGCTCAAAGCTCCAAGGCTGACGGCCACCACGAGGTCGAGTATCCCCAGCACGTTCCAGCGGATGAACGCGGGGCTGGCGGCGAAGCCAGGCCGACGAACAAGCGCAAGGACTATCCATGGGGCCGCGAAACCGACGGCCATGTCTCCGAGACCTGCCGGCAGGGCGAACATGGCAGGCAGGACTTTGTACGTATAGAGGGAGAGGAAGCCCAGCCCTGCCCACCGCCATGCCTGTATACCCGCGATGAGACGCAGATCAAGCGAAAGAACGAAGTCGCGGAATGATCGGGAAAGCCGCAGCCAGGCAAAGAAGAGCACCAGGGGCGCTCCAACCCCTATGGCAATGGCAATAGGGGGTGTCCCGGGAGGACCGACGAAAGCGCCGACGGCACCGAGTGACACGACGAGCACGAACCAGACGGTCAGAACGAGGGTGACGCTCAGGCGAATACCGCTCAGGCCGGTGGGTTGAGACTCGGCTGGGCGGGGAAGGACGGTGGTTGCCATGACCTTAGTTCTCCTTGTCAGTAACTTGCATTTTGCAAGTCTGTTGCGACCGTAGCATGATCACTTGCATTCTGCAAGTCTCTAGGTCCTGTGAGGCGATGGAGAGGGACGAATGAGTACCGCGAAACCCTTCACGCGATCCGCATGTGCGATCGCCAATTCGCTCGATGTCGTGGGCGACAAGTGGTCGTTGCTCGTGGTGCGTGACTTGCTGCACGGCAAGCGCACCTACGGGGAGCTGGTCAATTCGCCGGAACGCATTCCGACCAACATTCTTGCCGAACGTCTCAAGCGCCTTGAGGGTGCCGGGATCATTGTCAGCACCCCATATCAGCAGCATCCTAAGCGGTACGCCTACACGCTCACTCCGAAGGGCAGCGCTCTGGGCGACGTGTTGCTCGCGTTTGTGCGTTGGGCCAAACAGCACATACCGGGTACGGTGACCCTGAACCAGGGTCCAGCGAGCGGCGCGTCTGCCGCGTCGGCGGCCAACTCGCGCCGCACGCGCAAAACGCGCGGAATGAGGCGGCGGGCGAGGGGCACCGGATTCCAGGCCGGCGGTGCGTAAGCTTGTTTACAGGATCCAAATCCGAAGTCAGCGGGCGTACTGGGCTTGAACTAGAGTCACTTTCTCATAGTGAGCGAAACAAGCCCGCTTAAAGGAGGTTTCATGCGAGTAACGCTCCCCCCGCTCTTGAGCCTCACAGCCGGCTATGCGGATACGGCCGGGTTCCTCGCGCTCAAGGGCCTTTTTACCGCTCACGTGACGGGCAACTTTGTCACGCTGGGCGCATCTTTGGTCTTTGGAACCTCCGGGGCGATCTCGAAAGTCCTCGCGCTGCCGGTGTTCTGTGCGGTCATCTTCCTCACTCGGCTGCTCGCCCATCGGCTTCGGCGGGCCGGAATACCGGTATTGCGGACGGTGCTGTCCTTCGAGGTCCTACTGGTGGCCCTTTGTGCAGGCGTTGCCGCGTGGCGCGGCCCCTTTGATGATCCCGATACCGCACCGGCCCTGGTGGTCGGCATGACCCTGGTCGCTGCACTGGCGGTCCAGAACGCCGCTCATCGCGTTCACCTCTCCAGTGCACCGCCGTCCACCGTGATGACACTCACCACGACGCAGATCATGCTGGACTTGGCCGATGTCGTGCACGGCTTGAACCCCGATCAGAGACTCGTCACGCATCCACGCCTGATGCGCATGGTGACCAGCGTGCTGCTGTTTGCAGCGGGTTGCGGCCTGAGTGCCCTGGCGTATGCGTACATCGACGTCTGGTCCTTCTGTGTACTCGTGGCATTGGTATCCGCCACGTTACTGCTACCAAAGGAATTCACAGATGCGAGTGTCTGACTCGTCACGCACCATGCTGGTCGTTCAAGGGGCCACTGGAAATGCGCACGATGATGAAAAACACTTTCGTCGGCAACGTCGCGATAACCGGCGGACTCGTTTACCTCGCTGTACTCGGTCCCGGCGGGCTCGCGCTGACAGATCTCTAACGGCCCGGGGATAGGTGGCAGGCTGTAACCAAAAAAAAGGCGAGAACCAGTCGATCTGAACTCTTAGAGTCCCCACCGGAGAAATGGCCATGTCCGAAGGAACGGCTGTCGTGACTGGAGCCGCCAACGGCATCGGTCGGCCTATGCCCCACGATTCAACGATTGGCCGCCGACGGTTTCGATATTGCTGTGGCGAATGTTGTCGAAGCTGCTGGCACAGTCATCGTTGATGTGACCTCGCCGACCTCAACGCGGCAATTCGCCGTTGATGTCAGCGTTAACATGGCGCCTGTGGTCGCGTTGGTGAACAATGCCGGTATCTATCCATGGCAATCCTTCGAGGACACCGCGTCCGATGCGAACGGGGGTACCAGGCACGATGCCTCCAAGTGCGCATCGAGCTGGACGGTGGGCAGGCGCGGCGCTGACTGCGACGGGTTCGCCTCTGAGTACCTCAATGCTCCGCGATGTCGAAGGCAAGGCCCCGATCAAGGCCGACCACATCGTAGGCGACCCTCTTCGATGCGGGAGTACCGGGCACGCAGACCGCAGCGAGCTATCGCAACTCGCGATCGCGTATGCCCACGGGAAGGCCTACGAAGCAGCGCGCGCCAGAGCGCTTGCGTCTACACGGCATGCCGCCAAGTAAGGAACGCAGCGCGTGGGTGATCACGCTGGCGGCCGCCGCCATCCTCATGGTGACGATGGGCGCAAGACAATCGCTCGGGCTCTTCATTTCGCCCCTTAGAAGCTCAACCGGGCTCGGCATTACCACCATCAGCCTTGCGTTTGCCATCGCGCAACTGATGTGGGGCGTCATCCAGCCGATCTCTGGCGCTGTGGCGGATCGTTATGGTCCCGCGAGAATCCTTATCGCCGGCCTGGTCGTGCTAGCCATCGGCATGGCATTGACGCCGTTCATGACATCGGGCTTCGGTCTCATCGTCTCGCTGGGCGTCCTTTCGGCGATCGGTTCCGGCGCAGGCAGTTTCTCGGTGCTGATCGGCGCGGCGGCGCAGCACCTCACAACCGACAAACGCGGCAAAGCGGCCGGCATCATCAACGCCGGGGGATCATTGGGGCAATTCGTTTTCGCTCCGGTCGCGCAAACGCTGATCCAGATGCTCGGATGGATGGGTGCGATGTGGTCGCTCGCGGTGATCACTGTGGGCGCGCTGCCCCTCGTGGGTGTGGTGAGTCCGGCAGGTCCCGTGCGCGGCGGCGCTGGCGGCATTGGATCTGCGCCATGGCGGGCCGTGCAGGATGCGATCGAAGATCGCAGCTATTTGTTGCTGAACGCGGGCTTCTTTACGTGCGGATTCCACATTGCGTTTCTTGTGACGCATCTGCCGGGCGAAGTGAATCTCTGCGGCTTGCCGCCGTCAGTGGCGAGTTGGTCGTTGGCCCTCATCGGGCTCGCCAACATCGTGGGTAGTCTGATTGCTGGTTCGTGCACACAGCGCTTTCGCAGCAAGTACATTCTTGCCACGATGTACGGCTCGCGCGCGCTGTTGATCGGCTGGTACCTGGTCGCCCCAAGAACCCCGTGGACATTCTATGGCTTTGCCGTGGGCCTGGGACTCACGTGGCTGGCCACCGTGCCGCCCACCGCCACCATCGTAGGCAAGCTCTTCGGTATCCGGTACTTGTCCACGCTGTTCGGCCTCACACTGCTTTCGCACCAGGTCGGTGGTTTTCTTGGCGCTTATCTCGGCGGTCTCGCGCTTGTTCGATTCGGTGATTATCAGTGGATGTGGTATGCAGACATGGCCCTGGCTGCGGCCGCCGCGCTCATCAATTTGCCGATTCGAGAGGCTCGGAGTGCGCCAGTATCCTCGCCTGCCTGATTGAACAAAGCTGGTTCGACGGCGCAGGTAATCTAGCTTAGCTGGGATCCGAAGTCGCCCTTCGCGACGCCGAGTTTCAGATCATGCTGAGTGAGCTTCGGTACCCACCGCCAGGCATCTATACGCGCGTTCCACACCACACGCGCCCCTCTCGCAGAGTGTCGGCACCGGCACCGGTAGGCTCAGCGTAGCTCGCGTCCGGCAGCGCGCTTTACTCGCCTCTTTTTTTCGCCGGTCCCGCGTTGAACAGGAATCCGGCGCGCGCTGCTGCTCCGTGCAGCAGGCTGCAATAAAAAAGAGAATGTTGTGGAGAAGAAATCGTCGAGCGGCGCACGACTTTTCACGATCTTCATGCCCGCCGCGGCGCCCCCCCAGCTATTGATCAGATAGCGTGCGATCTTATCTGCATCAAGCTCGGGAGCGATGCTGCCATCGGCCTGGCCTTCACGAATGGCCGACGCCAGAAGCCCAATCCATCTTATGACCTCGCCGACAACGTCCTGACGGATACGCGGTGTTGTCTCGGAAAGTTCCTGGACAAACTTGCCGATCAAACATCCTCGCTCGTACCCGAATCCAGCGTAGAGAGAAGCGATATGCTCGAAGTGACCTCGAATGCGTTCAACTGGGGCTACGTTTTTGTCCGCTAGCATGTCGATGCGTACGCCCTCCCAGTACGTACCCAGAACCTCTACCGCCAGGAGCTCCTTCGCTTTGAAGTAGTTGTAGAAAGAACCCTTTGGTACACCGGCGGCATCAACGATCTCCTGGACACCACACGCGCTGTAGCCGAGCGCGTGAAACCGATCGACCGCGGCAGATACGATCCTCTCGCGCGTACTCAGCTTCGGAATAGAGGCCCTCGCCATCGATGTCTCGAACTGCTCCGAATCCCCGTGCCTGATCGTATTGTGCCACAAGCGAGGCCGGATCCGGCGGCCGGAACGCGATCTCAGGCCGTTGATTCATAGGCCTTTTCCGCCAGCACCCGACCACTATTCAGACCTTCGTTGACATGTAATACGACCGGTCGTATCGTTCGAGCCGGCCTGCCGAACGGGCGGCAATTTCCTCGCTGCGCGCAGGCGGTCGGTACCCGCCGTGCTCCTGGACTTACTCTTGAATTTACCTCCCTTTGCGGATCATCGATTGAGAGAGGAACCGAATGAGCGATTCAAAGACTGAGAGGAACAAAGCGATCGTGCTGGAGGCGTTCGATGCGCTCTTCAACAAGCGCGACTACGCGGCCGCCAAACGGTTTTGGTCCGAACGCTACATCCAGCACAGCGCTCACATCGCACCAGGGCGCGAGGGCTTGTTTGACCTGATCCGGTCGGCGCCCGAGACACTGCGCTATGAGAATCAGCTGATCGTGGGCGAGGGTGACTATGTTATTGCGTACGGTCGCTTCTCCGGCAACGGCCGTCCCGCCGCCTGGATCGCCGCCGATGTCATACGGTTCGAGGACGGCAAGCTCGCAGAACATTGGGATGTTCTGCAGGACGAGGTAACCCAAGCCCAATCGGTCAGCGGGTTACCGATGTTCGGCGATCGTTTTCCCGCCTAAACCTCAACTGCTGATTTGCGTCCTGAGGATTTGACCCATGAATCTCAAAGGCAACACGATTTTTGTCACCGGCGGCGGCTCGGGCATCGGCCGCGGACTCGCCGAAGCCCTGCACAGGCTCGGCAACAGGGTGATCATCGCAGGCCGCCGGCGCGGGCATCTCGACGAGGTGGTGAGCGCCAATCCGGGCATGGCGGCGATCGAGCTCGACATCGCCGATCCCGTCAGCATCGATCGCGTGGCGAAAAAGCTGATCGCTGAGCATCCGGACGTGAACGTCCTTATCAACAATGCCGGCATCATGCAGCCCGACCAGGCCGCAGGAAAGATTGATGACGCGCTGCTGCTTGCCACCGTCAATACTAATCTGATCGGTCCGATTCGCATGACATCGGCGCTGATCGAGCATCTCAAGACGAAGGACCACGCGGTTATTGCCTATATGAGCTCGGTGCTCGGGTTCGTACCGCTGGCGTTCACCGCAGTCTATTCTTCGACCAAAGCGGCGCTGCACTCCTACGCGCTTTCGCAACGTTTCGTGTTACGCGACACTAAGGTCCGCGTGCTCGAGATCGCGCCGCCTTGGGTACGCACGGAACTGATGAACAGTCAGGAGGTCGAGCAGGCCATGCCGCTCAACCAGTTCATTGCGGAGGCCATAAAGATGATCGGTACCGACGCAGACGAGATCATCATCGATGCGGCGAAGCCGATGCGAAACAACGCAGGCCCTGCGGAGCATACCTTCATCAACGCCTTCAACACGCACATGCTGTCGCTCCTTGGCGAACGTCACCCCGCGGAATAGGCCTGGCCAAAATTGGAACTGAAATCAATGAGCGCGCTTTGCACACGAGCAAGCAGTTCGTCCAGTCTCGAGAGCATCAGATCATGAAGCATTTCCTGAGTAGTCCCTTCATCAGACGAGAAACCGGCCATGACCCACCACAAGGAGCAAGTCATCGAGCTCCTTAGGAGCTTCGAGACGGGCGACCTGAAGCCGCTCTCCTATATCAACCCCGAAAGATACATCCAGCACAACCTGAACTTGGGTGATGGTCGTGCGGCGCTGGAAGCTCGTTTGAAATCGAGACCCAAAGGCTCCGTCAAGGCAAACACGGTGCGGGCGTTTGAAGACGGGGAGCTGGTATTTACCCACAGTGAATTCAACTTCTCCGGAAACTCAAGAATTGCCTTCGATATCTTCCGGTTCGAAGACGGGAAGATCGTCGAGCATTGGGACAACCTGCAGGAGACAGCCGCCGAGCCGAACCCGAGCGGTCATACCATGACAGACGGCCCGACGACTGCGTCGGACTTCGACAAGACTGAAGCCAACAGGGCGCTGATGCGCGCCTATATTGACGACCTTCTCGGGGGCCGCAGGGATAGATTCCCGGGTTACTTCGACGGCAACGACTACATCCAGCACAACCCCTGGGTCGCCGACGGACTCACCGGCCTGGTCGCCGGTCTACAAGCCTTGTCTGCACGGGGCTCGGCGGTGAAGTACGACAAGGCTCACAAAGTACTCGGGGAAGGCAACTTCGTACTTGTAGTGAGCGAGGGGGCATTCGGCGATCGCCCAACCTCGTTTTACGACCTGTATCGAATCCAGAACGGGAAAATCGCCGAGCATTGGGACACCCTGGAAACCATCCCGCCACGCGCCGATTGGAAGAATCCGAACGGGAAGTTTTGATCTGCGCAGAAGGGTGCCGATCAACACGATTTACGCTGTTTGAAATTTTGTAAACCGTTGGGCGGGAGTTCAAATCTCTCAGCCGGCATGCCAAGAACCTCGGGCAAGACGCTGGTTGCCTGGTGCTCTGAATGCCCGTCGCCCTCACGTAGCTTCCCCTGCCAGTCCCCGCGCCGCTGCAATTAGCGGGTGAGAGGGGTCCAGGTTCCGCTGCAGATGCGGCACCGCTTCCTGCGCGCTCACCTGCGCCGCTACGCGCTTACCTTGCGCCAGCTCCACCCTTGCCCGCCACACGAGCGCCTCCCCGATCCAGGCCGATGACTGGGGGTCGACCGCATCCTGACGTGCTCGTGCGACAACTGCGTCGGCATCCGCGGCAGCGGCCGCATATTGTGCGAGCGCGTATTCAACCTGAACTCGCACGAGCAGCAGCCGACGCCATTCTGGATCAGCAACGCGTCGCGCTTCAGGGATAAGCGTGGTCGCCTGTGCGATGTGCTGACTCGCCGCGACTGCATCGTGCCGGGCGAGATCGAGCGTTGCGTGGGCAATTAGCGCTCGCACGGCGTTGCGACGCCCGAGTGCGTCGCCGAGATTCGTCTCCATCGGACTAATGTAGGACCAGTACTTTTCGGCAGTAGCCACGTCACCGCGCTCAAGCGCGGCGCGGATCGCGCCAATGCGGTAGATTGGAACCACGGTGCCTAGCCCTTGTTGCTCGGCGGTCGCAGCGTGCTCCATGAGGCCTTTGTCAGCCGTCGGCGCAACACCCGCTGCGGACTGTGCGAGCAGGCGTGTGGCATCGAGGTAGAAGGGAAATTCCACGTTGGGTGCAGCGCTTCGTCCACCGGCCTCCGCGGCCTCGAGTACCTCGATCGCCTTGCGCGGCTGACCACCGTTTAGCACTGCGGTGATGCCGACATTGAGCATTGCAAAGTACGGCGCACTGTTATCACGTCCTACCGATGTGACGATCGCCATAACAGCCTGCTCGGCGGTCCAGCCGTTGCGATAGTCCCCCGACAGCACCAGGGAGCGGGCGTGTTCGTGCGCGATGCTGGTATAGCGGGACGTGCGCTGCAGTCCGGCCTTTTCCAGGGCCTGCATCGCTTCGAGCGTCACCGCGATCGCGCGCGAGTAATCTCCCTCGGATTGCGAGATGTACGCGGTCGTCATGGCACATTCGGCCATGAGCCCGCTGGGAATCGACTTGAGGCGCTGCATGTTGGCACGGCCGACGGCTTCCTCCACATGCGCAGCCGCGAGATCCCCGGCATCGATCGCGTCCTGCGCTTTGCCGCAGGCAATATCGGCGTTCAGGTCCGGATCGTCGAGTCTTCTCGCGACGGCCTCCGCTTCCTGCATCAGAGCAGCACCGCCACGCGAGTCGCCGAGGTCGATGTAGCGCCCGGAAAGATTGATAAGCAGCCGCGCCTGCACCATCGAGTTGTCGCTGAAGCGCTGGTGTATGAGGGCGCGCGCGCGCTCGAGCCGGCGCGCGGCGACCTCGTATGGTGTCTGGCCGAGACTGTCGCCCAGCAGGAATTCGGTCAGCTCGCTCTGCGCACTCGCATGCGCGGCCTCGAAATTGGCCAGATCGCGCTGGGCGCGGGCCTCGAGCATCTGCCGGAGCGCAAAGGCCGTCGTGCCGATGAGGGCGATCGTAGTCAGCAACGCGCCCAGCACGCTGCCGCGATGGCGCCGGACGAACTTGCTGACGCGATAACCCACGGTGTCGGCATGCGCGTGCACTGGCTCGTTACCGAGCAGCCGCTTCAGGTCGTCCGCGAAGTCGGTCACCGACAGGTACCGCTCGGCCGGATCCTTCTTGAGCGCCTTGCCGAGTATGTTGTCGAGATCGCCCCGGAGCGCGCGCCGCGGGATTGTCTCGATGGCACCCACCGTCGAGGGCCGTGGGGGGTCCTGGGTCAGTACGGCCTGGATGAATTGCGCCCTGGACTCGCTGTCGGCAGGGAAGGGGTCGGTACCGGTCAGCAGGACGTACAACACGAGTCCTAGCGCGTAGATGTCCGTCGCCGTGGTCACCACCTGACCCGTCAACTGTTCGGGTGCCGCATACTGCGGCGTGAGCGCGGTCTGTCCGGACTGCGTCAGCGCGCCGGCGGCTCCATCGCCCTGCAGCAGTTTGGCGATGCCGAAGTCGAGCAGCTTCACCACCCCGTCGTTGGTGACGGAGATGTTTCCCGGCTTGAGATCCCGGTGCACGATGAGGTGGCTGTGGGCATGCGCTACCGCCTGCAGCACGTCGAGAAAGAGCCGTATGCGCGCCTGGATGCCTAGCGCGCGCTGGCGGCAGTACTCATCGATCGGCTCTCCCTCGACGTACTCCAGGACGAGATACGGCTGCGTGCCGTCTGCAACACCCGCATCGAGCAGCCGCGCGATGTGCGGGTGCTCGAGCAGTCCGAGCAGTTGACCTTCAGTGCGGAAGCGCTGCTCCGCACCCTGGCCGAGCCAAACCGCGTGCACCAGCTTGATTGCGACCACGCTTTCATAGCGTCCGTCCACACGGCGCGCGCGCCACACGCTGCCCATTCCGCCGCGGCCTGCCTCGGCCTCGATCTGGTACGGGCCGATACGCCGTCCGATCAGCGTTCCCGTTTCGATTCCGGCCAGAGGCGGCGTGTCAGCGCCGAGGAAATCCGCAAATCCCTCGCGCTCACGCAGGGCGAGGAGCTGCTCCAGCCGTGCCGCGATCTGCGGCTCGCGCGCGCGCAGCTCGGCCAGCCAGCTCTCACGCTCCGCACCGGTGAGATCGAGTGCGCGGTCGAGGTGCTCGCTGATCGAGCTCCAGGCCTCCTCAGGCGAATGCTCCAATGCATGCTCCCTAGGCTCTTGCGACGGATGACCGACGGCTCATGGTTGGGCGGAGGCGCATGCGGCTTTGCTCCTCGCTTTCATATCCACATCCGCCATCATCGTAATCTGGCCGCAGAAAGCGCCCCGCGGCGGCCTGGCGACAGGTCAGGACACGTCCTTGAGTTTTTGGAACAGGATCATGCGCGCCTTCTCCCAGTCCCGCTGCAGTGTTCGCGCCGAGCTGCCGCGCAGCGCGGCGATCTCCTCGAACGTGTAGCCGCAGAAGTACTTGAGATCGACGAGCTCGGCGAGGCGTGCATCCTTCGCCGCCAGCTCATCGAGCGCCTCGGACAGCCGCGACACTTCTTCGGCGTTGGCGTGCGTCTCGGCGATCTCGGTGTTGAGCTGGGTGATGTGAAAGCCCCCGCCGCGCTTCAGCGCGCGGCGCTCGCGCAGCAGATCAATCAAAAGGCCCCTCATCACGCGAGCGGCGTAGCCGATGAAGCGCTCCTTGTCCGGAAACTGCGCGGCGCGAGCCGAGAACCGCAGATAGGACTCGTGCAGCAGCGTTGTGGGGCTGATCATCACGCCAGCGCCTCGCTTAAGCTGCCGTTCCGCGAGCGCGTGCAGCTCCGCGTACAGTGCGGCAAATAGCTGCTCCTTGCCGCCGGCCGCCGCAGCGTCGGTATTCTCAAGCAGAGCCCGCCAATCTGGGATGGTCATCGCTCCCGTCCTGCTTCTGAGAGTGCCTAAACGGCCAGCAGCGCGCCAGCCGGTGCTGCCTCGAGCCGACAGCTTATGTCTGCTACGCGCTGCAGCATCGTGTCTCGACTCGCCCCCTGGCGTCTTTGCCGCCCGGATTCCGATTAGCTGAGTAGCCCGCCTTACGGGCGGGTGGCAACGATCAATCCGGCCGGAGGGAGGCCGAATGAACAAGAACGTGTCCGTAATTGCAGTCGCGGCCGCAATGACCGCCCCGGCGCTCGCCGATCCGGGCGCGACAAGCGCCGTGGAGGTACGTATGTCGCAGGATCCGAGCGGCATCCTGGCAACGGTCAACGTGAACGGCCGCACCCGTACCGACAGCGCCTTCTTCCAGAGTCTTGGGACCAACGGGCGCAGCTGCGCCTCGTGTCACGTGGCCAGCCAGGCGTTCAGCATCAGTGCCGACGATGTACGTAACCGCTTCGAGCGTACCAACGGCCAGGACCCGCTGTTCGCGCCCGTTGACGGCGCCAACTGCGCGAACGTGCAGCAGAGCGATCGTCGGGGGCACAGCCTAATCTTGCGCAGCGGGCTCATCCGCATCGCCTTGCCGCTGCCCGACCCCGCGGAATTCACCATCAGCGTCGTCCATGATCCCTACGGCTGTGCACTACAGTTCGACGCGGCGAGCAACAAGACCATGATCTCCGTGTACCGCCGACCGCTGCCGACGACCAACCTGGTCTTCTTGAGCGCGGTTATGTTCGACGGCCGTGAGACGAGCGCACCGCTCACTGACAGCACGACGTTCCTGGCCAACCTCACGGCCGATCTCAAGCATCAGGCGATCGATGCGACCAACGGACACGCGCAGGCCGCGCAGCCGCCGACCGACGCCCAGGTTGCGGATATCGTGAGCTTCGAGCTCGGCCTGTTCACGGCGCAATGGCGCGACCAGTTCGCCGGCGTGCTGGGCGCCGCCGGAGCACAGGGCGGTCCCGGTTTCCTGGCGGCGGAGGTCTACTATCCGGGCATCAACGACTCGCTGGGCGGCGACCCGGGCGGTGCGGCATTCGACCCGCGCGCCATGACGCTTTTCGAGGCGTGGGCTTCGCTTGCGGATAACGCCCTCAGCGACGGTGGCCTCGCCGACGCGCGCCGCGAGATCGCCGCCGGCCAAGAGCTCTTCAACACCGCTCCGATACGGATTACCAATGTGCGCGGCTTGAACGACAATCCGGCTATCGGCCGCCCGGATTCATTCGTCGGACACTGCACGAGCTGTCACGATACGCCCAACGTCGGCAATCATTCGCTGCCGCTACCGCTAGACATCGGCACGAGCCACGCCGTGCTGCCGAGCATGGAGAGTGATCCTGCAATCTCCGCGGGGCTTTCGCAGCTCGGCATGCCAGACCTGCCCGTGTTCCTGGTCAACGGCTGCCCCAATCCCTTCGCGGCGAACGAGCCGGAGTCCTTCTATACCAGCGACCCGGGCAAGGCGCTGATCACCGGCAAGTGCGCGGACCTCAATCGCACGAAGGGCCCGATACTACGCGGACTCGCCGCCCGAGCCCCGTACTTCCACAACGGCGCGGCCAGGAGTCTGAGACAGCTGGTCAACTTCTACAACGAGCGATTTGATATGCACCTGAGCAACCGGCAGAAGGCGCAACTGGTCGCCTTCCTCAACTCGCTCTAGCGCCCGACGGAACTGAGGCGCGTTCGCCGGCGTGTTGGTCGCCACCGATTCAATGGTAAGCGCGACGTGTACTGGTGTGCGAAGAGAACCAAGGAAGGTCCAGGCGCACTGGTAGGTCGGGCCCCGCGCGCCGACGCCTTTGACTGCCATGCATGGCCCGTGCATGATCTGTGCATGGCTACCAAGACCATCTCCATCTAGCCGCCCACCGTCGGCAAGCAGCGGCGATCAGCATCATTACCCTCCGGGAGTTTGCGGAAGGGTTTACGTATCCCAAGGCGTTGCTGGAATTCCTGGCGCCCTTTCGCGTCGTCGAGTGCAGGCATGAAGCTAGTGCCTGTCTTGATGGTTTCGATTCCGTTGTGTTCGCCAGCTCAGGCATACGAAGGCAGCACCCTGGCGGCCGACGCCCGCCAGGCTGTCGCCGTGGTGTCTGGCGAACTGCACGTGACAGGTCTGCGTAAGCCTGTCCATGTTCTGCGCGACAAATGGGGTGTTGCACACATCTATGCTGAGAACCAGCACGATCTTTTCTTTGCGCAGGGGGTGGTTGCCGCCCAGGATCGTCTGTTTCAGATGGAGCTGTGGAAGCGTGCCGGCCAGGGAAGGCTCAGCGAAATCCTTGGGCCGTCCGCTCTGCAGCGCGATATCAACGCGCGGGCCTTGCAGTATCGGGGTGACATGCAGAAGGAGTACTTGAGCTACTCTCCCGATACCAAAGCGATACTGACGGCTTTCACGGACGGCATCAGCGCTTACATAGTGGCGCTAAAGGCGCCTGGCAGTTCCGGCATGCCGATTGAGTTTCAACTTGCGGGATTCGTCCCCGATCCTTGGCACCCGGAAGACTGCCTGAATCGCATGGCGGCCTTTTCCATGACCGGCAATGCTGTCAGTGAGCTCAACTCGGCCCGCGCGCTAACGGAACTCGGTGCGGATAAGGCCGCGAAGTTATTTGATTTTGATCCACCAGTCACTCTGGATCCCGCTCCCGGACTCGATCTCACGGGGCTCTCGCCCGAGCTGCTCAAGAATTTAGTCGGTAGCGACCAACGCATCGAGTTCCCAGGTCAGGCACGCGAGGGAAGCAACAACTGGACGATCTCCGGCGCGCTGACAGCGAGCGGCAAGCCGCTCCTTGCAAATGACCCTCACCGTGTACTCGCGCTGCCATCCCTGCGTTACATGGTTCATCTTGTCGCTCCGGGATGGAATGTCATTGGCGCGGGCGAGCCCGGCCTGCCAGGGGTCGCTCTCGGCCACAACGAGCAGATCGCCTGGGGATTCACCATTTTTGGCCTTGACCAGCAGGATCTGTACGTCGAGGAACTCAATCCCGCTAATCCTCTCGAGTACCGGACGGAGACAGGATGGATGCCGATGGTGATCCGCCGCGAGGAATTCCTGATCAAGGGAGCGCCTGCGAAAACTGTCGACTTGAAATTCACGCGCCACGGCGCCGTGCTATGGGACGGACGGCAAACGTGCATTGGCACTGCGTTGGGTGGGAAGCGAGCCGGGGACGGCGGGGTACCTCGCGTCGCTGGCCATAGACCGAGCGCAGAACTGGACTCAATTCGAAGCGGCGGTGGCGCGCTGGAAGGTCCCTTCGGAAAATATCGTCTATGCTGATCGCGCCGGCAACATCGGCGAGCACTCGGTCGGCCTCGCCCCCATACGAAGTTGGACAGGGCTTTTGCCAAGGCCCGGTACGGGTAACTACAATTGGACCGGGTTCCTGCCGGTATCAAAGCTGCCGCATTCCTTTAATCCGGCAGTTGGGTTCGTAGCCACGGCAAATCAGAAAATGACTCCCGAGCATTATCCCTACAAGGTCGGCTTCGAGTGGGAGCCACCCTATCGCTTCGAGCGCATCCGATCTGTTATCGAAAGCGCGCGCGATGCGCGGCACAAGCTCACGATTGCCGATATGGAGGCGTTGCAGAATGACGCGGTTTCACTACCCGCCCGCGAGCTGCAAAGCCTCGTGCGATCGACGGCCCTGCGAGACAATCCTGAGCTCATGGAGTTCCTGCGATGGGACGGTGAGCTCGCGCGGGAATCCCCTCAAGCGGCCCTATACGAGGTCTGGCTAAAGGAGATCTGTCGGGCACTCGGACGACGGTTTTCTCAAAAACACAGCGAGCGTTACGAGGGTTTGATGCCCGACAGAGTCGTAGCGTTGCTTGCGAGTCCCGACAAGGATTTGTTCGGAGAGGATACAGTCGTAGCTCGCGACACACTTCTGGTCGATGCCGTTCGGTCCGCGCGCAAGGAACTCGCGCAACGTCTCGGCCCCGAGCCCTCGGAGTGGTCGTGGGGCAAGCTTCACTCGATCCGCTTCCGTCACCCGCTCGATCGGCAGCCCGGGGTGAGCGACCTGTTCGACCTCGCGCCGCTGTCCAGGCCAGGCGACGAATATACGGTGAATGCGACCGGCTTCGATGAGTCTTGGAAATCGTGGGAACAGATCGAGGGCGCGAGCTATCGAGAGATTCTGGACACCAGTGACTGGGATCAATCGGTCGCGATCAATACACCGGGTCAAAGCGGGCAGCCAGGTAATCCTCACTATGCTGATCTGATGCCTCTCTGGAATGCTGGCCGCTATTTCCCGTTAACCTATTCGCGAAAAGCTGTCGAAAAAAACACTACGGATAGACTGCTGCTCCAACCCTGAATGGTCGGTCGCGGCTGCAGTACCTCCGCATTGACCCGGGGCTCCATCAACAGCGTGCCGGGTGCGGCGAATCACTGGTCACACCGCTCGGTCCTCGCGCGGTACAGCAGCGCCGGCGGTGTGAGCATGGATCGCTCCAGCGTCGCCGCTACGGGCCGAGCCGTGAGAGTCGGTCGCAGGGTGTTCATGGGGATCTTACTCCGCAGGGGTGAACCGAGCGTTTGCTGATGAGTGCGGCCCGAGGTACTGTGGGTAGCCAAAGGCACAGATGGGCCGGCCCAATACCAGTAATTGGGGCCACAATACTTCCGGATTTCGCGCTTCGTTCGTCTACTGATAAGTGGATTGACCCTGGCTGAACCGTGTCCGGCCATCCGGTTGGTCGCTCGATGTTCAAAATGCCGCAATTCGACAATGCTGGTCCGCGCCGCCGTTTAGCTCCCGGTCGAAGAAGGCGACCCGTTTCTCACGTCCGACCGGAAATGGACGCGGAACGCTTCGCAGCTCTGCTGCGGCTCGTGGAGCCTCACCAGGGCCACGAGTACCTGCGCGGTGTCATGCGGCAGGATTCTATTGAACTGGATCTTGGGGTGCCGGCTGGATCAGCCATGGCTCGTCGAACTCGAGATCATTGACGTGAGGCGCCACCGCATGGCTGACCATCCGAGTCTGAGGATAGGTCTGCAGGAGCGCACTCGCCTCGGGTACGCTCGAGCGGAGCCAGGTATCGTAATCTTCGCGGCGCAGGATCGCGGGCATCTCCGCCGTGGTGCTGTCGATTTCGGCCAACAACGGATTGGCCGGCACTGTCACGAGCGCGCAGCTCTCGACGACATCGTCATCGTCGGTCACCGAACGGTCCCAAAGTACCGCAACTCCAAACACGAGACGGTTGACTAGACGCACGTAGTACGGCTGGCGGTGTCCGGCCTGAGTGCGCTGCCAAACGTAGAAGCCCGCGAGTGGCACGATGCCGCGCTGTCCAGAAAGCCAAGCGCTGCGGAAGTCCTCCGAACTCAGAAGGGCGTCGCCTCGCACACGAGCGCACTCGCGCCGCGCGACGTCACCTTTTGCGGATGATGGCACGAGACCCCACCGCATCATGACGCCCTCCGATTCGCGCTCGTGCATTCGAGCCACAGGAACGCTCTGGGAGACGGCAACGTTGAAGCGTACAGAGAACTGCCACCAGGGATGAGCCACGGAGAGCTCGCTCTCCGCCTCCGCCCGGTCCGGAATCACCAATCGCTCGCTCATCGAGTGCGAGCGTACGACTGATCGACCGTTAGCGGGAAATGTCCGCGCCCCGCGACAGTGGATTCCTTTGCACGGGTCTGCGCTTTCCGGCCGCCGGGGATCCCTTTGTTCTGGGTTAGCGAATCATCAATTAAAACAGTCGCTTGCGATTCTCACAGGCGCTGCGCGGCGGGCTCGATCGGCCGGGCGAAGTCCGGACTACCCCTGGAGACCCCGCCGAGGCGGGGTCTCCTTTGCGGTTGCGCAAGCAAATCAGAGACTGATGGTCACCGCCTTGGTGGCCAGATAATTATCGAGAACTGCCTCTCCCATCTCGCGGCCCCAGCCAGACTGCTTGTATCCGCCAAATGGCAACGCCGCATCGAAGATGTTGAAGCAGTTGATCCATACCGTCCCGGCCTTGAGGCGCGCAGCCAGCGCGTGCGCTTTGCTGAGGTCGCGGGTCCAGATTCCGGCAGCCAGTCCATAAATCGTGTCGTTGGCCTCGTGGACCAGGGCATCGCCCGCTTCCGCAAACGGTGTCACAGTCACCACCGGACCAAAGATCTCCTCCTTGACGATTTTCATGCCGGGCTTGGTGTCGACGAACACGGTCGGTTCGACGAAGTATCCCGACCCCTCACGCGCCTTGCCGCCGGTCACCGCCCTCGCACCCTCCTTCTTGCCGAATTCGAGGTAGCTGCAGACGCGATCGCGCTGGGTCTCGGAGACCATCGGCCCCATCTGCGTGGCGGGATCAAGGCCTGAGCCGAGCTTGATCGCCTTGGCTTGATCCGACACTCCGGCCACGACCTTGTCGAACAGGCGCTCGTGCACGTAAAGCCGCGAGCCGGCGCAGCAGCACTGCCCGTGGTTGAAGAAGATCGCGCTCGCGGCGCCGGGAATCGCGACGTCCAGATCGGCGTCCTCGAGGATAATGTTGGGGGACTTGCCGCCGAGTTCCAACGATACGTGCTTCAGGTCGCGGGACGCTGCCTGCACGATCAGTCGGCCGACCTCGGTGGATCCGGTGAAAGCAACCTTGTCCACGCCGGGATGAGCTGCGAGCGCAGCTCCCGCCGTTTCGCCAAAGCCCGTGATGATGTTCACCACGCCGGGCGGCAACCCGGCCTCCTGCATAATCTCACCCAAACGCAGGGCGGTGAGCGGCGTCTCTTCCGCCACCTTCAGTACCACGGTGCAGCCCGTGGCAAGGGCGGGCGCGAGTTTCCAGGCCGCCATCAGCAGGGGGAAGTTCCAGGGGATGATCTGTCCAACCACGCCGATGGGTTCAGGCCGCGTGTAGCAGTGGTACTGCACCCCGGGCGTATACATCACCGAGAGCGGGATGGTCTTGCCCTCGATCTTCGTGCACCAGCCCGCCATGTACTGAAATATGTCGGCGGCCAGTGGTACGTCCGCCACCCGCGCCACAGCCATCGGCTTGCCGTTGTCGAGCGACTCAAGCTCGGCGAGCTCGTCGGTGTATTTCGAGATGAGATCGCCGATGCGCCACAAGATCTTGCTGCGCTCGGAGGGTGTCATCGCCGGCCAGGGTCCCGACTCGAACGCGCGTCGCGCTGCGCGCACTGCCGCGTCGATATCCGCCTTGTCACCCTCGGCCGCGCGGGCGATGGTCGCTCCGGTCGCCGGGTTCTTGACCTCGAAGGTCTTTTCGGAGGCGGCCGCGAGCCACTTTCCGCCGATGAGCAGTTTCTTGGGGGTGCCCATGAACTGCGCGACGGGGCGGGATATCTGGGATTCCTTCATAACAGCGCTCATCGTTGATTCTCCTCGTCATGAATTGGGCTCGCATCAAGACGTCCCCAGCTGGTCGCCCCGCGCGTCAGAGCCGTCGCTGGGTCCCGGCACAGGCAGACGCCGTCCCTGCGGATCATTGTGTCGGAGCCGCGAGGTTCCCGCACGCGACCGTCATCCCGCTATTCGCGGCTGAGGCCTGAACGTTCACGAAGTACCTCCCCGTGGTGGGGGTGTCGAGCCCGACAATGGCGCTCGATAAGCCCGTGCCATCGGAACTGACGCGCAGCGGCTGGTAGTTGTCGAGGGCACCAAAAATCCCCTCATCCGCGCTGCACTGGCCGCGGTGGATGGCCCACGGGTGCAAACCGCCGGGAGAAGAGTTCGCGACTTTCAGCGCGACCTCGGTGGTCCCCCGCTTGCTGCCCGGGCTCATGGAAGCCGATCCGCTCATTTGCACGGCTCCGGCGAGTTCGGCGGGGCTTGCGATGCTCGCGTGCCAGCGGGTGTTGAGATTTACGTCTGCGGTGCTCATCTCGACCGCCGGCTTGGGTTCTAACACGCTGCAGGCGCCGAGCGTGAGGGCGGCGGCCACGAGGGCGAGGGATCGACTGCTGTGCATATACGCTCCGGATGCGTTGGGCCTAGTTGATGTTCTTGTGTTGGATGTTCAGACGGTTACTTCAAGCGTTGAAGATCTGCTCGCCATTGACCGCCATTGACGATGGGCCGAAGCCAAGCGCCTTATTTCGAGGAATCTTTCACGTCTTGCTTGATATCGCCCAACTTTTCTCGAACCTTGCCGAGGTTCTTTTGAATGTTGCCTTTTGCTTCCAGCGTCTTGTCACCGACGAGCTTGCCCGTGGCTTCCTTGATCGTTCCCTTCGCCTCTTCGACGCGGCCCTTAACCTGGTCTTTGTTGATGCTCATGACCTGCTCCTGCTAACACAAGCCGGCAAGCGGCCGGCGCGTGAGACTTTGAAAATTGAGAGATGCCAAGTGCGATAAGATTCTATGGATGTCCTTCGGTCGGTGGATCCGAATGCCCGGCGCAACGAGGCTACTGTCCTCCGCCGTCCGAGGTAGGCTAGGCCAGCTTGCTTGCCAAGTCTGTACGGAGCAGCACAGAGGGCCCGGCCGTTAAGCTCTAGGTAGAAATCCTGCTGGCCGGCGCTAAACCGGCAGTCCGTAAGCCAAAGAGAGGATCACCGATTCGGTCTCGTAGCGGCGGGTCACGATCTTACGGTGCTTAACACGTTTTGACCGACGCGCCCCCAACGACTGCGAGGTTCCTTCAAATGTACGACTCTCTGGTTGGAAAATCGGTCCTCGTAACAGGCGGCAGCGCCGGTATCGGCTTCGGCATCGCCAGGCTTTTCGCGCGCTCACGCTGCAAGGTTGCGATCGTCGCCCGTACCGCGGCGAAGGTTGCCGAAGCCGCAGACATATTGTCTTTGGAAGGACAGCCTGTCCTCGCCATATCGGCGGACATTTCGCGAGGCGACGGTGTCGAAACGGCCGTGGCGCGCGTGGCGGCCGCTCACGGTGGTCTCGACGTCCTGTGTCTCAACGCCGGTATCTATCCCCTGGAGGCGCTCGATACGATCTCGGAGGAGAACTGGGATCACGTGCTGGCGGTCAATCTGCGCAGCAACTTCCTGTGTGTTCAGAAGGCGCTCACTCTGCTGAGGCGCTCGAGCCAGCCCAGGATCGTCCTTACCTCATCGATAACGGGACCGGTCACCGGCATCGCCGGCCTGGCCCACTACGGAGCCAGCAAGGCGGCGCAGCTTGGGTTCATGCGCAACATTGCCGTGGAGTTGGCCACAAGCAGGATCACCGTGAATGCCGTTCTTCCCGGAACCATCCTGACAGAGGCGTTGGTGCAGCTGGGGGAGGATTTCGTCGAGACCGCAAGAGCCTCTGTTCCACTCGGTCGCTTGGGCACGGTCGATGATATCGCGCATGCGGTTCTGTTCCTGGCCTCGGGCGAGGCGGGCTTCATTACGGGCCAGACTCTGATCGTGGACGGTGGCCAAATCTTGCCCGAAAGCAAATAGCGGCACGGTGGCGCGAGACATGACGAGGCATCGCGTCGATGATCGGCTTGTCCGAGCGTGGAAGAAGTCCCCCCAGCAGGTTGCCTATTTGGTAGTCATGGTGCACGCGAGGGCACTGGACCGCTTGCTGTTGGTCTGTAACAGGTCAGTTGCCAGGTTCGGCCGACGGTCCGCGCACAGCGCAAGTCCGTTCGCTAGGTCGCGCGCCGACCGCCGGCCGAAAGGGATAACAGGAATTCCGGGACGGAGACTGGCTCCTCAGGCTTTGCGGGTTCTCCGCGCAGTTCCCGTTCTAACTGTTGGACGCGCATCTTCGCGCGCCGCAGCGCCTCGATCTTTCGCGCTTTACCGATGATGCTCTCCAGCTCTTCTTCGTTCATGGCAACGGCTGACCCTGTGAGGCTGAACTGTTGGCAGCCAGCGATCGCTCGAGATTGAACGATGGGTCGATGGCGATTTGATCCTCTCTGGGGACGCCAAATAGTCCCGAATTGAGTTGGACCGTCAGAGTCGCGAAGTCCTGACCATGGTTCGGCAGGCGGACGCCGCCGTTCGACCAATGACGCACAGTCAGGTCAGCGATTGCGCGATTACCTGGGAGGCGAAAGCGCAGCGAGAGTTGTGAAGCGAAGTCCCAACGCGTGGCGCTGAGGGTGTCCGATTCGCTTCTTCCGGCCACGCCGAATCCGACAAGGCCCTTTACGGGACCGCGTTCAAATAGCTGCCACCGGCGTGACAGGGATAATCCCCAGTACGGATCGGCCGCATTCCGGTCGTAGTGTGTCCCGGGCAGGCGCAGCAGCTGTTGGTTGGTGAAGCGAAAGACCCCGAACTCGTAGCGATTCTCGCTCCAGGACACCGTCACTGGGAGGACGTAGCTGCCAGTCGTGCCCCAGTAGTGATAGGTCCCGCCCAGACCGATGTGCACTTCGCAGCTTTCGCACAGCGACTGTGCATAGCCGAATCGCGGCGCGGTGCCTGCACAAACAAGTGACACGAGAAAGCTGAACTTGATGCACGCCGCGATGGTGGCGCTATGGGTCTTATGCGTTGCGCGAGAGCGGTTAGAATTCTTCACCCCGATAGGCTAGAAGCCCGACATTTCGCGCGGAAGCCTATCTCTCTAGATGGGAACCATCTGCACGAACGATGATGCTCTCAACGGAAGCCGGAAGTGGAGTTGGAGGCGTGACGTTGAACGAACAATCGCCTGCGGACTGGATGGGCACCAGCCCTGCGATCGAACGATCTGCTGCACGGATCTCTTACGTGATAACCAATAAGTCGTGGACTGCTCTCACGCCCGGTGCCATCCACGCCGCCTCCTTGGCGCGCTCCCGGGCGTACCACGACCCCACCGTGCCTTCGAGTGTCACCAGGCCGTCCACGACCTTGACGCGGATAAAGCGGGCATCAAGATCGGCGCTACGCTGGAGCGCCCGCTCAATGTGCGACTTCAAGTTGGTGGCTTGCGGGTGCGCCCGGAGTGTGATCTCGTTTGAGACTCCGGTGACGCCCGCCAGCCTCGCGACGATGGCCTCAGCGGCGGCCCGCTGAAAATGCCATTCGACCTGGCCAGACAGCGTGACCCAGCGGTTCTGAACGCGCACCTGCACTTGACCGTCGGGAACAAGAGCCGCCCAGCCGAGCGAGGTACGCGCACGTCTGCCGATTTCCTCGTCCGCATTCGCGATTTCGTCGGCGACTAGCACCTCGAGGCTATCCAGGACTGCGGCACGAACACCGACGAGGTTTTTCACGGCTTGCTCTGCCGCAACCTTTTCGGCATACGTCGAGACATAGCCGGATAGGCGGACAATGCCCTGATCGGCCGTGATGGCAATCTGTGCTGAGGGAATATGCGGCTGCCAATTGAGTTCATCGCGCACGTCCTGTCGCAGCTTTGAATCATCCATCGTCATTACTCCCGATCATCGTTCGAGCAGATTTCATCGTCGATTCCGCAACATAGTGGGTTCGCTGGTGGGCGCTCGTCACTCATTCCTCATCTCGCTCACTCCTTCACGGAGCACGCGGCGGTGCAAGAAGACAGCGGCACTCCTCGGCGCAGTCGCGGTGATCATGGGCGTAGATCGGGACGCCTTTTGATTCAGCCGCTGGGTGTCTTCTTGTTTGAGTTGATCGATGAACCAGCGTCCCGCGGGTCCCGGGGGGCTGTCAGTGCGGTAGATGGCCGACATTGCCAGGACATGGCACTCGGGCAGTCCCTCCTCGGCGGAAATCTGAACGAGTTCACCGCTTGCCAGGTCCGCCTCGACCAGGTGCAGCGGCATGAAGCCGAACCCAAACCCTGCGCGCAGGAAGGCAAGCTTCGCCCCGAGATGGGCCAGGAGCCACGTTCTCGGCGACAGTGGCTCCAATGCGCGGCCCGGAGGCAGATCCGAACGATCAGCGTGGAGGAGCTGTATGTGGCCAGCGAGAACCGTCGTCGGAATCCGTGCGCCGTACCTTGCCAGGGGATGCTGTGGCGAGACGACCATAGTCATCCCCACCGCGAGCAGCCGTTCAGAGGTGATCAGTCGTGGCGCGAGCGATGAAGGACACCATGATGCCGATGGGGCTGCGCCGGTCGACCACCTGCTGGACAACGGTGCGCGGCCCCTCGATGTAGAGCCGCAACGCGGTCGCCGGGAATTTCTCCTGGAAGGCGGCCACCCCTCGGGTGATCGACGCGATTGGAAACGTGACGTCGGCGACGACGCTGAGTTCCGGTTCGAGCCCACGGGCCAGGCCCCTCGCGCGGGCCTTGAAGAGGTCTATGTCGCCCGCTACCGCGCGCGCATCGACGAGAAGTGCGCGGCCCTGATCTGTCAGGAGCGGGAGGCGCGCGCTGCGATCGAAGAGCTTCACCCCGAGCTGCCCTTCCAGATTCGCCAGGGTCTGGCTGACGACGGACTGAGCACGCCTCAGGCGGCGGCCCGCTGCAGAGAAGCTGCCTTCGTCCGCGGCCGCGATGAAGGTGCGTAGTTGATCGAGCGATACACCATCCAGCATTCGTTCCTCCTTCCGCGTCTCGATCAAGTGCGTGGCGTTGACGGCGGAAGCAGACCTTCGTCGGCGATTGAAGCTCGCCCTGACGTCCGCAGCCTAGCGCTGATCACGCTCCGGCCATAGGCGCCATTGGAGAGAGGCCGCCGCAGGCTAAAAGGGATTGATGAGTACATGTGTACGACATCGAGCGGACGTCTTTCGGCAAGCGCCGCTGGCCTGCGACCTGCTGGCGGACGGATGGACATTCCGTGCCAGCTCCGAGCGAGTGTGTCTACAGACGGCCTTCTTGAACGAGGCGGTTCCTGATCGACGCGATGTGCGCCTCGGCATCGCGAAGCGCGTCCGCAGAGGTGTGAACCGAGTAATAACCGAGGACCAGATCGTGCTCGTGCGGAACGGCCGAGCCGAGAACGAACTCGGTATCGGTCAGCGCCTTGAATTCGACCGCATCGCTCGAGCGTTCGAAAGCTGCGAGCTCCCCTTGTCGCAGTTCGTCAGGCGCCGACAAGGCGCCCGCTGCGACGGCGACCCAGAGAACGGTGTGGTCCGTCGGGGGCTCATAGCGCCAGCGCTCGCCGGCCGTCAGGCGTACCGCGAGATAGTTGATAGGCGAGGGCGACGTGATGGCGCTCGATACCGACCCGTAGCTGCCCAGGAGGACGCGCGCTGGACCATCTTGCGGCACATCTTCACGGGCTTGGTAGATGCTAGCGGTCGGACCCAATTCAAGTTCCGGCGGCAAGGCGATCCACAGCTGGAAGCCGCGCGTGCGGCCTGCTTTGTCGATCCCGCCGCCGTGCCACATGCCCCGTCCTGCCTGCATCCATTCGACGCCGCCGGCTGCCAGTGTGCCCCTGACGTTGTCCGGGTCGATGAAGCTCACCGCCCCTTCCGCAATGTAGGTCAGGGTGGCGATGCCCGAGTGGGGATGGAGGCCCGGACTGAAGGGCGCGCCGTCATGGTCGAAAAGGTCGAGAAACACGAATGGCTTCAGGATCTCGCCCCAGTCGGACGGGCTCATCAATCGTGTGACGGGGCCGTGCGTCTGCCCGCGAGTACGCCGCACGATCGCACGCGCCTTGCTCGGAGGTCCTGATTTAGCTGGTTCCAGGCCCATTGGCGTTCCTATGAAAGTAGTGTGGGAATCAGAGCCGTCATCGCGCAGTGGCATCACGCCGCGCTGGCGCGCGCCGCCTTCAGGGCTGCGGTCCACCACAGCAGATCGTCGATCATCGCCCTGGCGGGCGTCTCCAGCTCCGCCAGTCCGGCGTCGACATCGCCGCCGGTGTAGTGAGCCCACAAGGTAGCCACAGGGATGTGGACCGATGAGCGAATCGGAGCGAGCTGAATCTCGATCGCCGTTTCGCGCAGCTGCTGGACGCCGCGTGCGCCCATGGCGGAACCATAGCTCACGAACCCTGCCGCCTTGCGATTCCACTCCGGATAGACCCAGTCGATGGCGTTCTTGAGCACCGCGGACGGGCCGTAGTTGTACTCCGGGGTGACAAAGACGAACCCATCCGACTGCGCGATCGCAGCGGTCCATCTCTGCACGACCGGGTTCTTGTAGGGCGAGCGACCCGGCGTGGCCGGCGTTGCGGGCTGATCGAAGAACGGCATCGGAAAGTCGCGCAGATCAAGAAGCCGGACGTCGACACCCTCGCGCTTCCTCAGATGTTGCAAAATCCACTTCGCGGGCTTTTCCGAAAAACGGCCCTCGCGGGTACTTCCAACAATGACGGAAATGACGGTCATGCCTTTTGATCCTTGCTCGTCGCCGAAAGAAAATGGTTCTGGTATCAAACTGTGACCTGGACTACGTTATATACCTGCGCTAAAGTGCGCAAGAACGCACACATCTGATACCAGGGCACACCGGAATGACCGTCCAGCTACCCGATCCAGACACCGAGGATTGCCGCGCTCTCAGCTCCATTCTGGCGCGGGTGGGCGACAAGTGGACCGTGCTGATCGTCGTCCTGCTCGGCGATGGCCCGAAGCGTTTCAACGAGATCAAGCGGATGGTCGGCGGCATTTCGCAGAGGATGCTCACCTTCACACTACGGGGATTAGAGCGAGACGGGCTGCTGACGCGCACGGTGTTTCCCACCACTCCACAGCGCGTGGATTACGAGCTGACGAAGCTCGGCAGCACCTTGTGGGAGGCCGTGGAACCGCTCAGTTTGTGGGCACGCGCTCACGTGGGCGAGATCCTCACGTCGCGGAAGCAGTTCGACGAGGACGCCGCGAAGTTAAAGTCAGTGCATACCAGGCACCACCCTGGCGAAACACAATATCGTCAGATTGTGAGGACGACCCTGCCGAAGGGACGGTCCTCAAGCAGGTAACGCAGGGCGTGAAGACAGGCAGCGATATGAGACAAATAGCACAACGACAGGCAGGCACGGGCGCACTGGGTGTCCTCCTCACGCTATTACCACTGGTCGGCTCGGCGGCGGCAGGCAATCTGTGGGAAACTCTTCCGGAGCCTCCTCCATTGCCGCAGGCAGTGAAGAGCGGGTTCGCTCCCGTCGGCGACATCCGAATGTTCTACGCCGTTTTCGGTGAGGGCGCGCCGGTGCTGCTGTTGCATGGAGGCCTCGCCAACTCCAACTACTGGTCCGAGGTCGTCCCGATCCTCATCCGGCACCATCGCAAGGTCATCGTCGCAGACAGTCGCGGTCACGGCCGCAGCACGCGTTCGGCGCAGCCCTACAGCTACGAGCTCATGGCTTCAGATGTCATCGGGTTGCTCGACTATCTGAAAATCGAGAAAACCGACCTCGCGGGCTGGAGCGACGGTGGCATCATCGGCCTCGACATTGCGATGCATCACCCCGAGCGGTTGCGGCGGCTCTTTGCATACGGCGCCAACAGCGACCCCTCGGGCGTGAAGGATGTCGAGAAAAGTCCGAACTTCTCCGCTTTCATCACACGCGCCCGCGGCGAGTACGCCAGACTTTCACCGACTCCCGGGGACTACGACGCCTTCCTGAAGCAGATCGAAGCGATGTGGGCACAGCAGCCGAATTGGACCCGGCCGCAGCTGCAGCAGATCAAGGTTCCGACGGCGATCGCCGATGGCGCCCATGACGAGGCGATCAAGCGCGAGCACACCGAGTATCTGGCTCGAGCCATCCCGGGGGCGAAGCTCGTGATCCTTCCCGACGTCAGTCACTTCGGTATGTTGCAGAACCCACAGGAATTCACTACCGCGGTCCTTTCGTTCCTGGACGCACACTGATCTCAAGTGGAACTGCTGCCCAGCCGCCGAGCGAGCTGTCCGCCGCACCGATCGGGGAGGTGGGCGTGAGAAGCTCTGGTCCGCGTGCGCGAGACCTTGGACTGCCTCTGAGCGGGACGCCGGGCCCCCACAATGCCATCACCGACGTGCCCGGGATCGAAGTGGGATACGAGACCGTCGTTCACCTCGCTCGACAACCCGGTGAGCTTCAGATCTGCAGTGGGGTGACCGCCGTGCTCCCACGCGGTCGCAACCCGATACCGCTGCCGGTCTGGGCCGGGCAGTTCGATTTCAACGGCAACGGCGAGATGACGGGCAGTCACTGGATCGAGGACGCGGGCTATTTCGTCGGGCCGATCTGCCTTACGAATACGCACGCGGTCGGTGTGGCGCACCACGCTGCGGTGCGCTTCATGATGGAGACCTACAAAGACCACTTTCACAGGCTGCACGCCTGGGCCATGCCCGTGGTGGCCGAGACTTACGACGGGCTGGTCAACGATATCTGTGGACTGCACGTGACGGAGCGGCATGCGCTGGCGGCATTGAACTGCGCACGCAGCGGTTCGCTGGCGGAGGGAAATGTGGGGGGCGGGACCGGAATGGCCACCTACGAATTCAAGGGCGGAACGGGGACGAGCTCACGGCGGTTCGAGATCACGGGACAGACCTACACGGTCGGTGTCCTGGTGCAGTCGAACTTCGGTAAACGAGACGAGCTCACCGTGCTGGGCGTGCCGGTGGGGCAGCATCTGACTGAGAATGCGATCTGGTCCAGGATAGGCCTGGCCGAGCACGGCTCCATTATCGTGCTGATCGCCACGGATGCGCCGCTAACGCCGGTGCAGCTGCGCCGCCTGGCCAGGCGCGGGGTGCTTGGAATCGGCCGCACCGGAACGAGCGGCGGCCACTACTCGGGAGATCTGATCCTGGCATTCTCGGTGGCCAATGGGTTTTACATGCCGGGGATCGGCGAGGATCAGCCGCGATCTTTCAGCGCCGAATGGCTGAACGATGCGCATTGCGAGGCCGTGTATCCGCACACCGTGGAGGCGGTGGAGGAGGCGATACTCAACGCTATGGTGGCGGCGCGCTCGGTGCCGACCTACAAGCCTCCGGGATACGTGCTGGAGGCGCTCGACCACGGTCGCCTGATCGAGGTGATGGGTCGCTATAGAAGGCTTCAGAAGGCGTGAGGCGGGGCGGCGTTTGTGGATGAGCGGGTGGGTACGCTGACGGAAAATCTGTCCAGGACTGCGCCGCTGCAGCGGGAGCCGCTTGTTTTCGTGGGAACGAGCGATCTCTCGGGGCATTTCCGCGGAAAGAGTTTTCCAGCCTCCGATCTGCCCGCGAAAATGCAACGGGGTGTCGGTGAGGCGCCCACCAACATGTTCCTGGGCGCGTTCGGTCCGATCCAGTTCACCCCCTTCGGCACGGTGGGCGAAGTTTTCCTGGTGCCGGATCCGTCGACGCGTGTGTCGGTTTCATTCGGGGACGATTCCGGCGAATTCTTCTTCATCGCGGACATCAGGACAGCGGACGGTGCCGCCTGGAGCTTCTGTCCGCGACAGATGCTGCGACGCGCTCTCGGGGAGCTCACGGCGCAGACGGGCCTCGCCCTGTATGCCACTTTCGAGCAGGAGTTCGTGTATAGCGGCGTGCCGCCGCTTCCCCGCCGCCCCTACGAGCTTGAGCAGCTCCGTCGGCAGGGGCTTTTCGGCGAGACATTGTTGGCGGCGATGCGACAGGCGGGAGTGATCCCGGACTCTTTTCTGGTCGAGTATGGGCCGCAGCAGTTCGAGGTCACATCCGCACCCGCGGTGGGGCTTCGGGCGGCGGATGATGCGGTGATCACGCGCGAGCTCACGCGGGCGGTGGCGCACCGCTTCGGGCAGTCGGTGAGTTTTACGCCGATTCCGACTCCCGATGGAGTCGGCAACGGCACACATATTCATTTCAGCTTCCTCGACCGCGACGGCCGTCCGGCTCTCTATGACGATCGACAGCCCTGGAATCTCTCTGAAATCGGCCGCCAGTTCGTGGCGGGGATAGCTCATCACCTGCCGGCACTCTGCGCGGTGACCACACCATCGGTCGCGTCCTACTTCCGCCTGCGCCCGAACCGGTGGGCGCCGGTTTACGCCGATGCGCAACCGGCGGATCGTGGAGCCGCGATACGCATCGCGCCTCTGAACGCCACCGACGCCCTCGAGCGCGCGCGACAGTGCAACATCGAGTTTCGCGTCGCGGATGCAACCGCCAGCCCTTACCTCGCGCTCGGCGTGATGGTGCAGGCGGGCCTCGAGGGTATCCGCGAAAAGCGTGAGATCGACCCCGGGGATCGTCGGGCGCTGCCGACCAGCCTGGCGCAGGCGCTCACGCTGCTCGAAAATACCCCCGCTGCGCGCTCCTGGCTCGGAGCCGATCTGCTCTCGGGGTACCTGTCGTTCAAGCGGGCGGAGCTCGAGGCGCTGGCGAACCTCGAGGAGAGCGAAATTTGTCGTCGTTACGCGGAAGTTTACTGACCATGCCGCGGCCAGCGTCTTGAGCGACTCGTTACTGACGCCGGATGAGCCCCCGCCGTTCCTGGAGATCGGGCGGAATCGGCGATCCGCATTCGTGATCGCGGTCGACCATGCGAGCCGCCGCATCCCCAGGCGCCTGGGGAGCCTGGGGCTGCCGCCCGCCGAGCTCGAGCGCCACATCGCCTGGGATATCGGGGCGTTTGAAGTGGCGCGCCGGATGGCAGAAGCGCTCGATGCGGCGCTCGTGGCAGCGAACTACTCGCGCCTCGTCATCGACTGCAATCGCGATCCCCGCGTGGCTTCATCCATACCGACGGTGGCGGAGGCGACGGAGATTCCCGGCAACAGGGACCTCAGCGAGGAGGCGGTGGCGGCACGCCGCACGCAGATCTTCCAGCCCTATCACGATCGCCTTCGCGAGCTCCTCGACGAGAGGCAGCGTGCCGGCCGGCCGACGATACTCGTGGCCCAGCACAGCATGACGGATGTCTTCAAGGGAGTACGGCGCTCGATGCATGCAGCGGTGCTCTATAACCGCGATCGCCGCTTCGCAGCTCTCGTGCTCGATATCCTGCGCCGGGAGCCGAATCTCACGGTGGCCGACAACGAGCCCTATTTCGTGAGCGACGAAACCGACTACACCTTACCGCGGCACGGGGAGGCACGCGGGCTGCCGCACGTCGAGATCGAAATCCGCCAGGACCTCATCCGCGATGAAGCGGGACAGGTCGAATGGGCCGCGCGGCTCGCGCAAGCCTTGCGCCTCGCCGAGCACGCGCTGACAGGAGTAAATCCGTGAGCCAGCCCCTGAGCCGCGAAATCGCGATCGAGCCCGCGCACACGGCTCTGTTGTTCGTGGATATGCAGAACTACAACTGCTCTGCGGGTGGCGCGGAGTATGCGCACCTCGACCCTGCCACGCGCGAGAGCCGCTATGGCTGGTTCTTCCGGACGCTGCGCGAGAGCGCCCTGCCCAACATGGTGCGGTTGCAGCAGGCCTGCCGCCGTGGCGGAATAGAGGTCATCTACACGGTCATCGAGAGTATGACGGCCGATGGCCGCGATCGTTCCCTGGATTACAAGGTCACCGGATTCCACGTGCCGAAGGGATCCCACGACGCCAGGGTCGTCGATGAGTTGGCGCCGACAGGCGACGAGATGGTCTTTCCAAAGACCTCATCCTCCGTATTCATCTCTACGAACATCGATTACGTCCTGCGCAATCTCGGCACCAGGTACCTGATCGTCGCCGGCTGCCTGACTGACCAGTGCGTCGACTCGACAGTGCGCGATGCGTGTGATCTCGGTTATCTCGTGACCGTGCCGACCGATGCCTGCGCGACGCTCTCCCCTGAACGGCACGAATGGTCCCTGCGCAACAACAGCGGCTATTGCCGGCAGCGAACGACCCGCGAAGTTGTCGAGGAAATCGCGCGCTTGACGCAGCGCTAGGGACGCAGCTGCAGATCTGCGCGCCGGGACGAATGGGAACGTCCCGGGCGCGGCCCGCAGCGGCGCCTCTTACGGCAGGTAACCCAGCAGCTCCTCGCAGCTCATGACGTGACAGTAGATCATGTTGATGATCTCGAGCTCCCGTCGATGTAACGTCTCGCTGCCCGCAGCGCACGCGTCCTCCACGACCGTGACTGCAAAACTCTCATCCGCCAGACTGCGGACGGTCGACGATACGCACTGATCCGTAAAGATGCCGCAGCACGCGACGTGCGTGATGCCGAGATTGTTGAGGAGCAGGCGCAGATTCGTGCCGGTCAGCGCGCTATCGGTGGTCTTCGTGACTACGATCTCATCGCCCTGCGGGGCGATGGCCGGAACGATCTGCGATTCCCATTCATCCTTGGGCAGGAGCAGGTTGTTCCACCCGGGCAACCTCTGGCTGAGTGACCGTTCGCGCCCGTCCCGGGTCTGGCAGGCGATGCGCGCAAAGAGAACCTCGTGCCCCGCGCCGCGAAACCGCGCTAGCAACCTGGCGATCGAGGGGAGTACGGTTGTGTGCATCCGTTCGTGAAACGGCGTCCAGGCATCGTAGGCGGCACGAGCGACGCTATCGAGCGCGGCCGGGTCGGGTCGGCGCAGGTAGACGTTCTGCACGTCGATGACCAGCAGTGCCACCTTGCCTCGTTGCAGCACCGGATCGTCCGGCTCGGGCGCCTGTTGGTAATAGATCGAGCGGAACGCCGTCTTCCAGGTGCCTTGCTGCTGCGGTGCCATCGCGCCTGTTACTCCATTGCATCAGGGGGACAACTGCATACGAAGCGATGGTACACCGGCTCGCGTGGCCCTCGCGCCGTCGCGGCCCAGAGCGCCCCCGAACGGTGAGCCGTGACCCTCGGGCGCGGAAGCTTCCGGCAGCGTGCCTGGTGGCGGCGCCCCGCTAGCCTCGGCTCGGATCGCAACGTACGCTCTGATCAGCGGCCTTGGCCGCGCAATACCGGGCGAGGAGCAGATCCATGAGTCGTCCAACACTTCGCGAGCGCGACGCACAGGTGATCGCCCAGATCGGGCGCCTGCGCTTCTCGCCCCTCAGTCTCATCGGCGGGCGCCACAATCGGCTCATCGAGGAAGGGGGGCGCGAGCTCCTCGATCTGTCTGCATCGTTCGGCCCCGCGATACTCGGCTATAGCCATCCGGCTATCACGGAGGCGGTGAGTGCGGCCTGCGCCAGCATGGCGGGCGCAAGTCTGCTTAGCTTTCCCAACGAGCAGGTCGTTGCACTGGCGGAGCAGCTCTTGCAGATCACACCGGGGCGCGGCGAGCGGCGCGTCTGGTTCGGGCATTCCGGCTCCGACGCAAACGATTGCGTGATGCGTGTCGTCCAGGCTGCTACCGGCCGGTCCCGCTTCATCTCCTTCATCGGGTCGTATCACGGGAGCCTGTCCGGTTCGATGAGCGTCAGCGGTCACACCGCGATGACCCACACTCTGCCGCGCGCCGGATTGCTGCTGCTGCCCTATCCAGAGCCGTATCGGGCGACGTTCAGCCCCGAGGAGGTTCTGAAGCTGCTCGATTACCAGTTCGCGACGACCTGCCCGCCACGACAGGTCGCCGGCATCTTCATCGAGCCGCTGATGGCCGACGGCGGGATGATCGTTCCGCCGGCCGGATTTTTGGCGGCCGTCCAGGAGCGCTGTCGGCGCCACGGCATCCAGATCATCGTCGACGAGGTGAAGGTCGGGCTCGGCCGCAGCGGCCGGTTGCACTGCTTCGAGCACGAGGGGCTCGAGCCGGATTTCGTCGTATTCGGCAAGGGGCTCGGCGGGGGCTTGCCGCTCTCGGCAGTCATCGGGCCGCAGGCGATCATGGATCATGCGCCGGCATTCGCGCTGCAGACGACCGCCGGCAATCCGGTCGCCGCTGCAGCCGGCCGCGCCGTGCTGAACGTCATCGCGAGCGAAGGCCTGTGCCGGCGCGCTCAACGGGTCGGCGCTGCGTTAGCGAGCGCGCTTCGGTCGCTCGCCGATCGGCAGTCGATGATCGGCGATGTGCGCGGCCGCGGCCTGGCGGTGGGTATCGAGCTCGTCCATGACAGGGAATCGCGAGAGCCGGTCCCGGTCACGACCACTGCGAAGGTGGTCTATCGCGCCTGGCAGCTCGGAGCCGTGTTCTTCTACGTGGGGCTGCGCGGCAACGTTCTCGAGTTGACACCCCCGCTGACGCTGACAGAGGCGGAAGTCGAAGAAGGTGTCGCCATCATCGACCGTGCCATGACGGACGTAGGTCAGGGCGCGGTGACCGATGCCGAGGTGCGCCCGTTCATGATGTGGTGATCTGCGTCACATCGACAGCGCGTCCCGGCGGCTTCTGTGCAGTACGGCTCCGTACAGCAATCCCGCGCCCAGCCATACGAGTCCGAGCGTGACGGCGAGCGAGCTCATTCCGGTCATGACGGCGAGCACTACTCCCGCACCGAGCACGGGCGATACGAGGTGGGAGAAGAGCTGGCGGGAGCCGGCGCGGACTCCGAACTTGGCGAGCACCGATACGTGCAGCAGCAGAAATCCGCTCAGGGCCCCGAAGTTCACCAGCGAGGCGATCTCGTCTACCCGGTAGCGCATCACCAGCGCCATGAGCAACGTGATCGCACCCGTGACCAGCATGCCGATATAGGGAGTGCCGTACTTCGGGTGCACTCTCGCCATCGCCTGCGGGAGCTGACGATCGCGGCCCATCGCGAACAGGATGCGGGCGACGCCCACCTGCATCGGCAGGACGTTGGTGAAACCGATGATGGTGGCTGTCGCCCAGGCAAGCGTAATGGAGGCCCAGGGTCCGATCGACCATGCGGCGAGCTCGAAACTCGCCGCGGCAGGATCCTTGATCGTCAGGCCGCTCAGCAGGTTCCCCAGCACCCAGGCGACGAGCGTGAACAAGGCTCCCGCGAGCAGCAGACAGCCGATGATGGCGCGCCCCACGAGGCGCTTGTCGTTCCCCTTGACTTCCTCCGCCAGGGTCGAGACCGCATCGAAGCCGAGAAAGGACATCACGCAGATTGAAGTCGCGGCAAACAGCGCGTGTGGGCTGAAGAGCTCTGAGGAGAAAATCGGCTTCATGGTGAGGGCGCCATTGCCCTTGCCCGCATGCAACGCGAGCAGCGAGAACACCAGAATCACCGCGATGTAGATGACCTGAGAGACGACCGCAAAGAGGTTCACGCGGGAGGTGACCTTGAGGCCGAACCAGTTGACGGCAAGCGTCAGGCCGCACACCAGCACGATCCAGACGGCACGATCCACCTGCGGCAGGAGGGTCTCGAGCGCCACGGCGATGACGTCGTACATGTAGCCGGGTATCAGGAGGTAATCGAGCAGGATCATCCAGCCGGCAACGAAGCCGGCGAAGGGACCCAGCGCATGGCGCGCGAAGCCGTAAACCGAGCCCGCGCTCGGCACTGCCTCCGTCATCACGGCGTAACTCTTTGCCGTGAAGAACATGCAGACACCGCCCAGCATGTACGCAAGCGCAATCAGTCCATTGGACTTCAGCCACACGAAGCCGAGAATCTGGAAAGGCGCACACGGGCTGATGTACGCCAGGCCGTAGATGAGGAGATCGTGAAAGCTGAGCGTTCGCTGCAGCTGATGGGTGCGGGGTGCGGTCACACGTAGTGACCGCCCCTCTCGAGCACTTCGATCTTGTAGCCGTCGGGGTCCGTCACGAAGTAAAACCGCGCCGAACCCTTCGTAGCGTTCAGCGACTTGATCTCGCCCGCTGCGAAGCCGTGGCGCAGCAGCTCCTGTCGGTGGGCCTCCAGCGCCTCGACGCAGAAAGCGATGTGCCCGTAACCCGTTCCGTGCGTGTAGGGCTCCGCCTGGCCTTTGTTCCACGTGAGCTCGATCTCAGCGCCGCTTTCGGGCTCGCGCAGGTAGAGCAGGGTGAACGTCGGGAACTCCAGCCGATGCGATTCCTCGAGGCCGAACGCTTTCTTGTAGAACGCGACGGCGCGCTGCAGATCCAGGACGCGAATCATCGAATGGATTAGTTTGGCCATGGTGCGGGGACCTCCGTCGTCCGGCGTCATTTCTCCGCGCCGAGCGACTCTACGTAAGCGGCAAGGTTCTCGATATCCGCATCCGACAACGGCTTCGCCACCTCGGTCATCATGGCAGCGAAAGTACCCTGTCGCCGCCCGTCCCGATAGGCCTTGAGCGCGTTCACGAGGTAGGCGCCGGACTGTCCGCCAATCTTCGGGTACTGCGGAATAACTCTCGAGCGCCCATCGGAGCCGTGGCACGCCGTGCATTGCACGTATTTCTCGCGGCCGAGACTGATCGGGTCGGGGGGTGCGGATAGCGCCGCGGCGCTCGCGAGGCCGGCGAGGACGGCCGCGAGGGCGCTGAGCGCGAGCGGAGTCGCAAACGATCCGGAGCGAGTCTGCAACGTCATCAGTAGAGTGAGATCTGGGGCAGCGCGAGCAGGTCCGCCGAGGCAATCTGCTGCGAAGCCACCAGCTCCTGGATGACGCGCCGGCGCTGGGCAACGACGTCGATACGCGTTTTTCTGAGCTCCCCCACTTCAGCCGCCGTGTAAGGCTTGAAGTCGGCAGGGAGCTCTCCAGGACTGTAGGTCGTGAGGACCCAGTTCAGCAAGGCGGCGATGTCCTCATCGGAATTCGGGTTGAGCGCGACATTGGGCACCTGGACGATGTAGCGGCGCCCCTCTGCAAGCCGTACGAAATATCCGACGCGGCCGGCGAGGCTGGGGATCTCGCTCGCCGAGACGCCGCGCTCGCCATGACAGCCCTGGCAGTTGGTGGCGTACGTCTGCGCAACGCGCGGCATCGGGGCGACTCTGAGGCCCGATTGCCGCGTGAGGACGTCGGGAACGTTCGTCGCCCGTGGCTGGGCCTGACCGTGGGCTGCGACGGGCAACGCGCAGAGCGCGAGCGCGACCCATGAGCGCGCGATGCCGTCCTTCATCGTGGCCCGCCTGCACACGGTTGTGGCCCGCCAGCGCACCGTCACTCCGCGATGCCCACCAGGCCGGCGCTCGAGCAGTGATAGACCATGCTCGAAGCACCGAAGCACCAGACGATGTCACTGTTGACCTGCGGGCGGTAGGAGGGCATGTCACCCTCCTGGCCGAGACAGGCGCACCGACCGCATGAGTCCTGGCCGCAGCAGTCGCGGTAAGCGATCAGGTAGGTCTTGCCATCGTCGGGGTTGATGCAGGATCCGATCCACGAGGTCGGCGAAGGCGAGGTGCCGGGGGGGCACGTGTTCGGGCCACCCCCGCAACACGCGCACATGTAGCCGTCGCTCGCGCAGTAGCGCCAGTAATTGCATAGGGTCGGATCGGTGGTTTGCGCATGGTTGGCGAACTCGGAGCCGAATTTCCTAAGGGTCTTCGGCTTGCCGGGTGGCTCTGCCGCGCCGATGGGTCGCGCTGCGGGCAGCAACGGCAGCGTCGAGCCTGCAACGAGCCACAGGCCGCAGCGCGCGAGGAAACTGCGTCGCGAAGTCCGCCGTGCGGCCGTGCGGCTCACACTTTCGAACCAACGATCGATGCGGGTGGTGGGGAACGGCATTCAGTCACCCCAAACCGTCAGCAGCTGCGGCGAAAATCCCAGGGGCTCGGTCCGATAGAGCTGCTTGCCGCCCTTCACGCTGAAACCGTAGATCCGCTCGCTGTCGGCGATGGTGTAGAGGAGCGCATCGGCATCCTGGGATACGGCCACGGACTGCGCGGGCTCAGCAAGCTTGATCCTCTGCAGACGCTTGCCGGTGGCGGCGTCGAACTCCCAGACCTCCGTTCCCGAGTTTTTGTGCGTCCAGTAGTGCCCCTGATGCATGAGGACGTAGAGCCGCCGCTTCATGGAGTGAAAGTGGCTCACCTGCCACCCGCCGGGCAGCCAGCCCGCGGCGCGCTCGGCATCGCTCGTGAGGGACCACTTCGCGCCGGCCACCGCCTCATCCGCTGCGAGGCTCACCGGCACGATGTTCCCGTGGTAAGTGACCAGGTAGAGCATCTGGCCGTGCTTGTCCCAGGCGGAGTGCTCGAACGCCGGGTCGTCCTTCGCATCGAAGATATGTGCGGCGCGCTTGATGCTGGCCTTGGCGGACTCGTCGAAGGTGACAGTGGCGATCGTGCCGTCCGCGCATAATGTCGAAAAGCGGTTGGGGGCCTGGGCGAAAATCAGGCCACAGCCTGGAATGCCGATCGCACCGACCGACTTGCGTTCCTTGAGATCGGTCACGGTGACGGCCGTCTGCGGAGCCAGGTTGTACGTCAGGCCGTAGTGCCCATCGGGCGTCACATCGAAGTTGTATTTCTTGGAGACGATCAGCAGCCGCCCGGCCGGCAGCGGAATGTCCTCCTTGACCTCGAGCGTGCGGGCATCCCGCACGACGATGTAGTCGCTGCGCTTGCCGCGCGTGTGCTTCTCCCAGTACGAGTCGACTGCGTAGAGCTCGGTGCCGTCCGGAGACACTGCGAAATTAGGCCAGTAGGCCTGGTTGAACATGCCTTCGATGGCACCGGTCTCGCCGTTGAGTATGTAGGTCTTGGCGGCCTCTGCAGCCGGGAAAGCCGTATCGAGCACGTAGAGGCGCCGGGGGCTGGTGGGCTTAAGTGTGGCGGTGACGTGCGACTCGGCGAGCTGCATTTTCGCGCTCGGGTCGAGGTCGTCCTGCTCGATGCCGGACGCCGCGACGGCCTGCGCGCCGGCCGCCACGGCAAGCGTCACGATTCCCGCGACCCGGAGCTTCATGCGCTGCCTCAGAAGCGGTAGTTCACCTGCATGCCGATGGTTCTCGGCTGGTTGGTCGAGTACCTGACCAGCTGCGGAATGTTGAACTGGAAGCTGGTGTTGTTCGCGGTCTCCAACGCGACCTTGTTGGCAAGGTTGTCGACGAACACGGCCGCCTGCCAGTTCTCATGTGCGAGGCTCAGGCGCGCGTTCGCGATGCTGTACGAGGGCAGCTGGTAATCGTAATAGAACGCGACGTCGTACGAGGAGCCCACGAACGAGTCGGACACGCGGGCGGTGAGCTGATAACCGTTGAACACCTCCGTGGTATAGCTCAGCGTCGCGCTGGCCATATCTTTGGGCACGTTCAGGATGGGTACCGTGCAATTGCCGGGTACGGGGGGGCAGGGGTGGGTGACACCGTCAGGCAAGGTGACCTGTGCCGCAAGGTAGTTCTGGTATGAGGCGTTCGGGCTCGTGATCTTCGAGTCCGTCCAGGAACCGGTGAGCGAGAGGGTCCAATGACTGGACAACTTTGCATTGATCTCGAGCTCCGGTCCGAAGGCGCGTCCGTTGCCGGCGTTGTTGTAGAACTGATAGCCGCACACGAGCGTGAACACCTGTTGGACGCCATTCCACTTGATGTAGTAGACGTCGCCGTTGATCGTCAACCAGTTGTCGAAGAACCTGGCCTTCTCGCCAACCTCGTAGTTCCACACGTTGTCGGGCCCGAACGTGAGCGTGCCCGGAGTGCAGTGCGGCGGCTGGTTCGGCGGCGGAAGGATCTGGTTCGCACCGCCCGGGCGAAAGCCCCTGGAGGCCGTGATATACGCCGTCAGATCCTTGGTCGGCTCGTAGGACAGGTTTACCCGTGGATTGAACCCGTTATCGGAGGCCCTCGTCACGGTCGGGGCTGCAGGTGGGACGGGAACGGGGCCGTCATACCCCCACGACAGCTCGTCCTGCTGGCTCTTGTACGTGTACCAGCGCACCCCGGCCTCGAGCTTCAAGGTATCCGTGATCTTGAACGAGCCATCGGCGAACAACGCCGTCTGCTTGACGGTGTAGGGGTTGTAGGAGGTGAAATATGAGCCGTCCGGGATGTTCGGGTACGCCATCGCAACTGCTGGGTTGCTGCTCAGTTCGATCCACACCGAGCGCAGTGAGCTGTAGAACACCCCCGCCACCCAGTGCAGCCGCCCCGTGTCATGCGATGTCAGGCGCAGCTCCTGACTGATCTGATGGGAGGGATCCTTCTCCGAGTACGGCACCGGCACAAAAGGCGTACCCCCGGCGTTGCTATAGTAGATGGATTCCGAGGCATCCTGGGTCTGCCACCCGAGACGATCCCAGTACGAAGTTGCGCTGGTCAGATCTGCAAAGCCGAGGTTGAACACTCCGGTCAGGCCGTAGATGTGAATGTCGTCGTGGATGCTCTCCCTGAACGGAAACGCTTCGTAGTGTGCGTTGTAGACGCGACTCGGTAGCGCACTGGTCGGACTGCCGTCCAGCAGGTCGTATCCGCCGAGCGCCATGTGCTGCGTGAATCCCGTCAGGGTGACCGACACATCCTCGTTCGGCTGAAACAGCAAAGCCCCGCGGACCACGGTCAGCTTGTCGTTGTTCGCGTTGTGATAGACGCTTTGCACCGGTGCCGCCAGGACGTTGCCCTGCACGGGGTTTCCCAGAGTGACCGGGAACGGATGCACCGTGATGTTGTCGATCCATCCGCTGCGATATTCGTCGCCTGCGACGAGACGGAACGCGAACATGTCGCCGAGCGGCACGTTGAGCATGAGATTGCCACCGTAGTTGCCTCCGCCCCCCTGCGTGTTCGACAGGTTTCCCTGGACCGATGCTTCGAAGGCACCCAGCTTCGGCTGCTTGGTGACGATCTTCACCGTGCCGCCCATCGATCCGGAGCCGTACAACGTGCCCTGTGGACCGCGCAAGACCTCGACGCGGTCGATGTCGTAGAGATTAGGATCGATGACGACCTTGCCGGACTGCGACAATGCGGGCGGGGAGAGCGGGATCTCGTCGAGATAGAACCCGACCGTGGGGGCCGCACCGCCGTTCGATGCAAGCCCGCGCGCCTCGTATTCCGTCAGACCCGGCCCGGCCGAGCGCATGGACAGACCGGGCACATCGTGCGCGATGTCCTCGACACTGGTGATGCCGGCCGCAACGAGCTGTTCTCCGCCCAACGCCGAGATGCTGATAGGCGTGTCCTGGACGGTGGACTTGACTTTCTCCGCGGTGACGATCACCTCGGCGAGGCCGCTTGCACCGGAGGTCTCGCTGGCGGGCGTATCCGCGCGCGCCGCCACAGCCAGCAGTGCCAGGCAGGCGGCTGCGAGGACGCTGACACCGGACCGAAGTCCTGCCAGGACGCACGCGCGGCTCAGCGCAATTGCGTGCTGATCCGCCGCTTCATGGAGCGTAGTGGGTTCCATGGTCACGACATCTCCCCGGAGTGTTATTGGTAGGTCTACAGCCCCAAGCGTACCAATCCAGAGGCTTCGCGGGATAGAAGAGGGGTAGACCGGCCAGGAAAACTCACACCGAGCCCATCGCCCGGCGCGCACTCGAAAAGTGCTCAGTCCCGGGACTGCTTGTCGGCTTTATTCAAACTCTGAACGGATGCGCCGACCCCTGCGGCAATACACGAACCGGGTTCGTGTGCGGTCGATGCCTGGGCAACCGCGCTCATCCGGCTACAGCAGGTGCGGCGTCTAGCTCCTCTTGCTTCCGAGGAGCAGAAGCGCACCGCCGATAACGATCGCTGCTACGCCAGCCCATACAGGGACGTCGACCGTCTGCTTGTCCTTTACCGACAGCTCGATCGGTCCCAACTTGGCTTCATGGGTCTCCTTGGTGTAGCTGAAACCGCCATACACCAATCCCAGGACGCCACCGATGATCAGCACAATGGCTACGATCTTGACTGCGTTCATTTTGCCTCCTCTACAGCTTCAACTCAGGGGTTGAAATGAATACACCACGTCAGCCTTCCGTGCATTATCGTGGGGCGCCGACCCATGAGCGAATTCAACAGCTGCTGCCCCGGCAAGCCGCGGGGCCTGGTCCCCGACCACGATACCGAACACTAGCGTGGGCGCGCACCCGCTTGTTCACTGGACCGAGGGCGGCGAGGCGCGCTGCGCGCGCTGGCTCTCCGAAAGCGGAGCGCCACCCGCCAGGCGGGTTGTCATCGCCGATGACAACATCACCGCCGACGAGGCCTATGGCCTCGCGTGTCAGGGCACAGCGCTTCTGTGGCGGGGTGACTTCCAGAACGCACGCCAGATACTGTTTGCCTTGGCGGCTCGCGCCGACCGCCCACAGCGCAAGCCAAAAAAGTCGGCCGCATCCTCGATGCCCACATCGCCTGCCGAAGTCTTCCATCTGCATCGCCGGGCCCGCTCCCAGCGGGCGCGCACGTTGGGGGCGCTGCTCGTGCCGCTCGACCCGGACTACGGCATTCCGCTGCGACGCGCACCTGACATCCGGCAGGCCTGCGCGGAAGCTTACGGCCCGGGCGAGGGAGTCTCGGTCACTTCCCTGCGAGCGTTGCTGGGCCTCATCGGTGCGCACGAGTGGCGCATGAGGGGAATTGAAATCGCGGCGATCGGCGGCCGCATTCATCCACACTACGGAGTGTTCGCGCCCATTCGCTCCGAATACGTCGATCTGATCGCTATGGCGCCTCTGCCTGTCCTGCGCTCTTCGTCCAGCCTGGCATTCGACATCGGCACGGGGACGGGGGTGCTGGCCGTCGTGCTCGCGCGGCGCGGCATCAGGCATGTGGTCGCTACGGACTGCGATCCGCGGGCGTTGGCCTGTGCTAGAGAGAACCTCGAGCGGCTCGGGTTGGCGCAGCAAGTACAAGTCGTGCAGGCGGATCTCTTTCCCACAGGTCGGGCCCCAGTGGTCGTGTGCAACCCGCCCTGGATTCCCGCGCGGCCGAGCTCTCCCATTGAGCGTGGGATCTACGACCCCGAAAGTCGCATGTTGCGTGGGTTCCTGGGCGCGCTCCCCGCGCACCTGGAGCCAGGAGGCGAGGGCTGGCTGATCCTTTCGGACCTCGCGGAGCACCTTGGCCTGCGGGCGAGATCAGAGCTGCTCGCTGCGTTTCACGCGGCAGGGTTGCGGGTCGTGGATCGAAGCGATATGCGGCCGAAACATCCCCGGGCGTCCGACGAAACCGACCCGCTGCACGCGGCGCGCGCAGCCGAGGTGACATCGCTCTGGCGCCTCGCCGTGCGCTGAGTTCGGCTTTGTCCCGGGAAGTGGCAACCTGACACGCTGCGCCAGCGGGGTCTGTTCTGCCGGGGCATGTGTTCGCTATCGCACGGATTGGCTTCACTGGGCCGAGTAACGTCTGGCGCCTGACTCCGCAACTCCTTCGGCGACATGCTTACCGTCCCCTGGCTGCCCGGGTCATTGGCAGCGCCAACCCAATGGCGGACAGGCGGGTTGGCGGCCGCTGTCGATCCAGAATGTTCCATGAAGGATATAGCTCTCTATCCGCTGCGATTCGAGCCTGATTATCAATATCGGCCTTGGGGCGGCCGGCGTTTGAGCACTCTGCTGTCCGCGCCATTGCCGGGCGGCCTCGTCGGCGAAGCCTGGCTCCTGAGCGATCGGGACGACCATCCCAGCGTGGTCGCGGATGGACCCCTCGAGGGACAGACTATCGCAAGAGTGTTGCAGCAGTCTCCGCAGCAGCTGCTGGGTCAACTGGCGGGACACTTCAGTCGTTTCCCTCTGCTGTTGAAATTCCTCGATGTGAGCGAGAGTCTCTCGGTTCAGGTGCATCCATCCGATGCATATAAGGATCTCATTCCGGCGGGTAATACCGGAAAGTCCGAAGCATGGGTGGTCCTGGAAGAGGGACCAGAGGCTCGCATCTATGCGGGCTTGAGGCCTTTCACCACCGCAGCGGTTCTGCGGCAGGCAATCAAAGACGGAACAGTCGCAGGCCAGCTGGCCAGCTTTGCGCCAAAGCCTGGCGACAGTGTCTTCGTACAGGCTGGGACTGTTCATTCACTGAGAGACGTCGTGGTGTTTGAAGTGCAGCAGAACAGCGACGTGACATTTCGTCTCTATGACTGGGAAAAGGTCGATCCCAAGACGGGGCAGCGGCGAACTCTGCAAGTGGAGCAAGCAATGGCCTGCATTGATTTCGAACAAGGCGCCATCGACCCGGTGACCCCGCTGGTGCAAGAGACGAAGCCAGTGTTACGGGAGAGGCTCGTCCACTGTGAGCATTTCGGCATGACGCGAATCAGCGGACGATTGCCGTTTGTCGTCGGTGCAGCCGGGATGCCGCGTGCCCTGGTGTGTCTTACCGGAAACGGTGATCTGGAGCACGCAGGTGCCCATTATGCCTTGGCTGGAGGTGACGTAGTCCTCTTGCCGGCCGTGCTCGGAGCCTGTTCCTGCCGGCCGCACGGTGTCATCAGTTTATTGGAAATCTCGCTGCCGGCATCGTCAGCCTTCCATGATTCCCAGCAACGCGGCGATCTTGATCGTCGCGAAGTTTGAAAACGTGTCGGAGACCGCATAGGGCAGGATGATGTGCTCCTTGTGACGCATCGCTCCGCAGGTATAGACGACGTTCGGTACATAGCCTTCGCGCTCGGAGGGTTCAGGCCGGACCAGGGGTTCGCGCGCACGCGCGAGAACCTTGGAAGGATCTGCCTTGTCGAGCAGAACCGCTCCGATCGAGTATCTGCGAACCGGTCCCACGCCGTGGGTCAGCAGCAGCCAACCCTCATCGAGCTCGATCGGCGAGCCGCAATTGCCGATCTGTACGAACTCCCACGGGAATTGAGGCTTCAAAGGCGACGCCCCCGTTCCAGGAGTACAAGTCGTCCGAATAGATGAGATAGAGGTTTTCATTGTCCTGCCGCGCGATCATGGCGTACTGGCCGCCGATGCGGCGGGGAAACAGCGCCATGCCCTTGTTCTTGGCGGCGGCTCCGCGTCAGCGGCGACATCCGGAAGGACAGAAAGTCGCGCGTCTCGATCAACTCCGACCTGATCGCCCTGCCGCTGTAGGCGGTGTACGTCGCGTAGAACGTCTTTTCCCGCCATCCTCGAACTCCACGAAGCGGGCATCCTCGATGCCGTTCGATTGGGATTCGGTGACGGGAAAAATCACCCGCTCGCTGATGTCCTCGTTCGGTCTGAAGACCAGCTCGACATCATCCCCATCCGGACCCGAGATCCGTTCTTTCACTATCGGAATGGATGCGAGACGTGCCGTTGGATCGACCGTCACGTTGCCATCGGCCGCGATGGATCCCGATCGAAACGTCAGGGAGGAAACATGCCCTTCCCCGACCGCACGCAGGCTCAGGATGAAGCGTCGCCCACCCTCCGGCGCGCCGGACTGATCGGGATGAGCGACGATGCTCGGATTGAACAGCGCCGCCGCTTCGAAGGAATACTCGTGCAGGAAATAGGCGCCGACCAGCCGGCGCTGCTCCTTCGTGAAGGTCGCATGGGCGGCAAAGGCGTCTTCCATCTCATCGGCGCGCGCCTCGAATATCTCGAGCAGATTGCGGTGGCGCCCCTGGAAGTTCTCGAGCACCTCGGCCAGTTGACGTGGCAGCCGTTGCGGGATCGAGCGCCAGGACCCGATCGACGATGTGGTTCGCCCGTGTCTTGTCGGTGGCATTGAGGTCCCGCGGTTCGGTCGCCGGCTTGAACGGGCGCACGACGACTCTTGCCGGATCAGGGCGCAGATACAGACCCTGCCGGTTCAGAAATGTGGCTGGTGACAAAATGTCCTCGGGCTGAGTTGCGTGCAAGTCTAACGGGATTCAGGCGCGCAGAGCGCGAAGTGGCGCAGGTTTCGAGACGACTGCGCTACCGTGCGGGCGAGCTGGCGAATCTCGGCCAGGCCCAGGAGATAGGAGACGGCGGACTCGCCGCCCCTGTTTTCGTTCGCGCGGTCCGGATGCAGTCCATCGCGACAGCTTCCCGTCTCCAGGTCGACCAGCGGCGCCGAAAGATCGTTGCTGCCGAGGAACCAGGCAAATGCCCGCTCGGCATCAGCCTTCCATTTGAGATCGCCGTCCGCGCGCCAGGCCGCAAGGCAGGCCGAGATCGTCGCGGCGGCTTCGAGAGGCTGCTGATCGAACGCGCGCGGCTGCGTTGCGCTTGTCGCCGAAACTGTCGGAGCCGACCGGCCGGAAGACGCCCGTCCCGGAGGTCTGCAGCGTCATGAGCCAGCGCAAGGATCGCAAGCCGGCGGCCACGTAGTGGGCCGCGCCGAGGGACATGCCCGTGACGATCAGGGCTTGCGGCAAGCGTGCGTTGTCGTAGGCAAGCCCATCCTCGAACCACACCCAGTCGTTCGTCTCGACCGAGCACATGAGGGACATCAGTCTGTCGGCGAGCAGATGCCGCAGCTCTCGCGGCGTGGGAATCCTCTGGCTACCGCCGCGCAATAGGCGTCCAGTCCGAGGAGTGTGAAGGCCCAGGCGCGTGGCGAGCGAAAGTGCTCCACAGCCGGCAGCAGCCTCGGCGAACAGCGCGGCCGCCCAGCGCCGGCGCGACTGGGCTGGCATCGCTGCGCGCGCACTCGCCCAAGGCCCACAGCGCCCGCCCATGGCTGTCCTCCGAGCCAATGTCCTCGAGCCAGCGGCGATCGAAGCTCATGAAGTTGCGAAACCGCTTGGTGTCAGGGTTCCATGCATGCTGGACGAAGGCCGCCAGGCGCGCCGTCAGCGCTTCCGGAAGGCGCTGCTCACCTGGGGCGTTGAGCGCGCAGGCCACGAGCAGCGCGCGGGCATTGTCGTCGACGCAATAGCCGTGCGAACGATCGGGTACCGAACGGACCGCATGCTGGAAAAGCCCCGTGTCGTCACACATCGACAGAAGATGGCCCAGTTGCATCTGCGGCGCCGGGCTGTCGGGCAGGACTGCCGCTTTCGCCCTGCCGCGCAATCACTTTGAGCGGATGCACGCGCCGGGCTCCTCTCAAAGACAGCTCAGGTAGCGCTCCGCGGTTCGCTCCCACGTCATCGAGCGGCTGCTCGCGTAGGCGCGCTCGCGCATCGCCTGTCGCCGGACATCGTCGGTGAGCAATGCCGCGATTTCCGTGCCGATGGCCTGGGCATCGCCAAATGGCACCAGCACGCCGCGGCCGTCCGCCAGCAGTTCCCGCGCGTGCCAATAGGGCGTCGAAACGACCGCTTTCCCCAGCCCAAAGCTGTAGGCCAGGGTGCCGGACGTCATCTGCGCTTCGTTGAGATACGGCGTGACGTAGACGTCGCACATCGAGATGAAGTCGAGCAGGGTCGCCTGATCGACGAACCGGTTGAGAAAAACGACGTGCTCCTCGACGCCGAGGGCGCGCGCGCGCGCCATCAGGCTCTCGCGGTAGGCCTCGCCTTCACGCCGAACGAGGTTGGGATGCGTCGCGCCCAGGACGACATATATGGCATCGGGGCGGCTTTTCAGGATCGACGGCATGGCATCGATCATGACTTCGATGCCCTTGTTGGGAGAGAGCAGACCGAACGTCAGGATAACGGCTTTGCGGCCGAAGCCGAGCTTGGCCTTCGCCGCATCAGGTTCGACGAAGGCGGAGTCGGGAATTCCGTGCGGGATGACCTCGATCTTCTCCGCCGGGACGTCATATACGGTACGCAGCAGCTCCCGAGCCTTCTCGGCCATGACGATGACCTTCGATGAGGCATCGATGACTGCGTTCAGAACGCGCGCGCTGCACGGGTTTCGGCTCGGCAAGAACCGTGTGAAGCGTCGTGACGATCGGCATGGCCAGCCGCGAGAGCAGCGCCATGATGTGACTGCCGGCCTCCCCACCGAAAATGCCGAACTCATGCTGCAGGCATACAAGCTCGAACTGCTTCGCATTCAGGAAGTCAGCAGCGCGCGCGTAATCCTCTAGTTTCTCATCGTTGATTTGCAGGCGAACGACGGGCGGATAGTCGTAGGTGTGACCATGATCGGTCATCGCCACGATGGCAGTCTCCACTCCGAGCGCGTGACTTGGCAATCGCCTGCTGCAGGTCGGTCGTGAACGTGGCGATTCCGCAGCGGCGCGGCAGCGAATTGCCGATGAATGCCAAACGGCTGGGTGGGCTCAATCGCAGCTCCCAAGAATGGCCGACGGCGGGCCGTCGCGCAGACGCGCCGCCCGCTCGTCGGGAATAAATTGTGGTTCGGCGACTCGATTGGCACGACTCGGGATAGCGATCTCCTCGGCTTCAGTGATCGGATTTCACGTCGGTGGTGATTTGGGCGTCTGAAGCGGCGGGCGGAGTGCTCGTTTCCACTTTCTGGTCGTCGGCGGGCGAACTGCCCGTGGCCGGCGGCGGCGTCAACTCAGCGGCGCTCTTCACGCTGGCAGCAGGCTCGGCTGCGGGTTTCTCGCTTGTGTCGGCCGCAGACACAGTGTGCGTGCCGGTGCCGTGGGTGCCGTTGGTGGCAACAGCGCTGGTGTCCGCCTTGGCCAGATGCCGGTTACGAGCGGGCTTGGGCTCGACGGCAGAGGCAGTAGCGGTGTCGGCGTTTTTGGCGCCGACGCTTGCAGTGGGAGGGACCGCGGCGGGTGCGTCAGGAGGAACGACTGCGGCTGGGGCGATGGGAATCTCGATCAGCCGCGGCTCGGGCGTCGGCGGGAGTCTGGGCAACCGGGGTAGCTGGTTTGGGGGTCTGAGCGACCGAGGTCTCGGAGTGGACGCGCAGCGCGAATATTACGACCCCGATGCCGACGACGACGACCATGCCGCCGGCAACGATGATCTTGCGAGATGTGTAGGAGTTCATGTTGAGATACTCAGGTGGTTTAGCGTGAGGTCTGCCCCGTCGACGGCGGCGGTCGGCTAGGCCTGTCAGCTGGCGCCCGCCGTCCGAGCTCGGTCGACGCAGCAAGCCGTCACACCGGAGGATCGAAGCTACGCGTCGAAGAGCTGGCTCGTCGGTTCCCTAGCGCACTTAGTCTCACCGATAGTTGCGTAGCGGCTTTCACGCGTGCACCGCCACTTGCTTGGCTGAAAGGACTTCTTGTTCAGCTTCTCTTACCTCCAGCATCTCATCGAAAAGGACGCGGTAATGCACGACTGCTTTACGTAGCTCCTCGGTGTCGGCTTCGCCGCGCTCATCGCGCGCCGCGATCGCCTGCGCCGCCCGGTAGTTCTCTACGACGGCGGGGTGGTCGACGGAGATATCGGCCGCACGGCGTTCGAAATCGCCCATGGGGTAGCCGCGCTTAAGCATCAACTCACGAACCAACTGGTCCGCCTGGACGACGACCCCCTTGGGGTTATCGACGAAGCGGCCCTGCAAAGCGTTCCAGGCCTGACTGAACCTGGCGGCCTCAGCAGGCGCCAACGGTGTGATAGTGAGGTCCTCAACGCGCTTTTCGCGGGCCTTGAGTTCCGATTCGGCCTTTGTTCGCCCTCCGAGCTCACCGACAGTTCGGCCGTATTCCGGACCGAACCGTTGCTGAAGCCGCGCGGATTGTTTTTTCTTTCGGGAGAAGGACCATGCCGCAAGTGCCAGCAATGCAATGACCACAACAGCGGCAACAATGATCCATTGTAGGGGAATCGCATTCATGTGTATGTCCTATGGTGCTCGATCGGTTAGCGGTTTGTTTGTGGGGGTTCGCGGACTAGGTCAGGTGAAAGCTGCCGCTGCCGAACAATCCCACGAGACCGATAATGATCAGATAGATCGCGACGATATAGTTCAGCAGTCGCGGCACCACAAGGATCAAAATGCCAGCGACCAGTGACACGATTGGTCCGATCGTCAGATGGAGATTCATTGAATACCTCGTGACTGCGTTGTGGGCTGCCGACGAAGGTTAGGACAGCGTCGAAACGTGATCCGTACGTCCGCGCACATTGGGCGATGTTTAATACTGGGACCGGGCGTCGCAGTCAGTTCATCGCTCAGGCTCAAGCTCGCTCGGTATCGCGGCGCTGGCGCCCTTCGCGCGTGCCTTGCCGAGGCGCTCGGCTTCCGCCAGCTCGGACTCTACGTCGGGCCGCGCCTCTAGGTTTCACTGGATGGTGCACCTCAAAACATTGCATCGACAAAAGACGGCGTCTGTACGCCACCGCACGCGTCGGCGCCGACGCGTACCCTATAGTTGCGAGCAACGGGAGCACAATCCGCAGGATGGGAATGCAGTGCTGAGGCTGCCATGACGCGTAGGACCGGGCTTATTCTGGCGGGAATCGCCGCAGGGCTGCTCATTGCGTCCATTTTCGTTGTACCGGTCCTGCTTAATGCGGATCGCTACCGGCTCAAGGCGATCTCCTATTTGGAAGAGAGCACCGGGAAGAAAGTGGAGATCGGCCGGGTGACGTTGACGTTTTTTCCCAAGCTAACGATCCGTGTGGACGATCTCGGAGTTAAGAGCCCGCCATTGTTTCCGCCAAGTTACATCCTGAAAGTGGCGCGAATCGACGCTCAGATTGACCCGTGGGCACTGCTGCACCGGCAGATAGTGATCAGGTCGCTGGTGCTGGAACAGCCGGTCATCAATCTGGTTTCGGACCCGGACGGGCCGTGGAACTTCGAGAATCCAGGGGCGAAAAATAAGCCAAACTCGTTTCTGATCGGAGTGATCTCGCTGGTGAAAATCAAGCGGGGGCACGTAATTGCGTCAAATCTTCTGCCCTCCGACGCGGCCGGACCCGTCTTTTTCGAGGCGCACGAAGTCTCCAGCGAACTGGAAAACGTCAATGCGGACGCTATCGCCGATCCTGCTTCCACGACACTCGATGGGCAGGGAACATTGAAAGCGGCGTTGCTGCGGTTTGGATCGATCGAGGCGAAAAATCTGAGCTCCAATAGTCCGGCTGCAGGCGAGGCAGAGTTTCATTCACGGACGTGCAAGCGGAAACGTATGGGGGAGACACGAGGGGAGAGCTCTCAATTAAATTGTCGGGAAAGAACGCAAGCTTCAAGACCGATGCAAGGATGAAACGAATTGATGTGGCACAGCTTCTGAGCGCCTTTCAAAATGCCCGCGGGAAAATGACCGGAAGGATGGAGGGTGAGTTGAAGATCGCCGGAGAAATCGGGCACTCTCTCCATCCGTTGGAGGGACTGCACGGCAGCGGGCATTTGACGGTGCGAGACGGTCAGGTGCCAAGCCTGAAGCTAAATGCGAACCTGATGAAACTGGCGCACTACAATGATCTCGGCCCCGCCAAGAATGATCCTTCCTCGTTCAATTTTGTTTCGACCGACCTGGAGCTGGATCACGAGCGAATTTCGAGCAAGGTCATCGACATCGACGGCTACGGAGTCGATCTTGATGGTTCAGGGAGTGTAAGCATATCTGGCTCCGACGAGCTGAACTACAAGGGTGTGGCGGAAATCGTCTCGAAGCAGGGATTTGTGACGAATCTGTTCGCGCGGATGGCTGGAGGGACGCTGAAAGATGGCAAGCTATCGTTCCCGTTCCATGTCGGCGGGACGATCGATAACCCGGTATTTGCCAAAGGCAAGTAGAGAGCGACCCCGGTTCGCGCATTGAAATCACACGCACGGAAGCGTTTGGTCCACTCGTCCGGCCGTTCCCGCCACCCGGCAAAGCGGATGTGAGGCGGGAGCCCGCCAACTTGCAGGCCTGAATACAGCCGCGTAGAGTTCCACCCGTCTCAGGTGTCCCTGGGGCGCAAGAGCGCCCTTGGGGTGAAACGGGAAGCCGGTGCGCATTCGCCACACGAATGCAATTCCGGCGCTGCCCACGCAACGGTAAGCGAGCCCGGGACCGCGACGGACCACTGTGCTGCGAGCACGGGAAGGTGCGGTCTCAAGGACAACGATCCACTCGCAAGCCCGGAGACCGGCCGAGACACGCAATGGGCGGCTCGCGCTGGGCGATGCCAGACCGTTTGCGATGCCCTTCGGTATCGCACGTCTGTCTCCTCCTTCCCTGTCGCTCCGGACCAACCCCATCGCGCGTGGAGCGCGTGCAGGAGTTGACAGGTGAGGCTTTCCTTCGTTGCGGCGCTGCTTTCTGCCGGCTGGCCGCTCATCGCTGCTGCGCAAGAAGACTTCTCCGATCTGAACCAGGTGATCGTCACCGCATCGCGCACCTCCGAGCCCCTGGAGACCGCGGTCGCGTCGGTGACCGTCATCACGCGGGCCGACATTGACCGGCTCCAGGCTCACTCGGTCGATGAGCTGTTGACGGGCCTCGTTGGTATATCCATCACCAACAACGGAGATCTCGGCAAGACAACTTCAGTCCTGGTCCGCGGCACGAACTCCGATCACGTCCTGGTACTGATCGACGGGATCAAGATCGGGGCGGCAACCACCGGCAGCGCTGCCTGGGAGCAGTTACCGGTGGAGCAGATCGATCACATCGAGATCGTGCGCGGACCGACGTCCAGCCTGTACGGGTCCGAGGCCTTCGGTGGCGTCGTGCAGATCTTTACGCGCCACGGCGCGCCGGGTGCTCCCGATCTGCCATCGATCGAGATGAGCGGGGGCAGTCATGGCACCTATCAGGGCGGGTTCGGTTACTCCGGCAGTGCGGGCCACGGCTGGTACAACGCCAGCGCGAGCGGCCTGTATACCAACGGCATCCCAATCTGCGTCGCCAACGCTCCCGTGACAGCGGCTTGCTATACGACCACTCCGCAGCAGGGATACTGGAGCGGATCCGCGGCGCTCAGCGCGGGCTATCGCTGGGCTGACGCCACCGCGACGCTGGGTTTCCTGCGGGCCGACGGCGACGCCGGGTACGACGGCAACATCTTCAGCGGCGATGAATCGCGCCTCGTGCAGCAGGCGCTCGGTGGAACGCTCACCGTGATGCTGCTGGCGCCGCTGAGCATCACGCTCAGCGCTGGTCAGAGTCTGGATCGGAGCCAGCAATACTTCAGCGGCACGCCGGACGGGTTCTTCAATACCCGACGCGATACGTTCTCCTGGCTCAACCAGTATTCGCCGGTGCCGGGCCAGAAATTCCTGCTCGGTGCGGATTTCGAGCGGGACGTCATCGCGAGCGATACGAACTACGCCGTGCAATCACGCAACGACACCGGCGTATTCGGGCTCTATCAATGGATCGCGGGCCATCAGGAGCTGCAGCTCTCGGGGCGCTACGACCACAATCAGCAATTCGGAAATCATTACACCGGCTCCGCCCAATGGGCTTACCGCTGGAGCGATGCGCTGCGACTGACCGCGTCCTATGGCACGGCGTTCAAGGCGCCGACCTTCGACGATCTGTATTTCCCCTTTTTTGGCGATCCGACGCTGCGGCCGGAGACCTCGCACAGCGCCGAACTGGGCCTCAACGGTCGCTGGAATGTTCTCAGCTGGGCCGTCAACGCCTACCAGACGCAGATCAACGGCCTGATCGAATTCAACCCGGTGACGTTTGGCGCGGCCAACATCGACCGAGCGCGCATCCGGGGACTCGAGACGCAGCTCGCCGCCCGTGTTCCAGGTTGGCGCGCGCAGTTGCAGGTGACGCTGCTCGATCCACGCGACACCGGCGTCAACTACGGTGAGCTGCTGCCGCGGCGCGCGCAGTACACGGCGCGCCTGGATCTGGACCGTGACCTCGGGCGCTTCAGTGTCGGTGCGACACTCTTCGAGAGCGGAGCGCGCTTCGAGGACCCTGCCAATACTCAACGGCTCGGAGGGTACGGAACGCTCGATGTGCGCGCGGCGTGGCGCTTGCAGTCCCACTGGCAGTTGCAAGCCCTGCTGAAGAACGCGCTCAACAAGGACTACGAGACCGCGCTCTACTACAACCAACCCGGACGCAGCGCCTACCTGACGCTGCGCTACGTGCCCCTCCAATCCTAGTCACCGAGGAGTCCTACCCATGTTTGCGCCAGTTCCCAGACGGTTCGCAGTGTTCGCTCTGCTCGCGTTGTCGATGGCTGCGACGCGTGTCAACCACGCAGGCACCGTATGGCTGCCGCCCGATGCCTCCTGGGCGGTGTTCTATCTCGCCGGTTTCTACCTCGCGCGCGAATGGCGCTGGGCACTCGCGCTGCTGCTGATCGAAGCCGTCGGCAGCGACTGCCTCGCCATCCGCTACTACGGCATCAGCAACTACTGCGCGACTCTCGCCTACTGGTTCATCCTGCCCGCGTACTCGCTGCTGTGGCTGGGGGGCGCCTGGCTGCGCCGCCATTACCAGCAGGCCGCGCCCGATCTTGCGCGGCTCTGCGCGAGCCTGCTCCTCTCCGTCACGCTCTGTTTCCTCTTCACCAATGCCAGCTCCTACTGGCTGGGCGGTCGCATCGAGCACCCCGACCTGGTGGGCTGGTGGTCGCACTTCACGCGCTGGTACGTACACTTCCTGATGGTTCCGTGCATGTATGTGGGTTTCGCTGCGCTGGTGCACATCGCGTTCACGCATCGTTCGCGCTCCGCGGCCGCGCAGCACGCGCACTGAAGGCACCGCACGTCCAGCTGTCGATTATCGCAGGAGGTGTAGCTCATGAGCATCATCGCAAGCGACGCGCGGCCACCGGGCGATGATCCCGAGACGCGCCATCGCGCTCGCATGCAGCGCAGGAAAGCGGCCGTGGACGCGCGCATTGCGGCGGCGACCGAGCAGCGTGGTGTGCTGCTGGTCCTCACCGGAAATGGCAAGGGAAAGAGCTCGTCCGCTTTTGGCATGGTCGCCCGCGCACTCGGCCATGGTATGCAGGTCGGCGTCGTGCAGTTCATCAAGGGCAAGTACGCGACCGGAGAGAAAGCCTTCTTCCGGCGCTTTCCCGAGGTCAGCTACCACGTGATGGGCGAGGGCTTCACCTGGGAGACGCAGGACCGTGAGCGGGATGTGCGTGCCGCGGCCGCGGCCTGGGAAGTCTCCGCCGGCATGCTGCGCCAACCGGCGTATGCGCTCGTCGTGCTCGATGAGCTCAATATCGCGCTGCGCTATCGCTACCTGGCACTGGAGGCGGTGCTCGAGGCGCTGCGTTCGCGGCACCCTGCGCAGCACGTGGTAGTCACCGGTCGCGGCGCACCCGCGGAGCTCATCGAGGCGGCCGATACGGTGACGGATATGCGCGTGGTGAAGCACGCCTTTGAGGCCGGCGTGCGTGCACAGCGTGGGATCGAGTTGTGAGCGGCGATGCGTGATTTGACGGGATGAGAGGCCCATGAGGAGCTGGTGCGTGACCGTGTTGGCGCTGTGCCTGGACTGGTGGCTCGGCGAGCCGCGACGCTGGCATCCGCTCGTCGGCTTCGGGGCCTGTGCTCGCTCCCTTGAGCACTGGCTCCATGGGTCAGGCAAGGCGGAAGGCAGGCAAGCGGCAAGAGAGCGCGGGCGCGGTGTGCTGGCCGCGTGTCTCACCGTGCTGCCCCCCGTCGTGCTCTGCGCGGCTCTCTGCCGGGTACCGGTCATCGGGACGGCACTGGCCGTGTTAGTGCTCTACGCTGTCGTCGGGCATCGCAGTCTCTGCGACCACGCGCGCGTCGTGCAGGAGGCCCTGGACCGCGGTGAATTACCCGAGGCTCGCCGTCGGGTCGCTCTCATGGTCAGCCGCGACACGTCCGACATGAGCACGCACGCGCGTCGCGGGTGCCGCCGCCGAGTCGGTCCTCGAGAATGGCAACGATGCGCTCTTCGGCGCGCTGTTCTGGTTCTTTGTTGCCGGAGCCCCTGGCGCTTTGCTGTACCGGTTGATCAATACCCTGGATGCCATGTGGGGGTATCGCACCCCGCGCTACCTGTATTTCGGTTGGGCCGCGGCACGGTGCGATGATCTTTTGAATCTCATTCCCGCGCGTCTCACCGCGCTGACCTATGCGCTTGCCGGCGATTTCCGCGCGGCGCTGCGCTGTTGGCGAGGGCAGGGAGTCCTGTGGGACAGCCCGAACGCCGGCCCGGTCATGGCCGCAGGCGCCGGTGCGCTGCAGCTGCGGCTCGGGGGCGGAGCCTTTTACCACGGGCAATGGCGCATGCGACCGGAGCTCGGCGAGGGAGCAGAGCCGCAAGCCACCGACATCTCGCGTGCGCTGCGACTCGTGCGGCGCTCGCTCTTGATCTGGATGGCAGTCGCGGGCGCCGGAGCGCTGCTCGCATGAGTGCGCGCACCCTGATGGTTCAGGGAACGACGTCGGATGCGGGCAAGAGCACGCTCGTCGCGGGACTGTGCCGCGTGATGCACCGTCGGGGGGTGCGCGTGGCGCCGTTCAAGCCGCAGAACATGTCCCTGAACAGCGCGGTTGGTGCGGACGGTGGGGAGTTGGGGCGCGCCCAGGCGTTGCAGGCGCAGGCCGCCGGCATCGAACCGACGAGCGACATGAATCCGGTGCTGCTCAAGCCCAACAGCGACACCGGTGCGCAGGTCATCATCCAGGGACGCGCGATCGGCGAGCTTGGCGCCGCGGAATATCACGACTACAAGCGCATCGCCCGGGCAGCGGTGCTCGCCTCCTACGAGCGCCTCGCCGCTGCCTACGAGCTCATTCTCGTCGAGGGCGCAGGCTCGCCCGCGGAGATCAATCTGCGCGCCGGTGACATCGCCAACATGGGATTCGCTGAAAATGTCGACTGCCCGGTGGTGCTGATCGCTGACATCGACCGCGGTGGCGTGTTCGCCCACCTCGTCGGCACCCTGGCGCTTTTGAGCGAGTCCGAGCGCGCCCGCGTGACGGGCTTCGTGATCAACCGCTTTCGCGGCGACATGACGCTGCTGCAGCCGGGCCTTGAGTGGCTCGAGGAGCACACCGGCAAGCCGGTGTTCGGCGTGCTGCCGTATTTGCCCGGCCTGCATCTGGACGCCGAGGATGGCATCAGTCGCTTGCCGAGGGGCGTGACGGCCCTATCAGCCCTGCGGGTGCTGGTGCCCGTGCTGCCGCGCATCGCCAACCACACGGATTTCGATCCGCTGCGCCTGCATCCGCAGATCGACTTTCACTACGTGCAGGATGCTCCCAGATCCCGGTGGCGCCGATCTCGTGATTCTCCCCGGTTCCAAGTCGGTGCGCGCCGACCTGGCCTGGCTGCATGAGGGCCACTGGCCGAAGTACCTCGAGCACCATTTGCGCTATGGCGGCAAGCTGATCGGTATCTGCGGGGGCTTTCAGATGCTCGGCGAGCGCGTCGCCGACCCCTTCGGGGTTGAGGGGCTCGCGGGTGAGAGCGCGGGTCTGGGCTGGCTCGAGCTGCACACCGTGCTGCATGAGGAGAAGCAACTGCGCAACGTGAGTGGACGCCTCACGCTCGATGAGGCGCACGTGCGCGGCTACGAGATCCACATGGGCCAGAGCACGGGAGTGGCGCTCGATCGCCCGGCGCTGCTGCTCGACGATGGTCGCGTCGATGGCGCGCTGTCCACCGACGGGCAGATTCTCGGCACCTACCTGCATGGGCTGTTCGAGGAGCCCTCGGCCTGCACGGCACTCCTGCGATGGGCGGGCCTCACCGCGCCGCTGGCGCTTGATCACTCGCGCCGGCGCGAAGAGATGCTCGATCGCCTCGCGGATACGGTGGAGAGCTCACTGGACCTTTCGCGGCTGCTGCCGCCGGTGCGACGATGAAGGAACTGATCCTGGGAGGGGTGCGCTCGGGCAAGAGTCGCCTCGCCGAGCAGCGTGCGCGCGCGGGCGGCTTGCAGGTCCTCTACATCGCCACGGCCATCGCAGCGCTCGACGCGGAGCTTGATGAAAGGATACGGCAGCATCGGGCGCGCCGTCCCGCCCACTGGGCCGTCGTAGAAGAACCGCTGGCACTCGGCCAGGCACTGCGCGCCCATGCCTCGGTGCAGCGTTGCCTGGTAGTGGAGTGCCTGACGCTGTGGCTCACGAATCTGCTTTGCACCGCGGCCGATCGCTTCGAGCGCGAACGCCTGAGCTTGCTGGAGGCCCTGCCGACGCTTGCCGGCGACATCATTCTGGTCAGTAACGAGACCGGCCTCGGCGTGGTGCCGCTCGGAGCACTGTCGCGCCGCTTTGTCGATGCCAGCGGTGAGCTACATCAAAGCCTTGCCACGATATGCGATCGCGTGACCCTCGCCGTGGCCGGACTTCCACTTGCCCTGAAAGATGCCCGTACATGAGCTCAAATCTGCACTGGTTGGACCAGGAACCCAAGGCGCTCGACGAGGATGCCGCGGCTGCCGCGCGCGCCCGCCAGGCCCAGCTGACGAAGCCCCCCGGCGCACTCGGCGACCTCGAGACGCTCGCCATCACGCTTGCGGGCTGGCAGGGGCGCGTGCGCCCCTGCATCGAGCGCGTCCACATCAGTGTGTTCGCGGCCGACCACGGCGTGACGCAGCGAGGGCATCTCGGCGTTTCCGGCCGAGGTCACGGCGGAGATGATCAGGAACTTTGTGCGCGGCGGAGCGGCAATCAACGTGCTGGCGCGCGCGCTGAACGCGACTCTCGAGGTGATCAATCTCGGCACCTTTGATCAGGCCGTGATCGCCGGTGTGCACGACGTGGCGCTGGGGGCGGGCAGCGCTAACTTCGTGAACGGCCCGGCGATGACCGGCGCACAGCTCGACGGTGCACTCGAAGCCGGGCGTCAGAGCGTGGAGCGTGCGATCGCGGGCGGAGCGCAACTCTACATCGGCGGTGACATGGGCATCGGCAACACCACGGCCGCGGCCGCGCTCGCCTGCGCGCTGCTCTCGGCAAAGCCTGAAGCACTCGCAGGTCCGGGCACCGGCCTCGATGAGCGCGGCGTCGCCCGCAAGGTTACCGTGATCCGCCGCGCGCTGGAAAAGCACTCCGGGCGCCTGGGCACGGCGCGCGATGCGCTGCAACGCCTCGGAGGTTTCGAAATTGCGGCCCTGGTGGGGGCCTATGTGCGCTGCGCGCAGCTGGGTCTCCCGGTGCTCATCGATGGCTTCATCTGCGGCGCGGCGGCGCTTGCCGCGAGCCGGATGCGCTCCGGCGCGAAAGCCTGGTGGCTGTTCGCGCATCGCTCCAGGGAGCCGGGGCACGCCGCGATCCTCACGGCACTCGAAGCCCGGCCACTGCTGGATCTCGGGATGCGCTTGGGAGAAGGCAGTGGTGCTGCCGTGGCCGTGCCGTTGCTGCGACTGGCGTGCGAGCTGCACGCCGGCATGGCGACCTTCGCCGAGGCCGGAGTCTCGGGGAAGCTCTGAAAGATGCTCGTCCACCTGTTGCGTCACGGTGAGACCGAGGGCGGTGCGCGCCACTGGGGCGGGACCGACGTTGCGCTCAGCCCCAGGGGCTGGCAGCAGATGCGCGCGGCCGTCGCCGGACGCTCCTGGGATCTCATCGTGAGCTCCCCGCTGCGGCGGTGCGCGGCCTTTGCCGAGACACTCGCGCGGGAGCTCGGGGTGCGCTGCCGCTGCGAAGCGGACCTGCGCGAGATGAGCTTCGGGGAGTGGGAGGGGCGCTCGGCGGCTGAACTCATGCAGACAGATGCCGAGCGCTTGCGCCTCTTCTGGGCCGATCCCAGCGCACATACCCCGCCGGGCGGGGAGTCGCTCGCGCAGCTGCACTCGCGAGTCATGGCCGCCTGGCAACGCATCGTGGGCACCCCGGAGGGTGAGCGCGTGCTGATCGTGACGCATAGCGGCCCGATCCGACTGCTGCGCGCCGCGCAGTCAGGTACCCCGCTTTCGGCGCTCCTGAGTATTGATGTGCCCCATGCCGCCCTGATCAGCATCGAATGCCGGGAGACCCGCTGACGTGCTCCTGCGCCCGGCGCTCATCGCGGTGCAATTCCTGACCTGCTTCCCTGTTCGCCTGGAGCCGCCGCCGCTCGGGCGCGAGGTCGGCTTCTCCTTGCTCTGGTATCCCGCGGTCGGCCTCCTGCTCGGCCTGCTCCTCTGGGCAGCGGCCATCCTGCTCAAGCCGGTTGCCACGCCGCTGGCGGCGGCCATTGTGCTGGCCATTTGGGTGACGTGTACCGGAGCGTTGCATCTGGATGGTCTTGCCGACTGCGCGGATGCCTGGGTCGGCGGTCGCGGCGATCGTGAGCGCACGCTCGCGATCATGAGGGATCCTTACTCGGGCCCGGTCGCCCTGGCCGCGGTCGTGTGTCTGCTGCTCCTGAAGTTCGGTGGGCTCTCGGCGCTGCGCGAGGCGCGGGGCCCTGTTCCCTGGAGCGATCTGCACTTCGCCTGCGGCTGCATTCTGCCGCCGCTGTTGGCGCGCGCCGCCGTGCCGCTCCTGTTCGCCCACACTCCCTATGCACGCGTCCAGGGCATTGGAGCCGATCTTGCGCTCTATCAATCACGCCCGGGAGGCCGCTGGGCTTTCGCCCTCACCGGACTCGGTGTCATCGTTATCTGCGGCCGTTACGGCCTGATCGCCATCGCCAGTGCTGCGGCGGTCTATCTCGTCATGCGGCGAGCTTTTATCCGGCGGCTGGGTGGCGTGACTGGTGACTGCGTTGGAGCAATGATTGAGGTCAGCGAGGCACTGAGTCTCGTCACGCTCGCTTCCAGCTGATGTCGCGGGGTTGAGGCGCGTATCTGCCTACTTCCTGGTTGTCGCTCGCCGCCGCGGTGGCGTTGGGGGCAGTCCTGATCAGCGGCAGGCAGGTGCGCGCCGCAACACGCGCGTAGCACTGCGTCGCCCGGCCAGCCCCGCAGACTCATCAAGGCGGACGCGGGGGGCGAAGAATGCGCGCGACTTGCAGCGTCCTGGTAATTCTATATAATTGAAAGTATGAAATTACCAGAAGCCGTCGCTGCCTTGAGCGCACTGGCGTCCGACCCGCGTCTGACGGTGTTTCGACTGCTCGTAAAGCGCGGGCCCGAAGGGTACACCCCCTCCGAGCTGGTCGAGCGCCTTGACGTGCCGGCGCCGACGCTCTCCTTTCACTTGAAAGGCCTGGTTCAGGCAAGGCTTGTGGTGAGCCGCCGCGAGGGCCGCAACCTCTATTACCGCCCGAACTTCGAGCGCATGAATGCGCTCGTCGGCTTTCTGAGCGAGAACTGTTGCAGTCTCGCCGGCGAGGCCTGCGAGGCGAACTGTCCGCCCGTAACCGGCACGGCACCACAGAGGAAGAGAGCATGAAGCGCTTGCATGTCCACGTAGCGGTCAACGACCTCGATGCATCCATGCGTTTCTATTCGCAGCTCTTCGCTGCTGCGCCCACCGTGCGCAAGTTCGACTACGCGAAGTGGATGCTGGAGGATCCGCGGGTGAATTTCGCGATCAGCCGGCGAGGCGTCGAGGCTGGCGTTCAGGAGCTCGGCATTCAGGTCGAGAGTCGGGCGGAGCTCGAGGACATGCACGATCGATTGAAGCGTATGGACGGGCCCGTGCTCGAGGAGAAGGCGACGACGTGCTGCTACGCCCAAAGCGAGAAGAGCTGGGTCGACGACCCGCAAGGCCAGCCCTGGGAGATCTTCCTCACGACCGGGGCGAGCGCCGTCTACGGGAGTGATCCGTTGAGGGCAGATCAGGGCAGGGCGGCCGAGTCGGCGTGCTGTGCGCCGAACTGCTGCTCGTCCGGCGCGGCCTGAGCGGCGCATGCCATCCGCTCGGCTACGTGCCGGCAGCAGGCAGGACGCGGCGAGTATCCGCACGCTCCTCGAGAGCTGTGGTCTTCCGACGAGCGACCTCCTGTCCTCAGATCCGCAGTTCATCGTCGCCTGCGAGGAGGCCAAGATTGTGGCCGTGGGGGCCTTGCAGCCGTTCGGGTCGACGGCATTACTGCGCTCGGTCGCGGTAGCTTCCGACCTTCGTGGCACGGGACTGGGGCGGATCATCGTGCAGGATCTGGAGCGAATCGCCGGCGCAGCCGGCATTTCGCGCCTGGTTCTGCTGACACAGTCCGCGACACAGTTCTTCCAGCGCCTGGGTTATCAGGTCATCGAGCGCAAAGAGGTTCCACAGCAATTGCAGGCGAGTGAGGAGTTTCGCTCGCTGTGCCCGGCCTCGGCCACCTGCATGGCCAAGACCCTCGCGCAGCCCTCATCGTAAATCCTGTGGCCGATCGACCTCACAACGTGCTGTTCCTGTGCACGGGTAATTCAGCCCGCAGCATCATCGCCGAGGCGCTGATCAATCAGTGGGGTCGTGGGAAGTTCCAGGGCTTCAGCGCCGGGAGCCACCCGAAGGGGACGGTGCATCCGATCGCGCTGGAGCTGCTCGAGCACATGAAGCTCCCGACCGCGGGATTGCGCAGCAAGAGCTGGGACGAGTTCGCCGCCCCCGGGGCGGTGCCCCTGGATTTCGTCTTCACCGTTTGCGACAACGCGGCGGGTGAAGTGTGTCCGTACTGGCCCGGGCAGCCGATGACGGCACATTGGGGCCTGCCCGATCCGGCAGCCGTGGACGGATCCGACACCGAGAAGTGGCTGGCCTTCCGGGACACGTTCAGGGCGCTCGACAATCGCATCAGGATCTTCACGAGCCTGCCGCTCGCAACACTCGATCGTATCAAGATACAGGAGCGTCTCGATGCAATCGGCAAGGCGCCGTCAGTGGACGGCGCCGCGTGAGCCTGCACTAACGGTCACCGCCGAGGGAGTCATGTGATGGTGAAATTTGCAATTGAGGTCATCGGCTGGGCGGCTGCCGCAATGATGCTGTCGGCGTACGTGCTGCTGACGGCTGGCAAACTCAGCTCACGCTCGACGCTGTATCACTGGCTGAATGTCCTCTCCGGCGCCGGCATCATCGTGAACAGCGGATGGAACGGAGCGTACCCATCCGTATTCATCAACGTCATATGGATGGCAATCGGCTTGTACGGCCTGTTCCACGGCACGCGTACGCAGCCGACCCCCGCGGCGTAGAGCTTAGCGGGCGCGCCGGATCGCGCCACGCATATCCCTCAGGCGCGCCGTAGTACGGGCAGAAAATCGACTGACAGGACTAGGAGCGCGAGGCAGCGGCGTGTGCGGTGACACCGCCGCGGGCGAACTCGAACCTCAACAGCCATTCCCGGGAGTCCTGATTATCCGCCGGAGCGAACTTCCATTTTCTGGCGGCTTCTCTTGCCAGACGTGCGAAGTACCAGCTCGGCCCGGGGTTTTCCAGGAGCGCATCGATGACATTGCCGGAAGCGTCGACGATCACACGCACCGCCACCTTGATATGACCGTGAATCGTCTCGCGGGCGCCGCGCGGGACGTCGGGCATCTGCTCATGGACCACGGAGGGCGCGGCCTCCGCCAGGGGTTGTGCGTGTTGACCGGAGCGACGAGAAGCAGAGCGCGACAGCGCCGGTTTACTCTCTTTAGACTTCGCGCGCGAGGAGGGAGCAGAGATCTCGGGAGGCGCTGACACGGACGTCTCGGGATTCGGCGCAGCGGCTGCGGGCGCAGCGGCAGTTTGCGGCGAAGCAGGTTGAGAACTGATGGAAGCGGGCAGCTGGGTGTTGGGAGACTTCTGGAACAGGCGCACGCCGGCCCAGACTGCGACCAGGAGTATGAGGGCCGTTACGACAGCCGGGACGGGAAAGCGCTGTCTGGGCGACTTCTCCGCAGGAGCGGCGCGCGCCGGCACTTCTCGGACGGCCGGCTGAGGAACCGAAACCACGGGCGCTTGTGGCGCGCCTCTGAACTGGGCTGCGAGGTCGATGGCTCTCGGACGATGGGCGGGGTTGCGGCTCAGGCATCGCTGTACGGCGTCCGCGAATGCTGGCGGAAGAGTCGGGGGCAAGGAGGCAGCTTCGGATCCTTCCTCGCCCCACGAAGGAGGGCGCTGGGTGAGAGCCTCGACCAGGGTGACGCCGAGACTCCAGACATCGCCGGCCGTGGAAATCATGCCGTCCTTTGCTTCCGGAGGATCGTACCGGGAAGACTCAGGCGTGCTTACCCTCGCAGCGCCGGCGGGACGAACGGTGTCACTCGCCAGTTTCAGTTGATCATTGACCACCAGGAAGTTGGTTGGCTTCAGCTGGCCCTGTACCAGGTTTCTGCGGTGAAGGAAGACTAAGGCGTCGAGGGTGGGCAGCACCATCTCCCGCACTTCGGCGGGAGTCAGGGCACGGTGGGGAAGGATCTCGGAGAGAGTCTCTTCAGCATATTCCATCACTACGTACAGAAATTGCTGGCCTCCGAGCTGGCAGCGACCTGCGTCGAGAATGCGGATCAGGTGAGGATGGGATAGGACGGTAGCCGTCCTCCAGTGCGAGAGCTGTGCCTCTGCCAGCACCCCGTCGGCCGGGATGATCTTTATTACGGCATTGGGGATGTTCAGCGCTCTGTATTCGGTAAGGAATACCGCGCTATGGTCTGAGCCGTTGAGAAACCGGCGCAGGGGAAAGACGCTGTTAATGACCTCGCCCTGCCACTTCGGCCAGACCTCGGTCATCGCCTCCTGTCTCGCCTCCACATTCACGACGAACGACACGCTCCCTGGATGTATATAGGAAGATACCACCACGGGGGGAGGCTGCTCGAGATCCCCGCCGGGACCGGGGCTGCAGATATGGAGATATCGGTCACATTTTGAGGATTGGAAAAAAGAAGGCCCCGCGAGCGGGGCCTTCCAGGGCACGAAAGTGCTCTGTGAAACGCGATCGTCAGGCTGCGGCCGCCAGCAACTGCCAGTTCTTGGGCAGAATGACCGCGTCGATGGCGTGAACGATGCCGTTCGTCGCAACGATATCCGCCTTGGTGACTCGAGCCCCGTTGACTCGCACGTCCCCGGTCGACACCACTGCCGTCAGTGCACTGCCTTGCGTCGTCATCATTTCTCCTGACTTCAGGTCTCTCGACATGAAGTAGCCCGGGACGACGTGGTAGTTGAGGACCGCCTGGAGCCTGCCCGCGTCTTTCAGTAGCGCGTCATACGCGCCGTGCGGCAGTTTCTTGAACGCTTCATCGGTGGGCGCGAAAACGGTGAACGGCCCTTTGGCCGCCAGCGAATTGGTCAGGCCCGCCGCGCGGACTGCGCCGGCGAAGGTCGTGAAATGGCCCGCTGCGATCACCGTGTCGATGACGTTCTTGGTAGGTGCTGCGGGGGTGTTCCTGGAGGCTTCACCAGTTGAATTGGTGTTTGATTGATCCATAAATTGAACTCCGATATGGTCAGCGAGGATTCGCCAACCGGCTCAGCTCGCATGCGGCTGAGGGCGCGGAGTATGCGCGCTATATCCAGCGCGTGCGGCGCGCGCTGCAAAGAAACATATTTCGCGACAATTGCCCGCTTTGACTTGCAATCAGTGCAAAACACGCGACGCGCTGATCGGTCCATACGCCTGCTGCTGTGCTCATGCCCGCTTGCGATCTGCATGCGCCGCTCGGCGTCCCGGTCAATGCCTTAGCCGGCCTGGAGCGCCATTTCCGCGCGCGGACTGCGCGCCCACGGGGTTGCGCCGCTGCGTGCAGCGCCAGCCGCCAGCCGCCTGTCGCGGCGCGGCAGCGTTTCGAAAAAACACCCCGTCTGCCTGAGACGCGTCGGCCGTCCGCGACAGGTAACAGTTAAGCGGCCAGCCGCGCATCCCGGGACACCCGTGCGCCGGCTACTCGGAGCCAGCGGAGGATCCGAAATGGCGAAAAAGGAGCTTCCTGACACCCCCACGCCCTGCCGGTGCTGACAGTGACAGGTGCGCGTGCTGGTCCGCTTCATGATTGCATTGTCCCCCGGCCCACGGGACTACACCTGGTGTTGCTCAGGGAGAGCACTGCCCATGACGGCGCCGGGTTTCTTCGCAACGCCGCGGGCGTCCGGCTGGCCGTCTCGTCGGATTTTGATGCGTCAGGCGAACGGCCTCGCCCCACGCCGGGCGAGGGCGTGCTGTTTGACCGCCTGGGCGCGGCACTCGTGCATGGCGATCCCGACCAGGCGCAGGCGCTTGCCGATCGCGCGCTGCGGCACTCGCTCCTGATCGCGCCGGAGCGCTACACAGGCGCACGCGAGCTCGCGGTCGGCTCGCCCGCGGCGCGGGCCGGCGGTGCGGGCGGGCACTCCTCGGCCGTGCCGCTCATCGATACGTCGCTCGCAACCTGGGGCCTCGAGGCGACGCGCATTCGTTCATCGCGCTTCTGCGGCCGTGGAACCCGGGTGGCGATACTCGATACCGGTCTTGACCTCAGGCATCCGGACTTTGCGGACCGCACGATCGTGTCGCAGTCCTTCGTTGCGGGACTCGCTGCCGATGACGCCAACGGTCACGGAACCTTCTGCGCGGGAGTTGCCTGCGGTCCTCTGCAGCCTGCCCGGGGGCCCCGCTATGGGATTGCCTTCGGGGCCGAGCTGTACATCGCCAGAGTTCTCGACGACAGCGCCGGCGGGACGGACGGTGACACCCTCGCGGGCATCGATTGGGCAGTGCGCAACCACTGCGAGATCATCTCGATGTCGCTCGGCTCGCCAGTGGCCCTCGGCGATTCGTATCCACGCGTCTATGAAGCGGTTGCGGCGCGCGCGCTGGCAGCAGGAAGTCTCCTGATCGCGCCCGCGGGCAACACCAGCCAGCGACCCGACACGATCGCTCCCGTGGAGCATCCGGCCAATTGCCCTTCGATATTGGCGGTCGGTGCCGTCGATCACAGCCTCGTGGTGGCGCCATTCTCGAACGGTGCTCTCAATCCGAACGGTGGTGAGGTCGACGTCGCCGCGCCGGGTATCGCAATCCTCTCGGCGGCGCCGCGCCCGGATCTCTATCAAACGGGAAGCGGAACGAGCATGGCGGCATCCTATGTCGCAGGCATAGCGGCGCTCTTCGCCGAAGCGGATCTCACTGCGCGCGGCGCTGCGCTGCGGGCGCTCCTGCTGCAGGCCTGCCGGGCATTGTCGGCTCCCATGCGCGACATCGGCGCGGGCCTCGTTCAGGCACCCCAGTAATCCTCGGGCCACGACATGGCGGGTTCGATAGCAAGTCACGTTTCCCGGCGCGCAGGTCCGCGGTGAATCGGGCCAACGTCGCCATCGCCATCGCGGAGAGTGCACGCGATCGCATCTACGAGGTCGCCGCCGCCTGTCGGGCGCTCGGCCTGGAGCACACTTCGACATTGACGGACGTCGGCGTGCTCCTCGGATCTGTGGAGCTCGACAATCTCCTGCGGCTCTGGGCCGTGCCGGGCGTCGTGGCCGTCGAGCTCGAGCGCGGCTCGCGGGTCAGCGAGCCTGGCGTGGGCGCAGATTGAAACGGAACGTTTCCGGGGCAGCAGCGCTTTGGGGGTCGGACTCGACGCTCAGGACGTAGCCGCCGGGTCCCAGGCGCGCGGCATCTGCGTAGCCGTGAATGTAGCCGTCCGCGCTCAACGCCAGACCCGCGACGGTGCCGACCGGCGTGACGGCCCCGCTGTCATCCTGGTACGTGAGCGTCAGACGGTAAGGCGAACCCGTCGTTCGCAATCCCGGCGCGGCGCGCAGCTCGATGAGCCCGTTCGAAGGCAGCTCGAGGTCGGGCGTCGTGACCTCGCGCGTTGCGACGAATGTGAAGCGCGCCACGACCGATGGCGCGGCACCAGCGGTGCGCGGTTCGCTGGACGCCGTCAAGAGCGGCGCAGGTCTCGAGTGAACCCACAGGAATAACGCAACGCCGCCGACCAGGGCCGCTGCGAGCGCCGGCAGCCGGGTGCGCAGCACCCGGCGTCGGGAAGGGCCCTTGTGTAGAGAGCCCTCGGCCCGCGCTTGCTCGAGCCCTTCGCGCAGCCGCAGTGTCCGCTCGAGCTCGCGCGTCAGCTCCGGATCGCGCACGAGGCGCTCTTCGAACGCACGGTGCTCATCGTCCGACAATCGTCCGCCGAGATAGTCGCGCATCCGCTCGACATCCCGGCCCGCGTCGATCACCTCACCGCTCCGGAAACAGCGGCACTACCGTGATCGGCGTTCGAGCTGCACGCGTGCGCGCCGTAAGCCGGGGGCGCGAAGAGCGCGGCAGCGCTCACGGCGACACAGAAGCTTATCGCGACGATGGCGAGCAGATCAGCCTTCCAGAATCCACGTCGCTCGATCAGCTCCCGGAAACGGTGGCGGGCGCGAAAGATCACGCGATTGAAATGCTCCTCCGACAGGCGAAGCTCCCGGCAGATCTGCCCCTTCGCTTCGTCGTTGAGATAGAAACGCACCAGGAGCTCGCGATCGCGCGCGGCAGGCATTTCTTCCAGCAAGCGCCGCGCCGCCTCGGCCCACTGCGGCCGTCCGACCCTCTCCCACTCGAGCTCCTCCGGCGCAATGAGCTCGCTCAAGGCCTCGGCACTCGATAGCGCCGTGCGGTCCTTGCGGCGATGGTTGCGCAGGTGATTCAGGGCCACACGGTACAGATACCCGCCGACGTTTTCCGGATGAGCGATTTCTCCGCTGCGAAGTTTCTCGAGCGTCGTGACGGCGGCGTCCTGGAGAATATCCGCCGCGACCTCAGGATCGCGCACGCGTCGCAAGATCAGTGCGCGAAGGCCGGGATAGTCGCGATAGACTGCCGTCAGGTGCGAAACAGGATCGGCTACTGGCTTGGGGACGTCCGATTCCGCGGGAAGTAGCGCTGCGGTTGCCTCGTGATCCACAGCAGTCATAGGCTCAGTATAAGCACTCACCCCCTTGCTGTCCGGGGTGTTCTCAGCGCGATCCTCCTCACCGGGTGCTCGCTCGCCGGGGCCGCGCCACAAGCCACATGTACCGCTGCTCTCGGGGCACCCGTGCTCACCCGGGGTCCCTTGCAGACCCTCGGAGTCGAGCCCGTCGCTGCCGACCTCGCCGTCCTGCCCGGACACACGTACCTGATCGAAGCCGAAGAGCGCGACAACGACGCTCTGCTCGAGGTTCTCGACGCTGGGAATGTCATTGCCCGGGCCGATCACCCGGAGCGACGCACCGGAACCCGTCGGGCCCTCGTGACGGCCCCGAGCGTTCCCGCGATCGCCGTCCGGATCAGCGGCCGGGAGCACGCGCGCGCGTCCGGGACGGCAACCGTGCGGGCGTTCGACCTTGCGCCGCTTGGGGCACGCCCTGATTGCCTGGCGGTCCTGAAGAGGCTGGCGCAGGCCGATGCGGATTATGCAGTCGGCGAAGAAGTCGCAAGAGGGCGCGCGGCTGACCCGACCGTCAGCGCGCGCGCTGCGTTCCTGCGGGCCGCGGATGGCTATTCGGCTGCCGAGCGGGCACTCGCCGCCACCCACGATGAGGCGCTGCGTGGCCAGACGGAGCTCGCCCTCGCCGGAGTCGAATACCTCGACCTGCAGGACTGGACGAAGACCGCCGCCTGGGCGCAGGCAGCGGCTGAAGCGCTCGGCAAGGAGGATCCGTACCGGCGGGCGCGGGCCGACGCACTCGCCGCCGCGGCATGGATCGAGATCGGATCGAGCGCACCCGGCGCACGCGGCGCGGCCGGCTCTGACGCACCCTCGAGCGGGCTTCTCAGCCGCGCGCGTCACATGCTGCAGGAGCTGACGCGCTTCCACCTTCAGCGCGGCGAACGCTACGACGCCGCCCTGCAACTGACGAACATTGCGGTGACCTATCTCTATGAGGGTCGCTACCTCGAATGCGTGAGCGCCTCGCAGTCCTCGGGCCGTTGGTTCGGGTCCCTGCAAGAGGCGCAGCGCCGTGCACAGGCCTGGCAGAACCAGGCGCTGTGCCTGTGGGGGCTCGGCCGTCTGCCGGAGGCACTGCGTTGGTTCGAGCGCGCACTGCGGGACATTGGTCCGGGACCCTATCAGGGCACCTACGTCGTGGCGGTGATCAACAACACGGCCCTCGCCAATTACGCCCTCGGCCACTTCGACGAGTCGCTGCGTCTTTTCGATCGCGCGCTCACTCTCACCCAGGAAGTTCAGGCACAGCGGGATGAAGCGCAGAGCCTCTATGGGATTGGCGTCAGTTACTACGCTCTCGGCGATCGCGTTCGCGCGCGCGAATTCCTCGAGCGCTCGCTTGCGATTCGAACCCTGGCGCTCGATGGCCGTGGACGCATGGCCAGTTTGCGCGCGCTCGCGACGATCGACGCAGAACAGGGGAGCGTGGAGAGCGCCATAGCCTCGGATCGCGAGGCGCTGAGCCTTGCGATCGCCCCTTCAGCGATCGCGCGCATCAGGATTCAACTGGCCGCGCACACCGCCGCCGCCGGCCGTCTCGAGACGGCCAAGTCACAGCTGGATGAGGTGATCGCAGCCCGTGCCGATCCGCTCATTCGGGCGGAAGCGCTCCTGCGACGCGCGGTGCTGCTTCGCGAGATGGGTCGCCCCCGCGAGGCGCTGGCGGATCTCGCGGCCGCTCGAGCGGGCCTACGCGCCGGCGGCAGCCTCACGGAGCAGTTCGAGGCGGACCTCGAGCTCGCTCGGGCGCTTTGGCTGGTTGCGCGGCCGCGCGCAGCCCTCGTGGCGGTCGATCGGGCGTTGAAGCAATCCGATGCTCTGCGCCTGCAGACGGCAAATCCCGAGCTTCGCGCGCAACTGCAGGCACCGCTTCGGCCGGCCTACGACCTGAAGCTTGCGCTGCTGCGGGAGCACTACGACGAGGTGGTAGCGAACGGACGCGATGCCGAGGCCGGCGTCCTTGCCGCGGCGGCTTTCTCGACCGCGGATGCCTCGCGCGCGCGCTCGCTCGCTGACGTCGCAGCTCAGAAGTATCCGCCCGCCGTGCGGCGCGCGCTCGCGAGCGAGTTGCGCCGGCGCGAGGCGCTCTATCGTGAGCTCGCCGCCCGCCGCTTTGCGCTCGACGCCCGGGTCGACCGCTCCGGCTCCGACGACCCGCGCGCAAAGCATCTGCTGGGTGACATTGCCGAGCTCGAGCGTGAGGCGGACGCGGTCAACACTCTCATCGCCCGCCGCGTACTGCCGGTCGGGGCTGAGGCCCGCGGGGAAGGTGCAGCAGTGCATCTGCCCGCCGTTCCGGCCGAGACCGTACTGGTCTCGTACTGGCTGGGATCCGAGGCAGCGTACGCGTGGGTGCTTTCACCGACCGGGCTTCATTGGACGCGCTTGCCCTCCCCGGAAGCGATCGCGGAGAAGGCCGCGGCCTTTCACCGCTCGCTGACGCGGCTCATCGATATCCCCCTCGAGCGCCGACTCGAGGATGCTCGCGCCCTGTACGAGCTGATCCTTCGCCCTATTGAGCCGTGGCTCAGCGCGCAGCAATGGGTCGTCATCCCCGACGGTGCCCTCGATTACGTGTCCTTCGCGGCACTGCAGGTGCCCGACGCGAGGCCGGACTCGTTTGTTGCGATGCGACACGATGTCGCCTTCACTCCGGCAGCGTGGATGCTGGAAACGCGGGGGGCGAGCGCTCACGCGAGCGAGCATCGCGGCCTGTTGCTCGTCGCCGACCCGGTGTATCAGGCGGACGATCCGCGGCTCGCGGCATTGCCGGCGAGGCTGCCGGCGGCGCAGGCCCCCGGGGAACGCGCACGCGATGCGGCCGCACCGCAATACCCGCGACTCGCGTTCAGCGCCCGGGAGGCGGCGCAGATTCGGGCGGAGTTTCCGCCCCCGGACGTCGATCAGTTGATCGGCCTCGACGCCACGCGCGCGCGGCTTCTGTCTCTCGACTGGTCGAAATACCGCTTCATCCACATTGCGGCGCACGGCATCGTGGATGCGCAGGTCCCGCAGTTATCCGCCCTGATTCTCGGCTCCTACGACGCCCGCGGACAGCTCGTCGACGGGGCGGTGCGTGTGGCGGATCTGTCGCTGCAGAGCCTGACGGCGGACGTGGCCGTATTGAGCGCGTGCGATACGGCCCTCGGCAAGCAAGTGCTGAGCGAAGGCCTGCTCGGCATCTCCTCCACGATGCTCGCGCGCGGTGCACGAGCGGTCGTCGCCTCGCTCTGGCCGGTCTCCGATGAGATGGGGGCGCACCTCATGACAGAGTTCTATCGACACCTGCTGCACGACTCGATGAGCGCCCCCGCGGCACTCGGCGCGTCGATGCGATCGCTGGCGTCGTCGCGCGAGGGATCGGCGGATCCAGCGCTGTGGGGGGCGTTTCAGGTTTCTGTGGTTGCGCTCGGGCCAGGCCTGCCGAGGCGCAGTCCCGGGACAGGGGAGGTCGCAACAACAGCCAGGCCCTAGGAGATGCCGTGAATTATTGGACTAACGTAAGAGTTACGCTGAACGACAGTTGGGGACCCGGCGCCGCTCACACGCTCAGGACGCCGCTCGCACAGCAGCCGGAATTCTGGCTGCGGCCACGATATCTGCGCGATGCGCAAGGCAGCCCGCAACTCGCTCACTTCACCATCGACTTCCCATCCGGCTTCCTTGCCGACGGATGGCAGGGCGTCAATTTCGCGCCGCTGGGTACGGACCCCGTCAAGGGAATCTCCGGTCTTCCGGCGTGGAATCCGTCCCAGCGCGATACCTATCGAAAGATGATCGACGCCGCAGCAGCAAGTCTCGGCGACTCGCGCACGCTGCGGCTGGAAGGCGTCGTCCCGCATCTGGAGCAGGGCGGTGTCGGGTACAACAACGTGCGGCTGTTCTACATAGCGAACGCGGTGCAGGACAAGAAGCTGCCTGACCTCGTGGTCATCAAGACTGTCACGCACAAAGCCGTCGCGGGAACCGTGCAGGCGCGTCAGGACGGCAGTGGTCAGGGACCGCCAAAATGAGCGCCATCTCACTCGAGCCATTCACGTGGATCGGTGGACGGACACGTCCGTTCGCACTGAGTTGGCGATGAAGCACTGCTCATGCGCCTCGTGGTGCAGTTGCTGTTCCTCGGCGGGCGCAGGCTGCCGGGCGCCGCCGTATGCAATCTTCGGATTCAAGGTCACAGCGCTGACCCACTGCCTGCCGCGCTCGTTCGCGGTCATGACGCCGATCGCCTCGTCGTCGTAGCTGTTGATCTGGAAGCCGCGCTGGCTCGCCAGATGCAGGAAAGTCAGCATGTGGCAGCTGGAAATTGCGGCCACGAACGCTTCCTCCGGATCCACATGGGCAGGATTCGAGTAAGGGGCCCGCACGACTGCGGGAGAGGCCGAGGCGGGCACGACCACGCCGCCATCGAAGCCCCAGGTATGCTCGCGCGAATAGCGGCCCTTGAGAAAATCTTCACCCGCCATTTTCCAGCGAATGGTGGCTTTGTAGGTCGACATGCGTGGACACCTCGTCAGGTCGGGAGATTGCGGTTGTGGGCTTCGAGCCCGAGCCCTGCGGCAAGGTCCTCGACGATCGCCGCGGCTGGCTCGCAGCGACGCACGAGGCCGACCGCTCCTCCGGCGTACTGCACCATCGCTTCGATCTCACCGCTGACATCGCGGGTGGGTGAGCCGGAGTAGTAGCGCGGGATGGGTGTTCCGTCGGCATGGTGCCCCAGGATGTCGTCCTCGCCGGGTCTGCTTCCCGGAGGCGGTCGCCCGGCACGCTCCCACGCGCTGGTCGTGCTGTTCCTGAGCGCGCGCAGCGCGGCGTCAGGCCAGCCCCGGTCGAACACTTGCGAGTACAGCGTGTCGTCTCCGCTCGCTCCCAGGACGCGCTCGCGGTAGATCGGATGGATGTTGGCCTCGAGGGCTGCCAGAAATCTTGTACCCACCCAGATGCCGCGGGCACCCAGCGCGCGCGCCGCGGCGACGCCGCGCCGGTCGGCGATGCCTCCGGCGGCGAGAACCGGCGTCGGCGCGACGGCGTCGACCACCTGTGGGAGCAGTGCCATCAGGCCGAGCTGGCTGCAGACGTGGCCGCCCGCGTCACGCCCCTGGGCGACCAGCAGGTCGAACCCGGCGGCGGCTGAGGCCAGCGCCTCCGCGACGGAGCCGATGACCTGAATGGCGAGCGCTCCGCTCGATTTCACCCGTTCGACGTAGCGCGCGCCCGTGCCCCAGAAGAAGGAGATGACCGGCACGCGAAGCTCCAGGGCGAGCGACAGCTGCTCCTCGATCGGAAAGTCGAGCACGAAGTTGGCGCCGAAGGGCTTGTCGGTCAGGGCGCGGGTCGCTCTGATCGCCTCGGCAAGTCCGGCCGGGGTGCGCCAGGTGCAGGCCAGGTGTCCGACCGCGCCGGCGTTGGACACCGCGGCCGCGAGCTCAGGTGAGGCGAGCGCGCCCATCGGCGCCTGAAAGATCGGCCGCGCGATCCCGGCGCGACGCAGCAGCTCTGAACCCATCCGCGCGTCACTGAGGTGCTGCATCGCCGGGAGGTTACAGCGGTTCGCGATGCATCGCGACGCCGAACGACGCGCGCGACTCTCGAAAATCTCGGATACGAGTCAGGCCGGTGTCAGCCTCGGCCCCTCACACGCGCCTGACGACACCTTCGTCCTCCTTCCGCAGCATCGGGTTGCGTGCGGCGGCCGCATCCTCGAGGAGGAGCTCGGCGCCCTGGCGCTGGCCGATCTCGTCGAGTATCCGCGCACCCTGCGGCAGCTGAAACAACTGAATCTTGGGTATACGAGCATCATTTTCGGACACTACCTCCACCAGTACCTGCGGCTCCCCGAAAACTCACGCCGGGCTCAGCAGCGAAGCCAGTGACTCGCGCGTCAGCGGCTTCGGCAGCAGACGCTCGAAACCTGCGCTCCTTGCCCTGGCGTGGTCCTCCGGAGCGCTGTATCCGGATACCGCAATGAGCCGCGCGGATCGTAGTGTCGGGTCGGCGCGGCAGGCGCGCGCCACCGCAAAGCCATCCATGTCGCCGGGCAAGCCCAGGTCGCACAGGATGATGTCCGGAATGAGCGCGCGGGCGCCTCCGATCGCGGACGCACCATTGCGGGCCAGGGTCACCTGGAAGCCGTCCAGCCGCAGCATTTCGGCCATTCCGTCGGCGACATCCCGGTTGTCCTCGACGACCAGTACGCATAGCTGCCCGGGCCAGGCTGCCGGCCGCGGTTCGCGCGCGTGCATGGGCGCCGCCAGCGAGGCGAGCGGCAGGCGCACCTGAAAGCATGCGCCGAGCCCCGGGCCATCGCTGCTCCCGGTGAGCGACCCGCCCTGCAACCGGGCGAGGTGGCACGCGATCGCCAGTCCCAGGCCGAGACCGCCTCCGCGCCGATCAAGTCCTTGTTCAAGCTGGGTGAAGGGCTCGAAGAGTCTGGCCGCGAGAGCCGCGTCGAATCCGATACCCGAGTCTTCTACGCTGAAGACGGCGGTATGCACTTCTTTTGCGAGCCTCAGGGTGATGCTGCCGCCCGCGGGTGTGAACTTGGTGGCGTTCGACAACAGCTTGTCGATGATCTGCCGCAGACGGACGCGGTCCCCACGCACGCCGCAGGGGGCGCTCGCCATCCGACACTCCAGTTTCAGTCCTGCTTCACGAATTCGCGGCTCCTGGTCGGTCAATATCGCCCGCAGCAGATCGTGCAGATCGACCGGCTCTGCCTGGATCGAGATCTTGCTGAAGGTAATGCGCGAGGCATCCAGGAGGTCTTCCAACATGCGCGCCATGGCGGAGGTCTGCCGATCGAGGCGCTCATACAGCCGGCTGACCCGCGGATCATGCAGATCGAGAAGATTCAGCGTCTCGGTGGCGGCGCGAATCGCCGCGAGGGGATTGCGCAGCTCGTGACCGAGAACCGCGATGAACCGGTCCTTCTGACGGTCCTTCTCCTCGAGCGCGCTCCTCGCCTTTTCGAGCTCGCGCCCTTCATGCAGGCTGCGCAGCTCCTCCAGCTCCTCGCGCAATCGCTCGGTGATTTCGTTTCCGTCCCGGCCCAGATCCTCAAGCAACAGGCGGCGCAGCTCCGCCTGCTCCCGCATCAGCTGCTGCATATCCTCCTCGAGCTCGATCTCCGGATGCAGCATCGTCCAGTAGTGAGCCGTGCGGACGAAGGCGAGAAAGCCGCTGACAAGCTCGAACCGCTGCGCTCCCAGGGCGTGGCGGAGCGCGCCGCGTGCTCTTTCGCTACGCATCGGCTCGACGAACGCCACCGCTGCACACGCGAATATCCACTCCTCCGGCGCGGTGCCCACATCCGGCCACTCTGCGAGTGGAGTGGCAGACGATTCGAGCCGCTCGTACACCGGCGCCATGTCGCGCTGCCAGGGCGTCGGGCGCTTGAGCAGCGCAAGCACCTCGGGGAGGGTTTGCAAACGCGCTTGCCTGTCCCCCGCCGGCCGGCCGTAGCCGAGCAGGAATCCGACGTGTCGGATGATGCAATAGCGGACCGGGCAAAAACGCGACAGCCAGACGAACAGGCGCTCCTTGAACAACGCCGGCATCGGGTTGTCGAGGTACCCGGCCTTGGCGAACTCCCACAGGTGTTGACGCAAGTCGGGTGCCGCCCGGGCCGATCGGAAGAAGTTCGGCAGAACGCCGAAGCGCTCCGCGATCTCGCTTTCGAATGCATCGAGCCTGAGATTGTCGGTCACCGGCGCGTCCTTGAGCACAACAGACATCCTCGTCAGGCTCTCCACCTTCCGTTTAGCGGATCCTGACGGATCAGACCCCACATGACTGTAGGCGGGAGGGCAGGGCGGCTGTAGGGGCCCGGACTACAAGCCGGCCGCGCCCTTCTCAGGTTGTGCCGCTGACGGCCCGAGGCCTCGGAGCCTCGGCTAATCCCTGGCCCGGATCTCGAATCGATCCGGCTCGCTCCAGGGATCACTGGCCTGATCGGCGGCCGCATCGAGCCGCACCATGGTTGCGCTGAGCCGATCGTTCTCCAGGATGAAGCGCATGAAGTGAAAGTTCACCGACGTGGTGAGTCTTGAGAGCTCACCGAACATGCGCACGGCCGGAACCGGCTTTGCGCCGCCGCCGCCGCTGACCAGGTAAGTGACGCCGTCCCTCTTGTAGCGCTCGTAGTTGTGCACGTGACTGCCGACCACCACGACCCGCGCGTGCAATGAGCCGGCCTTGCCGGAGAGATAGCTCGCCACCTGTTTCTCATCGAGCGCGTGGGGATAGAAGGGGTCGCGCACCGGCGGGTAGTGCAGCAGGACAAGTATGAACTTGATGTTCCTGTCGGCAGCGGTGATCTGCTGCTCGAACCAGATGCGCTGCTCGCTGTGGGGTTTGAGGGGTGAATCGGAATCGAGGATCAACGCCAGGAGCGAGGAAGCGATGGTCACGGAGTACCAGCGGTGCGGTCGCAACTGCAGAGGCGCAAACGCCTTCCACCAGTTCTCCAGGCACGGGCTCACGTCCTCGGGGCATCCTTTGAATTCGTGATTGCCGAGCGCGGGGAACACGGGGATCTTCTGGTTCGCCCATTCCGCGGTGTCGCTCTGGTAGGTCTCGTAGTCGCCCGGATTGCTGCCCTCGTAGACGAGATCCCCGCAGATCAGGATCACCGCCGGGTTCTCCTGGGCAATCCGCTTCACCAGGGTGCGCCGTGCGAAGGCGTTCACGACGTCCTCGCGCCGCGTGAAGCGCGTGTCGCCGTACACGACGAACTTCACCGCACCTCCCGCGAGCGGTGCCGGCACCTCGAATCCTGGAGGCTCATCGCCGGAGGCGGCAGCGGCGAGCCGACAGGGAGCCAGCCCGCACAGGGCGAGCGACACGCAGAGCAACACGGAGAGCAACGTCAAAGATGTGCGGCACACAATTCAGACCTCGAGGACCCACGCGCACCGGCGGCGCACCGATAGCGTAAGGCGCGCACATGACAGGCCGCCACTGATGGAGCATGTCCCATCGAGTCAGTGCTTTGTGCCCCCCTCGCCCCCGGCTTGAGGGATCTGATGCCGCCTGCGCCGACTACGTGGTCGAGGACTCCTCCTCGGACTCGTCCTTGATCCGGCTCTCGAGGATCACTCCGGGGGGCAGCACCAGGGTGGGCGAATCATCCTGCGCACCTTCGCCGGACGAGCCCTCGCCGGTCCCTTCGCCGGTCGCGACGGCCCTGGACAGATCGCTGCTGCGCAGCTGACGGAACGCCTCCTCGGCTTCCACCGGTGGGGAGAAGAAATACCCCTGGGCGAAATCGCAGCCCATCTGCAGGAGGGTGTCCGCCGCCGCCCTGGTTTCGACGATCTCCGCAACGGCCCGCAATCCCAGGTTCGACGCCATCTGCAGGATCGCAGAGGTGATGGCATTGTTCGCGCGCTCCGACCCGGTGCGGCTGACGAGAGGACGGTCGATCTTCACGTAGTCGAACGGAAAGAGCTGCAGGTAGCTGAGCGATGAATAGCCGGTCCCGAAGTCATCGAGCATCAGCTCGATGCCCATGTCGTGGAACCCGTCGAGCACGGCGCGCGCCGTGGTCACGTTGCTCACCAGCCCGCCCTCGCTCAGCTCGAATTTCAGGTTAACGGCCGGTATATGCGTGTCCTGCAGTGCTCGCGCGACGAAATCGCGCAGCCCGGGAGCGCGCAGCACCGCCGCGGACAGATTGACGCTGAGGTAGAAGTCGGTTCCCTGCGGCAGGCGCTGGCGCCATTCGGCCGCCAGGCGGCAAACACGCTGGATGATCCAGCGTGTGACCGGCACGATCACGCCGGCCTCTTCCGCAATCGCCAGGAACTTGTCGGGCGTCAGCAGGCCCTCCACCGGATGCCGCCAGCGCAGCAGCGCCTCGGCTCCGACCACGCGTTGCCGGCGCAGGTCGACGATCGGCTGGAACAGCAGGCGGAATTCGTTGCGATCGAGGGCGACATGCAGGTCGGCTTCGAGACTCACGAGGCTGACCGCGGCGCCTGCCATCCCGGGCGCATAGCCGACGGCGCGCTGACTCTGGTGCTGTTTCGCGACCGAAAGTGCCAGGTCGGCCTCGCGCAGCGCGTCCTCCGCGCGCTGCAGACCCGAGTCGATGCAGGTGAATCCGACGCGCGAAGTGACGCTGATGCGGTGCTGGCGCAGCTCGAACGGCTCGTGGCGCAGCTCCTGGAGCCGATCGGCGAGCGCCTGCCCTGCGGCGCCAGAGGCCACCTCGTACACCAGCACCGCCAGCCGATCGGCGCCCCAGCGCGCCAGCAGGTGCTCGACGACGCCGAGCACCAGCGCACCACGTTGTGCGGCCTGCAGCAGCAGCTCATCGCCGGCCGTGTGCCCGAGCGTATCGCTGATCAGCTTGAGGCGCTCGATGTCGATCAGGATGATCGCGATGCGCTGCCGCCGCCGCGTGCGTACCTCGCGCAGCGCCCGGTCCAGTTGATCCATGAAATAGCGTCGGTTCGGCAACCCGGTGAAGGCATCGTGATAGCGGGCGTGCTCGAAGCCCTTCTGCAGGCTCTCGCGTTGCTCGATCTCGCTCACCAGGCGCTCGTTGGCCGCGTGCAGACGCTTGTGCGTGGCGGCGAGCACCGCGCGGGTACGCTTGAGGCTATGCGTCAGGTCGTACATACCGAACGCGAGTGCCCAGGCGAGTACAGCCAGCAGCCCGATCTCGGCGGCCAGCTCCCGCGCCGGGTACCATCCTGTGCGCGGGCGGATGGCGAGCATGAGAAACTCGCCCGCGGGCCCGCGCACGACGCCGCCCGCCTGCACGACGCCGCCCGCCTGCACGACGCCGCCCGGCTGCGGGATGGCACCCGGCTGCGGGATGGCACCCGCCTGCGGGATGGCACCCGCCTGCGGGATGGCGCTCGTGGCCGGTGCGTCGAGGGCGGAGGGTTGAGAGCTGAGGAACACCCGCGGCTGCCGCGTCGCGGGGTTGGGTTGATACAGCTGGAAGTCATAGCCCTCGTTCACCAGCGTTCCGAAACGCGCCCGCGCCAGCAGCGCCTCGAGACTCTCGTAGCCTACCGCCCAGAGGCCCGCCGCTGTCCCAGGCTGTGCGAGCGCCGGGGCCGGCGCGATGGGCGCGCGCGCGGCGACGATCCATTGGCTGCCGTAGCGGATGGGACCGAACAGCACCGCGGGCGCTGCGCCTCCTGAGCCTTCAGCTCGCGGCACCTCGCTCGCGATGGCGCTTGCCAGGGCGGTATCGGCGTCGCTGGCGCGCACGAGGGTACCGCTGAAAGTTACCCACAACGCCCCGCGCGCGGGCATGAGGGGTTGCGCCGGCGCGGGTTCACTTTCGGCGCCCGATCGTCGTGGCCGCGCGTTGTGCCTCTCGGCGCGTGCGCTCGCTCAGCGCACGCAGCTCGGTTTCGATCGCCCGCGCATGGCGCACCGCGACGCTCTGCGCCGCGAGGCGCATCTGCTGGGCGCGCTCGTGCACACTCACCGTGATGAGGCGCGCACCCACCAGCACCACCGTCGCGGCGGCGAGGAGCGGCAGCAGCCAGTGTGAGTAGCGCCTGAACAGGGTGACACTCATCGGACTAACCGCCCGCCCGGAAGTGCACGGTGCAGGTAAGCGTCACCGTGGTCCGCTTGAACCCCTCGAGATCCTGGTGGTCGCCCACCAACAGCCACTCGGTGCGCCCCAGGGGCATGCCGATGCCGACGAATTCCTCCTTCAGCGACGGACCAGGCCTTACCACCTGCCCGACCAGATCGATGACTGCCGGCGCGGCCGGCCCCCAGTCTCCTCCCGCGAGCCACGTGAAGCTCTTGCTGACGTAGTCGAGACGGATGGTGGTGAGCTTGGTGCCGAGATCGCCGCCGAATGAGCGGGCGTAGGACACCGTGGCCAGCAGCGGCTGCGTGAGGCGCAGCGACAACCCGATCTTCGGCAGATGGCCGTGGCTCGTGTCGATGTCGATGCGGCGCTCCTCGAGCTGCACCGACACTCGCGCGAGCGTGCCGATGAGGCCGCCGTCGACGATCGAGTAGTGGAATGCGTGTGTGCCCACGTCGCCGGCGCCTTCGTGAGCCTCGGCGTAGAGGCTCAGCTTCGCGCTCGGCTGCCCGAACGTCGCCGTGCCGGTGAGGTACCCGAGCGTCCAATGCGAGTTCGCGATCGCCTGGTATTCGCCCCCCAGGCCCACGACGTCGCCGGAGTCAAGGGTGCTCAGCCAGGTGAGCGAGCCGCCGCCACCGCCGTGATTCTGCGAGAGCCTCGATCCGTCGCCGCTGATCACCAGGCGCTCCTCGGCGGCCGACGGTGGCGCCGGCGCGGGCTGCTCCGCCGGGGATGCTGCTGAGGGGGGCGAGGTCGGCGTTGTGGGAGATGGCGCCTGGGCCGAGCTCGGCGCTGGGGGAGACGGCGCTTGGCCCGAGCCCGGCGCTGGGGGAGACGGCGCTTGGCTCGAGGTCGGCGCTGGGGCCGCGGACTGAGCGACCGCTCCGCTCGCTCCGGCACACGCCGCGAGCGTCGCGCCAAGAATCAGCGCCGGGGATCTCATACCCGCTGCGCCAGGGCGGTGAAGGTGCCGGTCTGATCGGCCGCCGCGGCGAGCGCCGCCGGCAGGAACGCGACGACGTACAGCCGCTCTTCCTCGCCCGGCAGCACGACGCTCGAGCTCGTGAGCTGATACACGCGCTGCATGATCGTCATGTGCATCTTGCGACGCCCGCTCAGGCCCGGGTCCCACCACCGGGCCTGCGCTTCGGGTGGCGGCAGCAGGTGCGCGATCTCGGCATCGATCTGCGCAGCAGGGAAGAGCACAGCGGCGGGCTTGTTGAACGCCAGCACGCGCCCTTGGGAATCGAGGACCAGCGCAGCGTGCTCGGCAGCATCGAGCGCGGCCTTCACGCACAAGGCCTCGGTCGTCTCGCTCACCACCACCAGTGCAAACCGGCGACCGCGCTGCGCGAGGTGCTGCACGTGCACTTCGCTGGCGAGCAGCCGCCCGCTCAGGCGCAGCGTGCATAGCCGCGCCACGCCGCCCGCGCCGCTCACCAGCTCCTGCACCAGCTCGGGGTAGGAGAAGCGCAGCGCCTCGAAGAAGTTGCGGCCGACGAGGCCGGCTTCATCCGCCCCGAACTTCGCCAGCGCTGCCGCGCTTGCGCAGATGACTTCCCCGGTGGCGGCATCGAGCAGGAATGCCGGCAGCGGCAGCTGCTCCAGGAGCGCCGTCCACAGCTGTTGTCCACGCTCCGCCTCGGCGCGCGCACGGGCGACCTGCGAGTGGAGCCGCTCGAAAACGGTGCCGAGATACTCCGCGGCGACGGCACACGCGAACAACATGGTCACGAATACCTGCAGCAGGACGACGAAGTACTCCGAGGGCGCGTAGAAGCCCGCAAAGGGCAACCGAGCTCCCCCGGCACCGCCCCCCAGGCTCTCCACCCAGGCGGCGGCCGCGCCGAGCCCGGGCGCATACCAGCGCAGCTCCGGCGCCTGGCTCGCGGCGATGAGCGTGATCACCACCGCAGCGAGCGCCGCCATGAAGTACGGCTGCCAGCGTGAAAGAAAGATCGAGCCGATGACCGGCAGTGCGAACACCGTGAGGAACGCCGGGTTCTGCAGCCCGCCGGCATGCTGCCAGACGTAGGCCACCGCCAGGACGCCGAGCGCGTGCAGCGCCGTGAGCGTGCGGCCGCGCCGCAATTCGTTCGGTGCGTGGCGGCCGGCGAGCGCGGCGAACGCGACGTGGATCGCGCCCAGGGTGAGGAGCGCGGCCGCCGTGGCGATAAAGTCGATGGTCGAGGCCGCTGACGAGCCACGGCAGCGCAGTCGCGAACAGAATGGCGAATATCGTCAGCAGCCAGGTGTCATCCAGCAGGTGGATGCGCGGGTCGTGCCAGGCGAGTGCCGAGAGGGTCTGGGTTGCGTTGCTGTCATTCATGGCTGTCTCGCGCTGGAACGCGCCTCTCCGGAGGCCACCTCGGTGGAGTCGGCGCGGCGGAAGTTGTTGCCATCGAGGAACGGGCGGGCCGGAACCTTGCCGCCGCTCGGCTGCTGGAACTCGCTCACGTGCAGGGCGAACGCGTGCGGTCGCAGCACCTGGTTGTGACGCAGGATCGGCGAGTCGCCGATGACGTCGATGCCGTTGAACTGCGGCTCGATGATGGTGTTGTCCACGGCGGTGCTCGGGTTGCGCTGATCGCCGAGCACGAAGGCCAGGCCGTAGCCGCAGTTGTGTATGCGGTTGGCGCGCACCAGGATGTTGGCCGAGCCGCGCACCATGATGCCGTAGGCGGCGAGGTGATCGAGCTCGTTGTCGTCGATGATGGCCTCGCGGGCGTTCTCGGCGATGATGCCCATCGCCGGCCCGCCGCTGATGTGATTGCCGCGGATCACGGCGCCGGCGCCGAGCAGGTGGATCGCAGCCTCCGTTGCGGCGCTGAACTCGTTGCGCTCGACGAGCACCGCCACGTTCGCCGCCACCACCCCGGCGCGATCGCCGTTGAAGCGGTTCTCGCGCACGCTGATGGCCGTGCCGTGCGCGTCCGGCTCGGCGCGCACCGCCCACAGCCCCGCGTCCTTGTCGTTCGAGAACTCGTTGCCGACCAGCACGGCGTTGTGGCTCGAGGCCGCGAAGCGCACGCCGATGCGGTCGGCGCTGAAGCGGTCGCGCTCGAGCAGTACGTCGCTGGCGTTCTCGGCAACGTCCACGGCGACGTCGCAGGACTCGATGCTGCTCGAGCGCAGGCGAAAATGCGCGGCGCGCAGCAGGATCGCCGTGGCGGGACAATTGCGCAGCGCCAGGCCCTCGAGCGAGGTGTTGGCGCCCGCCACGTCGAACACCGGGCCGCCGCCGAGGGCGTGCGCGTCGATCTGCGCGCCGGGCGGCTCGGCGAGGATGCGCACGCCGTGCGGATTCACCAGCGGCGGCAGCAGCGTTTCGAGGGCGATGCTCCTCACCTTGATCCACACGTCGGCCTTGCCGTTGGCGGCCGCAACGATGAACAGCGCCTCGCGCAAGGTGCCGGGGCCGCGGTCGGCGGAGCTGGTGACGTTCACGGTGAGCGTGCCGGCCGCCTGACCGGGCGTCGGCTGCCTCGCCTGGAACCACCAACCCAGCGCAGCGAGTGCCCCGATCAGCAGCAGCACGCCGACTGCCACGCTGAGGCGCGTCCTAGTGCGCATGCGCTTGCCTGGCATGGCCGAGAACGAACACCGCGTGCCACGAGCGGCCGGCCGCGGCGCGGCCGAAGAGCACGTCGATCGGCAGCGAGAGCGCGGTGATGCCCGCGAGCGCCGCCAGGCGCACCGGAGGCGACACACGCGGCAGGTGTGGGAGCAACCAGGTCTTGAAGGGGGCGGGGTCGACGCCGCCGATGGCGTGCACCTTCAGGCCGCACTCGCCGAAGAGCTGCAGGTAACTGCTACGCGCGCGCGCGCGAAAGGTCGCGCTGTCGCAGTTCTCGATGAGGCGATCCGGCGCAGCCTCGAGCAGCACCAGCCGGCCGCCCGCGGCGAGATGAGCGACCATGCGCTGCAGCGCGGCGCGCAGAGCGGCGGGCCCGAGGATGTGCTGCAGGACCGTCACGCTCAGGACGAGGTCGAATTTTCCGCCGGCATCGAGGGCCGCGAGATCCTGCACGCAGGAAGCGGCACCGGCCCGCAACGCCGCGCGCGCCGGCGCGGCGCCTGGCCTGGCCGATCATCGTCGCGCTGATGTCGACGCCTGTCACGCGCGCTCCGCGCGCTGCGAGCAGGCAACTCCAGCGTCCCACCCCGCAGCCGACATCGAGCACGCTCGCGCCGGGACTTACGCGCAGCCAGCGTCGCAGGGCGAGGCGCTGACACACATCGATCATGCGGTTGTAGAAGGCCGGCATGCCGTAGGAGCACACGGCCGCGAGTCCGTCGCCGCCTGCGAAGCGGCGTGCGCGATCTTCCCAGTAGACGGCGGGCTCGCGCATCACCACGGCCTCCGCGCCAGCAGATCGGATGCCGCCGCCGACCCGGCGGCGCCGGGCGTGGGCTCGTAGTGATCGCGGTAGATGCGACGGCCCCACAGCTGCAGCGCGACGTAATTAGCGAACCCCACGGTCATCGGGATGAGGTGCGTCAGTGCGTACAGGAGGTACAGCGGCACGATCGGCGCGATATAGGCGCGCTCAGCGCGCGGCACGACCGTGAACAGCGCGATGACGCCGAGGCACAGATAGCTGCCGACCGCGCCGATGAAGTAGGCGGGACTGGTGAGGGCGTTGCGCGGCAGCAGGTGCGCCAGGAACAGGTCATCGAATCCGCCCACCAGGCTGATCAGTAGCAGCAGCGCACTGATGATCTTCACCACGTGCAGAATGAGCGACAGCCCGCCGATGTAGAACACGAAGTGATACCAGGCGAAGGGCGTGCGCCGGCTCACTCGCCAGATGGCGCCCAGGCGCTCGGTGCAGACCTTGAGCAGGCCGTGGTACCAGCCGACACGCTGCGAGAACCATCGGCGCAGCGTCCCCGGCCCCTCGGTGCTCACCACCAGCCGCCCGTCGTAATAGATGCGCTCGCCCTGGCTGAGCAGGATTACGGCATTCTCGAAATCCTCTGCGTAGACCGAGAGCGAGTGGGCACGCAGCGCGCGCCACAGTGCATCGCGGCGGTAGATCGAGACTCCGGAGGTGATGCTGTAGTCCGCCAGGCTCTCGCGGCCGACGCGGAACGCCAGCGCGTACTCAAATGCCTGGAATCGCGCCAGGAAGCCGTCGGGCTCGATCATCACGCGCGGGCAGGCGGCGGCGGCTCCCGACTGCTGGAAATCACCGATCACGCGCTCGAGATCGGCGCTGCTGCCGGCATTGCGGCCGCGGATGCGAATGTCCGGATCGACGACGATCACCGTCTCGATGTGAGCGGGCAGCCGCTCGAGCAGCACCCGCAGCGCCGCGGGCTTGCGCCGGTTGACGCCGTCGTCGAAGCAGCGCCACCCCGCCTGCAGCAGCCGCGTTACGGTATGGTCGGTCGAGCCGTCGCTGATGAGCCATACCCGCTCGCGGTAGGGCGCAAACGCCTCGACGAACTGATCGAGCTCATCGCCCAGATTGAAGATCGAGGCGATGATGGCGTAGGGCCGGATGGGGACGATGCGCCGGATGCCGTCGGGGAGCGAGGCCGCCAGATCGATCGACAGGTTGCGGTTGTCGTCGGTGGCACCGGCGGTGGCGGTGTGACGGCGGCGCACGTGCAGCCGCAGCAGAAAGTCGAGCGCGTCGGTGTAGACGATGAGGTTGGCGAGGCCGTACACCAGCAACGACATGCTCCCCGCCTGCACATTCGCAGCCGAGAGCACGATCCAACCCGTCAGCAGCGCGCACACCGCCGCCGGCGCCAGCAACGTCCATGCTCGCCCGCGGCTCATGCGCTTGCAGCACGAGGAAGGCGCTGCCATTGCGGCAGTCTTGCGGTGAGCTCGGCGCACACTTCCTGCGCAGCCGCGATCGGCAACCCGTGCGCCGCCAGCGGCTCGAGCGAGCAGAGAATCCAGATGAGCGAGCGCACGCGCGAGGGCAGGTGCGCCACGCGCTGCTGCAGTTCGGACAGGCGCGCTTCGTACTCGCGCTCGATGGCGAGCACCGTATCGGCCACGCTCGGGTCGATGGGCAGGATCTTGGCCGGCTGATCCCAGGCGATCTGCGTTCCCCTGATCCGCCGCCGCTCGTACACCGTGAAGGGCCGCAGTTCCGCATCGGCAGCCATGGCGGCGCCCGAGAACGGAATCACGTACGGATACATTCCGACTTCGCATCCCTGCCGCAGCCAGCGCCACGCTTCGCGCAGCGTCGTGGCAAGGTCCGCCAGGCTCGCCCTTGGCGAGCTCAGGATGATGTCGAGGAAGGGCGTGATGCCCGACTTGAGCGCCGCCGTGAGGGTCGGCTCGATATGGGCGTGAATCTGCGCCTTGTTGAATTCGGCGAGTACGTTGCGCGAGAAGCTCTCGATGCCGAAGCCGAGCACGCGAAAGCCCGCGCGGCGCATGGCCGCGAGGCGCTCCGGCGACATGGCGTCTATCCGGTTGGTGCTGATGAACTGCAGCCCGCGCGGCAGGGCGCCGCTCTCCTTGGCGGCGATGATTGCCTCGCACAAGGGCAGAATCCGCCGGTCCTTGGTGAAGACGAAGATGTCGTCCTGGAAGATGATGGTGCGCACCTGCGGGTGGGCGCCGACGATGCGCTCGATCATGCGCACGCAGTCGGGAGCATCCAGGCGCGCGATGCTGGCAACGCTTCCCTGGGCTTCGTGCAGGAAGTTCGTCGCCGAGCAGAAGGTGCAGCCCATCGGGCAGTAGTTGAGGGTGATGAGGCGCACGGAGCGGATTTCGGCGAGACGCGCCTCGCGGGCGGCTTTGCTCGGCAGGGCGCCCAGGCGATAGGCGGTCTCGAGCCGCTCCCAGTACGCGCGATAGGGCATCCTTTCATAGGGAATACGGAACACGGCATCGCGCAGCTCGGCGCGATCGAGCGCCTGCTGCGGAAGTCTCAGCACCTTCCCTGCCGCACTGCGCTCGGCTGTTCCGGCGATCCCGCCCGGGGCTGCGCCCGAGCGCAGGCGGTCGATGAGCTCGAGAAGCGGCCGCTCGCCTTCCCCCAACACTACGAGATCGAAGGGCGCGAGCTCGAACAGCAGCTCCGGTCGAAAGGTCGCTTCCATGCCGCCGGCGACCAGCAGCGCGCGCGGAGCCAAGCGGCGCGCGAGATGCGCCAGCTCCAGGTCGAAGCGCAGGGTCATTCCCGTGGTGGAGATGCCGATGACGTCCCAGGCCCCGGCGAGGATCTCGCGCTCGAGCGCGCGCTCGGGCGCGCCGCTGCAGCAGTTCGGGTCGAAGACCTTGACGTTTACGCCGGCGGACTCGAGCACGCCCGCCAGGCGCCATACCCCGAGCGGGGGCGCGAGAAAGGTGTATTCCCCACAGTTGGGGTCGTACGGCCCGACCAACAGGATCCCTGGCGAGTGCATCTTCTGTATTGCCTCTTATCCCTAAGGCTCGTACGCATTGTTGGACTGCTCGAGGCCAATCGGCAAGAGCCGGGGTGTCGCGCTGCGGCGATAGTCGCTGCGAACAGCGCAATCAGTCGGCGATCGGCAACACAATGTTCCCCCGAACGTCGGTCAGCTGCCAGCTTCGCCCGCGCTCAAGTCATCGCCTGGCCCCTCACGCTGTCGGCGGGCCGATTTGTCGCACTGCACCCAGGCCGTCCCGCAGCTGCACCCCCGTGGGTGCGTGGTCGCTCGCTTTCTCCCAGCCGCGCACGTTTCGTTCGACGTCTGCGCTCACCAGGCGCGCGGCGGCCGCTGGATTCAACAGCAGATGATCGATGCGCAGACCGGCATCGCGCGCGTACGCATTGCGAAAATAATCCCAGAACGTATAGATCTGCGCATCCGGATGGAGCTTGCGTATGGCATCGGTCCATCCCTGCTCCATGAGCCGTGCGAACGCTGCGCGTGTCTCGACCCGGAACAGGGCGTCATCGACCCAGCGCTCCGGCTTGTAGACGTCCCGCGCGGTGGGGATTACGTTGTAGTCGCCGGCCAGGATGACCGGGGAGTCACGCGCGACGAGCGCGGCGGCGTGCGTGATCAGCCGCTCGAGCCATCGCAGCTTGTAGTCGAAGCGGGGGCCGGGTGCGGGATTGCCGTTCGGAAGGTACAGGCAGCCGATCAGCAGTCCATGCACGCTCGCCTCGATATAGCGGCTGTGGAGATCCTCCGGATCGCCCGGCAGGACGCGGCGGATCTCCTGCGGCTCGGTGCCGCGGGCGAGGATCGCGACGCCGTTCCAGCTCTTCTGTCCGTGCCAGATCACGCCGTAGCCCGCTTCGCGGATGGCGCCCTCGGGAAACTTCTCCTGCGGCGCCTTCAATTCCTGAAGGCAGACGATGTCGGGGGCGCTCTCATCGAGCCAGCGCCGCAGATTGGGCAGGCGAGCACCGATGCCGTTGATGTTGTAGGTAACGATTCTCACGCGCTCCCCGCGACCTGCTGAGCCTCCTGCAGCAGCACCAGCGATCGGCCCTGCAGCGGGTAGCTGTCCCCGGCCAGGGGCTTTTGCTCGAAGGGGTCGCCCGCGGCGGTATCCAGTACCGTCAACCACGCTTTGCCGGAAAGAGTCTCGGCGATGCGGAACGGAATCGTCTCATGGTGCGCATTGAAGAGCAGCAGGAAATTGCTGTCCTTGATGGGCTTGCCGCGGCGGCCGCGGCGCTCGATCGCCCCGCCCGCCAGATACACCCCCAGGCAGCGCGCGAACTCCTGGTTCCAGTCGTTCTCCGTCATCTCCCGGGCGTCGGGAGTCAGCCAGATGATCTCCTTCAATCCTTCGGACGTGACGGTATCGACTCTCACGTAACGGCGGCGGCTGAACACCGGGTGCTGCCGCCGCATCGCTATCAGGCGCGCGGCGAACTCCAGAAATTGCGTGCGCCGCTCATCGAGCGTCCAGTCGAACCACGACAGCTCGTTGTCCTGGCAATAGGCGTTGTTGTTGCCACGCTGTGTGCGGCTGAGCTCATCGCCCCCGAGGAGCATGGGCACACCCTGCGACAACAGCAGCGATGCCAGGAGGGTGCGCTTCTGGTTCTCGCGCAGCGCGAGCACCGCCGGATCCTCCGTCGGGCCTTCCACTCCGCAATTCCAGGAGCGGTTGTCGTTGTGCCCGTCGCGATTGTCCTCGCCGTTCGCCTCGTTGTGCTTGTCGTTGTAGCTCACCAGGTCTTCGAGAGTGAAGCCGTCGTGGGCGGTGATGAAATTGATGCTCGCATGGGGCTTGCGGCCGCTCGCCTCGTACAGATCGGAGGAGCCGGTGAAGCGGCGGGCGAAGTCGGCCAGCAGGCCGCCGTCGCCTTTCCAGTAGCCGCGCAGCGTGTCGCGGTACTTGTCGTTCCACTCGTTCCAGCCGGGTGGGAAATTGCCGACCTGGTAGCCGCCACTGCCGATGTCCCACGGCTCGGCGATCAGCTTGACCTGCGAGAGCACCGGATCCTGTCCGATGGTGTCGAAGAAAGAGCCAAGGCGGTCGACCTCGTGGAGCTCGCGGGCCAGCGCCGAGGCCAGGTCGAAGCGAAAGCCGTCGACGTGCATGTCGAGCACCCAGTAACGCAGGCTGTCCATCAGCAGCTGCAGCACGCGCGGATGCTGCAGGTTGAGCGTATTGCCCGTGCCGGTGAAATCCATGTAGTAGCGCGGCTGCTCCGGGTGCAGCCGGTAGTAGGAGGCATTGTCGAGGCCGCGGAACGCGAGGGTGGGGCCGAGCTGGTTGCCTTCGGCGGTGTGGTTGTAGACCACATCCAGCAGCACCTCGATTCCGGCCGAGTGCAGCACCTTCACCATGGTCTTGAACTCGCTGAGGCGGCCGCTCGCCGAATAGCGACTTTCCGGGGCGAAGAAGCCGAGCGTGTTGTAGCCCCAGTAGTTGCGCAGGCCGCGCTCGAGCAGGTGACGGTCGTCCACGAAAGCATGCACCGGCATCAGTTCGATCGCGGTGACCCCGAGTCGCACCAGGTGATCGATGATGGGTTCGGTGACGAGCCCCGCGTACGTGCCGCGCAGCTGCGTCGGCACCTCCGGGTGGCGCATCGTCATCCCGCGCACGTGCGCTTCATAGATGACGGTATCGTGCCAGGGGATGCGCGGCGCGGCGTCGTCGCCCCAGGTGAAAGCGGGGTCGATCACCCGGCACTTCGGGGTTCCCGGCGCGCTGTCGCGCCGGTCGAAGGACAGGTCCGCCTTGGCGCTTCCGGGGCGGTAGCCGAAATGGGCATCGCTCCACACCAGCGGACCCTGCAGGTGCTTGGCGTAGGGCTCGATCAGGAGCTTGTTGGGATTGAAACGGTGGCCGCGCTCGGGCTCGTAGGGTCCGTAGACACGGTAACCGTAGAGCAGGCCCGGACGGGCTTCCGGCAGGTAGGCGTGCCAGTTTCCATCGGTGCGCTCGCGCACGTTCAAGCGCTGCAGCTCGTGTCTGCCCGTAGGATCGAAGATGCACAGCTCGACCTTGTCGCTGTTGGTGGAGAACAGCGAAAAATTCACACCCTCGCCGTCCCAGGTCGCTCCGCGCGGATAGGGCTGACCCGGCCAGACCGCCCCGATCGGCCGGATGAGGGAATCCCGAGCCGTTCTCGTTGAGCTCGTCACACGCCTCGACCTTTCGAACAGACGATGCAGCCCCGCGGCGCTCGAGGAGTCGCCGCGTTGGTTCCACCGCTCATGCTGTTGTGCGATAGTGATCCCATGACAAGAACGTAACACCAACTCGCTTGCCAAGCTTAGTCCTCGAGGTCGAAGAATGCCGCGTCAGCTCATCGCCCTATTCGCACTCACGCTGCTGACCTCCGTCGCGCTCGCCGCCGCCGCCACGGATGCAGGCAAGACGCGGCCGCGCGCCCGCGACCTCGGAGTGCCCTTCGACGGCATTCCGGGCCCCTTGAATGCGATCACCGACCTGGAGGGCGTGTTGGTGGGCCATACCACGCTGATCGAAGGCAACGGCAAGCTGGTCGTCGGCAAGGGACCGGTCCGTACCGGCGTCACGGCCGTGCTGCCGCGCGGCGCCGACTCCATCAGCCATCCGTCCTTCGCCGGCTGGTACTCGCAGAACGGCAACGGCGAGATGACCGGCACGACCTGGGTGGAAGAGTCGGGCCTTCTCGAAGGCCCGGTGCTGATCACCAACACTCACAGCGTGGGCCTGGTGCGCGATGCCGCCATCGCCTGGCGTGTGGCGCACGGTGCGGCGGACGCCAGAGCCTCGTGGTGGTCGCTACCGGTGGTGGCCGAAACCTGGGACGGCTGGCTGAATGACATCAACGGCTTTCACGTGAAGCCCGAGCACGTCTTCCACGCGATCGACAGCGCACACGCCGGGACGGTGGAGGAGGGCGCCGTCGGCGGAGGCACGGGCATGGTATGCAACGGCTTCAAGGGCGGAATCGGCACCTCCTCCCGCAAGCTCACGGCCAAGGAGGGCGGCTACCTGGTCGGCGTGCTGGTGCAGTGCAACTACGGCAGGCGACTGACATTGCGTATCGCCGGCATCCCGGTCGGGCGAGAGATAGAGAGCGAGGATCCTTACGCCTGGGTGCCGTCCGAGCTGGGCGAGCGCGGCTCCATCATCGTCGTGGTGGGCACCAACGCGCCGCTGTTGCCTCACCAGCTGAAGCGCATCGCGCGGCGCGTGACACTCGGCCTCGGGCGAAACGGCAGCATCTCCGGCAACGGCTCGGGAGACATCTTCATTGCCTTCTCGACGGCCAACCAAGTGGCGAGCCAGGTCGATCATGTGGTGGACGTGAAGATGGTGCCGAACGACATGATGGATCCGTTGTTCGCTGCCACGGTGCAGGCGACCGAGGAAGCCATCGTCAACGCCATGGTGGCGGCGCAGGACATGACCGGCATTGACGGTCATCACGTGCGCGCGCTGCCGCACGACAGGCTGCGTGCGGTGCTCGCGCGCTACAACCGCCTCACGGATACAACGCAGCGTTGACGGTCTGCACGATGTCCGTGGCCGCGTAGACAGGCGTCGAGCAGCTGTTCTGAGTGCAGGCGAAGGCCGCGGCGCGCTTCAGCTGCGGGTATTGGATCTCGGGATTCGGCAGCGGCCCCTCGCTCCGGTCCCACCAGTCCACCTGCAGGTAGTCGGCGGGAAACTGGAGCGCCGCCGCGTGCAGCGCCTGCGCCTCCGGATCGGCCTTGGCACCGACGACGGTGATGTGAACCGGGGCGTTGGCGAGCTCACGAGCGGCGAGCAGCACCTCACTGTGCAGCTGATCGGAGCCTGGCGCCTCCACGGCCAGGAAGGCGAGCGCGTGTCGGGCGGCGCGGCGATAGCGCGCATCCGCGGTGTAGCGCTGCAGCAGGTTCGCAAAGCGGGCGACGGCGGCGTTCTGCTCCAGGGTGCGCGCGGGAGCGCTGAACACACCCCGCGCACCGGCGGGCGCCGGTGCGGAGATGAAGCCCGCGTGCGCATCACGAAAATGCGCGCTGATGTAGTCCATGGCCGCCCGGGCATCGGCGAGCCAGCGCCGCTCGCCGCTGGAGCGATACAGGGCCACGAACGCCTGCCCCATCGAGAGCGTGTCGTCGAGGTAGGGCCCGGTGCGGTCGGCCTCGTCGTGCCGAAAGCCACCGCCCGGCAGAGCACGATGAGTGAGCACCCAGTCGGCAGCGCGTGCGGCTTCGGCGAGTGCCGCGGCGTCGCCGGTGATGTCGTAGAGCCGGCACATCCCGCGAATCGCCCAGCCGTTCTCGCGGGCGTATTCATGGGTGTCGACCCTTGGGGTTCCGCGCCGCCGCCGCACGGCGTCATTGCGCCGGTAGTATTCATCACCGGTCATCTGCGGCGAGAGATCCGCATCCTGGCTCACGTAGAAAGCCCCTTCCGGGGACCTGAGGAAAGCATCGATGTAGTGCTGCAGGGCAAGGGCGGCCTGCAGGTAGCGCGGATCGTGCCAGCGCGCGTACGCCTCGCTGTAGAGGCGCATGTCATCGGCCTGGAAGGACAGGAGCTTCTCGTAGTGGGGTGAGGCCCAATCGGCGCTGGCCGAGTACTGATAGACCCCGCCCCAGACCGGATCGAAGAGCCTGAGATTCGCGTCCAGGGTCTGTCGCGCACGCTGCTCGGCGAGCGCATCACGCTCCTCGACGACGAGCGCGAAGGTGTACTCCATCGTCGGCGCTTCGATGAATTTCTGGCCGCTCCCCCAGCCGCCGTGCTGCTCGTCATACGCCTCGTCATAGGTCTTGCGCAACGCCGCGAGTTGTCCTTTACCGAGGACCGCCCCTGTCGCGGCGTGCGCCATGGGGAGAGGCGCGCGAACCGACGGCCCGGGCGTGGGATCATCGATGATGGCCTGAAGGAGCGAGGCCATCTGCTGCGGCGGTAGAAAGCCGCGCCGCTTGACGATCTCCGTGCCGTCGGCCGCCAGAACGATGGTGGCCGGCCATCCCCAGTCCCCGTAGCGGCTGGTGAGAGCGGGATCGGAATCCGCATCGATGCTGACCGGCAGGTAGCGCCGCTCGATCAGCGCGACGACCGTGTGGTCGGCATACGTCTTCTCGTCCATGACATGGCACCAGTGACACCACACCGCGTGCAGATCGAGCAGCACGAAGCGATGCTCGCGCGCCGCCTGCGCGAACAGAGACTCGCTCCACTGCGTCTGCCAATGAACGGGGTGCGCTGCCGGCGTCGCGGCCGGAGCCGGCGAGGAGGTCAGCGCAGCCAGGAGCGACAGCAGGGGAGCAAGAGGTTTGAGCATGGTTGTATAGTCAGCGCATCGGCGAAGGATTTCTCGCAGCCACCGCATCCGGCGCTCCTGCAGAAGTGGCCGCACCTGCAGCAGCGGCAAAGTCTGCGGCAGAAGCAAAGTCTGCGGCAGCGGCGAAGCTCGCGCAATCGTGTCCGCATGCCGGACTCTTGGCGCCGTCGCCGCGTACGTGTGGGCCTTGAGTCATCGCTGAACGCTGCCCGAAGGGCGCCCCTGTCCCGGGAGCAACCCTGGGCAGGGGCCGAAGACAGGTACGCCGCGGGCTATTCAGCGCTCTCGATGAGCCGGTTGGCCGCTGCGATCAGCTCCTGCGCCTCGTCCTCATCGACAGGCGCGTGGTCGAATTCCGCAGCCTCGAGCATCCTGATCATGTGGCCGGCGATGGCGTTGCGCTCGGCGGTGAGGCTCTCGATTCTGTCCTCGAGAGCGTCGTACGTGGCATCGTCGCCTGAGAGCGCGCGGGTCGAGATCCTGAGCGTGCGCAGTGCGAGCTCGCCGACCGGCGCATTGATCGCCTTGTAGGCGGCACCGAGGCGCAACAGCGTGTCGCACTGCCTGTCCTCTTCATGCGACAGGGCGTCCCCGCGCTGCTTGTCCTTCTCGTCCAGCACCTCGAGCAGCACCCGCCCGTCGTGGGCGTAGTCGTCCTTCAGGCCGGTCAGGCGCAGCAGCGTCGGGCGCACGTCCGTGTGGTCGGAGAAGATCCCACCCGTCTCGCCTTGTCGCCGCACGCGCGGTCCCACGAGTCCGAGCCAGGTGTGGGTGATGCTGCTCTGGAAATCACCATGGTTCCAGTTGAACCCGGGCTGCTCGTCGGAGCAGGAGGCGAGAGGGGTGCAGGTGGCGGGACTGGCGGTGGCGAAGATGAAGAAATCATCGTTGCCGAAGAACGTCAGTGTCGGCGTGCGCGCCGGATCGTGGGTCACCATGTGCAGGAACGACATTTCCGCCGGGTCCGCCATGCGCCGCATGAGGAGCGGGGTCGAGTCGGTGATCGGGTCGAACGCCACGAGCCTGGCGAGATTGCGCTCGAGGCTGCGCGTCATCGGATCGGTGGGGCCGGGGTTGCCGTTGACGTAGATGGTCGGCGCGTCATCGCTGTGCACGGTGAACGGCGTCGCGTCGTTGAACTCCGTGAGGAGCAGCTGGCGCAGGTCCGCGTTGACCTCGCCCAGATTCGTGCTCGCGCAGGGGATGGTGTCTCCATCGCAACCCACCGGCAGACGGAGGTACGTGCAGGCGGTGGTGACACCGTCACACCCGGCCGGTGCGCCGGCCTTGCCCGCGAAATGATCGTTCTCATCGGAGGTGATGATGAAGAGGGTGTTGTCAGGGGTGATGCCGTCGGTCTTGAGGCGTGCGAAGAACTGGCCAAAGGCACGGTTGTAGGCGGCGAGCTGCTCGACGTAGCCGGTTTCGCCCGGCCCGTAGCTGCCGGAGAAGGTGAAATGATTGTCGTGCGCGTCGGCGATGTAGACGTACACGACCGGCACTCCCGCCTCCAGCATCTGCGCGGCGTAGCCGAGCGACTGCGCGGCCGACGGATCGAAGCCCGGAAACCCCAGGTTGCCGTTGCCGTCCGAAATCGGGTTGCCGTCCAGGTCATTGACGGAGGGCTGGCCGTGGTTGACCCGCGGTGCGACGTTGACGTTGCCATACAGCGCCGCGAACCCCGTGTAGCCGCCCGGCTCATCCGGCAGCAGGTCGGGCTTGCCGGCTGTGCCGCACACCGGGCTGTTGCGCGCACAGTGAATCGCGATGCCCTCGAAGTCGGCGACCGCCTTGTCGGGGTGCTGCGCCGCCTCCATGGCCTCGGGGGAGTTGGGACCGAAGACGTTGTTGATGTCGGTGGAGGTGTTCTCGAATTCGATGTTCGCCATTGAGAACGCCCCCACGTCACAGCCGGCGCGCGTGAAGGGCACCCAGGGCGCCGGATGCACCTTGCCGCGCGCGTCGATCATCTGCGGCTTGCCGTCGGGCGCGGTATCCGTCCAGTAGGCGAAGGAGGCGGCAAATCCTGTCGAGCCGTCGGGGCGGAAGAAGAGGTAGCTATTCGCCACCGGCTGGCCGTGCTTCTCGCCGTAGTTGCCGGTGAGCGTCGTGATGATGTCATCCGCGGTATGCGAGATGAGCGGTGTGTGGTGGTTGGTCAGGAGCGTCCCCTGGGTCCTGAGGAAGTTGAGCAGGTTCGGCATCTGCTCCAGGTCCGATGGCACGTTCGGGTTATCGCGGCGCAGGTGCACGTTATCGAATTGCAGCTCGAGGACGTGCTTGATGCCGGCGCCCAGGCGGCAGCTCGCGGCGTCTTCCCCCTTGCCCGCGCCGGCCTCGGCGAGGCTGAGGGAGGGGGCGGCGATGAGAGCCGCGGCGATGCTCAGCCAGAACGAAGCGCGCAGCGCTTCTCGAAAGCTTCCCATGTCTGTCTCCCTGTCATGCGCGAGTGCGAGTGAATGGCCGGCGCAACTGCCGGGCTGCCGGCACATTAGGACCGCGTCACTACAGTCACGCGTCCGCCAGGTGACAGCGCCATGTCAGCCCGGTGGGACGGCGTTCCCACAGAAGTTGCGCTCAAGCTGCAGAAGAGCCATAAACGACAAGCAGGCTGTAACTTGCATGAATAAGGAGAACGACGATGTGGGCCACGACCGTGGTCTTTGCGGTTGCCGCCGGAGTAGGCCTTACGATGGCCATGGCAGCCCTCCAGGGCAGGTTCCCGCCCGTCGCGAGCGCCGTCGTTCATGGCGTGCTGGCGGCCACGGGACTCTTATTGCTTCTCTACGGCGTCTTCATGCGCGGCGTCATGGGCGCGCCGCGCTGGGCCCTGGGTTTCTTCGTGCTGGCGGCGCTCGGCGGCTCAGTGCTTGCTTTCGGGTTTCACGCGCGCGGCCGGAGCCTGCCGAGGGGGTACGTGCTCGGGCACGCAAGCGTCGCGGTGATCGGCTTCCTGATCCTGCTTGCCGCGGCGCTGCACCTGTTGTGAGTCTGGCGTGAGCCGCACGCTCCGGAGCTGAACGCCAAGGCTCCGGCGCTGCGCCTCACCAGCGCGGTTGCAGGCGCCCGACGACCAGCCCGAGCGTCGCCGCCGCCCCCGAGGCTACGAGCACGGCGAACTTCGCCGCGGCCAACAATGCCGGATCGTCGAAGGCGAGATTCGCGATGAAGATCGACATCGTAAAGCCGATCCCACCGAGGAGACCCAACAGCAATGTGTGATGCCAGCGCACGCCCTCGGGCAAGGCGGCGAGCTTCAGCCCCACCGCGGCGAGCGATGCGAGCACGATACCGAGCGGCTTGCCGAGCACGAGACCGAGGACGATCCCCGAGCCGATCGCCAGCGGCGCCCCGGCACTTAAGGTCAGTCCCGCGAGGCTCACCCCGGCGTTGGCCAGGGCAAAGAGCGGCATGATGCCGAAGGCCACCCAGGGATGGAGCATCGCCTCCAGGCGCTCCAGCGGCGAAGCGCCGTCGAGCACTGCGGAAGCCGCACGCCCGCGCCGCCCGAATGCGGCGGAAGCGGGTGTCAGGAGCCCGAGCAGCACGCCCGCGAGTGTCGGGTGCACTCCTGCGCGCAGCATGCCGAACCACACTGCCGCTCCCGGCAGCATGTAGGCGAGCGCGGTTCGCGCGCCGAGCCACTGCAGCGCGAGCACCAGCATAACGCCGGCGGCGACGATGAGTAGTCCCGACACCGCAATGCCACCCGAGTAGAAGAACGCGATCACGAGAATCGCGGCGATGTCGTCGATGATCGCGAGGGTGAGCAGCAGCATACGCAGCGCCGCCGGCACTCCGCGCCCCACCAGTGACAACACGCCGACCGCGAAGGCGATATCGGTGGCCGTCGGAATCGCCCAACCGCGGCGCAGCTCCGGCGTGCTGTTGAGGAGGACGTAGAGGAGTGCCGGCACCACGACGCCCCCCGCCGCGGCGATGATGGGGAGCCTGGCGACCTTCGGATCGGAGAGCGCGCCATCGTGCATCTCGCGACGGATCTCGAGTCCCACCACCAGGAAAAAAATGGTCATGAGCCCGTCGTTGACCCAGAAGTGCAGATCGCGCGCCGGCAGGTAAGGCGAGAGCCCGAGGCCCAGCTCGAGGTGCCAGAGCGCCTCGTAGGAGGCGGCCAGGGGGGAGTTCGCCCAGCCCAGCGCGACTACGGCGGCCAGCAGCAGAACGACGCCGCTTGCGACCTCGACGCCGATGAAGCGCAGCGGCCATAGGGTCTTGTGCCGGGCGTGCGGGGCGGTCAGGGTCGTCGGCAAGCCGGGCGTCCCCCAAAGCTGTGGGCGTTCAGTAACTTAGCGAGCGACGGAGCGGGCGGCAAAAATATCACACCGGCTGTGTCGATTTCCGACCCTTGCGTTCGTCGTACCCCAGAAGCGAAAACTCGTGCTGGAAGAAAACCCGGCCGCGTCGCCCCGGCATCACACAGAAGGAGATGAGTCATGCGCGTGATGGTCATCGTGAAGGCCAATGAGCAGTCGGAGTCCGGCGTGCTTCCCCGCCCGGAGCTTCTGGCCGAAATGGGCAAGTTCAACGAGGAGCTCGTGAAGGCGGGCGTGATGCTGTCGGGGGAAGGGCTGCATGCGAGCTCGAAGGGCGTGCGCGTGAAGTTCGCCGGCGGCAAGAGCACCGTGACCGACGGACCGTTCGCCGAGACCAAGGAGCTGATCGCCGGCTTCTGGCTGTGGCAGGTGAAGTCCATCGAGGAGGCGATCGAGTGGATCCGCCGCTCGCCCTTCACCAAGGGCAACGAAGAGCTCGAGATCCGCCGTGTATTCGAAGCCGAGGACTTCGGCGCGAACCTGACGCCGGAGCTTCGCGCCCAGGAGGCCCGCCAGCGCGAGCGCCTGGCGAAGAACTGAGCCCCACACCACCACGGAGTGAACCCCATGCAAACCAGTCCTCACCTGCACTTCAAAGGCAACTGCAGCGAAGCCTTCAAGTTCTATGCGGAAGTCCTCGGCGGCCGGATCGTGTTCGCCATGACCTACGGCGAATCCCCCGCCGCCGAGCACACCCCGCCCGAGGTACGCAACCAGATCATCCACGCGCGGCTCGATCTCGGGGATCAGACCCTTCTCGGCTGCGATGCACCGGGCGAGCGCTATCAGAAGCCCCAGGGCTTCAACCTGATGGCGGCGGTGGATCAGCCCGCCGACGCGGAGCGCATTTTCAACACGCTGGCCGCCGACGGCACCATCACCATGCCGTTCGCGGAGACCTTCTGGGCGCACCGCTTCGGAATGTGCACCGATCGCTTCGGCATTCCCTGGATGGTCAACTGCGCCAAGCCGCCCGAGGCGCTGGAGGCGGCGCGCAGGCGCGCCTGAGCCTCGCCCGGTCGCCTTGTATCCTCGCCCGGCCGCCCTTGGCTTGCGCAGCCCCTCTCGCGATGGTGTCATCCGTGGCCATGACGGCCACGGATGTCCATCGCACCATCGACGCGGTATGGAGGATCGAGTCCGCGCGCCTCATTGCAGGGCTGGCACGCGTGGTGCGCGATGTGGGTCGCGCCGAGGAGCTGGCGCAGGATGCCCTGGTGATCGCACTCGAGCAGTGGCCGCGCTCAGGGATCCCGGACAATCCCGGAGCGTGGCTCATGGCGACGGCCCGGAATCGCGCCATCGACCATCTGCGGCACGACCGTATGCGCTCGCGCAAACACGAAGCCCTCGGGCACGAGCTTGAGATGGAACAGCAGGCCAACGGCGGCACGCCCGAGGCGGGGGCAGACGATGACATCGGCGATGACCTGCTGCGGCTCATGTTCACCGCCTGCCATCCGCTGCTCTCCACGGAAGCGCGCACCGCGCTCACCCTGAAGCTGCTCGCCGGGCTCACCACCGCCGAGATCGCGCGCGCCTTCCTCGTGCCGGAAGCCACCATCGCGCAGCGCATCGTGCGCGCCAAGCGCACGCTCGCCGACGCGCACGTGCCATTCGAGATTCCGCGCCGCGCTGAGCTCAGCGAACGCCTCTCGTCCGTGCTCGGGGTCATCTACCTGGTGTTCAACGAGGGATACTCCGCGACCGCGGGCGAGGACTGGATGCGGCCCGCACTGTGCGAGGAGGCGCTGCGCCTGGGACGCATTCTCGCGGAGCTCGCGCCGCGCGAGCCGGAAGTTCACGGCCTCGTGGCGCTCATGGAAATCCAGGCCTCGCGCATGCGGGCGCGCATCGGGCCCGAGGGCGAGCCGATCCTGCTCATGGAGCAGAACCGCGCGCTCTGGGACCGGCTGCTGATTCACCGCGGGCTGCTGGCGCTCGGGCGCGGCGCGGCCCTCGCCGAGAGCCGCGGGCCGTATCTGCTGCAGGCCTCGATCGCCGCCTGTCACGCGCGCGCCGCGACCGCCGCCGACACTGACTGGGTGCTACATCACCGCGCTCTACGATGAGCTCGCGCGCCTGACGCCCTCCCCGGTCATCGAGCTGAACCGCGCGGTCGCGGTCGCGATGGCCTACGGTCCTGCGGCGGGCCTCGAGCTCGCGGACCGGCTCGCGGCCGAGGGGACGCTGCACTCCTATCATCTGCTGCCGAGCGTGCGCGGCGACCTGCTCGCGCGGCTCGGCCGCTACGGCGAAGCGCGCGGTGAATTCGAGCGCGCCGCTGCACTCACTCACAATGCGCGCGAGAGCCGCCTGCTGCTCGATCGCGCCGCCGCCTGTCTGCGAGGAGAGCAATAGATGTCGTACATGCTGTTGATCGTGGAGCCCCCGGGGCAGCGTCGCACCCGCTCGCCCGAACAGGGCCGGGGCGTGTATCAGCGCATGCTCGACTACGCCGAAAAGCTCAAGACGCAAGGGCTGCTGCTGGCGAGCAACTCGCTGCGCGAGGCCTCGGTGCGCCTCGAGGCGCGCGAGGGCAGGGCGCGCGTGATCGACGGGCCGTTCACGGAGTCCAAGGAGCTGGTGGGCGGATTTTTTCTGCTCGATTGCGGCAGCCGCGAGCAGGCGCTGCGGCTCGCCAGTGAATGTCCCGCGCTCGAATGGGCCACCATCGAAGTGCGCGAGGTGGGTCCCTGCTACGAGTAGCCTCTAGCTAGACTGCGGGGCCCAGGAGCTGCACCAGCCGGCAGCCTTCACCTCTTTGCCGGAGAAGAGCTGGCAGGGCCCCTGGACCGAGCCCTCCGCGCCCTGATACAGGCTGCAGTTGGCGCAGTTGCTGCCCGGCGTCGCGCCCTGCGCATGCTTCGCATCTTCCACGTATTTCACCGCTTTAGCTTCGGGCGCGCTCACCGACAGGAGCGGCGCTGACCCGGCAAGCGCGCAGCGCCACGCGGCCGCGCCCACGGGCGTGAGCGCCGCAGCCAGTGCGAGGCGTTGAACGAGCCGCCTGCGAGAGATCACAAGGTGTCGCGACATGTCGGGGACTCCTCAGGCGGTGCTGCGCTCTACCCCGAGGACTGCGCGAGACTCTCCATCATGAGACCGGTACCACCACGCGAGACGTGCGCGACCACGGCCGTGCGCCGATGCAGCTTGATGATGGCCCCGAGATTGATGGCGAAAGACAGCACCACCTGCTGTCCCTTACGCAGACCCAGGTTCGTCGTCTCGATGAACACACCGGTCGCGCTGAGGTTCACGGCCTTGCAGAGCTTGCGTCGGCCGCCCGGCACGGTGATGTACACGATCGTGCGAGCGCGATGCCTGGTGTGCAGTCGGCGTTCCACTGCTGACCTTGGACCTTTCTCTTATCTCTTATTTTAGGGTTGCGGCCTCAGCCATTATGCCTCGGGCGCGGGACGTTGCCGACTGCACTGAACTTATTATGCCCTCAGCAGCTGCGCAGGAACGCACCGATCTCGCGCCCGAACGTCTCCAGGTCGATCAGGAAGGAGTCGTGTCCCTGGATGCAGGGCAGCGGCACGAAGTGCGTCGCGACGCCTGCGGATTCGAGGAAGGCCGCCACGGCCTGCTGCTCACCCAGCGAGAACAGCAGGTCCGACTGCACGCCGATCACCAGAGCGTGCAGCGAGGTTGGCGCGCCGGAACAGCGCGACCGGATCGCCGTGCGCGGCGAGGTCGAAGCGGTCCATGGCGCGCGAGATATAGAGGTAGCAGTTCGCATCGAAGGCGCGCACGAAGCGCTGCGCCAACGCTTCCAGGTACCCCTGCACCGCGAACTCGGAGGCGAAGGGATTGTCCCGGCGCATGTCGGCGCGGATCGGCTCGCGGCCGAAGCGCTGCTGCCATTCGGCGGCGGAGCGATAGGTGACCGTGCCGAGCTTGCGCGCCAGGCGCTGTCCGTTCACGGGGCCCCGCTCGGCGGTGTAATCCCCGCCCGCCCAGTCCGGGTCGGTGGTGATCATCTCGCGCTGGATCGAGCGCAGCGCAATGGCGAAGGGTGCGGCCGCCGCGGTGCCCGAGATGCATACCAGCCGCCGCGCGGCTTCAGGGAAAAGCGCCGCGTACGCGAGCACGACCATCCCGCCGAGCGAGGGCCCCATGACGCGTGTCCAGGCGCGTGATGCCGAGCGAGCGCACGGTCTCGAAGCCGGCCCGGGCGATGTCCTCGATCGAGAGATCGGGAAACCTGAGGCGGTAGGGCTGTCCCGTGGCGGGATCCGGGGACGCCGGCCCGCTCGAGCCGAAGCAGCTGCCGAGCGAGTTGACGCACACGACGAAGTATCGCTCGGTGTCGATGGCGAGCTGCGGCCCCACCATGCCCTGCCACCAGCCCTCGCTCGGATCTCTGGTCGAGGAGGCTGCGTGCGCCGGGGGCGAGAGCCCGGTGAACAGCAGCAGCGCATTGTCGCGGGCCGCGTTCAGCGTGCCCCAGGTCTCGTAGGCGATGCGTGCGCCGTGCAGCACGCCGCCGCGCCACATCGGAAAAGGGTCGGGCAACGCTGCGTACTGGCGCGCATCCATCGGATCAGCGGGGCGTCGCGCGCAGCGCGAAGCTTGCGATCGCGAAGCTCAAGGCTCCGGGTCGCCGCCCTCGGCGATGCCCTCGAAGAGCAGCGTCGAGAGGTAGCGCTCGCCGGTATCCGGCAGCATGGCCAGGATCACCGCGCCCTGCGGGGCCTCCGCGGCGACTTTGAGTGCCGCGGCGAACGTACCGCCGGAGGAGATGCCGCAGAAAATGCCCTCGCTGCTGGCGAGTCGCCGCGCCATTTCGACCGCCTCGCCATCGGACACCGGCTGAATGCGGTGCGCGACTTCGCGCTTGAGCACCGCCGGCACGAAGTCTGGTGTCCAGCCCTGGATCTTGTGCGGCGCCCAGGGTTTGCCTGCCAGGAGCGCAGGCCCCCGCGGGCTCGGAGGCAATGATCTGCACTTCCGGGCGCGCCAGGCGGATCATCTCGCCCGCCGCCGGTGAGCGTGCCGCCCGTACCCCAGCCGGTGACGAAGTAATCGAGCCGGCGTCCGACGAAGTCCTGCAGGATCTCCGGGCCCGGTGGTGTTGCGGTGGTAGGCGGGATTGGCCTCGTTCTCGAACTGCCGCGCGAGGAACCAGCCGTGCTTCTTCGCGAGCTCCTCGGCCTTCCTCACCATGCCGGTGCCGCGCTCGGCCGCCGGGGTGAGAATGACCTTCGCGCCGAGCATGCGCATGATCTTGCGCCGCTCGACCGAGAAGGTCTCGGTCATGATGGCAACGAACGGGTAGCCCTTGGCGGCGCACACCATGGCGAGCGCGATGCCGGTGTTGCCGGAGGTGGCTTCCACCACGGTCTGGCCGGGCTTGAGCGTGCCGCGGCGCTCGGCGTCCTCGATGATGGCGATGGCGAGGCGGTCTTTGACCGAGGCGAGCGGATTGAAGAACTCGCACTTCACGTACATCGTGACGTGCTTCGGCGCGAGCCGCTGGATGCGCACGACCGGGGTTTTGCCGATCGTGCCGAGAATGCTGTCGTAGATCATGATGCTCTTCTACGCTCCCTTGGGTTGACCGGACAAGAAGACGCGGTCGGGGTGTAAGACTTTGTAGTTATGATCGCATGATCAGACTGCAGAAGCTGCTGGCGCAGGCGGGCCTCGGCTCACGCCGTACCATCGAGGAGTGGATTCGCGCCGGACGCGTGAGCGTGGCAGGACGCGTGGCGCAGCTCGGGGACCAGGCGAGCCCCGGCGACGACGTCCGCCTCGACGGCAGGAAGCTCGAGCTTCAGGTGACACCGCCCGCCGCCGAGCTACTCCTTTATTACAAGCCGGTCGGCGAGGTGACGACCCGACGGGATCCGCAGCGGCGCCCGACCGTGTTCGAGCGGCTGCCTCCGCCCCGGCAGGGACGCTGGATCAACGTCGGACGACTCGATGTGAATACCTCGGGTCTGCTGCTCTTCACCACTGATGGCGCACTCGCGCACCGCCTCATGCACCCTTCCTCAGGTCTCGAGCGCGAATACCTGGTGCGCGTTCGCGGCCGGCCGGGAGAGGACGTGATCCGCAGGCTCCTCGAAGGCGTGAAACTGGAAGACGGGCCGGCGCGCTTCGATCGCATCACGCGGGTGCGAACGCAGCAGGCGCCATGGGATGCCCATGGCGCAGTCGCCGAGTGCACCGAGCGTGGCGGGGGCGCAGATGCAGGTGCGACGGGTCCGGGCGCGGCGGATGCGGGCGCGGCGGATGCGGGCGACGTGGCTGCAGAGCACGATGCAGGGGGCAGTCACAGTGCCTTCCGCGTAGTGCTCCACGAGGGCCGCAACCGCGAAGTGCGGCGGCTGTGGAACGCGGTGGGCTTCGACGTCAGCCGCCTGCTGCGCATCCGGTACGGACCCGTTCGGCTGCCGCGCGACATGCGCCCGGGCACGAGCCGTAGCGCGGATACCGCGCTCCTCGCACGGCTCGCAGGGCCGTCGGACGCTGCCCTCCCGAAGGTGCAGTGAGCCAGGCTCCCGCGCGGGCCTCGGGACGACCGCCGGCCCGCGCCAGCTGCCAGCCGCGTCCGCGCCGGGTGGCGCTGGGACTCCGGCCAGGTACCGGCCGGGTTCCCGGCAGGGGACCGTGCCCCAGTCTGGGGCGTCGCGGGCGGCGCGGCGGCTTCCGGAGGCCGCCGCAAGCAAATAGTGGGCCAGACGCGCATTGACACCCCGGCAGGGCGAAATCAGAATACGCGGCTCGTTTTGCGGAGGGGTACCCAAGCGGCCAACGGGAGCAGACTGTAAATCTGCCGGCTTACGCCTTCGAAGGTTCGAATCCTTCCCCCTCCACCACCAGGGCGGGGCGGATGACCTGCGACAGGCGGCCGGCAGATCGGCGTCATCAGCGGGTGTAGTTCAATGGTAGAACCTCAGCCTTCCAAGCTGATGACGTGGGTTCGATTCCCACCACCCGCTCCACGTCGTCCGTCTCGTTGCCGACACAGAGCCCACGTAGCTCAGTTGGTAGAGCACGTCCTTGGTAAGGACGAGGTCACCGGTTCAATCCCGGTCGTGGGCTCCAGTCGCCCGGGCAGCCGGTGTTGAGTTGAAAGTTGGTTTGTAAGGGATTCGGCGCCGCGCGAAGCGATGCGCCCCTTTCGAGGAAAACTTCCATGTCCAAAGAGAAATTTGAGCGCAACAAGCCGCACGTGAACGTGGGGACGATTGGTCACGTGGACCATGGGAAGACGACGCTTGACGGCGGCGCTGACGAAGGTGATGGCCGAGACCTACGGCGGGACGTTCATGGCGTATGACCAGATTGACAAGGCGCCCGAGGAGAAGGCGCGCGGGATCACGATCTCGACGGCGCACGTGGAGTACCAGAGCAAGAACCGCCACTACGCGCACGTGGACTGCCCGGGGCACGCGGACTACGTGAAGAACATGATCACGGGGGCGGCGCAGATGGATGGGGCGATCCTGGTGGTGTCGGCGGCCGATGGTCCGATGCCGCAGACGCGCGAGCACATCCTGCTGGCGCGCCAGGTGGGGGTGCCGTACATCGTGGTGTACATGAACAAGGCGGACATGGTGGACGACAAGGAGCTTTTGGAGCTGGTGGAGATGGAGGTGCGGGAGCTGCTGACGGTGTACAAGTTTCCCGGCGACAAGACCCCGATCATGATTGGCTCGGCGCTCAAGGCGCTGGAGGGGGATCAGAGCGAGATCGGGGTGCCCTCGGTGGTGAAGCTGGTGGAGGAGATGGACAAGTACATCCCGATGCCCAAGCGCGAGATCGACAAGCCCTTTTTGATGCCGGTGGAGGATGTGTTCTCGATCTCGGGGCGCGGCACGGTGGTGACGGGGCGCATCGAGCGCGGGATCATCAAGGTGAACGATGAGGTGGAGATCGTGGGGCTGAAGCCCACGGTGAAGACGATCTGCACGGGGGTGGAGATGTTCCGCAAGCTCCTGGATGAGGGGCAGGCGGGGGACAACGTCGGGGTGCTGTTGCGCGGCACCAAGCGCGAGGAGGTCGAGCGCGGGCAGGTGCTGGCGAAGCCCGGCAGCATCACCCCGCACACGCATTTTGAGTGCGAGGTGTACGTGCTGACGAAGGAGGAGGGCGGGCGGCACACGCCGTTCTTCAAGGGCTATCGGCCGCAGTTTTACTTTCGCACCACGGATGTGACGGGGACGATCGAGTTGCCGGCGGGGGTGGAGATGGTGATGCCCGGGGACAACATCAAGATGACGGTGGAGCTGATCAGCCCGATCGCGATGGAGGACGGACTGCGCTTTGCGATCCGCGAGGGCGGCAAGACCGTCGGCGCCGGCGTCGTGGCGAAGATCCTGAAGTAATGCCGCAGCGGGCAAAACCTAAGCTTTTTGCCCGCGGGCGACGCAGTGAGTCCGCTGAAATTGCCGCAGGCAATTTCAGCTAATGAAACAGGCCAGTAGCTCAATTGGCAGAGCGGCGGTCTCCAAAACCGCAGGTTGGGGGTTCGATTCCCTCCTGGCCTGCCAGCGGTTGATATGACAGACGACAGTCAAGACACCGGTCGCCGGCACGCGGACAAGGCGAAGATCGACCGTCGCGATCCTGCTCGTGGTCGCGGGCATCGCGGGCTATTACGTGCTCGCCACTCAGCCGCCTGGATGCGCTGGCTGGCGGTGGTCGGCGAGCCTGGTGCTGGCGGCTGTGGTGTTCGCGTTCTCGCGCTACGGGCCGCGAGTTTCGGCAGCTTCGTGCGAGCTGCGCGCATCGAGCTGCGCAAGATCGTGTGGCCGACCCGCCAGGAGACCGGCCAGACGACGCTGGTCGTGTTCGGCTTCGTGATCGTCGCGGGCGTGTTCTTCTGGCTGCTGGACCTGGCTGCTGGCCTGGGCGACCAAGACGCTTGACGGGGCAGGGGGGTTGAACGTGGCGCTGAGGTGGTACGTCGTGCACGCCTACTCGAACTTCGAGCATCGGGTGGCGGAGTCGCTGAAGGAGCGCATCCAGCGCGCGGGCCTCGAGCCGAGCTTCGGCGAGATTCTCGTGCCGACCGAGGAAGTCGTCGAGATGCGCGACGGCCAGAAGCGCAAGAGCGAGCGCAAGTTCTATCCCGGCTACGTGCTGGTGCAGATGGAGATGGACGAGGAGACCTGGCACCTGGTGCGCGACGTGCCGAAGGTGCTCGGGTTCATCGGCGGCACGCCCGGAGAAGCCGGCGGCGATCACCGACAAGGAAGCGAACCAGATTCTGCGCCGCGTGGAAGAGGGCGTGGACAAGCCGCGGCCGAAGGTGCTGTTCGAGCCGGGCGAAGTGGTGCGCGTCGTCGACGGGCCGTTCAACGACTTCAACGGCGTGGTCGAGAGCGTGAACTACGAGAAGAACCGCCTGCAGGTGGCGGTGCAGATTCTCGGGCGCTCGACCCCGGTGGAGCTGGATTTCTCGCAGGTCGAGAAGGCGTGAAGTGAGACGCAGCGGGCAAGCCACGTCTTGCCGCGGGCGAGGAGTGATGTCCGCTGAAAGCGCCGTAGGCGACTTGCAGCCCGTAGAAGAGAAGCAGGACATGGCCAAGAAAGTACAGGGCTACGTCAAACTGCAGGTGCCGGCAGGCTCTGCGAATCCCTCGCCCCCGATCGGGCCGGCGCTGGGCCAGCAGGGCGTGAACATCATGGAGTTCTGCAAGCAGTTCAATGCGCAGACCCAGAAGATGGAGAAGGGCCTGCCGATTCCGGTGGTGATCACCGTGTACTGCCGACCGCAGCTTCACCTTCGTGATGAAGACGCCGCCGGCGTCGGTGCTGATCCGCAAGGCGATCGGCATCGAAAAGGGCAGCGGCACCCCCAACACCACCAAGGTCGGCAAGATCCGCCGCAAGCAGCTGGAAGAGATCGCCAAGATGAAGCAGCCCGATCTCACCGCCGCAGATCTGGACGCCGCGGTGCGCACCATCGCCGGCAGCGCCCGCAGCATGGGCGTCGACGTGGAAGGAGTCTGAGCCATGGCCATGTGCCAAGCGCGTGAAGGCCTGGAAGGCCAAGGTCACTCCCGGCAAGCAGCTACCCGGTCGAGGAGGCGCTGAAGCTGGTGAAGGAGTTCGCCACCGCCAAGTTCGCCGAGGCCGTCGATGCGGCCGTGAATCTCGGCATCGATGCCAGCAAGTCCGACCAGCAGGTGCGCGGCTCGACCGTGATGCCCCACGGCACCGGCAAGACCGTGCGCGTGGCGGTGTTCACCTCCGGCAAGAACCAGGAGGCGGCCCGGGCCGCCGGGCGCCGACATCGTCGGGCTCGAGGATCTGGCGGCCAAGGTGAAGGCGGGCGAGATCAATTTCGATCGCGTGATCGCCAGCCCCGATGCCATGCGCGTCGTCGGCCAGCTCGGCCAGATCCTGGGTCCCCGCGGACTCATGCCGAACCCGAAGGTCGGCACGGTGACGCCGGATGTCGCGACCGCGGTGAAGAACGCCAAGTCCGGCCAGGTGACCTATCGCGTCGACAAGGCCGGCATCGTGCACTGCACGATCGGCAAGGCGAATTTCGAGGTGAGCGCGCTGAAGGAGAACCTGCTCGCGCTGATCGCGGACCTGCAGAAGGCGAAGCCCGCCACCTCCAAGGGTGTGTATTTGAAGCGCGTCACGCTGTCCTCGACGATGGGGCCGGGCGTGACGCGTGGATCAGGCAGCTCGTAGCGGACTTTTGAGTTTGATGCGGGCCGGCGCGATGAGGCCGGCCATCATCGAAGACCGCAGGCGAGGGAAGGGTGACGGCCGCATGGCCACGACCCGAAGGCCCTCTTAATGGATCGCCTGCGCAGATGGTGAACCGCTTTTCGCATCGAGGAGCTCCTCGAGGCGTGAAGGTCACCGTCGTGAAGGGAGGCGGCGTACGGATGCGCAGCTTCAGAAGTGATCTTCTCACGCGAGAGGAGAGGTGAATGGCACTCAACCTGGAAGACAAGAAGGCGCTGGTAGCGGAAGTGGCCGCGGTGGCGGCAAAAGCCCAGTCGGTCGTGGCCGCCGAGTACCGCGGGCTGACCGTCTGCGCAGATGACCGAGCTGCGTGCCAAGGCGCGCGCGCAGGGCGTGTACATGCGTGTGGTGAAGAACACGCTGGCACGCAAGGCGCTCGCCGGCACGACGTTCGAATCTGTGGGACCGAAGCTCAAGGGGCCGCTGGTGCTCGCCTTCTCGAAGGACGATCCGGGCGCGGCCGCGCGCGTGGTGAAGGACTTCGCGAAGGCGAACGAGAAGCTGGTGGCGACGCTCGTGTCGCCTCGGCGGGCAGGTGCTGCCCGGCGCAGGACCTCGAGAGGGTGGCGAGTCTGCCGACTCGCGAGCAGGCGTTGTCGATGCTGCTCGGCGTGCTGAAGGCGCCGATCGCAGAAGCTCGTGCGCACGCTCGCCGCGCCGCCGGCGAAGCTGGCACGCACCGTTGCCGCGGTACGCGACCAGAAACAGGCCGCGGGCGCCTGAGTGTCTTGAGCAACTTTTAGGAGACCCAACATGGCTGTCAACAAAGACGAAATCCTCGATGCAATTTCCAAGATGACCGCTGATGGAGGTCGTCGAACTGATCTCCGACATGGAGAAGAAGTTCGGCGTCACCGCCGCGGCCCCGGTTGCCGTGGCCGCCGGCTGCGGGCGCGGGCGCCGCGGCTGCGGCGCCTGCCGAAGAGAAGACGGAGTTCACCGTCACTCTGAAGGAGTACCCGGCGGACAAGAAGGTGACCGTGATCAAGGTGATCCGCGAACTCACGGGCCTCGGCCTGAAGGAAGCGAAGGACCTCGTCGAGGGTGCGCCCTCGACCGTCAAGGAGGCCGTTTCCAAGGCCGATTCCGAGACCATGAAGAAGAAGCTCGAGGACGCCGGCGCGAAGGTGGAGGTCAAGTAGACCTCCATGGCGTGCCGCACCCTTTCGCCGTCCACGGCGTGCCGCGGTTCACCCGCGCGCGCCGTGAGCGGTGAGGGGTGCCTGTTGCTTTTGAATGATTCGACGACGCGCGTGGGATTTTTTGCCGGCCGCCCGACCAGGCGGCGGCCGAACCTGAGGTGACCACTCGATGGCTTATTCCTTCACCGAGAAGAAGCGCATCCGCAAGAACTTCGGCAAGCAGGCGAGCATTCTCGATACGCCCTACCTGCTCGCCATCCAGCTCGATTCCTATCGCAAGTTCCTGCAGGTCGACAAGCCCGAGGACAGCCGCGATCCGATCGGCCTGCACGCCGCCTTCAGGAGCGTATTCCCGATCTCGAGCTACAGCGGCAACGCATCCCTCGAGTACGTGAGCTACCGGCTCGGCGAGCCGGTGTTCGACGTCAAGGAGTGCCAGCTGCGCGGCCTCACCTACGCGGCGCCGCTGCGCGTCAAGGTGCGCCTCATCGTGCTCGACAAGGAGGCCGCCGGCGCCAAGAAGCCGGTCAAGGACGTGCGCGAGCAGGAGGTGTACCTCGGCGAGCTGCCGCTCATGACCGACAACGGCACCTTCGTCATCAACGGCACCGAGCGCGTCATCGTCTCGCAGCTGCACCGCTCCCCGGGCGTGTTCTTCGATCACGACCGCGGCAAGACCCACTCTTCCGGGAAACTGCTGTTCTCGGCGCGCATCATTCCCTACCGCGGCTCGTGGCTCGATTTCGAGTTCGACCCCAAGGACTGCGTGTTCGCGCGCATCGACCGGCGGCGCAAGCTCCCGGTCACCATCATTCTGCGCGCTCTCGGCATGAACGAGTCGGAGATCCTCGCCACCTTCTTCGACACCAATACCTTCTACATCGGCCGCGATGAGGTGGCGCTGCAGCTCGTGCCGCAGCGCCTGCGCGGCGAGACCGCGACCTTCGAGATCCGCATCGGCGAGCAGGTGATCGTCGAGGAAGGCCGCCGCATCACCGCGCGCCACGTGCGCCAGCTGGAGGACGCCAAGGTCACGCGCCTGCGCGTGCCGCGCGAGTACGTCTACGGCAAGGTGCTGGCCCACGACGTGGTCAACACCGACACCGGCGAGATCCTCGCCAAGGCCAACGAGGTGCTGACCGCGGCTTCGGTGGAGAAGCTGATCGAGGCGGGCATCCCGCAGGTCAACACGCTGTACGTGAATGATCTCGACCGCGGCGCCTACATCTCCGACACGCTGCGCATCGATCCGACCAAGACGCGCCTCGAGGCGCTGGTCGAGATCTACCGCATGATGCGTCCCGGCGAGCCGCCTACCAAGGACGCTGCCGAGAACCTGTTCGCGAACCTGTTCTTCAACCCCGAGCGCTACGACCTCTCGGGCGTGGGCCGCATGAAGTTCAACCGCCGCGTCGGCCGCAAGGAGATCCTCGGTCCCGGCATTCTCTACGACTACAAGTACGCCAGCGGCCGCACCGACGAGCTCTCGAAGCGCCTGACGGCGCAGTACGGCGAGATGTCGGACATCATCGACGTGCTGAAGGTGCTGATCGACATCCGCAACGGCAACGGCCAGGTGGACGACATCGACCACCTCGGCAATCGCCGCGTGCGCTCGGTCGGCGAGATGGCGGAGAACGCCTTCCGCGTCGGCCTGGTGCGCGTCGAGCGCGCCGTCAAGGAGCGCCTCACCATCGCCGAGACCGAGCCGCTGATGCCGCAGGAGATGATCAACGCCAAACCGGTGGCGGCGGCGGTCAAGGAGTTCTTCGGCTCCTCGCAGCTCTCGCAGTTCATGGACCAGAACAACCCGCTCTCGGAGGTGACCCACAAGCGGCGCGTCTCGGCGCTCGGGCCCGGCGGACTGACGCGCGAGCGCGCCGGCTTCGAGGTGCGCGACGTGCATCCGACCCATTACGGGCGCGTCTGCCCGATCGAGACCCCGGAAGGCCCGAACATCGGCCTGATCAACTCGCTCTCGGTGTACGCGCGCACCAATCAGTACGGCTTCCTCGAGACGCCGTACCGGCGCGTGGAGAACGGCCGCGTGACCAATCGCATCGATTACCTGTCGGCGATCGAGGAGGGCGAGTTCGCGATCGCCCAGGCGAATGCGGTGCTCGGCCCCGACGGCGAGCTCACCGACGAGCTGGTTTCCTGCCGCTTCCAGAACGAGTTCACGCTGATGCCGCGCGAGCGCATCAACTACATGGACGTGTCGCCGAAGCAGATCGTGTCGGTGGCCGCCTCGCTCATCCCGTTCCTCGAGCACGATGACGCCAACCGCGCGCTCATGGGCTCGAACATGCAGCGCCAGGCCGTGCCGACGCTGCGCTCGGAGACCCCGCTGGTGGGCACCGGCATGGAGCGCCCGGTGGCGATCGACTCGGGCGTGACCGTGATCGCCAAGCGCGGCGGTGCGGTCGATTCGGTGGATGCCTCGCGCATCGTGGTGCGGGTGCATGACGATGAGACCACCGCCGGTGAGCCCGGCGTGGACATCTACAATCTCACCAAGTACACGCGCTCGAACCAGAACACCTGCATCAACCAGCGCCCGCTGGTCAATGCCGGAGATGTGATCGCGCGCGGGGATGTGCTGGCGGACGGCCCTTCCACGCACCTGGGCGAGCTCGCGCTCGGGCAGAACCTGCTGGTCGCGTTCATGCCCTGGAACGGCTACAACTTCGAGGACTCGATCCTGATCTCCGAGCGCGTGGTGGAGGAGGACCGCTTCACCACCATTCACATCGAGGAGCTCACCTGCGTCGCGCGCGACACCAAGCTCGGACCCGAGGAGATCACCGCCGACATCCCCAACGTCGGCGATGCGGCGCTCGCCAAGCTCGATGAGGCGGGCATCGCCTTCATCGGCGCGGAAGTGAAGGCCGGCGACATCCTGGTCGGCAAGGTGACCCCGAAGGGCGAGACGCAGCTGACGCCGGAAGAGAAGCTCCTGCGCGCCATCTTCGGCGAGAAGGCCTCCGACGTTAAGGACACGGGGTTGCGCGTGCCGCCCGGCATGGACGGCACGGTGATCGACGTGCGCGTGTTCACGCGCGACGGGGTTGACAAGGACTCCCGGGCACTGTCCATCGAGAAGGCCGAGATCGAGCGGGTGCGCAAGGACTTCGCCGATCAGCAGCGCATCCTCGAGGATGACCTGTTCCTGCGCGTGCGCGACATGCTGCTCGGATCAGAGCGCCGCGGGCGGCCCGAAGAAGCTCAGGAGCGGCACGCGCATCACCGCCGAGTACCTCGACGAGCTGCCGCGCGAGGAGTGGTTCGAGATCCGCCTGGAGGGCGAGGATGCCAACTCGCAGCTCGAGCAGGCCTCCGAGCGCCTCAAGATGCAGCGCAAGGCGTTCGAGAAGCGCCTGGACGACAAGAAGGCGAAGATCACCGCCGGCGATGATCTCGCTCCCGGCGTGCTGAAGATGGTCAAGGTGTACCTGGCCGTGAAACGCCGCGTGCAGCCGGGGGACAAGATGGCCGGCCGCCACGGCAACAAGGGCGTGATCTCGACCATCGTGCCGGTGGAGGACATGCCGTACCTCGAGGACGGCACACCGGTCGACGTGGTGCTGAATCCTCTGGGCGTGCCCTCGCGCATGAACGTCGGCCAGGTGCTCGAGACGCACCTCGGGTGGGCGGCGAAGGGGGTGGGACTGAAGATCGGGCGCATGCTCGAGCAGCAGGCGGCCGCCGCCGAGCTGCGTGCGTTCGTGAAGCAGATCTACAACGAGACCGGCGGTCAGCGCGAAGAGATCGACAGCATGAACGATGCCGATCTCACGCAGCTGGCGAAGAACCTCACCAACGGCGTGCCGATGGCGACGCCGGTGTTCGACGGCGCCAGCGAGGAGGAGATCAAGCGCATGCTGAAGCTCGCCGAGCTACCGCTGAACGGCCAGACCTACCTGTACGACGGCCGCACCGGCGAGCGCTTCGAGCGGCAGGTGACGGTCGGCTACATGTACATGCTGAAGCTGAACCACCTGGTCGATGACAAGATGCACGCGCGCTCCACCGGGCCCTACAGCCTGGTCACGCAGCAGCCGCTCGGCGGCAAGGCACAGTTCGGCGGTCAGCGCTTCGGCGAGATGGAAGTGTGGGCGCTCGAGGCCTACGGGGCTTCCTACACGCTGCAGGAGATGCTGACCGTCAAGTCGGATGACGTGAACGGTCGCACCAAGATGTACAAGAACATCGTCGACGGCAACCACCAGATGGATGCGGGCATGCCGGAGTCCTTCAACGTATTGGTGAAGGAGATCCGCTCGCTCGGCATCAACATGGAACTGGAGCAGGACTAAATGAAAGACTTACTGAAACTGTTCAAGCAGCACGCTCCGGTCGAGCACTTCGATTCGATCAAGATCGGGCTCGCGTCGCCGGAGATGATCCGCGCCTGGTCGTACGGGGAGGTGAAAAAGCCCGAGACCATCAACTACCGTACCTTCAAGCCGGAGAGGGACGGGCTGTTCTGCGCCAAGATCTTCGGCCCGGTGAAGGACTACGAGTGCCTGTGCGGCAAGTACAAGCGGCTCAAGCACCGCGGCGTGGTGTGCGAGAAGTGCGGCGTCGAAGTGACTCAGTCGAAAGTGCGGCGCGAGCGCATGGGGCACATCGAGCTGGCGAGCCCGACCGCGCACATCTGGTTCCTGAAGTCGCTCCCCTCGCGCATCGGCCTGATGCTCGACATGACGCTGCGCGAGATCGAGCGCGTGCTCTACTTCGAGGCCTTCGTGGTCATCGACCCGGGTATGACCCCGATGCAGCGCGGGCAGCTGCTCACGGATGAGATGTATCTCGAGGCCATCGAGGAGCACGGCGACGAGTTCGACGCCCGCATGGGCGCGGAAGCGGTGTACGAGCTCATGCGCACCATCGATCTCACCGCCGAGATCGCCAAGGTGCGCGAGGAGATGGCCGGCACCTCCTCGGAGACCAAGCTCAAGCGCCTCTCCAAACGCTTAAAGCTCATCGAGTCGTTCGTCGAGTCGGGCAACAAGCCCGAGTGGATGGTGATGACGGTGCTGCCGGTGCTGCCGCCGGACCTGCGGCCGCTCGTGCCGCTCGATGGCGGGCGCTTCGCGACCTCGGACCTGAACGACCTGTACCGCCGCGTCATCAATCGCAACAACCGCCTGCGCCGGCTGCTCGAGCTCAACGCGCCCGACATCATCGTGCGCAACGAGAAGCGCATGCTGCAGGAGGCGGTCGATGCGCTGCTCGACAACGGCCGCCGCGGCCGCGCCATCACCGGCACCAACAAGCGTCCGCTCAAGTCACTCGCCGACATGATCAAGGGCAAGCAGGGGCGCTTCCGCCAGAACCTGCTCGGCAAGCGCGTCGACTACTCGGGCCGCTCGGTGATCGTGGTCGGCCCGCAGCTGCGGCTGCACCAGTGCGGACTGCCGAAGAAGATGGCGCTCGAGCTCTTCAAGCCCTTCATCTTCCAGAAGCTGCAGCTGCGCGGGGAGGCCTCTACCATCAAGGCCGCCAAGCGCCTGGTGGAGCGCGAAGGACCGGAGGTGTGGGACATCCTCGAAGAGGTGATCCGCGAGCATCCGGTGCTGCTGAATCGCGCCCCGACGCTGCACCGCCTGGGGATCCAGGCGTTCGAGCCGCTGCTGGTGGAGGGCAAGGCGATCCAGCTGCATCCGCTGGTGTGTACGGCCTTCAACGCCGACTTCGACGGCGACCAGATGGCCGTGCACGTGCCGCTGTCGCTGGAAGCGCAGCTCGAGGCGCGCGCACTGATGATGTCCTCGAACAACATCCTCTCGCCCGCCAACGGCGACCCGATCATCGTGCCCTCGCAGGACGTGGTGCTCGGGCTTTACTACATGACGCGCGAGCGCATCGGCGCCAAGGGCGAAGGCATGTTCTTCGCCGACGGGGCCGAGGTGCATCGCGCCTACGAGAGCCGCGGCGTGGAGCTGCAGGCGAGAGTGCGCGTGCGACTGCGCGAGCACGTGCGTGGCGAGGGCGGCACGCTCACCGAGCGTATCCGCACCGTCGACACGACGGTGGGCCGTGCGCTGCTGTTCGAGATCCTGCCCAGGGGCCTGGCCTTCGATCTCATCAACCAGGACATGACCAAGAAGGCGATCTCGGCGACCATCAACGCGTGCTACCGCGCGCTCGGGCTCAAGGAAACCGTGGTGTTCGCCGACCAGCTCATGTACACCGGCTTCCATTACGCCACGCGCGCCGGGGTTTCCTTCGGCATCGACGACATCGTCATCCCGGAGCAGAAGACCCGCATCGTCACCTCCGCCGACAACGAGGTGAAGGAGATCCAGGACCAGTACGCCTCGGGTCTGGTCACCAACGGCGAGCGCTACAACAAGGTGGTCGACATCTGGTCGCGGGCGAACGACCAGGTGGCGAAGGCCATGATGGAGAAGCTCGGCTCGGAGGAGGCGACCGACCTGAAGGGGGCACGCCATAAGCAGAAGTCCTTCAACTCGATCTTCATGATGGCCGACTCGGGCGCGCGCGGCTCCGCGGCGCAGATCCGCCAGCTCGCCGGCATGCGCGGCCTCATGGCCAAGCCCGACGGCTCGATCATCGAGACGCCGATCACGGCGAACTTCCGCGAGGGCCTGAACGTGCTGCAGTACTTCATCTCCACGCACGGCGCCCGCAAGGGTCTGGCCGACACGGCGCTGAAGACGGCGAACTCCGGCTACCTCACGCGCCGCCTGGTCGATGTGGCGCAGGACCTGGTGGTGACCGAGATCGACTGCGGCACCTCGAACGGACTCGCCATGACGCCGCTGGTCGAGGGAGGCGATGTGGTCGAGGCGCTCGGTGAGCGCGTGCTGGGGCGCGTGCTGGCGGAAGACATCATCAAGCCCGGCGCCAAGGAGGTGCTGATACCCAACGGCGCGCTGCTCGATGAGAAGATGGTGCGGCTGCTCGAGACCGAGGGCGTGGACCAGATCAAGGTGCGCTCCCCGATCACCTGCGAGACGCGCTACGGGGTGTGCTCGCACTGCTACGGGCGCGATCTGGCGCGCGGCCGGCCGATCTCCATCGGCGAAGCCGTCGGCGTCATCGCCGCGCAGTCGATCGGCGAGCCGGGTACGCAGCTCACCATGCGCACCTTCCACATCGGCGGCGCCGCCTCGCGGGCGGCCGCGGCCAGCAGTGTCGAGGTGCGCAACAAGGGCGTGATCCGCTTCCATCACGTCAAGACCGTGCAGCACGAGAAAGGGCACCTGGTGGCCGTTTCGCGCTCGGGCGAGATCGGCGTGGTCGATGACTTCGGCCGCGAGCGCGAGCGCTACAAGATTCCCTACGGCGCGGTGATCAGCGCGAAGGAAGGCGCCACGGTGGGCGCAGGCCAGGTGGTCGCCACCTGGGATCCGCATACCCACCCGGTGGTGACCGAGGTCGCAGGGTTCGTGAAGTTCCAGGACTTCGTGGACGGACTCACCGTCACCTCGCAGGTGGATGAGGTCACGGGCCTCTCCAGCACCGTGGTGCTCGACACCAAGCAGCGCGGCGGCAAGGATCTGCGTGCCACGATGAAGCTGGTGAACAGCAAGGGCAAGGAGGTCACCTTCGCGAACACCGAGATCCCGGCCGTCTATACGCTGCCCCCGGGCGCGCTCGTGTCGCTCGAGGACGGCGCGCGCGTGTCGGTGGGCGATGTCATCGCGCGCATCCCGCAGGAGTCTTCCAAGACGCGCGACATCACCGGCGGTCTGCCGCGCGTGGCGGACCTGTTCGAGGCGAGAAAGCCCAAGGACCCGGCGATCCTCGCGGAGAAGTCCGGGCACCGTGAGCTTCGGCAAGGAGACCAAGGGCAAGCGGCGCCTGATCATCACCTCGGACGACGGCGAGAAGTACGAGGAGCTGATTCCGAAGTGGCGTCAGCTCAACGTGTTCGAAGGTGAGACGGTGGAGCGCGGCGAGGTGATCGCCGACGGCGAGCCCAACCCGCACGACATCCTGCGCCTGCAGGGCGTCGAGGCACTCGCCAACTACCTGGTGCGCGAGATCCAGGACGTCTACCGCCTGCAGGGCGTGAAGATCAACGACAAGCACATCGAGGTGATCATCCGCCAGATGCTGCGCAAGACCGAGGTGCAGGAGGCGGGCGAGACGGCGCTGCTGCGCGGCGAGCAGCTCGACCGCTCGCGCGCGCTCGACATCAACGACCGCGCCCAGACCGACGGTAAGAAGGGGGCGCGGCTGCAGCCGGTGCTGCTCGGCATCACCAAGGCCTCGCTCGCGACCGAGTCGTTCATCTCCGCGGCCTCCTTCCAGGAGACCACGCGCGTGCTGACCGAAGCGGCGGTGCGCGGGCTCAAGGACGACCTGCGCGGGCTCAAGGAGAACGTCATCGTCGGCCGTCTGATCCCGGCGGGCACGGGCTTTGCGGCCCACGCCTCGCGGCGCAAGAAGATGGAAGGCGCCGACCGGCGCAGCTTCATGGACGTGGGCGGCGGACTGCCGGACACGGAAGAGACCAGCGTCGGCGAAGAGTCGGAAAGCGCCGCAGGCTGAGCGGGCTGCGGCGGCCAGCGCGGCGCAGCTGCGCGGGGCAGCGGCCGCGGTGCGCTGAACTCGAGCGGGCCGGCGTGTGTCGCCGGCCCGTTTTTTTTTGGCTCCGCTGAGCCGGATCGAAGCACGATGAGCGTCATCACAGAGGATTCCACCCACACCGTTCTCAGCGGCATTCACGTGCGGCTCGAGCCGCTCGCACGCGCGCATGTGCCGGGCCTGGTCGCCGCTGCGCGCCGCGACCCGGGGCTCGCGCTTTACCAGTGGACCGCCGTGCCGCTCTCGGTGGCGGACATGGCGCAGTACGTGGACACGGCGATCTCCTGGCGCGAGGCGGGCACGGCGCTGCCCTTTGCCACCGTGCGCAGCACCGACGGCACGGTCATCGGCTCGACGCGCTTCTTCGACATCGAACGCTGGGCGTGGCCGGTGGGTCATCCGCAGGCCGCGCGCGCAGCTCCCGACGGCTGCGAGATCGGCTACACCTGGCTCGCGGGCGACGCCATCCGCACCGCGGCCAACACCGAAGCCAAGCTCCTGATGCTCACGCATGCGTTCGAGAGCTGGCGGCGTGCAGCGCGTGTGTTTCCACACCGACGCGCGCAACGAGCGCTCACGCTCGGCGCTCGCGCGCATCGGGGCGGAGTTCGAGGGCGTGCTGCGCGCGCACCGTCTGGCAGCCGACCTCACCCCGCGTGACTCCGCGCGCTATTCCATCATCGCGGCGCAGTGGGCGGACGTGAAGCGGCGCCTCGCCGAGCGGCTCAGCGGCGCTGCCGCAGGCAGGTAGCGCTGAAAGCGCGCGCGGCGGCGCGGGGAGACCCGGAAGCTGAAGTTCAGACGGCCGAAGTGAGGAGCCTGCGGGTAAGCGGATCCTCCTCGCCCGCGAAGTAGCGCCGCAGCGCCTCCCCGAACGCGCCCTCCGCCTGGGAACGGGCAGCCTCCGCCTCGTCCGGCGCCCCGGCGGCGCGCTCCCCGCAGGCGTACGCGAACAGCGTCATGCAGGAGCGGAATTTCAGCTCGTCGGGATAACCGAAGATCGCCTGCGCCGTGCGGCCCTGCACGCGGTTCACGAGCTGCGTACATTCGCGCAGCCGTGCGCCGAGCAGTGGATGCGCGAGGTAGGCGCGCGCTTCAGCCAGTGAGCCGATGGCGTAGCGCGCGGCGGCGGGGCTCGAACCCAGGCCCTGCAACTGCGGAAAGATGAACCACATCCAGTGGCTTTGCTTGCGACCGGCGGCGAGCTCCTCGCATACCCGCGCGTACACCGGCTGCTGTGCCAGCACATACCGTGCGAGGTCGTACGGATCATCCATGGCTGCGCCCACCGATGGTCCTGCCGCTGTGTCTCGACTATTCTAATGCTCATACCCAAGAACGGCCCGCGGAACGGGCGGTATGAAGGTCTATGCACAGCTGCATGCGTGACCGCAGGTTTCGCGCCCGTGCCTGGGGTCTGATGGCGGTGTCACTGATCGCCGCCGCGCCCGCCAGCGTCGGCGCTGTGGGGACACTCAGCGCCGAGCTGCAGAAACAGGTGCGGGCGGCCACCTTCGAAGTCGTGATCCGCAAACCACTGAAGGATTCCCTCACCTACGAGAAGCCCCTGCCGCTCGAGCTCATACCGTTCGCCGAGCGCAACGACGCCTACTGGCCGGTCGGCACCGCCTTCGCCCTGGGGCCCGATACGTTCGTGACGGCGGCGCACGTGCTGATCGCCGGCGTCGGCAGCCAGTTCGGCGTACCCGGCATCCGCGACGGCGCGGGCAAGGTCTATACCATCGAGCGCGTGCTGAAGTTTGCGCTGCACGAGGACTTCGTGGTGTTCACGGTCAGCGGCGCGCCTGCCGTCACGCCGTTTGCGACCAGCACCACCGCGGCGCTGGACGACGCGGTGTTTGCCGTCGGCAACGCGCTCGGAGAAGGGGTAGTGATCCGCGACGGACTGCTCACCTCCTTCACGCCCGAGGCGCAGGACGGTGAGTGGAAATGGCTGCGCTTCTCCGCGGCCGCCTCGCCCGGCAACAGCGGCGGACCGCTGCTCGATGCCGCGGCGAGGGTGGTCGGCGTGGTGACCGGCAAGTCCCCCAACGAGAATCTGAACTACGCGCTGCCCATCGAGCGGGTGCTCAACGGCTCCGACAAGGCCGCGGTGTTCGGGACCCGCGAGTCCTTCGGCATCCCGAAGCTCCTGCAGGGCTCCATCGTCGCCGAGTTCAGGGAAAGCTTCGCGCTGCCGCTCCCCTACCCGGAATTCGCGCACAGCTTTCGCGCCGCGTTCCTGAAGTATTTCCGCGAGCAGCAGGCGCGGCTGCTCGCGGCCGAGGCGGACAACGTCTTCCCACATGACTCCGCCAAGCTCCTCGCCACGCTCTACCAGTCCTTCGATCCTTGCCTGATGGCCCAGGAGGACGACCGCTCCTGGGACGCCCACAGCTGCGCCGGCAGCGAAGTCGCGCTGCCGGGCGATGGTCGCGTGTGGCATTGCGCGGACGTGGCCGCGGCCGGCCTGTTTCACCTGCAATACCCGGGAGCGGCCGTGGATGAGCACCGCTACCACGATTCGAAGGCTTTCATGGACCTGCTGCTCAGGGGCGTGAAGACCCCGCGCATGATCGGCACGCAGGCCGTGCGCATCACCTCGCTGGGACCTGCTCAGCAGGAGAGCCTGCTGCACGATCACTACGGACGCATCTGGCAGCTGCGCACCTGGTCGCTCGGTTATATCGATGCCTACGTCGTGGTGCTGGCGCTCCCGACGCCCGACGGCTACGTGGGCCTCATGAGCGCCACGCCGAGCGCGCTTGCCGACACCGTGACGGAGCTGCTCAAGTTCCTCGCCGACTACGTGTATCTCACCTACACCGGCTCGCTGCCGCAGTGGCGCGCGTTTCTCGACCGGCGCGATCTGCGCCCGGCGCTCTTCGATCACATCGCGCTGCAGTACGACGTGCAGAAGGGGCTGCGCTTCGAGTCGCCGCGCCTGCAGCTGCACACCAGCGGTCTGCTGCCGCTCGGCCCGCAGAGCGCACTCGATCTGCAGATGGCCTATATGATCGATCACGGCCAGGTCAGCTGGGACATCGGCGGAATCGTCCTGTCGCAGGACCGTGACCGCAAGACCTGGGTCGCGGCCTACCGCCAGCCCGAGCCCGGGGACGACGCCGGCAAGGAGGCTCGCGAGCGCTGGAACCACATGCGCCGGCGCGACGGCGACTTCACCGGCACCGCGCAGCACGACGACCAGTACAAGACCTTCTGGATCCGTACCGTCGCGAGCGGCGAGAAGCCCCCGAGCCCCGTTGCCGAGCACGCCGCGCGACCGCTGTACGAGCTCGTTTACAACACCGAGAACCAGCTCCTGCCGCGGCAGATGGAGGACATCCGCGGAACGCTCACCAAGAGTTTCACGATCACGGAGTAGCCAGGTGCGCGAGCTCCGCCGGCGCGCGGCCACCGCTCTCGGACTGGCTCTGTGTGCGGCGCTCCTGTCCGCGCCGGCCATGGCCGCGGCGGCCGGTCCCCCGTTCCGCTATCCCGAGCCACCCGCGCCCGAGTCCGCAGCGCAGCTCGATGAGGCGATCGAGGCGCTGCATCGCGTCAACTGGCAGGTGTACGCCCACGTCGAGCGCTTCGATCCCGCCCATCGCGCCTCACTACAGGAGCTCGAGAAGCTCCTGCTCACTCCCGAGCACGAGAGACGGCTTAAAGAGCTGGCTTCACAGGCCACGGCACAGGGGGCGGCCGGAGCGGCTGACGCCCTGCGGGCGACGCTCGGCGCGGCCCGCGAGCTGCTGTGGCAGGAGAGCTATCGCTGCAATCTCCTCGAGTGGCGGCTGGCTTTCGAGGAGAGCTTCGCACTTCACGAGCAGAGCGTGCAGAGACTGGCGGATACTTTGCCCGCGCCGGCCGTCGGGGGGCCGGCGGCACGCATCGCCGCGGCGCGTGCCAGCCTCGATGCCGAGTTTGCCGCCGCAATGTCAGCCGAGACGCTCGAGGCACGCACTGCGGCGATCGAGCACCTGACGGGCTCGTTCGCAGCCATGCTCGCGGTCTACAACGAGGCTCGCGGCGAGCTGGCCGCGGCGCTGAGCAGACAGGAGCGTGCCGAGGGCAGCGAAACCGCGGCTCAGCTGCGCGAGGGGCCTTGTCCGCTCGGGGTCATCCTCACCTCGGGCCGCGAGCTGCCCGCGCTTGCCGCGGACAACTCCGCGCCGAACTCTTTCTATCCGGATACGAGCTGGCACGCCCGCTTCGAGGGGATAGTTACGGTGGAGGCGTGGGTATCCTCGAGCGGCTGCCTGGAAAAGGCGGCCGTTTACGAGTCCTCGGGTGTGCCGGAGCTCGATCAGGCCGCCATGCGCTGGACGCAGCAGGCGAACTTCTATCCTGCAGAACGCGATCACAAGGCGGTCGACGGCACGCTGCGCGTTCGCATCAGGTTCCAGCTGACGCCTTAGGCTTTCGCGCGGCAAGCTGCGCCGGGCTGGTGCGCGGGCGGCGGCGTGGCGAGCCTCACAGGAGGGGCTTGTCGTAGAGCTCGTAGACCTGAACGCCGGTCGTATCCGTGGCGCTGATAAAACGCCCGCCCCCGGGTGTTGGCGGTCCCGAGCTGCAGTTGCAGCCGTACACAGCCGCGCCGCGCGAGCGTCTCCTCCGCTGCCGCCAGCAGCCGCGCCCCGGTGCCGCGCGAGCGCTCCTCGGGCAGCACGAAGAACTCGTCGATCTCACCCATGAGTCCGCCGTGCTCGACACTCATCACCAGCACCACGGTCAGGTAGCCGCACACGCCCCCTGCGACTCGGCCAGCCAGATCGCCCCAGCGGCGGAGTCGGCGAGCAGCCGCTGCAGCAGCAGCTCGATGCGCAGCGCTTCGAAGCCGGTGATGCCCTCGAACTCCCAGTAGCGGCGGATGAGGGGCAGCAGCTGCGGGATGTCGGTGCGGGCGGCGGGGCGGATCTGCACGTCGCTACGCCATTCCGGGGGTGAGCGGCGCGACCGGGGTACAAAGTAAGTCATTCAGTATCCTAACTGAGGCCGGTGCGACTAATCGATCGCGCGACCACGGGCCGTGGGACCCCCCGGAGCCTCCTTCGGCTTCGGCAGAGGCGGGCAGCGCACGCGCGGGTCCGGCCGGTTGACACCCCGGGTACAGCTACCTAGAATCGCCGGCCTTTATCGATCCGGCCCTTATGCACGCCGGGTCGAAAGCAGCGACTTCAGCACCGGGCCGCCTCTCGAAGGCGGCCCGGTGTCTCTCGAGCGTCGCTTGTCGACGCAGGAATCTTGGAGATCACAGTATGGCGACCACTGGTCAGCTTATCCGGCAACCGCGCCGGACCAGGGCAGAGAAAACGAAGGTTCCGGCGCTCGGGGCCTCCCCGCAGAAGCGCGGCGTGTGCACGCGCGTGTACACCACGACGCCGAAAAAGCCGAATTCGGCCCTGCGCAAGGTCTGCCGTGTCCGGCTGACCAACGGCTACGAGGTCACCAGCTACATCGGTGGCGAAGGCCACAACCTGCAGGAGCACTCGGTAGTGCTGATCCGCGGCGGCCGCGTGAAGGATCTCCCGGGAGTGCGCTACCACACGGTGCGCGGCACGCTCGACTGCGCCGGCGTCGGCGAGCGCAAGCAGGCGCGCTCCAAGTACGGCGCCAAGCGGCCGAAGAAGTAAGGAGGTATCGCATATGTCTCGTCGAGCCCAAGCCCCGGTCCGCACCATTCTGCCGGACCCGAAATTCAACAACGACATGCTGGCCAAGTTCATGAACGTCATCATGAAGAGCGGCAAGAAGTCGGCGGCCGAGCGCATCATTTACGGCGCGCTCGACCGTATTGGCGAGAAGACCGGCAAGAAGGGCGCCGAGTCGATCGAGCGTGCTGTCCGCTGCGCTGGACAACGTCAAGCCCGTCGTCGAAGTGAAGTCACGCCGTGTCGGTGGCGCCACCTACCAGGTGCCGGTTGAAGTTCGCTCGACTCGCCGCCAGACACTGGCCATGCGCTGGGTCATCGAGGCTGCTCGTGACCGCAGCGAGAAGTCCATGGCGTTTCGCCTCGCGCACGAACTGATGGATGCCGCGGAAAACCGCGGTGCCGCCGTCCGCAAGCGCGAGGACACGCATCGCATGGCGGAGGCCAACAAGGCCTTCGCCCACTACCGCTGGTAAGGCCAGCGGCCACTGGGCCAGTCGGCCCTCTATAGGATCGTCAGTTACTGTGGCACGCGCGACGCCAATCGAGCGGTATCGGAACATCGGCATCTCCGCGCACATCGACGCGGGGAAGACGACGACGACCGAACGCATCCTGTTTTATACAGGCGTGTCGCACAAGATCGGTGAAGTTCACGACGGCGCGGCTGTCATGGACTACATGGAGCAGGAACAGGAGCGCGGCATCACCATCACGGCCGCCGCCACGACCTGCTTCTGGAAGGGGATGGACAACAGCTTCCCCGAGCACCGGATCAACATCATCGACACGCCCGGCCACGTCGACTTCACTATCGAAGTCGAGCGTTCGCTGCGCGTGCTCGATAGCGCCGTCGCACTGTTCTGCGCGGTGTCGGGCGTGCAGCCGCAGTCGGAGACGGTCTGGCGGCAGATGAACCGCTATGCCGTTCCGCGCATCGCGTTCGTCAACAAGATGGATCGCGCCGGCGCGAACTTCTTCCGCTGCATCGACAGATCCAGGGCCCGCCTGCGCGGCAATCCGGTGCCGATCCAGGTGCCGATCGGCGCCGAAGAGGACTTCGAGGGCGTCGTCGATCTCATCCGCATGAAGGCCATCTACTGGGACATGGAAACCCAGGGGATGAAGTTCGAGTACCGCGAGATTCCCGCGAGCCTCAGGCCGCAGGCCGAGGAATACCGCGCAAAGATGATCGAGGCGGCTGCCGAGGGCGAACGAGCAGCTGCTGAACAAGTACCTCGAAGGCGAGGAGCTGTCCGAGGCGGAGATCCGGCAGGGGCTGCGTCACCGCGCCATCAAGAACGAGATCGTGCTGGTCATGTGCGGCACGGCGTTCAAGAACAAGGGTGTGCAGGCGCTGCTCGATGCCGTCATCGAGTTCATGCCGTCGCCGCCTGAAATGCCCCCCGTAAAGGGCATGGATGCCGACGGCGAGCCAGCGACGCGCAAGGCGAGCGATGAGGAGCCTTTCGCGGCCCTGGCATTCAAGATTCTGAACGATCCCGTTCGTCGGCAACCTGACGTTCTTCCGCGTGTACTCCGGCACGCTCAACTCGGGCGACACCGTGTACGTGCCGACCAAGGACAAGAAGGAGCGGATCGGACGCCTTCTGCAGATGCACGCGAGCGAGCGCACCGAGATCAAGGAAGTGCGCGCGGGCGATATCGCCGCGGCGGTGGGTCTGAAGGACGTCATCACCGGCGATACGCTGTGCGACCTCGAGAAGGTCATCACGCTCGAGAAGATGGTATTTCCGGCGCCGGTGATCTCCGTGGCCGTCGAGCCGAAGACGAAGGCGGACCAGGAGAAGATGGGCTTGGCGCTTCAGCGCCTCGCGAAGGAAGACCCTTCTTTCCGGATGGCTACGGACCAGGAGTCGGGCCAGACCATCATTTCCGGCATGGGCGAGCTGCACCTCGAAATCATCGTCGACCGCATGCGGCGCGAGTTCAAGGTCGAAGCGAACGTCGGCAAGCCGCAGGTCGCCTACCGCGAGACGATTCGCGGCAAGGTCGAGTCCGAAGGCAAGTTCATCCGCCAGTCCGGCGGCCGCGGCCAGTACGGTCACATCTGGCTGAAGCTCGAGCCGAATGCCCGGCAAGGGATACGAGTTCGTGAACGGCATCGTCGGCGGCGCCGTGCCCCGCGAGTTCATTCCGGCCGTGGACAAGGGCATCAAGGAAGCGGTCGACACGGGCGTCATCGCCGGCTACCCGGTCGTGGACGTGAAGGTGACCGCGTTCGACGGGTCGTACCACGACGTCGATTCGAACGAAATGGCGTTCAAGATCGCGGGCTCGATGGGCTTCAAGGAAGGGTTCAAGCAGCGCCAAGCCCGTCCTGCTCGAGCCCATCATGAAGGTGGAGGTCGTGACGCCCGAGGAGTATTCCGGCGATGTCATCGGCGACCTGAACCGCCGCCGCGGGCAGATCACGGGTATGGACGAGACGCCCGTCCGGCAAGGTCATCACGGCCGACGTGCCGCTGTCGGAGATGTTTGGTTATGCGACCACGGTGCGCTCCATGAGCCAGGGCCGCGCCACCTTCACCATGGAATTCGAGAAGTACGTGGAAGTGCCGCCCAACATCGCTGACGGGATCATCAAGAAGTAACTGCCACGCTTTAACAGGGCACAGTCCGAGGATACTACGCCATGTCGAAAGAGAAATTCGAGCGCAACAAGCCGCACGTGAACGTGGGGACGATTGGTCACGTGGACCATGGGAAGACGACGCTTGACGGCGGCGCTGACGAAGGTGATGGCCGAGACGCTACGGCGGTCAGTTCATGGCGTATGACCAGATTGACAAGGCGCCCGGAAGAGAAGGCGCGCGGGATCACGATCTCGACCGCGCACGTGGAGTACCAGAGCAAGACAGCGGCACTACGCGCACGTGGACTGCCCCGGGCACGCGGACTACGTGAAGAACATGATCACGGGTGCGGCGCAGATGGACGGGGCGATCCTGGTGGTGTCGGCGGCGGATGGTCCGATGCCGCAGACGCGCGAGCACATCCTGCTGGCGCGCCAGGTGGGCGTGCCGTACATCGTGGTGTTCATGAACAAGGCGGACATGGTGGATGACAAGGAGCTGCTGGAGCTGGTGGAGATGGAGGTGCGCGAGCTGCTGACGGTGTACAAGTTCCCCGGCGACAAGACCCCGATCATCATTGGGTCGGCGCTGAAGGCGCTGGAGGGGGACAAGAGCGAGATCGGGGTGCCGCGCGGTGGTGAAGCTGGTGGAGGAGATGGACAGGTACATCCCGATCCCCAAGCGCGAGATGGAGAAGCCGTTTTTGATGCCGGTGGAGGATGTGTTCTCGATCTCAGGTCGCGGCACGGTGGTGACGGGGCGCATCGAGCGCGGGATCATCAAGGTGAACGATGAGGTGGAGATCGTGGGGCTGAAGCCCACGGTGAAGACGGTGTGCACGGGGGTGGAGATGTTCCGCAAGCTCCTGGATGAGGGGCAGGCGGGGGACAACGTGGGGGTGCTGTTGCGCGGCACCAAGCGCGAGGAGGTTGAGCGCGGGCAGGTGCTGGCGAAGCCCGGCAGCATCACCCCGCACACGCACTTTGAGTGCGAGGTGTACGTGCTGACGAAGGAGGAGGGCGGGCGGCACACGCCGTTCTTCAAGGGCTATCGGCCGCAGTTTTACTTTCGCACGACGGATGTGACGGGGACGATCGAGTTGCCGGCCGGGGTGGAGATGGTGATGCCCGGGGACAACATCAAGATGACGATCGAGCTGATCAGCCCGATTGCGATGGAAGACGGACTGCGCTTTGCGATCCGCGAGGGCGGCAAGACCGTCGGCGCCGGCGTCGTGGCGAAGATCCTCAAGTAACCAGGCGTCGCAAACGATATTTTCCGGCGCTTCGCGCCGTGCATGAAGTGAGACCAGGCAATGGCTAATCAGAACATCCGTATCCGCTTGAAGGCATTCGACCATCGCCTGATCGACAGCTCTGCGAAAGAGATCGTGGAGACGGCCAAGCGCACCGGCGCAACGGTCAAGGGTCCGGTGCCGCTGCCCACCAAGATGGAGCGCTTCACCGTGCTGGTCTCCCCGCACGCGGACAAGGATGCGCGCGACCAGTTCGAGCTGCGCACCCACAAGCGCCTCATGGACATCATGAATCCCACCGACAAGACGGTGGACGCCCTGATGAAGCTCGAGCTCCCCGCGGGCGTGGACGTGCAGATCAAGCTGAACTGATTTAGCGCCCGGGCCCACCGGGACACGCAGTCCCCGGGGCCGGTGCGCAGCGCCTGCAAGCGCGCACGCAGCACCTCCAAAGGAAAACAAACGAGGTCAGGAATCGGCCTCCGTTAACTCATTGAAATTACTCGCCGAAATTTCATCACCTTGGTATACGCCTCACTGACGCCCCGGGGAGTACCCCATCCTCGGCGCCCGGCTCACAGTCCGCCGCCGGTCGGCTGCCGGGTCACGGATGGCAAGTCGTCGCGAGGCGGCCGCGCAGGGCACCGAGCACGGCGAATGATGCACGGATGCCCGGGATTTTCGGTTGATTGAGCGAAGCGGCGCGCCTATACTGCGCGCCCTTTTCGGCCCCCGGGAAGCCGGATGGCCGGTCGCTCAAGCGGCATCGGGCGAGGTTGGAGCGAGCCCTTTCGGGCCTTGCAGAAGCTCCAAGACCACTCGAGAGCAGCACCGCCTTCTGGCTGTGCAAATCTCCTGTTGTCTCAACGACTTAACCCAGGCCGATGGGGACTTGCGGGGCGCCCGCGCGGGCGCTTCGCGGCGGGCGGGATGAGAGGAATCAGATGGCTATTGGACTGGTCGGCCGCAAGGCGGGCATGACGCGCGTGTTCACCGAGGCCGGCGAAACGGTGCCGGTGACCGTGATCGAGGTTCTGCCGAACCGCGTCACGCAGGTGAAGGCGCAGGACAAAGACGGGTATCGCGCCGTGCAGGTCACTTACGGCACGCGCCGCCCGCAGCTGTATTCGAAGGCCGTGGCGGGCCACTACGCGCGCGCCAACGTCGCTCCGGGCAAGGCCCTGGTCGAGTTTCGTCTCGCCGACGCCGACAAGACGGAGCTGAAAGCTGGCAGCGAAATCCGCGCCGACATCTTCAAGGAAGGCGAGAAAGTCGACGTTACCGGCACGACCATCGGCAAGGGCTTCGCCGGCGTCATGAAGCGTCACAACTTCGCCGGCGGTTACGCGAGCCACGGTAACTCGCTCTCGCATCGCGCGCCGGGCTCCATCGGCCAGCGCCAGACTCCGGGCCGCGTATTCAAGGGCCGGCGCATGTCAGGCCACATGGGCGTCGTGCGCCGCACGACGGAGAACCTGCGCGTCGTGCAGGTGGATCTGGAGAGAAACCTGCTCCTGATTCGTGGCCCGGTGCCGGGCGCGGAGGGCGCGCAGGTGATCGTGCGTCCCTCGCTGAAGGCCGCGCGGCGCGCGAACCGCAAGACCGTGGCGCCGATCAAGTCAGGACCTGCGAAGCCGCAGGATGCCGGCCGGGCCGCCAGGAAATGAGTGCAGCGCACGGGAAGCCGGCCATGAAACTCAAATCAGTCAACGGCGAGTCGACGCTGCAGGTGTCGGAAGCCACCTTCGGGCGCAAGTTCAACGAAGCGCTGGTGCACCAGGTGATCACCGCCTACCGGGCCGCGGGCCGCGCGGGCACCAAGGCGCAAAAATCACGCGCCGAGGTGCGCGGCGGCGGCAGAAAGCCCTGGGCCCAGAAGGGCACCGGCCAGGCGCGCGTCGGCTCCAACCGCTCACCGCTGTGGGTCGGCGGTGGCCGGACCTTCGCGGCCAAGCCGCGCGATTTCACGCAGAAGGTCAACCGCAAGATGTATCGCGGCGCCATCCGCGCAATGCTCTCGGAGCTGGCGCGCACCGAGCGGCTGCTGGTCACCGATGGCATCGAGCTGACGGCGCCGAAGACGAGGCTCCTGGCGCAGCAGCTCAAGGCCTGGTCGCTCCCCTCGGTGCTGATCGTGGTGGAAGCGACCGATGAGAAGCTCTCTCTCGCCGCGCGCAACCTGCCGCACGTCGAGGTGATCGAGGCGCCGGCCCTCAATCCCGTCTCGCTCGCCGCTTACGACAAGGTGCTGATGACCGTGGGCGCAGTGAAACTGATCGAGGAGCGCCTGCAGTGAACCGCGAGCAGCTGATGAGCGTGCTGATCGCTCCGCACGTGACCGAGAAAACCTCGCTCGCGATGCAAAACCACAACCAGTACACCTTCCGGGTGCGCCGCGATGCGACCAAGACCGATATCGCGAAGGCGGTGGAGCTGATGTTCGACGTCAAGGTGGCGGGCGTGCAGGTGGTGAACGAGCCCGGTAAGTTGCGCCGCTTCGGGCGCAGCGTGGGACGCACCCAGGACTGGAAGAAGGCCTACGTGAGTCTGGCGAGCGGACAGACCATCGATTACGAAGCCCGCGCCAAGGCCTGACAGGACGAGCAAGCATGGCTCTCATCAAATACAAGCCCCGCACGCCCGGCTCGCGCGCCGTGGTCAAGGTCGATCGCTCGCATCTGCACAAGGGCGGGCCGCACATGGCGCTCACCGCGCACCAGAACAAGACCGGGGCGCGCAACCACTCCGGCCGCATCACCACGCGCCATCATGGCGGCGGCACGCGCCAGAAGTACCGCATCATCGACTTCAAGCGCGACAAGGACGGCATCACCGGCGTCGTCGAGCGGTTGGAATACGACCCGAACCGCACCGGTCACATCGCGCTCATCAAGTATCCGGACGGCGAGTGGCGCTACATTCTCGCGCCCAAGGGCCTGAAAGCGGGCGACGAAGTGCGCTCGGGCGCGGAGGCCCCGATCAAATCAGGCAACGCCATGTCGCTGCGCCACGTCCCGGTGGGTTCCACCATCCACAACGTGGAGATGAAGCCCGGCCGCGGGGGGCAGCTGGCGCGGAGCGCGGGAGCTTCGGTGTCATTCACCGCGCGAGAAGGCATCTATGCGTACCTGCGTCTCAAGTCCGGCGAGATTCGCAAGGTGCACATCGACTGCCGCGCCACGATCGGCGAAGTAGGGAACGACGAGCACAACCTGCGAAGCTACGGCAAGGCGGGCGCCAAGCGCTGGCGCGGCATCCGCCCGACGGTGCGCGGGCTCGCCATGAACCCGGTCGATCACCCGCACGGCGGCGGCGAGGGCAAGTCGGGCCAGGGCAATCCGCATCCGGTATCGCCGTGGGGCTGGAATACCAAGGGACTCAAGACCCGTCACAACAAGCGCACGGACAACATGATCGTCCAGCGCCGCAGGAACCGCATCCGCTAACGAGACACCTATGCCACGTTCATTGAAGAAGGGCCCGTTCGTCGATCTGCACCTCGCGAAGAAGGTGCAGACGGCGGCCGCCCGCAACGACCGCAAACCCATCAAGACCTGGTCGCGCCGCTCCGTGGTGATTCCGGAAATGGTGGGACTCACCATCGCCGTACACAACGGCCGTCAGCACATTCCGGTGCTGATCACCGAGAACATGGTCGGCCACAAGCTCGGCGAGTTCGCGCCGACGCGCACCTTCAAGGCGCATTCCGGCGATCGCAAGGTGGAGGCCGCCCCGGCCGTTTGAGGCGGGCGAGGACAGACACGATGCAAGTGACCTGCAAACTGCGCTACGCGCGCATCTCCGCGCAGAAGTGCCGCCTCGTGGCCGACGTGGTGCGCGGCCAAAGCGTCGGTCAGGCGATCTCGACGCTGAAGTTCATGCCCAAGAAGGGCGCGAAGCTGGTGCGCAAGGTGATCGAATCCGCGGTCGCCAACGCCGAGCACAACCACGGCGCCGACATCGACGAGCTCAAAGTGTCGCTGATCCATGTGGACGCGGCGCCCTCGCTCAAGCGCTTCGCCGCGCGTGCCAAGGGTCGCGGGGCGCGCATCATCAAGCGCAACAGCCACATCACCGTCGGCGTCAGCGACGGCAAGAAGGATTAACGCATGGGTCAGAAGGTCAATCCGATAGGGATACGCCTCGGAATCACCCGCGACTGGACCAGCCGCTGGTACGCCAGCAAGAGGCAGTTCCCGGAGCACGTGAACACCGATTTCCGTGTGCGCGAGTTTCTCAAGGAGAAGCTCAAGGAAGCTTCCGTCAGCCGCATACTCCTCGAGCGCGCCGCGAAGAAGGTGAACATCACGATCCAGACCGCGCGCCCGGGCATCGTCATCGGCAAGAAGGGCGAGGACATCGAGAAGCTGCGCCAGGAGACCGCCGCGCTGCTGGGCATGTCGGTCAACGACGTGCGCCTGAACATCGCCGAGATCAGAAAGCCGGAGCTCGATTCGCAGCTGGTGGCCGATTCCATCGCGCAGCAGATCGAGAAGCGCGTGATGTTCCGCCGCGCCATGAAGCGCGCGGTCATGAGCACGATGCGCAGCGGGGCGCTCGGGGTGAAGGTGCGCGTCTCCGGGCGCCTGAACGGCTCGGAAATCGCGCGCACCGAGTGGTACCGTGAGGGCCGCATCCCGTTGCACACTTTCCGCGCCGACATCGATTACGGCCTCTCCGAGGCGCACACCACCTACGGCGTGATCGGCGTCAAGGTGTGGATCTTCAAGGGCGAGGTGTTCGACAAGAGCGATCTGGCACAGGCGGCCGAGGCCGAGGCTGCCCCAACCGCCGCTGTGCCGGCCGCCGCTGCCCCTGCCGGAGCTGCACCGGCCGCTGTGCCCCCCGCCGCGGCACCCGCTACCGCGCCCGCGGCCGGCGGCGAGACGGCAGCGCAGGCCTGAAGGCGCAGGACCGCTCATGCTTCAGCCCAAGCGCAGTAAATTCCGCAAGCAGTTCAAGGGCCGCAATCCCGGCTACGCGCAGCGCGGCGCCAACGTGTCGTTCGGCGAGTTCGGCCTCAAGGCCACCAGCCGCGCGCGCATGACCGCGCGCGAGATCGAGGCGGCGCGCCGCGCCATGGCGCGCTACGTGAAGCGCGGCGGACAGATCTGGATCCGCGTATTTCCCGATATCCCGATCACCAAGAAACCGCTCGAGGTCCGCATGGGCAGTGGCAAGGGGAACGTGGAGTACTACGTCGCCCGCGTGCAGCCCGGCAAGGTGTTGTTCGAGATGGAGGGCGTGGATGAGGTTACGGCCCGCGAGGCATTTCGCCTGGCAGGCTCGAAGCTCTCCGTGTCCACCTCGTTCGTGAAACGGCAGGTTCGCTAGATGGACGCCAAAGAGCTGCGTGGCAAGTCCCCGGAAGAGCTCGCCGATGAGCTGGTGAAGCTGCGCAAAGAGCAGTTCGCGCTGCGGATGCAGCGCGCCACCGGGCAGCAGCCCAAGCCCGATCAGTTCGGCAAGGTGCGGCGCGGTATCGCGCGCCTGAAGACCGTGCTGCGCGAGAAGCAGGCGGCGAGTGCGGGAGGCAAGACGTGAGCCCACGACAGAGCAAGGCCCGCAAGGGTAAGGACAAGGCGGCGCAGGACAGCGCGGCGCAGGACAGCGCGGCGCAGGAAACAGCCGCGCCGCAGACGCCGGTGCAGCGGGCATCGGGACCGGAAGCCGTGGGCGCGCGCAGGCTTACCGGTCGCGTGGTCAGCACGAAGATGCAAAAGACCATCGCCGTCGAGATCGAGCGCCTGGTGAAGCATCCGGCCTACGGCAAGTACATCCGTCGCACCACCAAGCTCCTGGCGCACGATGAGGACGGCGCCTCGCAGGAGGGCGATCTGGTCATCATCACCCCCTGCCGGCCGATGTCGCGGCACAAGTCGTGGCGGCTGCTCGAGGTGGTGGAGAAGGCCGCCGGGCGCTGAAAGGCCGCGATCATGATCCAGTTGCGCACAATGCTGAATGCCGCTGACAACAGCGGCGCGCGCACCCTGATGTGCATCAAGGTGCTCGGCGGCACGCGCCGCCGCTACGCCACCGTGGGAGATGTCATCAAGGTGAGCGTCAAAGACGCCATCCCGCGCGGCAAGGTGAAGAAGGGCGAGGTGTACGACGCGGTGGTGGTGCGCACCACGCGCGGGGTGCGCCGTCCCGACGGCTCGCTCATCCGCTTCGACGGCAACGCGGCGGTGCTCCTGACCAACAAGCTCGAGCCGATCGGTACGCGCATCTTCGGACCGGTGACGCGCGAGCTGCGCAACCAGCAGTTCATGAAGATCATTTCGCTCGCCCCCGAGGTGCTTTGAGATGAGGAAGATCCGCAAAGGCGATCAGGTGATCGTGCTCTCCGGCCGCAACAAGGGGCGGCGCGGCGCGGTGATCCAGGTGCTCGGCGACGGGCGCGTGCTGATCGAGAGCGTCAACATGGCGAAGAAGCATACCAAGCCCAACATGCAGGCCGGCAAGCAGGGCGGCATCATCGAGAAGGAGATGCCGCTGCCGGTGTCGAAGGTCGCGATCTGGAATCCGGCCGCGAAGAAGGCCGACCGCATCGGGGTCAAGACGCTCGCCGATGGCAAGCGCGTGCGCTTCTTCAAGTCGAACGGAGAGATGCTCGATGTCTGAAGCAGGCAAAGAAGCCGACGGCCGGGCAGGCAAGCCCGGCAAGCAGCCGAAGGCGGCGAAGCCGGACGCGGCCCAGCCGTCCGCCCAGACAGCCGCGGACGAGCAACCCGCGCGGCCCACGGGCCCACCGCGGCTGCACCTGTTCTATCGCGAGACGGTCGTTCCGAAGCTGCGCTCGGAGCTGCAGATCGCGAACGTGATGCAGGTACCGCGCATCAGCAAGATCACGGTCAACATGGGCGTGGGCGAGGCGGTGGCCGACAAGAAGGTGATGGATGCGGCGGTAGCCGACCTCACGCGCATCACCGGGCAGAAGCCGCTCATCACCAAGTCGCGCAAGGCGATCGCCACCTTCAAGATCCGCGCGGGCCTGGCCGTGGGCGCCAAGGTGACCCTGCGCGGGCGGCGCATGTACGAGTTCCTCGACCGGCTGATCAACATCGCGATGCCGCGCATCCGCGACTTTCGCGGCGTGTCGCCGCGCTCCTTCGACGGCCAGGGCAACTACTCCCTCGGGGTCAAGGAGCAGATCATTTTCCCCGAGATCCAGTACGACGAGATCGATCAGATCCGGGGCATGGACATCACCATTACTACGACAGCGCGGGACGACCGCATGGGACGAGCATTGCTCGAGGCATTCAACTTTCCGTTCCGGAAGTAACAGGACACTCAAGTCTATGGCGAAGACCAGCATGGTCGAGCGCGAGAAGCGTCGCGCCGGGATCGTGAAAAAGTATGCGGTGAAGCGCGCGAAGCTCAAGGAGCTGATCAGAAGCCCCCGGAGCTCGCCCGAGGAGCGCGCCGCCGCACAGGCGCAGCTGCAGACCCAGCCGCGCGATGCCAGTTCCTCGCGCCAGCGCAAGCGCTGCGCCATCACCGGGCGCTCGCGCGGGGTGTACCGCAAGTTCGGCCTGTCGCGGGTGAAGATCCGCGAGGTTGCGAGCCGCGGCGAGATTCCGGGCCTCGCCAAGGCCAGTTGGTGAGGGACGCCGCATGAGCATGACCGATCCCATTGCCGACCTCCTCACGCGCATTCGCAACGGCCAGACCGCGGGCAAGAGCGAAGTGCAGCTCGCCTCCTCGCGCCTGAAGACCGCCATCGTCAAGGTGCTGAAGGAGGAGGGCTACATCAGCGACTTCCGCCTCGATGCCGACAGCGGCAAGGAGCGCCTCACTATCGGGCTGAAGTACTTCGAAGGCCGCCCGGTCATCGACCGCCTCGAGCGTGTCAGCCGTCCGGGGTTGCGGATCTACCGCGGTAAGGACGAGCTGCCGAAGGTCCTGGGGGGTATGGGCACGGTGATCGTCTCCACCCCGAAGGGCGTGATGACCGACCGCCAGGCGCGAGCCGCGGGCCAGGGCGGCGAAGTGCTGTGCATCGTCGCCTGAGAGAACCGTAAGCATGTCGAGAATTGCCAAATCTCCAGTCGAACTGCCGGCAGGCGTGACCGCCACCATCGCCGCCTCCGGCGTGACCATCAAGGGCGCCAAGGGCTCGCTCAGCCTGCCGCTCACCGAGGGCGTGTCGGTAGTGCAGGCCGACAAGAAGCTCGAGATCAGCTTTGCCGATCCAGGTGCGGCGCGTACGCGCGCCGGTGCGACGCGCGCGCATCTTGCCAACATGGTGCGCGGCGTCACGCGCGGCTACGAGAAGAAGCTCGAGCTGGTGGGCGTCGGCTTTCGCGCCCAGGTGCAGGGCAAGAGCCTCAATCTCACGCTCGGCTTCTCGCACCCGGTGAACGTGGCGATCCCTGAGGGCATCAACATCGAGACACCGAGCCTGACCGAAATCGTGGTGAAGGGGATCGACCGGCAGAAGGTCGGGCAGGTAGCGGCCGAGATCCGCGGCATTCGCCCGCCCGAGCCCTACAAGGGCAAGGGCGTGCGCTACGCGGGCGAGCAGATCACCCTCAAGGAGGGCAAGAAGAAATGATCGTCACCAAGAAAAAGCGGCGCCTGCGGCGCGCGCTGAAGGCGCGCGCGCACATCCGCGATCTGGGTATCGCGCGGCTCAGCGTGCACCGTACGCCGAGCCACATCTACGCGCAGGTCACCGACCCTCTCGGCGCCCGGGTGATCGCGGCCGCCTCCACCGTGCAGAAAGCGGTGCGCGGCGAATTGAAGACCACTGGCAACGTTGCAGCGGCCAAGGCGGTGGGGCGCGCGATCGCCGAGCGCAGCAAGGCCGCGGGGGTGAGCAAGGTCGCCTTCGACCGCTCCGGCTTCCAGTTCCACGGGCGCGTGAAGGCGCTCGCGGACGCGGCCCGCGAAGCGGGCCTTGAGTTTTGAGCAGGTAACACAACTATGGCGAGACCAGAGAAGGGCCAGCCCGCGGACGAGTTCATCGAGAAGCTCGTCGCGGTCAACCGCACCGCGAAGGTCGTGAAGGGTGGCCGCCAGTTCGGCTTCACCGCGCTCACCGTGGTGGGCGACACCGCCGGCCGGGTCGGCTACGGCTTCGGGAAGGCGCGCGAAGTGCCGGTGGCGATTTCCAAGGCCATGACCCAGGCGCGTAAGAACCTGATCAACGTGGCGCTGCGAAACGATTCGCTGCATTACGCGGTCACAGGAGCACACGGGGCCACGCGCGTGTACATGCAGCCGGCTTCCGACGGCACCGGGGTGATCGCCGGGGGCGGCATGCGCGCGGTGCTCGAGTGCGCCGGCGTGCGTAACGTGCTCGCCAAGAGCTACGGCTCGCGCAACCCGATCAACGTCGTGCGCGCCACCATGAACGCGCTGGCGAAGATCCGCTCGCCCGAGGAGATCGCAGCGAAGCGTGGCAAGAGCCTGGAAGAGATCACGGGTTGACCGTCATGGCGGAGAGGAAACTGAAAGTGACGCTGGTGAGGAGCCTCAACGGGCAGCTGAAGAACATCGCCGCCTGCGCGCGCGGGCTGGGCCTGCGGCGCCTGCACCAGAGTGTGACCGTGGCGGACACGCGCGAGAACCGCGGCATGATCGCGACCGCGGTGCACCTGCTGCGCGTCGAGAAAGGTGCTTAAGCGTATGCGACTGAACACACTCAAACCGGCCCCGGGTGCGCGGCGGGCGCGCCTGCGCGTCGGCCGCGGGGCATCCGCCGGCCAGGGCAAGACCTGCGGCCGCGGTACCAAGGGCCAGCGCGCGCGCAAGGGCGGCTACCACAAGGTCGGGTTCGAGGGCGGGCAGATGCCGCTGCAGCGGCGCATGCCGAAGGTCGGCTTTCGCTCGCGCGTCAAGCGCTCGCGCGCCGAGGTGCGCCTGAGCGAGCTGGCGAAGGTCGACGCTGCGGTTGTGGACCTCGCGGCGCTGCTCAAGGCGGGCGTCATCGCTCCGGGCACCGAGCGCGCCAAGGTAGTGCTCTCGGGCGAGATCAAGAAGGCGGTGACGCTCAAGGGCGTGGCCGCGACCAAGGGCGCGCGCGCGGCGATCGAGGCCGCGGGCGGGAAGATCGAGGCTTAGGGAATGGCAACCACTGTCAGCAATCCGGCCGCTGCGTTCGGGGAAGCCGCCCGCTTCGGGGAGATCCGCAGCCGGCTGTTCTTCCTCATCGGCGCGCTCATCGTCTACCGCATCGGCACCTTCATCCCGGTGCCGGGAGTGAATCCGGCGGAAGTGGCGCGCTTCTTCAACGACCGTTCCAACACGATCCTCGGCATCGTCAACATGTTCTCGGGCGGGGCGCTGTCGCGGCTGTCGATCTTCGCCATGGGCGTGATGCCGTACATTTCCGCCTCCATCATCATCCAGATGATGTCGATGGTGGTGCCGACGCTCATGGAGCTGCGCAAGGAAGGCGAGTCGGGGCGGCGCAAGATCACGCAGTACACCCGCTACGGCACGGTGGCGCTCGCGCTGGTGCAATCCTTCGCCGCCGCCGGCGCCCTTGCCAAGGGCGGCATGACGGTGATCGGCGGCTGGCAGTTCCTCTTCATCGCCACCATCACCATGACGACCGGCACCATGTTCCTCATGTGGCTCGGCGAGCAGATCACCGAACGCGGCGTCGGCAACGGCATCTCCATGATCATCCTCTCCGGTATCGTCGCGGGGCTGCCGGGCGCGGTGGGCAACACCGCGGAAGCGGTGAGCTCGGGCGAGATGCAAGGCCCGGTGGCGCTCGCCCTCATCATCCTGGTGCTGGGCGTGACCGCTTTCGTGGTGTTCGTCGAGCGCGCGCAGCGGCGCATCCCGGTCGACTACGCCAAGCGCCAGGTGGGCCGGCGCATGTACGCCGGGCAAAGCAGCCACCTGCCATTCAAGATCAACATGTCGGGCGTGATCCCGCCGATCTTCGCTTCCAGCCTGCTGCTGTTCCCGGCGACGCTGGCGAGCTTCGCCGGCAGCAACTCGGAAGGTTGGGTCGCGAACATCATGCAGAACGTCGCCGCGGCGCTCGGCTATGGGCAACCGCTGCACCTGGTGATCTACGCGGTGCTGATCATCTTCTTCTGTTTCTTCTATACCGCGCTGGTGTTCAACGCGCGCGACACCGCGGATAACCTGAAGAAGTCCGGCGCATTCGTGCGCGGCATCCGCCCCGGCCAGCAGACCGCGGAGTACATCGACCAGGTGCTGACGCGCCTGACGCTGTGGGGTGCGCTCTACGTGACCGCGGTGTGCCTGATACCGGAGATCCTCATCACCTGGCAGGGCGTGCCGTTTCACTTCGGCGGCACCTCGCTCCTGATCGTGGTGGTGGTGGTGATGGATTTCATGGCACAGCTGCACGCGCACACGATGTCGCACCACTACCCGAATCTGCTCAAGAAGGCGAACCTGCTCGGCTACGGCCGCAGCGGTTCCGGTGGTTAACCATGAAAGTACGTCCGTCGGTCAAGAAGATCTGCAAGAACTGCAAGATCGTGCGCCGCCGCCGCGTGGTCTACGTCATCTGCACGGACCCGCGCCACAAGCAGCGCCAGGGTTGAGGTAAGCACTCATGGCACGCATAGCCGGTATCAACATCCCGATGAACAAGCACGTGTGGGTGGGGCTCACTCACATTTACGGCGTGGGCCGCGCGCGCGCCCACATGGCCTGCGCCGCCGCGGGCGTCAATCCCTCCACCAAGGTGAAGGATCTCACCGAGCCGGAGGTGAACGCCATCCGCTCGCAGATCGCCAAGTTCGCGGTCGAGGGCGACCTGCGGCGCGAAGTCTCGATGAACATCAAACGGCTGATGGACTTAGGCTCCCACCGCGGCATCCGCCATCGGCGCGGGCTGCCGGTGCGCGGCCAGCGCACGCGCACCAACGCGCGCACCCGCAAGGGCCCGCGCAAGCAGGCGGTGAAGCTCAACGCACCTCCCGGAAAGGCATGACGCATGGCTGAGCAGCAGAAACCTCAAACCGGCGGCGCCGCAGCGGCCGCCTCCGCACCCGCACCGGGCGCAGCGGCGCCGGCGACGACGCCGGCGCCGGCGAAGAAGCCCAAGAAGGCGCGCAAGAACGTGCTCGATGCGATCGCGCACGTACATGCGTCCTTCAACAACACGATCATCACCATCACCGATCGGCAGGGCAACACGCTTTCCTGGGCGACCGCTGGCGGCTGCGGTTTCCGCGGCTCGCGCAAGAGCACGCCGTTCGCCGCGCAGGTGGCGGCCGAGAAGGCCGGCGTCGCCGCGCAGGAGCACGGGGTGAAGAACGTCGAGGTGCGCGTGGGCGGACCGGGGCCGGGACGCGAGTCGGCGGTGCGGGCGCTGAACAACTGTGGGCTGAAGATCACCAGCATCTCGGACGTGACGCCGATCCCGCACAACGGGTGCCGTCCGCCGAAGAAGCGCAGGGTTTGAAGGAGTAGGGGTCGCTTATGGCGCGTTACACGGGACCGAAGTGCAAGCTCGCCCGCCGCGAGGGCACTGATCTGTTCCTCAAGAGCGGCGTCAAGCCGCTGGAAAACAAGTGCAAGTTCACCGTGCCGCCCGGCGGCATCAAGGGCGAGCGCCGCACGCGGCTGTCGGACTACGGCCTGCAGCTGCGCGAGAAGCAGAAGCTGCGTCGCATGTACGGCGTGCTGGAGCGCCAGTTCGGCAACTACTACGAAGAAGCGGCCAGGAAGGCCGGTGCCACCGGCGAGAACCTGCTGCGCCTGCTCGAGTGCCGCCTGGACAACGTGGTCTATCGCATGGGCTTCGCCGCGACGCGCGCCGAGGCGCGCCAGCTGGTGAGCCACAAGGCGATCGCGGTGAACGAGAAGCCGGTGACCATCGCCTCCTACCAGGTGAAGGCCGGCGACATCGTCCAGGTGCGCGAGAAGTCGCGCAAGCAGCTGCGCATCACGAGCGCGCTCAACGTCGCGCAGCAGGTCGGGCTCCCCGAATGGGTCGAGGTGAACGACAAGGAATTCCGTGGCGTGTTCAAGTCGGTGCCGGGGCGCGATGACATCCTGCCCGACATCAACGAGAACCTCGTGGTCGAGCTGTATTCGAAGTAATCGCATCCGCTTGAATTCGGGGGGTTGCGCCCCGATACAGGCGGGTCCGCCCTCGTTTCTTTTGCGCCGGTCCTGTGAGCCGGCAAGGTGAGACTGCAATGCAGGGATCTGTGAGCGAGTTTTTGCGACCCCGTGTGGTGAAGGTGCAGCCCGTGGCCCCGCGCCAGGCGCGCGTGGTGATCGAGCCGTTCGAGCGCGGCTTCGGCCACACGCTCGGCAACGCGCTGCGCCGCGTGCTGCTGTCGTCGATGCCCGGAAGCGCCATCACCGAGGTCGAGATCGACGGCGTGCTGCACGAGTACACCAGCATCGAGGGTGTGCAGGAGGACGTGGTCGACATCCTGCTGAACCTGAAGTCCGTGGCGCTGCGCATGCACACGCGCGATTCCGCGGAGCTGCGCCTGCACAAGAAGGGCCCGGGGCCGGTGACCGCCGGCGACATCCAGACCGATCACGACATCGAGGTGGTGAACCCCGAGCTGGTGATCGCCAACCTGACCAAGGCGGGTGAGCTCACCATGACCCTGCGCGTCGAGCGCGGCCGCGGCTACCGTCCGGCGGCATCGCGCGTGGCCTTCGAGGAGCAGACGCGCCCGATCGGCCGTCTGCAGCTCGATGCCTCGTTCTCGCCGGTGCGGCGCGTGACCTACTCGGTCGATGCCGCGCGCGTCGAGCAGCGCACCGACCTCGACAAGCTCGTCATCGACATCGAGACCAACGGCACCATCGACGCCGAGGAGGCGATCCGCCGCGCCGGCAGCATCCTCAAGGACCAGCTGTCGGTATTCGTCGACCTGCAGGGCGAGGAGGAGGCCGCGACCAAGGTCTCGGAGATGCAGTTCGACCCGATCCTGCTGCGCCCCGTGGACGAGCTCGAGCTCACCGTTCGCAGTGCCAACTGCCTCAAGGCCGAGAACATCCACTACATCGGCGACCTGGTGCAGCGCACGGAGGTGGAGCTGCTGCGCACCCCGAATCTCGGCAAGAAGTCGCTCACCGAGATCAAGGAAGTGCTGCAGAGCCACGGGCTGATGCTCGGCATGCGCCTCGATGGCTGGCCGCCGGCAGGGCTGAAGCACGACGAAGAGCGCGACGTGATCTGAAAGATTAGTGTATGCGTCACCATCTCTCCGGCCGTCAGCTCTCGCGCAACAGCTCCCACCGGCACGCGCTGCTGCGCAACATGTCGGTCTCGCTGCTGCGGCACGAGACCATCCGCACCACGCTGCCGAAGGCGAAAGAGCTGCGGCGCGTGGTGGAGCCGCTCATCACGCTCGCCAAGAACGGCGGCGATGCCAACCGCCGCATCGCGTTCTCGCGTCTGCGCGACGCCGAGATCGTCGAGAAGCTGTTCGCCGACCTCGGTCCGCGCTTCAGGACGCGCCCCGGCGGCTACACCCGCATTCTGCGAATGGGCCCGCGCCCGGGGGATTGCGCTCCCATGGCGCTGATGCAGCTGGTCGAAGGCGCCGCGCCGGTGGCGGTCGAGGAACCGAACGGGAAGAAGAAGACCTCACGACGCGCCAGGGCGAAGACGACGGCGGACGCGAAGCCGAAGTCCAAATCGAAGGCCGGTTCGGAGGAGAAGGCCGCGCCGGCGGAGGCCGCTCCGGCGGAAGCGCCGAAGAAGCGTACCCGCAGGAAAAAGACTGCGGGCTGATCGCACCTGGGGGAGGAGCTTCCGTCATGAGCTTTGCATCCGAATTCAAAGAGTTTGCGATGAAAGGCAGCGTCCTCGACCTGGCGGTCGGGGTCGTGATCGGCGCCGCTTTCGGCAAGATCGTCGCCTCGCTCGTCGGCGACGTGATCATGCCGGCCCTCTCGCCTGCCCTCGGCAGCATCAACTTCAGCGATCTGGCGGTGCAGATCTCGACCAACGCCGCGGGTAAGCCGGTGCTGCTGAAATACGGCGCCTTCCTGCAGACCACTTTCGAGTTCCTGGTGATCGCGCTCGCGATCTTCGTCGTCATCAGGGGCATCAACAGGCTCAAGCGTCCGCCACCGCCGCAGCCTGATGCCCCACCACCCCCGCCGACGAAGACCGAGGTACTGTTACAGGAAATTCGCGATCTGCTGGCGAGGAAGTAGCTGCTGCCTGCGTCTATGAGAGCGCCCGAAACGCCTCTCGCGTGAGGTTCTCGCACCCGTCCCGCGTGACGGCGAGATCATCCTCGATGCGGATGCCGCCGAAGCGCGCGAGCGTATCCACGCGCGACCAGTTGATCGAGCGGCCGGCGCTGTGCGTGCGTGCCGCCGCCAGCAGCTGCGGGATGAAGTAGATCCCCGGCTCCATGGTCACGACGAATCCCTCCTGCAGCACCCGCGTCAGTCGCAGGTACGGATGACCCTCGGGGCGCGGGATGTCCCCGCCCTCGGCGCTGGCCATGAAACCGCCGACATCGTGCACTTCGAGTCCGAGCAGATGCCCGATGCCATGCGGCAGGAACACGCGCGTCACCCCGGTGTCGAGCGCCTCTTCGGCACTGCAGCGGATCAGGTCGGCTTCGCGCAGTAGCTGCGCGGTGAGGCGATGGGCGTTGAGGTGTACCTCTCGCCAGTCGATCCCGGCGCGCACGCTGGCGCAGAGCGTCTGCTGCATGCGGTCCATCTGCTCGATGAGCGCGCCGAAGTCCCGGTCGGCGGCCGAATAAGTGCGCGTGATGTCGCTGGCGTAGCCGGCGAACTCCGCCCCGGCATCGATCAGCAGCGACAGCCGCTCGGCGGGGGCGCGCTTTTCCAGCACCTGGTAGTGCAGCACCGCCCCGCCGGCGTTCAACGCAATGATCGGGTTGTAGGGCAGCTCCTGCTCGCGCAGCCCGCAGGCGTCGAGAAAAGCGAGCTCGATCTCGAACTCCGAGGCACCGGCGGCAAAGGCGGCAGCGGCGGCCCGGTGCCCGAGCGCTCCGAGCCGGCTCGCCTCGCGCAGGCAGGTCGAGCTCGTACGGGCTCTTGACGGCGCGGACATAATCCAGCCGTCGCATCAGCGGCGCCGGGTTCACGGCCGCCGACGCCCCAGGCGGCGAGCTCGGGGAAGGCATCCCCGAGGTAGGCCGCGCGCGACAGATCCGCCGGCAGGAGCGCTCGCGCGCCGGCGCGGTCTGCGGCCGTGCGCAGGTCAAAGTGACGCACCCAGTAGCCCTGCGGCAGATCGGCAGGCTTGTGCCAGTAGTCCGCGCGGGCGCTCGAGGATCAGGCGCGGGGAGGATCCCGCCTCGAACCAGATGAAGCTCCCGGGAGCATCCAGCAGCGGTGCCCATACCTTGAATGGAGCGTTGGCCTCGAAGGGGTAAGTGCGGTCGTCCTCGAACACCGGCAGCGGCGTACCGGAGTGCACCAGCAGTCCCGCATAGCCGCACGCTGCCAGCGCGCGTGCCGTGCGCTCGCACACCGCTTCGAGGTGAGGACCGAAGGAGCTGTCGAGCCTTGCCTGCAGGTTGCGTTCCGGATAAAGTATCCAACTGTTGCGCCCTGTCGCCCCGGCCCGACAACAGCTTACGCGCCGGGCACCAATTTCCAATCGTACCGGGATTTCTATAGAATTCGCGTTCCGCGCTTGCCGCAAGGGGCGTGGAACGACTGCAACCGGTCGTAGTCTCTATCAACACAACTCTTGCTTCTCTCTGGGGTACCGATCGATGAATACCAAACTTGCTCTTAGCGCAATCGTTGCCGCGCTGATGCTGACGGCCTGCGCGAAGCAGGAATCCGCAGGCACTGATCAGGCTGCCAATCCTCCTCCTCCGGCCGCTCCCGCTGCTGACCAGACCGCTCCGCCGGCCCCCGGCACCCCGGCTGATCAGTCGGCTCCGGGCGCTGCACCCAATGCCGCCGCTCCGGCAACGCCGCCGGCTGACTCTTCGCACGCCGCCGAAGCAGTAAGTCGCGCGCTTACCGCTTTAGAACCACGGCCCGGACGGTTCGCGCTGCGCGAGCTGTCCGGGCCGTTTTCGTTGGGTACGCCGGGTTTACGCCATGGCCGTCGTGACTGTCAGTGTGCGCGATGCGCGCGCCGCGCCGAGTGACCGGCTGTGGATCCAGAGCGTGTATCGCGATTACCTCGACGATCTCAATCCCGGCACGGGGCTGTTCCCCATGCTCGGGGAGGTGGGGCATCGCGAGCCGGATCAGATCGCCCACTGGTTCGGTGATCCGCATACCTATCCGCTGATCATCCTCAAGGGCAGCGAGCGGGTGGGATTCGCGCGCGTGGTGCGCGCCGTCGCTTCCGCCGCGCAGCCCGGGCATCGAGTACCGCATGGCGGAATTCTTCGTGGCTCGCAGCCGGCGGCGCCTCGGCATCGGCCAGACCGCGGTGCAGCTGATCCTCAGCCGTTTCGCCGGACGCTGGGAGATCACCGAGTACCTGCGCAACGCCGAGGCGGTGAGCTTCTGGCGCGCGCGTGGTCGCGCGCTACACGCAGGGGCGCTATCAGGAACGCATCATCAACGGCGAAGTGCACCAGGTGTTCGATTCCGCGAAGCCGCGCCCGGCGTAGGCGCCTGGGCGCAGCCGCCGCAGCTGCCGGCGGGCCCGAGCGTGCGCTCGCGCAGTCGCGCGAGCCACGCGAGCCGCCCACCGCCGGGAGCGTACTCAGCCTCGCGAGCGCGCGCAGGCGCAGGCGCACCGAGGCCAGCCGCCAGGCGCTGTAGAGCGCGCAGCCCGCCACCAGCACACTCACCACGATTTCCTGCAGCAACGTGTTCATGCGGCGCCCGCGCCTCTCATGCTCCACCGAGCAGCAGCGCCACGCGATAGGTGACGAACGCGCCGAGATAGGCGAGCGTGAAAAGGTACAGCGCCATGTAGAGCGGATAGCGCCAGGAGTTGGTTTCACGCTTCACCACCGCGAGCGTCGACAGGCATTGCGGCGCGAACACGTACCACGCGAGCAGCGACAGGCCCGTGGCCACGCTCCAGCCGTGCGCGATCACAGGCTGCAGCGCGCCCGCCACGTCGTTTGAGCCCGACATCGCGTACACGGTGCCGAGGGCGCTCACCGCTACCTCGCGCGCCGCGAGTCCCGGGACCAGCGCGATCGAGATCTGCCAGTTGAAGCCGATGGGAGCGAACAGGTACTCGAGCCCGCGGCCGAGAAGCCCCGCGATGCTGTACTGGATCGCAGGTCCGGTGGCGTCCGCGGGCGGGGCCGGGAAGCTGGCGAGGAACCACAGCACCACCATCAGCGAGAGGATGATGGTGCCGACGCGCGTCAGGAAAATGCGCGTGCGCTCCCACAGTCCCAGCACCAGGTTCGACAGGTGCGGCAGGCGATACTCGGGAAGCTCGAGCAGCAGCGGGCGGTACTCGCCGCGCATCATGGTGCGCTTGAGCACGAAGGCCACGCCGAGAGCGCTCGCGACTCCCGCCACGTAGAGTGCAAACAGCACCAGTCCGCGCAGGTTGAACACGCCGATCGCGCGCTGCGGGATGAAAGCGCCGATAAGCAGCGCATACACCGGCAGCCGCGCCGAGCAGGTCATGAGCGGGGCGATCATGATGGTCGCGAGGCGGTCGCGCGCGGAGGGGATGGTGCGCGTGGCCATGATGCCGGGAATGGCGCAGGCGAAACTCGACAGCAGCGGTATGAATGCGCGCCCCGAGAGGCCCGCGCGGCCCATGAGGCGGTCGAGCATGAAGGCGGCGCGCGGCAGGTAGCCGGAATCCTCGAGCGCGAGGATGAACATGAAGAGGATCAGGATCTGCGGCAGGAACACGAGCACACTGCCGGTGCCGGCGAGCACGCCATCGAGCAGCAGGCCCCGCAGCGGTCCCGCGGGCAGGCGCCTCGGCGAGGCGCGCCGCTGCGGTCTGCACGCCGAGATTGATCAGGTTCTGCGGCGCTTTCGACCAGCTGAACACCGCCTGGAACATCAGGAACAGCACGGTCGCGAGCAGCAGCGGCCCGGCGACGGGATTGAGCACCACGGCATCCAGGCGCGACGAGCGCTGCAAGGCGCGCCGGCACGCGATAGCCGCTGTCGTGCAGCACGCGGCGCACTTCGCGCTGCGTCGCCTCGATTTCGGCGGCGGTTGCAGGGGCGGGCGCCTGCGAGAGGGCGCGCGGCCGGTCGCGCCCGCCCGGTGAAGCCGTAGGCGTCGATGGCGAGGGCGAGCTCGCGCTCACCGCCGGCGCGTACCGCGATCGTGGGGATCACCGGCACTCCGAGCGCGCGCTCCAAAGCGGCGCGGTCCAGCTGGTAGCCGCGCTGCTGGGCGAGATCGCTCATGTTGAGCGCAACGATCATGGGGCGGCCCAGGCGCTTCAGATCAAGCACGAGGCGCAGGTTGAGGCGCAGGTTGGTCGCATCGACCACGCACACCAGCAGATCCGGCGCCGGCTCGCTCGCGTGGCGCCCGAGCACCACGTCGCGCGCGATGGCTTCATCGAGGGTCGCGGGCTCGAGGCTATAGGCGCCGGGCAGGTCGACGATGCGGAATGTGCGTCCCGTACGCGGACCCACGAGGCGCCCTTCCTTGCGCTCGACCGTGACCCCTGGGTAGTTCGCGACTTTCTGCCGGCTGCCCGTGAGGCGATTGAAGAGTGCGGTCTTGCCGCAGTTGGGGACGCCGACCAGGGAGAGAGTGAGCGGCGGCGCGGCCAGTGCCGCGGCCGCTGGGGCGTTCATGGGGTGTCGCGCGCCAGCTCACCCGTGGCCAGTTTGCCTCGAGGGGTGGAGCGTCAGCTCCGGAGCGCTGCAGCTCTACCTCGCTGCGTATGCCTCGAGGGGTGGTGCGCCGGCTGCGCAGTGCTGCAGTTCTACCCACACGCTCTGCGCTTCGCGCCGGCGCAGGGCGAGGGTCGTATGGCCGACGCGCACTACGAACGGATCGCGCCCCGGGCGCGCCTCGGCAAGGATCTCGACCTGCTCTCCGTGCACGAAGCCGAACTCGAGCAACCGCCGCTCGAGCGCCGAGAGCTCCGTGCCGCCCGAGCCCACGCTCACTACGCGAGCGCTGGCGCCGGGCGGAAGAGCCGCAAGGCTCACGAAGCCCGGTTCAATCCCAAGGCCGGCAGGGGCGGCGACGGCATCCATGAACGCAAGTATGGATGAGAACGGTTCGCATTTGCAATCGCATTAAGGCCCGCCGTGACGGCGCCCGACCCCGGGGCGGGGTAGCGCCTGGCATGACACAAATCGTTACTAAACAAGCCGTTAAGCGCTCAGGGAGCCCCCACGGCGGCTTCCAGGGCGGCGCCGCTCTTGCCGCGCCGCTGATCCCCATCGCGCCCGAGAAGTGGCGTCAGGTACCGGCCGGTCCAGGAGCGCTCCACGGTGGCGATGTGTTCGGGCGTGCCGCTGGCGAGGATCTCTCCGCCCCCTTCGCCCCCTTCCGGACCCAGGTCGATCACCCAGTCGGCGGTCTTGATGACATCGAGGTTGTGCTCGATGACCACGATGGTGTTGCCCTCGTCGCGCAGCCGGTGCAGCACATGCAGCAGCTGCTCGACGTCGTGGAAGTGAAGCCCGGTGGTCGGCTCATCGAGGATATAGAGCGTGCGGCCGGTGGCGCGCTTGGCGAGCTCGCGCGAGAGCTTCACGCGCTGCGCTTCGCCGCCCGAGAGCGTGGTGGCGTTCTGCCCCAGCCGCACGTAGGAGAGGCCGACGTCGGTGAGTGTCTGCAGCTTGCCGGCCGCTCGCCGGCACGTTCTGGAAGAAGCGCGCCGCCTCCTCCACGGTCATCTCGAGCACTTCATGGATGTTCTTGCCGCGGTAGCGGATCTCGAGCGTCTCGCGGTTGTAGCGCCTGCCCTGGCAGACATCGCAGGGCACGTACACGTCCGGCAGGAAGTGCATCTCCACGCGAATGACGCCGTCGCCCTGGCAGGCCTCGCAGCGCCCGCCCTTGACGTTGAAGCTGAAGCGTCCGGCATCGTAGCCGCGTGCGCGCGCCTCGGGCACGGCCGCGAACAGCTCGCGCAGCGGGGCGAACAGGCCGGTATAGGTGGCGGGATTGGATCGCGGCGTGCGCCCGATCGGGCTCTGATCGATGTCGATGACGCGATCGATCTGCTCCAGGCCCTCGATGCGCTCGCACGGCGCGGCCTCGACGCGCGCGCCGTTCAGCTGCGCCGCGGTGTGGCCGAAGAGTGTATCGACGATCAGGGTCGACTTGCCCGAGCCCGACACGCCGGTGACGCAGGTGAAGAGCCCGAGCGGGATGCTGCGCGCTCACGTTGCGCAGATTGTTGCCGCGGCGCGCCGATGATGCGGATCTCGCGCGCCGGATCGGGACGGATGCGCAGGCTCGGGCAGCGCGATGCGGCGCTTGCCCGAGAGGTACTGCCCGGTGATGGACGCAGCGCTTGCCTCGATGTCCCGCGGCGTCCCCTGTGCAACCAGCTGCCCGCCGTGCGCGCCGGCGCCCGGGCCCAGGTCCACGACGTGGTCCGCCTCGCGGATCGCCTCCTCGTCGTGCTCGACGACGATCACGGTGTTGCCGAGGTCGCGCAGCTGCCTGAGCGTGGCGAGCAGGCGCCGGTTGTCGCGCTGGTGCAGTCCGATCGAGGGCTCATCCAGGATGTACATGACGCCGGTGAGCCCCGAGCCGACCTGGCTGGCGAGGCGAATGCGCTGCGACTCCCCGCCCGAGAGCGTCTCGGCGCTGCGATCGAGCGTGAGATAGTCGAGCCCCACGTCGGAGAGGAAACGCAGCCGCTCGGCGACTCCCTTGACGATCTTCGCCGCCACCTCACCGCGCCAGCCGGCGAGGCTGAGCTGCGAGAAGAACTCCAGTGCCCGCCCGACCGTGAGGTGCGTCGACTTCCGGAAGGGTGCGCTCGGCGACGAACACAAAGCGCGCGGCACGGTTGAGCCGCGTGCCGTGGCACTCCGGGCACGGCCGCACGCCGAGGTAGCGCGCCAGCTCTTCGCGCACCATGGGCGACTCGGTCTCGCGGTAGCGCCGCGTCAGGTTCGGCAGTATCCCTTCGAACGCGTGACGCGCGGCTGCGCCGACCGGCCGTCTCGCGGTCGCTGAACTCGATGGCTTCCTCGCCGCTGCCGTTGAGCAGCACGTGCCGCACGTGCGCCGGCAGCTCGGTCCAGGGCGTCTCGATGTCGAAGCCGTAGTGGCGCGCGAGCGACTGGATCAGGTGAAAGTAATGCTCGTTGCGCCGATCCCAACCGCGCACTGCGCCTCCGGCGAGCGAGAGGTGCGGGTGCATGACCACGCGCTGCGGATCGAAGAACTCCTGCACGCCCAACCCATCGCAGCTCGGACAGGCACCGGAGGGGTTATTGAAGGAGAACAGCGTCGGCGCGAGCGGCGGCACGCTGTAGCCGCATACCGGGCAGGCATGGCGGCTGGAGAACACCAGCTCTGGCTGCCCGCGCCCCGCATGCGGGGCGCCCTGCTCCGCGATCACCCCGGCCTGGCCATCCTGGCCAGGCGTTCGCCGCTGACGCGGCTCACCCTCACGCCTGGGCTCATCCAGGAAGGCGAGGCGGGCGAGACCGCCCGAGAGGCGCAGTGCCGTCTCGAAAGACTCCGCCAGGCGCTGCGCGGCATCGGCGCGCACGCGCATGCGGTCGACGACCGCCTCGATGGTGTGCTTCTTCTTCGGGTCGAGCTGCGGCAGCGCGTCCATCTCGTGGATGCGCCCGTCGATGCGCACGCGTACGAATCCCTGGCTGGCGAGATCCTCGAGCAGCTCGAAGTGCTCGCCCTTGCGCTCGCTCACCACCGGGGCGAGCAGCGCCGCGGCAGTGCCCTCGGGCAGCCGCAGCACCTGGTCCACCATCTGGCTCACCGTCTGCGGGGTGAGGTCGATGCCGTGATCGGGGCAACGCGGCGTGCCGGCGCGCGCATACAGCAGCCGCAGGTAATCGTAGATCTCGGTCACCGTGCCGACGGTGGAGCGCGGATTGTGCGAGTTCGCCTTCTGCTCGATGGCAATCGCGGGCGAGAGCCCCTCGATGCTGTCGACGTCGGGCTTGTCCATGGTCGAGAGAAACTGCCGCGCGTAAGCCGACAGCGACTCGACGTAGCGGCGCTGACCTTCGGCGTAGAGCGTGTCGAAGGTGAGCGAGGATTTTCCCGACCCCGAGAGGCCCGTGACGACGATCAGCCGCTCCCGCGGCAGATCGAGGCTCAGGTTCTTCAGGTTATGGGTGCGTGCACCGCGGATGCGAATCTGCTGCATTGAACCGGAAATTGTACGCGCTGGCGCCACTGTATGTGTGGGCGCCGTGCGCGCAGCTCAAGATCCTGCGTGCTAGGCCTCGCCGGCCCTCAGCGCGTCGTAGACCAGCCGCGCCGTCGCGATGTCCTCCACCGCGAGGCCGAGGGACTTGAACACCGTGGTCACCCCGCGCCGCGGGCGCTTGCAGCCCGCGAAGACCTCGCCGGCCTCGGCGAAGATCGGTGCTCGCGACAGGATCACGTCCCCTGACTCCCGCAGTGCCGCCTCGCGCGAGTCGACGATCACCGTGCTGCCGAGCAGTGCCGCGTCATCGAGCTCGCGCCAGGTCGGGAGGCAGGCGCCGACGGCGTTGACATGCGCGCCGGCCTTCAGCCACGTGCCCCGCAGCAGCGGCTCGCGGCTGCTGGTCGCTGTCACGATCACGTCGGCTCCGCGCACGGCGGCCTCGAGGTCCATGGCGCGCGCACCGCTCGCCGCGGCGAAGCGCTGCGCGTGCGCGGGCGTCGGACTCCATACCCGCACCTCTTCGAAGCGGCACACGTGTCGCAGCGCTTCGAGATGCGCGCGTGCCTGCACGCCGCTGCCGATCAGCGCCAGCACCCTGGCGTCTGCCGGCGCCAGATGGCGCGTGACCGCCGCCGAGACCGCCGCGGTGCGCATCTGCGTGATGAGGCGGCCGTCGAGAAAGGCGAGGGGGCGCCCGTGTCGGGCTCGAACAGCACTATGCTCGCCAGATGCGTCGGCAGCCCCGCGGCGGCATTCTTCGGGTAGAAGCACACCAGCTTTGCGCCCATCGCGTTCTGCGTCACCGCGGGCATCACGCCGAGAAAGCGCTGCCCTTCCTCGATCGTCAGCATGGTGCGCACCGGCTGCAGGACCTCGCCCGCCGAGAACGCCGCGAGTGCGCGCTCCATCGCGGGGATGAGCTGCTCGTAGGTCAGTACGCGGGCGATTTCCGCCTCGGAGAGGCTGCGGATCATGGTTCGACTCCTTGCAGGCAGCAGTTTGCCCATTTCCGGCCGGTTGCGCGGCGATTTGCGGTTCGCGCCTGCCGCGCGCCTCCTCTAGAATGAATGGCGTTGGATACAGACGGGGACACTCATCATGGCGCGTGGCATCAACAAGGTCATTCTCATCGGCAACCTGGGCGCCGACCCCGAGACGCGTGCCATGCCCTCGGGCACGACGGTGGCGAATCTGCGCGTTGCGACCAGCGAGAGCTGGCGCGACAAGCAGACCGGCGAACAGCAGGAGCGCACGGAATGGCATCGCGTGGCGCTGTTCGGGCGCCTCGCCGAGGTCGCCGGCGAGTACCTGCGCAAGGGCTCGCAGGTCTACATCGAAGGGAGCCTGCGCACACGCAAGTGGCAGGACAAGCAGGGAAACGACCGCTACTCCACCGAGATCGTCGGCAACGACATGCAGATGCTCGGGGGGCGGGGGGGTGGCGCGGGCGCTGCCGCCGCGAGTGGCGGTGCCGCGGAGTCGGGTGGGCCCAGCGGCGCTGCTGCGCCGGCGCATTCCGAGGAGTCAGGCGGTGGGGCTGCCGGGCGCAGCGATGATTTCGACGACGATATTCCGTTCTGAGCGCGCCACGCGTGCCGCACCTGGCTGCGGCGATCTTCGCAACGCGTGGTCAGAACGACCAGCCGAGCCCGAGCAGCGCCACGTCGGTGTCGCGGCCGTTGGTGGTGAGTGTGCGGTCCCAGTAAGCCCGCGTGTGCAGCGTGCGGGTGAAGCGGTAAGTGATGGTCATGCTCAGCAACCCCAGCACCTCGGTCCGAGTCGTAACTCCCAGCACCTGAGTGGTCGGGGCAATGTAATCCCGGTCGCGCGCGAAGTAGAAGCCGCCCGCCACTCCCACATCGGCGTGGTGGCCGAGGAACTCGCGCACCAGTCCCAGCTGCCCCGCTACGCCTTTGCGCTTGACCACGTGCGTGTCGCCCTCGTCGAGCAGCGTTCCGATGGCGTCGATGTAGGCGGTGAGCCGCTCGCGGTATTCGACCGCCCCGGCGACCCCGTGAGGTGAGTTGAAATTGTTCTGGACGCTGTTGCCGGCCATCAGCGTCACTTCCGCGCGCGGAGTGCTGAGGTCATAGGAGGAAGGCGGCACGGGCCCGGGCGCCGCGGAGCGCTCGAACTGGTAGCCGACGCCGATCAGGAGCGAATCGGTCGAGATGCTCGTGGTGGTCCGGGCGTAGTTGTAGCGCACCTGCAGCACCACGGGCGCGCGGATGTACCACTGCGCCGCGACGCTGAAGAGCCCGCCCCAGTCATGCGCATCCGTGACCGCGCCCGTGTGGGTGACATAGGTCGTGTCGTAGTAACGATACGGCCCAACGCCCGCCGACAGCGTGAAGGTACGCGACGGGCTCGGCCAGCGCAGCCAGATCTGCGGGCTGTAGCCATCGCGATGATGGTCGGTGACGTGCCCCTCGTTGAGCCAGGTGAAGCTGGCGTAGGCGTAATCACCGAGGTTGTGCAGGTACTCGAATGAGTATGAGTAAGTGGTCTCATTGAGCTTCCTGGTGTGCTGCGCCCCGCCAAGCCCATACAGCTCCTGGGCCGACACCGGCGCGCATAGCGCGGCGGATATCGCGAGTGCTGAAAGGCAGCGGCGCAGCGGGGCAATCGCGCGAATCATCGGCCCCCTCTCCTTTCCCCGGCGCGCATCGTTTCACGGCTCCCGGGGCTGCGCCAACGGGGAACGCCTGACCGATTCCGTAAGTTATTGGCCTGAATGCATTTTATGACACATGAGGGGCGACCCGGTGACACTGGGGACAACCCCCGTAGGGTAGAATTTCGGCAAGCCCCGCTATGCCCCGCCGCTATTTCATCAAGACCTTCGGCTGCCAGATGAACGAGTACGACTCCGCCCGCATGGCGGACGTGCTGCGCGTTCACCTCGGGCTCACGGCCACGGAGGATCCGGCGGATGCGGACGTGCTGCTCATGAACACCTGCTCGGTGCGCGAGAAGGCGCAGGAGAAGGTGTTCTCGCTTCTGGGTGAATGGCGTCGCCTCAAGGCGCAGCGCCCGGACATCCTCATCGGCGTCGGCGGGTGCGTGGCGAGCCAGGAGGGGTCGGGCGTCACCGAGCGCGCGCCGTTCGTGGATCTGGTGTTCGGCCCGCAGACCTTGCACCGGCTGCCCGAGATGATCGAGGAGCGCCGGCGCGGCGGGCGCGCGGTGGTCGACGTGAGCTTTCCGGAGATCGAGAAGTTCGACCACCTGCCGGCGCCGCGGGCCGAAGGGGCACGGGCCTATGTGTCGATCATGGAGGGGTGCAGCAAGTACTGCAGCTTCTGCATCGTGCCGTACACGCGTGGCGAGGAGGTCAGCCGCTCCTTCGACTCGGTGCTGCAGGAGGTGGAGCAGCTCGCCGCCCAGGGCGTCGCGGAGGTGACGCTGCTCGGCCAAAACGTCAATGCCTATGCAGGTCCCATGGCCGATGGCGCGCAGGTGGATCTCGCCACGCTCATCCATCACATCGCGCGGATCACCGGCATCGAGCGCATCCGCTTCACCACCTCGCATCCGCTGGAATTCAACGACAGCCTGATCGAGGCGTTCGCGAGCGTCGGCAAGCTCGCGAGCCACCTGCACCTGGCGGTGCAGAGCGGCTCGGACCGGGTGCTGGCGCTCATGAAGCGCGGCTACACGGCACTCGAGTTCAAGGACAAGGTACGGCGCCTGCGGGCCGTGCGCCCCGACATTTGCGTTTCCTCCGACTTCATCGTCGGCTTCCCCGGCGAGAGCGAGCGCGACTTCGCGGCGACGCTCGCCCTGGTGCGTGAGGTGGGTTTCGACCAGTCCTTCAGCTTCATCTACAGCCGCCGGCCCGGGACCCCGGCGGCGTCGCTCCCGGACGAGGTGGCGCCCGCCGTCAAGCAACAGCGCCTGGCGTGCCTGCAGTCGCAGCTCGACACCCAGGCGCACGCCATCAGCGCGCGCATGCTCGGTACGCTGCAGCGCGTGCTCGTGGAGCGCCCGGCGAAGAAGGATGCGCGCGAGCTCGCGGGGCGCACCGCCAACAACCGTTGGGTGAACTTCGCCGGCCCCGCTGCGCTCATCGGCCGCTTCGCCGATGTGATTGTCACCGAGGCGCGGGCGCACAGCCTGCGCGGACGCCTGAGCGGCGCGCGCGGCGGCGAGTCGCCCGCGGCGCGGCTCGCGGCGCCAGTGGCTGCGGCCGGCGGCTGAGCGGCAGTGGTCGCTTCAGCATCCGAACCGCGGCGGGAATTCGAGCTCGGCCCCTCCGACAACGCGCGGCTCGCCAATCTCTGCGGGCCGCTCGAGGAGAACCTGCGGCTGCTGGAGACGCGCCTCGGGGTGCGCATCCATCGCCGCGGGGACACCTTCCGCGTGAGCGGGGCGCAGGCGGCGAGCGCCGAGGATCTGCTGCGCGAGCTGTTCGCGCTCACGCTGAGCGAGGAGATCACGCCCGAGCGCGTGCACCTGGCTCTGCGCGAGCGCGAGTCCGGGCCGCCCGCCGACGAGGACGAGCGCGAGCACGGCGTGCGCGTGCCGCGCGGCGGCATCCGCGCGCGCGGCGCCCACCAGCGCGACTATCTCGAGCACATCCGCACGCGCGATCTGACCTTCGGCATCGGCCCGGCCGGCACCGGCAAGACCTATCTTGCCGTCGCCTGCGCGGTGGAGGCGCTGCAGGCAGATCGGGTGCGGCGGCTGATACTGGTGCGCCCGGCGGTGGAGGCGGGCGAGCGGCTGGGCTTTCTTCCCGGGGACCTGACGCAGAAGGTCGACCCGTACCTGCGGCCGATGTACGACGCGCTCTACGAGATGATGGGCTTCGATCGCGTAGCGCGCTTCATCGAGCGCAACGTCATCGAGGTCGCGCCGCTCGCCTTCATGCGCGGCCGCTCGCTCAACGATTCCTTCATCATTCTCGATGAGGCGCAGAACACCACCATCGAGCAGATGAAGATGTTCCTCACCCGCATCGGCTTCGGCTCGAAGGCGGTGGTCACCGGGGATGTGACCCAGACGGACCTGCCGGCCGGCAGGCAGTCGGGTCTCTCGCACGTGGTCGACGTGCTGCGCGCGGTGGAGGGCGTGGCTTTCACCTTCTTCGATGCGCACGACGTCGTACGCCATCCACTCGTGCAGCGCATCGTGCAGGCGTACGAATCGCGCGGGAGCTCCTCGTGAGGGCCGCCCCCGCTCGCTCGCGCCGCCCGCACGCCGCTGCCTCGGCAGGCCGCGGCGTGCGGGTGCAATTGCGGCGGCGCGTGCGCAGCTGGTCGCCGCCGCGGCGCGATCTGGCGCGCTGGGCGAGCGCGGCGCTCGGGCGCCGCGGCGCCGGCGGCGAGCTTGAGGTGTGCATGGTGGGGGCGGCGGAGAGCGCGCGACTCAATGCGCGCTTTCGCGGCCGCCGCGCTCCCACCAACGTGTTGTCGTTTTCCCCGGCACCGTTGCCGCGCGGCACGGCGCTCCCCGCGGCGCCGCTCGGTGAGCTGGTGATCTGCCCGCGCCTGCTGCGCCAGGAGGCGCGCGCGCAGGACAAGACGCTCCAGGCGCACTGGGCGCACCTGGTGGTGCACGGCGCGCTGCACCTGGCGGGCTACGACCACGAGCGCGCCGCGGATGCGCGGCGCATGCAGCGGCGCGAGATCGCGGTGCTGCGCCGCCTCGGGTTCGGCAACCCTTACCGGAGCTGATAGGCCGATGGCGAAGGATCTGAACACCACCGGACGCTGGCTGCGGCGACTGAGGCAGGGCCGGGCGGAGCCCGAGGACCGCAAGGAGCTGCTCGCCATGCTGCGTGAAGCCGCCGAGCGCGGGGTGCTCGACAGCGACGCGCTCACCATGCTCGAGGGCGTGCTGGAAGTGGGTGATCTGCAGGTGCGCGACATCATGGTGCCGCGCGCGCAGATGGTGTTCGTGCGCCGCGACGAGCGCGCGGCGCGCATCCTGCCGGTGGTGGTCGAGTCCGGCCATTCGCGCTTTCCGGTGATGGACGAGGACCGCGACGACATCGTCGGGATCCTGCTGGCCAAGGACCTGCTGCGCCTCACGACCGCCGAGAAGCGCGAGCGCTTCGACATGCGCGAGTACATGCGCCCGGCGGTATTCGTGCCGGAGTCCAAGCGCCTCAACGTTCTGCTCAGGGAGTTCCGCCGCAACCGCAACCACATGGCGATCGTGGTCGACGAGTACGGCGGCGTCTCGGGACTGTGCACCATCGAGGACGTCATCGAGCAGATCGTCGGCGAGATCGACGATGAGTTCGATGTCGAGGACGACCAGAATATCCGCCGCGACGCCGAGCGGCAGTTCACCGTGCGCGGCGTCACGCGCATCGCGGAGTTCAACGAGTACTTCGGCGCGCGACTCTCGGAGGCCGAAGGGTTCGACACCATCGCGGGACTGCTGATGAAGCAGCTCGGCCGGCTGCCGCGCCGCGGCGAGAGCACCAGCATCGAGGGCTTCGAGTTCCGGGTGCTGCGCGCCGACCGCCGCCGCATCGATACGCTGCGCGTGGTGGCGCCGCGCGATGTGCTGCTGCCGCCCGAAGAGCGGCCCACGGATGGCGCCGCCTGAGGCGCCTGCCATGTCAGCAGCATCCGCCGAGACCGCCGGCGCGAGCGCGGCGGCGCCAGCCGGTTATGCCCTGAGCCGGCCGGCGTCCGCGCTGCTACGGCTGCTGCTCGCGCTGCTCGCCGGGGCGGTGCTGCCGAGCGCCTACGCGCCGCTGAGCCTTTGGCCACTCGCGATCCTCTCGCCCGCGGTGCTCATGTGGCTGTGGCAGGACGCCAGCCCGCGCGAGGCGGCGCGGCTGGGGTTCTGGTTCAGTTTCGCCACCTTCGCCGCCGGCACCTATTGGCTGTACATCAGCATCCACGGCTTCGGCGGCGCGCCCATCTGGCTCGCCCTCTTCCTGATGCTGGGGCTCGTGGTCATCATGGGTCTCTATCAGGCCGCGCTCGGCTACGCCGCCGCACGCTGGTTGCCGGCGGGCGGGGCGGCGCGCTGGCTGCTGGCGCTGCCGGCGGCGTGGCTTCTGGTCGAGTGGTGGCGCGGCTGGTTCCTGTCGGGATTCTCCTGGCTGTCGCTCGGCTACTCGCAGACCGACACCTGGCTCGCCGGCTTCGCGCCCCTCGCCGGCGTCTACGGCATCAGTGCGCTGTTGCTGGTGAGCGCCGGCGCGCTCACGGCGCTCGCCTGCGGCGCTGCGCGCCTGCGGCTGCTCGCTGCGGTTACCCTGCTCGTTCCCTGGGCGGCGGGTGCGGCGCTGTACGGGCGCTTCTGGACGCACCCCTCCGGCGCCGCGCTCCCGGTCGCGGTGGTGCAGGGCGCGATCCCGCAGGATGAGAAATGGCTGGAGAGCAACCATGCCACTACGCTCAATCTCTACCAGTCGCTCACCGAGCAGGTGCTCGCGACGCAGCGTGTGGGCCTCATCGTGTGGCCCGAGTCCGCCCTCGCCGACGTCGCGAACGATCTTGTGCCGTACATCAACAACCTCTACCGCGAAGCACGCGCCCATGGTGCCGCTCTGGTGATGGGAGTACTGCGTGCCGAGGCCGCCGGCGCGGGCGGCTCCGAAACGCGCTATTTCAACTCGGTGCTGGCGCTCGATGAGAAGGTGGGCTGGTACGACAAGCGTCACCTGGTGCCGTTTGCGGAATTCTTCCCGGTGCCGCACTTCGTGCGCGCCTGGATGCGCCTGATGAGCCTGCCGTACTCGGATTTCACCCGCGGGGGGGCCGGGCAGCCCCCGCTGCTCGCGGCGCACCTCGAGCTCGGCGCCACGGTGTGTTACGAGGATGCCTACGGTAGCGCCATGCTGCGTGTGTTGCCGCGCGCCGACGCTCTGGTGAACGTCACCAACGACGCCTGGTTCGGGCACTCGAGCGCGCGGCACCAGCACTTTCAGATCGCCCGCATGCGTGCCCTCGAGGCCGGCCGCTACCTGGTGCGCGCGGCCAACGACGGCATTTCCGCGGTGATCGGTGCGCGCGGCGAAGTCCTCGCCCGGGCTCCGGAATTCACACCCGTGGTGCTGGTCTCACGAATTGTGCCTTACAGCGGCTTGACGCCCTACGCGCATGTTGGGAACTGGCTGGTGGTGAGCCTCGCGACGCTGGCGCTGGCATACGGGCTGTGGGTGCGGAATGATAGGGGCACGCGGAGCGTTCCCATGACTGCCAAGTTCGTTATGTATGACGTTGCGCCGCTGCAGCGGGTCGTTGCGGTGTGCGGCCTGGCGCTGGCGCTCGCGGCGTGTTCGCGCGAGATCTCGGCGCAGTCCGCGGCTACCGCCGCGGCCGCCGCGCCCGTGGCTCGCCCGCCAGCTCCTGCGGCCGCTGCGCCGGCAGTCACGCCGACCGCGCCGCCCGCAACCGCCGAGCCCATGGTGCGCGCACTGCCCGATTTTTCCCAGCTCGTGGACCGTTACGGGCCTGCGGTCGTCAACGTGGAAGTCGTGGAGAAGGCACCGACGGGCGGCGCGAGCCAGGGGCTCTCGCCCAACGATCCCTTCTATGATTTCTTCCGGCGCTTCGGCATTCCGGCACCCGACCAGGGCGGGCGCGCGCGCCAGCCGCCGTTGCGGGGCGCAGGCTCGGGGTTCATCGTCAACTCCGACGGCTACATCCTCACCAACACGCACGTGGTCGCCAACGCCGAGGAAGTGACGGTGCGCCTCACCGACCGGCGCGAGTTTGCCGCCAAGGTGATCGGGGCGGATGAGCGCACCGACGTGGCGGTGATCAAGATAAACGCCAGCAACCTGCCGATCGTGAAGCTCGGCGATCCGGCGCGCATCAAGCCCGGGCAGTGGGTGCTCGCCATCGGCTCCCCGTTCGGCTTCGAGAACAGCGTTACCGCTGGCATCATCAGTGCGACCTCACGCTCGGTGCCGGGCGACAACTACGTGCCCTTCATACAGACCGACGTGGCCGTGAATCCCGGCAACTCCGGCGGGCCGCTGTTCAACATGGCCGGGGAAGTGATCGGCATCAATTCGCAGATCTTCAGCCGCACCGGCGGCTTCATGGGCGTCTCGTTCGCCATCCCGATCGATGTGGCGCGCAACGTCGAGGAGCAGCTCATCAAAACCGGCCGCGTGGTGCGCGGTCGTATCGGGGTCACCATCCAGGACGTCAACGCCCAGCTGGCCGAGTCCTTCGGGCTCGACCGGCCGCGCGGCGCGCTGGTGTCTTCGGTGGAGAAGGATGGGCCCGCCGCCCATGCCGGCCTCGCCGCCGGCGATGTCATACTCGCCGTGGGAGGCCGTCCGATCGAGCGCTACGGGGAGCTCTCCGGAGCGATCGCCGCTATGAAACCCGGCGCGGATGCCCAGCTTGCGGTGTGGCGCAACGGCCGCGAGCAGAGCATCAACGTGCAAGGTGGCCGAGCTCAGGGAGCAGCCGCAGAGTGTCGCCAGTCGCGGCGGCAAGTCGCGGGAGCACAGCGGCGATCAGGCGAGCGCGCTGGGACTGACGGTGCGACCGCTCGAGCCGCGCGAGAAGGAGCAGGCCGGCACGCAGGGGAGCCTGCTGGTCGAGGAGGTCAGCGGCCCGGCGCAGGCGGCGGAGGTCGCAGCCGGGTGACATCGTCCTCGGCGTGAACGGCAAGCGCGTGCACTCGGTCAAGGAACTGCAGGATGCGGCCCGCGGCGCCGGCAAGAACGTGGCGCTGCTGATTCAACGCGAGGACGCGCAGATTTTCGTGCCGCTGCGCCTGCCATAAGAACGGCGATGCAAGCAAGCTATGATCCCGCGGCCGTCGAGCGCGCCGCGCAGCAGTATTGGGACGAGCGGCGCGCCTTCGAGGCGCGCGAGGACGCCACGCGCCCGAAGTATTACTGCCTGTCGATGCTGCCATACCCGTCCGGCCGGCTGCACATGGGCCACGTGCGCAACTACACCATCGGGGATGTGCTCACCCGCTATCTGCGCATGCACGGCTACAACGTGCTGCAGCCGATGGGCTGGGATGCGTTCGGGCTGCCGGCGGAGAACGCCGCCATCAGCAACGGCGTGCCCCCGGCGCGCTGGACGCGCGAGAACATCGCGCACATGCGCGCGCAGCTCAAGTCCCTCGGCTTCGCCATCGACTGGCGGCGCGAGCTCGCCACCTGCGACCCGCAGTTCTACCGCTGGAACCAGTGGCTGTTCCTGCGCATGCGCGAGAAGGGACTCGCATACCGCAAGAGCGGCGTCGTCAACTGGGATCCGGTCGATCAGACGGTGCTCGCCAACGAGCAGGTCATCGACGGCCGCGGCTGGCGCACGGGGGCGCTGGTGCAGAAGCGCGAGATCCCCATGTACTACCTCGCCATCACGCGCTACGCCGAGGAGCTGCTGCGCTCGCTCGACACCATGCCGGACTGGCCCGAGCGCGTGCGCGTCATGCAGGCCAACTGGATCGGCCGGAGCGAGGGCTGCGATATCGCCTTTCCCTACGCGCCCGATGCCGTCGAGGCGGTCGGCAGCGCAGGAGCCCTGCGCGTGTTCACTACGCGCGCCGACACGCTCTATGGCGCGACCTTCATGGCGGTTGCCGCCGAGCACCCCGTGGCACTGGCCGCCGCGCGGCACGACGCGGCGCTCGCCGCCTTCATCGAGGAGTGCCGCCGCGGCAGCGTGACCGAAGCCGAAGTCGCCGCGCAGGAAAAGAAAGGTATGCCGACCGGGCTGCACGTGCTGCACCCCTTCAGCGGCGCGCCGCTCGAGATCTGGGTCGCCAACTACGTGCTCATGGCCTACGGCGAGGGCGCGGTCATGGGCGTGCCGGCGCACGACGAGCGCGATTTCGAGTTTGCGCTGCGCAACGGATTGCGCGTGGTCACCGTCGTGCGCTCCGCCAGCGGTGCCTACGACGAAGTGCGTGCGCCGTGGATAGCGGCCTACGCGGAGTACGGCGTGACGCTCAACTCGGGCGAGTTCTCCGGCCTCACTTCCCAGAACGCGATGAACGCGATCGCCGCGGCGCTCGAGCGCAAGGGCCTCGGCGGGAAGCGCGTGCAGTATCGTCTGCGCGACTGGGGCATCTCGCGCCAGCGCTACTGGGGCTGCCCCATCCCGATCATCCACTGCGGCTCGTGCGGGGAGGTGCCGGTGCCCGATGAGCAGCTGCCGGTGGTGCTGCCGGAGGACCTGGTGCCCGACGGCAGCGGCAATCCGCTGGCGAAGTCGCCGGCCTTCTACGAGTGCCGCTGCCCGAAGTGCCAGGGATCAGCGCGCCGCGAAACCGACACCATGGACACCTTCGTCGACTCGTCGTGGTACTTCATGCGCTACGCGTGCCCGGACGCGCCGGCCATGGTGGACGCGCGCGTCGGCTACTGGCTGCCGGTGGACCAGTACATCGGCGGTATCGAGCACGCGATCCTGCACCTGCTGTATGCGCGCTTCTGGACCAAGGTGATGCGCGACTTCGGCATGATCGGCTTCGGCGAGCCGTTCACGCGGCTTCTCACCCAGGGGATGGTGCTCAACGACATCTATTCTTACCAGGCCGAGGCAGGGCGCAAGCGCTACTTCGACCCGGCCGATGTCGACACGCGCTGCGGGCCCGATGGTGCCGAGGTGCACGAGGTGGTGACGCCCGAGCTCGGCACGGTGCGGGTGACACACGAGGGCCTGGGCAAGATGTCCAAGTCGACCGGCAACGGCGTCGACCCGGAAGGGCTGGTGGAGCGCTTCGGGGCCGACACGGCGCGCCTCTTCATCATGTTCGCCTCACCCCCGGAGCAGACGCTCGAATGGTCCGATGAGGGCGTGCAGGGGGCGTCGCGTTTCATTCGCCGGCTGTGGAATGCGGTGTACGAGCACGTCGCCGCGGGCGCGGCGCCCGCGCTCGAGCCGCTCACTCTCAGCGCTTCACAGCGCGAGCTGCGGCGCGCCGCGCACCAGGCGCTCGCCAAGGCGACCGACGACATCGGCCGGCGCCGCAGCTTCAACACCGCCATCGCTGCCGTCATGGAGCTGCTGAACTCGATCGGCCGCTGCAGCGACGCGAGCGCGCAGGGGCGGGCCGTGCGCCAGGAGGCGCTCAGCATCGCGATCCGCGTGCTCGCGCCCATTACCCCGCACGTGTGCCACGCGTTGTGGCAGGCGCTCGGGTTCACGTCCGCGCTGGTCGATGAGCGCTGGCCCACGCCCGATGAGGAGGCGCTCGCGCAGGAGAGGCACGCCATCGTGGTGCAGGTGAACGGCAAGCTGCGTGCGCACATCAGCGTGCCGGTGGATGCGGACGAGGCGGCAGTGCGCGCCGCGGCCCTGGCGGATGCGCACGTGCAGAAATTCGTCGCCGGCAAGGCGGTGCGGCGCGTGGTCGTCGTGCCCGGCAAGCTCGTCAACGTGGTGGTGTGATGGCGCCGCGCCGCGCCATGCGCCTGACCCACGCGGCTGCGCTGGCGGCCGCGGCGCTGGTCGCCGGCTGCGGCTTTCAGCTGCAGGGCCGCACTGCGCTCCCGGCAGTGGTGAAGAGCCCGTACGTCGAGGCGCCCGACCGCCAGAGCGAGTTCGTGCAGAGCCTGCGGCACGCGCTGCTGTCGAACGGCGCCCGGCTGGTGCAGGACCGCACCCGGGCGACCGCAGTCGTCAGCATCCTCAAGGACAGCGTGGCGCGGCGCGTGCTGTCGGTGTCTGCGCTGAACCAGCCGAACGAGTATGAAGTTACCTACACGATCGGTTTCTCGGTGACGGCGGGCGACAAGGAGCTGCTGCCCGCGCAGGAGCTCTCCGCCACCCGCAGCTACAGCTTCGATGAGCGGCTGCTGCTCGCCAAGGGCCACGAGGAAGAGATCCTGCGCCGGGATATGGCGCACGATCTCGCCGACCGCGTCATGCGGCGGCTCGCGAGCCTGTAGGCGCAGCTCCTTCAGAAGGCCTGCGTCACGCCGACGAACAAACCTCGCCGCGGGCCATATTGCGGTGCTCCCACGCCCACGCCGGTGCCGTTGCGGATCTGGTACTTCTGATCGAACGCGTTGATCACGTCGAAGCGCGCCGACAGGCCCTTGATGCCCTCGTTCTCGAACGAGTGGCTCACCCCGAGATTGGCCTGCCGGTAGTAGGGCAGGTGCGCACCGTTGGGGATGACGCTGCCGTCCGGGAGCACCTGGCTGGCCCGCAGGCCCGAGCCGACCAGCAGGTCGCCGCTGAGGCGAGTGCCCCGCCATGTGTAGGCGGCGCCGCCGGAAATGGTCATCTCCTGCTCGTGATCGAGATGGATGTAGTGGTCGGCGACGTAGGCCAGATTGTCGGGGCTGAAGTTGAACTCGCTCGATTCGAAGTGCTTGCCGATCGCGCGCTGGAAGGCAAGGTTGCCGTAGGCCTGGAAGTGGCTGATGTTGTAGCTGCCGGTGAATTCCACGCCATACACCTGGCCGTAGCGGTAGTTGAAGGGTGTCAGGATGATCGGGGCCCCGAATTGTCCCTCGTCGATGAGATCGGTGGCCTGCTTGTAGTAGCTGTCCACCCCCAGGGTCAGCCCCGTGAGCACCCGCTGCTCGAGGCCGACGTCGTAGTAGTTGGATTTCTCGGCCTTGACCGGGTCGGCGATCGCGATCGGCGATATCTGGGTCGTGTTCACGAACTTGCTGAGCGTGGTGCTGCCGACCAGCTCGAACGGCGGGGGCGAGAAGAAGCGCGAGTAGCCCGCGTGCAGCGTCGTGCCGGACCTCGGCTGCCACACGAAATTGACGCGCGGCTCCACCTGGCTGCCACTGGTGAACGCCGAATAATGGTCGAAGCGCACCCCGTAGTTGACGGTCAGCACGGGGAGGATGAGCCATTCGTCCTGAAGGTAGACGCTCTCGATCCACTGCGTCTGGCTCAAGTCGTCAATCACCGTGAGCGGCTGATCGTAGAGTGGGTTGTAGAGGGGATCGCCCACCGTACCGTTGTAAGGGGAGCACGCGTAGGGATCCTGCTGGGTGCCCGAGCCGGTGCACGCCGCCGGCAGCACCTGCGAGGTGGTATTGCTCGTGAGCCGGTCCGTCTGCGCGTACACCCCCGCGCGGAGCGTGTGGGTGTCGTTCAGCTTGTAGGCGGCGTCGCCCTGCAGGGCGTAGGCCACGTCCTTCTTATAGGCCTGCTGGGAGATTCCGTTGAAGAGCAGGTCGCCCAGGTTGGGATCGGGCGAGAAGTTCAGGCTGGAGTAGCGCGCGATGAGCGAGCCCTGCACGCTCAGCTTGTCCTGCGAGTGCTGCAGGCTCAGCGCACCGAAGTGCGTGATCTCGCGCTGGTTCTCATCCAGGCAATTGCTGAGGAAGTCGGTGATCACGCCCCCACTGCCGGTCTGGCAGGCGTTGTTCACCGTGCCGGCGACGGCGAGTCCCGGCGGCCCGATCTGCGAGGCCGTCACACCGGCGCGGTTGGGGATCTGAAACCGATCGTCCGAGCTTCCCCACAGCAGCGAAATGCGATTGCCCTCGTCCAGCAGGTGTTCGAAGTAGCCGAAGCCATGGATCTGCCGCGTATGGTCGTGGATCGGGTTGGAGCTGCCGTCCGGGGACTCGATCCCGAGGTCGTTGCGGATGAAGTCGCCGGTGACGAAGTAGGTATTCGAGCCGCTGCTTCCGCCGTAGAAAACGCTCGGCTCGATGGCGCCATGGCTTCCGCCGTACAGCGTCACGGCGCCGCCCGGGTGCAGCGCGCCGCTCTTGGTCGTCAGGTCGATGATGCCGGCGCTGCGCAGTCCGTACTCCGAGGGCAGGCTTCCCGTGATCAGCTTGAACGTCGAGATTATGCGCGGCGGCAGGGTCTGGCCGAAGAAGCTGATGCCGTCCGGGAGAATGACGCCGTTCAGGCGGAACTGCAGGCCGTTGTGATCACCGCGGATGTGCAGCTGTCCGAAGGAGTCCTGCGCGGCATCGGGCACCTGCAGCATGACCTGGTTGAGCTGCACGTTGTCGCCCCCCGGTGCCGCCTGGATGGCATCGGCGTCGAACGTGTAGGTGGAGGCACCCGTGGAAGGCTCGATGCGCGCGCGCTCCTCGTTCAGATGCTGGGCGGTGACGACGATGGTGGGCAGCCCCGAGCCCGGCTGCTCGGCCACCTGCGCGAGCGCAGCCGTTGCGAGGCACGGAAGCGGCGCCGCGACGAGCGCGCGCGCCGCGATGAGACGAACTGTAAGCATCGATCGATTCCTTGAAATAAGTGACGGCCGGCAAAGCCGGTTGGGCGCGATCGCGCGCCGCGGTCCTGGAGCATGGAAATCCGACTGTGCTGAAACCGGCACCGCGCGCCATCGAGGGCGACGGGCCGGCCGACGGTCAGATCAAGGTGAGGCTGGCGGGCGGCCCTCGAGGCAGGTGATGCCCCACCGGTGAGCGCGTGGGAAGGACGACTTGCCGGCGCGGCGGATCAACGCGCACCACCAGCACGGGCTTTCCGACCGCGGTCGCCTGCGCCGGCGAGCCCGCGTTGCCGCCGAAGTGCACGCACAGATCGCAATGCGAGTGCTCATGCCCGCGCTCGCCATGTCCGTGCGCCGCATATACCGCGGCACAGGCGATCAGTGCGCAGGCCGCGACGAAGGCGACCAGGCGATTGGGGCGAAGACCGTGCTGCAAGTGACGTTGACCTGTTGACTGGAGGGGCAGGATAGCGGCGCTGCGGGGTGGGGGCAAATCGGCCCCAAAACTGTGCGTTGCAGGCGCGACAGGCGTTGCCGGAGCGACGCCTACAGGTCGCGCATCAGCATGAGCTTCACCACCCAGGAATCGCTGGCGCGCGTCAGTCCCTTGCCGATGCCGAACTCGAGCCCGCGGCTGCTGCTGCCGCAGTCGAGGGCCACGAACAGCGGTCTGCGCCTGCTGTGTAGCCGATTTCAGGTGCTGGACGGGACCGAAGTCGGCGTAGTGCTCGATCGCGACCGCGAGCCCTCTGCGGATGTTGTACGCCGCGCGCGCCGCCGGAGCGAAGTCGAGTTTGCCGAGGCCGTTGAAGGCGGTATCCACGATCGGATTGAGGATCACATCGAAGCGCCCGAGATGCGCGCCGATGATCGGGCGGATCTCGCCCGAGAAGCGGCTCGTCTCCCAGTGGGGAGTGTTGTAGCTCAGCTCGAAATTGACGCCGTAGAACACGCTTCGATCGTGCGCGCCCGGGACCACGAACAGGGCGCGGAGCTTGACGCTGTCGAAGAGCAGAGCGCCATCGCTGCGAAGCGTATAGACCGGCAGGTACAGCCCGCCCTCGAACCAACGGCTGAAACCGTAGCTCCACTCGGGCACCCCGTTGAGCGCATGGTCGGGAACGATGCCGCCGGGAAACGCCGGCTGGCTTCGGCCGCTCGGGGTGAAGTTGTCGTGCCAGGTGAGATTCAGCTGTCCCGGCGCGGCGATCTCGGCGTCATAAACCTGGATCTCGTCGGTCTGTCCGCGCGCCGCAGGGGGTGCTGCCAGGACGAGCGCCAGGAGCAGCCCGGCCCAGATCCTCTCAAGGGGCCACAGGGGCGTGCAGATTCCACCACTTGCGTGCTCAGCTGGTTCTGCCTCAAGCATCGGTGCTATATCCTGCGATCGCCATGCGAGCTCCAGCTACCACCTGCCGCACCGGCCGCAACCGCCCGCCGCTCGCCGCACCCTGCGGGCTGCTCGTCGTGCTGCTGCTCGGATGCGTCCCGGCCTGCTTCGCCGGCGGCGGTCCCTTCGGCATCGATCACGAGTGGAGCTACGACGACAGCGGAATCTGGAACCGCCGCTATCAGAATGCACTGTTCTACGGGCTCATCGGCTTCGAGGTCGGCGGCGCGCTCTGGGAAGGCGGCGAGACGCGATTCGGCCGCACGCTGTGGCAGTCGGTGGATGCCTCCGCCGCATCCGGTGTCATCGCGCTCGGCCTGAAATACGCCTTCTCGCGCGTGCGGCCGAACGCGAGCAACAACGATCCGAACCTGTGGTTCAAGGGTCATGGCAACCAGAGCTTTCCGAGCGGTGAAGTCACCGGGGTGAGCTCGATCGTCACGCCGCTGGTGCTCGAGTATGGCCACGATCATCCCTGGGCCTACGCGCTCGAGCTGCTGCCGGTGTACGACGGGCTGGCGCGCATGAAGGTGCAGGCGCACTGGCAGTCGGACGTCATCGCGGGCTTTGCGCTCGGCACCGGCATGGGGTGGGTCATGCATCGCAATCCGAACACGCCCTTCATCCTCAGCGTGATGCCGCACGGAGTGTACGTGGGCATCGGCAAGCGCTTCTAGCGGCGCGACCAACACGCCGGCAGCGCGAATGCGACGTATTCGCGCGGTGCGCTCACGATTGATAGAATGAGAGGTCCTTGAAGCTCACCGCCGACTCGCTCGCGACGCACCTCCGGGAACGGCTGCTGCCGGCGTATCTGATCTCCGGTGACGAGCCGCTGCTCGCCGGGGAAGCGGCCGATGCCGTGCGTGCGCGCGCACGCGCGGCGGGCTTCACCGAGCGCGAAGTGCATTTCATCGAGCGCGCCGCGGACTGGGACGACGTGCGCGCCTCGACCGCGAACCTGTCGCTGTTTGGCGCACGGCGGGTCGTGGAGATCCGTCTCGCCACCGGCAGGCCGGGGGCGGGCGCCGACGCAACCCTGGGGAAGCTGCTCGGGGCGCGCGATCCAGACATGCTGCTGCTCATTCTCGCTCCGCGCCTCGATCGCGACGCGCAGGCGGCCGATTGGGTGCGCGCACTGCAGACGCACGGCGCCTGGGTGCAGATCTGGCCGGTGGACGACACGCGGCTTCCGCCATGGCTCGCAGCGCGCGGCCGCAAGCTCGGCCTCGAGGTGAGCGAGGAGGCGCTCGAGTTGCTCGCCGCGCGCACCGAGGGGAACCTGCTCGCCGCGCACCAGGAGCTGAGCAAGCTGACGCTGCTCGCGCCCGGCGGCCGCGTGACGGCGCAGACGGTGCTGGAGAGCGTCGCGGACAGTGCGCGCTTTGATGCGTTTCAGCTTCACGAGGCGGCGCTCGCTGGGGAAGCCGCTCGGACGCTGCGCGTGCTCGCGGGGCTGCGTGCCGAAGGGAGCGAGGCGACGCTCGCGCTGTGGGCTCTGGCGCGGGCGCTGCGCGATCTGTGGAGTGTGCGGGCGGGCGCCGCCAGCGCCTCGCCCTGGCAGCGCCAGGGCGCCGCTCTCGCCCGGGCGGCGAGGCGCGCGCCGCGCCTGCCGTATGCCGCGCTCACGCTGCGCGCCGCGCGCGCAGACCGCATGATCAAGGGACGCCTGCCGGGCGATGCCTGGGAGGAGATGGCGCTGCTCGCGGCGGAGCTGTGTGGTCGAGCGGCCCTGGGCGCTCCCGCGCTGCCGCTGCGCTCGGCCTGACGCATGCAGCCCATCGGCGTCTTCGGCGGCACCTTCGACCCGATCCACTGCGGGCATCTGCGCACGGCATTCGAGCTGTGGCAGGAGCTGAAGCTCGCCGAGGTGCGCTTCCTGCCGACCGGCAGTCCGCCGCATCGCGACCACCTCTATGCGAGCGCCGAGCAGCGCCTGAAGATGGTGCAGGCGGCGGTCGCCGATCAGCCGAGCTTCGTGGTCGACGATCGCGAGGTTCGCCGCAGCGGTGTCTCCTACTCCGTGGACACGCTGACGGAGCTGCGCCGCGAGTATCCGCAACGCTCGCTGTGCCTGCTGCTGGGAATGGATGCCTTTCTCGGCCTGCCCAACTGGCACCGCTGGCGCGAGCTCCTGCAGCTGGCGCACATCGTGGTGGCGCACCGCCCCGGCTGGCGCGCTCCCACTACCGGTCCGCTCGGTGAGGTGATGGTGGACCACGGCACCGGCTCGATCCGCGTGTTGCACGAGGAACCTGCCGGCCGCGTGTACGTGCGCGCCGTGACGCAGCTGGAGATTTCCTCGACCGAGCTGCGCGCGCTGATCGTTGCCGGCCGCGACCCGCGCTACCTCGTCCCCGACTCTGTGAGGCAGTTCATTCTGCAGACGAGGTGCTATGCTGCGCAGCAGGATGCACCCGCCCGATGACGCCCGGCGCCCCAGGAGAACCCGCTTAAGCACATGATCACCCGCACACGCTTGCGCCCCAGGGAGGAGCGCGCCTCGCCGTTGCAACAGGCCGTGACGAGCGCGCTCGATGACATGAAAGCCGTGAACGTCAGGGTGCTGGATGTGCGAGGCCTGACCGATATCGCCGACAGCATGGTTATCGCCTCCGGCAACTCCGACCGCCACGTGCGCTCGATCGCCGAACGCGTGGTGGAGAAGGCCAAGGCGGCGGGCTTCCGGCCGCTCGGCACCGAGGGTGCGCGCGAGGGGGAGTGGGTGCTGGTGGACCTGCAGGACATCCTGGTGCACGTCATGCTGCCGCGCGTGCGTGAGTTCTACGGGCTCGAGCGGCTGTGGGATGGCGGCGCAGCTGTGCCCGCGATCGCCACCGCGGTCGTGTCCCGAGCGCCTGCGCGGCGGCGGCGCCCGGGGCGATAGCGCGGCTGATGCGCGTGCGCGTGATCGCCGTGGGCACGCGCATGCCTGCCTGGGTGCGCAGCGCCTGCCACGAATACCTGACCCGGCTCGAGCGCGGCCTGCCCGTCGCCCTGAGCGAGATCGCGCCGGCGGCGCGCCGCTCCGGCGCCAGCCCGCAGCAGGCGCTCGCACTCGAGGGGGAGCGGCTGCTCGCGGCGCTGCGCCCCGCCGATCACGTGGTCGCCCTCGATGAGCGCGGCACGCAGCTCTCCACGCGCGAGCTCGCCGAGTGGCTCAACGCGCGCATGCACTCGGGCGAGGACCTGACTTTCGTCATCGGCGGACCCGACGGGCTCGCCCGCGAGGTGCTGACCCGCAGCCAGCTGGCGCTGTCGCTCTCGCGCCTCACGCTGCCGCATGCCCTGGTGCGGGTGCTGCTCGCCGAGCAGCTGTACCGGGCGCACTCGCTCCTCGGCAATCATCCGTATCATCGCGACTGATGCAGCCCCAGCCCTCGCAAGCGCCGCTCGTGTGTCTCGCCTCGATGTCGCCGCGGCGCCGCGCGCTGCTCGAGCAGATCGGGGTGCCGCATGTGCTGGCGGTTCCCAACATCGATGAAGGGGTGCTCCCCGGGGAGCCGGCCGCCGATTACGTAGTGCGCATGGCGCGCACCAAGGCGCGCGGCATTCACGCCCACGGCGCGGCTCTGCCGGTGCTCGCCGCCGACACCATCGTGGTCGTCGATGAGCGCATCTGCGGCAAGCCGGCCGACGCGCAGCAAGGCATCGCCATGCTGCTGCAGCTCTCCGGGCGCAGCCACCGGGTGTTGACCGCGGTGGCGCTCGCGACCGCCGGGAAGGTGGCGCACCGCCTGAGCACGAGCGAGGTGCGCTTTCGCCCGCTCTCCCGCGCGGAATGCCTCGCCTACTGGAACAGCGGCGAGCCGCGCGACAAGGCGGGCGGCTACGCGGTGCAGGGACGCGGCGCGGCTTTCATCGAGCACCTGAGCGGCAGCTACTCCGGTGTGATGGGCTTGCCGCTGTTCGAGACCGCGCAGCTGCTCGAGGCTGCCGGCGTGCCCCTCTGGCCGCAGGGCGCGTCTGCGGACGCTGCGCGGTGAGCATCGAGATCCTGGTCAACGTCGCGCCGCGCGAGACGCGCGCCGCCATTCTCGAGAATGGCGTGGTGCAGGAGCTGCACATCGAGCGCATCAGCCGCCGCGGGCTGGTGAGCAATCTCTACAAGGGACGCGTGTCGCGCGTCCTGCCGGGCATGCAGGCGGCCTTCGTGGAGATCGGGCTCGAGCGCACCGCCTTCCTGCACGCCGCCGACATCGCCCGCAGCGCCTCCGAGGACACCGTGCTGAGCGCGCCGGCGGCGCCCGAGCCGGTGGAGGACATCCGCCGCCTCGTGAATGCCGGTGACGACATCCTGGTGCAGGTCATCAAGGATCCGATCGGCACCAAGGGCGCACGTCTCACCACCTTCATAGCGCTCCCCTCGCGCTATCTGGTGTACATGCCGCGCGGCTTGGGCGTCGGCGTGTCGGCGCGCATCGAGGACGAGGCCGAGCGCACCCGCCTGAAGTCGCTGCTCGCGCAACTGGCGGCCGAGGGTGCCGGCGGCGGCTACATCGTGCGCACCGCGGCACAGGGCGCAGCGGCGGAGAGTCTGCGCGAGGACATGAGCTACCTCGCCAGACTCTGGGAGCACGTGCGCACGTGCGCCGCGCAGGTTCCGCCCGGCAGCGTGGTGCACGAGGATCTGCCGCTCACCCTGCGGGTGTTGCGCGACGAGCTCGCTCGCGGCGTGAGTCGCGTGTTGGTCGATTCGCCGCGCGAGCATGCGCGCATGCTGGAGTTTGCCGCCGCCTTCATGCCCGGGAGCGCGCCGCTCATCGAGCTGTATCCTGGTCCCCGGCCGCTGTTCGACCTGAACGGCGTGGAGGAGGAAATCGCGCGGGCGCTCGATCGCAAGGTGCCGCTGAAGTCCGGCGGACACCTGGTCATCGACCAGACCGAGGCGATGACCACCATCGATGTGAACACCGGTGCCTATGTTGGCCACCGCAACCTCGAGGAAACCATCTTCCGCACCAACCTCGAGGCGGCGGTCAGCATCGCGCGGCAGCTGCGGCTGCGTAATCTCGGCGGGATCATCATCATCGACTTCATCGACATGCGCGACGAGCCGCACCGGCGCGCCGTGCTGAGTGCGCTCGAGCGCGCGCTGAACGGCGATCGCGCCCAGACTCACATCGTGAGCCTCTCGCCTCTGGGGCTGGTGGAGATGACCCGCAAGCGTACCCGCGAGAGCCTGGAACACCTGCTGTGTGAGCCGTGTCGAAGCTGCGAAGGCCGCGGCTTCGTCCGCACGCCCGAAACGGTCTGCAACGAGATTTTTCGGGAGATTGTGCGACAGAGCCGACAGTTTGCCAGTCGTGAGCTGCTGATACTCGCCCATCAGGACGTCGTGGACCGGCTGCTGGACGAGGAGTCCACCACGCTCGGAGAGCTCGAGGCCCAGGTCGGCCGGCCGATCCGCCTGCAGGTCGAGGCGCTCTACGGCGTCGACCAGTACGACGTCGTACTCGTTTAGGCTACCGAACATGCGTGTGACGCCAGCACAGCCCGCTGCCGGGCCGGCCGCTCCCGCCGCCGCGGGCGGCGCGCCGCGGCCGAACGCCGCGCGCTCGCACCTGGGCGCGGCACTGGTCGCGCTCGGCGCCGCGCTCGTGCTGCTCGCAGTGGTGGTGCTCGCCTGGCAGCTGGCCGCGGCACGCGTGCCGCAGCAGCGCGCGGCGCTCGAGGAGCTGATCCGTCATGAGACCGGGCTCGAGGTGGGCTTCAGCGAGCTCTCGGTGCGCTGGGGCTGGCACGGCCCGGAGGCTGTATTCCACGGCGTCATGCTCGGCGAGCGCAGCGGCAGGGCGGTGCTGCGCGCCTCGCGGCTGATCATCGGTCTCGATCTGTGGCGCATGGCGCGCAGCGGCCACCTGGAGGCCGGACGCATCACGCTCGAGAAAGCGGACATCGATCTGGAAGCGCAAGGCGCAGCCGCCAGCAAGGCCGGCGCAGCGCTGCCGCAGACGCCGTCGCACGGCGGGACGTGGAGCGCCGGCGCGCGCATCCTCTCGCGCTGGCGCGGCGGCCGTATCGAGATCGACGCAGGGACGCTGCGCGGGATCGGGCCGCACGGCGCCCCAGTGGTCCTCGCGATCAGGCATGCACAGCTGCGCCGCCTCGGCGCCGACTGGAGTGCCGAGGCCCGCGTGCTGCTGCCGCAGAGCCTGGGCGAGAGCGCGCACCTGGCGCTGCAGATGAGCGGCGACCCGGCGCAGCCGCAAGACGCGAGCGGCACGCTCGGCTTCGAGGGGCGCCGGCTGGAGTTCGCCGGCTGGCATGAGGTCGTGTCCTACCCGGGCGTTGCGCGTTACCTGCCGCAGGCGGGCCGCGGCAACCTCGAGCTGCAGGTCAGATTCGCCCGCGGACGCGTGCTCGAGGCGCACGGCAGCCTTTACGCCGAGGCGCTCGAGTGGGATGCACCCTCGAGCTCCGCGGCGCCGCTCGCCCTCGAAGGGCTGCGCGGCACATGGCGGCTGGCGCGACGCGGCGGCGAATGGCACCTCCTGGTCGAGGGGCTGGAAGCGGGCACCCGGGGAATGCCGCCCACCGCGGCGGCATTCGTCCCGGCGAGCCTCATCCTCGATGCCGCCGCGGATGGGACTTACGTGCGCGGCCGCGCACATCACGCACCGCTTGCGGCACTTGCGCTCCTCGCGCGCTGGTGCGCGCTGCAGATTCCGCTGCAGGAAGTGGCCGTGGGCGGGGAGGCGCGCGAGCTCACCTTCGACTGGAGTGCGCAGCGCAGCGCCGGCGCCCGCCTCGTGAGCGCCGCCGAGTTTCAGGACCTCACCCTCGCCACGCCCACGCGCGATGTGCTGCTCCGCGGCCTCGCCGGACATCTCTCGGGGACTGACGAGGGGCTGGTGGCAGACCTGCAGGCGCACGGCGCGCAGCTCACCGTCGCGCACGCCGAGCCGCTCTTTCTCGACGGGCTCGAGCTCACCGCACGGCTCGTCGTGAAGAGTGCGGGGGACGGCTGGCAACTGCGTACCGATGATCTGCAGGCGCGGCGTGCGGGCACGAGTCTCACCGCGAGTGGTGCGATCGGCGCGTCGGCGGCGGGCGCCACTCCGCGCATGAGCGTGCACCTCGCCCTGAAAGACGCCGACGTTGCCTTGCTCGCGCGGCTTCTGGGGGAGAGGGCCGTCCGCACGCTCGGGGCGGGAGCGGCTCATGTGACGGCCGGCCGGATCGAGAGCGCGGACATTGCCTGGCGTGGAGCGCTCACGGGTGACCCGCCGTGGGATGTCCCGGGGGCGGCCTTCGCCGGCGCGCTTACCCTGCGTGCGGCGAGCCTCGGCGGCGATGAACTGTGGCCGGACGCCGACGGCGTCGATGCGCGCATCGACTGGCGCGGCCCGCGCGTGCATGCCGTGATCGATCATGCGCGCAGCGGCACGTTCCAACTCGCTTCGGCGAGCGCCGATTGGGACGTGCACGGCGCGCATCCACTGCACTTCACAGGGCGCTTTGCCGGCAGTGCCGCTGAGGCGCTCGCCTGGCTGCGGGCGCACCCGCAGCTGCTGCCCGGATCGGGGGACGCCGCGGCCATCGACCTGCGCGGCGACGCGCTGCTCGATGTCGATCTCACCCTGCCGCCGTCCGCCACGGGGAGCACCCCCGCTGCGGCGCCGCGCGTGCGCATCGCCGCGATGCTCGAGGGCGCGCAGCTGCGCCCGCTCCCAGGGCTGCCGCCGATCGAGGCGCTGAGCGGCACACTGGCGTTTGCGGGTGGTCACCTGCAGCGCTCCACGTTCACCGGACAATGGCTCGGCGGGCCCGTGAGCCTCGGCGTCGGCGAGCGCCGCGCCGCCGTGCTCGCGATTTCCGGCCGCGGCGTCATCGACGCGCAGCAGGCGCTGCAGGCGGCCGGAGGCGAGGCGGGGCGGGCGCAGCTCGCGGGCAACGCCGAGTGGAGCGCGGTGCTCGCGTTCCTGCCCGCGGCCGATGGGCGCGGCGCGCGCTGGCAGCTGCACGCGGACTCGAGTCTCGTCGGCGTGACGAGTCATCTGCCCGAGCCCTTTGCCAAGAGCTCGGGCGCCGCACTGCCGCTGCAGGTGGAGGTACAGGGCGGGAGCGACGCCGGGCAGCTGCGCGTGAGCCTCGGCGAGCGGTTGCGTGCGCTGGCCGCGCTCACACGCCACGGCGACGGCTGGCGCATCGAGCGTGGCGCGGTGCGTCTCGCCTCCACGGCTCCGGCCCTGCCGGCCGAACCGGTGCTGTGGCTCGACGGGCGGCTGAGCCGGCTCGAGCTGGCAGGCTCCCTCGCCCTGTGGCGCCAGGCAGGGCGGGATGCGGCGCTGCCGGAGCTGCGTGCGCAGCTCTCCACAACGGCGCTGCTGGCCGGCAACGCGCAGCTACGCGGACGTCGCCCTCGCGGGGCGCCTCACGCGCGGCGGCGGGGCGCTGCAGCTGCAGTCCGCGGATCTTATGGCGAGCGCCCACTGGCCGGCGGTGATCGACGCTGAACATCCGGCCGTCATGCACCTGGTCAGCTTCAATATCGCGCAGCCGGCCGACACCGCTCTCGCCGCGGCGCTGGCGGCGGCACTGGCTCCCGCCGCCGAGCTCTCCGTCGATGATCTGCAATGGCAGGGGCGCAGCCTCGGCAGTTTCGCGGCGCTGCTCGCCTTGCGCGGCGACACGCTCGAGATCACCGGCGCGCGCCTCTCCGGCCCCGCAGGCGACGTCCGTGCCAGCGCGCAGTGCGCGAGCGCCGGGTGCCGCGCCACCTTCGGGCTGGAAAGCGCGGATGCCGCCGCCACGCTGGCGGCATTCGGACTGCGTCCCGAAGTGAGCGCGGGCCGCGCCCGTCTCGAGGGCGAGCTGCAATGGGCGCCCCAGACGCCCGCTACCCTTGTAACGCTCGGTGGCCATCTCCACATGCAGCTCGAGGACGGCCTGGCTCAGGCTGGGTCGGCAGCCGGGACGCCCTTCGCGCTGCTGTCAGTGCCGGCGCTGATTGCGGGCACGACCCCGCCAGGCGAGGCTGCCGTCGGGCAAGGACTGCGCTTCGCGCGGCTGAGCGCCGACTTCGAGCTGCAGGACGGTCAGGCACGCACCCGCGACCTGCATTTCGACGGTGATGCCGAGATCCTGGTGCGCGGTCGCGTGGGGCTCGCCACCGGCGACTACGACGAGCAGGCCTGGATCCTGCGCGGGGAAGAGCGTCTGCCCGCCGCGGTGCGCCGTCTCGGGCCCACCCCGAAAATGGCGGCGGTGTGGCTTTCGCTGCGGGAATTGTTTACCGGCGCCGTCGCGGATCGCTCGCCTGGCGCACTGCGTTTGCGGGGCACGTGGGACGACCCCATAGTGACCCTGGCCGAATGAGGTAACGCATGAAGGTTGCAGCGATACAGATGACTTCCGGTCCGGACGTGGCGGCGAATCTCGAGCAGGCACGTGGGCTGCTGGAGGCTGCGGCCGCGCCAGGGGGCGCGGCTCGCGGGGTTGCCGGAGAATTTCTCCTTCATGGGGCTGAAGGACGCCGACAAGCGCGCGGTGGCCGAAGCCGACGGCAGCGGCCCCGCCCAGGATTTCCTCGCCGCCACCGCGCGGCGGCTACGGCTGTGGATCGTCGGCGGCACCGTGCCGCTGGTCGCCGGCCCCGACGGGCGCGTCGCAGCCGCATCGCTCGTCTACGACAGCGACGGTGGGCGCGTGGCGCGCTACGACAAGATTCACCTCTTCGATGTCGATCTTCCCGGACGCAGCGAGACCTACCGCGAGTCCGCGCACGTCGCCCCGGGGGCCGCCGCCACGGTGCTTGACACGCCCGTCGGACGCGTCGGCCTGTCGGTGTGTTACGACGTGAGATTTCCCGAGCTGTACCGGCACCTGGTCGCCGCGGGCGCACAGATGCTTCACCGTGCCGTCGGCCTTCACCGGTCCCACCGGGCGGGCGCACTGGGAGACGCTGCTGCGGGCGCGGGCGATCGAGAATCTCTGTTATGTTGTGGCGCCGGCGCAGTCCGGCTTCCATCCGAGCGGACGTGAGACCTACGGGGACAGCATGATCGTCGACTACTGGGGACGGGTGCTGCAGCGCGTGCCGCGCGGCCGCGGTTGTATCGTGGCGGAAGTGGATCTGGCACGCCAGGCGGGCGTGCGCGAGAGCTTCCCGGCGCTCGTTCACCGCGCGTTCGCGCTGCCGGCCGGCGCAGGAAGCTGACATGACCCACGAAGCTGACATGACCCAGCCCGCGGCGGCCGATCCGCTGACGCTCGCGCGCGATCTCATCCTGCGGCCGAGCGGGCTCGACGATCGTCGCCTCGACCGCGTGTTCGGAGAAGTGCTGACACACTCGGTGGACTTCGCCGACCTGTATTTTCAGCTCACGCACCAGGAGTCCTGGTCGCTCGAGGACGGCATGGTCAAGGACGGCAGTGCCAGCATCGAGCAGGGCGTAGGAGTGCGGGCGCTGGCCGGTGAGAAGACCGGGTTCGCGTACTCGGACGAGATCGTGCTGCCGGCGCTCACGGAAGCCTCGCGCGCTGCGCGCGCGATCGCCGTGCACGGCGGCGAGCGGCGCGTCAGCGCCTGGCGCAACCGCAGCGGGCATCGGCTCGTATCTGCCGGCCGATCCGGCGCTCGCGCTCGCGACCGCAGACAAGGTGGCCTGGCTCGAGCGGGTCGACCGCGAGGCGCGCCGCATCGATCCGCGCGTCGTGCACGTCACTGCCAGCGTCGTGGCAGTGCACGAGGTGGTGTTGATCGCCACCAGCGACGGAGAGCTGGCCGCGGACGTGCGGCCGCTGGTGCGCTTCAACGTCTCGGTGCTGGTGGAGCAGGGCGGGCGGCGCGAGCAGGGCTACGCGGGCGCCGGCGGTCGCTTCTCGCTCGCCGAGCTCGTCGCCGGCGAGCGGCCGCTCGCGCTCGCGCGCGAAGCGGCGCGCCAGGCGCTGGTCAATCTCGAGGCGCGCCCGGCGCCCGCCGGCACCATGACGGTCGTGCTGGGACCGGGCTGGCCGGGAATCCTGCTGCACGAGGCGATCGGCCACGGGCTGGAAGGCGATTTCAACCGCAAGGGACCTCCGCGTTCGCCAACCGTATCGGCGAGCGGGTGGCGGCGCCCGCGAGTGCACCGTGGTCGATGACGGCACCCTGGCGCGGCGTCGCGGCTCGCTCAACATCGATGACGAGGGGATCCCGACCCAGTGCACCACGCTCATCGAGAACGGCGTGCTGCGCGGCTATATGCAGGACCGTCTGAACGCGCGCCTGATGGGCGTGCAGCCCACCGGCAACGGCCGGCGCGAGTCGTTCGCGCACATGACGCTGCCGCGCATGACCAACACCTACATGCGTCCCGGGCCGCATGCGCCCGAGGAGATCATCCGCTCGGTGGAGCGCGGCATCTACGCGGTCAACTTCGGCGGCGGCCAGGTCGATATCACCTCCGGCAAGTTCGTGTTCTCGGCGAGCGAGGCGTATGCGATCGAGAACGGCCGCGTGGGCGCGCCCCTCAAGGGCGCGACGCTGATCGGCAATGGCCCGGACGTGCTGACGCGCGTCTCCATGGTCGGCAACGACCTGAAGCTCGACGACGGTGTCGGCACCTGCGGCAAGGACGGGCAGAGCGTGCCGGTCGGCGTCGGACAGCCCACGCTGCAAGATCGACGGGCTCACCGTCGGCGGCACGGCCTGAAGAGCGCCGGATGCGTGCCGCGGCGCGCTTCCCGCCGGGACATCGTGTCACGCGGCTGCCTTCGCCGCGACATAATCACACGCGACGCTCAGGCTGTGAGGCCCCACACGCCGGCCGCGCGCGCGAGCCCTTAACGTGCTCCCCGGCGCGACGGTGCACGCCTAAAGGAACGCCCATGTTCTCCGAAGAAGTCACCACCGAGGTCCCACAGCTGCAACTGCCGCCCGATCTGCTGGCCGAAGTCAGCCGCCGCAACGCCCCGCGGACCGGACTGCACGTCGACGGCCTGGAAACCCTCCCTGCTGGAGCGGCTCGCGCGCATGTTGGGCCTCGGCTGAGCTGACTGCGGCGACGCCGGCATTCCAACTCGCTGCCGCCTCGCGCTACGATGACGGCATGCGCGCCGTCCTCCGCACCTTTCCCGCCCCGTCTACGAGGGGCTGCCATGGGTTTACATAATCTGCGGCGTCGCGGCGCTTATCGCCAGCTACCTGCTCGCCTCCCGCGGCGCACTGAGTCTGGGCGTCGGGGCTGCTCGGGATTGTGGTCGTGCTGGGCGGAATCGTGGTGCTGCTGCGGCGGCGCGATTATCGCGCAGATGCGCTCGCAATACGCGGATCCGGAGTCGCTCGACGGCAAGGACGAGCGCTGAAGCCCTGCAGACGCGCCTGCTGAGGCGCCCAGGGCACTGAACCGCTCAGGCGGAGGGCGCGGCGGCGTCCTCGTCGCCTCCGCTGCCTCGTCCGCTTCGGCGCTGGCTGGCGCGGCTTGCGCTGCGCGCGCCGCATCGGGACTGGTGTCGGTGAGCGGCGCGCGGCTGCGCGCGGCGCGCTCATCCACGTAGATCAGCTCGTGCTTGCCGACCAGCACGACGTCGCCGTCGTTGAGGTAGTGGCGGCGCACGCGGTTTGACTTCACGTAGATGCCGTTGGTGCTGTTGAGGTCCTCGATCACGCAGGAGTGCGCGGTGGTGATCACCTGGCAGTGATGGCGGCTGACGAAGCGGCTGTCGATCTGCACGTCGTTGTCGGCGGTGCGCCCGACGATCAGCCGGCCGAGCCGCAGCGGTACCTCCTGCACGGTGCGGCCGTCGGTGGCGACCAGCAGGTGCCCGAGCGACCGGCGCCGCACGGGCGGCGCGGCGCGCCGCGTGCGCCGGGCCCGCCAGCTCGGCGCGCCCCGCTGGCCCGTGCGACGCGGGCGCGAGTATTCCTGCCACTGCAGCTCCGCCACAGCGCTGGCGATGTCCTCGCGCGTGACCAGGCCGCGGTCGGCACGTGAAGGCGGCCATCATGGCGGTGTCGCACAGCGTGTTGATCAGACGCGGCACGCCGCCGCAGTAGCGGAAGATCTCGGCAAAGGTGTCGGCCGCGAAGATCTCGCGGTCGCCGGCGCCGGCGACATCCAGGCGGTGCTGGATGTAGCCGCGGTCTCGGCGTCCGAGAGCGTCTGCAGGTGAAAGCGCAGCCGTACGCGCTGCGTCAGCTGCGCGAGCTCGGGCGCGTCGAGCTTGTCGTTGAGCTCGGGCTGGCCGGCGAGAATGATGCGCAGCACCTTCTCCTTGGTGGTCTCGACCCCGGAGAGCATGCGGATTTCTTCCAGCACACGCATGGAGAGGTTCTGCGCCTCGTCGACGATCAGCAGCACCTTGCGTCCGGCCGCGTACTGCTCGATGAGGAAGTTGTTGAGGGTTGCGATCAGCTCGCCCTTGCGCATCTTGAAGGGCGAAAAGCCGAACTGCACCAGTACCGCCTGCAGGAAATCGATCGCCGAGACCTGCGTCTGGTTGATCTGCGCCACCACCACGTCTGCCGGCACTTCCTTCAGGAAGGACTCGATCAGGGTCGTCTTGCCCGCGCCGATCTCCCCGGTGATCACCACGAAGCCGTCGGTGAACCAGATGGTCGACTCCATGTACGCCTTGGCGCGGGCGTGTTGCTTCGAAAGGTACAGGAATTGCGGGTCCGGGCTCAGCCGGAACGGCAATTCCTTGAGTTTGAAGGGTTCCAGGTACATGGTCTGTGGCTCGCAGCCGATGTTACGGGATGCGAACCTTGACGGCCAAATCCTTCAGCAGACGCTGCGCGCCGGCGTCGCGGGCGGCGGCGTTGGCTCGACCAGCGTGCAATGGCCGACCTTGCGCCCGGGGCGCGGCTGTTTGCCGTAGTCGTGCAGGTGCACGCCCTGCAGCGCCAGCAGGGCCGCGCGGGGCGGCAGCCGGCCGATGAGGTTGATCATGGCGCTGTAGCCGCAGGCGCGCGTCGTGGCCCGAGCGGCAGGTCGAGGATGGCGCGCAGATGATTCTCGAACTGACTGGTCGCGGCGCCCTCGATGGTCCAGTGCCCGGAGTTATGTACGCGCGGCGCCATCTCGTTGGCGATGAGCCTGCCGCGCGCGCACGAAGAACTCGATGGTCAGAATGCCGGTGTAGCGGAAATGCGTGAGCACGCGCGTCAGGTAGCTCGCGGCGCGGCGTTGCCAGCGCGGGCGCCCGTAAGGCGCGCAGGTCAGTCGCAGGATACCCGCGCCGTGGACATTGCCGCACAACGGGTAGATCGCGATCTCGCCGCTGACGCTGCGCGCGCCGATGATCGACACCTCGCAATCGAACGGCACCCACTCCTCGTAGAGCAGCGGCACGTGACCGAGCGTGCGCCACGCGCGCTCGGCGTCGGCCGGCGTGCGGATCACGCGCCTGGCCCTTGCCGTCGTAACCCAGGCGGCGCGTCTTCAGCACTCCGGGCAAGCCGACCTCGGCCATGGCGCGCGCCAGAGCGGCGCGCGAGTCGACCGCCCGCCAGCGCGTCGTCGGAATCGCGAGCCGCTCGAACAGGCGCTTCTCCGCGACCCGGTCCTGCCGCGTGGCGAGCGCGGCGATGCGGCGGACAGATGCGCGCGCCGTGCGCCGCGCGCCGCGGCGCGGAGCGCCGCGGCCGAGCACGTTTTCCCAGTCGAACGTGAGGACCTCGCACGCTCGCGCCAGGCGGCGCGAGCAGCCGGCGGTCGGTGAAAGCGCCGTGCAGCAGCGGCGCGACGCGTCCGGCCGGCGCGTCGCGCGCCGGATCGAGACACAGAAAATCCAGCCCGAGCGGATAGCCCGCCAAAGCGAGCATGCGGCCGAGCTGGCCGGCGCCCACGATGCCGACGGTCATGTGCGCGAGCGGTGCGCGCGGGTCGGGATTGCCGAGCACGCCGGCGGTCTGGCGCTCGCGGAAAGCCTCGAGCGCGCTCGCGATGGCCGGGTGCTTGTTGGCGAGGATCGCCGCGGCGCACAGCGCCGCGTTGCTCGCGCCCGCCGCGCCGATCGCGAAGGTCGCCACCGGCACTCCCGCGGGCATCTGCACGATCGACAGCAGCGAGTCGAGGCCGCCGAGCGACTTGGACTGCACCGGCACGCCGAGCACCGGCAGGGTGGTCTTGGCGGCGGTCATGCCGGGCAGGTGGGCTGCTCCGCCGGCGCCGGCGATCAACACCTCCAGGCCGCGCGCGCGCGCGCCGCGGCGTATTCGAACAGCAGGTCGGGTGTGCGGTGCGCCGACACCACGCGCACCTCGTAGGGGATCGCGAGCTTGTCCAACAGCTCGGCGGCCGCCTGCATGGTCTCCCAGTCGGAGGCCGAGCCCATGATGATGCCGACCAGCGGTTTCATCACGGCATTGTAGCGAACAATGCGCGCAAAGCACGAAACAGCTCGCGGGCTGCAGCGCCGCCGCCGCCGCTGCGCGCGCTCGGCGCGGGCGGCAGCTGACACGCGCCTGCCACTGGCGCCGGTCGATGTCGGGTCGCCAGCGCGCGAGCTCCGCGAGCGCCGGCGCGCCTTCGCGCGATGAGCCGCTCGCGCCAGTTCTCGACGCGCTTGAAGCGCTCGGTCTCGCGCGCATCGCGCCGCTGCGGGCGGCGAGCGCCGCACGGATCGGCTCGAGGTCCATCTCGCGCATCAGCTTGCCGATGTACTGGCGCTGACGCGCACCGCGCGCGCGCGGCTGGTGATGCGGCGCGCCGCGCGGATCGCCTCGGTCAGCGGCTCCGGCAGCTCGAGCGCCCCAGCTCGGCATCGCGCAAGCCCACCAGCTGTCTCGCCCAGGTCCTGCGCGGCGTGTGCGGCGCGCTTGCGCGCGCTCTTGCTGGGCGCTCGGCGCCCTCGGCTCCGGAGGTTCGTCGTCGGCTGCGCCGCTCACGCGGCTGCTGTCCTTTGTCGGCGGCCGGTGCGCCGGAGGCGCGCGGCGGCTGCTACAATTTAAGCTCAAACCACGAGCGCGAAGCACGCACGATGCCAGCACCGACAGTTCCGCCATCGGGCGCTCCGTGACCGAGTCGCGACCCTCGCGCTCGAGGAGGCGCGCCGCCAGGGCGCCTCGCAGTACGAGGCGGACGCCTCCGTCAGCCAGGGGCTGTCGGTGAGCGTGCGCCTGCGCGAAGTCGACACCGTCGAATACCAGCGCGACCGCGGCCTCGGGGTCACGGTCTATTTCGGCAAGCGCAAGGGCGCCGCCAGCACGGCGGACTAAGCGCCGCAGCGGTGCGCGAGACCGTCGCCAAGGCGTGCGCGATCGCCCGCTACACGGCCGAGGACCCGTACGCGGGCCTGGTCGAGCCCGAGGCGCTGGCGCGCGACATCCCCGATCTGGACCTCGATCATCCCTGGGAGCTGACTCCCGAGCGCGCCATCGAGCTGGCGCGCGAGTGCGAGGCGGCGGGACTGGCGCGTCGATGCGCGCCTCACCAACTCCGAGGGCGCCTCCGTCAACAGCCAGCGCCACAGCGGCGTGTACGGCAACTCGCTGGGCTTCCTCGCCGGCTACTCCGCCACCAGCCACTCGCTGAGCTGCTCGCTCATCGCCCAGGACGGCGAGGACATGCAGCGCGACTACTGGTACAGCATCGCGCGCGACCGCGAGCGAGCTCGAGGCCGCCGAGCAGATCGGCCGCACCGCCGGGCAGCGCGCGCTGGCGCGCGTCGGGGCGCGACGCCTCACGACGCGCAAGGCGCCGGTGGTCTTCACGCCCGACATGGCGCGCGGCCTGTGCGCCATTTCGTCGGCGCGATCAGCGGCACCAGCCAGTACCGCAAGTCCTCGTTCCTGCTGAATGCCGCCGGCGAGCAGATGTTCCCGAGCTTCCTCAGCATGCAGGAGCGGCCGCACATGCCGCAGGGCCTGGCGAGCAGCCCCTTCGATCAGGAGGGCGCGGCGCACGCACGACCGCGAGCTGGTGCGCGCCGGGGTCCTCGACGGCTACGTGCTCGGCAGCTACTCGGCGCGGCGCCTGGGACTGAAGACCACCGGCAACGCCGGTGGCGTCCACAATCTGCTGGTGAGCACCGCGCGCGGGCGCACTCAGCGCAGCGGCGTTCCTGCAGCGCCTGCACACCGGGTCTGCTGGTGACCGAGCTCATGGGCCAGGGCGTCAACGGCGTGACCGGCGATTACTCGCGCGGCGCGAGCGGGCTTCTGGGTCGAGAACGGCGAGATCGCCTACCCGGTGCACGAGATCACGATCGCCGGCAACCTGAGACCGATGTACCGCGACATCGTCGCGCTCGGCGACGACATCGACACGCGCGGCGGCATCCGCACCGGCTCGGTGCTCGTCGGCGAGATGACCATCGCCGGGGAGTAGGTGCAGCGCCGGCCGCGGCGCTTCCTCGCCAGGTCGCCAGGGTGAGCTCGCCGCAGCGCTCGCGGCGCGCCTCGTCGAGCGCCGCCACCACCCGGTCGACCGGCGGCATGGGGAGGTTGCGCGGGCGCGAAGTGGCCGCTGCGCTGGCTGCGCGCGATGTCGAGGATCTCGTGCACGCCGATGCGCGAGATGTCGCGCGCCGGCACCAGCTCGTCGTCGTCGGTGACGATGAGAAGCCCCGCGCGCTCGAGCGTTGCCGCCATCTGCGCCACGGCGATGCCGGGCAGGCCGAGCTCGTCCGCGAGACGGTTGACGGTCCAGCGCCTGCCGCCCCGGCGACGTGCGTGCGGCCGACGAAGTACATGAGCTTGAGCGCCAGCTGCTCGAGCTCGACGCTCGAGAGGCGCAGCTGCTGCAGTCCGAGCCGCAGGTAGGCCGGGTTCTGCACATAGAAGGACAGCTGTGCGCCGGCGAGCAGGATCAGCCAGCCGAAGTAGGTCCACAGCAGCGCCGCCACCACGAACGCGAAGCCCGCGTACACGATGGTGAGGCGCGTGGAGTACACGACGAAGGCGGTGAACATCTTGCCGATCGCCGCCCACAGGATCCCGGCTGCCAGCGGCCCCGGTGAGCGCCGCGCGCCAGTGCACGCGCGTGTTGGGGACCATCATGTAGAGCGCGGTGAAGAACGCCGTGACCATGACGTAGGGCGCAACGACTGATGCCGCTGCCGCGCAGGCGCTGCAGGAGCGGCAGCCGCACCACCTCCTGCACCGGTGCGCTGCTGAGCGCCGCATGCGACAGGCCGATGAACCCGACCAGCAGCACCGGCCCTGCGATCAGGAGCGTCGGGGTACTCGGCGAGCCGGCGCGCGAAGCTGCGCGGCTGCTCCACGTGCCACAGGAAGTTGAAGCTGTCTTCGACCTTCTTGATGGTGCCGAGCAGCGTCCAGGCGAGCAGCGCCAGGCCCACCGAGCCGACCACGCCGCTGCTGACGCGGTTGGCGAACTGCACGACGCGCGCGGTGAGCTCGGTGGCGGCGGCGCCGCCTACCGGGCGGAAGAACTCGTAGACGATCGGCTCGAGGTCGCGGTGTCCGCCGAAGATCTTGAGGATGGCGAAACTGAAGGCGAGCAGCGGGATGAGCGACAGGAGCGTGGTGTACACCAGTCCCATGGCGCGCAGGTTGATTTCCCCGCGCGCCAGGTCGCGGACCACGGCGTACGGATAGCGCAGCACGCGCAGCAGCGCCGCGAGCGCGCCGGCCGCGGCTCGGAGGCGGGCCCGAAGAAACACCAGTCGAGGAAGGCCCAGATGCGCACCCACATGCGCTTAAGGATACAGTGCCGCAGCGCACGCTGCGGTGCTTGCCATGACTTCGAATTCAGGATTTCCCCAACGCATCGTCTGCCTCACCGAGGAGACGACCGAGACGCTATACCTGCTGGGGGAGGACTGGCGCATCGTCGGGCATTTCCGGCTTTACCGTGCGGCCGCCGCGGGCGCGCCGCGAGAAGCCGCGGGTCTCGGCGTTCACCAGCGCGCGCATCGAGCGCATCATCGCTCTGCAGCCCGACCTGGTGCTGGGCTTCTCCGACCTGCAGGCCGACATCGCCGCGGAGCTGGTGCGCGCCGGGCATCGAGGTGCACGTATTCAACCATCGCAGCGTCGCCGAGATCCTGCGCATGATCCGCACACTCGGCGGCATGATCGGCTGCGAGGCGAAGGCGCGCGCGCTGGTCGACGAGCTGAGCGCGGACTCGAGGCAGGTGCGCACGCGGGCGGCGGCGCTGGCGCGCCGGCCGCGTGTCTATTTCGAGGAGTGGGACGAGCCGCTCATCAGCGGCATCCGCTGGGTATCGGAGCTGATCGGGCTCGCCGGCGGCGAGGAGTGTTTTCCGGAGCTCGTCGCGCCAGCCGCTCGGGCGCGATCGCATCATCGCCGATCCGCTGGAGGTGGCGCGGCGCGCGCCCGACATCGTGCTCGGCTCGTGGTGCGGGAAGAAATTCCAGCCGCAGCGCGTGGCCGCGCGTGCCGGGTGGGCGGGATGTGCCGGCGGTGCGCGAGGGCTACGTGCGCGAGATCAAGTCCTCGCTCATCCTGCAGCCGGGCCCTGCGGCGCTGACCGACGGCGTGCGGGCGATGCAGGAGCGTCATCGCGGAGTGGGCGCGCGCCGCTAGCGCGCGGCAGCCGCGGTTTAACGGAAGCCGCGCCGCTCGCGCACCAGCTCCCAGGCTTCGATGATCTGCTGCGTGCGCTGCTTGGCGTGCGCAGCATCGACTCGGGCAGGCCGTTCGCCTTCAGCTTGTCGGGATGGTGGCGGCTGCAGCTGGCGGCGATAGGCCTTGACGACTTCCTCATCGCTCGCCGTGGAGCTGGTCTCGAGCACGCGATAGGCCTCGTCGAGCTCGCGGTCGCGCGCCGCGCCGCAACGGGCGCGCCGCGCCTGGGCGCGAGCCCCGCGCTGGATGCGCAGCACCGTCTCGATGTGGACGAACTCGAACGCCGAGACCCCGAGCGCTGCGGCGACGTGCTCCATCAGCGGGCGCACCGGGCCTTCGAGGTTGTTGCCCGCGAGCGCGGCGCGCACCTGGATCTCGAGGAACACGCGCGCGAGGTCCGGCCGGCCGTGGCAGGTCTGCGGCGAGCGCCGCGAGCTCGGCCGCCAGGTCGAAATCCGGCTGCTTGCCCGCGGTGAAACACGCGATCGCCTCCCGCACCTGCGGCGGCATTCAGGCGCAGCTCCTCCATGACCGCGCGCGCGGCGGCGATTTCCAGTTCCGAGACCCGGCCATCGGCCTTGGCGAGATAGCCCATGACGCGGAAAGTGGCGCGGAAGAAGCGCTCGCCGATGGCGGCGAGCTCCTCGGCCGTGGGGCGTGGCTCGCCGCCGCGCTCTGCTCGTCGAACTGGTGACCGAGCAGCACCCCGAGCGCAGCGCCGATCGGGCCCGAGCGCCAGCGCGCCCAGCAGACCGCCCGCGAGCTTGCCGATCCATTTCATGCCCATGCGTGTCGGCTATAGTAGCAAGCGGCATCCGGCGCGCCCTCATGCCGACATAGCCCCGAATCGCACTGCCAGCGCGCACCGTCTACCGCACCGAGCTGCGCGGCCTCGAGCGCATCCACGAGGGCAAGGTGCGCGACATCTACGCGCTGGATGACAGAGCCTGCTGATCGTGACCACCGACCGCTTGTCGGCGTTCGATGTGGTGCTGCCCGATCCCATTCCCGACAAGGGGCGCGTGCTCAACAGCATTTCCAATTTCTGGTTCGCCCGCACGCGGCACCTGGTGCCCAATCACCTCACCGGCCGCGAGAGCGCTGAAGTCGTCCGCGACGCGGACGAGCGCGCGCTGCTCGCAGGACGGGCGGTGATCGTGCGGCGGCTGAAGGCGCTGCCGATCGAGGCGGTGGTGCGCGGCTATCTCATCGGCTCGGGCTGGAAGGACTACCAGTCGAGCGGGCGGCTGTGCGGGATCGCCCTGCCGCCCGGGCTGGAGCTGGCGGCGCGGCTGCCGGAGCCGCTGTTCACGCCGGCGACCAAGGCACGGCCCGGGGCATCACGATGAGAACATCCCCTTCGGCGAGGTGGCCGCGCTCATCGGGGCGGAGCTGGCCGCGGCGGTGCGCGACACGGCGCTCGTCGCTGTATCGCTTCGCCGCCGAGCACGCGCTCGAGCGCGGCATCATCATCGCCGACACCAAGTTCGAGTTCGGCCTCGACGCTGGCGGCACGCTCACGCTGATCGACGAGGTGCTGACGCCGGATTCCTCGCGCTTCTGGCCGGCGGACACCTACCGCGTCGGGAGAGTCCGCCCGAGCTTCGACAAGCAGTTCGTGCGCGATTATCTGGAGACGCTCGACTGGAACAAGCGCGCCCCCGGACCGCGCCTGCCGGCCGAGGTCATCGCCGCTACCGCCGACAAGTACCGCGAGGCGCTGGCGTGGCTGACGAGTTGACGTACAAGAAAGTCGCAGATGAGCTCATCGGAACCCCAACGTGATCCGTCGACGGCGACGCCGCTGCGGATGTGCTCCGCTGCGGAAGTCGGCGCCATTGCCCACCTGTACCGCGCCGAGATCTATCGCAGCACCGTGTGGCGCACGCGCCTCGACAGCACCACCAACTGGGCGGTGGTGACGACCGGCATCGCGCTCTCGGCCACTTTCAGCAGCGCCACCGCCTCCCCGCTTCCCCTGGCGCTGATCGGGCTCCTGGTGTCGATGTTTCTGCTGCTCGAGGCGCGGCGCTATCGTTACTTCAACATCTGGCGCGCCCGCGCCCGGCTGCTGGAGACCGACTTCTACACGCCGATGCTGCGCGGTGAGCCGCTGCAGATGGATGCGCAGTGGAGTCGCCTGCTGGCGCAGGACTACTGTGAGCCGCGCTATCACGTGAGCCTGCCGCGCGCCGCAGGCCGGCGGCTGCGGCGCACTTATGCCTACATTTTTGTGATCCAGGCGGTGGCCTACTACGGCAAGCTCGCGATTCACCCGACAGCGCTCCACAGCCTGTCGGAGCTGTGGGCGCGCGCTGCCATCGGTCCGGTCCCCGGCGAAGTGGTGGTCCTGGTGGGCCTCGTCTTCCACGCCGGATGGATGCTGTTCGCCTATGTCACGCGACGCCTCGACGTGCGCGAGTGGCGCGTGCGGCGCAGCCTGATCGCCGTGGGGTAGACTGGGGCCATGTCCCCCGCCTGGATAGCCCCGTCGATCCTGTCGGCCGACTTCGCGCGCCTCGGCGAGGAGGTCGATGCAGTGCTCTCCGCCGGTGCCGATATCATTCACTTCGACGTGATGGACAACCACTACGTGCCGAATCTCACCGTCGGCCCGCTGGTATGCGAGGCGCTGCGCCAGCACGGGGTGCAGGCGCCGATCGACGTGCACCTGATGATCCGCCCCGTCGACCGTATCGTGCCGGACTTCGCCGCGGCGGGCGCCACCTACATCACCTTCCACCCGGAAGCCTCCGAGCACATCGATCGCACCATCGCGCTGATCCGCGAGCATGGCTGCCGGCCGGGGCTGGTGTTCAATCCGGCGACGCCGCTCGATTACCTCGACTACACGCTGGAGCTCATCGATCTGGTGCTCATCATGTCGGTGAATCCCGGCTTCGGCGGGCAGCAGTTCATTCCGACCAGCCTGCGCAAGCTCGCCGACGCACGGCGGCGCATCGAGGCGGGTGGCCGGGCGGTGCGCCTGGAGGTCGACGGCGGCATGAAGGTGGACAACATCCGCGCGGCGGCGCGGGCCGGGGCGGATACCTTCGTGGCGGGGTCGGCGATCTTCGGCAGCCGCGACTACCGCGAGACCATCCGTGAGATGCGCCAGCAGATCGCCGCGCCGGCGCAGGTGGCGGGCCAGGCGCGCGGGCGCGCAGGCTAGCGCCTACTCGTCCTCATCGTCCTCGTCATCGTCGTCATCCTCGACCTGGCTGGTGGCGCGTGCCGTGGCGGCGCCGGGGGCGGTGGGCTTTGCGGGCACGATGACCGGTCGGGTCTTCATCTTCGGCCGCGCATTGAACACCACGATGGTCTTGCCGGTGGCGCGCAGCAGGCCTTGTTCCTCGAGCACTTTCAGCACGCGTCCGGCCATCTCGCGCGAGCAGCCGACCAGGCGCGAGAGCTCCTGGCGGCTCACCTTGATCTGCATGCCCTCCGGGTGCGTCATGGCGTCGGGTTCCCCGCACAGGTCCATGATGGCGTGCGCCACGCGCCCGGTGACGTCGACGAAAGCGAGATCCCCCAGCTTGCGGTTGGTGCGGTCGAGGCGGGTCGCCAGCTGTGTCGCGAGCTCGAACACGAGGCCCGGGCTCTCGGCCGCGATCTGCCGGAAGCGCGGATAGGTCATCTCGGCGAGCTCGCACTGGTTGCGGGTGCGCACCCAGGCGCTGCGCGTGGGCTGCTCATAGAACAGCCCCATTTCGCCGAAGAACTGGCCGCGGTTGAGATAGGCGAGCACCATTTCGTTGCCTTCCTCGTCCTCGATCATCACTTCCACCGAGCCGCTGATGATGTAGTAGAGGACATCGGGCAGGTCGCCGGCGTGGATGACGACCGTCTTGGAGGGCACGGCGCGGATGCGGCAGTAACTCAGGAAGCGGTTGATGGCGGGAATATCGCTCAGCGGCTTGATGTTCTCTTCCATACCGGCTCCCCGAATGTGTAGGGGACCCGCTAATTATACATACCATGCCCTCAAGACTCAAAGCCAGAGGCAAGCGCGATGAGCGGTCAAATGACGCGCGCCGTATGGCGCCGCATCAGCTCACCGACCGGCGCCGGCAGCGGCGTGCCGCCGGCGGCTGCGGCACTCGCACCGTGAGCGATCTCTTCGGCTCTCATGGCTTCAAGTATGGCACGGCTGCGGGCATCGCTCGCCGGGAGCCTGCCGAGGTGCTCATCGAGGTGGCCCTCCACCTGACGCTCGGTCTCGACGACGAAGCTGAGACTGGCGCGGTCACCCATGAGGGCGGCCAGTGCGCCGATAGCGAAGGAGCCGGCGTACCAGAGCGGGTTGAGCAGGCTCGGCCGCGCGCCGAGCTCCCCGAGGCGCGTCTCGCACCAGGCGAGATGATCGGATTCCGAGCGCGCCGCGGCCAGCAGCATGCGGCGCGTGGCGTCCGAGCGCGCCGCGAGGGCCTGGCCGTGATACAACGCCTGCGCGGCGAGCTCGCCCGAGTGGTTGACGCGCATCAGTGCGGCGCTGGCGCGGCGTTCGGTGTCGGTGAGCGGCGCGGGCGGCTCGGCGGGGGTGAGCGGGACGGGACGGGCGGCTCGGGCCGGTGCGAACACGGACCGCAGGGCGCGATCGACGGCGGCGATGGCAGAGTCGATGGAGCGGCCGGAGCCCATAGGATTTTCCCCGTCTCGTATTATAGGGCGCAATCGAGGGGGGCGGGGCGTCCTGAGCTGGGCGCCTTTGCATTGGCGCACCCGCTTCAGTACACTTCCCCGCCTTTTTTCGGCCCCGCCATGCGGACCTGAAGCCTATGAAGACCGTATTCGCCAAGCCCGCCACCGTCCGCGGCGACTGGTTCATCGTCGACGCCAGCGATAAGACGCTCGGGCGGCTGGCCTCGCAGATTGCCCATCGCCTGAAGGGCAAGCACAAGGCCGACTACAGTCCGCACGTGGACATGGGCGATCATATCGTCGTGCTGAACGCGCAGAAGATCCGTGTCACCGGCCGCAAGCTCAGCGACAAGATCTACTACCACCACACCGGCTACATCGGCGGCATCAAGTCGATCGCGCTCGAGAAGCTGCTCGCCGAGCATCCGGAGCGGGTGATCGAGTTCGCGGTGAAGGGCATGCTGCCGAAGAACCCGCTCGGGCGGCGCATGTTCCGCAAGCTACACGTGTTTGCCGGCGGCAAGCACCCACATCAGGCGCAGCAGCCCAAGCCGCTCGAGATTTAACAGGAGCGCACCGCATGCCAGCGACCCCGCAGAATCATTACGGCACCGGCCGGCGCAAGACCGCCACGGCACGCGTGTACCTCAAGGCCGGCAGCGGACGCATCACGGTGAACGAGCGCTCGCTCGATGAGTTCTTCGGCCGCGAGACCGGGCGCATGATCGTGCGCCAGCCGCTGGAAGCGGTGCAGCTGCTCAGCAAGTTCGACATCGCAGTCAAGGTCGCCGGTGGCGGCATCACCGGCCAGGCCGGTGCGATCCGCCACGGCATCACGCGTGCCCTCATCGAGTACGATGAGGCGCTGCGCAAGCCCCTGCGCGATGCCGGCTTCGTCACGCGTGATGCGCGCGAGGTGGAGCGCAAGAAAGTCGGACGTCGCAAGGCCCGCCGCGGCCCGCAGTACTCGAAGCGTTAGAACAGGCGGCGGATCCCGCCAATACCGGGCCCCGCGAAATCGAGCGTCTTGATTGACGCTGTCGGCCATTTGGGCATGATAAAGCTCGATTCGTGGGTGGTTTTTTGGGGGATCGTCTAGTGGTAGGACAACGGACTCTGACTCCGTTTACCTAGGTTCGAATCCTAGTCCCCCAGCCAAACGAAGAGGCCCGTCAGCTCTGACGGGCCTCTTCGCTCATCGTCAAGCGACGAGCTTCGCCGTGACGAAGTCCCAGTTCACCAGCGGCCAGAACTGCCTGAGGTAGGCACCCCGGTCGTTGCGATGGTCGATGTAGTAGGCGTGCTCCCACACGTCGCAGGCGAGCAGCGCGATCTGCCCGTCGCGCGCCGGCGTGTTGGCGTCGGAGCTCGTGACGATCTGCAGTGCGCCCCCGGTATCCTTGATCAGCCACGTCCAGCCTGAGCCGAAAAGATTGATGGCTGCCTCGTCGAACTTCGCCTGAAAGGCCTCGAGGCCGCCCAGGCTCTCGAGCGCCTTGCTGAGTTCCCTGCCCGGCTTCTTGCGCTGCGGTGACAGGCAGTTCCAGAAGAAGTTGTGGTTCCACACCTGCGCGGCGTTGTTGAACAGCGTCCCGGAGGACTGCGCGACCAGCTCCTCGAGCGATGCATCCTTGAACTCCGTGCCGCTGATCATGCTGTTCACCTTGTCGACATAACCCTTGTGGTGCTTGCCGTAGTGATAATCGAGCGTCTCGCGCGACATGCGCGGCTCGAGGGCATTGCGCGCGTAAGGCAGCTCAGGCAGGGCAATCGCCGATTGGGTGGTCGCCATATTTCAATCCTCGGGCATCACTGTACACTCCGACCGCCCGCCGCCGACGAAGTGCCGCAGCGCAGCAGCCGTGTGCGTAGCCGCGGCCTGCCGCGCCCGCGGCGCTCGGCGGTACAGCTCGCGGGGGCGCGAGCCTCGCGATTCAGCGCGTCTCGACGCCCCCGGCGGTGCCGACGAGCAGCACGTCCGCGGGGCGCGCCGCGAACAGCCCCACCGTCACTACCCCGGCGAGCTGGTTGAGGTCGCGCTCGAGGGCTAGCGGATCGGCGATGGTGAGGCCGTGGACGTCCAGGATGTGGTTGCCGTTGTCGGTGACGAATCCCTCGCGCCAGACCGGCCGGCCGCCGCGGGCGGCGAGCTGGCGTGCTACCAGCGAGCGCGCGATGGGAATCACTTCCACCGGCAGGGGGAAGCCGCCGAGTGCGGCGACGATCTTGCTCTCGTCGATGATGCACACGAAGCGCCCGCCGCGGCGGCGATGATCTTCTCGCGCGTGAGGGCGCCTCCGCCCCCCTTGATGAGGTGCCGCGCGCGCGGTCGCCTCGTCCGCACCATCGATATAGAGATCCAGTTCCGCGAGATCGTTCAGGTCCACGAGCGCAACGCCCGCGGCGCGCAGGCGCGCCCTGCTGGCCTGGGAACTGGCGACCGCGCTCGTGACGCGGCCGGGGTGGGCGGCGAGCGCCTCGATGAGGAAATTGACCGTGGAGCCGGTGCCGACGCCGATGGTGCTGCCGTTCGTCGACCAGCTCCAGCGCCGCGAGCGCCGCGCGCCGCTTCTTTGCATCGCGTTCGCCGCCATCGTCACCCCCGCACGCCGCCAGCGTGACTCCAGAAACGACTGTGCCCGCATAGGCCGCGGGCACAGTCTCTGCGAAGTCACTCGGCGAGGCCACTTACGCGGCCGCCGAGTTAGGCCTATTTCTTCTTTGCAGCTTTCTTCTTGGCCTTCTTCTTTGCTTTCGCCATGTTGGCTCTCCAATTGACGGGTTAGTCCGGGGTCGGAGTATATACATGCGAAATGAAATTACAAGCGAGCGAGCGCGCAACGTGAGAGTGTGCTAGCGCACCGCTGAAGATGTGCGAACTGCGACGCATCGTGAGGTGCGCGCACAAGCGCTCGATCAGCGTGAGCGCTGCGTCACTCGAGCGAGAGGATGAACTTCCAGTGCGCGGCTTCCACCGGCGTGACTGACAGTCGGTTGCCCGGACGCAGCAGCACCATGCCCTTGAGCTCCTTCGTCGCATGTGTGCGCAACTCTTCGAGCGTGATGACGCGCGCGAGGCGGCGCTTCAGCTGCACGTCCACCATGAACCAGCGCGGATCCGCGGGGTCGCTGTCCGGGATCGTAGTGATGATGCTTGCGATCGAAGGCGGTGGGGTCGGGGTAGCCTTCCTTCACGACCTGCATGATCGCGACGATGCCGGGCACCGTCGGTGCTCGAGTAATACAGAAACACCTGGTCGCCCTGCTTCATCTCGTCGCGCAGCATGTTGCGCGCCTGGTAATTGCGCACGCCGTCCCAGGCGGTGGTGCGGCGCGGGGCGCGGCGCGAGATCCTCGACACTGAACGTCTCGGGCTCGGTTTTCATCAGCCAGTAGTGCATCGTCATGATCCCTTCTTCGGTAACCACCGCATCGAGTCAGCACATCGTGCGCGGCGGCAATGATGCCTTCGACCTGCTGAAACGAATACGCCAGGCCCACGAGCTGCGGCGCATGCCAGGCGCATCGCCAGCGACGGAACGCGAAGGCGCGATCGTAGTAACCGCCACCGGTTCCGAGCCGAACGCCGCACGAATCGAAACCGACGAGCGGCAGGAACACGACATCGAGCCAGCGCGCGCCGATGGTCTCGCGAGCCTTCGGGCTCGTGAATACCGAGGCGGTTGCGCCGCTGCCGCCCGTCATCGCCACGAAGCGCATGTTGCGGCCGAGACTGTGGCGATCGATGCGCGGCAGGTAGATGCGGCAGCCGCGGGCGCGCGCGAGCGCGATCAGGGGCGCGCGTATCGAGCTCCCAGGGAAGCGCGGCATACAGGGCGATGCGCCAGCGCGCCTGCAGATGCAGCCAGCGGTCGGCGTTGACGGGCGACGAGCGGGCGAGCGGCGCGCTCGCTAGCCGCGACACGGCGGCGCTGCGCGCTTAGAGCTCGCCCGCAATGACCTTGCGGGCGGCATCAGTGATGGGAATCAGAGAAGCGCCACCCGCATGTGCCGGTGCGGACCGTTGCTCTCGAACCAGAGCAACAAGTGGGACGGGCTGCGGCAGGTAAGGCTTTCCGCTCGAAGGCGGACTTGCACAGTGCTGCCGCAAGCCTGAAGTCCCGAGGGTGTTTCAAATTAGGGTCCGAGGTAACCCGGTCCGCTTGTCGAACACCGCAGGCGACGCCAGGAATCACTCTACACCAAGTTGTGCGGACTCTTAGCGCAGGCGGAGCGCGCTACACAACCTAGAGCTCGAGCTGCTGACCCTTCTCGAGCGCGCCTTCGACGCGCTCGCGCAGGGCGCGCACGCGGCGGCTGACGCCACTATCGAGCTCTCGACTTCGCCTCGCGGTTCTTCCGCAGGAACTCGTTGCGCGAGGTTGAGCGCCACCATGACCGCGATGCGGTCGTGGCCGACGACCTTGCCGCTGTCGCGGATCTCGCGCATGCGGCCGTTCAGAAATTCGGCTGCATCGAGCAGCGCCGAGCGTTCCTCGTAAGGGCAGGCGACGACATATTCCTTTTCCATGATGCGCACGCTGACTCGTGCCTGATCCTGCGTGGCTCATGCGCCGTGCTCCAGGGTCTTCAGCCGGCCGATCATGGCCTCGACGCGCGTGCGCACCTGCTCGTTCTTGTGCATGAGCGAGGCGCGCTCGCCGGCGAGCGACTCGTGCCGTTCCCGCAACGCGCGATTCTCTTCCTTCAGGTGTTCCACGGTCGCGACCAGCTCTTCGATGCGTTTTGCAAGTCGCATCAGCTCGAGATCGAGTTGTGTTTTTGTGGTGTCGCTCATGTCGGGGACTATAGAGCCGCGCTCGGCGGCGGTCAAATACAACGTAGGCCGCTCGCTTCAGGCATAATCGCCTCTGAATGCACAGCCAGCTACACGGAGATCAGCGCTCCTGCACGGAGAGCGCTCGCTCGCGGATGCCGCCGAGGCGCACGGCACACTCGCCGGTTGCCTGTGCGCGCGCCATCGGCTATCGCTTCGAGGACTGGCTGCGCGAGATCCTGCCGGAGGGCAGGCTGCACCCGCCGCCGCGGCGACCCTGCGCGAGCTGTACTCGACGACCGCTGGCGCGCTCGAAGGGCCCGAATTGGAGTTCGAGCTGCTGCTGCCCGAGGACGCGCAGCCGCTCGATGCACGTACGGCGGCGCTTGCGCAATGGTGCCAGGGCTTTCTCTACGGTCTGGGCGCCAGCGCCATCCAGGATGCGAGCGGTCTGCCGGGAGAGGTCGGCGAGATCGTGCGCGACTTCGTCGGAGATCACACGCGTCGGGGTCGACGCGCGATCAGGGCGACGGAGTCGAACGAGAGCGCCTACGCCGAGCTGGTGGAATTCGTGCGGGTCGGCGTGCAGCTGCTGTTCGAGGAGCTCGGCCCGCTGCGCGACCAACCCGGCCCGCCGGGCGCGCCGCTGCACTGAGAGCCGGCGACGACCGCATGGCGAGAGACGAGTTTGCGCGCCGCCGCCGCCAGCTGATGCGCCTGATGGGGCGCGACTCCATTGCGATGCTGCCGGCCGCGCCCGTGCGCCATCGCAATAACGACGTCGAATACGCCTACCGCCAGGACAGCGACTTCCACTACCTCACGGGGTTCGGAGAGCCCGAGGCGGTCGCCGTGCTGGTCCCCGGTCGCGCGCAGGCCGAGTACATCCTGTTCGTGCGCGAGCGCGATCCGGCGCGCGAGACCTGGGACGGCCGGCGCGCGGGCCCGCCGGCGCGACGCGCGATTACGGGGCGGACGATGCGTTTCCCATCGCCGACATGGACGAGATCCTCCCGGGGCTGCTGGAGAACCGCGCGCGGTGTTCTACACCATGGGCATGTACGCGGATTTCGACCAGCGCGTGGTGGGTTGGGTCAACGGGCTGCGCACCCAGGCGCGCAACGGCCGCCATCCGCCCCAGGAGTTCGTGGCGCTCGATCACGTGCTGCACGACATGCGCCTGTACAAGTCGCGCACGAGATCGAGCTGCTGCGCGACGCGGCGCGGATCGCCGCGCAGGCGCATTCAGCGGGCGATGCGCTTCTGCCGCCCGGGCGCCACCGAATACCAGGTGATGGCCGAGCTGCTGCACGAGTTCCGCCGTCACAACGCCGACACCGCGTATCAGCCGATCGTCGGCGGCGGCGCCAACAGCTGCATCCTGCACTACCGCGATAACAACCAGCCGCTCGCGAGCGGCGATCTGCTGCTGGTCGACGCCGGCTGCGAGTACGAGTGCTACGCCTCGGACATCACCCGTACTTTTCCGGTGAACGGGCGCTTCACGCCGCGAGCAGCGCGCGGTATACGAGGTGGTGCTGGAGGCGAACCGCGCCGCGATCGCCAGCGTGCGCCCGGGCAATCATTGGAACGAGCCGCACGAGGCGGCGGTGCATGTCATCACCCAGGGGCTGGTGAAGCTCGGGCTGCTGAAGGGCCGCGCCGCGAAACTCGATCGCGACGGCGCCTACCGGCGCTTCTTCATGCATCGCACCGGCCATTGGCTTGGGCTCGACGTGCACGACGTCGGCGACTACAAGGTCGGCGACGAATGGCGCGTGCTCGAGCCCGGCATGGTGATGACCATCGAGCCCGGGATCTACATTCCGGCCGGCGCGCCGCGGCGTGCCCAAGCGCTTCCACAACATCGGCATACGCATCGAGGACGACGTGGTGGTGACGAAGCGCGGGCGCCGAGGTGCTCACCGCGCGTGCGCCGAAGGACCCCGAGCAGATCGAAGCGCTCATGGCGGCGGCGCCTGAAGGCTCCAGTGAAAGTCGACGTTGCCATCGTCGGTGGGGGCATGGTCGGGGCGAGTCTCGCGCTGGCGCTGCCGGTAGCGGCAGGCGGGTGCTGCTCGTCGAGGGCGTCGCCTTGGCGTCGCAGTGCACAGCCGAGCTTCGACGAGCGCACGACAGCGCTCGGCAATGCCAGCCGTCGGATCTTCGAGAGCCTCGGCGTGTGGGGAGCGATCGCGCCCCGAGGCGGCGGCCATCCGCGCGATCCACGTGTCGGAGGCCGGGCGGTTTCGGCTTCGCGCGGCTGCGGGCCGAAGAGCAGGGCATCGAGGCGTTCGGCTATGTGGTGGCCAACCGGCGTCATCGGGGCGGCGCTGTGGGAGCCGCTTGCGGCGCCTGCTCCGGATGCTGCTGCTGCGCGTGCCTGCCAGTGCGCGCGGCGTCGAGATTGCCCCCGAGGGCGTGCGCGTTTACATGGTCGGACGGCTCTGCCGGGCGCGAGCGCGTGGCGGCGCGGTTGCTGGTGGCGGCGGACGGCGCGCAGTCGCAAATCCGCACCGCTGCAGGTATCGAGGCAGCCGTCGAGGACTACGACCAGGTGGCGATCGTGGCGAACGTCGCCGCGGACCGCCCGCATGCGGGACTGGCTTACGAGCGCTTCACGGCGCCGGGGCCGCTCGCCGTGCTGCCCCTGCTACGATGGCAGCTATGCGGTGATCTGGGCCTGCCGCCCGCAGCGCGCGCAGCGAGCTGTCTGTCGTTCGATGAGGACGAGTTACCTGCGCAACTGCAGCCGCAGTTCGGCTGGCGCGCCGGGCGCTTCGTGCGCGCCGGCCGCCGCGGCTCGTATCCGTTGAAGCTGACGCGTGCCGCGGCGACGGTCGGCGACCCGCACGGTGCTGATCGGCAACGCTGCCCAGGCGCTGCACCCGGTCGCAGGGCAGGGATTCAATCTTGGGCTGCGCGATGCGGCGATGCTTGCGGAGGTGATTGCCGCTGCGCGACGCGGCGATGCCGGTGCGCCCGAGCTGCTGCGGCGCTTCGCCGAGTGGCGCGCGCGCCGATCGCGGCGGCGTGGTCGCGCTTCACCGATGGCCTGGTGAAGCTGTTCGGCCGACACGCGCACCGGCGTGGGGCTGCTGCGCAATCTGGGATTCCTGCTGTTCGATCTCGCGCCGCCGGCGAAGAGTGCGCTGGCGCGGGTGAGCGCGGGCTTCGGCGGACCTACGCCGCGACTCGCGCGTGGCCTGCCGGTGCGAGCGTGTGTTGACGTCGTCGATCGTCGGCGGCGGCCCGGCAGGGGCGTGCGCGGGGCGTATTGCTGCGCCGGCGCGGGGCGGCGCGGCGCCGGGGCGCCTTGCGGTGGCCGTGCTCGAGCCGCGTCCGCCGGCACCGCTCCCGGCCGGTGCGCCGCTCGAGGCGCGGGTGGTCGCACTGTCGCGCGCCAGCGAGCGGGTGCTCGCGCGCGCCGGTGCGTGGGCACGCCTTTGCGGCCCGCGTCTCGCGCCTTACGAGCGCATGCGCATCTGGCACGAGAGCGTGGCGGCCCGAGTCGACGCGGGGTGCTGGTATTTGATGCCGCGGACGTGGGCGAGCCCAATCTCGGCTACATCGTGGAGAACCGCGTGCTGCAGAGCCGCACTGCTCGAGCCTTCGCGCAGGCCGGCGGCCACATCGAGGCCGCGCAGCTCGTCGGCCCTCGAATCGGCGAGCAGACGCGTGAGAGTCGAGACCACCGGCGGCACGTCGGCGGCGCGGCTGGTGGTCGGGGCGGACGGGCGCAGTCCGCGCTGCGCGAGGCGGCCGGGCCTCACTGCCGACGCTTCTGACTACCGGCAGACGGCGATCGTCGCGAGCGTGGCGACCGGAGGGCCGCACGAGAAGACCGCGTGGCAGCGTTTCATGCAGCGATGGCACGCTGGCCTTCTTCCGCTCGCTGACGGCACCAGCTCGATCGTGTGGTCGGCCGACGATGAGGTCGCGGCCGTGCTGGCGACGCTGGACGCCGCAGACTTCGCCGGCGAGCTCGATCGCGCCTCCGATCGTGCGCTCGGGGCGCACCCGACTGGTGAGTGAGCGAGCGTCGTTCCCCCTCGACAGGCGTCTCGCGCTCACCGCTACGTCGCGCAGCGGGTGGCGCTGATCGGCGATGCCGCGCACGTCGTGCACCCGCTGGCGGGCCAGGGGGTGAATCTGGGGCTGCTGGACGCGGCGGCGCTCGCGCAGTTGCTTCTCGCCGCGCGTGCAGGAGCGCGAGGACCCGGGCGCACTCGGCGTGCTGCGCACAGTACGAGCGGTGGCGCAAGAGCGAGGTCGCGTCCATGAGCACGGCGATCGATGCCTTCGACCGGCTGCTCGCGCATGGCACAGGGCCGCTGTCGCAACTGGCGCAGCGGGGCCTGTGGCTGGGTGAACCGCAGCCCCGGAGCTGCAAGCGATTCTTCATCCGCCGCGCGTTCGGCCTCACGCGGGGAGCTGCCCGAGGCGGCCAGGCGTGCGTAACTGAGAGGCGCGCGGCGGCGCCGAAGGGGCACGCGCGGCCGGCCAAGGGGGCGCATATCACACGCTCTTTTTGCAGATAGTCAGGCCTCGAGCAATGGATTACGCAGCGCCGCGGCCGCTGGGAGCGACGCCAACCGCACCCCTGAGCGCCCGCGGGCCCGACAAAGCTGGGTGGCTGGCCTGCGGTAAGCGCCGCAGGCGCTTGCCGCCAATCAACTCAGCGGTATCAGGTCCATCTTCGCAGCGCACACGAAGTCGTTCTCCGAGAGGCCGCTGATCGCGTGGGTCGTGAAGTGACGTGGCAGTAGTTGTAGCCGACCTCGAGGTCCGGATGGTGGTCCTCGATGTTGGCAATGTGCGCGAGCGCGTTGACGAAGCTCATGGTGCGGTAGAAGTCCCGGAAGCTGAGCTCGCGGCGGATGGCGCGTCCGTCTTCAGCTGAGCCCCCAGTCGGCGGCGAGATCTGCGCCAGCAGCTGCTCGGCTGCGGCGCGCGTCAACGGGGCGACTACCGCCCTCGCAGGGCTTGCACTTCGCGTCGGCGAGCTCGTTCATCGTCGCGCTCACCGGCCAGCTGCGCGCCACCGCGTAACGGCTGCGCTTCACGTACTGCTCGACGATCTCCTGGAACTCTTCGGCAATGCGCTCGCCCTTGAGCGTGACGGTCTTCTCGCCATCCTCGTAGACCGGCGCCACCGGGCGCTCGCCGGTGCCGGGAAGGCTGATGCCGAGGTTGGCGTGCTTGCTCTCGCCGGGTCCGTTGACGACGCAGCCCATGACCGCGACGGTCATGTCCTCCACCCCGGCGTACTCGCGCCGCCACTGCGGCATGCGATGGCGCAGGTGGGACTGGATGCTGGCGGCGAGCTCCTGGAAGAAGGTGCTCGTGGTACGGCCGCAGCCCGGGCACGCGATCACCATCGGCGTGAACGCGCGCAGTCCCATGGTCTGCAGGATCTCCTGCGCGACGATGACTTCCTGGGTGCGGTCGCCGTCGGGCTGCGGGCGTGAGCGAGACGCGGATGGTGTCGCCGATGCCTTGCTGCAGCAGCACCGACATGCCGGCGGTCGAGGCGACGATGCCCTTCGAGCCCATGCCGGCCTCGGTGAGCCCGAGGTGCAGCGGGTAGTCGCAGCGCGCGGCGAGGTCGCTGTAGATGGCGATGAGATCCTGCACGCCGCTCACCTTCGCGGAGAGGATGATGCGGTCGCGTGGGCCAGCCGATGCTCTTCGGCGCGCTGCGCGCTCTCGAGCGCCGAGAGCGCGACGGCGTTGCGCGCATCACCTGTTGCGCGTCAGCGGCTCGGCGCGCGCGGAGTTCTCATCCATCAGCCGCGTCAGCAGATCCTGGTCCAGGCTTCCCCAGTTCACGCCGATGCGCACCGGCTTGTCGTAGCGGCAGGCCGTCTCGATCATTTCCGCGAACTGCGGATCGCGCTTGCTGCCGCGGCCGACGTTGCCGGGATTGATGCGGTACTTCGCGAGGGCCTCGGCGCACTCGGGGTGCTCGCGCAGCAGCTTGTGACCGTTGAAATGGAAGTCGCCGATGAGCGGCACCGTGATGCCCGGCTTGCTCGAGCCGCTCGCGGATCGGCGCCACGCGCGGCGGCGGCCTCGGCCGTGTTGACTGTGACGCGCACCAGCTCGGAGCCGGCGCGGGCGAGGGCCTTGACCTGTTGCGCTGTGCCTTCGACGTCGGCGGTATCGGTATTCGTCATCGACTGCACGACGATCGGCGCGTTGCCGCCGACGCGGACGGCGCCGATGGCGACCTGAGCGAGGAACGGCGGTGCGGGACTGGGCTGTGGATTGAGCCATAGACATAAGTGAGGGCTTATACGTGCGATAGGCCGATTCTACCGGGTCGGCACGTTGCGCTCTCGGGCGAGCACCGAGCGGCGGAGCTGCTATGATCGCGCCGCCCGCTGAATACGGTCTGTTCGGAGAGAGTCCGGCCTGAGAGCCGGAACGCCGAAGGCGCAAGTTCCGCCCGGAAACGCTCAGGCACAGCGAACGGCAGACGGCGGAAACATCGGCAGCTTCCGTGCGGGCTCTGGAGAGCGGTGGACGCCCGATGCAGGTCCACCCACCGAAGGGGAGCGGCGTCCAACGGCGCCTGATCTCTCAGGTCACAGGACAGAGGGGCGGCAGATGCTCGCGTCAGCAGACAGGCGTCTGCCGCCTTTTTTTTGTCGCGGACTTACGCCTTTTTGGCGAGTCCGGAGGACCCGTGGGACGACAGACCCCTTTGTTCGAGCTGCACCAGGAGCTCGGCGCCCGGATCGTCGATTTCGGCGGCTGGGACATGCCCGTCCAATACAGCTCCCAGATCGGCGAGCACCACGCGGTGCGCCGCGCGGCCGGCGTATTCGACGTTTCGCACATGTGCGTCGATCGACCTGAAGGGCGCGCGGGTGCGGCGCGTTTCTGCAGCGCCTGCTGGCCAACGACGTCGACGAAGCTCGATGCGGCCGGGCAAGGCGCTCTACAGCTGCATGCTCAACGAGTGCGGGCGGCGTGCTCGACGATCTCATCGTTTATTACCTCTCCGATTCCTGGTTCCGGCTGGTCGTGAACGCCGGCACCCGCGACAAGGACCTCGCCTGGATCCGCCGCCATGCCCGGGAGTTCGATGTCGGCGTGCTCGGAGCGCACCGAGCTCGCCATGCTCGCGATCCAGGGACCCGAAGGCGCGCGACGAAGGCGGCGAAGCTGCTGTCGCGGGTCGGCGCCGCCACCGCTCTCGAGCTCGACGCCTTCGTCGGCCGCGAGATCGACGGTTGGTTCGTGGCCCGCACCGGCTATACCGGCGAGGACGGCTTCGAAGTCATGCTGCCGGCCTCCGACGCCGAACGGGTGTGGCGCGAGTTGAATGCGCTCGGTGTTGCCTCCTGCGGTCTCGGTGCGCGCGACACGTTGCGGCTGGAGGCCGGCATGAACCTCTATGGCAACGACATGGATGAAAGCACGCATCCGTTCGAGTCCGGCCTCGCCTGGACGGTTGCGATGGAGCCGCGCGAGCGGCGCTTCATCGGGCGCGAGGCGCTCGAGGCCATCAAGGCGCAGGGCTCACCGCGCAAGCTCGTCGGGCTGCTGCTCGAGGATCGCGGCGTGCTGCGCAGCCACCAGCAAGTGCTGGTGCCCCGGCGTCGGTGAGGGCGAGATCACCAGCGGCACGTTCTCTCCGACTCTCGAGCGCTCGATAGCGTTCGCGCGCGTGCCGTCCGGCGCCGGCCAACAGGTGCAGGTGGACATCCGCGGCAAGCTTCTGAACGCGCGGGTGGTGAAGCCGCCGTTCGTGCGATTCGGCAAAGCCGTGGTGCCCCTGCAGCAATAAGACGATAAGCCTTCGAAGGAGACTTCCGATGAGCAAGGTTCCCGCCGATCTCAAGTACACCAAGACCCACGAATGGGTGCGCACGCTGCCGGACGGCACGATCGAGATCGGCATCACCGATCACGCCCAGCATGCGCTCGGCGACCTCGTGTTCGTGGAGGTGCCCGAAGCCGGCCGCGCCGTGAAGCGCAGGCGAGCCGTGCGCGGTGGTCGAGTCGGTGAAGGCCGCCTCTGACGTGTACGCGCCGCGTGCCGGGCGAGATCACCGCGGGAAATCCGAAGCTCGGCGACCGAGCCGGAGACGGTCAACACGCGACTCCTACGGCGAGGGTTGGCTGATGCGGGTGCGAGCTGCGCGCGGGCGCGCTCGCCGCGGCGGAGCTGATGTCGGCGGCCGAATATCAGAAGCTGCTGCAGGAGGAGGGTGGCTGATGGCCTTCATTCCGCACACCCGGCCGACGTCGAGGCGATGCTCGCGGCCATCGGCGTCGCGCAGTATCGAGGACCTCTTCGACGAGATCCCGGCGAGCGCTGCGCGTGAAGTCGCTCGCGGGCGTGCCGGAGGAGCTGAATGAGATGCAGGTCGGCCGCCTGATGAGCGAGCGGGCGCGCGCCGATGGCCGGCCGCTGTGCTTCATCGGGGCCGGCGCCTACGAGCATCACATTCCGGCGGCGGTGTGGGCCATCACCACTCGCGGGGAGTTCTACAGCGCCTACACGCCCTACCAGGCGGAGGCCAGCCAGGGCACGCTGCAGCTCATCTACGAGTACCAGACCATGATCGCGCAGCCTCACCGGCATGCAGGTGTCGAACGCCTCGATGTACGACGGCGCCTCCGCCGTGGCCGAAGCGAGCCTCATGGCGGTGCGCGCGAACCGTAAATCCAAGTCGCCGCGGATTCTCGTGCCGACGACCGTGCATCCGCATTACCGCAAGGTGGCCGTCGCCACCGCCGGCAACCAGGGGCTGCGCTTCGAGGAGGTGCCGTACTGCGCCGGCGAAGGGGTCATCGCGACGACCTCGCTCGGCGAAGTACGAGGGCGAGGACATCACGGCCCTGGTCATCCAACAGCCGAATTTCTTCGGCCGGCTCGAGGATGTCGACGCGTTGACCGATTGGGCGCACGCGCGCGGCATTCTCGTCATCGCCGTGGTCAATCCGACTTCGCTGGCGCTGCTGAAGCCGCCGGGCGAGTGGGGCACGCAAGGGCGCCGACATCGCCGTCGGTGACGGGCAGCCGTTCGGCGTGCCGCTGTCCTCCGGCGGACCCTATTTCGGGTTCATGACGACGCGCATGGAGTATGTGCGGCAGATGCCCGGACGCATCGTCGGGCGCACGGTCGATCTGAGCGGCCGCGAGGGCTTCACCCTGACACTGCAGGCGCGCGAGCAGCATATCCGCCGCGCCAAGGCGACTTCCAACATCTGCACCAACCAGGGGCTGGCTGGTGACCGCGGCGACGATCTACATGTCGCTGATGGGGCCGCAGGGGCTCGAGCGGACGGCGGCGGCCTCGCATGCGCGTACGCGCGAGCTCGTGACGGCGCTGACGCGCTTGAAGGGTGTGCGGCTCGCTTTCAGGGGCCGGTCTTCCACGAGTCGGTGCTGCTGCTCGATCGTCCGGTCGCGCCGGTGCTGAAGGCGCTGGCGAGCCGGCGGCATTCTCGGCGGCCTCGACCTCTCCGAGTTTTACCCGGAGCTGGGTTACGCGCTGCTGGTGTGCGCGACGGAGACGAAGACGAGCCGCCGATATCGAGAGTTATGTCGCCGCGCTGGGCGAAGCGCTGCAGGCGGCGCGGGCCGCATGAGGCCGAGCGGCGTAAGGAATACATGATGCGACCCATGAGAAAAGTGATCTTCGAGCACTCGCACCCCGGGCGCGGCGCGAGCGACCAGTGGCCGCAGGATCCGGGCGCGGCGGCCACGGCGGATCTGCCGGCCAGACTGCGGCGTACGCGGCCGCCGCTGCTGCCCGAGGTCGGCGAGCTCGAGGCGGTGCGCCATTTCACCCGCCTGTCGCAGCTCAACTTCTCCATCGACACGCACTTCTATCCGCTCGGCTCGTGCACGATGAAGTACAACCCCAAGGCCTGTAACCAGTACGCCATGCTGCCGGAGTTCCTGGCGCGCCATCCGCTCGGCGCCGGAGGCGCACGGCCAGGGGTTTCTCGCCTGCATGTACGAGCTGCAGGAGATGCTGAAGGAGGTCACCGGCATGCAGGGGGTCGCCCTGAGCCCGATGGCGGGCGCGCATGGGGAGTTCGCCGGCGTCGCGATGATCCGCGCCTATCACCGCTCGCGCGGCGACCTGGCGCGCAACGAGATCATCGTCCCGGAAGCGGCGCACGGCACCAACCCTGCGACCGCGACCATGTGCGGTTGCATCGTGCGGGAGATCCCGGTGGATGCCGCCGGGCGACGTCGACCTCGAGGCGCTGCAAGGCCGCCGTCGGTCCCAACACCGCCGGGATCATGCTGACCAACCCCTCGACCCTCGGGGTGTTCGAGCGGCGCATCGAGGAGGTGGCCCGCATCGTGCACGCATGCCGGCGGGCTGCTCTATTACGACGGCGCGAACCTGAACGCCATCCTCGGCAAGGTGCGTCCCGGCGACATGGGCTTCGACGTCATTCACATGAACCTGCACAAGACCTTCTCCACCCCGCACGGCGGCGGCGGGCCGGGGGCCGGTGCGGTCGGGGTGAGCGCGCGCCTCATGCCCTTCATGCCGATTCCCGTAGTGGGCAAGGACGGGGAAAGCGTTATCGCTGGCTGACGCGAAGCCGATCTGCCGCAATCCATCGGCCGCCTGTCGGCATTCATGGGCAATGCCGGCGTGCTGCTGCGCGCCTACATCTACATGCGCCTGCTCGGGCGCGAAGGCATGAGCCGGGTTGGCGAGTACGCCACGCTCAATGCCAACTACCTGCTAGGCGCCTGCAGGATGCGGGCTTCGAGCCGCCTACCCGCACCGCCGGGCCAGCCACGAGTTCATCATGACACTCAAGCGCCAGGCGCGCGAGCTCAACGTGACCGCCATGGACTTCGCCAAGCGGCTGCTCGACTACGGTTTCCACGCCCCGACCACCTATTTCCCGCTGCTGGTCCCGGAATGTCTGCTGATCGAGCCGACCGAGACCGAGAGCAAGGAGGTGCTGGACGCGTTTGTGACGGCCATGTCACAGATCCAGAAGGAAGCCGAGCAGGAACCCGGGCGCGTGACCAGCGCTCCGCATACCATGCCGGTGCGCCGTCTCGACGATGTCCGGGCGGCCAGGCAACTGGATCTCACGTGGCAGCCGAAGGCGCAGCCGTAGACCGTTACAAGCCCCGGGGAGTGACCCGCGTGCTGCGTGCCGTGGGCTCGAGTGTGCGCGGGCTCGCGGGCGCTTTTCGCGAGGAGGCGGCCTTTCGCCAGGAACTCGCCTTCGCAGCGCTCGTCATACCCCTGGGCCTGTGGCTCGGTCACAGCGGCGTCGAGCGGGCGCTGCTCGATCGGGCCGATGCTGCTGATTCTCACCGTAGAGCTCCTCAACAGCGCGATCGAGGCAACCGTGGACCGAATTGGATTCGAGCGGCATGCGCTCGCCGGGCTCGCCAAGGACATCGGCTCTGCGGCGGTCTTCATGTCCTTCGTGCTGCTGGCCGCCGTGTGGCTGCTGGTGCTGCTCGGCCGTTAGGCAGCGAACCAAATGCAACCCCTGCGCCTGCTGTGGCCGTGCCTGCTGGTGTCGTGCGCCTCTCTTGGCGCGTCGGCGGGTCCGCTCACGCCCGCCCCGGCACCGGGGACGCCCGCCGCCGCCGTGCCCCAACCCGCGCCCGCCGGAAAACCCGCCCCCGCCCGGGGCGGAGACGCAGCCCGCCCAGGCCGTCCAGACAGGCGGCCGCCGTCGAGGGTAATCCCGATTGGGCGGAGACCCTCGAGCGCATCGCCAGCAGCGTCGTGTCGATCGACGTCGATTCGACGCGCGCCTTCGACACCGAGTGGAACACGACGCGCGCAGGCGACCGGCTTCGTGGTCGATGCGGAACGCGGACTGGTCCTCACCAACCGCCACGTGGTGACTCCGGGACCTGTGACCGCGGAAGCGACTTTCCTCAATCGCGAGGAAGTGCAGTTGTATCCGATCTACCGCGATCCGGTGCATGACTTCGGCGTCTACCGCTATGACACGAAGAAGCTGCGCTTCATCAAACCGAAAGCGCTGCCGCTGTACCCGGAAGGGGCGCAGATCGGCCGTGAGATCCGCGTGGTCGGCAACAATGCCGGGGAGCAGCTGTCGATCCTCGCCGGCACGCTCGCCCGGCTGGATCGCGACGCGCCCGAGTACGGCGTCGGCAAGTACAACGACTTCAACACCTTTTATCTGCAGGCGGCGTCGGGAACTTCCGGAGGTTCCTCGGGTTCTCCGGTGATCGACATCCGCGGGCGCGTCGTGGCGCTCAACGCCGGCGGCGCGAACGGGGCCGCCTCGAGCTTCTATCTGCCGCTCGGGCGGGTGCGGCGCGCGCTCACCCTCCTGCAGCAGGGCAAGCCGGTCACGCGCGGCACGCTGTTCACGGTATTCAACTATATGCCCTACGACGAGCTCGAGCGGCTCGGGCTCGATGCCGGCACCGAGGCGGCGGTGCGCAAGGCCTTTCCGCGCTACACCGGCATGCTGGTGGTGACCGAGGTGCTGCCGGGAAGCCCGAGCGAGAACGTGCTGCAGCCCGGGGACATTCTGCTGCGTGTCAACGGCCGCTACCTCACGCAGTTCGAGCCGCTCGAGGAGGTGCTCGACGGCTCGGTCGGCGGGCAGGTGGAGGTGGAGCTCGAGCGCGGAGGCAAGCTCGTGTCCGCGAAGCTTCCCGTGGGTGATCTGCATGCCATCACACCCGGCGCCTACGCCGAGTTCGGCGACTCCGTGGTGCATGCTCTGTCCTATCAGCAGGCGCGGCACTTCAACGTGCCGGTGCGCGGGGTGTACGTCGCCAACCCCGGTTACGTGTTCGGGGCGGCCGGCATCACCCGCGGCGCCGTCGTGCTGACCATCAATGGCACGCAAACCGACACGCTGAAGGATTTCGAGAAGGGCATCGCGCAGCTCGGCGACGGCGATCATGCCACCGTGCGCTACCTGGCCATCGACGATCCCAACAACCGTCAGCTGCGCTCCGTCCGCATGGACCGGCTGTGGTTCCCGGCGCACCACTGCGATCGTGACGACGGCAGCGGGCTGTGGGACTGCCGGGATCTCGCGGCGGGACCGGCACCGAAAGCGCTGGCGGTGAGCTCCACCGCGTTCCCGCACTTCAGCGACCCGCGCCTCAACGCGCTCGCCCCCTCGCTTGCCATGGTGACGTTCGACATGCCGTACTCGATCTCCGGCATCACCGAGCGCAACTACCACGGCACGGGACTGGTCGTGGATGCACAGCGCGGCCTCGTCGTTGTGGACCGCAACACCGTCCCGGTGGCGGTCGGGAATGTCACGGTGACTTTTGCGGGCACGGTGCGGGTTCCGGGACGCGTCGTGTACATCCATCCGCTGCATAACTTCGCGGTCGTGGCCTACGATCCGCAGCTCATCGGCAGCACGCCGGTGAAATCCGCGAAGCTCACCCCACGCGCGCTCGCTCCCGGCGAGCGGCTGTGGGTGGTGGGGCTCGGGGCCGACAGCCAGATGCACTCGCGCAGCACCGAGATCGCGAGCATCGAGCCGCTCGAGCTGCCGCTATCGCGCACCATGCGCTTTCGCGACAGCAACCTCGAGACCGTGCAGCTGGTCAATCCGCCCACCGAGTTCGACGGAGTGCTCACCGACAAGAGCGGCGAGGTGCTCGGCACCTGGTCGAGCTTCGCCTACGAGAACGGGCGCGAGCTCGCCCAGGACACGCGCGGAGTGCCGATCGATGTAGCGGCCGACATGATCGATCGGGTGCGCACCGACCGCCCGCTCCATTCCCTCGAGGCGGAGCTCGGGGTGCTGCCGCTCGCGACCGCCCGGCAGATCGGGCTGTCGGATGCCTGGACGCAGCGACTCGCGCAGCACACACCGACGCGCCGCACGGCGCTCACCGTGGTGCGACTGGTGGGCGGCTCCCCGGCAGCGCAGAGCCTGCAGCAGGGCGATCTGCTGCTCGCGATCGACGCGCAGGTGGTGACGCGCTTTCGCGAGGTGGAGCAGGCCGCGGCCGACAAGGCGCACGTGAACGTCACGGTCTGGCGCGGCCAGTCCGAGCAGACGCTCGATGTCGCCACCGCAGAACTGCCCGGCACGGATGTCGATCGGCTGGTGGAGTGGGCGGGCGCCACTCTGCAGGCTCCGCATCGCGCGATGAGCGTGCAGCGGGGCATCGCGCCGGTGGGCGTGTACGTCGGCTATTTTGCCTACGGCTCCCCCGCCACGCGCTACGCCCTGTATCCCGGCCGCCGCATCGTGGAAGTCGACGGCGTGCCTACGCCGGACATCGACACCTTCCTGAAGGTCGTGACCGGCCGGCCGGATCGCTCCTCGGTGCGCCTGAAGACCCTCACCTGGAGCAATGCGCCCGAAGTGACCACCTTGAAGCTCGACAAGCATTACTGGCCGGCGTACGAGCTGCGGCGCACGCCCGCGGGAGGCTGGGTGCGGCGCGTGCTCGAGTGAGGCAGCGCGGCCCACGCGCGCTGCGCGTCTGATCGAGGCTGCGACGCACGCGCGGCCCGGCCCCGTCGGCGTCGTGCGACGCCGCCTGCTAGCACGCCAGCCCGCAGGCCTTCTGCTTCCAGTTGCAAGGTTGTGACACACGTGATGCTTTCGCACAACACGCGCGAGCCTCCGCCCGCCGCTTGCTAGAATCCATCGCATCATGGTCCGAGTTGTCAGAGCGACGCAGGTCGAGATCGAGACTGCCGTGCAGGCGCTGCGCGACGGCGAGCTGGTGGCGTTTCCGACCGAGACCGTCTACGGCCTCGGCGCGAATGCGCAGAACCCGGCGGCCGTGCAGAAAATCTTCGCGGCCAAGGGGCGTCCGCCGAGCCACCCGGTGATCGTGCACCTGGACAGCCCGCGCTTCCTGCACCGCTGGGTGCGTGAGGTGCCGGAGGCCGCCACGCGCCTCGCGGAGGCGTTCTGGCCGGGGGCCCTCACGATGGTCATGCCCCGGGCTGCCACCGTGCACGACGTCATCACCGGCGGCCAGGACACCATCGCGGTGCGCGTGCCCGCGCACCCGATGGCACAACAACTGCTCACCGCCTTCGGCGGCGGCATCGCGGCACCCTCCGCCAATCGCTTCGGGAGGCTCTCGCCCACGCGTGCCGAGCACGTGCGCGAGGAGCTCGGCGACGCGGTGCGCGTGCTCCTCGACGGCGGGGAGTGCCAGATCGGCCTCGAATCGACGATCGTGGCGTTCGAGGAGGGAAGCGTGCGGCTGCTGCGCCCGGGGAGCGTCACGGCCGGTCAGATCCGCGCGCTGGTGGGCGAGCTGCTGGTGGGCGCGGAGCGCGATTCCCCGAGAGTGCCCGGGAGCGCCGCGACGCACTATGCGCCGAGTACTCCCATGACCATCGTGCCGGCCGGAGAGATCGACGCACAGGCGGATGCCGCCTCTGCCGGAGGCCGGCGCATCGCCATGCTGGCGCAGCGCCTGCCGCTGCGCGCTCACAAGTACGTCACCTGGATCAATGCCGGGCGCCGCCCCGATAGCTACGGGCGCGATCTGTATACGAACCTGCGCACGCTCGACAAGGCGGGCTGTCAGCGCATCCTGGTGCAGGATGTGCCCGAAGGCGAGCCCTGGGACGCCGTGCGCGACCGCCTGCGGCGCGGCGCGAGCAGCGTGGCGGAGAGCGATGATGGCACCGGCGCCATGGCCGTCCTGCCCTAGACGCCGCGGTGCGCCGTCCGCGATTCATCGACCCGTTTCAGCCCGCCGAAGTCCGCCGCCTCGTCCGGGAGTTCGGCTCCCCGCTGGTGATTCTCGACTGTGAGCGGGTGCGCGTGCAGTGGCGCAAGCTGAAGAAGGCGCTGCCGCGGGTGGATCTGCACTATGCACTGAAGCCCATGCCGCATGCGGCGGTGGTGCAGACAGTGATCGCGGAGGGCGGGTTCCTCGATCTCGCCACGAGCGGTGAGGTGCAGCTGGCGCGGCGCCTCGCAGTGGCGCCGGAGCGCTGTATTCACACGCATCCGATCAAGCGCCCCGAGGACATCGGCAACGCGCTGCAGTTCGGCGTGCGCCTCTTCGTCGCCGACAATCCCGACGAGGTGCGCAAGTTCGCGCGGCTCGCGGGGCAGGCGCAGCTGCTGCTGCGCGTTTCGTTCCGCAACCCCGGCGCGATGGTCGACCTGTCGCGCAAGTTCGGCTGTGATCCGGAAGATTTGCTGCCGCTCGCGCGGCAGGCCGCGGACCTCGGGATCGAGGTGCGCGGCCTGTCTTTCCATGCCGGCTCGCAGACGCCGGACGCCACCAAGCATGTCGAGGCGCTGCGGGCGTGCGCGAAGCTGATGGCCGCCGGGCGCCGCGAGCGGCTCGGCTCCTTCGACACGCTCGACATCGGCGGCGGCTTCCCTATCGATTACGCGCAGCCGGTGCAGGACATCGGCCGCTTCTGCGCGCCGCTGCGCGCGGCGATCGCCAAGCTCCCCAGGCGCGTGCGCGTGATCGCCGAGCCGGGCCGCTACGTCGTCGGCCCCGCAGCCATCGGCGTCGCTTCGGTGATGGGCCGCGCGCAGCGCGAGGGGCACTGGTGGTACTACCTCGATGACGGGCTGTACGGCTCCTACAGCGGACAGCTGTTCGATCACGTGCGTTACCCCGTGGAGCCGCTGCGCGCGGGAGCGGAGCGGCTGCCGTCGGTGCTCGCAGGCCCGACCTGCGACAGCACCGACGTGGTCGCCGAGAACCTCATGCTGCCGCAGCTTCGGGTCGGGGACCTGGTCGTCGGCCGGGCCATGGGCGCCTATACCTGGGCGAGCGCGACCGAGTTCAACTTCTTCCCCAAGGCCGCGGTCGTGAGCGTGAACCTGCGCCCCGGGGACAGCGGCGCGGTCAGCTCGCTCCCGCCATGATCCGCAACATCGTGTTCGACATCGGCTGGGTGCTGGTGCGGCTCGACTATCGCCGCCTGCTCGGCTTCCTGCAAGCGCACGGCGCAGACGTCGGCGACCGCGCGGCGGTGATGGCGCGCATCGCCCTGGAGGAGCACGAGTGCGGACGCCTTCCCGGGCAGGGACTGCTCGAGCAGCTGGCGGGCCTGGCGCGCGAGCGCGTGTCTCTCGATGAGACGCTGGCACATTGGCAGGATGTGTTCGAGCTGCAGCCCGCGATGGTCGAGCTGGCGCACCGCCTGAGCGAGCGCTACCGCGTCTACCTGCTGTCGAACATCGGCGACCTGCACTGGGCGCACCTCTCGCGCGAATACCGCCTGCATGCCATCGGCCACGGGGCGTTGCCCTCGTATCTCGCCGGGGTGATGAAGCCGCACGCCGGCATCTATGCCGAGGCGGAGCGGCGCTTCGCGCTCGAGCCGACCGCGACGGTGTTCATCGACGATCGCGCCGACAACATCGCTTCCGCCTGCGGGCGCGGCTGGCGCGGCATCGTGCACGGGGACTACCGCGACACGCTCAGCGCGCTGCGCAGCCTCGAGGTCCAGTGCTGAAGGAATCGCCATGAGCCCGCTGATCTCCGCGACGTTGCTGCTGATCGCCTCCAACGTCTTCATGACGTTCGCCTGGTATGCGCACCTGAAGACGCTCGCGGCGCGGCCCTGGTACGTGGCGGCGCTCGTCAGCTGGGGGATCGCCTTTTTCGAATACCTGCTGCAGGTGCCCGGCAACCGCATCGGCTACACGGAGCTCTCGCTCCCGCAGCTGAAGATCCTGCAGGAAGTGATCACCTTGAGCGTGTTCGTGCCGTTCGCAGCGCTGTACATGCACAAGTCCCTGCGGCTCGACTATCTGTGGGCAGCGCTGTGCATCCTCGGTGCGGTATATTTCGTGTTCCGTTCGCCAGCCACCACATGAAGAACGACGCCGCGGCGGAGCCGCAGACCGCCATCCACACCCAGGTGATCGCCGCCCGCGAAGGCCGCGATCCGCGCGTGATCGCGCGGTTGTTCTCCGGGTGGGCGGTGTTCGGGGAGCGGCAGTTCGTGCGCGGCTACGCGCTGCTGCTGCCCGACCCGGTGGTGGCGGACCTCAACGCGCTCGGCGCCCGCGAGCGCATCGCCTTTCTCTCCGACATGTCGCGCCTGGGCGATGCGCTGCTGAAGGTCACCGGAGCTGTGCGCATCAACTACGCCATCTTCGGCAACCAGGATCCGGCGCTGCACGCGCACGTGATCCCGCGCTACCTCGATGAGCCGCCGGGGCTGCGCGCCGCACCGCCCTGGGCATACGACTGGAACGCGGCTCCGCCATTCGAGCGCGCCGCCTACGAGGAGCTCGCCGGGAGTCTGCTGCGCGAGCTGACCCGCCTCGGCGTGACCAAACCCATGCGCTACAGTCCCGGCGCCAACGCTTAGGACCTGAGGCGCAGCCGCGCGGCTTGCCGCTATTTCGGCGGCGGTTGCTCGGCGGCCGGCGCCGCTGAGGGTGTCGCGGGGGATGCCGGCGTGGCGGAGGACTGCGGCGCTTTGATGCCGAGCAGCTCGACATCGAAAATGAGCATCGACCCCGGCGGTATCCCCGGCCGCGCGCGCAGGTCATACGCCAGCTGCGGCGGCACGAACAACTGGTACTTTGCGCCGGGCTGCATCAGCTGCAGCGCCTCGGTCCAGCCGGGGATGACCTTGTTCACCGCGAAGCTCGCGGGCTGCCCGCGGGTGTAGCTGCTGTCGAACTCGGTGCCATCGAGGAGCGTGCCACGGTAGTTCACCGTAACCTCATCGGTGGCCTTGGGCGCTTCCCCGCTCCCGGCGGTCACCACCTTGTACTGCAGGCCGCTCGCTGTGGTGACGACGTCCGGCTTCTTGCCGTTCTCGGCGAGGAATTTCGCTGCCGCGCGGTGGTTGGTCTCGCCGGCGGCCTCATAGGCGCTGCGCACCAGCTTGTTGATCTTCTCGCGATCGGCATCGGTCATCTTCGCCTTGCCGCTGAGTCCGTCGCGCACCCCCTGAGCCAGGCGCTCGCTGCTCACCGCCTCGGCGCTGACACCGGCGCCGTGCAGCTGCTCGCCCATGGACACCCCGAGACTGTAGCTGACCGAGCTCTTCTCGCTCGGGGGCCCTTTCGCAGCGCCCGAGCTGCCGGCGGGCGTCGTCTTGGCGGCGCCTTGAGCGGCGGGCGCCTTCTTTGCTGCGGTCTCGCCCGCTGAGGGGGCGGATGCACCCGAGGAGGGCTGCGGCGCCTGCGCGAGCAGCGTGCCCGCAAGAAGTGCGCCCGCAGCGGCGGCGTTGACGATCAGGAACGTGCGGCCGCCGCGCGGCGCTGGCAATGTCATGGGGGGTCCTTGGTCGCATGCGGGCCGTGCACGGCACGGCTTGGAACCGCTTTCGGCGGCGCAGTTTGGCTGATCGGCACCGTGGTTGCCAGCGAGGCTGCGGGCGAGCGTGGGTCGTGGCAGCGGTCGCGGTTGCGCATCAAGCCGGCAGTCGGAACTCCCCGCCGGCGGCGAGCGCACGCTGGTAAGCGCTGCGCGCGTGAATGCGCACGAGAAATCCGCGCACCTTCTCGCCCATCGCCATGCCCGATCTGGCCGCCGCTGCTTCCAGCGGAAAGCTCATCTGGATGTCGGCCGCCGTGAATTCCTCGCCCGCGAACCAGGGATAGCGCGTCAGCTCGCTCTCCCACCAGGCGATGTGAGTCTGCAGCTGCGGATCGATGAAGCTCGTCTGCGCGCGAGCGGCAATGCGCCGGACGAGCGGACGGAGCAGCGCCGGAACCGGTCCCCGGGGCAAGCGCTGGAACACCAGCTTCAGCAGCAGGGGCGGCATCGCCGATCCTTCCGCGTAGTGCAGCCAGTAGGTGAAGCGCAGCCGCGCCTCGCCGCCGGCCGCCGGGCGCAGCCGCCCGTTGCCGCGGGTGTCGAGCAGATACTCGATGATGGCGCCCGATTCCGCGACGGTGCGTGCGCCCTCGGTGATCACGGGCGACTTGCCGAGCGGATGCACGCGCCGCAGCTCAGGCGGCGCGAGCAGCGTTTGCGGATCGCGCTGATATTTCAGCAACTGGTACTCGCAACCGAGCTCCTCGAGCAGCCACAGCACCCGCTGCGAGCGGGAGTTGTTCAGGTGGTGGACGATGATCACCGTCGGCTCCCGGGGCTCAGAGCTCTGGGTCGGCAGGCGCAGCGCCGCACGCCAGGTGCCCGAGTTCCTCGTCGGTGAACTGGCGCTGCGCGAGAGAATGGCGCGCCCGCAGCAGCTGCGTCGCCTCGACATAGATCCGCGACGGCGCGGCCTGCCCGAGAACGCCCGCGTCCGACATGACGCGCACGGCAATGCCCTCGGCGGCGAGGATCCCGGCCAGCAACTGCGCCGAGGGCACGTCCGGGAGCGTTTCGAGCAGGCGCCATTCTGATCCAGGCATCGTCCCGCTATTGTAGGGCCACCGGCATCCGCAAGGGCGACGCATGCTCGAGATTCGGCAACTCTCCCGCAGCTTCCGCGAGGGCGCTCGTGTGCACATGGTGTTGCAGGAGGCAACCGCGCAGATCGCTTCCGGCGAGATCGTGGCCATCATGGGGCGCAGCGGCTCGGGCAAGTCCACGCTCCTCAATCTCATCAGCGGCATCGATCGCGCCGATGGCGGCACGGTGCACATCGACGGCCGGGAGGTCACGGCGCTGGGAGAGCCCGCGCGCACGCTTTTCCGTCGTGCGCACATCGGCTTCGTCTACCAGTTCTTCAACCTCATTCCAACGCTCGACGTCGCCGAGAACGTGCGCCTGGTGCTCGAGCTGAACGGCGTGCACGGTGCGGCGGCGCGCGCGCGCAGCCTCGCCGCGCTCGCGGCCGTCGGTCTCGGCGCGCGCGCCCACAGCGCGGTCGATGAGCTCTCCGGGGGCGAGCAGCAGCGCGTGGCGATCGCTCGCGCGCTCGTGCACCGCCCGCGGCTGCTGCTGGCGGACGAGCCGACCGGCAACCTCGACGACGAGACCGCGCGCGAAGTGCTGCCGGCGCTGCTGGCGCTCGTGCGCGCGAACCGCACAACCCTCGTTATCGTCACGCACGATGAGCAGCTCGCGCGCAGCGCCGACCGGGTGCTGGAGCTGCGTGACGGACGCCTGCAGGAGCGGCGTGCTCCGCATCCGGCGACCGCGCGATGAGGGCGCTGCGTGCTGCAAGCCTGCGTCACCTGCTGCGCCATCCGGCGCAACTGGCGCTGGCGCTCGTCGGCCTCGCGCTCGGGGTGGGTACCATCGTTGCCGTCGACGTCGCCACCGCCAGTGCCCGGCGCGCGTTCGAGCTGTCGCTGCAGGCGGTGAACGGCGCCGCGACCCATCAGATCGTGGGGGGGCCGCGCGGGATCGACGAGCACCTGTATGCGCGGCTGCGCACGGCGCTGCCGCCGCCCGGGGAGCCGCGCGCGCAGCTGGCGCCGGTAGTGGCCGGGTACGTCACGGTGGGCGAGCGCGTGATGCAACTGCTCGGTGTCGACCCGGCGGCGAGCGCAGAGCTCGCCGGTGCCGCCGCCTCCGCTGCGCCGGCCTTCGCGCCGGAGGGCGTCGAGGAAACGCGTGAATGGCTCACCGAACCCGGCACGGTGGTCATGAGCGCCTCCAGCGCGCGCGAGCTCGGCATCGCGCCCGATGGGCGCTTTGAGCTCGCCGTCGGCGGGGTGCGCCATCCGGCCCGGCTGATCGCGCGGCTCACCGACGCCGGCGCCGGCTTCGACGCGCTGCTGCTCACCGATATCGCGCAGGCGCAGGAGTGGCTCGGGACGGTGGGGCGTTTGTCACGCATCGATGTGCGCGTACCGGCGGGCGCGGCGGGTATGGCGCTGCTGGCGCGGCTCGCCGCGCAACTGCCCGCCGACCTCGCGCTCCATGCGACGCGCGCGGAGGCGCGCGAGACCTTCGCCATGACGGACGCGTTCACGACCAACCTCAAGGCGATGAGTCTGCTCGCCCTGTTGGTCGGCACGCTCCTCATCTACGGCGCAGTGAGCTTTGCCGTGCTGCAGCGTCGCTCCACCATCGCAGTGCTGCGGGCCCTCGGCGCCACGCGGGGCGAAGTGCTCGCCATGCTGCTGAGCGAGGCGGCGGTGCTCGGCATCGCCGGCGCCGTCTGCGGGGTGCTGCTCGGGCTCGTGATCGGCCGGGGCCTGGTGGGGCTGGTGGCGCAGACCATCAACGACTTGTACTTCGTGGTCGCGGTGAGCGAGGTGAGCGTGCCGGCGAGCGTGCTCGTCAAGGCGTTGTGCGCGGGGCTCGCGACCGCGCTCGTCGCGGCGCTCCTGCCGGCGCTCGAAGTGGCCGGCAGCTCCCCGCAGCTCGGGCTGGCGCGCTCGGTGCTCGAGCGACGCGCCGTGCAGGTCGCCCGGCGCCTGGTGATCGTGAGCGTGCTGCTCGCGCTCGGTGCGCTGCTCACGATCGCGGGCTCGAGCCGCAGCCTTCTGGCGGGCTTCGTGGCGCTGTTCATGCTGTTGGTGAGCGTTGCGGCGCTCACGCCGGCGGCGCTGCGGGCGCTGGCCGCCTCCGCGGCCGCCAGCGCCGCGCACTTCAGCCCGGTGGCGCGGCTCGCCTGCGCCGACATCGCCGCATCGCTCAGCCGTACGGGTGTCGCCATCGCCGCGCTCGGCATGGCACTTACTGCCATGATCGGCGTCGCCATCATGGTGGAGAGCTTCCGCGAGTCGCTGCGCGAGTGGCTGATCCAGAGCATGCGAGCGGATGTCTACGTGAGCGCCCCCGGGGTGGCGGAGAGCCTCGAGCGGCGGCTCGACCCGCAGGTCATTCGCGCGCTCCTGCAGGTGCCGGGTGTGCACGCGCACAGCGAGGGACGGCGCGTGACAGTGACCTCGCCCGCAGGCCCGCTGGATCTCAACGCGGTGCGTCTGGCCCCCGAGAGCTATGCCGGCTTCAGGTTCACCCAGGGCAACCCCGCGCACGCCTGGCCGCAGTTCGCGCGCGGCGCGATCCTCATCTCCGAGCCCCTCGCGTGGCGGCTGTCCGCGGCACCGGGCGGCCGGCTGACCCTGATCACGGCCTCCGGCCCGCGGGCGTTCACGGTGGCGGGGGTCTACCGCGAATACGGCAACGATCGCGGCGAGGTGCTCATGGACCTCGAGGCGTACCGGCAGTGGTGGCAGGATGAGGGCATCGCCGCGCTCGGAATCTACCTGGCTCCGGGCATCCCGGCTGCGCAGGCCGTTCGCGAGCTGCGCTCTGCCGCGCGCGGACGTCAGGCGCTTCTCATCCGCTCCAACGCCGACATCCGCGCGTTGTCGATGCGCATCTTCGAGCGCACCTTCGTGATCACGCGGGTGCTGTACTGGCTCGCCGCCGGCGTCGCCGCCGTCGGACTGGTGAGCGCGCTGCTGGCCTGGGAGCTCGAGCGCGCGCGTGAGCTGGCGCTGCTGCGCACGCTCGGGCTGACGCGCGCGGCGACCGCGCTGCTCGTCATCGCCCAGACAGCCTTCATGGGGCTGGCGGCGTTCCTGGCGGCCGTCCCGGCGGGCCTCTTCACCGCGCTCGTGCTCACCGACGTCATCAACCGCCGCGCCTTCGGCTGGCAGATCGGGCTGCACCTGGCGCCCGCGCAGTTCGGCAACGCGCTGTGGCTGGCGCTCGCGGCGGCGCTCACTGCGGGTGCGTATCCGGCATGGCGCAGCGCCCGCGCGCCGCTCGCCAGCGGGCTGCGGGAGGAGTGATGCCTGGCACAGGCAGGGGTGTGGCAGCAGTTGCCGTGGGGGCGGGTGTGCTCGCGGGCGCGCTCGGCTGGGCCACTGCCGCGGCCGCGCCGCCCGCGACCGGTCGCGTGTTGCCCGGCCCAGCACCCGCAGCGGGATTTGCGCAGGCGCTGGAGTCGCGGCCGTTCGTGTTTCCGCGCGACCACGGGCCGCACCCGCAGTACCGGCAGGAATGGTGGTACGTCACCGGCAATCTGGACGCCGCGAGCGGTGAGCGCTTTGGATTCGAGCTGACCTTCTTCCGCTTCGCCCTGGCGCCGCCCGCGGCGGCGGGTGCCAGAGCCACCGCGCTCGGGGTCGACGTGCCTGGCGCGCCGGCTGCTGCGCCGGCGCAAACATCCGCCTGGCGCGCGCGCGAGATGTACATGGCGCATTTCGCCATTACCGACGTTGCGCGCCGGCGTTTTCGCTTCGCGCAGAAGCTCTCGCGCGCGGCGCTCGGCCTGGCCGGCGCACAGACGCCACCGTTGCGGGTGTGGATCGACGACTGGTCCCTGGTTGGCACGCCGGGCGCAAGCGAGCCGTGGACGCTGCACGCCGCGCAGGACGGTTACGAAATCGAGCTCACGCTCGAGCCGCTGACGGCACCGGTGCCCAACGGCGCGGCGGGACTGTCGCGCAAGTCGGCCGAGCCCTCCGCCGCCAACTACTACTACTCGCTGCCGCGTATGAAGGTGCGCGGCCGGCTGTTGCGCGATGATCGCCCGCTCGAGGTGCACGGGCTCGCCTGGCTCGATCGCGAGTGGGGCAGCGGGGGACTCGCGCCCGAGCAGGCCGGTTGGGACTGGTTCGCCCTGCAGCTGAGCGACGGGAGCGCCCTCATGTTCTACGCGCTGCGCGAGCGGGACGGCCGCCGTGACCCCTGGAGTGCCGGCACCTGGATCGCGCCCACCGGCGAGGCGCGGCCGCTTGCGAACGCCGACGTGGCGATCGCCGTGACCGACAGCTGGCGCAACGCGCAGGGCGTGCGCTATCCGGCCGCCTGGCGCATCGAGGTGCCCGCGCTCGCGCTCAGCCTCGCGGTGCGGCCGGTGTTGCCCGACCAGGAGCTGAAGACCACGCCGCAATACTGGGAGGGGGCGGTGGACGCCGGCGGTGAGCGTTCGGGCGAAAGCGTGAGCGGGCGCGGCTATGTGGAGCTCGTCGGTTACGCCCCGGAACGCTGATGGCGCGGGGCTACTGGCGCCTGCGCGCGCGTTGCCCGATGATGCCGCCGCGTGAGGGACCGAAGGAGACGAACATGCGAGCTGCATTTGTGATCGCGGCGACCGTCCTGGCCGCTGCACTTCCGGTTTACGCCGCGCTTCCGGACGGCGCCCGGGCACCCGACATCCAGACCCAGGCGACGCTCGCGGGCAAGGAGTTCCAGTTCTCGCTGGCCGATGCGCTGAAGAAAGGGCCCGTGGTGTTGTACTTCTACCCGGCGGCGTTCACACCCGGCTGCACGGTGGAGGCGCACGAGTTCGCCGAAGCCACCGCAAAGTTCCGGGAGATGGGCGCAACCGTCATCGGCGTCTCGCACGACCCGATCGAGAAGCTCGACCGCTTCTCGGTGAGCGAGTGCCGCAACAAGTTCGCGGTGGCCTCCGACGCGGACGGCAGCATCATGAAGGCGTACGACTCGGTGCTGCCGACCCACCCGGAGTACGCCAACCGCACCTCCTACGTGATCGCCCCGGATGGGCGCATCATCTACTCCTACACGGCGATGAATCCCGACAAACACGTCGAGAACACCATGGCCGCCGTCAGGAAGTGGCGCGAGGAGCACAAGCAGAGCTGAGGGAGCTCAGGCAAGGTCGGCGAGCACGGCCGGCACGTGGCGGCGCAGCAGGAGATTGCGTGCCTGCCACTGCTCCGGCGGCGCCAGCTCGGCGAGGAACGTCACTTCACCGCCCGAGAGCAAAGCGACGGGCACGCCGTCGCGGTACAGCAGGCGGTTGCCGCTGAGGGAGGGCAGTCGCGCGCCGGGCGTGAGGATGCCCACCAGATTCAACGGGTCCGCGCCCGAGAGCGACAGGTAATGTCCCTCCTGCGGCTTGCGGCGCGCCGCGCGCAGCAGGGTGATCGCCTCCGGCGCCGCGTACTGCTCGCCGCTGAAGCCGGCGACGAAGCGGCCGCCGCGGATCTCGCCGCGTGCCTCGAGGCGGCGGCAACACATGAGCAGATCGCGCCAGGGCGGCAGCCAGTCGGCCTCGCGCGCCAGCAGCCGCCAGAACAGCACGCCCCAGCGGCGCAGGAGCGTGCGCACCACGTGCTCGATCATCTCCTCGCTGCCCCCGCGCCCGGGGACTGTCGCGCCCGTCGCCTCGGCCTCGGCGGGACGTGCGATCCTCGACCAGCGCCCCGCCGCTTCCATGCCGAAGAGCGTGATGCGCCGGCGCCGCCGGCCGCCCATGACGGGCTTGCGGCGGTCGGCGGGGACGAGCAGCGCCCGCAGCCCCGCGAAGCTGTCGGAGTTGACCACGCCGAGCGCCACCAGCTCCGCCAGCGCCTCCTCGGTCTGCGTGGGCAGGAGCCCTGTGCCGACGGGGATCTCATCGAAGAACGAGGCGCCGTGGGTGGCGAGATACGCCGCCACGCGCTGCGCATTCCCGGAAGAATGCCCCGGTTCGGCCGAAGTCGCCAGCGCCGACCATATCCGCAGGTTGCGCCGTGCGAGCAGCACGATGGGCGTAGCGCGCACCGGCGCTGCGCTGCGCTCGGCGTCGCTGCGCCGCGGGGCTAAACGCGTCCACACGAAGCGTCCGGCGAGACATTGCTCATCGAGCCAGGCGGGCTCGTATTCGCTGATACGGTTGGGGAGGAGCTCCGTTTCCCAGGCGCTCGCGGGGGCCTCGAAGCCTTCGAGCTGGGCGAGGATCGCGCCGACTGCGTCGGGTCCCTCCATGCGGCCCGCCGCAGTGACGCGCTGCCACTCGAACAGGAACCGCAGGAAGTCGCGCGCCTCGATCGGCTCGATCTCCGCGCGCAGACGCTTGACCGTGTAGCGGTGAATGCGCGCCAGCAGGCGCCGCTCGCACCACTCGCTCGCCGGCGCCGCTTCGGGTGTGAACGCCCCGCGCATCGCGAAGCCTTCCGCCTGCAGCGCGGCGAGCGCCGCATCGATGCGTGCGACGGACAGGGCGAGCGAGGCGGCGAGCGCCGCGGCGGTCGTGGGGCCGAGCCCCTCGAGCCGCCCGCGTACCACTTCTATGAGCGCTTCCTCGGCGGTGAAGCTGCGGGCGTGAGCGGCGGGTGTCACGACGCCCGGCTCGCAGAGCGCTTGCGGGTACAGCGCCTGAAGCAGCGGCAGCCGCTCGGCGCTCACCCACAGCCGCAGCGGGCCGCTTTCCAGTCGTGTGACGCGGCGCTGCGCGGAGAGCTCGGTGAGCAGCTGCGCCCAGCTCTGCGCGCGCGCGGCTTCGGCGGCGGTGATGAACGTGAGCCACAGGAGCGCATCGTGCAGCTCATCCGCGTTCGTGGCGTCCGGCCAGGCTTCCTCGCGCACCCGCTCGATCGCCTGCGCGTCGAGCTTGCCGAGGTCGGCGGCGCTTTGCGGATCGAGCCAGCGCCGGCTCATCACCGCCTGCGTACGCCGCTCCTCGAGCGGCGCGTCATCGAGAAACGCGTAGGGCCTCGCCGCGAGCACCTCGAGAGCGAGTGGCGAGGGCTCGGTCAGGTCGCGCGCGATGACGCGGATGCTGCCGGCCTCGACCCCGCGCAGCAGCCGCTCGAAGCCGCCGATGTCCATCGCGTCCTCGAGACAGTCGCGGATCGCCTGGCGCACCAGCGGATGGTCGGGAATCTCCAGCTCCCCGGGCAGGTTCTCGGCGCACGCCACCTGGTCGGGAAACAGCGCGGCGAGCAGGTCCTCGGCCGCCATGCGCGCAAGCGGCGCCGGCACCTTCTTGCCGCCGCGCAAGCGCGGCAGCGCCAGCGCGATGGTCGCGCTCCAGCGCCAGCGCAGCGGGAACATCGGCGCCGCGCACAGCGCCTGCACCAGCAGCGCTCGCACCGTGTTGGAATGCAGGTAACGCGCGACCTCGCCGAGCTCGAAGCTGTGCGCGGTGGTGAGCGACAGCACAATGGTGTCCTCGGTCGCCGCGGCCTGCAGCTCGAAATTGAACGAGCGGCAGAAGCGCTTGCGTAAGCTGAGTCCCCAGGCGCGGTTGATGCGGCTGCCGAAGGGGGAGTGGATGATGAGCTGCATGCCGCCAGCTTCATCGAAGAAGCGCTCGAAAATGACGCTGCGCTGTGTGGGCAGGGCGCCGAGGGCGGCGCGCGCCGCGGCGAGATAGTCGACGAGTTGCGCGGCGGCGGGAGTCGCGATGCCGGCCTCCGCCACCAGCCACGCCGTGGCCGCCTCGATCCCCGCATCGAGCCGCGCCTCGAGATCGCTCCGCAGCCGCGACACGCCCGCCGAAAGCTCCTCGGTCCGGCCCGGCGCCTCGCCCAGCCAGAAGGGGATGGTCGGTGGCTCACCGTGCGCATCCTCGACACGGATCCTTCCGGCCTCGACGCGCAGGATGCGGTAGGAGACGTTGCCGAGCTGAAAAATGTCCCCCTGCAGGCTCTCCACCGCGAAATCCTCGTTCACCGTGCCGACGAACTGCGCCTGCGGCTCGAGAATCACCTGGTAGTCGGCGGTGTCGGGGATGGTGCCGCCGGAAGTGATGGCGATGAGGCGCGCGCCGCGCCGGCCCTTCACGAGGTGATTGACGGCATCGTGGTACAGCAGCGCGCCGTGGCGCCCGCGGCGCGTGCTGTAGCCCTCCGCGAGCATGCGCACGAGCTCCTCGAACTCGGCGCGCTCGAGATCGCGGTACGGCCACGCGCCCCGCAACAGCGCGTACAGGCCGTCCTCGTCCCACTCGCGCGCCGCAGCCTCGGCTACGATCTGCTGGGCCAGCACGTCGAGGGGCTTGGCCGGCATGACGAGCCGGTCGAGCTCGCCGCGGCGCACGGCGGCGAGGAGTGCGGCGCACTCCACCAGGTCATCGCGCGAGAGCGGGAACAGGCGCCCCTTCGGGGTTCCGCCGACCGAGTGTCCGGAGCGCCCGACGCGCTGCAGGAAGGCGGCAATCGAGCGCGGGGAGGCGAGCTGGCACACCAGGTCGACCTCGCCGATGTCGATCCCGAGCTCAAGCGATGCCGTGGCGACCAGCGCGCGCAGCTCCCCGCGCTTCAGGCGCGCCTCGGCATCGAGCCGCGACTCCTTCGCCATGCTGCCGTGATGCGCCGTGACCTGCCGCTCGCCGAGGCGCTCGGTGAGGTGACGGGCGATGCGCTCGGCCTGGCGGCGGGTGTTGACGAACACCAGCGTCGTGCGGTGCTCGCCGATGAGCTCCGCCAGGCGGTCGTACAGCTGCGTCCATACTTCCCCGGACATCACCGCTTCGAGCGGCGCGGCCGGGATCTCCAGCTGCAGGTCGCGCTCGCGCACGTGGCCGGAATCGACGACGGTGCAGACGGCGCGCCCGGTGGCGTCGAGGTTGCGCGTGCCGACGAGGAAGCGCGCCACTTCCTCGATGGGCTTCTGCGTGGCCGACAGCCCGACGCGCGTCAGCTTCCGTCCGGCGAGGGCTTCGAGCCGCTCGAGCGTCAGTGCCAGATGCACGCCGCGCTTGCTGCCGACCATGGCGTGGATCTCGTCCACGATCACCGTGCGGGTGCTCGCGAGCATCTGCCGGCCGGACTCGGAGCCCATGAGGATGTAGAGCGATTCGGGCGTGGTGACGACGATGTGCGGCGGGCGTTGGCGCATCGCGGTGCGCTCGTGCTGCGGCGTGTCGCCGGTACGCACGAAGGTGCGGATCTCGATCTGCGGCAGGCCGAGCGCGCCCAGCTCCTCGCGGATGCCGGCGAGCGGCGCCTCCAGGTTTCTGTGGATGTCGTTGGAAAGTGCCTTGAGCGGCGACACGTACACGACCCGTGTCTCGTCGGCGAGGCCGTTGTCGGCCAGGCCGGCGCGCACCAACTCATCGATCACGGCGAGAAACGCGGCGAGCGTCTTGCCCGATCCGGTGGGGGCCGCGATCAGCACGTGGCGCTGCGCTGCGATCGCCGGCCAGGCCTCGCGCTGCGCGGGCGTCGGCGCATCGAAGGTGCGTTCGAACCAGCGGGCGACCGCCGGGTGGAAGGGTGCGGGCATGGTCCGAATTGAAACACACACCGCGCCCGGCCCGCATTTGGCGGAACGCAAATTCACACAGCACCCAGTGCGCACAGCGTCGCGCAGCTGTACGCCGGGTGTGCGTGCACCGCCCGCGAGGCCCGCCGCGGCCCTGGCCGTCACGGGCCACGGCTCGAGGCAGCCCGGCGCGCGAAACCGGAGTAAAGTAGCGAGGGTTGTGACCTCAGTCGAGAGGATGTCGGCAGGATGTGGGAAGAGGACCTCGAGGATCTGGCCCGGCGCAAGGTTGTATGGCTGAGCATCGTCGTCGCCGTCGCCATTGCCTTCGGCGGCTGGTACTGGTACGCCGGACACATGCGCACCGCCGCTCCGGCGGCCCCCGTCGCTCCCGCCGCACCGGCGCCGGCGAGCAGCGCCCCGCAGATCTCACATCCCATCCCGGGTGAGGCGAACGGCGCCGCCGCATTGCCGGCGCTCAACGACAGCGACCAGGTGACGCACGACTCACTCGCCGGGGTCGTCGGCCGCAATTCGGTGGATCAGTTTCTCGTGCCGCAGAACATCGTGCGGCACATCGTGGTGACGGTAGATAACCTGCCGCGGCATCGCGTCGCCGTCGGCCTGCGGCCCGTCAAGCCGACACCCGGACAGGCCGTGACCTCGGCGCGGGGCGAGATCACCACGCTCAGTGAGGCGAACTTCGCGCGCTACGCGCCGCTGGTGCGCATGGTGGAAGGCGCCGATCCCAAGGCGCTGGCAGTGGTGTACGAGCGGCTGTACCCGCTGTTCCAGCAGGCGTACGAGGATCTCGGCTACCCGGGCAGGTACTTCAACGACCGCCTGGTGGAGGTGATCGATCACCTGCTGGAGGCGCCCGAGCCGTCCGCGCCCATCCAGCTCGTGCAGCCGAAGGTTCTGTGGGAGTACGCCGATAAGAACCTGGAGAGCCGCTCGGCCGGACAGAAACTCCTGATCCGCATGGGGCCGGCCAACGAGCGCGCCATCAAGGCGAAGCTGCGCGAGTTTCGCGCCGAGATCGCGAAGAAAAAAGAACCCTGAGAGGCCGAAACATGAACGACGCAATGAACGAGACGGGGCTCGAGAGGCCGCTCGCGGAACTGCGCTCGGTACTGATTGCGGGTGAGACTCTGGAGGCGTGGGCGATCGAGCGGCGGCTGTTCGCGCTCACGCACCGCAGACTCATCCTCGCCGCCACCAGCGGCCGGCTGATCGTGCTGACGCGCCGGCTCCTCGGCGGATTCGACGTCACCACCATCCGCTGGCAGGACCTCGAGGAGGTTACCCTCAGCGTCGGCATGCTGAGCGCAGACCTCGCGCTGCGCGCCGGCAAGGCGACGGATCTCGCCTCCCTCGGCGCGCAGGGCGCGCAGCGGGTCGAGTTCCAAGGCCTGCGCAAGGAGCAGGCGCAGTCCGTCTATCGCATCTGCCAGAGCCAGGACCAGGCGTGGCGCGAGAAGCGTCGCGTGCGCGAGCTGGAGGAATTGCGCGCCCGCTCGGGTGGCATCCAGGTGAGCTCCGGCCCCGCCGCCGCGGCGCCGGCCGAAGGGGAGGCCGTGCGCCGGCTCAAGGAGGCCAAGGAGATGCTGGACGCGAAGCTCATCACGGACGCCGAGTACGAAGCCATCAAGGCCAAGATCGTCTCCTCGTGATGCGAGCGGCTCGCGGGCGCGCGGGTCGTGCTCGGTGCGGCTTTGCTGCCCGGCAGCATCGATGCCGTGAGACAGCTGCACTCGTGTACGCGCTCGCCATACACAAGTAGTCACAAGTAATCCACAAGAAATCCACAGCCCAGGTGCGCTAGGCTCGCGCCATGGCCATCCGCTTTCGCCGGCGTCGCGAGGCGCAGAACGAGGTCCTCGGGACCTACAGCTTTCCCAGCCGCACCGTGCAGGTGCTCAAGACGCAGGATGACCGGATCCTGTGGACTTGCGATTGCGATAGGTTTCGCCGCCAGGGCAGCCAGCGCGAGCCGCTGTGGTGCAAGCACATCGCGAAGGCCGCGGCGCGGCGCTCGCTCGAGCGACTGACGCGCCGCGTGGCGGTGGCTCGCGGACCGGAGCGCTGAGCCCCGCCGCCACGCTCGCAGAGCCCAGGCGATGCCCTCACGCCTCGAGCAGTCCGTGGCGGATCGCGATCAGCGTCAGCTCGGCCTGGTTCGAGACGCCGAGCTTCTGCTTGATGTTGTAGAGGTGCGTCCCGACCGTGGACGTGGACAGCCTCAGGTCTTCGGCGATGCGCTGTACGCTGGCGCCGCCGGCCAGGCGCACGAACACATCGAACTCACGCTCCGACAGCCGCTCCACTGAGGACTTGCCGGCGCCCTCCACGTCGTCCAGCGCGAGCCTCTGCGCGAGGTTGACGTCGACGTAGCGGCGGCCTGCCGCTACCGTCGTGATCGCCTCGAGCAACGCTTCCGGTGCGCTGCGCTTGGAGAGAAAACCGCGCGCGCCCTCGCGTAGCGCCCGCCGCGCGTGCACCGGGTCATCGTGAGCCGAGAGCGCCAGCACGCGCGCCTGCGGATGGTGCGCACGAATGCGCCGTAGCGCCTCCAGTCCGCCCATGCCGGGCATGGCGAGATCCATGACGACCACATCCGGCGTGAGCTCGAGGTAACGCTGGCAGGCGCTTTCTCCCGAGTCCGCTTCACCAACCACCGTGGTCTGCGCATGGGCCTGCAGCAACAGGCGAAAGCCGGTACGCACCACCGCATGATCGTCTACGAGCAGCACGCGGATCATGCGCCCACCGCCAGCGGAATCTCCGCCGTCAGGCACGCACCATGCGGCTCGCTGTTGCGCACCTGCAAAGTCCCTCCGAGGTGCTCTACCCGTTCCGCCAGACCGCGCAGCCCGAAGCGACCCGGCCGCGACCATTGCGCCGGCAGACCGATACCGTCGTCGGTCACCGAGACGATCATGCGCTGGCCGGTGGAGCTGACATCGATAACAACGCGGGTGGCATGGGCGTGACGCAGGGCGTTGACCAGCCCTTCCTGCACCACGCGGTAGGCTGCGAGCGTTACGCTGGTGCCCAGGTCCGACGGCAATTGGTGCCGCAGCGACAGGAGCGGGGACGACTGGCGGCGCTGCCAGTCGCGCACCAGGCTCTCAAGGGATTCCGCAAGTCCGAGCGTGTCGAGGGACAGCGGCCTGAGGCGCGGGATGAGGCCGTGCATCGCGTCGTAGAGGCGTGCCGCCTCGTCGCAGATGAGGCGCGCAGCCTCGCTCATCTGCGGTTCACCCGACTGCGTCGCGATCGCCATGGCGAGACTGCGCATGGCAGTGACCGACTGCCCGAACTCATCGTGCAGCTCGTGTGCGATCAGACGCCGCTCCTCCTCGACGCTCTGCTCGACCAGCAGCGCCAGCTCGCGGCGCTCTTCCAGCCGCGTGCGGGCCTCGCGTGCTTCGCGTTCCACCTGCACGTTGTTCTCCACCGCGTGCGCCATGCGGTTGAACGCGGCACCGATCGCGTGCGCCTCGGATCCGGGCAGCGGCGGGAGGCGGAAGGCGAACTCGCCGCGCTTCAGGCGCTCGAGGCCGTCGACGATGACGGGGAATGGGGCCAGCGCCCGGTCCACCAGCCAGAAAGCGAGTCCGCTGAGCACGAGCAGCATGACCCCGGCAATGGCCACCAGCCGCGTGAGATCGTCCCAGGCGTCGAGTATGGCGCGCGAGGGCTGTGCCTCGATCACGAGCTGCGCGCCCTGCGCGAGCGGGAACACTTGCCGCGCAGGCGGCGGCGCCAGCAGACGCGTGAACCACGCCGGCGCCTCGCGGCCGGCTTTGTAGACCGGCGGGGGAGAGAGGTAGAGGACCTTCCCGGACGCCGCGCGCAGCGTGATCTCGTTGGCGCGCACATGGCCGAGCTGCTGGAGCAGATCGTGGACGGCCGCGGTGCCGCCTGAGCCGGAGTACTCCGGTGCGAGGCGCCCGAGGACATGGGCGGCAACGCGGTTCGCCGCCTCGATCTCCTCTCTGACCGAGGAGCGCGCATCACGGATCTCGTCGGCGACGAGCACCGCTACGAGCACCGCGGTCAGGCCGGTCAGCACCAGGTTCAGGCGCGTTCGCAGCTTCATGGATGGACCGAATCCTGTGCCCTCAAGAAAATCATGAGGTCACTTTCATGATCATCCGCTTTCGCCTCCCGCCTGCAGGGAGAAGGATACACCGGTGCTTGTAGACCGTGTCCAATTGACCCACCAAGGAACCAAGACTATGCGCTGGGAAACGCCACGAGCGACTGATTTCCGTTTCGGTATGGAAATCACGATGTATATCGCGAACCGCTAGACTGAAGGGTAATGGGCTGGGAGCCTGGCCGCCGGGCTCCGTTAGCCCGTCGGGCGCGGGACCCGGTCTGCTGCTCGAGCCAAGCCGTGAAGATCCGGGTGCTGGGGTCTGCTGCCGGCGGCGGTTTTCCCCAGTGGAACTGCAACTGCCGCAACTGTTCGGGCGTCCGCGCCGGTACTCTGCGGGCTCTTCCCCGAACTCAGTCTTCGATCGGTGTCTGCGGTCGCAACCGCAGCGCCTGGGCGCTCGTGAATGCCTCGCCCGACATCCTTGCCCAGCTCAAGGCCAATCCGGTCCTGCAACCGGCGCGCGCACCGCGCGACAGCGCGATTGTGGGCATCGTGCTGGTGGATGGGCAGATCGACCACACGATCGGGCTTTTCATGCTGCGCGAGTCCCGCGCAGCGCTTCCGATCTGGTGCACGGACAATGTCCATGCGGACCTGACACGTGGCAATCCCGTGTTCGGGGTCCTCGGGCACTACTGCGATGTCGACCGGCGCAGCATGACGCCCGACGGGCGCGAGTTCACGGTCGATGGGATTGCCGACGTTACCTGGCGCGCGCTTGCCGTGGCGAGCAAGCCCGCGCCTTACTCACCCCATCGCGAGAGGCCGGTGGCGGGGGACAACGTGGCGCTCGTGATCGGCGACGCCGGCACCGCCCGGACGGCGGTGTATGCCCCGGGCCTGGGGTCGATGGAGGAGGCGGTGTGGCGCGCCATGCAGGCGGCCGCTTGCGTCCTCGTCGACGGCACGTTCTGGAGCGATGACGAGATGCCTTCACTCGGACTTTCGGCTAAGCGCGCACGCGACATCGGCCACCTGCCGCAGAGCGGACCCGGGGGTATGCTCGAGTGGCTCGACAAGCTCCCCGGCGGCACCCGCAGGATCCTGATCCACGTGAACAACACCAATCCGATTCTCGACGAGGATTCCGCGCAACGCGCCGAGCTCACGCGCCGCGGGATCGAGGTCGCCTGGGACGGCCTGGAGATTGAGCTGTGACGGCCGCCTCATGGACACGGGAGGAGTTCGAGCAACGTCTGCGCGAGCGCGGCCACGCCTACCACATCCACCACCCTTTCAATGTGATGCTGAACTGCGGCAAGGCAAGCCGCGAGCAGATCCGCGGCTGGGTCGCGAATCGCTTCTATTACCAGATCAACATTCCGCTCAAGGACGCGGCTATTCTTGCCAACTGCGACGAGCGCGCGGTGCGCCGTAACTGGGTGCAGCGCATCCTCGATCACGACGGCCATGGCGACGATCCCGGCGGGATCGAGTCGTGGCTGCGGCTCGCCGAGTCCGTGGGGCTCGAGCGCGGGGAGGTGGAAAGCCTGAGCAAGCTGCTGCCGGGCGTGCGCTTCGCGGTGGACGCTTATGTCAACTTCGCGCGGCGCGCGCCCTGGCCGGAAGCCGTGTGTGCCTCGCTCACCGAGCTGTTCGCGCCGCAGATCCACAAGCAGCGCCTCGCCACCTGGCCCGAGCATTACCCGTGGATCGATCGCGCGGGCCTCACCTACTTCCAGAGCCGCGCCAGTCGCGCGCAGCGCGATGTCGAGTTCGCTCTCGCCGTGACGCTCGAGCGCTGCGGCACACGCGCCACGCAGGAACGTGCACTCGAGATCCTGCAGTTCAAGCTCGATGTGCTGTGGCAGATGAACGACGCCATGGCGCTCGCTTACGGGCTGTCCCCGTGAGCGGGCTCGCGCCGGACTGCCGGCCCGCCGTGGCACGCGGCATGCGCCTGCAGTGGGAAGCAGCGCAGCAGGCGCACGTGCTGCTCTACCCCGAAGGGATGGTCAAGCTCAACAGCAGCGCGGGCGCCATCATGAGTCGCTGCGACGGCGTGCGCACGCTCGCCGAAATCGTCGCCGACCTCGAGCGCAGCTACAGCCTCACCGAGCTCGCCGCTGACGTGAGTGCTTTCGTGCAGCTGGCGCTCGAGAAGAACTGGCTGGAGTTGCGCCAGTGAGTGGCGGCGCACCGATCGGGCACGGCTTGTCGGCGCCGAGCGCCGCGCCAGGGGAGGCGCGCGCCGGCGGGCGCGGTGCGGACACCCAGGCGTCGGCGCCGCGCCCAGGGCCGCCGCCGCACAGCGCGCAGCCAGGCAGGCCCGGCCCACCGCTCTGGCTGCTGCTGGAGCTCACGTATCGCTGCCCGCTGCATTGCGTGTACTGCTACAACCCCACCGAGCTTGCCCGCAGCGGTGCGGAGCTGCCGACGGCGGATTGGATCCGCGTGCTCGCAGAGGCGCGCGCACTCGGGGCGGTGCAGCTGGGACTCTCGGGCGGGGAGCCCCTGGTACGCGATGATCTGGAGAGGATCGTCGCCGCGGCGCACGATCTCGGCTATTACATCAATCTCATCACCTCCGGCGTCGGCATGACGGAGACGCGCATCAGGTCGCTGAAAGCCGCGGGCCTCGATCACATCCAGTTGTCTTTCCAGGACAGCACGCGCGAGCTGAATGATTTCCTGAGCAGCACCCGAACCTTCGAGCTGAAGTCGGAGGTCGCGGCGCTGATCCGCCGCTACGACTATCCGATGGTGCTGAACGTGGTGCTGCATCGGCTCAACATCGACCACGTGGACGAGATCCTCGCAATGGCGGAAGCGATGGGGGCGCAGTACGTGGAGCTCGCCAACACCCAGTACTACGGCTGGGCGTGGCTCAATCGCGAGCAGCTCCTGCCGAGCCGTGCTCAGCTCGAGCGCGCCGAAGCCGCCACGCAGCGCTTTCGCGAGCGCGTGGGCGCGCGCATGCAGATCTACTTTGTCGTGCCCGATTATTTCGAGACGCGACCCAAGGCCTGCATGAGCGGCCTCGGCTCGGTGTTCCTCGCCGTTGCACCCGATGGCACTGCCATGCCGTGCCACGCGGCACGCATGCTGCCCGGACTCGACCTGCCGAACGTGCGCGAGTCCGGCATCGGTGCCATCTGGTACGACTCGCCGGCCTTCAACCGCTTTCGGGGCGAAGCCTGGATGAAGGAGCCCTGCCGCAGCTGCCCGGAGCGCTCCCGGGACTTCGGCGGCTGCCGATGCCAGGCGTACCTGCTGACCGGCGATGCGGACAACGCCGACCCGGTGTGCGACCTCTCGCCGCACCACGCGCTGGTGACCGCGGCGGTGGCGCGGGCCGAGCGCGCGGCCGCGGCGGGTGCGCCGGGCGCGGCGGGAGCGGCGCGCGAGCACCTGCTGCATTTTCGCGATCACCGCACTTCCATACCGGTGGTCTTGGGCGAGCCCGTGCCCGCCGTTGGCGCCGGCACAGCCTCTGGAGAGTGACATGGCGGTGCGACGCGTTCTGCGAATGGGCGAGCCGCTGCTGCGCAACGTGGCCGCCGCGGTCACGCGCTACGACGCGGAGCTCGCCGCGCTGGTCGCCGACATGGACGACACCATGCGCGCGCTGAGCGGCGCCGGGCTCGCCGCGCCGCAGATCGGTGTGAGCGCTCGGGTCGTCATCTTCGAGCTCAAGGACAATCCGCGCTATCCGCACCTCAACCCGGTGCCTTACACGGTGCTGGTCAACCCGCTTGTCACACCGCTCAGTGCCGAGCAGGATGAGGGGTGGGAAGGATGCCTGTCGGTTCCCGGCATGCGCGGCCTCGTGCCGCGCCATCGACGGGTCCGCTATCAGGGATTCGACCCGCAGGGAGTGCCGATCGATCGCAGCGTCGAGGGGTTTCACGCCCGGGTGGTGCAGCACGAGGTGGACCACCTCGACGGGATCCTGTTCCCGCAGCGCGTGCGGGATCTGCGCAACTTCGGCTTCGAGGATGTGCTCGCGGGACAGATGCCGCCCATGCCGGACTGACACTGCTGAAGGAGACTCGATCCCATGAGCCAGCGCGCCGCCGGATCTTTCGATGTGAAAGTCACCCCGCAGAAACCCGACACTCAGATCGCGCGCGCGGCCAACTTCGGCCGCCTCACCATCGATAAACGCTTCCACGGCGATCTCGAAGGCATCAGCAAGGGCGAGATGCTGGCTACCCAGACGGACACGCCGGGCTCGGCCGGCTACGTCGCCATGGAGCGCGTGACCGGAACGCTCAAGGGACGCGCCGGTGGCTTCGTCCTGCAGCACAGTGCCACGATGACCCGCGGCACCCCGGTCTCATCGATCGTTGTCGTGCCGGATTCCGGTACCGGGGAGCTGCGCGGCATCAGCGGCAAGATGACCATCACCGTCACCGCGGATGGCGCGCACAGTTACGAGTTCGACTTCAAGATCGAAGCCTAGCGGCAGGTAAGCGCAGCCCGCCGTCAGGGCGTCTGCTGATGTGCTCCCGGCGCGCGCTCGCGGCTGGCGCGCACGTCGCGCACCATGCGAAGGGCAGACTCGACGCCCTGGTAGTAGCCGGGAATCTGTCCGAGTTCGCGATAACCGCGCGCGCGGTAGAAGGCGCGTGCCGCCTCGTTCCCGGTGCGCAGCTCCAGCCCGATGATGAATGTGCCGGCGGTGAGGGCGGTCTCCTCGAGCCATTGCAGCAGGAGAGTGGCGATGCCGCGACGGCGGTGTGCGGGTGCGACGGCGAGGAGATTCAGGTGCGCCACGTCGTCGGCGTAGCGCATGATGGCGAAGCCGACCAGTGCGAGCCCGGTGCGCGCGGTAAGCACGACGCTGTCCGGATGACGTACGTGCCAGCTGATGCGCGCCGCGCCCCACGCCGGCGTTAGGCCGCCCTCCACGAACTGGCGTGACATCCCCGCCAGCAGCACGGCATCCCCGACGCGGGCTGGTTCGAGGCGGTACTGGTACACGCAACGAGCATAACCCGTCCCGACGGCCGCGCCCATCCGCGGCGCGGCGGCGCAGCCGCATGTCGCGCGCCCTGGACAGCTTGCGTTCGCTGCTCAGGCGAGCGTGTGGAACACCTTCTGCACGTCCTCGTCCTGCTCGAGTCGGTCGATCACCGTGAGCACCTCGGTGGCCTGTTCCTCAGGCAGCTCCGTCGGCACAGTGCAGATGTATTCATGCTCGGCCGAGAGCGGGGTGAGCCCGCGCGCCTCCAGCGCCTCCTGCAGCCGGCCGAAGTCGGCGAAGGCGCAGCGGATCACCAGCTGCGGCTCGCCCTTCTCGCCGGTGCTCTCGCCCATCTCCTCGAGTCCGTGATCGATCAGATACAGCTCGAGATCGTCCTGGTCCAGCCCCGCGGGGTTCAGGCGGAACACCCCCATCTTGCTGAACAGGAAGCTGACGGATCCGTTCGTGGCGAGATTGCCGCCGCCCTTGGTGATGACGTTGCGCACCGCCGCGACGGTGCGCGTCGGGTTGTCGGTCGCCGTTTCCACCAGCAGCGCCACGCCGTGTGGGGCATAACCTTCGTAAAGCACCTGCTGGTAATTGGCGGCGTCGCGCCCGGCGGCGCGCTTGATGGCCGCCTCGATCTTATCCTTCGGCATGTTGACGGCGCGCGCGTTCTGAATGAGCCGCCGCAGCGCCGGGTTGGTGGCGGGGTCAGCGCCTGCGCTCTTCACCGCCATGGTGATGTCTTTCGCGATGCGGGCGAACTGCTTCGCCATGCGGTTCCACCGCGCGAACATCGTGTGTTTTCTGACTTCGAAGATGCGCCCCATGAGGTAAGCATGGTGCACGAACGGCACTGGGGCTGCCAGCGCCGGGAGCCGCGGTGACGACTAGACCAGCTGCGCCTGCAGCAGCCGCATGCGCCGCAGCTGCAGGCTGAGGCGGCGCTCGATATCGCGCAGGCTTCTCTGCAGGTCTACCTGTTCCCACTGCTCGAACACCGCGCGCTTCTTCTCGCCGAGCCACTGCTCCTTGACGCGTGCCCAGTCGGCAACGGCGGCAAGAAAGCTCTCGTACTCGTGCGCAAGTCGCGCTCGCAGCTGCTCGATGTGCGAGGCGCCCGCGGTCGGGTGCTTCGCCAGCCGCGCCTGTGCGCGCTGGAACTGCATGGCGAGCAGCGCGCGCTGGATCTGGAACATCGGGGTGCGCTTCAGGCGGCGCGTCAGGCCGGGCAGCTGCAGCGCCGCGATCATCCACTTGGTCGGATCCCACTGCCACCAGCGCACGCCGTTGCGATAGTCGTGAGCGAAATTGTGGTGGAAGTTGTGATAGCCCTCGCCGTATGTGATCACCGCGAGCACCGGATTGTCGCGCGCGCTGTTCTCCTCGGTGTAGGGCCGGACGCCCCACATGTGGGCGAAGGAATTGATGAAGAAGGTGACGTGATGGCTCCACACCAGGCGTAGCACGCCGGCGAGAATCAGCATGCCCCACAGATCATGGAACGCCAGCCCGGCCGCGAGCGGCAGCCCGAGGTTGGCGGCGAGTGCCAGCGGCACGTAGTAGCGATGCTGGAACGCCAGCATTGGGTCCTTCTTCAGGTCCGGGATGTTGCTGAAGTCCTCCCTGCCGCTCGGGTACTCGCGCAGCATCCAGCCGATGTGCGAGAACCAGAAGCCGCGCCGCGCGGAGTACGGATCGCGTTCCTCGTCATCGACGTGCAGGTGATGCCGGCGGTGCCCGCTGCACCAGGCGAAGGCGCTGTTCTGCAGCGCCATGGTGCCGAACACCAGGTAGAACAGCCGCAGCGTCCAGTGCGCCTCGTAGGTGCGGTGCGCCCACAGGCGATGGTAGCCGGCCGTGACCGCCATGCCGTTGGCGATGAGTAAGAACGCGAAGCAGCCCCAGGCGGCGGCCGAGAAGCCGCGCGTCAGCCCATACCACGGCACGAGAATCGCGGCCGCGGCGAAGGTGAGCGCGAACATCAGCGCATTAGCCCAGATCACGCGGGGCTTCGGCTCGTTGCCGGCGGTGGGGGACATGTGTGGAAAGGTCCTTGACCTTTAAGGGTCTTGCTGGCGGGCGGGCTAACTTATCACGGCCGGCACTGCGAAGTGGGACTTGCGTCGTTTTTGAGTATGTTGCGCGCTTCAGGGCGCCTTACGCGGGGTGTAAGGCATGAGCCTGATCCTCTTCCCGCACCGGTGGTGGCGGTCAGAACTTGACCATGACGCCCGCTCCCCAGACGACTTCGCGGCTGCGAAGATCCGGGAACCAGACGCCACCTTCGGCGGCGCAGGCATCGGCGCCGATGGCGCTGCCGTTATTGCAGACGAGGCTCGCCGCTGATCCGGTATTGCCCAAGGGCGGTGTCACTCCGCCCGGGCCTGTCCAGTAAGGAACGTCGGAGTGGCGGAACGTGGCTTCCGTCCACCACGTGATCCAGTCCTTCGGCATGTACTGGAAGTTGAGCTGCATGTCCCACTGGTAGAGCTTCTGTCCCGGGTTCTCGCTGAAGTAGGGCGTCCCGCTCGAGGCGGTCGCGCCGTTGATGGGGGGCAGCAGCGCCAGGTAGCGGCCGGGGTTGTTCATGAAGCCGCCGCCGAGGGTGACCGCGTAGAGGTTGTGGTCGAACCAGGTGCGGTCATAAAGCATCATGCCGAAGAAGTTCGCCTTGTTGGGGCCGTGCGAGCAGTGGACACCGCCGCCGTACTCGCAGCCGATATCGAAGGTGAAGGAAGTCGCCATCTTCGATATGCCGGCGAACGTGCCGGCGCTGTCGCGGGCGTCGTAGTACTTCCATTCGATGCTGTCGTCTTCATGAACACGGGTCACGTTGGCGTAGTTGATGAAGGGCGCGCCGGGGTTCGGCAGGCCGACCGGCGCGTTCGGCTTGCCGCCATTGTTGGGAAAGCCGCTGCCGCTGGCGAGGTTGTCCTGCCCGATGCTGTAGCTGTTGAGCACCAGCTTGAAGGAGTCATTCGGGATCCAGAGTATCTGCCCGCCGAAGCCCGGATGGCTGTTGTACTTGGCGTAGGACTGCCAGCCGTTGATCAGCCAGGGCTCGATCTTCAGGGTCTGCGTCGGGAACCACTGCACGCGCAGGCCGTTAAAGAACCACGGCGTGTTGGATGACACGAACGAAGGCTGGTAGGTCCAGTTGTCGAAGTTGTAGTAGCTGAAGAGACCGATGTAGGAGACGAACACGCCGGCATCGACGTTCAGGCCGTGGTTCACGTCCCAGTGATAGCCGGCATTGGCCTCCGAAAAATATTTGTAGGCCCCCTGCAGGTCCCACTGGCCGACGCCGGCACTGGCGTCATTGCGCGGCGTGGTCACGGCAAACAGCCCGAACATCGACAGGAAACGCGCCCTGACGTTGTGCCAGTGGAAGTCACCGCCGAAACTGACCTGCTCGATCTGAAACTCGCCCGAGCGGAACTCTTCCGTCGAGCCGACGATCGTGTGATCCACCGGGTGGTTGAAGTCCTGCAGGTAGTTCACGTCGAAGCGCACTTCAGGGGTGAAGAACTTGGTGTCGAATACCGGCGTTGTCTCGCGGCTGGTACCGTTCATCCAGCCGATATCGCCCACGGCGAACGGCGTCTGGGTATCGACCGCCGCAGCGGGCTCGGGCGCCTGCAGCGCTTCGGGCAGCACCTGGGCGATGGCCTGCGCGAGGGTCGCGGCGGTGGGCGGCGCTGCAGGAGCCGCGGCCACGGCCGGAGTTGCCGCCCCCACAGCGTTCATCACCAGGTCGTAACGTGTGGCTTTCCCCGCGCTGACCGCGAGTGAAGGCACCGTCGTGGTCGGGTAGCCCGCGATCTCCGAGGTTACGGACCAGGTGCCGGCTGGCACGTCCGCAAACGAATACACGCCGTCACTCCCCGAGACCGTCGCGCGGATGCCGCTGCCATCAACTCTCACGGCCGTCACGGTCGCCTGGGCCACCGGCACTCCGGCGCGGTCCCTGACCACACCCACCATCGCGCCGAGGTCGGCGGCATCGGCCACGGGCAGCATCGCTGCGGCGCCGAGCACGGACAGCAGTATTCCTGGCAGGAATTTCGGTGTGCGCATCAATTTGATCCTTTTCCCACGGGCCATTGGCGGGATCGCCCATCGTACGGGGCCCTGCAGGCGCAGATAGACCAAACAGCGTTAAGAAACTGCGCCCGCCGGCGCCCGGGCGCGGGGGACGCTCTGTCACAGCCGCCGAGCGTCGTGTCCAATCTGGCACGATTGAGCCACTCGTGGCATGGCGCTGACCACCAGCGGTCGATCGGATTCATAATGTGTCAATGAACGTAATCAGCGGCGGCCGGTGGGAGATCCCGCGATCGGGGCGGGCAGGTGATGCTCGAAACGATTAGCGAGCATCGATGCTTTGGCGGCTTGCAAGGCTTTTACCGCCATAGCTCGGCTGTTATCGGTTTGCCGATGCGCTTTGCGGTGTATCAACCGCCGCAGGCCCAGCAGCGGCAGGTGCCGGTGCTGTTCTATCTCGCCGGCCTGACGTGCACGGAAGAGACGTTCGCAATCAAGGCCGGCGCGCAACGCGTCGCCGCGCAACACGGCCTGATGCTGGTGAGCTGCGATACGAGCCCGCGACAGACCGGTATTGCCGGAGAAGCGGACGACTGGGAATTCGGCAGCGGCGCGGGGTTCTATCTCAATGCGACGCAGCCACCCTGGTCGCGGCACTTTCGGATGTATGACTACGTGCTCCATGAGTTGCGTGAGACGGTGCTGGGGCGTTTCCCGGGCCTTGAACGGCAGCTGGGGATTTTCGGACACTCCATGGGAGGCCATGGGGCACTGGTACTGGCGCTCAGAAATCCCCATCTGTACAGATCGGTATCGGCATTTGCCCCCATCTGTTCGCCGACGCGCGCTCCCTGGGGACAGAAGGCGTTCGCGCGCTATCTGGGGGAGGAGCGCTCCACCTGGGCGAGCTATGACGCCGTGGAACTGCTTGCCGCGCGCGCGACGCGGATATTCCCTGAAATCCTGGTGGACCAGGGGCTGGCGGACAAGTTTCTGCCGCAGGGGCAACTGTTGCCGGAGCTGCTCGAACGGGGCTGCACGGCGGCCGGTCAACCGCTGCAGCTGCGCCGCCACGACGGCTACGGACACGATTACTATTTCATTGCCACGTTCGTTGCGGATCACCTTCGCTTTCATGCGGATGCTCTTGCTGCGCTCGCCCGCTAGCCCGGAGATTCCGCGGGCACGGCGGCGCGGCCCTATACTGCGTTGCCGGGGAGAGCGGACGGCGCTACAAACCTAGACGGGCGTTGCGACAGATGACACCAGGGCGCCTCCCCGCACTCATGATGCCGCTCATGCGGGCATTGCCGTGGATACTGCTGAGCGCGGCTGCCAGTGCCGCCGAGGCGCCGCAGGCCGGGCTGGGCACGCCGCTTACCCTGACACTGTCGCAGCAGCAGGCAGTGGGGATCCGGATCGAACATCCACAGCCGCTGCGCAGTGCGCCGCAGATCGAGGCCTACGGCACAGTGCTCGATCCGGTGGCACTGGTGTCCGATCTGGGCCGGGTGCAGAGCACTCAGGCCGCGGCAGCGGCGGCGCTGGCCGACGCCGCGCGCCTGGAGCGTCTCTACCGCGACGATGCGCGCGCCTCACTCAAGTCCTGGCAGGCAGCGCAGGCGCAGTCGGTCGAGGCGTCCGCGCAGGCGCGCGCGGCGGCGATGAGCTTCAGCCTGCAGTGGGGGCCGCTGGCGAGCTGGAGCGCGGCCCAGCAACGCGCGCTGCTCGAGGCGCTCGGCGCGGGACGACGAATGCTGCTGCGCGCGGATGTGCCCGGGCGCCACGCCGGCAGCACCATTGACGAGCGCGCACTGGTGGAAGTTGACGGCCTGAACGTCAGCGCGCGCGTCCTGGGTCCGCTGCCGCGGACCGATGCGCAATCGCAAACCGCCGGCTGGCTGCTGGAACTGGAGGCCCGTCCCGAGGGCCTCGGACCTGGGGCCCGTACCGCGGTGCGTTTGCAAACCGCGGCGGTGGCGGGCCTGCTGGTGCCGGCGACGGCACTGCTGTATGCGGAACAGGGCGCTTATGTCTATCGCCTGGCGGGTGGAAGCGGCGGCGATACCTTTCATTACGCGGCGGTGCCGGTCAAGCCACTGGCACGCATCGGGAGCGGCTGGATGATTGAGGGGCTCACGCGCACCGATCAGGTCGTCGTGGAGGGCGCCGGCGTGCTGTGGTCGCTGCAAGGCATCAGCACCTTCTCCGCCGCGGAACAGGAACACGACTAGCGTCCATGCTGGCCACTATCGTTCGCGGTTCGCTGGCGAATCCAAGGATCGTGACGGCGCTTTCTTTGCTCGTGGCCCTGCTGGGCGTGGGCGCGCTGCTCAACGCCCGGCTTGACGTGTTTCCGGACTTCGCGCCGCCACACCTGCTGGTCCAGGCCGAGGCACGCGGCCTGGATGCGAGCCAGGTGGAAGCGATGGTGACCCGGCCGCTGGAGGATCTGCTTGCCGGCGCCGAGAACGTTGCGGTGGTGCGCTCCACTTCGAGCCAGGGTCTGGCGGCGATTCAAGTGGTCTTCGGTCGCGGCAGCGATCCTTATCTGCAGCGGCAGGTCATCAGCGAGCGGCTGGCCGATGCCGGCGTGTTATTACCGGCGGGCGTCGGGCCTCCGTTGCTTTCGCCGCTGAGCTCGTCGATGGAATACCTGTTGCACTTCGGTTTCACCAGCGAGCGGCTCTCGCCGCTCGAGTTGCGTGATCTGATTCGCTGGAACATCAAGCCGCAGATCCTGGCCGTGCCGGGTGTCGCCCAGGCGCAGCTCTTCGGCGGTGACTCGCGCGAGCGGCAGCTGTGGATCGATCCGCTCAAGCTCGACGCGTCCGGTGTGACCCTGGAGGAAGTCTTCGAGGCTGCCCGGCGGGGTACGCAGATGACCGGCGGCGGCTATCTTGAGACCGCGACGCAGCGCCTCGTGCTGCAGGCCCAGGCGCCCGGGGATTCACTCGGCGCGCTCGAGCAGGCCGTCGTCGCGAACCATGCGGGTGTGCCGCTGCGCATTGGCGACGTTGCACAGGTGCGCGACGGGCCGGCGCCGCGCTTTGGCGATGCGATCATCGGGGGCCAGCCCGGCATTCTGGTGGAGACATCGACCCAGTACGGCGCCAACACGCTCGACGTCACGCGCGAACTCGAGCATCGCCTGCAGACCCTGGTTCCGGAGCTCGCGCAGCGCGGCGTGCAATATCATCCGGCGTTACTCCGCCCGGCCAGCTTCATCGAGAGCGCCATCGCCAAGCTGCGCAATTCGCTGTTGATCGGCGCGCTGCTGGTGATCGTGCTGCTGCTGGTCACGCTGCGCGACTGGCGCGGGGCGTTGATATCCTTCAGTGCCATCCCGGTGTCGCTGCTTGCCACCGTCTGGATCCTCAGTAGCGGGGGCCTGTCGCTCAACACGATGAGCCTGGGCGGGCTGGTGGTCGCCCTGGGCGTGGTGGTCGACGATGCGGTCATCGATGTGGAGAACATCACCCGTCGCCGCCGCGGTGCCGGCCCGGGCGCCAACTGGGGCGCGCTATTGCTGAATGCCTCGCTCGAGGTCAGACGCCCGGTGTTCTATGCCACCGCGGCGGTGGCGGTGGCCTTCCTGCCGATCCTGATGTTGTCGGGTCTGCAGGGGGCATTCTTCCGGCCGCTGGCCGCGGCGTTCCTGCTGGCGGTCGCACTGTCGCTGTTGGTTGCCGTGAGCGCGACCCCGGCGCTGTGCGCGTTGCTGATGCAGGGCTACGCCCCGCGCGAGGAGCCTGCCTGGTTGCGCCGCTGCAAGGATTGGCAGCGGGCGGCAATTGCACGTCTCGAGCCCCAGGCGCAACTGTTGTTGGGCGCAGTGCTGCTGAGCGGTGTCGCCGGGCTTGCGCTGCTGCCGCTGCTCGGCGCGCGCCTGCTGCCGGACTTTCGCGAGAACTACCTGATTGCGCATGCCGCCCTGCGGCCCGGGATCTCTCTGCTGGAGACCTCGCGTATCGGGCAGCGCATCGCACTGCGTCTGGCGGCCATTCCCGGCGTCAAGAGCGTGGCCGAACAGATCGGACGGGCGGAAAACGGTCAGGATCCGGATGCCCCCAACAAGAGCGAGTTCGAGATTCAACTCGACCCTGCGCGCCCGATCACCACCGAGCAACTGGAAGCCCGGGTGCGCGCGGTATTCGACCAGTTTCCCAACCAGCTGGTGGAGATCTACTCGGTGCTCGCAGAACGAATCGGTGAGACGTTGTCCGGTGAGGTGGCGCCGTTCTTCGTCAGTGTGTTCGGTCCTGATCTCGACCTGAACGATCAGGTGGCCGGTGAGATCGCGGCGTTGCTGCGCCAGTGGCCGCAGAGTGGGACGGTGCGGCTGACGGTGCCGCCGCGCCAGCCCGAACTGCAGGTGCGGATGCGTCCGGAACGCCTCAGTCTCTTCGGACTGCACGCTGCGGACGTGCTCGGTGTGCTGAACGCCGCATATCACGGCACGGTCGTAGCGCAGCTCAATCAGTCCGACCGCGCAATACCGGTGGTCGCGCGCATCGCCGGGGCGGGCGTGACGCCCGAAGACGTACGTGAGCTGCGATTGCGCGGTCGCGATGGCGCACTGGTGCCGTTGTCAGCCGTGGCAATGCTCACCATGGTGTCGGCGCGCAGTCTCATCGAGCATGAGGACGGACTGCGGCGCCAGGTGGTCGTCGCCAATCCGCGCACTTCCGATCAGGCCGGCTACGCGCGCACCGCGCAGCAGGCGATCGCAGCGCACGTCAGGCTGCCGCCGAATGTCTATCTGCGCTACGGCGGCACCGCTCCGGCGCAGGCGGCAGCCGCACACGAGCTGCTGTGGCATTCGGCCGCGGCCCTGGTGCTGATCGTGCTGTTGCTCGCGCTGGCCTTTGGCCACAGCCGGCAGGTGCTGCTGGTGCTGGCCGCGTTGCCAAGCACCCTGATCGGCGGTGTTGTCGCGGTGGCGCTGACCGGAGGGACGCTGTCACTGGGTGCGATGGTCGGCTTCGTCGCGCTATTTGGCATGGCGGCGCGCAACACGATCTTGCTGATATCGCACTACGGGCACCTGATTGCCAGCGAAGGCCAGCCGTGGGGATTGTCGTGCGCGCTGCGCGGCGCAGAAGAGCGTCTCACACCCGTGCTGCTGACGGCGCTGCTGACGGCGTTGGCCCTGCTGCCGGTGGCGCTGCAGTCGCGCCAGCCGGGACATGAGATCGAAGGCCCGATGGCGATCGTGATTCTCGGCGGGCTGGTCTCCTCGACGTTCGTGAGTCTCGTTCTCGTGCCGCCGCTTGCTGCGCGCTGGTTGCGCCCGCGCTGAGCGTCGGCGCCCCAAGACGGCGGGCCCGCAGCCGGGTAACTGCCGCAGTGGGGCATTTCTGCAACACCTGGCGAGACACACTGTGGCCTTTTTGGCAGTGGCCTTCGCCTCGGCAGAAAGCTTTCCCGAAGCGAAATGCCCGGCGCCGGAAGTGTGCAGTTGTTGTTGTTAAGCAACATCGACTTGGCATATCGTATGTCCGGCAGCCGTCGGGCGACTGCGCCTGCGCAGTTCCCGAACGGCATCACGAAGGACAACCTGTGGGGAGGAGCCAATGAAGCACATACACATGACTCAGCGGATCCTGCGGGCATCGGTGGCCGGGGTTCTGTTAGCCGCACTGGCGATGCCTGCCGGAGCGGTGGATTTGAAGAACGCCGATGGCTCGTGGACCTTCTCTATATCTGGCGAAGTGAACGTCGACTACATCTGGTCCAACTGCCAAAGCCCAGGCAGCGCGGTCGCGGTCACCGGCTTCCCCGAGACCTGCGTTGGCTCGGCGAGCGGCAGCAACGTGTCCAACGTGGGTAACGGTCTGTTGCCCGCAGCGTTCTCGTTTGGTGTGGCGACGACGCAGGACGGCATCGATCTCGCTGCGCACCTCGGGCTCTATCCGGGCATCGCGACCAACGACGGCGGCAGCCCGAACCTGCAGTCCAACAGCAAGAACGGCTCTTCCAACACGGCGCTCGGCACCACCGGCCTGGATATTCGCCAGGTCTACATGACGTTCGGCAACAAGGCCATGGGTACCTTTACCCTTGGCCGTAACATCGGTCTGTTCGGCGCCGACGTGATCCTCAATGACATGACGCTGCCGGGAGTCGGCGCACCCGGCTCGGCCGCTGGACCGGCGCCCTCCAACACGACACTCGGTGGCATCGGCTTGGGCTACATCTACACCGACTGGCTGGCGCAGATGGACTACACGACGCCGGATTTGTCGGGCTTCAATCTGACGATCGGTATCTTTGACCCGGTCAACTCACTCTCCGACCCCGGCACGGTGGACGGGAAGAAGGCACCGGGGGTGCACGGCAAGGTGACCTATACGATGAACATTGCCGAGGGCACCAAGCTCTACCTCTCTGCGACCGGCATCACGCAGAAGCAGAACTACGAAACCGGGGTCCCGGCCACTGCGTACGACTATAACGGCACCGGGGAAGATGTGTTCGCCAAGCTGGATGTGCAGGGCCTGGAGCTGATCGCTTACTACTACCACGCGCAGGGTCTCGGCACGACCGGGCTGTTTCTGCTGGGCGCGTTCGACCCGGCTTGCCCCGCGCCGGCCGTCGGCATCTGCCCACAGACGCGCACCTCGAACGGCTACCTCGGACAGGTCACCTACAAGATCGGCGCAGTCAAACTCGGCTACAACCATGGCGACAGCCGACTCGATTTCGCCAATGCGGCAGATCAGGCCGCGAATCCGAACCTGGTGACGAAGCAACCGCAAGGACACGGTCGGTGTCTATTACTCGCTCACCAAGGCGCTGACGCTCCTCGCGGAGGGTAGCTACGTGAAGGACGTCTCGGCCGCCGGCAGCAACACCGCCAAGACCATCAACGTGGGTGCATACATCGGGTTCTGAGCATCCCAGGACTGCGCAGGTGCGAGGGGAGCCACAAAAGTGCGTCGACGGCGCTGCGGCCGTCGACGCAGCCATCGGTCCGCCCACGTCGGTAGTAAGGCCACGACAGCGTGCCAGGCGGGGAGTGCGCGCGCCCGTGGGTGACAACTGTGCCGTGAGCGTGACGATGGAGGGCTCGCACTGCCGGCGGGCGGTGGGCCGTGAAACATAGAGATCCTCGACTGTGCCATTTGCGGCACAGCCGCTGTAGCGAACTCGACGCCGGCTCAGCGGTGAAGGTTCTGCTGCGGATGAGTGCGAACAAGACTACGATATTGGGCCCAAATTTCGCATTAAGTTCAAAGGGAACACGGGGTGTGCTTGGGAGGAACGGAGGTTGCGAGGCCGATCAAGCATGTCACGAGCGCGCGCTCGCGGCAGTACTCACCGATGCACCGAACGTACAACTCGAAGTCTTAGGAGAACTGCGTATGCGATTCGAACGCAATAGAACCCTATGCGCCGTAGGCGCCGCGCTGGCACTTGGAGCGTTCTGCGCAGCGGCAATTGGGGATGAGGTCACCGACCGCTCGAAGGATCCCAGTCTCTGGGCAGCCCCCGGTGGCGATCAGGCCTTGACGCGGCACAGCGCGCTCAAAGACATCAACACCTCGAATGTTGGTCATTTGGACATGGTGTGGTCGCAGTCGAGCGGCACGTTGCGCGGCCACGAAGGCCAACCGCTGGTCGTCGTGCTCAACGGCAAAACGATGATGTACATGGAGAGTGGCTGGCCGAATATCATCCAGGCGCTCGATCTGAGCGATCCAGATCATCCGAAGGAGGTCTGGAACTACAAGAAGACGACCAACCGCGACGATTCCGCGGTACCGCGCGCCTGCTGCGACACCGTCAACCGCGGTCCGTCGTTTGCGAATGGCAAGCTGGTTTTCGGAACGCTCGACGGCTTCGTGATTGCCCTCGACGCCGCGACGGGCAAGGAAGCCTGGGTGGTCAAGCACGCCTATCCGGACAAGGGCGAGACCATCACGCCTGCGCCCCTTATTGCCGAGGGCAAAGTGCTGATCGGCTTCGGCGGCGATGAGTTCGCGGCGCGCGGTCGGTTCACGGCCTACGATCTGCAGACTGGCAAGAAGATCTGGGAGTGCTACAACACCGGCAGCGACAAGGACGTGTGTCTGACGAAGAACAGCAATAAGAAGCATCCCGAGTACGGTACCGCCGGGCACGACGTCGGCATTTCCAGCTATCCGGGCGACGAGTGGCAGCGTGGTGGCGGCGCGATGTGGGGCTTCTACAGCTACGATCCTGAGCTGAAGCTCGTCTACGCATCGAGCGGCAACCCCGGCCTGTGGAGCCCGCAATACCGCTGCGGGGCGACCCCGGTGACGCAGGAGGCGTGCAACAACGGCAAGTGGGACAACAAGTGGTCGATGACGATCTTCGCGCGTAACGTCGAGACCGGCGAAGTCGCATGGGCGTATCAGATGACGCCGTTCGACCAGTGGGACTATGACGGCATCAACGAGAACATGCTCGAAGACCTTACCGTCGACGGCAAGCCTCACAAAGTGCTGATCCACTTCGACCGCAACGGCTTTGCGTACGTACTGGACCGCGTGGATGGCACGCTGCTGCGCGCCCACAAGTACGTGACCACCAACTGGGCGGAAAAGGTCGACATGAAGACCGGCCGGCCCGTCAAGGTGTATGAGCACTCGCCGCTGAAGGCGCACGGCAATACACAGGCCTGTCCGTCGGCCATGGGCGGCAAGGATCAGCAGCCCTGCGCGATCGATCCGAGCGAGCCGGGCATGGCGTACTGCCCGACCAACAACTGGTGCATGGAAGATGAGCCCCAGGAGCGGTCGCATACCCAGCAGGGTATCGTCTACGTATTTGCCAACGTCTACATGTATCCGGAAAAACCGGGCATCACCGGCAAGTTCAAGAAGTTCAACGTTCTGACCGGGGAGACGGTGTGGGAAATTCCGGATCCTTATCCGAACTGGGGCGGTGCCCTGGTCACGGATGGAGGCCTGGCGTTCTACGGCAGCCTGAACGGCGACTTCCGCGCGGTCGATCGCGCATCGGGCAAGGTGCTGTGGCAGAGACGGCTGGGATCGGGAATCATCGGAAACCCGATCACCTACCGCGTCAAGGGCAAGCAGTACGTGTCCGTGTGGAGCGGTATCGGCGGCTGGATCGGCCTGCCGGTGACTGCGGGTCTTGATCTGAACGACAAGTTCGGCGCGATCGGCGCCACTGCCATGACCAAGGCGGCGAATCTCAGCATGATTCCGCAGGGCGGGACGCTATATACCTTCGCAGTACAGGAATGAAACGCGACAAGGGAATTATTGTCAGATAGTGCGACGGGTGGGGACGCGCTCCGGCGCTGAGGCCGGGCGCGTCCCTCGTCCCTGCGAAGGCACCGCAAGGCCGAGGAGCCGCAGCGAATGAGGAGGTGGAGGAGAGCCGGGTCGGTGCTCAATGCAGCGCTGGCCGCAGGGGCGGTCAGTCTGCTGTGCGTGCCTGGTGAAGCCCAGGCTGCACTGCGCGTGTGTGCCGATCCGGGCAACATGCCCCTCTCCAACAATCGCGGCGAGGGTTTTGAGAACAAGATCGCAGCGGTGCTCGCGCGCGCGCTCGACACGAGCGTCGAGTACTACTACCGGCTGGGCATCGAGCGCGGGCTGACTCGCACGACGCTGGACGCCGAGCAGTGCGACGTCATGCTCGACATGCCACTCGGTTCAGACGATGTCATCACCACCACGGCCCTGTACCGCACGACCTACGTGCTCGCTTACCGCAGCGACCGGGGCCTCGGTACCGTCAAGAGTCTCGATGATCCGCGACTGAAAAGGCTCAAGGTCGGCGTCTACGAGACTTCGGCGATCCGCCAGGCTCTCGCCGATCACGGCGTCAGCAACGTCGAGATCCATTACCTCAGTCACGACGCCGATCTGGTCACGGCACATCAGCCGAACTACCAGGTGCAGCAGATGGTCGACGGCAAGCTCGACGTGGCTGCAGTCTGGGGGCCGCTGGCGGGCTATTACAAGGTCATGAAACAGGCGCCGCTGACCATTCAGCCGGCCAATCTGATGGACGATTCCGTGCAGCTGGAATATGACATGGCTATCGGGCTGCGTCGTGGCGACAAGGACCTGCGGCGCCGCCTGGACGAGGCGATGCGCGCGCAGCGCGACGCGCTCCACGCGATCCTGAGCGACTTCGGGGTCCCGCTCGTGAGCTGCGACACCTGCGTAATCAGCGGGGACCTGCCGGCGCATGGACCTTATGCGCCGCCCGCACCCCAGGCGCCGGGCGGTGCCAAGCCCTCGGTGAGCATCGCCCAGCTGAACGACTGGCTTGCCCACGGCGCGAATGTCAACGTGGAGCTCAACAACGCGGTGATGGCGGATGATCAGGTGCGCGCGGCTTATCTGCTCGAGAAGAAGCACGCCTCGCTTTCCGCCCAGGACCTGCAGGGTGAAACGCCTCTGCATCATGCCCTGCTGCGGAGGTCCCCGGCCATGGTCGGGTTCCTGATCGCGCATGGTGCCGACGCGAACCAGCGCGATCGCGACGGCTGGACGCCACTTATGACGGCGGCCTATTGCGATGACGCCGCCGGCGTCAAGGTCCTGGCCGCACACGGCGGTGATCCCAATGCCGTAAGTGCCCAGAATTTCACGCCGCTCGGCATCGCTGCGCAGTATGGCAAGGACAGGGCTGCCGTGGCTCTGATCGAGGCGGGCGCTGATCCGGGTCGGGTGATCGGCGACGCCGGCTATACGCCGCTGATGCTCGCGACTGCCAACGGCGCGCAAGCGGTGGTACAGGCTCTGATTCAAAAAGGCGTTGATGTGAACTCGCGCAATAGCGGCGGCGTGACCGCGCTGATGGTCGCGGCCGCCAACGGCCGCGCCGATATGGTCGAGCTGCTGGTGCGCGCCGGTGCAAACGTGAAGGCGCAGACCGACCGCGGCGATACGGCGCTGTCGATCGCGCGCACCAAGGGTGATGAGAAGGTGATCAGGCTGCTGGATGAAGCGCCCGCGCGTCCCGGAGCTTAGAACGGACGTGGTGGGCAACCGGACAAGCGAGGCGCGTAGTGCTTAAGGCTACATTGGTCGCTTGCGTGGCGGGACTGATCTCATCGTTCATATATGCGCAGCAACCGACACCGGATGCGCCTTCCGGGGCGCAAGCGGGAGCGCAGGCTTCGCCGGCATCCGGCAGCACGATGGCGCCGGTACCGCGGGCAGACTCCGCGCCTCAGGGCACGCTCAAGAATCCTTATAACGATAGCGACGCGGCCGTTGTCGATGCGGGCCGCCAACTGTACATGCGCTACGGGTGCAGCGGCTGCCACGGCGGCACCGGCGGCGGGGGCATGTGCCCGCCCCTGACCAACGACGTCTGGGTTTACGGCGGCGACGACGACACGTTGTTCAGGCTGACGGCGTACGGCAGCCAGACCCTGCAGAGCAAGGGCTACAGCCGCAAGGGCGCGGAGAACGTCGTAGGCGCCATGCCCCCCATGGGGCAAATCGTGCAGACGGACGATGATTTGTGGCGCATCCTTACGTTTATACGGGCCAACTACCACGGCGCGCCGGAGTGCAAATTCGGCTGCGGAGGCAAATGAGCCGCCGCCGTGACGATTGGCTGGAGGGGGGCGTTAGTTATGATGCGTGCGCGACCCGCATCCCACAATCATGCGGACCTCATCGGCAATCTGGTACGAAGGCATGGTGCGGAGTTCCCGATCCCGGAAGTCGTCCGGACTTCCTGGAGCCGCTGTCTCAATGACTACGCGCTCGACCCGCAAGAGATCAGGCGCCCGAACAGCGTCGAGCGCGCGGACCTGCAGGCCCGCCGCGAGCGCCTTGGCGTCCTGCTCGCCATCGCGCGTATCGAGATGGAGGCCCTGGGGAAGCTCATCAGGCACTCCGAGTACAGCATCATGCTGACCGATCGCGACGGGGTTATCGTGAGCTACCTCGGTGATAGCGGCTTCCTGGCCACCGCCCGGCGCAGCGGCTTTCGCGAGGGAGTGATGTGGAGTGAGCAGGAGATGGGCACGAACGGTATGGGAACCTGTCTGACGGCCCGTCGGCCCGTCGTGATTCACCGCACCGATCATTTCCTGGCGCAGAACACGCAGCTGACCTGCTCCGCGGCCCCCATCTTTGACATGCGCGGGGAACTGCTGGCTGCGCTCGACATCTCCGGAGCCTCCTCCAACCCCCAGAGTCACACGCTGGCACTGGTCGACATGGCGGCCCAGAATGTGGAAAACCGCACCCTGCTCAGCGCCTGCAAGGACCTTCATCTGGTGCGGTTTCACCGCTGTGCGGAGTTCGTCAGCACGCCCGGCGAAGGGGTTATTACCTTCGACGATCAGGGCCGCATCAAGGGCGCCAACCGGGCCGCGCTGAAGCTGCTCGGCGTTCGCGACCACGAGTCCGTATGCGGGCAGCGGGTGGATGAGGTCCTCGATACGAGCCCCGCGGCCCTGATGCGGCTGACGGGACAGCGCGGCTATCGTGCCGAAGCGCTGAACCCGAAGTTCGCCCAGAGACGCTGGTTTGCAACCGTACATGCGCCGGCGGAGTCCCCCCGCCACACCCAGGTCGCCGTTGGCGCGGCCGAGGGTGCCGGCTGTGCGTCGGTCGCCGAGACACGCGGCTCGCTCGACTGCCTGTATTCGGCGGATCCGACGATGCGGCACAACGTCGAGGTTCTGCGGCGCGTGATCGATCGCGATATCTCGGTGCTGTTGCTGGGCGAAACGGGCACCGGCAAGGGTTATTGCGCGCGCGCCATCCATAACGCCAGCAATCACGCGGGTAAACCCTTCGTCACGGTGAACTGTGCTGCCATTCCGGAGACTCTGATCGAAAGCGAGCTGTTCGGTCACAGGCCGGGCGCTTTCACCAGTGCCACGCGCGAAGGCGGCGTGGGCAGGATCCTGCAGGCGAACGGCGGCACGCTGTTCCTTGATGAGATCTGCGACATGCCGGTGGCGCTGCAGACGCGCTTGCTCAACGTGATCGAGGATCGCGAGATGATGCCGCTCGGGGGCAACGAGGTGGTGAGCGTCGACGTGCGCGTCATCAGCGCTACGCAGCATCACCCCCTCGAGATGATCGCCAAAGGCCAGTTCCGCGAGGATCTCTACTACCGGCTGAATGGCATCACCGTGCAGCTGCCGCCGTTGCGGCAGCGCACCGACTGTGCGGAGCTGATTCGCACGTTACTGCGCAGCGAAGCGGCCGGTGAGCCGCAGATCGAGATTGAGCCTGCGCTGCTCGAGCGGCTCGTGCGCCATTCCTGGCCGGGCAACGTTCGCCAGCTGCGCAATGTTTTGCGCACCATGCTGGCGCTGCGCACGTCGGATTGCCTGACGCTGGCCGGCTTCAACGAAGAGTGGCTTGCTGGCGGCGCTGCAGCGCAGGACGTGCCCGGCGAAACGGCTCCGCTCCCCAGCACGGCGACGGCGAGAGCGTACTGGGCGACGCGGAACGCGAGGCGCTACGGCGGACGCTCGAGACCTGCCAATGGAACGTGAGCGCAGCTGCGGCACGACTGCACATCAGTCGCCGCACCATATACCGGAAAATTCATCGACACGGACTCATGCGGCACGCCCAGCAACCTCGGGGCGAGCACCCAGGGGCCCGAATGAGTTCCTGAGCGGAACTCTTGACGTCGTATTCAAACCCAGAGGCGAGGCATGACTAAGATGGCAATCAAGATTCACCCGATGGTTGATAACGGAGTCAAGAAGGGCACGTCGGGCTTTGCCGGCGGCACGCTCACCTGCAAGTGCACGAGCAACCCGGTGACGGTGCGCATCGGATCGAACGTGGCCTTCAATCACGCCTGCGGCTGCACCAAGTGCTGGAAGCCCGCGGGCGCGCTGTTCTCCGTCGTCGGTGTCGCCGGGCGCGACAAGGTCTCGGTGACCGCCAACGGTCACAAGCTGAAGATTGTGGACGAGAAGGCGCCGATCCAGCGCTATGCCTGCACCGGCTGCGGGGTGCACATGTACGGGCGCATCGAGAACAAGGCGCACCCGTTCTACGGCTTCGACTTCTTCCACACCGAGCTCTCCAAGGATCAAGGTTGGGAGGAGCCGCGCTTTGCGGCCTTCGTGTCCTCGATCATCGAGTCGGGCACCAAGCCGGATCAGATGGGTGCTATCCGCGCCAGGCTTAAGGAGCTCGGGCTCGAACCCTATGATTGCCTGTCGCCAGCGCTGATGGATCTGATCGCCACGCACACGGCGAAAGCCAAGGGCGTGCTCGCCGCGTAGACGAGCGCTTGTGAACTCAAAGCCCCGCGCTGGTGCGCGGGGCTCTCAGGAAACTGTCAGCCATGAAAACACGTGCTGCGATTGCCTACGCTGCCGGTAAGCCACTCGAAGTCGTGATGGTTGATCTCGAGGGGCCAAAGGCCGGCGAGGTACTGGTGGAACTCAAGGCAACCGGTGTGTGCCACACCGATGAGTTCACGCGCTCGGGAGGAGACCCGGAGGGTCTGTTCCCGTCGATTCTCGGACACGAGGGCGCGGGCATCGTGGTCGAGGTCGGACCCGGGGTCACCTCGGTGAAGAGCGGCGATCACGTCATTCCCCTCTACACGCCAGAGTGCCGCCAGTGCAAGAGCTGCCTGTCACGCAAGACGAATCTTTGTACGGCGATTCGCGCCACGCAGGGCAAGGGCGTGATGCCCGACGGCACGAGCCGCTTCTCCCTCGGCAAGGAGAAGGTGTATCACTACATGGGCTGCTCCACCTTCTCCAACTTCACGGTACTGCCCGAGATCGCGGTGGCCAAGATCCGCGAGGACGCCCCCTTCGATAAGGTCTGCTACATCGGCTGCGGCGTCACCACCGGGATCGGCGCGGTGATCAATACCGCGAAGGTGGAGCCCGGCGCCAACGTCGTCGTGTTCGGCCTGGGCGGTATCGGGCTCAACGTGGTCCAGGGCGCGCGCCTGGCTGGCGCCAACAAGATCATCGGCATCGATTTGAACCCAAATCGAAAGGCGCTCGGTGAGAAGTTCGGCATGACCCATTTCGTCAACCCCAAGGAAGTCGAGGGGGACCTGGTGGCGCACCTCGTCGCGCTCACCGACGGGGGCGCGGACTACAGCTTCGAATGTATCGGCAACGTCAACCTGATGCGCCAGGCGCTGGAATGCTGTCACCGCGGCTGGGGCGTGTCGGTCATCATCGGCGTGGCCGGTGCCGGACAGGAAATCAAGACCCGGCCCTTCCAGCTGGTGACCGGCCGTGTGTGGAAGGGAACGGCGTTCGGCGGCGCCCGCGGGCGCACCGACGTGCCGAAAATCGTGGACTGGTACATGGACCGCAAGATAGCGATCGATCCGCTGATCACGCACACGATGCCGCTCGATAAGATCAACGACGCTTTCGACATGATGCACGCCGGTACCTCGATCCGTAGCGTAGTCATTTACTGAGCCGGAGTTACCGGCCCGGGCCTGTGCAATGAGCGAGAGACTCTCACCTGGCGGCCGCTGGCATGAGCTGGGCGCCGCAGCGATCCTGACGGTGTTGAATCTCGTGGGGCGGGGCGCAGGTGCGAATGACGCCGCCTCTTCCGCGGAGCGTCTCTACGTTTCCGATGAGACGGGCGGCAACGTAGTGATCGTCGATCCACAGCGCGCCAGCGTCGTGGCGCGCATCGCGGTGGGTAAGCGCCCGCGCGGCATCCAGCTCTCCCCGGACCACCAGAGACTGTACGTGGCTCTGTCGGGCTCGCCGATGGGCGGCCCGAACGTCGATGAATCGAAGCTTCCGCCGCCCGACCGGCGCTACGACGGCATCGGCGTGGTCGACCTCAAGTCGCAGAAGCTGATCAGTACCTATCCGAGTGGCGCGGATCCGGAGACTTTTGCACTTTCGCACGACGGCAAGACGTTGTACGTCTCCAATGAAGACACGGGCATGCTGTCGGCCGTTGATCTGAACAAGGGTACGTTGCGCGCCACGGTAGCCGTGGGCTCAGAGCCGGAAGGCGTGGCGGTGAGCCGGGATGACCGCATCGTCTACGTCGCCTGCGAGACTGCCAACGCCGTATACGTAGTCGATGCGCAGCCCATGAAGGTCCTCGCGAAGATTCCCACCGAGAAGCGCCCGCGCGCCATCCTGCTGGCGAAGAAAGGCCACCGCGGCTATGTGACCGACGAATTTGGCGCGGCGCTCACGGCTTTCAGCACTGACGATTACAAGGTCCTGAAGACCATCGCACTGGGTGACCCGAAAATCGTGCGTCCGATGGGGATCGCCTCGCCGGATGGTCGGCGGCTCTACGTCACTACCGGGCGATTTGGTGCACTGCTCGAGGTCGATGCAGAGACCGGCCGGATCCTGAGGACCATTGACAAGGTCGGACAGCGTCCCTGGGGCGTGGCTTTGAGCCGCGACGGGACTAAGGCCTACACCGCCAATGGACCCTCGGGCGATATCGCCGTCGTCGATCTGAGGTCAGGTCACGTCGACGCCAAGATCGCAGTCGGAGGCAGTCCCTGGGGCATCGTAGCGGCCGTAGCGCCTGAATGAGCTGCGCGGATGGGTACGGAGAAGGGGAGGGGTTCGGGTCGAGTGCCAGTCATTCGCCACAGTCTGCTGGTGCTCGCAATAGCTGCGACATTTGACGGTCCATGCGCGACCTCGATAGCCGTCGCGGCCGTCGACGATGGCGACCGGGACGTGGAGCGCTCAACGGCTCAGAGGGACGGCGGAATCTGGAAGGCAGTCGTGCCGCCGGCGGGTACGATGCACGGGGAGTTCGATAACCACGACCCGTTCGGTCTTGCCGCCGGAGTGAGGATCGCAGCGGATTGCTCCATCAACTGGGTCGATCCGGATGCCGGCAAGCTCTACTGCTTCTCGAGTGCGACGTCATTGGTGTTCTTTCTCGACGGCCCCCGCGCCTATCTCGAGCGGGCACGTGCGCAATGGCTTCGCCTCGCCCCAGCCGCTGCGCGCCGCGAGGCGTAGTCAGGGAACGACGTGGGAGCTGCCGAGATCCTTCCACTCGTAGCGCGGCACCTGTATCCACTTGCCATCCTTGAGCTCCGGCACCTTGTGCACCCGGGTCTGCTCGACGGTCATCTTGCCGTCCTTGTCGGTGATCCAGAAGTCGATGTCGTAGATCTGGTCCTTCGTACCGACCGCGCGAAAGTCGGTACAGGCAAAGTAATGCCCGTTCTCGTCGAGCTGCCGGATCGGCTGATGCGTGTCGATGAACTCCAGATCCAGCACCTTGCCGGTCTTGTCATCCTTGAGCTTGAACACGCCGTTGTTCTTCGCCGCCTCGGTGAGCGCACCCTGTTCGACGGCCGACATCACTTCCCAGCCGCGTTTGTTGGCGACGTGTCCGGGGTGCTCGGAAGCGGGAATCCACCACCACGGCACCGGAGAGCGCGCCGTCACAGCCCAGGCGCCTTCGCTCTTGATGGGTTCCTTGTAGATGCGGATCTCCTGGACCCTGAGCTGTCCGTCGGCCGGTGCCACCCAGAAATCGATCAGGTAGCGCTTCTGTGCCTCGGCCTGGTCGTGAAACTTCACGTCGGGAAAGAAGCCGTACCCGTCGATGGTGCGCGTGAAGTCGATGCCGTCGAAAACGAGTTTAAGCTGCGCGCCGTTGAGCGGGTCTTCGAGCGGAAATATGCCGTTATTCGCCTTGGTTTTTGCGTCGATGAGTCCCTTGACCAGCGTCTCCGCATCTGCACTGTCGAAGTCCTGCATCGCCTTCTCGGTCGATTCGACACTGCTGGCGGCGATGAAGTCGCGCGCCTTCTGCAGATTCGCGTCCGGGTTCTCGAGGAATGCCTTCCTGGCCGACTCGCTGCTGAAGCAGTAGACCTTGCCGTCCTTGTCCGTCCAGGTCGAGGTGCAGTTGGTCATGACATGCCGGCTCTGAGACAATCCTTCCGCGCACTGTCCCCCGAACTGCACCGCGGAGGTGGGCGTCGGACCGTCAGCCGAGGCGGGGGTCGGTGCCGCGCAGGCGAGCAGGGCGCTGACAAGGGCTGCACGCCCGAACATCGGGGCCCGGGCGACGAGGAGGCTCCTGGCATCGCGCTTCATGGTGCGGGTTGTTTGCGGGCGGTACGCCGTGTGGGACAGGTCGGTCGGCCATACATGCTACTCCTGCCTCAGGACGCTGTCTCGGCAGAGGCGCGCAGCCGGCTCAGGCGCTGCTGGGTGGGGTGACTCGCTGACCGGGGACTTTGCTCATCAGGCGGAGCTTTCGCTTGACGAGGCTCCGGCGTGGCAACAGAGCCCCGCCAGCGACGGCTCGTCAATGTACTGGCGGAGGGTAACGCTGCCTCAATGCAGGCGTATTCGCATCCCTGCCCAAATCGCGCGCGGCTGCGCGGGTGAAACGGCGTTTTCATTGGTCCAATTCGCCGGATTTGGAATGAAGGACCCGTTTGGGTTGAACGCGTCGCGGGTGAGGAATCCGGCCGTGGAATACTCCCTGTCAAACAAGTTGACGAGGCGCGCGAAAACCTCGGCGTTTTTCGTTATGTGCCAGGTGCTTTGCAGATTGACCACGGCGTAACCGGGAATCGATCCGGTTCCTGAGATATATGCGCCCTCACCGTTGGTGCCACCGGCCTGATTGGCATTGTTCTCATTTCCATGCAGGTAAGAGCCGGAGGCCACCACCAGGTTGCCACCGACGTCCCAGCGTTTACTCAGCTCGTAGTCGAGGACCAGCCGGCCCGTATGCCGCGGAATCAGCGGAATCCGATCTCCGGGGCGAACGAGAATGTTTCCGTTGGCATCGGCGCTGCTGTTCGAATTGGCACTGACTTCGAAGTTCGACTGAAAGGTGGCATCGACGAAGCTATACGCCGTCTGCCAGTGCAGGCCGCCCTGGCTGCCGCCCAACGCCAGATCAAGTCCCTGCCGGCGCGTACTGCCAACGTTGGCGAAATAGCCCTGGTTGGCGGCGGTCGCGACAAACTGGATGTCATTGCTGTTGACGGTGTGGAACAGATCTGCGCTCCACACCAGCCGTTGATCGGGCAGACTACCCCGTACGCCTGCCTCCAGGGTTCGGGCGACCACCTGCTGCAAGTCCGGGTCGCTTGCGAAGGCGTTGGGCAGACCGCACGGCGCCGCGGGATTGGCGCAGCCGAGCTCAATTACCGTCGGTGCACGACTCGCCTGGTTATAGTCGGCAAAAAGGGTCAGGGCGTCGCTCGGCGTCAGCGTGAATCCGAAAGCCGGATTGACTCGGCTGAACGTATGATCGCCGATCAGGGGCCTCGCCTCGTCATATCCTGAGCCGATATCGGCCTACATGCGTATCCACGCTGTATCCGTTGAGTGTCTCCGTGTTGTGGTTGTAGCGAACGGACAGCGAGAAATGGAGCAGCTTGTTCGGCGAGAGGTTGTCGGTCGCATACACCCCATAGATCTTGTTGTCTCCGCTGAGCGAGATGACCGTTTCATTGTTGAACGGCGTGACTTCATAGATGAGCATCCGCTGCGGCGACAGCGGCCCATACTGGTATGACTGGACAAACGTGTCGCGCGAGTCGTTGTAGTCCGCACCCAGGATCGCCTGGTTGGCCCAGCCGAACAAATTCTGGGAATCGGTGAGCTGTGCGCCCAGGCCTTTAGTGCGCTGGGTCAGCCGCGAGGTGGCGTTTTGGCCCGATGCGCAGTAGGCGAGGTCCGCTCGACTGCTGGGCGGTGCCGTGCAATCGAATGGCGGTCCGGTGTAGTTGTTGTCGAGGTAGCTGTCGTTGATGTTGCCGTTGATGCCGCGCGTCAGCAGATGGCGATAGTAGATGCTCCCCGACAGGAGCAACTTCTCCGTCAAGAACTGCGTGCCGGTGAGATTCACGAAATTGAGGAGATTCTGCGTGAAGTCGGGCGTGTAGCTTGCCTGGCGGCGAAAATCCAGCATGCTGGTGGGCAGGGCAGCATTACCGTACAGGCGGGTGTCCGCATAGGTATAGCTCAGGTCGATGTCAGTCCTGTCGTTTTGCCAGCCAGCCTTGGCGAAGCCCTGATAGAGTCGCGTCGGCGAGTTATCACGCCAACCGGTCTCGTCGAAGTAATTTCCTGTCAGAAAATAGTCGAAGTTGCCGAACTCTCCGCCCGTCTCCCCTTCGAAGGAGCGCCTGCCGAAAGACCCACCGTACGCCTCGAACACGGTCCCCGGGTCATCATGCCCGCTCTTGGTGCGTACCGAGAGTGCTCCCCCCAGGGTATTGAGCCCGAACACGGGATTGGAGCCTGATATGAGTGTTACGGTCGAAATGGCCGCTTGTGGGATCAGATCCCAGTTGACGGTATCGCCGAATGACTCATTGACGCGCACACCATCCACATAAACTGACAGGCCCTCGGGGGTACCCAGAAGCGGCGAAGCCGTGAACCCGTGGTAATTGATGTCCAGTTGAAACGGGTTGTCGGCACTCTCGCTGACGTTGACGCCGCTGAAGTTGTTGTTCAGGTAGTCCGCCAGACCCAGAGTCTGCTGACGCTGCATGTCCTTGCTGTCGGCGGTCTGTACATTTGCGGGTATCTGATTCAGAGGCAGGCCGAGACCCGGTAACGGTGTGGTACCGATCACCGTGACCTGCGGAAGCTCCTGGGCAGTCGCCGGATTGCTGGGAGAAGCCGCCGTCGCCTCGGCGGCAGACGCGACGACCGGCAGCGCTGAGGCCGCGAAGCAAATGAAACCCCACAGCCGCAGAATCGAACTCCTCATCCGCTTTGTCGGATGCGAAGCGAGTGTAGAGAGGCGGTGCCGGATGCGTCCAGACGCATCGACCGGGCCACAAGCCCGAGACGGCCCGCCAGGACGCCGCAGGCGCTGTACCAGGGGATCACGGGACGACCCCGCGGGGGTTGTTTTCCTGTTGGGCTACGGCCCTGGCGCTTTCGCCGCAGGAGAGCCAGGCGCAGGAATGAGGCTGTACGCGTCGGGTTGGCTGCATGCTACCGTTGCAGCCTGGCACAAGCGCGCGCTCGCCGCGCTGAGAGGCCAGTAGTCAATACGGAGTCAGGTGCATGTTCGAGCGTCTCGAGCCGGTCGTTCCCGATCCGATTCTCGGCCTGATGGCCGCGTTTCGCGCCGACCCCGATGCACGCAAGGTGGATCTCGGCATCGGGGTGTATCGCGACGAGCATGGCGACACGCCGGTGCTCGGCGCCGTACAGCAGGCGGAAAGCGCACTGTTCGAGCGACAGACGACCAAGACCTATGTGGGGCCAGCCGGTAACGCGGGATTCAATCAGGCCATGGAGCGGCTGGTGCTCGGGGCGGCGCATCCGGCACTTGCGGCGGGACGCGTGCGCAGCGTGCAGGCGCCCGGGGGCTGCGGTGCCCTGCGCCTCGGAGCGGAGCTCATCCGCGCGGCGTGCCCGGAGGCGGTCGTGCACGTGAGCACGCCAACCTGGGCGAACCACACGCCGCTGCTCGCGGGCAGCGGATTGAAGCTCGAGCGCTACCCGTATTTCGATGCCGCTACCGGCGCCGTGCAGTTCCACGCCATGACGGCGACGCTCGAGCGCCTGCCGGCGCGCGCGGTGGTGCTGCTGCATGCCTCGTGTCACAACCCGACCGGGGCGGATCTGTCGCAGGCGCAATGGCGCGAGCTGCTCTCACTGCTGAAGCGCCGCCAGCTCCTGCCCTTCATCGACATGGCCTACCAGGGACTCGGCGAAGGCCTCGACGCAGACGCCTTCGGGCTGCGGCTGCTCTGCGCCGAGCTCCCCGAGGTGCTGTTCGCGGTGTCCTGCTCGAAAAACTTCGGCCTGTACCGCGAGCGTACCGGCTCGCTGCACCTCGTCAGTGAATCGCCCGCGGCAGCAGACGCCGCCCTGAGCCAGCTGGTGCGCCTGGCGCGCGGCATCTGGTCGATGCCGCCGGATCACGGCGCCGCCATCGTGCACGGGATCCTGGGCGATGAGTCCCTGCGTTCGCAGTGGATGGAGGAGATCGCCAGCATGCGCCGCCGCATCCAGGGCCTGCGGCACGAGGTGGTGCAGCAACTTAAGGCATACTGTCCGCAGCGGGATTTCGACTTCATCGACCGCGCAGCGCGGCATGTTCTCCTTCTTCGGCATCAACAGTGCGCAGGTGCGCGCGCTGCGCGAGCGCCATCACGTCTACATGACCGAGGACAGCCGCATGAACGTCGCCGGGCTGCGGCAGGAGAACCTCGAGTACTTCGCACGCGCGGTGGCGCAGGTGCTCGCGGCTTAGCCGCATGCGGCGACACCGGCGGCGTTGACGTGCCGGCACTGTCGCGCGCAACGGCCGGCTCACTCCGGCACGATGATCCGATGCGTCGACTTCACTTCCTCCATGACGAAGTACGTGTGTGTCTGCTGCACGCCGCGCACCGCGGCAATGCGGTCGCCGAGGAAGCGCCGGTAGCTCTCCATGTCGGTGACGCGCACCTTCAGCAGGTAGTCGAAGCCGCCCGCCACCATGTGGCATTCCATGACCTCGTCGTGCGCCAGCACGACCTGCTTGAAGCGCTCGAAGGCATCCGGCGTGGTGCGGTCGAGCGAGACCTCGACATAGGCGAGCAGGCCCAATCCCAGGCGTCCCGGGTTCAGCCGGGCGAAGTACCCCTCGATGTAACCGCCAGCCTCCAGGCGCCGCACGCGCTCCAGCGTCGGCGTGACAGTCAGATTCACTTCTCGTGCAAGCTGCGACACCGGGGTCCGGCCGTCCTGCTGCAGCCGCGCGAGCAGCCTTCGGTCGATGCGATCCAGATCCGCGCTCGCCGGCGACCGCGGTCGCGGCGGTTTTCCGGACTCATGGCAGTGAATTCGACTTAATAAATGGGCCAAAATGGATAATTATATCTCTGACTGTCGCGGCTAGCATAAGCATAATTTACTAGTGCTCATTCGGAGCAAGGGCTGCGACATGACGGTGCGTGCGGGCGGCTCGCGCGGGTGAGCGGGCCGCGGACATGGATCGGTTGCGCGAATTGCGTGACGCGGCTGCGCGCGGCGACGGTGCGCCCGGAGGCCGATGCCTCCGGAGAAGCGCTGGCGGATCTCTCCGCGGTCGCAGTGCCGCACTCGACGCGTGCCGAGATCACGCGCGGCGCGCTGGGTGGAGGTGGCGCGCGCCGACAAGCGCGCGCGGCCGTTCGTCGACTCGATGCTCGAGCAGTTCCCGCTCGACAGCGCGCAGGGCAAGGCGCTCATGAGCCTGGCCGAAGCGCTGCTGCGCACGCCCGACCCGAAGCGCGCGGACCAGCTGATCGCCGAGCGCCTCGCCACCATCCGGCAGCGCCGGCGTCCCGGGCATGACGATCTGCTGCTGCGCACCGGCTTCGCGCTGCTCGGCGCCGGCGAGCCGGCTGCTGCCGGACGTGGCGGCTGAGCTGTCCGGAGAATTCTCGCTCGCCCATCTCACGAAGCCGCTGGTCGCGCCGGTGGTGCGTGCGGCGCTGCGCGGCAGCGATGCAGATGTCGGGTGACGCGTTCATCGTCGGCGAGACGATCGAGTGCGGCGCTCGCGCGCGGCCGTCCGATCCGGAACTGGCGCTGTGCTCGTTCGACGTGCTGGGCGAAGGCGCGCGCACCGAGGCGGACGCGCAGCGCTACTTCGACTCCTATGCGCACGCGATCGAGGCGCTCGGCCGCCAGCCGCCGGCGGCCAGTCCACGCGCGCTCCGGGATCTCCGTGAAGCTCTCGGCGCTCGAGCCGCGCTATACGCTGCTGCAGAGCGCGCGCGTGCAGCGAGCGGCTCGTGCCGCGCATGCTGGAGCTGGCGCGCCGCGCCGCCCGCGCCGGCATCGGCTTCACCATCGATGCCGAGGAGGCCGACCGGCTCGATCTCTCGCTCGACATCGTCGAGGCGCTGGCGCGCGATGCCGCAGACTCGCGGCTGGGACGGACTCGGGCTTGCAGTCCAGGCCTACGGCCGCCGCGCGCCGCTGGTGATCGACTGGGTCGCGCAGCTGGCGCGCGAATGCGGGCCGGCGCATGACCGTGCGTCTGGTGAAGGGCGCGTACTGGGACAGCGAGATCAAGCGCGCGCAGGAGCGCGGGCTCGCGAGCTTCCCGGTGTACACCTCCAAGGCGGCGACGGACGCGAGCTACCTCGAGTGCGCGCAGCACCTGTTCGCGGCGGGCGAGGCATCTATCCGCAGTTCGCGACCCACAACGCCTACACGGTGGCGGCGGTGCTCGAGCTCGCGCCCGCCGGGCGCTGCTTACGAATTCCAGCGTCTGCACGGCATGGGCGAGGCGCTTTACGCGGCGGTGCGCGCTGAAGTCGCCGGCGCTGCCGCCGGTGCGCGTATACGCGCCGGTGGGCACGCACGAGGATCTGCTGCCCTATCTGGTGCGGCGCCTGCTCGAGAACGGCGCCAACAGCTCCTTCGTTCACCAGTTCATGAATCCGCAGATTCCCGTGGAGCAGGTCGTGCGCGATCCGCTCGCCTCCGCTTACGGCGCAGTCGCAGCAGCCACCGCGGATCCGCGAGCCGCATGCGCTGTTCGGCGCCGAGCGCGCCAATTCCGAGGGCGAGGACTTCGGCGATCCGGCGGCGCTGGCAACGCTCGCCGCCGAGGTGCGCGCCCACGCGCACGAGAGCCACCGCGGGGGCCCGATACTCACTGGCCGCCTCGTGCACGACGCGGACGTGCCGGTCATCTCGCCCGCCGATACGCGCGAGATCGTCGGCCTCACCCGCGATGCCAGCGCGGCGGAGATCCGCCGTGCCATGCAAGCGGCGCAGCGCGGCGCAGCCCGAGTGGGATGCGACGCCGGCGGACAAGCGCGCGGCCTGCCTGGAGCAGGCCGCGCAGCTGCTGCAGCAGCGGCGCGGGCAGTTCCTGAGCCTGCTGGTGCGCGAAGCCGGCAAGACGCTGCCGGATGCGGTGGCGGAGCTGCGCGAGGCGGTGGATTTCTGCCGCTACTACGCGGCACGCGGCCGCGAGCTGTTCGGCGCGCCGCTCGATCTGCCCGGGCCCGACCGGCGAGCGCAACATGCTCTCGCTGCACGGCCGCGGCGTGTTCGTGTGCATCAGCCCCTGGAATTTCCCGCTGGCGATCTTCACCGGGCAGATCACCGCCGCGCTCGATGGCCGGCAACGCGGTCGTCGCCAAGCCCGCGCCGGCGACGCCGCTCATCGCGCACGCCATGGCGCGCGTGCTGCACGAAGCCGGCGTGCCTGCGGCGGTGCTGCAGCTCACCCCGGCCGACGGGCCGCCCTTCGGCGAGGTTGCGCTGACCCATCCGGCGCTCGCCGGCGTCGCCTTCACCGGCTCCACCGCCACCGCCGCGACCATCAACCGCACGCTCGCCAAGCGCGACGGGGCCGATCGTGCCGCTCATCGCCGAGACCGGCGGCGTCAACGCCATGGTGGTGGATGCGACTGCGTTGCCCGAGCAGGTGGTCGATGACGTGATCACCTCCGCCTTCACCAGCGCCGGGCAGCGCTGCTCGGCGCTGCGCGTGCTGTACCTGCAGGAGGAGATCGCCGATCGGGTCGATCGACATGCTGATCGGCGCGATGCGCGTGCCTGGAGATCGGTGATCCGGCGGAGCTGTCCACGGACGTCGGTCCGGTGATCAGCGAAGCCGCGCGCGCGCGCCTGGCGCGACACGCCGAGCGCATGCGCCGCGAAGCGAAGCTCCTGTACGCCTGCGAGCTCGAGCCGGGCCTGGCGGCCACCGGGCACTTCTTCCCGCCGCAACTGTTCGAGCTGCGCCGCCTCGATCAGCTGAAGACCGAGGAGTTCGGTCCGATCCTGCACGTCGCGCGCTATCGCAGCGGCGAGCTGCCGCAGGTGCTCGCGGCGATCCGCGCCACCGGCTACGGGCTCACGCTCGGCGTGCACAGCCGTCTCGACAGCGTCGCCCAGCACCTGTTCCGCGCGCTGCCGGTCGGCAACACCTATGTGAACCGCAACATGATCGGTGCCGTCGTGGGCGTGCAGCCCTTCGGCGGACAGGGCCTGTCGGGCACCGGCCCAAAGGCCGGTGGCCCGCACTACCTGCTGCGTTTTGCCAACGAGCGCACGCTCACCATCAACACCGCGGCCATCGGCGGCAACGTGGAGCTGCTGTCCTGAAGAAGCAGGCACGGGCATGAAGCGGCGGAACTTTGTGGAAGGAATCGGCGCGCTGCTGGCAGCCGGCAACACTGCAGCCGCTGCCGCTGCAGGCGCCGCGCAGCGCAGCGATGCCGCGCAGGCTGCGGGCGGCCGCGCGGAGTTCGACCCGACCGAGAAGTCGATTGCCGAGCTCAGTCGCGCCCAGGCCGAGGGGCGCTCGAGCGCGGAGAGTCTCACCCGCAGCTACCTGCGCCGCATCGAGCTGTACGACCGCCAGGGACCAAAGCTCGGCGCCATACTCGCCGTGAATCCCGACGCGCTCGCCGCCGCCCGCTCGCTCGACGCCGCGCGCCGGTCGGGGAAGCTCCTTGGGCCCCTGCACGGCATTCCGCTGCTCCTCAAGGACAACATCGAAACGCGCGATCCGCTGCCCACCACCGCCGGGTCGCTGGCGCTCGCGAGTGCCCGGCATGCGCAGGATGCGCCGGTGGCGGCGCGGCTGCGCGCTGCCGGCGCGATCGTGCTCGGCAAGGCCAACCTGAGCGAGTGGGCAAACTTCCGCTCCAGCCGCTCGGTGAGCGGCTGGAGCGCGGTCGGTGGACAGGCCCGCTGCCCCTACGATCCCACGCGCAATCCGTCCGGCTCGAGCGCGGGACCGGCGGCCGCGACGGCGGCCAACCTGTGCGCCGCGTCGCTCGGCTCGGAGACCGATGGCTCGGTGCTCGCGCCGGCCTCGATCAATGGCCTCGTCGGGGTGAAGCCCACGATCGGGCTGGTGAGCTCGGCAGGCGTCGTACCGATAACCGCGCGCCAGGACACGACCGGGCCCATGACGCGCTCGGTGGCCGACGCCGCGCTGCTCCTGTCGATCATGGCGGAACCGGGCGCGCGCTGGGACGGTGCGGCGCTCGCGGAGCTCGAGTCGCCGCCGCGCGGCCTGCGGCTTGGCGTGTTGCCCCCGCCGTCCTCGACGCATCCGCAGGTGCTGAGCCAGTGGCACGACTGGCTGAAGCTCCTCGAGCGCGCGGGCTGCACGCTCGTCGATGTGCCGTCACCTCCCGGGTGGGAAACGCTCCTCGAGGACGAATTCGAGGTGCTGCTGTACGACTTCAAGGCAGACCTGAACACCTACCTCACGCGCTTCAATGGCGCGCTGCCGGTGCGCACGCTCGCTGATCTCATCGATTTCAACAACCAACATGCCGCTGCGGAGATGCCGTTCTTCGGCCAGGAGCTGTTCGAGCAGGCCGAGGCAAAGGGCTCGCGCACGACCCCTGCGTATCTCAAGGCGCTGCAGCACATCAGCGACGTGGCCGACACCAGCGGACTGAGTGCGATCTTCGCCAGGTACCGCCTCGATGCGCTGGTCGCATCGGGCAACGGTCCGGCGGAGCTCATCGACCACGTTTGGGGGGATCACTACGAAAACAGCGGCGGCTGGCCGCCGATGTGCTCGGCCGCCGCGATCGCGGGCTATCCGAGCCTCACGGTGCCCGCCGGCTTCGTTGCCGGGCTACCGGTGGGGATCCACTTCGTGGCGCCGCGCTGGCGCGACGGCAGGCTCCTGCAGATCGGCAGGAGCTTCGAGCGGGCCCGCAACGCCCGCCAGCCGCCCGCGCTCGACGTGAAGGCCTGACCGCAGCGCGTCAGTTGGGCCCTGCCGGGTGCAGCTGCTCGGTGAGCGCGGCGAGCGAGTCGAGGGGTGCGGAGCAGGTGCTGCCGCGGCAGACGTAGGCGACCGGGCCGGCGCGCGGCGTCTTGTCCGCGAGCGCCGGCGGCAGGTCGGAGGCCTCCGCGGGGATCGCCAGCAGTGAGCCGGCGCGGCACATAGAGTCGCGCCAGATGCGCGCGCCAGCCCTCGATGGTGCGCGCTTCGCCGCGCAGGATGACGATCTGTGTCGGCGACAGCAGCTCCTCCAGCGCGCTAAGCAGGCTCACGTGTGCCTGCGGGTATTTCTCCAGCGCCGGCCACGCCGCCCGCAGCGTGCGCTCGGCGGCCGCCACGTAGCGCGGCTCGGCCAGCAGGTACCCGAGCCGCAGCAACACGCGGGCGGCAATGCCGTTGCCTGCGGGCGTCGCATCGTCGCCGAGCGCCTTGGTGCGATGGATCAGGCTCTCGTGATCATCGGAGGTGAAGTAGAAGCCCCCGGCGGCGGCGTCGGCAAAATGCTGCAGCACGACCTCGATCAGCTGCTGCGCGAAGGCGAGCTCGTCGGCGCGAAAGCGCACCTGCTGCAGCTCGAGGAGGGCATCGGCGAGATATACGTAATCATCCAGGTAGGCGTTGAGATGCGCGCGGCCGTCCATGTAGGTGGCGAGCAGCCGGCCCTCGCGCCACAGCTTCGTGCGGATGAAGTCGAGCGCGCGCGTGGCGGAAGCCGCGAGCTCATCGCGTGCCAGCGCGCGCGCGGCGACCGCCATGCCGCGGATCATCAGCGCATTCCACGACGTCAGCACCTTGTCGTCGCGGGCCGGGCGTACCCGGTGCGCGCGGATCTCCAGCAGTTTCGCGCTGGCGCGCTCGATGAGCGCCTCGACCTGCTGCGCCGTCCGACCCGTCTGCTCGGCAATGTCCTCGGTGGTAGCCGTCACGCGCAGATGCCAGCGGCCCTCGAAATTCGCTTCCCGATCGAGACCGAAGCGCGGCGCAAACACCGCGAACTCGTCTGAGGTGAGCGTGGCACGCACCTCGTCGCGATCCCACGCGTAGAACCTGCCCTCGTGACCCTCCGAGTCGGCATCGAGGCTCGAGTGGTAGCCGCCGGCCGCGGACTGCATCTCCCGCAGCACCCAGCCGGCGGTCGTCTGCGCCACGCGGGCGTAGAAGGCATCCCCGCTCGCGAGCGCGGCCTGGGCGTACACCGCCAGCAACGCGCCATTGTCATACAGCATTTTCTCGAAGTGCGGGATCATCCACTAGCTCATCGACCGAGTAGCGGCAGAAGCCGCCGCCGAGCTGATCGTTGATGCCGCCCTCTGCCATGCGGCGCAGCGTCAGCGTGGCCATGTAGCGCGCCTGCAGTTCGGGCTCCCCCGCGGTGCCGCCGCCGGACCCGTAACTCAGCAGCCATTCGAGCGTCTGCGGGTGCGGGAACTTCGGGGCCCCGCCGAAGCCGCCGTTGCGGCTGTCGAAGCTGCGCGCGAGCTGTGCACGGCACACGGCGAGCGGGTGCGGCGGTCAGCTCGCTGTCGGCGCCGGCCGGCTGAGGGTTGAGCTCGGCGAACGCCGCCATCAGCGCCTCGTTCTGCCGGCGCAGCTCCGCTTCATGCTCGCGATAGTAGGCGGCGACCCGCAGCAGCAGGTCCTTGAAAGCCGGCAGGCCGTAGCGCGCTTGCTTGGGGAAGTAGGTGCCGCCGAAGAACGGCCGCTGGTCGCGGTGTCAGGAACATGGTGAGCGGCCAGCCGCCGCCGCGCTGCGTGAGCATCTGCTGGGCGACCTGGTAGATGCGATCGATGTCGGGACGCTCCTCGCGATCGACTTTGATGTTGACGAAGTTGTCATTGAGGATGCGCGCGGTGGCTTCGTCTTCGAAGCTTTCTTCTTCGAGGACGCTGCACCAGTGGCACGCGTTGTACCCTACGCTCAGGTGAATCGGTCTGTGTCCCTTGCGTGCGCGTTCGAGCGCTTCGTTACCCCACGGATACCACTCGACCGGATTGTGAGCGTGCTTCCTCAGATACGGACTCGTCTCTGAGATGAGATGGTTCGTGTACTTCGCTGAGCCGTCGCTATTCAAATGCCTGATCTGCATCGTGCTTCCAGGTCCACCCTTTGTGACTCAGGCGCTTTCCGCTCTTCAGCTCGAACATGTGGACCTTGCATAACCCGGAGGCGCGGCAGAAGGCGGTGAGATTTGTGATTCTGGTATGGGCCCCGCCTGGAGCGATGAACCCCTTGTGCACCAGGGGTGCCAACTTCCTCTTGCCACGCGCGTGAGTCCATCCTCGATGCGACACTATCCGGCCGTTTGCGACAGCAACCAAGTGGGTCTTCTCGAGCCCCTGCGCTCGGCAAAAAGCAGCCAGATTGCGTATTGGTCCGGCCAGCTGGCCGTCCGGACCGATGAACCCGTCGTGCCTCTTGATATAGTCGCGTTGGCGGACACTGTTCGCGTGCGTCCAGCCCTTGTATGACTTCAGTTTGCTCTCACCTTTCGACAATCTGTGCATCGACGGAAAGTCCAGGCGGTTACGCCGGCAAAAATCGCTCAGGTTCACGATGGTGATGGGATTACCGTTGGGGTCACGAAAGCCGAGCCAGGTTTGGCCGATCCCAGAACCCCCGGACGTTGCCTGCGGCTGAATGTTGAAACCGATGCGACGGTCAGTGCAGCCGGTGCGATCGATCCAAAGCTGTTCGGTGTCGAGTAGCCGTCCCAGTTCGACGTACTGCAGGACGACAAATTCAAAGCAGCTTTCGCCGTACACCTTCCACGCATTCTGCAAGTGAGGATTGTGATGTAGCCCTGCACGCAGCTTGCGACGGTGCAGGTCCCACCGCGCCTGCAGATTTCCGGCGCTGCCGACGTAGATCATGCCGTTTCGTTTGCAGCGTATCCGGTAGACGCCAGACCGGTTACGAATCTCTTCAGGCTGCTCTAGTGCCGACAGCGTCTTCCCCTCATGCGATAGTCGGGCGAACCAAATGATAGCGCGTTTGTCAGCGCAGCGGACGCAATCGAGCATGCGTTTCGCGGAGCGTTTGTCTCGATTCTGTATACTTCCACTTCCGCTTCGTCCGCCCCCTGATCCCATGTCGCAACCGGCAAAATTCCACGCCCATGCAGCGGATGAGTCCACTCGCGTGCTGCGCCTGAAGCGCGGCGAGGAGCGGCGCCTGGCCGCGGGGCACCTGTGGGTGTTCAGCAACGAGGTGGACACCGAGCGCACGCCGCTCGGGGAGTTCGCCCCGGGTGCGGTGGCGCAGCTGCGCTCGCACCGCGATGCGTTCCTCGGTTATGCGTGCGTCAATCCGCACGCGCTCATCTGCGCGCGCATCCTCTCGCGCGATGCGGCGCAGCCGGTGGGAGCTGCGCTCATCGAACGGCGCCTGAGCGCTGCGCTGGCGCTGCGCCAGCGGCTGGGGAGCCCTTCCTACTGCCGCTGGGTGTTTGGCGAGTCGGACCTGTTGCCGGGACTGGTGCTCGATCGTTACGGCGACGTTATCGTAGGCCAGATCGCCACCGCCGGCATGGAGGCGCTCAAGGACGAGATCGAGGCCGCGGTGGCCAGCGTGGTGAGCCCGCGCGGACTCTTCTGGAAGAACGACTCCGCGCTGCGCGAGCTCGAGCACCTGCCCCAGGTCGCGCAAGTCGCCTTCGGCGAGATCCCGGAGGAAATCGAAGTGGTGGAAGCGCCGCTGTCCTTCACCGCGCCGCTCGCCGCGGGGCAGAAGACCGGCTGGTTCTACGACCAGACCGCCAACCGGGGGCGGCTGAAGCGTTATATTGCCGCCGGCGCGCGCGTGCTCGATGTATGCTCGTATGCCGGAGCCTGGGCGATCACGGCTCTGCACCACGGCGCCGCCCGTGCCTGCTGCGTGGATTCCTCGCAGGCGGCGCTTGAGTTCGCGCAGGCCAACGCTGCGCGCAACGCCACCACGCTCGAGGTGCTGCGCGCGGATGCCTTCGAGGCACTCCAGTCGCTCGGCGCGCAGGGCGCGCAATTCGACCTGGTGATTCTCGATCCACCGGCATTCATCAAGCGCAAGAAGGACATTCCCCGCGGCCAGGCGGCCTATCGAAAACTCAACCAGCTCGCCCTGGGACTGCTCGCGGACGAGGGGTTGCTCGTGTCCTGTTCCTGCTCATACCATCTCGGCGCGGATGAGCTGCTCAGCGCCATCCAGAGCGCGGCGCGCCACAGCGGGCGCTTCCTGCAGATCCTGGAGAGCGGCGGTCAGTCTCCCGACCATCCGCTTCACCCGGCTATCCCGGAGACCCGCTACCTCAAGGCCTTCTTCTGCCGCGTGACGCGCGCGGTCGGCTAAACTTCGCGCCTCATGCTCATCTATCCCGGATTCAACAAGGTCGCCTTCTCGATCGGCCCGATCAAGGTGCACTGGTACGGGATCATGTACCTGCTCGGCTTCGCCGCCGCCTGGTGGCTGGCGCGCCGCCGCGCGGCGCGAGCCGGCTCGACCTGGAGACCCAACGACGTCGACGACCTGATCTTTTTCGCCATGCTCGGGGTGATCCTCGGCGGGCGCATCGGCTACGTGCTGTTCTACGGGCTGCAGTTCTGGGCCGACGATGCCTGGTACCCGCTCAAGATCTGGGAGGGCGGCATGTCATTTCACGGCGGCCTGCTCGGCGTGGTCGTCGCGCTGACACTGTTCGCCTGGCGGCGCGGCCGCCATCCGGCGGACGTCTACGATTTCACCGCGCCGCTGCCGGCGCTCGGGTTGTTCTTCGGCCGCATCGGCAACTTCATCAACAGCGAGCTGTGGGGCAAGGTCACCACCGTGCCGTGGGGATTTCGCGTCGACGGCGCGGTGCGCCATCCTTCGCAGCTCTACGAGGCGGCCCTCGAAGGGCTGCTGCTGTTCGGCGTGATGTGGTGGTTCACCTCGCGCCCCCGGCCGCGGCTTGCCCCCTCGGGGCTGTTCCTGGCTGTTTACGGCATCGCGCGCTTCCTGGTCGAGTTCGTGCGCGTGCCGGATGAGCACATCGGCTATCTTGCCGGCAGCTGGCTCACCGAGGGACAGGTGCTGTCGGTCCCGATGATCCTCGCCGGCATCGGCCTGCTCGCCTGGGCGTACCGGATGCGCAGCCCTTCCGGCAACTTCGCGGTCGTCCAATGAAACAGTACCTGGATCTGATGCGCCGCGTGCGCACCGAGGGGGTGCGCAAGGCCGACCGTACCGGCACCGGAACGCTGTCGGTGTTCGGGCACCAGATGCGTTTCGACCTCGCCGCCGGCTTCCCGCTGGTGACCACCAAGAAGATCCATCTGCCCTCGGTGGTCTACGAGCTGCTCTGGTTTCTGCGCGGCGACAGCAACGTCGCCTGGTTGCGCGAGCACGGCGTCAGCATCTGGGACGAATGGGCGGACGAGCACGGCGAGCTCGGCCCGGTGTACGGCAAGCAGTGGCGCGCCTGGCGCACCGCCGCTGGCGGCAGCGTCGATCAGATCGCGCAGGCGGTGGAGCTGCTCAAGCGCAACCCCGACTCGCGGCGCATCATGGTGAGCGCCTGGAACGTCGGGGAGCTCGGCCGCATGCGGCTGCTGCCCTGCCACGTGATGTTCCAGCTTTACGTCGCGGCGGACCGGCTGTCGTGTCAGATGTACCAGCGCAGCTGCGATGTGCTTCTCGGCGTGCCCTTCAATATCGCCAGTTACGCGCTGCTCACGCATCTGTTCGCGCAGCAGTGCGATCTCGAGCCGGGCGAGTTCATCTGGAGCGGCGGCGACTGCCACCTGTACCTGAATCACCTGGAGCAGGCCGACCTGCAGCTCGCCCGCCAACCGCTGCCGCTGCCGCAGCTGCTGATACGCCGCCGCGCGGCGAGCCTGTTCGACTACCGCTACGAGGACTTCGAGTTCATGAATTACCAGCATCACGCGCCCATCCGGGCGCCGGTCGCGGTATGAGCAGCGTGCCGCGGCGGGAGCCGGCGCCGCTCATCACCGTGGGCGATTCGCCGCTGCCCGGCCTGGGAGTGTTCGCGCTGCGACGCATCGCCCGGGGCGCGCGCGTGGTCGCGCGAGGACGGCGGGCGCCCCGGCGCTGATTCCGCACACGACGAGCCTTAAGCACGCACATGAACCAGGCGCGCCGCCTCAGTCTCTCCTCGCTCGTGGGCGCTGTCGGCATCGTCTACGGCGACATAGGCACGAGCCCGCTGTACACCATGCAGCAGGCGGTGGACGCGGCCGGCCCCTTCAACCGCGAATCGGTGCTGGGCGTGCTGTCGCTCATCTTCTGGAGCCTCGCCATCTCCGTCACCCTCAAGTACCTGACGGTCATCATGCGCGCCGACAACGACGGCGAGGGCGGAATCCTCGCGCTCTTCGCACTCGCACAGCGGCGGCTGATCACCGGCAGCACCTGGGCGAAGGTGGCGGTGGGGCTGGCGCTCGCCGGGACCGCCTTCTTCTTCTGTGACGCGCTCATCACGCCGGCCATCTCGGTGTTAAGTGCGGTCGAAGGCCTCGAGCTCCTCAACCCCTCCTTCAAGCGGGCTGTGATTCCGATCACGCTCGGTGTGCTCGCCGCGCTGTTCGCCTACCAGCGCCACGGCACGGCGCGCGTCGGCAGCCTCTTCGGGCCGATCATGGTGGTGTGGTTCGTGGTGATCGCGGTCATAGGGATGATTCCCCTCGTGCGCAACCCCGCGGTGCTCGCGGCGCTGAACCCGTTGGCCGGCGTCGGCCTGCTCGTCCACCGTCCGCCGGTGGCGCTCGCGGTGATCGGCTCGGTGTTCCTGGCCCTCACCGGCGCCGAGGCGCTGTACGCCGACATGGGACACTTCGGGCGACACCCGGTGCGGGTCTCCTGGTATGTGCTGGTGGGGCCGGCACTGGTGCTCAACTACTTCGGCCAGGGCGCGCTGCTGCTCGAGCTCGGCAAGCCGGTCGACCATCCGCTCTATCATCTCGTGCCTCCGGTCGTGCTGCCGTGGCTGGTGATCCTGGCGACCGCCGCCACGGTCATCGCCTCGCAGGCCACCATCTCCGGCGCGTTCTCGATGGCGCGCCAGGCGGTGCACCTCGACCTGTTGCCGCGCCTGCGCGTGCTGCAGACTTCCGCTCTGGAACACGGGCAGATCTACGTGCCGATCGTGAACTGGCTGGTGTTCATTGCCGTATGCCTGTTCGTCATCGGTTTCGGCTCCTCGGACGCGCTCTCCGGTGCTTACGGGGCGGCGGTGGTCGGCACCATGGTCGTGACCACCATCCTCGGCGCATTCGTCGCCGCCACGCAGTGGAACTGGCCGAAGTGGCAGGTGGCGGCGCTATTCGGCCTGATGCTCGTCACCGACACCGCCTACGTCGCCGGCAACATGACGAAGGTGCCCACCGGCGGCTGGATTCCGTTGACGCTCGGTGCGCTGCTGTGCCTGATCTTCACTACCTGGCGCAGCGGGCGGCTCGAGCTGCGCGCGGCGCTGGCGAAGCTGGCGGTGCCGCGCAGCGAGCTGCCGAAGCTGGTCGCCGGCGTGCATCGCGTCCCCGGGACCGGGGTGTTCCTCGCCAGCAACTCCAAGCTCGTGCCCTCGGCGCTCATCCGCAACATCGAGCACAACGGTGTGGTGCACCAGCGCCTCATCATCCTCAACGTCGAGATCACCGACACGCCACGCCAGGATCCGGTGCAGCGGCTGCGCGTCGAGGAGCCCGCGCCGGGGGTGTATTTCATTACCGCGCGCTTCGGCTTCATGGAAACGCCCGATGTGGCCGAGGCGCTCAAAGCCTGCCGGTCGCGCGGGCTGCGGGTGTTCACCGAGGACAGCTCGTTCTTCGTCGGCCGGCACGTGGTGCGCGCGCGCCCGCTGCCGGGGCTGCGCGGCCTGCAGCGCCGGCTGTTCGCGCGCATGCAGCAATACAGCACGCAGGCCGCGGAATTTTTCCGCATGCCGTTCCGCGACGTGGTGATCCTCAACACGGCGGTGGAGATCTGAGCGGCGGGACTCGCGGGTGGCTTTGCGGGCGCCACCCTTGCAATAATGCGCCCCATGGGGGAACGGCCGCTGGTCTCGCTGATCGTCGCCATGGCGCAGAACGGCGTCATCGGGCGCGGCAACTCGCTGCCCTGGCGGCTGCCGCAGGATCTCAAGCGGTTCCGGGCGTTCACCCTCGGCAAACCCGTCCTGATGGGCCGCAAGACCTACGAGTCCATCGGCCGCCCGCTCAAGGGGCGCGCCAACCTGGTGCTGACCCGACATCGCGGGTGGCGCGCGCATGGGGTGATCGCGGTGCACTCGCTGGAGCAGGCGCTGGCTCAGGCCGGCCCGGGCGAGGAGCTGGTGGTGATCGGCGGCGCGGAGGTCTACCGCCTGGTGCTGCCGCTTGCGCGCCGCATCTACCTGACACACGTCCAGGCCGACGTGCCTGGTGACACATTCTTTCCCGACTTCGATGCCACACAGTGGGCGGACGTCGAGTGCAGCACGCATCCGGCAGACGACGAGCACGCCTACCCGGTCATTTTCGTGACGCTCGAGCGGCGCAACGCGCCCGAGGCCCCGCGTCCGCACTGACACTGGCCGCTTGCTCCATGTTCAGCTACGTCTGTCTCGGCACCAACGATCCGGCGCGCGCCGCGCGCTTCTACGATGCGGTACTCGGCGCTCTGGGTCAGCAGCGCTGTCAGGTATCGGCGGAGTGGGAGTCGGCGGGGTGGCGGGGATGGGGGACGTACGAGCGTGACGGGGCGCGCGAGCTCGCACTCTGGCTGTGCCCGCCCTTTGACGGAGCAGCGGCGAGCGCGGGCAACGGCACGATGGTGGCTTTCAGCGCACGCTCCTGGAGCGAGGTCGATCGGTTCCACGCCGCGGCGCTCGCACACGGCGGTGGCTCCGAGGGCGCGCCCGGGCTGCGGCTGCAGTACGACCCCGATTTCTACGCCGCCTACGTGCGCGACCCCGACGGCAACAAGCTGGCGGCCGTGTGTCGCGGATTCACGCAGCGGCAGCAGAGCTGAGCGACTTGAAGTAGACCGTGGTCGCGCACGGGGTGCCGTCGGGCATCAGGGCGAAGTCCGGAATCTCCCCGCAGCGCTGCCAGCCATGCCGCGCGTACAGGCGCGCGGCCGCGGCGCTGGCGGTATCGAGCACCAGCAAACTGCGCGCCGCGTCGCGCGCCGCCTGCTCGGCGGCCGCCAGCAGCGCTGCGCCGACGCCGCGCCGGCGTGCACGCCGGTGCACCAGCATCTTGGCGATATCGGCGCGATGCGGCTGGTTCTCGGGCAGGTCGAGCATCAGCTGCACCGTGCCGACGATGCCTCCGGCGGTCTCCTCGGCGGCGATCACTACCCGCTCCCCGCGCGCCACGCTCGCCGCGAGGCTGCGCCAGTAGGCGGCGGCGCGCGCCAGTGACAGCGGCGCCAGGAAGCTGACCGAGGCACCCCCTTCCACGCAGTCGACCAGCACGCCGCTCAGGGCCGCGATCTCGCGTTCACCGAGCTCGGGCAGGCGGCGGATGCGAATGTCCTGTGGCACGGGGTCTCCTGGCGCGCTCAGCCCAGCGGCGACAAGCGCTCGTTGATCAGTCGCGCGGCAAGCACCGGGTCGGGCTCCGCGCCGGTGCCGGTATCGAGCTCCTCGAGCAACTGCGCCTGCAACGCCCCGCGGCGCAGTGCCTCGGCGTAGGGAATCTCCGGGTGAAACATGACCATGGAGTAGCGCGGGATGAAACGCCCGGGGAAGCGCCGCTCCAGGCCCATGGCGATGGCCCTGCGGCGCACGAAGCGCGCATCGAGCACCGCATCGCGCATCTCGGCGTAGTTCTCCAGCGCCATCTGTGCGATCGCCGCGGTATTCGGGCGGCGCGAGCGCTCGAACTCCGCCAAACAGCGCCTGCCAGTCGCCGTGCTGCGCAAACAGCGCATCGAGCACCGCACAATCTTCGAACGCGGCGTTCATGCCCTGGCCGTGGAAGGGAACGATGGCGTGGGCGGCATCGCCGAGCAGCAGCACCTGCCCGGCCAGGTGCCAGGGAGCGGTGTGCACCGTGCCGAGTTGCCCCTGCGGGTGCGCGGCGAACTGCGCCGGCAAATCCGGCAGCAGCGGCAGCGTATCGGCAAACTCGCGGCTGAAGAAGTCCGTGACGGCCTGCGGTGTGCCGAGCGCGGCAAAGCTCTTCGGTCCCGCGCGCGGGAGGAACAGTGTCGCGGTGAAGCTGCCGTCGGTGTTGGGCAGCGCGATCAGCATGAAGCCGCCGCGCGGCCAGATGTGCAGCGCATGGCGCTCGAGCGCCCCGGCTGCCGCGGCCGGCACGGTCAGCTCCTTGTAGTCGTGGTCGAGCCATTCCTCGCGCACGCTCACGAGCCCCGCGCCAGCGAGGCTGGCGCGGACCGCCGATCCCGCGCCGTCGGTGGCGATGGTGGGGGCGAGCGCGACCTCGTACGTCTCCCCGCCCGGCCCGTTGCGCAGGCGCAGCCGTTGCGCGTCCACATCCGCGCCGAGACACTGTTGGTTGAAGTGCACGCTCACGGCGGCGTGACGCGCCGCCTCTTCGATCAGCACACGGTTCAGATCCGCGCGGCCCACCGACCAGATGACCTCCTGCTCGCGCTGCCCGTAGGGCTGCAACGCGGCGTGCGCCGGAGAGCTCGTGGACCATGCGACCGCGCATCGGGATCAGCAGCGGGCGCACCCGCTCCATGACGGCGGCGAGCTCCAGCGCGCGCAGGCCGCGCGCGGCGAGCGCGAGATTGATGGAGCGCCCGCGCTCGGGTTGCGCCTGGCGCGGGTCCGGGCGGCGCTCGTAGAGCCTCACCTGCAGTCCACGCCGCGCGAGCAGCAGCGCGAGCAGGGCGCCGGCGAGCCCGGCGCCGACGATGTTGACGCTCGCGCCGGAGAGCGCGCTCACCGCGTCTCCCGCAGCGACTGCGTCAGCGCATCGGCGAAGCGCCAGACATCCTCGAAGCGGTTGTACAGCGGCACGGGCGCGACGCGGATGACGTCCGGCGAGCGCCAGTCGCAGACCACGCCGCGCGCGCTCAGCCCATCGAACACGCCGCGGCCGCGTGCGCTTGCGCCCGCGATGCGCAGCGACAGCTGACAGCCGCGCTGCGGTGCTGTTATGGGGCGTGAGGATGCTGCACCTCCGGCGCGAGCGGCCGGATGAGCCCGTCCAGATAGTCGGTGAGCGCCACAGACTTCGACGCGCAGCCGTTGCAGGCCCGCTTCGGTGAATATGCGCGAGCGACGCGATCAGCGGCGCCGCCGCCAGGATCGGCGGATTGCTGATCTGCCAGGCGGCGGCGCCGCGCGGCGGCGCGAAACTGCGGCTCCATGAGAAAGCGGGTCGGCTCCTCGTGGCCCCACCAGCCGGCGAGCCGGGCGCCGGGGAGGGCGCCGCTGTGGCGCGTGGGCGGCTGCGCCTGCTGTGGCGCTGGTGCACGAAGCAGCCGCCGATCGCGCCCGGGCCGCCGTTGAGGTACTTGTAGCTGCACCACACGGCGAAGTCCGCCTCCGACCTCGTGCAGCGCCAGCGGCAGGTTGCCGACCGAGTGCGCCAGGTCGAATCCCGCGATGCAGCCGTGCCGGTGCGCGGCCTGCGCGATGCGCGCGAGATCGAAGGCCTGGCCGGTGCGAAACTGCACCCCGGGCCACAGCACCAGCGCGATCTGCTCGCCCTGGCGCGCCAGGCACGCCTCGATGTGCTCCTCGGGCAGCAGCTCCTCGCCCTGCGGGAGGCGCCAGCTCGATGAGGTTGCGTTTCCGGGTCGAGCCCGTGCCAGGCGATCTGCGAGGCAACCGCGTGGCGGTCGGAGGAGAATGCGCCCGCCTCGATCAGGATGCGCGTGCGCTGCCCGACGGGGCGATAGAAGCTCGCGAGCATCAGGTGCAGATTCACCGTGAGCGAATTCATGGCGATGACTTCGTCTGCCAGTGCTCCGGTGAGCGCCACGAGGCCCGCGGTCAGGTTCTCGTGATAGGGCACCCACGGGCGGCGCGCATGCTCGTGGCCCGCGACGCCGAGCCGCGCCCACTCGTCAAGCTCCTCGTTCACGATGTCGCGGGCCGCGAGCGGCAGCAGGCCGAGCGAGTGACCGCACAGGTACACGAGCGGCTCGCCGCGCTCATCGCGTGGCAGCGCGAAGCGCGCGCGATAGCCGCGCAGCGGATCGGCTGCGTCGCGCGCCTGTGCCTCGGCCAGCGTCGTCTGTGCGCTCATTTGTCCGGATCCGTGATCGGGTAGAGCAGCGGTCGGCTCGGGACCGCATCTCCGCCGAGCGCCGGCACCTGCAGCTCGAGCAGGTAGAAGCCGTCCAGCACGCTGTCGGGAACGAAGGCGAGCTCGGTGATGGTGGCGTCGGGGCGTGCCGCGGCGGCGAGCTGCACGGCGGCGGGCGGCAGGCCGAAGAAAATACGGTGCGCGGCGAGGCGGCCCTCATCGTGCGCACGATCGACCGAAGGCACGTCGACGACCAGATGCAGGATGCCGCGGCTGACGAGCAGCTGCGCGGCCTCGCGCGACAGGTAGGGCGGTGTCTCTGCGCTGTAGTCGCGGACACGCTTGTCGGCGCTGTTGGGCAGCGTGCGGATGATGAGCGCACGCGCAGCGAACGGGGCACTGTTGCGCCAGCTTCGCTCGAGCGAGCGTCTGCTGATGAGCCGGTCGGTCGCCTGCGCAGCAGGCTCGCTCCCTTCGCCCGCGGCAGGCTCGGGGACGACCGACAGCAGCAGCGCGGGCGTCAGGCCCGTCGGCGCCACGCGCCAGGCATCCAGGCGCTCGCGCGTGAGATGCCCGGCGCACTCGGTGTGCGTGCCGTTGCAGTGGGGAATGAGCGTGATGACCTCGCAGTTGCAGCTCGCACCGCGCGCAACGGAACCGTTGAAGGCGGAACCGGGAGGCGCGAACTCCCGGGCGCTGGCGCGCGGCGCGCCGAAATGCCGCGGCTGCGCGCCGGCGAAATTCAGCTCGAGCGCCAGATCGAGCGGGCGCGACAGGTCGACGCTGAGCTCACGGCCCTCGACCCGGACGCGCGCGTACACCTAGGCGCGCTCCATGACCGTGCCGCAGCGGGCGCAGGTGCGCCGGGCGAGGCTCGCGAAGAAGCGCTCGAACACCGGCGGAAACTGCCTCTCGATGTCGGTCAGCTCGAAGAACTCCTCGTACAGCCGCTGCCCGCAGTGCTCGCAGTACCACTGGAAGCCGTCGAGCTCTCCCGCGCGGCGCGCGCGCTCGATCACCAGCCCCACGGTGTTGGCCGGGCGCTGCGGCGAATGCGGCAGCTTCGGCGGGATGAGCAACACTTCGCCGGCGCGGATCGGCACGTCGACCGGCATGCCCTCCTGCATGGTCTTCAGCACCATGTCGCCCTCGAGCTGGTAGAAGAATTCCTCGCCCGGGTCGACGTGGTAGTCCTTGCGCGCATTCGGGCCGCCCACCACCATGATGATGAAGTCGCCGTCGCGAAACACGCGCTTGTTGCCGACCGGCGGCTTCAGTTGCGCGCGGTTCGCGTCGATCCATTGCCGGAAATTGAATGCTTGCAGGGATGGCATGTGTCCTCCGTGCCGTTCGCGTATGTTACGCGCTGGTGCGACGCAACGAGGAGTAGGCGATGCAGGCGGGAGCGGGCAGAGGTGCGATGTGCACGGTCGTTGCGGTGCTGGCACTGTCGGCGGCTGCCTGCGGGCACGTTCCGCGAGCGCACTGGCCCTGGCAGCGCCAGAGCCGCCGCGCGCCGCCTGCGCCAGTGCATGAGCTCGACATCAGCGGCGCCGCCGGCGCCGCCTACCCGCAGTACTGGATGCGCAACACGCTGCTGCTGGACCTGTCTGCCGCCAGCGGCTCGGGCAGCATCACCCTCAGGCCCGTTCCGCGGAACGGCTGGCCGGTGCGGCTGGCCTTCAGGGTCACGCCGGGCGCGATCGGCGTGCTCGAGGTGCGCGCGGCGCAGCGCACGAGCCTGCCCATCGCCGGCGCGGGCGGCAGGCCGGTGGACCTCGAGCTCACTCCCGGCGTATACACGCCGCAGACGGCGCAGATGACAGTTTCCTGGGCGCCCTGACTCGGCCGGCCCTTTCGGCCAATTAACTAGTCCACGCCGACGCGCTGATAGCCGCCGCACGGCACACTCACCGGCGGGCGATCCGAGTCGAGATCGAGCGCGGTGAGCGCGCCGCCCCACACGCAGCCGGTGTCCAGTCCGATGACCCCCGCGCGCTGCACCAGCCCGAGCGCAGACCAATGGCCGAAGATGACACGCGCGTTGCGGCTGGCGCGGTGGCGGTGCTCGAACCAGGGACGCAGCTGGGAGGGCGACGGTGGCGCGCCCTTCTGCGACAGATCCACGCGACCCTCGGCGGTGCACACGCGCAGCCGTGTCAGAACGTTGATGACGAAGCGCAGCCGCTCCATACCCGCGAGCCGCTCGTCCCAGCGGTCCGGCTCATTGCCGTACATGTGCTCGAACAGCGCGCGCGGATCGCGGCGCAGCGCGGCGCCCACTTCGGCGGCGAGACTCAGGGTGAGCGCGACCGTCCACTGCGGCACCACCCCGGCGTGCACCATGAGGTCGGTTCCCTGCGCGTGCGCCAGGGGGCGGGTGAGGAGCCATTCGAGCAGCACTTCGCGGTCCGGCGCCGCAAGCACCTCATCGAGGGTGTCGGAACTGCGGCGGCGGTCTGCGCCGCAGGCGAGGGCGAGCAGATGCAGATCGTGGTTGCCCAGCACAACGGCGGCATTGTCGCGCAGGGCGTGCACCTGGCGCAGCGTTGCGAGCGATGCCGGGCCGCGATTTACGAGGTCGCCGACGAACCACAGCTGGTCGCGATCGGCCGAGAACTTCAGCCGCCCGAGCAGGGCGCGCAACTCCTCATCACAGCCTTGCAGGTCGCCGAGCGCATAGCGCGTCACTGCAGGATGCCGGGCATCGCCAGGCGGAAGGGCTGAATGGGTGCATCGAAGTGCGCGCCGTCGTCGGCGAGCATCTGATAGCTCCCCTGCATCGAACCGACGGGTGTCTCGATCACCGCCCCGCTCGAGTAACGAAAGCCCTGGCCGGGCTTGAGGTAGGGCTGCTCACCGACCACGCCGTCACCGCGCACTTCCTCGACCTTGCCGTTGGCGTCCGTGATCACCCAATGCCGTGTCAGCAATCGTGCCGGCACCAGGCCCTCGTTGCGGATGGTGATGGTGTAGGCAAACACGTAGCGGCGCTCGCGCGGATCGGACTGCTCGTCGAGATAGCTGGTCTCGACTTCGACACGGATCTTGTGCTCGTCGGAGGTCATGTACGCAATTCTACCGAAAGCCCGATCTTCAGCCTAAGGCCGAGTCCGCATCGCCAGCACGTCGCAGGGGGCGGCGTGCAGCACAGTGTCCTCGGTGAAATTGACCAGAATCGACAGTCCATGACGCTCGCGACTGCCGAGGACGATGAGGTCGGCGTGCCGCTCGCGCGCCACGCGTACGATCTCCGATTTGACATTCCCGCTTTCCACCCGGCAGGGGACCCCGGCGATGCCGAGGTCTGCAGCGAGCGCCGACAGGCGCCGTTGCGCGCGCTGCAGCAGGTCCTCCTGGATCTGCGCCGAGGGCATCAGCGCCTCGCCCATCGGCTCGACCGGTACGAACTCCACCACGTGCAGCAGCTCGATCTCGGCGCCGAGGGTCGCGGCCAGCGCCTGCGCCTTGCGCCCGATCGTGAGACTGTCTTCTGTCAGGTCGACCACCAGCAGCACACGACGGTACACAGCCATGACGCGAGTCCCTCATGCCGCAGACCCAGCGCAAGACTAACGTCAGCGGCACGCGCGGTCGAGGGCCTGGGCCAGGGTGTTGAAGCCTTCGGGCGTGAGCGTCTCGGGTCGGGCGGCCGGGTCGATGCCGCAGGCGCTGATCTGTTCGCGGGTGAGCAGCTGACTTAATGCATTGCGCAGCGTCTTGCGGCGCTGCGCAAAGGCGGCCGCGACCAGCGCCGCATAGTGCGGGCTTACCGCGAAGGGCGGCACGGTGCGCATGGTGAGCCGCACCAGCGCCGACCATACCCGGGGCGGGGGCTGGAACGCGCCCGGACCCACATCGAAGAGCCGTTCGACCTGGGCCGCCGGCGCGAGCATGACGGTGAGGCGCCCGTAATCGCGCCCGCCCGGCGGCGCGCTGAGGCGTGCCGCCACCTCCCGCTGCAGCATGACCGTGAGGTCTTCGATCGCCGCTGCTGCGGCCAGCAGGTGGAACAGGAGCGGGGTGGAGATGTTGTAAGGCAGGTTGCCCACGATGCGCAGCCGCCCGCCGCGTGCGCGCGCCAGCGCCTGGAAATCGAACTGCAGCGCGTCAGTCTCGTGCAGCATCCGTGCCGGGTGAGCCCGCAAAACGCTCGCGCAGCCGCGCCGCCAGGTCGCGGTCGATCTCTATCGCATCCAGCGTGCAGCCGCTGCACTCGAGCAGGTGCGCAGTGAGCGCACCGCGCCCGGGCCCGATCTCCACCAGGTGCTCGCCAGCGCGGGGCGCGAGGGCGCGCACGATGCGCGCGATCACCGCCGGGTCGTGCAGGAAATGCTGGCCGAAGCGCTTGCGGCGCGGCGGGTGCTCCGCGCTCGCCGCGGCCGCCATCAGGGCCGAGCCGAGGCGCGCCGCTGTTGTGCGAGCCGGGCCGCGAGCTGCACTGCCGCGACCAGGCTCCCCGGGTCGGCGCGTCCGGTACCGGCCAGATCGAAGGCGGTGCCGTGATCGGGTGAGGTACGCACCAGGGGCAGGCCGAGCGTCACATTGACGGCGCGCTCGAAACCGGCGTGCTTGACGACCGGCAGTCCCTGGTCGTGATACATGGCGAGCACCGCGTCGAAACCGACCAGCACCTGTGGCACGAACACGGTGTCGGCTGGCAGCGGTCCGGCGGCGTCGATCCCGAGGCTGCGCATGCGTTCGATGGCCGGGCCGATCACCCGCAGCTCCTCGTCGCCGAGGTAACCGCCCTCGCCGGCATGCGGGTTCAGGCCGCACACGGCGATGCGCGGCTTACGGATGGACCAGTACGCGGTGAGCTCGCGCGCGAGAATCACGGCCACCTCGCACAGCGAGTCGATGCTCAGGGCTGCACTCACCGCGCGCAGCGGCACATGCGTGGTGGCGAGCGCCACGCGCAGCTCTCCGGCGGTCAGCATCATCACGGCGCGCGCACTGTGCGTGCGCGCGGCGAGATACTCCGTATGACCCGTGAAGTCGATGCCGGCGTCGTTGATGACGCTCTTGTGCACCGGCGCGGTGACGATCGCGTCGAACTCGCCGGCGAGCGCGCCGTCGACGGCCCGATCGAGAAGGGCGAGCACGTAGCGGGCGTTGGACGGGTCGGGCCTGCCCGCGATACTCGGCGCGGCGAGCGGCAGGTGCGCGACGCTCAGGCTGCCCGCCGCATGCCGCCGGCGCGTGGCGCCCTGCACGCCTTCCCAGCCATGCAGGGCCACGTTGAGCTGCAGACCCCGGGCGCGCGCCTCCAGCAGCGGGCGATCGCCGAGGCACACCAGCTCACAGGGCAGCTCGCGGGTGCCGAGCGCCAGGCACAGCTCCGGGCCGATCCCGGCGGGCTCCCCACTGGTCAACGCGATACGCGGAATCATGGTGCAATGTGCGCGCGTCAGCGCGATATGGGCGCTTCCGGGGACGCCGTGGATCCGTCCCTGGAGGCTCCGGGAAAAACGTCCCGTTTTTCACGGCCCCGGAAGCGCCCATATCGCGCTCGCGCGCGCTGCTATGACTTGTATTCGACGTACGCCTCATCCCGCATGCGCCGCAGCCACAGCTCGGTCTCCTCGTCGGCCTTGCTGGCGCGGATCGCTTCCATGGCCTGGCGGCGCTTGAGCTCGTCGGTGTTGTCGATGCGGCGGTGGCCGAGCATCTGCGCGATGTGCCAGCCGAACTGGTGTGTGGAAGGGCTCGCTGATCTCGTTGTCCTTCAGCGTCCCCACCACCTGCTCGAACTCGGGCGCGAACGTGCCCGGTCCGCCCCACCCGAGATCGCCGCCCTCCGCCGCGGAACCCGGATCCTGGGAGGAGGTCTGGGCGACGCCGGCGAAATCCTCACCCTTGAGAATGCGCTCGCGCAGCGCCAGCAGCTTGGTGCGCACGGTCGCATCATCGGCGAGCTCATTGGTCTTCATGAGTATATGGCGCACGTGGATCTGGTCCTCGACCGCGTTCTGCGCCGCGCCACGAACCTCGTTCAGCCGGATGATGTGGTAGCCGGTCGGCGTGCGCAGCGGTTCGCTCACCTCGCCGGGCTTGAGCTTCGCGATCACGTCGGTGAGGAAAGTGGGCAGCTCGCCGCCCTTGCGCCAGCCGAGGGCTCCGCCATCGAGCGCCGTCTGGCTGTTGGAATAGGCCACGGCGAGCTTGGCGAAGTCCTCGCCGCTCCTGGCGCGCTCGTAGACGTCCGTGCGCACGCTTGGCGGCCGCATCCAGCTGTGCCGGGCTCGCCTCCTGCCCGACGGCGATGAGAATGTGCGACACGTTGTACTCGTTGCGCTCCGAGAGGGGTCTTGGCCTGCTTCTCGAGGAACTGGTCGATCTCGCGCGGGGTGATGCTGATGTGCTGCAGCACGTCGCGCTGGCGCAGCAGGTTGAGGATGATTTCCTTGCGGATGTCATCGCGGTAGGAGGCGTAGTCGATCCCCTGCTGCGCGAGTGCATCAGGCAGCTGCGAGAGGGTGATACTGTTGCGCTTGGCGACGTCCTGCAGCGCCGCGTTGAGGGTCTCGTCGGTGACCTTGACGCCGGCGCGGTTGGCGCGCTGGATCTGGATCTCCTGCAGCACCAGACGCTCGAGCACCTGCTGGCGCAGCACGTTCTGCGGCGGCAGCTCGAGCTTCTGCTGCCGCAGCCGCTCGCTGACCGCTTCGATCTGGGCGTCCAGATCACTGTTGAGCACCACGCCGTCGTTTACGATCGCCACTACCCGATCGAGCAGCTCGCCGCGGGTGGCGAGCTCGCGGGTTTGCGCCTGCACGCCCGCCGGCACGCCGAGGGCGGCCACGCAAAGCGACGAGCCAGGTTGAGGCCGGGTCAGAATCCGCCGCATAGGGCTCCTTTTTCCTTCACCGGATGCCTGTCAGGGCGCCCTGGGTCTTGAGGTTTGCAGTTCGCTTCCGGGGGCGTGTAGCCACGGATCGCCTCGGTCAGGAAGGCGTCCGACGCAGATCCGACACTGGCCAGGCCCGTGAGTTCCAGCTGCAGCCACACGCCGGTGTCCTGGCCTGCCGTGGTGCGTCGTGGCGTATGCTCACGTAGCGGCGTGCCCCGAAGCGGACGCGCCAGCAGCACGAACGGTACTCGAACCCGGCGAAACTCTCCAGCGCTCCTTCCGGCGGGGAGTAACCTCGCGGCCGAGGTCCGTGGCCGGCGATAGGCCAGGTCCCGCACGAACAGGTTCCAGCGCTGCTGGAGGGCCACAGATCCGCCGCGAGAGCTCGACGGTCAGAATCCTGCTGGATCGTGCCGGCGACCGAAGATCTCGCACTGGCTGGTCGAGAACGTAACGCTCGTAAGCGGTAGGCGAGGTTGATCACCTTGTCGGTGGCGGGCTTGTACTGCATGTTCACTGTCGTCGCGCTCGCTGCCTGAGGCTCTGCGGGATCCCACTGCACGCCGATGTTCGCGCTCCAGTCCTGGAAGGCGTTGAGGGCCAGCTGGGTGACGAGGTTCGGAGCGCTTGCCGGTCTGCGGCACCTCGCCGGGCAGGATCACGCGCGGCGTCTCGAAGTAGTAGATCTCGCCCGAAGGTGGCGGAGATGAACTGCCGTGCCGTCACGGCCGTCGAGCAGCGGCTGGTGACACCCATACGCGACCTGGTTGGCATCGCTCACGCGGTCGGCACCGACATAGCGGTTGGTGCGGAACAGCTCCACCGGGTTCAGATCCGGCAACGCGGTGTCGAACACCGGCAGCTCGTCCTGGTCCCGGTAGGGCACGTACAGGTACAGCATGCGCGGCTCGAGGGTGAGCTTGCGGTTGGCCGCGCGAGCCAGGTCGACGCTCGAACATGAGTCCGGTGTCGAGGCTCGCGATGGGCAGCGTGCGCGACGGCGAGCGCTGCAGCTGTCCCGGGCCGCGTGGTGTCGAGCTCGTACTGCGTGGCGCGCCAGGCGAGCGGCGGGCCGCACGAAATAGCCCGGGACCGGTGAGATCAGCGACACCGTGCGGCATGAGGTCCATGCGCCAGCCGGTCACTGTCGACGGTGTCCGGGTCGCGTCGGAGTGCTGGAAATCCGACCGAAATTCGTGACTCGGAGTCGAAGCCGTAGTGCAGCAGGCTTCCCGGTCCCCAGCCGTAGTCGGCGTCGCCGCGATGCGCGGCACGCGTGCGTAGGGCCGGTCTGGCTGCCACGAGCGTGTAGTCGATGGTCTGGTACTGCTGCGCCTCGCCGTCGATGCGCCAGTGCTCGTTGCGATAGGAGAGCGGGCGCGGCGCTCGACGAAGGCGGTGCTGGTGCCTTCCGGGCCCTGCGAGAAGTCCTGGAAGTAGTGCGGGTCGCTGACGTTCTCGGCGTCGACGGTGAAGCGCAGGTTGTCCGGCAGCTCCGCGACGTCGGTGAAGCCTGACGTCGCTGCGGCTGCCGCCGAAGACGGAGTCGTCGGGCAGGTAGTGCCAGTCAGCTCGCCGTGCTGCTCGCGGTCGAGGAAGCGGAGGTCGCCGCCGAGGTCGATGCCGCGCCGGCTGTACTCGATCGGCTGGGCGGTGAAGTCCATGTTCGGCGCGATGTTCCAGTAGTACGGCACCGCGAGCTGCAGGCCGCTGCGCGAGGTAGTTGCCGATCAGTCGGAATACAGGAAGCCGCTCTTGCGCTCGATCGCCGAGCGGAAAGGAGACCCACGGAAGATAGAGGATCGGGACGCCCATGAACTCGATCTTGCGCATCGTGGGCCGGTGCCGACCTTGTTGCGGGTGTCGAGCATGATGTCCTGTCGCGCTTGAGATGCCATGACTTGTCGTTCACCGGACAGGTCGTGAAGGTCACTCCCTTGAGGTTCAGGATGCCCTCGGGCGTCAGGTTCATCGTCTTGCGCGGCGCCGCGTGCCGGCGCGCTGGCAGGAGCTCGAACTGCGCGGCCTTGAAGTCCGCGCCGCCCGTCGGGGAGTAGATCGCCGCCCGCGCCGAGGATGTGCACGATCGGATCGGTGTAGTCGACGCCGTCCCTGGCCTTTGATGTTCTTGTGGGAATCCACATCGACCCGGTCGGCTTTGAACTGCCGGTCGCCCTGGCGGACCACGACGTTTCCCGTAAACGTGGCCTTTTTGCCGTCAGCGTCGGCGACGGTGTGGTCGGCATCTATATCGATCGTTGCCGCCCGTAGCGACGTCCTTTTCGCCCTTTAGCTTCGGCGTCGACGCCGGCGGCACTTGCGGCAGGAGGGCGGCGCACCGGTGTCGGTGACGGGCAGCTCGGATCAGCGGCTCGTGCCAGCGGGCATGAGGGCTGCCGAACATGAGACTATGGCGAGCCAGATGGGGTTCGGACGCAGCATGAGGGGCGGCATTATAATGGCGCGCCCTCATGCCGAGGGCGCGAAAAACTCGACGTCTCGCATGCCTGAGATCGACGCGCGACTCGCGCTGATACACGAATGGTTGTCTCGCGATCTGGGATTGAAGCCGGTGAACGCATCGAGCCGGCTTCAGCTGACGCGAGCTTCCGGCGCTACTTCCGTGCGTTTAACAACGGCGCGACCTACATCGTGATGGACGCGCCGCCCGGGTAAGGAAGACGTGCGGCCCTATTTGAAGGTGACGCGGCTGCTCGAGACCCTCGGCGCGCACGTGCCGCCACGTGCACCAGGCCGATACGGCTCGTGGCCTGCTGCTGCTGGAGGATCTCGGCGCGAACGCATTACCTGCGCGACTTCAATGCGGGGGACGATCCGGAGCGCGCTGTACGGGGATGCGCTGCGCGTGCTCGCCGACATCCAGGTGCGCGGGCGCGCCGCGTGCAGCGGAGCTCGCCTCCTTACGACCGTGAGCGAGCTCGCGCGCGAGATGGCGCTCATGCCGGAGTGGTTTCTCGGGCGGCATCTGTCGGCTCGCGTCTGTCGGATGCCGAGTCGCGGATGATCGCGCGGACGTTTCGAGTTCCTGATCGGGAGGCGCTCGCGCAGCCGACGGTGTTTGTGCACCGCGACTTTCACTCGCGCAATCTCATGGTGGTTGCGCGACCGCAATCCCGGCATCATCGATTTCCAGGACGCGCTGCGCGGACCTGTCGGCTACGACCTCGTGTCGCTTGCTGAAGGACTGTTACATCGCCTGGCCGCGTGAGCGCGTGGTGCGTTGGGTGAGCGGCTATCGCGCGCTGCTGCTCAGGGCGACGCGGGGGCGTTGAGCGGCGCGGAGCGAAGCGCGAGTTCCTGCGCTGGTTCGATCTGATAGGCGTGCAGCGGCACATCAAGGTGCTCGGGATCTTCTGCCGCCTGTGGTACCGCGATGGCAAGGCGCGGCTACCTGACGGACCTGCCGCTCACGCTGGATTATGTGCGCGATACGTGCGCGCGGTATCGCGGAGCTGGCGCAGCTCGGCGCGCTTCCTGGAGGAGCGGGTGGTGGCGGAGCTGCCGCGCGCGCCAATGAGCGGGTCGCTGCCGAGGCATGCGCGAGCCCGCGCGGGACAGCGCGCATGAAGGCGATGCTGCTGGCGGCCGGGCGCGGCGAGCGCATGCGCCCGCTCACTGACGCGCTGCCCAAGCCACTGGTGCCGGTCGGCGGGCAGGCCGCTGATCGCGTGGCACCTCGCGGCGTCTCGCGCGCGCCGGGGTCCGCGAGGTAGTCATCAATCTGTCCTGGCTCGGCGAGCAGCTGCGTGCGGCGCTCGGCGACGGCCGCGAGTTCGGCTCTCCATCACCTGGAGCGATGAGGGTCCGGTGCCGCTCGAGACCGGCGGCGGCATTTTCGGCGCTGCCGCTGCTCGGGCCGGGACCCGTTCCTGGTCGTGAACGGCGATATCTGGACGGATATCGACTTCCGCCGGCTGCATCTGGCGCCCGAGGCGCACGCGCATCGGACGCTCGTTCTCGTGGCGAACCCGCCGCATCACCCGCGTGGGGATTTCGCGTCGAAGGCGGACGTGGTCGTCGACCGTGAGGTCGGCCGCGTTCACTTATTCCGGCGTCGGCGTCTACCGGCCGGAGTTCTTTCTGGTTGCCCGCCGGGCAAGTTTCCCCCTGCTGCCGCTGCTGAAGCGCGCGATCGCCAGGCGCGGCGGGTGCGCGGTGAGCTGCACCGCGGCGAGTGGTGCGATGTGGGGAGCGCGGAGCGCCTGGCGCAGCTGGCCGCCCGAATCCCGCAGACCGGTCCCTGAGGTACAATGAGAGCATGCCGCAGCTGAAGGGCATTCCCGTAGTGGCCGACGTCGCGCGCGCTGCGCAGCGGCGAAAAATACCTTACATCGCAGGGGTTTACGGCGATCCGCGACGGCATCAAGACCGGCGGTGCTGCAGGCCCCGGGCGCCGTCGCGCGCAAGCCCGCCTGGCTGAAGGCGAATGCTCCCACCGGCACGGGCTTCCAGTGCCGTGCGCGCGCTCGTCAGGGAGCACCGCCTCGCGACGGTGTGCGAGGAGGCCAAGTGCCCGAACATCGGTGAGTGCTGGAACGCCGGCACCGCCACCCTCATGCTGATGGGCGCGGTGTGTACGCGCGCGTGCCGCTTCTGCGCCGTGGACACCGGCAACCCGCACGGCTGGCTGGATGCGGATGAGCCCGAGAACGCCGCGCGCACTGTCGAGCTCATGCGGCTGCAAGTACGTGGTGCTGACCTCCGTCGATCGCGACGACCTGCCCGGACGGGGGCGCGGCGCACTACGCCGCCTGCGTGCGCGCCATCAAGCGCGCAACCCCCACACTGCGGTCGAGGCGCTGACGCCGGACTTCCAGGGAGTGCTCGCCGACGTCGCGACAGTGGTCGACTCGGGGATCGAGGTGTTCGCCCAGAACATCGAGACGGTGCGGCGGCTGACGCATCCGGTGCGCGATCCGCGCGCCGGCTACGAGCAGACGCTGCGGGTGCTCGCCCATGCCAAGCGCACCGAGCGCGAGGTGCTCACAAAGAGCAGCCTCATGCTGGGGCTGGGCGAGACGCGACGCAGGAGATCGATGCGACGCTCGCGGATCTGCGCAGCGCCGGCGTGGACATCGTGACGCTCGGCCAGTACCTGCGCCCGACGGTGCAACCACCTTGCCGTGCAGCGCTTCGTCACGCCCGCGGAGTTCGATCGCTATCGCGAGCGCGCGCTCGCGCGAGGCTTTCTCGAGTGCGTCGCAGGTCCGCTGGTGCGCTCGAGCTATCGCGCCGAGCAGGCGCTCAATCGCAACAACGCGGGCCTCGACAACCGGAGTCACGCGACGTGAGCGCCGAGCTCCCGCCGGCCGCCGCGCCGCGCACGCCGCCGCCGCGGCGGCCGTGCCCGCAGTGCGCGGGACGGTACGGCCCGCCGCCGTGATGCGCCACCTCGGGTTGCTCGAGTACGAGCCCACCTGGCGCGCGATGCAGCGCTTCACCGAGCAGCGCACCGCCGCGACAGCCGATGAGATCTGGTTTCTCGAGCACCCGCCGGTGTTCACCCTGGGAGTGAATGCCAGCCGCGCGCACCTGCTGGCGCCGGGCGACATCCCGGTCGTGCAGGTCGATCGCGGCGGACAGGTGACCTACCACGGACCGGGTCAGCTCGTGGTGTATCCGCTCGTGGATCTGGAACGCCTGGGGCTCGGCATCCGTGCTTTCGTCACGGCGCTCGAGCGCGGCGTCATCGAGCTCGCGGCGCAGTTCGGCATCCGCGCCGAGGGCCGGCGCGGCGGCGCCCGGGGTCTACGTTGGCGGGAGCCAAGCTCGCGAGCGTCGGCGTGCGCGTGCGCCGCTTCGGCAGCTATCACGGCCTCGCGCTCAACGTGGCGCTCGACCTCGAGCCCTTCAACCGCATCAATCCCTGTGGCTACCAGGGCCTGCGGATGACGCAGCTATCCGAGCTCGGCGGCCCGCGCACGGTGGCCGCCTGCGCCGCCGCACTCGAGCCGCATCTGCGGCGCGCGCTGCGCCTGTAGCGCATCGGCCGAGCCGTAACCGCGCTGCGACTGACAGCCGCCCCGCGCGCGGCTAGCATCTGCTGATGCGCTCGGCCGCCGTTCTCGCGCTCGCTGCTCTCGCCCTCGCGGCGCTCGGCTCCTGCAGCCGCTCGGGCGCACCCGGGGGCGCCACGCGTGTGACGCTGCGCAATGTCTCCTACGATCCGACGCGCGAGCTGTACGCGGAATTCAACGCAGCGTTTGCCAGGTACTGGAAGGCGAAGACCGGTCAGGAGCTGCGCGTCGAGCAGTCGCACGGTGGCTCGGGCACGCAGGCGCGCTCGGTCATCGAAGGTCTCGCCGCGGATGTCGTCACGCTGGCGCTGGCGGCCGACATCGACGCCATCGCCGCGCAAGGCAAGCTCCTGCCGCTCAACTGGCAAACCCTGCAGCCCGACAACAGCTCGCCCTACACCTCCACGATCGTCTTGCTGGTGCGGCATGGCAACCCGAAGGCCATCCGCGACTGGGGCGATCTGGTGCGGCCGGGTGTGGCGGTCATCACCCCCAACCCCAAGACCTCAGGCGGGGCGCGCTGGAACTACCTCGCGGCCTGGGCCTGGGCGCGCGCGCAGCCGGGCGGGAACGAGGAGAGCGCGCGGGAGTTCGTGCGCCGGCTGTACCGCAACGTGCCGGTGCTCGATGCCGGAGCGCGCGCTTCCGCCACCACCTTCGTTCATAACGGCCTCGGCGATGTCCTCATCGCCTGGGAGAACGAGGCGCTCCTCGCGGTGCGCGAAGTCGGCGCGGATCAGCTGCAGGTCATCGTGCCCTCGGTGAGCATTCTCGCCGAGCCGCCGGTGGCGGTGGTCGACAAGGTGGCGCTGCGCCACGGCACGCGCGAGCTGGCGCGCGCGTATCTCGGTTACCTCTACAGCAGCGAAGGCCAGGAGATCATCGCCCGGCACTACTACCGCCCGCGCGACGAGGCCGTCGCGGCGCGCTACAGCGAACGCTTTCCGCAGCTGCAGCTCGCTACAATTGCCGACTTCGGCGGCTGGCCTGGCGCGCAGCGCACGCACTTCAGCGACGGCGGCGTGTTCGATCAGATCTCCACGCCTTAGCGGGTGTGCCGCGCGTTGCTCTGGCCGCGCGCCGCTCAGTCGACAATGAGCTTGTAGCCTGCCGCCGCGGTGCGCAGCAGCACCGGCGCCGCCGGGTCCGCCTCTATCTTCTGCCGCAGGCGATGCACCAGCTGCTTCAGCAGCTGGCGATCCCCGCCGCTGCGATGTCCCCACACCTGCACCAGCAGCCGATCGGAGCTGACGGTGTGCCCGGCATTGGCGAGCAGCATCTGCAGCAGCCGCAGCTCGAGCTTGGTGAGCTGCACCGGCTCGCCGTGCGCGATGCGCACCGTATGCTCCGCCAGATCGAGCGCCACGCGCCCGGCAACGAGGGGCGCCGCGGGCTCCATCCCGGCGCGACGCAACAGCGCCTTGATGCGGGCCAGGAGGGTGCGCGGGCTGAAGGGTTTGGTCAGGTAGTCATCGGCCCCGAGGCCGAGCGCGTGCACCAGGTCTTCCTCCTCGCCGCGCACCGTGAGCATCATCACCGGCACGCGCGAGCGGGCACGGATCGCCTCGCACACCTGGAATCCGGACAGGCCCGGCATGTTGATATCGAGCACTACCAGGTCCGCGGAGTCCTCCGTGAAGCGACGCAGGGCCGCGGCGCCGTCGGCGGCCTTGAGCACCAGGTAGCCCGCCTGCGTGAGGGTGAAGGCAATCAGCTCGCGCAGGTCGGCATCATCGTCGGCAACCAGCACTTTCATGCGCTACTCTCCGCCGGCAGCGTGACGGTGAAGCGGGTGCGGCCGGCGGCGGTGCGCTCGAAGGCGACGCTGCCGGCATGACGCTCGATGATCGACTTGACCAGCCACAGTCCGAGCCCGAGACCGGCGGGCTCGGGCTCGCTGTCGCCGCGGCTGAAGCGGGCGAACAGCTGCGCGCCCTCGCCGGCGGCCGGGCCCTGCGCCTTCGTCCTCGACCCAGGCGCGCACGGTACCGGCCTGGGCTGCGGCGCCGATGCGCACCACGCTGTCCTCGGGAGCGAACTTGTTGGCGTTGGCGAGCACGTTGACGAACACCTGGGTGAGGCGCGTCTGGTCGCCGTTCAACAGCGGCAGGTTCTCCGGCAGGCTCACCTCGAGGCTCTGGCGGCGCTGCGCGAGCAGTGAGCCGACCAGGGCCTGCGCGTCCGCGATGATCTCGCCGAGCGCCACGCGCTGCTGGCGGATGCCGAGCTGTCCGGACTCGATGCGCACGCTCTCGAGCAGGTTGTCGATCAGCCGGGTCAGGCGCAGCGTGCCGCGCTCGAGGGAGGCCACCAGCTCGCGCTGCTGCGGGCGCGGCATGTCGTCGAGGCCCGCGAGCAGCAGCTCGATGGAGGCGAGCTGCGCGGCGAGCGGAGTGCGGAACTCGTGCGAGATGTTGGCGAGCACCGAGTCGCGCGCCCGCCGCACCGCCTCCAGCTCGGTCTCGTCGCGCATCACCTGCACCTGCAGACCATCGGCCGGCGCGGCGCTGGTGATAACCGTGGTGCGCGCCTCGCCCGGCCCGGCGCCGAGGTGCTCGATGGCCTTGGCGCTGCCCTCGCTGCGCGCCTGCACGATCGGGCAGCGGAAGTCGCAGGGGCGGCGGCCCTCCTCCTCGCGTGGCTTGAGCACGTCGCCGCAGAAGCGGCCGATCGCCTCCTCGGGCGTGACGCCCAGCAGCCGCGCCGCCTGCGGATTCAGGTAGCGGATGATGCGGTTCTTGTCGACCGCGTAAACGCCCTCGACGATGCCGCCGAGCACCGCCCGCGCCTCGGCCTCGCGCCGGCGCAGCGTGCTGGTGAGCTCGATGAGGTTGCGGCGCATGTCCTCCATCGTGCGCGCCAGCGCGCCGACCTCTGCGGCTCCGCCGGTCGGAATGGAGGCGGAGAAGTCACCGGCGCCGAGGCGGGTAGCGGCGGCGGTGAGCGCGCGCACCGGGCCGGCAACCAGCTCGCCGAGGATCACCGCCGGCCAGCACCGCCAGCGCGGCGAGGAGCAGGGCGGCGATCAGCAGCCTGTGCAGGAAGTGGCGCGCGGAAGTGTCGACCGCGCTGGTGGGCAGCAGCGCCTCGATGAGGGCGATCGCCTCGCCGCTGGAGGCGAACACCGGCACGGCGCATGCGTAAGCATCCTGCGGCGTCGATGCGTTGCACGGCGGAGTGGCCGTCGGCGAGTGCCGCCGAGTACAGCGGCGTGAACGCGCTCACCGGGCCGCTGGTGTAGGTGCGGTAGTCGATGAGCCGCACCTCCGCGCCCACCTGCGTCGCTCAGGCTGCGCGCGAGCTTCTCGTCCAGCCGCCGCACCACGTACACCGTCAGCCCCTGGTCGCCGAGCGCGGCGCGCGCGCCGAGCAGCGGCACGCGTTCGGTGGCCGGCAGCGCCAGGAATGTCGCGCCCTGCTCGGCGGCGGCGGTGACGGCCTGCTGCCAGTCGAGCGCCGGCCCGGCCACCGCGACCACGGTCTTGCCGGAGAGCACCGCGCAGGCGTCCACGCCGGCGGCCTCGCAGGAGCGGCGCAGGAACGGCGCCAGCGCTTCGCTGCTGGCCCTCCGCCAGCAGGCGCTGCAGCGTCGGCCGGTCGGCGAGCGCGCGCGCGGCGGCGTGCGCATCCTCGCCCATGCGCCGCAGATCCTCGCGCGCGGTCGCGGCCGCGAGCTGCACGCGTGCCTTGCCCTGCTCATCGGCCAGGTCGCGCAGCTCGCGGCTCGCGGACCAGGTGATGCCGACCGGCCACCAGCAGCACCAGCGCCAGGTGGATCGCGACCAGCCACCAGCTGAGGCTGGTCGTGCCAGGGTCGGGCCACAGCGTGCTGCGCAGGCGTCTGAGACGCTCGAGCATCGCGTCAGCGCCTGCGGTAGCCGGTGCGCTCGACCAGCGTCTTGACGATCAGCGTCAGCACCGCGAGCAGGGTGAGCAGCGAGGCGACGGCGAAGGCGCCCACGAAGTTGTATTCGTTGTAGAGAATCTCGATGTGCAGCGGCATGGTGTTGGTGAGCGCCGCGGATGTGTCCGGACACCACCGATACCGCGCCGAACTCGCCCATGGCGCGCGCGTTGCACAACACCATGCCGTACACCAGGCCCCAGCGCACCTTCGGCAGCGTCACGCGGAAGAAGGTCATCCAGCCGCCGGCGCCGAGGGTGATGGCGGCTTCCTCCTCGTCGTTGCCGAGCTGCTGCATGAGCGGGATCAGCTCGCGCGCCACGTACGGGAAGGTCACGAACATGGTGGCCAGCATGATCCCCGGCAGCGCGAACACGATGGAAAGATCGTGCTCCTGCAGCCACGGCGCCGAACCAGCCGTGCAAGCCGAACAGCAGCACGAACACCATGCCCGAGATCACCGGCGAGACCGCCAGCGGCAGATCGATGAGCGTGATGAGCACGCTCTTGCCGCGGAACTCGAACTTGGCGATCGCCCAGGCTGCCGCCAGTCCGAACACGGTGTTGATCGGCACCACCACCAGCGCGGTGGTGAGGGTCAGGCGGATGGCGGCAGCGGTGTCGGGATCGGCGAAGCTGTGCAGATAGGCCGCGCACCCCTTGGGCGAGCGCCATGGCGAACACCGTCGCGAGCGGCGCGAGCAGCACCGCGGCCAGGAAAGCCGAGCGACACGCTGATGAACAGCCAGCGCACGATGGCGTGCATCCAGGTGTGCTGCCCGGGGCGCGCGGCATCGTCCGCGAGCGCGCCTGGAGGCAGTGCGGCGGCCATCAGTGCGCCGCCCGCACGTGGCGCCGGCGGCCCCAGGCCTGCAGCAGGTTGATGGTGAGCAGCATGACGAAGGAGATGGCGAGCATCACCACGCCGAGAGCCGCCGCGCCCTGGTAGTCGAACTCCTCCAGGTGAATGACGATGAGCAGCGGGGTGATCTCGGTCTTCATCGGCAGGTTGCCGGCGATGAAGATGACCGAGCCGTACTCGCCGACCGCGCGCGCGAAGGCGAGCGTGAAGCCGGTCAGCAGCGCCGGCAGCACGGTGGGGAGGATGATGCGGCGGAACACGTAGAGGCGCCCGGCGCCGAGCGTCTCGGCCGCATCTTCCAGCTCGCGCTGCACCTCGAGCAGCGCCGGCTGCACGGCGCGCACCGCGAACGGCATGCTGATCAGCGTCAGGGCGAGCGTCACGCCGAGCCAGGTGTAGGCCACCTTGATGCCCGAGCGGCTCCAGATAGCGGCCGATCCAGCCGTTCTGCGCGAACACGGTGGTGAGCGCGATGCCCGACACGGCGGTTGGCAGGGCGAACGGCATGTCGATCAGCGCGTCGATGATCTTGCGGCCGGGAAACTCGTAGCGCACCAGCGTCCAGGCGATGATGAAGCCGAACACCAGGTTGATCGATGCGGCGAGGAGCGATGCGCCGAAGGACAGCCGGTAGGAGCCGAGTGCGCGCGGGCTCGAGGACCACGTGCAGCGAGATCGCTCCAGTGCATCGAGGCCGCCGCCAGCACCAGCGCCGCCAGCGGCAGCAGCACGATGGCGGAGAGGAAAAAGGTCGTGAAGCCGAAAGTCAGCCCGAAGCCGGGCAGGACGCTGGGCTTGCGAAAGCTCATGGCGCAGCCGTGCTGCACGATGAGCACCGGCCACTGCCCGCCATCGAGCAGCGCACGGAAGCGCTCGGCGAAGCGCGCCAGGTCGGTGACTCCGACGATCAGCATCTGCGCGGGAGATTCCGCCAGGCGCCGCGCCAGCTCGCTGCGCGACGTCGCCGAAGCGCAGCTCGGTGCGCATCTCCAGCCCATGCGCCGCCTGCGCCTCCGAGCGCGCATCGAGCAGTTCGCGCATGCCGTGCGGCTGGCTGCCGGCGTCGTCGGCGGGGAAGATTCCGACGTACACCGCTTCCGCCGGGACGTGGCGCAGCACGCTCGCCGACATGCCGAGGGTCGCACTGCGCACGGCTTCGCCCAGGCCAGTGAATCAGCACCCGCTGCGGGGCAGCGGCGTGCTCAGGCAACACCAGCAGGTCGCTGCGCGCCCCGGCGCAGCAGCCACTCGGCGCGCTGCGCGCAGTCGGCCTGCGAGGCGATGACGGTGGTGCCGACGAAGGCCGCTCCTGCCTGCGTCCGGCGCATCCGCCGCGCCCAGCCGCGGCTCGACGCGCAGCGCGATGCGCGTCTTCATGCGCGCGGCGAGCTCGGCGAGCAGCGGCTGGCGACTGAGCGCCTCCGCCAGCGCCGGCGTCGGGGCGCAGGCGGTGAAGCTCGACAGCGGAGTGGGCAGCACGTGCAGGCGGCGCACGCCGATGGCGACGCTCTGTCCGGTGCGCACCTCGAAGCCGCGCTGCTCGTGCTGCGTGCGCGTCACCTGCAGCGCGCTGCTCGTATCGCCGTCGGCGTAGGCGAGCAGCGGTGCCTGCGCACCTTCCGCGAGCCGCACGCGCAACCGCTCGAGCGCGCCGGTGAAGACCACCTCCTCGACCACGCCGTGCGCGAGATAGCCGCGAGGCGAGCGCCTCGCGTGCGGGGGCGACCTCGACTTCCTCCGGGCGCACCACCGCCACCACCTCGTGCTCGTGCGACGCCGCGGGGCGCTCGCCGGCGGCGACGGTGGCGGCGCCCACCTGGATCCCGTCGGGCGTGCGCCGGGCGAGGATCAGGTTGGCGGCGCCGAGGAAGGTGGCGACGAAGCGCGTGGCGGGCCGCGAGTACAGCTCGTGCGGCGCGCCCATCTCGAGCAGCCGCCCGAGATTCATGATGCCGATGCGGTCGGCCATGGCGAAGGCTTCCTCCTGGTCGTGCGTCACCAGCACGGTGGTGATACCGAGCTCGCGCTGCACCTGGCGGATCGTGCGGCGCAGCTCCTCGCGGATCTTGGCATCCAGCGCGCCGAAGGGCTCATCGAGCAGCAGCACCTCGGGCTTGTGCGCGAGCGCGCGCGCCACGGCGACGCGCTGCTGCTGTCCGCCGGAGAGCTGCGCCGGCAGACGCTGATCCATGCCCTCGAGCGCGACCAGCCGCAGCAGCTCCTGGCGCCGCCGCCGCCGCGCCTTGCCCCACATGCGGCGCACGCGCAGCGCGAACTCGATGTTCTCTGCGACCGTCATGTGGCGAAACAGCGCGTAGTTCTGGAACACCAGGCCGACGCCGCGCTTGCGCGCAGCCACATGGGTCACGTCGCGGCCGTGCAGTGCGATGCGGCCGTGGTCGACGCCCGAGAGGCCGGCGATGGCGCGCAGCAGCGTGCTCTTGCCGCTGCCGCTGGGGCCGAGCAGCACGAAGAACTCCCCGTCGCCGATGTCGAGCGAGACATCGTTGACGACCGGCGCGCCCGCGTAGTGCTTGGTGACCTGATCGAGCGTGATGGACATTGCTGGATGCTACCGGGGGCGTCGCGCGGACGTCAGTGTCCCCGCGGTGACGGAGCGGTGACAGACGGGTCACAGGCGCAGCGAGCCTGGAGCGTCTCTGGAGCGGCCCCCTGGAGTGTCCCTGGAGCGGCCAGCCCCCCTAGAGCAGCAGCAGCACTCCGCTGCAGGAGCGCAGCTCCGCGACCAGCGCTTCGACCTGGTCGCGGCTCTCGGCCCGCAACAGGTAGGAGATCGAGAGGAAGTTGCCGTTGGCGCTGCGGCGCTCGCGCACGCGCTCCGCCTCGAGCCCGGGCGCGTGGCGCAGCACGATCGCATGCACGCGGGCGCGGAATTCCCCGTCCGGCCGCCCGACCACCTTGAGCGGATAGTCGGCTGGGAAACAGTGAGGGCCTGCAGCGCGTTCACCACGGGGTCCCGGCGAGCTCCTGCTTGTAGCGCTGCAGCTCATCGTACACGCGTCGCCACAGCGGGCCCGGTTTTCCGCTGCCGACCGCGTGCCGGTCGATCGAGGTCACGGCCTGCACCTCGCGCGTGGCAGCCGAGATCCACACTTCATCGGCGCCGCGCAGCTGCGCTTCGCTGATCGGCACCACGCGCCAATGGATGGCGGCGCGCGCCAGCCATCTCCTCGAGTGCGCCGCGCGTGGTTCCGGCGAGGATGCGGCGCGAATACGGCGGCATCAGCACCTCGCCGCCCAGCACCACGTGCACCGCGGACGCGGAGGCTTCCGTCAGCTCGCCGTCGCGCAGCAGGATGGTCTCGGCCGCGGCCGCTTCCACCGACAGCTGCCGCAGCAGCACGTTGGCGAGCAGCGCGATGGACTTGATGTCGCAACGCGCCCAGCGCGTGTCCGCCGCGGTCACGCAGCTGACGCCCTTCTCGAGCGTGTCGGCGCTGGTCGGCGGCAGCGGCGCGCAGAAGGCGAACACCGTGCGCGGGATGTGCGGGAGCGGCGCGTGGGTGCGGCCGAGCTGCGCGCCGCGCGTCACCTGCCAGTACACGTACTGGTCGCCGCCGCCGTTACGCTCGATGAGCGTGGCGAGGATCGCACGCCATTCCGCGCGGCTGTGCGGATCCTCCATGCCGATGCCCGCAAGACTGCGGGCCAGCCGCTCGGTGTGGGCGGCGAAGCGGAACGGACGGCCGCCGTACACCGGCATGACCTCGTAGACCGCGTCGGCGTAAAGGAAGCCGCGGTCGAGCGGCGAGATGCGCGCCTCGGCGAGTGGCAGGTAGGCGCCGTTCAGGTAGCACAGCGTCAGCGGCTCGGCCATGCGCGCCTCGTCAGTGCATCCACAGCGCCACGCTGTCCGTGAGGCGCGTCCACAGGCTTCCCTGCGGGACGGCCGCGAGCGTCACGAGCGGCACGCGCGCGATCACCTCGCCGCTCGCATCGGCGACAGTGAGTTCGCCCACCGCCTTGCCGGCGGCGAGCGGCGCGAGCAGCGGTTCGCTGCTCAGGCGCGCGCTGGTGTGGAGCGCTCCCGCGGTGCCGCGGCCCACCGTCGCATACACATCGTAGGGCACGCCCACCGCCGCGAACTCGCTCGCGGACTTGTAGACGCGCGGCTTGAGTACCGTCTCGCGCGCCGCCTTGATGCGGATGGTCTCGAAGAAGGTGTAGCCGTAGTTGAGCAGCGCCGCGCTCGCCTCCTCGCGCGCCTTCTCGCTCGGGGCGCCCATCACGACCGACACCAGACGCATGCCGTTGCGCTGCGCGGAGCTCGCCAGGCAGAAGCCGGCGCTGTCCGTGTGCCCGGTTTTCAGGCCGTCGACGCTGGGGTCGCGGCCGAGCAGCGTGTTGCGGTTGCCCTGGCGGATGTTGTTCCACACGAACTCCCGCAGGCTGAAGAGGGGGTAGTACTGGGGGAACTGCCGGATCAGCGCGCTCGAGAGCGTGGCCAGGTCGCGCGCCGTGCTGTAGTGCTCCGGCGAGGGGAGCCCGTCACTGTTGACGAAATGGCTCGACTTCATGCCGAGCCGCCGAGCGTACTCGTTCATCATCTGCGCGAACGCAGCGTCGCTGCCGCCGATGTGCTCGGCGAGCGCGATGGTCGCATCATTCCCCGACTGCACGATCATTCCCTTGAGGAGGATGTCCACCGGCACCTGCGTGCCGACCTGCACGAACGTGCGCGAACCCTGGGTGCGCCAGGCGTGCTCGCTGATGGTGGCCATGTCGGTGAGCTTTATGCGCCCCTCGGCCAGCGCACTGAACACCACGTAGGCGCTCATGAGCTTGGTGAGGCTGGCAGGTTCGGCGTGCTCGTCGGCGTTGCTCTGCGCCAGTATTCGTCCGCTGAAATGGTCCATCACGATGTAGGCGCGCGCTTTGACCGCGGGAGGCGCGGGGATCGGGGCCGCGGCCTGTGCGACGCCGGCAATGAGCGCCATGGCGAGAGCGGCGAGCGGGAAGCGGATCACTGCTGACTATTCCTCCTCGAGTTTCGAGCGCGCCTGACGGATCTTAACCCAAGCGCGGCACGGCGGTGTCGCGGCGCGCCGTGCCTCAGTCGAGCGCCAGCCGCGCGTCTGTGATGCCGAGCGCGGCCAACCGCGCGGTGAGCGCATCGAACTCGGCGACGCTGCCCACGGGACCTAAGCGCACCCGATACAGATGCGACCTCCCCTGCAGCGGGGAGGTCACGAATGCGCTCGCGAGGCCCGCAGCCTGCAGCCGCCCGAGCAGCCGCTCGGCGTTGTGGACATCGGCGAACGCGCCCGCCTGCACGTACAGCGAGGGCGGCGGCAATTGGTCGGCTGCGGGTGAGCTCATCCGGCACGCCGGGGGTAAGTGCCCGCACCTCCACCAGCGTGGTGCCGTCGCGGATCATGTCGAGCCTGGCGGCTGCGGTGTAGGAAAGATCGATGAGGCGATTGGCGACGAAGGGCCCGCGGTCGTTGATGCGCACCACGACGCTCCTGCCGTTCCTGAGGTTGGTGACGCGCGCGTAGCACGGCAGCGGGAGCGTCTTGTGAGCGGCGCTCATGGCGTACATGTCGTAGAGCTCGCCGCTGGAGGTGTTGCCGCCGTGGAAGGTGGGGCCATACCAGGAGGCGACCCCGCGCTCGAGGTAGCCGTCGGCGCCGGCGAGCACGAAGTAGCGCTTGCCCAACACGTCGTAGAAAGGCGGATTACCGTGGGCGCTGCGCGGCTCGCGCCGCGGCACCGCATCGGGGACGGCGGCGAGGTCGGGCGGCAGGGACGGCGCGGCCGCTGGCGCCACCGGCGCGGGCGCGCCGGGCCGGTGCGCAATGCCGGCGCAGGCGCTGAGCGCGAGAAGGCAAAGCGCCGACGCGCTGCTGCGCACGGCGGGGGAGCCCAGGCGGCGCGGCCGCTTCAAGGCGCGGCCGCCGCCGTTTGCGCACGCACGCGCTGCGCGATCGCCTGCGCGAGGTCATGCACGGCCATCGCGTAGCGGGCGCTGCTGTTGTAGCGCGTGATCACGTAGAAGTTGTGAAACCCCACGCGGTAGGCGGGGCCGTCGCGCTGCTCGGCGGAGAGCAGCACCGCCCGGGTATCCGCCGGCGCCTGCTGGTTGATGCGCACCCCGTGCGCTGCGAGGGAATCGACGGTCTCGTTGAGCTCCACGTTGCGAGGCTCGATCTGAAACGTCGGGTCCGGGTCGAGGCTGACCTCCGCCAGCACGGGCGCCCCGGGCGTCCAGCCATGCTCGCGCAGGTAGTTCGCCACGCTCGCCAGAATGTCGTCCCAGTCACCCCACAGATCGCGCCGCCTGTCGGTATTGGCATCCACCGCGAAGCGGCGGTACACCGAGGGCATGAACTGCGGGGCGCCCATGGCACCGGCGTAGGAGCCGGTCGTGGTGAGCGGATCGAGCCTCACCTCCTTCACCAGCAGCAGGAACTGCTCGAGCTCGCTGCTGAAGTAGCTGTGGCGCGGGGGATAATCGAAGGCGAGCGTGGCGAGCGCGTCCAGCACGCGGTAGCGTCCGGTCATGCGGCCGTACTTGGTCTCGATCCCGAGGATCGCCACCAGGTATTCCGGCGGGACCTGGTACTGGCTCGCGAAGCGCTCGAGCGACAGCCGGTGCTCGTTCCAGAATTGCGCCCCGTCGCTGATGCGCTCCTCGGTCAGGAAGCGCTCGCGGTACTCCCACCATGGGGCGACCTTCTCCAGCGGCCGAGTCATGATCTCGATGATCTTCGGCTGGGGTTGCGCCTCCTTCAGCAGACGGCGCACCTGCCTGCGGTCCAGCCCGTCCTGCCGTACCACGGTATCCACGAACGCCACGATCTCCGGCCGTCGCAGGTCGAAGCCCGGCCCGGCCGCCGGCTGCGCGGCCAGCGGCTTGCATGCGCAGCAGCAGCACCAGCACCAGCAGGAATGAAGGACAGCGCCTCACCTACGATCCGACGAGTTTCCGCCGCGAATAGAGCGCCATGAGAATACCGAAGCCGGCGAGGAGCGTCACGACGGAACTGCCGCCGTAGCTCACCAGCGGCAGCGGCACGCCGACCACCGGCAGGAGCCCCGTGACCATGCCGGCATTGATGAAGACATAGACGAAGAAGGTGAGCGCCAGGCTTCCGGCGAGCAGGCGTGCGAAGGTGTCCTGCGTCTGAGTGGCGAGATAGATGGCGCGGCCGACCACGAACACGTAGAGCATGAGCAGCAGCAACAACCCGAGCAGGCCGAACTCCTCGCCGATCACCGCGAAGACGAAATCGGTCGAGCGCTCGGGCAGAAATTGCAGCTGCGCCTGGCTGCCGTTCATCCAGCCCTTGCCGAACACTCCGCCCGAGCCGATCGCGATCTGCGACTGGATGATGTGGTAGCCAGCGCCGAGCGGATCGGTCTGCGGGTTGAGGAAGGTGAGCACGCGCTTGCGCTGGTAGTCATGCATGAAACTCCAGCTGAACCAGGCCGCGATGGTGCCGAGCGCTACGAGTCCCACGATCACCCGCAGGCGCAGCCCGGCGAGCACGATGACCAGCGCGCCCGCCACCGCAATGAGTGCCGCGGTACCGAGGTCGGGCTGCATCGCGACCAGCCCCACCGGCAGCAGGATCATCAGGCCGAGCGCTGCGAGCGCCGTCCCGCCCGGCGGCAACGGCCGCTCGTGCAGGTACCAGGCGCACATCATGGGGACGGCCAGCTTCATCAGCTCCGAGGGCTGGAAGCGAAACAGACCCAGATCCAGCCAGCGCTGCGCGCCCATGCCGATGTGGCCGATGGCGGCGACGATCACGAGCAGCAGGCATCCGCCCGCGTACAGCCACGGCGCCGAGCGGCGCAGAAAATTCGGATTGACACGCGCCAGCAGCAGCATGGCGATGGCGCCGAGCAGCAGCCGTGCCGCGGTGCGCAGCACCGTGGCGGTGCTTTGTCCGGAGGCGCTGTACAGCACGACCAGCCCGTAGGCGGCGATCAGCGACAGCCCCACCACCAGCGGGCCGTCGATGCGCAGCTCGAGCAGCACGCGCGCCGCCCCGCTGAGCGTGCGGCGCGTGCGCGAGGCGGAAGAGACTTCCTGGTAGATCATGACTGCGGCTTCACCTTACCGTCGGCGCCGAGCAGGTACGCGTCGAGCACCTTGCGCGCAATGGGCGCGGCCGCACTCGCGCCCCACCCGCCGTTCTCAACGAGGACGGCCACCGCGATGCGCGGCGCCTCGGCGGGGGCGAAGGCGATGAACCAGGAGTGATCACGCAGCCGCTCGGGCACGGTTTGCGCGTTGTACTTGGCGTTCTGCGCGATGCTGAACACCTGGGCCGTGCCGGTCTTGCCGGCGACAGTGTAGGCTGACCCATTGAAGGCCACGTGCGCGGTGCCGCAATAGGCCTTGCACTGGGTCGCACCGATCATGCCGTTCACCACCAGGTTCCAGGCGTCTTCGCTCACGCCCACGATGGGCTTTCCCTCGACCGGCGCAATGCGCCGCATGCCACCCGTGGCATCACGCGTGGCGGTGACGAGCCGCGGCCGGAAATTGCGCCCGCGCTCGCCCAGGATGCCCGCCACGTGCGCGAGCTGCAGCGGCGTGACCAGCAGGTAGCCCTGGCCGATGCCGAAGTTGACGGTCTCGACCGGGAAACCACGCCTGGTCTTCGGGGCGCTTGAACGCCTTTCGCTTCCACTCCGGTGAGGGCAGGATCCCGGGCTTCTCACCGCCGATGTCGATGCCGGTCACCTGCCCGTAGCCGAACGGGGCGAGAAAGGCGGCGATGCGATCCACGCCGAGCGTGGCTGCGAGCCCATAGAAATACACATCGCACGAGCGCGAGATCGCCTCCTGCAGCGCGACGTGGCCGTGGCGCCCGTCCTTGCCCTCGCGGAACTGGCGGCTGCTTCCCGGCAGGTGAAACACGCCTGCGCACAAGACCTGCCGCTGCGGATCGATGGCGTGATTGATGAGCGCGGCGAGCGCGATGGGCGGTTTGATGGTCGAGCCGGAAGGATACGTTCCACGCAGCGCGCGGTTGAACAGCGGGCGGTCGATGTCGTTCTGCAACGCGCCGTACTCGGCCGTGGTGATGCCGCGGCCAAACATCGTGGGATCGAAACCCGGCAGGCTCACCAGCGCGATGACGTCGCCGTTGCCGGGATCGAGGGCCACCACCGCGCCGCGGTGGCCTGCCAGCCCGCTCTCGGCGACGCGCTGCACCTTGAGGTCGATCGACAGCACCAGGTCCTCGCCGGCGGTGGGCGTCCTCGTGTGCAGGTTGGTGGGCACGAAGGCGCCCTGGCGCTCGACCGAGCGCCCGTGCGCGTTCACCAGCAGCTCGCGGAAGCCGTTGCTGCCGTGCAGCTGGCGCTCGAAGTTGCTCTCGACGCCGAGCTTGCCAATGAGGGAGGTGCCCGCGTATGCGGCGCGATCGATGTACTTGAGATCCTGCTCGCTGATCGCGCCCACGTAACCGAGCGCGTGCACCGCCAGGTCGCCGTTCGGATACCAGCGCGTCTGGCGCGTCTTGATATCGAGGCCGGGGAACTCGAAGCGCCGCACCGCGAAGCGCGCGACGTCCTCTTCCGACATGCGCAGCCGGATCGGCACACTGTCGAAAGTGCGGCTCGACTCGATGGTGCGCTCGATCTCGCCGACGTCCTCGGCGCGGATCAGTCCGAGTTGCACGAGGCTCGCGAGGGTCTTGTCGACGTGGGCCACTTCCTCGGGCACGAGCTCGAGCTGGTAGGCGGGCTGGTTGCCGGCGATCACCTCGCCGTTGCGGTCGAGGATCAGCCCGCGCGCCGCGGGGATCGGCTCGGTGCGCACGCGGTTGCCCTGCGACAGCTCCGCGTAGTAGCCGTGGTGCACCACCTGCAGCACGGCGAGGCGCACGATGAGCCCGGCCGTGGCGAGTCCCATCAGCACGGCGCAGATCAGCGCCCGCTGATCGAACAGGCGCTGTTCCCGCGAGTGATCCTTGATGCGCACGGCCGGCATGCAGGCGTCAGACTCTCATGAGAGCGCCCGGGCGGCCCTCAAGCGCGCCGCCCGGCGCCGTAGGCGAGAATGGCAGCCGCGGGTGGCCACACCAGTGCGCCGGTCACGGTATGGACCCAGCGCTGCGGGCTCGTGACCGGATGGCCGCTCCAGCCATCGATCGCGAACACCACGAACTCATAAATGAGCAGCGCCGCGAACACCAGGAGTGCCTGCTGGAAGCTCGGCTTGGAGCGGATGCGCTGGTGTTCCCGCACCGCGAGGTAGCTGACCAGCGTCAGTGCCAGCGCATGCTCCCCGAGCACCGGCCCCTGAAAGACATCGAGCGTCAGGCCTGCGAGGAAACCGAGGCCAAGGCCGGCGGTGCGCGGCGCATTCACCGACCAGTACAGCACCATGAGAACCAGGAACGCCGGCCGCAGGATATCGAGCCACGGCGGCAACGGCAGCGCCGTGAGTATCAACGCCACCAGCGCGCGCGAGCAGCATGCGGCCGCGGGAGTCGGTGTTCACGGCTCCCCCTTCTGCGGCGCTGCCGCCGCTGGGGGGGTATCGGGGGCGGTCGGCGCCTCCGGCGGCGCGGCGGGCGAGGGCGTCGCGCGAGGTGGCGCCACGGCCGGGTGCGGGTTTGCAGCCGGCTTCGATTCCGGCGCCGCGGCGCGTGGCTTGACGGCCTGCGGTTGCATCGCCGCGTTGCCGCTCTTCGGCTCGGAGCCGGCGCCTGCAGCGGGCGCGGCCGGATAGTCGGCGCGGAACCACACCAGCATGACCTCGCTGTCGGTGTCGATGTGCGCCAGCGGCGCCGCACGCACCTGCGCGAGAGGCTGAACGGCGTCGCGATGCACCTCGGTCACGCGCGCCACCGGATAGCCTTCGGGAAACACGCCGCCGAGGCCCGAGGTGACCAGCAGGTCGCCGCTCTTGATGTCGGCGTTGGCCGGGAGGTAAGGCAGGGCGAGCGAGGTGGTGTCGGCGTTGCCGACCGCGATGGTGCGCAGTCCGGTGCGCTCGATGCGCACCGGGACCGCGTGCTCGGGGTCGGTGATCAGGATGACCTCCGCGCTCCAGGGTCCGACGTGGGTGGTCTGCCCGATGAGCCCCTTGTCATCGAGCACCGTCTGTCCCTTGAAGACTCCGTTGGCCGCGCCGCGATCGATGAGCAGGCGCTGCCGCAGGCTGCTCAGCTGGATGCTGACGATCTCCGCGGGCAGCCAGCGCTCGGCCACCGGCGGCAGTGCCGCGGCGAGACCGCGCAGCTCACCGTTCTCGCGCGCCAGCGCCTCGTAGCGCATGGAGCGCAACTCAAGATCGCGTTGCGCAGCGCGCAGCCGCGCGTTCTCCGCCTGCAGCACCTCGCGCGTCTGCAGGCTTTCGCTGGAGCCAGCGCCACGCGGCCGGAGGGGAGTTTACCGCCAGCTGGATCGGGTAGGCGGCCGCCTGCAGCACGTAGCGCAGCTGTTCCAGGTAGTGCTGGCGCTGGTCGAGGTACATGATGACGACCGACAGCAGCGCGTAGAACGTGAAGCGGAATCCTGCGGAGCCGCCCCGCCCCAGCGGTCTGCCGGCTCCTGTCCCGAACGCTGCCACTTAAGACTCGCGCGCTCCTCGCGCTATTCGAGGCCGAAGTGTCCGGGCCCCAACTCGTCCATCAGCTCGAGGATGCGGCCGCCGCCGCGCGCGACGCAGGTGAGCGGATCATCCGCGACCACCACCGGGAGCCCGGTCTCTTCCGTAAGCAGCTTGTCGATGTCGCGCAGCAGGGCGCCGCCGCCGGTGAGCACGATGCCGCGCTCGGCGACATCGGCGCCGAGCTCGGGCGGGGTCTGCTCGAGCGCCTGCTTCACGGCGCTCACGATGCTCTGCAGCGGTTCCTGCAGCGCTTCCAGGATCTCGTTGCTGTTGAGCGTGAAGCTGCGCGGCACGCCCTCGGAAAGATTGCGGCCCTTGACCGAGAGCTCGCGCACCTGCTGTCCCGGGTACGCCGAGCCGATCTCGATCTTGATGCGCTCGGACGTCGCCTCGCCGATCAGGATGCCGTAGTTGCGGCGCACGTAGTTCATGATCGCCTCGTCCATGCGATCGCCGCCGATGCGCGCGGAGTTGGCGTAAACGACGCCATTCAGCGACAGCACGGCGACCTCGGAGGTGCCGCCACCGATATCGAGCACCATCGAGCCGCGCGCCTCGTGCACCGGCAGCCCGGCGCCGACCGCCGCGGCCATCGGCTCGCTCACGATGGAGACGCTGCGGGCGCCCGCGCCTTCGGCCGACTCGCGGATGGCGCGGCGCTCCACCTGCGTCGAGCCGAACGGCACGCACACCAGCACGCGCGGGGAGGGCTTGAAGGTGCGGTTGCCATGCACCTTGTTGATGAAGTGCTGCAGCATCTTCTCGGTGTAGGTGAAATCCGCGATGACGCCGTCCTTCATGGGGCGCACCGCGGTGATATGGCCGGGTGTGCGCCCGAGCATCATCTTGGCCTCCATGCCGACCGCGACGATCACCTTGCCGCCGCGCGTGGGCTCGTCCTGCACCGCGACCACCGAGGGCTCATTGAGAACGATGCCCTTGTCGCGCACGTAGATCAGCGTATTCGCCGTACCCAGGTCGATCGACAGATCGCTGGAGAAGTAACCGCGCAGGCGTTTGAACATGAAGCGACCGGAAAGATTGACCGCGGGGAGACCCCAAAAGTGGCGCGTAATCTAGCAACCGACAGGACATTCAGCAAGGCAACATGTATGATTTTGCGCTGGTTTTCTCACTTCTCCAGCGCACGGATCACCTTCCCCATGGCCCTCACACGCGAGCAGCTCGCAAGCATCGCCGCTCTGGCGCGCCTGGACCTGACGGCCTCCGAGATCCCGGTCTACCAGGACAGCCTGTCGCGCATTCTCGACTTCGTCGGCGCCCTCGATGCGTGCGACACGGCCGACGTCGCGCCCATGGCGCATCCGCTTGCCGGCCTGTCGCAGCGGCTGCGGCCGGACGCCGTCACCGAGGCGGACCACCACGAGCAGTACCAGGCGAACGCGCCGCTTACGGCGGCGGGGCTGTACCTCGTGCCCAGGGTCATCGAGTGAGGCGCGTGTGGGTGATCTTCACAACAGCACGCTGACGCAGCTCGCAGCGGCGCTGCGCGCGCGCAAGGTGTCGAGCGTGGAGCTGGTGAGCGAGCTCCTGGGACGCATCGAGCGCATCGAGAGCGGCCCGGGCGCGCTCAATGCGTTCATCTCCGTGACGCGCGCACAAGCGCTCGAGGCCGCGCGGGTCGCCGACCGCGCGCTCGGCAGGGGCAGCGGTGGCGCGCTCGGTGGCGTGCCGCTCGCGCACAAGGACATCTTCTGCACCGCGGGCGTGCGCACCACCTGCGGCTCGCGGATGCTCGACAATTTCGTCGCGCCCTATGACGCGACCGTGGTGGCGAAGCTGAAAGCCGCCGGCGCGGTGATGTTGGGCAAGACCAACATGGACGAGTTCGCGATGGGCTCTTCCAACGAGACCAGCTATTACGGAGCGGTGCGCAATCCCTGGGATCGGCAGCTCGTGCCCGGCGGATCCTCGGGCGGCTCCGCGGCGGCGGTGGCCGCGCGCCTCGTGCCGGGCGCGACCGCCACCGATACCGGTGGCTCGATCCGTCAGCCGGCCGCGCTCTGCGGCATCACGGGAATGAAGCCGACCTACGGGCGCGTCTCCCGCTACGGGATGATCGCCTTCGCCTCGAGCCTGGATCAGGGCGGCGTGCTCGCCGCGAGCGCCGCGGATGCCGCGCTGCTGCTGCGCGAGATGGCCGGATTCGATGCCAACGACTCCACCAGCGTCGAACGCGAAGTTCCCGATTACATCGCTGCGCTCGAGGAGCCGCTCGCGGGGCTGAAGATCGGGTTGCTGCAGGAGTTCTTCGACAAGGGGCTGAACGCCGAGAACGAGCGCTGCGTGCGCGAGTCGCTGCGGGTGTACGAGGGCCTGGGCGCGAAGCTCAGCGAGGTGAGCCTGCCGCACCTGCCGCTGTCGGTGCCGGTCTACTACGTGGTGGCCCCGGCGGAGTGCTCCTCGAACCTCGCGCGCTACGACGGCGTGCGCTTCGGGCATCGCTGCGAGAATCCGCGCGATCTGAACGACATGTACCGGCGCACGCGCGGCGAGGGCTTCGGCGCCGAGGTGAAGCGGCGCATCATGACCGGCACCTACGTGCTGTCGGCGGGCTATTACGACGCCTACTACCTGAAAGCCCAGCGCGTGCGCTCGCTCATCAATGCCGATTTCGTGCGCGCGTTCCAGAGCGTGGACGTGCTCATGGGGCCGACGACGCCCACGCCGGCGTTCGCCCTGGGAGCCAAGACTTCCGACCCCATTACCATGTACCTGAACGACATCTACACGATCGGGGCGAATCTTGCGGGGCTCCCGGCGATCTCCGTTCCCTGCGGCTTCGTGCAGGGTCTGCCGGTCGGACTGCAGATCGTAGGTCCCCACTTCAGCGAGGCGCGCGTCCTCAATGCCGCGCACGCCTTCCAGCGCGCAACCGACTGGCACACCCGGGTGCCGAAGGGGTACGCATGAGCGGCTGGGAGACGGTCATCGGGCTGGAGATCCACGCGCAGCTCGCCACCAAGTCGAAGATATTCTCCGCCAGCGCCACCGCCTACGGCGCCCCTCCCAATGCCCAGGCGAATCTGGTCGACCTCGGCTACCCGGGCGTGCTGCCGGTGCTGAACGCGGAGGCCGTGCGCATGGCCGTGAAGCTCGGCCTCGCCATCAACGCGCGCATCGCCGCGCATTCGGTGTTCGCGCGCAAGAACTACTTCTACCCCGACCTGCCGAAGGGGTACCAGATCAGCCAGTACGAGCTGCCGATCGTCGCCGACGGCTCGATCGAGATCGTTCTCGAGGATGGCAGCGCCAAGCGCATCGGTGTCACCCGCGCGCACCTCGAGGAGGACGCGGGCAAGTCCTTGCACGAGGGGATCGCGGGCATGACCGGCATCGATCTCAATCGCGCCGGCACGCCGTTGGTCGAGATCGTCTCCGAGCCGCAGCTGCGCTCGGCGAAGGAAGCGGTCGCCTACATGAAGAAGGTGCATACCCTGGTGCGTTATCTGGAGATCTGCGACGGCAACATGCAGGAGGGCTCATTCCGCTGCGATGCCAACGTCTCGGTGCGTCCCGCGGGAGCGGCGCAATTCGGCACGCGTGCCGAGATCAAGAACCTCAATTCCTTCCGTTTCGTCGAGCGTGCCATCAATTACGAGGTCGCCCGCCAGATCGAACGGCTCGAGTCCGGACGCGCGGTGGTGCAGGAAACGCGCCTCTACGACCCGGACAAGGGCGAGACGCGCTCGATGCGCTCCAAGGAGGAGGCGAACGACTACCGCTACTTCCCCGATCCGGACCTGCTGCCGGTGCAGCTCGACACCGCGTTCATCGAAGCCGTGCGTGCGACGCTGCCTGAGCTGCCGGATCAGAAGGCGGCGCGCTTCAGCTCCCAGTACGGCTTGTCGGCGTACGATGCCGGGGTGCTCACCGCAAGCCGCGAGCTCGCCTCCTATTACGAGGAGGTGGCGCGCGCGGCGCCGCAGGATGCGAAGCTGGCCGCCAACTGGGTGATGGGCGAGCTCGCCGCCGCGCTGAACAAGGAGGCGCTCGAAGTGAGCTCGGGGAAACTCCCGCCGGGCCGCCTCGCGGGGCTCCTCACACGCATCTCCGATCGGACCATCTCCGGCAAGATCGCCAAGGAAGTATTCGAAGTGATGTGGTCGTCGGGAGCCGACGCGGATGCCGTGATCGAATCGCAGGGGCTGCGCCAGATCACCGACAGCTCCGCGATCGAGCGCGCGATCGATGAAGTGATGGCGAGAAATCCGTCGCAGCTCGCCGAGTATCGGGCCGGCAAGGACAAACTGTTCGGATTCTTCATCGGCCAGGTGATGAAGGCGACCGGTGGCAAGGCAAACCCGGCGCAGTTGAACGAGTTGCTGCGCAAGAAGCTCAGCGCCTGACTCGGCAGTGAGCGCCTTGCGAGGGCGCAGATAGCAGGGTATCGACGTCCGAGCTCAAACGCCTGCGCCGTACTGTCACGGGGTTGAGTTGCCCGATCACGTGCCCCATTCTGAGCAGGTGGATCAACCTCCTTTTGCAAACCGCGACCACGTGCGTCGCTTCATCTTCGAGAAACGCCCCGTGCGCGGGCACTGGGTGCGCCTGGCAGCCGCCTGGAGCGAGCTGCGCGCGCACAGCGACTATGCGCCCGCGGTGACGGAGCTCCTCGGCGAGGCGGTCGCGGCGGCGGTACTCCTCGCCGCGACCCTCAAGTTCCGCGGCACGCTGACGTTCCAGCTGCAGGGCGATGGCGCGGTGGGGTTGCTGGTGGCGCAATGCACGCACGATTTCCGGCTGCGCGCGGTGGCGCGCTGCGATGCTGCCGCAGTGCGCGCTCTCTCCGAGCAGCTGCCGCGCGGCGTACGCTTCCGGCAGCTCGCGGGCACCGACGGACGCATCACGGTGACCGTGGAGGCCGAAGAACGCAGCATGCGCTACCAGGGAGTCGTGCCGCTGAGCGGTGCCTCACTCGCTGAATCACTCGAGGCCTACTTCGCTTCCTCCGAGCAGCTTCCGACGCGCGTAATGCTCGCCGCAGACGCCGAGCAGGCCGGCGGAATACTGGTGCAGAAGCTTCCCGAGGGAGGGAGCGCGGAAGCCGAGGAGGTAGCCGAGGCCTGGGAGATCGCGCAGCAGGGGATCGGGCGCGTGCCGGCCGGGGAGCTGCTGCAGCGCAACGTCGAGGAATTGCTGGCCCGAAGCTTCCCCGGATACGACCTGCGACTGTTCCGCGGGGCACCCGTGCGCTTTGAGTGCCGCTGCAGCCAGGGACGGGTGGCAGGACTGCTGCGGGCGCTGGGTCCCGAAGAAGTGCGCGAGGTCTTGAGAGAGCAGGGCTCGGTGACCGTGACATGCGAGTTCTGCCATCGGCCCTACCGGTTCGACCCGGTGGATGTGGAGGCGCTGTTTGCACCCACTCCGCCCTCCGGAGGATCCGCTGCGATCCATTGACGCCTCGAGGGTGTCAGATTGTTTCATTAGGATTGAAATCTCTCACCGGCTGGCTCATGCGTAAGTGTGAGGTGTGTTCTTACATTAAGTTAAATCGGGTCTATGCAGTCCCCTGCGAGGGGCGGCACAATGGCGGCCATCTTCATAAAGAGTTGTAGAGTTCTTTAAATGAACTCCGTCCCGCCTCCTGTGCTCCTCAAATGGCTGCGCGCCGTGGCTGAACCCAGCCGGCTGCGACTCATCACGCTGTGCGATGAGAGCACCCTGAGCGTCTCGGACCTGGCGCAGGCCCTGCAGCAAAGCGAGGCGCGCGTATCGCGCCATCTGAAGATCCTCTGCGAGGCAGGTCTGCTCGAGCGGCTGCGGCAGGGACAATGGGTTCACTACCGCCTCGCCGCCACGGGGGAGGCTGCGAGCTTCGTGCGCGGACTGCTGGCGCACATCGATCGCCGTGACCCGCAGCTGCTGCGGGATGCTGCCGCGGCACGTGCTGCTGCCGCGCCCGATGCGCTCGGCGCGGCAGGCGGGGGCGAATCACGCCTCGGGCGCGCGCTGGCCGCATTTGTCGCCGCGGGCGCACTTGCCGAGCCGCTCGATAGCGTGCTGGTGGTGGGCGTCACCCATCCGGAACTGCTCGAGAGCGCCGCGCGCGCCGCGCGTCGTTGCACGGCGCTGGCCGCTTCGCGCCGCGCCGCCCAGGGGGCGCGTGCCTTCGCCGAGCGGCGCGGATTTGCCTGCGAGGTCCTTGAGGCCTCGAGCCCCGAGGCGCCGAGCGCGCAAGACCTCGGGCGTGCCGCAGCGCAGTTCGACGCGGTGCTTCTTGATCATCCCCCGGCAAGCGGTGCGGCGCTTGCGCGCGTGCTCGGCGATGCCGCGCGCGTGATCGCCCCTGCCGGGCGGTTATGGCTGTTCGAGCCGTATGACTCGCTCGAGAGCCGCGGCCGCATCGTCGAGCACCCGCTGGCGCGGCTGCGGCGGCTGCTCGGCGCTGCGGGCCTGGTGTGCGAGCGCTTAAGTCCCGTGGAAGCCGACGGCGAGCACGTGCTCGCGGCCGTGGCGCGCCCGGCAAGTGCCGCTCACGCGGCGGTCAACGTAGGGAGCGTGCAAGTATGAGTGAGGAGTCGCAGAGCGCGCCGATCCGCGTGTCGTTTGAGTTCTTCCCGCCCGCGGATGCGGCAATGGAGGCGACGCTGTGGAGCTCGCTCGAGCGGCTCGCGCCGCTTGCGCCAAGCTTCGTGTCGGTCACTTACGGAGCGGACGGCTCGACGCGCGAACGCACCCACAACGTCGTGACGCGCATCCAGCAGCGCACCACGCTGACCGGCGCGCCCCACCTCACCTGCGTCGGCGCCGCGCGCGGGGAGATCCTCGACATTGCCCGCGGCTACTGGGACGAGGGCATCCGCCACCTGGTGGCGTTGCGCGGTGACTCGCCGCAGGGGCAGGGGCCTTACCGGCCGCACCCCGCGGGCTTCGCGCACGCCAGCGACCTGGTTGCGGGGCTCGCCGCCCTCGCGCCGTTCGACATCTCTGTCGCGGCGTACCCGGAAGTGCATCCCGAGGCGGCCTCGGCCGAGGCGGACCTGGATAACCTCAAGCGCAAGATCGACGCCGGCGCCACGCGCGCCATCACGCAGTTCTTTTACGATGGCGGAGTGTTCCTGCGCTTTCGCGACCGCTGCGCGGCGGCGGGCATTCACGCCCCGATCGTGCCCGGCATCCTGCCGATCACGCGCTTCCCGCAGGTGCTGCGTTTTGCGAAGGCGTGCGGTGCCAGCATCCCGCGCTGGCTGCACGAGCGCTTCGCGGGCCTCGATGAGGATGAGGGCACGCGGCGCCTGATCGCCGCCAGTGTGGCGATCGAGCAGGTGCAGTCACTCAGCCAGCACGGCGTGCGCGAGTTTCATTTTTATACCCTGAATCGCGCCGAATTGACCTATGCGATCTGCCACGCGCTCGGCTTGCGGCCGCTGCCGCAGGCGGCGTGCGCTGCGCGCGCCGGAGCATCGGCGTGAGCGCTTGCCGGCACGCTGCCGGGCACGCGGCGCCCGCTGCCGCGGGGCTTGGCGATGTGCGTGCCGACCGCGAGAGCGAGCGCGGCAGCCCGGCCGGCGCCGCCGCCCCCGCCGCGCCTTTCGCGCTCGAGCCACCCGATGAAACCGCGCGCCGCACGCGCATCGAGCGCCTCAAGCAACTGCTCGGCGAGCGCATCGTGGTGCTCGATGGCGCCATGGGCACGATGATTCAGCAGCACAAGCTCGATGAGTCCGGTTTCCGCGGCGAGCGGCTGCGCGATCACGGCCACGACCTGCAGGGCAACAACGACATCCTCACGCTGACGCGTCCCGAGGTCATCGCCGGCATCCATCGTGGCTATCTGGAGGCTGGCGCCGACATCATCGAAACCAACACCTTCAACTCCAACTCGATCTCGCAGGCCGACTATGCGACGGCGGCGCTGGTGCCGGAGCTGAACTACCGCGCCGCGCGCCTGGCGCGCCTTGCGGCCGACGAGGCTGCCGCGCGCGACGGCGCGGTGCGCTTTGTCGCCGGGGCACTCGGGCCCACCAACCGCATGACTTCGATGTCGCCGGACGTCAACGATCCGGGCTATCGCGCCGTCAGCTTCGATCAGCTGGTGGCCGCCTACCTGGAGGCGGCGCGCGGGCTGCTGCTCGGCGGCGCGGATCTGCTGCTGATCGAGACGATCTTCGATACCTTGAATGCCAAGGCGGCGATCTACGCCGCGCTGACACTGTTCGATGAAAGCGGCATCACGCTGCCGCTGGCGATCTCCGGCACCATCACCGATGCCTCCGGGCGCGTGCTCTCGGGGCAGACGACCACCGCGTTCTGGAACTCGATCCGGCATGCGCAACCGCTGTTCATCGGCCTCAACTGCGCACTCGGCGGCCGGCAGCTGCGCCCGTACATCGAGGAGCTGGCCGCCGCCGCTGACACGTATGTATGCGCCTACCCCAACGCGGGGCTCCCCAACGCCTTTGGCGAGTACGACGAGGCGCCCGCGGAAACCGCCGAAATCCTGAGCGAATACGGCGAGTCGGGGCTGGTGAACGTGGTCGGCGGCTGCTGCGGCACGACGCCTGAGCACATCCGCCTGCTGGGCGAGGCGCTCAAGGGGCGCCCGCCAAGGCGGTTGGCGCCGATAGCGGTGAAATGCCGCTTAGCCGGGCTCGAGCCGCTCGACATCGATGAGAGCAGCCTGTTCGTCAACGTCGGCGAGCGCACCAACGTCACCGGCTCGGCGAAGTTCCGCAGGCTGATCGAGGCCAACGATTACACCGCCGCGCTCGAGATCGCGCGCCAGCAGGTGGTGAGCGGCGCGCAGATCGTCGACGTCAACATGGACGAGGGCATGCTGGATTCGGAAGCCGCCATGGTGCGCTTCCTCAACCTGGTGGCGGCGGAGCCGGACATCGCCCGCGTGCCGCTGATGATCGACTCCTCGAAATGGTCGGTGATCGAGGCCGGGCTCAAGTGCGTGCAGGGCAAGCCGGTGGTGAACTCCATCAGCCTGAAGGAAGGCGAGGAGGTGTTTCTCGAGCACGCTCGCAAGCTGCGCCGTTACGGCGCCGCCGCCGTGATCATGGCCTTCGACGAGCAGGGTCAGGCGGATACCGTCGAGCGGCGCGTGGCGGTCTGCGCGCGCGCCTACCGCCTGCTCACCGAGCGGCTGGGGTTCCCGCCCGAGGACATCATCTTTGATCCCAACATTTTCGCCATCGCCACCGGCATCGAGGAGCACAACGGCTACGGGGTCGCGTTCATCGAGGCCACGCGCCGTATCAAGGCCGAGCTGCCGCACGTGTCGGTGAGCGGTGGCGTCAGCAACGTGTCGTTCTCGTTTCGCGGCAACGACCCGGTGCGCGAGGCGATGCACTCGGTATTTCTCTACCACGCTATCGCCGCCGGCATGGACATGGGCATCGTCAACGCCGGGCAGCTGGCAATCTACGAGCAGATCCAGCCGGAACTGCGCGAGGCTTGCGAGGACGTCATTCTCAACCGGCGCGCGGACGGCACCGAGCGACTGCTGCAGCTCGCAGCTCGCTTCAAGGGCGAGAGCGGCGCGCGGCGCACCGAGGACCTGGAGTGGCGCAGTCTGCCGGTGGGCGAGCGGCTGGCACACTCGCTCGTCAAGGGCATCGACGACTACATCATCGAGGACACCGAAGCGGCGCGCCTGTCGTTCGAGCGGCCGCTGCAGGTCATCGAAGGGCCGCTCATGGACGGCATGAACATCGTCGGCGACCTGTTCGGCAGCGGCAAGATGTTCCTGCCGCAGGTGGTGAAGAGCGCGCGGGTGATGAAGCGCGCCGTGGCCCACCTGGTGCCGTTCATCGAGCAGGGCAAGGAGGCCGGCGCGCGACGCACCAACGGCCGCATCGTCATGGCGACCGTCAAGGGTGACGTGCACGACATCGGCAAGAACATCGTCGGGGTGGTGCTGCAATGTAACAACTTCGAGGTGATCGATCTCGGCGTCATGGTGCCGTGCGAGAAGATCCTCGAGACGGCGCGACGCGAGCAGGCGGACTTCATAGGCCTGTCCGGGCTCATTACCCCCTCGCTCGACGAGATGGTGCACGTGGCGAAGGAGATGCAGCGCCAGAGTTTCGAGGTGCCGCTGCTGATCGGCGGCGCCACCACCTCGCCGGCGCATACCGCGGTGAAGATCGCGCTGCAGTACCACTCGCCGGTGGTGTACGTGAAGGACGCCTCGCGCGCCGTCGGTGTCTGCCAGACCCTCACGCAGCCGGCGCAGCGGGCGGCTTTCATCGCCAAGGTAAGCGAGGAGCATGCCCGCCGCCGCGAACAGCATGCCGCAAAGAAGGTCAAGGCCCCGGAACTGTCGCTCGCCGCTGCGCGCGCCAACCGCGTACGTGTCGACTGGCCGGCGTACACGCCGTTTGCGCCGCGCGTGCCGGGGGTGCAGCGCTTCGATGATTACCCCTTGAGCGCGTTGCTCGGCTACATCGACTGGATGCCTTTCTTCAACGCGTGGGAATTTGCCGGCAAGTTTCCCGATATTCTCAGCGACCCGGTGGTCGGCGAGGCGGCCAGCAACCTCTACGCCGACGCGCGCAGCATGCTCAAACGCCTGATCGCGGAGGGCTGGCTCACGGCGCGCGCGGTGCTCGGTGTTTTCCCCGCCAACGCTGTCGGCGACGACGTGGAGATCTACGCCGACGAGGCGCGCGGCGCGCCGCTTGCGACGCTCAATTTCCTCCGACAACAGAAGAGCAAGCCCGATGGCCAGCCGCACGAGTGCCTGGCCGACTACGTGGCTCCCGCGGCGAGCGGGGTGCGCGATTACTTCGGCGCATTCGCGCTGACCGCTGGCATCGGCATCGAGGAGCACGTGGCGCGCTTCGAGGCCGCCCACGATGACTACTCCGCCATCATGCTCAAGGCACTCGCGGATCGCCTGGCGGAGGCCGCCGCCGAGCACTTTCACGAGCGCGTGCGGCGCGAGCTGTGGGGCTACGCCGCCGCCGAGACGCTCACCAACGAGCAGCTGCTGCGTGAGGAGTATCGCGGCGTCCGCCCGGCGCCGGGTTACCCTGCCTGCCCGGATCACACCGAGAAAGCGAAGCTGTGGCGGCTGCTGGACGTCGAGCGCAATGCCGGCATCGGCCTCACCGACTCGTACGCGATGTACCCGACAGCCGCAGTGAGCGGCTGGTACATCGGCCATCCGCAGGCGCGCTACTTCGCCGTGGGCAAGATCGATCGCGAGCAGGTCGCGGACTACGCGCGGCGCAAAGGGATCAGCCTGGCGGAGGCGCAGCGCTGGCTGGGGCCGATCCTCGGCTACGAGCCGTGAGGGGCGGGAGTGCGCCGCACGCGGCGCGGGCCGCTCACAGGCTCTCGATGCGTACCCGGCGGAACCAGGCTTCCGTGCCGCGGTGCTGCAGCACGATGTGTCCTTCGGGGGCGCGCGCGAAGCCGCTGTAGTCGCGGAAGCGGCTGCGGGCGATGCGTTCGCGAAGTTCCTCGCTGGCGAGGTCGCAGCCGAGCACCTGCTGGTCGTCGATCCAGTATTCGATGAGAGCGCCGTTCACCACGATGCGCGTGCTGTGATAGGCATTGGCGCTGCTGCGCTGGTCGTGCCACGGTGCCATGAGCCCATAGAGCGCCCCGCACGAGGTAAGCGCGTCGGCGCCGTCCGGGTGGTGCTCGTCGTCGAGCAGCTGCATCGCAGGACCGGAGTGAGCCGCGGGGCCGGTCTCCTCGTTCACGCGGAACAGCACCGCCGAGCTGCCGGCGCGCGGCAGCCGCCAGTCGAACTGCAGGATGAAGTCGCGGAAGCGCTCGCGGCTGATCAGGTCGACGCGCTCGCCGGCGGCCATGGCGCGCACCACGTCTCCATCCACGCTCCAGGCCGCCTGCGGAAACTGCCCCTGCGTGTAGCCGCGCCAATCAGCCGCGCCGAGCTCGCGCTCAGCCATGATGCACTATCCCGCTCATGCGCGGATGCTACCGCAGCCCAAACGTCCGTGACATCGCCTAAAGGGGCGAGTCCGCCTGGACGGCGCCCGGGACATCGGGAATTCCCTCAGCCAGGGCTGGGGCGCTCGCCTCAGCGTGCCATGTGGCGCTCGCTCTCGACGGCACGCAGGTAGGCCGCCCCCCGAGTCCGCGCATCTGCCCGAGGATCCAGTCACGCCGCTGCAGACAGGTAGCGTGAGGGACGCTCGGCATGCAGCCGCAGGGGGTTCGGCAGTACGGCCGCCAGCAGCGCGGCTTCTGCTGAACTCAGCCGCAGCGCAGGCTTGTGCCAGAAACGATGCGCCGCGGCCTGCACGCCGTAGATGCCGTTGCCGAACTGCGCGATGTTCAGATACATCTCGAGGATGCGCTCCTTCGGCCAGAGCGCCTCGATCAGCACGGTGAAGTACGCCTCGAGTGCCTTGCGCACGAAGCTGCGCCCGTTCCACAGGAACAGGTTCTTGGCCACCTGCTGCGAGATGGTGCTTGCGCCGCGCAGCCGTTTGCCGCGTTCGCTGGCTCGCGCACCGCTTCGCGGATCGAGTTGAAGTCGAAGCCGGCATGAAAGGGGAACTGCTGATCCTCCGAGGCGATCACTGCGATCGGCCGCGTAGGGCGAGATCTGCTCGAGGCTCGACCCACTGGAAGTCGGTGTGGTAGGTGCGATCCTGCGCGCCGCCAGGCCTGCGCCGGGGCTTTGCAGCATGAACGCGCTGGTCAGCGGGGGCAGCCAGCGCAGCAGCAGCACCGGCGTCACGGTGAGCAGCAACCAGGCCAATGCAGCGAGCGCGAGCCACTTCAGCAGCCATCGGGCGAGGCTGCCGCGCTCACCCCGCCGGCCGTGCGCGCTGCCGCGCCGCCCGTGCTGCTGCTGCGCGAGCCGCGAGGGAGCTTTGCCACCGGCGGGCGCGAGCGTGTCGGCGGGCGCTTACGCTGCCTGCACGCGGCGTGCCGAGATGATCACGACATCCTCGAGCGGCGCGTCCTGGTAGCCGCTTGCGCCTGCCGGTGCTCACGCGCGCGATCTTGTCGATCACGTCCATGCCGTCGCTCACGCGGCCGAACACCGCATAGCCGTAGTCGCGCGGACCATGGTCGAGAAAGGCGTTGTCGGCGAGGTTGACGAAGAACTGCGAGGTGGCGCTGTTGATGTCGCTGGTGCGCGCCATCGACAGGCTGCCGCGGGTGTTCTTCAGCCCGTTCTTCGCCTCGTTGCTGATCGGTGCGCGGGTCTTCTTGCTGGCGAAATCGGCGGTCAGCCCGCCGCCCTGGATCACGAATCCCGGCACGATGCGATGGAAGATGGTGCCGTCGAAATGCCCGTCATCGACATAGCGCAGGAAGTTCTCCACCGTGATGGGAGCCTGCTGCGGGAACAACTCCACCGTGAAGGCGCCGTGCGAGGTTTCAAATCTGACCATGTTGTGCGTCCGTCATGCGCTCGTGACCGGCGAGATCGCGGTGCGAGCGTACATAACGGAAGCCCGCGAGGACAAGCTCCTGGCGCACGTCCGCACCCTGCTGCGCGCCGTGCTCGAGCAGCAGCCAGCCGCCCGGGGCCAGGTGCGCGCGGTGCGCCGCGCACCAGCGTGCGCAGGCAGCTCGAGCGCATCGCCGCCGGGCGTGAGCGCCGCGCGCGGCTCGTAGCGCAGGGCGCCGTGCAGTGCCGGATCATCGGCCGCCACGTAGGGCGGATTGCTGAGGAGCAGGTCGAAGCGCTCGCCGCCGAGCGGCGTCGTACCAGCGCCGTGGCGGAACTCGATGCCTGCGCCGAAGTCGCGGCGTTGGCGCTGCGCAACCGCAAGTGCGGCTGCTGAAACGTCGGTGGCGAGGATGTGCCAGCGTGGGCGCTCGCTGGCGAGCGCGAGTGGCGATCGCCCCGCAGCCGGTGCCGAGATCGGCAACGCGGCCCGGCCGTGCCGGTCCGCAGCGCCAGGGCGCGCTCCACCAGCAGCTCGGTCTCCGGGCGCGGCACGAGCACGTCCGGGGAGACCGCGAGGCGCAGCGACCAGAACTCGCGCGTCACCGGTGAGGTAGGCGAGCGGCTCGCCGGCCGCGCGCCGCTCGAGCAGCTTCCAGGTACTGCCCGGCGCGTCGGGTTCCGGCGAGCGTCTCGGAGTGCGACTTGAGGCTGCGCGCGCGGCAGTCCGCAGCGCGTGCGCCAGCAGCAGCTCGGCGTCGAGGCTGGGGCTGGCGCCGGGGCCGGCGGCCGAGCTGCAGAGCTCGCAGGTGCTGCGCGCCCTGGGCCAGCAGAGTCGCCAAAGGTCGGATTGCGCCGCTCATACACGTCAAGGTCGCTCGGCGTGCCCGGTTATGATACTGGAATGACAAACACCGCGTACCCGCCCGCCGCGACCGCTGTCGGTCGGCGAGATCCTGGATCTGGCATTTCGCATCTTCCGCGCCACGTTGTTGAAGTGCCTGCCCTCGCAGCGCTCGGCGGTCATCGCCGGCCAGCTGCCGACCATGTACGACGCTCGCGAGCGGCCAGCCGTCTGCTGCAGGGCGTCACGTGGCATGCAGCCGCGCTGGCCACGATCCGCCTACAGTGGCATGGGCTGCCTGTACCTCGTGGCAGTCGTTCGTCACCGATGACTTCTACGACGCAGTGCTGCTGCGGCAGCACGCGCTCGCGCACCAGCCGGAACCGCGCCGGCTGCGGAGGCGGGAGCGTCCTGCGACGCGTGCGGCGGGCTGCTCGGGCTCGGCTTGCTGATAGCACTGCTGTTGATACTGGCGGTGGCGGGGTGTTTTATCCCGGGGTGATCGTTGCTGTCGCTCGGGTCAGCCTGGCGAACTCGGCGCTGCGCAAGCGTCTGCTGGTGCTCGTGGTGCTGCTGCTGCTCGGCGCTGTTCCTCGTGGCTGGTGCTGCGGTGGTCGTGCGCGGCTACGGTGTATCTGCGTGATGGCTCGGGCCCGGTGGAGAGCATGATTCGCAGCTGGCGCTCACGTGCGGGCAGCTTCTGGCGCCTGAGCCTCATATACACCGTTGCGCTGGTCATTCTGTTCGTCGTTCTCTGCGTGCTGATCGGGAGTGATCGGCGGCTTCGTTGCGCTGGTGTTGGGTCGCGCGGCGATGTGGCCGTGATGACGGCCGCGACGGCCGTGGTCGTGGTGCGCTGGGTGCGTTGGCCACGCCGTTCTACAGGGCGCTGGCGCTGGCCGTGCTCGGTGACTCTCGGTGCGCAAGGAAGGCGCGGATCTCGAGCGGCGCATCGCGGTTCCCGCTGACGCATGAAGCGCATGCCCCGCTGGCTCCTGGCGTCGGCTGACATCGCCGCGGCGCCGCTCGCCTCGGCCCGCGATGCAGTTGCAGGCGATCGATGACTGCCTTGCGAGGCTGGACACGGGACTCGACATGGGTTACGCGCGCATCGCCGCAGCGCTGTCCCGATCTGGCAGCCGAGCCTTGGCGCAGAGCCCTTGCGCGGCCTGGTTGCCGCACGGACTGGGAAGCCCGGCAACAGCTGTCTGCCGCGGGACTTGCGGAGTTGCGTACGCTGCTCAGCGCCCGCCGCGGGCGGAGCCCGCGCGCGCGCCTCGCGTCGCACGGGCACGGCGCGGTACTCTGCCGGGCTCGTCGCGCGGCGAGCTCACCGGGAACGAGGCTGGTGGGAGCGATTCAAGGAGTGGCTGCGCGAGTCATGCTCGCACAGCGCCGCCTGATGCAGGATTCGCGGCTGGCTGCGGCGCCTGATCGGCACGTCGACCGCCTCGAAGGACGTGCTGCGCGCATCAGCTGGCACGCCTGGCGGTGGTCGTGGTGCTCGCCGCCGGCATCGTCGTCAACGAGCTGCGCGTCGACGGGCCTGCTCGGGCCGTGCGCGCCGGCGCGCCGCACGTGCGGCGCGCGGCGGCGCGGCCACGCCCGCTGCCACCGGGGCTCGGGGAACTCGAGCGTGCCGCGCCCGCCGAGCAGCCGCGACTGCTGCTCGACCTGGTCGTCGCCAGGCTGCGCGAGCAGGATCGCCTGCCGCCACCGCGCGCCCTCACGGTGCACGAGCTGACACGCGTTGCGCGCGCTGCGCGGAGGCCGAGCGCGAGCGGCTCAGCGCGCTGACTGTCGCCTGCGAGCGAGTGCGCTTCGGTGCCGGCGAGGTTCGCCGGCAGCGGCTGGCGGCGGCGCTGGCGCGCGGACGCGAGTTGCTCGCGGCTCTGGAGGCGCCCGCCCCGCAGGGTGCGGGTTAGCGCGTGCGCGAGCGCCTCACCACCTTGCTCTGTGCGCTCGGCGCATTGCTGCTCTTTGCCACGCTGTTCCTGCGCGGGCGACGCTCTCGAGCAGCCCCGCGACGCGACGCCGACCACACTGGAGCGCGGGGACAACGGCCTGCTGCGGGCCATGAGCTGGCTGCAGGGGGAGGGCATTCGCACGCTCTCGCTGCGCGAGCGTTTCGGCGTGCTGGCGCGCCGGCAAGATCTGCCCGCGCGGGGGAACCTGCTGATCGTGAGCACGCCCGCGGTGACGGCATTCAGCACGAGCGAGCTCAATGCACTCGATCGCTGGGTACGTGCCGGCAACACGCTGCTGGTGCTGCCGCGCTCTCGACCGCCCCGCCTGGGCTGCGGCCGGGTTCGCGCATGACGACCTCACGATCTGCTCACGGGGCTCGAGCGTGTTGCGCAAGCGGCAACCGGGAGTCGAGTCGAGCTGGCCGCCGGCCAAGGGGCGCGCGCAGGCATCGCGCGCGCCGCCGGCGAGCGCGGGCGCGCAGCACGGGTTCCTGCAGCTCGGGCAGCCCCTGCGGCAGCACTACTGGTCGCCAACCGCCCGCATCCCTACTTCAGAGGCGTGGCACAGGCGGTCGCGTTTTCCGACTACACGCCACAGGTCTGGGCGTGAAGCTCCGCGCTGCTGGCTTCGTGCTGTCTCTGGCGCACCAGCGCGAGATGGAAAAAGGGCGCGCTGTGGGTGCGCCCGAAGGGCTCGGGCACAATCATCGTCAGCGCCTTCGGCTCGCTGTTCACCAATCGCGCGCTGGGCGTTGCCGACAACGCGCGGCTGCTGGCCAACATCGTGCGCTGACGCTCGGCCGCGGACGGGGCGGTGATGTTCGACGACGAGCACCAGGGGCCTGGCGGTCGAGTACGATCCGGCGAAGTTCTATCGCGACCCGCGCCTGTACGTGACGCTGTGGCGATCATTGGGGCCGTCTGGCTCGTCTGGGTGCTCGGCGGCACGCAGCTGCGCTTGCCGCGGCGCGCGCGAGCGCGCGCCGCGCGAGGCAGATCTGGTGCGCACTACCGGCCTGTTTCTCGCGCGCGTCCTGCGGCCCGCGGCGGCGGCGCGACGCATGCTCGAGCAGTTCTTGCCGGCGCGCTGCGCGCAGCGCCCCGCCGCGGCGCAGCGGACCGGCGCGCCGCTCTGGGAGTGGCTGGAGAGCATCCCCGCCTGGCGCGCGCGGACGTGCGCCACTGCGGCGACTGGTACGTGGCGGCTGTCGCCGGCACGGCGCGTTCCGCTCGCGCGACTGCACAACCTCATCGTTCGCACCGAAAGGCAGCTTGCCGCATGAGCGACGTCGATCCAACAGCTGGAAGAGCGCCTCGCGCGCGAGCTCGGGCGCGTGGTGATCGGCGCGCGAGTCTTCGGTGCGCGCACTGGTGATCGCGCTGGTAGCGCGCGGGCACGTGCTGGTCCAGGGCGTCCCGGGCCTGGGCAAGACGCTGCTCGCCAAGGCGCTGGCACGCGCGCTGGGCGGGAATTCAAGCGCATCCAGGGAACCGCGGACCTCATGCCGAGCGACATCATCGGCGTGCACGTGTTCGACGAGGCGCGCGCAGCTTCGTATTCCGCCCCGGGCCGCTGTTCGCCGATGTCGTGCTGGTGGATGAGATCAACCGGGCCGGACCCAAGACGCAGTCGGCGCTGCTGGAGGCGATGGAGGAGCGTCAGGTGAGCGTCGAGCGCGTGGCCTGGCAGCTGCCGGCGGATTTCCTGGTGATCGCTACGCAGAACCCGCGCGAGTTCGAAGGCACTTATCCGCTGCCCGAGTCGCAGCTGGACCGATTCATGCTGCGCATCGACATTGACTATCCCGCCGCGCGCGGCCGAGAGTGCAGATCCTCGCGCGCTACGGTGGCGTGCTGACGCGCGGCACAAGCGGTGCTCGGGGACGTGACGTGCTCGAGCGCACGCTGCTTCAGGCAGGCGCGCGCCGAGGTCGAGCAGATCCATGTCTCCGAGCGCTGACGCGGTTACATGCTCGATATGGCGCAGTGCCTCGCGCGATCACGCGCGACTTGCCTCGGGCCTGTCCACGCGCGGGGCGCTGGCGCTGCTGAAGGCGGCGCGCATCGGCGCGGGGCTGCGCGGCGGGGAATTCGCGACTCCCGACGACGTGAAAAGGCCGCGCGGTTGGGTGATGGCGCACCGCATGGTGCTGACCCCCGAGGCAGCACTCGAAGGCGTGAGCGACGTGCAGGTGGTGCCGAGCCTGCTGGCGAGCACGCCCGTGCCGCGCTGAGAACGTGCCATGCATCTGGCCGGCCGTGCTACATGTTTCGTGCTGCTACCGCGGTGTTCGCGATCGCCGGCGATCTGGTCGAGCGAGGAGCAGTCTCTCCGCGGCTGTGGCGCATCCCGGCGCTGCTGCTGCTTGCTCGGGCTTGCCGTGGAGGGCTTTTTCATGCGCCGTGCGCCGATCGCGGCTGCGGTGGAGGCGCGCGGCGCGCGCGTTCCTCGGGCGCCCGCAGCCGGTGGCGCTTCGTGTTCGCCAACCGCACCGGCGCGTGCGCTCGAGCTCGAGTACGCGCCCGCGACGCCGGCGGGCTTCGAGGCGCAGCCGCAGCTGCGGCGGATGCGCCTCGGCGCGCGGGCGGCTGGCGCAGCGACGCACTGACGCTGCTGCCGGTACGCCTCGGCCCCCAGCCCTGGCCGCAGTTGCCGGCGCGCGTGCGCGGGCCGCTGGGACTTGCCTGGTGGGCGACCCGTTGCAGCCCGCGCAGGCAGCGCCGGTGGCGCCGGATGCGCTGCGCGCCGCGTGCGTGTGCGCGGGCTCGACCGGCGGAGCCGCGGCCGCGGCGCATGGCCGGTGCGGGAGCGGAACTGCACCAGCTGCGCGGTTACGTGCGCGGCGATCCGCTGGCGACCGGATCGACTGGAAGGCGACAGCGCGCGCACGGCGCACGCTGGTCACGCGCGAGTTCAGCGAGGATCAGCACCTGGACGTGCTGGTCGCCATCGACGCCGGCCGCCTGAGCCGGGTGCGCGCCGGCGGCCTCGATCGCCTCGGTGATGTACGCCAACGCTGGCCGCGCGCCTGGCGGAAATCGTCACGCACCACGATGACCGCATCGGCTTGGTGGTCTATGCCGACCGGCCGCTGGCGAGCTGTGCGCCCGGCACGCGGCCTGCCCGCGGTCGACGCGCCTGCGGCGCACGCTCGAGGGGCTTAGCGGTGCAGCCGGCGGAGTCCGATCCGACGGCGGCAGCGGTGAGCATCCGCGGATCTTCTCAAGCACCGCGCGCTCGTCTGTTCCTGACCGACCTGGACGATGCCAACGTCGCCGTGTCAGCTGGCGCGCGCCGTGCGCCTGCTGGCGCCGCCGCACCTGGTGGTGGTCGCGGGGGTGCACAGCGGCGAGATCGGCGCTCTGGCGCAGCGTGTGGCGCGCGACTGGCAGGATCCCTGGATCGCGCTCGCGGCCGCCGAGCACGAGGCGCGCGGCGCGGCGCAGCGGCGGCTGCTGCAGCGGCTCGGCGCGCCGGTGGTGGCGGCGGCTGCCGAGCATCTGGAGGCGGCAGTGTTCGCCGAGTACGAGGCCCTGCGGCGTTCACGGCGCGTGTAGCCGCTCTTTAGGACGAGGTTCGCGCGCGCGCCGCCCCCATAGCCATCCTGTCAGCAGTGCCAGCATGAAGCACCAGTAGCACACGCCGATGCCGATGCGCGCGCCGAGCGCGAAAGCGCGGATTCGGGGGAGACGTAACCCTCGATCAAGCCGGCGCCCACCAGCAGCAGCGCACAGGCGATCAGCAGCTCCCCGAGCGCAGCGCCGGCGAGCGCGGAACGACTCGACGCGTCCCGCTCGCCCGGGCGGATGAGCGCCTCGCCGACTGCGGCACCCGCGGCGCCGGACAGGCACATGACCGACAGCTCGACGCAGCCGTGCGCGACGATGAAGCTGAACAGCCGCCCGGCCAGCCCGTGCTCAGCCGACGAAGGCGAATACCGCGCCCGAGCATCAGCCCGTTGAGGCCGAGGATGTAGAGCGTGCCGAGCCCGAAGAGGAAGCCGGCGCAGTAGGCGAACAGGCTCACCACGATGTTGTTTGTCAGGATCTGCACCGACAGGATCGAGGAAGGCACGATGTTCAGCAGCCCTTCCGTCCACAGCTGGCCGCGCTCCACCGTCGCGATCAGCTCCGGGGAGGCGAACAGCGCGATCAGCTCCGGGTAGCGGTGCACCAGCGCATAGCCGGCCGCCACCGCGAGCGCGAAGATCGAGTGTCGACCAGAGGATGTAGGGCGCGAGCCAGCGCACCACGGCGGGCAGCTCGATCGCGAAACAACGTCAGCAGCGCGCTGCCGGCGCGCAAGGCGCCGTGATGCAGCGTCGCGTGCGCGCGCGCGTAGGCGTCTTCCAGGTATTCGCGCGTGCGCGTGTCGGGCAGCAGTGCGCGTGCGCGCGCCAGATCGTGCGCCAGCAGGCGGTAGTCATCCGCCAGGCGCGTCGCGTCGCGCGGCATCATCGGTATGCCCGTGCGCCAGGCGGCGCGCGCGTGTCATCCGCGTCGCGCCACTGGTCGGCGCCCGGCTGCAACAGGTTGATGGTGAGCGCTCGCTCGCGTGCGCTCGTTGTTCATGGCGGGGATTATGCGCCGCCGGCGCACGCCGCGAGCCGCGCAACTGTGCGTGCAGTCCGCCTCGTCGTACTATCACGGCCGATGCCGCACCGTAGGCGCGGCAACAGCTGCCGCGCCAGGCTGCATGCGCGCGGCGGGCGCGAGGCTGACCAGCGCTCCAGCAGCTCGGCGGCGAGCTCTGCACCGACGCGCGTCCAGCCCCGCCGCGCGTTGGCCGCACGCGACCGCAGCGGCGCGGCCGGCGTGTAGCGCGCTCGTAGACGAGCAGCGTCCCGGCGGCCATGTCGCCGACGCGCACGTGCTCGCCGTCGTGACCAGCACGCGATCAGTCCGACACCGTAGAACGCCGGCAAACTGTCGATCAGGCGAAAGACGTTGCGCAGCAGGAGCGCGCCGGCGCCGGGTGCGCCGCCGTCGCGCGCCACGATGCGGACGCCGGCGCGGCGCTTGCCCGGGGTGCGGCCGCGCATTACGAGTCTCGACCACGGGTGATAGAGGAAGTAGATCGCCAGCGCGGGCGCGACCGACGGCTACGAACCAGCGGCGTCATGGCCGCTCGGGGCGCGCAGCAGGATCAGTCGGCCGTTATAAGATGAGTGCTCGCGGCGACGAACCAGGCCGAGCGCCAGGACGACGCGGATGTGCCAGTCGATCAGGAAGGCGAGCGAGCGCGCCCCGGGGCCGGCCACCGGCAGCGAGACGTCGATGCCGGTGACGCTGTCGACGCCAGCCCGTGGCCGGCTGCGCTCATGCACTCCTCCGCGAGCAGCTCGGCCTGATGCTCCTGCTGCAGCGCTGCGATCAGCTCATCGAGCTGCGCCGTCCATGACCTGCGCAGCTTGTAGAGCGTCAGGTTGATGCGGTGATCGGTGACGCGTCCCTGCGGAAAGTTATAGGTGCGGATGCGCTCGGAGCGGTCACCGCTGCCGACCTGCAGGCGCCGCGAATGCGCCTGTGCGCTCTGCTGCTTCTCCTGCTCGGCCGCCAGCAGGCGTGCCTTCAGCAGCGCCATGGCGCGCGAGCGGTTCTTGTGCTGTGAGCGCTCGTCCTGGCACTCGACCACGATGCCGCTCGGAAGATGCGTGATGCGCACGGCGGAGTCTGTTTTGTTGACGTGCTGGCCGCCGGCGCCCGAGGAGCGGTAAGTGTCCATCCGCAGGTCCGCCGGATTGATCTCGACCTCATCGACTTCCTCGAGCTCGGGCAGGATGGCGACCGTGCAGGTGGAGGTATGGATGCGCCCCTGCGCCTCGGTGGCCGGAACGCGCTGCACGCGGTGCGTGCCGGATTCGAACTTCAGCAGCGAGAAGGCCCCCCTGCCGACGATCCGGCTGATGATCTCGCGGTAGCCGCCGTGCTCGCCGGGATTCTCGCTCAATACCTCGGCCGCGAAGCCCTTGGACTCGGCGTAGCGGGCATACATGCGGTACAGCTCGCCGGCGAAAATCGCAGCTTCGTCCCCGCCGGTGCCGGCGCGCACCTCGAGGAAGATATTGCGCTCATCGCGCGGATCCTTGGGCAGCAGCAGCCTGTGCAGCTCGTCCTCTTCGGCGGCTGAGGTCGCCCTGTACGCGTGCGACTTCCTCCACTCCGAGCGCACGCATGCCCGGCGTCCGCGTCGGCCTCGAGCTCGCGCGCCGCGGCCAGCTCGCGCTCCAGGCCCTGGTAGCGCTCGACGCGTTCCGCGAGCGGCTGCAGTCGCGCATACTCGATCGACAGCTCGCGGAACTGCGGCGAGCCGCCCGCGATATCCTCACTGGCGAGCATCCGCCCGATCTCCTCGAAGCGGTCGAGGACCTTTTGCAGGCGGTGGCGAACGGATTCCTTCATGGGCGTCGTACAGCGGGAGCGGGCGAAGGCCACGCCTCTGACCCCTGGCCCACGAGGGCCGCGGTGCCGCTGGCGGTCGTGAACCTAGGGCGCGGCATTCTCCGGGATGTCTGCGGTTTGTGACAAGTTACGCAATGCACGCCGCTTACAGAGGCTCTATATTGCCGGATGTGAGTATGATCAATCGCATGACTCGTCTCAGCAAAAACGGGCGCGCTTCCCTTGTGGCGCTGGCACTCCTGGCCGGTTGCGCCAGCGTGCATCCGCGCCGGGAGCCGCGCCCCGGCGGCCGCACCGACCGATCCCACCGCGCTCACCGTGATCGCGGAAGCCGACCTGAAACGCGGCGACTGCCGCGCGGCCTCGGAGGGCTATGCGCGCGCGGCGGCTGTCGCAGACGCGCAGCTGGCGCGCCGCGCGACGCAGGTCGCGCTGGCTTGCGAGCATCTGCCGGCTGCCTGGGCGGCAGCGACCCGCTGGCGTGCGCTGGCGCCCGCGGACCGCGAGGCGAACGCGTTGTACGCCGCCGTGGCGCTGAAGCTCTACCGTACCGCCGATGCGCGCTCCGCCATTCACGATTTCTGGCGCGCCGAGGAGCAGCACAACGCCCCGCCTGCGGCCGGTGCGCTGCCGCCGTCGGCGACGCCGGCCCCGGGCACCCCCAGTGCGCCGCGCGGGGCCGAGCGCACGGCAAAGAGCATGACCGAGTTGACGGCACTGCTGCTGGAGGAGTCCGACGCTGCGGCGGTGCTCACGGCAATGAGCGGCGCGCTCGAGCCGACAGCCAACTCCCCGCAGACACTCATCCTGCTCGGGGAGCTGGCACTGGCCGCCTACGATGGGCAGCGGGCCGCGGACTACGCGCAGCGCGCCCTGCAGAAGGCGCCGAAGGACCTGGCGGCGCTGCGCGTGCTGGCCCGGGCCTACGTGATGCGGGGTGACGGCCCGCAGGCGCTCGCCACGGCGCGCCAGGCGAAGGCCGACGACGCCACGCGCGGCGGCTTCGAGCTCGCCGAGATTCTCGCCTCGCTCGATCGCAGCGAAGAGGCGCATCAGGAGCTCGAGCACCTGCGCTCCGGCGGCGCACCGCAGGCCGAGATCGAGCGGCGTCTCGCGCTGCTCGCATTCAACTCCGGGGACCTGAAGGAGGCGCGGCAGCGCTTTACCGAGCTGGTGTCCAGCGGCCAGGGGAACGATGCGGCGCAGCTGTACCTTGCAGACATCGCCGCGCGCGACGGCGATGCCGACACGGCGATCGCGGCGTACCGCCGCCTGTACGACTCCTCCGTGGCACTCTCGGCGCGCTCGCGCGCCGCGGCGCTGCTGCTGGACAGGAGTGCGCGCACCGAGGCGCTGGCGCTGCTCGATGACTACGCCGCCGACCATCCGGAGGATGAGCTCGACCTGACGCTCGCCAAGGCGCGACTGCTGGCCGATCACGGCGAGGCGGACACCGGGCTCACACTGCTCGCCGCCGCGCTCGAGCGCCATCCTCAGCACCCCTCCATCGAATATGACCGTGCGGTGATCCTCGAGCAGGCGGGCCACGTACACGAGTCGGTCGAGGCGCTCGAGCATATGCTCGCCGAGCGGCCCGATGATCCGACGCTGTTGAATGCGCTCGGTTATACGCTGGCTGATCACACCCTTGAGCTTCCCCATGCCGAGGCGCTGATCCGCCGCGCCCTCACGGTGATGCCCGACAACCCTGCCGCTCTCGACAGCCTCGGCTGGGTGCACTTCCGCGAGGGTGATGCCCGCGGAGCCGCGACGATGCTCGGGCGCGCCTACGCGCTCGGCCACGATGCCGAGATTGCCGCTCACTGGGGCGAGGCACTGTGGGTGAGCGGCGAGCGCAACGAAGCGCGGCGGGTGTGGGCAGCGGCACTCGCCCGCGATCCGGAGTCGAAACCGCTCAAAGCGACGCTCAAACGGTTCCTGCCCGATGCGAAGTAGCGGATCGCGGCTCGGCGCGGTACTGCTGCTCGCCGCGCTCGCCGCCTGCCGCACGGCCCCGCCTCTGCAGCCGCCGGCAGAGAGCTGGGAGGCGCGGCGCCCGCAGCTGCAGGCGCTCGAGCGCTTCGAGCTCAGGGGCCGTGTCGCCGTGGCGGCGGACGGGGAGGGCTTCAATGCGAGCGTGCGCTGGATGCAGGATGGCGCGCGCTCGCAGGTCACACTGGGGGGGCCCCTCGGAGTGGGCGGCGCGCAGATCACCGCCGCCGGCAGCGAGCTGAGCCTGGTCACCGCGCGCGGGGAGCACATCGACAGCGCGGCGGCGCATGCGGAACTCACGCAGCGTCTGGGCTTCGATCCTCCGCTGACATCGCTGCGCTACTGGGTCCTGGGCGTCCCCGATCCCGGCCAGCCCGCCAGCGAGGCGCTCGACCCGAGTCAGCAACACCTGAGCGCCCTGACTCAGGGGGGCTGGCACATCGATTACAACAGCTACACGAGCGCGAATGGACAGCCGCTCCCCGCGCGACTCACCCTGCAGCACAGCGCGGTGCGCGTGCGGCTGCTCGTGGACGACTGGCAGCTTTGAGCTCCCCGGGCGAGGATCGGAAACGGGCGGCGCGGGCGGACATCCCGCCGGCCACGCACTGGCCGGCACCCGCAAAGCTCAATCTCTTTCTCCACGTGACCGGCCGACGCGCAGACGGCTATCACGAGCTGCAGACCCTCTTTCAGCTCATCGACCTGTGCGACACGCTCACGATCGGCGTCCGCGAGGACGGGCAGATCGAGCGGCCCACCGGGACCGCCGGAGTTGCGGCCGAGTCCGATCTCAGCCTGCGCGCCGCACGCGCCCTCAAGGAGGCGACCGGGACCCCCCACGGCGCGAGCATCAGCGTGCACAAGCGCATTCCGCTCGGCGGCGGGCTCGGGGGCGGCAGCTCCGACGCGGCCACCACGCTCCTCGCCCTGAATGAGCTGTGGGAGTGCGGCCTCCCGCTCGAGGAGCTGGCCCGTCTTGGACTCCCTCTGGGGGCGGATGTGCCTGTTTTTGTTCATGGTTCTTCGGCCTGGGCGGAAGGGGTGGGTGAGCGACTGACGCCGGTGAGCCTGCCGGAGCGGTGGTACGTGGTCGTCTACCCCGGTGTCGGGGTAAGCACCCGTGAGGTGTTCCAGAGCCCTGAATTGACACGAAATTCCCCCCTCATCACAATACGCGCCTTTTTTGAGTCGGATGGGCGTAACGACTGCGAGCCGGTGGTGCGCGCGCGCTCGCCCGAAGTGGCCGAAGCGCTGCAATGGCTGGCAGGGCGGGCACCGGCGCGCCTGACGGGCACCGGCTCCTGCGTGTTCAGCGCGTGCACGAGCGCGGCGGACGCCGAGCGGCTGGCGGCGCAGGTTCCCGATCGCTGGATGAGCTTTGCCGCCCGGGGTTTGAGCACTTCGCCCGTGCACCGGCAGCTGCGGGGCGGGCGGCGAACCTGAGGCGGTTGTAAGATGCGCGCCCGCATTCTTGCCGCGGGTGCGGATGCTGGGGCCAGGGACGGTTCCGTGCGACAACGCGGTTGAGTACTGGGGTGTCGCCAAGTGGTAAGGCAGCGGGTTTTGATCCCGCCATACGGAGGTTCGAATCCTTCCACCCCAGCCAGTTATCTAAGGTGCCGGCGCCCTCGAGGGTTTGCCGGCAGGGAGCGAGGGTGCGCGTGCCGCCCATAGACTTATGAGTACCAGCGACACACTGGCGCTGTTTGGCGGCAATGCCAACCCCGCGCTCGCGCAGGATATCGCACGGGGCCTGCAGACACCGCTCGGTCGGGCCTTCGTCGGGCGCTTCAGCGACGGGGAGGTCAATATCGAGCTGATGGAGAACGTGCGCGGGCGCGACGTCTTCATCGTGCAGTCGACGTGTCCGCCGGCGAACGACAGCCTGATGGAGCTGCTGGTGATGGTGGACGCCTGCCGGCGCGCGTCCGCCGCGCGTATTACAGCTGTGGTGCCATATTTCGGTTACTCGCGGCAGGATCGCCGCACCAAGGGCACGCGCTCGGCGATCACCGCCAAGCTGGTGGCCAATATGGTCTCCGGCGCGGGGGTAAATCGCCTGCTGACGATCGATCTGCACTCGGATCAGATCCAGGGATTCTTCGACATTCCGGTGGACAACGTGTATGCCTCGCCGGTGCTGCTCGGCGATGCCTGGAAGCAGGCATACCGCAACGTGATCATCGTGTCGCCGGACGTCGGCGGCGTGGCGCGCGCACGCGCCTTCGCCAAACGCCTCGACGATGCGGAACTGGCGATCATCGACAAGCGCCGGCCGCGACCGAACGAGTCCAAGGTGATGAACATCATCGGCGAGGTCGAGGGCAAGACCTGCATGCTGGTGGACGACATGGTCGACACGGCGGGTACGCTGTGCAGGGCGGCGCAGGCGCTGAAGGACGAGGGCGCCCTGAAGGTGGTCGCCTACATCACCCATCCGGTGCTGTCGGGCGGTGCGGTGGAGAGGATCTCCCAGTCGGCGCTCGATGAGCTGGTCGTGACGGACACGATCCCGCTGAGCGATGCGGCGCGCGGCGCGGGCCGCATCCGGCAGTTGTCGGTGGGGGCGCTGCTGGCGGAGACCATCCGCCGCATCCGCGAGGAGGAGTCGGTGAGCTCGCTGTACGTCGACTAGGTTTTTTGGAATGCGCCGGTTTGGTCGCGAAGCGGCGCGGTTGCAGTCATCAACGGAGATATCAAGTCATGCGAATTTCATTCACCTTCGGCGCGGACGTCCGCGGGACGCAAGGCAAGGGTGCGAGCCGCCGCCTGCGTCACACGGGCAAAGTCCCCGCTATCCTCTACGGCGCGCACCAGGACGCCGAGGCGCTGGTTCTCGACCAGCAGAACCTGCTCACCATGATTGCCGATGAGCGCTTCTACTCCTCGATCGTGCGGCTGAAGATCGGCGACCGCACGCAGGAGGCGATCATCAAGGACGTGCAGATGCATCCGGCGAGGAACCTCGTCGTGCACGTCGATCTGCAGCGCGTCGTTGAGAACGAGAAGATCCGCATCCGCCTGCCCATCCACTTCAAGGGCGAGAGCATCTCCCCCGGCGTAAAGAGCCAGGGCGGCGTCGTGTCGCACATGCGCACGGACGTCGAGGTCAGTTGCCTGCCGAAGGATCTGCCGGAGTTCCTGGAGCTCGATCTTGCGGAGATGAGCCTCAACGACACCAAGTTCCTGGCCGACATTGCGCTGCCCCCGGGAGTCGCGATTCCCGAGCTCACGCGGCGCAACGATCCGGTGGTCTCGATCCATGCGCCGCGCGCCGAGGAGCCGGAGCCGGTCGCCGCCGAGGTAGCGGCCGCCGTGCCGGCCGAGGGTGCCGCGCCGGGGGCTCCGGGGGCGCCGGGTGCCGCGCCGGGGGTTCCGGGGGCGCCGGGTGCCGCGCCGGGGCTCCGGGGGCGCCGGGTGCCGCGCCCGCGGCGGGTGCCGCGCGTGGCGCTCCGGGCGCCGCGCCCCCCGCCGGGGAAGCAAAGAAGGGCGAGGAGAAGAAGGAGGCAGCTCCCGCCAAGAAGGAGCGCGGCAAGAAGTAGCCGCGGCAACAAGCAAGGCCTGAACTCCGCCGGCCGCTTCGGGATTGCCGAAGGCGGCCGGCGGCGTTTCGGCCCGCAGTGAAACGACATGGCAGGCGAGCCGCTCAAGCTGATCGTCGGGCTCGGGAATCCGGGCACCGAGTACGCGCGCACCCGGCACAACGCGGGGTTTCAGTTCGTGGACGAGCTGGCGCGGCGTCACGGGGCCATCTTCCGCAGCGAGCCGCGCCACCGTGCGGAGCTCGCGCGCGCCCGGATCGACGCTACGGAGCTGTGGCTGCTGAAGCCGATGAGCTACATGAATCACAGCGGCGACCCGGTGCGCAGCGTTGCCTCCTTTTATAAGGTGCCGCTGGAGTCGATCCTGGTCGCCTACGATGAGCTGGATTTCCCGCCCGGCGTCGTGCGCCTGAAGCAGGGCGGTGGCGCTGCGGGCCACAACGGCATGCGCGATGTCATCGCGCAGATGGGCGACGCCTTCTGGCGGCTGCGCATCGGCATCGGGCACCCGGGGGATCGCGCACAGGTGCTGGACTACGTGCTGGGTCGGCCGTCGGCCGCGGACGCAGCGCTCATTCACGAGGCCCTGGTGGCCGCCGCCGACGCCATGTCCGTGCTGCTCACCGAAGGTGCGCAGATCGCCATGAATCGCCTGCACAGCCGCGATGCCGTCCCCGGAACGCCGGCCGGCTCCTGAAGCGCAGGTCCGTTCCATGCCCATCCGCTGCGGCATCGTGGGTCTGCCGAACGTCGGCAAGTCGACGCTGTTCAACGCGCTGACGCGCGCGCAGATCGCCGCCGAGAACTACCCCTTCTGCACCATCGATCCGAACATCGGCGTCGTGCCGGTGCCGGATCCGCGCCTCGCGCAGCTCGCCGCAATCGCCAAGCCGGAGAAAATCGTCCCGACCACGGTGGAGTTCGTCGATATCGCGGGACTGGTGGCCGGCGCCTCCCAGGGCGAGGGCCTCGGCAACCAGTTCCTCTCTCATATCCGCGAGGTCGATGCGATCGCGCACGTGGTGCGCTGCTTCGACGAGTGCCGACGTCATGCATGTCGCTGGCCGGATCGATCCGCTCTCCGACGTCGAGACGATCGACACCGAGCTCGCGCTGGCGGATCTCGCGACCCTGGAGAAGGGGCTGGAGCGCGCCGCCAAGGCGGCCAAGAGCGGCGACAAGGAGGCGATGCGCCGGCGCACGCTCTTCGAGCGCGTCAAGGTGCAGCTCGACCAGGCCAGGCCCGTGCGCGCACTCACTCTCACCGAGGAGGAGCGACGCGATCTGCGCGAGCTGCAACTGCTGACCGCGAAGCCGGTGATGTACGTGGCGAACGTCGACGAGCACGGCTTCGCCGACAACCCGCTGCTCGCCGCGCTCGAGAAGCGCGCCGCCGCCGAGGGAGCCGTCGTGGTGCCGGTGTGCGCGGCGATCGAAGCGGAGATCGCGCAGCTCGATGAGAGCGAGCGCGCGGAATTCCTGGCCGAGCTGGATGTGAAGGAGCCGGGGCTCAATCGCGTGATCCGCGCTGCTTACCGGCTGCTCGGCCTGCAGACGTTCTTCACGGCGGGCCCGAAGGAGGTGCGGGCCTGGACCGTGCGCATCGGCGCCACCGCACCGCAGGCGGCGGGCGTGATTCACACCGACTTCGAGCGCGGCTTCATCCGCGCCGAAGTCATCGCTTTCGCCGACTACCTCGCCGGCAAAGGGGAGGCCGGCGCCCGGGATGCCGGCAAGCTGCGCCTGGAAGGTAAGGAGTACGTCGTCCAGGAAGGCGACGTCATGTACTTCCGATTCAATGTTTGAAGGGAAGTCCGGGGGCGAAGCGCTCCTTGACGTGTGCGTCGGGTGTCACATTGCCGAGGGGACCGCGGCGCTGGAGGCCCCGAACGGTGCCGCACGGGCCCGGTTTGACACCCGCAGGCGCCGCTGCGGACAATGCGCGCCCTCGTGGAAAGGTAGCTCAGCTGGTTAGAGCACGGCACTCATAATGCCGGGGTCGAGGGTTCGAGTCCCTCCCTTTCCACCGTTAATCTCAGGCACTTGCAAAGCACCTCTCGACCTCACGTGCTTGTGTGCGGTGTAGCAGTGGTGAGCTCGTGTTCATGGCGCTCAGATCTCGCACGCTTTGATCGGCGGGTTCAGCACCACCTTTTCCTTCTTGAAAATCTCCTTCGGCGTGGTGCTGAGGGCATCGTTGATCTTGTCCGCGACATAGGGGATCGGCCACGGCACGATCTTGGTGCTGATTCCGACGCGGCCCGTCGAGGTCAGCGTCACGCGCCGGCACTGGAAGCCTCCAATGGCGACCGCTGCGCTGTTGGTCATGGTGAGCACGCTGACCACATCCAGGTAGGCGACCGAGGACATGCCTGCGACTCCGAACCCGAAGCCGAGTCGCGGCACCTGCACTCCGAGCACGAGGCCAGAAACCCCCGGACTCATCGCTTCCGAGTTCTTTACCTCCGGCTCCTCGCCGGTCATCGTGCTGTCGGCGTTGGTGGCAGGGCCGGCTGTGCGAATGCCGCCGCTTCCGTTGAAAATGAAGGCGCCATGGAAGGACTGGGTGGCGTGATTGCCCGCGAGGAACACATTGGCGAGGAAATCGGCACCCAGCTGAATGACGAAGGGCAACCCACCGATGGGGAACGGTATGTTGAAGGCGATCGGCAGGTTCATGACGGGCACCTTGATGGCCCCGTTGCCTGGCTTGCCCATGCGTCCGATGAAGGAAAGATCTAGCTTCCCGTTGAGCTGCTTGAACTGGGCTTTCGCGTTCTCCAGGTTTCCTCCCTTGATATCGAGGATTCCCGTCACGGCAAAATTGTCCAGGTCCACGCGGGCGCGGAATCGGACATCGAGATTATCCTTGGCGATCTCGAAGAGTTTTTTGGCCGCGCCCCCCAGATCCGCGAGCTTCTTCTTGTCCGCCTCGGCCTCCATCTTGCGCTTCTGCGCCTCGGCGCGGATCTTCAACTGCTCCTTGACCTTGCCCAGCTCTACCGAGCGCTGGTCCTGGTAGGTCTTGGTGAGCTTGTCCAGCTGTCCCTGCAAGGACAGCGGGAAGCCGTTCGAATCGGTCGGCGCCGACGCAGGCTTCGGGCCGGACTTCAGTTGCTCTACCTGCTGCTGGTATGAGCTGTCGAGTGCCTGCAGGTCCTTTTGCAATGCGTCGACCTGCTTCTGCGCTTCGCGTTCCTCCTTCGCAGCCTCCTTCTGTTCCTTGCTGAGCTCCTTGAACTTTTCGACGATCGCCTCCTTGGTTTCCTTGCCAGTGTCGCCCGCCTCGTCTCCCTCCTCGGCGTTCGAGGCCTCGAGGGTCAGAGTGACTCCATCCGCGCGCGTGTCGTAGGCCAGCGAATAATTGAAGTCCTTGAGCTTGCCGGTGTAGCCGCCATGAGCCGGCCGGGTCTCCTGGAAGGCGTCCTCGTCATCGGAATTGTCTGCATCGCCGCTCGCGTCCGCAGAGTTCGGGTCCGACGTACTTGGCGCCGGGTTGTCCGGGCTGGTGTTCTCGCCCACCAGGATGAAGCCGGGCCGCCGGCGCGTGCCGGCCGTCTTCGTGGGCGGCTTCTCGTGCCGTACGTACCCGACATAGTAGTCGGGCAGGCTCACGCTCGAGTCGAATGCAATGTGGGCCCGCGTCAGCGCCTCGTTCAGAGCCACGGGCTGCGTGTGGACCACCGTGACGTCGTCCTCGATCGTGACGCGGTCGACCTTGCGCACCGCGATGTCCCAGATCCAGAGAATGCTGCCGGGCTTGAGCTGCGCGACAACCGGTTCGGAGCTGGTCAGCCGAAACGTGCTGCCGTCCAGGCTGATGGAGCGCAACGAGCGCATTGCCGCATCGCGGCCCACGGCTACCGTCGCGGGATTCCACTCCACATCGAAGCTCGTGGGCTTCACTTCGCGGACCGATTGCAGGTAGGCGCGGATCGTAGCCGGGTCGTCCCCGGTGAAGAGATCGCCGGCGATGGCGAGCGTTGCGCCCGCGGGGCGCCGGGCCGCTGCTGCGGATTCGGGGCCGCCTGTCGGATGCTTGCTGCAAGCCGAGAGCGCAACCAGCAACGCGCTACCGATGACCGAGCACCACCGAGCGTGCTTGCACATCGACGCCTCCCCAGGCTCAGGCGAGCGTGCGCCTGCATTTCTAGGGTTGCATTGTAGACCTGCGCAGCGCCGTTCAGGAAGCACGCGTTTCCTGACTTGGTGGAAGGCATCGCGCACCATTTCGACCAGGTGCAGCGATGCATAGCCGAACGCGGCGTAGCCAGCATCCATTCAGGACACCGGCGCAGCCGCTTGCTTCAACTTCGCGGGCCGCAACGCAGGGATGCGTTCACCGAGATTGCGTTTGGGGACGATTCGGGTAGCGGATTAACCGCACTGATCTCGCGGGGTGGTCAGCGCCGAGTGTCCCGGCCGGTTTGCCCTGGAGATCAGGTCGCGAGTCGCGGGTTTGCGTGTCGTCCAAGACACGCATAATCTCCACCTTCTTCCGAGCGACGCAGGAGAAAGTTACTATGGCGGTCGGTCTTCGGTTGCGAACTGTCGCGCTCGCGTCAGTGCTGCTCGGAAGCTGCGCAACTTCCTCTCACGTACTGGTGGGTACGCCCCGGACGCCGATCTCGCCGGATCTGGTGAAGGTATATACGCAACCGCCCGCAAAATACGAGCAGATCGCCATCATCGATGCGAACAGCAGCGGCTCAATGGCGCTTACCAGCCAGCAGAACATGGACAAAGCCGTTGAGCGAATGAAAGCGCAAGCCGCCAAGCTGGGTGCCAACGGAATCCTTTTGCAGGGCGTACAGGATCAGCAGTCGGGTGCCATCGGCACCGGGGTCGGCAGCTCCAGCTATGGCCCTCGCAGCTCCGTGGGCGGCGGCGTCGGCGGCTCCTTCGGTATTTACAACAAAGCCGCAACGGGTCTGGCTATCTACGTGACGCCGTAGCGAATCCGGATAATCAACCATAGGGAGTGGAAGTATCGTGAGTACTGTCCCTCGCCTGCTGCTCGTAAGTTGCGCTTGCGCGCTCGCTCAAGCGTTTGCCGCCGGTTCCGACCCGAATGCGGTTGAGCCGGGGCATCCACCATCGCAATCGTCTCCTGCGGCTCCTCCGGGCGCCATTTGCGTCATCCCCGGCTGCGGCGCCGAGTACCTCGAGCACTACGGCCCCTGGAGCGACGCCCGATACTGCCAAGGCTAGATCTGTTGCGAACAAGCCGGCCAAATTGATTCTCGTGGACGACACGGTGACGGACGCACAGCTCAAGCAGATTCTCGCGAAGGGTTACAAACCCGAAAGCCAAGCGCCTGGGCACGAAGTGTTCTACTGCCGGCGCGAGCGTCCCATTGGCACGCGTATCCAAGCGAAGATATGCAGGACCTCAAGGCGAATTCTCCAGGACGAGCTGCAGGGTCAGCAGCTGGGGAGACGCGCGGAGCGAACCAGTGGAAGTCCGATGCAGTGAGCCGGCGGCGAGAACGCAGAGTACCAGCGCCGCTTGCAAAGCGATGTGGATTGGCGGATTGTGACTTTTGGATAGATTCGACAAGCATCGCTGGGGCGCAGTGGAGATTCGGATTCGCGGCGTGCGCGCCCACTCAGTGGAGAAGATCGATGGGTCTGTTAGATGGTGTATTAGGCGGGATGGTGGGCGCCGAGATGGTGAACGTCGTCAGTAGTCTGATCGACAAACATGGTGGTGTGCAGGGTCTGGTGAGCCAATTCGAGAAGCAGGGCCTCGGCGGTGTCGTGCAATCGTGGGTGGGAACGGGAGCCAATCAGAGCATCACTGCCGAGCAAATTCGCCAGGCCCTCGGAAGCAACATCGTGGCGGAGATGGCGGCGAAATTCGGACTCAATCCGCAGGATCTCGCGCAGAAACTCGCGCAAGCCTTGCCGCAGACAGTCGATAAGCTGACGCCGGGCGGCGTCGTGCCGAAGTCCTGAACGCCAGAATTTCAGCCCCGATCATGCCTTTCGAGCTCCTCGCAAACGCAACGCGGCCGTAAGAAACGGGCTGCCGAAGCAGCCCGTTTCAGGGGTACACATCCCGCGCCCGACCCGCCCCAGACCGGATGCCGGGGTCAAAGGGCCGGGAGGGCCTTGGTGCCTTCGACGTGCACCGACTTCAGTTCGTCCGGGTCGATGCCCAACGACCAGAGGATGGTCGGTGCAACCTGAGAGCTCAGCACGAGGGTCTTGACGGTCTGCGCCGGCAGGTCGGGGTGCGACACGATCAGACCGACATTCGTATCGCCGAAGCTGAAGCCGCCGTGCTCGGCGTTTTTCTTTGTCGAAGGCGTATACACCACACCGTACTGCGGCTGGACGATGATGTCGGGAGTCCGGTTGTTGTGCCTCGGGTCGTTGAACTTGAGTTTGATTTCATCGCCGGCCATGACTTCGTCGACGAACAGTTCCTTGGCGTGGTTGTTGATCAGCGCGGCCACGTTCGCGGCCTGCGTCGGGTCCTGCAGCCAGACGAGCGCGATGTCGTCGTCCTGCACAAATCCGCACGGACCACTGCCGCAGTTGGCGGCGATGTTCAGCGTCTTCAGTGCGGCTATTTCGGCGCTGCTGGTCGGGGTCACGCCGGCCACGAGATCGGCGAAATGGCCGGGCTTGTTGATCTTGACGGGATTGATCGGCGACTGGCCGTGCTTGGCGGTGATGATGATAAGGGTCGACTCGTAGAGATTCTGCTGCTTCAGCGCGTCGACAATTGAGTCGAGGTCAGAGTCTACGGCGTCGAGGGCATAAGCCAGCACATCGGTCGGCGTACCCGAGCCGTCGACGTATCCGCCAGGGTGACCGGACAGGCGTGCGGCGTCGGCTGCCGTCCAGGGGTTGATGCAGGAGGGGTCTGGGGTGTCGTGGGCGACTTTCTGGCCGACGCTGACGCCCTGGTAGTCCGTGCCAAACACCGTCGGTACGCCCTTCGCTGGCTTGGCGTCGTGAGTGAGCCCATGGATCTGATTGACGATAGCGACCGTCTTGAGGTGGTCGTTCTCATGCGTACAGATCACGCTGACGGTGTTATCGAGGCCGCCGACGTTAGTAACCTCCGGCGTGTAGAGATCATCCAGACCGGTGCCTGATGGACCGCGGACCAGGTCATAGGCGGGGTGCTTGTCCGCCCAGGCGGTCACTCCACCGTGTTTCCTGACGACTTCGAAGATTGTGTTCGTTTTCAGCGCCTGGTGCGGATAGACCGGTACGCACTTGTGGTTCGAATCGATCCGGTGCGGCAGGGCATTTGGATCGATCACGTTCTTCGACAAAGGCAGGCCGGTCATGGGGTCCTTCCCATAGACGTCAATCGACTCGTCCAAGGCGATGGTGCTTCCCGGGCCGGCGGTGTGGCTGGCGCCGGGCGCTGTGTCATTGACAATGCCCGAGCACGTCGTATCACCGTTCGCGAAGTAGCTGCGGTCGTAGCTCACGTCATAGAAAAGGTCGCCTGTGACGGGCGAGCCGCCAGTAACGAGCGCCAGCAAACCCGGAAAGGAGTCCGAGTTCGCAGGCGTGCGGGCGTTGCTGTAGGTGATGCCGTGCCTCGCCAGTTCGGCCATGGTCGAGGACGGGTGACTCTCGACGTAGCGCGCCACATCGAGCGCGTGTAGCCCGTCCACGCTGATCAGCAGGACATGCTTTATCTCTCCTGGCTCGAGTTGGTGGGCTTGCGCCGTGATCGTGCAGAGCGACACCGCGAGCGACAGCGCGGCCGCGAGTTTAATTAGTCTCATTGGGTAAGACCTCCAGCCCAGCCTTGGTGGCAGTTGTAACGTTCGAATGAGTTTTTCAGCCGCGTCCGCGCGACAGGAGCGCCTCACCGCGCACGACGTGCCACTGAACCTACCACTCGGTTGTGACACCTTCGTGGCCAAGGACTCGCGATGTGGCTCGCAGGCGCCCGACGGCGCTGGCGCCGGTCGGTTTGCGCCTGGCCTCGGTGGTGGGAGTTGCTCGCTACTTCGGAGCGGCGGCGGGTATGCAGGTCGCGGAGCCCAGCGTCCAGCGCTTCCCCGTACGCTCATGGATCAGGATGCAATGTGAGCCGTGCTTGATGAGCCGGAAGCGCTCCGGCTTCCCGAGCTCGCGGCCGTTCAGTGGCAGACCGGCCGCATCGCGCGGGCGAATGTGCTCCACAATGAGGATGCTGTCATGCGTCAGCGCATCGTCGGCAAGCGTCACTGGAGTGCCATTCAACGCATCACTGACGACGCGGCGAAGCTCTGCGCGACTCTGCGCGCTCGGGCTGCTGAGGGTGGCCGGCGGCTGTTCTGCGGCCGACAGCGTTTCGCAGGCGGGAGTCAGAACCAGGGCGGCCGCCCAAAGAGCACTGCAGGCGGTACGCAATATCATCGACGCATGATTCGATTCTCGCGCCAGGGCGGCCGGTGCACGGTCGCGTGCTTGAGTGCGCTCGCCGGCGCTGCCACGCCCGTGGGCGGCGAGGGACAGCCGAGATTGAAGCGATAGCCCAGCGCAGCAGCCAGGCGGCCTTCTGCCGGGTCGCCAAGCGCATGCACCAAGTCGTCCGCGACCGAGCAACCCGGCAGCACAGCGCTCGTCAAGGTCGTAGAGTTGGCCGGCGAGAACCCGTCTGGATAGTTGCCAAATCCTTTTGCGTTGTCACCCTGAAACTCGATGGAGAAATAAGTGGTGCCGCAATTGTCCTGCGGGTAGAAGCCGTACGGCTTGCCGCAGGTAGTCGAGCCGATCTGAATCACTTGAACATTGACACCCTGGAGGCCGTTGATGATTGCTTCGCTCGCAGAGCACGTGCCGGGCCCGGTGAGTACGAACACGCGTGAGAAGCCCAGATACGGCAAGCTCGTGCCTGCCGGAGGCGATGATGAGAGTCCCTGCGATGTGCTGTGAAACGGCGTCGGCGTGAGGGGCTGGCCGGTTACGGGATTCGTGCTGGGGTACTTATCATTGAAGGTCTGCTGATCGAAGGGCTGGTTGGCGGTGGGTCCCGGGCCCGCGATCATGAATGCGAGCTCGCTCGCGATATCGAGGTAACCGCCGCCGTTATAGCGGATATCGAGCACCAGATCCGTCACGCTCGCTGAGCGCAGCTGAGTGATTGCGTCGATCAGCTCTTGCTCGGAAGTGGCGATATGATCATTGAAGAGGATGTAGCCGACCGGGGTGGTGTTGGTCGAAATGGGTTTCACAACCGGCACAGGTGTCTCAACCACGGTTGTGGCCTGCATCATCACGGTGCGCGGCGCGCTCGGGCCCGGATCCTGGAGTGTGAAACTGTGCGACGCCGCCATCGTGGGGTACAGGCCTTCATTGAGTGTGCTGACACTCGTGCTGTCAGTCGCGTTGACCATGTCAACGCCGTCGATTGCCAGGATCTGTGAGCCGCGTAGCAGGCTTGCGGCCGCGGCGGCGTAGCCGGGCCAGACATAGACCGCGTAAACCCGTCGGGGCGGCGAGCCCACGACGATGTCCCACGTCACGCCATAGCCGATCTCCGCACCGGCCTGCGACATCTGCTCCCACTGGGAGGTCGGGTACGTGAAATGAAACCGATCCTTGGGATGCCCGGTAGCTGTAGTCGCGGAAGTCTTGAGGATGGCGAAGTATGAGGCCGTGGTGGAATAAGTGCCCGGATCAACATCCGGCACTTCCCGGTACCACAGATAAAGCTCATTAGTCCACGAGCGCAGCCAGTTGTTCTCGTCCAGGGTCGTCCCCTGCATGTCGGGAAACGGCTTGCCGCTGGTCGGATCGCTGCCCGACCGCGGGTTTTGGCACTGAGCCGCAAAGTGCGATGAGGACTGGTAGACGCCGGCAACCCATCCGTTTCCGCTTCCGCCAGGGTTTCCGCTACTGCCAGAACCGCTCCCGCCGCCACCGCACGCGGACAAGCTCAGCGATACCGCCAGAAGCGCACAGGCGCGATTAATCGATAGCGCGTGCCGGCTGACAGGCGCCCTGGCGACGGATGACTTCAAATACTCCATCCCCGTCCTCACTTGCTCGTGATCAACCAGATGTACCGGGAAGGACGAACGCCGTGCCTCACACTCTAAGACATTATCATCTTCTCCGAGTGCGCACCGCGCTCCAAAGAGCGCCACGCTTCAAACACCGCATCGACGGAGACCTGATCGGCACGTGTCGAGGCCGGCGGGCCGCCGACGCCGACCACCGCCGATCCGGACGGGCTGCGCGGCAGCCAGTAAGCCGGCGACTCGGCGCCGTAGAGCACGACGAGCGGTACGCTCAAGGCGGCGGCCGCGTGCGCCGGGCCGCTGTCGATCGAGATCATGCTGTCTGCCGCCTCGCACAATGCAAAGAGCTGGCGCAGTCCGTTGCCGGCAACGACCGCGTTCGCAAGTCCTGCGGCGGCGCGGATCTCCTCGAGCATAGGCAATTCTTCCACGGAGCCGCGCAGCACGAGCAGGGCGTCGCTGCGGCAAGCCTGAATTCTGCGCAACAGTTCCGTCCAGCGCTCGAGCGGCCACCATTTGTCATCCGTGTTCAGCCGGCGCCAGCGTGCACGCCGCGGCCCCATGGTGCGATGATTGCCCGGCTGCAAGAGAATGAGGTGACGCCCGTACCAGCCCTGGGCCTGCAGCCAGGCGTCACGCTCGGCGCGTTCGGCGGACAGCACGTGCAAGCGCGGTCCATCGACCGCCGCCGGCGCAGGAAGAGGGTAGTCCGTCGCACGCAGAGCCGGCGGCGTGACCTCCCCCAGGCGCACCAGGCGATCGATCAGCGGTCCCGCCGTGATATCGGTCGTCAGATACACGCAGCGGCGCATGTCCACACCACTCAATCGCAGCATCCGCCGGATTCTGGGCAGCTGGCGGTAGTGACGCTCGCAGATGTAGATCGGGCCGGGCGCGCTGTCGCGCAGCGCGCGGCGCACGTCTGACCAGGGCCGGTCGAACACAAATGGCAGATGACGGTGAAAAGCCCAGACCCCGGCGACATCGGGGTTACCCTGGTAAACCGCGGCGGTCCAGGACCCCGTGCCGACCACATGGCACGGCAGGCGGTAGCGCTTGTGCAGCAGGTTCAGCAGCAAGGTCAGCATGACCATGTCGCCGAGACGGCAGAAAAAGAAGACCGTAGGTCTTAGGGGTATGTCTTCCGCAGGCATCATCTTACTTTTGTACTTATAATAATCCGTGACTGCATGAGCAAGGCCGGTGCGGCCCCATGCAGCAGAATCGCCCGGCACCAGCACCGTCGAACGGAGTCCATGACGCGCCGAGGGATGAAACGTCCCGTGGCCGTGGCAGTGCAGCTATTTCTTGTACAGCGATCGCTTTGGCGTGGACCCAACCTCACTCATGACGACCCGACGAAGATTCCTGCTCCTTGCGCTGCTGGCGGCAGTGCAGCCTCAGGCTTATGCACGGGGTGTAACCCCGTACCTGCCGCTTAATCTGGACCCCGAAGTCGAGCGCGAGGTTGAGCGCGTTCTCATTCTGGGTGGCAAGCCGGTCATGACCCGACCGATCCCTGCGGCAGTGGTGCTGGATGCATTGCCGAAAGCCTGTCAGGTCGATGCGGTTCTGTGCAATCGCGTCCGCCGAGCTCTCAAGCCGTACATGCAGGACTCGGCCGTCGAGTTCGCCAGCGTTGCAGGGGCGATCACGAACGGTTCTAACGCCGTGATCCCCAACCAGCACGGCGAAAGGGCGCAGAGCCCCTTTCAGGTGTCGGGTGCGGCGTACCTGCAGCCGAGCGACTACGCGCTGGTGAACGTGGGTGGTGTCGCTTATCAGGGAAGGGAGACGGCGACCGGATCGATGATCAGCCTCGGCTTTGATTGGGCGCAGCTCGATCTGGGGTTCCGTGACCACTGGTGGTCGCCCATGACCGACAGCGCCATGCTGATCAGCACGGAAGCGCCGACGATGCCCTCCATCACACTCTCGAACTATGATCCATTGACGCGGCTGGGTGTGCAATACGAGGTATTTGTCGCCCGCATGTCGTACTCGAAGAAGATCGAGCTCACCAATGGGAACTTGACCAGCGGCTACCCCAAGTTCGCCGGCCTGCACTTGGGGATCGAGCCGGGGAATTCCGGTTGGTCGCTCGCGGCCAACCGAATCATCGTGTTCGGCGGCGGCGCCGCGGGGGGGCAGTCGATCAGCGGCATTCTCCAGGCCTTTTTCAACCCTACCAAGAGCCAGACCACGGGGTTCGGCACGACGGCGGACGTCATCGGCAAGCAGGAGGCCTCGCTCACGAGCCGCTTCATTTTTCCGGGCCGGGTGCCTTTTTCGGTTTATTTCGAATTTGCTGGAAACGATACGGCGGGTGGCAACAGGCTTTTGTTTTCAAAGACCGATCTTTCGGCGGGCATTCACTTCCCGCGCGTCGGGCCGTTCGATATCACGTACGAGTTTTCCGAGTGGCAGCCGACCTGGTACGTGCACCACCATAGTGCGGTCCAGACCGGTTATGGCGACGGTATAACGAACTATCTGCTCAACATCGGCCACTGGTTCGGCGACCAAAGGGTGTTCGGTGACCCCGTGGGCGGTCAAAGCAACATGCTGCGTGTGGGGTGGGAGCCACGACTCGGCGGTCTTCTCGAAGCACAATTGCGTTCTCTGACCAACGATTCCTTCTACTCTGCCATCGCCTATCAGCACGCATTTACGGGCTCACTGACCTACTCCTACCCATGGAAGGATTACGTGGTGGGGACCGAGATCGATTACGGGCGCGACGTCTCTGGTGCGCATTACACCCGCTTGGCGGGCTTTCTGCGCTACGGTGACGCGTTGCACTCCGGTTCCGAGGACTCGGAAGAATCGGGCGATCTTTCCCGCCCCGAGCGCGCCGAGATCTTCGTTGACGCCGGCGTCGTCGCCAACCGTGTGCTTGCCGACATCACCACGATCACGCCACGCGTTCAGTCACGCACCTCCTATGGGGCCCACGTTGCTCTCGGAGCGCGGCGCGCGGTCTCGGAACACCAGGATCTTGGTACGGCTCTTGAAGCGGACGACATCAAGGGTGTCTCGCTGGTAGGCGCCCGGATCCTCGACTATCGCTATCGGTTCAGCGCGCCTTTCGCCCTGGACCTGTTTGCCGGCGCTGCGCGCTACGCCGCCGCCACACCGGCCTATGGATTTTATTTTGGCGGCGGACTCGAGTGGCGCAACATCGTGCCGCACTGGGACCTCGGCGTTGACTATCGCTACGCCTCAAAAGTCGACCGGGTGAGAGTGCTCCCTGGCGAGCCGCAAGGCGGGTATCGCCCCGACGCGTACTACGATTTCTCCCTGGGGACGCTCTACATATCGCGCAAATTCTGAGCGCACGCTGCGAGGGCTGATCCGCTCGACATCGCGCGGCGCCACTTGCCTCCCTCAGTCATTTCGGCTCGGTTCCGGATCCGCGGCCCGCTCCGCCCGCTGTTTCGCGCGCGTGCGCTGCTCCTCCCGGACCTCGTCGAGCGTCAACCCGGTGCCGGTCACGATTACATCCAGCACCGGATGCATTGGATCGTGCGGCATGCGCAGCCCGTGCACCTTTTCCCAGGCGCGAATGCGTACCACGGGCGGATTCTGCTCCGAACGCTGCTCCGCCAGCTCCAGGCGCCTCTTTTGGGCGCGTTCCTGCTCTGCGAGAGCCAGGCGCTCGGCGTGAGTCGTGATGAGCTCGGTCGCAGGTCGACGTGTTGAAAACTTCGTATCGTTCATCATGGGAGACCTCTGCGTCAGGCGCGCTCGTGTCAGATCGTTGGCGACGCGGAAATGCTGGGCGGCGGTGGCGGATGGACGTCGAGTGCAACCGCCAACCCCAGACGGCCGAGCAACGCCAGCGTTTGCGCCGACAGCTCCAGCCGGAAGTCCTCGCGTGCAAACAGACTGACGTACAGCTCTGCAAGGCCCCCGTCAGTGTCCAGCTGCCTGAGGAAGCTCTCCGCACGCCGCAACTGGGCCAGAGTCTGCAACAGCACGCTCTCTACCGACACCCGTGAGGATGAGAGTTGCGGCTCCTCCATGAGCCTTGCCATCCAGTAGGTTTCACGATAGACACCTTCGAGCTCCTCGCCGGCCGCGCCGCGCCGCCGATCACCCGCCTTCCAGGTGTGCTGCGGCTCGATAGCGAGCGCCTGCGTGATCCTGGACGGATCGACGCCCGGATGCCGGACGCGAAGAGAGAGGGTGAACTCATATTTGCTCATCCGACCGCCCGTTGTCGCTTCATCGGTCACTCGCTTGCCGCGGGTGCAGAATGCGCGCGCCTCGCGAACCGCTGCAGGAGTGCCACGACTAGCTCCTGGGTTTACCGCGCGGCGGGTGCGAATCGGTGAAAGACACTGCGCGGTCGGGGCCAGAGGTGTTTGCCGCAAATGCGCGCAGACACTCACGGGAACAGATTATGACAGCTGGCTCCTGATCGTCGATGGCGCCGGGGTTGGGATGGCGGCTTACCCGGAAGTGCTCGTGCGGACGGCGGCCGTCCTCGTAGCCAATGTCGCGTTCGCAGACATCGCAGGTCAGGACAAGGATTTCTGCGGCTGGGTGAAAGAGACCTGTCTTGCGCCACGCCATGATGTGCTCTGGAAACCGGAACCAACCAACTTGCTGCCCTCCGGCGCAACTCGCGGCCGGAGGCGATGTGGTCGAATGGGCTCAGTAGCGCGGCTTGCCCCGGTTACCACCGCCCGAGCGCTCGCGCTCCTGGGCCTCGCTGACGTTCAGGGGCCGACCCTCGAAGTCGCTGCCGTTCAGTGCCTGCATGGCGGCGGACGCGTCCGCGTTCGACATCTCCACGAAGCCGAAGCCGCGCGGGCGCCCCGTGAGGCGATCGGTGATGAGCGAGACTTTTTCGACGGTACCGTGTTTGGAAAACAGGGCGTGCACCGCCTCGTCGGTCGCTGTGAAGGGCAGATTTCCTACGTATATTTTGGTCACTGAAGAGTACTCACGAAGAAATGAAATAAATTAGCAGGTAAGACCCGCCTCCTGGTTCGTCAAGCTTACGAGAGTGAGAGGTTGGCGGGACGAGAGCGCCGGTTGGCGCACGCATGCCAAGGCAGACAAGCCGAAAGGTTACGAGCCGAACACAGATTACAGGATTTCCGGCAATGCTGCTGGACTTTCCTCCAGGAGAACGCTGCTCGTGGATGCAGGCGCCACGGAAAACGCGGCTCGTGCCGAGCCCGCAAAGCACGCGCGGGAAAGGGCGCGCCGCATGACGGCGGTACGCACGCAAACGTTGCGCGCTTCGTCGGGAAGGCGCAAGGTGAGCGGGACGCGTACCGGCCTGCACGCGGCGAAGCGAGGAGCAGTGAACCATAGTGCGGCAGCGCGTGCGGCCATCCGAGCGCGCCTCAGCCAGCGGACTCTGCCGTACGGTGCGTTGTGGCGCCGCTCGGGTGAATATGCCGGCGGTGGTCTGTGCGACGGATGTGGTGAGCGCATTACATCAGCACAAGCATCGTATGCCGTGGACTTCACGCCGGGTGTGACGCCGGAGTCGGTCAGGCTTCATCGCATGTGCTTCGAGATCTGGCAGGATGAATGCCAGACTCCGCTGCCCTCCTGAGATTTGCCTGTCGAAAAAATTCGCGCGCCCAATGCTGTAGTCGCGCGTGTCACCGAAGGAGCCGACGATAATGAACCTCAGCCTGAGCGACGCATTTGCAAGATTCGGAGCGAAGCCGAGCAGTCGACAGCGGGGCCTTTCGGCGATAGCGGCCGACGGAGCCCTGGTGCTCAACTGCTCGCAGGCGCATTTCGGGCACCCGTCCCGGGGCGTGCTTCGCTACGAGGACAGGCTCTCGGGAGAGGCCGCCGGCTCCAGGGACACCGAGCTTCTCGGTCGACACCTTACGCTGGCGCGCGATGGCTCCCTGCCGGTGCGGATGGTGGTGACGTTCCGCGCCGATAACAAGGATGGTAGCGTCAGCTCCAGCTGCCACGTACGCCCCGACTTGATTGGTAAGGTCACAAAGTTCGACGGAGATCATTTCATCGTCGACTTCACACGACCGGAGGTAGTGCGGCAGGTCGCCGCTTCCGGTCGCCGGAGATAACGCCGCTCAGGCGTCCCGCTGAGAGGTCGCGGCCACCGTGTAGATGAGGCGCAGCTGACACGGCTGCTTTGAGCCGACATCCCGGGCGCGCTTGCCCGGGCACTCGAGCATGCCTTCGGCCCGAAGGGTAGGATGGGCCACGGCCGCGTTTACGGCACTGGTGAGATCGAACTGCCCGTCGCAGTCCGCATAAGGGCAGGGGAACTCAAAGAACGCGCGAGCTGGAGGATGCAGTACGTGCGACTGCTGTGCCGGCGTGCTCGAGGTCGTGCTCTCGAATATCAACTCGAGGCGCAGTTGCTGGACGGCGGGAAACACCGTCCGGAGCGTGAGCGCCGCTGCGCGGTCCCGGCGCAAGCGCTCCCGGCGCTCCTGGCGTGCGGCGGCAGCGCTGACCAGGGCGAGCTTCATGATCCGCTGCCGGATTTTGGATCTTGCGGGGCGAGCGGGCCTACCGCGGTGGCGTGTACACCCTCGCCGGCAGCGCTCAGGCGAGCTGATCGACGCTGCTGCTTTTCCTGCTGGCGGGCCTTTCTGGCCAGCTCTTTCTGCTTTCGTGCCTGATGGTAGTTCTTGGCCACCTGCTCTCCGTTGTCACTGAAGTGGAAGTTCTGATTTCATTTCGCCCGCCGCGCCTCATCGGCGCGGCGCAACTCTGCGCGCACGTTGGACGTCGTGAGCACGTGAAGGTACTCGCGAACTTTGGCGCCTCGCGCGAGCCGCGCGAACTCCAGAGCAAACAGTCCGCGCACCTCGTCAAGCGATGCGCCCGCGCCCTCGGTCAGACCCTGGATTGCGCGCTCGCGTCGCGCGACGTCTTTGTCATCGTCGGCAATCGGACTCACGTGAATCTCTCGGTGGAGTGCGAAGTGGTGCAGGGGTCGCAACGGTCGCGTAATAGCATGTCACTGTACTCCGAATCCGCCGACCGCGAAGGGAAAGTTTCGCCCCGCGACAGCCGTAACCGGTTCTTAAGCCACGGGGGAACCACGAGTTTCTGCCGGGCGTCGCCAGCGCACCGCAAGCGCGAAGCCGCGACCTGGCATGGTCCCGGGCGACCCTGTCACGAGAGCGTATCAGCCGGAGGACCCGCAGTATGCGTACGCAAAATATGTCTCGCGTTACGAAAAAGCAGCGGCTCGCCTGGCTGTTGTTGCTGGCGGTAACAGTCGCAGTCGTGGGGATTGAAGTGCCCAGGGCTGCGGAGCAAACCGGCTCCCGCCCGCGGGTGGACGCCGAGGGCCTGGCACATGTGCCCGCGATGACCGTTCCGCTATCCAGATTCATCAGTCCGGAAGCGCGCCGTAAGTTCATCAGACTGTTCTCGAATCCCGAGCCCTCACTGCCGCCGGATGCCGATGTAGCTCAGGTGCGTGAGCAGGATGAGCGAAAGAATGCGCCATTCGTGGCGCGCGCCGCGGCGCTCTACCCGGTCACTGTCGAACGGAAACTGATTGGCGGCGTCCGCACTGAGGTCATTACTCCGAAGGGAGGTGTCGCGCCTGAGAATCGCGATCGCCTGCTCATAAATCTGCACGGCGGTGGGTTCATATGGGGAGAGGGCAACGGCGCGAAGACCGAGTCGATCCCTATCGCCGGCGTCGGGAAAATCACCGTCATAACGGTCGCATACAGGATGGCCCCGGAATTCAAGTTTCCCGCCGCAAGCGAGGATGTGGCGTCGGTCTACCGAGAGCTGCTCAAGGGGCACAGGGCTGCGGATATCGGCATCTATGGTTGTTCTGCCGGCGGCATCCTGACTGCGGAGTCGATCGCCTGGTTTCAGAAGGAAAATCTACCCCTACCGGGTGCCATTGGGACGTTTTGCGGATCTGCCGTCGCGCTCGGTGGCGATTCGAGTCATGTGGCGCCTCTACTCGTCGGAGAGCTGCCTTCGGCGGGAGCCGACAGCGGGGCTGTGAAGGGGTTGCGCTATTTCGCACAAGCGTCACCCTCCGACCCGCTGGTGCTTCCGGCCAGCTCACAACCGGTACTCAGCCGGTTCCCTCCAACGCTGCTGATCGCCGGATCGCGCGATTTCACGGTGAGCTCATTATTTCGGGCTCAAGCTGCCTTGACCAATGCCGGTGTTGAAGCTGAGCTGCACGTGTGGGATGGGATGTGGCACGCGTTCTTCATGGATCCGGACCTGCCCGAGTCGCAGGAGGTCTACCGCGTCGTCGTGAAGTTCTTCGATCGACACCTTGGGCCTCATCGGGCCTCAGGGTCAGACGGTCGGTGAAGTCATGTCGCGGGGCGACCGAATCACCTGCGCAGAACCCACGCGATGATCGAGATCAGCGCGCTGATGAGCAGCATCGTCGTGAGCGGAAAGAAAAACCTGAACCCGGGCCGGTCGATGACGATGTCGCCTGGCAGGCGAAAGAGCGGCAGCTGCTTGATCCAGGACCAGCCCAGACCGAGCACGATGAGGCTCGCGCCCAGAACGATGAGCAGGCGGTTCAATGACCTGCCCCAAGGGAGCTGATCTCAGCGAGTCTGTCTCTCACGGTTTGCTGCAGTGGCTTCGGCTGAGACCCGCGCCCGGCGCACGGGCGGGCGGCGCCGCCTCACCCGAAACTTACTGCCGAATTTCGTGCAAAGCCAGGTTCGGCGCGCCTGAGCGATGGCGCCTGGAGCATGTCAAAATTATCCTCACGGCAATGGAGCAAGCGTGACTCAAGCGTGACTCAGCGATGCAATCCACCGGGGCCAGCTCGTTTCGCCGGCTTCATGGCCGTCGGGCTCCTGCTGCAGGTCCCGACGCTCTCGGCGGATCCTGCGGCCGCGACGGAGAGCTACATTCGCACCCAGATGCGCGAGCAGGGGATCCCGGGAGTCGCGCTCGGGGTAGTTCGGCAGGGCAGACCCATCTATCTGCGGGGCTTCGGGGTTGCCACTCTCGAACACGCAGTGCCCGTTCGCCCTCAGACGCGCTTCCAGATCGGCTCGATCGGCAAACAGTTCACGGCGGTTGCCGTGATGCTGCTCGCGCAGGACGGGCGGCTCAGCCTGGATGATCCGCTCGCGAAGTATCTGCCGGAAATTCCCCCAGGGTGGCACGGCGTAACCCTGCGCCTCATGCTGAATCACCAGGCGGGCATCCCGCAGCTGACACCACCGGGCCACAATCTGCTTGACCTGCACCATGACTACAGCGACGAGGAGTACGTGCGGCTCGCAACGTCGCTGCCGCTCGACTTCGAGCCGGGCACCGATGTTGCCTACAGCGATACCGCCTACGTGTTGCTCGGGTTCGTCATCGGCCGCGTCACGCACGAATTCTATGGTGATCTGCTCGCCAGGCGGGTGTTCCGGCCGCTGCGCATGCAGCGCACGCGCATCATTTCCGATGCAGACATCATCCCGGGCCGCGCGAGCGGCTACGAGCGCGATGCCGGCGGGAGGCTGCGCAACCAGGACTATGTCTCCCCTTCGCTTAATCGCACGGCGGACGGGAGTCTCTATTCAACGGTGGTCGATCTAGCTCACTGGGATGCGGCATTGTACGGCGAGCGAGTCCTGCCTCAGGCGGATCTCAGGCGCATGTGGAGCGTCGACGCGCACCGTGACGGCAGCCGGCCGCTGCTGCACTACGGCTACGGTTGGGAGATCAACTCGCTGCGCGGGCATGCGCTGATAGAGTACGACGGCAACTGGCAGGGCTTTCAGGCTGCGGTGGCACGCTACCCTGACCGGGGCCTCACAGTAATCGTGCTCACCAATCTGGCGCTGTGCCGCGCCCAGCGCCTCGCGCATACCGTCGCGGGTATCTTCGATCCGCAGCTCACCGGATACCCGCAGAGCGCGGCGGACGATGCGCCGCAGCGCACCGCGCGATTTCGCGCTCTGCTCGAGACCGTACGCGACGGCGGGGTCGACCCCGGGGCATTCAGTCCGTCCGCGCGTGCGCGCTTCACTGAGCGCTGGGCGCGCTCGCTGGCAAGGGATCTCGCCGCGGTCGGCGCGCTTCGCAGCGTGAGGCTCGTCGGGCAGGAGGCGAGCGCGCGCGAGCGGATCTACCGGGTGGAAGCGGAGCAGATGATCGATTATTTCACTGTCCGCGACGACCCTGCCGGGTTGATCGAGGACATCGACCTGTCTCACGAGTACTGAGCGGGGCGCGCGGCGCCCGTGCAGCTTCTGCGCACACACGCCGCAGACGCGGCGATGCCGGGAAGCGGCATGAGCGGTCACGGCAGTGCTAGGATTGAAGAGGCACTCGACAACAACAGCGGCACCTGCGCCACGCTGTGGCGGGTGATTCTGAGCAGGGGGGCGGCATGCCAGGAATCAGATTCGCATCGATGTCCGGGGTGAGCCGCGCGATCGCGGCCCTGCTCCTGGCCGGCCCGCTGGGAGCGGCCGCGGATCAGGCAACCGGGCCGCCGGAGACCCGCTCAGGCGCCTCAAGCGACAGTCTGCAGACCGTCGTGATCACGGGCTCCTATCTGCGCCGGACCGATGCGGAAACGCCCGCTCCGGTCCAGGTGATCACCGCCGAGGAGATCGAGAAGAGCGGCCGGCTCACCGTCTCCGACGTGATCAGGGCGGTCTCGGCGGACAACAGCGGTACGCTGACCCAAAACTTCAGTGGCGCACTCGCAGGGGGAGCGAGCGGTGTAGCGCTGCGCGGGCTCACGCTCGATGCGACTCTGGTGCTCGTGGACGGACACCGTATGGCGCCCTATCCACTCGCCGACGACGGCCAGCGTCCCTTTGTCGACCTGTCCTCCTTGCCGCTCGGCATCGTCGAGCGGGTCGAGGTACTCAAAGATGGCGCTTCCGCCATCTACGGTTCCGACGCGATCGCAGGCGTGGTCAACGTCATCCTCAAGCCGCAGTTCCGGGGGTTCGAGGTTTCCACCAATCTCGGCGGCTCCTATCGTGCCGACGGGCTCACCGAGCGGGCCTCGCTACTCTACGGCTTCGGCGATCTCGGCGAGGACGGACACAACGTCTACTTCAATCTCGAGTACCGCCATTCAGCCTCGATTTCGCAATCCAACCGGCCCTCGTACCTGAGCGATCTCGATCTGCGGCCCTACGGCGGCCCCGACCGCCGCGGTGGCATCGTGCAGCAGGCCTTCCCGAACAACGCCACGTTCACCGTGCCGGGCATGGTCGCCCCGCAGCTCGCAGTGCAGAACGGCGACCCGAATGCCGGGTACTTCCTGTTGCCGGGTTGCGCGCCGCAAAATCTGAACTACTCCGGGGGGTGCACCTGGGACATCAATCCATACAACAAGATTCAGCCGCGCACCGCTGGATTCAACTTCACCGGCCGCTGGGCGCAGCGCCTGGGTGAGGACTGGCGCAACACCTTCACGGCGTCCCTCTTCAACTCGCAGGCCGAACAGTATCGGCAGTCCGATTCCTACAGCACAGGTCCCACCACCATACCCTACACCTGGGTCGGCTCGAACGGGGTGCTGGTGGACCAGACCGATCCTTTGTCGACCCGGGTCGTGTTGCCGAGCAACTCGCCCGACAATCCGTTCAATCCCGCCAGCCCGTACGCAGCGGCAGCACGGGCCTTCTACGGCGCGAACTACGCCAACTATGTCGGCCAGCCGGCGCTGCTCTACGCCGTTCTCACCGACTTCGGACCCCAAGTCTCGCATTACAACACCAACGTGGTGCGCGTGGTGAACGATGTGACCGGCGCCATCGCCGACTGGAGCCTGAACTTCAGCCTCGGCTACATTCATGCCGCGACGCGCGTCACTTACGACAACTTCATTCGCGCGAGTCTCCTCGACGCCGCGCTCGCGGACGGCAGCTACCGCGTCGGCGCTAATGCCGGGCTGAATCCGCCCTCGCTGTACGCGCGCCTCGCACCCGAGACTCACGACACCGCTACGTCCGAGCTCGGCTATCTGACTGTCAACGGCACGCGTGAGCTGCTGCGCCTGGCCGGCGGCCCGCTCGCCGTCGCGATCGGAGCGGAAGCACGCACTCTGCGTCAGGACAATCCCGGGGAGCCTTACGCGCCCCAGGGCGACATCATCATGGATGGCAGCTTCTATGCCTCCGGCACGCAGACAGTGAGCGCTGCGTTCGTGGAGCTCTCGGCACCCGTGTTGCGGCAGCTGGAGCTCGATGCCGCAGGCCGCGTCGATCACTACAACACCTTCGGCTCCTCATTCACCCCGAAGGTCGGCGTGAAGTGGACCGTGGTGCCGCAGCTGGCACTGCGTGGCACCTTCGCGCGCGGTTTCCGTGCACCCGGAATCGCCGAATCCGGCCACAGCGGGACGGGATCCTCGACCACCGCGCCGGTCGATCCACTACGCTGCCCCTTCACCAACAAGCCTTCGGACTGTGGACTGGGTTATGCCGCCACGCTCAGCATCGCCAACCCGACCCTGCGGCCGGAGCGATCGCGCAGCTACACGGTGGGGTTCGTGCTCGAGCCGCTGCAGCGCACCAACCTCACCGCCGACTACTTCTACATCCGGCGCGACGAAGAGATTGTGCCCGCTCCGCTCGGTCTGCTTCCGCCAGTTCGCGGCGTACAGCAGCCGGGAACCAACTATCCCGGTCCGATCATCTACTACCCTCAGCCCTACGTGAATGCGGCCGACTCCGAGACCAACGGCGTCGACCTTGCGCTGCGCAGTGAGATGCCCCTCGGGCGGTTCGGGAGCCTGACGGCCAATCTTTCAGGAACCTGGCTGTTCCATTCGCAGCAGACTTTCATCGATCCCATCAACGGCAACCAGACCTTCGAGTACGCCGGCACTGCCGGGCCGACCGGGCTGGGAGGCGCGGTCGGCACGCCGCGCCTACGCGCCTCTTTCAGCCTCGACTGGACCCGCAGCGCGGTGTCGGTCGGCGCTGAGCTCAATTTCCGCAGCAGAATGCAGGGGATCGATGAGTCGACTTCCGGAACGCAGTGCATACAGCTCAGCGTCAACAACCCGAACTGCTACATCTCGTCTTTCACGTACCTCGATCTGTACGGTCAATACCGACTGAGCGAGCACCTGCAGCTGAGTGCCACGGTGACGAATCTGACGAACCGCCTCGCGCCGCTCAACACGGTCACCTACGGTGGCACGGACTACAACCCCTCGCTCGATCAGGTCGGTGCTGTGGGCCGTTTCTACGAGCTGGCGCTGCGGTACCGGTTCTGAAGCCGGAGCGCAACGCATGACAATCACCGCCACGTGCCTGCGAATCTGTGGCGCGCTGCCGCCAGTCTTCGGGTTACTCTGCCAGGCGGCACTGGCCGGGCCTCTCGCCACCCTCGAGGTGGATGCGCGCGAGGCGCCCCGCGGTATCCTGAAGTCGCACCTCACCCTGCCGGTAGCCGCCGGGCCCCTCACGCTGGTCTACCCCAAATGGCTGCAGGGTCGCCATGCCCCGGCGGGCCCCATCACATCGCTTGCCGGTCCGCGCCTTAAGGCGGACGGCAAGCCGCTCGCCTGGCGGCGGGACGCGGTGGATCCCTATGTGTTTTACGTCGAGATTCCCGCCGGCGTGTCGCTGCTCGAGGCCGATCTCGAGGCGCTCACCGCCCCCGCGCCCGATGGGATCGTGCAAGGGCTCGAGGCGCCACGCACCGCGACTGAGGCGCTCGCCATCGTCGAGTGGAATCAGGTCCTGCTATATCCGGCCGGTCATCCATCGGAGCAGCTGCTCTATCAGGCATCCATTCGCGTGCCGTCCGGCTGGCGGTTTGCGACGGCACTGCAGGCGGCCGAGTCTGCGGGTGACGGCGCCCGCTTTGCGCCGACTTCCCTGACGACGTTGCTCGATTCGACGCTGCTTGCCGGACGCTTTCTGCGCACCTTCGAGCTGGGTGGCCAGCCGGCGGTGCGGCTGCACGTCGCGGCTGATCGGCCCGCCGCCCTCGAGGCTGCGCCGCAGGTGCTCGAGCATTACCGTAATCTGGTGCGCGAGGCGCGCGCGCTGTTCGGCGCGACGCACTATCGTCAGTATCAGTTCCTGTGGGCCCTGACAGACCAGATCATGCCGGACGGTGTCGAGCACCATGAGTCGAGTGACAATCGCTCCCCGCTGCGGGCGCTCCTCGATGACGATATCCGGCGCGCCGAGGCGAACCTGCTTCCCCATGAGTACACGCACTCGTGGAATGGAAAGTTCCGACGGCCCGCGGGACTCGCCACGCCCGACAACCAGACTCCGATGCAGGATGGGCTGCTGTGGGTGTACGAGGGACTGACGGAGTACCTGGGAGACGTGCTCGCCGCACGCAGCGGACTGCTGGGGCCCACGGAGTTCCGCGACGAGCTGGCGCGGATTGCCGCGCAGATGCAGGTGCACAGGGGCCGGGAGTGGCGCTCCCTGCAGGACACGGTCGATGCTGCGCAGATCCTCTATTACCAGGACCGCAACTGGGCGGCGCGGCTGCGCCGCCAGGAAGATTTCTATCAGGAGTCGGCGCTGCTATGGCTGGAAGCCGACGCGCTCATCCGGCACCTGTCGCACGGACGGCGGAGTCTCGATGATTTCTGCCGGCGCTTCTACGGCGGCCCGAGTACCGGCCCGGAGGTGCGACCGTATGATTTCGAGGCGGTCGTCGGCACGCTCGAGGCGGTGCAGCCATACGACTGGCGGGGATTCTGGCTCGAGCGGCTGACGCGAACACGGCCCGACGCACCGCTCGAGGGGCTGCGCTCCGCCGGTTGGCGGCTGATGCTCAGCGAGCTACCCTCGACCATGCACGTGGCACACGAGGTCGAGGACCACGAGTTGAATCTGCAATACTCCCTCGGACTCACCGTGAGTCTCGATGGGGGAACCTTGAGCGACGTCGTCCCCGGCTCGCCGGCGGATCGAGCCGGCGCCGCCCCGGCCAGCAAACTGATCGCTGTCAACGGACACAGATGGTCCCGCGAGGTGCTGCACGAGGCGCTTACCGTGGAAGCGCGCGAGAAAGGTGCGCACACACTGCTGGTGGAGAAGGACGGCGAGTACCGCACGCTCGAAGTGACCTACGCGGGCGGGGAGCGGTACCCGAATCTGGTGCGCGAGCCTGACACCGATGACCTCCTTGCAGCGATTGCCCGTCCGCTCGCGCCGGCGCGCCAGCCCGCACATGGCGAGTGAGACCTCAGCGCCGTTGTGGATCGGGGCGCGCAGCGTCGGAACGCCGTGACGGACACCGACCCCCGGCGCACGCCCGAGGACTCCGGCAGCCGCCCGGGCCGGGTGAGCATTGGCGATGCGATCATCCTCGGTTTGTCGGGCTCGGGTCCGGCGCAGACGCTCGCGGTGAGTCTCGCCGCTCTGGTGTCAGCCTGTGCCTACGGGGGCATCGTGCCGCTGCTGCTGTGCTTCGTTCCGATGCTGGGGATCGCCATCGGCTATCAGCGCCTCAATCGCTGGGATCCGAACTCCGGCGCCACGTTCGCCTGGGTCGCGCGCGTGTTTCACCCCTGGCTCGGCTTCCTGTGCGGCTGGATGATCCTGCTGTACTACACCCTCGGCACCAGCAGCCTCACGATCCCCGCAGGCACCTACACACTCGCGCTGCTCGCGCCCTCGCGTGTCAATGATCATGTGGCGGTGGCGATCGCTGGGGGCGCGTGGAATGTGCTCGTCACCGCGCTGGCATTGAAGGGCATCAGAGCCGCCGCACGCTTCGCCTGGCTGATCGTGGGTTTCCAGTATGTCGTACTGTTCACGGCGGCCGTGGCGGGTATCGCGACACTGATCGAGGGGCACGCCGCGGCGCACTTCTCCTGGAACTGGTTCAGCCTGCAGGCCATGGGTGGTTGGCGCGGGCTCATGAGCGGCATTCTCATCGCCTGCTTCATGTACTCCGGTTGGGATGCCGCGGTGTATGTCAACGAGGAGTCACGCGAGCGCATCGAGAGTCCGGGACGCGCTGCGATCGCGAGCGTGGCTATCCTGGCACTCCTCTATGTGCTGGCCGTGCTCGGTTTCCAGGCAGTGTTGTCGCCCGAGCAGCTCGAAGGACACGCGGGCGATGCGCTTGCGGTTATCGGGGCGCAGCTGTTGCCCGGCCCGGGGTCGACCATCATGAGCCTGGTCGTTCTGACCGGCGCGCTGGCAACTCTCGAAGCGGCGGTGATATCCGCGGCGCGCGTCGGGTCGGCGATGTCGCGCGAGGGGGTGATGCCCGCAGTGCTGCGGCGCGTGGATCCGCGCACGGGAAACCCCTGGGCAGCAACGCTCGTGATGGGGTTGGTCAACCTCGTTCTGCTTGCCCTGACGCTCGCCACGGGCAACATCGCTAGCGCGCTCGGCAACATAGTCAGCAGCCTCGGCCTGATCGCCGTGCTGTTCTACGGCCTGACCGCGGCGGCCGCTGTGTGGCAAGGTCGCGGCACGCTGGCGCGCTCTCCCGCTGACCTGATCGCAGGCGGCGTGCTGCCTGGCTTCGGCGTACTGTTCATGGCGTGGGTTCTGGCCGAGTCGGTGCGCTCGGGAGCGGTTTCCACGACCGTCGTCGTCTATGGCATGGGCTCGGTCGCGCTCGGCGCGCTCATAGCCGTTGTGATACACAGGATGGGGCGGGTGGAATTCTTCCGGCGCGGCGCTGACGTGACCGCAACGGCACCACACAACTCGAGGGACACTCGTCGTGAGCATGAGCTTTCGTAACCCGGCGCGAACCGCGCAGAGTGCGCAGCTGTTCGAGAAGGCTTGCGAACTGATTCCGGCGGGTGTCAACAGCACCGCCCGGGCACGGTTCTCCGGCTGGGATCCGTATCCATTGTTCGTCGAGCGCGGCAGCGGCGCGCATCTCTTCGACGCCGACGGCAACCGCTACATAGACTATCTGCTTGGGCTCGGCCCGATGATGCTCGGACACCGGCCGCCCGGCGTGACCGCCGCCGTGGTACGCGCCATCCAGGAGCAGGGTACCTGCTTCGCGCTGCCCACCGCCGCCGAGGCCGTGCTGGCCCGCAGGATCGCCGCGCTGGTTCCGTCGGTCGAGCAGGTGCGACTGTGCAACACGGGTACCGAAGCGATCATCTATGCCCTGCGGCTCGCGCGCACGTTCACCGGCCGACGCAAGCTCATTCGTTTCGAGGGCATGTACCACGGCTTCTCTGACGGTGTGTACTGGAGCAAGCACCCGCGGCTCGACCAGGCCGGCAGCGACGCGCGGCCAATTGCGGTCCCGCAGGGGCCCGGCATGCCGGCCGAGGCAGGCCAGCAGCTACTGATCCTGCAGTGGAACGATCTGGCGGCGCTGCGCGAGGCGATCGAACGCGAGGGCAATGACATCGCTGCCGTGCTTACCGAGCCGGTGATGTGCAACACCGGCTGCATTCTGCCGGAGCCGGGCTATTTGCAAGGGATGCGTGAGCTCACGGCGGCCCGCGGCATCGTGCTCATCTACGACGAAGTCATCACGGGATTTCGACTCGGCTTGGCCGGCGCGCAGGGTCACTATGGAATCAAACCTGACCTTTCGGTGTTCGCCAAAGGCCTCGGGGGCGGCTTTCCCGTGGCCGCCCTCGGCGGCAGGCGCGAGATCCTCTCTCTGGTCGCAGACGGCACAGTCTCGATGGCCGGCACTTATAGCGCCAACACGATCGCAGTCGCCGCAGCGAACGCCGCGCTCGATGAGCTTGCGGCGCCGGGCATGTACCAGCGCCTCTACGCGCGCTGCGGACGCCTCTGCGAGGGGCTGCAGCAGGTGCTGCACGATGCCCGCCTGCCCGCGTACGTAGCAGGAATCGGACCTGTACTGCAGGTGTGGTTCGCCGAGCATCCGATCCGCAATTACCGTGACGCGGCCCGATACGCGAGTCATGAGCGCTTTCGGCGCTGGTGGGAGGGCATGCTCGAGCGCGGCGTGCTGTTTCATCCGGGTGCATTCGAGAATCTGTTCGTGTCGTTTGCGCACGGTGACGATGACATCGAGGCGACGCTCGCGGCCGCGCGCGAGGTAGCAGCGGAGATGCGCGCTGGTGGCTGAGGCGGGCTACCGCACTCTCACGCTCGGCATCGATCTGGGCACCTCGGCCGTAAAGCTGCTGGCCGTCGACGACCACGGTGTCGCGTGGGCGGCCGCGGCCGCGGAGTTCCCGACCTTCAGCACGCTGCCCGGGCAGGCGGAGCAGGATCCGGCGGACTGGACGGCGGCGGTGTCGCGTGCCGCTGCGGACCTCGATGGGGCTCTGACCGGACGCGACGGCGCCTGGCGCGACGCCGTCGCCGGGATCGGGCTGAGTGGCCAGCTGCCGACGCTTGTGTGCCTGCAGGCCGGCAGCCCGCTCGGGCGCGCCATCACCTGGAAGGACAGTCGCGCCGACATCTGGGCCTCAACGGCGGTGAATGCTGCCGAGCGGGCGGCGCTCTATCGACGCACCGGGATGCCGATCGATGGCCGCTATCTCGGGCCCATGTTCCGTTACCACTTCCATGGCCGTCGCGATGTCGAGGCGCTGCTCTCCGCGAAGGACTATCTGTGCTACGTGCTGACCGGCGAGCGGCTTACCGACCCGTCCACGGCCGCCGGCTACGGCGTGTTCGATCTCGCCGCGGGCGCATTCGATCCGGGGCTCGCCGAACGCTGGGGCGTACCGCGTAGCGCCTTTCCCGCCATCCGTCCCGCACACGCGCTGGCCGGCCCGCTCACCGCGGCGGGCGCGCGGCTCCTCGGGCTGCGTGCCGGCATCCCTGTGACCGTCGGCAGCGCCGACTCGGTCGCCAGCGCATTTGCCATGTGCGGCCTGCAGACGGGGGTAGTCTGCATTACGATGGGCTCCAGCACGGTCATTCTGGATGCCGTGCCGGAACGCGCCCTGGACCATGCCGCGCGCTACCTCCTGACCCCCCATGTTGCCGATGGCTGGTACGGGCGTGAAATGGACCTGCTGGCCACCGGCACCGGGTACGCGTGGCTCAGCGGGCTGCTAGGCTGGTCCGATGGCGTGTTGGATCGGTACGCCGCCGATTCCGCTCCAGGCGCACAGGGCGTCACGTTCGCGCCTTATCTGGCGGGTGGTGAGCAAGGAGTGCTCTGGGATGCGACGTTGCGCGGCAGCATCCACGGACTGACCGTGCGCCACGGTGCCAGCGATCTCGCGCGCGCGTACCTCGAAGGCGTCTGCTTTGAGATCCGCCGCTGCGTCGACGTGCTCGCCGAGCGCGAACCCCTGCGTGAGGTGGTGGTGGCCGGACACATCGTCAACCGGCCCACCAGCCTCGGGCTCCTCGCCGACATTCTCGGCCGACCCGTTCGGCCCTGGACCGAGGCTTCGCCTGCCGCGCTCGGCGCGGCGCTTGGCGCGCGGCTGCTGGTTGAGCCTGCAACCACCGTGGGCGAAGGCTGCAAACCGACTGACGCCGCATCGGTGGCGCCCGGTCCGGACTGCGAGCGTTACGGCCGCTTGTATGAGCAATACGCGGCGCGCAGCTGGCGCTGAGCCACTCGGGGATTGCGAGATGAGCGGTTGCCGGGGCGTGCGATCCGAGCGCCCGGCGCAGGAGGGGCGATGACGGCAATCCAGGAATCTGCGCGCGCTTGGGTCGAACGGCAGCGGGAGGAACTGTCCGCCTGGCATCGTACGATCTGGGAGTTCGCCGAGCCCGCCTGGCGCGAGTACCGCTCGGCCGCCTGGTTCGTCGAGCGGCTGCGGCGCGCCGGCTTCTCGGTCGAGGCCGGCAGTGCGGGCATGCCGACGGCGTTCGCAGCCGAGTGGTCCAACGGCCCGGGAGCTATCGTGGCGGCATACGCGGAGTACGACGCCGTGCCCGGCAACTGTCAGGCGGCGGCCACGACGCGTGGCCCGCGCGCCGGGCTGTCCGAGTTTGCGCCCGGGCACACCGACCCGCACTCCGCGCTCGGCATCGGGGCGCTTGGGGGAATCCTGGCCACGCAGCACGCCATGCGGGCGACCAACGTGACCGGCACACTGCGCTTCTTCGGCGAGCCTGCCGAAAAGGTGCAGGGGTCGAAGCTGGTGCACGGGCTGCGGGGCTATTACGACGGCATCGACGCGATCGTCAGCTTCCATCCCTTCTACATGCTGCCGCTCTGCAACACCACGCGCTGGGACACGCACTGCGGCGCCTACTGCAGCCGCATCTACTCATTCATCTGCGATGCTCCCGAGACCTGGGGGGCGGCTGCGGGCGACAGCCCGATCGCCGCCGCGCACTCCGCCGCGCGAGCACCGGGCGCCAACGTCGCGCTCTTCACGATGTACGCGCTCACCAAGGCGACGATGGAGTCGATGCTCGCGCACACCGGCGGGTGGTCGCTGAACGAGGCGATCCTGAGCGCCGGCCAGGCGACCGCCGACAATCTCCCGGCGCAGCTGGCGCAGATCAATTACGCGTGGCGCGCGCCCGATATCCGCATGGCGGACTCGATCCTCGAGGTACTCGACAGAAATGCCGAGCACGCCGCGAGCATCGCGCACTGCCGCGTGGTCAAGCGCTGGGTTTCGCGCACTCGCCCCGGGGTGGCGAATCATGTGCTGGCCGAGCTCACGTACCGCAACCTCGCCGCCGTCGGACCGCCACGCTACGGCGCCGCGGCAATCGCGCTGGCGCAGGAGATCCAGCGCAACCTCGGGCTGACGCCGATGGCGCGCCCGTTCCTGCCTGCCTGCGAGGAGCTGATCGAGCCGCAGGTCGCGGAGGCGCGGTTGCGCCAGCAGATGCCGGCCTGGCAGACGCACTGGACCTCCGACGACTACGTCGAGATGACCTGGTACGCGCCGACCGTGCGGCTCTACGTGGCAAGGCCCACCCTCGCGGTGCCGCCCGGCTACGCCGGCTATCCGGCGTGGGTGTCGAACGCACTCGGCGGCCTGGGGCCCTGCATCGATCCCACCATCGAGGTCGCCGCCAGCACGATTGCCCGCACGCTGCTCGAGCTTCTGACGCGGCCCGACGCGCTGGCGGCGGCGCGCGCGGAGTTTGCCGAGCGCACCGGCGGCGCGCGCTTCATCGCCCCGCTCCTGCCACGGGATTTCGCTCCTCCGCTGGAGTATCGCTGGCCGGAGTACATCACGACGCCACGCGGCGCAGACTGGTGGATCCCTGCCGCTCCCGAGCTCGCGGCATCGCCGCCGCGCTGAAAGGCAACTCGCAGCCGGCAAATCGTGCACAATGGCGCGCGTTACGACGACCGCGCGCACCCGTAGCCGTGAAAAAACCGTCGCTCGCCGCCCTGCTCCTGGCGCTGATTCCGTTCACGGCCATGTGCTTTTCGGTTTCGCTCTGGGATCGCATCGATCCCATGCTGCTCGGCCTGCCGTTCAACCTCTTCTGGCTCATCTGCTGGATCGTGCTGAGCTGCGTTTGCATGTGGGGCGCGTACCGGGTGGAAACTGCGCGCCATCGGCAGGGTGGTCCTCTCGCATGAGCCCGGCGGCCATTTCTCTGACGACTATTTTGGGCATCGTCGCCATCGGCACGGCCATCGGCTTTCTGGCCGGCGTGCATCGCAAGATGGACCTCGAGCAGTGGACCGTGGGCGGTCGCGGCTTCGGCGTGGTGCTGGTCTTCCTGCTGATGGCGGGCGAGGTTTACACCACGTTCGCCTTCCTCGGAGCCAGCGGCTGGGCCTATTCGCGCGGCGGGCCGACGCTGTACATACTCGCCTATCTGACGCTCGCTTACGTGGTGTCGTTCTTCATCCTGCCGCAGATCTGGGAAGCAGGGCGAAAGCTCGGCATGCAGACCCAGTCCGACTTCTTCGCCCTGCGCTACGGGAACAGGTATCTCGCCGCGTTCGTGTGCATCGTGGGTATCGCCTCGTTCGTTCCCTACCTGCAGCTGCAGCTGACCGGAGTCGGCATCATCGTCTCGGTGGCGAGCTTCGACGGCATCGGCCGTACCCCGGCGATGACCATCGCCGTGGTGCTGTTGGTGGCTTTCGTTTTCGCGAGCGGTGTGCGGGCCGTCGCCTGGGTGAGCGTCGTGAAGGATGCGCTCATGGTGATCGCGGCGCTCTCCATCGGCATCGGCATTCCGCTCATCCATTTCGGCGGCATCGGAGCGATGTTCGCGGCGCTGGCGCACGCGCGGCCGGCGCACCTGACCATGCCGGGCGCGACGCCCAACCTCGGACATGCGTGGTACGTCTCCACGGTACTGCTGACTTCGCTCGGCTTCTACATGTGGCCGCACGCGTTTGCGGCCTCCTTCACCGCGAAGAGCGCCGATACTCTGCGTCGCAATGCCGTGGTGATGCCCCTGTACACGCTGACGCTGGCCTTCATCTTGTTCGCCGGGTTTGCCACCGTGCTGGTGCTGCCGGGCCTCGCCAATGGCGATCTGGCGCTGCTCACGGTCGTGCGCCGCAGCTTTGCCCCCTGGTTTCTCGGAATCGTCGGGGGAGCCGGTGCGCTCACCGCCATGGTGCCGGCTTCCATCTTCATCCTCACCGCGGCTACACTGTTCGCGAAGAATCTGTACCGGCCGCTGTTCGCCCCGGGGATGAGCGATGATCAGGTTGCCAAGCTGGCGCGCGGCACGGTCGTGATGCTCGGTCTCATCAGCCTGATGCTCGCCATCTTCAGCTCCACGACGCTGGTGTCGCTGCTGCTGACGGGATACGCGGGGGTGACCCAGTTCTTCCCCGGAGTGGTCCTGGGTCTTTACTGGAAACGCGTCACCACGGCGGCAGTCTTTGCGGGCCTGGTTGCCGGCGTCGCCAGCGCCGTGTTCCTCATGCTCAGTCATCGCGACCCGCTGTTCGGCGTGAGCGCCGGCTTCCTGGCGCTGTGTCTTAATTTCCTGATCGTGGCAGCGGTGAGCCTGCTCACGCCGGCGCTGAGCCGCGACAACCGCGGCCTGCCGCACCCATGGGAGCTCGAGCACGCATGAAACCGATCGAGTCGATCCTCGCCGAGGCCGCCACCATTCAAACGCTGCGGCGGGACATTCATGCTCACCCCGAGCTCGGCTACCAGGAGGAGCGCACCTCGGAGCTGATCGCGAGCACGCTCACCGGGTGGGGCATCCCGGTGCATAGGGGCCTGGGCGGCACCGGCGTGGTCGGCATCGTCAGGAACGGCGACGCTGCGCGCGCCGTGGGGCTGCGGGCCGACATCGACGCGCTGCCCGTGACCGAGCACAACACGTTCGCGCACGCCAGCGTGCATCGCGGCAGGATGCACGCCTGTGGGCACGACGGCCACACCGCAATGCTGCTGGCGGCCGCGCGACACCTGGCGCACCAGCGCGATTTCGACGGCACCGTCTACCTCATCTTTCAACCCGCCGAAGAGGGCGGGGGCGGCGCCCGCGCGATGATGAAGGACGGCCTGTTCGAGCGCTTCCCGATGGAGGCCGTCTTCGGGATGCACAACTGGCCGGACCTGGCCGTCGGTCAGTTTGCGATCAGGTCCGGGCCGGTATTCGCCTCCAGCAACGAATTCCGCATCACGATCCTTGGCACCGGCGCGCACGCGGCCATGCCGCACAACGGCATCGATCCCGTGCCGGTGGCTTGTCAGATGGTGCAGGCGTTCCAGACGATCATTTCGCGCAACAAGCGCCCGATCGATGCCGGGGTGATCTCGGTCACGATCATGCGCGCGGGGGAGGCGACCAACGTGGTGCCGAGCTCCTGCGAGCTGCAGGGTACGGTGCGGACATTCACCGTGGACGTGCTCGACATGATCGAGCAGCGCATGCAGCGCATCGCCGAGGCCACCTGCCAGGCCTTCGGCGCCACCTGCGAATTCACCTTCAATCGCAACTACCCGCCGACCATCAACCATCCCGGGGAGACGAGCTTCGCGCGTCAGCTGCTGAGCACTCTGGTAGGAGCGGATAACGTGAAGGAATTCGAACCCACGATGGGAGCCGAAGATTTCAGTTTTTTCCTGCGCGAGAAGCCCGGCTGCTATTTCCTGATCGGCAACGGCGACGGTGCTCACCGCATCGGCGGACACGGCGGCGGACCGTGTCTGCTGCACAACCCGAGCTATGACTTCAACGACGCGCTCATTCCGCTGGGCGGCTCGATGTGGGTGCGGCTTGCGGAAGCGTGGCTGAAGGCCGCCGCGGCGCCGCGCCGCAGCGCCTAGCCTCGCCCACAACTCATGCCGGGCTGTTGGCCGCCTGCCAGGCGCGCAGCGTGTCGGCCTCCTTCTTCGGGTCGAGGCCGGCGCGCAGCTTCGCCTGCCGCTCCGCGGGCAGCGATTGAAACCAGGCGAGCGTGTCGCGCACGGTGTCCGCGAGGGGGCGACAGCGAAGTCCGGCCGCGCTGGCCATCTTCACCGAAGTGAGCGATGCGCCCGCCGTCTCACCAGTGGTCGGCGACCACGGCGGCAGATCGAGCTCATCGGGCTTCCAGTGCGCGGCGAGGAACTCTTCCCGGACCCAGGTGACGGTGGTGCCCGCGGGCGGCGCAGCGCGCTGACAGGCAGCGATGAGATCGCCCATGTTGAATGCGCCCGGGGGCGAGTCGGCGTTGAAGCAGCCGTTGGTACGCGATTCCACGAGCCGCATCATCCAGGCGGTGAGATCGCGCACGTCGATGACCTGAATCGGGTCGCGCGGCGTGCCCGGGGCGAGCATTTCCCCGCCGCGGGCAGCGCGTACCGGCCAGTAGGTGAAGCGATCGCTGCGGTCCAGAGGCCCCACGATGTAACCGGGTCTCACGATGCCGATGCGGCCTTTGAAGGCCTGCAGCGAGTACTGCTCGCAGAGCGCCTTCATCGGCCCGTAAGTGGTGTCGGTGACCTGCTCGGTCTGCGGATCGGACAGCTTGCCGGTCGGCGAATTCTCATCGTTGGGATGCGCGAAGCCCTCGTAGACCGAGATACTCGAGATGAACAGGCAATAGCCGACATTCGGCGCCAGCAGCTGCGCGGACATCCTCACGAACTTCGGTACGTAGCCAGTGTCATCGACCACGGCGTCCCACTTGCGCCCGCGCAGCGCATCGAGCTGGCCCTTGCGGTCGCCGAGCAGCGTCTCCACGCCCGCCACCCCTTCCGCGGCGGTCTTGCCGCGGTTGAAGTGCGTCACCTTCCACCCCTTGCGCTGTGCCTCCTGCGTCAGGTGCGGGCCGATGAACCCCGTGCCGCCCAGGATCAGGAGGCTCCCCGCTGCGCCCGCGCCGCCCGCACGCGCTGCCGGGATCGCGCGACTGGCCGCCATCCAGGCGCTCGCTTGCAGCACTTCACGGCGCGTCGTCATGAGGCATCCTCCCGGTGAGTGGCTGCGCTGCTCACTTCTTCGGCAGCACAGCGGCGATTGCGTCGGCGGCGGCCGGCACCGCCCGGCGGTAGTCCTTGCCGAGCAGCGCCGCAATGGTGGCGGCAATCTGCGCCTGATGTACTTCGGCGGTGTGACTGCGCTCGCCGAGCGGCGCAGTGTCCGGACCGATTACCGCGATCCAGATGTTCTCCGAGCCTTTCTGCTCGACGCCGTGCTCTTTCCACTCGACCGGCCCGCTGCCGCGGCCATGATCGGTGGTGATGATGAACGTCGTCTGATCGCGATACGCCGGCAGACGCTGCATCGTATTCCATAACTGCTCGACGAACTGGTCGAAGAGGTGAGCGGCGTGCAGCACCAGGTCATAACGGCCGGCGTGCGCCCAGTTGTCGGTCTCGCCGTAGCCGACGAACAGCACGCGCGGCTGCTGCTCAGCGAACGAGTCGAGCAGGGGGATCTGGAGGAATGCGTCGTAGACGTCCTCATCGTCCATCCTGGTGGTAGTCCGGTACAGCTGGTTGAGCAACTCCTGCCGCGCAGTGAGCTGACCGCGATAGGGCAGGTCCCAGCCGACCTGCAGCGGAAGATGGCTGCGCTGGACATTGAAGATGTCCTTGAAGATCGCCCAGGTGGCAAAGACGCTGACGCGCCCGTGCAGATCGGGCAGACCATTCAGCCATTCGAACACGGAAATGTTGGGATTGGGGCCGAACTCGTTGGCATTGATGCGGGCATCGGCATGACCGGTCAGCATTTCGTTGTATCCGGGGTAGGAGAAGGCCAGCCCGTTGGTGACGCGCGCGAGGCTGCCTCGTGCCTGGTTGCCGAAGATCTGACCGTGCGCGGCGACTGTCGTCCACAGGAAAGGCAACAGCGCCTTGCGGCGCTCACCGGCGTCGGTCGCGCCAGAACTCGCGCCGCAGGTCCTCTTCCTTGTCCCAGATGCCGCCATTCTTCTCGTTGAGCAGCGTCGGGTCGGCGCCGGTGAACACCTCCTGCCAGCGAAGGCCGTCGCTGACGATGAGTACCACGTTGCGTGTCTTCGGCGCCGGCGCCGCCTGCGCGTGCGCCGCGGGCGGCAGCGCGGCAAGCATCAGCAGCGCGCCGACAGTGATCGGCGAGGCGATCCGGGTCAACATCTTAGCGATGACTCCACCCACCGAACGAGCGGGGCTTTCTGGAGGCGAAGAGTAGCGCGGCGCGAAATCCCGGCACAACTCGCTAGGCGACCGCTGTGACTGGCGCGGGCGGCCCAGACGCCGCGAGCGGTTCGTGCCGCGGGGCGCTAGACTTTCGCGCCAGTCCTTTTCAGGCGAGGCCGATGAGAGCGTGCGTTGCGAGCAGTCCGCTGCTGATCCCGTGCCTCATGCTGCTCGGCGCGCACCCCGCGCACTCCGCACTCGCCAACCTCGCGGCGCGTGCCCCGCAGCCGCGGGACTCGCCGGGCGCCATCGTCGGGACACTCGAAGTGGGGCGGCTGCGCCTGCATCGTTGTGCTACCGCGGCGCCCTGGTGCGGCACGCTCCCGCGCGCCCTCGATCCGGGCGGCGCGACGCCGGGGAGCGTTCCCGTGTATTTCGAGTACTACCCGCACAGCGGGGGTGGAGCAGCAGCGGGCACGCTGGTGGCGAGCGAGGGCGGGCCCGGTTATCCGGCCACCGAGTCCCGCAAGGAGTACCTGGCGTTGTTCGCGCCGCTGCGGGCGGAGCACGACGTACTGATCATGGACAACCGGGGAACGGGGCGCTCGGGTGCGGTCGATTGCCGCGAGTTGCAGCAGGCGCCGGCGCTCACCGAGGCCAACATCGGGGATTGCGGGCGCTCGCTGGGAGCGGCCGCGACCCTGTACAGCACCGCATTGGCAGCCGATGACCTGGCTGCGATCCTGGACGCGCTGGCGATCGGGCGCATCGACCTCTACGGCGACTCGTACGGAACCTACTTCGCACAGGTGTTCGCGTTGCGCCATCCGCAGAAGCTGCGCTCGCTGGTGCTCGATGGCGCCTACCCGCTCGATGGCCCGGACTACGCCTGGTATCCACACTATGCAGCCGGCGATGCGTGACAAGTTCAATCTCGCCTGCGAGCGCGCTCCCGCCTGCCGCGCCCTCGGGGGCAGCTCGCTCGAGCACATCGCACCGGCGCTCGGGAAGCTGCGCGCGGCGCCGTTCGCGGCGCAGGTGCGCTCCGGCCACGGGCGACTCACGAGCTTCACCGCCGACGCATCGCTGCTCGCGATCGTGATGTTCGGCGGCGCTCCGGACTACGCGAGCGTCCGGGAAGTGGATGCGGCGGCGCGCGCTTTCAGCTCCGGGGATCAACTGCCGCTGCTGCGACTCATGGCGGAAACGCTCGCCGGCGTCGACTCGCGCGACCGCACGCGCTCGCCGCGCAAATTCAGCGCCGGCCTCGCGGCGGCGGTCTTCTGCGGGGATCCGCCGCAGATCTTCGACATGCAGCTGCCGCCTGCACAGCGCCTCGCGGCGCGCGATCGGGAGATCGCGGATCGCAAGGCACGGGCGCCCGAAACCTACGCGCCCTTTACCATCGACGAATATCGTCGCATGCCGCTCGACTATGCCTTCATCGATGAGTGCGTGCGCTGGCCCGCGCCGGCGCGCGCCTCGCCCGCTGCCGGGCCGCTACCTGTCGCTGCGCGCTATCCGGATGTGCCGGTCCTGGTGGTATCCGGCGAGCTCGACAACATGACCAGCGTGGCGGATGGCAACGCGGCCGCGCAACGCTTTCCGCGCTCGCATCACCTCGTCATCGCCAACGGCTTTCACGTGAATGCGCTGCCCCACGCGCGCAGCGAGTGCGCAGCCATGCTGGTGCGCCGCTTCTTGCAGGACCTCGCCACTGGCGATGAGAGCTGCGCGGCGGCGGTGCCCCCTGTGCGCCTGGTGCCACGCTTCGCGCGGCATGTCGGCGAGCTCGCCCCCGCGCAGGGGCTCCCCGGCAACCGGGCGGATGAAGCCGGGCTGCGCGCCGTGAGCGCGGCGCTCCTCACCTGCGAGGATGTCATCGCCCGCGTCATGGAGTACGGAGCGGGGAGAGGCGTTGGGCTGCGTGGCGGGACGTTCACTGCAGCGCACGCCACGCCGGGCTATCGCCTGCTGTTGCGCGAAGTGCGCTGGACCGAGGACCTCGCCGTGTCCGGTCGCATCGACTGGCCGGGGCGCGGACGGCTCGTGCGCGCCCATCTCACACTGCTCGGCCCCCCGCTCGCTCCCCGCGGGAATCTCGAGCTGCAGTGGCCGCAGGATGTCGCCGACGCCCGCGCCAGCGTGCGCGGTCAGCTCGGGAGTGCTGCGGTCATCGCGCAGGCCCCCGCGCCCTAGGCGGCGTGCATCCCGGCTTCCGGAGGCGCAGCGCGCCGAGTCGGGTCGACGAACAGCCACAGCGCCGCGCTCGCCACGGCGAACGCCGTACCGAGGAGGAAGGCCTGCGTCCAGGCGTGATGAGCGGAGAGGTAGGCGACGATGGGTGTGGCGATCAGGCCGCCGGCATTTCCGCCCGTATTGAGGAGCCCCGACACCGCCATGGTGTCCGCGCGGCCGACATGCATGATCGCCGCCCAGTAGGGCCCTTCGTTCACTTCGACGCAGGCGAAGCACAGCGCCAGCGCTGCCACGGCGAGGTAAGGGCTGGCCGCGTCCACCGCTACGAATTGCAGCACGCCGGCCGCCGGCAAGGAGAGGAGGGGCAGGATCCGCAGCCCGCGGCGTACGCCGTAGCGTCTTCCCAGGGCGCTCGCCAGCATGCCGCCGGCCCCGGCGCCGATCGCCGCGGCGAGCGGTGGCGCGCTGGCCAGCGCTCCGCTTTCCAGCACGGTGAAGTGCCGCTCCTGCACCAGATACAGGAAGCACCAGTTGGCGAGCAGGTAGTACACGTAGTTCATGCACACGTAGGAGACGGTGAGCGCGAGCACGTCCCGGTTCTTCATCAGCTGCCACACGCGCTGGCGCGAAATGCCCGCGTCCGGGCGTGCCGGCGGCTGCGGACCGAGCTCGGCGAGCTCGGCCGCGCTCACTCCCCGGTGCTCCTCCGGACTGTTCCGTGCCGTACCATCCCCACCAGAAGATGACCAGCAGCGCCGGCAGGGTCGTCCAGGCGAGCGCCCGCCGCCAGTCGAACGCCGTCATGAGCCAGGAGATGAGCGGGGGGGTGAGAGAGGCGCCGAGGCCCAGACCCATGCTCTGCAGTCCCTGCACCAGCGGCCATTTGTCAGGCGTGAACCAGGCCTCGAAGACTCCGGCAGACACCGGGAAGATCGGGGCATGCGAGGCGCCGAGCAGCAGCTGCGCGCCGAGCAGCACCGCGAACAGAGCCGTGCCTGTCAGCAGCAGCGGGGCCAGCGGCAGCACCATGCAGGAAGCGACGGCCACCAAGCCGATGAGCACGAACATGAGGCGTGCCCCGAGGCGCTGGCCGATCACCCCGCCTGGGAATTGCATGAAGGCGTAGGTGAGGAGAAAGGCCTCCTCCAGCCAGCCGATCTGCATCTGGCTGAGGTCGAGGTCCGGCATGATCCGGTAACTCGCCACGGTGAGGCTTCTCTGCTGCACGTAGGCGATGAAGCCGAATCCGAACAGGAACAGGAAGATCTTCCAGCGCACGCGGATGCGCTGCGGAGCGGGGAGTGGGACGGCGGATCGACCGCTGATTTGCTGTTGCAGCTCGCGGGCGCTCACGCGCGTGCCAGGGGCACATCGCGCCGGTAGGTGAGTGTGGCGGCTTGCGCATCCAGTTCGCGCGCATAGCGGTGGCCGCTGTAGACAGCGTGCACCAGCGCACCGGGCGCCAGGGCATCGCCGATGCGCGTGACGGATCTGATTCCGGCGCGCGCCAGCTCATCGCCCCGGGCGATGAGCGCGCTGTAGAGAGCGTCGTTCGCGAAACGGGCGCCGACGATGACCAGCGAGTTGCACTCGAGGCGCGTTGCAGCGTTCGTGAACTGGTTGGCGAGGCGCAGCTCACCGCGCTCGAAGGCGGTCACGCGCGAGAGCGTGTGCAGCGTGATTCCCGCCGCGAAGAGCGCGCGGTGAATCTGCGGCTGCTCATTGCTCATGATGGCCCACGCGGAGGCGTGTCCTGCCGGCGTCACGTAGCTCACGCGGGTTCCGCGCCTGGCGAGGTGCTCCGCCAGGACGCCCCCCATGTAGTAATTGTCGAAGTCATAGACCACCAGCGGCCCCTCGGGCTGCGCGCCGCCGGCGATGTCGTCGGGCGTGAGAACGCCCGGCCCCTCGAGAGTGCCCGCCGGGATCTCGAGCGGGGAATACAACAGGTGCGCCCAGCGCGAGCCGGTAGCGATGACGACGTGCGTGTTGCCGAGCTCGAGGATCTCCTCCGCCGCAAGGCGGTTGCCCCGGTACACCGTCACGTTCGAGAGCCGATCCAGCTGCCCGCGTCGCCAGTCGAGAACTCGCCCCCAGGCGCTGAGTCCGGGCAGACGGGTCTCGAAGCGCAGGCGTCCGCCGATGTCGTCGTCAGCTTCCGCAACCGTCACCTCGTACCCGCGCCGGCCGAGCGACAGCGCACACTCGAGGCCCGCGGGACCCGCGCCCACGATGAGCACGGACGCGGAGCTGCCCGCCGCGGCGATGCGCTCCGGATGCCAGCCGCGGCGCCATTCCTCGCCGATGGTCGGGTTCTGCGTGCAGCGCACCGGGACGCTGTCGTGCCAGCTGGAGATGCAGATGTTGCAACCGATGCACTCGCGGATGTCCTGCTCGCGCCCTGCGTCGATCTTATTCGGCAGAAATGGATCGGCGATCGAGGGGCGCGCAGCGCCGATCAGGTCGAGCACGCCGCGCCGGATCTGCCCCACCATGGTGTCCGGGGAAGTGAAGCGGCCGACGCCGACCACCGACTTGCGTGTGAGTTTCTTCACGAAGTCGATCACCGGCTCGTGACTGCCCTCGGGCGCGAAACGTGACGGCGGGCAATCGGTGGGCGAGGAGTCCATCTTCACGTCCCACAGGTCCGGCACATCGGCGAGCAGCTCCACTACCTCGTGAGCTTCCGATGCTGCCACCTCGCTCGCTCGCGTGCGCAACTCCTCGAGACTGATGCGCAGCGCCACCGCGCATTTCCCCGCGACCGCCTCGTGTGTCGCCTCCAGCAGCTCACGCACGATGCGCACGCGATTGCGCACCGAGCCCCATACGCATCGGTGCGCTGGTTCCAGTCCGACAACAGGAACTCGTAGGGCAGGTATCCCATGCCGGCGTACACGTAGACGATGTCGAACCCCGCCAGCCGGGCGCGGCGCGCCGCCTGCGCTTGCCAGGAGAGGAGCGCGCGGATGTCATGCGCGTCCATGGCTTTCGGCCGCTGATTGCCCATGAAATTGACGTGCGTCGCCATCCACGAGGTGCCGGAAGGCGAAAGCGGCGCGATGCGGCTGGTGCGGTTCATGACCGACCCGCCGCCGTGCCACAGCTCGATCCCGGCCAGCGCCCCGTGCTCGTGCACGGCATCGGTCATCAGCGCGTGCGAGCGGATGTCCTCATCGTCCCAGAGCGTCGCGAAGGGAAGCGGTGAGTCGTCCGCGCTCGGATCGATCGACACGTAGCCGGTGCAGACCACGCCCCAGCCGCCCTCGGCCTTCATCCCGCGGAACGCCGCGCGCATGTGCGGCATGGAGTTTGTCATGCCGGCGGCGTGCGGCACCGCGTAGAAACGATTGCGGGCCGTCACGGGGCCGATCTTCACCGGCTCGAACAGGACGTCGTAGCGGGGATTGCGCGCCATGGCCGGAGGACTCTGCTGGCGATTGATCGATTGTTCAATAAGCGCGGGAGCCGGCCGCGCGATCGAGTATCTGCCCGAGCGCCTCGATTACCCCCGCCACTTCCGCGGCGGAGTTGTAGTGCAGCAGCGAGAGGCGCACCGCGCCGCGCCCGGCGTTCACTCCCATTCCTTCAAGAACGCGCACCGCATAGAAGTTGCCGTTGCCGGCCATGAAGCCGCGCCGGGCGAGTTCCCTGATCATCTCGCCGGGCTCGATCGCTTCGGTCACGAAGGAGACCGTCGCGGCGCGCTGCGTCGCGGTCGACGGGCCCAGCAGCCGCACGTCGCGCCGCCCGGCGAGGTACTCGAGCAAGCTCGCGAGCAGCGGCACCTCCGCGCCCCGCAGGAGCGAGCGCACGCGCTCGGCACGGGCGCCAGGGTCACTGGCGCCGGAGGCGGGGCGCGCTGCTCCCGAGGCGGGAGCGGTTGCGCCGTGGTGCGCATCCAGGGCGTCGAAGTACTCGGCTATGCCGCACGCGGCGGCGATCTGCGCATGGTCGGGGCCGGCGGGCACGAGGCGCTTGTGCCCTTCGGCTTCGTTGAAGTAGTGGCCTTCGTTGCCGAGCCGGTCGAGCAGGTCGGAGCGCACCACCATCAGCCCCTGGTGGGGGCCGTAGGTCTTGTAGAGCGAGAACAGGTACACGTCCGCGCCGAGCTGCGCCACATCCGGCAGTCCGTGCGGTGCCCAGGCGACGCCGTCGACCACCGTGATCGCCCCCACCGAGCGCGCCCGCGCCGCGAGGCGCGCCACCGGGTTGATATGCGCCACGACATTCGAGGCGTGCGGGAAGGTGAGCAGCCGGGTGCGCTCGTTGAGCAGCGGCTCGAGCGCGGACTCGTTCAGCGCGCCCGTCTGCGGATCCACGCGCCACTCGCGTACCACGACGCCCCGGGAGGCGAGCCGCCGCCAGCAGCCGCTGTTGGCCTCATGATCCTGGTTGGTGACGATGATCTCGTCGCCCGGCCGCAGGAGCCTGCCAAAGGCGTGCGACAGCACGTACGTGTTCTGCGAAGTCGAGGGGCCGAAATGCACCTCCTGCTGCGTGACCCCCAGGTATTCTGCGAGGCGCATGCGCGAGGCATCCATCCACTCGCCCGCCTCGGTCGAGGCGCGAAACGCGTAGTAGGGCTGAACTTTCAGTCGCCGGTAATACTCACCGAGGCGGCTCACCACCGCTGCGCAGGGATAGGAGCCGCCCGCGTTCTCGAAGAACGCCTGGCCCTCGAGGGAGCTTTCAGCGAACGCCGGGAACTGCCGCCGCACGAAATCAAGATCGAGCTTCATCGGGCGATGATCGCATCGACCCGCTATGCTTGCCACTGCGAAGAAGTCCCCGGCGTGCCGAGAGGAAGGACTCATGCTCAAAGCGCTGCTCCTGACTGTAATCGCATTGCTCCCGCGCATGCTGTGCGCGCAGTCGGTCTCGCCCGATACCCCGGAGCCCGGCTCGGTGGAAGAGATCGCGCGGGCCACGACCGAGGCGCGCTTTCTCTCGCCCTGGGTCGCCTACCTGCCCGCCTCGACGCGCGTGGTGTCGCCGCGCAGCTTCCTGCATCGCCTCCCGGGTGCGCCGGGCGAGCTGGCGAACTCCGCTACGGCGTATGCCTATTACCGCGCGCTCGCCGCCTCTTCGCCGCGCGTGCGGATGTTCACGATCGGACGCTCCGAGGAGGGGCGCGACATCGTGCTGCTGGCGATCGCGGACGAGCAGGGCATCCAGGACCTGCAGCGGCTCAAGGGGGCGACCGCGGCGCTCGCCGATCCGCGCAAGACCGATGCCGCGGCCGCCGCCGCAGTCATCGCTACGGCGCGCCCCATCTACTACTTCAATGCCGGACTTCACTCGGATGAGACTGGTTCGACCGAGTCGGTACTGGAGCTCGCCTATCGCCTGGCGGTCTCCGAGCAGCCGATGATCCGCCGCATCCGCGAGAACCTCGTGGTGCTCATCAATCCGGTCTCCAATCCCGACGGCCGCGACAAGCAGGTGGAATGGTTCTACCGCTATCTCAAGGGCAAGACCGATCAGGCGACGCTGCCTCGCCAGGCGCCGCCCTACTGGTCAAGCTACGCTTTCGTCGACATCAACCGCGATGCGCATCAGCAGGTGCACGAGACCACGCGGGCGGTGTTCCGCATGTTCTTCGACTGGCACCCGCAGGTGATCCACGACCTGCACGAGAGCGTGGCGCTGCTCTTGACGTGGAACGGCACCAACCCGCTCAACCGCCACATCGATGCGCTCACCTACGCCGAGCGGCTCGAGCTGAGCTTCCACGAAGTGCAGACGCTCACCGGCTTCGGCATGCCCGGGGTGTGGACCTGGAATTTCGGCGGCCAATGGGCGCAGCTTTACCTGGAATCGATCGCCACCAATCACAACTCCAACGGCCGCGGCTACGAGACCTTGGGCAACGGCAGTGCCGAGACCATGCGCACCGCGCAGCCTGATCCCGACGACACGACGAGCCTGCAGTGGTATCGGCCCTCTCCCGCCCCGCCGCAACCGATCCTCTGGTCCGCACGCGACAACGTCAATTACAACGAGACCGCCGCTGCTGGCGGCGCTCGATGACACCGCGCTGCAGGCGAAAGCCCTTCTCAGGAACTTCTACCTGAAGGGGCTGCACTCCTACAGCAAGCGGACTCGACGAGCCGCCCTACGGGTTCGTCATTCCGGACGGGCAGGGGGATCCCACGCGCGTGGCGCAGCTCGTCGCGCGCCTTATGTCCCTGGGCATCGAAGTGCAGCGGGCGACTGCCCCCCTCGCCCTGCAGGAAGGCACCTGTCCCGCCGGCACCTACGTCGTGCGGCTCGATCAGCCGTACCGCAATTATGCGGTCGACCTGCTGAGCGCTCAGCAATATCCGCGGGACGCGCCCGAGGCGTACGACGATGTTTCCTGGGCGTTTCCGGCGCACTATCACCTGACGGTCATACCGACGGCGGATCCGCAGGTGCGCGCGGCCCGGCTCGCGCCGCTGACCGACGCTCCGCACGCGCGCGGCACGCTATCGGGCAGCGGCCCGGTATATCTTCTGCGGGACACGGGCCAGGAGGGACTGCTCGAGGCGCGCTATCGTGCTCGCGCGGTTCCGCGTGGCGATCGCCGAGCATGCCTTCAGCGCCGATGGCGCCGACTATCCGGCGGGCTCCTGGATTCTCGCCCCGCAGAGCGGTCTCGCGCCGGCACTGCGCGATGCGGCGGAGCGGCTCGGGCTGGATTTCGCCAGCACGGGCGCGGTGCCGGATGTTGCGAAGCACGAGGCGCCTGTGCCACGCCTCGGCGTGTGGGTGCCGTGGGCGGATACGGACACCATCGGCTGGGCGCGCTACGCGCTCGACCAGCGCCACGTTCCCTATGCTTACGTGCGCGATGAGGACATTCGCGCCGGAAAACTCAGGGAGCGTACGACGTACTGCTCTATCCGCACGTCGATCTCGAGCTCGCCGAGCAGATCCAGGGACTGTACAGGGAATGGGGTCCGATGCCCTTCAGGAAAAGCGCCGCGACACCGAGCTTGGGCACGCCCGCATCCTCCGACGACATCACCGGCGGAATAGGCTATGGCGGACTCGCGCAGCTGCAGAAGTTCGTCGACACGGGCGGGCTGCTGATCACGCTCGGCAACGGCTCGATGCTGCCGCTGGAGGGCGGGCTCGTGCGCGGGGTGCGCCGCGAGGCCGGCGGCGTGCCGCGCAGCACCCAGGGAGGCGGCGCGGCGGCAGCCGCGGCGTCCCAGGCTGCCGAGACCCGCACTCCCGGTGCGCACCTGCGCGTCTCCTTCGCACGGCCCGATCACCCGATCGCCTACGGCTATGCGCCGCGCAGCTGGGTATTCCGCCAGAACTTCGCGCTCTATTCCATTCCGCGGCACTGGCTGCGCATGGCCTATTGCACGATGTGTCTCGACGGGCCGATCGACCGCAGCAGCATCGTGCTCGAATGGGGCGACCGCGAGGGGGCGCCGTTCGTCGTGAGCGGGCAGGCGTGGGGGGAGCAGAATCTCATCGGCCGCGCCGCCATCATGGACATGCCGGCGGGGAAGGGGCACGTCATTGCGTTCAATTTCAATCCGCTGCATCGGGATCTCAATCGCGGCGATCAGCGCATGCTGTGGAACGCGATCATCAATTGGCGTGCGATTCTTGCGCAGCGCTGAGGGCGTGGGGCGCCGCGCTCGCGGCTGCAGCCTGGAGCAGTGGGGCTGAGCGCTCAGCGCAGCTGCGCGATGCGCTCGATCAGTGGCGCGTAAGCGCCGAGGCGCGGCGTCTTCAGGCCCGCCACTTTTCCCTGGTCATCCCAGCGGCGCACACGCACGGCGTCCTGCGCGAAGCGCTCGGCTTCGAAGCGCTCGATCTCACCCGCCGACATCGGCCCCCCCTGCAGCTGCAGGGTGTGGACCGAGGCGGCACTGAGCGTGGCGAAGTATTGCATCTCGGTCGCGCACAGGTAGCGCTTGGCGGATACGTGCAGACGCACGGGCTCGGAAACCGCCGCCGGGAAATGCCGCGCCAGCCAGCGGGCACCGCTCTGCTCATGGCGGGCGTCGGCGGTCCAGTCCTCGATGTCGTGCGGCAGCGCCTCGAGCAGGTGCCCGATATCGTGAAGCAGCGCCGCCAGCACGAGCATCTCGGGCGCGCCGGCGGTTTGCGCGAAGTGCGCTGCCTGCAGGCCGTGCTCGGTCATCGACACACGCTCGCCGAAGTAGGCGCCTGAGCCGCGTGTCTGGTAGATCGCCAGGATGTCGTCGGCAAGGCTCATGCGGGAGGGGTGGCGGCGAGCCGGCGCCGCAGCAGCGCCGTCTCGCTGTAGACGCTGTCGCGCGTCAGGTAACAGCCGCGCAGGTGGCGCGCGTGGCGTGCGGACGAGAACGCGGTTCGGCCGTGCAGGATGCGCTGGTTGTCGAACACCACCAGCATGCCGCTGCCGAGGCGCGTGCGCAGCTGAAAGCGCGCTTCGCGCATCAGCAGTGCGAATTGCCGGTAGGCGCCGTAGAACACCCGCGCCTCGCGGGCGGGGAGATTCAGCGGCGCGATCGAGCGGCTGTTGTAGTGCACCGCCGCCACCTCAGCGCGCGAGGACAGCTGGATCAGCGGCCGCTCGGCGTACAGCTCCGCCTCGCGGGAGCAATAGTGAAAGGGCACGGCGGTCGCGGTCAGCCGCGCAAAAGCCTCCGGGGCGCTGCGGCGCAGATGCTCAGCCAGCGCAAAGCCGTCGGCGAACAGGCTCTCTCCGCCCTCGCGCGAGGGCAGCAGCGCATGCAGCGCCTGGAAGCCCGGTACCGGCTCGCGATAGGGATTGTCGGTGTGCAGCCCGAGGCCGAGATCGGAATAGGCGAGATTCTCCGGCTGCGCCACCGAGCGCACATCGAAGGTGAGGCCGTAGTTGGTCTCCAGCACGCGCCCGAGCAGCGGCATCGCCTCCAGGATCGCCGCTTCCCTCGCCGGCACGCCCTCGAGAAATGCCAGGCCGTCCTGCAGCAGCCGGGTGAGCCAGCCCAGCCGTGCGGGCGGCTCGGCGCGGGCCTGCTCGAGGCTCATGCAGGCGAAGTCGCGCCGGGCATCGAGCCCCGCCCCCTCGAGCCAGTGGCGCACCTGCAGCTCGGGCCTGCGCGCACTGCGGTCGAATGCATGGGTGGCGAGCCAGTCGAGCCCGAAAGACACCGCGCGCGACTCGCCGTCCCACTCGATGCGCACCTGCCCGTCCTCTTTGACGGCAGAGCGTATGCGCGGCTGCTCGGGAAGATCCGCGATATCCACGAGCCGCTGCCCGCTGTGCGCATCGCGATCCTCGGGGCGATTGTCGCGCAGCCACAGGCTGGCGAATTCGCTCGTGCGGCCATCCGCCCACTCGATGGTGAGCACGTCCGGTGCCGCGCTGAGGCGCCTGATCCCGGTGTCAGGCATGCACCGCCCTCGCCGCAGCCTGGGTGTTGAGCACGTGCAGGATGCCGGCGCACACCGCGGCGAGCGCGCTCACACATGCAAGCGTCACGAATACACCGTCCCAGCCGAATGCCACCGCGAGCCGCGCGACGCTGTCCCCGGCCAGCACGCCCCCGAGGTAGCCGATGCCGTCGATGATCCCCGAGGATGCCGCGCTCGCCTGCTTGCCGCCGAAGTCGAGCGCGAAGGCGCCACCGAGGTAGGAATAAGGCCCGAGCAGACAGAAGGCGACCACGCCGATGGTGAGGATGGGGAACCACGCGTGCGAGACTCCCGAATGGCACCGTCATCAGCAGCAGCAGCGCGGCGGCGGTGCCGGTCAGACCGAGGAACATCAGCAGCGAGCGGCCCGTGAGCCCCAGACGATCGCTCAACCAGCCGGCCCCCAGCACCGAGACCACGCCCACACCCGGGAAGATGGCGCTCAGCCCGGCGGAATCGCTCATGCTGTAACCCAGATGGTCGCGCAGATACACCGGCGTCCAGGTATTGAACGTCTCGCGGATTATTGTGCAGGTGAACGACAACAGGCAAACCAGCACGAAGGCGCGGCTGCGCAGCAGCGGCACCAGCAGCGCGCCAACGCTTGCCGGGCGCGCTTGCGTGGCGGCGAACAGGTTGAGCGGATTGGGCTGCGCCTCCGCGTGGCCCTCCTCGACACGCGACTCGCGCAGCAGCAGCAGGTTCGCCGCCAGCATCACGCCGGCGATCACCGCGGCAAACACGAACAGTGAGCGCCATCCGTAGCCGTGCTCGATCAGCAGGCTCATCTGCTGGCGTGCCAGGGCGTCGCCGACCAGATAGCTGATGCTCAGAATGCCGATGATCGAGCCGTAGGAGGAGTAGTTGAACCAGCGTGACGACACCTTGATGAGCCCCGCCCAGCCGAGCGATTGCGTCAGGCGGTTGCCGACCCACGCCAGGGTGAACAGCGGCAGCGTGCCGCCCGCGGCGAACATCAGCGTGAACAGCGTCGCTCCTCCCACGCCGATGAGAAAGTTTCTGCGTCCGCCCCAGTAGTCCCCGAGCCCGGTGAGGAACAGCTTGCCGAGTGCGTAGGCGAAAACGCCCAGCGAGCTGATCGTGCCGATGTGGATGAGCGCCGCGCCGTGGCTGACGCCGTGCCGACCCAGCTCTTCGACCAGCAGCGGCGTGGCCACCGATAAGTCCGCGCGGCAGTAGTAGCAGGCGGCGTAGCCGCCGAACAGCAGCAGAATGGTTCGGATCTGCCCGTAGCGCAGCGAGCGGCCTGGCGCGGCGCCCATGGTTACGTCCGCGGGGGCGTGTGTGCTCATGCCGGGCCTCGCGTTGCGTGTTTTCGTTGGCCGGCCCTGGAGCTCAGGCGCGCCGTGACGACATTCGCAGTGACCCGATAGTAACGGACGTGCTGCCGGGAATCACCCTGCGGCCGCGGCGGCCGCCGTCATTCAGCCGGAAACAAGGCCGGTTGCGCACGCGTAGATCCGCTCTGACGCTGCAGCGCTATCATGCGCCCCATCATGACTACGATCCGCGAGCAACTGCGCAACAACGTGGTTGCTCTCATCAGCCTGGTGGTGGCGCTCGGGAGCCTCGGCTACAACACCTGGCGCAACGAGCGCACCGAGCACAACCGCAACGTCCGTACCGCGACGTTCGAGCTGCTCACCCGGCTCGCCGAGCTCGAGCGGGTGGTGTATCTGGCGCAGTACGACCGCGATACCGCCGGCGGCAATCCGCGCACCGGCTGGACTTATGTGCTGGTGATCCATGACCTCGCCGCCGTGGTACCGGCGCCGGTGCCTGCCAGGGCGGCGCAGCTGCAGAAGGTCTGGAGCGAGAACTGGGAAGGGCTCGGCAAGGACGACGAGAGCAGCGTCAACCGCATCGACGATGCCATCGGGAGCCTGCGCGAGGCATCGCTCGGGATGTTGCGGGCGTTGCGCTGAGGGCAGTTGTGCCGCTCCCGCGCGGACCCCGGTTGGGGGGGCCGGGGCCCGCGCGTTCCGCTCCTGCGGATCAACCCGTCCTGTACGCACGTTCATGCTAGAACGCGCATGTGACATTACGGTGATGAGGATGTGTCAGGGCCGAAGCACGCCCCGGCAACAACCACCCGCCGCGCCCACTGCGCTCCCGTGCGCTGGTAAATGCTGCGGCCGTTGCTGAAGCGCATTGCGCAGCTGAGAACGTGCCGATGCTGGCCGCGATGGCGGACGCGCTTGACAGCCGCTGCGGTCCGGGATAAAACACCTATCAGTTATATAACCTATAGGTTTTATAGTGAGTGCCCGCAGCCTCAACCAGACCTTCGCCGCCCTGGCCGACCCGACGCGCCGAGCCATCCTCGCGCGGCTCGCGGGCGGGGAGGCGGGCGTGCTGGAGCTCGCCAGACCCTTCGCGATGAGCCAGCCGGCGATCTCCAAGCATCTTAAGGTGCTCGAGCGCGCCGGACTCATCAGCCGCGGCCGCCATGCACAGCGGCGCCCCTGCCGGCTGCAGGCCGCGCCGCTGCGCGAGGTCGCGCAATGGGCCGAGCGCTACCGTCGCTACTGGGAGCACAGCTTCGAGCGCCTCGACAAGTACCTCGGCGAACTGCAACGACAGGAGAGAAAACATGGACGCAAGAGCACACCACAGCTTCCCCGCCGCGGAACGTGAGCTCACCATCCGCCGTACCTTCGACGCACCGCGGGCGCTGGTGTTCAAAGCCTGGACCGAGCCGCAGCACCTGGCGCGCTGGTCCTGCCCGCGAGGGTTTACCTTCACCGAAAACAGCGGTGACCTGCGCGTCGGCGGCACCTTCGCAGCGCGCATGCGCTCGCCGCAGGGGTCGGATCACCGGCTGCGCGGGGTGTACCGCGAGCTCGTGCCGCCGCAGCGGCTGGTATTCACGCACGCCTGGATCGATGAGAACGGTACACCCGGCCCCGAAACGATCGTGACGGTCACGCTCACTGAGCGCGCCGGGCGCACCGAGATGACCTTCCATCAGGGCATTTTCGACTCGGTCGCTTCACGTGACGGCCACGAGCAGGGCTGGTCGAGCTGCTTCGAGCGCCTGGCGGAGTTGCTCAGCGTGTTGCCGCGCGAGGAGAACAGCAGGACAGCGCACTCCGGCGAGCACTCCTAAGCCGGCCGCCGCGCAAGCGAGAGCCAGATCCCGCCGCCGATCAGGGTGAGCGCCGACGCCCGTCCGAGTATGGTGGCGCTGCGCGGTCTCATGAGCCAGGCACGCCCGAGACCCGAGGCGATGGCCCAACAGGAGTCACTCAGCGCGGCAAGCAGCACCGAGACCACGCACATCACTGCCAGCTGCCGCCCGACCGGGCGGGTGGGATCCACGAATTGCGGCAGGAACGCGGTGAAGAATGCGATGGTCTTCGGATTGGACAGGGCGACCAGTAAACCCTGCCAGAAATGCACCTGGTCTCCCCCCAGCGACGGGCGAGGTTGCCCCGCGTTGCGCCACGTGCGCACGCCGAGCCACATCAGGTAACCGACACCGATCCAGCGCAGCAGCTCGAAGAGATAAGCGGCGTGGCCCACCACCCAGCTCAGACCCAGGGCGATGGCTGCGAGCAGCAAGGCGTTTCCGGTCGAGGTGCCTGCGACCGTGACCAGCCCCGCGCGCACCCCCTTCGTCGCAGCGGTCGATATCACCAGTGTCACGATGGGTCCGGGCGTCAGGATCAGGACGATCGTGACGAGCAGAAATCCCGCGAACAGATGCCAGTTCATTCTCGTCCCCCGCGCCAGCGTGGGCGGCTGGCTCTTGCGAGCTTAAACCACTCTCGCGCGGCCCGCGTCCGCCCATGCGCCCGCCACCGCGGCGCCGCAGCTGCGGCCGCCTGGTCCGAAAACGGCTACTGCGCCGGGCAGCGCGCGCGTATCGTTGCCGACATGCAGACTCTCTCGGGCCTCGCCATCGAGGCACTCGACCGCGCGCGCATCAGTCGCGATCCACGCTTTGACGGCAAGTTCTTCATCGCGGTGACTTCGACCGGTATCTATTGCCGTCCCATATGCCCCTCGCGCCACGCCAAGCGGACTCATGTGCGCTTCTTCTTCAGCCCTGCGGCGGCGGAGGCGGCGGGGTTTCGCCCGTGCCTGCGTTGCCGCCCCGAGGCTGCGCCCGGTACCCCTGCGTGGCTCGGAACAGCGGCGGTCGTGCGGCGGGCGCTGCGGCTGATCAACGCGGGGGCGCTCGATGAAGACTCGGTCAGCGCGCTGGCGGCCCGGCTGGGGATTGGGCCGCGCCACCTCGTGCGGCTGTTCGCCCGGCACGTCGGGGCCCCGCCGATCGCCGTGGCCCAGACACGCCGGCTGCACTTCGCGGCGTGCCTGCTCGAGCAGACGAACCTGCCCGTCACGCAGATCGCCATGGCAGCAGGTTTCGGCAGCTCTCGCCGCTTCAACCATGCGTTCCGCAGCACTTACCGACGCGCGCCCCGCGAACTGCGCCGGGAGCGCCGGCGCGCCGCCGCCGCGGACAGCAGCGCGGAAGTGGTGCTGCGTCTGGCTTACCGGCCGCCCTACGACTGGCTGCGCCTGCGCGACTTCCTCGCAAGACGTGCGGTCGCCGGCGTGGAGCGGGTCGACGCACGCGGCTACGCGCGCACCGTGGCGTGCGAGGGCGGTCATGCCGTCGTCTGTGTGAGTGCCCTGCGCGGGCAGCATGCGCTCGAGCTGCGCGTCGCAGGCGCGCCGCCCGCGGCGCTGCTGCAACTGTCGTCGGTGGCGCGGCGCGTATTTGACCTGGCGGCAGATCCGCACCGGATCGGGATCGCGCTCGGGACCGATCCGCTGATCGGGCCCCTGGTACGCCAAAGGCCCGGGCTGCGTATCCCCGGAACCTGGGACCCCTTCGAATGCGCGGTGCGTGCGGTGCTCGGGCAGCAGGTGAGCGTTGCTGCCGGGCGCACGTTCGCGGCACGCCTCGTCGAGCGCGCCGGAACCGCGATTCGTGGCGGCGCCGACGGGCTCACGCACTTGTTCCCGGGGGCGGCGGCGCTGGCCACTGCCGATCTCGAGGGGCTCGGGATCACGAGATCCCGCGTCGCGACGCTGCAAGCGCTCGCCCGCGCCGTCCTCGAGTGTCGCATCGACTTCGGCGCCGCGCCCGGACAGCTGGTGCAGGTCATGGCGGGGCTGCCCGGAATAGGTCCCTGGACCGCGCAGTACGTGGCGCTTCGCGCGCTGGGTGAGCCCGACGCGCTGCCCACCGGGGACCTGGTGCTGCGGCGCATGGCAGCGTCCGACGCAACGGTGCTGAGCGCACGCGAGCTCGAGGCCCGCTCGCGTGAGTGGCAGCCCTGGCGCGGCTACGCGGTCGTGCACCTGTGGGGCGCGGCGGCCGAGCGCGCGGGGCGCGGGATCCACGCTGCCAATCGCCCGCTCGGGGCAAGCGCCGGCGTAACATCCTCCCGGCCGGACGTTCGCAGGTGAAGAGCATGTACTGGTACGAAACGGACTCGGCCGTCGGCCGGCTGCTGCTGGCCGGCACTCACGAGGCGCTCACGCAGGTTCACTTCCAGGCGGGGCCGCACCCACTGCGTCCTGCGCCGCAGTGGCGCCGGGACGCGGCGCCCTTTGCTCGCGCCCTGGCGCAGCTGAGCGAATACTTCCACGGCAGCCGGCGTGCGTTTCGCCTCCCACTCGCTCCCCAGGGCACGCCGTTCCAGCTGGCCGTGTGGAAAGCGCTGTGCACAATTCCGTACGGCGAGACGGTCTCGTACGGCGAGCTGGCGCGCCGGCTCGGGCTCCCCGGCGGTGCCCGCGCGGTGGGCTTCGCCAATGGCGCCAATCCGTTGCCGATCATCGTGCCCTGCCATCGTGTCATCGGCGCGGACGGCTCGCTGACCGGTTTCGGCGGCGGTCTCGACATCAAGCGCACGCTGCTGTCGTTCGAGGGCGCGGCCTGCGTCGCCGATCTGTTCAGCGGCACTCAGACGCCCGCCATGCGGGTGCCAGCCGTGTGAACCATCCGCACTCGCTCTTCGCGCAGCGAGCAGCCCCTGGGCGGCGCAGGTGCGGCGGGATCCCGGGCTCCCGGCCGCAGTGTTCCGCACATCAGTGCAGCAGATTGACCGTATTCGTGGCGTCGTCCACGTAGTAGAGCCCGTGGGCCCGATCGAATACCAGGCCGAATAGCGCGCCCGCACCGGGCGGGGACCCGCTTTTGTCGAGCCGCGCCTTGTCGCGCTGCACTCCGCCCGGGGAGATCTCGGTGACGAAGCCATCGCCAGAGTTGACCGTCAGCACCTCCCCGCCCGGGGTGACGATCAAACCGAGGGGCCCGTTGAGGCTACCACCCGAGGTGAGCGTGCGGCCGGTGCCCGCGGAAGTCGTGCGCCCGAGGGGATGATCAATGACCGCTACGCGGTTGTTGAGCGTGTCGGCGACGTAGAGCCGTGCACCGTCGTGATCCCCACCCTCGCGATCGCCACCATCGCGATCTCGATCGTGCTCGCCGCAGTCATCCGTGTCACTGGCGCAGGACGCCCGCAGCCCGACACCCGTCGGGCCGATGACCAGCGCCATCGGATCGGTGCGCGCCGGGAACCCGGAGCCGATGATGGTGATGGATTCGAGCGCCGGCATCGCGGTGGCCGACACCTTCAGGTCGAGCCGCGTGACGGTGGCGCTGTGAACGACGGCGCCGTTGGCAGCGACTGTGCCATTCAGCACGTTGGTGACGAACAGCTTCGCTTCGTGCTCGCCGTCAAAGGCGGTCATGTCCCATGGGCCGTTGATCAGGGAACCGAAGAACGTCTCGACGGCGTTGCCCATGCTGTCGAGCACGATGAGACAGCCGGCCTTCGCGGTTGCCGCCATGCCATCGGCGGTCGGCAGACTCCCCACGATGACCCACCCCTGCTCGAGTACCACGAGCGCCGTGGTGAGGCCGATCCCTCCCGGGCAGCTGCCGTGGAGCGAGGCTGCGTTCAGCGTCGCGAACACGCTTACGCTGCCGTCGGGCGCCACGTCGACGATGGTCGTACCGGTGCCCTGCAGGTTGGAGGAATTGTTGAAGTTGCTCACCAGGATGTGGCCGGCGCTCAATTTGCCGGTGGTACGCCTGACCTGTGCCATCCCGTAGGGGTTGACGTCGCCGTTGCCGGGCACGGTCGAGGCGATCGTGCTTATCGTCTTGAGCGGCGGCAGGACCGCGTGCTCCTCGCCGGCCAACGCCGGAGTGGCCGAGAACAGAATCGACAGAGCTATCGCAGCGCAGCCGAGCCGGCGGGCTTGAGTGGTCGAGTCCTTCATGAGTATTCCCCTGTTGCTATTGACGCGGTGTAGGTGTGCCGCAGATTTCCAGCGGTGAGTCGGCGACAGAGGGGCGCACGGTTCTGAGCGCGCGCAGAATGCCGGCAACGTCCGTTCCCCGGAGGCCGAACGCGGGAAGCGTGCCCCGATATGTCAAATCGCGGCGAAACGCCGCGCCTGCGGATGACTGTAAGCTCGGGCGCCGCCGTTCAGTTCGAGCTCCTGCGCCAGCCGTCTGCAGCGGGTGCGCCGGCGGTTCCTGGAGGCAGCCGCTGTTGGCCAGCGGCGGCGAGTGGGTCGATGGCGCTAGCTGGGCGGCGCTGCGGTGGCGGCACGCTTCTCGATGGCATCGAGCAGCAGGCGGGCGAACTGCGGTCCCTTGCCCGCCTCTTCGTGCTTGAAGTAGACGTACACATCGCTGCACGTTGCGCTGCTCGAGTGGATCACTTCAGCCCAGCGCCGCAGATCATCGGGCGTGTAGCCCTCGTCGCGCAGGCGGAAGTAGGCGTAGCTCGCCGTGATCTCCACGGGAGTCGAGAACTTCTCGCTATCGGCCACGCACAGCGCGATATTGCGCGCCCGCAGCCGCGCGAAGACTTCCGTCGTCCATCCAGGAGGCGTGGCGGAACTCGAACGCCGCGCAGCAGCCTGCGGCGGGAGCAGGGTCAGAAACTCATCGAGTATCGCAAGATCCTTGCGGAAGTACGGCGGCAGCTGGAAGAGGATGGCTCCGAGCTTCGGTCCCAGCGTGGCGGCAGGTCTTGAGGAAGTACTGCAGCAGCTCGGCACAGTCCCTCAGCCTGGCGATGTGCGTGATGCGCTTGGGCGCCTTGAGCGTGAGCCTGAAGCCTGGCGGGGTCTCGCGGCTCCAGCCGGCGAGAATCTTCTCGTTCGGCATGCGGTAGAAGGTGTAGTTGATCTCGACGGTGCGTGAGGCGCTGCGGCATAGTAGGGCAGCATCTTGCGCGGCGGGCATCTTTTCCGGATAGAAGCTGCCCTTCCACTCCGGGATAGTTGTAGCCGGAGGTTCCGACCCACAGGTTCATGGCGCTGCGCCGGCGGTGAGATCAGCGGCCGTCGCTGCCGAGCAGGCGCCGGTACTGTCCCAGGTGGCGGATGGCGTGCTGCGGCTTGCCGAGCGATTCGTACAGCCGCGCGAGGTTGTAATGGCAGTCCGCGAGCTCGGGATCCTGCTGCGAGCGCGGTCTGATAAGCCTCGAGCGCCGCGCCCGGCTTGCCGAGATCTTCGAGCAGCACGCCCTGATTGAACAGCAGCAGCGCATCCGGACCCGCCTGTTCCAGCGCGCGCCGATAGACCTCTGCCGCCTCGCTGCGTCTTGCCCTGCTCGTGCAGCAGGCGTCCCAGGTTGATCCAGGCCGCGGCGTTGCGCGGGTCCTCCTCCACGGCGCTGCGCCATACGCCGTGAGCGCCCCTCCGGATCGGTGCTTTCCAGGTGAGCGCCTGCGCAAACCAGTCGTGCACCGGCTGCGCCGACTCGCAGTCGCGGCGCGGTCGGCGTCTGCGGAGCGCGCTGGTGCTCGACGACGCGCAGCACGCCGTTCTCCAGCTCACGCTCGAGGCCGAGCAGATACTGGCCGCTGTCCACCTGGCGCTGAGCCTCGCCCTCGCGCACCACTACGTGATCGCCGACCGCGCTGATGGACAGGCCCGACAGCGGCATCGAGTCGGGCAGCTCGCGCCGCAGACTCGTCGAGCGAGCGGCGGATGCGCTGCGCCGGGATCTTCGCATCAATGAGCGCGCGCGCGGTGCGCAGCACGATCAGGTCCTGGAAGGAGAAGCGGTACTCGCGTCGCGCGCCGCGCGCCGGCTTGACGAATCCGGCCCGGATGAGGTTGCGCGTGGTGTCGGGCGAGAGCCGCAGAACCCGCTCCACGTCCCGCACGCTATAGGAACGCATCCTCACCCCTTCGGGAAGCGTACCGCTTAAGCGTTACGCTTGCCTGCCTTGCGCGTCGCGCTTGGCCGGCTCCTCGACGCGCTTGGGCGCCTTGCGCGGACCGAGGCGGTTGACCTGCGCGCGCGCGCTCTCGCTCTTCTGCAGGCTGGCGCGCAGCGCTTCCATGAGATCGATCACCTTGCCCTCACCTGCGGGGGCGGTCTCGGCGACCGAGATCTCCTTGCCTCAACCTTCTTCTCGATGGCCGCTTCGATGCGCGCGCGCACCTCGTCCTTGTAGGCGTCCGGATCGAACTTGCCGCTGGTCTGCTGGTCGATGAGCTGCTGCGCGAGTTTCAGCTCCGCCGGCTTCACGTCGGGCTTGGGAACGTCGACCTCGCTCGCGCGGCGCACGTCGGCTGCGTAGTGCAGCTGCTGCATGGCGAGCACATCGCCGATCGGTCGCAGGATCACGATGTAGCCCTTGCCGCGCGCGGCCCAGCGGCCGACGCCGCAGCGCCCGGCCTGCTTCGAGCGCCTCCGTGAGCAGCGCGTAGGGTTTGGCGGCCCCCTTGTCGGGAGCGAGGTAGTAGGTCTTGTCGTAGTACACCGGGTCGATCGACTCGATGGGCACGAACTCGGAGATCTCCACCGCGTGGGTGCCGACTTCCTCGAGCGCCTTGATCTCCTGCGGAGTGAAGCGCACGTACTGGTCCTTGGCGAATTCATAGCCCTTGACCATGTCGTCACGCTCGACGACCACGCCTTCTTTCTGGCACAGGTACTGCTGCTGCAGCCGCGACCCGCAGGTGCTTGTGCAGCAGGTTGAAAGAGATGGCGTTCGCCGACTGCGTGGCGGTGTAGAGCTTCACCGGGATGGCGACCAGCCCGAAAGACACCGTCAGAGAACCTATGGAACGTGCGGCCATGAGTGCACCTGCAATTACCCGGATAGCGGGTTACTTCTCACCACCAACACCGAAAGCCTTCGTAAGGCTCTGTTTTGTCTCGAGTACATCATGCCACCGGTCGCCGTTCTTTTCCAACCTGGCCGGTACGCTCCTGATTGTGAAGTCCTTGGGCCGCGCAGCTTCGAGCTCCTCCCAGGTGAGCGGCATGGAGACCGGCGCCCCGGGCACGCCGCGTGGTGAATAGGCCACATTGAGCGTCTTGCCGCGCACGTTCATGTTGTAATCGATGAAGATCTTGCCGGTGCGCTTCTCGACCGCCCACTCCATGGTGATCTCGCGCGGGTGCTCGCGCATGACGTGACGGCCGATCGTCTCGCAGATGTGACGCGCCTGGTCGAAGGTCACCGTGCGCTCGATCGGCACGAACACGTGCAGCCCGGTCTTGCCGGAGGTCTTGACGACCGCCGTGAGCGACATCTCCCTGAGCAGCGCGCGCAGCCAGAAGGCGACGCGCTTGCCGACCGCAAATCCGCGCTCGTTGAGCTCGGGCTCGGCGCCCTTGGCCTCCTTGCCCGAGTAGATGTAGGGATCGATGTCGAACACCAGGTAATCGGGGTAGTTGAGGATCGAGGACTCGAGCGCCGCGAGCGAGCTCGAGTAGTCGGTCCGGGCTCGCTGCGCCTCGGGCGCCGGCTGTGCGCGCGAGTGCCACACGTGAAACTCCAGCGTGCCGACCTGTCCCAGCCACAGCAGCGTCGGCAGATTATTTGCCAGCAGATAGCGATGCCGCTCGTCCTTGTGCTCGGAGAACACGGTGACCGACTCGACGAACTCCGGCAGCGCCTGCGACCAGTGTTTCTGGAAGAAGCGCTCGCCGTCGATGCCTTCCGGCATGCGGATCATGGTGAGCGGCCGGTCGGCGAGGTGCGGCAGCATGAAGCGCGCCGACGCTCGCGAGATAACGCAGGAAATCGCGCTTGGTGACCGCCGGCAGCCGCGTGCCCGGCCGCCGGCCAGTAGATGCGATCGAGATTGGTGAGACTGCACGCGCGCGCCGCCGACCTTGAGGTCCATGCGATTGGAAGGGTCCTCGAGCTGCGCGAGTACTGCGGCGGCCTCGCGTGCCGCAGCGTCGGCGGGTTGGGTCGCGCCTGCGGAACGAGCGCGCGCGGGCGCGGCGCGAGTGTCGTGCCGCGGCGCCGGGGCCTGCGCGGCGGCGGCGGTGTCGCGCCGGCGGACGTCGCGCGGAGCGACGTCGTCGCGCAGGCGCACGAACACCGGCGCGCGCAGGGCGCCCCCCGGCGTCCATTCGCTGTAGGTGACCTCGGCGACGAGCTGCGGCTCGAGCCACGTAGTCGGCCGATGCAGCGGGGGCTTCTCGGCGAAGGGCGAGTCGCTGCGTTTGAGCTTCGCGGTACGTTTCAACAGCACGCCGATGATCGTCATCGTCGAGCCCCGAGCCCACGTGCCCCGCGTAACGCAGCGCCTTGCCGTCACGGTACCCGAGCAGCAGCGCGCCGAGCGGCTCGCGCGCGCCGTTGCCGCGCGTGTAGCCGCCGATCAGGAACTCCGCCGAGCTTGGCCGCCTTCAGTTTCAGCCAGGCGCGTGAGCGCTCGCCGGCCTGGTAGGTGCTGTCGAGCCGCTTGGCGACGATGCCCTCGTATCCCTGCTCGAGGGCCGCGGCGTACAGCTCCTCGGCGTCGTCGGACACATGCACCAGCTGCAGGTGCGGCGCTGGCAGCAGGCACTGCGACAGGTAGCGACGGCGATCGCTGTAGGGCGCGCCGCGCAGATTGAGGCCGGCGAAATGCAGCAGGTCGAAGCACACCAGCACCACCGGCGTCGCACGCTGGGCGGCGGCGATCTCGGTCGCGCTCTTCAGCTGTGCCCGGTTCTGCAGCGCGTTGAACGACGGGCGCCCCTCGCTGTCGAGTGCGACGATCTCGCCATCGAGAATCAGCTGTCCCCCGGGTTGCGCGGCGAGCTGCGCCGCAATCTCCGGGAAGAACGGCGTCAGGTCGAGGCCGCGGCGCGACTGCAGGCGCACGCTCTGGCCCTCGACGAAGGCGATGACGCGATAGCCATCGAGCTTCGGCTCGTAGCGCCACTGCGCGCTCGAGTGCGGCGCGTCGCCGGTCTCCGCGAGCATGGGCTTGAGCTGCCGCGGCAGGGTCTCCGCCGGCCCCGCCGGCGCCAGCCGTTCCGCCGGCAGCCGCGGCGGCGCGGTGCCCGATGTCAGCTCATCGAGGCTCAGGCCCGAGAGGACGGACGCGTGGCGCGCCAGCACGTCGTTCGCCTGCGCGAAGCGGTCCTGGTGCTTGATGAGCAGCCACTGATTGCCGGTCCTGGTCTTCACCAGCGTGAAGGAGCCCTTCAGCTTCTCGCCGCACAGCAGGAAGCTCAGTTTGCCGGCGGCCAGCTCCGCACGTACGCGTCGCTCGGCCTCGGCGCGCTCCGTGAAGGAGTATTTCTGGCCCTCGTCCGGGGAGTACACGCCGCAGTCCCACACGATCACATTGCCGGCGCCGTACTGCTTCGCCGGGATCACGCCCTCGAAGGAGGCGTAGTCGAAGGGATGGTCCTCCACCTCTACTGCCATGCGCTTGTCGGCGGGGTCGAGCGAGGGTCCCTTGGGCACGGCCCAGGACTTGAGAACGCCGTCGAGCTCGAGACGAAAGTCGTAGTGCAGCCGGCGCGCCGCATGCTTCTGCACCACGAACAGCAGCGGACCGCTGCGCGCCGGCGCGCTCCTGGCGGGCGGCTCGGGCGTGCGCGTGAAAGTGCGCTTGGCGGCGTAGCGGTCGAGGGAGCGTTTGCTCACAGCAGCCCATCCACCCACGCGGCCAGCAACGCGCAGCAGCGCGCTGCGAACCTCCGCGTCCTCGCGGCCGCTGCTTGCAGGGACATGGAAGAAGTGATCGGCATCCTCCACCAGGCTGAGCGTGGCGCGCTCGCCGAGGCGGGCGACGAGCGCCTCGAGGCGCGCGCGTTCGGCGAGCGCATCGCGCGTTCCCTGAACGAACAGCATCGGAATGTGCACGCGCGCCAGGTGCTGTGCGCGCGTATCGCCGGGAGCTCCGGCCGGATGCAGCGGGAAGCCGAGGAATGCCAGACCGCGCACGCCGGCCAGCGCCTCGAGCGCCTGCGCCTGGGAAGTCATGCGGCCGCCGAACGAGCGCCCGCCTGCCACCAGCGGCAGCGCCGGCGCCAGGCGCGCCGCCTCTGCGACCGCGGCACGCACCGTCGCGTGACACACGGGCGGTGGGTCGGGCCGTCGTGCATGGCGCTCCATGTAGGGGAACTGATAGCGCAGCGTTGCGATCCCGAGCCCTGCGAGCTCATCGGCCGTAGCGCTCATGAAGGGGTGATGCATTCCGGCGCCGGCGCCGTGCGCCAGGACGTAACAGGCGCGCGCCCCGGGCGGCACGGTGAGGTGCGCGGATACGCGCGCGTTCCCGTTCACTGTCAGGGTGTGCGGCTCACCGGCCTGCGGGTTGTTGCGCGTCACTCGTTTCAGCGCACCTCGGCGACCCAGGCCGCGAACGGCGCGAGCGTGACCGCCTGATCCGCGGCGCTGTCGGGAATCGGTGCCGGGCTCGCCAGCAGCGACTTGACATGCGCTCCGCCCACGCCGGCCGCACGCAGACCCGGCGCAAGGACCTGCGGCCGCGGCGACATGTTGAGCGACACGAGGATCGCCGCGCCGTCGGCGGCCACGCGGGCGTAGGTCAGGACGCTCGGATTGCTCCGATCGAGCATCACCGTGCGGCCGCTGCGCAGCGCGGAATTGCTCCGGCGCAGCGCGATCAGCCGGCGGTGCCAGTTCAGGAGCGAATCGGGGTCGGCGGATTCGCTCTGCACGTTCACCGTGCGGTAATTGGGCGTCACCGGCAGCCACGTCCTCGGGTTGGTGCTGAAGCCTGCCTGCGGCGCTGGAGGAGTCCCATTGCATCGGCGTGCGCTCGCCGTCGCGTCCTTTCTCCTTCGGCCAGCCGGTGATGCCGATCGGATCACGCACGTCCTCGACGCGCGTGGGTGTTGCAGTCGTCTGGCCGATCTCCTCGCCCTGGTAGAGGAGCGCCGCGCCGCGCGAGGTCAAGAGCAGCGCCGCGACGATACGGGCGATCTGCGCATCGTGCACGCCGTCTCCGAAGCGCTCCCAGCTGCGCACGTTGTCGTGATTGTCGAACACGAACAGCGGCTGCGAGTCGTGCAGCTGCGTCTGCGCCTCGATGAGATGCTGGCGAAAGGTGCCGGCGTCGAGCTTGCTGCCCAGGCCGAGGAGGGTGTCCATCGGCAGCTGCAGCTCGTCGTGCCGTGCGCCTCCGTACCAGGGGTCGAGGTCGGCGGTGCGCGGAACATAGGTCTCGCCGATCAGCACCCGCTCGCCGGGGATAGCTGTCGGTCATGGCGCGCATGCGCCGCATGACGCCGTGCACCTCGGGGAGATTGTTCGTGTACACGTCGCTCAGATTGGGGTCGCCCTGCGCGTTGACTCCGCCGAGCGGCCGCTCGTCGCGCAGCTGCTCGTCCTCGAACAGCGTCGTGATGGCGTCGAGGCGAAAGCCCGCGACGCCGCGCTCGAGCCAGAAACGCATCGCGGCGAACATCGCCTGCTCGACCCGCGGGGTTTCGCCAGTTGAGATCGGGCTGTTGCCGGTAGAACTTGTGGTAGTAGAACTGCTCGACCGCCGGCACGTACTGCCAGGCGGAGCCGCCGAACAGGCTCACCCAGTTGTTGGGCGGCAGTGATTTGCCAGCGGCGTCCGTCTTGCCATCGTTCCAGACATAGAAGTCATGATGCGGGGTGTCGCGTGCGCGCGCCGCTTCGAGGAACCATGGGTGGCGGTCGGAGGTGTGGTTGAGCACCATGTCGAGGATGATGCGGATGTGATGCGCGCTCGCCTGCGCGAGCAGGCGATCGAAGTCGGCCAGCGTCCCGTACTGCGGGTCCACGGCCTCGTAGTCGGAGATGTCGTAACCGAAGTCCACCTGCGGCGAGGGGTACATCGGCGCGATCCAGATCGCATCGACACCGAGCGCTTCGAGGTAGTCGAGCCGCTGCGCGATGCCGTTGAGGTCGCCGAGGCCATCTCCGTTCGAGTCCTGGAAGCTGCGCGGATAGATCTCGTAGATCACCGCGTGGCGCCACCATGGGTCGACGTTCGCCGCTGCGGCCGGCGTTGCCGCCGGCTGCGCGGACGCCAGCGCGCAGATCCAGCCGGCCGCCAGGCATGAGCTGAAATGTGACAGCGTGCGCGCCAGCCTGCGCAGCGGAGCCGTTGACGGCCTCAGGGGTGTGTGCATAAACCGCTGCGCTCTCGAATCCGGGACATCGCCCGCGCATATTACGCGCAATTGCTCACGCGAAGCCGCAGTCGTCGCTGTTACACATCGGCCGGGTGACACTAGGGTGGCGTGGGTCCTTCGCTGACGCGCACCAGGTCCTGCGGCCGCAGCCACTTGCGGAACGCGTCCTGCACGGCGGCGGCGTCGAGGGCGATGTAGCGCCTGGCGGCGATGGTCGGCTCATCCAGCGGCAGGCCCAGATCGTTGCGGCCGAGATGCCGCGCGCGATTTCATCGACGCTGGCCTCGGCCAACGGCATCTGGCGCAGCAGCACGCCTTCACGCGCGTGAGCTCCTCGCTCCCCACCGGGCGTGCTCTGCATGGTCGTGACCTCCCGCACCACCATGTTGGCGGCCTTGGCGACGTTCTGCGGATCGCTCGCGTAGTCGATCAGGTAGACGCTGCGGGTGCGGCCGGCCTGCAGATCGACTCCACCGAGTACACCAGGCCGGCATCCTTGCGCAGATCGATGCTCAGGCGCGAGGAATAGAAACTGCCGCCCAGCACGGCGTTGCCGAGCTCCAGCGCGTAGTAGTCGGGGTCGGTGCGCGTCAGCGCCAGGTTCTGCGCCAGCACCACGCGGTCCTGCACGCGGCTGGCGTCCGGCACCGCCACGGTCTCCGCCGCGTTGGCGGGCGCGGCGGCAGATCGGTGTCGGGCTTCGGCCCGCTGGCGCTCCAGGCGCCGAAGTACTTCTCGATGGTGGCGCGCGCCTGCTGCGGGTCGATCTTGCCGATCACGACGATGGTGGTGAGATCGGGCCGGAACACGCTGCGCGTAGAAGGCGCGCACCTGCCGCGGGCGTGAGCGCCCGCACGCGTGTCCGGCGTGGCCTTGCGCAGACTCGGATCATCCGGCGGGATACAGCGCCGCGCGCAGCGAGCGCTGCGTCAGGTAGCCGGGGCTGCGGTTGCGCGCGGCCACGATCTGCGCAAACTGGCCGCGGATCACGTCCAGCGCCGCCTGCCGGCAGCGCCGGATGCAGTTCATTGTCGGCCAGCAGTTCCACCGCGCGGTCGAAGTGCTCGGCGCAGCGCCTGCACCGAGAAGTCCGTGCCGGCGTGCTCGCGGCGCCGATGCGCATCCAGCGCCTGCTGGAAGGCCAGGCGGTCGAGGTGCTCGTGCCATAGGTCAGCAGCCGCTCGAGCAGCTGCGAGACGCCTTCCTGGCCGCTCGGGCTCCTGCAGTTCGGGCCGGTTGCGGATATGGCCGAACACGCTGACCGTGTCGCTCACATCCTCGCGGCTGCACGATCAGCGTCAGTCCGTTGGGCAGCGTGCTGACGACGGGATGCAGGGTCGACGGCGGCACCTCCAGGCGCTGCAGCGCCTTCTCGCGCCCAGTCCGGCAGCGCGGTCGGCTTGGCTTCGCCCAGGGAAATCGTCTCCTGGCCGCCAAAGCCGCCGTGCGCCGCCACCGGGTTGGCCCGAGCCGTGCGGCAGCATCACCCCGGTGACGGCGTGATCGAGATCCAGATACTTGCGCGCGACGCGATTGACGTCCGCGACCGTGACCTTCTCGATGCGCTGCCAGGTCCTCTTCGGGCGACTCGAGGCCATACAGCGCCAGCGCGTCCGCCCAGACCGAGGCGAGCTCGCGATGGAGTTCTTCTGGAACTGCGCCGCCGGCGCTCCTGCAGCTTGGCCGCCGCGACCAGCTCGGCGGGCACGCCGTCGCGGCGCGACGCGTGCGAGAATGGCGCGCACCTCGCGCTCCAGCGCCTTGGGATCGTCGCCCGCCGGGAACGACACCGTCGCATAGGCGAGCCCCGCCTGCGGGCAGCGGATCGAGCGCGAACTCGGCGGCGACGGCCTTGCCCTGCGGCACCAGGCCGTACAGGTCGAAGCGGCGGCTGCTCAGCACATCCGCCAGCACTTCGAGCGCGGCGAAGTCGGCATTGTGCGGGCCGGGCACGCGCAGCGCGATCATCTGCGTGCCGTCCGGACGGTCGGTATCCACGGTGAAGGAGCGCCGGCTGCACCGGCCGCAGGTGCACGCGGTGGCGCGGCGGCAGCTTCTTGGCGGGGATGTCGCCGAACAGCGCCTTGACCTGGCTCAGCGTCGCGGCGGGTCGACATCGCCGGCGATCATCAGCATCGCGTTGTTCGGCGCGTACCAGTTGTCGTGGAAGTTCTTGAGCATCGCGGCCGTGGTCTTATCAAAGGAGGGCCGGGTGCCGAGCGCATCGTGCGCGTAGGGCGTGCCGGCGAACATGCGCGCGCGCAGCTTCGGGATACAGCACGTAGCGCGGGCTCGGACAGGTCCTGCGCCACTTCCTGCTCGATCGCGCCGCGCTCCTGGTCCCATTCCGCTGGCGTATCGAGCACGGCGCGCATGCGCAGCGCCTCGATGTGCAGCGCCACATCGAGATCCTCGGCCGGGCACCGTGAACAGGTACTGCGTCAGGCTCTCGCGCGTGTTGGCGTTGAAGTCGCCGCCCATGATGCTGCCGATGTCGGCGAGCTGGTCGGCGCTGAGGCCCGGGCTGCCGCGGAACATCATGTGCTCCTGCGCGTGCGCCGTGCCGGGAAATCCCGCGGGCGTCTCGTCCGAGCCGACCAGGTAGTTGACCGAGGTCGCGACCACCGGCGCCAGCGTATTGCGCACGATGACGACCCGCAGGCCGTTGGCGAGCGTGGCGCGCAGCACGCCGCTGTCGGCGCCAGCGCCTGCGGCGCCCGCCGCGGCGGCCGCCCACACAGGTGCACAACGCACTCAGCGGCCGCGAGCAGCGCGCCCGCCGGTCGCGAGCGGCGCGTTTGCGCGTCGCAGGGCATGAGAGAGCCTGGGTTTATGGAGGAGCCCAGTATATTCGATTGCCGCCGCTGCCATGTTCCGCCACAAATCATCGGCGCCATGACGCTTTTGCATCACGGCGAAAGCCTGCCTGCGCGCTCAACTTGTAGCCGTAGCTGGAACGGACGTTTCCGTTCCCCATGCAACGCAGGCGAGAGGAGACATCATGAATGCACTGACATCGAGGCTGCGGGCCGCCGCGCTCGGGGCGGCACTGGCAGGCTGCGCGGCCGCCTGGCCGGCGCAGGCGACCGAGGCCGCCGATCGCCCCAACCCCGGCATCCAGACAAGCAAATATCGGCGTCGCTGACCGGGCTTGCGGTCGGCGCGCTGGCGGCCGGCCCGGTCGGCGCCGTAGTGGGCGCCGGCGCCGGCGCTCTGCTCGGCGAGCGCTACCATCGACAGGCGCAGTCGTCGGCTGCAGCTGAGCGACGCGCCTCGACAAGAGCGACGCGGAGCGCGCGCGCCTTGCGGCGAATGTGGCGCAGCTCGACAGCTCGCTCGCGCAGGCGCGCGCCGCGGGCGAGCAGCTCGATCAGACCCTGCAGCGCACGGACGAGCTCGGGCTCGACGTGAGCTTCCGCACCGATGACGACTCGGTGAGGGTGCAGGCGATGACACCGCTGCTGAAGCTCGGCGCGCTGGCGGCGTCCATGCCGCAGGCGCGGCTGCACGTCGCGGGCTTCGCCGATGCGCGCGGCTCCGAGGCGTGGAACCAGGACCTCTCGCTGCGCCGCGCCGAAAACGTGGCGGCGGTGCTGGCGGCCGCCGGGCTGCCGCGCGAGCGCATGCTCGTCGAAGCGCACGGCAAGAGCGAAGCCGGCAGTGCCGACGGCGATCTCGACGCTTATGCGCTCGAGCGGCGGGTCAGCGTGCGGCTGCAACTGCCGGATTCCGGCCAGGTGGCGCGCCGTGACTAGGGGACACGCCTGGCAGGGCGGCGCGCCGCGGGAAGGCAGGTCCGCGGCGCGCCTTCGCGCTAGAATTTCCTGGTATGAGTATCTGTGCGGCACGCGCATGAGCACCGCGATCGTTCGCCTCGACGGACACGGTCGAACCCGACATCTCGGCGCCGCCGGCGGAGCGCTTGCTGGCGGGCGCGCCCGAACTGCAGGTGCGCAACTTCTTCACCGATGCCAGCCAGCAGTTCTTTGCCGGCCGCTGGTCGGCAACGCGCGGGAAATGGCGCGTGCGCTACACCGAGAACGAGCTGTGCGTGATGACCGCCGGCAAGGTCGTCATTGCGAGCGAGACCGGCGAGCGCGCGAGCTTCGGTCCCGGGGATGCGTTCGTGATTCCGGCCGGCTTCATCGGCACCTGGGAAGTCATAGAAGACTGCTCCAAGATCTACGCGATCTTCGAAGCGCGCGGCTGACTTCGAGCGCGGCAGGCCGCAGGTCACGCGCCCACACTGCCCCGCATCAGACATAACGTACCCCGAGCTTGACGCCCCTCGCAGATCCGCGACGGCCGCCTGCAGCGCACGCCCGCCCGGTGCGAAGGTGCGCGTGTGTGTCGGAAGCCCGTCGGCTCCGGAGGTGCCCCGTGGAGACTATTACCGTCGCTGCCTCGCGCAGCAGCGCGTTCAATCTGTCGGAAATGGAAATGCTGGTGGGCAGCGCGATAGTCGTCGCCCTGCTGGTGTGGATGGTGCTTGCGCGCCTGCGGCGCGATCGTCAATCGCCGCACGCCTGAAGCTGCGTCGCACGCCCGGACGTCAGCAGCCTGCCGCCGGGCGGCGGCCGGTTACTTCGCTCACCCGCCGACCACGCGCTGGCGGCGCGCCGCTGTGCGTCTAGTATCCGCGCAATACCTCGCTCAGCGTCCCGAAGATCTGGTCGATCTGCGCCCGCTCGACGATGAGCGGCGGCGACAGCGCAATGATGTCGCCGGTCTGGCGCACCAGCACGCCGCGCTCGAAGCATTTCGCAAACACCTCGAAGGCCCGCGCGCCCACCTTGCCCGGGATCGATCCAGCTCCAGCCCAGGATCAGTCCGTAGTTGCGGATGTCCACCACGTGCGGCAGGTCGCGCAGCGCGTGCGCGGCATCTTCCCAGTACTGCGACAGCGACTTCGCGCGCGTCAGCAGACCCTCGCGCTGATACAGCCCGAGAGTCGCGAGCCCCGCGGCGCAGGCCGCGGGGTGCGCGGAGTAGGTGTAGCCGTGGAACAGCTCGATGCCTCTCGGGACCTTGCATGAAAGCCTCGTACACGGCCTTGCTGACCAGCACCGCCCCCATGGGCACGCAACCGTTCGTCAGGCCCTTGGCGAGCGTGATGAGGTCCGGCGTGACGCCGAATTCCTGCGCCGCGAACGGCGCACCGGTGCGGCCGAACCCCGTGATCACTTCGTCGAAGATCAGCAGGATCCGTGGCGGTCGCAGATCTCGCGCAGGCGCTTCAGGTAGCCGCGCGGCGGGATCAGCACGCCGGCGGAGCCGGCGATCGGCTCGACAATGACCGCGGCGATGGTGGAGGCGTCGTGCAGCGTCACCAGCCGCTCGAGCTCGTCCGCCAGGTGCTCGCCGTGCTCGGCTGCCCCGCGCGAGAAGGCGTTTCTCGCCAGGTCATGAGTGTGAGGCAGGTGATCGACGCCCGGCAGCAGGAGGCGGACCAGATCTTGCGGTTCGGTTGGATGCCGCCCTACCGAAATGCCGCCAAAGCCCACGCCGTGATAGCCGCGCTCCCGGCCGATCAGGCGCGTACGCGAGGCTTCGCCCGCGCGCGCGGTGGTAGGCGAGCGCGATTTTCAGCGCGGTATCGACCGACTCCGATCCGGAGTTCGTGAAGAACACGTGATCGAGCCCGGCCGGGGCAATCTTCACCAGCTCGTTGGCGAGTTCGAAACGCGGGCGGGTGCGCCATCTGGAAGGTCGGCGCGTAGTCGAGCGTCTCGAGCTGGCTCGCGACCGCCTGGGTGATCTCGCGCCGGCCGTGGCCGGCGTTCACGCACCACAGCCCCGCCACCGCGTCGAGAATCTGCCGCCCGTCCGGCCGTCCAGTAATGCATACCGCTCGCTTTCGCGAGCAGGCGCGGCCTGGCCTTGAACTGGCGGTTCGCCGTGAAGGGCAGCCAGAGTGCCTCGAGATCGGAGCGGTCCAGGGTGGGGGTGGGGTTCGTCATGGAAGGTCCCGGGGTAGAGGAGGGCAAGGCGAAATGATAAATAAAGTGGACAAATGCAACCACTGGGACGATATTTCGGCCATCAGTGTCTAGAATCCTAAACACCATGAATGTCGATGTCGGCGCCCGGTTGCGCAGCATCCGCACCACTTTCGGCCTCTCCCAGCGCGAGCTCGCCCGCCGTGCGGGAGTCACCAACGGATTGATCTCGCTGATCGAGCAGAACCGCGTGAGCCCCTCGGTGAGCTCGCTGAAGAAGGTGCTCGACGGAGTGCCGATGGCTCTGGCGGAGTTCTTCACACTGGATCTGAGCGCGCCGCCGCAGGCTTTTTCGGGGCCGAGGAGCTGGTGGAGCTGGGCACTGCGGAAGTTTCGCTGCGGCTCGTGGCGGCGCAGCGGCCGGGGCGGCAGCTGACGGTGCTGCACGAGCGCTACGCGGCGGCGGCCGCGACCGGCGAAGAGATGCTCGCGCATCGCGGGGAGGAGGCGGGGGTCGTAATCCGGGGGCGCATCGAGCTCACCGTGGGCGGCGCGACGCGCGTCCTGGGGCCCGGCGAGGCTTATTATTTCGCCAGCCAGCTCCCGCATCGCTTCCGCAACGTCGGGCGCGAGCCGTGTGAGATCATCAGCGCCTGCACTCCACCGACTTTCTAGAGAGCATAGCTTCCAGCCATGAACGCAAAACCTGAGTCCATCTCCTGGCACGATCGCGCCCGCACGCTCGAGTTCCGCACCCAGGCCTTCATCGACGGGCGCTACCTCGATGCTGCCTCCGGGGCCACGTTCGATTCCGTCAACCCGGCGACCGGGAAACTCCTCGCGCGCGTGGCGGCGGGCGGCGAGGAGGACATCAATCGTGCCGTCACCTCGGCGCGCGCCGCGTTCCGCAAGGGCAGCTGGTCGAACCTGGCGCCCGCGAAGCGCAAGAGGATCATGCAGCGCTTTGCCGAAACGATCCGCGAGCACACCGAGGAGCTCGCGCTCCTCGAGACGCTCGACACGGGCAAGCCGATCGCCGACAGCCTGAAGCTCGACATCCCCGGTGCCGCGCGCTGCATCCAGTGGTACGCGGAAGCCATCGACAAGGTGTACGACCAGGTGGCGCCCACCGGGGCCTGCAGCGCTGGCGCTGATTACGCGCGAGCCGCTCGGAGTGGTCGGCGCCATCGTGCCGTGGAACTTTCCGCTACTGATGGCCGCGTGGAAGATCGGGCCGGTGCTTGCGGCCGGCAATTCGCTGGTGCTCAAGCCTTCGGAGAAGTCCCCGCTCACCGCACTCAAGGTGGCGGAGCTCGCCATCGAAGCGGGCATTCCACCGGGCGTGCTGAACGTGGTGCCCGGGCTCGGACAAACCGCCGGTAAGGCGCTGGCGCTGCACATGGACGTTGACTGCGTGGCCTTCACCGGCTCGACCGCCACCGGGCGCGCCATCATGCAATACGCCGGGCAGTCCAACCTCAAACGCGTGTCGCTGGAATGTGGCGGCAAGTCGCCGAACATCGTCCTCGCCGACTATCCGGACCTCGACAAGGCGGCCACCGCAGCCGCGTTCGCCATCTTCTTCAACCAGGGGGAGATGTGCTCGGCGGGCTCGCGCCTGTTGCTGCAGGAGGGCATCAAGGATGCGGTGCTGGAGAAGGTGCAGGCGATCAGCCGCACGCTGCAGCCGGGCGATCCGCTCGACCCCGAAACGCGCCTCGGCGCCATCGTCGATGAGACGCAGATGAAGCGCGTGCTCGGTTACATCGACTCCGGGCGCAGCGACGGCGCCAACGTCCGTTTCGGCGGCCGCCGCGTGCGCGAGGACAGCGGCGGCTACTTCATCGAGCCGACGGCATTCGACGCCGTGAAGCCGGCGATGGCGATTGCGCGCGAGGAGATCTTCGGCCCGGTGCTGGCGGCGATCACGTTCAAGACCGTCGACGAGGCGATCCAGATCGCCAACGACGTGATCTACGGCCTCGCCGCGGCGGTGTGGACCCGCGACGTGACGACCGCCCATCGCGTGGCGCGCGCGCTGCGTGCCGGCACGGTGTACGTGAATTGCTATGACGCCGATGACATCACCGTGCCGTTCGGAGGTTTCAAGCAGTCCGGCATGGGCCGTGACAAGTCGCTGCACGCTCTGGAGAAGTACACCGAGCTGAAGACGACGTGGCTCGATCTGTCGTGAGCTGCCGGGGCTCGCGAGCTTCGATCCGAAGCTCGTGAATCCGCCAGCCCACAGATTCCTCGCCAGCGCGCCGCGCGGTTTTGCGGATCTTCTCGCCCGCGAGCTGACGGCCTGTGGGGCGCTGGATGTGCGCGAGCGCTCCAACGGCGTCGTCTTCGCCGGCGCGCTCGAGTGCGCCTACCGCGCCTGCCTGTGGTCGCGCATCGCCAATCGCGTGTTCCTGCAACTCGCGCAGTTCGAGGCCGCTGATGCCGAGGAGTTCCACGCCGGCGTGTGCCGCATCGACTGGACCGCCCACCTGGGCCCGGGTGCCACGCTGGCGTGCGAGTTCAGCGGGCGGCACCCCGCGATCACGCATACGCACTTCGGGGCGCTGAAGCTCAAGGACGGCATCGTGGACGCGCTGCGCGCGGCCACCAGCTCCCGTCCCGACATAGCGCCGCAGCGGCCGGATGTGCGCGTGCACGCACATGCGCACGGCACGGCGATCACGCTGTCCCTCGATCTGTCCGGCGACAGCCTGCACCGGCGCGGTTACCGCGGTGCCGCGGGCGAGGCGCCGCTGAAGGAGAACGTCGCCGCCGGGGTGCTGATTCGCGCGGGCTGGACGGAGCTGGCGGCGGCGCGGGGCGGAGTTTCTCGATCCGCTGTGCGGCTCGGGCACCTTCTGCATTGAAGCGGCGCTGATGGCGGGCGAGCGGGCGCCGGGACTCACGCGCGAGTACTTCGGCTTTCTCGGCTGGCGCGGGCACGAGGCCGCGCTGTGGATGCGGTTGCGCGAGGAGGCTGAACAGCGCGCCCGCGCGGGGGAGGTGAGCACGGTGAGCATCCGCGGCACGGATCACGATGCGCTGGCCGTGCGTAGTGCATGCGACAACCTGCGGCGCGCGGGAGTGGGGCGTTGGGTACGCTTTGCGGAGGGCGCGCTCGCGGATGCCGCGCCTCTCGCGGAGCGCGAGCAGCACCGTCCAGGCCTGCTGTGCACCAATCCCCCCTACGGCATGCGTCTGGAAGATCGCGAAGGCGCGCGCGCCGTGCACCGCGAGCTGGGCGCCGTGCTGCGTGCGCGCTTTCAGGGCTGGAACGCGGCGGTGTTGACGGGCGCGCCGGAGCTCGGCAGAGAGCTCGGCCTGCGAGCGCACCGCACGCACAGCGTCTGGAACGGCGGCATCGAATGTCGCCTGCTGCGCATCAAGGTCGAGCCGCAAAGCGCGCGCGCGCCGGGCACGCTCGGCCGGGGCACGGCGCACCTGAAGGACACGCCGGGCGCGAACATGTTCGCCAACCGGCTCGTCAAGAACCTCAAGCGGCTGCGCAGCTGGGCGCAGCACGAGGGGATCTCATGCTACCGGGTGTACGACGCCGACATGCCCGAGTACGCCTTCGCCATCGACATCTACGCGGTCATCGAGCCGCAGGTGCCGTGGCTGTGCGTGCAGGAGTACGCCGCGCCCGCCGAGATTGAGCTCGACGCGGTGCGCAGGCGGCGCGGCGAGGCGCTGGCGAGCCTCCCCGAGGCGACCGGAGTGCCACCGGAACGCATTCGGGTGCGGACCACGCGGCGCCGCACCCCTCGCGGGGAGCAGTACACGAAGGCGGATAATCAGGGGGAGTTCCATATCGTCATGGAAGCGGGCCTGAAGTTCCGCGTGAATTTCGTGGATTACCTGGACACCGGCCTGTTCCTGGACCACCGCCTCACGCGCGCGCGGCTGCGGGATGCGGCACGCGGCAAGCGCTTTCTCAACCTGTTCGCGTACACCGGGACGGCAACGGCGTACGCAGTCGCCGGTGGCGCTGCCGCGAGCACGAGCGTCGACATGTCCCGCACTTATCTCGAGTGGGCGCAGCGCAATCTCGCGCTCAACGGTCTCAGCGGCGGCGCGCATGCGTTCGTGCAGGCGGACTGCCGTGAATGGCTGCAGGACGCCGCGAGCGGCTCCGCCCGCTACGACCTGGTATTCCTCGACCCTCCGACCTTCTCCAACTCCAAACGCATGCAAGGCGTGCTCGATATCGAGCGCGACCATGCGCAACTCATCGACGCGTGCGCACGGCTGCTGGCACCCGGGGGGCTGATCGTCTTTTCAACCAACGCGCAGCGCTTCCGCATCGAGGAAAGGCTGCGTGAGCGCTATACCATCCGCGACGTATCGGCGGCGACCCTGCCGAGAGACTTCGAGCGCAATCCGCGCATTCACCGCTGCTACGAGGTGCAGGCGTGCACCCCGCAGTGAGCTATTGTCTGCCGCTACGCAGGCGGTAGTCGATGGATTCCAGTCGGCGGCAACCCGAAATCCGCAGCCGCGTCTGGAGGCGGCGCGGCTAATACGCCGTCAGGGGTACCGCAGTCTCCGGGGTCACGGCAACTGCGCCCGCGCCCGCGAACTTGATGGGAATGGACACGTCGGCCGCGCCATCGTTTCTCCACACGGCAAAGTGCAGGTGCGGCCCGGTGGTGAAGCCGGTGTTGCCGGAGTTGGCGATATATTCGCCGAGCTGCACGTGCTGCCCGATCCGCACCCGGATCGAATCCCATTGCAGGTGGGCATACACGGCAATCGTGCCATCGTCGTGGAGGATCTCGATCATATTGGCCTGATCGAGCATCGCCGGCGCTGCGGCACTGCGGAAAGAGTCATGCCGGAGGTTGATGACGATGCCCGCGCGTGCCGCATAGACCGGGGTTCCGTCGGGCAGCGCGATATCGACTGCGTACTGACTGTCGGGCGTAACGTGGGTGATGCGCAGCGGATACGCCTGCGAGACGGTGAAGGTTTCCCCGAGCGCAAAGGGGGCGCGATACGGGCGCGCCGGGTTGTGTACCGCCTCCGGCGAGCCGAGCGCCGCTTTCCACGCGTAGCGCAACCCGGAATTGCCGCTCGCGCTGCGCCGCGCTTCCAGCACCGTGCTGCGGGCTCGCGGCTCGAGCCTGACCAGGTAGGTCCCGCCCCGCGGCACCTGCGCGAAGTCGGATTGCTCGATCGAGACGCGCAACGTTACCACGCACAGGCAATTGCTCGCGGCGATCAGCTGCGTCATGTCGCCGGTGTCGGTTCGCGTCACGGAGATCTGCAGCGCTTCGGGCTCGTGACCCAGCGCGATCGATTCGCCGGCCGCGACGGCCGAGGGGCCCGCCCGATCGGTGAACACCCACTGCCCGTCGGCATCGCGATGCCGATAGGCGCTCTGGGCTGGCGTTGCGCCCGGAAGCGCCAGCAGCGCGAGGGCGAACAGCGCCGGCGCGATCAGCGCGCGAGCTTCAGGCGGGCTCCTGCGCAAGGCGGTTCCGGAAGCGTCGCTCGTTCAGGTTCCGCAGGCCGCGGTCATCGCCCGTCGCGCCTGCTCGCGCATCGCGTCGGCCTCCTCGTCGGAGTAGAAGACGCGATTGCCGTCCGCGTCGCGCCGAAAAATGCGGCCCGAGTCCTTGATGCGAAAGTAGCTGTTGCGGGCGTTCTGGCACCCCACCTGCTTGTTGTGCTCCTGGGTCGCCTTGTTCTTTTCATCGCTCGCCTGCTGCTTGGCGCGCTCGAGATCCTCGGCCTTGAGCATCTCCTGCTCCTTGGCGAGTCGGGCGACCTCGGCCGGGTCGGGCTGATCGACGTGCACGGGGGTTTTCGGCGCGCCCTTGGTGCTGCCGCGGTCCGAATAGACCACGTGGCCCTCGGCGTCGACCGACTTGTAGACTTGTTGTGCCGGCAGCGGACCCGTCGGGCAGACGAGGGCCGCGAGCGCCCCGAGAAGGGCCCCGTGCCGGAATATCGTGAACGTCGTGTGCTGCTGCCGCACCCGTGCCTCCGTAGCACAAGGATAGGTTCGCGCCTGTCTGCGCGGGGGTGAATCGCGTCACAAAACACCGCAGCGCGGCGTTTCCCGGCGTTTCGCCACGGAATTGAACGCGACTAACTCTCAACCAGCGACTTCAACCGCGACAGCGCCTGGTCCCAGGCGGTTGCCGCCACGCGCCTTTACACTCTCGGGCGTGAACCGGAGAATTGAACGTCATGTCAGAGCAGGTCTCCCGTGCCGCGCCCGTGGTGGCGATCGTCGGTGCCACTGGCGCGGTGGGCGTCGAGCTCATTCGCTGTCTCGAGCAGCGGGCTTTCCCGCTCGCGGAGCTGCGGCTCCTCGCTTCGGCGCGCTCGGCCGGCAGGACGCTCGCCTTTCGCGGTCAGGCGCTCGCGGTGCGCGAGCTCGACGAGCACAGCTTCCGCGGCGTCGACCTGGCGCTGTTTTCCGCCGGCAGCGCTACCTCGAAGCGCTTCGCGCCCGTTGCCGTGCGCGCCGGCGCTACCGTGATCGACAACTCCTCGGCCTTTCGCATGGATCCGGCCGTGCCGCTGGTGGTGCCGGAGATCAATCCGCAGGCCCTGCGCGCCCACTCCGGAATCATCTCCAATCCCAACTGCAGCGCCATTATTTCCATCACGCCGCTGTGGCCGATTCATCGCGCGAACCGCATCGTGCGGCTGCTGCTGGCGACCTACCAGGCGGCTTCGGGCGCCGGGGCTGCGGCCATGGAGGAGCTGCGCGAGTCCACGCGCGCCTATCTCGAGGGACGCAGTTACACCCCCCGGGTGTTGCCGCACCCGTACGCGTTCAATCTCTTCAGCCACAACACGCGCATCGATCCGGCTACCGGTTACAACGAAGAGGAAACCAAGGTCATGCAGGAGACCCGCAAGATCTTCGGCGACCCCGATATCCGCGTGTCGGCGACCTGCGTACGCGTGCCGGTGCTGCGCGCGCATGCGGTGGCGATCACTTTCGAATGCGAGCGGCCGCTTGCACCGGCGGAGGTGCGCGCCCTGCTGCTGCGCGGCTCCGGGAGTGAAACTGGTGGATGACGCCGAGCGCAACTACTTCCCCATGCCCGTGGATGCCTCGGGGCAGGACGCGATCCTGGTCGGGCGCATCCGCCAGGACCTCAGCGACCCCAGCGGGCGCTCGATTTCGCTCTTCGTGGCCGGCGATCAACTGCTGAAGGGCGCCGCTCTCAATGCGGTGCAGATCGCGGAAGTCTTGTGAAGGGGATCAGCGCCGGCACCGCGGCGCTGTAGCGCTCGTACTTCCCGGGGAAGGTCTCGCGCATGAAGCCTTCCTCGACCCGAAGCTTGCGCAGCAGCGCTGCGGCGATGATCAGCAATCCGAGCGCCGCGCGCACGCTGCCCGAGGCGATGGCGGTGCCGAGCACGGCCGCAAGGAGCCCGGTGTAGATCGGGTGGCGCACGTAAGCGTAGGGGCCGGAGCGAATCAGCTCATGGCCCTCCTTGACGGTGACCGAGCCGCTCCAGTTGCGCCCGAGGTGCACGCGCGCCCACACCGAGAAGGCGAGCCCGGCGCCGAGCAGTGCAAAGCCGACCCACCAGGCCGTCAACGAGCGCTCCCACAGGCGCTGCGCCAGCCACGCCCCCGGCATGTCGTACCAGGCGAGCAGCATGCCCCCGAGAGTCAGGGGCAGGATGTGCAGCAAGCGTGAGGCGGGGGACTCGCGGCGCCGGGTCGCCTTGTTGCTCACGGCCGAGGCCACCCAGTACACGCCCCAGGCGAACCACAGCAGCAACATGAGGCGCATCGACCGCTACAACAGATCGCGCAGGCGGTAGTAGAGCATTGCCAGCACCAATGCCGGACGGCGCAGCGCCGTCCCGCCCGGGAAATTGCCGTGCGGGATGCGGGCGAATACGTCAAAGCGTCCGGCGGTGCCGCTGATGGCCTCTGCGACCAGCTTGCCGGCGATGCCGGTGAGCGCGATGCCGTGTCCGGAGAAGCCCTGCAGGAAATACACGTTGGCGGCAAGACGCCCGAAATGCGGAGCGCGGTTGAGGGTGATGTCGACCTCGCCTCCCCAGGCGTAGCTCGATGCGCACATCCGCGAGCTGCGGAAACACCGCCAGCATGCGCGCGCGTGTGGCGGTGGGCGCATCGAAGGAGCGCAGCCCCGAGTAGTTCACGCGCCCGCCGAACAGCAGGCGGTGATCGGCGGAGCGGCGGAAGTAATCGAGCACCCAGTTCATGTCGGAGGTGGCGGCGTTGTTGGCGATGAGCTGTCGCGCGCGCTCTTCCCCGAGCGGCTCGGTCGCGACGATGTAGGTGGCCACCCCCATGATCTTGGCCGCGAGCGCGGGGGCGGTCGCGCCCAGGTAAACGTTGCCGCACAGCACGAGATGGCGCGCTCGTACCTCACCGCCTGCGCAATCCACCCGCACCTGCGAGGTGGCGGCGCCGGTAAAGCCCGTGGCGCGGGTTCCCTCGAAGATGCGCACCCCGCGAGACTCGGCCGCGGCGGCGAGGCCGAGGGTGTAGTTCAGCGGGTGCAGGTGACCGCTGTTGGTGTCGTACAGGGCGCCGAGGTAGCGCTCGGTCGCAAGCACCGCACGCAGCTCCTCCCGCGGCATGTAGCGCACGCTCGCGTAGCCGTAGCGCTCGTGCAGCTCGCGGACTTCCGCCTGCAGCTCGCGCACGTGGCGCTGCTTGACGGCGGTGAGCAGGTGGCCGCTCGCCCAGTCGCAGTCGATCCGGTGGCGCGCGATCAGCTCGCGCATCAGCGCGAGCGCCTCGACCGATACCTCCCACACCGCGCGCGCCGCGCCCGCGCCGATCAGCCGCTCGAGCTTTGCCTGGGCGGCGGCGATGCCGTAGATGGCCTGCCCGCCGCTGCGTCCCGAGGCGCCCCAGCCGACCCGGTGCTCCTCGAGCAGCACCACCGAGAACCCCTGTTCCGCAAGGTGCAGTGCCGTCGAGCAACCGGCGATCCCCGCCGCCCACGACGCACACGTCGCACTCCAGGCTCCCGGCGAGCGCCGGCCGCGCCGGCTGCGGCGTGCGCCGAGGCGGCATAGTAGGAGGCGACGTGATCGGGGCGACCCATGATTCTCGCGCAGCTCCCGGTGTTTAGGATATTCGTAACGCCTGGCTGGCGCGGGGAGGGGGCAGGATAGCGAGGGACGCAGGCGCGCCGCAAATCCGCGCAGGCCGCAAGGGCCTTCAAAAGGCCATAGTGAAGCCCGTACTGTCAGTTTCAGTCCGCGCGCAAGCTGAGGCTTCCGCCGTCGACCTGTGGTCTAATAGACGGGTACTTGGGAGACCCGGCCCGGGCCGTTTGTTTAAGATATTAAACGGCATCGGGCAGCCAAGCCGCCATGGCACCCGCCCGCCCACTCATTGGTATTCCTGCCGACCGGCGCATGGTCGGTGCACAGCCGTTCCACATGGTCGGGGAGAAGTACGCGCGGGCCGTGCTCGATGCGGCCGGTGCGGCCCCGCTGTTCATCCCCTCGCTCGCCGAGGAGCTCGGGTTCGAGGAGCTGCTCGAGCGCCTCGACGGGCTGCTCTTTACCGGCAGCCCCTCGAACGTCGAGCCGCAGCGCTACCAGGGGCCGCCGAGCGAGCCGGGGACGCTGCATGACCCGGCGCGCGATGCCACGACGCTGCCCCTTATCCGCAAGGCCGTGCATGCCGGCGTCCCGGTATTCGGCATCTGCCGCGGCTTCCAGGAGATGAATGTCGCCTTCGGCGGCACGCTGCACCAGAGGCTGCACGAGGTGCCCGGGTACCTCGATCACCGCGACGACGAGACGCAGCCGCTGGAGGTGCAGTACGGCCCCGCGCACGATGTGACCCTCGAGCCTGGCGGGATGCTGCGCTGCACTCGCCGCGGGCGAGCGCATCCGGGTGAACTCGCTCCACAGCCAGGGCATCGACCGCCTCGGCGGCCGAGCTGGCGGTGGAGGCGCGCGCGCCGGATGGTGTGGTCGAGGCGTTTCGCGTGCGCACGGCGCCGCGCTTCGCGCTCGCCGTGCAGTGGCATCCGGAGTGGCAGGTGATGGCGAATCCGTTTTCACGCGCGCTGTTCGCCGCCTTCGGGCAGGCGAGCCGCGAACGTGCCCAGACCCGGTGAAAGGCTGCGTCCATGGTGAGTGAGATCCGGCAGTTCTTCCGCGATCATGGCATCTCCGAGGTCGAGGCCATCATTCCCGACATGGCCGGCATCGCCCGCGGCAAGATCATGCCCGCGGAGAAGTTCGCCGAGGACGGCGGCATGCGCCTGCCCGAGAGCGTCTTTCTGCAGACGGTGACGGGCGACTACCCGCCGGAGACCGGCGATGCCATGAGCCCGGCGGAGATCGACATCGTCCTCAAGGCCGATCCGAAGACCGTGCGGCGCGTGCCGTGGGCGGCCGAGCCCACCGCGCAGGTGATCCACGATTGTTTCTATTCCGACGGCCGGCGCGTCTCCATGGCGCCGCGCCACGTGCTGCGCAACGTTCTCGAGCTGTATGCACAGCGCGGCTGGGAGCCGGTGGTGGCCCCGGAGCTGGAGTTCTATCTCGTCGAGCAGAACAAGGACGCCGACTATCCGCTGAAGCCCCCGGTGGGGCGCTCCGGGCGCTCCGAGCCCGGGCGCCAGTCCTACAGCATCGCCGCGGTCAACGAGTTCGACCCGCTGTTCGATGACATCTACCAGTTCTGCGAGGACCAGGACATCGAGATCGACACGCTGATCCACGAGGACGGTCCGGCGCAGATGGAGATCAACCTGATCCACGGCCAGCCGATGGATCTCGCCGACCAGGTGTTTCTCTTCAAGCGCACGGCGCGCGAGGCGGCGCTGCGCCACAAGATGTACGCCACCTTCATGGCCAAGCCGCACGCCAAGGAGCCCGGCAGCGCCATGCACATCCACCAGAGCGTGGTGGACGTGAAGACGCGCAAGAACATCTTCAGCAATCCGGACGGCACGCCGTCGCCGCTGTTCTTCTCGCACATCGGCGGGCTGCAGAAGTACCTGCCCGCGGCCATGGCGCTGTTCTGCGCCAACGTCAATTCCTATCGGCGCCTGACGCGCTACCTGTCGGCGCCCATCAACGTCGCACTGGGGCTACGACAACCGCACGGCGGGCCTGCGCGTGCCCATGTCCGATGCGCAGGCGCGCCGCGTCGAGAATCGCGTCGGCGGGGCGGACGCCAACCCCTACATCGCGATCGCCGCCTCGCTCGCCTGCGGCTACCTCGGCATGGTCGAGGACGTGCAGCCCAGCGACCCGATCGTCGGCAGCGCGCACGATCTGCCGTTCGGGCTGCCGCGCTCGCTGGATGAGGCGCTGCGGGAGCTGCGCGACTGCGAGCCGCTGGTGAAGCTCCTTGGCGAGCCATTCGTCGAGGCGTTCACCATCGTCAAGGAAGCCGAGTACGAGGTGTTCCTGCAGGTCATCAGCTCCTGGGAGCGCGAGCACCTGCTGCTCAACGTGTGAACGCGGCGCGTTTCGGGCGCCAGCTTTAACAGCACTGGCGCGCTGCCCGGTTGCACCCCGATGGTGCGCAGCGCTTCGAAGGCCCGCACCGCGCGGCCTGATATACAGAAGAGGCCGTCCGGGTCAGTCGACAGTTCATCAACTATAAAAGTGGCCTTCAGCAGCGCCCCCTGTGGTCGATCCCCTGATCCTGGCACTGCTGGCTTGCCGTGCACGTTGGCGGCTGCTCCGGCGCCGGCCACGCCGCGGCAATGCCGCGACGGCCGACCGAGAAGGTGCTGAATGTCTACAACTGGTCCGACTACATCCAGCCCGCAGGTGATCGCGGCGATTTCGAGAAGGAGTACGGCATCCACGTCAACTACGACGTGTTCGACTCGAACGAGATCCTGGAAACCAAGCTGCTCACCGGGCACACGAACTACGACGTCGTGGTGCCCTCGGCGCCTTCCTCGAGCGGCAGATCCAGGCGGACGTCTACCAGAAGCTCGACAAGTCCCTGCTGCCGAACCTCAAGAACCTCGATCCCGAACGTGGCGCGCGCGACCGCCGTCTACGATCCGGGCAACCAGCACAGCGTCGACTACATGTGGATCACCTCCGGGCGTGGGCTACAACGTCGCTCGAGATCCGCGCGCGCATGCCCGGATGCGCCGGTGGACAGCTGGCGCATGCTGTTCGATCCGGCGGTGATCTCGAAATTCCAGGACTGCGGCGTGTCGATCCTGGATGCGCCCGTCCGAGGTCGTCGGCACGGTGCTGATCTAGCTCGGCAGCAATCCGAACAGCGACTCCCCGGAGGATCTCAAGGCGGCCGAGAAGGCACTGACGGCCATTCGGCCCTACGTGCGCTACGTGGATTCCTCGCGCTACATCGACAATCTCGCCAACGGCGACATCTGCCTGGCGATGGGCTGGTCGGGGGACGTCAAGCAGGCGCACGACCGCGCCAAGGAGGCGGGCAAGGGCGTCGACCTCGCCTACGCGATCCCGCAAGGAGGGCGCGATCGAGCAACTACGACGTGCTGGCGATCCCCGCGGACGCGCCGCACGTGCGCAATGCGCACCTGTTCATCAACTACCTGCTGCGCCCGGAGATCGCCGCGCGCAACTTCCAACCTCATCAAGTACGCCAACAGCGTATCAGCGTCGCTGCAGCCGCTCGATGCCGGCGGTGCGCGACGATCCGGGCGTCTATCCGCCGCCGCAGGTGCGCGCACGGCTGGTGCCCGAGCGCGCCACGTCCGGCCGCAGTATCAGCGGTCTGCTGACGCGCATGTGGACACGCTTCAAGACCGGTAAATGACCTCATCGGCCGAAGTGATAAACGTATGAATGCCCATCCCGATGAGTGCTCCGGCCATGCCAGCCAGCGCCGACCGTGCCGCCTACGTCCGCATTGCGAACCTGTCAGCAAGAAATTCGGCGATTTCACCGCGGTGGACGACGTATCGCTCGACATCCGGCGCGGGGAGATCTTCTGTCTGCTCGGCGGTTCCGGCTCGGGCAAGACCACGCTGCTGCGCATGCTGGCGGGCTTCGAGTCCCCGAGCGCCGGCCGCATCTACATCGACGGCGAGGACATGAGCGCGATCCCGCCCTACGAGCGGCCGGTCAACATGATGTTCCAGTCCTACGCGCTGTTTCCGCACATGAATGTGGAGAAGAACGTCGCCTTCGGGCTGGAGCAGGAAGGCCTCGGGCGCGATGCGATCCGCCGCCAGGTGGGGGAGATCCTCGACATCGTGAAAATGGGCGGCTTCGGCGCACGCAAGCCGCACCAGCTCTCCGGCGGCCAGCGCCAGCGCGTGGCGCTGGCGCGCGCGCTGGTGAAGCGGCCGAAGCTGCTGCTGCTCGATGAGCCGCTCGCGGCGCTCGACAAGAAGCTGCGCGAGCACACGCAGTTCGAGCTGCTCAACATCCAACAGCGCCTCGGCGTCACCTTCATCGTGGTCACGCACGACCAGGAGGAGGCGATGACGCTCGGACAGCGCCTCGGGCGTCATGAACCAGCGGCCGGATCGCGCAGGTGGGCACGCCGTCGGACATCTACGAGTCGCCGGCCACGCGCTTCGTCGCCGACTTCATCGGCTCGGTGAACATGTTCGAGGGCCAGGTGAGCGACTGAGGCGGCGGACTTCGTGCGCATCCACTGCAGCGAGCTGCGGCTGCAGCGTGCGCGCGCGAGCGCGCCGTGAGCTGCGCGCGCGGCGTGCCACGGTGTGGACCGCGATCCGCCCGGAGAAGATCAACATCAGCGCGCGCAGCCGCTCGGCCGCGGCGAGCCGCTCCGGGGAGAACGCCGTGCGCGGCACGGTGCGCGGGATCGCCTACATGGGCGACATGTCGATCTACCTGGTGCAGATCGACTCCGGCAAGATGATGCGCGTGACGCTGCCCAACATCATGCGCGGCGGCGAGCGCGCCGCATCGAGCGCGAGGAGACGCGTGCTGGCTCTCCTGGCACGGCTCGAGCCCCGTGGTGCTGACCGAGTAGGAGCGCAGCGTGGCACGCCTCACCCGGACTTCCGGCCGGCGGCTGGTCGCAGGGATCCCGATCCTGTGGCTGCTGGTGCTGTTCCTCGTTCCCTTCCTCATCGTGTTCCGGATCTCCTTCTCCGAGGTGCGGCTGGCGATTCCGCCGTACACACCGCTCATCTACGTGGCATCACGGCGCGCCGCATCGCTCGAGCTGCACGGCTCGGCCTACGCGTTCCTGTTCACCGATCCGCTCTACGTGAGCTCCTACCTGTACTCGCTCAAGGTCGCGGCGGTCTCGACGCTGTTCTGCCTGCTGATCTAGGCTACCCGATGGCCTATGCCATCGCGCGCTCCACGCCGGCCTCGCGCCGCGTGCTGCTGATGCTGATCGTGCTGCCGTTCTGGACCTCGTTCCTGCTGCGGGTATACGCCTGGATCGGGCTGCTGAAGAACAACGGCGTCATCAACAACGTGCTGCTGTACCTGGGCGTGATCCACCATCCGCTGGCGCTGCTGCAGACCGATTTCGCCGTCTATATCGGCATCGTCTATTCGTATCTGCCGTTCATGATCCTGCCGCTGTACGCCAACCTCGAAAAGCACGACCCGGCACTGCTGGAGGCGGCCGCGGATCTGGGCGCGCGGCCGCTTGCGCGCCTTCCTGCGCGATCACCCTGCCGCAGTCTTTCGCCGGCATCGTCGCCGGCTCGCTGCTGGTGTTCATTCCCGGCGGTGGGCGAGTACGTGATCCCGACGCTGCTCGGCCGCACCGATCAGCTCATGATCGGCCGGGTGCTGTCGGACGAGTTCTTCGAGAACCGCGACTGGCCGGTTGCGAGCGCCGTCGCGATCCTGGTCCTGCTGGTGCTGGTGGTGCCGATCATGCTGTTCCAGCGCCTCGAGCGGCGCGAGCTCGAGGTCGCGAAGTGAGGCCGCGCGGGCTGTTCGCGCGCACCGCGCTGGTCCTCGGGCTGGTGTTCCTGTACGTGCCGATCCTGTCGATGATCGTGTTCTCGTTCAACAACTCGCGCCTGGTCACGGTATGGGACGCGGCGCACTCGCCGACGCTCAAATGGTACGTCAGCGCTGCTGCGCAACGACGCAGATCCTGGGCGCGGCGTGGCTGTCGATCCGTATCGCGCTGATCGCGGCCAGCGTGCGCGGTCGTGCTCGGCACGCTCGCGGGCATGGCGCTGGCGCGCTTCGGCGCCTTTCGTGGGCGCACGCTGCTCGCCGGCATGACCACCGCGCCGATCGTCATGCCGGAGGTGATCACCGGGCTGTCGCTGCTGCTGCTGTTCGTCGCCCTCGAGCAGCTGATCGGCTGGCCGAAGGGCATGGGCGCGGTCACGATCACGCTGGCGCACATCACTTTCTGCATGGCTTACGTGACCGTGGTCGTGCAGTCGCGCCTGGCCGGCTTCGATGAGTCGCTGGAGGAGGCCGCCATGGATCTGGGCGCGCGCCCGGCGCGGGTGTTCTTGCCGCATCACGCTGCCGCTGATCCTGCCGGCGATCGCCTCCGGGTGGCTGCTGGCGTTCACGCTGTCGTGGGATGATCTGGTCATCACGCAGTTCGTGGCCGGGCCCGGGATCGAGCACGCTGCCGATGGTGATCTTCTCCAAGGTGCGCTTCGGCGTCACGCCGGACGTGAACGCGCTGGCCACCATCATGGTGCTGCTCGTGGCGAGCGGCATTGCGATCTCCACCGTGTGGATGCGCTACCGGCAGAAGCGGCGCGAGCGCGATCTGCAGCTCGCCGCCGCCGCCAACCTGTGAGGCGCTCGCATATGACACAGCGTGGTGCTGGGAATCGATGTCGGCGGCTCCTCGGTCAAGGCGGGTCTGGTCGATGTGGACGCGGGGCGCGTCACGGGCGAGCTGATTTCGGCGCCCACGCCGCAGCCTTCGACCCCGCCGGCGCCTGATGCCGGTCATCGCGGGGCTCGCGGCGCGGCTGCCGGGGCCCGCCGGGCACCGTCGGCATCGCTTTCCCGAGCGTCATCAAGCAAGGCATCGTGCGCACCGCCGCCAACATCGATGCGGCCTGGCTCGGCACCGACGGCGCGGCGCTCGCCGCGCCGCGCGCTCGGCCGGCCGGCGCTGTTCCTGAACGATGCGGATGCCGCCGGGGTTGCCGAAATGCGCTGGGGTGCGGGCCGCGGTTCCGGCGGCATCGTCATCATGGTGACCTTCGGCACCGGCATCGGCACGGCGTTGTTCTGCGACGGCAGGCTCTTCCCCAATACCGAGCTCGGACATCTGGAGCTGCGCGGCATGGATGCGGAGAAGTGGGCCTCCGCGCACGTGCGCACCGCCGAAGGAGCTGGATTTCCCCGCCTGGGTCGGGCGCGTGAACGAGTACCTCGCAGCGGCTGCACGCGCTGTTCTGGCCGGACGTCTTCATCCTCGGAGGCGCTGTGAGCGAGCGCTTCGACGAGTTCGCACCGCTCCTGCGCTCGCCGGCAGTGCTGCGTCCGGCGCACTTCGCCGGTCAGGCGGGCGTGGTCGGCGCAGCACTGGCGGCGGCCGAGGCGTCCGAGTGAGGCGAGGTTGCGCTAAGTGGCGCAGCAAGCTCCCGGACGTCGGCACGACGATCTTCACCGTCATGTCGCGCCGCGCGCGCGAGCTCGATGCGCTGAATCTCGGCCAGGGCTTTCCCGACTACGACATCGATCCGCGGCTGACGGAGCTCGTGGCGGCGGCCATGGCGCCGGGCACAACCAGTACGCACCGATGGAGGGCCTGCCGGCGCTGCGCGAGGGCATTGCGACGCAAGCTGCGCGCCTCGTACGGCCTGCGCGTCGACCCGGAAAACGAGATCACGGTGACTCTCGGCGCGACCGAGGCCATCTACTCGGCGATCCAGGCGCTGCTCGGTGCCGGCGAGGAGGCGATTGCCTTCGACCCGGCGTACGATTCCTACGAGCCGGCGGTACGGCTGGCGGGCGGGCGCTGCATCCGGGTGCCGCTCGCGCAGCCGGGTTTCCGCTACGACTGGGAGCGCGTGCGCGCGGCGCTCAGCCCGCGCACCCGGCTGCTGCTGTTCAACAGTCCCCACAACCCCGCCTGCATCACCGCCACCGCCGCCGACCTCGATGCGCTGGCGCAGCTGATCGCCGACCGCGACATCGTGGTGCTCTCCGATGAGGTCTACGAGCACGTGGTTTTCGACGGAGCGCGGCACCACTCGGTGCTGGCGCACCCGCGCTCTCGCGCCGCGCAGCGTTCGCCGTGTTTTCCTTCGGCAAGACGCTGCACGCCACGGGGCTGCGCGTCGGCTACTGCGTGGCGCCGGCGCGCGCTCACGCGCGAGCTGCGCAAGGTGCACCAGTTCAACACCTTCAGCATCTCCCATCCGCTGCAGCACGCCATCGCCGCCTATCTCGCCGAGCGCCCCGATTGCGGCAGTGACCTGGCGGGCTTCTTCCAGGCCAAGCGTGATCGCCTGCGCAGCGCGCTCGCGTCCTCGCGGCTTTCCGGCTGCCGCCGGCGCAGGGCACCTATTTCCAGCTGCTCGACTTCAGCGCCTTTGCGCCGCCCGACGATCTCGCCTTCGCCGAGCGGCTGCTGACGCGAGGCGCGCGTGGCCACCATTCCGCTGTCGCCGTTCTACGCGGTGCCGCAGCCCCTGCCGTTCGTGCGGCTGTGCGTTGCCAAGCGCGACAGCACGCTCGATGAGGCGGCGGCGCGGCTCAACGCGTTCGCCGCGCGCGCCCGGCGGAGGTAGCATGGGCGCGCTGCGCGTGTCGCTCATTCAACAGCCGCTCGTGTGGCACGACCCGGCCGCCAATCGCGCGCCGATTCGAGGCGCTGCTGCTGCCGCTCGCCGGGCACACCGACCTGGTGGTTTTGCCGGAGACCTTCACTACCGGTTTCAGCATGGCAGGTCGAGGCAGTGGGCGAGCCGGCTGGCGGACCCGACTGCGCAATGGCTGCGGCAGCCTCGCGGGCACGCTCGATGCGGCGATCACCGGCAGCGTCATCACGCTCGATGGCGGACGCTACTACAACCGCCTGCTGTGGGCGTCGCCCGCGGGGGTGCGCCACTACGACAAGCGGCATCTGTTTCGCATGGGCCGCGAGCACGAGCACTTCACCGCCGGGCGCACGTGCCTGGAGCGTGGCCTGGCGCGGCTTCCGTATCTGTCCGCTGGTGTGCTACGACCTGAGATTCCCGGTGTTCAGCCGTCGCCGCCCGGGGCTCGACTACGAGCTGCTGGTATATGTGGCGAACTGGCCGGCGGCGCGCGCCGATGCCTGGCGGCAGCTGCTGCGGGCGCGGGCCATCGAGAACCAGGCGTACGTCGTCGGCGTCAACCGTGTCGGCGCCGACGGCCTGGGGGTGCCGCACGCGCGGCGACAGCGCGGTCATCGATTTTCTCGGCGGACCCCTCGCCGCGCCGGGCGATGTCGCGGTGCGTGCTCGAGCGTGGAGTTGCCTCTCGAGCCGCTCACCGCGTTCCGCGAAGCTTCCCGGCTCACCTGGACGCGGACCGCTTTACTCTCGAGCTGTGAATGCCCCGCCCATCATGAAAAAGCCCACGCGCGTCAACCATCCGCCCGCCGGTCGAGCTGCCGCCCGGCAACCAGCCGCTGGTCGCGCCGATCTACCAGAGCGTCAAGTTCGAGTTCGCGACGGTCGCGGAGACGGAAGCCCACCTGCGCGGCGAGCGCCCCGGGTTTTTCTATTCGCGCGCGTCCGAATCCCACCACCCGCCAGCTCGAACGGCTGCTGGCCGAGCTGCAGGAGCGCGAAGACTGCCTGGTGACCGCCTCGGGCGTGGGTGCGATCTGCCCAGACGCTGCTGGCGCTCACCAAGCAGGGCGATCACGTCATCTGCTTCGTCGAGACCTACAACCCCAGCCGCTATCTCATCCGCCGGCTCCTCGGGCGCTTCGGCGTGTCGCATACGCTGCTGTCGATCGAGGATCTCGCGGGAGTGGAGCGCACCCTCAAGGCACGGCCGACGCGGCTGGTGTACTTCGAAAGCCCGACCAACCCGGTCACGAAGATCGCCGACATCGCCGCGCTCACGCGCCTCGCGCGCGCAGCCGGCGCGCTGACGCGTCCTCGACAACACCTTCGCCGGGCTTTCATCAGCACGGCGGCTTCGAGGTGGACGTGTTCGTCCACAGCCTCACCAAGTACGCCTCCGGTACCGGCGACGTCATGGGAGGCGCGGTGATCGCGCGCGGCGAGCTGATCCGCGCCATGCGCACCGACTTCGGCGCCCTGGGCGGCACGCTCGATCCGCACGCCGCGTTTCTGATCCTGCGCGGACTGAAGACCTACTTCGTGCGCTACCAGCGCGCAGTGCGCCAGCGCGGCGCGCATCGCGCAGCTGCTGGCGGGCCATGCTGCGGTGGCCCGCGTGCACTACCCGGGACTGGCGACGCATCCCCAGCATGCGCTGGCGGCGCAGCAAATGCAGGACTTCGGCACCATCGTCAGCTTCGACCTGCGCGGTGGCGCTGGGCGCGGCGCGGCGTTTCGCCGACACGCTGCGAGCTGTTCGCGCTCGCCGCGAGCCTCGGGTCCACCGAGTCGCTGGTGGTGACGTCACAGATGTTGGGCAAGGGGGAGCTGAACGCCGAGCAGCAGCGCATGTCGGCCATCACCGAGGGGACCATCCGCCTCTCGATCGGACTGGAGGACACCGAGGACCTGCTCGCGGACCTTGCCCAGGCGCTCGACGCTGCCGGACCCTGACACGCGCCTACGGCCGAGCTTGCGGTGCAGCCCGGCTGCACGGCGCGCGCCGCCGGGGTGTTGATGCGACCGGCCGCCCACGCGGCCGAGTCACCCTGCTTTGCGGAAGAGCCCGGCGTGCATTGCGACCTGTCAGAAAAAATTCAGAGCAATTCCTATTGCGCCCGGCCCACGTTGAGCGTATCCAGCGGGTTGCACCAGACTAATCGCGCAACGGCTGCAAGGACGCCTCATGAACATCGAGTCCCCCGCGATTCCCTACAATTTTTCCGATCTCGAGCCGGCGATGTCGCGCGATACGCTGGTGTTTCACTCGCTGCGCCACCAGCGCGTGTGCTTCGACCGGATGGCCGCTCTGGTGCGCGGCACGGAACTCGAGACGCTGTCGCTCGAGGAGCTCATCCGCATAACCGAGCGCAATCCGGCACAACATGGGCTGTACCGTTACGCCGCGGAAGTCTGGAACCACAATGTCTTCTGGCGCTCGATGCGCCCGCGCGGCGGCGGCGCGCCACACGGTCTGGTCGGCGAGCACCTGCGCGGCGCGCTTCGGCTCGCATGAGCGTTTCGTGCGCGAGTTCAAGGAGGCGGCGGGTGCGCACTTCGGCAGCGGCTGGCTATGGCTGGTGTGGCGCAGCGGACGCGCTCGAGATCGTGACGACCGTGAATGCCGGCACGCCGCTGGTGCGCGGCGACACGGCGCTCCTGGCGCTCGATCTGTGGGAGCACGCCTACTATCTCGACCACCAGAACCGGCGCGGCGCCTACGTCAGCACGTTCCTCGAGGAGCTGGTCAACTGGGACTTCGCCAACCGCACCCTGGCAGAGCTGCTGGCGAACGGCGAGACTCGGGCAGCGCGTCCGCGCGCGGCGGCCGTACCCGTCAGGCCCGCGCGCGTGCGGGCTTCGTGAAACGCCAGGCCGCTGCCGCCCTGGCGGCGCCAGCGCCCGAGCTCACAAGCTCCCGGCTACCCGCACCCGGTGCGGGTGATAGGGCAGCACTTCCAGCACCTCGCCCTCGCTGAGGCGCTGCTGCACGCCGCGCCAGAACGCGGCCGTCAGGATCTCCCCGTGCATGCGCAGCAGCGCGGCGCGCTGCTCGTCGCTGAACGCCAGGAAGTTGATGAAGGTCTCGGGAAATACATCGTTCTCGCCCACGTAGAACCAGGCCTCGCCGCGCATCTCGTCCTCCGGGTGTGGTGGCCGGCGGCACGTCGCGGAAGTTGCAGTCGGTGACACGGCATAGCTCGTCGTAGTCGTAGAAGATCACGCGGCCGTGTCGCGTCACGCCGAAGTTCTTCAGCAGCAGGTCGCCGGGGAAGATGTTGGTGTAGGCGAGGTCGCGGATGCACTGGCCGTAGTCGAGCACCGCGCGCTCGGCGTCTGCCGCCGGGGCACTGCGCAGGTACAGGTTGAGCGGCGTCATGCGCCGCTCGATGTACATGTGGTCGAATACAAGGTCCTCGCCGTCCTCGTGCACCGTGCCGGCCGCTTCGCGCGCGCAGCTCCTGCAGCAACTCGGGCGCGAAGCGCTCGCGCGGAAAGCGCAGCCGGCGAAATTCCTGCGCATCCACCAGCCGCCCGGCGCGGTCGTGGATGAAGACCATGCGGTACTTGGCCATCACCTCCTCGCGCAGCACCGTCTTCGGGTAGGGGAAGCGGTCGCGGATCACCTTGAAGACCACATCGAAGGAGGGCAGCGTGAAGCACACCATCACCAGCCCGCGCTCGCCGGGGGCGTGCACGAACAGATCGCTGGGTATGCTCGAGGTTGCGCATCAGCTCGCGGTAGCGCTCGGTCTTGCCCTGACGGGCGCGACCGAGCACGGTGAAAAGCTCGCTCACCGGCTTGCGCGGCATGATGGACTTCAGGAACACCACCGCCTCGGCGACACGCTCGAGGTCGACGTGGAAATAGGAGCGCGTGAAGCTGAACACGATGCTGACGTCGTCTTCGGCCAGCATCACGGCATCCACGAGCACCCCACCATCGCCGTTCTTGAGCGCGATCACCAGCGGCACCAGGAAGCCGCGCCCGACGAGGCGGCCGACGACGTAGGCGCGCGAGATCTGGTAGAAGACCGGGCGGATGACCTCGACCCTGTCGATCTCGCGCCGCTCGCCGCTGGCGTGCAGGTAGCGCGTGCACCTCGTCGGCGACGTGCGCGATGCTCTTGTCGAGATCGCGCCAGGGGGAGCGGAAGCGCACATCCCCAGCAGGTCCTCGAACAGCAGCGGCAGCGAGCCGTGATTGACGTAGGTGTTGGTGCCGACGGCGGAATGGATGTCGGCCAGCGGATCCAGGTCGGTGGCCACGAACTCGATGTCCGGCGCCACGCCGACCGTGCCGAACAGGCGGCGGCTGATCGAGCTGAAGAAGGTCTTGGTGAACTCGGGGTCGGCAAGATCGGTGATCTGTGCGGCGAATTCCTCGCGGATCGCGCGCCACAGCGCGCGCTCCTGCGCCGGCGGCGCCGAGCCCAGGCGCAGCTCCGCGATCGTCTGGTTCACGAAGCGGTCGTAGAGCTCGATGCGCTCGACCGCGTCGCGCTGGCTGCCGCGCCAGTCGCGCGCGTCGAAGCGCAGCGGCGCGCGGCGCGTGATGGCGCGGAACTCCGCGTTGTAGCGCGCAAATGCCGCGACGATCTGCCGCGCGCACTCGCGTGGCGCAGGGGTGTCGACGGAGACCGGGGACGGCGGACATGCGGCCGGCGTGGCTCGTCAGTCGAAGTCGGTCGGCAGGCCCGGGTTGAGCCGGTGCTCGTAGAGACCGCTCGATCTGCGGCGCCAGCACGCGCCCGCTGCGACAACTCCGGCAGCGCGCTCACCGGGAAGAAATCCACCGCGTCGGTCTCGTTGCTCGGCGTCGGGGCTGCCGCCGGCGAGCTCGCACACGAAGAACAGCTTGTAGATGTGGTGCACGCCCGGCGGATGCGGGTGACGGTTCTTGTCGAGAGCGCCGCGAGCTTCACGGCCCGCGCGCGGTAGCCGGATTCCTCGTGGATCTCGCGCGCCACCGCCTCGGAGGGGGCATCGTTCACGTCCACCCAGCCGCCCGGCAGAGTCCAGCGGCCGTCGGCGCGCTCGCGCACCAACAGCACGCGCTCCTCTGCGAACACACCGCCGCGCACATCGACCTTGGGCGTGGCGTAGCCGCGCTCGCCTTCCCAGAAGGCGCGCGCCTCGACCACCGGGATCTTGAGTTCCGCCGACAGCAGCGTCGCTACCAGCTCCGCCAGCTGTGTGTAGCGCTCGCGGTCGAACGGATCGCGGGTGAAGGCGAGGCCGTTCTGCGCGATCGCCTGCACCGCGCGCGCCCACTCGAGGAGATTTGCGCCGGCGCGCGTGTTCATGAGCGCGGCGGGCGCTGCGGGTGCGCTAGAGGTTGCCGATCAGCGCATCGGCAAAAGCGCTGGTCGACACTTCCCGCGCCCCGTCCATCAGGCGGGCAAAATCATAGGTGACGATCTTCTGCCCGATGGTCCTGTCCATGGCGGCGATGATCGCGTCGGCGGCTTCCGGCCACCCCAGGTAGCGCAACATCATCTCACCGGAGAGGATAAGCGAGCCGGGGTTGACCTTGTCGAGGTTGGCGTACTTGGGCGCGGTGCCGTGAGTGGCCTCGAACACCGCGTGTCCGGTCAGGTAGTTGATGTTGCCACCGGGCGCGATGCCGATGCCGCCGACCTGTGCGGCGAGCGCGTCCGAGAGGTAGTCGCCGTTCAGATTGAGCGTGGCGATGACGTCGAACTCCTCAGGGCGGGTGAGTACCTGCTGCAAGGTGATGTCGGCGATGGCGTCCTTCACGATGATGCGTCCGGCCTTCTTCGCGGCGTCCATCTCCGCATTCGCCGCCGCTTCGCCTTGCGCCGCCCGGCTGCGCTCCCACTGCTCCCAGGTGTAGCACTGCGCGCCGAACTCGCGTTCGGCGAGCTGGTATCCCCAGTTGCGGAACGCCCCCTCGGTGAACTTCTGGATATTGCCCTTGTGGACCAGGGTGAGGCTGCGCCGGCGGTGAGCGATGGCGTAGCCGAGAGCCGCGCGGATGAGCCGCTCCGAGCCTTCCCGGGACACCGGCTTGATGCCGATGCCGGAGGTCTCCGGAAAGCGGATCTTGGCGTAGGCCTTGGGGAAGGCCTGGCGGAACAGGTCGAGAAACTTGCGGTTCTCGGGGCTGCCGGCCTCGAACTCGATGCCGGTGTAGATGTCCTCGGTGTTCTCGCGGAAGATCACCATGTCGACCTTTTCCGGATGCTTCACCGGCGAGGGCACGCCCTTGAACCAGCGCACCGGGCGCAGGCACACGTACAGGTCGAGCATCTGCCGCAGTGCCACGTTCAGCGAGCGGATGCCGCCGCCCACGGGCGTGGTGAGCGGTCCCTTGATGGACACCAGATACTCGCGGCACGCCGCGACGGTTTGCTCGGGGAGCCAGGTGTTGAAGAGCCTGTTGGACTTCTCCCCGGCGTATACCTCCATCCAGTGGATGCGGCGTTTACCGCCGTAGGCGCGTGCCACGGCGGCGTCCATGACACGCACACTGGCGCGCCAGATATCCGGGCCGGTCCCGTCGCCTTCGATGAACGGGATGATCGGATTCTCCGGGACGACCAGCTTGCCGTCGTGAACCGTAATACTCGCGCCCTGTGGGGGCGGCGCTACGGTGGGGCTGGCAACCGTGGACATTGTGAGACTCTCCTGGAAAAGTCCCGGCCCGTGTGCGGGGGTCGCCGGGCGCGCAATGCTAGCACAGCCGTGCCGGCGGACGGGCCGCGTGCTGAAGCGGGTGCGCGTGTGAGAGACTGCCGTGCGGCCTGCGCCGGGGGCGGTCGTAAACGAGCAGCGTATGTCCGAGGCCACGAATATTAATAAGAGTGTCCCCGCGGCCGCGAGAGCCTCGCTCCTGCGACAGCTGATCGCCGTGCGGCCGATCGACCCGGCGCCGGCCGGCAAGAGCCGCCTGAAGCAGGTCCTGAGCGCGCCGGCCCTCATCGCAATCGGCCTCGGTGCCACCATCGGCTCGGGCATCTTCGTACTCACCGGCACGGTCGCCGCGAACCATTCGGGACCGGCGATCACGCTCTCGCTGCTGATCGCCGCGTTCGGCGGGGGGCTCGCGGCGCTGTGCTACTCGGAATTCGCGGCGTTCCTGCCGGTGCCCGGTAGCGCTTACAGCTACACGTACGCGACACTCGGCGAGGCGCTGGCCTGGTTCATCGGCTGGAACCTGCTGCTCGAGTACGCGATCTCGGCTTCCGCGGTGGCGGTGAGCTGGTCGGGGTACGTGGTGAGTCTGCTGGGCGATGCCCACATCCACCTGCCGGCGCCTCTGGTCAACGCACCGCTCGGGCTCGACGCGCACGATCATCTGGTTGCTACCGGCGCGATCATCAACGTGCCGGCGGTGCTCATTATCGCCGCCATGACGGCACTGCTGTACGTGGGGGTGCGCGGCTCCGCGAGCGCCAACACCATCATGGTGAGCCTCAAGGTCGCGATCATCGTGATTATCGTCATCGCCGGCCTCAAGTATGTGGATCCGTCCAACTGGAAGCCGTACGTGCCGCCCAACATGGGGGTGCGCGGTCATTTCGGCTGGAGCGGCGTGCTGCAGGGCGCGGCGATCATCTTCTTCTCCTACGTCGGTTTCGACACCGCCTCGACGACCGCGCTCGAGGCGCGCAATCCGCAGCGCGATCTGCCGCTCGGGATCATCGGCGCCCTGGTCATTTCGGCGCTGCTGTATGTGGCCATGGCGACCGTCCTTACCGGCATGGTGCCGTTCCAACAACTCAACACTGACGCGCCCGTGGCCGCAGCCCTCGACGCCCATCCGCAGCTCTCCTGGCTCTCGTGGGTTCTCAAGGTGGGTGTCATCGCGGGAATGACCTCGGTCATCCTCACATCGCTCCTCGGGCAGCCGCGAATCCTGCTTTCGATGGCCGACGATGGGCTGCTGCCGGCGGCCATGAGCCGTTGCCATCCGCGCTTCAAGACCCCGCACGTGTCCACCCTCGTCACGGGTGTGGGTGCAGCGCTGATCGCCGCCGTGTTCCCGCTGGACGTGCTCGCGGATCTCATTTCGATGGGCATTCTGCTGGCGTTCGCCGTGGTGTGCCTCGGCGTGCTGGTGTTGCGCCACACGCGTCCCGATGCCCACCGGCCATTCCGCGTGCCCTGGGCACCATTCACCTGCGTGCTGGGCGCGCTGTTTTGCCTCGGCCTGACGCTGACGCTGGGATGGGCAACCTGGATGCGGCTCGTAGTCTGGACCGCGATCGGCATGTCCATCTATGCCTTCTACGGATTCCGGCACAGTCGCCTGCACCGATGAGCCGAACCCTGTCGGGTACGCCCGCGGCGGACGGCTTCCGGATGCCGGGCGAGTTCGAGCCGCACGCCGGCTGCTGGATGCTCTGGCCCGAGCGCCCCGATAACTGGCGCGAAGCCGCGCGCCCGGCGCAGCTCGCCTTCACGCAGGTCGCCGCCGCGATCGCCCGGTTCGAGCCGCTCACCGTCGGGGTGTCGACGGTGCACTACAGTGCCGCGCGCGCCCTGCTCAGCGAGCAGGTGCGCGTCGTGGAGATGGCGCACGACGATTGCTGGATGCGCGACGTTGGACCTACCTGCGTGGTGAACCGGCGCGGTGCCGTGCGCGGCGTCGACTGGCACTTCAATGCCTGGGGCGGCCTGCGTGGCGGACTGTACTTTCCGTGGGACCAGGACGACCTGGTCGCCGGGAAGGTGCTCGAGAGCGAGCGGCTCGATCGCTACCGCGCGCCGCTGGTGAATGAGGGCGGGGCCATCCACGTGGACGGGCAGGGCACGGCGCTCGTCACCGAGGAGTGCCTGCTCAACCCCAACCGCAATCCGGGCCTGGACCGCGCCGATGTGGAGCGGCAGCTGCGCGCCTACCTCGGCGTGAGCTGCGTCATCTGGCTCGGCCGCGGTGTATTCAATGACGAGACCGACGGGCACATCGATAATCTCGCCTGCTTCGCCCGCCCGGCGCAGGTGTGCCTCACCTGGACCGATCGGCGTCGCGATCCGCAGCACGCAATCTCGCACGATGCCTGGGAGCGGCTGCATGACGCCCGTGATGCGCGCGGCAGGCGCCTGCAGGTCACACGGCTGCCGATGCCCGGGCCCCTCACGCTGCGCCGGCGCGAGGCCGCCGGCATCGTGGCGCGCGCAGGCAGCAAACCGCGCATGGCCGGCGAGCGGCTCGCGGCAAGCTATGTCAACTTCTACATCGCCAACGGGGCAATCGTCATGCCGCTGCTCGACGCCCGCACCGACACCGTGGCGGCACGGCGCCTCAAGCGGCTGTTTCCCGCCCGGCGCGTGGTCGGTGTAGCGGCGCGCGAGATCCTGCTCGGTGGCGGCAATATCCACTGCATCACGCAGCAGATTCCGGCCGGAACGCGAACCCGGTCACCGTCCGTGCCCTGAGCGCAGGCTCCGCGCCGGAGCTTGCGCTATCGTGCGGCCCATGAGGTCATCTTGCCTGCGCCTGAGCTGGTTCACCTGCGTTCTGATCGCCGCGCTCGCCCAGGTGCCGGGGCTCGCGACCGGAACACCGGCGACACCGCCGCCCGGCGCCGCCGCGATGGCGCCGCAGCGCTTCATCGTCAAGCTGCGCGCGACCTCCACCTCCAGCGGGCAAGAGGCGGTGCCGGAGCGCATCAGCGCGCTGGCCGCGCGCAACGGCCTCAATCCCGCTGAGGTGCGCCACATCGTTTCCGGCATGCACCTGCTGCAGGTGCAGCCGGCGAGCGGCGACGAGCAGCCGGCGCAGACGCTGGCGCGCCTGCGCGCGGACCCGGAGGTCGAGTACGCGGAAGTGGACGAGCGCCGGCACGCGCACGCGGCTCCGAATGATCCGCTGTTCGTCAATCAGTGGTACCTGCAGAGCTCGCAACCGTCGGCGACCGATGCGATCAGTGCCTGGAATACCACCACCGGGAGCCCGGGGCTCGTGATCGCGGATCTGGACACCGGCGTGCGCTTCGACCACCCCGATCTGCGCAACGCCAACGCCAACCGCCTGCTGCCCGGATACAACATGATCTCCAACCCGACGGTCGCCAATAACACCACCGGTCGCGGTGCGGATGCCTCCGATCCGGGCGACTGGGTGTCGGCCAGCGATCTGAAGAATCCGGTGTTTGCAAATTGCAAGGCCGCCAACAGCAGCTGGCACGGCACGCGCGTGGCGGGGATTCTCGCGGCGATCACCAACAACCAGGCAGGCGTCGCCGGCATGAGCTGGGAGGGCTGGGTCGAGCCGGTGCGGGTGCTCGGCAAGTGCGGCGGCTACGACTCCGACATCATCGCCGGCATGGCGTGGGCGGCCGGCAATCACGTGGACGGGGTTCCGGACAACCTCTACCCGGCACGCGTCATCAACATGAGCCTCGGGTCCGCCGGCAACTGCCCGCAGAGCTATCAGGCGATCGTCACTCAGCTCGCCGCTCAAGGCGTGCTGGTGGTGGTCTCCGCCGGCAACGAAGGCGGCCCGGTCGATGCCCCGGCCAACTGCAACGGCGTCGCCGGCATCGCGGGGCTGCGACAGGCCGGTACCAAGGTCGGTTACAGCAGTCTCGGGCCGCAGATCGCGCTCAGCGCTCCGGCCGGCAACTGTGTCAACACCGGCGCGGGACAGCCGTGCCTGTTCTCGATCGAGACGACGACCAACACCGGCACCACCGTCCCTGCAACCAACACCTACACCGACGAGCTCAATTTCAACGTCGGCACCAGCTTCTCCGCTCCCATCGTCTCCGGTATCGCCGGGCTGATGCTGGCGGTGAACGGCAACCTTACATCGGGCCAGCTCATTGCCCGCCTGCAGGGAGGGGCGACGACACCCTTTCCCGTATCGGCGGACCCGACCGTGCCCGCCTGTCACGTTCCGCTGAACGCCAGCGACCTGCAGTCCAGCGAATGCAGTTGCACCACCCAGACCTGCGGTGCGGGCATGGCCAATGCCAGTGGCGCGGTGCTCCAGGCGCTGCGGCCCATCGCCGCGGTCGCACTGCCGACCGGGTTCAGCGCGGGGAGTACTGTGGTGCTCGATGGCAGCGGCAGCGCTGCGGCGTGCAACGCTACGCTCAACGGTTATCACTGGACGGTGCTGCAGCCCTCGAGCAACCCGCCGGCGATCATGAACGCGACCAGTGCCCGCGCGAGCATCCTCGCTCCCGCGGCGCCCACCAGCTACACGCTGCTGCTGACGGTGACCGATTCCTACGGCCGCAGCGACAGCGCGACGGTGGTCCTCCAGTCGGACCACGCCACCACGACCGCGTCCTCCGGCGCGGGCGGCAGCGCCTGCCTCGCTGCAGTCTCCTACAGTGTCCCCCCTCCCAACAGCCCCGCGGTCGCCAGCAGCAGCGGCGGCGGCGGAGGCGGAGGCGGCGGAGCCATCGACGTACTGACCCTGCTGGCGCTCGCACTCGGTGGCGCCGCGCTCGTCCTCGGCGGGCGTCATAGCAACCGCTGCGCCGCCTCCAGCCACGGACGCTGCGCGCGCCGGTAGTGCCCGGGCGCGATGCGTGCCTGCTCGAGCAGCTCGCGCGCCACCTGCCGCGCTTCCTCCTGCCGACCCTGCGCCTGCAGCAGTTGCGCATAACGCACCGCGGCTTCAGCGCCGGGATAGGAGGGGGCCAGCACCCGGTATTCCTCGAGCGCCTTGTTCACGTTCCCTTCCGCTTCGAGGGCGCGGGCATACAGCAGGTGCCCGGTCGGGGAGCGGAAGTCCGGGTTGCGGCGGATGAGCTCATCGAGGGTGCTGCGCGCGCCGCTCGCGTCGCCCTTGCCGAACTGCGCCTGTGCAAGTCCCAGCATGAGGTTGGGGTCGTGCTCGTACAGCCCGCTGAGCGCCTCGCGGTACTGGCCGATGGCCTCATCGTAGCGAGCGTGCCGCACCAGCTCCTCGGCGTAGCGCTGGCGGCTCGCGACGTTTCCGGCAACGCGGGCCTCGCTCTCGTAGCGGCGCAGATCGGCGCCGGGATCCATCGCCTTGCGGAAAGTGCGCGCGCTGCGCTGCGCCGCGCGGCTGCGGAACAGCTCGGGCAACATTTCCACCGCAATATAGGCGATGCCGCCGCCCACCGGCACGAACAGCAGCACCCAGATCCACAACTGGTTCCGCCCCGTCTTGATGACGTGGATGATGAGCAGCACCTGGATGACGATCGGCAGAATCAGCATCAGCATTCCGTTCACTCCGCGATCTCCGGGCTTACGGCCGCACGGGCGCCGGCAGCGCGAAGGCGATCACGTAGTCGCCGCGCGGCGTGCCGAGCGTGCCGTGGCCGCCTGCGCTGATGACGAGGTATTGGCGCTGGCCGCTGCCGGCGCGGTAAGTCATCGGCGTTGCCTGCCCGCCTGCGGGCAGCTTGTACTTCCACAGCTCGCGCCCGGTCGCGATGTCGAACGCCCGCAGGTAGCTGTCCATGGCGGCGCCGACGAATACCAGGTTCCCGGCGGTCGCGATCGGTCCGCCCATGTTGGGCACGCCGAAGTCGCGGGCCGGTACGAACCACGGCGTGAAGCTCTCGGTGGAGCCGAGCGGGACCTGCCAGGCAATGCGCTTGCGCCGCAGGTCGACGCTCACCAGCGCACCCCAGGGCGGCGGGGTGCATGGCAGACCCCAGGGCGAGAGCAACGGCTCGCGCCGCATTGCGTAGGGGGTCCCGGCCTGGCGGGCAAACTCGGAATGCGGATAGTGTCCCGAGCGCGCCTCGCGCTCGAGCTCCTGCGGCGTGATGAGCGTCACCACCATGGGCAGGAGATTGACGGCGGCGATGATCCGCCCGCGCTCCTCATCGAACACCACGCCACCCCAGCTCACCCCACCGATGTAGCCGGGCAACAGCAGCGTGCCGCGCGTATCCGGCGGGGTGAAGACGCCTTCATTGCGCAGCGATGCGATGAGATCGCGGCACTTGCCCCGGTCCCAGAAGGTGAGCCCCCAGGCATCGGCGGGTTGCACGGCCGCCTGCGGAGTGAGCGCGGGGAGGGAGGAGAACGGCTGTGTCGGCCAGGCCTGCTCCCCCGGTACACGGCTGGCGGGAACCGCCCGCTCGATGATCGGAAACAATGGCTGGCCGCGGGTGCGCTCGAACACGTACAACATGCCGCTCTTGGTCGCCTGTATGACGGCCGGCACCGGCACCCCCTGCACCTCGACGTCGCCGAGAACCGGTTGCGCGGCGAGGTCGTAGTCCCACAGGTCGTGATGCACGAGCTGTCGCTGCCATACGAGCCGGCCGCTGCGGGCGTCGAGCGCCAACAGGGAGTTGGCGAAGCGGTTGCTCCCGAGGCGCATGCCACCGTAGAAATCGGGGCTGGCGGAGCCGGTGGGGACCAGCGCCAGGCCGTGCTCTTCATCGACCGACACCACCCCCCAGGCATTGCCCGCGCCCGTGCCCGCGGCCTGCGCCAGGTTCCATTCGGCCGCGGCGGGGTGCGATGGCGAGTCGGGCAGCGGATCGAACGACCACAGCTGTGCGCCGCTGACGGCGTCGTAGGCGCGGATGACACCGCGTTCGACGTCGATGGCGCGGTTGTCGCCGATCGCGGAGCCGACGATGACGGCGTTGCCGTAGATCGCCGGCGGTGAGGTGACAAGATACGCCCCCGAATCGCGGATGCGCACGCCGCGCGTCAGGTCCACCTGGCCGGCCTCGCCGAAGTCCGCGCACGGCCGGCCGGTCGCCGCATCGAGCGCCAGCAGCCGCGCATCGAGCGTGCCGGTGAACACCCGCCGCCGGCAGACACTGCCGGGTGCGGCCGCGGTGCTCTCCCACAGGCTGACACCGCGCGAGCTCGCTTCCGCGTAGCGGCGTGCGCGATCAATGTGCGGATCAAAGCGCCAGCGCTCGGCACCGGATTGTGGATCGAGCGCGACCACGACGTTGGTGGCGGTCTCCAGATACAGCAAGCCGAACGCCAGCACCGGGGTCGCCTCGAAGGTGAGCTTGGCGGCGCGCGCAAAGCCCGCGCCCAGCTCGCCGCTGCGGTAGGTCCAGGCAACCGCCAGTTGCGACACGTTGCTGCGGTTGATCTGATCGAGGCTGGAGAAGCGCTGGCCGAGCGCATCGCCGCCGTAGTAGCCCCAGTCGCTGGCGGAGGGGGACTGCGCCAGCGCCTGCGGAACGGCACACCAGGCAGCCGCGATTCCGAGCACGCTCAGGCGCTGCGTGAGGCGTGCCGCGCGCTGCCAGCCGGGAAAGCATTCCATGCTCGCATTATCCGCGATGCCGGCGGCCACGGTGTACGGAATGCGCGGTGCGCCGCATACTTCGCGCTCAGCGGCGCTGCGGCGCGCAGCGACGAGGCACAGGCTATGCCCACGAGCGATCTGCGGCGTTACCAGGACAATCTGCGCGATGAGTTGGAGGGAGCCGCGCTCTACACGACGCTGGCCGCGGCCGAAAGCGACCCCGTGCGCAAGGACCTCTTCCTGCAGCTCGCGCAGGCGGAAGCGGCGCATGCGGCGCTGTGGCGCGAAAAGCTCGCCGCCGCCGGCGTCAGGGAGCAGCCGTACGTCCCGAGCTTTCGCACGCGACTGCTCGGCAGGCTCGCGCGTCGTTTCGGTCCCGGCTTCGTGATTCCGAGCATCGCCGCCACGGAGTTCGCCGATCGCAACAAGTATGCGAGCCAGGCCGATGCCCAGTCGATATCCGCCGAAGAGCGCGGTCATGCCGCCGTGGTGCAGCAGCTGGCGAGCGCATCGCCGCGCCTCGCCGGAGCCGACATCGCGCGTGCCGAGCCCTGGCACCGCGGCGCCTCCGGCAACAACCTGCGCGCGGCGGTGCTTGGCGCCAACGATGGGCTGGTGTCCAACTTCTGCCTCATCATGGGAGTGGCGGGCTCGGGCGCCGGCAACAGGATCATCCTCCTGACCGGTCTCGCCGGCCTGACTGCCGGTGCCTGTTCCATGGCGCTCGGTGAGTGGCTGTCGGTCACAAATGCGCGCGAGCTCGCCAGCACGCAGATCGCGAAGGAGGCGGAGGAGCTCAGACAGACACCCCAGGCCGAGCAGCACGAGCTGGCGCTGATCTACCAGGCAAAAGGCTTGCCGAAGGAGGACGCCCAGCGCGTCGCGGCTGAACTGATGCGCGACCAGGGGGCCGCTCTCGACACGCTCGCTCGCGAGGAGCTCGGTATCGACCCGAGCGAGCTCGGCGGCAATCCGTGGAGTGCGGCAAGCACTTCGTTCGCGCTGTTTTCGGCAGGTGCCATCTTCCCGGCGGCTCCATTCATCTGGACGCACGGCGTGCCGGCGATTGTCACCAGCATTGCAGCGAGTGTCACCGCGCTGGGCGGCGTCGGTGTCCTCACTTCGCTGTTCAACGGCCGCAGCCCCTGGTTCTCCGCGGCGCGGCAGGTGCTGCTCGGCTGTGCGGCGGCGGCCGTCACTTACGCAGTGGGCGCCGTCCTCGGGGTCTCGCTCTCCTGAGGCGCGGCTCGCGCGCGCCGCGGCCCGCGCCGACACGCGCGTTGCGGCGCGCAGCGCCGCCGCGCCAGCGGCGGTTGGCGAGGGATTTCGCTTCCTCTTGCTGCTATTCTTCCCGGCGTGAATTCAACACGGTCGGTCGCCCCCCGTGTCGGGGTACTGAGTCTTCTTCTCGCAGCTCAGTGGCTCGCGGCCCCCACCGTCACTCACGCGCAGGCTCCCGCCTCCACCGCGCCCGCCGTCCCGGATGGGGAGCACCGGCCGCGTATCGGACTCGTGCTCTCCGGCGGCGGCGCCCGCGGCGCCGCGCACATCGGAGTTCTCAAGGTGCTCGAGCAAATGCGCGTGCCCATCGACGCGATCGCCGGCACCAGCATGGGGGCGGTGGTGGGCGGGCTGTACGCGAGCGGTCTGTCGGCGCGCGACATCGAGCGGATCATGACCTCGATCAACTGGCAGGACGCCTTCCGCGACCGCCCCCCGCGCGAGGATCTGGACCTGCGGCGCAAGCAGGAAGATGAGACATTCCTGGTGAAGTTCCCGCTCGGCGTGCGCGGCGGGCACATCGTGCTGCCGCGCGGACTGATCCAGGGTCAGAGGCTTACGCAGACGCTGCGGCGGCTCACCCTGCCTGTGGCGTACATCAGTAACTTCGACGAGCTGCCGACGCCTTTTCGCGCCGTGGCGACGGACCTTGAGACCGGGGACAGCGTGGTGATGGGCTCGGGTGATCTGACCAGCGCCATGCGCGCGAGCCTCTCGGCCCCGGGAGTGTTCGCCCCAGTGGAGCGCGAGGGACGCCTGCTGGTCGATGGCGGCATCGCCGATAACATCCCGATCGACATCGCGCGCGCCATGGGCGTGGACGTCGTCATCGTGGTGGATGTCGGCTTTCCGCTGCTGCCCCGCCGGCAGCTGAACAGCGTCGCGGTGATCTCCAACCAGATGCTGGCGATTCTCATCCGTCGCAACGCCGAGGAGCAGCTCGCCACGCTCAGGGCGCAGGACGTTCTCATCCAGCCGCAGCTCGGCACCGCCTCCTCCTACGACTTCGGCATCGTTGCCCGGGTGATAGCCACGGGTGAGGCGGCCGCCCGCGTCCGGGCCCCTGAGCTTGCCGCGCTCGCGGTGAGTGAGCCGGCCATGCAGCGTTACGCGGAGCGTCGGGAGGCGCCACGCAGCGGGCCGCCGCGCATCGATTTCGTCCAGGTGGATACCGGCTCCGAGCGCTACGCTGCCGCCGCCCACAACCTGTTCAGGGACCTGGTCGGAAAGCCCCTGGACCCGGACGCCGTGGCGCAGCGCGTGACGGCGCTCTACGGTCGCGGAGGCCTCGACAGTCTTGATTACCATGTCATCGGCGATCCGGGGCGCTACGGGCTCGCGCTCGATGCCCGCCCGGATTCGCAGGGCCCCAATTACCTGCGTTTCGGCTTCAGCCTGCAGGACGATTTCCAGGGCAACGCAACCTACGACGCCGCGATGCGCTTTGTCGTGTCCGACATCACCCGCAACGCCGGTGAGTGGGTCACGGACCTGCAGGCCGGCACCACTTCGCTGGTCTCGACCGAGCTGTTCCTGCCGCTGGCGCAGTTCTCCGGGTGGTTTGTCATGCCGCACGTCTCGGACGGGGCCCGGGATCTGTTCGTGCTGCGGGGTCAGAGTCTGGAGGCGGAGTACCGCGTCCACACGTTCGACTACGGTATCGATCTCGGGCGCCAGTTCGGCAACTGGGGCGAGGTGCGCACCGGCGTGCTGCGCGAGCAGGGACACTACGTGCTCGAGGTCGGCGATCCCACCGATCCGAACCTGCCGGAGCGCAGCTTCACACCGTTCAAAATGCGCGATTACTTCCTGCGCTTCACCTACGACCGGCTCGACGACGTGAACTTTCCGCATCGCGGTCAGCAAGCCACGCTGCAGTGGAGTGCCGATCGCAACGCCAGCGGCGTCGGGCAGAATGCCGATCAGGTGACGGCCAGCTACCTCGGGGCGTACACGTTCGGCCGCGATACGCTGTCATTCTCCGCCTCAGGCGGCACGACCCTGCAGGCGCGCGTCACGGACCTCAATTTACAATTCCCGCTCGGAGGATTTCTCCATCTGTCGGGCCTGCGCGCCTACTCACTGCTGGGGCCGAATTTCGGCATCGCACGGCTGATGTATTTCCGGCAGATTGGCCGCGGCGGCCTCGGATATCTCGACGTGCCCACGTATGTCGGCCTGTCGCTCGAGGCGGGCAATGTCTGGCAGCGCCGCCGGGACGCGAGCTTCGGCAACACGCAGAAGGATGCCAGCGTGTTTCTCGGCATGGACACGTTTCTGGGTCCGCTGTACATCGCCAGTGGCTTCGACGACCACGGGCACCAGGCGTTCTATCTGTTCCTCGGGCGGACGTTCTAGGCGCCGCGCCTTGCGCGCAGCGCGTGCCCGGGCCGCCAGGGAAGGAATCCGTCAGGCGTCGCCGGTCGGGACGATGGCGGAGGTCTCCGCCATGAGTATCACCGCGCGCTCGGGCGCGCGGGTGCGATGGAGCACGCCCTTAGGCACGACGAATCCCTCGAGCGGCTGCAGGTCGACGCAGCGGTCCTCGAGATCGATGATGAAGTGCCCCTCGAGCACGAAGAAGAACTCGTCGTCATTGTCATGCTTGTGCCAGTGGTACTCGCCCTGCATCACTCCCAGCCGGATCACCGAATCATTCACTTTGCATAGCGTCTGGTTGTACCAGCGCTCCTTGCAGGCGGCGACGAGCGCGGGCACGTTCACCACCGAGAGCGGTGCGAACTTGATGTCGAGGTACGTGCCGTAGGGGTAATTCTTCGCTTCGCTCATGGGCGTCTCCAAGACTCGTGCGGCCTGCTAGAGCCCGCGACTCTCGGCGAGCTTTTCGATTTTCTGGAACACGAGCGCTGGCTTGTCGCCGGCGCGCGAGTACTCGTGCCGCCGGCTCATCTCGAGCATGGCTGCGTCACGCTCGGCAGGCGTCGGATACCAGTGCAGCCGCTGCCATTCGGGGCCGAGGAGCTTGCGAAACGGATCACCGGCCGGAAGGCTCACGCGGATCCCATAGGGCCGCAGCTTCTCGATCGGCGGGCTGCGCAGGTTCTGGGGCTGACTGATGCCCATGCGGGCAAAAGCTTACGGTGCGGTGGCGTGGCGGGGCAAGCTGCCCCCGGGGAAACATCTGTGCCGCCCGGCTCTTGAGTCATCGCCCGGGCAACCCCACACTCTCATCTCACACCCCCCGAAAGGCTCGCAGGTCATGGCGCTGTTCCGCAAGAAATCAACCCTCCCGTCCGAAGAGTCCGCGTTGCCCGGACGCCGCACACCGCTGCCGGTTCCGGAGACGCATTTCGTCAATGGCCATCGCATCCTGCCGCCGTTTCCGGTCGGCCTGCGCGAGGCGGTATTCGGAATGGGATGTTTCTGGGGCGCCGAGCGGCTCTTCTGGCAACTCCCGGGCGTGTACTCGACCGCCGTCGGCTATGCGGGCGGTCTCACTCCCAACCCTACCTACCAGGAAGTGTGCAGCGGTGAGACCGGGCACGCCGAGGCCGTACGCGTCATCTACGATCCCGCGAAGATCGACTACGAGGCGCTGTTGAAGGTGTTCTGGGAATCGCATGATCCGACCCAGGGCATGCGGCAGGGAAACGACGTCGGCACGCAATATCGCTCGGCGATCTACGCGGCCGACGCTGCACAGCGTGAGGCTGCCGAAAGGTCCAAGCGAGCCTACCAGGCCCTGCTGACAGCAGCGGGGCGGGGCACGATCACGACGGAAATCCGCGAAGCGCCGGAGTTCTTCTACGCCGAGGACTACCACCAGCAGTATCTGGCGAAGAATCCCGACGGGTACTGTGGGATAGGAGGATGCGGCGTCCCCTTCAAATCTGCGGAGTCATGAAGATCCACCTGGTCCACCGGTGGTCTGGTCGTAAGAAAGTCTCGGCCCAGCACTCGCGATCCCTGCCCGTGGCGGCCGACTCGAACGCTTCGGTCACAGCCACGGCGTAGAGCGCCGAACGTATGAGCGGCAGGGGGGCGGCTGCAATCGGGCAGCTGTACCCTCTGCTTCGCTGGCGGTGGATCCCGCAGGCTTTCGCAAGCGGCACGTGCTGCTCACGGAGTGCCGGTATTTTTAGTCGTGGTTCAGGTTCGTTCGTCAAGATTGCACAGGCGCGCAGACGTCGCAGCGAGAAAGGCCGCGGTGACCTCCAAGCTTCCAGCTATCGGCACGCGACGGCCGAACACGACGTATCGATTCTTTTCCTGGCCCGGCCTTCAGGCGCTCACTCTCGTCGCGGCCTGCCAGGCTGTGAAGGCCGCAGACCCCCCGTCACCCCCTCCCGCCCCTCCGGTGGAAACCGTCGTCGTCACGACCCGTAAGCTTGCGGTCGAAACCCTGATCGACCGCAAGGTGTACAGCGTGACCGAGGATGTGCAAGCCACCTTCGGCACCGTGAGCGACGTGCTGAGTGCGATTCCATCCGTAGAGGTGGACCCGGATGGCAACGTCTCGCTACGTGGCGACAGCCACGTCCTGATCCTGATAGACGGCAAACCGTCGACCCAGTTCTCCGGCTCCGCGGCAGGGGACAACCTGCAGTCCATTCCCGCAAAGGATATCGAGCGAATCGAGGTCATGACGACTCCGCCGGCACAATTCAAGGCCGACGGCGCCGCCGGTGTCATCAATATCATCACTCGGAAGAAGCGCCGGGAGGGGCTAGCGGGCTCGCTGCAGGGCAGCCTTGGTAGCGGCGGACGATCGGTCGCTGGCGCGGACGCGAGCTACAGTTCCGGGCGGCTGAACGGCTTCCGTCACCGCAGGCTTCCGTCACGACTACCGCGCGCGCATGCTCGAATCAGACGTGCGATGCGCCGAACACACCAGCGACACAGCTGCTCGACAACACCAGTTCCCTCAACGAACGGGTTCGCCGACAGGCTCCGACCGTCGGAGGTCAAGGCCGAATACGCGTTGGACGATCGGCAGTCCGTCAGCGGAGCGGTTCACTGGAGCAGCGTGGCGGGCTGCGCACATACACGCAGCTCAACGACAGCATCACTGCAGCGGGAGTGCTTACGAGCTCTTCACGGCGCATCAGCTCCGGACACGATCCCGAAACTGACTACGACGAGAGATTGGGGTTCTCGAGGAAGCTGGCTCGCCCCGGCGAGCAAATTGACGTCTCCCTGCATCGATCGACTTCGCACCAGCGAGAGCATTACGATTACACCAACGACTCGTTCATTCCCGCGGCCGCCACCTTTTACAACAACCTGAGTCTCCTCGAGGATCACGCGACCACGGAGTTCGGCGTGGACTACGAGTTACCGTTCTCGAAGGTGCGCTCCCTGAAGCTGGGCTACGCGTTCGAGCAGGACGACTTCCACTATGGCAACGCCGGTAACAATGTCGATCCGGTGACCGGCATTCAGACGGTCGATCCCAATGTCACCAATGAGTTCAAGTTCCGGCAGCAGATCAACGCCGGCTACGCGAGCTATCAGGCGACGCATCGGTAGCTGGAACTGGCTCGCAGGCTTGCGCGCGCGGAGCTGACTCACACCGATGCACAGCAACTGACGAACAATGTGTCGAACAGCGGAAGTTACTTCAGGATCTACCCAAGCGTCCACGTGGATCGCAGTCTGTCGGATGAGACGACGCTTTCGTTCGGCGCGAGCCGGCGCGTGACCCGCCCGGACCCGAGTTAGTCTGGATCCGTATGTCGATCATGAGTACACCCCGAACCTTCGCGCGGGCAACGCCAACCTGCGACCCCAGTACACCCAGTCGTACGAAATCGGCTACGGGTTCGAGGGGCGCGGGCTCGCTTACCAGCTGACCGGGTACTACCGCCGCAACCGCGATAGCGTGACTGACGTGACGGAGTACCTCGGCAACGGCTTCTCGCTGACGACCAAGGCGAATCTGCCGAAGAACGACTCGGCTGGACTCGAGTTCACTCGAACGGTCACATCGTGCCGAAGCTCGCTTACAGCCTGAGCGGCAATCTGTTCTACAGCCAGATCGATGCGACTGCCCTCGGCGTGCCGGGATTGAAATCCACCACCGGAGTCAACGCGCAAGCTGAAGCTCGATTACCGTCCCACGTCCGCAAGATTCAGCTGCAGCTGATCGTGACCCGTTCAGACAAACGCCTGACGCCCCAGGGTTACGTAAGCGCCATCAACATCGTGAATGTCGGGTACCGAGCTTCAAATGCAGCCAGACCTGACAGGGATCGTCACGCTATCGGACGTCTTCAATGGCCAGCACTTTGAGCGATTCGAGAGCACGCCGACATTCACGGGCGACTACCTGCGTGCCGTTCGCGGCCGGGTCCTTTACGTCGGCCTGATCTATTCATTTGGCTCTGCGAAGAAGGACAAGCCAGCGAACTTCGAATACGACCAGGGCGGCTGAGCGGTCAGCGTGGTTGCCGCTGGCCGGCCGTTCCCGGTTCCGGGTCGCCCGCATGCACGGGCAGCGGTGACCTGTTTGCGGCCCCTGGCCTATACTGAACCGTCCCGGACATCATCCGCAGGCGACAGTGTGGGGGAGCAATGACAACAACGCGCCGCGAGGTGCTGGCCACGGCATTGACGGCAGCGGGAGCGGGAGTGACACCGTCGCTCGCCGCCGCGCCACAGGATCATGAGCACGATCACGACCATGATCACCAGGCGGTGCCGTCCGATCCTGCCCTGCGTACCAAGGCACTGGAATCGGTGCTCGTGGCCAAAGGCCTGGTCGATCGCGCGGCGCTCGATGCGCTGATCGACGCCTACGAGCACCAGATCGGGCCGCGCAACGGCGCGCGCGTCATTGCGCGTGCCTGGGTGGACCGCGCCTACAAGCAGCGCCTGCTGCAGAACGCGAAGGCCGCCATCGCCGAGCTCGGCTACGGCGGCGTGGAGGGCGAGCAGATGGTGGTCGTGGAGAACACCGCCCGGGTCCACAACCTCGTCGTCTGCACGCTCTGCTCCTGCTATCCCTGGCCGGTGCTGGGGTTGCCGCCGCTCTGGTACAAGTCCGCCGCTTATCGCTCGCGCTCGGTCATCGATCCGCGCGGCCTGTTGCGCGAGTTCGGCCTGGAGCTTGCCGACGAGGTCGAGGTGCGCGTCTGGGACAGCACCGCGGAAGTGCGCTACCTGGTGCTTCCCGAGCGCCCGGCGGGGTCCGAGAAGCTCGGCGAAGCGGAGCTGGCGGCGCTCGTGACCCGCGATACGATGGTCGGAGTCGCCAGAGTCGTGCCACCCCAGGAAGGAGCGCACGCATGAACGGCGTCCACGACATGGGGGGTATGCAGGACATGGGGCGGGTGCGGCCCGAGAAAAATGAGCCGGTGTTCCACGCCGCATGGGAGGGGCGCGTACTCGCCATGTATGTGGCGATCGATGGTGATTGGCCAAGTGGCTCCGGGCGCTATCAGCGGGAGCTGATTGCACCCGCTGACTATTTGCGGATGAGTTACTACGAGCGCTGGTTGACGAGCCTGTCGGAACTGCTGGTCAGGAGCGGCATGGTGACCCGCACCGAGCTGGAAACCGGGGTCGCCCAGGGGGGCAATACCAAGGGCCGCCACATGCTGCGCGCTGAGGAGGTCGCGCCGATGATCGCCGCGGGCGGCGCCTCGACGCGCGACGTGCCGCTGGCCGCGAAGTTCCGCGAGGGCCAGCGCGTGCGCGCGCGCAACCTCAACCCCGTGGGCCACACGCGCCTGCCACGCTATGCGCGCGGTAAGCAAGGCACCATCGTGCGCGACCACGGCGTGCATGTCTTCAACGATAGTCTCGTTCAGGGTCTCGGCGAGAGACCGCAGCACCTGTATTCGGTGCGCTTTGCAGCGCAAGAGCTGTGGGGCCCGCAGGCCGCCAGCACCGACTCGGTCTATGTCGATCTGTGGGACGACCACCTTGAAGCCGCCTGAGACGACGGCGGCGCAGCCGGGCCTGGCGGAGCTGCCGGGCCTGCCACGCGATCAGGAAGGACCGGTTTTTGCCGAGCCGTGGCAGGCCTCGGTGTTCGCTCTGGCCGTCTCCTTGTCACGGCAGGGTCACTTCAGCTGGAAGGAGTGGGCAGCGACGCTCGCCGGGGAACTCAAGGCGAGCTCGGCCCGAGGGGAGCCGGACGATGGTTCGCAGTACTACCACTGTTGGCTCGCTGCGCTTGAGCGGCTGGTGGTAGCGGAGCGCTTGTCTGACAAGGCTGCGTTGCTGGCATGCAAAGAAGCCTGGGCCCACGCCTATCGACGGACCCCGCACGGTAAGCCGGTCGAACTGCAGAACGATTCCTCTTGATGTCACACGCCTTCGATGGCGAGCAGATTGGATCGCGCCGCACGTTGACGGATGGCCAGCAGCGGCTGGTACTCCGCCGAGTTGTAGAACGCCCTGAGTCGCGCCATGTCTGGAAACTCGAGAATCACGAGCCGCCTCGAAGGCGCATCGCCTTCCAGCCGCTCGACGGCGCCGCCACGTGCCAGGTAGCGACCCCCGTATGCTTCGATGATCGCAGGCACACGCCCGCGGTACTCCTCGTAGGCCGCGGGATCGGTAATCTCGATACTCGCAAAGAGGTAGGCCGACATCGTTGATCCCGTTCAGCACGCGCTGATCGCGTCGCGCAGTATTGCGGCCATGAGGTCAATGTCTGCGCGGGTCGCGATGAATGCCGGAGCGACGATCGCGACGTCGCCGGTGATCTTCACGTGCAGACCCCGATCGAACAGCTTCGCCTGCAGCTCGCTGCCGCGCAGGCCCGGCGCCTTGCCGGGCTTCACCTCGATGCCTGCCAGCAGTCCGAATCCACGAATATCGTTCACCGCGGGCAGGTCCTGCAACGCAAACATCGCGTCCTGGAAGTAGCCCGACAACTCGCGGCCCCTGGCGAACAGCTGCTCGCTCGCGTACAACTCGAGTGTCGCGAGACCTGCCGCGCAGGCTGCCGGGTGCGCCGAATACGTGTAACCGTGGAAGAACTCGGGCGAATGCTCCGGCGCTGCCTCGAGGATCGAGCGATAAATGTCATTGCGCACCGCGACCGCGCCCATCGGCTGAGCCCCGTTGGTGAGGGCCTTCGCCATCGTGATGAGATCGGGCGTCACAGCGAATGAGGTCGCGGCAAAGGGCTCGCCGGTTCTGCCGAAGCCGCAGATCACTTCGTCGAACACCAGCAGGATGCCGTAGCGATCGCAGATCTCGCGGATGCGCTCGAGATAGCCGTGCGGCGGCACGATGACGCCGGTCGAGCCGGCGATCGGCTCGATGAACGCCGCGGCGATGCGTTTTTCGCCCACCAGGTTCACGAACCGCAGCAGGTCATCGGCGAGCTCGGCCCCGCTCGTGCCCATGCCGCGGGTCATACGGTTGGCCGGCAGGAGCGTGTGACGCAGGTGCAAAATGCCCGGCATCAGCGACCCGAATACCTCGCGGTTGCGCACCATGCCGCTGAGTGCCGTGCCGCCGATGTTCACGCCGTGATAGGCCCGTTCACGGGACACGATGTAGGTTCGCTGCGCCTCTTTGCGGGCGTGTTGATAGGCGAGGGCGATCTTGATGGCCGTGTCGACCGCCTCGGAGCCGGAATTGCAGAAGAAGATGTGATCCAGGTTCTTCGGCGTGAGCGCCGCGATGCCATCCGCGAGCGCAAAGGCGCCCGGATGGCCGAGCATGAAGGAGGGGGTGAAGTCGAGCGTCTGCAGTTGCCTCGCGACCGCCGCCGCTATCTCCTCCCGGCAATGACCGGCGGGGGTCGTGAAGAGCCCCGAGCTGCCGTCGAGCACCCTGGCACCGCCCGGAGTCCAATAGTGCATGCCGCTCGCACGCACGAACATGCGTGGCTCACGCTTGAACTCGCGGTTGTCAGTGAACGGCATCCAGTGGCGTTCGAGCTTCTCGGCGGTGAGTTCCATGTCGATCTCCGCCTCCGGCCGCGGCTGCGCGGTCGAGGTGTGCCAGGCTGACCGTGTCGCCAGCCGAAAGTTATCAGCCGAAAGTGTCTCCGATCTGCTCGGCCGCGGTGCGCAGACGCGGCACGAACTCGATCGCTCGCATCAGGGGCAATCGCGCGGTCGCCCCCTGCAGCGCTATCGAGGCGACCACGTCACCGTGCCGGTTGCGTACCGGCACTGCCACGCACGCGACACCGAGCACGTACTCCTCGTTGTCGGCTGCGTAACCGACGCTCACGATTCTGTCCAGCTCCGAATCCAGCACCGCCCGTTCGGTGATGGTGCGTTCCGTGAAGCGTTGCAGCGGCATCAGCGCCAGTAGGCGCTGGCGCTCGGCCGCCGGAAAGTATGCCAACAGCAGCTTGCCGCTCGCGCAGCAGTGCGGCGGCAGGGCGACGCCGTCGTCCGGAAGATGCAATCGCAACGGCCAGGGCGCTTCGACCCGGTCGAGATAAATGACCGCGTTCTTGTACAGCACCGCGAGATTGCAGGTCTCGGAAATCTCGCTCACCACCCGCCGCAATATCGTGCGGCGCTCCGCCGCCGCTCCGTCGCTTCGCAAGGCGTCGAGGGCAAATCGGGACAGGCGTTCGCCGATGATATAGGCGCGCCCGCCAGGCTCGCGGGCGAGAAAACCCGCGTCCTCGAACAGCGCGAGCGTGCGGTGCAGCGTGGGCTTCGGCAGCTCCGTCGCCTGCATGAGCTCCGACAGCGTCAGCGGCCGGCCCGCGCGCACCAGGATCTCGAGCACGCCGAATGCCTTGAGCGCCGCGGAGGTCTCGCTCGCGATGTCCGCCGCTTCGACCGCCAGCGAGCGTGCAGGGCTGGTCATCTTGTCAGACGCTCTCCGGATTGAACCAGAACAAAATGTCTTGCAAAACGGAATATGACTTTACGTAACCGAATGATATCATAATGCATACATCTGAGAGAGACAATTTGTCTCTATATAGGAGATAGGGAGGCGCATGAAACATCCGCAGAAGATGGGACCCTCGGAGGCGCTCGTTGAGACACTCGCCGTCAATCACGTCACGCACGTGTTTGGGATAGTCGGCTCGGCGTTCATGGACGCGCTCGACATCTTTCCGGCAGCAGGCATTCGCTTCGTGCCGGTCGCCCACGAGCAGGGCGCCATTCACATGGCCGACGGCTACGCGCGCGCCTCGGGTCGTCACGGCGTGTGCATCGCCCAGAACGGACCGGGCGTGACGAATTTCGTAACCGGAGTGGCGGCGGCGTACTGGGCGCACTCGCCGGTCGTGTTCATCACGCCCGAGACCGGCTCCATGACCATGGGGCTGGGTGGCTTTCAGGAGACGGAGCAACTGCCCATCTTCTCGAAAATCACCCGGTATCAGGGGCACGTCAACAATCCACGGCGCATGGCCGAGATCGCGGCTCGCTGCTTCGACCGGGCGATGCTCGAGCTCGGTCCGGCCCAGCTCAACATTCCGCGCGACTTCTTCTACGGCGAGATCGAGGCGACCATCGCGGAGCCCACGCGTGTTTCTCACGGGCCCGGCGACGCGGGAGCGCTGGATGCCGCCGCCGCCATGCTGGCAGGAGCGCGCTTCCCGGTGATACTCGCAGGCGGCGGAGTCATCCAGGCGGCTGCCACAGCGGAGGCGATCGCACTCGCGGACCTGCTGGGCGCGGCTGTCTGCAACAGCTACCTGCACAACGATTCGTTTCCGGCGTCCCACGCGCTGGGCGCTGGCCCCCTGGGCTACCAGGGTTCGAAGGCCGCCATGAAGCTGATTGCGCAGGCAGACGTGGTGCTCGCCCTCGGGACGCGCCTCGGCCCCTTTGGCACGCTGCCGCAACACGGGCTCGATTACTGGCCGAAGGAGGCCAGGATCATCCAGGTCGACATCGAGGCGCGGGTGCTCGGGCTCGTCAAGCCGATCTCCGTCGCGATCCATGGCGATGCGCGTGCTGCGGCGGGGAGCCTCCTCGAGCGGCTCAAGGGGCGGCCGCTGGCCGGAGCTGCGAGCCGCGCCGAGCGCCTGTCGAGAATTGCGGCCGAGAAGAAGGCCTGGGAAGCGGAGCTCACCGCCTGGACACACGAGCGCGATCCCTACTCTCTGGAGGTGGCCGCCGACTCCGGGCGGATGCATCCGCGCGAGACATTGCGCGCACTGGAGAAGTCACTCCCCCCCGACGCCATGGTGTCGACGGACATCGGTAACATCTGTTCGGTCGCCAACTCCTATCTGCGCTTCGACAAGCCGCGCTCGATGTTCGCCGCGATGAGCTTCGGCAACTGTGGATACGCGTTCCCGGTGATCTGCGGCGCGAAAGTCGCCTCGCCCGAGCGCCCGGCGTTTGCGTATGTCGGCGACGGCGCGTGGGGAATCAGCTTCAACGAGCTGCTCACCTGCGCACGCGAGAAGATCGGCGTGACGGTGATCGTCTTCAACAACGAGCAGTGGGGAGCGGAGAAGAAGAATCACGTCGACTTCTATTCGCGGCGCTACCAGGGCGTCAATCTCGAAAATCCGAGCTGGGCGGCAGTGGCGCGTGCCTTCGGCTGCGAGGGCCTGAGCGTCGATCGGCTGACCGACATCGCTCCGGCGCTGCGTGCAGCGGCCGAGTCACAAAGCTCCGGGCGCACCACCGTTCTGGAGATGATGGTCACGCAGGAGCTCGGCGATCCGTTCCGCCGTGATGCGTTGTCGAAACCCGTCCGCTACCTCGAGAAGTACAAGACCTTCACTTGACGCGGCCGGGGCGCACCGTGCGGTCCGTGAGCTCATCCGTGCCGGGTAAGGCGCCATGAGCGCCCGGACGCCGGCTCCCGCGGGGCTGCGCCGCTCGCTGCAGCGACGGCACATGCAGATGATTGCGCTCGGCGGCGTCATCGGCGCAGGCCTCTTTGTCGGCAGCGGTGTAGTCATCGGCTCGGCCGGACCCGCCGCCATCATCTCCTTCGCCCTCACCGGTACATTGGTCGTGCTCGTGATGCGCATGCTGGGGGAAATGGCGGTCGCTTATCCTGCGATCGGCGGTTTCTACGAATATAACCGTCTCGCGCTCGGAGAGCTGGCGGGTTTCCTCACCGGATGGATGTACTGGTACTTCTGGGTGATCGTGGTCGGGCTCGAAGCGGTGGCAGGAGCAAAGATCCTGGGACTGTGGTGGCCGACGATCGCTCCCTGGCAGTTCACCCTCGCGCTCATGACCGTGTTCACGGTCGTGAATCTGCTGTCCGTGCGCTCCTACGGGGAGGCGGAGTTCTGGTTCGCCTCTATCAAGGTGGCCGCCATCGTCGCGTTTCTGTGCGGCGGGGCGCTTTTCATCCTCGGCGCCTGGCCGGGGGCAGCGGGAGGCGTGCCCCATCTCACCGCGCACGGCGGCTTCATGCCGAACGGCATCGTGCCGGTGCTGACGGGGGCGGTCGCGGCGACCGGGTTCTACTTCGGGGCCGAAATCGTCACGCTCGCCGCCGCCGAATCGGCGGAACCCGAGATGGCCGTCGCCCGCACAACACAATCGGTGATCTGGCGCGTTCTCACCTTCTACATCGGCTCGATCTTTCTCGTCGTCGCCATCGTGCCGTGGAACGACACGGTGCGCATGGAGCGGCCGTACGTGAGCGTGCTGGAAGCGCTGCAGGTGCGGGGAGCGGCCACCCTGATGAGTCTCGTCATATTGACGGCCGTGCTGTCGGCCCTGAACTCGGGCCTGTACGCGTCATCGCGCATGCTGATGGCGCTCGCCCGACACGGCGAGGCGCCCACTGCATTTGCCAGGCTCGATGCGCGCGGCGTGCCGGTGGCCGCGATCCTCGGCAGCACGGCATTCGGCTACGTCACCGTGGCGATGAGCTATGTCTCGCCCGGCAGGATCTTCGCGTTTCTGGTCAATTCCTACGGCACCGTGGCGATTTTCGTTTACGTCCTCATCGCGGTGGCCGAACTGAAGCTGCGCAGGCGTCTCGAGAGCGAGATGCCCGGAAGACTGCGAATACGCATGTGGGGATTCCCATGGCTCACGCGCTTCACCATCGTCGCAATGCTCGCGGTCGTGGCATCCATGGCGGTGATCCCCGAGCAACGCGCACCGCTCGTGTTCGGCCTCGTGAGCGTGGCCGTGCTGTTGTCGGCCTACGGGCTTCGCCGGGCCACGCGTCCCCGGGCGGGCAGCGTGCCGTGAGCACGATGCGGCGCTGACCGCAGCCGACGGCCGCGTGACAACGCCCCGGGGTCGGCAGGGTGCGCGCGCATTCGCAAGCTACGCGGACACTTTCAATGCAGCACCGCGCGCCTCGGGCCCGAGCGTCGTGACGATGATGAGGGCAACCGCGACGATCGCCAGTGTCCACGAGAGGATGTAGGCGTAGTCGCCGCCGTGGGCTTCGGCGATCCTCGCCTGAAACGGTCCCATCCTCGCCATCGCCAGGTTACCGAGCTGGTAGGCGAAGCCCGGCAGGATGGCGCGCACCGACGGCGGTGACAGCTCGTTCAGGTGTGCCGGCACGATACCCCACGCGCCCTGCACCATGAACTGCATCAGAAAACCACCGACCGCGAGCATGGCGGCGGTGTGGGAGTAGGCCCAGAGCGGGATCATCGGCAAAGCAAGAGTTGCCGCCAGCGCAATGGTGCGCTTGCGGCCCAGGCGCTCGGAGAGCGCACCGAAACAGATTCCGCCCGCCAGCGCACCGAGGTTCATGACGATCGCGATATTGCCGGTCGCTTCCGCGGAGAACCCATGCTGCGCCTGCAGAAAAGTCGGATACAGATCCTGCGAGCCGTGCGAGAACGCATTGAAGCAGGCCATCAGCACGACGAGATAGGCCAGTGTCGCAGCGTACTCTCTTGCCGCCCTCCAGATGGTGGCGCCCGAGGCCCGCTGCGGCGAGACTCCCGCCCTCCACGCCGGTGATTCCTCGACGCCGAAGCGGATATACAGCACCAGCAGGGCCGAGGCTGCGCCAATGACGAACATCCCACGCCAGCCGACGTGAACAAATGCATAGCCGAACACGACGGACGCCAGCAGGTAGCCGATCACGTAGCCCTCCTGCAGCAATCCGGAAAAAAAGCCGCGGCCTTTGGCGGGCAGGGTTTCAAGCGCCAACGCGGCGCCCACCCCCCACTCCCCGCCCATGGCAACGCCGAACACCGCGCGCAGAAGCAGCAGCGTCGCGAGGTTGGGAGCGAAGGCCGTGGCGAGCTGCACCGCCGAGTAGCTCGCGACGTTCAGCATCAGGATCGGCCGGCGCCCGTACTTCTCCGCCAGCCATCCGAACAGCAATGCTCCGACCGGGCGGCACGCCAGCGTCAGGAACAGCCCCTCGGCCACCGCCTTCACGTCGGTGTGGAATTCGTTGCTGATCGCCTTCAGGCAGAAGACGAAGAGGAAGAAATCGAATGCGTCCAGCGACCATCCGCCGAGTGCGGCGAAGAAGGCGTGACGCTGCGCGCCGCTGAGCCTCCGCAAGGAGCTGAGCACGGCCAATTCCCCGGCTGACAAGCCGGTTGCGAGCGTATCACCGCGCCGGGCCGAGTGCGTGGCCGGGTGAGCGCTCGGCCAGGTCTTGGCCGGCGGCGATGCCGTTCAGGTCTGCATGCGATACACGATGAATCCGGACCGCTCGGCGAGCTGGTCGTACAGTCTTCTGGCCGTCGCATTCGTCTCGTGCGTCAGCCAGTAAACGCGGCCTGCATCGCCAGCTCGCGCCCGCTCGCACACTGCCTCGATGAGAGCCTTGCCGATGCCCTTACCGCGCAGCTCCGGCGCCGTGAACAGGTCCTGCAGATAGCAGACCGGCCCGAGAAAGATGGTGCTGCGATGGAAAATGTAATGCACCAGGCCGAGCAGCCGCCCCTCGCTCTCCGCCACCAGCGCGTGGACGGGCTCGCGCGGATCGAGAAAGCGCTCCCAGGTCGTCTGTGTGATCCTGCTGTCCAGCGCGGCTGGGCCGGAGCGGCCGTAGAACGTGTTATATCCCTCCCACAGCGGTAACCACTGGTCGAAGTCCGCGCTCGTTATCGGACGAACGATGAAGTCGGCGCGCACGGCCATGGTTGAGCCTCTTGCTGCTGTTGTGGCCAGTGCTGGCGGAGCCCGCACGGCGAGCAATCGCGTGGCCGGGCTGCCTGAGCGGGGCGGGTACCCACTCAGTGTAGACTGCGCGGCAAACAAAACCCAGCGGCGGCCGGTGAGCGGGCGATCCAATGAGCAAGCGCGGCGGGAGCTTCGACAGCATCATCGAGCGCGAGCGCGGCTTGCGGCGCAGCCTGAGCGCGCGCCGCATGACCATGATCGCCATCGGCGGCGCGATTGGTACCGGGCTGTTCCTCGGCAGCGGCTTGGCCATCGGCCTGGCCGGGCCGGCTGTGCTCGTGAGCTACCTGATCGGCGCGGTCATCGCGCTGCTGCTCATGGGGTGCCTCGCGGAAATGACCGTTGCGCACCCGACTTCCGGATCGTTCGGCGCGTATGCGGAGCACTACCTCGGCCCGCTGGCGGGCTTCCTCGTGCGCTATGCCTACTGGATCGGCAATGTGCTGGCGGTCGGCACCGAGGTGACGGCGGTCGCGCTGTACATGCAGTTCTGGTTTCCCGCACTTCCCGGGTGGCTGTGGATCGTGGGGTTTTCCGCGTTGCTGATCCTGGTGAACGCCCGCAGCGTCAACGTCTTCGGGGCTATCGAGTACTGGTTCTCGGCCATCAAGGTCACCGCGATCGTGATCTTCATCCTGCTGGGCGCTTACATCGTCTTTGGTGCGCCCTCGGCATTGTCCGCTGCCGGTGCGGCAGGCGCCGTGCCCCCTGCCGGCTTTCACAACTACACCGCTCACGGCGGCTTCTTCCCCAGGGGTGTATGGGGCGCGTGGGTGGCGGTGATCGTCGCGATCTTCAGTTACTTCAGTATCGAGATGATCGCCGTGGCGGCCGGGGAGGCGGCGCAGCCGGAGGTGAGCGTGACGCGGGCGTTCCGCTCGACGGTATTCAGGCTGATCCTTTTCTACCTGCTGACACTGGCCCTGGTGCTCGCGATCGTGCCGTGGACGGCGGCCGGGGTCGACGAGAGCCCGTTCGTGAAGGTCATTCGTGCGCTGCAGGTGCCAGGGGCCGCCGGCATCTTCAATTTTGTGATCCTGGTGGCGGCGCTGTCGGCGATGAACAGCCAGCTGTACATCACCACGCGCATGATGTTCAGCCTGTCGCGGGCCGGGTATGCACCGCCGCGCTTCGGCGTGGTGACCCGCCGCGGGGTTCCGGTGCAGGCGCTCCTGCTCTCGAGCATCGGCATTGCGCTCGCGGCCGTGCTGAGCGTCGTTGCGCCGAAGTCGGCCTTCATCCTGATGGTGTCGATCTCGGCCTTCGGCACGATGTTCGCCTGGATGATGATCTTCGTTACGCACTATTTCTTCCGCCGCGCGCGCGCGCGAGCCGCGGCGGCGCCGCTGCGCTTTCGCATGCGCGGCTTTCCCGCCAGCACGCTGCTCGGTGCCACGCTTATGGTCGCGGTTCTGGTGACGACGGCGTTCACGGATGCGTTTCGCATGACGCTCGGCTTCGGTGTGCCGTTTCTCGCAGTCCTTTGCGCCATTTACTGGATCTGGTACCGGGAGCGTCCCCCGCGCGCGCATTTTCGGTGAGCGCGCGTCACTAACTTGCCATGTGCGCGGGAGTAAGCTCCGCACGGACAAGGAGAGGAGTGCACGTTATGGCTCCACGCCCAAGTCCTGATCCTGCGACAGGCGCGGCCCGGAAACTCACCGGCCGCGCCGCTCTTTGTTGGATGAGTTGAGTCCTCGCTCGTAGCGGACCTGGCGCTGCGGCAACCGTGCCGGATCCAACTGCTGCGGGTTGCTTGCGGGCAACATTCCGTTCATGATGCGCAAAAGCGCCTTCTGAGGCGCAAGGGGAGAGGCGGCCCTTCCGCGGGCGCGCCGTCGGCACACTGCCATGGTCTTCAACTCGCTCACGTTCGTCGTGTTCTTTGCGTGCGTGCTCGGCCTGCACTCGCTCCCGCTCCCGTGGACCGCCAAGAAGGTCAACCTGCTCATCGCGAGCTACCTGTTCTACGCGGCCTGGAATCCGCCGTTCGTCATCCTGCTGTGGGTCTCGACGGTGGTCGACTGGTACGCCGCGCAGGGGCTGGTGAAGGCGCGCCGCCCGCCCGCCCGGCATGCCTGGATGCTGCTCTCGGTAATCGCCAACCTCGGCATGCTGGGATACTTCAAGTACGGGCAGTTCCTGCTCGATAACTTCAGTGCCCTGATGGCGACGCTCGGCATCGCCTACCACCCCGCCCACTACGACATCGTCCTGCCGGTCGGCATCTCCTTCTATACGTTCGCCACCATGTCCTACACGCTGGACGTGTACCTGCGCCGCGCGGCGCCAGCGCGGAACCTGCTCGACTACGCGCTGTTCGTGACCTTCTTTCCGCACCTCGTCGCGGGTCCCATCATGCGCCCGACGGAGCTCGTGCCGCAGTTCGCCCAACCGCGCCGCGCGACGGGCCAGCAGCTGCGCTTCGGACTCGCGCTGATGACGCTCGGGCTCTTCAACAAGATCGTGCTCGCCGACAGCTTTCTTTCTGGCGCCGCCGAGCGCGTCTATGACAGCGACCGCATTCCCGGCGCACTGGATGCCTGGGTGGGGACGCTCGCCTTCAGCGGGCAGATCTTCTGCGATTTCGCCGGCTATTCGACGACCGCGATCGGGGCGGCGCTGTGCCTCGGCTTCGCCATGCCGGACAACTTCCGCTTTCCCTACGCCGCCGTGGGATTTTCGGATTTTTGGAGGCGCTGGCACATCACTCTGTCGTCGTGGCTGCGCGACTACCTCTACATTCCCCTCGGCGGCAACCGTCACGGTGCGCGCCGCACCTACCTGGCGCTCATGGGCACGATGCTGTTGGGGGGCTTGTGGCACGGTGCGAACTGGACGTTCGTGGCCTGGGGCGGATTGCACGGGGTGTACCTCGCCGTCGAGCGGGCGCTGCGCGCACGATTCGCCAACTATCGTCCCGGCCCGCTGGTCTTCGTGTTGCTGGGACTCCTCACTTACACGCTGGTGAATGTCACCTGGGTATTCTTCCGCGCCAAGACTTTCGGCAAGGCGTGGCTGGTGCTGCGCGGCATGTTCGGGCAGAACACCGCAACCCGGCCGATCCTGTCGACTTTCTACCTGGTGTCGGTGGGCGCGATAGTGGGAGCACTCGTGCTGACGCACTGGCTGATGCGCGCGCGTACCCTCGAGTCGGTGGTCGCGCGCGCTCCCGCAGCCGCGGTGTGCGCGGTATGGGCGCTCATGGCCTTCGCGATCATCATCTGCCAGGGGACCGGAAGTGCCTTCATCTATTTCCAGTTCTGAGCTCACGGCCGACAAGGCCGCGCGGTCGCGCGCGGGAGAGCGCGGCGCAAGGCGCTCCAGCAACCGCGCCGCTCGCGGATCGCTACGCACGCCAGACTGCCGCCGATCGCCCGGGGGTGGCGCAGCCGGTGCCGCTGCGGCCGGTGCCCGAGCAGCCGTGGGGCCGGATCCTGCTTTTGACGGTAGCACTGCTTGCGCTGCTGGTCGGCGGGTGGGAGTGGTACTGGCGCGGCTATGGTGTGCGACCGAGCATCGGCAATACCTTCGGTCTGTGGGCCATTCAGCGCCGGCGCATCGATGCCGGCGAGGCAGATGCGACCGTGCTGGCGGGCGGGTCGCGCCTGTACTTCGACCTGCAGCTGCCGGTGTGGGAGCGCCTCGACGGCCGCCGTCCGATCCAGCTCTCCTTCGAGGGCACATCCCCGCTCACGGCGGTGGAGGATCTCGCCGCGGACACGAAGTTCACCGGTCGCCTCATCATCGCCGTGGAGCCGGACCTGTTTTTCAGCGGCTTTGAATATCGCGCTGGCGCGGTACGCTACTTCCACAAGGAATCACCCTCGCAACGCATCGGACAATGGCTGTCCATGCACCTCATCGAGCCGTTCTTCGCGTTCGACGACCCCGACTATGCGCTGCGGACCGTGCTCGCCCGCCAGCCCTGGCCGCAGCGCCCGGGAAGGGTGTGGTTCATGAGCGTACGCAAGCTCTCTGAGACCGAGCCGGATCGCAACACCCACCTGTGGGGCAAGCTCGAGACCGATGCGCGGTACCGGGAGATGGCGCGCAGCATCTGGCGGCAGGACTTTCAGCCCTCGGACGATGATCCGTCCCCGGAAGAAGCCCGCAAGACCGAGACGGAGCAGATCGAGCGCATGGCGAAGGCCGTGGCGAAGCTGCGCGCCCGCGGAGTGAAGGTGATATTCGTGCGCATGCCGAGCACCGGCGAGTATCTCGCCTACGAGAATCGTCACTTCCCGCGCGCCCGCACCTGGGACGCGTTGCTCGCTGCCACGCGGCGCACCGGGGATTTATTTCGAGGACTATCCGCAGTTGCAGGGCTATTACCTGCCCGAGTGGTCGCACATGACGCGCGCGGAGGGCGAGCGCTTTACCGCCGCGCTCCACCGGATCATCACGCACGACTTCTGGAATCCCGACGGGGCGGCGGGCCCTGGCCCGGCGATTGCGGAGAGCGGCGCTGAGGGACCGGGCAACGCGCGCCCGGGGATGTCGGCGCACTAGGATTTCCGCGGCTCGCTCCGGGTTTCACGGGTTCTTCACCCAGCCGCGCGGCTTGCGGTTGAAGCCGATCTGCACGTCCACGACCTTCTTGCCGCAGCGGCACCTGAATCTGGCGATGATGTTGGCGAGCGGCTCGTCCCAGCCGGCGCGGCAATGACCTGCCAGGAATGCGGGCGTCATCTCGCGCGAATGCCGGCAGGTGCGGCAGCTGACGACGATGACGTACTCGCCGAAATGATCGCGCAGTCTTTCCACCGAATTCCACGGCAGCATTCCGCCAAGTGTGGGCAATGCCCTCCGCGCCCGTCCACACAGTGCTAGAGTGCGAGCGACACTGTTCGCAGGCTAACTCGATGTGCGGCAAGTACATCCTGGCGCAGGCGGCCAAGGCCGAGCGTGCCATGGGCATCCGCCGCGGGCGCTGGGAGTACCCGCTGAGCTACCGTGTGCTGCCGACCGATCAGGTCCCGGTCGTAGTTGTCGAATCGGGCGAGCGCGAGGCCGCGCAGATGCGCTGGGGACTCATCCCCTACTGGGCCTACGGTGTGCCGCTCAAGGCCTCCACCATCAATGCCACCGTCGAGCGTATCGACAGCGCGCCGAGCTACCGCGAGGCGTGGCTGCGCGGGCAACGCTGCATTCTCGTCATGGGCGGCTTTTATGAGCCGCATGTCAACGCGGATGGCTCACGCGATCCGTTCTTCGTGCGTCTCGCCGACCGCGAGATATTCGGCGTCGCCGGCCTGTGGGATCGGTCGCGGCGCGCGGACGGCTCCTATGTGTTCTCCTGCACGCTCGTCACGGTGCCGGCTAACCGCCTCCTCGCCGAGGTTCATAACGCCAAGCAGCGCATGCCGGCGATCCTCACGTCCTCCGATCACGAGCCGTGGCTCACCGGCGCGCCGCCGGAGGCCAGGGCGGTGCTCAAGCCCTATCCCGATGAGCTCATGAGGGCCTGGAGGGTCAACCGCCGCGTTAACAATCCCCGCCTTCCGAACGACGCGAGCCTGATCGAGCCGATTTAAGTGTCGCAACGGGCTACGCAGATCTGCGCCGAGGAACTCGCGCCGCGCTGACCCGCTGCGGGTTAAGGCCCGCGGCCGGGGCTGATGCTCCAGGGGCATGGATGCTCTAGGATAGCCCCAGAAGAAAATGGAGCATCGGGCCATGGGCCGCTATCGACGGCTGGTCATTGCATTCGCCGTTGCGTTGGTGCTGCTCGGCGCCTATGGCGCGGCCGGGTTCCTCGCCGTGCCCTACTACGCGCGCCAGTTTCTGCAGGACTTCGTGCGCACGCACTACGGGCGCGTCCTCAGTATCGGAGAAATCCATTTCAATCCGTTCACGCTCACCCTCGATGTGAGGCAGCTGGCGCTGCCGGATGCCGACGGGCAGACGCTGTTGTCCTTCGAGCGGCTGCACGTCGATCTGCAGCTCGCCAGCCTGTGGCGGCTCGGCCCGAGCTTCCGCGGGATCCTGCCTCGAGCAGCCTTACGTGCGCGCCGTGATACGCCCCAACGGCGCACTGAATCTCGCCGACCTCGGCAAGGGTTTCCCGGCCGAGCCGGCGAAACCTGCGCAGAAGTCGGCGCCGCTGCGGCTGTCCATCGGGCGGCTCGCCGTGATCTCCGGGACGGCCGACTTCGAGGACCGCACGCGGCCGACGCCGTTTCGCGCCGAGTTCAAGCCCATCGCCTTCGAGCTGCGGGACTTCAGCACCACGCGCAGGACCGAGAACGATTACGCGCTGAACGCCGTTTCCCCCGAGGGGGAGCGGCTCATCTGCAGCGGCACGCTGCGGCTTGAGCCGCTGTCCTCGCACGGGGTGTTCGAAATCTCGGACCTCAAGGCACGCACCGTGTGGACCTACCTGCGCGCGAGCCTGCCGTTCGAGATCGACTCGGGGATGATTGAGACCAAGGGTGATTATGACCTCGGGAGCGCCGGCGGACCCGTCGGGCTGAAGCTCAACGTGCGCAACACGACGGTGAGAAGCCTGGGCATCAAGCCCAAAGGAGCCGCGCAGAACTACATCGAGGTGGCGCGCATCGAGGTCGACGAAACGCGCATCGACCTGACGAAGCACTCGGTCGAGGTCGCGAAGGCGGCGCTCTCGGGCGGCGACATCAAGGCCTGGATGAGCGAGCAGGGGCGGCTGAATCTCCTCGAGCTGTTGGCTCCGCCGCCTGCCGCGGATGGGGAATCGGCGCGGCAGGCGGCCCCTGGCGCCTCACTGTCGCTGGCGCCGTCTGCGCCCCCGCCCCAGCCCCCGTAAGCAGCGGCGACGCCGCTGCGGCGTGGAGCGTGTCGGCCCCGGATCTGACGCTGCAGGGTTTCAAGATGTCCGCCGAGGACCGTCAGATGCGTCCGGCCGCGGTGCTGCTGCTCAGCCCGCTGAATATTCACGTCGCCGGCTTCAACACTTCGCCCAAGGATGTCCTCGATATCACGCTCGACGCGGGGGTCAACGCCTCCGGGAAGATCGACGCCCGGGCGAAGGTCACGCCGAAATCCGGCGCCGTGAGCGCGCACGTCGAGGCCGCGGACCTGGGGCTCACGATGCTGCAACCCTACATCGCGCGCTACACGTCCATGACATTGCTGCAGGGAGCGCTCGCAAGCAGACTCGACATCGAGCGGCAAGCGGACGGCACGCTCGCTGTCAGGGGCAATTCGCACGTTGCGGATCTGCGCACGGTGGACAATGCCCTGAAGCAGGACTTCATCAAGTGGAAAGACCTGCGCGTCGCCGACATCCTCTACCTCTCCAAACCCGCGAGCCTGCGCATCGGCAACATCACGGCACTCGAACCCTACGTGCGCATGATCATCGCCCCTGATCGCACCCTCAACGTCAAGCAGGTGCTGACGCCGCCGGGTAGCGCAGCCAGCGGCCCGGCGCCCGACGCTGAACGCGCACCGGTTGCGGATCCAGCGGCGCCGGGGGGGAAGACAGCGGGTGCCGCGGGCGCAAAGAAAGCCCCCGCCGCCGGCGGGCAGCGGACATCGGTGCAGACTGCGGCGGCGCCGGGCGCTGCGGTCACGCCCTTCCCCATGTCGATCGGGACCATCAGGTTCGTCAATGGATCCGCCAACTATACGGATCTGTGGATCAAGCCGAGCTTCGCGATCGGGATCCGGACCCTCGGTGGCACGGTGAGCGGGCTATCGTCCGACTCGCGCTCGCGCGCGAAGGTGCAACTCGACGGCAAAGTGGAGCGCTACTCACCGATCCAGATCACCGGCCAGGTCAACCTGCTCTCTGCCGCGCTCTACACCGACCTCAAGGTGAGCTTCAGGGATCTCGACCTCACCGTCGTCAACCCGTACGCCGGGTACTTCGCCGGCTACAGGATCGACAAGGGCAAGTTGTCGGTAGACGTATCGTACCGGATCGAGCAGCGCAAGCTCACCGCCGCGCAGCACTTTGTGGTCGATCAGCTGCAGCTGGGTGACCGGGTCGACAGTCCCGACGCAACGCATCTGCCGCTGAAGCTCGCGGTGGCGCTGCTCAAGGATCGCAACGGCGTGATCGATCTCGATCTGCCGATGAGCGGCTCGCTCGATGATCCGACCTTCCGCATCGGACCGATCCTGTGGAAGATGTTCGCCAATCTCATCGTCAAGGCTGCTACCGCACCCTTTGCGCTGCTCGGGCACCTTTTCGGGGGCGGAGAGCATGTGAACGTCGTCGAGTTCCACGCCGGCAGCGCGGAGCTCGATCAACCCGCGAAGGAGCAGCTGGCCACGCTCGCCAAGGCGCTCAAGGAGCGGCCGCAGCTGAATCTCGACGTACCGGTTGTGTTCTCCAAGGGTCTCGACCGGCCGCAGATCGCGGCGACGCGCTTGCAGCAGGAGCTCCTGGCGCGCGTGCAGAACACGCGCGCAGGGCAGGAAGCACCCGGAGACCGCGGGCGAGCTCGCGCTCGCGGATCCCGCGAAGCACTTCAGCTTGCTCCTCGAGCAGTACCACGCTGACCTGGGGAAGGACGCGGCGCTACCGCCGACAGCTGTGGCGGTGCAACAGGCGAAGGGCAAAGAGACGCCGCCGTATGATTCGGCGATCGCCGATCTCAACGCTGCGCTTATCGATCACATCCAGGTGCCCGACAGCGACCTCGAAGCGCTCGGCAAGCAGCGAGCGCAGGCCATTCGGGATGCCCTGGTTTCCGCGGGGCAGATCGAGCCGGCGCGCGTGTTCATCGTCAACGCACCGCCCAAGCCTGATTCAGGCGACACGGTAAAGGTGGAAATGGCCGTGCGTGAGCACGGCGGATGAGCGCAGCGGATGCCGGTCAGGGGCCCTCGCCGCGGATCGCTATTCCCGCCCCGACAGCGGCGGCAGGTCCCGCGCCGCCAGCTTCGGCTGGCGCTCGGCGTCGTACAGGCCCCAGTGCGCCTCTTCCGGATGCACGCGCGGCGGCGCACCCGGGACTGCGATGGCGTCGTAAGCACGCCACGGCGCATCGAATGCGGCGAAGTACGCGAACCCCCGTTGCGCGGCAGGTGGCAGCCGGCCGCGCAGCTCCCGGTAGAAGGCGGCCTGCCGCTCCTCGCTGAAGCCGGCGCTCGCCGGGGCGGTGGGCACGCCGGTCTCCTTTACGAGGATCGGCCCGCAGGCGAGCGGCGCGAGCTCGGCGAGCACATTGACGACGAACTGTGCGTCGGTGCTGTCCGAAGCATCCCGGAACCACGGCTGGAAGACCGGGTGCACGTTGACGAGGAGAAAGTCGAGCTGGCCGAGCAGCTCGGAGGCGGCAGGCTGGTGGTAGATGTGAAAGGGCTCGCTGGTCGAGAGAGCCACGCCGGGCAGCCGCGCGCGCACGCGCGCCAGCACTGCAGCGAGGCGGCCCGCATCGATGCGGCGGCTGAAGAGCATCTCGTTGCCGAGTGAGATCCCGGCCACCAGCTCCGGAAAGTTGCGAGCGGCCTCGATGGCTGCGCCGAGCTCCTCCTCGTCCAGCGGATTCCACACTCCGATGATCAGCGCGCGAAACTTCAGCGAGGCGGCGAGCGCCGGGATGCTGCCGGCCCCATGCAGGGCCTCGTAAGTGATGAGCCCGTCGAAGTTCCGCCGCAACACGGCGAGGTCTGCGCGGATGCCGGCGGGATCCGCGGGCGTGACCTGGCCGTTCACGACCTTGAGCGAGGTCGGCTGGTAGGTGACGAAGCGGCCGTGCGCCAACGCCTCGCGCAGCCGTGCGAGGGCCGGCTGTGCAGACGGGCGATCGAGGCAGACGGAGCGCGGGGCGGCGCACACGTTGGCCACGGCGAGTGCGGCGAAGGCGATGAACGCGGTGAGCGCCGCTGCGCGCATGTGAGTCACGATGTTCGCTGCACCAGCCCCGGCGCAGATTGTGCCACACTGATGCCGCCGCCACGCCGAGCGACGCGCGCGGTGAAGGAGCTTCAGGCCATGCAGAATCAAAACGAGCTCGCGGCGCGCTTTCGTGCGGCGCACGAGTCAGGCGCGTTCGTGATCCCCAACGTCTGGGACGGGGGCTCGGCGGGCGTCATGGCGGGACTCGGTTTCAAGGCACTTGCAACCTCGAGCGCCGCATGCGCCGCGACGCTCGGCCGGCGCGACGGGGAGATCACGCGCGAGGAGGCGCTGGAGCACGCGCGCCTGATCGCCTCGGTGAGTGCCTGTCCCGTCGCCGCCGACCTCGAGAACGGCTTCGGTCATGCGCCCGGAACCGTGGCCGAGACGATCCGCCTCGCGGCGGCGACCGGGCTGGTGGGCGGTTCCATAGAAGACGCGAGCGGCGATCCGCGCGCACCGATCTATGACTTCGCACACGCCGTCGAGCGCGTAGCGGCGGCGGCAGAAGCAGCCCACCATCTGCCGTTTCATTTCATGCTGACGGCACGCGCGGAAAACTTCCTGCACGAGCGGCCGGATCTCGACGACACGGTGCGGCGGTTGCAGGCCTTCGAGCGCGCCGGCGCCGACGTATTGTTCGCGCCGGGACTGCCCGATCTCGCCGCCGTGCGCACCGTTTGCTCAGCGCTGCACAAGCCCGTGAACTTCATGGTCGGGATGCGCGGCAAATCCTTCCCGCTGCCGGAGCTCGCGGCCGCGGGGGTGCGCCGCGTCAGCCTGTCCACCTCCTTGTACCGGGCGGCGTTGTCGGGTCTGGCCGCTGCGGGGCTGGAGGTGAAGGAGCGCGGCACTTTCACTTACGTCGAAAGCATCATGAGATCCGATGAGCTGGAGAAGTACCTGCGCGCGCTGACGCCTCCCGGGCGCGCCTGAGCTGCCGCGCGCTCGCCGCCTCACTGCGGACCGCCCTCAGCGCGGGCTATCCCCCGGCTGCGCGCCGCGCAGCCACTCGAGGAACTGCGCTACCGCGGCGTCGCCTTCGGCGGGCGCCCAGGGGGCAGGCTGCGCCGCCGTCGCCGCATCGTACGGGCCTTCCTTGACTTCGAGGAATGCGCCGCCGGCCTCACCGGGAAGCAGCGTGTGCCAGGTGCCCGCGGGTGTCTCGTACGCAATGCTGTCGGTGCCCTCACCGACGCCGTGGCGCGCCGTGATGCAGCCGCGCTCATCGAAGGTGAGAACGTCGACCCGGCCCCGCACGACGATGGCGAGCTCGGATTTGGTCGCATGCCGGTGCGGCCGGAAATAGGAGCCGGGCAGCGCCACGACCAGGAAGCGCTGCACCGGATCGCCGGGCGTTGGGTGGATGTTGTAGTGCGCGCGGGCGCGCGGGCTGGCCGCCGCGCGCGCGGCAAGCTCATCCAGTAAGGCACGCGGCAGCAGTTTCACGGTGAGACCTCCTGGCGCTGCGCCTGCCGCAGGGGCCCGCGCCAGCATATCAAGCTGCGTGCTGCGCCTGATACTTGTGAACGTCGGGCAGGAATCCCGCCAGCAGTCCGATCAGCGGCAGGAAGGCACAGACCTGGTAGACAAAGTCGATGCCGACGTGATCGGCGAGCCTGCCGAGCACCGCGGCGCCCACGCTCCCCATGCCGAACGCCAGCCCGAAGAACAGTCCCGCCACCATGCCGGTACGGCCGGGCAGCAGATCCTGCGCGTACACCACGATCGCCGGAAAAGCCGAGGCGAGGATCAGCCCGATCGGCACCGTGAGCACGCCGGTCCAGAAAAGATTCGCGTGCGGCAGCAGCAGCGTGAACGGCAGGACGCCGAGGATCGACACCCAGATGATGTACTTGCTGCCGAGGCGGTCGCCGAGGGGGCCGCCGATCAGACCGCCGGCGGCGACGGAAGCCAGGAACACGAACAGCTGCAGCTGGGAGCTGCGCACCGAGACGTGAAAGTGCTCGATGAGATAGAAGGTGTAGTAGCTGCTGAGGCTGGCCAGGTACACGTACTTGGAGAACACCAGCGCCAACAGTACCGCGAGGACTGCGGCGACGTGGCGGCGCCGCCGGCCCGGCGGCCGCTGCTTCCCCGCCGCGCCTGCCAGGCGCGTGATGCCGTGCGCCCGGTACCAGTGCCCGACGTTGACGAGCACCACCATGCCGAGGAGCGCCACCGCGGAGAACCACGCGACGCTCGACTGGCCGCGCGGGAGCACGATGAAGGCCGCGAGCAGCGGGCCCGCGGCGGAGCCGAGGCTGCCACCCACCTGGAACACCGATTGGGCCAGCCCGTGCTTGCCGCCCGAGGCCATACGCGCCACGCGCGAGGATTCCGGATGAAACACCGAGGAGCCGGTGCCGATGAGCGCCGCGGCGAAGAGCAGCAGCGCGTAGCTGTCGGCAACGGCAAGCAGCAGCAGGCCCACCAGCGTGAAGCCCATCCCCGCCGCGAGCGAATAGGGCCGGGGGCTCTTGTCGGCGAACACCCCCACCAGCGGCTGCAGCAACGATGCGGTGAACTGGAAGGTGAAGGTGAGCAGCCCGATCTGGGTGAAGCTCAGCTGATAGGAGCTCTTCAGCATCGGGTAGAGCGCCGGCAGGAGCGACTGCATCATGTCGTTCAGCAGGTGGCAGAAGCTGATGGCCGCGAGAATGCCCACGGCGGTGCCGCCGGCGGCGCCGACGCGGCCGAGGGGGGAGGCGGAATCGTTCAAACACCGATCTCCTGGTGGCGACAGGCCAGTATTGAACCCTACGGCCGGCTGCCGTGCATCTCCCGGATTGGGGGCGGTGCAATTAAAGCGCGGCGCACTTTGCAGTGCACCGCGCCCAGTTGCCTGAGGCTCCCGTTGCGGCCTAGAAGCTCTGTGAGAACCGGATGCCGATCGTGCGCGGCATCGCGATGGTCGCCATCGGCTTCGCGCCGCAGACGGTGGTGCCCGGGATGAAGGTCTGAACGCCTTCGACGATCGTGCACTCGGCAAAGCGATAGGTCTGCGCACGCTTGTCGAGGGCGTTGCTGGCGAACAGCTCAGCCGTGAAGTTGCGCTTGCTGACACCGAACATCAGATCGAGCAGCCCGTAGGCAGGTACGCTGCCGATCAGGTTGTTCTGGTAGGGCGACAGCTCCGAGTTGCTGGAGCTCGTGTAGCTGTATGCCGCCTGGCCATAACCCTGCAGATCCGCGGTTCCAAGCGGGAAGGAGTAGCGGATGGTTGCGTCGCCTTTGAACTTCGGCACGATCGGCAGCTGCGTACCCTCGGGTACAGCATCGTAGGCAGGGCAGGTCCCGGGCGGCAGCGGCTCACCGCTCGTCGGGTCGACGTCATAGCAGAAGGCCTTGCTCAACTTCGGGTCGAGCTCGGTGGCCGCAAGGGTGATGTTCAGCCCGAGGATCGGGGCCCACTCGAGCTCCTGCTCCGCCCCCTTGATGCGCGCCGAGCCCGCGTTGCGCACGATGGTGAAGGAGTTCTGGCCGAGGAATCCGAACTGGAAGTTCTTCCAGTCCTCCCAGAAGAAGGCGCCATTGAAGCGCAGGTGATTGTCCAGCCAGCTCGTCTTGAACCCGACCTCGTAGTTGCTGAGGTAGTCCGGTTCATAGGTCGACAGCGGCGGATCGGGCGGCGCCTGGCTGCGGCGATTGACGCCGCCCGGGCGGAAGCCCTTTGAGTAGCTGGCATAGATCATGGCGTCCGCATTGAACTTGTACGAGAGGTTGAATTTTGGCGTCGAGCCGTTTTTCTTCACCTCCCGGGCAAGGTCGACACACGGAGCGCCGAGAATTCCAGGCTGCTGGCAGGTCGGGGGACTCGCCTGGGGATTGTTCTGCTTCTCGCCCGTGCCTGAGCTGAAGCCCTGGTTCTTGCCGAAGCCAAAGAAGCCATCCAGCGAGTTGTCGTAGCGGAAGAAGCGGTAGCCGACCGTGCCGGTGAGCTGTGGGGTGAAGTCGAAGCTCAGCTCGCCGAACACCGCGTAATCGCGATCGACGCGGATCTGGTCGGTGAGCCACCAGGTCTGCGGCCAGCCAGTCACGGAATCGAGCAGCGGCAGCGCGTCGATGCGGTAGTTCTGCAGGATGTAGTGCTCCTGGCGGTTGTAAAACAGGCCGCCGATGAAGCGCAGCGGGTAGTCCTTGGGCGTCGCCACCCGCAGCTCCTGACTGAACTTGCGGTACTCGTCCGTGCCCAGGATGTACTGCGAGATGTTGACACTCTTGACGCCCGGCGGGAGATGCAATGTCGACTCCAGGAATCCCATGTACGTGGTGTGCTGGTCGTACAGGAGCGTGTAGTCGCTGTAGTCGGTCGGAGTATGGTCCTTGCGATTCAGGTAACCTGCGGCGTAGGTGATGTCGAAATTGCTGATGTGCCCCTCGACCGTGAGCGCGGCCTGCCACCACTGGTCGGAAATGGAATCGTGGTAGTAGCGCTGGACCGACAGGTCCCCGGGGATGGACGGGTCGACGAATACGATGCCGTCCTGGCGGCTACTCTGCCCCATGAAGCTCGGCGTGATCGTCCAGTTGTCGCCGAGGTTGACCCTGAGGGCGCCGCGGCCGCCGTAAGTATCGGTAGGATTGAAGCGCTTCTTGGCCTGCTCCGGGGATGACGAGCAGCCGGGGGCGGGCGGGGTGAAGTTCGACACGCAGCCGAAGCTCGGGAAAACGTTGGTTCCGGGCACGTTGTCGATGTAGCCTCCGGTGCGCTGCGCCCAGCCTACGAGCCTCACGGCCGCGTTGCCGCTCAGCGGTACGTTGACGAACCCTTCGGCGACGTAGCCGCCCTCGCCGCGAACCGTATTGCCCTCGAGGCTGTAGCCGGCTTTGAAGCCCGAAGCGTCCGGCTTGTTGGTGATGATGCGCACCGTGCCGGCTTCGGAACTGGCGCCATAGAGAGTGCCCTGCGGCCCCGCCAGCGCCTCGACACGCTCGATGTCATATATATGGATATCGAGCGAGCCCTGAATCGTGGTCACTGGCTGTTCGTCCAGGTACACGCCGACGCTCGGCAGCGGGCCGGAATGATTACCGTTGTCGCCGCTCGCAACGCCGCGCATGTAGACGCGGGCGAAGCCGGGTCCGGTGCTCTGGTAGGCGACGCTCGGCAGATACTTCACGTAGTCATCAAAATTGGAGACGTTGAGCTGCTCCAGCTTCTCCGTGCCGAGAGCGGTGACGCTGATCGGTACGTTCTGCAGGTTCTCGGTGCGTTTCTGCGCCGTGACCACGACCTCCTGCAGGGCACCCGCCTCGGCGGTCGTAGCATCTGCGGCGTACAGGCGCGGAACGGCCGCCATGACGGCGGCGACGATGGGCGCGCGCTTCGGCAGCGGCCATACCCGTGAGCGGCGCGTTTCCGCGCCCACCTTCTTCAGTTTGCGTAGTCGGCTTCGCTGCATGAGGTCCCCCCGGTCCTGACGTCATCGATATCGGCAAAATTCGGTGCGTGCGGATAGGTTTCCAGCACCGCACCGAGCGACTCCTTGAGCGGTCCGAGCCACGGCTCGAAATGGCGCCAATGCTCCATCGCCTCGCGGTAGATCGGCGAGCGCACCTGCTCGGAGCTCGCGGTGCGCACCGCGCGCTCATTGTCGTAAAAGCGCAGACACTGCGGCTCGAACGGCAACCGGCAGTAGGCGAGGAGTCTGCGCACCTCGCTCTCGGTGTCCTCCACCATGCGCTCGTACAGGGCACGGTGTATGCGCCCCGGAAGCACCGCATCGAAGTGCGCCATCAGCTCCACGTAGCAGCGGTAGTACGCTCCGAGCTCGGCCAGATCGTAGGTGAAGGTCTGTCCGCGGGCGAAGTGCTGTTTGAAGTTCGAGAAACAGCAGCCGAGCGGATGGCGCCGGGCGTCGATGATGCACGCGTTCGGCAGCATCAGATGGATGAACCCGACGTGCAGGAAGTTGTTCGGCAGCTTGTCGATGAAGCGCGGTTTCTGCGTCTTGCGCTGGATGCGCGTGCGCGCGAGGTAGTCTTCGCCGATGCGGCGCAGCTCCGCCAGCGATAGCGCCCCGAGTGCGTGCGGGTAGCGCAGCGCTTCATCGCCGGCGCGCTCGGCGACGGTCTGCGCGAGGGCGGGAACGTCCGGCAGCTCCATGGTGCCCTCAACCTGGGAGTGGCTCGCGAGGATCTGCTCGATCAGCGTCGAGCCGGCGCGCGGCAGGCCGACGATGAAGATCGGCTCGGCGGCGTCTGCCCCCGCGCCCGCGCGCGCGGCAAAGAACTCCGGGGTAAAAAGCTTCTTCGCGCCCGCTACGTGCTGGCCAATGCGCCCGGGATCGTAGTGCGCGCGGCTGCGCCGCAAGGCGTTGCCCTCGCGGTAGTGCTGGAAGGATTGCTCGTACTCCGCCCGATCCTCGAGCGCCTTGCCGAGCGCAAAATGAAAGTGAAAGCGGTCCTCATCGCTCAGGTCCGTGCGCGCGAGCTGCGCCCGCATCTGCGCGATGTCATCCGCCCCGAAGCGGTAGGTCTTCAGATTCGCCAGGCTCCACCAGACCTCCCCGAGCCCCGGTTCCAGCTGCAGTGCCTGGTGGTAGGCATCGATTCCCTCGGCGACGCGCCCGGCGGTCTTGAGGGCATGTCCGTAGCTCAGCCAGATCTTGCCTTGCTTCGGATACTCCTTGAGCACTGCCACATAGGTGTCTATTGCGCGCGCGTACTCGCCGATTCCGGCCAGCACCGCGGCATACAGCGTGCGGTAGTTGGGATTGCGCGGCTCAGCCCCGAGCAGGCGCTCGATCTGCGGCAGAGCGGCTTCGTGCTTACCCTGGCGAATGAGCGCCACGGTGTAGTTGTGACGCGCTCCGTGGAAACCCGGTGCGAGCTCCAGGCAGCGGGCGAGCAGATTCTCCGCGTCCTGGTAGCGGCCGATACGCGCGGCGACTTCCGCGAACATGCGGATGGCGGCGATATCGGTGGGGTGCTCGTACAGGTGCCGCCGCAGCAGGGCTTCGGCTTCCGGGATGCGGTTCTCGCAGAGCGCGGCGCCCGCGGCCAGCAGACGTCGATCGCGAGTCGAGGTCTTGAGAGAGCGCGCGCGTGCCGCGTCGGCCGCCACATCATCGCCCATCGCCGCGAGATGATCAGCGAGCGCTCGCCAGGCATCCGGCAGCTCGGGATTGAGCTGCAGGCAGCGTTGCAGCGCCGCGACCGCTTCCTCGCCCTGTCCGAGCGCTCCGAGCGTCAGGGCCAGCTCGTAACAGGCAGCCGCCCAGCGCGGATGGCTGTGTACGAGCGTCCTCAGTACCACGAGCGCTGCGACCGGATCGCCCGCGGCGCGATGCGCCATCCCTAGGATCAGCCTGGCACCGGGATGATCAGGCTCGGCCTTGAGGATCTCGCCGGCCTGCTCGGCTGCGAGCGCCGGTTGATGCCCGAGCAGGCGGCCAGCGTGCGCGAGCGCGACTTCGATCGATCCGACGGGGTCTGCCGCCACGTTGCCACCCATGTCACAAAGTTACCACGATCGCTCGGGGGCTGGTCACGCGGCTGCAGGCATTGCACGCCGGCGCGGGTGCAATGCAACGATGTGGCGCGGTGAGATACCGTCACGGGCGTTTGTAGTCCAGGCGCAACACGCCCGGCACTCGCTACTCGCGCGCGCGCGAGACCTTCCGCGCCGCCGTGATCCTCAGCTCGGTGCTCATGCTCGCGATCACCGTCGTGTGCCAGTGGTGCCCGGAGTGGTTCGTGCAGGTCTTCACGCGGGCGCCCGCGGTGGTGACGGTCGGGGGATGTTCAGGCGCTCGGCAGTACCTGGCCGTTGCTCCTGAGCTCGGCTTCGCGGCTGCTCACGTTCGTGCTGGCGGCGGTGCTGTGGTCGCGCTCACCGCACTTCACTCTCACGCAGCTGTGGTACCTGTCGGTCGCGACCGTGTCACTGCAGGCCGTGACCAGCCGCGTGCTGCTGCTGCGCGAATTGTGCCGCAAGCTCGACGCGCCACCCGTGACGGTGACCGCCGCAGGCGCTGCGGCGCCAATCGGTCCGGGCTGGGACTGGGGTTGAGCGCGGGTACCCCGGCGTATCCGATGCGCGCCTGGCGCGCCTCTTAAGGCTACTTCGGCTCCTGGCCCGGCTGCGGGTCGGCGAGCGGGAATGACTGTGCCCCGCCCGATCGCGGTGCCGCGGGGGCCGGCTGCGCCGCGGCCGGCGGCGCGCTACCGGCCGCCGAGGCCGAGTGCTGGGCACCGGTGCTCGAAGCCACCGCCGCCATGAAGCGCCTGGCGGACTCGTCATCGCTCGTGACATTGCCCGCGAGGATGTCGCCGGCGGCGACGCCGGGCTTGCCGTAGAAGGCTGCGTTCGCCTCGTCGTCGATGCTGATGACGGTGCCGTCGAGCGCAAGCCCGGCGAACACGCCGCGGCTGCGCGAATAGGAGTAAACCTCGGATTTGAAGGTTGCGTCGGTCGCAGCCTCGGCCTGGCGCCCGACCGGGCCTGCGGCTACCGAGGCATCCGCGCCGAGCGTCACCTTGCCGCCATTGATGCCCTCGACGCCCTTGGGCGTGGTGAACACCAGCACGATATCCGTGGACTGCACCCCCCATTGCCAGCCGAAGCTGCCGCCGGTCATGGTGATGAACACGGGGCTGGTGAAGCGGCCCTGGCGGTCGCGCACCACCAGCACGCCGTGGCCGCGGCGCCCGCCGGCGAAGAACGCCACCTTGGTCAGGTCGGGAATGACCGCGATGCCGTAAGCGTGATCGAGCAGCCGGTCGGGAATCATCTGGTCACGCGAGCCGCGCACCTCCCCGAGCACCTGGCTCGCGGTGAGCAGGCGTGCCTGCTCGCGCCCCTGGGCGTGGACGGTGGCGGCGGTGGCCGCGAGAGCGATGCCAGCCAGCAGGAATACACAGTTGCGAATGCGCATGGCGAGAAATCCCCCTTCAGATGTCGCTGCTTGCCGACAGGCCTCAGCGAGTGCTGCGAACTGGCTGCGAAGCTTAACTCACTTCGCGTGCACTGCGCTGTGCCGCGTGCGCAAGGCGGGCGCGCGGTGAGTTTCAGCCTGCGTTCAGAACCAGATGGAGACGAACACCTGGAAGATGTTCGCGTTCAGCTTGTAGAGCGGCTCATTGCCGGCGCCGTACTGCCCGGCCAGCAGCGCATCGCGAAAATCGCTGTAGTCGACCAGCAGGTGATCGACCCGCAGGTTGATGGTGTTCTTGTTCAGCCACGGCACGCCCGGCACCTGGAACAGGTAGGAGGCGCCTGCACCGACAGTGTAGCTGTGAAAGGCCGCGAGCTCGCGGTCACGCGCCATGAAGTTCTGGTAGTTGGCGCGCGGGAACAGGTCGCCGTAGAAATCGGCGTGGTTCTGCGTGTAGAAGCGCAGACTACCGTCGAAGATCCAGCGATTCCCCAGCGGATGCGTGTAATCGACCTCCGCGGTGTGCGCGACGATGCCCCAGGTGTCGCGGAAGAAGCGGTACTGGCCCGTGAGCGCGGCGCGCCAGGGAAGGAAGTATTTCAGCTGCAGGGAGCCGGCATTGCTGGTGCGCGTGCCGGGGTAAACCTGGTCGGCGAGCGTGAATCCCTGGCCCATGCCCGGGGAGAGATAGCGGATCTTGCGGTAGGGGTTGGCGAGGTAGCCCTGGTCGGTCAGCAGCTCGTAGTTGAAATTGGCGATGGCGTTGCGCGTCAGGATCTGGCTCAGGGACAACGAGTAGCCACGGTGCTCGGCGCGCTGGTGGAAGGTGGGATCATTCTCGAGCACCCCGTTGGGCGTCTTGATGTCGCGGAAGACCTGATCCCAGCCGCGCCGGTAGCCGAGGGTGAGCGTGGTGAGGTCGCCGAACATGTCCTGGCTGACCGAGTAGTAGGTGGTGTCGGCGATGTAGTCGGGCTCGCGGCTGTGGATGTAGCCGGCGCTGTAGGTGATCTTGCCGTGCAGGTAATCGACGCCGTAGTTTTCCTGCTTGCGCTTTTCGTGGTACGGGCTCGCCGACAGTTTCACGTCGATCGAGGCGCTCGAGATCATGTCCTCGTAGTAGCCGGCCGACAGCGACAGGTTGTCGCCGACTTTCTTGCGCACCAGCACCGAGGGGCCCTCGACGGTGATGTCGCCGCCGTTGTAGCACGTGCCAGAGCACGTCGGCGCGGTCGTCGGGAAGCACGCCGCCGAGTGCGCGCGCGCCGATCACGGCGAGCGCCAGCAGCGTGCGCGCGAACGGACTCAGGATCCGGCCGGAGTCTGCGCGCCCGCCATGCACCTGCCCCCCTGGCGCTGGCGCTCAGTTGCATCCGCATCCGCCGCCGACCGCACCGGTCGCCCCGTGGGCTCCCTCGCGCGACTCGAGCACGTGCTCGAGGTAGCTGCTCGAGATCGGGTCGCGGTTGAAGGACATGATCGGGTCGGCGAAATGCTCGCGCTCGTAGGGCTTGACCCACGGAGTGGGCGCCGCGCAGCCCGCGAGCGCCGCGAGGAGCACAGCGCCAGCGCTGCCCGCGTCAGCTTCATCGTTAGCTCCATGCCCGCCTCCCCTGCGGCAGCGTGCCGCGTGTCACTCCCGGATCAGCGTGCGGATGCTGTCGAGATACTCGTTCTCGTCGCCGGGCTTGTAACCCCGGTGCAGCACGCGCAGGTTGCCGTTGCGGTCGATGATCACGGTGCTCGGCATCCCCGACACGTCGTAAGCTTACTCACCTTGCTGTCCTTATCGTAGAGGATCGGGAAGCTCACCGGCGTCTGCTTGAGCCATCGTTCGCCGCTTTCGAGTCCGGCTCCACGTTCACGCCGATCAGCGTGAAGCCCATCTTGTTGTACTTCTTGTAAATGCTTTCGAGCAGGGGCATTTCCTGGCGGCACGGGCCGCACCAGCTCGCCCAGAAGTTGAGCATCACCACCTGGCCCTTGTACTGCGCCAGGCTGACGTCTGCTCCGCCGCGTGGAGGCGAGGGTGAAGGGCGGCGCGGGGCCGTCGCCCGATCCGGCCAGCGCCGGCAGCGCGATGGCGAGGGCGGCGGCAATCGCGACGAAGGCGGTTCCTCATCGGTGCATTCTCCTCTAGAAGAAGACGGTCGTGCCGATGCGCGCCTCGAGGTTGTTGGTGAGCTTGGGTGCCCAGCATGCTCGACTGGAACACACGATCCTGCACCTGGATGTGCATCGCCAGCCAGTCCGTCGGCACGCACACGGTAGCCGGCGCCGAAGTTCACCGTGAACTTCGTATCTCCGGCGAAATCGGTGCCGCCGATGCCGCCGAGCAAATAGAAAGCGCTCGTCATGGCGAGGCCGCGACCGATGAAGGCCTCGCCCGGGAGGAAGTTGTAGCCGAGTGAGAGGTCGTAGTACGTGAAGCGCCTCTCAGACTCGGTAAGCAGCTGAATGTTGCCGCTCAGAGTCTCGAAGCTGGTGCGGCCCGCATTGGAGCGGCCCGCCTCGCCCTGGAAGAAGAAGTCCTCGGTGATGTGGTAGGCGGCTGCAGCCCGTAGGCGGGGTGGGTGCCGAAGTCCTCGATCGAGAGGACGCCGTAGGTCGCCGCCCAGCTCGATGTTGGAGCTGCGGATCTTCGGCACCGTGATCTTGCGCCGCGCCACCTCCGGCTCGATCACGCGCGGCGGGGCATCTGCATCCTGCGGACTGCATCGCCCGCACCCGGCGTCGCTGGCGGTGCGCGCGGTGATGGAACCAGCCGCGCACCGAGGCGCAGCCGGTGAGCCCCGCCAGCAGCCGCGGTCAGAAGAAGAACGCGAATCCCGGCTTTCCATTCGTCAGCTTCCTCGTTCTGGTTGCGCTTCGTGAAGACGTAGTGGGCCTTGTATTCGGCGCGCAGGAAGAAGCGCCGCGTCAGGTAGTAGCGTACACCGCCGCCCACGTAGGCCGTGGGCTCGGTGCGGTCGGATGGCTGCACGAGGGTCGCCTTGGGCTCGGTGTGCACCTCCCCCATGCCGAGCATCAGGAACGGCGACCAGCGCGCCTCGGGGACGATCACATGCGTCAGCCCGAGATCGCCGGTGACGCCGTTGGAGAATCTGCCGAGGTACTGCCCGGCGGCGACTTCGAGCGCCAGCTGCGGGTTGAAAGATACCGACCAGTATCCCGACACCAGCGAGGCGCCGCCGTAGGCGCCGGCGAACAGGCCCATCTCGAAGTGGTGCGAGGTGAAGCCGGCGCGGTCGCCGCGCTCGAAGCGGAACGCCGTACCGTCCGCGAGCACCGTCTTCTGCATGTCCGACTGGCTCGCCCAGCCCTCCACGCCCTGCTCGGTGCGCACCTTGAACCAGTCGGTCCGCCGGAACAGCACATCCACGCTCCCATCGCGCGGCACCACGTGAAACACCGGGTAGCCGCGCCCGGGGCCGGTGTGCAACTCCAGGTAGGGCTGCGGTGACGAACAGCTGCAGATACTCGCGCGCGCCGCTCAGGGCGGGGGTGAGCAGCGCTGCCAGCGACAGGAGGCCTGCGAGCGCACACTGCCGTGCGCGCCTGCTCAATTCCATCCTTTGTTCAATTGACGGGCACCGCCGGATCGAATGGGTCGTTGAAGTACTGCGCGCCAATATCCAGCCACTCCGACAACAAGCGAAGCTCCGCCGGGCTCAGGTAACCCGCGTGCGTGCTTCCGGTACCTGCGGAGCCTGTTGCGAAGCGTTTCAGGAACGGAGCCGACAGCACGCCATTCGCGCTGCCCGCATTCAGGTACGGACACCGAATGTCTGCTGGGTGCCCATGATAACTGTGTTGTGGGGGAACAGCAGCTGCTGATAGGAGGTGAGCTGCTGCGGCACGTTCACCGAAGCCGATTTGGTGAGATCAAGATTGCCCGCCGGCACCTGCGCCGCGCCCATCGCGTTGACCGGACTGTGGCAGCCGCCCTGCGTGCAGGTGTGGTTGACTCCGGCCACCGGAGGATTCGGTCGCGCCGCATCCCACAGCTTCTGGATGTGCTCGGGGTAGTTGATCTTGATGCGGCAGTTCGCCGCCCAGGCGGTGATGCACAGCGCGGTGGTCGGAAACGGCGTCGTGAACTGCGTCGCGTCGTCGTAGCGGTAGAAGAGTGACATTCCCGGCGTGGCCTGCGCCGGATCGGTCCACACGTCGGTGTAGATCACATTGACGCCCGGCACCATCTGCGCGCACGGCGGGTTGTCGTTCGCGCAGCTGACGCGCATGCGCGCCTGCGCCATGGTCTCGCCCGCCTGCGGGATGAAGGGAACCAGCATCCCGGCAGGAGCGGCAACGGTATGCGGGAAGGGCACGCCGCCGGTCGCCGCTCCCGCCCAGGCGGCGGCGAACAGGCCGGCGCGTCCGTGCGAGAGCGGCTGCCGGGCGCCCGCCTGCGGCAGGTGGCAGCCGTTGCAGGAGACCACCTCGCCCGGCCTCACCTGCAGCCACACGCCCTGCACCGGGGTGATGCGCCGCGCGTTGGCATCCAGCACGCTCAGGCGGAACGCCACATGCGCCGGCACCTCGATGCGCACCGAGCCGTCCGGCTCGATGGGCGCATAGCCGAGGATCTCGATCATGTAGTCGCTGGCGCCGAAGGCCGCCCCGGACAGATTCACCACCTTCGGGTCGGGAATCGACACCGCCTTTTCCAGGCGGATGAAGCGCGCCGGGCGGTTGCCCGCCGGAGTCTGCGCCGGGTCGGCCACGGCGGCGATGCCGGGGTTGGCGGTGTCGACGCCGTCGAAGTCGTAGACACTTCTTATATCCAGCACGCCGACGCCGGCGTTGACCCAGTTCTGGTTGAGATTCGACCGCCTGGTCGAGGATGATGTTGGGCAGCGGGCGCGGCTGCGCTACGGCAACGTCGGTCACCATGACGCCTTCGACCGGCTGCATGATCGGCTGCAGGGTGTTCTGGCGGCGGGTCGAACATCCAGACGCTGTACAGCGGCGGTGCAACCTGCGGGTTGGGAGCGGCAAGCCCTGCGGAACTGCACGGCACGATAGTCGGCGGGGTCTGGGTGCTGTCGAGCAGGCGGCACTCGCTCCAGCTGACGAGGATGCGATTGGTGCCATCCTGCAGCGGGTAGGCGGAGCTGAAGCGCCCGCCGGGGGAGGGCCCGGGGATGGTCGAGCACGTCGTTCGGCGTTGCGGGCGTCTGTGCCGGCGCGGTGAGGGTGGCGTTGGCGAGCAGCGGCTGCGTGTTCTCGACGTAGTGCAGCCCGTCGATGATCACCAGGTTGCCGCCGATCATCGACATCGGTGTACTGGCGCACGATGGCGAGGATGCGGCCATCCTGCATCTGGCGCGGATGCACGAACTCGATCGACGCTGTTGTTGGTGCCACTGTCGTGGCTGTTGGCGCCGTAGTAGAGCTCGAGATCCGTGCCGTCGGGGTTGGCGGAGTACAGCGACATCTGGTCCCTGCCCGCCGGCCGCCATGTTGTCCCAGCGGGCCCACAGCACCCGACCGCTCGCCAGTACCGTCGCATCGCGGTCGTGGCTCTGATTGAAGGAGATCTGGTGAATGCCGGTGCCGTCTGCATTCATGACCTCCAGCACGAATGCCGGCTCGGTGCGATCCTCATCCTGCGCCGAGAACTGCGGGTCGCCCTGATCGAGCAGTATTCCCTGCGACTGCGTCTGCCGCGTGGAGGAGAACACGATGCGTCCGTCCGGCAGGTAGTGGGGCGAGACGTCGTTGACGGTGGGCGGATCGGGGTCGGTGCTCGGGTTGATGACCGCAGCGAGCTTCTTGGTCGCGATCGTGTACTGGTAGATGCGCCAGGACGGCGGCTTCTTCGGATCCTGGTTCACGGCGAGCGGGCCGCGCATGGCGAATATGACCCGGGTGCCGTCGGCGGAGGTGTCGACGTCCTTCACGTCCCAGCTGGCGCCGGCGGTGAGCGGCGCCGTGATGTTGGTCTCCGCCGCGCTCGGCGCGGCACTGGCTCGCATGTAGAGATCCGCGGAGGGAACGACATCGCGCATGATGCGCAGATCGTCCTGCAGCAGCTTGCCGGCCTGGTCGGTCGGCACCGCGCGCTTCACATAGAAGATGGGGAAGTCGACGGTGGCGGGATCGACCGTCTGGCTGTTGGCGATGTTGACACTGCCGCCCCCGCTGCATGCAGCGATCGCCGCCGCCACCGGCCAGAGCGCGGCGCGCCACGGCAGCGGCCCGAGGCGCCGCGCCCACCGCCCCAGCTCATGCCAGCCGCGCTGCACCTTCATGTGCGCCTCCCGCTTCGGTCAGCCCCATGACCGCATCGCGCGTGAATGTAACGTAGTTCATGTGTGTGCTGATGACTTATTGCCATACCGCCGATTCCGTCACGGCGCCGCAGGCCGCCGCGCGCTTACATGACCGTGGGTCGGGGTGCTGACCGGTTGCCCTACTAGGTAGACGTTCGCTCGTGCCTGCGCCGTGACCAGGCTCGCAGTTTGCCGCGCATTGAGCAGTGCGGCACGACAACCATTCAAGCTGTCGGCGACTGGCGACGTACGGGGGTTGAGACATTCGGGGCGGGGTTGCGCCAACGTATAGTCCGGCGCGCGCATCGGCAGTTTCGGGAGTTGACGAGCGCCATGAATGTCAGAACAAACCAGGCACAGGTCGGTTCGCGCCGCGCGCGCTGCGCCGCGCTCGCGGGCTCGGTGTTGCTGCTGACGCAGCTCGCCTGCGGGCGGCCCCAACGAGCAGGCGAAGCGCATCTACGAGCGCATCGCGGGCGTGCCGCCCACTGCGGCCGTGCTCGCGCAGATGGCCGCTGCGATCGTCAGCAAACCCGGCCAGCCGGGGCTGCTGGACGCCGCCGCCATCGCCACCCAGGCGCCGACGTTCTACAACGTAACGCTGAAGAACCTGGTCATACCCTGGACCAACCGCGACCAGACGGTGTTCGCTCCGCTGAACGACTATGCCGCGACCGTGATCGGCATGGCGCGCGATGACGTGCCGTTCAACACTGCGCTCTCGGCCGACATCCTCTATGTAGTGAATGCGCCGGGACTCCCGCCGCCTTCCAACTCGAGCAACAGCCACTACGCCACCGCCGAGGCCAACGGCGTCGATCTGAGCACGGCGCTCAGGCAGACCACGCAGTCGGCGACCTACGGGACGCCGACGGCGGCTACCGCCGGTGTCATCACTACCTACGGCGCGCAGTCCGCGTTCTTCATCAATGGCACCAACCGCGCGATGTTCCGCTTCACCATGATCAATCACTTCTGCAACGACATGCAGACGCTGATGGACACCACGCGCCCCACCGACCGCATCCGCCAGGACGTGGCGCGCTCGCCGGGCGGGGACAGCCGGGTGTACCTGAACACCTGCGTCGGCTGTCACAGTGGCATGGACCCGATGGCGCAGGCGTTCGCGTACTACAACTTCAACGGCACCGTCGGCGCGACTCCAGGCACCAACAGCGGGACAATGGAGTACACGCCCGGTCGGGTGCAGCCGAAGTACCTGATCAACGCCGCCAACTTCCCCTACGGCTTCGTCACCCCTGACGACAGCTGGTCGAACCGCTGGCGCGCGGGCGTCAATGCCTCCCTCGGCTGGAGCCCCTCGCTCCCGGGCAGCGGCAACGGCGCCAAGTCCCTGGGAATGGAGCTGGAGTCGAGCACCGCCTTCGCCCAATGTCAGGTGACCAAGGTGTTTCAGGCGGTGTGCTTCCGTGCACCGGCGAGCGCCGCCGACCAGGCGACGGTCGCTGCGATCACGTCGAGCTTCCAGTCCGGCGGTTACAAGCTCAAGCAGGTATTCCAGCAGTCCGCTGCGGCCTGCCCGGGCCAGTAAGGGAGCACGGTAATGAAGCGCAAACAGGTTGGCAGCCGCGCACGGTCGCACTCGCCGGTGCGGGGCGCCGGGCGCGCCCTGCGGGTCGGCGCCGCGCTCGCCCTGCTCGCCGCCCTCGGCGCCTGCAGCGGTGGCAGCGGACCGAGCGTCACGGTGAATCAGCCGACCGGCACCAGCACCGCGCAGAGCTACACCGGGCCTGCGCCGCAGAACGCGGACGTGCTGGCGTTCCAGATCAACCTGTGGCAGAACATCACCCCCTCCGATCGCTGCGGCGGCTGCCATCACGCCGGCGGACAGTCGCCGATGTTCGCGCGCGCCGATGACGTGAACCTCGCTTACCAGGCGGCACTGCCGCTGGTGAACCTCACCGATCCGTCCAAGTCGATCCTGGTGCAGAAGGTGGGCGGGGGCCACAACTGCTGGGTGGCCGACCCTTCGGCCTGCGCTGCGACCATGCTGGTGTGGATCCAGAACTGGGTCGGCGCGGGGTCCGCCTCGACCAGCAGCGTCAAGCTCGTCGCCCCACCGGTGCAGGCCGCGGGCGGCGGCAAGCAGTTCCCGGCGGATCCGACCGCCGGCGGCAACTCCAGTTTCGCGCAGACCGTCTGGCCGATCCTGACCCAGTTCTGCTCGGGCTGTCACACCTCGAGCTCCTCCACCGCGCAGCAGCCGTATTTCGCCAGCTCAAACGTCCAGGAGGCGTACGCAGCGGCGCAGCCGAAGATGAATCTCGCCACACCCAACCAGTCGCGCTTCTACGTGCGGCTGGCGAGCGAGTTCCACCACTGCTGGCCGACGCCGAGCTCCAACGGGGCGCCGGATTGCGTGGGCAGCTCGAACAGGATGCTCGCGGCAATTACCGCGTTCGCCAACGGCATCCCCGTGACGCCGATCGATCCGACACTGGTGGTATCGAACGGGGTCACGCTGACGCAGGGCACCATCGCCGCCGGCGGCAGCCGTTATGACGCCAACGTCATTGCGATGTACATGTTCGAGACCGGCCAGGGGAGCACTGCCTATGACACGAGCGGCGTGACCCCGGAGGCCGACCTGTCGCTGTCCGGAAATGTCAGTTGGGTGGGCGGCTGGGGCATCAACATCGGTGCGGGGGGCAAGGCACAGGCCTCCACCAGCGCCAGCCAGAAGCTCGCGTCCATGATCCAGGGGAGCGGCGAGTATTCCCTCGAGGTGTGGGCGGCGCCGGCGAACGTAACGCAGACCGGCGCTTACATCGTCAGCTACTCCGGCAGCAACGCCACGCGCGACGCGACCCTCGGCCAGGCCGCCATGCAGTACCAGGGCATGACGCGCAGCAGCGCGACCGACACCAACGGCATGCCGGCTCTCACTACCACCACTGCGAGCGGGGCAGCGCAGGCGGCCCTGCAGCACGTGGTGCTCACCTACGATCCGGTCAACGGACAGAAGATCTACGTCAATGGCGTCTGGACCGGCGATGCCGATCCCGCCAGGGGCGGGGCGCTTGCCAACTGGGACAGCACCTTCGCGCTGGTGCTCGGCAACGAGGTCACCGGGCAGCGCCAGTGGCAGGGCGTCATCAAGTTCGCCGCCATCCACAATCGCGCCCTCACCTCGGCGCAGATCCAGCAGAACTTCGCCGCCGGCGTCGGCCAGAAGTACTACCTGCTGTTCGGCGTCAGCACACTCTCGGGTGTGCCGCAGTCGTACATCCTTTTCCAGGCGAGCCAGTACGACAACTACAGCTATCTCTTCAACCAACCGAAGTTCATCAGCCTGGATCCCACGGTCACCGTGCCACCGAACCTGAAGATCAGCGGCATCCGTATCGGCGTGAACGGAGCGCTTGCCCCGGCCGGACAGTCGTTCGCGCGTGTGGCCGCGGCCGTGGGCGGCTCGGGCTACAGCGCCGCCAACGGTCAGCTGCTGTCGAGCCTTGGCACCGTGATCCCGGTCACCCTGGGACCGGCCAGCGACCTGTTCTTCCTTTCCTTTGATCAGCTCGGCTCGCACGTGCATGCGTACGTCGAGCCGCCCGTGGTGGTCTCCCCTCCCGCGCCGAACAATGCGCCGCAGCCGGACTTCGGCGTCGCCACCTTCGAGCGTGTCAACCACTCGCTGTCGCGCATCACCGGAGTGCCGATTACCGACCCCGTGGTGTCGGCGCTCTACAAACTCTCGCAGCAGTCGATGCCGGCAGGTCCGCTGATCTCCGCATTCGTGCCCTCGCAGCAGAGCGCGATCTCGCAGCTGGCGAACGCCTACTGCGGCGAAGTGCTCGCCAGCCCGTCACTGCGCGACGCCTTCTTCGGCAACGGTCTGGATGCCAGCCTCAACGCCAGCGCGTCGACGTTCTTCGGTAACGCTGGCAACCGCGGCATCGTCATCAACGCCCTGGTCAAGAATGCGGTCGGCAATGCGACACCCGCCGCGGCGAGTGCCGTGCAGGCTGAGATCGATACGATGCTCGCCACCCGCATCCCACAGCTCAGTTCGACCGCCACCGTGTCGCAGGCGACCATCGCAGCGTGCACAGCGGTGCTCGGCAGCGCGGCCGTGACGTTGCAGTGATGCCAGGAATCCGGAGACCACCATGTTCATTTGGAAGAAGCCCCCGCGGTCGCATGCGCTTGGTGAGCCACTGCGGCACGAGAACCATCCGCGTCCGGTGACGCGCCGCGACTTCGTCGCGGCCGGGTTCCTCTCCGGACCCGCGATGGTTATCGGCCCGGCCTGGCTCGGCGGACTGCTCAAGGCGAGCCGCGCCGACGCCGCGCTGTCTCCCGACATCACGGCGCTGCTGCCGTCGAATCAGTGCAACGTGCCGAACGCCTTCGGCGCGCTGCCCTTCATCTGTTTCGACCTCGCGGGTGGGGCAAACCTGGTCGGTTCCGAGGTGATCGTAGGGGTGCAGGGCGGGCAGACGAACTTTCTCTCGACCGCCGGCTACGGCAAGCTCGGTGTGCCAGGCAACATGGTGCCGAGCTCGAGCGCCAACGTGGACCCCTCGCTCGGGCTGCTGTGGCACGCGGACGGCGCCATCAAGCGCGGCATTCTCAGCAAGGCCACGCCTGCAACCGCGGCGGGTACCAATGGGGCGGTGTTCTGCGCGATGTCGCAGAACGACACGCAGTCTAACCCCCACAATCCGATGTACGGCATCGCCAGGGCGGGTGCGCAGGGGCTGCTGCTGACGCTCATCGGCACCGAGTCGTCGGTTTCGGGAGGCAACTCGATGGCGCCCATGATGATGATCGATCCGGCGCTGCAGCCGACGACCATCAGCCAGCCCTCAGACTCGACCTCGCTGGTGCCAATGCCGCCCGGAGGCAAGATCGATCCGCTGGCCGTTGCGGTGTTGGAATCGCAGACGCGCATCAGCAGCGGCAGCACGCCGCAGTCAGGCTCCGGGGACACCGCGGCCTTCACGGGAGCCCTCAGTGCACCGAACGGATCGACGCCGGGCGTTCAACTGTACGCCGATCCGACCAAGGATGCGTCGCTCAAGAACCAGGTGCGCTGCAACTACGTGAAGGCGGCGCATACGGCGGACAAGTTCGGCGATCCTTCCGCGCTCGATCCGACCATGGATCCGCTCATCACCACAGGCGCCGCGCCGATCTTCACGGCGAGCGACTTCCAGGATGGGGATGTCGCCAAGACCGCCACCGTCATGAAGCTGGTGCTCAACGGGTTCGCCGGCGCCGGCACGATTACTTTGGGGGGCTACGACTACCACGACGGCACGCGCGCCACCGGCGAGATGCGCAACTTCAAAGCCGGCCAGATGATCGGCGCGGTGCTCGAGTATGCGCAGCGCAAGCAGACGCCGGTCATGATCTACGTGCTCAGCGACGGCTCGCTCAACTCCAACGGCATGGTCGATGCCAGCACCGACGGGCGCAACAAGCTCGGCTGGCAGGGTGACAACTCGTCCGTCGCGTCGACCTTCTTCCTGGTGTACAGCCCCAAGGGCCGCCCCGGGTTGCGCGGCGCCCCTGGCAGCCAGCAAATCGGCTATTTCAGCTCCGACGGCTCGGTCGTGAGCACCTCGAGCCCGGCCGCCAACTCGGTGAACCAGCTCGTGGAGCTCGTGATCCTCAACTACATGGGTCTCGTCGGCACCGACGCCCAGTTCCCGTCGCTCTTCCCCATGCAGGGGCTGGGCCCGGCCAGCGCCCTGGCGGGCATGACCGTGTTCGCACCGATCGCGTGACACGCGGCGGGCGTGCCGCCGTGCCGGGGCGCGCTCCGCAAGGCGGGCGTTGTCGCAAGCCGACGACGCCGGCGGTCTTTCCAGGCCTGCGCCGGCAGGCCTCATTTCGGCCGTGACTTCGTTGACAGTGTTAAGTGCGCTGTGCAATTTTGCGCGCTTGGCGCGGGCGCAGTTCGACGCCCAAAGCAAAGGACTGTTATTGAGCTGGCAACGGCCGATGGGCCCGGCGTGGCGTGAGCGGGTGAGACGTCCGCTGGCCCGGGCGTGGTCAGCCGGCTCGCGTGCCGGGGTAGCCGTGCCGCTGTGGCTGCTCGCGCTGACCCTGGCTGCCGCTGCGGCGTCGAAGGCGCAAACGAGTTATCCGCTCATCGGGCAGGCGGCGCCGGATTTTGCGCTGCGCGCCGCAGCCGGCAGCAACATGCGCCTCTCGGAGCACCGCGGCGAAGTCGTGGTGCTGAGCTTCTGGAGCAGCCGCTGCGCGCAGTGCCGCACGCAGCTCGCCGCCCTGGGCGGCAGCCTCGCCACGTATCAGTCGGCGGGGCTGGTGATTTACGGCGTCGGCGTCGATGATGATCCGGTGCAGGCCCTCGGCTTCGCGCGCTCGGAGAGCGTGGGCTTCGCGCTGCTGCTCGATCCCGCCAAGGCGGTGAGCCGCAGCTACCAGATCGATAACCTGCCGATGACCGTGTTGATCGACCGCAACGGCACCGTGCGCCACGTGCTGCGCGACTACAGCGCCGCGAGCAATGGGCTCTACCTGCGCGAACTACGCGCTCTGCTGAACGAATGATCGGAACCCCCATGTCTCTTCAGATGGCTCTCACCGGCGCGGCGGCGAACGCTGGGCGCGCTCGCGCGCTCTGCACCACCTCTCTCGCCGGTCTGCTGTGGCTCGCGGCATGCGTCCCGGCGCAGGCGGCGCCGCCCACCGCAGCGCCGGCGCCGGCCGAGGCTGCTGTCGATACGCGCGGCCTCGACCAGGAGATCCAGGGTCTGAAGAAGGACGTGGTCGATCTCAACAAGGACCTGTTCATCCTGGAAGAGGAGCTGCTGTTCCCGGCCAACACCCAGGTCGCGGTATTCCTGTCCATGGACGTGGGGGACTTCTTCGCGCTCGACTCGGTGCAGCTGAAGATCGACCGCAAGGAAGTCATCAACTACCTGTACACACCGCGCGAGGTCGAGGCGCTGCTCAAGGGCGGGGTGCAACGGCTGTATCTCGGCAATCTCAAGGTGGGGACGCACGAGCTGGTGGCATTCTTCAACGGCAAGGGGCCGAACGAGCGCGACTACAAGCGCGGCGCCTCGATCCGATTCGAGAAGGGGGTGGGCGCGAAGTACCTCGAGCTCAAGATCGACGACCGGCAGAGGAAGCTGCAGCCGGAGTTCGAGATCAAGGACTGGGAATAGCCGCTGATGCATCGCTGGTCCATGCGCGCGCTGCTTCTGGCTGCGGTCCTCGCAGTGCTCTTCGCGGGCGCGGCGCAGGCGCGCCGCCATGATCCGGAAAAGATTCCGGTGACGCGTATCCGTGACCTGCACTACGGCGATGTGCTGTTTTACTCCTTCCAGGACAAGGATCTCGAGACGCTGACACGCCTGCTCGCGTACCAGCACTGGCGCCGCATGCCGCATCACGAGGAGGAGGCGCAGCTGCTCGCGGGCGGGATGTATCTGCAGCTCGGCATGCACAACGAGGCGGGCGAGATCTTTCAGAGACTGCTGACCAGCGACGTGCCGACGGGCGTGCGCAACGTCGCCTGGTTCTACCTCGCGCAGGTGTGGTATGCGCGCGGCTACCTCGCCGAGGCGGACGCGGCCCTGCGCAAGGTGAATGGACGCATGTCGCCGGATCTCGAGGCGCAGAAAGAGCTGCTGTTCGGCAACGTGCTGATGCACGAGGGCCGTTACGACGAGGCGATCCGGCTGCTGTCGGGCTGGCGCGGCGGCGCGGTCTGGTCCGCCTATGCGCGCTTCAACCTCGGCGTGGCGCTGGTACGCAACAATCGCCTCGCCGACGCCGATCCGTTCCTCACCGGCGTCGGCAGCATGCCCGCGCCGACCGCGGAGCTCGCAGCGCTGCGGGACCGTGCCAACCTCGCGCTCGGCTTCGCCTGCCTGCAGGCGAACCAGCCGCAGCGGGCGCGCCCGGCGCTCGAGCGCGTGCGCCTCAACGGTCCCTACTCGAACAGGGCGCTGCTCGGCACCGGCTGGGCGCAGGCGGCGCTCGGAGACTACCAGGGAGCGCTCACCCCGTGGATGGAGCTGCGCCGCCGCGACATGCTCGATGCGGCGGTGCAGGAGTCCTATCTCGCGGTGCCCTATGCCTTCAGCAAGCTGAATGCCAACGCGCAGTCGGCGGAGTACTACGAGAGCGCCGTCACCTCCTTCGCGGACGAGAACGTACGACTCGATGCGGCGGTCGCACGCATCGAGAAAGGTGAACTGCTGCGCGAGGTGCTGGCGAAGGATCAGGAGCCGGAGGCGAGCCGCCGCGCACTGCACGGCTGGTTCAGGGACCTGAAGAGCCTGCCCGCTGCACCCGAGACCCCCTATCTCTACGCCGTGCTGGCCGGACACGATTTCCAGGAAGGGCTCAAGAACTACCGCGATCTGGTGTACATGAACGGAACTCTCGAGCGCTGGGGCGACAGCATGGGCGCCTTCCAGGACATGATCGACACGCGCGAGCGCGCCTATGCCGAGCGGCTGCCGCGCGCCGATGCGCTGCTCGCCTCGGGCGCGGTCGGGACACTGCAGCAGCGCAACGTGGCACTCGAGAACGAGTTGCGCTCCATCGAGGCGCAGCACGACGTCGCCGCCCTGGGCACTCCCGCCGAGCGCGCGCAATGGGCGCGCGCGCAGCGCGTGGAAGCCGCGCTCGCCGCTGCCCCCGATCCGCCCGAGAACGCGGAGGCGCGCGCGCGCCTCGCGCTCGCGAAGGGGGTGCTGTACTTCCGCCTGGACGAGGCGTTCGCGGCGCGCCTGTGGCAGGAGCATCGGGGACTGAAGGATCTGAGTGTCGCCCTGCACGAGGCGCAGAGCCGCTGGATCCGCGTCGAGCGCGCCCGCCGGAACATGCCGGCGAACACCGGGGAGTTCGCCGCCCGTGTGGCCGCGCTGCGCGGGCGCATCGAGGCGCTGCAGGTGCGCCTCGCGGCCGCCGCGGACAAGCAGAGCGCCTTCCTCGCGCGAATCGCCGTGCACGAGCTCGAGCAGCAGAAGGACCGGCTCGTCACCTACCAGGTGCAGGCCCGCTTTGCGCTCGCGACCATGTACGACCGTGCGGCCAATGCGGACGCCGCGCGTGGCAAGGCCCCGGCGCCGCTGCAGAAGGGCGCCGAGGGTGGCGAGGAGCCGCCGCCGGGCGAGGCGCCGCCGCAGCCGCAAGGGGCGCCGCCGCCCGCGACGCCGGAGCCGCGCCGATGAACGGCCGCCTCACACCGCCCGCCCCGCGCGTCGCCGCCGCCGCACTGATGTGGCTCGCGAGCCTGCCGGGCGGCGGCGTGGCGCAGAGCCCGCCTGCGAGCCCGCCGCGCACCATAGGCGATCTCACAGGAGCGAAGGTCGAGGTGCATCGCGACAAGCCGGCGAGCGCGAACAGCGCGCGCGCGATGGAGAACTACCGGCACTTCCTCGAAATGCAGAACACCGATCCCAGGCTGCGCGCGGAGGCCTTGCGTCGCCTGGGAGATCTCAACCTCGATGCCGGCGAGATGCAGCGCCTGGAGCAGGAGGTGACGATGGTGGACCTGCAGGGGGGCGAGGCGATCAAGCTCTACACGACGCTGCTGAAGGCCTATCCCGACTATGCGCGCAACGACCAGGTGCTCTACCAGCTGGCACGTGCCTACGAGACCACCGGCCAGCCGGAGGCCGCCCTTGCCACGCTCGATGGCATCGTTCAGCGCTACCCGCAGACGCCGCAGCTCGATGAGGTGCAATTCCGCCGCGGCGAGCTGCTGTTTTCCGCCAGGCGTTATCCTGAGGCCGAGCACGCTTACGCGGCGGTGATCGGCCGCGGGGCGAGCTCCGCCTTCTATCAGCAGAGCCTCTACAAGCATGGCTGGTCGCTGTTCAAGCAATCCCTCACTCTCGAGAGCCTGCCATCCTTCGGAGGGGTGCTCGACAAGGAGCTCGGCACGACGCGCGGCAGGTCGGTGCGTCTCGAGAGCCTCAAGCGCGCCGATCGCGAGCTGGTCGAGGACACGCTGCGCGTCATGAGCATCACCTTCTCCTACACCGAGGGTGCCGCTTCGCTCGAGCAGTACGTGCGCCGGCAGGGCGAGCGGCCGTACGACTGGCTGCTGTATTTGCGGCTCGGGAACCTGTACGTCGACAAGCAGCGCTACCAGGATGCCGCCACGGTCTACCGCGCCTACGTCGCGCGCGACCCTTACACCGATCAGGCGCCCGACCTGGACATGGCGGCGATCGAAGCCTACGCCAAGGGTGGGTTCAGCCAGCTGGTGCTGGATGGCAAGCACGAGTTCGTGGAGCGTTATAACTTCGACTCGCCCTACTGGAAGACGCGCAGCCGCGCCGACAACGCGCGCGTCGTGCAGGAGCTGAAAACCAACCTCAAGGACGTCGCCACCTACTTTCATGCCAGCGCGCAGAAGTCCGGGCGCAGCGCCGATTACCAGGAGGCCGCGCGCTGGTACCGCGACTACCTGAAGTCGTTCCCCGGGGACGCCGATTCCGCGCAGACCAACTACCTGCTCGCGGAGGCGTTGTTCGAGAGCCACCAGTACGGTGAGGCGGCCACCGAGTACGAACGCACCGCTTATGGCTATACGAAGAACGACAAGTCGGCGACCGCCGCTTACGCGGGCCTGGTCTCCTACCAGAAAGGGGAGGCGGCACTCAGCGGCGCCGAGAAGGACGCCTGGCACCGCCGCGCCACCGATGCCGGTCTCAAATTCGCGCAGACCTTTCCCGAGCATCCCGACAGCGCCGGCGTGCTCACGCGCTCCGCCGAGGAGATCTTCGCGGCCGGCGACCGCGCGCGTGCCATCAGCGTGTCCGAATCGATCCTCGCACGGCAGCCGCCGGTGGACCTCGCCAAGCAGCGCATCGCCTGGACCATCATCGCGCAGGCGCACTTCGACCAGGGCGAGTATGACAAGTCGGAGCCCGCTTACAGCCAAGCGCGCGAGCTCTCCGGAACCGACGACAAGATGCGTGCCGATCTCACCGAGCGCCTCGCGGCGAGTATCTACAAGCAGGGCGAGGCGAAGCAGAAGGCGGGCGATGCCGGCGCGGCGGTCGAGGACTACCTGCGCGTGGCGCGCGTCGCCCCGCAGTCGAAGATCCGCGCCAACGCGCAGTACGATGCGGCTACCGAGCTCATCGTCCTGAAGCAATGGCAGCGCGCTATCGGCGTGCTGGAGGATTTTCGCCGCGCGTTCCCGCAGCATCGGCTGCAGCCGGAAGTGACGCGCAAGCTTGCCGTGGCGTACGCGGCGGCGGACCGCCCGGGGGAGGCGGCCGCGGAATTCGAGAGGATCGCCGCGAATCCTGCCGAGGAGCGCGCCGTGCAGCGTGAAGCGCTGATGCAATCGGCGGACCTGTACGCCCGGGCCGGCAACTCTCCCAAGGCGGCGAGCATGCTGGAGAAGTTCGTTGCCGCGAACCCCACACCGCTGCCGGCAGCGCAGGAAGCGCGCCAGCGCCTGGCGGACTATGCCGGCAAGGGGGGCGAGATCGCGCGGCGCGATCACTGGTACCAGGAGATCATTCGCGCCGACGCGCAAGGGGGTGCGGAGCGCACCGATCGCACGCACTATCTGGCCGCGAAGGCGCAGCTGGTGCTCGCGCAGCCCGCGCGCGATGCGTTCCGCGCCGTGCGGCTCAGCGCGCCGCTCAAGAAGAGCCTGCTGGTGAAACGCAATGCGCTCGAAACCGCCCTGGATGGCTACAAGCGCGCCGCCGAATATCAGGTCGCCGAGGTGACGACGGCTGCGACCTACGAGATGGCCGACCTGTATCGCACCCTAGCCAAGGATATCCTGGCGTCCGAGCGGCCGAAGAACCTGAAGGGCGATGCGCTCGAGGAATACAACTCCCTGCTCGAGGAGCAGGTGTTCCCCTTCGAGGAGCAGGCCATCAAGGCGCACGAGCTGAATGCGGCCCGCGCCAGGGATGGGGTGTACGACGAATGGGTGCGCAGGAGCTTTCAGGCGCTCGCGGAGCTCAAGCCCGCGCGTTACGGCAAGACGGAGATGACACAGGATGTGGTGGCGAGCCTCGATTGAGCCGGCACGGCCGGCCGCGGCCGACGCGCGGCGCGCCCTGCGCGCGAGCGGAGGCACGCGCGCCGTGGCCAGCGCACTGATGGCCGCGGCGCTCGCCACTGTGACGCTCGCCGATCTCGCCGCGTGCAGCTCCTCGCCCGTACTCAGGGCACCGCCGCCGGCGCGACCGATCTCGGGGCCCGCGGCATCTCCCGCGCCCGCGGCTGTTGCATCCCCCGCAGAGGCTGCCGCTGCTGCACCCGCGGGCGCTGCCACCGCCAGACCAGCGGGCGCCGCAGGCGCACGATCCTCGCCGGCAACTGTCCCGGGCGCGGCGGCTGCAGAGGCTGCCGCGGCCCCGCGCCCCGAGGTCTCGGACGAGGCCCGCGCTGATTTTCAGAGCGCGGTGAGCTTCATGCGCGCGGGCAATGCCGTCGAGGCCGAGTTGGGATTCAAGCAGGTCGCACTGCAGTACCCGCAGTTCGCAGCTCCACTGGTGAATGTTGCGATCCTCGAGCGCAAGGAGGGCCACCTCGAGCAGGCGGAACAGAGCCTCAGGAGCGCCGTCACGCGCGAGAGTGGCAGCGCGCTGGCGTGGACCGAGCTCGGCGCCACCCAGAGAATGCGCGGGGAGTTCAAGGATGCCGCGACGTCCTACGAGCGGGCCATCGCCGCGGATCCGCGCTACGCCCCCGCGTGGCGGAACCTGGGAGTGTTGTCGGATCTGTATCTGGGGGAGCCCGAGCGCGCGCTCACCGACTTCGAGCGGTACCGGCAACTGACGGGTGAAGACAAGCCGGTGAGCGGCTGGATTGCGGAGCTGCGGCAACGCCTGGGGATGGGGAAACGTCCCGGAGAGGCTCCCGCGCCGGCGCCGGAAGCGGCTCCCGGAGCGCCTGCGCCGACCGGGCCGACCCCCGCGCCGCAGCCGAATCCGCAGCCGGCCCAGGGCGAGAGTCCCGGGCACGCGGCGGCGGTGAGCGCGGCGTCCAGGACAGGAGGCTGACATGGCGGTCGCACAGTTACGTATCTTCAATCCGATCACATCGCTCGCGCTCGCCGTACTCGTGTGCGTGATGGCGCCGGGCGCCGCCCTCGCCCAACAGGGCGCCGCGCCGGAGGCGCCCACGCAGCCTGCCGCTCCCGCGCGCGCGATCCCGCCTCCGGATCAACTCGAGCCGGGAGTGAACACCACACCCGCAACGCCCGCCCCTGCGCGCGTGTCCCCCGACAGGCCCGCCGCCGGCGGTGCGACGAGCGCTGCGGATGCAGCCAGCGCGCCGCGGTCAGCGCGTTCCGGGGACAGCGCTGCGGCGCCGGCGAAGGCTGCAGCGCCAAAGGCTGCCAGGGGGCCGGATCGCCTCCAGCTCGACACGACCGAGATCACCGGCAATCGCGAGCTGCCGAAGGTGCTGTACATCGTGCCGTGGAAGCGCTCGGACCTCGGCGACCTGGTAGGCAGGCCCGTGAACAGCCTCCTCGACGAGGTACTGCAGCCCCTCGACCGGGACGTTTTCCGGCGGGAAAACCGCTATTACGACGCCCTGAAGAGCGATGCGACCGCTCCCGCAGCGGGGCCTCCTGCGGGGTCCGGGAGCAAGCCCTGAAATATGCGGGGCGCAACATCGCAGATGAGAGCCAGGTCGCAGCTTTTTGGCTATATGTCATTCAGTTTTCGTTAGTCTTGGTCCCTTATGTGGCGGTTTTTTCGAGCGGGAGTGTCAGATGGGCCTGTGGAATGTGATCGTGCGATTCTTTCAGGGCGGCGGGGACTTCATGTACCCGATCGCCATCGTGTTCGTGGTGGGTCTGGCGATCGCCATCGAGCGCTACATCTACCTGACGCACACGGCGGCGCGTAATCGCGGCCTGTGGAACGAGATCGTGCCCCTGCTGTCGCAGGGCAATTTCCGTCAGGTGGCGCAGGTGACGCTCGAAATCGGACTCGGCCATCGGGCACATCCTCAACTACGGCCTGGCGCGCATTCAGTCCGCGCGGCGCCGCGACGACATCGAGAAGGCGATGGAGGAGAGCCTGATGGAGGTCGTGCCGCGGCTCGAGAAGCGCACGCACTACCTGGCGACCTTCGCCAACCTCGCAACGCTGCTCGGGCTGCTCGGCACGGTCATGGGCCTGATCCGCGCCTTCGCCGCGGTGGCGACCGTCAATCCGGCCGAGAAGGCCAACCTGCTGTCGGCGAGCATCTCGGTGGCGATGAACTGCACGGCCTTCGGCCTGATGACGGCGGTGCCGCTGCTGTTCATCCACGCGTGGCTGCAGACCAAGACCACCGAGCTGATCGACAGCCTGGAGATGGCCTCGGTCAAGTTCCTGAACGCGATCACCGAGCGGCACGGCGCGGCTCCCGCCGCGGCCTGACGCGGTCTGCGGCATCGCGCGCTCTTCGAAGGACTGAAGGTCCCGCATGCGCCGTTCGTATCAATACCGCAAGCTCGAGCGACACTCGCGCAAGCCGGCCGAGCTGCTGCTCGTGCCGATGATCGACATCTTCACGGTGCTCGTGACGTTCCTGCTCATGACCGCGGTGTTCTCCCGCACCGTGATCCTGCAGCTGAATCTGCCGGCATCGCAGACCGAGTTCCGGGAGCCGCCGCCGGGACTGCAGCTGGAAGTGATGGTGCGCAAGGATCTGCTGCAGATCGCCGACCGCAACAGCGGGCCGCTCGCGATCGATCGCCAACACCGCCAAGGGTTATGACTACGACGGCGCTCACCGAGTACCTGAAGCGCGTCAAGGCAAAGTTCCCCGAGAAGACCGATGCCAGCATCCTGCTGGAGCCGGACACCCCCTATGACACGCTGGTGCAGGTGATGGACCACGTGCGGGTGTTCGAGACCGGCCAGGGCGCGAACGTCGTGCAGGCCGAGCTGTTCCCGGACATCTCCATCGGCGATGCACCGGCGACCGAGGGCGGCCCGGCAGCGGCTCCGGGCACCGGGGCGTCGCCTGCTCCGGCAGCAGCCATCGGGCCCGGCAGCATCCCCCAGGGGCGGAGCACACTCATGAGCATCTCGAACCGCGCCCTGCGCATGGCGCAGCACCACCTGCGCAACCGGGCCGATGCGCAGCTGAATCTCATACCGCTCATCGACATCCTCTCGGTGATGGTGGCGTTCCTGCTGGTGTATTCGACCGAGGTCGAGGTCATCCAGAACACCAAGGGCATCGAGATCCCGCAATCGATCGCACAGGTCGCACCAAAGCAGTCGGTGGTGGTGATGATCACCAGGACCGACTGTTCGTGCAGGGAGAGTTCATCACCACGGTCGCCGACATCCGCGCCGGCCACGGGCGCGCTGGTCGAGCCGCTGCGCGCCGCGCTCAAGCGCCCGCTGCTGGTGGGCAGGGAGATGACCGAGCGCGATCTGGCGCAGCGCGAGATCACCATCATGGCGGACAAGGCGCTGCCGTACGAGGTGCTGAAGCGGGTGATGGCGACCTGCACCGATGCGGACTACGGACGCATCTCGCTCGCCGTGATCCAGAAGGAAAAGCCGGTCGCTCCGGGCCAGTTCAAGCCGGTGTAAGCGAAGATGCTGCTCGCCCCTTATTACCGCGAATACGAACTGCCCTGGGAAGGCGACCCGGAGTCGAGCGCGCGCTTCCGCAGGATCCTGCGCGTGCTGCTCATCGTGTTCGTGGTGCTGGGCATCCTCTTCCCGCTGCTGCCGACGCCGAAGCGCGCCGCGTTCGAGGACGTCCCGCAGCGCCTGGTGCGCGTGATGCTGGAGGAAAAGCCCAAGCCGCCGCCACCGCCACCGCCGCCGAAGCCGCAGGAGAAGCCGAAGATCGAGCCGAAGATCGCGCTGAAGCCGCCGCCGGTCGACCCGCGCCAGCGCGCGCATGAGAAGGCGCAGAAACAGCTGAATCAGGTGAAGGACGAGCTCGCCGACCTGCGCGACGTCATGGACCTGACGCCGCTCGAGACGAAGAATCTGTCCGGTGCGGTCGGCGCCGATGCGCACGCCGAGCGCTCGCTGATCACGTCCAAGGTGGGCGTCGGGAGCGGGGGCATCACCTCCGCCAACAGCAGCCGCGGCTTCGGCACCGGCGCAGGCTCGCTCACCGGCCACGATACGACCGCGGTCAATTCGGGGATCGCGCGGTCCGGTCTCAACAGCCGCGGCCCCGCCAGCAGCGGCGGCGGCGGCAAGGCCGCGCGCTCCCGCGAGGAGATCGAGCTGGTCTTCGACCGCAACAAGGGCCGCATCTACAGCCTGTATGCGCGCGCGCTGCGTGACAACGCGGAGCTGCAGGGCAAACTCGTGCTCGAGTTCACCATCGCGCCGGCCGGCGAAGTGATCATGTGCCGGGTGGTCTCGAGCGAGCTGAAGGATGCGGACCTCGAGCGCAAGATCATCGCGCTGGTGCGGCTGTTCCGTTTCGACCCTAAGGACGTTGACACGATCACCACCACCAAGCCGATCGACTTCTTCCCTGCATAGCGCGGCTTGCTCCGCATGGGCACGTCATGAACCTCAATTCCGAAATCGACTTCTTCGCTGAGCTGCGGCTGGTCGACAAGGCGCGGCTGCTCAATCTGTTTCTGCACGAGCTCGCGGAGGAGGCGCGCGGCACTTACGGTCCGGCCGAGCAGGTGCACGATGGCGCGCACCTGCGCTTCGTCAACGAGCTGTACCATCGCCTCACGCGCGTCATCGAGCAGCTGCTGGCGGAGGAGGCGACGCGACCCGCGGATGACGTGGTGCTGCGCATGCTGCTGGCGCCGCGCGCCGACAAGGTGGCGGAGCGGCTGGTGTTCAATGCCTACGCACGCGCCATCCAGGGATTCGAGAGCTACGATACGACCGTGCTGATGGGGTCGTGAGCAGCGTCCTCGCCCGCGCCTGCCTCGCGGCGCTCGCTGTCGTCGTCACTCCGGCGCTCGGCGCCGGTGCAGATCCTCCCGCAACGCTGCTGCGCCCGGCACAGGTATGGACCGCGGGCGAGCCGGCGCATCCCGGCTGGGTGGTGCTCACCGCAGGCAGGCGCATCCTGGCGGTGGGACCGCAGAGCGCGGTTCACACGCCCGCTTCCGCAACGGTGACCGACCTGCCGGGCGCAACGCTGCTGCCGGGGCTCATCGATGCGCACTCGCACCTGTTCCTGCACCCCTACAACGAGAGCCGCTGGGACGATCAGGTGCTCAGGGAGGCGGTGCCTTACCGCACGCTGCGCGCGGGCCGGCAGGCGCGGGCGACGCTGCTGGCGGGCTTCACCACGCTGCGCGATCTCGGGACCGAAGGGGCGGATTACGCCGACCTGTCGCTGAGGCAGGCGATCGAGGACGGCCTCATCGACGGTCCGCGCCTGTTTGTCTCCACGCGTGCCATCGTTGCGACGGGCGCGTATGGTCCGGCGCCGCGAGGCCTGCGTCCCGACGTGTGCTGCACGCCGCAGGGCGCCGAGGAGGCGAGCGGAGTGGCCGAAGTGATCCGCGCGGTGCGCGAGCAGGCCGGGCGCGGCGCGGACTGGATCAAGGTGTATGCCGACTTCCGCTGGGGTCCGGGCGGCAGCGAGCAGCCCACGTTCAGCGAGGAGGAGCTGAAGGCGCTCGTGGAGACCGCGCACTCCTCCGGGCGGCCGGTGGCCGCTCACGCCACCACCGCGGAGGGGATGCGCCGCGCAGCGTTAGCGGGGGTGGATACCATCGAGCACGGCTTCAACGGTACGCCCGAGGTCTTCAAGCTCATGGCGGCGCGCGGTGTGGCGTATCTGCCGACCCTGACCGCGCAGGAGGCCTACGGGGAATACTTCGAGCAGTACCTGCCGGGGAAATCCGCGCCGACTCCCGGCATGGAGGCCGCGAAGCGGGCGTTCGCCGCGGCGATGAAAGCGGGTGTCACCATCGGCTGCGGGAGCGATGTGGGTGTTTTTGCCCACGGCAGCAGCTACCGCGAGCTCGAGTGGATGGTGCGTGATGGCATGACGCCCGTGCAGGCGCTCACCGCCGCGACCGCGACCGATGCGCAGATTCTGCGCCGCGAGGCCGATCTCGGCCGCGTGCGCGCGGGGATGCTGGCGGATCTGGTCGCCGTGAGCGGCGATCCGACGCGTGACATCGAGGCCGTGGCGCGTGTCGTCTTCGTGATGAAGGACGGCGTCGTTTACCGGCGACCCTGATCCCTCATGCCGGGGCTTCGCGGGCCAGGCGCTGCAGTGCTTCGTCGGTGAGTCGAAACGTCGTCCACTCCTCCTGCGCGACCGCCCCGAGGCTCTTGTAGAAACCGATCGACGGCGCGTTCCAGTCGAGTACCGCCCATTCGAGCCGCGCGCAACCGCGCTCAAGCGCCGTGCGTGCCAGCCAGGCGAGCAGCCGCTTTCCGATGCCGCGCCCGCGCGCCTGCGGGCGCACGAACAGGTCCTCCAGGTAGATTCCGGGCTTGCCGGCGAACGTCGAGAAGTTGTGGAAGAAGAGCGCGAAGCCCACCGCGGTGTCATCGAGGCATGCGAAGACCACTTCAGCGTAGGGCCGTGGACCCAACAACGCCGCGGCAAGGTCCGCCGCCGTGGCGACCACCTCGTGCTCGAGACGCTCGTACACGGCGAGCTCGCGGATGAAGGAGAGGACGAGGGGCATCTCGTGCTCGGCGGCGGGACGGATGGTCAGGGTGTCGGGCATGGCTCGCTGTCGAGGGCGCTGGCGGCGGGGTGCGCGTTCAGCCCGTACTCTGCAGGCCCTGCGCGATCCCGCCGACGCTCGCCAGCAGGGCTTCGAACAGGTCGCGATCCTGGCGCCCGCTCGCACGCCAGCGTTGCAACAGGTCCACCTGCATGAGGTTCATCGGATCGACGTAGGGATTGCGCAGCTGGATCGAGCGCTGCAATGTCGGATCGGAATCGAGCAAAGCGCGGCTGTCGCGGATGGCGAGCACCTGTGCACACGCCGCCTGGTATTCGGCACGGATGTCGTCCGCATAGTGGCGCAGCGGCTCGGGCGCGAGCGCGTCGTAGTAGTGCGCAATCTCGAGGTCCGCGCGCGCCAGCAGCGTCTCCACGTCATCGATGAGGTTGCGCAGAAAGAACCAGCCAGCGCTGATCTCGCGCATCCGCGGCAGCCCGTGCTGCCGCACGACGGCGGCCAGCCCGGCGCCCGCGCCGTACCAGCCCGGCAGCATGTAGCGCGTCTGCGCCCAGGCGAACACCCACGGCACGGGCAGCAGTCCCGCGATGCCCGCCCCCTCCGAGCGGTGCGCGGAACGCGAACCGATCTGCATGCGCTCGATCACGTCGATGGGGGTCACGGCCTGGAAGAACTGGTAGAACTGCGCGTCGTCCCAGACCAGGCGCCGATAGGCAGCGCGGCTCTCCTGCGCGAGCAACGCCGCGATCTGCAGCTGCTCGGCGGAATCGGCCGCCAGCTGCCCGCGACGCACGGCCGCTGTGGTGAGGCTGAGCGCGTTGAAAGCACGCTCGAGCGTGCGCATGGCGATGGGGCGAAGCCCATAGCCCTGCTTAACCGTCGCACCCTGCTCGCGGATGCGCAGCACGCCATCGATGGCCCCGGCGGGCGCTGCCCTCACGATCGATTCGATCCGCCCGCCGCCACGCGCCAGGCTGCCGCCGCGGGCGTGGAAGAGCACGTGCTGCTCCCCGCCCGCGGCGAGTACCCGGGCGAGATCCTGCTGAGCCCGGTGGATTGCGATACGCGAGGCGCAGGGACCGGTCTCTTTGTTGCTGTCGGAGTAGCCGATCAGGACGCATTGCCGCCGTCCGTGCGCCTCCAGGTGGCGGCGGTAGAGGGGGTCCGCCAGCAGCTCCTGCATCGTGTCGCCGCAGCGCTCGAGCGCCTCGACGGATTCGAACTGGGGTGCGATGTCGAGGGCGACTTCCCCGGTGCGCTTGTCGTAAGCGGCCGCCCAGCGGGCGAGGAGCAGGGCCGCCAGCACATCGTCAGCGCCGCTGGCGCCGCTCACGATGAAGTAGCCGATGGCCTCAGGGCCGTAACGATGACGGCCCTGCATGATGGCATCGAAGACCGCGAGCGTGCGCCGGCCGAGCGCGTCGAGCTCGACGAGCGGCCCGCGATCCCTCTCGAGCGCCTGCGCCAGCAGGTCGCGGCGCTCGCGGCGCACGCGGGCGGTCCAGCGGGCATCATCGAATCCGCGGGCGATGACGTGATGCAACACGGTAGCGTGCTGGCGCACATCGAGCGTGGCCAGGTGAAAGCCGAAGGTATCGATCCGCCGCAGCAGCCGCTCGACGTAGAACAGCCCGGCATTGGCGCCCTTGTTGGCCTTCAGGCTCGTCGCGATGAGGCCGATGTCATCGCGCAACTGGCGGGCGTTCTCGTAGCCGCTGGCGCGCCCCTCGTGGACGCTGCGCAGGCGCTCGCCGATCTGCGCCAGAAAAACGCGGTAGGGCATGCGGTCGTGGCGCGCCGGGGTGATGGCGCGCGCCCCGGGCAGCAGACGCGTGTACTCGTCGGTGCGCTTGACGAGATCCGCCGAAGCGGACACGCGTCCCGCGCTCTGCGACAGCCGCTGCGCGAGCGCCTGACACTCGCCGAAGTAGCTCTGCACGATCACCTGCTGCTGGCGGGCGAGGGTCTCGCGGATCGTCTTGGCATGCACGTCCGGATTGCCGTCCATGTCGCCGCCTGCCCAGGAGCCGATGTGCAGGATCGAGGGCACGCGCACCGGCGCGGAGGTGGTGCCGTATACCTTCCCCAGGGCCTGGGCGATCTCCTCGTAGAACGCCGGTACCACGCGGTAGAGGATCTCCACCAGGTAAAACAGGATCTGCTCGAGCTCATCGGCCGCCGTGAGCCGCTCGCGCGGCAGCTCCTCGGTCTGCCAGGCGGCGGTCAGCTCCATGCGGATGTTGTTCCAGAGGCTGCGCTCCTCGTTGGGCGTCAGGCTCGGATCGAGCCGCTCGAGCAGGCGCTGCGCGATGCGCTGCTGCTTGCGCAGCAGCGTCCTGCGGCCGGCCTCGATCGAATGCGGGGCGAATACCGGCTCGATGGAGAGGCTGCCGAGCAGCTCGAGGAGCTGCGCGTGCGTGAGGCCGGCGGCCTTCAGCGCCACGATCGCATCCTCCACGCCGCCGGGCTGCGGGCGCTGGCTGTCCTTGAGGAAGTAGTCGCGGCGGCGGCGGATCCGGTGTACCTGCTCGGCGAGATTCACGGCCTGGAACCAGGTCGAGAAGGCCCGCACCAGGTCGCGTGCCAGCGCCGGCTGCCGGCCGCGCACGCAGGCCGCGAGCTCGGTGCGCGCGCGGTCGTCGCCGCCGCGGGCGCGGATGGCCGCGATGCGATCGAGCTCCACCAGCTCGAGCAACTGCTGCCCGCCCTGCTCGCGCAGGATCTCTCCCACCAGCACTCCGAGCGCATGCACGTCGTCGCGCAGCGGCTCGTGCTTGGGCGGGAAGTGGATGTCGCTGCGGTTCACTGTTCTCATCCGGCCAGCAGCACCGCTTCGGCGCGTTCGAGCTCCTCGGGCGCTCCGTATATAACGACGATGTCGCCGTCGCGCAGTATGGTGTCGGGCGCGGGCTCGCGGCCAAGGATCCCCAGGCGGCGCACGCCGGTGAATGTCACCTCCACGCCGCGCCCGCGCACCTCGCCGAGGCTCCGTCCCACCGCCCACGCCCCAGGCGGCACCACTACCGACTTGATCTCTTCGCGCTGCTCGCTGGTCTCATCGATCGGCTGCGGATCGCCGCGGCGCACGATGTTCCGGAGCACCGCGTAGCGGCTGTTGCGGATGTCGCCGAGCGTGCGCACCACGCGCGCGACCGGTACCCGCAGCAACATCAGCACGTGCGAGACGAGCATGAGGCTCGCCTCGAAGGTCTCGGGCACGACATCAGTGGCGCCCGCGTCCTGCAACTCCTTGAGGCGGGCGTCGTCCTGAGTGCGCACCAGCACCGGCAGCTGCGGTTGAAGGCGCCGTACGCTGTGCAGGATGCCGAGCGCGGTGGCGGGATCGGAGAAGCTGATGACCAGCGCGCTCGCGCTCTCAACGCCCGCCTTGACGAGCATCTCCTCGTCCGCCGAATCGCCGAACAGCACCGGGTCTCCCGCCTGGCGTGCGGCGCGGATGCGCGCGGGATCGAGATCGAGGGCGATGTACTCGAAGCCCTGTGACTCGAGCACCCGCGCCACGTTCTGGCCCACCCGCCCGAAACCGCACAGGATGACGTGCTCGCGCCGCGCGATCTGCCCGGTCGCCGCCTCCTCGCGCTCGCTGGCGGTGGGCGCCGGGGCCTGCTCGCGCAGCAGCAGGCGCGCCACGCGCTTGTTGTTGTTGAGGATCAAGGGGCTCGCGATCATCGACAGCACGATCGCCACCACCAGCGGCTCACCGTAACGCTCCGGCGCGAGCCCCGCCTGCAGCAGGATCGAGCACAGCGCAACGCCGAATTCGCCGCCGATCGACATAACGATGCCGGTACGCAGCGCCTTGAAGCGCGAATCGGTGAACGGGCGGGTGACCACGGCGGCGATGATTGCCTTGAGGACCACCAGCGTCGCGAGCATGGCCAGCACCGTGGCGAGCTCGCTGACGCGCCCCAACAGGCGCATGTCGAGCAGCATGCCGACGGAGATGAAGAACAACCCCAGCAGGATGTCGCGAAACGGGCGGATCGCCGCCTCGATCTGATGCCGGTACTCGGTTTCGGCGAGCATCATGCCGGCGAGAAAGGCACCGAGCGCGAAGGATAACCCGGCGAGGTGCGAGATCCACGCCGAAGAGAGCACCACCAGCAGCACCGCCAGCGTGAACAACTCGCGCAGGCGGCTGTGGGCGATTTCGTGAAACAGCGGACGCAGCAGCCAGCGGCCGGCGGCGAGCACCGCCACGATTGCAAGCACGCCGCCGATGACCGCCACGAGGCTGCCGCTGAGCTGGAAGTGGGCTCCGCCTGCGGCCAGCATGACGCCGAGCGCGAGAAACGGCACGAACGCCAGGTCCTGGAACAGCAGCATCGCGAACGCCAGGCGACCGTGGGTGCGGTTGAGCTCCGCACGGTCGGTGAGCTGTTGCAGCAGGATCGCGGTCGAGCTCATCGCCACCGCGCCCCCGAGGACGATGGCGATGAGCCAGCCGATGCCGAGCAGGTGCCCGAGCAGCGCAAACACGCCGGTGGTGACGAACACCTGCAAAGCGCCCAGGCCGAACACCTCGCGGCGCATGGCGAGCATCCGCGGCAGAGAGAACTCCAGCCCCAGGGTGAACAGCAGGAACGCGACCCCGAGCTCGGCGAGCAAGCGTGTCGTGCCCGAATCCGATACCACGCCGAGGGCATGCGGTCCGAGCACCAGCCCGACCAGCAGGTAGGCGAGGCTCGTGGGCAGCGCCAGGCGTCGCACCAGCAACACCAGGAACACGGAAGCTGCCAGCAGGATCAGGGTTTCGGACAGCGGGGTGAGCATTGCGCCAACTTAGACCGCACGCGCGCGCCGGCGCAACGCCCCGATGCGCGTGCGCGCGCCCGAGGAGCGCGGGCACGTGTCGGTGCGGCCGGTCAGCTGCGCCTGCGCGACCGCGCGCGAGAGGTCGGGATGATCAGATTCCCGACTGCCAGGTGCTCGGCATTCCGGCCTTGCCGATCGCGTCTTCGATGGCGAGGCAGGCGTCGCGCGCCTCGGGCTGCGCACGCAGACTTCTCGCGATCGAGTTCAGGAACCGGCACATGAGCGCCAGGTTCGGATGAGTGGTGTGCAATTGCTCTTCGACGCGATCAATCGCCTCAATCAGGTCGTCCTGATCGCAGCTCGGAAAGGTCATGCTCGTGACGGCATGTTGTACGGAGACCAGCGCCTGATGTATTGCGGCTTGTTGCTCCCCATCCATGGAGAGGAATTTGAACCCGTTTCGGCAAAGCCGCAAGCCCCGCCCCAAGCCCGACAAAGAAGCCCCGCCTTGCGCGGCGGGGCTTTCGCAGATGCAACTTCAGCTAAGTGATTGTTACTTGGCCGGTGTGGTCGAGGACGCGTCGGAGGGCTTGCTGTTGCCCTTCTTGTGATGCTTCTTGTGGTGCGCCTTTGCCGGGGCCGAGCTGGACTGATCGGCGGCCGGCGCGGTGGCCGGTGCGTCAGCGGCGACCACCGGACCTGCGAGCAGCCCCAGGGCAATGACTGGAACGAGCTTCTTGAACATCGATTTAGTCTCCGAAAGTAAAGTAACGCGCAGCTGTGCCTTGGCAGGGTGCCAGACCGGTTGCGCCTGCGCTGCTGCGAGCGCCCCGCCGGTGAGGCAGGCTCCCCGGGTACCAAGGCGCGGATATTATGACCGGAATCCCGCCAAGCCAGCGCCGTATGACCGCGACGTAATGTTGGCGCCGACCACACACTTTATCTTATTGAACATAAAGGAAGATTTTGAGGGCCGTCGCGCGGGCGACGACAGACCTCAGTGCCCGCTGAAGGTGACCAGGGTCCTCACCGGCACCTCGAGCGTGGCGAGCCGCGCCGCGCCCCCCAGCTCCGGCAGGTCGATGATGAACAAGGCGGCGAGGATATGCGCCCCGAGCGAGCGCAGCAGCTTCACGGCGGCCTCGGCAGTACCGCCCGTAGCGAGCAGATCATCCACCAGAATGATGCGCTCCCCGGGAAGCAGCGCGTCGCGGTGCATCTCCATCTCGTCGAGCCCGTACTCGAGCGAATAGGCGACGCGCACGGTGGTGTGCGGAAGTTTGCCCTTCTTGCGTATCGGCACGAAGCCGGCCGCCAGCTGGTGCGCGATGGCACCACCGAGGATGAAGCCGCGCGCTTCGATCCCCGCGACACGGTCGACCCGCTCGCTAAGCCACGGCTTCACCAGATGATCCACCACCAGGCGGAAGGCGCGCGCATCGCCGAGGAGCGTGGTGATGTCGCGGAACATCACCCCCGGCCTGGGGTAATCCGGAATGGTGCGGATGGCGTCGCGAATCTCGCGCAGCGTATCGGCGTCCACGGGGCACACTCTACGCCAACCGCCGTGCCGGCGGCCGCCGCCAGACCAGCGTGCGGTTGTTGGCCGGCATCGCGTGATCGGCGGCGAGATCGAGGCCCGCGGAGCGCGCCAGGGAATCGAGCGCCTCGAACTCGCGGATGCCGCTGGCTGGATCGCGCGCCTTCAGGTAAGCGTCGAATTCGGCATTGCTGTCGCTGGTGTGTCGCCCGCCGTAGCGGAAGGGTCCGTAGACACACAGCACGCCTGGTGCTGCGAGCAGCTCACCCACGCCGCGAAAGAAGTCCCCGACTTCGCCCCAGGACATAATATGCAGCGTGTTGGCGCTGAACACCGCGTCGGCGGGCGCCACCTTCCAGGAGGTGTCGCGCACGTCGAGCGCCTGCGGCGCTTGCAGGTTCGCCGGACCTTCCAGCGCGATGCGCTGCGCAAGCGGCGGCAGGTTCTCGGGCAGCTCGCTCGGCTGCCACAGCAGATGCGGCAGGTGCGTTGCAAAATACACGGCGTGCTGACCGGTGCCGCTGCCGATCTCGAGCACGCGGCGGCTGGCGGCGAGCTCGGCGGTGAGCACCGCGAGTATCGGCCCCTTGTTGCGCTCGCAGGCTTCGGACAGCGTCAGCACCGTGAGGAGTCTGCGACAATGCGCCCATGCAAGCCATAGACGCGCTTCTGGCGCGCCGCTCCGCCACGGCGCTTACCGATCCGGCACCCGATGCGGGGGCGCTGGAGCTCATTTTTTCCAGCGCCACGCGCGCTCCGGACCACGGGCGCCTGCGCCCCTGGCGCTTCGTGGTCGTGCGCGGCGGGGGGCGCGCGCGCTTCGGCGAGCTGCTCGCCGATCACCTGCGGCGCACGCACGCGCAGGCGGACGAAGAGACCCTGCAGCGCGAGCGCCTCAAGGCATTCCGCGCGCCGCTGATCGTGGTGGTGGCCGCGCGCTGCAACCCCGCGGTGAAGATACCGGTCATCGAGCAGACGCTCTCGGCCGCGGCAGCCGCGCACGCCATGATGCTCGCAGCCTACGCGCTCGGCTTCAACGCCATGTGGAAGACCGGGGGTCCCGCCTACGATGCGAGCGTGAAGGCAGCCCTCGGGCTTGCGCCGGGCGACGCCATCGTCGGCTTTCTGTACTTCGGTACCGAGACGCGCGCGCGCGGCCGGCCCGCGCGCGCCGAGTGGCGCGACCTGGTGCAAGAGTTCGGGGACGTTCCCGCGGGGCGATGAAGCGAAGGCTTTTGCCGCCAAGGCGAGGCACAGCGTCACCTGGCGCGGGACTTTTCCGCCACCCTGGCCCACGGTGGGCTGCGCTCCCGTATCATGCGCGCCCTCGAGTTCTGCGAAGGTCTAAGTCCCATGAGACTACTGTCGTGGATGGCTGTGCTCGCGCTCATCGCGGGCTGTGCTTCCAGGCCCGCCGAGGAGAAAGCATGCCCGCCACCTCCGCCCCCGCCGTGCAGGACACAGCAGCGCCTGCCACGGTGCCTGCCGCCGCTAAGGCCGCGATCGGGGACTTCGGCCTGGACCTCAGCGCGGGCAACGCGCAGGTGAAGCCGGGGGATGACTTCTTCGCCTACGCAAACGGCGCCTGGTACGAAAACTTCACCATTCCCGCCGATAAGGCGAGCTTCGGGCCCTTCGACCGCCTCGACGACCTCTCCAAGCAGCGCGTGCGCGGGATCATCGAGCAGGCGGCGGTGCCCACGCCGCCACCGGTACGCCCGAGCAGCAGATCGGGGACTACTACGCCGCCTACATGGACGAGGCGGCGATCGAGGCCAACGGGCTCACGCCGGCGCAGGGCGACCTCGCGCGCATCGCCGCTGCGCGCACGCCCGCGCAGATGCGCACCTCTTCGGTGAGCAGGGTTTTGCGTCGCTGTTCGACGTGCAGTTGCCGGCGGACTTCAAGGACCCGGATCGCTATTGCATCTTCATCAGCGAGTCGACGCTCGGCCTTCCCGACCGCGACTACTATCTCAAGGACGATCCGCAGCTGAAGGAACTGCGCGCCAAGTATGTCGCCTACATCGCGCAGATGCTGACACTCGGAGGCGAGAGCGAGCGCCCGCGAAGGCGCGCGCCATCATGGCGCTCGAGACCGCGGCGGCGCAGGTGCAATGGCCGATCGAGAAGCGCCGCGACGTGAGCGCCATCTACAACCCACGCAGCAGGCAGCAGCTGCTCGCCTTCGCGCCCGGCTTTCCCTGGCAGGCCTTTCTCGAGGCCCAGCAGCTCGGCGATCGTCAGCAGCTGGTGCTCGGGGAGCTCAGCGCAATACGCGACCTCGCCGCGCTCTTCAACCGCACGCCGGTGCCTACCCTCCGGGCCTTTCTGACGTTCCACTACCTCAGCAGCCATGCGCCCTATCTGCCGAAGCGCTTCGACGAGGCGCGCTTTGCGTTTTACGGCCAGACCATGCGCGGGCAGCCGCAGCAGCGCGAGCGCTGGAAACGCGCCGTGGATGCGGTCGATGACGCCATCGGCGAGTCGGTGGGGCGGGTGTACGTCGCGCAGTATTTTCCGCCCGAATCGAAGGTCAAGATGCAGCAGCTGGTGGCCGACCTGCGCGCCGCCTTGAGCGAGCGCATCGATGCCCTCGACTGGATGACACCGCCGACCAAGACGCACGCCCACGAGAAGCTCGTGGCCTTCACTCCCAAGATCGGCTATCCGGACAAGTGGAAGGACTACTCCGCGCTCGTCATCCGCCGCGACGACCTCGCTCGGCAACGTACGCCGCGCGGCCCAGTGGCAGTGGAACTACCAGGTGGCGCGCCTCAACCAGCCGGTCGATCGCGGCGAGTGGCAGATGACGCCGCAGGAGATCAACGCCTACTACAACCCCTCGAACAACGAGATCGTCTTCCCAGCTGCGATACTGCAGCCGCCGTTCTTCGACCCGAATGCCGATGCGCGGTGAACTACGGCGCCATCGGGGCAGTGATCGGGCACGAGATGGGCCATGGCTTCGATGACCAGGGACGCAAGTTCGGGCCGGATGGCGCAATGCAGGACTGGTGGACGGCGCAGGACGCCGGGGTGTTCCGGGCGCGCACCGCACGCCTCATCAAGGAGTTCTCGGCCTTCGAAGCGCTGCCGGGACTGAAGGTCAACGGCGCCAACACCATCGGCGAGAACATCGGCGACCTCGGCGGTCTCAACATGGCCCACGAGGCCTACCGCATCTCGTTGAAGGGACAGCCGGCGCCGGTCATGGGCGGGCTCACCGGCGATCAGCGCTTCTTCCTGGCCTACGCGCAGGTGTATCGCAGCAAGTACCGCGAGGGGCTGCTGCGCGAGGTGGTCATGTCGGACGTGCACAGCCCGGACAACTTCCGCGTGAACGGGCCGCTGCCGAACATCGACGCCTGGTACGCCGCCTTCGGCGTGCAGCCGGGCGACAAGCTCTACATCAGGCCCGAGGAGCGGGTGCGGATCTGGTAGCGCAGCGCCAGGCGCAGTCCCGAGCGCAAAAACAGTCTTTTCGGGGCCGCCGCAAGTACGTCCACGTAGGCTGCGGGCGCGCCATCCCTGGCGCTTACGCCCCCGAAAAGACTTTTTTGCGCTCGGGCCTGCGCTTCAGGGCTTCACCACCGCGAGAATGACGATCGCCAGCAGCAGCAATCCGGGCGCCTCGTTGAACAGCCGGTACCAGCGCTGCGAATGCCGGTTCGCTCCCGCGCGCAGCCTCAGCATCAAGTGGTAACACCAGCCGTGGTAGCCGACCAGCGCGGCGACCAGCAGCAGCTTGGCGCGCAGCCAGCCCATGGCGAGATAGGGCGGTGCCGCGAGGATCATCGCCGCGCCCAGCAGGACCGTGAGCAGCGCGCCGAGGCTCATGATGAAATACAGGCGGCGCTCCATGACGACGAAACGTGCCAGCCCGGGCGCATCGTGCGTCGCCACGTGATAGACGAACAGCCGCGGCAGATAGAACAGTCCCGCGAACCAGGTGACCGCGAACACCACATGCAAGGCTTTCAGCCACAGCATCGGCGCGATTGTAGCCAAGGCGAGCGCCCGCGGCGCGGGCTCTGGTAGCATCAGCGCCCCGGAACTTTCCCACCACGGCCCCCATCATGTCTGACACGCCGAGCGCTCAAGCCACGCCTTTTCCGAGCAACATCGAAATCGCGCAACGCGCGAAGCTGCGCCCCATCGTGCCGCTGGCGGGCGAGCGGCTGGGGATTCCCGAGGAAAGTCTCGAGCCCTACGGGCACTACAAGGCGAAAGTATCGCTCGACTACGTCGCGCAGCTCGCCGACCGGCCCGACGGCAAGCTGGTACTGGTCACCGCGATCTCGCCCACGCCTGCGGGCGAGGGCAAGACCACCACCACCGTGGGGCTCGGCGATGCGCTGAACCTGCTCGGCAAGCGCGCGATACTGTGTCTGCGCGAGCCGGCACTCGGGCCGGTGTTCGGGATGAAGGGCGGAGCGGCCGGGGGCGGCTATTCGCAGGTGGTCCCCATGGAGGACATCAACCTGCACTTCACCGGCGACTTCGCCGCCATCGCGCTCGCCAACAACCTGCTCGCCGCGCTCATCGACAACCACATCTATCAGGGTAACCAGCTCGGCTTCGACGTGCGCCGCATCACCTGGCGGCGCGTGGTGGACGTCAACGACCGCGCGCTGCGCCAGATCGTCATCGGTCTCGGCGGCACCGCCAACGGGGTACCGCGCGAAGACGGCTTCGACATCGTGGTCGCCTCCGAGGTCATGGCGATCCTGTGCCTGGCGAGCGGACTGGCCGATCTCAGGGAACGCCTGGGGAGGATCGTGGTCGGCTACCGTGCCGACAACTCACCCGTCCTGGCTCGCGAGCTCAAGGCGCACGGCGCGATGGCGGCGCTGCTGAAGTCGGCGCTGGCGCCCAACCTGGTGCAGACGCTCGCCAACAACCCCGCTTTCGTTCACGGCGGGCCGTTCGCCAACATCGCGCACGGCTGCAACTCCGTGATCGCGACCCGCACCGCGCTCAAGCTTGCCGACTACGTGGTGACCGAAGCGGGTTTCGGCGCCGACCTGGGTGCGGAGAAGTTCGTCGACATCAAGTGCCGCAAGGCCGGTCTTACGCCCGCGCGCAGCGGTCATCGTGGCGACCGTGCGGGCGCTCAAGTATCACGGCGGGGTCGAGCTCGCCGATCTCAAGGGGGAGAACCTGGCCGCCCTCGACAAGGGCCTGGTCAACCTCGAGCGGCACATCGACAACGTGGTCAACCGCTACGGACTGCCGTGCGTGGTGGCGATCAACCGCCGCGCCGAGGACAGCGACCGCGAGATCCAGCTGCTGATCGACCGCATCGCTCCGCACGATGTGCGCGTGATCGGCGCCACTCACTTCGCCCAGGGCGGCCCGGGCGCGCTGGAGCTCGCCCGCGAGGTCGTGCGCCTGTGCGAGCGGCCCAACGGCTTCCGCTACGTGTATCCGGACGAGGCGACGCTCTGGGACAAGATGAAGGCGATCGCCACCAAGGTGTATCACGCCACCGACATCACCGCGGACAGCAAGGTGCGGGCGCAGATCCGCCACCTGCAGGAGAGCGGCTACGGCCACTACCCGGTGTGCGTCGCCAAGACGCAGTATTCGTTCTCGACCGACCCGAAGCTGCGCGGCGCACCGGCTCACCACGTGGTCAACATCCGCGAGGTGCGCCTGGCTGCGGGCGCCGAGTTCGTGATCATGATCTGCGGCGACATCATGACCATGCCGGGACTGCCGAAGCTGCCGGCGGCGAATAACATCGACGTGGACGCCGACGGCCGCATCACCGGGCTGTTCTAGATCCGCTGCAACCATGCCCTTCTGTGAAGCCGACCCCTGGCGCCTGCAGTACTTCGAGGGCGTGCGCTGTCCGCCGCAGGTTCGCATTCCCACCGAGGACCCGGACGCCTACCAGTGGTACCCCGCGCAGCGCTGGGTGTACAACAAGCTGTGGGTCGCCGAGTCGCAGGGGCTCGCGTGCGCGCCGCACGGAGTTCCCCCGCCCGGCTTCCCGGTGTTCAGCAAGCCGATCATCAATCTGCAGGGCATGGGGGTCGGCAGCCGCGTGCTTCCCGACCTGGCGCACTACCAGCGCTGTCTGACGCCCGGGCACTTCTGGATGACGCTGCTCGAGGGCGAGCACGTGAGCTCCGACGTCGCGGTGGTGCGCGGCCGGGCGGTGTGGTGGCGGCACTGCCGCGGCACGCCCGCGGCGCAGGGCACTTTCGACCACTGGCTGATCGAAGCCGACCAGCGCCCGCAGCTGCAGGCCTACCTCGGTGCCTGGGCGACACAATACCTCGCGGACTACACCGGCATGCTCAACCTCGAGAGCATCGGCGGGCGCATCATCGAAGCACACCTGCGCGTCGCCGACCAATGGCCGGACCTTTATGAGGCCGGGTGGCTCGAGGCGGTGGTCGGCCTCTACGAGCACGGCGAATGGCGGCTGGCGCAGGGCGAGCGCAGGAACGGCTACAGCCTGGCGCTGTTCGGTCCGCACGGCCGCGAGTACCGCCATCCGCCCGCGGAGCTCGTGGCGCAGGTGCGGCGCATGCCGTACGTGACCAGCGTACAGATCACTTTTCACACCGACCGGCCGGCGGCCGCGCACGCGATGCCTCCGGGTGGTTTTCGCCTGGCCGTTGTCAACTGCCTCGATCTCGAGGCGGGCAGGGCGGCGCGAGCGGTGCTGGCGGCGGTGTTCGAGGTGTGAACTCAACGACTCCAGGCGCGCGCGCGGGCCGCCGCCTCGGCCCTGGCGTCGAGCGGTTCGCCGGCGATGAGCGCGTCGAGCGTGCTCGCCACGCCCGGCGGCAGAGCTGTAGCGGCAGCGCGGTACTCTCCGGTTCCAGCCGGTGCCGGCTCGCCGGCGGCCAGCGCCTCGAGCCGCCAGGCGCCGCGCTCGCGGCACGCGAGTCCGGCGAGCGCGCTCTTGTCGCGCAGCACGAAGGTGCGGCAGTACTCGCCCCCGCGAGAACGGAAGCTCACCCCGATCTGCACCGGGGCACCCGGGGGTTGGTTGCTGGCGAGCTGTTCGGAGAGAGCGCGCGCCAGGGCGCCGCCGGCGAGCACCGTTCCCTCGTGAGCGACCAGAGGGCCCACCTGCGGCGCTCGCATAAACCGGGGTCCGAGCAGAGCGCCGAGCAGCAGGCTGGCCGCGATCGCACTCCACTGCGGCCACGACCTGCGCACGGGGAGCCTGCGCTTCAGCGGAACCACGTTGTCCGTGGGGCTCGCCGCCGCCGCGCCGCTCGCGCTCGCCAGTAGCTGCTCGGGCAGGGGCTCGGTAAGCACCGGATCGAACGCGCCGCGCAGCCGTGACCGCAGCGCCTGATGCTGCGCGATCCGCCGTGCCAGCTCGGGGTCGGCCTCCCGGGCCGCTTCGACCGCGGCGCGGGTGGGGCCGTCGAGCTCGCCGTCGGCGTAGGCCATGAGAGTCTCGTCGCTGAACTTCATCGCAATCCCCTTCAGCCGTCCCCGAGCATCCCCTGCAGTGCCTCGCGGCCGCGCGCCAGGCGGCTGGTCAGGGTTCCGATCGGCACCTGCATGACGTGCGCGGCCTCCTTGTAGGAAAGCCCTTCGATCAACACGAGCGCTACGGCGCTGCGTTGCTCTTCCGGCAGCCGCGCCAGCGCGTCCTGCACGGACAAAGCCTCGGCGTGCCCGGAGCGGGAAGCATCGGCGATCTGCTCACCCGATTCCGCGGGCGCGAACGTGCGGGCGCGCCGCGCGCGTGCGCGCAGCTCGTCGATCCACGCATTGCGCACGATGCCGAACATCCAGCCTGCGAGCGGTGCGTCCGCTCGCGCCTGCGCGGCGCGCGAGAGCGCCCGCTCCAGGGCGAGCTGCACCAGGTCGTCGGCGTCGTGAGCATTGCGCGCCAGGGCGCGCGCGAAGCGCCGCAGACGCGGCAGCAGCGCGACGAGCTCGGCGTGCAGATCCGCCCGGGTCACGCGCGCTCTATTTCCGAACTACGCTCATGCATGTCATTTTCTTCCATTCCTTCCTCGCTCGGGCAACTTCCACTAAGGTGCGCGCATGCGCACGATCCTCCTGGCGCTGTGCCTGGGCCTCGCGCCGCTTGCCGCCGCGCAAGTCGGCCTGCCCAGCGTGCGCCTGCCGCAGTTGCCGCCCGTCACGCTGCCGAACCTGCCCGCGACCGCCGTGCCGCCTGGGACGTCGGTGGGCGAGCTCGATCCGCGTCGCCTGCGCGAGCTGCGGACGCTGCGCATCCGCGAGCTGCTGCGACGCCATGGCGACGTGCTGGAGGCCGACCCTCACGGCGATCCCATCATCCGCGGCGAGGTACAAAACACCAACTGAACGAAGCAAGCTACATAAACAT
>CAWJVD010000002.1:0-906747 GCA_963846225.1 uncultured Gammaproteobacteria bacterium
GCCCTGAAGGCCCAGATCCTTGTATCGCTTATAAAACTTGTGGCCCGTCTTGCGGGAGATATCGAACTCCCGGCACAGCGCCGCCATCTTCTCCCCTTCGAGCAAGCGGGCGACAAAACGCAGCCTCTCGTCCATCTTCTGACACTCCTGCCAGGGCATCTGCGTCTCCCGCAAAAGCCCAAAAGTGTCAGCGATGTGATCGGAATACTCTGTAACCTATGTGCCCGAAAGCACACACGGTCCATTCCGATTGGATAGGGGCCATTTATATACCGGAGACATGGGTAACAGTGTTGCGGTCAGCGATCGCCGAAGGTGGTCCAGAATTACTTTGGCGTTGACATCTCGGGCCGCTGCCGCTCGAGCAACACCTCCACAGCGTCGACAAAAGAGCTCACTGCGTGGTCGGCGTTGCCGACATACGGAGAGAGTTCCTTCTGGATCGATATTCCCGGAAGAAACACGGATACGACCCTGGCGTTCGGGAGATGCTGTCGAAGTCGGTCCTTTGCCTGTTCGGAGCGCGCACGCTCCGCGCTCGGGAAGGCACTGACCAGGTAGGCTATGGCGATGGCGGCCGGATCTGCGCCCGGCGGCCGCGATTCCGCATCGAGGTCCTCTATCGAAACATGGCGTCCATCCAGTCCCTGCTCCCGTAGCGCGCGTACCAGCAGTTCAGCCGCTATCGTGTCGGCTGGCGAACCCAACCCGAGACACAGCAGAATTGATCCGGGCGGTACCACTACCGGCCCCTGCCATCTCCCGGTCAATCGTTCACGGTGCTGGCGCAGGATGCGCCCCGGATCCTCATCATCAAGGACCGAGAGGGGGTGTCGTCGCAATCGCTTGGGTTCGCCACCGAGAGCGGACACGACGGCGACCAGCAGTTCGCGAATTTTCAGCTGCTGATCGCGGCTTATCGTACCCAGCTCGAAATCGAGAAACCCGAGGTGTAGTGCCGGCATGAGGACGAGATCGCAATACGCGGCGAACGAATTGCGCTTGAGGAAGGTTCGCGCGTCCGCGAGGATCTCGTCTGCGTCTCCGGAGAGGGCGCGCTGATAGAACTTTTGGGGCAGGGTCAGGGCCTGCGTATCTCCCAGCAGAAGCTCCAGAAAGCCCAGCGCCCGAATGTGACGGCCTATCACTAGAAGGCATAAGGTTAACGGGGTCGACAGCACCAGACCGATCGGGCCCCAGAGTGCGCTCCAGAAGATCGCCGCGACCACTACCGAAAGCGGTGACAGGCCGGTGGTGTGCCCATAGAGATGTGGCTCAACCACTTGTGCGGCGATGAGCTCGACAGCGATGAACAGCCCCAGCGTGCTGAGGGCGAGGGACCATCCGGGAACGATGGCGATCGCCAGCGCGCTTGCCAGCAGCGCTGCGAGCCACACCCCAACGTAGGGGACGAACCGCAGGAGCGTGGCGAGTGCGCCCCAGAGCGCCGCCTGTGGAACTCCCAGAACAGCGAGTCCCAGCCCGACCGCGGCGCCGACGCCGAGGTTGACGGCGAACTGGGATACGAAGAACCGCGAAAGCCGCTCGCCCGCGTCGTTGAGCGCAAGGGTCGTCAGCCGTAAGTTGGTCCCACCGGCGACGCGGATGAACCGGTCCCGCAGCGCTTCGTGCTCAAGCAGCACGAACACCAGTACGACCAGCACAATCCCAGTGGACTCGATGGGGACCCAGACCGATGCCAGCACTCTTGCAATGATCTGCAAGGGGGCGGGGCGGGGTTGGTGCAACTCAACAGGAATTGGGGCAGCAGCCGCAGAGCCTGTCTCGGAGGGCACGGTGGATCCAACGCTCATCGGGTGGCTCTCGATGAGCCGGCTGGCCTCACTCGTCAGAACGTTGAACCGACCCACGGTCATGTCATCCAGGTTGCGTAGCTTTTGCTGAATGTTTCTCTCGTATTGCGGCAGGCTCGCGGCCATGTGAAAGACCTGAGTGCCCAGTACCCCGGCTGTTGCCGTAACCACGAAGGCCGAGATGAGGACCGCAACGAGAACCGAAGGGACTCGACCCAACCCGATGCGCCTCAATCTCCGGACCAAGGGCGCGACCAGCAGGCTGAGGATCAGCGCAACGGTAAAAGGGATGAGTACATCGCGACCGAAATAGAGCAGGGCCAGCACTGTTGCGAAAGCGATGATGCCGATGGCGCGGTCGCGTAGCGAGCCGGTCCCGGACGGGTCGGTCGTGGGCGTGCGGAGCGAGTCCGGGTTATTTCTTTCCATATGCATGCACGGGACCCTGACGCTGTTTTCCCCAAGAGCCTACGCTGCAGGTAGCGAGAAAGCGCAGCTTTGATGTGAACATCCACTTCTCCCAGCCGCAGGACGGTGGGGCGACACTGGCTTTATTGTTCAACTCCTTCTGCCCCAACTACTGCATGTACCAGCCGTGGCTCACCGCGAGCGACTGTCCTGTGAGCGTATTCGACTCGAAAGACGCAAAAAAGAGGGCCGCTTCGGCAACGTCTTGGGAGCCGCATTGATGGCTCCGATCGAGATTCCCGCAACCCAGTCTGGCTGCAGGCGTGCTTCGGAGAGGGCCTGATGGACCCCTGCCTGGTAAGCGCCTAAGGCACCGCCACCTTGCAAGAGCAATGCAATGCATTCGAACCTAGAACATAGGGGTCGCGGATGGCTCATGCCGCAGCCTCCAAGAGCTTCGCCTGCAAAGGTGGAGGCAGCTCTGCACTTGGAATGCAACGGCACCGACGAGACCAATGCAGCTCCAAAGCACTGTTAGCCGGTTGCTGTAACCACGAGGCTTCCAGCCAGACTCCGCGAGCTTCTCTATTCAGCGTGAAGAAAGGGCGATCTTCCCTCCAGCGGCTCGAAATAACCTCTCCCAAGACCGTGTGATCGAAATTCGCGCTCGCATGATTGATTCCAATTTTCATATCTCAACCCCCTCGACCTCACTTGGGCGCTCCCGGCGGCGGCTGAGCCCGACCAGAGCTCCAGCGCCGAACGCGCCGCCGGCACCGCCCCCGGAGAGGACCAGCGCGCGTACCGTCCCATCCTTCGATGAGCTTCTCAATCGCTGCAGAGCGGCTGTGGATTTCGTCTCGACGCTCGCCCGATCCCTGCTAAGGAACCGCACCTCGGCAGGAAAACCCACGGGCGTTGCCGAACTGAAGAGCGTAGGTGGTGCATCACGGCGCGGGAGTGCAGTACATCCGACAAGTGCAAACGCACCCAAGGCGAACGCCCAGCGGAGAGCCTTCGCCCACCAGCACCGCTCAACTCTGTTTCGCGCCCTGACCATATTCCATACCTCGTGCGCACTTCGCGACGGATTCAATGCCCGACCGAGGCAGCGTCCACCGCTCGAGCGGCTTTCGGCGCGAGCACGATGGAAACGGACGCGATGATGAAGACCGCAGCAATCACCAGCATGAGGCCGTTGGTGGCGAGCATCAGGCTCTGGCTCGTCACGAGGTTGTTGAGCATCTCGCGCACCATCTGCCCCTTCAGACCGGGGGGCAGCATTGAGGCAACCTGACCGGTCGGGTCCACGACATCGGCGAGCTTGGCGTGGGCGATGATGCTGCGGTTCTGCCAGGAGGTGGTGACAAGGGAAGTCGCAATGGCACCGGAGATCGTGCGCACGAAGTTCATGAGTCCGGCGGCGGACGCCGTCTCCTCTTCATTCACCGAGCCCATGGCAAGCCCGGTCAGCGGGACGTAGTACATGGGCATGCCGACCCCCATGAAGAACAGCGGCAGGCAGATCAGCCAGTAGCTCATGTCGGGGGTGGCATACGCGCGCCAGAAGGTGACAAGTCCGAGCCACAAGCAGCCGATGAAGATGAGCAGCCGCGGATCGCGGCGGTTGGCGAGTTTCGCCGCGATCGGAGAGAAGACGACCGACAGGACCCCTCCCCAGGCGACGACCAGCCCTGCCCAGGTGGTGGTATAGCCCATGTTGTACTGCAGCCATTGGGGGGTGAGCACGTTGATGCCGAAGAAGGCGCCGAAGGCGAGCGCGAGCACCAGCATGCAGGAGCTGAATCCGCGATGGCGAAAGACGCGCAGATCGACGATCGGATTCTTCTCGGTCAATTCCCAGATCAGGAAGCTGATAAAGCCGATCACGGCGGTGATGGCGAGGACTCGGATCTCCATCGAGGAGAACCAGTCCTTGTCCTTGCCCTCATCCAGCATGATCTGCAGCGCCGCCACCCAGATGATGAGCAGCAGCATGCCGATCTTGTCGACCGGTTTGATGACCGCAGGATCCTGGTAGCGCTTGAGCAAGCCCCAGGCGATCACCCCGAAAGCGAGCGCCATCGGCACGTTGATAAAGAACACCCACGGCCAGGAGTAGTTGTCGCACAGCCATCCACCGAGCACTGGGCCTACCACGGGCGCGAGCAGTGTCGTCATCGCCCAAAGTCCCATGGCCTGCATGGACTTCTCCTTCGGGAAGATGCGCAGCAACAGCGTCTGGGAGAGCGCCAGCAGAGGTCCACCGGCCATGCCCTGCAGCACCCGCATGCCAAGCAGCATGCCAAGTGAGGTGGACATGCCGCAGAGGAGCGAGAAGACGCCAAAGAGCACGACAGAGATGCAAAAGAGCCTCACCGCGCCAAAGCGCCCCGCCAACCACCCGGTCAGCGGCACCGTGATGGCCTCGGCCACGGCATAGGAGGTGATCACCCAGGTGCCCTGGCTCGAGCCTGCACCGAGGGCGCCCGCGATATTCGGCACGGTGACGTTGGCAATCGTCATGTTGAGCACCGCGACAAAGTTCGCGAGTGCCAGCACGATGCCGGCCACCCACAGCATCCCTCCCTCAAGTGAGGGCGGGTGCTTGGGGTCCACGGGAAGGTTTGACACGGCTTGGCCCTTTAAGGAGTTGCAGCAGAGATCGCTTAGGGGATGCTGCGGGCGAGCTGCTGCGAAGATGAGTCGCTGCGCAGGTCGACCTTGGCATTCATCGACAGTCCGACCCGAAGCGGGTGGGCGGCCAATTCATCCGGGTTCAGACGGATGCGCACGGGGAGCCGCTGCACCACCTTGATCCAGTTGCCGGTCGCGTTCTGCGCCGGGATCAGGGCGAAGGCCGCGCCGGTGCCGCCGCTGAATCCGTCGATGACTCCGTGGAAGGCGACCTTGTGGCCATAGAGATCGGACCTGAGCTCGACGCTCTGGCCCGGGTGCACCTTCTTCAGCTGAACTTCCTTGAAATTGGCGTTCACGTACATCTCGCCGACCGGAACGACGTCCAGGAGCGGGGTGGAAGGCTGGACGCGCTGCCCGAGCTGCACCTCGCGTCGGGCGATCACCCCATCGATCGGTGAGCGAATCACGGTGCGACCGAGATCGACCTTCGCTTTATCGACGCGGGCCTGTGCCTGTGCCACCACGGCCCGGGCGGCATTCAGTGAGGCCCGCGCATTGCTCGCGCCGTTGATGACTTTCGTCAGCTCATCACCGGAAACCGAGCCCGAGGCGACCAAGGCCTGGCGTCGTTGCAGATCGATGCCCGAGCGCTCGACGTCTGAGGTTGCCGAGGCCACCTGTGCCCGGGCGCGTGCGAGATCCGCCTCCGCCTGCCGGAGAGCCAGTTTGGCATCGGTGTCATCGATCACGACCAGGATGTCGCCGCGCTTGACCTGCCGGCTGTCGACGAAGTTCACCGCGGCGACGGGGCCATCGATCTCGGCGGTGACCACCGCGACTTCGGCAGCGGTGTAGGCGTCATCGGTCGACATATAGCGTGAACCGACGCGCTTCCAGTAGCTGTAATAGCCGCCTCCTGCGACTGCGACCGTCAGAGCCAGCAGCGAGAAGAGGATGATTCGCTTCCTGCGGCTCTTGGCATCGGCGTCTTTCGGCGTGGAAGCCGAGGCAGGTGTATCAGACGCTTTAATGGGCTCGCTCATTGCATTCTCCTCAAGAGTGGTTGGGTTCTACGGTTCGGGATTGGGCGCCGAGGCTCTCGGGCGAGAAGCCGCCTCCGAGCGCACGCACCAGCGCCACATCGAGAATGAGCGCACGGGTTTCCAGCTCTGCCTCGGAGCGCTGGGCCGTGATCAACTCATCTTGTGCAGTCAGTACGTCGAGGTAGGTGGCCAGTGCACCCTCGTAGCGCCGGCTGACAATCTGATGGGCTTCTGCGGCGGCCGCGACTGCTGCCCGCGCTGCGGCGAGCTCCCCATCGAGCGACCTGCGGCTGGTCGCGGCGTCTGCGACCTCCCGGAGCGCCTCCGACAGCGTGGCGTTGTAGGTCGCCACGGCGGCTTCGTACTCCGCATGGGCACCGCGCAACTGGCCCTGGAGACGCTCGGTGTTGAAGATGGGCAGCGAAATCGCCGGTCCGATGCTTCCGAGATCGGAGCCGGACTTGGCGAGATTGTCGATGCCGAGCGACTGAAGGCCCGCGAAGCCGAGCAAGTTCACGCTCGGGTAGAAGCCCGCCTTGGCCTGATCGATGCGCCGGGCAGCGGCTTCGGTACGAGACCGAGCCGCGATGATGTCGGGTCGCCGTCCGAGAAGCTCCAGAGCCAGGTTCTGCGGCAACCCCTGGGACCCCGGGAACTGGGCGGTTGGACGCGTGATCGCGAGGCCCCGATCGGGACCTGCACCAAGCAGCGCCGCAATCGCGTTTCTTTGCAGGCCAATGCGTTCATCGATCGCGAGGAGGTCGCCCTGCGCTCCGGCCTGCCGAGCCTCGACCTGGCGCACACTTGCCAGGGTCTCGAGACCGAAATCGTGCCGCTGGCGGAAGAGCGCCACGGTCTTGGTTCGAATAGCCAGCGTGTCTGCAGCGTTGTCCCGCAACGTGTAGAGATGCACAAGGCCGGCGTAGGCCGAAGCGACCGAGGTCGAGAGGATCAGGCGGGTTTGCGCCACTTCAACCTCTGCAGCTCGCTGTTCGGAGACGGCCGCTGCGAGGGCTGCGCGGTTCTTGCCCCAGAAATCCAGTTCCCAGGCCAGATTCACTGTGGCCAAGCCATAGTCGTTCCAGCCTTGAGGCAGCGCCTGTTTCGGGATGAGGTTGTTGTAGCTCTGCTTCTGTTCCGTGAAACTCGCCGCGCCGGTCACCTCAGGGATGCGCGTGGCATGCGCGCCCTGAACCTGAGCCATCGCCGCGTGCAGCCGCGCCTGGGCAAGGTCGAGGTCCGGGGAACCGCGCAGCGCCTCCTCGATGAGCGCATCGAGTTGCGCATCCCCGTAGGCACGCCACCATGCATCCCCCGGCCACGCCGCTCCAGGAGCTGCGAAGGAGGTCGAGCTGCCGAACTGCTCGACCTTTTTCACGGCGGGCGGGGACTCCATGCGGGGGAGCTGCGCGCAGCCCGCGGTCGCGAGGAGGCCGGCAGCGAGCATGACCTTGACGATCCGCCGGCAGGGAGTGAGAAGTGGGCTGTTCGTCGCTTGCATGGGTTTTGTTCCTAAAACGTACTGTACGGTACAGTTTATTTGACATGAATCTCTTGTCAAGGAAAACTGTACTGAACGGTTTAGTACCATTCTGAGAGCGACATCCACGTGAAGAAAAGCGACTTCAAGCGACAGGCCATCCTGGATACCGCCTACCGGCTGTTCCGCGCGCAAGGGTTCGACAAGACCTCAGTTGCGGAAATCACCGCCGCGGTCGGCGGTTCGAAGGCAACGATCTACAGTCATTTCTCCTCGAAGGAGGATCTATTCGTCGAATGCATGCTCGCCGCGGCAGAGAACTACATGGTGGGGACTTTGAAGCATCTCGATGCATCACGCGCGGGTCCGGGGCTCGCGTTGCGCAGCTTTGGCACGAGCTTCCTGAGTTTCATCTGTTCTCCCGAACAGTTAGAAGTGCGGCGTCTGATGATTGCGGAAGCGGCGCGCTCCGGCACTGGCAAGCTGTTCTTCGACAAGATCAGCACGTTGCGAGCACACGTCTCGGCATTTCTCTCGGCATGCATGGCATCTGGGACTCTGCGCGCCGACGACTCCAATCTCGCCGCCGATCACCTGGGTGCACTGCTCGAGGCCGAGATTCTCGAACCCCTGCTTCTCCACGTGCGAGAAGTTTCTCCGGAAGCGGAGGAGATTGCGCTAGCCGTAAAACGCGCTGTGGCGGCTTTCCTCAGGGCCTACGCGCCCGCGCGCCGACAGAGGAGACCGCTGCGAAGACGACCGAGACAATGGCGCACCGGAGAACGTTTGGCGGGTTCCGCCGCCAGTTGAGAAGGAAAGTCACAGCGCATGAGATCAGGTGTGCGCCGGGACTGAAATCCACTAGTGGCTGTTTGCAGGCTCGTTTCGAGCTAAACTGTACCGATCAGTTCAAATCCGTATTTTATGAAGACCAAGACTGAAGCCAAGCGCCTCGCCATCCTCAAAGCCGCCGCGGACGCTTTCCGAGAAGTCGGGTTCGAACGTGCATCTATGTCAGAGATCCGTGCCCGGATCGGCGGCTCCAAAGCCACCTTGTACAACTACTTTCCGTCGAAGGAAAAACTGTTCTTTGAGGTCATGTACCATGCCAAGGAACTCGAACTTACGAGTATCACTCACACCCTGAACCCCGATGCGGGTGACCTGAAGGAGGAGTTACTGCACTTCGGGCAGCGACTTTTGGCGGCCCTGTATTCACCGGAAGCCATTGCCGTCCGTCGTCTGGCGATCGCCGAATCGCGACACTCCAACATTGGCAAAATCGTCTTTGAGGGAGCGACGGTTCCAATCGAGAAGCAGGTTGCCGAATTCCTGAGGAAGGGAATGAAGCGCGGGGCGCTCCGCACCGCCGATCCGAAGACCGCCGCAATGCAGTTGCTCAGCCTGCTCGAGTCAGAACTCCTGCAACGCGTCCTGCTAGGCGTCGTCAGCTCGGTGAAGCCAGAGGCATTGAATAGCGCCGCACGGCGCGCGGTCGAAACATTCCTGTCCGGGTATGGGCGACGCTAGGTTAGCGTTGCTTTCTCCCAGAAGCCGAAGCGGATGCAACGGCGGCTAGGGCCGCGCGTAGCTCGGCAAGACGGGGTGGCTTGCTGAGCATCCGGTCGACGTGTGGCGGTATCGCGTGCTGCTTCAACAGACCGTCCGCCCACCCCGTGAGGAGAATGACAGGCGTCTCCGCTGATGCCGCCTTGATGGATTCGGCAACCTTGCGGCCGTGCACGTCAGGCATGGCGAGATCCGTGATGACGACCGAGAACGGAGTCCGCTCCGCCAGGGCAGCTGTGAAGGCGTCGATCCCTTCTTGTCCACTGACGGCCGTCGTCACGACATGTCCATCCTGTTCGAGGATGTTCCGCAGGGAATAGAGCACCATGAGGTCATCGTCGACGAGCAGAATTCGTAGCTGCCGCCGGGATGTCTGTTGCTCCCCCTCCTCGATAGGCGGATCCTCGACGGGCATGTGTCACCGGCTGGCGCGTCGTGGCATAGATGCAACGCTCCCGACCCATTCAGCGTACTCCGGTTACGCGCACCGCACTCTTAAGAATGCTCAAGGAAAAGCTGGCAGCGCCCGCTAGCCAGCCAGTCCCGACCGCCTGCCGACGCTGAATGGAGGCGCTCGCCGGGCGAGCGCGACTGTGCGCACATGCCGCTCGATCTCTCCGACAATGAACTCGTTCTCCGGCAGGTAGTCCTGTCGGGCATAGACTTGCGCTATGTCGCTCGTTGAGTCTTTCAGTACACGGATGCCGTGAGGCAAGACTGGAGTCCGCCGAGAGATTCGGGGCGCTCGTTTCGGGGAATCTGTTGAATTCTCGCCCTACGCCTCCTCGGCCCGCATCGGGCGCATTCTTCAATTGGCTATTTCGTGCGCAATACATTTTCCGTGAGGTGCGTTCCAGAAATTGAGACAGGCTTGTGTAGGCTAGCCAGGTACTGGCTGACCGCTTACCAATTTTCGCCGGCGTGAAGGCTGGCCCATGAACGACATCAACATCGGCATTCAATGGTCGACCAGCGTCGTAGTCTTAGCGCACAAGGCGCTATCTCCGAAGATTCGACTCCACTGGATTTACCTGCTTTCCGCCTTGCTCATGGCGCTGTGGACCTACCGGAGTAGCCGTAGGCAAGGCGAGCAAGGTACGCTCGCGCAATACCTGTTCCCCAGAAGCGTCTGGTTGCACTCTTCGGCCATCACCGACTATGCGTTTTTTGCATTGACGGTTCCAATATGGACACTGTTTGTTCTGCCGAGGCTGCCAGCCGCGGCACAGTACGCGGATCACCTGATAGCGACGGCGCAGCATTGGTTCGGGGCCGGCGCAGGTCTCCCAATGAAAATACCGGCAATCGCACTGCTCTATGGGGCTGTCTTGGTCGTTGTAGGGGACTTCGCAAGGTATTGGGTGCACCGCCTGATGCATGGCAATCAGGCCTTGTGGGAATTCCACAAGGTGCACCACTCTGCGGAAGTGCTTACGCCAATAACCTTCTACCGCACACACCCCGTCGATATGTTAGTGCAGGCACTCGTCGAACCGATGGCCATAGGTTTCGTCACGGCGTTGTTCGCATACCTTTTCCCTGGAGTGCTGTCGCCGTACACATTCCTGGGTGTGAATATCTTTCGATTCACATTTTATTTACTCGGTGCGAACCTGCGTCACTCGCATATCTGGCTCTCCTTCGGCTCAAACGTGGAACATGTCCTTATCAGCCCAGCGCAGCACCAAATCCATCACAGCGCCGACCCAAAGCATTTCGGCCGTAACTTTGGTTCAGAATTCGCGATTTGGGATTGGTTATTCGGCACTTTGCAATGCGCGGGCCAGGAACGCCCGGTGGTTCTAGGACTAGGCACTGACGAAAACGCCAAACTCAGCACAGTCTGGCAGCTTTATGCGAGGCCGTTCCATGCTTCATGGCCGTCTTCACTCAGTCCACGAAGTAGCTCATAAAGCTCACTAGCCAGATCTTCTAGGTGACTTCGCGGATACCGACGGTCTGACCGGCAACGACCTGACTGAGGTTGATCTTTCTGCCGTCGAAGCAGAGGCGACCGCAGCAGGTGACTGTGACGGTCCGATCATGGAAGGGGTACTCGAGATCACAGAGGCCTTGGTAAGGGGGTGTGGAGGGTTGGTAGAGCTCACCCGGGCAGACCATGTTCCAGCCTGGTGCGGTCGCTGGTGGTTGTAGCATCCCGAGGCAGGCACGCAGCGAGACAGCAGGCGAGCAAGTCCAAGTGGCAGCGACTTGTGCGCCGTTGTGTAATATCCGGCCTGCGGAAAATGCGCACGAGCTCGGCGCGCACTACAAAGGAGTACTGCCATATCCCGGCTCGAAGACTACGCGATGCTCGGCGACTGCCACACGGCCGCCCTGGTCTCGCGGCGCGGGTCTATCGACTGGCTATGTTGGCCGCGCTTTGACAGCGGCGCGTGCTTCGCCGCTCTTCTCGGGGAGCCCGAGCACGGACGTTGGCTGCTCTCGGCCGCTGATGCGTCGGCGCGCATCAAGCGGCGATATCGCCAGGATACCCTGGTGTTGGAGACTGATTTGGAGACAGCACAGGGAATGGCGACGGTGATTGACTTTATGCCGCTGCACGATGAGGCCTCGAGCGTGATCCGGCTGGTCGTCGGCAGGCGTGGGCGGGTCGCCATGCGTACCGAATTGATTATGCGTTTTGACTACGGATCTCAGGTGCCGTGGGTCACGCGCCTCGGGCACGGGACGCTCAGAGCGGTAGCAGGACCCGACAGCGTTGTCTTGCGCACGCCCGTGCCGCTGCGGGGTGAAGATCTTAAGACGGTGGGCGAATTCACAGTCGCGGTGCGTGAAACGATCCCGTTCGTGCTCAGCTATTACCCCTCACATCGGGTTGTACCCGAAGCAGTGAATGCGAGGAAGGCGCTGTGGAAAACCGCACGCTTGTGGCGAGACTGGAGTCGCCGCAGTTCCGGCGGAGAGAAATATTCCGATGTAGTGCGCCGCTCTCTCATCACGCTGAAGGCGCTCACATTCCGTCCGACGGGGGGGCTCGTCGCCGCACCGACGACCTCGCTCCCCGAGCAGATCGGCGGCGTGCGCAACTGGGACTATCGTTATTGTTGGTTACGCGATGCTACCTTTTCACTGCAGGCCTTAATGAATGGGGGTTATTACGAGGAAGCGCGGAGTTGGCGAGACTGGCTGCTGCGCACCGTCGCGGGCGATCCCGCTCAAGTGCAGATCATGTACGGAATCGCCGGGGAGCGGCGCCTGACGGAATTTCAGTTGCCATGGCTTCCCGGCTATCAAGACTCGAAACCCGTACGCATCGGCAATGCGGCCTCCGAGCAGCTACAGCTCGACATGTATGGCGAGGTGATGGATGCCCTGCATCAGGGACGATGCGGAAGGTTGGCTCAAAGCGCCCCGGGCTGGGCCCTGCAACTGAAGCTCCTTGAACATCTCGAGTCGATTTGGGACAAACCGGATCGAGGCATGTGGGAAGTTCGCGGGGATCCTCAGCAATTCACCTGTTCAAAGGTTATGGCCTGGGTCGCGGTCGATCGCGCGATCAAGAGCGCCGAACAGTTCGGCTTCGAAGGTCCGCTCGACCGTTGGAAGGCCTGGCGCGCCCGGATACACGATGAGGTGTGCCGCAACGGCTTCAACTCCGAGCTTGGCGCGTTCGTGCAGTCCTACGGCTCGAAGAATCTCGATGCCAGCATTTTGCTTCTGCCGCTCGTAGGATTCTTGCCGGCGCGAGATCCGCGTGTGCGCAGCACAGTCGAAGCGATTGAGCGTCGACTGACACTTGACGGGTTCGTCCTGCGTTACGACACAAGCGCGACCAGCGACGGTCTGCCGGCCGGTGAAGGCGCATTCCTCGCCTGCAGCTTCTGGCTGGCAGACAATCTCATTCTGCTCAACCGTCGCCGCGACGCCCGTCGTCTCTTTGAGCGGCTGATTTCATTGAGGAACGACGTGGGCCTGTTATCCGAAGAATACGATCCGCGCGGCAAGCGGCTCGTTGGCAACTTTCCGCAGGCGTTCTCACACGTTGCGCTTGTCAACACCGCTCACAACTTGACCCGCGACCATGGTCCCGCAAAACAACGCGCATCCACCAATCGGATTCACTACGGCACTACCCAAAGGCGTCGTTGAAATCGGTTCACAGCGAAGCCCGCGGAGGGCGACGACTGTTCGAACTGAAGGCGTCCGCCGCACGCCACCCATTCGCCGTTGCCCAAGAGAGCAAACCCTCCCGGCTCTTGCGCAGAGTGGAGCGGGCGCGGTGGACCGGGGTATGCCGGATGACCCAGGCTCTCTAGGCGGCTGGCCGAGCGTGTGAGACTCATAGATGAATATTCTGCAGGTTGAGCCTCGGCCCCGCGTCGTGGCGAACCACAATGCCGAGGTGATTCGCGCATCGTGGTGTGTGAGGCGTATAGGCTGGCGCGCGATGACCGGCGGCGCGTGAACGCTATGTCGGCGGCGGGGGCAGTGCGCTGACGCTGCTTGATAGGGGGATCAGCGGCGGTCGAGCGGCCTTATACCAGGAGGCCATTGCTCGCCAATCCTCTGCAACTCTGGCCTTACCGCCGCGGTTTATTTCCCCCCAAGGACCGGTTTGCGCCTGGCACCATACTCGTGTGCCTCCATCGTCGATCGGATTGCTTATCGCCGTTGCCAATCGCGCCGCTCGTTTCATGCCAAGTGCCTCGGATAATGCGTTGAAGCAATCGAGTCCGAGCGCAATCACCAATCGCGGAGCAATCACCCGTATCTGCGGCAGGCAAAATACCTCGGCCGCGCGCCGGAGGACTTTAGGAGGAATCTGAGAACTGATGCCGCCTGGCTTGATGAAGGGGAAGACATTGGTCGCGTAAATATCACCAAGCGTCAGCCCGAAATGCTCTTCCAGGAGACTGATCAGGTTGTCATCTGTTGGCATGCCAGGGGTGTATCCAAGTCTCACTGTGTCAAGATTGACAGGACCGCTTAGGGCGTGCTCTGAGGCCCAATCCTGTAAAGCGACAAATATGTCTGAGGCTACATTGCCCGCCGTTTTGGTGTTCGGTGAGACGAACTCACATTCGTGGGCGCCGCCGTGGAAATCCGCCAGATTCTTATAGCCCCAACTATCCAGCTTACGTTTTGCTGCGAGCAGCCCGAGCTTCTCCTTTCTGTGGAGCAGCTCTTCGTCCGAAAGCGTTTGGTTCATTCGTGACTCCTCGCTCAAGCTCGCATGCAAAAAGAGGGCCGCCAGCATGGATGTCCACGCCAGCGGCAATGTTGAATCCGGTTGAACAGTGACTCGGGGAGCGAGCAACGTTCAGTAGGGAGTCTGGATTCAGACCGTAAACGTTACTCGGCCAGCGTGAGCCAGTCCGTACGACAGCGAACATAGCCCGTGGGAGTTCAGCGCCATAGCGTCTCGAGCGCACTGCACCCCCTTGGGGCTGCATGGGACTCATTGGCTGCTTATGGTGCTCGCCTTGATGCCGTTCGATGCTGCTCAGCGCGAGATAAGGGAAGCCAGCAGTACCAGGCCGCCGCAAAACGCAGCAACAATCAGAAGCCATAATAACCCCACGACCAGCCGGTGTTTCTGTCCGAGGTTGGGGTCGTGCAGCAGTCCCCACAGTTTCGACTTGGCGTAGTACTTCGCCAGCCGCTCTTGTTTCGCTCGTCTCGCCCGGATCAGCGATCGGGCCTGGCCCGTGAAGTCGCTAGCGGGCGCCTTGTGGTGCCCGAATGCTATGTAGACCGCCCCCACCCAATAAAGGGCCAAAGCCACTGCCGCCCGGAACATGATATTGCCAAGGTCATCAGGGGACAGGGACAAGGACGCGAGCGGTTTGTGAACGACTTCGATCGCGCCCGCACCGATACGGTACGCAAACCACGCCATCGCTGCGCCAGTAGCGATACGCGCGGTTCGGAAGAAAAATCGTGCGCCTCGATGTTTGAGCTGCACCCCGCGACTCTGGTGACGAGCCCTGAGCCGTTCGGCCTCGCGTTGTACCTCACCTTCGCCGGGTTCTGGTGCGAGCATGATCATCTCCGCCGTCCCCGGTGCCATAGTCCAAACCAACCTGCGCCGTCGCTTTAATGGTGTGCTCGCTCGCCGGCGAGTCCCGGTCCAGGTACATGTTCACGAAAGTCGCGCGGTCAGGTTGCTCTGTGAGGCCAGTGCTGGTCGTGACGCCGCCCTCATTGGGGTGTGCCCGTAGTCGATCGTCCGTTCGCACAGGTCTCGAATGATCTGGCCGAGTCGCCGCAGCTAGACCGCGGTCACAACAATTCCCAGGCGAGCCAGCAACTACCCGGTCGCAGTGCAGCTCACCTGGTCATCGCCCGCGGTCACTGCGGGCGTGCCTCGCGTATGGAAATCCTTACAGCCGATCGAAGTGACGGCCCGGCGCGCTATCATCGGTCGGCCGAACCGATGACGAGGAGCAGTTGAACTTCTCGGAGATTGCGCCGGGCCTCCGAACGCACGGGACGTAACCCCGGCATTTTACTGCGCGATTGAGCGGCAATCGCGAGGCGATCTCCTAGTGGCCACGTTTCCGCGGCATATTTGTTTGTAACTGTACGCATCAGCTCAGCTATCTCAGCCTGCCCAAAGTATTTCTGCGCAGCGCGAGCCCAGCCTCAACTCACTTGCGCTCAGCCTGATCATCTGGCCCAGGCGGGCGTCCTGCCGGGCTGCCGACATGTTATAATTGACATAGTACGAATCATCGCTGCACGGTGGCGTCCAGCGGGATCGTATACGGAGGGTGCGCCTTATGGCGCGTTCGGCTGAAGGGGAGATCGTTGGATCTCCGTGCCATTATGGTTCCCCCGCGTAACCATCTACTGGCCGCGCTGCCGAAGGGTGATTTTGACCGACTGACGCCGCATCTGAGACTCGTCTCTCTGTCGTTGGGGGAGGCGCTGTACGAATCCGGCAGCGCCTTGCGCCACGTCTACTTCCCCGTCGATTCGATCGTCTCTTTACTGGCTGTCATGGCGGATGGCGCCTCAGCCGAAATTGCCGTCGTCGGTAACGACGGCGTCGTTGGAGTCTCTCTCTTCATGGGCGGCGACACCACGCCAAGCCGCGCGGTGGTGCAGAGCGCGGGCCACGCCTATCGACTGAGAGCGGCGATATTGAAGTCGGAATTCACCCGCGCGGGGGCCATGCAGCATCTGTTGTTGCGATACACGCAGGCGTTGCTGACCCAGATGGCGCAGACCGCTGTTTGCAATCGACATCATACGCTGGACCAGCAGTTATGCCGCTGGTTGCTTGTGAGCCTGGACCGCCTGCCCTCGAACGAGCTGGCCATGACGCAGGACTTGATCGCTAACATGCTCGGTGTGCGTCGCGAGGGCGTCAACGAGGCCGCCGGAAAGCTGCAGGACGCTGGTTTAATCCATTACAGCCGGGGCCGCATCGTGGTGCTGGACCGCTTGGGGATCGAAGCTAGAACCTGTGAGTGCTACGCGGTCGTAAAGAAGGAGTCGGATCGGCTGCTTCCCGATCACGCAGAGCCCTGAGTGCCTTCAATAAAGATGCCTCGTGCGCCTGGATAACCAGGTTCACCAACATCCAACGAACGACAACGCCCCGGGGATGCGCACCTAAACGCCAACACTGGCAGATGCCGTCCCCGAATGTGATGCACCGCCCAAAAATAAGAATCGCTGCGATGTATACGTGCGTTACCGAACATAACGCCACCCTGAAGCGTGCTGCAATTATTGACAAGTTGGGTTATGACGCCTCGGACGCCATAGTTCATGTCTCATCGCATACTGCTGATCCAGAACGATACAGCCGCTGCCAAGGCCATTGTCGATGCGCTGAGCCACTGCAACGATGAGTCCTTCCAAGTTGAATGGGTTAGGCGTTGCTCTGAAGGCCTGGAAAGACTCGATGGCATCGAGGCGATCCTGGTCGACCTCTACTTGCCGGACAGCGGCGGCATAGAGACATTCGACTGTCTCTTTCGCGCGGCGCCCAACATTCCGATCTTGCTGTTGATCGATCCGCAACACGAGGAAACCGCCAGGTTGGCGGTGCAGTGTGGAGCACAGGACTATCTCTTTAAGGGCCGTCTCGATGCTTATCTCCTGCCCAAGACCCTTGGGACCATGATCGAGCGAGCCGCATATGCCGAGGCGCTGTTTGAGGAAAGGGAGCGCGCGCAGGTCACACTCAACTCGATCGGGGACGCGGTCGTGAGCACGGACGTTTCGGGGCGGGTCACTTATCTCAATGGAGTCGCTGAGGAGCTTACAGGTTGGTCGCAGCACGAAGCGGTAGGTCATCCCCTTGAGGACGTCTTCCGGATCATCGACGCCACGACGCGTCAAGCCGCGCAAAACTCCACTATGCTGGCGATCAGGGACGACAAACCTCTCGCGCTTCCCCCAAACTGCGTGCTGATTCGACGCGACGGCATCGAAGCGGCTATCGAAGATTCCACCGCGCCCATCCACGATCGTCGCGGTGCGGTGACAGGCGCTGTCATGGTATTTCACGATGTCAGTGTGGCACGGGCGATGACGCGCAAGATGGCCTATCTGGCACAACATGACAGCCTCACCGATTTGCCCAATCGCGTGCTGCTGAGCGACCGACTGCGTGAAGCAATAGCCCTGTCCAGTCGTCACGAGCGAAAACTGGCGGTGCTATTTCTGGATCTTGATCGCTTTAAGCACATTAATGATTCAAAAGGCCACGTCGTTGGCGATCGTTTGCTGCAATCCGTGGCGCAGCGACTATTTGCGTGTGTGCGTAGCTCGGACACCGTAGGCCGCTTGGGGGGCGATGAATTCGTGGTGCTGCTCTGGGAGGTGAGACGCGCAGAGGATGCGGCCATCACGGCGGCCAAAATACTCGAGGCGGTGCGTAAGCCCCACCTCATCGACGAGGATGAACTGCATGTCACCGGAAGCATCGGCATTGTCACCTATCCCGACGACGGAACGGATGCGGAGACGTTGATGAAGAAGGTGGATCTGGCGATGTACCACGCCAAGGAGACCGGGCGCGACAGTTATCAATTCTTCAAGCCGGAGATGAACGCACGCGCGATCGAACGACAGTCGCTCGAGGACAGTTTGCGCTACGCGCTCGAGCGCCAGGAGTTGGTACTGCATTACCAGCCGAAGTTTAACTTGGCGACCGGTGAAATCACCGGCGCGGAGGCGCTCATACGGTGGCGTCATCCGCAGCGCGGCCTCATTCCTCCGGGGCAATTCATCACGATTGCGGAGGATTGCGGTCTCATCGTACCGATTGGCCGGTGGGTGCTGCGCGAAGCTTGCCGCCAAGCGCGCGCTTGGCAGATGGCGGGTCTGCCGCCGCTCTGCGTCGCGATCAACATCTCCAGCGTGGAGTTGCGCGCCCCAGGTTTCGTATCAGGCGTACGGGCTACTCTCCAGGAGACGGGCCTCGAGCCACGCTATCTGGAACTCGAGCTTACCCAAACGGTGCTGATAGAGGATTCGCGATCCGTTGCTGACGTCCTTACGGAATTAAAAGACATCGGCGTGCTGCTGGCGTTGGATGACTTTGGCACCGGTTATTCAAACTTGAGTCATCTGAAGCGTTTTCCGATCGACGCTCTCAAGATCGATCAGTCCTTCGTGCACGACCTTACCATGGACGAGGATAATGCCGGCATTGTCACTGCCGTGATCGGGATGGGAAAGAGCCTGCATATGCGGGTTGTAGCCGAAGGGGTAGAAACGCGAAACCAACTTGAAATCCTGCAGGAGTATGGCTGTCTGCAGGGTCAGGGATACTATTTCTGCCGGCCTGTGCCGGCCGAGGAATTCGGTCAATTATTGGAAAGCGATACCGCCGCCCTGGCGGTCGCATGATCAACTCGTCCAAACAGTGCCGAGCGCTGCGTCTTGGCCAGGTCCCCTTCGTTCGACTTTGGCCACGATGAGCGGTTTGACGCTCCGCGCGACGAGTTCTCTGGAAGTTTGCGCTGACAGCTGCGGTCGATTTTGCGAGGCAGTCACGCGGCTGCCTCGTGTGTCTTAGGGAGGCAACGGTCGATCGCCGCCGCTTGCCCATCGAGCGCCGTCCGCAGCTTGCGGCTGCCTGGCTCCCCCACCCCGCCCAAGTCAGCCCTCGAGGCAATTGTTCAGGCGCATCGCAGCGGCCTTCGCGGACGGCAGTCGGCAGCATGAATGTGCGTCCGCCATGCTCACCGGTGTAGCTGTGAATGCATGCGATCGTCCGCCCTGAAGAATCTGCGAGCGAGCGCCACGAGTTCCCCATCGCTTGGGTGATCAAGCGTCTCGACCCCGGAAATGCGTTTGCCAAGTTCCGGATGTACTCGTCCAATGTGCGCGGCCAGCTCCTTCTTCGCGTTCGCAGGCCCGGTGATCAGTATCGCGCCCGCCTGCATGATGGCCTGCGTCACGTGCTCCAGGAACGCCTCATCTACCGGCGCGTGACCGCTACCGCGGGTATTGGCCTTGTGATGAATATGCTGGTGCGGATGACTGCTGCGCACCGTCGTCGAATCCACCTCCGCGGCATTGAAGTGAAAGATCCTCGCTTCGTGATGGTCGATCCAGACCAGAGCGTGATAGTGCTCGCTCATCGGCTGTCGCTCCTCCTGTCAAGGCCGGCGTGCACCGCCGGGAAAGCCGCTGCGGACCCGTACACAGTGTACTGGTGTCTGGCGCCGTTGCCACCATCATCGCGATGAGAATCGACCTTCAGCCGGTGCAATGAGCGCCTTGCCCGAACATTTGCGAGCCCTGTTGTATCCGCGAGCCTACCCGCATCCGGTGCAGGCTTGAGAGAGCAGGGCGGCCAAGCGCTGCCCGGAAGCGGTTGCCATCGTCCAGTCCACTGAAACGCGCGTCTCGCGACGAGCTTTTCGGCGTACCCGTGGTGAGATTAGGCACACCGACCCGACAGTACAGCTACAGGGGTCCGCCTCGGGGGTGCACTCCAATCAGCTTGTATCTGCCTTTCGATAACGGAACGCCACAGCATCTGCAGGGAAGGAAGAGCCTCCATGGAAACGCTCCGCTTGCGCAGAATCCAACAGCCCTCGGAGGTCCGGAGACTGTTGGAGGAGTTTGTGTCGCACGGAAGCTTCCTGCCGAAGGACTGCTATCAGGTTCTGGACCCCAGCGCGCTGTCACCTCAATTGCGTCGAGTCCTGGCAGGGGAGGCCGAGCAGGGTCACGTTTGGGCGTGCTGGGCCAATAATTTCCAGACCTGGCTGTTTACCTGCGAGATGTCGCTTACCTTGTCCCGGGAGCGCGGAGCGCCCGTACTCAAGGTGAATCTATACGGCGAAATGGGCGAACTGAAAGAGACGGGAACTTGGCTGGCTGCCCGGGAAGGGCAGTGGAGTCGCTGCGTCGAGTGAGCGCGGTCTCGGTGCTGGCGGCCACCGGGCAAGGCGAGACCGTCTTATGCGCGGCTCGTAGTCGATCAGGCGATACAGCATCCCATTCCCGCGCCGCTTACACGGATTTTACGACACGTCAAATGCAATGAAGGCGACTGGATAGAGCAACAACATCACTGTGTCGGGGCCCGTGGTTGGCTTTCTCATGGATTGGCCGTCCGGCCCCTGGTGGAACCAGCGTCCCGTCGGCGCGCATGACGGAATGCCCCCACCGAGGCGGTTCGATGTAAGTCGTACTTTTCCAGATTGAGTAGTCGCCGGGATGCGCGGTGCTGAGGCGGGCGAGCTCCGTCTGCGCGTGCGGACGCGTCTCGTACAGGACAGAAGCTAAGTGGTGCTCTCGCCGGCGGGGCGCGCCTGTGCTTTGAACGACGTAGAAGACGTCTGCGGGAGTGGCAAGGCAGTCGGAAAGGCTCATAGTGTCATCCTTAATGCGGGCGGCACGCATTGCATTCCGATCGCTGGCCGGGCGAGCTTGCGCTTGCCAGCCAGCGCTTTCTGTACGCTTGCGCGGCGGCGCGGTCGGTGCGTCAGCGCACACTGAGCAATTCGTCACATTCGAAAGGGCCTCCCGAAGAAACCACGAACTGCAGGTTGTTTGCCGCGCCCTGTGTGCTGAACCGCAGTTTGGGCCGGCCTTTGACTCGCCTGATGAGCCGAAGCACAATCTCGAGCGGTAGGGTGGCGGCTGAAATCAGCGTCAGTGCCTCTGCCGCCATGGCCTGCGTGCCAAAACGAACGTCGATTGGCGCACGAATATTTTAAGCTGGTTCCGCGGCTCACAAGTTGATCACCCGCGAGATCGAGACTCTACTGCTGCTACTGATCGCAATTGCTGCGGTCGGAGTCGTGGCGAAGCGCACGGATATTCCGCCGGCAATTCTGCTGGTGCTGACGGGTGTCGTGCTAGCGCTTGTCCCGGGCCTGCCGGCAGTGCGGCTCGCGCCAGAGCTTGTCCTGCTTCTCGTGTTGCCGCCCCTGATTTACTCATCTGCGGTCGCGATGAGTTGGCGAGAATTTCGCTTCAATCTGCGTCCGATTTCCCTGCTCGCCATCGGTTGTGTCGTGTTCACAACCGCCGCCGCCGCCGCGGCAGCGCATTGGCTCCTGGGTTTGTCCTGGCCGGTGGGGTTCGTCCTGGGCGCGATAGTTTCGCCGCCGGATGCCGTCGCGCCCTTGTCCATAGCTCGTCGGATGCAGCTCCCGAAGCGAATCCTGGTCGTCCTGGAAGGAGAGGGTCTGGCCAATGATGCCACTGCGCTGATCCTCTACCGATTCGCGATTGTGGCCGTGAGCACTGGAGTATTTTCATTCGGGAGGGCGGCCGGGGAGTTTACTGTCATCATCGCGGGTGAATTGCTCTGGGGGATCGCGGTCGGCTGGCTGATGTTGCGCCTGCGTCGCTGGGTTGCCGACGCGCAGATCGAGATCCTACTCTCGATCCTGACGCCCTATGTCGCCTATTTGCCGCCTGCGCGTCTGGGCGGTTCGGGGGTGCTTGCTACAGTCGTAGCCGGGCTCTATGTCAGTTGGAACGGCGTCAGCATGATCAGCGCGGCGACGCGGCTCCAGGGGATCTTTTTTTGGGATGTCCTCGTGTACTTGATCGAAGGCATCGTATTCCTCATGACCGGTCTGCAGGCTCGCAGCTTGACTACGGGCTTAGGCTCCTATTCGTTGCCCGCCCTGGTTGGCTCGGCCGCTGTTATCAGTGTTGTTGTAATCCTGGCTCGATTTGTATGGGTGTATCCGGCAACGTATCTGCCGCGCTGGCTGATCCCTGCGATCGCGCGCGCGGACCCGTCGCCACCGTGGCAGTGGCCATTCGTGCTCGGGTTCACCGGCGTCCGCGGCATCGTGTCCCTTGCCGCGGCACTTGGCATTCCATTCACAATGGCCAGCGGCCGGCCATTTCCCGATCGTGATCTGATTCTTTTCCTCACGTTCTCAGTGATCCTGGTGACGCTGGTGGGCCAGGGCCTGATGTTACCGGAGGTAATCCGGATGCTCGGTCTCGACAACGCCGGTGAGCGTGAGCTCCAGACCGACAGGGCGGAGGAGCTGCTAGCGCGCCGACACGCCATCAATTCCGCGATCCAGCGTCTCGACCGGCTCGCCGCGGAACGGGGGCTACCGGATGACCTCGTTCGGCGGCTTCAGACAGGGCATCGGCAGCGGCTTAGGCATTTCGAGAACGGCACCGAGCGGAAAGAGGATCATCAGGACCTCACAGCGCCTCCCGACGAAATCGAGTTGCTTTTGATCGCAGCCGAGCGGGAGCGGATCAATGAGCTCTATCGTCAAGGGACGTTGAAGGACGAGGCACGGCGCCGCCTCGAGCGCGAGCTCGACTTACGGGAGGCCAGTATAGCGAGCCACCAACACGAGCAGTGAGCCGCGAGCGAAAGCCTGCAGGCATCCCAAGTCGGATCCGCGGCGTCAGTGCTTCTCGTTCGTTCCCACCAGTTCGTCGAGCCGCGACAGGAACAGTTTGAGAATCGGCGAGGTGTTCGACTTGCTGTAGCCGACCGCTACATCGATCGTCGGCGCCTCGCCTTCCAGCGGACGGCTGACCACGGACCAGGGCAGCAGGTTCTTGGCATAGGCGGGCATCAGCGCCAGCCCGCGGGTGGAGGCGACCAGGGACATGGCCATCGCCATGTTGTCCACGCCGTGATCGAGCTTGATGTCGAGCCCCGAGCGCCGCAGGTAGTCCTCGGTGACGGCGCGCAGCACGGTGGCCTTGTTCGAGCCGCCGATGAAGATCTCGCCGACGAAATCCTGCGGGTGAATCGCTTCGCGGCTGGTGAGGCGATGGTCGCTCGGCATCAGGACGATCAGCGGCTCCCGGTCCACCACGTGGTACTCGAGGTCGTAGCCCGGCTCCACGCGCAGGAAGGCCAGGTCCAGCCGGCCGCGGACGAGCGCTTCGGCGAGATCCGGCGAATAGTCGCTGGAGACCGTGACCTCGATGTTCTTCAGTTCGTCGCGCAGCACATGCATCGCCCGCGGCAGCCAGTTCATCTCGTGCCCGGTTTGGAAGCCGATGGCGAACGTCTTCCTTGCCGGTTGCGCCGCCCTGCGCGCCGCTTCGACCGCGGCATCGACCTGCATCAGCGCCAGGCGGGCGTGGTCGAGAAAGGCCTTGCCCGCAGCGGTCAGCTCGACGCCATGAACGCTGCGCGACAGCAGCTCGGCCCCGACCTGGTATTCCAGATCGCGAATCTGCCGGCTGAGCGAGGGCTGGGAGGTGTGGAGCCGCCGCTCGGCGGCGGTCGTGAGGCTGCCTTCCTCGACCACGGCCACGAAATAACGCAGGTGCCTCAACTCCATCGACCATTCCATGCCTGCAGAGGTATGCCACCAGCTTACAAAGTCTTTTTCACGACCGCTACAGGAGCCTAGAGTCGCCGCCATGGGATTGCAGGCTGTCAGTGGACAAGCCTTTGTTAATCAGAAGCTGTTATGCGCGTCAAGCCATTCAGCAGGAGTAGTGCAATGAATAAGCCAGTCGTTTTGATCACGGGAGCCCTCACAGGCATCGGTCGCGCCGCCGCCGTCGCTTTCGCCAAGAAGGGCGCGAAGGTGGTCGTTGCCGGTCGGCGTGATGAGGCCGGCAAGGCGCTCGTTAAGGAGCTGCGCTCTTTCGGTTCGGAGGCCGAGTTCATCAACGCCGACGTCCGCAAGGAGGATGACGTCCGCGCTCTGGTCGACAAGACCGTCGCACGGTTTGGCCGTCTCGATGTCGCGGTGAACAATGCCGGCACCGAAGGCCAGGTTGGCCCGATCACGGACCAGACCGCGGAAAGCTATGCCGCGACGTTCGACACGAATGTTCTCGGCGTGATCCTGAGCATGAAGCACGAAGTGCGCGTCATGCAGGGACAGGGCAGCGGCAGCATCATCAACATCTCCTCGACCTACGGGCACGAGGGTGCGGCGGGCGCCTCCGTCTATGTCGGCAGCAAGCACGCCGTCGAAGGCATCACCAAGTCGGTGGCGCTCGAGATCGCCAAGTCGGGAATCCGTGTGAACGCCGTGGCGCCTGGTCCTACGGACACTGGCATGTTGACCCGTTTTACGGGCACGCCGGAGAACAAGGCGGCTCTGGTGACGACTGTTCCGATGGGTCGCCTCGGCCTCTCGGAGGAGCTCGCCAACGCGATCGTCTTCATCGCGTCGGACGAAGCTTCATTCATCACCGGCCATATCCTCAACGTCGACGGCGGTAAGACCTCGAACTGATCCTGGCCGGCCGCTTTCGACCGCTTCGCATTGCCTTGACCGCCACCGCCAGAGGGAATCTCGATGACCCGGCACAGTCACCAGACCGCACCGACGCAGTTCGTGGACGGCGGGGGTGTTCGGTTCGCTTACCGACGCTTCGGCAAATTGGGTGGCGTGCCGCCCGTCTTCAACATGCATTTCACCGGCACCATGGATCACTGGGACCCGGCGGTGACCGACGGCCTGGCGAAGGATCGCGAAGTGATCCTGTTCGACAACGCAGGCATTTCCAGCAGCTCCGGCGAGGTGCCGACCACCATCGAGGGCATGGCTGCCGATGCCGCCGCCTTCATCAAGGGCCTCGGTCTGAAGCAGGTGGACCTGCTCGGCTTCTCGATCGGCGGCACCGTCGCGCAGGCGCTGACTCTCGCCGAGCCCCAGCTGGTGCGTCGCCTGGTGCTGGTCGGCACCGGCCCGCGCAGCGGCGAGGGCATGGCTACGCTGACCCCCGAGGCGCAGCGGATCTTCGGCGCCTCCTATGCCGAGCCGGACCTGCTGTGGCAGCGCGTGCACTTCGACGCGACCGAAACCAGCCAGGCCGCCGGGGCTGCGTTCCTGAAGCGCTTTCGCCTGCGCCGCGAGAACCGCGACCCGGAGGTGAGCGAGAAGGTCGCGCCGGCGCAGCTCGCGGCTCTGTCCAGGTGGGGAGCGCCGCGCGAGAAGCCGTACGAGTACTTGAACGCCATCCGGCAGCCGACGCTGGTGATCAACGGCGACCACGACGTGATCGTTTACACCATCAACTCGTACATCCTGCAACAGAACATTCCTAACGCGCAGCTGATCCTTTACCCGGACGCCGGCCACGGCGCGCTGTACCAGTACCCGGAGCGCTTCGCCCGGCACGTCTCGATGTTCCTGTCCGAGTAAGGCGCTGCAGCGTTTCCCTTTCCGAATCCACGCAGCAACCCGGAGATACGATGATGCGCGATCTTTCTGGAAAAACCGCTCTCGTTACCGGCGCCTCGCGCGGCATCGGCCGCGCCAGTGCCCTGGTCCTCGCGCGGGCCGGTGCGCAGGTGCTGGTCCACTACAGCAACAGCGAGAAGGAGGCCGACGCCGTCGTCGCCGAAATCCGCAAGGCCGGCGGCCGCTCAGAAAAGGTCGGTGCCGACCTGCGACAGGCGGATGGTCCGCACATTCTGGCCAAGCGGGTCCGCGCCATCGTCGGCGACCGGCTCGACATCCTGGTTGCCAATGCCGGCATCTCGAAGACGGCGAGCATTGAGGACACCAAGATCGAGGACTTCGACAGCCTCTTCGCCGTGAATGTCCGTGCGCCGTTCTTTCTGGTGCAACAGCTGCTGCCGGCTTTGTGCCAGGGCAGCAGCATCATCTTCACCTCTTCGCTCGCCGCCCACTCTTCGGTCGGAGCGCTGCCCGCCTATGCCGCGACCAAGGGCGCGGTCGATACGCTGGTGAAGCACTTCGCCACGGCCCTGGGCCCACGCGGCATCCGCGTCAACGCCGTCGCCCCCGGCGTGGTGGAAACCGACATGTCCAGCTTCGCCAGGACCGAGGCTGGTCGGGAAGCGACGCTCGGCATGCAGGCGCTGAAGCGCGTGGCCCAGCCGGAGGACATCGCCCCGGTGGTGGCCTTCCTGGCCTCCGACGATGCGCGCTGGATCACCGGCGACACGGTCCATGTAGATGGGGGCTCCAAGCTATGAGGCTGCCTTGTTCTTCCCGTATAGATGACCCGCATGGCGAGGAGCGTGCCTGCATCGAGTACCCCGCATTTCAACAGCAGGCCCCGCCTGAGCGCAGCCGCCGCCCTTGCAACGCGCCGAGAGGTTTGCCGCCATGACCCCCGATCAATTGAAGCTTTTCCATTCGCCCGCCTCGCCGAATTCACGGCGCGTGAGGATTTTCCTGGCCGAGAAGGGCTTGAAGATTCCGCTCGTCGCTGTTGACCTCGGCAAGGGTGAGCAGCACTCCGAAGCCTACCGGGCGATCAACCCGCGCCGCGTGGTGCCGACCCTGGTGCTGGAGGATGGCACGGCCATCGGCGAGGTGCCGGCCATCATGCGTTATCTCGACGAAGCCTTTCCCGAAAAGCCCCTCCTGGGCGCCACGCCCAAGGATAAGGGCCTGATCGCAATGTGGGAGCGGCGCGCCGAGCTGGAAGGCTTCGCGGCTATGATGGAAGGCGTCCGCAACAAGATTGCGGGGCTGAAGGGCCGCGCCATCGCCGGCCCGCATGACTATGAGCAGATTCCGGCGCTGGTCGAGCGGAGTGTGCTGCGCGTGAAGAACTTTTTCGGCGACTTCAACGAGCGGCTGGAGCAGGTGCCTTTCGTCGCCGGCGAACGCTACTCGGCGGCGGACATTACCGCCCTGGTGACGGTGGACTTCGCAAAGGCGCTCGAGCTGTCCGTGCCGGCGGATCACGCGGCGCTTAAGCGCTGGTGTGAGGCGGTGTCCGCTCGCCTGAGCGCCGCAGCCTAGTTTGATCGCGCCGCATCTTTCCTGGGATCGATCGCTGCGTTAAACGGCTCCGTTACCGCCTGCGCTCGGTGTTACACCGCTGTCGTTTAATAATCTAATAATCGGAAGGGCTCATGCCGCCACCAAACAAGGCGGTGCGAGAACAGGGAGTGAACCATGCTCTTGCACAACCCTGGCCTTCCTGGTGTTTACGTCATCTGGCGACAGCACGACGGGTGACCGTTGCTACGAGCTCCGCAGAATTGGCTCGCAGTGCCCTTGACCGGAGTCGCGGCACGTTGGGCTAGTGCGCCCTTATTTGTAGGCATCGCGACCCTGACAAATACATGGATGCAGGAGGCGAGCGGGGGCCGGGCTCCGTTTCTGCCCTTTTTCCCCGCCATCATCGCCACCGGCTTTCTCGCGGGTATCGGTCCCGGCATTGTCGCTATTCTGTTGGGCGCTCTCGCCGTAGATTTCTTCTGGATATCGCCACTCGGTCATTTATCCATCAGGCGGCCGAGCGACATCGCCGCTTTGGCCATGTTCATCCTCACCGGCGCTGCTACGCTCGCCATTTCGGTGTTCGCGCGTCGGCTGCTTATCCAGGCGCGGCAGACACAGCGCAGATGGCGCGCCATCCTGAATGCTCAGCCCGAGTGCGTGTATCTCGTCGCGCCGGGCGGAAATGTGCTCGATATGAATCCCGCCGGGCTGACCATGATCGAGGCTGGTTCAATCGAGGACGTCCGGGGTCGTAGTCTATTCAGCCTGGTTGAGCCCACGCATTTGGACGCCTTTCGGGAACTGCAGCAGGCGGCGTTATCGGGACGGCCGCTGCCGGAGCCGCACGAATTTGAAATCCTCGGGCTCAAAGGAACGCGCCGTTTGGTGGAATCGCGCTCCGTGCCCCTTTACGACGAGGCAGGGAGTGTCACTGCAGTGCTCTCTGTGGCTCGAGACATCGGCGAGCGGCGGCGCGCCGAGATCGCACTGCGTGAGGCCGCGCAGCGCAAGGATGAGTTTCTCGCAACACTCGCACACGAGCTCAGAAACCCGATGGCGCCCATTCGCTACGCGGCTGCGACGCTGCGAAAGGGCATGCCCGAGCATGCTCTGCAACACGCGCGCGAGGTGATTGAACGTCAGGGACAGCAGATGTCCCGTCTCCTCGATGATCTGCTCGACATAAGCCGGGTAACTCGCAATGTTATCGAGCTCAAGCGTGCGATCCTCGACCTCCGGGATCTGGTCAGCGAAGCGGCCGACACCGCAAAGCCACTGCTCACCAACTTGCAGCACCGGCTGATTTTTTCGATCCCGCCAAATCCTCTGTGGGTGTACGGCGACGCTGCGCGATTGCGTCAAGTGATTGGCAATCTGCTCGACAATGCCGCGAAATATACCGACCCCGGGGGACGCATCGAGATTTGGCTGGAAACTGGCGGTGGCCACGCCGTAATGCACGTCAAAGACACCGGGATCGGCATTTCGCCGGAGATGATTCCAAGGGTTTTTGAGTTGTTCACGCAACTGCACAAGTCGTTGCGGGTGACGCAAGGAGGCCTCGGCATCGGTCTTACCGTGGTGAAACGGCTCGTTGAGCTGCACGACGGCACGATCGAAGCCAGCAGCGAAGGACTACATCGCGGCGCGCAGTTCACGGTGCGCCTGCCACTGGCTTCTGACCAGGCCATCGCCGCCGCGGAACTCGCCGGTCAAGACAAGATCGTGCCCCTGTTCAGGTCTCGACCCCACGTCCTGGTCGTCGATGACAATGCCGATGCGGCAGAGACGCTGGCTGACATGATGCGGCTCGAAGGGTTTCCGGTGAGCGTGGCCTTCGATGGTGTTGCCGCGCTTTCAGCCTTCGACCGGATTCATCCCGCAGTCGTGTTGCTCGATATGGGACTGCCGGACATGAATGGAACCGCCGTCGCGCTCGAGATGCGCAGTCGTCCGCACGGCAAGTCAATCCAGATCATCGCGGTAACCGGCTGGGGGCAGGAACAGGACCGCGCGCGCAGCCGCGAGGCGGGGGTGGATCTGCACATGGTGAAACCCGTTGATCCTGCCACACTGCTGCAGACGTTGAACCGCCACCTCGATGACACCGGATCGGCCCGCTAGGCCCCCTGGATCATCAGCAAGCCGCGGCCGACGCGTCCCGGATCCGATTTCGCCCGGGCGCTCAGCTGATGCTGTGGGGCCCTGCACGGGGTGAGGCGCGAGCCCACAGAAGAGCTTCGGCAGACGCCGCAGTTCCATGTGCCTGGCGGCGGCCGCGTTTCAATTTTCTTCCGGCACTTTCTCGCCCCGATGGACCCGGGGCTGTCTCCCGAGCGGTTTGCCGACCCGTGTCGGCTCTCACAGAAAAGAGATTAATGGCTGTGCACCGACAGAAGGAGTTAATGGCTGTATGGTTTTCCGGACACACTGTTGCAGTGCACAAGGGGGTCTGCCGTGGCGGGGATAGGCTTAGGAGAATGAGTGCACCGCGTGCGGCACCCGCGTGCAGCTCTGTCCGGCGCTTGGGTGACACCCGTCGTCCCCCTTATCTGTTGCAAGCGAAATGTGGCGCTCGGCAGGCGAAACACGCCGTCTACGCTCAGGGCCTAAGGTAAACAGCGTCTCGAAGCTTTGACGATTATCGGTGGACGCCTGTGAAGCCTTCCCGAGCCCCGCGCGAGTACAGCATCTGCTGTGGAACCAAAGCTAGACAGACCTGTCTAGTCAGGCCATGGGCGCTCCTTCGTCACTGCCGAAACGTCGTCTCCGGCACATTGCCGGTACACAAGAGCGCATCGAGCGCACCGCCTACGGGCTCTTCTCCCGTCACGGCGTCCGGGGAGTAGGCGTGGATACCCTTACTGCTCGCGCGGGCGTGGCGAAAATGACCCTGTATAAGTACTACCCCTCCAAGGAAGCTCTCGCGCTGGCTTTCCTTAGCCGCCGGGAAGCGTTGTGGACGCGCGCCTGGCTGCAGGGCGAGGTTGAGCGTAGCAATGGGACAGCGAGCGACAAGTTGCTCGCAATTTTCGATGTGTTGAACAAGTGGTTCCGCCGTTCGGACTACGAGGCTTGTGCGTTTGTCCGGGTGCTGCTCGAGCACCAACCACGGGGGGACCCGGTCCGGCGCGCGGCTGTGCGCCACATCGGAAACGTTCGTTCGTTCGTGAAGCGCTTGGCCGCCGCTGCCGGCGTGCACGATGTCGACGGGTTCGCGCGGCAGTGGCAGATCCTGATGATCGGGGCGATGGTCGCCGCATACGCCGGGGATCGGGACGCCGCGCGCCGCGCGAAAGCGGTTGGGTTGCAGTTCATCGCCGCTGAGAGCGCCATCAGAACCTCGCGGGGACGCCCGAAATGATGGTCGGCGACGCCAAAAAATCCAGAAATGCGGGGAGCGCGCGCCTTCGCGCCGCCCTGCTCGAAAGCCAGCGCCAGGTGCTGGAGCGCATCGCCTCCGGCGCGGCGCTCGAGGAGGTCCTCGAGACCCTTGTGCGCCTGATCGAAGAGCAGGCGGGCGGCATGCGCTGTGCAGTGCTGCTCGCGGATGCCCGGCAGCAGCGGCTGCGTTTCGCCGCCGCTCCGAGCCTTCCGGAAAATTACAAGCTCGCGGTGGCGCCCTACCTGGTGATTTCGCCGGATACGCCGGGCTGCGGAACTGCGGCGTACCTGCGTCAACCGGTGTACACCAAGGATACGGCCAGCGATCCGCACTGGCAGAGCTTCCGCGAGCTCGCCATGAGCAACGGCCTGCGCGCGGTCTGGTCGACGCCGATTCTTTCGGCCGCCGACACGGTTCTCGGCACCTTTGCAATGTATTACGACGTGCCCCGCTTGCCCGCGCAGAAGCACATCCAGCTCATCGACATGGCTACGCAGCTGGCGCGCGTCGCGATCGAGGCGAAGGGCGCCGATGAGCTTCTGCGGACGGTGTTCGAGAGTGCGCCGCGCGGAATGTTGATCACTGATCTGGCGGGCAAGATCACCAGGGTGAACCGCGCATTCGCAGACATGGTCGGCTACAGCGCGACTGAGCTGCACGGCAAGAGTGTCGCGAGCATCACGGAGGAAGACGACGCGGTTGCGCTGGTGGACGAGCTGCTATCGCGCGGATCGGAGGAGGTCCACAGGAACAGGCGTTATCGTACCAAGACCGGCGCGCTCGTGTGGACACGTGAAAGCTCGGCGCTGCGCCCCGACGCGTCGGGCGATCCGCGCTTCGTGCTCACCCATGTGGAGATGATGATGACCGAGGCCGATAGCGACCCGCTCGCGCCCCTGAGCCGGCGCGAGCGCGAAGTACTGAAGGGGGTTCTCGCGGGCCGCACCAGCAAGGAGATCGCCGCCGTGCTCGGTATTGCGCCGGCGAGCGTCGATACATACCGCAGCCGCATCATGCGGAAGCTCGCCATTCACGATCTTCCGGGTCTCGTGCGCTTCGCGATCGAGCGCGGCATCGCTGGTGTGTAGCTTGCGTCGTACGGCGTGCGCGCTGGCACGCTCAAACCGACTCTCTGTCGGACATACCCCCTCGGTTCTGTCGGATGCGCCCGACTGATTCTGGCATCGGCCGTCGCGCGACAAGCAGTCTTGAGCGTGAGTCAGCCGAGGTTCATGCGCGCGCTGCTTTACTTGTTTCCCATGAAAGCATCAGCACGGATCGCTGCAGCATTGGGTCGCGTTTTGAATGCACTCCGCCTGCCCTGCATCGTGAGGGCCGGTGAGTACCAGTCCGAGACCTTCGGCACACGGGTGCGCGTGCGCTGTGGGGAGGTCTTTACCGTCGTGTCCGTGAACGAGATCGATGTCTACTTTGATCGGCTCAACGGGCGAATCGACGGCGTGGGTCTCAACGGCAAACACAGATAGGACTCAACTCCTGAATGAGCGAGCTCTGACGCTCGATGCGTCTGATCCCCGCTGACAACTCGAACCCGAAAGAGGTCGGTTGCTCTCGTATGACGCAGGCGTCGCTTCCGTTGAAGTGCTCGAGCAGACGACGTTGCAGATCGTAGGTTGCGCCGACGTAGATGCAGGTGGTGTGTCGCCAGATCGCGTAGACCCCCGAGTCGGCGGGCACCTTCAGCAGAATAGCTGATCGGTCCCAGGATAAATCGTTTCCCGCCCAAGGCATCTGGTTCCCCGTGTGGTCCGGCTGACGCTGGCGTCGTCCTGCGATCTGGCTCCGGACCCGGAAGCAGATGCCAGCTTCCGGTTCCGAGGTCAAGCTGAGCTGCGAGATAGTTCCCGCCGCGGCCCGTACTGGGTGCAGGTGCTGGCCGAGCCGCGGGCCTGATCAGCCGCTGGGGCAGTTACTTCTTCAGGGCTGCCGCGCCGGCCGTGCAGGCTACTTCGTCCTGGGAGCTGGTTCCGCCCGAGCATCCGATGGCGCCGATGAGCTTGCCTGCTTCGGTGAGCGGGATCCCTCCGCGCGCGGCAATGACCCCATCGAGTGTCATGATGTAGCTGAGGTTATTCTGCTGCAGGGCATTTTCGAATGCCTTGGTCTCGCGTCGGAACGTGACCGCAGCGCGCGCCTTGTGCTGCGCGATCTGGATGGATGCGAGCTGGGCGCCGTCCATGCGCTCGAAGGCAACCAGGTTGCCTCCCGAGTCGACGACGGCAACGTTCAGCTTCCAATCACGTTTCCTGGCTTCGGCAACGGCCGCAGCGAGGACGGTGATGGCGCGCTCCAGCGCGATCGGGGGGCCATAGGGAACATCGAACGGCATCTTCTCCGGCACGGCATCGAGCGGATTGGCGGGCGGCGTCTGCTGGGCGCTGCTGGCGCTGATTGCGGCAGCGAGCGCGCCGCAGACGATGAAGATCGGCAAGATTCTTGCGGGCATGATGGCAGTCAACCTGACCTCGCGCGGGACGTTTTCAACACTTTGTAATCGCGCGAGCTTACGCCGATGGTGTCGAGCTTGCTTTGCTAGAATGAGTGAGCATTCGATGCGGCTGTTTGAGGCGCGCTGAACCGCGGCGCTTGCGTCTGCGTCTGAGTGTTTCGCCGCGCTCATCGAGCCCTCCCGGAGCCAGCTATGCATTACCCGCGCTTTTCCCTCCGCCTCGCCTCCATGGCCGTCTTGGCCGCACTGCTGTGCGGTCCCGTGTGGGCCGAGGCGCCCGACAACGCCTCAGGCGCTGTTCCCGCCGTATGGACGCCGAAGGAGATACGCTTTGTCTACATGGGTTTCACGACCAGATTTTCCTGTGATGGCCTGGCCGACCGGATGCGCCAGGTGCTGCTGCTGCTCGGGGCCCGCAAGGACCTGCGGGTAAGCCCCACGGCGTGTGCGAGCGGCTTCGGCAGGCCAGATCCGTTCCCCGGCGTGACCATCAAGATGAACGTACCGGAGCCGGCGGATAGCAAGGGTGCCCAGGGCAACGCGCCAGCGCAAACCGTGCCGGCGCACTGGAAAATGGTGGACGTCGATTCCGCGCTGGCCCGGGATCCATTGTGGCGGGCCGGACAATGTGAGCTGCTCGAGCAGATCAAGCAGACCATCCTGCCGATGTTCTCCGCGCGCAACGTTCGGTATCAATCCACCTGTATTCCCAATCAACTGGAGGTTGGCGCAACGCAGCTGAAGGCGGAATTGCTGATCGCGGATCCGCAGGATACCAACAGCGCAAGCTCGCCCGCGACCGGTCACTGACCGCGCGTTGGGAGCACCGCCAGCTCCCTGGCAATCATGAAGAACAACAGGGCGCCGCCCGTCGCGCCATCGAAGGCCCCGTATGCACTCATCGTGCTGCTGGGCGGGGCGCTGATGATCAATTATGTCGACCGCGGCACGATCTCCACCGCCGCCCCGCTCCTCGAACGTCAGTTGGGGCTTTCCCCCAGTCAGCTCGGGTGGGTGCTGTCGGCATTCTTCTGGGCGTACGTTCCCTCACAGCCGCTCATGGGTTGGTGCACCGACCGGCTGGGCGCCGCGCGGGTGCTCGCGGCCGGCTTCGCGCTCTGGTCCGTGGCGACCGTGCTGGCAGGCTTGTCGGCGGGAGTCGCGGCGCTGGTCGCCGCGCGGCTGCTGATGGGAGTAGGGGAGTCGGTCACCTACCCGAGCGCGCTGGCGTTGCTCGCACAGCGCGTGACGGATCGCTACCGCGCCCGCGCCACCAGCGTGTTGCAGCTCGGCGGAATGATCGGACCGGCGCTGGGAACGTTTCTCGGCGGCCTGATCATGGTGCACTACGGCTGGCGTACGATGTTCATAGCGCTCGGCCTCGGCTCGCTCCTGTGGCTGCTGCCCTGGTGGCGGCAGATGCGGATCGCACCGGTGGCTGCGCAGGCCGCACCTGCTGGCGCGGCTGGCGGCCCTTCGTTTGCAGACATTCTGCGTCAGCGCGGCCTGTGGGGGGCGATGCTTGGCAACTTCTGCTCGAATTACGCCTTCTACTTTGTTTTCACCTCGCTGCCGCTGTACCTGGTTCACGAGCGTGGGCTGTCGCTGTTGTCGATGACACACCTGACGAGCGCCTTCTACCTGATCGACTCGATCAGTGTGATCGCGACCGGCTGGTTGCTCGATGCCTGGATACGCCGGGGTGCGAGTGCCAATCGCGCTTACAAGAGTGCACTGGTCCTGAGCGCTGCCGGGGTCGGTGTGTGCCTCATCGCCTCAGGGAACGCGGGTTTGAACGGTGCGGCGCTGCTGCTGCTCGCCGCCGCCGTGATGGACGGACTGAATGCGCCGGCGGTCTGCTCACTCGTGCAGCACTTTGCCGGACCGCTCGCGACCGGTCGCTGGATGGGAGTGCAGAACGCGGTGTCGAATGTCGCCGGCATGGTTGCACCGGTCGTGACGGGTTACACGGTCGAAGCCACCGGACACTACGCTGCGGCGCTGTGGCTGGCAGGCGTGGTGGCGATGGTCGGGCTCATCGGGTGGCTCCTCATCGTGCCTCCTGTGCGCCCGGTCGACTGGGCCGCGGACAGGCAGAGGCTTCCGGCCTAGCGCAGCCGCGCACCCGTGCATGCCCGGGGCCGAAGAGCCTCAGAAGGGGAAGACCCGCGCGCGCTCCTGGTCCTTGAGGATGTCGCGCGCCGCAAGCAGCAGGTGCGCGGTGGCCCACAGTCCCGTGGGCACCAGGCACAGCATCGCCAGCCTCAGCGAGTCCGCATTGGAGATGTGATTGGGCGCGAACCAGTCGCTCAGGGCGCCGATCAGCGGGGGTGCGATGACGAGATTGCCGAGGTTCGCCAGGAACAGCACCATGGCGCAGAACATCGCCCGCATGCGGCACTGCGCGAGATTGTTGAGCAGCCCGAAGCCCGGACCGATATAGAAGTAGATCGCCGGGATGAAGATCCACAACATCGCCTTGGCAAGGGCGAGATCGCGGGTGTAGTACACCACCCCCGAGGCGACGGTTGCGATGCCGATACCTCCGGCGAGCAGCCACACGATGCGGCGTGCATCGCTCATTCCGCCGCGGGCCATCAGGAAGCCGGTCACCAGCGTCGCGATGCCTCCCCCCCACAGGTGCATGTTCTGCGTCACTGCGCTCGCTTCGCCGACGCTCATGTGGTAAGTGCGCTGCAGAAAGGCCGGGGTCCAGAACATGAGCCCCCAGCCCCACAGCGCGCACACCGCGGTGCCCGCCATCACGTGCACCGCGGAGCGCTGTTGCCACAGGAACCGCATCGTGGTGGCGACCGATGGCGACTCGCCGTCGTCGCCGGCATCGAGACACCCGCGCCGCGGCTCGCGCACCGTGAGCCACACCGCGAGCCCGGCCAGCACGCCCGGAACGCCGAGCGCAAAGAATACGGCGCGCCAGCCGTAATGATCGGCGATGGCGCCGGCGACGTTGTAGCCCACCCAGGCGCCGATCGGCGCGCCGAGCGCGAAAACCGTGAGCGCCATGGCGCGCCGGTTCGCAGGGAAGTAGTCGGAGAGGAGTGAATTTGCACCGGGCGTGCCGCCGGCCTCGCCGATGGTCACCCCGACGCGGGCGAAGAAGAACTGCCATGAAGTGCGCGCCAATCCGCACACGGCGGTCATCATCGACCACAGCACCAGGCACGCCGCCACGATGTTGCGCCGGTTCTTGCGGTCGATGAGCCAGGATAGCGGGAACCCCAGCACGACGTAGAACAGTCCGAATGCCGCCCCCGTGAGCCAGGCGACGCCGGAGTCGGTGAGATGCAGCTCGATGCGGATCGGCTCGAGCACGGTGGACACCACGTAGCGATCGGCGATGCTCATGGTGTATACGAGGCACATCATGATGAGCACGTACCAGCGCTCCAGGAGCGTCGCGGACTGCGGGAGCGACGCCGCCACCGCCACGGCATCGGGCGCGAGGGACGACTGCATCTCGTTGCTGCTCATGCCTGCGGCAGGTTACGCCTGCGGCGCGCGGCTGTCTTGCAGAATGAGGTCGGCGGCTTTCTCCGCGAGCATCATGGTGGGTGCATTGGTGTTGCCGGAGGTGACGTTGGGAAACGCGGACGCGTCAACGACGCGCAGCCCCATCACGCCCCGCACCCGCAGCCGTGCATCGAGCACCGAGGTGCGCGGATCCGCTCCCATGGCGCAGGTGCAGCTGGCGTGAAAAACCGAGCCCGCGCGCTTGCGGAAATCCGCGAGCAGATCGGCTTGCGCCTGCAGCGCGGCTCCCGGCTCGCGCTCGCTCTCGATCACCTGCGCAAGCGCCGCGGCGGATGCGATACGACGCACGACCCGTGACCCCTCGTACACGTCCTGCACATCCGCATCCGTCGAGAGCGAATTCGGAAGAATGGCGGGGCTCGCGAGCGGTTCGGGCGAGCGGATGTGGATGCTGCCGCGGCTCGTGGGGCGGCAGGTGTTGAACGACATCAGGAAACCCGGATAGGGGTCGGGCTGCATCAGACGCCGCTTCGGGCCCGTCGTGGTCGTGCTGTAACTGGCGGGGTTGAAATAGATGTGCAGGTTCGGGCGCGTGAGCCCCACCCGGCTGCGCACGAACGCGCCCGCCTGGTTGACGCTCATCGCGAGTGGGCCGCGTCGACCGAGCGCATAGCGCAGTGCCGCCTTCACTTTGCCCAGCAGGGGGGCGAGCTCGTCGTTGAGGGTGGGCACGCGCGAGCGGTAGAAGTAGCACACCGCCAGATGATCCTGCAGGCCGGCACCGACGGCGGGGGAATCGGCGAGGACGGGAATCTCGAAGCGGCGCAACAGCTGCGCATCCCCGATACCCGACAGCTCGAGCAGCTGCGGGGAGTTGATCGACCCGGCCGCGAGCAGCACCTCGCCTCGCGCCTGCGCCACCTGCTGCGCACCGTGCCGCAGATACTCAACGCCCGTCGCGCGTGTGCCGCTGAACAGTACGCGCGTCGCCTGCGAGCGCAGCTGCACCGTGAGGTTCGCCCGCCGCATGGCGGGACGCAGGTACGCGCTGGCGGAAGAGACGCGCACGCCGTTCTTGATCGTGACCTGCCACAGACCCGCACCCTCGGGCTGCGCGCCGTTGAAATCAGCCGTGCGGGGAATATCGAGCGTGTCGCAGGCCGCGAGAAACGTTGCGCACAGCGGATGCACGCTCGCGGATACATCGCCCACGTACACCGGGCCGCCGGCCCCGTGAAACTCGGAGGCGCCCAGGGTGTGATCCTCGAGCTTGCGGAAGTAGGGCAGCAACTCCGTGAAGGACCAACCGGGATTGCCCGCGGCGCGCCAGTCGTCGAAGTCCCCCGGCTGGCCGCGCACGTAGATCATGGCGTTGATGGAGCTCGAGCCGCCGAGCACCTTGCCGCGCGGCCAGAAAGCGCGACGGTTGTCGAGCCCGGGGTCGGTATCGGCTTCGTACATCCAGTTGTAGCGGGGATCGTGGAAGGTGCGCGCGTACCCGATCGGCACCTGGATCCACGGCGAGCGGTCGGAACCGCCCGCCTCGAGCAGCAACACCTGGTGCTTACCGTCCGCCGTCAGGCGGTTGGCGAGCACGCATCCGGCCGAGCCCGCGCCGACGACGATGTAGTCATACTCCCTCATCTGGTATAACCGTCCGCGCGATGAAGCTGACTGACATTAAGACCTTTGTCGCGGGCAATCCGCAACCAGGCGTCGGCGGCCGTTATTTCGTGTTCGTGAAGCTCACCACCGACGGCAACGTTCACGGGGTGGGCGAAGCATACTGTGTGCCGTTCCATCCGGAGCTCGTCGCGCGCATGCTGGTCGATGTCTTCGGGCGCTATCTGGCGGGGGAAGATCCCCACGACATCGAGAAGATCTGGCGGCGCGTGTATTCCGCAGGCTACACGCAGCATCCGGACCTCTCCCTCATGGCGGTGCTTTCGGCGCTCGAGATGGCCTGCTGGGACATCATCGGCAAGGAGGCGGGGCAGCCGGTGTACAAGCTCCTCGGCGGCCGGGTGCACGAGCGGCTGCGTTCCTACACTTATATCTATGCGCGTCCCGGGGACAAGACCGACGTCTACCAGGACCCGGAGCTGGCGGCCGAGCGCGCCGCCGAGTACCTCGCACAGGGCTTCACGGCGCTGAAGTTCGATCCCGCCGGTCCCTACTCGGCCTTCGATGGCCGGCAACTCTCGCTCGCGGCGCTCGAGCTGTGCGAGCGCTTCATGCGGCTGCTGCGCGCCGCGGTCGGCAGCGATGCGGATCTGCTCTTCGGAACGCACGGACAGATGACCGCCGCCGGAGCGATCCGGCTGGCGCACCGCCTCGAGCCTTATGACCCGCTGTGGTTCGAAGAGCCGGTGCCGCCGGATGCTCCCGAGGAGATGGCCCGCGTGGCGCGCGCCACCCGCATTCCGATCGCCGCCGGCGAGCGCCTCGCCACCAAGTATGATTTCGCGCACCTGCTGCGCGCCGGCGGCGCGGCGATTCTGCAGATGAACCTGGGGCGCGTCGGCGGGCTCCTCGAGGCGAAAAAAATCGCCGCACTCGCCGAGGTGCAGCACGTGCAGCTCGCCCCGCACCTGTACTGCGGACCGGTTGTGGGCGCGGCCAACATCCAGCTCTCCACCTGCAGCCCGAACTTCCTGATCCTCGAGGGCATCGAGCGCTGGCAGGGCTTCCACGCCGACGTGCTGGTGAAACCGATCCGCTGGGAGGCCGGTTACGTCATTCCGCCCACAGAGCCGGGGCTCGGGGTCGAGCTCGACGAGGCGGTCATCGCGCAGCACCCCTACAAGGGCGACCGGCTGCACCTGGAGATGGCTGGCGAACCGATCGGGTAGAGGCGGGGGTGGGGACGCAGGCACGCGTGCGGCTAGAGGTTCAGTTCCGCGCGCAGCCGCTCTTCGTACCAGGTGTGGAACAGCTGCACCAGGTACTCCTTGGCGGCGAGCGGACCGGGCACATAAGCCGGGCTCGACACGCCGCGCTGCGTCTCCTCGATGAACGCCGCGTCCTGCGCGTTGGTGGCATTCCACACGCGCGTGAGCTTGTCCACATCGTAGTCCCGGCCTTCCTCGGCGTCCGCGTGCACCAGCCACGTGCTGCGCACCAACGTGCGGCCGCGCTCGAGGGGGAGCGTGGCGAAAGTGAGGGCATGGTCCGAGAGGAAGTGGAACCAGGCGTTCGGCTGCGTGTGATAGTGCAGTGACCCGAGCCGCGCCTCGCGCAGCTCCCCCAGCAGCCGCCGCGAGGCGATGCGCGTATCGGGCGTCATCGATTCACCGGCGCCATCGAGCACCAGCCGCTCGGTGCGAAAGGCGGTGGGCCGGCCGTGCAGCTCCTCGATGCACTGCCACGGCAGACCCGCGCGCGCCCAGATCGCTTCCAGCTCCGGGCGGGCGCTTTGGTAGCGGGCGTAGGCGGCGCGCTCCTGCGCCGACATGCGCCCCTCGTCGATCTCGCCGAAGAAGTCGAACAGCGAGCACAGCAGCTCCGGGTGTCCCGAGCAGTGGAAACACTCGCGGTTGTTCTCGATGGTGAGCTTCCAGTTGCCGTGCTCGATGATGTCCACCTGGCTGGCGACCTTGGCGCGCGTGAGGCCGTGCGGGGCCAGGTAGGGCGTCATGCGCTGCGCCATGGCATCGAAGTCATCCGGCGGCTCGTCCGCGAGGCACACGAAGATGAGTCCGGCGAGCTGCTTCACGTGCACGCTCTTGAGGGAGCGTTGCGCGGCCGGAATCTCCCCGGTCGCTCCGCAGCCGATCACCTTGCCCGTCATGTCATAGGTCCAGCGGTGGTACGGGCACATGAGCGTAGCACCGGCGACGCCGCTGTCCTGTTGCAGGATGCGCGAGCCGCGGTGCCGGCAGGTGTTGTGGAAGGCGCCAATCGAGCCGTCGTCGCGCCGCAGGAGGAAGATCGGCCAGGGCCCGATCTGGAACGTGCGGTAGTCCCCGCTCTCGGGGATTTCGGGCTCTGAGGCGACGAACAGCCAGTGACGCCCGAAGATGTACTTCATCTCCGCGGCGTAGAGCGCGTCGTCGCTGAAGAAGGCGCCCGGCAGCGCAACCCCCGGCCGGTACGTGCACAGAAGCGACTGCACGTGGCGGCGCAGCGCTTCGGGGGCGGCCGGTGCGCGTAGCGCCGGTGCGATCGTGGATGCAGGTGAGGCGTTCATGAGTTATGCGGACCGGGAAGCCTCCTGGCTTCTCACTACCTTAGGCTTCCACGCTCATCTCGGGCAATCCAGCCTAGAAATTGAATAGCCCCATCTAAAAGAGGCATCCGCGCCGCCGGGGCCCCCATTAGAATGTAGCGCGCTCAAGAGGAGAGACACGCATGGCAGCCAGGGCCAAAACCAAATCCACGGCCAAAACCAAAAAGACCAAAACCAGGGCCGCCTCGAGCGCCGCCGGGCGCGGGACCCGCCACGGCCCCTCAGCGGTGCGCGCCACCAGCGGCGAGCGTGATCTGCTCGCACGCCTCACCCAGGGAGCGGTGATCTGCGCGGAAGGCTACGTCTTCGAGCTCGAGCGGCGCGGGTACCTGCAGGCCGGGGCATTCGTTCCCGAGGTGCTCTTCGATCACCCCGAGGTCGTCGAGCAGCTGCACCTGGATTTCGTGCACGCCGGGTCGGACGTGACCCAGGCGCTCACCTATTACGTGCACCGCGAGAAGCTGCGGGTCATCGGGCGCGAGAAGGACCTGGTGCCGATGAACCGTGCGGCGCTGAAGATCGCCAGCTCGGTCGCCCGGCGCACCGGGACGCTGTTCGCCGGCGACCTGTGCAATACCAACATCTACGATCCGGCGGACCCGCGCTCGCTGCGCGAAGTCGAGCGGATCTTTGCCGAGCAGGTGGGCTGGGCGGTGGAGGCGGGCGTCGACTACTTCGTCGCCGAGACCTTCTCCTGGACCGCAGAAGCGCTCATGGCGCTGGAGGCGATCCGCAAGTACTCGAAGGTGCCGGCGGTGATCACCATGTCCATGCACCGCGAGGACGTCACGCGCGATGGGCATACGCCGGCGGAGTCGTGCCGGCGCCTGGAAGCCGCCGGCGCGGACGTCGTCGGGCTCAACTGCCACCGCGGACCTGCGACGATGATGCCCATGATCAGGGAGATCCGCGCTGCGGTGAAGTGCCACGTGGCCGCGCTCCCCGTCCCGTATCGCACCACCGCCGGCCAGCCTTCCTTCATGTCTCTCACCGACCCGTGCTGTGGGAACGCGCGCGCCTTTCCCGTCGGTCTCGATCCCTTCATGTGCACGCGCGCCGAGATCTTCGATTTCGGGCGCGAGGCGTTCGCGCTCGGGGTACGCTATCTCGGAGTGTGCTGCGGCGCCGGCCCGCATCACATCCGCTCGCTCGCGGAGAGTCTGGGGCGCCATCCTCCGGCCAGCCGCTACACGGTCGACATGTCGCGCCACGCGTTCTTCGGCACCAACAAGCGCATCCGCAGGGTGCAGACCGAATACCAGGTAAAGCTGTAGGCTGCGCGTGAGGTATTCCGCCCTCGCCCTGCTGCGCGGGGCGTTCTCGGGGCAGCGCAACTGGGTACCGGCGTGGCGCTCGCCGCAGCCGAAGGCCGCCTACGACGTGGTGATCGTCGGTGGCGGCGGCCACGGGCTCGCCGCCGCCTACTACCTGGCGAAGAACCATCGTCTCACGAACGTCGCGGTGCTCGAGCGCGGCTGGCTCGGCGGGGGCAATACCGGGCGCAACACCACGGTGGTGCGCTCGAACTACCTCTACCCCGAGAGCGCGCGCCTGTACGACTTCTCGCTCAGGCTCTATGAGGGGCTCTCGCGCGAGCTCAACTTCAACATGATGCTGAGCCAGCGCGGCCACATCCTGCTCGCGCACAGCCGGCACGACCTGGAGTCATTGTCGCGCTGGGCCAATGCCATGCACATGAACGGAATCGAGGCGGAGCTGCTGACTCGCGAACAGGTGGGCGAGCGGGTACCCGCGCTCGACCTGTCGAGCGGGGCGCGCTTTCCGGTGCTGGGCGGCTTTATGCAGCGCCGCGCGGGTACGGCGCGCCACGACGCAGTGGCCTGGGGTTACGCCCGTGGCGCTGATGCGCTCGGCGTAGACATCCTGCAGAACTGCGAAGTGACGGGATTCGAGACCGGGGCCGGCGGGCGCGTAGTCGCGGTGCACACCGGACGCGGCCGCATTGCCGCGGGGCGGGTGGGGATCGCCGTGGCCGGCCACAGCTCGGTGCTCGCGAAGCTCGCCGGCTTCCGCCTGCCGGTGACAAGCTACGCGCTGCAGGCGATGGTGACCGAGCCGCTCAAGCCGTGTCTCGACACGGTGGTCATCTCGCCGGGCACGGGTGCCTACGTCAGCCAGTCGGACAAGGGTGAGATCGTGATTGGCGGCGGGCCTGGATCTGTTTCCCTCCTACGCGCAGCGCGGCAGCTTCGCGGTGTTGCAGAGCGTGCTGGCGGCGACGCTCGAAATGTTTCCCTCGCTTCAGCCGGCTTGCGTCTGCTGCGGCAGTGGGCCGGCATCGTCGATGTGGTGCACGACTCGAGCCCGATCATCGGCGCAACGCCCGTGCCGGAGCTCTACATCAACTGCGGCTGGGGGACCGGGGGCTTCAAGGCGATCCCGGTGGGCGGGTGGACGCTTGCGCACGTGCTCGCGACCGGGCAGGAACCACGAGCTGGCGGAGCCCTTCCAGCTCTCACGCTTCATCAGCGGGCGCCTGATCGATGAGGCGGCCGCCTCGGGCATCGCGCACTGAAGCGGGGAAGGGCGCCTCATGATGCAGATCTGCGATGCCCCTGGTGCGGAGCGCGCGATGAGAGCGAATTCGTCTGCGGTGGCACGACGCACATCAGCCGCCCGGCGCTGTCGCTGTGACGATGCAGGCCTGGGGCGAATATCTCTTCTTTCGCGACAATCCCCGCGGCGTGCACCTGGAGCGCTGGCGGCACGCGTACGGTTGCGGCCAGTGGTTCAATGTGGCGCGCGACACCGTGACTCACGAGGTCCTGGCGGTGTACGCCATGACCGATCCGCCGCCGCATCGGCTGACCGGGCGCTGCGCATGACGGCTAACGCTTGACTGCACCGGCCGGCGCGTGGATCGATCGCGCCGCCGCGCTGTCCTTCACGTTCAATGGACGGCGCTTGCGCGGCTTCGAAGGGCGACACGCTCGCCTCGGCGCTGCTCGCCAACGGCGTGCGCCTGGTGGGACGCAGCTTCAAGCTGCATCGCCCTCGCGGCATCTGTTCGTGCGGTCTCGAGGAGCCGAGCGCGTCTGGTCGATGTCGGCCGCGGCGCGCGGCGCACGCCCAACGTGCGCGCAACGCTGCTCGAGCTCGCAGGAGGGCCTGAGCGCCACGAGCGTCAATTGCTGGCCGAGCGTCGGGTTCGATCTGGGCGCGCTCACCGGCGCGTTCGCCGCGCTGTTGCCGGCGGGCTTCTATTACAAGACCTTCAAGTGGCCGAGCTGGCAGCTGTTCGAGCCGGCCATCCGCCGCATGGCGGGGCTGGGGCGCGCGCCGCGCGAGCCGGATCCCGATCATTACGAGGAAATCGCAGCCGAAGCCGACGTGCTGGTGGTGGGCGGCGGCATTGCGGGTCTTGCGGCCGCGGTCGCCGCGGCCGCGCAGGCGGTCAGGTACGCCTGCTCACGCGCGGCGCGCGCTTCGGCGGTGCGCTCGCGCTGGCGCGACGATGCGGAGGTTGCAGGGCTCGTGGCCGCGGCGCGCGCCTGGGCGTCGAGCTGCTGCCGCGCACCTGGCCTTTGGTGTCTACGATCACAACCTCGTGTGCGCCTGCGAGAGCTGAGCGCGGAAGGCGGCGCCGAGCTGCCCGGCTGCGTACTGCGCGAGCGGCTGTGGAAGATCCGCGCGCGCACGGTGATCGCGGCGGCGGGGGCCTTCGAGCGGCCGCTCCTGTTTCCCGACAACGATCGCCCGGGCGTGATGCTGGCGGACGCGGCGCTGAAGATACGCGCTCGCCTACGGGGTGGCCTGCGGCCGGCGCGTGGTGATCGCCGCCAACAGCGACTCGGCGTATCGCGTCGCGCGAGGCGCTGCGCGCCGCGGGCATCGAGATCGTCGCCGTCATCGACCGCCGCCCCGATCCACGCCGCTGCCGCAGTCCCGCGCGGGTTGACGAGTTATCAGGAGCGCGGCCCTCACGGCGGTGAGACGGCAGCCGCGCGGTGCGCGGCTGCACGTGTTGCGAGTGTGGCGGACGGGCGCCTCGCTCGGCGAGCAGCGAGGCTTCGACTGCGATCTCATCCTGAGCGCCGGGGGTTTGCGCCCGCGGTGCACCTGCATTCGCAGGCCGGTGGAAAGCTGCGCTGGCTGGAGCGACGCGGCGATGTTCGTCCCGGACGGCAGGCGCCGGGCCTGTGCAGCGTCGGCGCCTGCGCAGGCGTTTTCACGCGCGAGGCCGCGCGTGATCATGCCGCGGCAGTCGGGGAAGCGCTGGCGCTCGGCTCGCCCCGCCCCCGCAGCGCCGGCCGGCCGGAGCGGGGCCGCGGAGGCGATCACGCGGGTCGCGGGCGTGCCGGCAAGCAGTTCGTCGACCTGCAGAACGACGTGGCGGCGCAGGACGTGGAGCTTGCGGCGCGCGAGAACTACCGCTCGGTCGAGCACCTCAAGCGCTACACGACCACCGGCATGGGGACCGACCAGGGTAAGACCAGCAACATCAATGCGCTGCTGCAGATGGCCGAGTACACCGGCCGTGCCCCGAGGAGGTGGGCACCACGACATTTCGGCCGCCATTTGCCCCATCACACTCGGGGCGATCGTGGGAAGGCGCGCCGGCAGCCTCTACCGCCCGCTGAAGGAACTCCCCGCGCATGCCTGGCACGCCGCGGAGCGGCGCAGCGTTCGAGAATTTCGGCGACTGGCGCCGCCCGGCGGCGTATCCGCTGCGGGGAGAGTCGCTCGCGGCGGCTGCGCAACGCGAGGCCGGAATCGTGCGACAGCGCGCCGGGCTCTTCGACGGCTCCCCGCTCGGCAAGCTCGAAGTGTTCGGTCCGGACGCCGCGCGCTTCCTTGATCTCATGTATGTCGGCACGATGTCGACCCTCGCTCACGGGCAGGCGCGCTACGGCGTGCTGCTGAACGAGCACGGCACGCTCGTCGACGACGGGATCGTCGCGCGGCTCGGCGAGCAGCACTACTGGGTCAATACCACCACCGCCGGCGTCGATCGCACCGCCGCGGCCTTCGAAGAGTGGCTGCAGTGCGAGTTCGTGAACCTGAAGGTGCTCGTGACGCCGGTCACCTCGCGCTGGGCCAACGTCACCGTCGCCGGCCCGCGTGCCTGGCAGTGGCTCGCGGCCGTGGGCCTGGAGGGCGCCCTGGCGCCGGGCCGCATGAAGCACATGACGCTGCGCGAGAGCGAGCTCGAGGGTGTGCCGCTGCGCGTATTGCGTGCGAGCTACAGCGGCGAGCTCGGCTATGAAGTGAATCTGCCCGCCGAGCACGCCGGCGATCTGTTCGGGCGGCTGTGGGAGCGCGCGGTCGAGATCGGCGCGGTGCTCTATGGGATCGAGGCGCTGCAGGTGATGCGCATCGAGAAGGGTTACCTGCATATCGGTACCGATACCGACGGCACGACACTCCCGCAGGACGTCGGCTTCGCGCGCGGCATCGAGCGCAAGGCGGCGCAGTTCGTCGGGCGGCGCTCGCTGTCGCGCCCCGCGGCGCGCGACCCGCAGCGGCTGCAGCTGGTGGGCTTGAGGTCCGTCGACGGACGCACCCCCCTGCCGGCAGGAGCGCACATTGCCGCGCACCCGCCGCCGGCAGAGATCGATGGGCGCGTCACCTCGAGCTGCTTCAGTCCCGAGCTCAGCTGCCCGATCGCACTGGCGCTGCTGACCCGCGGCTCGCAGCGCATCGGCGAGCGGGTGAAGGCGTATCACCTGGGGGCGATGATCGAGGCGGAGGTCGTGAAGACGCCGTTTGTCGACCGCGAGGGCAGGCGCGTCCATGGATGAGTGGCCGCAGTTGCACGAGGGCATGAGCTGCAGCGGGCTGACGGTGGCGGTGGATGCCTCGCTCCGGGTCGCAACGTTGCGTTACTTCGCGCGCGAAGGGGCCTTTGCCGAGGCGGTTCGCGAGGCCACCGGGCTCGCGCTGCCGCAGACGATGCAGGCCGTCGAAGGGCGCGAAGCGCAGCTCGTTCTCGCCTGGCGCAGTCCTACGGAGACCCTCGTGATCGGCGCTGGCGCCGCGGGCCTCGCGCAGCTTGCGGCGCGGCTCGCGCGCTTCGCCGAGGGGTGCTTCGTGGATCTGAGCGGCGGGCTGCAAGTCGTGCGGGTGAGCGGGGCGCGGGGGAGCGATCTCCTCTGTCGGCTCGGCGGCACCGCGTCCGTCCCGCGGCCGGGTGAGGCGCGTCGCAGCCGCCTCGCCGACGTGGCGGTGCTGGCGCTGTCGCTGCGGGAGCTCGAGACGCTGCTGGTCGTGGACCGCGCCCACCTCCCGCACGTTGTGGCGTGGATCCGCGAGACGGTCCTCGATTTCGCCGCAGCGTGAGGGAGGGCGCGCGGGCCGCGCCGCGCCCCCGTGGGTCAGCTTCCCGCCGCGGGCTTCCGCAGCGTGCGCTCGATGGCGTGGCGCCATCCGGCGATGAGCGATGTGCGGCGCGCGGGCGTCATGGCGGGCGCGAACACCGCGGCCGTGCTCCAGGTCGCCGCGACCGAGGCGAGATCCTTCCACACCCCCGTGGCAAGCCCGGCGAGGAACGCCGCGCCGAGCGCAGTCGTCTCGAGCTCTGCGGGGCGCTCGACCCGTGCCTCGAGGATGTCCGCCAGGAACTGGCAGAACCAGTCATTGGCCGCCATGCCACCGTCGACCCGAATTGCCTGGGCGCGCCGGGCGCCATCGCGCTGCATGGCCTGGGTGAGATCGAGCGTCTGGTAGGCGACCGACTCGAGCGCCGCGCGCGCCAGATGCGCCCCCGAGACATCGAGCGTCAGCCCGCAGATCAGCCCGCGGGCGTTCGGATCCCAGTGGGGCGCTCCGAGACCCACGAACGCCGGCACCATGTACACGCCATGGTTGTCCGGGACCTGCGCGGCCAGCGCCGCAGTCTCGCTGGCGTTGCCGATCACCTTCAGCCCGTCCCGCAGCCACTTGATCGCCGCTCCGGCCACGAAGATCGATCCCTCCATGGCGTATGTGATGCGCCCGCCGATGCGGTACGCGGCCGTGGTGAGCATGCGGTTGGCGGACGGGATCGCGGCGTCCGCGGTGTTGAGCAGCAGGAAGCAGCCCGTGCCGTAGGTGGATTTGGCCATGCCCGGCTCGAAGCACGTCTGCCCGATGAGCGCGGCCTGCTGGTCGCCGGCGATGCCGGCAATGGGCAGCGCGCGGCCGAAGAGCGCGGGCTCGGTGGCCCCGTACACCTCGCTGCTGTCGCGAACTTCCGGCAGGAGCGCTCGCGGTACCCGGATCAGGCGCAGCAGCTCCTCGTCCCAGTCCTGGGTGTGGATGTCGAACAGCAGCGTGCGCGAGGCATTCGTGACATCGGTGGCATGTACCCGCCCGCCCGTCAGCCGCCACAGCAGGAAGGTGTCGATGGTGCCGAAGGCAAGCTCGCCGCGTTCGGCGCGCGCACGCGCTCCGGCCACGTGATCGAGCATCCAGGCCACCTTGGTGCCGGAGAAATAGGGGTCCAGCAGCAGTCCGGTCTTACGGCGCACGGCATCTTCGGCGCCCGCGGCTTTGAGCCTGGCGCAGTCTTGCGCGGTACGGCGGTCCTGCCAGACGATGGCGCGGTGAATGGGCACGCCGGTGGCGCGCTCCCAGATCACGGCGGTCTCGCGTTGATTCGTGATACCGAGTGCTGCGACGCTCTCGATGCCGACGGCGCTGCGGGCGATGACCTCGCGCACGGTTGCGAGCGTGTCGCGCCAGATGTCCTCGACATCGTGCTCGACCCAGCCGGAGGCCGGGTAATGCTGCTCGAACTCGCGGCGCGCGACGGCGACCGCGCGCGCGCTCGCATCGAAGGCGATGGCGCGCGTCGAGGTGGTGCCCTGGTCGATGGCGAGTACGTGTCGGGCCGGGCTCATGGCTTCTCTCTCATGGCGCTCACTGCCGCCCCGGAAGGAATGGCCGGATCGCAAGCTGGTACAGGCCGCCCCCGGCGGCGCCGCCGAGCAGGGGGCCCAGGATCGGCACCCACCAGTAGTTCTGCGGCGCGGGCAGCGCCTGTCGTCCCCAGCCGGAGAAGAAACAGAACAGACGCGGGCCGAAGTCGCGTGCCGGGTTGATGGGCCAGGCCTCGAGGTACCCCGCGCACGCGCCGATGGTGGCCACCAGCAGCCCGATCATCAGCGCGCCGGTGTTCGCGGCCGGGGCGAGGGTGTTGAACTGCTCGGTGATCGCGAATACGCCCAGCACCAGGAACCCCGTGAGTGCAATCTCGTCCACGAACGCGTGTGCGGGCGTAATGCCTTCACCGGGGTGGGTGAAGAATACGCCGGCGGCCCCGCCGTCCCCGGCGCGCGTCAGGTGATGCACGAGGTTGTAGTGATCGATGACCGGCGCGAACAGCAGGTACACGAGTGCCGCGCCGAGAAAGGCGCCCGCCACCTGCGCACCAACGTACGGCAGGACCTTGTTCGCCGGGAAGCCGCGGTAGAGCGTGAGTGCAAGTGTCACGGCCGGGTTGGCGTGCGTTCCCGACACCGCCCCGGTGACGTAGATCGCCAGCGTCACCGCGAGCCCCCATGCGATGCACACGCCCCAGTAGGCGTGCTGGTAGGGGCTCGGGTCGTAAAGAACGTACATCGCGGCTGCGGAGTCCCCGAGACTGAGAATGATGAAGGTGGCCATGCATTCGGAGATCAGCTCGCCCACCCGCACGCGAGTGCGGACCAGTGCCACAATGCCCGCGCTGCCCCCCAGTTCGGCGGGGGCCGCTTCTTTTCTCATCCCGCCCTCCTTCAGGGCAGCCTCGCCGAGAAATGCCCCCGGATCAAGTGCGTAAGCGGCCATCGGCGTGATGCCTCGACGCAACACCCACGCGGCGTATCGCGCTGCGGCTTCCAGCGCCTCGAGCGAGGGGTCGGTGCACGCCGCGGCGCCGATGCGCCCGTGTCCGATTCCTTTTTCAGATGGGGCTATTCAATTTCTAGACTTTCAAATGCGGCAGCAGGTGTGAAAAGCTGGCAATCAGGCACATCCCGCCCCTGGGGTCCCTCGCAGCGAGTGAGGCGGGAAGCGGCTGCGTCATATACTGATGGCGCATTTATTCAAGCGCGGACGGGGCGAGTGGTATAGAAGTCTTGGTGGGGATCCGCCTGTCCAGGCGGAAGGCGTTCGAGTGGGGAATTCACAACCACAACCAACCCTCGGGGGAGCTACGTGATGAAGCCTAATTCGAAGATCTCTGCGGCCGTGGCGGCGATATTGGCCGTGCCCAGCACCGTGATCGTGCTCGCGGCGCCGGCGGATACCACGCCTGCCGTCGGGGGTGAGCTGACGGAGGTGGTTGTCACGGCGCAGCGGCGCACCGAGAACCTGCAGGACGTGCCGATCACGATCCAGGCGATCAGCGGCGATCAGCTCAAACAGCTGAACGTCAACTCCTTCAACGACCTGTTGAAGTACACGCCCAACGTGACGTTCAGCGGCAATGGACCGGGCACCGGCAACATCTTCATGCGCGGTCTGGGCGGCGTCGGCTCGGGCAACCAGTCGCAGTCGACCACGGCGCCCTTTCCCAACGTGGCGCTGTATATGGATGACCAGTCGATGCAGTTCCCGGCGCGCAATAACGACATCTACCTGGTCGATATGGAGCGCGTGGAGGTGCTCGAGGGTCCGCAAGGCACGCTGTTCGGCGGCGGTGCGCAGGCGGGCGCCATCCGCTACATCACCAACAAACCAAGGTTTGATGCGGTGTCCGGTGAAGCGAACGCGGGGTACGGCATCACCGCGCACGGCGATCCGAACACCATGCTCAATGCGGTGCTCAACCTGCCGCTCACCGACAATTTCGCGTTGCGCGGCGTGCTCTTCTCCGAGCGCCGCGGCGGTTACATCGACAACGTTCCTGGAACGATCAGTTATTTGCCCGGCTCGCCACCACATGATCTGGGCGGCAATCCGACCGCGAACAATGGCCCTGTGCAAGGCACGCACACGAACCCCGTCGACTACCAGGGCGCGCGCCTCTCCGCGGCGCTGAAGTTCAACGACAGCTGGGATCTGCTGCTGCAGCAGAATTACCAGAACATGCAGTCGGATGGCTACTTCTACGCTTATCCGACCGGTACGGACGGCAGCGCGTTGGGCAAATACCAGATCAACGCCTTCGCACCGGCCTACAGCAAGGACAAGTACGAGAGCACCGCCTGGACGCTGAACGGCAAGCTCGGTGATCTGCTGAGCATGGTGTACACCGGCAGCTACATGGTGCGGCACATCGACGGCCAGCAGGACTACTCGAACTACATGCGCAGCGCCGTGGGTTCGTACTACGCCTGCATCGGCACCGGAGCTGGATATTTCAATCCCAAGAATTTTCCGTCGCTCACCGGCCATCCGCTGCAGTGCTCCACCTCGGTAGGCAACTGGCGCGATCAGGTGTACAACCAGCACACGAGTCACGAGCTGCGTTTCAGCACCAATGCGGACTACCGCTTACGCGGCGTGTTCGGGCTCTACTGGGAGAAGTTCGTCATCGATGACGACATGAACTTCAATTACCTCGGTATTCCGCAGTGCGACCCGGCCACTCTCGCCAAGGCGCTCGCGGGCGGCGCGGACTGCCTGTCGGCGGTCGGCCCCGTGCCCGGCTCATTTGCGACTGCCCCGGGACTGCGGCTGGATGCCAACACCGCCTTCGGTGAGGACGACCAGCGCGGCTACAAGCAGAAGGCAGCCTTCGCCTCGATCGATGTGGACCTGATCCCGAAGGTTCTGACGATCACCGGCGGAGCACGCTTCTACAAGTACGACGAGTTCGAGCACGGCTCGGAGTACTACAGCGAGAGCACCAGCACCGGGCTGGTCGTCAATCACCTCAATGGGGTCTGCACGGCGGCCGGTCTGTGCGGCTTCCCCATCAATCTCGACAAGAACGAAAGCGGTCACCGCTTGCGCGGCAATCTGACCTGGCACATCACGCCGGACCTGATGGCGTACTACACCTACTCTGAGGGTTTCCGGCCGGGTGGCTTCAACCGTACCGCATCGCTCCCGGGTATGCCCCCGACGCTCAAGGGTGTGGCCACGTACTGCGGCGGCCCGATCTCTGGTGTGCCGCAGGACAAGATCGATCCGAGATGTCTGCCCGGCGGCAGCCTGGCCGGCCTCAACACCAGCCAGTTCAACAAGCCGGCGGGTTTTGAATCGGACCAGCTGAAGAACAACGAGATCGGCTTCAAGAGCGAGTGGCTCGATCACCACCTCATCGTCAATCTGTCTGGCTACGAGATGAAGTGGACCAACGTCCAGCTGCCGTTGTTCGATCCGGTGCACCTCGGCAACACGACCTTCGACATCAACGGGCCGAGCTACAAGGTGAAGGGCTTCGAGGTGCAGTTCGTCGCGCGTATCACCGAGGGCCTTAGCGTGGAGGGCTCGAGCTCGGTGAACAGCGTCGAACAGACCAGCGCGCCCTGCCTGCCCAGCAACCGTCCCTCAGCAGGTAACCCCACACCGCTCGGTCAGTGCATCACGGTCGTCAAGCAGACCAGCTACACCAATCCCTACGGTGTGCTCGGGACGCGGCCGCCGTTCTCGCCGCCCTGGATGTTCAATCTGCGGGCGCGCTACGACTGGACGGCCGGGACCTACAAGCCCTTCTTCTGGGTGGGCGCGAGCCACATCGGCCCGCAGAGCAACGAGCCGGCGAGCTTCCCGGATGGCAATCTGCCACCGAACAGCATCAATCCGACCACGACGCTGCTGCGCTACGAGATCCCCGGCTATACGACCTATGACGCAGCGATCGGCGTCTACCGGGACAACTGGTCGCTGCAGCTGACGGGCAGCAATCTGTCCAACGAGTATGGACCGACCAATATCTCGTCCGGTCAGTTCATCAAGTCGGAGATTCCGCTGCGACCGCGCGTGCTGATGGCGCAGTTCGGGTGGAAGTTCTAGGCAGCGCCGCAGGGCGCCGACCGCCTGCGGGTCGGGTACGCTAAGATGAGGGGCGGACCAGGAGGTCCGCCCCTTTTTACCCATGGATCCCGCCCCAGTCGCAGCTGCTCCAGCTCCCCCGGCCGAGGTCGCGCGGCTGCGCGAATTGTTGCGCCAGCACCGCTTCGAAGAGGTGCTCAGCGTTGCCGCAGCGCTGCTCGCCACCGATCCCTGGCAACGCGAGTCGCTGCTCTGCAGCGCCATTGCGCAGCGCTTCCTCGGGCACATCCCTGAAGCCCTCAGGCTTCTCGCGACGCTCGAGCAGCATCACCCGCGCTTCAGCCGTCTGTACGAGGAGCGCGGCCGCTGCTTCGTCGCCCTGCGCCAGGCGCCCGCGGCGATCGAGTCATTCCTGCGCGCGGTGCACATTAATCACGCCCTGCCGGGCAGCTGGCAGATGCTCGAGGGGCTGTATCGCATGCAGGGTGAGGCGCCCAACGCCTCCATGGCGGCAGGTCAGGTGGCGACGCTGCGCGCACTGCCGCAGGAAGTGGTGGTCGCGACCGGGCTGTTCGCGGACGGAGACCTGGAGGCGGCCGAGGCGCTGATCCGCGCCTACCTGGTCAAGCACGGGGATCACATCGAGGCCATGCGGCTGCTGGCGCGTATCGGCATCGTGCACAGGATCTACTTCGATGCCCAGGTGCTGCTCGCCGCCGTGCTCGAGCGCGCACCGGACTATCGCGCCGCCCGCCAGGAGTACGCCTTCGTGCTCATCGAGCTGCACCGCTATCAGGAGGGACTGCGCGAGCTTGAGCGGCTCACGGCGGATGAGCCCACCGATCGCCAGCTCAAGATCCTGCGGGCTTCCGCGTACCTGGGCATCGGCGAGCACGCACGCGCGGTGGATCTTTACCGCGAGCTGCTGGTGGGCGGCAGCGCGGATGCCGAAGCGCACCTCTCGATCGGGCACGCGCTGAAGACCCTGGGGCAGAGCCAGGCGGCGATCGAGTCGTACCGTCGCGCGGCCGAGTCTCGAGCGGACTTCGGCGATGCGTACTGGAGCCTCGCCAACCTCAAGACCTACCGCTTCACCACCGAGGAGCTCACGCGCATGCGTGGCACGCTGGCGGCACCCGGCACCGCGCTCGCCGATCGCTACCACCTGTGCTTCGCCCTCGGCAAGGCGCTCGAGGACCAGGGGGACTTTGCCGAATCCTTCCGCCACTACCAGCTCGGCAATGAGCTCAAGAGCCCCGAGTGCCGCTATCGCGCCGAGCTCATCGAGCGCAACACCGAGCAGCAGATCAAGGTCTGCACCGCGGAGTTCTTCGCCGCGCGCCGCGGCTGGGGTGATCCGAGTCCGGATCCCATCTTCGTCATCGGGCTGCCGCGCTCGGGTTCGACGTTGCTCGAGCAGATCCTGGCCTCGCACTCGCAGGTCGAGGGCACGCAGGAACTGCCCAACGTGCAGCAGCTCGTCAGCCGCCTGCGCGGCTTTGGCCCCGAAGCGGACGAGCCGCGCTACCCGCGCATCCTCACCAGCCTCAGCGACCCGGACTTCAAACAGCTGGGCAGGGAGTACCTCGAGGGCACGCGGGTCTATCGCAGCGAGAAGCCCTTCTTCATCGACAAGATGCCGAACAACTTCCGGCACGTCGGCCTCATTCATCTGATGCTGCCGAACGCCCGCCTCATCGATGCGCGCCGTGAGCCGATGGCCTGCTGCTTCAGTAACTTCAAGCAGCTCTTTGCCAACGGACAGGAATTCACCTATAGCATCGAGGACATCGCCCGCTACTACCGCACCTATCTCGAGCTCATGGACCACTGGGACCAGGTGCTGCCCGGACGCGTGCTGCGCGTGTATCACGAGGACGTGGTGGCGGATCTGGAGGGCAGCGTGCGGCGCCTGCTCAGCTTCTGCGGCCTGGAGTTCGAGCCGCAGTGCGTCGCCTTCCACGAGAACCGGCGCAGTGTGCGCACCGCGAGCTCGGAACAGGTCCGCCAGGCGATCTATCGCGATGGCCTCGAGCAGTGGAAGAACTTCGAGCCCTGGCTCGGATCACTGAAAGATGCCCTCGGCGAGGCGCTCAGCCGCTACCGTGATGTCCCGCCATGAAACCCGGGCGCAACGATCCCTGCCCGTGTGGCAGCGGCAGGAAGTTCAAGCACTGTTGCGGACAGGCCCCGGCGCCTGCGCCGAGCGCACGGCCCGATCCCCGGATCAGTGCGCTGGTGGGCCTGCTGCAAGCGGGCCGTCTGCAGGAGGCCGAGGCGCAGACGAGCGAGCGGCTGCGCGCGCAGCCCGAGGAGGGCATCCTCTGGAAGATCCTGAGCGTGACACTCCTGCGCCAGGGGAAGGATGCGCTCGCCGCGTTGCGCGAGGCCGCGGCGCGGCTGCCGCAAGATGCCGAGGCGCACGCCAATCTGGGGGCCGAGCTGCGGGCGCGGGGGCAATGGGAGGAGGCCCTGGCCAGCCTGCGCCGCTCACTCGCGCTGCAGCCGAAAAATGCCGACGCGCTGTTCGAGGCGGCCGAAGTGCAGCGCACCCTGGGACGGCCCCGCGATGCGGCGGCCCTCTACCAGTGGGCACTGCAGATCGAGCCGCGCCGCGTCGCGACGCACAACAACCTCGCCAACCTGCTGCTGGAACTCGGAGAACGTGCGGCCGCGGTGCGCTGCTACCGGGCGGCTCTGGAGCTCAGGCCCGGCGACGCCGTGGTGCTGGCCAATCTCGCCAATGCGCTGCGCGAGACCGGGCAGCTCGAGGAGGCGCTCGAGTGCACCCGGCGCGCGCTCGCGCTCGATGCGAGGCTTGCCATGGCGCACAACAATCTGGGGCTGCTGCTCAGCGCCCGGGGCGAACGCGCCGAGGCGGTGGCGAGTTACCGCGAGGCGCTGCGCCTGCGGCCCGTCTACCCGGAGGCGCTGAACAACCTCGGTAACGTGCTGCGCGAGCAGGGCGCGCGGCGCGAGGCACTCGCTGTGTATCAGCAGGCAGTGCAGCTCGATCCCACCCGCCCCGATAGTCACTGCAATCTCGGCTACGCGCTGCTCGACCTGCGTCTGGCGGCCGACAGTGCCGAGAGCTTTCGCCAGGCCCTCGCACGTCAACCGCAGCTTCTTAGCGCACACCTCGGTCTGGCCGCGGCGCTGCGCGTGCAGGGTCGGTACGAGGAGGCGGAGGCGATCTGTCAGGCAGCGCTGGCCGTCGCGCCGCAAAGTCCCGCGGCGCTCTCGCTCCAGGGTGAGCTGCGCGCCGACCGCGGCCAGTTCTCCGAGGCGCAGGAACTGTTCCAGCGCGCCATCGCCCTGGATCCCGCCTTCGTGCCGGCCTACGGCAGCATCGCCGCCCACCGCAAGATGACCCGCGAGGACAGCGCCTGGCGCTCAGGCGCCGAGGGACTGGCGGGGAAACCTCTGCCGCTCAACGAGGCGATCCACCTGCGCTACGCGCTCGGCAAGTACTTCGACGACGTCGGCGAGTACGAGCTGGCCTTCGCCAGCTACCGGGAGGCCAACGAGCTCAGCAAGCGCTTCGGCGCCAGCTATGACCGCGCCGACCTCACGCAGCTCGTCGAGCGGATCATGAGCCTGTGCGATGCGCGTTTCTTGCGTGCGGAGCGCCCCGCCACCTGCGATGCGCAGCGGCCGGTATTCATCATCGGCATGCCGAGGTCCGGCACCTCGCTCACCGAGCAGATCCTCGCCTCGCACCCGGCGGTGTTCGGCGCGGGCGAGGTGCGCTTCTGGGACCACGCATTCACTGACGTGGCGCAGCACGCGCCCGAGGAGCGCGACGCCGCGCTCGCGCTCCTGGCAGGCGACTACCTGGCAAAGCTTGGCGCGCAGGCAGGCGCGAGCCTGCGCGTCACGGACAAGATGCCGGCGAACTTCCTCTACGCCGGACTGATCCACGCCGCGTTGCCGCACGCGCGCATCATTCACATGCAGCGCCATCCGCTCGATACCTGCATTTCGGTGTACTTCCAGAACTTCTTCAACGTCAGTCCCTACGCGAACGACCTGGAGAATCTCGCGCACTACTACGGGCAGTATCTGCGCATCATGGCCCACTGGCGCGCGCTGCTGCCCGCGGCGAGCCTGCTCGAGGTGCCCTACGAGGGGCTGGTGGAGGATGCGGAGGGCTGGACGCGGCGCATGCTGGAGTTCATCGGCCTGCCCTGGGACGTGCGCTGTCTGGATTTTCACCAGACCGAGCGTGTCGTCATCACCGCGAGCAAGTGGCAGGTGCGCCAGAAGCTGCACACGGCCTCGGCGGGGCGCTGGCGTCACTACGAGCCCTATCTCGGACCGCTGCGCCAGCTGCTGAGCGCTGACCGGGCCGACAGCGCCGCCTAACCGATGCGCGTGGCGAGCAGCCGGCCCTCATCGAGGGCGTAGCCCATGCCGGGCGCATCGCTCAGGTTGATCCAGCCCTCGGCGTCGGCGCGCAGCGGCTCCGCCAGCATGAAGTCACGCCGTTGCAGGCTCCATTCCGGCGGGTCGAACGGGTATTCGAGGAACGGCGCATCGGTGAGCCCGGCGACCAGGTGCGCATTCGCCGTCACGCCCATGCCGTTGGTCCAGGTGTGCGGGGTGAAGGTGAGATGATGCTCCTGCGCCATGATGGCCACGCGCCGCAAGCCGGTGATGCCGCCGACCAGCGCCGCGTCCGGCTGCAGCACATCGACGCAGCCGCCGGTTATCAGATCGCGCAGCTCGTGCAGCTGGCGGGTCATCTCACCGCCGGCCACGCGCACGTCGGTCGCCTCGCGCAGCGCGCGCATGCCGGCGTGGTCGGCGCGGTGCAGCGGCTCCTCCATCCAGTAGACTTTCAGTCGCTCGAGCTCGCGCGCCACGGTCAGCGCGTCCTTGTAGGTCCAGGGGGCTTGCGTGTCCCAGGGCAGCCGCCAGCCCTGATTGCAGTCGACCAGCAACTCGAGCTTCTCGCCCAGGCGTGCCCGCACCGCCTCGAGCGCCATGACGTCATCGCGCCAGTCGCCACGGTGAAAGCGCAGCTTCAGCGCGCGGAAACCCTGTGCCAGGTAACGCTCGGCGGCTTCCGCCTGCGCCGCCGGGTCGCGCAGCGTCCCCGAGGAGGCGTAAGCGCGCACCCGGTTGGCGAGGCCGCCGAGCAGTTTCCAGCACGGCTGGCCGAGGATCTTGCCGGCGAGGTCCCAGAGCGCCAGATCGAGCGGCCAGCACCGCCCGTAATGAAAGTCGATGTTGGCGAGCACGCGGTAGTGGCGCTCGAGGGCGAGCGGATCCTGCCCCACGAACAGGCTCTCGTGACCCTCGAAGCCGAGCATGCGATCGCCGGAAGCGATGCCGATGAGTCCGGTGTCGGTCGTGACGCGCACGATCGTGGCGTCGAAGTACACCCGTGGCTTGGTGTCCCAGCTGGCATTGAAGGGCGGCGCGAGCGGCAGGCGATGGTGGCTGACCGCAATGGCCGAGATCTTGTGCCCGGACAGGGCCGGCAGGGGCTTGAGGGGGCGTACGCTCATGCTGTGGGGTCGATTGTCCCGGCCGAGACTTTCACAGTTGCGCTGTCGCTCAAAGCCGAGAAATTCTCTAGCTGCATCGAAAAAAGGCATTGAAGCGCGGGGCTTGGCGCGATGCTGGCCGCTTCGGCGAGTATGGCGCTGCGGCGGCGCGAGGCCGGGCTTGGCAGAAGGGGGAGTCTTTGTGAACAAGAAGAGCATCGACCGGCGCTGGCTGCCGTTGAATGCGCTGCGCGCCTTCGAAGGCGTGGCCAAGCACGGCAGCTTCACCGCTGCCGCGAACGCGCTGCTGATCTCGCAGAGCGCGCTGTCGCGCCATGTGATCGCGCTCGAGCGCCTGACCGGCGTGCAGCTCTTCGAGCGGCGCCCGCATGCGCTCACCCTGACCAAGGCAGGCCAGCACCTGCTGCCGGCGGTGGTGAAGTCCTTCGACCGGCTCGAATACGCACTCGATGACATCCGCAACGAGGGCGCGCCGGTGCAGCGCACGCTGCGCGTGCAGATGCCGCCGAGTTTCGCGGTGCAGCTGGCGGTGCCGATCCTGCGCGATTTCCGCCGCGCCAGCACCGAGGTCGACATCGATCTCATCAGCCCCTATGGCGTCGGCCCGCCGCTCGGGGATGTCGACGTTGCCGTGGTGTACTCGAAGTCCGACCGTGACGGATCTGGTGACCGACCTGCTGTGGCCGGTGCAGTCTGTCGATCCTGTGTCATCCCAACATCGCCGCCGCTGCACGCGCGGCAAGGATCTGGCGAGCCTTCATCGAGGCGAACGAGATCGTGCACGTGCGCATCGCGGATCTGCCGCGCCACCAGTTCTGGTCGCAGTTCGTGCGCCAGACGGGCCTCGGCAGGCGTCAACGTCGAGCGCGGGCTGGTGTTCGATACGGCGGTGCTCGCCGTGCAGTACGCGCTCGAGCGGCCAGGGCATCGCGCTGGTCGACACGAACCTGTTCGCCGAGGAGATCAGCAGCGGGCGCCTGGTGAAGCCCTTCGAGGCGACGCTCGATGACGGCTACGGCTACTACCTCATCACGCATCCGGAAGGGCTGGGTGACACGGCCATTGCGCTGTTCCGCTCCTGGCTGATCGAGCGCTTCGGCAAGCGCTCGGCGCTGGCCGCCCCGGCGGTGCAGCTGGCGGTATCCAACGAATGAGCACCGCGCGGCCGGGAGTGAAGGAATCGTGAAGAGCGAGGCGAGAGTGGTGGTGATCGGCGGCGGCGTGGTCGGCGTGAGCGTGCTGTACCACCTCGACCAAGGCGGGCTGGAAGGATCGTGCTGCTGATCGAGCGCGGCGAGCTCACCTGCGGCTCGACCTGGCACGCCGCCGGTGGCATGCACACCGTCAACGGCGATCCGAACGTCGCCAAGCTGCAGCAGTACACCATCAATCTCTACAAGGAGCTGGAGAGAATCTCCGGCCAGTCCTGCGGCATGCACGTCACGGGCGGCATCATGCTGGCCGGCACACGCGAGCGGCTCGACTGGCTGAAGATGGCCAAGGCGCGCGGCCGCTACCTGGGCATGGAGCTCGAAATCATCTCGGCGGAGGAGGCGGCGCGGCTCTTCCCGCTGATGAACAAGCGGCACTTCGTCGGTGCGATGCTCGATCCCATCGAAGGGCACGTCGACCCTGGGGCGTCACGCAGGCCTACGCCAAGGCCGCGCAGATGGCCGGCGCCGAAATCGTGCGACACACGCGCGTCACAGGATCTCAAAGCGCGTCGCGACGGCACCTGGGACGTGATCACCGAAGCCGGCAACGTACATGCGGAGCACGTCGTGAATGCCGCAGGCCTGTGGGCGCGCGAGGTCGGTCGCATGGTCGGCCTCGAGTTGCCGGTGCTCGCCATGGAGCACCAGTACCTCATCACCGAGGACCTGCCGCAACTGAAGGGCCAGCAGGAGCAGCTGCACTGCATCGACTTCGAAGGCGAGATCTACACGCGCCAGGAGCGCGGCGGGATGCTGCTCGGCACCTACGAGCGCGCCGGCGTCCCCTGGTCGCCGCTCACGACGCCGTGGGACTTTGCCCAGAGCCTGCTGCCGAATGACCTGGATCGCATTGCGCCGAGCCTCGAGGTCGGCTTCGAGCATTTCCCGGCGCTCGGCGAAGTCGGGATCCGCAAGGTGGTGAACGGTCCCTTCACGTTCGCGCCCGACGGCAACCCGCTGGTCGGACCCATCAGGGGCCTCAGGAACTTCTGGGTGGCGTGCGGAGTGATGGCCGGCTTCAGCCAGGGGGGCGGGGTGGGACTTGCGCTGTCGCAGTGGATGGTCGAGGGCGATCCGGGGGCGGACGTCTGGGCGATGGACGTCGCGCGCTATGGCGACTGGGCAACCCTCGCCTACACCAACACCAAGGTGCGCGAGAACTACTCGCGGCGCTTCCGCATCCGCTTCCCGAACGAGGAGCTGCCGGCGGGCCGGCCGCTGCGCACCACTCCGGTGTACGAGCGGCTGCAGACAGCGCACGCGGTGTTCGGGGACTACTGCGCCCTCGAGCACCCCCTGTGGTTCGCGCCGAGCGCCGCCGAGGCGCGCGAAGACATCACCTTCCACCGCTCCAACGCGCATCCGCACGTGGGTGCCGAGTGCCGCGCGGTGCGCGATGCGGTGGGGCTGCTGGAGATCTCCAACTACGGAAAGTTCGAGGTCAAGGGTCCCGCGAGCGGAGGAGTGGCTCTCGCACGTCATGGCGAACCGCGTGCCCGCCGTGGGGCGTATTGCGCTGACCCCGATGCTGAACGAGCGCGGCAAGCTGATCGGCGACTTCACGCTCTGCCGCCTGAGCGCCGAGCGGGTCTTTCTGATCTGTACGTATGCCGCGCGAAACCTACTACCGGCGCTGGTTCGAGCGCCATGCGCCGCCTGCGGGCGTGACCGTGCGCCCCTGCGCGATGGAATACGTGGGGCTGTCGGTTGCCGGCCCGCACTCGCGCGCGCTCCTGCAGGGCCTGACGCGCACCGACCTCTCCAACACCGCGTTCCCGTTCCTGTCCTTCCGCCAGGTGGACGTCGGCATGGTGCCGGCGCTCATCGGCCGCATCAGTTTCACGGGCGACCTTGGCTACGAGATCTGGGTCACGACGGAATACCAGCGAGCCCTTTATGACCTGCTCGTGGCGGCCGGGCGCGATCACGGGCTCGCGCTCTTCGGCGGGCGGGCGCTGAATGCCATGCGCATCGAGAAGAGCTTCGGGACCTGGGCGCGCGAGTACCGCCCGATCTACGGACCCTACGAGGCCGGGCTCGGACGCTTCGTCGATCTGAAGAAGGGCGATTTCATCGGCCGCGCCGCGGCGCTCGAAGAGAAGGAGAGCGGCGGCGAGCTGCGCCTCGTCACCTTCGCGATCGAGGCGGCAGATGCCGATGCGAGCGGCGACGAGCCGATCTGGCACGACGGCAAGGTCGTCGGCTGGGTGACCTCCGGGGCGTTCGGACACCGCGTGCAGCGCTCGCTCGCGCTCGGCTACATCCCGGCCGCACTCGCCGGCGCGAGCGAGGGTTTCGAGATCGAGATCATCGGCGAGCGGCGTCGGGCCAGCCCGGGCGGGCGCCGCGCCCTTCGATCCCGACGGCGGCCGCATGCGCGCCTGAACGCGCGCTTCAGTCCATGAATATGGCGAGCGCGCTCGCCAGCAGGGCAGGCTTGATCTCGCCTTCTATCTCGATGGTGTTGTCGGTGGTGATCAGATAGCGGCCGTTGCCGCGCTCATCGACGGCGGCGAGCTTGATGCGGTTGCGTACCCGCTTGCCGGAGCGCACCGGCGCCATGAAACGCACCTTCTCCAGCCCATAGTTGACCACCGACTTCGGTTCGACGAGCGGCACCAGCACCTCGAAGGCGGTGGGCGCGATCAGCGACAGCGTGAGAAATCCGTGGGCGATCGTGCCGCCGAAGGGGCTTTCGCGCGCAGCGCGCTCGACATCGACGTGGATCCACTGGTGGTCGCCGGTGCAATGCGCGAACTCTGCGATGCGCGCCTGATCGAGCGTGATCCAGGAGGAAACGCCCATCTCCTCGCCGACGTGCTTGACGAGGTCGCTCAAGGGCATTTTGTCCGCCATGGCTTGCATCCCCTGCTGTCAGGGCCCCTTCGCCCGAAGGGCACCCGAAGCGAGTCATCTTATCAAGGCGGGTTGTCCGAGCCCGCGCGCTCGCCCGGCGGCCCCCTCCTTAGGCCCCGTGTTGCACCGGGTCATGCCGGGTGCAGCGCATAACTAAAGCACGCTGCGGCTCAGAAGGCATCCACAGATATCAATAGAATCAACGGTCTATTGTGCCAATTTGGCATAATTAATGCATCGTGCAGTGCATACAATTCAGGGAGTCCATTGAAGCTCCACGAGGGCGGCTGCGAGGCCGCCCCCGTGCTTTTTCAGGTAGCATCCCGCGGATGAACGCACCGCAACTGACGCGCAGACAGTTACTCGTGAGCGGCATGGTGGGAATGGCAGGCCTCCTGTCGAGCGGCGCTCCGGTGCGCGCGCGGGGAGCGCAGGGAGCGGCGTCCGCGGCGGCGGCAGGCACGCTGGGCATCGGCGGTGACCTGCGAGTCAATCGCATGGGATTCGGCGCCATGCGCATCACCGGTCCCGGCATCTGGGGCGAGCCGAAGAATCCGGCCGAGGCCCGGCGGGTGCTGCGCCGCGCCGTGGAGCTGGGCGTCGATTTCATCGACACCGCGGACGCCTACGGCCCCGAGGTCAGCGAACGGCTGATCGCCGAAGCGCTGCATCCTTATCCCAAGGGGCTCGTCATCGCGACCAAGGGGGGCCTCGTGCGCCCGCAGGCCTCCGAGTGGGTGAGGGACGGCCATCCCGCGCACCTGCGCGCAGCGTGCGAGGCGAGCCTCAAACGCCTCAAGCTCGAGCGCATCGACCTGTACCAGTTGCACCGGATCGATCCGAACGTGCCGGCGGAGGAGTCGCTCGGGGAGCTGGCGCGATTGCAGCGCGAAGGCAAGATCCGCCACGTGGGTTTATCGCAGGTGAACGTCGATGAGCTGGCCGCGGCCCGCCGCATCGTGCCGATCGTCGCGGTGCAGAACCGCTACAACGTCTCCGACCGCTCCTCGGCGGAGGTGCTCGCAGTTTGCGAGCGCGAGCGGCTGGCGTTCATTCCCTGGGCACCGATCGCCGGTGGCTCGACGGATAAGCTCGAAGCCGGTGCCGGCAGCCAGGGCCTCGAGGCCGTGGCAAAAGCCCACGGCGTGAGCGTGTGGCAGGCGGCGCTTGCCTGGCTGCTGGCGAAGTCGCCGGCGATGTTGCCGATTCCCGGGACCTCCTCGCTGGCGCATCTCGAGGAGAACGTCGCAGCCGCGGGGGTGAAGCTGCGTGCAACGGAGCTCGCGGCGATCGGTTGATTTGCAAACCCGCGCTCGCCGCGCGCTCCTGACCGTGGCGTTCCTAGCCGTGCCGCACGCGCGCGCTGTAGAGTGCCGCAAGGCGCGGGCTGTTCACAGCGTGTACCGCCTGGGCGATGGCGCGCCTCTCGCAGGCTCTGGCAAGGCTGAAGGCCGTCAGATCGCGATAATCGACCTGGCTGGTGAAGCACACCTGGCGTGCCGCGGATACGATGCGAGCGTAGAGCGCGCTGGTGCCCTGCTCGTTGCCGAGATTCAGATCACCGTAACGGACCGTGACCGTGGGGAACGCGTCGGCGGGAGCGGCCGCCTGTGCGGCGCCCGAGGCACCGACGAGGAGGCATGCAGCGAGCGCCGCCAGCGCCGCGGACGTGCGCCGGTATTCGTTGAGGCGGGATGTGAGCGAATTCATGAGACTCTCCGTTATGTTGGTTGGCAGGTGTTGGTCGCAGTGGTTTGTAGGCGTGACTATGAGACTACCGATGCGCATGCGCGCTAAGCCCCCGCGACGCGTGTTGATCCCCGCTGCCGACGTACTCGTACCGCAGCGCTCCAGCGGCGCCGCTCGTCTGCACACTCAACCGCACGAGGAACGTTGCGGGTTTTTTTCGATGTTGCTCTGCTTCCGCGAGCTCGTCCCTGCGGCCAACGACCTCGTCCCGGATCCGGCGCCCGTGGCGCACCGGGAACGCTGTTGGAGGTACGCTAAGCGACAAAGCGGCTGTATTCGGCCGCGCACAGGAGATTGACCCGGATGAGCGCCTCGCCCCTGGAGCGGATCGCACCGGCTATCGCCGCCCTCACCGGCGAGAGCACTGCCTCAGCACGCAGCATCGCCGCGGCGCAAACGAATTTCCGCCCGTTCCTCGGTGTGCTCACGGCGTTCTGGTGCTACGTCGCGCTCTCGAACGTCATGTACGCGAACAACATGCAGGCGAGCCTCTCGGTCATGAAGATCGAGCACGTGTTCGCGCCCTGGGACGCGCGCATCCTGCAGCATCTCATGCTGTATCCGCTGTTCATCCTCTCGATGCGCGGATCGCTCCGTACCGGATGGCAGCCGCTGTGGCGCGCGATCCCGCTGCAGTTTTTGTGTGCGCTCGGGTTCGCCGTGCTCGCCTCTCCCGCGCTGGTCCTGGGCGAGTACCTGACGGCCCACTGGCACGGCAATGAGTGGAAACATGACGAGTGGGACAAGGAATGGGGCAGCTGGCAGGCGTTCTCCACGTACGAGATTCCGATCTGGGTCGCGAGCATCACCAGCTTCCTGGTCACCTACGGTTTCGGTCTGGCGCTGGTCATGGGCTTCGGCTTTTACCGGCGACTGAAGGATTCGCAGCTGCGCTCCGCGGCGCTCGAGCGGGCACTCACGCAGGCGCACCTCGCGGCGCTGCGCATGCAGCTCTCGCCGCATACGCTCTTCAACCTGCTGCACACCATCCGCGGCCAGATCACCTGGGATCCGCCCGCGGCGCAGGCCATGGTGGTGCAGCTCGGTGATCTGCTGCGGCGGCTGTTGAGTGCCGGGGAGCGCGAGTTTTCGCGCCTCGCGGATGAGCTGCAGTTCGTGACGCTGTACCTGGAGCTGCAGCAGAAGCGCTTCGCCGATCGGCTCACCATCCGCGTGCCGCTGCGCGAGGACATTGCGCGCGCCTGGGTGCCCAGCCTCATCCTGCAGCCGCTGGTGGAAAACGCCGTGGTGCACGGGCTGGCGGGCCACGAGGGTCCGGTAACGGTCCGCGTGGAAGCGTACGTGAGCGGCGAGCGCCTCGCGCTGCGCGTGCTGAACACGATCGCTCCCGGCAAGGCCGTGGGCCTGCCCGGAATCGGCCTGTCGAATGTGCGCGAGCGGCTCGAGGTCCAGTTCGGCGAGCGGGCGACATTCACCGCCGGGCCGGTGGACGATGATCTGTGGCTGGCCGAGATCCGCATGCCGCTGCTGCGCGATGGGCCGGCTGGAGCAGCACGTGCGGCGGGGGACACCCACACGTGATGGACGTGATCATCGTCGACGATGAGCCCGCTGCCCGGCGCACGGTACGCGAATGCTGCGAGCGTGAGCCCGACCTGCGAGTGGTGGGCGAGTACGGGGATCGAGCGCGGCGCTCGAGGCCATCCGCAGGCAGCCGCCGCAGGTGCTGTTCCTCGATATCCAGATGGATTCGATGACCGGCATGGCGCTGGCGCGCGCGCTCGACCCGCACACGCTCCCGCTCATCGTGTTCGTCACCGCCTATGATCACTACGCACTGGAGGCCTTCGAGGTCAGCGCCATCGACTACCTGCTCAAGCCCTTCGACGAGGCGCGCTTCAAGGCGACCGTGGCACGCGTGCGCCGCCGGCACGAGGCGGCCAACGCCTTCGACCGCCAGGGCGCGCTCAGCGCGCTTCTCGAGCAGCTCGAGCGTGGAGCGCAGGCGCGCCCCGACGTCCAGCCGCGCGTGCTGGCCGAAGCGGGCAGCCGCATGCACATGCTCGATGTGTCGCAGGTGGAAGTGGTGGAGGCGGACCGCAATTACGTGCGCCTCATCATCGGACGGGAGATCTTTCACGCCCGCAGCACGCTGCAGCAGGCGGAGAAGTCGTTCCAGGCGCAGCCGATGCTGCGCATCAGCCGCTCCTGTCTCGTCAACATGCGCCACGTCAGGGAGATCAGCCGCACGCCGCGCGGGGATTTCATCCTGGTGGTGGCCGGCGGCACCACGGTCACGAGCAGCGAGGGCTTTCGCGAGCCGGTGCGGCAGTATCTCGAGCGTCTGAAACTCGCTCCGGCATGAGGCGGCTGCGGTAAAGTCACGTCAGTGCGGGCCCACCGCACGGGACGCTGCATGAGCTCCGCCGCACCCGCATCACGCTGGCGCTCCCGGCGCTCGCGTGTTGACCGCGATCAATCTGCTGAATTACCTCGACCGCTACCTGGTGCCCCCGCTGGTGCCGGAGCTCAAGGGCGCCATGGGCCTGTCGGATGCGCAGGTGGGCTGGCTGTGGCCGGCATTCATGATCGTGTACACGATCGCAGCGCCCGTGTTCGGCGCCTGGGGCGACCGCGGCTCGCGCACACGTCCGATCGCCATCGGCGTGTTCATCTGGAGCCTCGCCACCGTGCTCTCGGGGCTGGCGCGCAGCTACCAGCAGCTGTTCGCGGCGCGCGCCCTGGTCGGTATCGGCGAGGCGGCCTACGTCGCGATCGCCCCGGCGCTGCTCGCGGATTGCTTCTCTCTGAGCGCCCGCGGCCGTGTCTACTCGGTTCTCAACATGGCGATTCCCGTCGGCGCCGCGCTCGGCTATATCCTCGGCGGCCTCATCGGCCATCACTTCGGCTGGCGCGCGGCCTTCCTGGTGTGTGGCGCGCCGGGAGTGTTGCTCGCGGCCGCGGTGCTGCGGCTCCCCGATCCGCCGCGCGGCGTGCAGGACGTGCAGCGACCCGCATCGGGGAGCCTCCCGGCCGGCGCGCCGCAGGCGGGACCGCTGGGCGTGTACCTGAGTCTGCTGCGCCGGGCGCCGTACATGCTCATCGTGCTCGGCTACGCCGCTTACACGTTCGGTCTCGGCGGGCTCGGCTTCTGGATGCCGGTCTTCCTCGAGCGCGTGCGCGGCATCCCGGCGGCCATGGCCACGACCGGCTTTGGCGCGATCGTGGTGGTGACGGGACTGGTGGGCACACTCGCCGGGGGATGGCTGGGCGACCGCAGCGTCCGGCGCTCGCGTCAGGGCTACCTGTGGTTCTCGGCCGCAGTCACCCTCGCCGCGGCACCGTTTGCCGTGCTGGCGCTCACCGCGACGCTGCCCACGGTCTACTACGCGGCGATCGTGGTCGCGGAGCTGCTGCTGTTCATGTCGACGGGGCCGATCAACGCCGCGATCGCCAACATCGTCTCCCCGTTCGAGCGCGCTTCGGCCATGGCCCTCAGCATGTTTGCCATTCATCTGCTCGGTGACATTCCCTCGCCGCCGCTCATCGGCCACCTCTCGGATACCGGCTCGCTCGGGCACGCGGTGCTCGTCGTGCCGGTCGCGATCGCGGTCGGCGGATTCATCTGGCTCGCCGCCGCAGGCGCCGGCCGGGCCGCGCCGCAGGCGGTGTGAGCGCGCCAGTGCGGGCATTCGATGCATCGTCGTCGCCGGCGGCGCGGCCGCTGGCGCTGATGCGCAGGCCGCAGATCGAGGCGCAGCTGCGCACCGCGCTCAGCGCCGGTGCGGGCGCCGTGGGCGCGCACTGCATTCATGAGCTGTGGATGCGCGGGGAATTCGCCACCAACATCGAGGCGGCGCTCGCGGCGCTGTGGCGCAGCGCGGCGGCTTCGATCCCGGAATGGCTGCCGATGCGTTACGTGGAGTGGCTGTCCACGGTCTATGAGGTCGCCTTGAAGTTCACAGCTGCCCGCCGGGGCCGCTGCAACGTCTACCTGGTGCTGCTCGACTTCGAGGATCGCAACCGCGGGCCGTACGGGCTGTACGTGGGCATGAGCCGCTATCCTCCCGCGCAGCGCTTCGAGCAGCACAAGAGCGGCATACACGCCGCCGGCAGCGTGCTACGGCGCGGCCTCGAGGTACTTACCGGACCGACGCTGCACCTGCAGCACATTGCGCGCGGCGACGCCCTGCGCATCGAGGCAGAGCTTGCCGAGGCGCTGCGCGATGCCGGAGTGCTGGTAGAAGGCGGACACTAGACGGCGCGGCGGCGCCCCGGCATCCCGCTCACTTCTTGTTGGGCACCTTTTTGCCTGCGCGACGAGCCTCCGACAGGCCGATCGCGATCGCCTGCCTGCGGCTCCTGACCTTCTTGCCCGAGCGGCCGCTGCGCAACGTGCCGCGCTTCATCTCGTGCATCGCGCGGCGGACCTTGCGCCCGCTTGCCCGACTGTAGCGGCGTGCCATGGTCAGCGCCTCAGATCCGGCCCATGAGCAGCAACACCACGAGGATCAGCACGACCAGGCCGACACCACTGGAGGGGTAGTAGCCCCAGCCCGCGCTATACGGCCAGGTCGGCAATGCGCCAACCAGCGCCAGAACAAGAAGGATGATCAGGATGGTCCACATTTGTCCTCTCCTTGGCAGCTGCCGGGACGTGTCCCTATTGGTGAGTTTAGCGGCAGCTCCTGCCGCTCCGTTGTAGGAGGCGCAGATGCCTTGGCGTAGGAAACCGACGCGCGCGCGAGCCTCACGGCAGGCCAGCGGCCGTGTTCAGGCACAGCTCAGGATCGATACAGGCGCCAACACCCAACATCGATCCATGATCCTTCGTCGGGATTCCACGACACTCCTGACGTCAGACACTGCCGACAACGAAGCGCTGCAAGAGCCTCTGTAAAGCGCCCGGGCGGCGCGGCACAGTGCTCTCCCGAGCAGTAAACAGTGGGAAAGTCGCCATGACAACACGTCATTCGCCACCATTGCGCAGCCGCACTCGCTGCGCGGCGCGGTCACCGGCGCTGACGCCGGCCTGGCTGCTCGCACTGCTGATTGCGGCCATCGCTCTACTGAGCGCCGTTTCGGCAAGAGCTGCGGAGATCGCGGTATCGATCAACGTCGCGCCGCCGGCGCTTCCGGTCTACGAGCAGCCGCCGATCCCGGCGGCGGGGTACATCTGGACGCCGGGCTATTGGGCCTATGGCCGCGACGGGTACTTCTGGGTGCCGGGCACCTGGGTCGAGGTGCCGGGCGCGGGATTGCTGTGGACACCGGGCTACTGGGCCTATTCCGATGCCGACGGAGTCTACGTGTGGAATGAGGGCTACTGGGCTCCGCAGGTCGGCTTCTACGGCGGAATCGTCTACGGTTACGGCTACTTCGGCCGCGGCTACGAGGGCGGTTACTGGGAGAACAACCAGTTCTACTACAACCGTGCCGTGAACAACATCACCAACACCAACATTACCAACGTCTACACCAGGAACGTGACCAACGTCACGACGACCACGGTGAGCTATAACGGGGGTCCCGGCGGCGCGGCAGCGCGGCCGAGTCTGCAGGACGAGGCTGTGGCCCATCAGCCGCACCAGCGGCCTACGCCCGTACAGACTCAGCACGTCAGGAGCGCGAGCTCCAACCGCGAGCTGTTCGCCTCGGCCAATCACGGTCAGCCGCCGATCGCGGCAACTCCGAAGCCCAACACGTTCTCGGGACCGGGTATCGTGCGCGCGCGTAGCGGCGGCGGGGGTGCGGCTGGCGCGGCGGTGAGGCGCGAGGGCCCGCAGCCCAATGCCGATCCCCGCGAGCGCAGCACTCCCCAGGAGCGCAACGAGGCGTCGGCGCCCGAGCATTCGCGCCGCCTGGCGGAGGCGCCCGGCAGCGCGCGTCCCACGCCCGGGCACGAGCGTACGGCGCCGCAGAACGAGCGCCCGGCACCGGAGCAGGAGCGTGCGGTAGCGCCGCGCGAGCAGGCGCCGCGCCCGCAGGAGAGCCGTGGCGCGCCACCCGCTCACGGGAGCGCGCAGCCGCAGTCTCGCGAGGGCGGCCGGCGACCCGAGCCTCAACACAAGCCCGACAAGCCAGAGGAGAACGGCAGACCGCCTCAGCCGTAACGTGAGTTGAAAGCCAGGGAAGGGATTGCGCCCGCGATCGCCGCAGACGATGCCGCGCCGGATCGCGGGCCAATCCGCATCAGCTCAGTCGAAAGAGTCCGCGGCCGCGTGACCGCCCAGGCGCGCGCGCTCCACGCGCTTTCGCGCCCGCTGTGGATCATTGCACTGTGCAGCCTCATCGGCGTGGCACATCTGGGACGCTCGGCACTGGTGCCGCTCGCTCTGGGGCTGTTGGTGGCGTGTGTGCTTTCGGGCGTGGTGGAGACGCTATGCCGCTATCGCGTACCGCGGGGGCTCAGTGCCTCGGTTCTGCTCGTCCTGGTCTCCCTGGCGATCGGCGGGGTGATCGAGATGACCTGGACGCCCGCTCAGCAATGGCTGCAAAGCGCGCCGCGGGTGCTGCGCACCATCGAGCACAAGGTGCGGCCCGCGCAGTCCATCCTGCGGCGGCTGGATTACATTGCCCAGCGCGCCACCGCGCTGGCGAGCTCCGGCGGTGAGACTCCGGCCGCCGCGCCGCCGGCGCCCACGGCGCCGCCGCGCGCCCTGACGCCCATCGAGGTGTTCGCTGCCACCGGCTGGGTCGTGGTGGGAACCGTGACGGTGGTGGCGTTCGCGCTGTTGCTGCTGATCGCGGGTCCTCCGACGCTGGCGCGCACGGCTGCTGCGCTGGCGGCGGATCTGCGCGCCGTTCATGTGCTCGAGATCATCGAGGCGATCCGGCTCGAGGTCGGGCGGTACTACGGCATGATGCTGCTGATCAACCTGGTCTTCGGCGCCGTCGTGGCAGGGGTCATGGGGCTGCTCGGCATGCCAAACCCCGTGCTGTGGGGCGCGATCGCCGGGGTGCTCAACTTCATTCCGTATCTCGGCTCGGCCACCACGTGCGCGATCGTGACCGTGGTCGCGCTGGTGACCTTCGCCACGTTGGGGCAGGTGCTGCTGGTGGCCGGCAGTTATGTCGCGCTCGCGACCGTGGAAGGGCACGTGGTCGAGCCGCTCGTCGTCGGCAGGCGCCTCGATCTGAATCCAGTCGTCGTGCTGGCGGCGCTGTGGCTCGGCGGCTGGCTGTGGGGCATAGCGGGAGTGGTGCTGGCGCTGCCTGCGCTGGTCGCGGTGAAGATCGCGCGCCGCATGTCAGGCCGCGCCGACCGCCCGCCCGTGTTTCCCTAGCGCGTGACGAAAGCGCGCTCGATCAGGTAATCGCCGGGCGCGCCGATGTGCGGTGAGATCGTAAACCCGCGCGCATCGAGCAGAGCACGGATGTCGGCGAGCATCGCAGGACTTCCGCATACCATCACGCGATCGGCCGCCGGGTCGAGAGGCGGCGCAGCGAGGTCGCGCGACAGGCGGCCCGACTCGAGCAGCGTCGTGAGGCGGCCCCGGTTAACGTGCGGCTCGCGGGTGACGGTGGGGTAATACCGCAGCCTGGCGCGCACCTCGGCACCGAGCAGCTCGTGGTCCTTCAGCATCCCGATCTGGTGACGCACGACAGCCGTCTCCCTCGCCCAGCGCACGCCATGCACGAAGATGACCTGCTCGAAGCGCTCGTACAGCTGCGGGTCCTTGATGATGCTCATGAACGGCGCGGCACCCGTGCCGGTGCTGAGCAGGTACAGCCGCGTCCCCGGCCTGAGATCGGCAAGCAGCAGCGTCCCGGTGGGCTTGCGACTGACGAGGATCTCATCTCCCGGCTGCAGGTGCTGCAGGCGCGAGGTGAGCGGACCATCGGGCACTTTTATGCTGAGGAACTCCAGATGCTCATCGTGGTTCGCGCTCGCGATGCTGTAGGCGCGCAGGAGCGAGCGTTCGCCCAGGGCGAGCCCCAGCATGACGAACTGGCCGCTCTCGAAGCGCAGCCCGCGATCGCGCGTCGTGCTGAAGGTGAACTGCGTGTCCGTCCAGTGACGCACCGCGAGGACGCACTCGCTGCCGATCGCCGCCAAGATGGAAGCCTCCGGGAGATATCGTGGCGGAAATGGTATCTGCCGCGACCGGGCCCGTTGGATGTTTCCGGAGATGGGCTCATAAGCGCTCGTTATGAGGCAGAGGGGTTAAACTCGCAGGCAAAGGGGGCCGCGTATGAGCACAACGACGCTCGTGTCCGCAGCCGTGCCGGGCCTCGTGGCGACGTTCCTCGTCGCCACAGGAGCGGTCGTGGCGAAGGAGCCGCTCACCCTGCAGCTGCCCGCCGGAGCGCGCGTGGGCGTGGTGAACCTGCTGGATGCCGAAGTGACGCACTACCACGCCGCGCGGCTGCTGCAGGACAGCTTCCTGAAAACCCATCCGGTGAAGTGGCCGGTCGCGGCGATGCTCCTCGGGGCGGTGAGCGGCGAACTCACGCAACTCGGGCTCGCGCCGGTGCCGCTGGCTGCTGGAACGGAGCTCAGCCGGGCGCGCGAGAGTTGTTTCCTCAACGCCGAGCTCGCGAAAGGACTGCGGAAAGAATGCGCCGGCCCGTTTGCCAGACTCGCCGCCGCGGCACACGTGGACGCGATCATCGTGCTCGGCCCCGGACGCAACGACTCGGCACACGCCGCCGCTACGCGGCACCGGGAGCTGCCGGAGTACCTGCGCGGCTGGTGCTTCGTGAGCGGGGAGGGCGGGGCCGGCGCCGATGGTGCCCCGGCATTGCTCGCTTTCACCGAGCTGCTGCTGATTGCGGCCGGTCCGGCCGGTATGCAGATCTTCGACCGCGAGTGGGGCGGCGACGGGCACAGCTGGACGGGTTACCAGCCGCCGGCGGATCTCAAGGCGATCCCCGCGCAGCAGCTCGATCAGCTGCAGCCGCTGTTCGGCGCCATGCTGCAACAGCAGGGGGGGGCGCTGCTGCGGCACCTGCAGGTGGCGCGCTAGGCTGGCTCTGGTGGCGCGCCAGGCTAGCTCGCGTGCCGGATCGCCCAGGCGCACACGATCACGCTGAGCAGCCCCAGGACGAAATAGAACAGCGCAAAGCGCTTCTCGCGCTGCTCGAGTTGGCTCGCGCTGAGGGGCGCGATGAGAAAAGGCTCGCCGTTGCGCGGCTGGGAGATGACGCTGACGCGCGAGATGGCCGACTGCAGCGTCTGCGCCTGCGATTCCCTGGCGGCTGCCTGTCGCGCCGCTTCCCACTCCGCTGCGTCGAGCTTGCCGTCGTGGTTGGTGTCAAAGCGCGCCAGCAGCGCCTGCTGGTCCTGCTTCCACTCGTGCAGCTTCGCCGCGGCGGCGGTGCCCGGGTCGCCGACCTCGGAATGCGAGCGCAACTCGCCCAGTACGCAGACCCGCTCGCCGGCCGCGAGGAGGCGCTCGGTGTAGCGCCACTCACCCGAGTGCAGCAGCGGGCTTGATGCGGGCGGCGGCCCCGCCGGACGCGCCCCCGAGCCGTACCAGACGTTGCGCACGGTCGGGGTGACTTCGGCCGACACCGGCCCGACGAGGCAGCGCGCGTCGTCGTCATCGACCAGCGTGAACAGCTCGACGCTCGAGGCGCTTTCGACCGTATGCCAGTGGGTGTTGCCCTTCGAATCGCGCTCCTGGTGGGCGACCTCATAGGCCCACCACACGCACGGCCGCGCGCTCAGCGGCGCTGGCGTAGGCGCCGGTCCGCTCGGCTCGGCGCGCCCGGCTACCTTGACGTACCCCTGCGCTGCCGAGCGGATGCGCGCCGCGGGCGTGTCGGCCACCAGGCGGTCGCGCCGCACACGCACGAAGAACCTGAAGAGGGCGAGCAGCGCCAGCAGGCCCGCCCCGAGCGCGATCAGGGGGTAGGGCGGCGGATGTGTCACGGCCGAGGGCTGCCCGGCGGCGCCACTTCAGCGCGAGAACGCCGCCTTGAGATCGACGTCGGCCTTCTCGTCCCCCTGGAAGTGCAGCAGCTGCGCGGGTGGGAAATCCCCGAGCCGCGCGACCAGCATGTCGGGGAAGCTCGAGATGCGCACGTTGTTGGTGTTGACCGCGTCGTTGTACACCTCACGCCGGTCGGCGATCGCGGTCTCGAGCCCGCTGATGCGCTCCTGCAGGTGGTGGAAGGGCTCGTTTGCCTTGAGCTGGGGGTAGTTCTCGGCCACCGCGTACAGCCCCGTGAGCCCCCTGCGCAACTCGCTCTCGGCCGCGCCGAGCGAGCTCATGCTGCCGGAGCTGCGCGCCGCATCGACGCCGGCGCGCGCGCGCATGACCCGCTCGAGGGTGCCGACTTCGTATTGCAGGTACTGCTTGCAGACCTCGACGAGCTTCGGCAGCTCCTCATGCCTCTGCACCAGCAGTACGTCGATGTCGGACCATTCGAGTTTCACCGCCGCGCGCACCCGCACCAGGCCGTTGTAGAGGCCGATCAGGTAGCCGACGAGGGCGACGAGGAGAAACAACACGATCAGGACCGTCAACATGAGGCAGCTCCCTCAGCGCTGGGCGTGACCCAGCATACCCGCGCGCGCACGCACGGGTTGCGGCACGCGCGGGTTCGGAGACTTCGGTCACAGCCGCAACCCCAGATCGATCCCGGCAATCTCGTAGCCGCGCCGGAAATCGCGGATGTGCCGTGCCATCCAGGCGTGCGCGCTCTCTGCGTCGCGCGTATTGAGCGCTTCCACCAGGTGGCGCTGAGCGGTGGCAATGCGCGAGCGCGCCTGCGGCACCTTGTCGATCATTACGCGCAGGGAGGGCTCGAGCAACTGCAGCAGCGGCTCCTGCGCGAGCCCCAGGACCGGGTTGTGGGCGGCGCGTCCGATACAGCGGAACACCTCCGCCGTGCGGTGCACCGCCTGTTCGGTATCCGCCTGGGCGGCGCTGAAAGCCTCGGCCGCCGCGCCGAGCTGCTCGACATCCTGTGCGGTGCGCGCGCGCGCCGCCGCCTGCGCCAGCGGCGGCTCGAGAATCATGAGAGCCTCCCATACGTCGCGCACCGTCACGTCGTGCAGCAGCAACGCCTGACTCACGCCCTGCGCGACCGCCTGTTGGGGCGGGCGGCTCACCGACATGAGTTTCGAGCCCGGCCGCCGCTGCACCAGCCCGCGGCTTTCGAGCTCGCGCAGCGCCTCGCGCACGGTGGAGCGGTTCACACCGAACTGGCGGGCGAGCTCGGTCTCGGGGGGCAGCCGCTCGCCCTCGCGCAGCTGGCGGCTGAGGATGCGCGCGCCGATCGCCGCCGCCACCTTGCGATAGGCGGGCTCGAGCAGCAGCGGGGCGAATTCGACGCTCATGCGGCCGCTTCGAACAGCTCCCGCCCGATCAGCATGCGGCGGATCTCCTGGGTGCCGGCGCCGATCTCGTAGAGCTTGGCATCGCGCAGCAGCCGTCCGGCGGCGAAGTCGTTGATGTAGCCGTTGCCGCCGAGCGCCTGGATTGCTTCCAGTGCGGCGTGCGTGGCGCGCTCGGCGGCGAACAGGATGCAACTCGCGGCGTCGCGGCGGCGCGCCGTGCGCGCATCGCAGGCGCGCGCCACGGCGTACACGTAGGCGCGCGAGGCGTTCAGCGCCGCGTACATGTCGGCGATTTTGCCCTGCATCAGCTCGAAGGTTCCGATCGGCTGGCCGAACTGCCGGCGCTCGCGTACGTAGGGCAGCACCAGGTCGAGCGCCGCTGCCATCAGACCGAGCGAGCCGGCGGCGAGCACCACGCGCTCGTAGTCGAGTCCGCTCATGAGCACGCGCACGCCACCGTTCTCTGCGCCGAGCAGGTTCTCCGCCGGCACGCGGCAGTCGTCGAACAGCAGCTCGCAGGTGCCCGGAGCCGCGCATGCCGAGCTTGTCGAGCTTCTGCGCGGTGCTGAAACCGGCGGCGCCGCGCTCGACGATGAAGGCGCTGATGCCGCGCGGCGCCGGCAGCCGGGTCGGTCTTGGCGTACACGACGAACACGTCGGCATCCGGGCCGTTGGTGATCCACATCTTGCGCCCGTTGAGCAGGTAGGCGTCGCCCGCGCTTCTCGGCGCGCAGCTGCATGGAGACTACGTCCGAGCCCGCGCCCGGCTCGGACATGGCGAGCGCACCGACGTGCTCACCGCTCAGGAGCTTGGGCAGGTAGCGCTCACACTGCGCGTCGCTGCCGTTGAGGCGCAGCTGATTGACGCACAGGTTGGAATGCGCGCCGTAGGAGAGGCCCACGGCGCCGGAGGCGCGCGAGATCTCCTCCATGACGATGACGTGCGCCAGATAGCCGAGCCCGGCGCCGCCGAAGCGCTCCGGGACGGTGATGCCGAGCAGGCCCTGCCCGCCGAGCAGCGGCCACAGGTCGCGCGGGAACTCGTTGCTGCGGTCGATCTGCGCGGCGCGCGGGGCGATCTGCTCGGTGGCGAAGCGGCGCACCTGCTGGCGGATCTCCTCGAGCTCGGCGTCGAGGCCGAAGTCACTGTCGATGCATCGAGCGCTGTCATGGGCTTGCCTTCTGCGTTGGCACAATCGTATGATTGTCGGACAAACCGGCAACCCTGGCAAGTACCCCCATGCCCCGCATCAGCACCCGCGTGGACCTGCATTCCGAGGAGTACCGCGACAACCAGCGCGCCATGCAGGGCCTGACGCAGGAGCTGCGGCGCGAGGTCGCCCGGGCGGCCCGCGGGCGGCCCCGCCGCGGCCAGCGAACGGCACCGGGCCGCCGGCAAGCTGCCGGCACGCGAGCGCATCCGCGTGCTGCTCGACACCGGCAGCCCCTTTCTCGAGCTCTCGCAGCTCGCCGCGCACGGCCTGTACGGCGGCGACATCGCCTGCGCGGGCCTGGTGAGCGGTATCGGCCGCGTGGCGGGGCGCGAGTGCGTGGTGGTGGCGAATGATCCGACGGTGAAGGGCGGCACCTACTACCCGATCACGGTGAAGAAGCATCTGCGCGCCCAGGAGATCGCACGCGACAACCGCCTGCCGTGCATTTACCTGGTGGAAAGCGGCGGCGCGTTCCTGCCGGCCCAGGACGAGGTGTTCCCCGATCGCGACAACTTCGGCCGCATTTTCTACAACCAGGCGACGCTCTCCGCGCTCGGCGTGGCGCAGATCTCGGTGGTGCACGGCTCCTGCACCGCTGGCGGCGCCTACGTGCCCGCCATGTCGGATGAGAACGTCATCGTGCGCAACCAGGGACGGGTGTTTCTCGGCGGGCCGCCGCTGGTGAAAGCCGCCACGGGTGAGGATATCGATGCCGAAACCCTCGGCGGTGCGGACGTGCACTGCCGCGAGTCAGGCGTGTGCGATCACTACGCGGAAAACGATACGCACGCGCTCGGCTATCGCGCGGCGCATCGTGGCGCGCCTGCGGGCCGCCCCCGCCACGGCGCCGCCGGTAAGCGCGCGCGAGCCGCACTACGAGGCCGACGAGCTCTACGGCGTGCTGCCCCCGAGCCTGCGCAAGCCCTATGACGTGCGCGAGGTCATCGCGCGGCTCACTGATGCTTCCGAGCTGGACGAATTCAAGCAGCTCTACGGCACGACGCTGGTGTGCGGATTTGCGCACCTCGGCGGCTATCCGCTCGGCATCCTCGCCAACAACGGCGTGCTGTTCTCCGAGAGCGCGCTGAAGGGCACCCATTTCATCGAGCTGTGCGAGCGCGAGCAGATCCCGCTGCTGTTCCTGCAGAACATCACCGGCTTCATGGTGGGGCGGCGCGCCGAGGCCGGCGGCATCGCCAAGGATGGCGCCAAGCTCGTCACCGCCGTCGCCTGTGCCGGGGTGCCGAAACTCACGGTGATCATCGGCGGCAGCTACGGGGCGGGCAACTACGCCATGTGCGGGCGGGCGTACTCGCCGCGCTTCCTGTTCCAGTGGCCGAATGCGCGCATCTCGGTCATGGGCGGGGAGCAGGCGGCGAGCGTGCTCGCGACGGTCAAGCGCGAGCAGCGGCAACGCGGCGGCCGCGACTGGCCGGCCGCGGAGGAGGAGTCGTTCAAACAGCCGATCCGCGAGCAATACGAGCGCCAGGGACATCCCTACTACTCCTCGGCGCGGCTGTGGGACGACGGCGTGATCGATCCGGCGGACACGCGGCGCGTGCTCGCCCTGTCGCTCGCCGCGGTGCGCAACGCTCCGCACGAGCCGCAGCGCTTCGGCGTGTTCCGGATGTAAGGCGCACCGGGTGAGAGGCGAGGACGCTGCGTGATCAAGAGCCTGCTGGTCGCCAACCGCGGCGAGATCGCCTGCCGCATCTTCCGCACCGCGCGGCGCCTCGGCATGCGCACGGTGGCGGTGTACTCCGACGCCGATGCCGGGCGCGCGTCACACGCGCGCCGCGGATGAGGCGCGGCGCATCGGGCCCGCGCCGGCGCGCGAGAGCTATCTCGACATGGGGCGCATCATCGATGCCGCCCGCGCGAGCGGGGTAGAGGCGATTCATCCCGGGTACGGCTTTCTCTCCGAGAACGCCGCCTTTGCGCAGGCCTGCCTCGATGCCGGGCTCGTTTTCGTCGGCCCGCCCGCCGCCGCCATCGACGCGATGGGCTCGAAGATCCTCGCCAAGACGCGCATGCAGGCGGCCGGCGTGCCGCTGCTGCCGGGATACGCCGGCCCACGGCAGGATCTCGCCGACCTCGCCCGCGAGGCGCGCGCCGCGGGACTGCCCCTCATCATCAAGCCGGCCGCCGGCGGCGGGGGCAAAGGCATGCACATCGTGCGCACCGATGCCGAGCTCGAACCGGCGCTCGTCGCGGCGCGGCGGCTCGCCGAGAGCGCCTTCGGCGACGGCGCGCTGCTGCTCGAGCGCTACCTGCCGGCCCCGCGCCACCTCGAGGTGCAGGTGTTTGCCGACCGGCACGGCAATTTCGTGCACCTCGGCGACCGCGACTGCTCGACGCAGCGGCGCCACCAGAAGCTGCTGGAGGAGGCGCCAGCGCCCGCGGTGCCCGAGCAGGTGCGCGAGCGGCTGCGCGCCGCGGCGCTGGTGGTGGCGCGCGCGATCGGGTACGTGAGTGCCGGTACCGTCGAGTTCCTCTTCGACGGGCGCGAGGTCTACTTCATGGAGATGAACACGCGGCTGCAGGTCGAGCACACCGTCACCGAGGCGGTGACCGGCCTCGACCTGGTGGAATGGCAACTGCGTATCGCCGCGGGCGAGCCGCTGCCGCGGTCGCAGGACGAAGTGCGCTTCAACGGTCACGCCATCGAGGCGCGAGTCTGCGCGGAGGATCCCGAGCGCGGCTTCCTGCCGAGCGCGGGATTGCTGCAGCTGCTCGAGTGGCCGGCGATGGAGGGGGTGCGGGTCGATGCCGGTTTCGGCAGCGGTGACACGGTTCCCGACTGCTACGACTCACTCCTCGGCAAGGTCATCGCCTGGGCGCCGGGCCGCGAGGAGGCCGCCGCGCGCCTCGCCGCGGCGCTCAGCGCCACCTACTGCGCGGGCGTGCACACCAACGAGCGCTGGCTGGCGCGGATTCTGCGCTCAGCGCGCTTCCTCGAGGTGCGGCACAACATTGCGCTGCTCGATGTCGCGGCGGCGGAGTTTGCCGGTCCGCTCACCGCCGCCCCCGAAGCATTGATCCTCGCAGCGCTCGCCGCCCACGGCGCAACGCCGCTGCACGCCGTTGCGCCCGCACGCAGTCCGTGGGAGACGAACGACGCCTTCACGCCGAACCTCCCCGCGCTCATCCCCTACACATTCTGCTGGCGCGGCCGCTCGTATGCCGTGGAGTTGGAATACGCCCACGGCCGGCCGGCGGCGGCGCGCGTCGATGGGGTACGCGTAGCGGTGGACGCCGTGCTCATCGAGGAGCGCAGCGTGGCGGCGCTGCTCGGCGAGCGGCGCTGTCAGGCCCGTTATCAGCTCGCCGGGGTGCGCGTGTATCTGTGGGCCGGCGATGAGCTGTACGATTTTCTGCTCGATGACCCGCGCATGCATGAGTTCTCCGCCAGCGCCGCGAGCGGCGGCCTGACTACGCCGCTCCCCGGCGTGGTGGTTTCCGTCCCGGTCGCGATCGGTCAGCAGGTCGCCGCGGGCGACGTTCTCATGGTGATCGAAGCGATGAAAATGGAGCACACCATTACGGCCCCCTACGCGGGGACGGTGCAGGCGATCCATTTCGCGCGGGGCGATCGGGTACCCGAGGGCAGTGAGCTGCTGGGGCTGACCCGCGCGTCCGAGCCAAGCTGAACGTACGCTGAAGTGATCGGCGTCGCGGAAACGTACGCTGAAGTGATCTGCGTCGCGGATCTGCCCGCGGCGATCATTACAATTCCTCCCGTGCGCGGCCGTTGGCCGCGAGTGCAAGGAGGAGATAGAGATGAACAAGTCGCTGGTGACGGGCCTGATGGTCGGCGCGGTCGTGGCCGCTGGCGCGGGCGCCGTGGCGGGCCTGAAGATCATGAACAAGGGGTCCGAGTATGCGCAGGTGCTGAAGGTCACTCCGCTCACGAAGACGATTCACACGCCGCGGCAGGAATGTCACGACGAGACCGTGACCCGCCGGGGGCCGGTGAAGGACCAGCACCAGATCGTCGGCACCGTAGCCGGCGCGGTGATCGGTGGCGTCATCGGGCACCAGATCGGCGGTGGCACCGGACGCGACATCGCAACGGTCGCCGGCGCAGCGGGCGGCGGCTACGCGGGTAACCGTATCCAGAAAAACCTCCAGGACCGGGATACGTACACCACCACCGAGCAGAAGTGCAACACGGTCTACGACACCTCGGAGCAGCGCACCGGCTATGAGGTGCGTTACCGCCTCGGCGGCCAGGAGTCGTCGGTGAAGATGAATCACGATCCGGGCGAGCGCATCCCCGTGCGCGACGGCCATCTGGTGCTGGACGCGCCCGGCGAGGGCCCGGGGAAGGGTTGAGGACCGGCGCGGCGGCGCGCCTGCGGCAGGCTATCAGTGCTTCGCCGCAGGAGTCGTCGCGGCGCGCTCGGCGCGCACCCTGGCAATCAGCTTGTCGGTGTTGTCGAGAATCTGCGCCAGGGTGTCGCCCTGGGCGACGTACTCGCCGTTGACCGCCATGGTCGGAATGCCCTCTACGGCGTAGCTCTCGGCCATGCGGTCCGCCTGCACCGTCTGATTGTTGACGCCGAAGGAGCTGTACGCGGCGGTGAACTTCTCAGCGTTGCCGCCGTGCGCACCGACCCAGTCGGCGAGGCTGCGCGGGTCGAAGAGCTGGCGGTGCTGATCGTGGATTGCCTCGAACAGCGGGCCATCGAGCTTGGCGAGATCGCCCGTGGCCTGCAGCGCGTAGTAGGCACGCTGCAGGTTCTCCCAGGGCGGGCGGTTGAAGCTGACCGGGACCCGCAGCAGCACCACGTCGCGCGGCTGCCGCGCGAGCCAGGTCTTCAGCAGCGGGTAGAACTCGTTGCAATGCGGGCAGCCGTAGGAGAAGAACTCGGTGACCTCGATCTTGCCGGGGCTCTCGGTCGGCTGCACCGGAACGAGCTTGCGGAAGCCGCTGGCGTCGTGTTGAGCGACCTGTTGCGCGAGGCCGGCCACGGGTTTCCCCAACGATAGGAACAGTACGCACAGCGCCAGCATCAGGGCGCAGTTGCGGATCGACATGGCATTATCCTTTCGTTCAGCGCGCAGCGGCGACATTATTTCCCAAGCCTCGTCCGGCGGCACGCGCCCTGCGCAGACTCACCGGGGCAGTGGATACAAACGCCGAATCGCGATCGAAGAATCGCCACGGCCGCTGCGCCCAGTCGCCGGCGTAGTCGACCCCGATGCGGGTGCTCCGGGCGATGCGCGCCGCAGGAGTACCCGCCCGGGGTTGCTCGAGCCACAGCACCTTACCCAGCAGATCCGCGCCGTTCAGGCGACGGTCGATGTGCAGCGCCCGGCACAACAGCCCCGGTCCCCAGGTGCGGTCCTCGGGGTTGCCAAGCGGCTCGAGCGCCCGCAGCAGCACTGCGTGCGGCACGCCCGTGGGGGCGGTCACGACATTGAGGCAGTTCCAGAAACCGTAGATGAAATACACGTAGGCGTGCCCCGGGGGGCCGAACATCACTTCGGTGCGCGCCGTGCGGCCGCGCGCGGAGTGCGCCGCGAGATCGCGCGGACCCAGGTACGCCTCGGTCTCGACGATGCGTCCGGCGCGCACGGTGCGGCCGTCATCGTGCACCAGGTGCATGCCGATGAGCGCGCGGGCGATGGCGAGCGTACTGCGCTCGAAGAAGGCGCGCGAAGGTTTCAGGATGGGCAACATCGCGCGCGATGGTAAAGGAATCCACTACAATGCACCCGCTGCCTTAAGGAACGCGCAGTTACGCCTGCTGTCGGATACCCGCATGAGAGCGCTGTTGTGGATTCTCGCCGCCCTCGGCCTCACCGCCGCCCCGGCAGTGGCGAGTGTGTACCCGTTGCCGGCGGACGGCTCCGCCGTCGTGGGAACGGACGGCGCCGTGGCCACGGTCTACGAGGACACGCTGCCGGACATCGCCCACCGCTACAGTCTCGGCTATTACGAGATTATCCGCGCCAATCCGGGCGTCGACGTGTGGCTGCCGGGGGCAGACCGGCAGCTCACTCTTCCGGGGCGGCGCATTCTGCCGGCCGGTCCGCGCGAAGGCATCGTGCTCAACCTGCCCGAGCACCGCCTGTATTACTTTCCCAGGCCCCGCCCCGGCGAGCAGCCGGTCGTCATCACCTACCCGGTGAGCATCGGCAAGATGGACTGGCGTACCCCGCTCGGCGAGACGCAGGTCATTGCCAAGATCCGCAATCCCTCCTGGTATCCGCCCGAGTCGATCCGCAAGGAGCACGCCGCCAACGGCGATCCTCTGCCCAAGGTCGTCGGTCCCGGGCCCGACAACCCGCTCGGCGCTTTCGCATTGCGGCTCGCGGCCGGCCACGGCGAGTACATGATCCACGGCACCAACAACCCCACCGCTGTGGGCATGGCTGTCACGCACGGCTGCATCCGCATGTATCCCGAGGACGTGGCGGCGCTGTTTGCGCTGATTCCGGTCGGCACCAAGGTGCGCCTGATCAACGCACCGGTGAAGGTCGCCTGGGCGGGCGGTCAGCTCCTTCTCGAGGCGCATCCGCCGGTCGATGCAGAAGGGCAGTCGATCGAGCCGGATCTGCAGCTGCTCTCGGAGATGCTCGACCGCGCGCTCGGCAGCGACACCGCCGCGATTCACTGGGATCTGGCGCGCACCACGCTGCAGGCCGCCAGCGGCGTGCCGACGCTGGTCGGCCTCGCGGCCGATCCGGACCAGCCGCCGGCGCCGGCCCCACAGGCACCAGCGAGCGTCAGCCGCAGCGACTGACGGGGTATGACCCACCGAGCCGGCCGGTGCCGCCTGCAGCTGCTCCTTGGTGTAGTTCACCACGTAGGAGTTCTGCTTCTCGTCGTAGTCGAGCGCGGCCCGCAGGCAGAGGGCGGCGGGCGCTCGCGCTCAGCGGGCGCGGGGCGCGCGGCGAGTTCGCAGCTCCCGGACCACCCGCAGCACCTGCGCGGCGCGCGTGGCCACGGCAAGTGCCATGCGCGCCCACACCAGGAGCTTGAGCACCTCACGGGTGCGCCCGAGCAGCATCAGCCCGGCGAGGGCGGCAATCCAGGCGAGCGGGTGCCCCGCCGGCTGCCCGGCGCCGCCGAAGAGAGCGCCGGCGGCGAGGGCCGCGGGCCTTGACTGCCGCTGCAGCTGCTCCATGCGCTGGGCGAGCTCGGCGCGCTGCGCTTCGCAGCGCGCGAGCAGCATGCGCCGCCGCGCCTCGAGCTCCGCCATGCGCCTCACGGGGCGCCTCCCGCGCGGCGCTGATCCTCGGCGCAGCTGCTGCAGCGAGCCCTCCAGCATCCCCGGGTGATTGCGCAGGGTGCGCGCCCCGAGCCAGCCGCAAGTCACCGCCAGTGCCACGAACGCGCCGCTGCCGCCGAGCAGCGCCAGCATACGATGCGTATCCCACAGCGAGACGACCAGCGCCGTGACGGCGAAGGCGAATGCCAGCAGCACACAGGCGATGGCGCCGAAGGCCCACACCAGCACCTGCACCAGCGCCAGCAGGTGCATCTCGAATTCGGTCGCAGCGAGGTCGAGCCGCGTCCGCAGTGTCTCGAGGCCCGCGGCGAACAGCCCGCGCAGCGCGTGCGGCGGCTCTTCCGTCGTGGCGCTCTCCGGCGGCGTCGCGGGCGCGTCCATTACCTGCGGCCCATGATAAGTCCGAACAGCAGGGCTATGCCGCCGGCCACCGCCACGGCCTGCCAGGGGTTGTCGCGCACGTAGCTGTCGACATCACGCGCTCGGGCGCGCACCTGATCCTCGAGCGCCGTCAGCCGCGTGCGCAGCTCCTGCAGCGTGGCCTGCGCGCGCTCCTGCAATTCGGCACTGCCGGCGTTGGTCGTGGCACGCAGCAGCGCCTCGGCGTCGTCCACCAGCGTGCGCAGATCCTCTGCGAGCCTGCCGCCGTCGTAGCTCTCGCTCATGGTTTACTCCTTGAGTCGTCAGGGGTTCCTGGAGCGCTGATTTACGCATATCCGCATCGAAACCGCGAGACTCGCGCGGCCAGCTGCGCTACTCTCGCTGCAGAAGTGCTCGCATGAACGGGGCCGTGCCAAATCCGCTGCTGGAGCTGCGCAAGCTTGGCGAGAGTGCCTGGCTCGACGACATCAGCCGCGGGATGCTCGAAGACGGAAGCCTCGAGCGGCTCATCCACGAGGACGGCATTGCCGGGCTCACGTCGAACCCCGCGATCTTCGCCAACTCCATGATGCAGGACCAACACTACGCGCGGCCGATCGCGCAGCTTCTGCCCACGGTGTCCTCCGCCATGGCGCTCTACGAGGAGCTTGCGATCGAAGACCTGCGCAGCGCCGCCCAGCTTCTGCGCCCGCTCTACGACTCGAGCGGCGGCGCAGACGGTTACGTGAGCTTCGAGGTCTCCCCGCACCTGGCTGACGACAGCGCCGGGAGTCTGCGCGAGGCGCAGCGGCTGTGGCGGCGGCTGAATCTGCCGAATGCGCTCATCAAGATACCCGGCACCGAGGCGGGGCTGCCCGTGATCCGTGAGCTTGTGGCCTCGGGCGTCAACGTGAACGTGACGTTACTGTTCTCGCCCGAGCGCTATCGGGCCGTGGCGCGCGCCTACATGGAGGGCCTCGCAGCGCGCGCCGCCGCCGGCGGGGGGCTCGCCACGGTCGCCTCCGTCGCCAGCTTCTTCCTGAGCCGCATCGACAGCGCGGTCGATAAGATCCTCGACGGCCTGGCCGCGGCCGGCCAGCCCGCGGCCGCGCGCGCTGCGCGGCAAGGCGGCGATTGCCAGCGCCTGCCGCGCCTACGAGATTTACGAGGAAATGACCGCCACGCCCGAGTGGCAGAGGCTCGCCAGCGCGGGCGCGCGGCCGCAGCGGCTCCTGTGGGCCTCGACCTCTACCAAGGATCCGAACTACAGCCCGATCAAGTACGTCGAGGAGCTGGTGGTGCCCGGCACCGTCAACACCATGCCGCTCGAGACACTCAACACCTACCGGCGGCTCGGGCGGCCCGAGCTGCGTCTCGAGCGCCATATCGCGGAAAGCGCGGATACGCGCGAGGGGCTCGAGCGGCTGGATGTCGATATGGAAGCCATCGCCGAACAGCTCGAGCGCGAGGGCGTGACGAAGTTCGTCGAGCCCTTCGATAAACTACAACAATGGCTCGAGGGACAGCGCCGCGGACAGCGAGCGTCCTGAGAGTTGTGGGGGACCTGAGGTGGATCTGGACACGAAAGCGGTACGGGAGCGACTGCTCAGGCGCCGTGAGGAGCTGCGGCAGCGCGCGAGCGATGCGAGTGCCGATCTGCGTCACGAAGCCGACCCGTTGTCGGCCGATTTCGCCGAGCAGGTCACGCAGCGCGAGAACGACGATGTGCTGGGCGCGATCTCGCACTCGGCCCAGGCAGAGCTGCAACAGGTGGACGCGGCACTGCGGCGCCTGGCCTCCGGACGCTATACCACCTGCGCGGTGTGCGGCGAGGATATCGAGCCGGAGAGACTGGCCGCGGTGCCGTACACCGATCGCTGCCGCTCGTGCGCCGAAGGAGGCCGTAACGGCGGCCGCGGGGCGCGCGGCTCAGCGGCGGCTGACGCGATGAGCGCGCCTGCCGCGCCCGCCGATGCGCCCGCCCCTTCGGGCGTCATTACCATCACCACGGATTTCGGCCACCAGGGCCCCTTCGTCGGCGTCATGAAGGGCTGCATCCTCACGCGCTTCCCGCAGGCCCGCATCATCGATCTCACCCACGAGATCGTGGTGCACTGGCCGGCCGAGGCCGGGTTCTGGCTGGCGCGCGCGTTCGGGTACTTCCCGCCGGCACCGTGCACGTGGCGGTGGTCGACCCGGGGGTAGGCACCGCGCGCGACATCATCGCGGTGCGGCGCAGGCGGCGCAGTCTTCCTCGCCCCCGACAACGGCCTGCTGGCGCCAGTCGTCGAGCGCGCAGCGGACGCGGTGCTGATCGTGCGGCTCGACGCGCTGCGGCGCTCGCGCGATCTCGGCGTGCACCGTCCGAGCGCCACGTTCCACGGCCGGGATATCTTCGCGCCGATCGCGGCCGAGCTGGCTGCCGGCCGTTGCAGCCTGCGCGATCCTCGGGGAGCGCGCGTGACACACTCGTGCCCGTCGTGGGTGGAGGAGCCTGCGGTGGAGGCCCGCAGCGTCAGCGGGGTGGTCATCACGCATCGATCACTTCGGCAATCTCATCACCAACATCGACGCGGCGCTCATCGAGCGCTTCCGCGCTGCCGCTGGTGCACGCCGGCAACCACGCTTTTCCTCTGCTGCGCACCTACGGCGACGCCCGGCCCGGGGAATACCTGGCGCTGGTGAATTCCTTCGGAGTGCTCGAGATCGCCCGCGCGGAACAAAGCGCCGCGGAGGGCTTGGGCTTGAGCCGGGGGGCCCCGTCATCGTGCGCGATCGCAGCCGGGAGGGCACGCTTCCGGCGCAATTGCCGCAAGAGTTGATCGGCGGCGCGAATCCGCTATAGTTCGCAGCCTTGTCGTGCCGCCTGCATGCGCACGTTAGTCATTGAATTATCTTCAGGATTTACGCCGCCAAGATGTCGGAACGAGACAACGAGAGCTTCGATCTCGACGATGAATTCCTGAGCGGTCCCACCGAGGACGGCACCGACTACGACCGGCTGCTCGACCGGGTGGACAAGCGCGTGCGCAACCAGGGCAAGCGCGGCAAGGCCGCCTGGAGCCGGCTCGAGGAAGTGCTGGCGGACAGCAAGCTCGAGAAGGACCTGAAGGACTTCGACGACGAGCTCTAGAACCCGCCGCCGCTCGAGCGCTCCAACTCGAGCCGCGAGCACGCAGGCGACGTTTCGCGCCCGCCTGCGCGCGCGGTGCAGCGCCCGGAGGACTAAGCCGTGACCCGCACGCCCTCGGCCTGGATCGTCCTGAAGTTCGGCGGCACGAGCGTCTCGAGCCTGCCAACTGGACCAACATCGCCCGCGTCGTCACGCCGAGCGTCGGCCGGCGGCGGCGCGCGTGCTCATCGTGCACTCGGCGGTCACCGGCATCACCGACCGCCTCGAGCGGCTGCTCGATGCCGCGATCGGCCAGGCGCAGGAGGAGGAGCTGCGCGCCATCGAGGAGCGCCACCGGCGCCTCGCCGGCGAGCTCGGCGTGCCGCTCGGGGACGAAGTCGAGCGACAGCTCGCGGAGCTGCGCGAGATCGCCGCCGGCGTCGCGCTGGTGCGGCGAGGTGAGCGACCGCACGCGCGCACGCGTCATGGCGACCGGCGAGCTGATGGCGACCCACATCGGCGCGCGCTTCCTCGCCGCGCAGGGGCTCGAGCGTCGCGCTGGGCGGATGCCCGCAGCATGCTGCGCGCCGGAGCGCCACGGCGCCTCGGCGAAGGCGAGCGTGCTGTCGGCGGTGTGCGGCTTCGCGCCCGATGCGGCGCTCGCGGCGCGCCTGCTGCGAGCGGCGCCCCGATCGTCGTCACGCAGGGCTTCATCGCCAGCGACGACGAGGGCAACACCGTGCTGCTCGGCCGCGGCGGCTCGGATACCTCGGCGGCCTACCTCGCCGCGAAGCTGCGGCGCGCAGCGGCTCGAGATCTGGACCGACGTGCCGGGCATGTTCAGCGCCAACCCGCGCGCCACGCCCGACTGCGCGCCTGCTGCGCACGCTGCACTACGATGAGGCGCAGGAGATCGCCACCAGCGGCGCGAAGGTGCTGCATCCGCGCTGCATCCTGCCGGTGCGGCAGTACGGCATTCCGTTGCACGTGTACGCCACGCAGGCGCCGGAGCTCGACGGGCACGGTGCTCAGCGCCGCGGGCGCCGAGGGCGGTGCGCAGGTGAAGGCGGTGTGCACCAAGAAGGGCATCACGCTCGATCTCGCTGGAGAGCCCGGGCATGTGGCACCAGGTCGGCTTTCTCGCCGATGCCTTCCAGGTCTTCAAGCAGCACGGCATGTCGGTCGACCTGGTGTCGACCTCCGAGACCAACGTCACGGTGTCGCTCGATCCGGCCGCCAACACTCTCGACAACACGCTGGTCGGCGAGCTGGTGGCGGACCTGTCGCGCCTGTGCCGCGTGCAGGTGATCGGCCCATGCGCCTCGGTGAGTCTCGTGGGGCGCAACATCCGCGCCATCCTGCATCAGCTCGGCGGCGCCTTCGAGTTCTTCGAGGAGCAGAAGATCCACCTGGTCAGCCAGGCGGCCAACGATCTGAACTTCACCTTCGTGGTCGATGAGAACCAGGGCGACCGGCTCGTCGAGCAGCTGCACGAGCTGCTGATCCGCCCGGTGCCGGGCGACAAGGTGCTCGGTCCGACCTGGCAGCAGCTGTTCTCGCAGGCCGCCGCCGCGCGCGGCCCGCGCCATCCCCTGGTGGCGCTGAGCGCGCAGCGAGCTGCTCGACGCGCTCGGCGATGCAGGATGCCGCCTTCGTCTACGACCTCGAAGTGGTGCGCGCCGCGGCGCGCTCGCTGCGCGCGCTGCGGCGCGCTCGCGCGCGTGCACTACTCGATGAAGGCCAACCCGCACCCGCGAGATGCTGCGTGCGTTGCGCGCCGAGGGGATCGAGTTCGAATGCGTCTCGCGCGGGGAAGTCGAGCGGGTGCTGCGAGCTGTTCCCGGATCTCGACCGCCCGAGCGCATTCTGTACACGCCGAACTTCGCGCCGCGCGCCGAGTACGCCTGGGCGCTCGGGCGCGGGCGTGCGCGTGACGATCGACAACAGCCTACGCCCTGAGTGCCTGGCCGGAGCTCTTCGCGCGGGCAGGAGATCTTCGTGCGCGTCGACACCGGCGTCGGCCGCGGCCACCACACGCACGTGCGCACCGCCGGCAGCCGCTCGAAATTCGGCGTGCCGATCGCGGAGCTGCGCGAGCTCGCGTCGCGCGCGCGCGCAGGCGCGCGCACGGGTCACGGGGCTGCAGGCGCACGTGGGCAGCGGCATCTTCGACGTCACCAGCTGGGAGCACACCGCGCGACTGCTGGCGGAGGCGGCGCGCGGGTTCGAGGGCGTGCGCGTCATCGACGTCGGCGGGGGCCTGGGGGTGCCGGAGCGAGCCGATCAGCCCGGGGTCGATCTCGCCAAGCTCGACACGCTGCTCGCTGCCGTGCGCGCGGAGCATCCGCAGCTCGAGATGTGGCTCGAGCCCGGGCGCTACCTGGTGGCGGCGGCCGGCGTGCTGCTCGCGCGGGTGACGCAGCTGAAGGCGAAGGGCGGGGTGCGCTTCGTCGGCGTCGCGACCGGGATGAACTCCCTCATCCGGCCGGCGCTCTATGGCTCGTACCATGAGATCGCCAACCTCACGCGCGCGGACGAGCCCGCGACCGAGCTGGTCAGCGTCGTCGGGCCCGATCTGCGAGAGTGCCGACGTGCTCGGGCCACGATCGGCTGCTGCCGGCGACGCGCGAGGGTGACGTGCTGCTCATCGCCAACGCCGGTGCCTACGGGCGCGTGATGAGCTCGGACTACAACCTGCGCGCACCCGCCGCGGAGCTGTTCCTCTGAAGCGCATCGTTCTCGCCGATCCTCGGCGCCCTGGCGCTGGCGGCTCGCTCGTCTACGTCGTGTATCTCGATCGCCTGGTCACGAAGCAGTTCGAGGGCCGCCGCTGGACGCTGCCGGCTCAGGTGTATGCCGCGCCGCTCGAGCTGTACGCGGGACTGGCGCTGTCACTTCCGGAGCTCGAGCACGAGCTGCAGCGCTTGCACTACCAGCGCGCGCAAGCGCTCGAGCGGCCCGGCACCTACCGCTGGCAGGGCGAGCGCATCGAGGTGGCGCTGCGCCCGGCGCGCTTTGCCGACGAGGTGCGCGAGGCGCAGGTCCTCGCCATCACCGGCGCAGGGCCGGCGCTGGCCAGCCTGCGCGACAGCGCCGGCCATGAGGTGCCGGTGCTGCGCCTCGAGCCGCTGCTCATCGGCAGCATCTTCCCGATCCACGGCGAGGACCGCATCGTCGTCACTCCGCAGGAGGTGCCGACCCTGCTGCCCGCGGCGCTGAAGGCCGTCGAAGACCGCAAATTCGACACGCATCACGGCGTCGACCCCTTAGCGATGCTGCGCGCGGCGTGGGTCAACGTGCGCGCCCGCCAGATCGAGCAGGGCGGCAGCACCCTCACGCAACAGCTGGTGCGCAGCTACTTCCTCAGCTCCCGCCAGACCCTCTCGAGGAAGCTGCGTGAGGCGGTCATGGCGATGGCGCTCGATGCGCATTTCACCAAGGCCGATCTCATGAACGCCTATATCAATGAGATCTTCCTCGGGCAGGACGGCGACCGCGCCATCCACGGCTTCGGGCTCGCGAGCCAGTTCTACCTCGGCAAGCCGCTCGCGGAGCTCGACCTCTCGGAGGTAGCGCTGCTGGTCGCGATCGTGCGCGGGCCTTCTTACTACGATCCGCGCCGCCACCCCGAGCGCGCCCGCGCGCGCCGCGACCTGGTGCTGAAAATCATGGCCGATCAGAGGATCGTCACGCCGCCCGAGGCGGCCGCCGCGGCGCGCGCCCCGCTCGGCGTCACGGGCCGCCCCGCCGGGGCCTACTACCCGGCGTACCTCGACTTCGTGCGTCGCACGCTGCGCCGCGACTACCACGAGCAGGATCTCACCGGGGCGGGCCTGCGCATTTACACCAGCCTCGACCCGCGCGCCCAGGATCAGGCCGAGCGCGCACTCGAGCGCGAGCTCGACGCGCCTCGACCGCTCGAGCAAGCACCCGCAGGGCGCGCTCGAGGGCGCGGCAGTCGTCACCTCCCCGCAGAGCGGGGAGGTGATCGCCATCGTCGGCGGGCGCAACGTCGGTTACGACGGCTTCGATCGGGCGCTCGATGCGCGCCGCTCGATGGGCTCGCTGGTGAAGCCGTTCATCTACCTGACGGCGCTCGAGAGCGGCCGCTACAACGCCGCTACCGTGGTGCAGGATGCGCCCGTCGACGTGAAGCTCGCGAACGGCGCGCACTGGCGGCCGGAGAATTTCACGCGCCAGGTCTACGGGGCGGTGCCGGTGGTGCGCGCCCTCGCCGAGTCGCTCAACCTCGCCACAGTGGGCGTGGGGCTCGACGTAGGCTTGCCGAAAGTCGCGCAGACGCTGCAGCGCTTCGGTCTGCCGCAACCGCCGCCGCAGGTGCCGGCGATACTGCTCGGGGCGGTCGCGGTCACACCGCTCGAGGCTGCGCAGCTCTTCAACGGGCTCGCCAACGGGGGCTTCAGCAACCCGCTGCGCGCGGTGCGTGCCCTGATCAGCGCCGAGGGCAAGCCGCTGAAGGCATTTCCTCTCGAGGTCACGCAGGTGGCCTCGCCCGAGGCGGTGTATCAGCTCGATCGCATGCTGGTCGAGGTCATGGAGCATGGCACCGGCCGCTCCGCGCGCGCGTTCCTGCCGCCGAAGCTGGTGGTCGCCGGCAAGTCCGGAACCTCTTCGGACTTCCGCGACAGCTGGTTCGCGGGATTCTCGGGCAGTCACCTCGCCGTCGTGTGGGTCGGCTACGACGACAACGCGCCGACCGGCTTCACCGGCTCCTGCGGGCGCACTGCCGGTGTGGGCGCACATCATGGCGGGCCTCGGCACCACTTCCTGGAACGCGCCGATGCCGGAGTCGATCGCCGAGGTACACATCGAGTATCCGACCGGGCTGCGCGTCGTGCCCGGCTGCTCCGAGGACATCGTGGCGGTCGCCGTGCCCGGCAACGCGGCGCTGCCGGCGAAGCCCGGCTGCGGTTTCCCGGAGAGCGCGGGCGCATTGGGCACGATGCTCGATCGCGCTCAGCAGTGGCTGCACGGACTGACACGTTGATTCGCGGAGCTGGCCCGTAGCGCTGATGGATGGGCTTCATGCGCAGAGCCCATGCGCATACATGATGCGCACGGGTGATGCGCACAGTGCCGGGCCGGAGGGCACCCTACCGCCCGCCATATAATGCGCGCATGTCACGCGCGATCGCTCTGAAGCGTCTGCCCGCGGTCGTTGCCGCCCTCGCGATCCAGGCCTGTGCCCTGCATGCGGGCGGAGATTTTCACCCGGGTGGTGGCGTCACCGGGGAGTCGCCTTCCGGCACTGCGCAACCGCCACCACCGCCGCCCGAGCGGCCGGGCGCGCCGGCGCCACGGCAGTTCCACCTCGGAGCCGCGGCGAACGCCCTGGTGGCACAGGCGCAGCGGCAGGCCGCCAGCGGCGACTACGGCGCGGCGTCCGCAACGCTCGAGCGGGCACTGCGGATCGAGCCAGATAACCCGCTCCTGTGGATCGAGCTCGGGCGGGTGCGGCTCGGGGAAAACAACGCCGCACAAGCCGACTCCCTGGGTCGCAAGGCAGTCACGCTCGCCACGGGAGACCCCCTCGCGCAGGCGTCGGCGTGGCGCCTCATCGCCGACTCCGCGCGGGCCCAGGGCCGCAACGCGGAGGCCTACGACGCAGACCGGCGCGCTGCGAGCCTGGCACCACGCTGAGGGGCGCCCACGCGCCGCTTGCGTGCGGCCCGGCGAAGCCCCTAAACTATTGATTACTCATCGAGACCGGCTGAGGGATAGGCCCTTAGACGCCGGGGCAACCGCCAGGACCAACCATCCTGGAAAGGTGCCAACTCCTGCGACACCTGTACGAGTGTCGACAGATGAGCGGTCAGCGTGGCCCGCGGTGCTCAAGACACCGGCGGGATGGACGTGACAGCCAGCCCCTCTGTGGGCAGGCGCGCTCCGCAGGAGTCCGGTGAGACCGGGCCACATTTATCGGAGCATCCCGTGAGCAAAGTCCCTGATCCTGTCGCGCCCTGGGCGGCGGCAGCAGCCAACAGCGGCACGAGCCAGGTCACGCAGGCGGTGCGTGCCGGCATCGAGTGCGATGACACGACCGGCTGCGTGGTGCCGCCGCTGCATCTGTCCTCGACGTTCGCCTTCCGCGGCTTTCGGCGAGAAGCGCGCCTACGACTACACGCGCTCGGGCAATCCGACGCGCGACCTGCTGGGCGGCGGCACTGGCGGATCTCGAGCAGGGGGCGCGGGGGCGTCGTCACCGCGAGCGGCATGGCCGCGATCACGCGTGGTCGGTTATCTCATTCCCGTCGGGGCGCGCATCGTCGCGCCGCACGACTGCTACGGCGGCACCTATCGTCTGTTCGACGCCTGGCGCCGCCGCGGCGAGCGCAAGGTCGAGTTCGTCGACTTCGCCGATGAGGCGGCGGTTCGCGCCGCAGCGCTCTCGCAGCCGGCGGCGCTGCGTGTGGATCGAGACGCCCAGCAATCCGCTGCTGCGCATCACCGATATCGCGGCGGTTGCCGCAGCTCGGGCACGCCGGCGGTGCGCTGGTCGGCGGTCGACAACACCTTCCTGTCGCCGCTGTGGCAGCAGCCGCTCGCCTTCGGCGCGGACCTCGTCGTGCACTCCACCACCAAGTATCTGAACGGTCACAGCGACGTGGTCGGCGGGGCGGTCGTCGCGCGCGAGCGCGGCGCTGCACGAGCAGCTCGTGTGGTGGGCCAACTGCCTCGGGCTGACCGGCGCGCCGTTCGACAGCTTCCTGACCCTGCGCGGCCTGCGCACCCTGCACGCGCGGCTGGAGCATCACGGCCGCAATGCCCACGCGCTGGCGCACTGGCTGCGACGGCCAGCCGAATGTGCGCGCGTGTCTTACCCGGGACTCGAGCACCACCCGGGGCATGAGCTCGCGCAGGCGCCAGCAGCAGGGCTTCGGCGCCGTCGTGACGCTCGAGCTCGCGGGCGGTCACGATGCGGTGCGCGAGTTCGTTGCCGGGCTCGAAGTACTTCTCGCTGGCCGAGTCCCTGGGGGGCGTCGAGAGTCTGGTGGCGCATCCGGCCACCATGACCCATGCCGCCATGGATCCGGCGGCGCGTGCAGCGTGCCGGGCTCACCGACGGGCTGATGCGCCTGTCGGTCGGGATCGAGGCGCTGGAGGACCTGCGCGAGGACCTCTCGCGCGCATGGCCGGGCGGCGCGCGGTGCTGCGGCCGGCTCGGCCCCTCAAGCAGGCCGCCGCAGCCTGCTGAGCACCGCGTCCGCCCGCCGCGCGCGTGGAGAGCGCGTGCGCCCCGGGAGCGCGATGTCCGCCGTGCGCGCACCCTGCGCGAGCGCCTCCGCCACCGCCTGTTCGAGGGCGCGCGGCTTCCGCGTTCAGTCCGAGCGAGTGCCGCAGCAGCAGCGCCGCGGTCAGGATGGCGCCGTAGGGATTGGCGATGCCCTGGCCGGCGATGTCGGGCGCCGAGCCGTGAATCGGCTCGTAGAGCCCGCGGCGGCCGTCGCCGAGCGAGGCGGAGGGCAGCAGCCCCAGCGAGCCGGCCAGCATCGAGGCCTCATCGGTCAGGATGTCGCCGAACATGTTCTCGGTGACCAGCACGTCGAAGTCGCGCGGCCGGCGGATCAGGTGCATGGCGGCGGAATCGACCAGCATGTGCTCGAGCTGCACGTCGGGGAATTCGTCGCTGCACCACGCGCTCGCACACCTCGCGCCACAGGCGCGAGGTCTCGAGCACGTTGGACTTGTCGATCGAGAGCAGCCGCCGGCGCCGCGTGCGCGCCAGCTGCGGCCGCCACGCGCACGATGCGCTCGATCTCCGGCGACGGTGTAGGTGCACAGGTCGGTGGCCTGCGTGGCGTCGCGGCGTCTTGGCGCCGAAGTAGATGCCGCCGGTCAGTTCGCGCACGAACATCAGGTCGACGCCGTCGATGACCTCCGGCTTGAGCGTCGAGGCGTCGCGCAGCGCCGGGTGCACGCTGCACCGGGCGCAGGTTGGCGTAGACGCCCAGCTCCTTGCGCAGGCGCAGCAGGCCCGCCTCCGGGCGCACCTTGGCCTGCGGCGCCGACCATTTCGGGCCGCCGATGGCGCCCGAGCAGCACCGCATCGGCTGCGAGGCAGGTCGCGCAGCGTCGCCGCGCGGCAGCGGATCGCCGTGCAGATCGATCGCCGACGCCGCCGAAAGGGAGCTGCGATCAGCGTCGAACTCGTGGCCGAAGCGGCTGCGCGACGGCCTCGAGGCACGCGCACGCGCCTCGGCGATGACCTCCGGCCCGATGCCATCGCCGGCGAGTACTGCGATGCGCGCCTTCATGGCGCGTGCCGCTGTTCGTAGGCGCTCGATCTCGGCTCCTGGGCGAGCAGGAACCCGAGCTCATCGACGCCGTTGAGCAGGCAGTAGCGCGCGAAGGGCTCGATCGGAAAGTCGACCGCGGCGCCGTCGGGCAGCGTGCAGCGTGCGCGCTGGCGAGGTCGATCGTGCACCTCGGCGCCCGGGTGCTCGAGCAGCCAGCTGGCCGGTGGCCTCATCGACCACGATCGGCAGCAGGCCGTTCTTCAGCGAGTTGTTGCGGAAGATGTCGGCGATCTCGGTGCTGATCACGGCGCGAAAGCCGTAGTCGAGCAGCGCCCAGGGCGCGTGCTCGCGCGAGGAGCCGCAGCCGAAGTTGCGGCCCGCGACCAGCACCGCGGCAGCCGGCGGCCTCGGGCCGGTTGAGCGCGAAGTCGCGCTTGCGGCGCGCCGTCGGCGTCGTAGCGCCAGTCGGCGAACAGCTGCTGCGCCCAGGCCCGTCGCGCGTGGTGGTGCGTCAGGAAGCGCGCCGGGATGATCTGGTCGGTGTCGATGTTGGTGAACGGCAGCACCACGGTGCGCGAGCGAATGCTGTCGGATCGGTTCCATGGCTGCGCCTCAGCCATCGAGGAACTCGCGCGGATCGGTGACGCGGCCGCGCACCGCGCTGGCCGCGGCGGTCAGCGGGCTGGCGAGCAGCGTGCGCGCGCCCGGCGCCCTGGCGGCCCTCGAAGTTGCGGTTGCTGGTGCTGACCGAGTACTCGCCGCTGCCGACCGTATCGCCGTTCATGCCGATGCACATCGAGCAGCCCGACTCGCGCCACTCGGCGCCGGCGTCGATGAAGATCCGGTCCAGCCCTTCGGCTTCGGCCGCGCGTCTTGACCTGCTGCGAGCCCGGCACGACCAGCACGCGCACGCCGCGCGCGATCTTGCGCCCGCGCAGCAGCTGCGCGGCGCTGCGCAGGTCCGACAGGCGGCCATTGGTGCAGCTGCCGATGAACACGACGTTGACCGGCTGGTCGCCGATCGGCTCGCCCGGCGTGCAGCCCCATGTAGGCCAGCGCCTTGTCGAACACCGGATCGTCCGTGCGCGTCGGGAATCGAGCCGCCGATCGGCACGACCATGCCCGGGTTGGTGCCGTAGGTGATCATCGGCTCGAGCGCGGCGCCGTCGAGCGTCGATCTCGCGATCGAAGCGCGCGCCCGCATCGCTCGGCAGCGCGCGCCAGCGCTCGCAGCGCGCGCTCCCAGGCTTCGCCCTGCGGCGCGCGCGGCCGGCCTGCGAGATAGGCGATAGGTGGTCTCGTCCGGGCGCGATCATGCCGGCGCGCGCGCCGGCCTCGATCGACATGTTGCACACGGTCATGCGCTCTTCCATGTCGAGCGCGCGGATCGCCGCGCCGCGGTACTCGAGCACGTGGCCGGTGCCGCCGCCGACGCCGATCTCGCCGATGATGGCCAGGATCAGATCCTTGGCGGTGACGCCGGCCGCCAGCGCGCCCTCGACGTTGATCGCGAAGGTCTGCGGCCTGCGCTGCAGCAGGCACTGCGTGGCGAACACATGGCCGACCTCGGTGGTGCCGATGCCGAAGGCGAGCGCGCCGAAGGCGCCGTGCGTGCTGGTGTGGCTGTCGCCGCAGACGATGGTCTTGCCGGGCTGCGTGAGCCCGAGCTCCGGCCCGATGATGTGCACGATGCCGCGCTGCTCGCTGCTGCAGGCCGAGCAGCTCGACGCCGAATTCGCGCGCAGTTGCGCTTCGAGCTGCGCGACCTGCCGCGCCGCGGACTCGATCGCGATCGGCGCGCCGCCGAAGATCTGCTCGGTGCGCGTCGGGCTGGAGTGATCGATGGTCGCGAGCGTGCGATCCGGGCGGCGCACCTTCAGGCCGCGCTCGCGCAGCACGCGTGAAGGCCTGCGGCGAGGTGACTTCGTGGATCAGGTGCAGGTCGATGTAGAGCACCGCCGGGCGTGTCGGCGGTCTCGGGACGACCTCGTGCTGCTCCCAGACCTTCTCGAACATGGTCTTGCGGTGCGTCGCGCCATCAACGCGTGGCCGCTGCGACGCGCGGCGCGGACATGTCGACGTAGTCGAGCCAGCCCCACTTGTCGGCGGTCGTGCCGGAGAACAGTCCGAAGAACGCCTGCTGCAGCTGCTCGGTGATCGGGCCGCGCTTGCCGCTGCCGACCGTGATGCGATCCACCGAGCGGATCGGGGTGACCTCGGCCGCGGTGCCGGTGAAGAACAGCCTCGTCGGCGAGGTACAGCAGCTCGCGCGGCATCGGCGCTCTCGCGCACTTCGAAGCCGCGCTCGCGCGCCAGCTTCATGACCGTGTCGCGCGTGATGCCGCCGAGCACCGAGTGGGCGAGGGCCGGGCGTGAGCAGCATCCCGTCCTTGACCAGGAACAGGTTCTCGCCCGCGCCTTCGCTCGACAGTGCCGTCGGGGGCCAGCCCGATGCCTTCGGCGAATCCCAGCGCTTGCGCCTCCGGGCTGATCAGCTGGCTCGACAGATAGTTGCCGCCGGCCTTGGCGAGCGCCGGCAGGGTGTTGGGCGCGACGCGCTGCCAGGAAGAGACGCACACATCGACGCCGGCTTCCTCGCTCTCGTGGCCCAGGTACTTGCCCCATTCCCAGGCCGCGATCGCGACCTCGACCGGCGGGTCGATCTTCGGCGCCACGCCGATCTCGCCATAGCCGCGAAACGCGACCGGGCGGATATAGGCGCCCGCGCTTGAGCTCGTTGACCGCGATCACCTGGCGGCAGGCATCGTTGACTGCTTCGGCGTGAAGGGCATGCTGGATGCGATAGATCTTCGCCGAGTCGAACAGCCGCCGCGTGTGGTCGCGCAGGCGGAAGATCGCCACGCCGCGCGGGGTCTCGTAGGCGCGTACGCCCTCGAACACCGAGGAGCCGTAGTGCAGCGCGTGCGCCAGCACGTGCACCGTGGCCTTCTCCCAGGCCACGAGCTTGCCGTTGAACCAGATAAACGGTGTGGCGGGAATGGGCATGATGGCTCCTTAAGCGGACGCTGGCGGCGGCGCGCTCCTCCCGCGGTGCCGCGTGACGCGCGGCCTGCTGCGACAGCTCGATGCGATTGATGACTTCGAGCACGCGCGCGTCGCCGGCTTCGACGATGTTGGTGCTGACGCTCGCGCCGCGGTAGCTGCGGCTGATTGTACTCCACGTACAGCACCGCCTCGCCCTGGGCGTCCTCGCCCTCGGTCACCGCGTGCACCTCGAACTTGCGCAGCCGTCACGGCGACGCCGGTGGCCGCCTCGATCGCCTTGAAGGCGGCATCCACCGGACCGTCGCCGCTGCGCGTTGCGCTCGACGCTGCGGCCGTCGGCGTGCCTGAGGCGCACGGTGGCGCGCGCGCCTGCGCGCCGCTGCTGGGCCTCGATGTCGAGCTCGCTCAGGCTCCAGGGGCCGGCCGCCGCGCCTTCCGGCGCGCAGCACCAGCGCCTCGATGTCGCCGTCGAACAGTTCCTTCTTGCGGTCCGCGAGCGCCTTGAACTCCTCGAACACGCGGTTGAGCTCAGCTCTCATCGAGCTCGAAGCCGAGCTGCCTGGACGCGCTCGCGAAACGCGTGCCGGCCGCTGTGCTTGCCGAGCACCAGGTTGCTGCGCGGCAGGCCGACATCCTCCGGCCGCATGATCTCGTAGGTGGAGCGGTGCTGCAGCATGCCGTGCTGGTGGATGCCGGCTTCGTGGGCAAAGGCGTTCTCGCCGACCACCGCCTTGTTGCGCGGGATCGGCATGCCGGTGATGCTCGAGACCAGCCGCGACTGGTCGGATACAGGCGCGCTGGTGTGGACGCCGGTGGTCAGGTTGAAGAACGCCGCGCGCGTCGCAGCGCCATCACCACCTCTTCGAGCGAGCAGTTGCCGGCGCGCTCGCCGATGCCGTTGATGGTGCACTCGATCTGGCGCGCGCCGGCGACCACCGCCGTGAGGCTGTTGGCGACCGCCATGCCCAGATCGTCGTGGCAGTGCACCGAGAGCGTGACCTTGTCGATGCCGCGCACGTTCTTGCGCAGGTAGCGGAACAGCTCGGCGAACTCATCCGGCACCGTGTAGCCGACCGTGTCGGGGATGTTGATGGTGGTGGCGCCGGCCTCGATCGCCGCCTCGACCACCTGCGCCAGGAACTCGAGCTCGGTGCGCGAGGCGTCCTCGGGCGAGAACTCCACGTCCTCGCACAGCTCGCGCGCGCTGCGCCACGCCGTCGACGGCGAGCCGCAGGATCTCCTCCTGCGCCATGTTGAGCTTGTACTGGCGATGGATGGCGCTGGTGGCGAGGAACACGTGCATGCGGTGGCGCGGTGCGCCCGCGAGCGCCCGCGCCGCGAGCTCGATGTCCTCGCGCGTCGCAGCGCGCCAGGCCGCAGATGATCGGGCCCTGCACCTCGCGCGCCACGGCGTTGACGCTCTCCCAGTCGCCGCGCGAGGCGGCCGGGAAGCCCGCCTCGATGACATCCACGCCCAGCTCGGCGAGCGCGCGCGCCACGCGCAGCTTCTCCGGCTGCGTCATGCTGCAGCCGGGCGCCTGCTCGCCGTCGCGCAAGGTGGTGTCGAAGATCAGGACGCGTTCGGGATTGGGGTCATGCATGTCTCCGTTAGGCTGCGGCTTCTCGTTCAGCCAGGGCATGCGCGCGCGCAGCTTCGCGCCGACCGTCTCGATCTGGCGGTCGCATGTCCTCGCTTGAGCAGCTTGCGGTAATTCTTCGCGCCGCTGCGCGTTCTCGCCGATCCACTGGCGGGCGAACTTGCCGCTCTGGATTTCCTTGAGGATCTTGCGCATCTCGTTCTTGGTGCGCTCGTTGACCATGCGCGGTCCGCGCGTCAGATCGCCGTACTTGGCGGTGTCGCTGATGAACTGGTGCATCTTGGCGAGGCCGCCCTCGTGCAGCAGATCGACGATCAGCTTCAGCTCGTGCAGGCACTCGTAGTAGGCGACCTCGGGCTGGTAGCCGGCCTCGACCAGCGTCTCGAAGCCCTTGACCACCAGCTCGGTGGCGCCGCCGCACAGCACCGCCTGCTCGCCGAACAGGTCGGTCTCGGTCTCCTCGGCGAAGGTGGTCTCGAGCACACCGCCGCGCGTGCCGCCGATGCCGTGGGCATAGGCGAGCGCGCGTGGCGTGGGCCTTGCCGGTGGCGTCCTGCGCGACCGCGATCAGGCACGGCACGCCGCGGCCCTGCTGGTACTGGCGGCGCACCAGGTCGCCGGGCCCCTTGGGGGCGATCAGCACCACGTCCAGGTCCTTGCGCGGCTTGATCTGCTTGAAGTGCACGTTGAAGCCGTGCGCGAACAGCAGCGTCGCCCCGGTCTTGAGGCGCCCTGCGATGCCCTCGTAGAGCGCCTCCTGCGCCATGTCGGGCACCAGCATCGCGACCAGGTCGGCGCCGTCGACCGCCTCGGCCGGCTCGGCGACCGCCAGGCCGTCCCTGCTTGGCCTTCTTCCAGCTGGCGCCGCTCTTGCGCACGCCGACGACGACGTCGAAGCCGCTGTCCTTGAGATTCAGCGCATGGGCCCGGCCCTGGCTGCCATAGCCGAGCACGGCGATGCGGGCGCCCCTTGAGCGCCTTCTTGTCGACGTCTTTCTGCGAATACAGCCTCATCGCACTTCACTCCTCGCGGGCCTTGCGCCCGCCGCAGCCAATATAAAAAACCCCGCAGCGGCGTTGTGGCCGGTGCGGGGTCTTTAGGTGTCTCTTCGCTCGTGCCTGGATTCTTCAGGCGTTCGCGAGCGCCCCGCACCGCTCGCTAAGGAGCAGCAGGGGCAGTACCAGCAGCAGCGTTCCGCGCGCACAACGGGGCGCGTCGGTGATGATCGTTGCTGCGTTAGGTGTCATGGATGCGAACCAAGCCTGATGCCCCGATGGGAGCATACCCGCAGCGAGCTTGTCAACGAACGCCTGTCCGCTGCGCGGCTTCGCGATTAAGCTTGCCGGCGTGTCCGAAGGCCCCGCCGTCAGACCGAGCGCGCTCGCGGAAGGCATGTTCCGCCGCGAGATTCTTCCCTGGGGCCTGCTGGGGCTCGCGCTCGGGACTGGTGGAAGGGGCCACCGCCGCGGTGCTCGTCAAGCAGCATTTCACCGGGGTGGTCTCCGGCCTCGCGGTCAATCTCGCCGTGGCGCTGGTCTCGGGTGCACCGGCCTTCTCCAACGTGCTGAGCTTCGTGTGGGCGAACGTCGCGCACGGGCGGGCGCGCGTGCAGCTGATCGTGGCCCTGCAGGCCGGATTCGCACTGCTGGTGGGCTGCGTGTCGTTCGCCTCGCACGCGGCCTCGGGCCTGGTGCTCACGGTGCTCTCGGTGATCGCGGCACGCGTGCTCTGGGCGGGCATTCTCACCGTGCGGGCCGCCGTGTGGAGCGCGAATTATCCCCGCAACGTGCTCGCGCGCATCACCGGGCGCATCGTGATCGTGAACTCGATTGCCGTGGCGCTATCGGCAGCGCTGCTCGGCTGGGCGCTCGAGGCAGGGGCGCTGGAGGCGCGCTGGCTGTACGGGGGCGGAGCGCTCGCAGGGCTGCTCGCGGCCTGGCTGTATCGCGCCATGCGCGTGCGGCGCGAATTCCGGCTGCTGGCGGCGGAAACCGCGGTGGCCTCGCGCAACGAGCCCTTCAGCCTGCGCATGCTCACGCAGATCCTGAAGGAGGATCCGGCCTATCGCGAGTACATGCTGTGGATGGGCGTCTTCGGCGGCGGCAACCTCATGCTCACCGCGCAACTGGTGCTGCTGTTCTCCGAGCAGCTGCACCTGACGAGCGCGACGCAGATCGCGCTCCTCACCGTCGTGCCGCTCATCACCCAGCCGATCTTCCTGCCCTGGTGGGCGCGGCTGTTCGACGGCTCGCACGTGGTGCGCTACCGCTCGCGCCAGGGATGGGCCATCGTGCTGGCAGCTGCCGCCATGTGCGCGGGCGTCTTCAGCCGCTCCCTGCCGCTGCTGTGGATCGGGGCGGTACTGCTCGGTGCGGCCCAGTCGGGTGCTAATCTTGGCTGGAATCTCGGACATAACGACTTTGCCTCCCTCGGCCGTGCGCAGCACTACATGGGCGTGCACGTGACGCTCACGGGCGTGCGCGGCGGCGTTGCCCCGCCCATCGGCGTACTCGCCTACATGGGGCTCGAGTGGGTGCATCGCGGTGCCGGGGAGTTTGCGCTCCTGCTGCCGCTCGCCATGACGGCGGCGGGAGCCATGGGTTTCAATCGCATGCGCAGCGCGCTCGGATGAGTTTGCGGGGAAGGGCAATGAGGCCGAAGAAGAGCATCGATCCGCGCCAGCACTCGCGCGTGGTGGTGGATGGCAACAAACAGGCCCCATCGCGCGCCATGCTGCGGGCGGTGGGCTTTCGCGACGAGGACTTCGCCAAGCCGCAGATCGGCGTGGCCTCCACCTGGGCGAACGTCACGCCCTGCAACATGCATATCGGAGAGCTGGCGCGCGAGGCCTGCGCGGGAGCCGACGCCGCGGGCGGCAAGAGCGTGCTGTTCAACACCATCACCGTGTCGGACGGCATCTCGATGGGCACCCCGGCATGCGCTACTCGCTCGTGTCACGCGAAGTAATTGCCGATTCCATCGAGACGGTCGTCGGCGCGGCCGGTTTCGATGGCTTCGTCGCCATCGGCGGCTGCGACAAGAACATGCCTGGCTGCGCCATGGCCATGGCGCGGCTGAACCGTCCCGCGGTGTTCGTGTATGGGGGGACGATCCGCCCCGGCGCCCAGCGGCGCGACATCATCTCCGTGTTCGAGGCGGTTGGCGCCCATGCGGCCGGCAAGCTCTCCGACGGCGGGCTCCTCGAGATCGAGCGCACCGCCATACCCGGCCCCGGCAGCTGTGGCGGCATGTACACCGCCAATACGATGGCCTCGGCAATCGAGGCCTTGGGCTTGTCCTTACCCGGGAGCTCCGCTCAGGAGGCGGTCGGGGAGGACAAGCGCACCGACTGCCGGCGGGCAGGGGAGGCGGTGGTGCGCATGGTGCGCGAGGGCCTCACGCCGCGTGACATCCTGACCCGCCGGGCGTTCGAAAACGCCATCACGGTCGTCATCGCCCTGGGGGGCTCGACCAACGCCGTGCTGCACCTGCTCGCCATCGCTCACGATGCGCGTGTGCGCCTGACGCTCGATGACTTCACGCGCATCGGCAAGCGCACGCCCGTGTTGGCCGACCTCAAGCCCAGCGGGCGCTACCTCATGTCGGAGCTCATTGCGATCGGTGGCATTCAGCCGCTCATGAAGATGCTGCTCGCGGGCGGACTGCTGCATCCGCAGTGCCTGACGGTCACGGGCCGCACTTTGCAGGAGAATCTTGAAAATGTTCCCATGTATATGAGTGGGCAAGACATTGTGCACCCGCTGGCCGCCCCGCTGAAGCGCGACAGCCATCTCGTGGTCCTCTACGGGAACCTCGCCCCCGAGGGCGCAGTAGCCAAGATCACCGGCAAGGAAGGGCAGCACTTCGAAGGGCGTGCGCGCGTGTTTCAAGGTGAGGAACGCGCCACGCGCGCGATCCTCAGTGGCGCGGTACGCGCAGGGGACGTCGTCGTGATCCGCAACGAAGGGCCGCGTGGGGGGCCCGGCATGCGCGAAATGCTCAGCCCGACGAGTGCCATCAGCGGGCGCGGCCTGGGCGGAACGGTGGCATTGATCACCGACGGACGCTTCTCCGGCGGCAGTCACGGGTTTGTGGTCGGACATATCTCGCCCGAGGCCGCCGCCGGGGGACCGATCGGGCTGCTGCGCAGCGGCGACCGCATCCGCATCGATGCGGTCAAGCGCGAGATCCGGGTGGAACTGCCGGCCGCGGAGCTACGCCGTCGCCGTAAGGCGTGGAAACCGGCGAAGCCGTACGCGCTCTCAGGCGTCCTCGCCAAGTACGCGCACCTCGTGGGCAGTGCCTCGCGCGGGGCGGTGACTGAGGCGATACAGTCACGTCGGCGCACTTCCTGAGGCTGCGCTGGAGTTGTCAGTGCTGCGGGCAGCGGGTTACAGTTACCCGTAGCATTCGTCGCTGCGCGCAAGCTGCGAACACCGGGGGGTCTGCGAGCGCTGACGGCCTGTCGGCCCGAAGGCGCGAGGACGCGTTAGTATCGCGTTAGTATGATGTTGGGGAGTCCGGCGGGTACACGCAGCCGCCGGGCCCACGGTCCGGGTTCTTCGGGATGAGGGCAAACGAAGAAAGACGCATAGCTGACTGCCGCTCACCGGCCCGGTGCACTCAAGAAAAGTTCACGATCATCAACTCATGGCTGCCTACGTACACGACACTGAATTCTTCACGCGGCGCACGGCCGTCCTGTTCGTCATCATCGGCCTGCATCTGTTCATCGCCTGGGCACTCGCCACGGGACTGGCACGCAAGGCAATCGCAGTGCTCGCGCCGCCGATCCAGACCGATATCGTCCAGGAAGAAGTGAAGAAGAACGAGCCGCCACCCCCGCCACCGCCGGAGTTCCAGCGGCCACCGGTGGAAGTGCCGCCAGTGGACGTGACCATCGACATGCCGGTGGAGACGACGCAGACCACGGCGATCTCCAACGTGACCACCAAACACACCGAGGCGCCACCGCCACCCCACCCGACCAACCGCACGGCGGTCGGGCCGGGCAAGGGCTTCCCGAACAGCGAGGATTACTATCCCCAGGCATCACGCCGGCTGGAAGAGCAGGGCATGGCGGTGGTCGCCGTATGCGTCGACCCAAGCGGCAAGCTCTCCGGGGAGCCCTCGCTTGCGAAAACCTCAGGAAGCCCGCGTCTGGACGAAGGCGCCCTGAAGCTGGCCAAGGCGGCCTCGGGGCACTACAAGCCCGCCACGGAGGACGGCAAGCCGGTCGCGGGCTGCAATAACTTAGGCATCAGATTCCAGCTCAAGTGATCAAATCGCCGCCGCCGCAGGCGGCGGCTTGTCTGTCTTTGATTCGAGGATAACTATGGAAAACCAAGCCACCACCACCGTCTCAAATCCCTACGGCCTGGCCGCGCTCTGGGCCGGCGGTGACATCATCGCCCGCTCCGTGCTCTTGCTGCTGCTCATCATGTCGCTCGCCTCCTGGTACGTCATGCTCACGAAGCTCTGGGACCAGCGCAAGCTGAAGAACGCCGCGCGCGTCGTCGAGAAGCAGTTCTGGACCGCGCCCTCGCTCAAGGATGGCGTCGAGCGTCTCAAGAAAGGCGATGAATTCCGCGGCATCGCCGAGGACGGCCTGCGCGCCGCCTCGCACCACGACGGCCGTCTGACCGACCGCATCGACCTGAACGAGTGGATCACCATGACGCTGCAGCGCTCCACCGACCAGGTGAACAGCAAGCTGACCGGCGGCCTGGGATTGCTCGCCACGGTGGGCTCGACGGCGCCGTTCGTGGGCCTGTTCGGCACGGTGTGGGGCATTCTGAACGCCCTGGTCGGCATCGGCATCGCCGGCCAGGCGAGTATCGACAAGGTCGCAGGCCCTGTGGGTGAGGCGCTCATCATGACCGCCCTCGGACTGTTCGTGGCCGTGCCTGCGGTCATGGGATACAACTGGCTCCTCGGGCGCAACAAGGTCCTGCAGGATGCGCTGCGCAACTTCGCGAGCGACCTGCATGCCTATCTGGTCAGTGGTGCGCGCGTGGACACCGGCGGCGGCGTGCGTCCGGCGGCGGCCAAGGCCAGCCCGGTCAAGTAAGACAACTGCCGCGGTTGGGCGGGGTGCGAAGCAGCACTCCGCCGCGCCGCGGCGCGGGGTGAGGATCGAATCATGGCAATGAGTCTCGGCGAGGAAGAGGGCGGTGCAATCGCAACCATCAACACGACGCCGCTGGTGGACGTCATGCTGGTGATGCTGATCATCTTCCTGATCACGATCCCTGTGATCACCAAGACCGTGCCGGTGGTACTGCCGAAGGCGGTGAATATCCCCACGCAGACCAAGCCCGAGAACATCACCATCGCCGTCGATAAGAACGATAACGTCTACTGGAACGACAAGCGCGTGACCGACCGCAACGAGCTGCTGGCCCTCATCGAGGCGGCGGCCATACGCAAACCCCAGCCGGAGATTCACATCCGCGGCGATAAGGAAACCCGCTACGAGGCGATCGGCCGGGTCATGTACGCCATCCAGCGTGGCGGGATCGTCAAGGTCGGCTTCCTCACCGAGCCCGATCACGGCGTGCGCGGCTACCGCTGAAGTTTTCCAGGAGCACAGTCCATGTCAATACCTGTCGGCGGGGCCGGGGCGACCTTCTGTGACATCAACACGACGCCGCTGATCGACGTCATGCTGGTGCTGCTGGTCACCCTCATCGTGACGCTGCCCGTCATGACTCATGCGGTGAAGCTCGATATGCCGAACGTGAACAATCCGCCCCCGCCCCCGGATACACCTCCGGAGGTCATCGAGCTGGAGATCGATTTCGACGGCACGGTGGTATGGAACGGCACCCCGGTCTCGGGGCTGCCACAGCTCGAGGGCTACTTCCACGCCTCAACCGATAAGGTGCCGCAACCGGAGATCCACCTGCGCCCCGACCGCCGCGCCAAGTACGACGTGGTCGCCCAGGTGCTGGCGTCGGCGCAGCGCAATCACATGAAGAAGATCGGCTTCGTCAATGTCGCTGAATTCAGGGATTAACCTCAACGTCATGCAAAATCTCATCAAGAAAGTCACTGCAACTTCGGCGGCGGCGTTGCTCGTCGGCGCTGCGCTGTTCGCCACGGCTGCCCTGGCGCCCGTGACGACCGCGTTCGCGCAGGCCAAGCAAAGCAACAGCGCCAAGCTGGCCAAGCCGCTGAAGGAGGCGAACGACGACATCAAGGCGAAGAAGTACGCCGATGCGATCGCCAAGCTCAAAGACGCGGAAGGCATTGCCGGCAAGACGCCCTATGATCAGCACCTGATCAACGACATGCTGAGCTTCTCCTACATCAAGACCCAGAACTTCTCGGAAGCCGCCAAGACGATGGAGGCGGAGCTCGACGACGGCTTCACTCCCCAGGCCGACATCCCGCAGAAGGTGCGGGCGCTGGCCGAGATCAACTACCAGGTCAAGAACTACGACAAGGCGATCGAGTTCGGCAACCGCGCCATCAAAGGCGGCTACGCCGAGGAGGCGATCCGCACACTGGTGGGGCAGGCGTACTACCTCAAGGGCGACTGGAAGGGAACGCTGAAGTTCGAGGAGGCGCTCGCCGACAGCCAGATCAAGGCGGGCGAGGCGCCCAAGAACGAGACGCTGCAGCTGATACTGAGCTCCTGCGTCAAGCTCAACGATGCCGCCTGTGAGACGCGCGCCCTGGAGCGCATCGTCACTTACTACCCGAAGCCGGACTACTGGTATCAGCTGCTGTACACCCTGCGCCAGCAGACCTCGGGGAACGATTTGAACACGCTGCAGACCTACCGCCTGATGTCGGAGGTCGACGTGCTGAAGAGCGCGGACGACTTCACCGAGATGGCGCAACTGGCGCTCGAGGCCGGTTCACCGGGCGAGGCGCAGCGCATTCTCGAGAAGGGCCTGGCGAAGAACATCTTCGCGGACCAGCGCACCAAGGAGCGCAATCAGCGCCTGCTCGAGACTGCCAAGAAGGCCGCCGCGACCGACCGGGCGTCGCTTGCGCGGCAGGAGAAGGACGCGGAGGCCGCGACCACCGGCCAGAAGAACGCCGCGGTAGGCCTCGCCTACCTCGGCTACGGGGAGTACGACAAGGCCGTGGAGCAGCTGCAGAAGGGCGTGAGCAAGGGCGGCGTGAAGGATGAGGCACAGGCGCGGCTGCTGCTCGGGATCGCGCAGCTCAAGGGCGGGCACAAGGAGGATGCGGTGAAAACCTTCAACTCCGTCAAGGGAGATCCCGCGCTCGAGCGCCTCGCCAAATTGTGGATCCTGCATTCGAAGCAGGCCTGAGGCGTTCGGCCAAGGAGGCGAGAGTATGACGATCAAGACGGGCGAGCGCATGCCGGCGGGGAGCTTCAAGCGCATGACCAAGGACGGCCCCGCCCCCATCACCACCGATGAGCTCTTCAAGGGCAAGGTGGTGGTGCTGTTCTCCGTGCCCGGGGCCTTCACCCCGACCTGCGACGCGAAGCATCTGCCGGGCTTCGTACAGCTCGCCGACCAGATTCGCGCCAAGGGCGTCGACACCATCGCCTGCATGGCCGTCAACGACGTGTTCGTCATGAACGCCTGGGGCAAGGCCTCGGGGGTCGGTGACAAGATCCTGATGCTCGCCGACGGCAATGGCGAATATGCCCGGGCTCTCGGGCTCGAGCTCGACGCCAAGGGCTACGGCATGGGCACGCGCGGCCAGCGTTTCGCCATCATCGTGCGCGACGGTGTCGCCGCACGCGTCGAGGTCGAGGCGCCGGGGCAGTTCAAGGTCTCCGCGGCCGAAGCGATCCTCGCGCACCTCTAGTAAGCGATCGACTAGATCAGCCGCTCGATCTCCGGGACGATCTGGAACAGGTCGCCCACCAGGCCGATGTCGGCTACCTCGAAGATCGGCGCCTCGCCGTCCTTGTTGATGGCGACGATGGTGCGCGCATCCTTGATTCCCGTCAGATGCTGGATGGCACCCGAGATGCCGATGGCCACGTACAGCTCCGGGGCGATGATCTTGCCGGTCTGTCCGACCTGCATCTCGTTGGGCGCATAGCCGGCATCCACCGCCGCGCGCGAGGCACCGACGGCGGCGCCGAGCTTGGCCGCCAGGCTGTAGAGGAGCTTGAAGCCGTCCGCGCTCCCCAGCGCGCGGCCGCCGGAGATCACCCGCGCCGCGGTCTGCAGATCCGGCCGGTCGTTGCGGGCGGCCGACACCGACACGAAGCGCGTATGGGTCGGCAGCGTCACATTCAGCGCCGCCTTCTCGATGACCGCCGCGCCGCCGGCGGCGGCGGGCTCGAAAGAGGCGGTACGTACCGTGCCCACGACCTTGCCTTCGCCGCTTCTTTCCACGGTGAGAATCGCGTTGCCCGCATAGATCGGGCGGCGAAACCGCGTCGGGCTCTCGATGGCCATGATATCGCTCACCTGCGGGGCCTCGAGGAGCCCGGCAACGCGCGCCATCAGGTCCTTGCCGAAAGTCGTCGAGGGACCGAGCACCAGGCTGTAGGCTTGCGCGAGCGCTGCTACCTGCGGCGCGAGCACCGCGGCGAGCGCATGAGCGTTGGCCGCATTCTCCACCGCCAGCACGCGGTTGACGCCGGCGAGCTGTGCCGCCTGCGTGGCGAGCGCGGCGGCATCCGCGGCGCACACTGCCACGGCGATTTCCGCGCCGCTCACGGCGCGCGCGCAGCTCACGCAGCGCGCGGTGCTTTGATTGAGTTTCGCGCCGTCGTGCTCGGCGACGATCAGGATCTTCACTGTCACAGCAACCCCTTCTTCTTCAGCGCATCGACGAGCTCCGCGGCGTCCTTCACCCTGATGCCCTTCTGGCGCTGCGGTGGGGGCTCGAAGCGCACCAGCTTCAGCTGCTGTCGCTGCTCCACGCCGAGCGAGCCGAGGGGCAGCGTCTCGAGCGGCTTCTTCTTCGCCTTCATGATGTCCGGCAGCTTCACGTAGCGCGGTTCGTTCAGGCGCAGGTCGGTGGTGATCACGGCCGGCAGATCGACCTCGAGCGTCTCGAGCCCGACATCCACTTCGCGCGTGACGCGCGCGGTGTCGGCGCTCAATTCGATCCTGGAGGCGTAGGTCGCCTGCGGCCGGTTCCAGAGCGCGGCCAGTACCTGCCCGGTCTGGCCGTTGTCGTCGTCGATCGCCTGCTTGCCGAGGATCACGAGCAGTGGCTGCTCGCGCTCGATGAGCTTCAGCAGCGCACGCGCCACGACCAGCGGCTCGAGAACTCCGTCGGCCTGAACGTGCAGCGCGCGATCGGCTCCCATGGCGAGCGCGGTGCGCAGCTGCTGCTGGCAGTCGGCCGGGCCGACGGTGGCGACGATCACTTCCTCGGCCGCGCCGCGCTCTTTGATGCGCAGCGCCTCCTCGAGCGCGATCTCATCGAAGGGGTTGATGCTCATCTTCACCCCGTCGGTGATGACACCGCTCCCGTCGGGCTTGACCCGGATGCGCACGTTGAAATCCACCACCCGCTTGATACCGACCAGGATGCGCTTCATTGCTCTTGGCTCTGCGGATCGCCCGGCACGCGGGCGGGGGTGGCAGTATAGCGGCAGCGCCCGCGCGCGGTTGACGGGACGTGCCGCGGCGTTGACGGATTGCGCACCGCCTCCCTAAAGTCGCCCGCATATGCTGAGCTACGCGCTGCGCCGGATGGCCGGAATCGTCCCGACACTTCTCGTCATCATCACGCTCTCATTCGCCATCATCCGCCTCGCGCCCGGCGGGCCCTTCGACCAGGAGCAGACACTCGCCGCCCCGGTGCGGGCCAACCTCGAGCGGCTCTACGGACTCGACCAGCCGCTGCCGGTGCAGTACCTGCGCTACCTGCGCTCGCTCGTACACGGGGATTTCGGCCCCTCCTTGCGCCAGCGCGACTTCACGGTGAGCGAGTTGATCGGCCAGGGGCTGCCGCTTTCCGCCGCTCTCGGCCTGTGCGCCATCACGCTCGCGCTCCTCACGGGCATTCCCGCGGGCATGGCCGCGGCGCTGTGGCGCAACCGCGGCGTGGACTTCACCGTCACCAGCCTCGCGGCGGCGGGAATCGCCTTGCCCGCCTTCGTGACCGGCCCGCTGCTCGCGCTGCTCTTCGGGCTGCACCTGCACTGGCTGCCGGTGGCGGGTTGGGAGGCAGGCTCGGCGCGTTATCTGCTGCTCCCGGCGCTCACTCTCGCGCTGCCGGTGAGCGCGAACCTTGCGCGCCTGATGCGCGCCAGCCTCCTCGAGGTGCTGCGCAGTCCCTATGTACGCAGTGCCCGTGCGCGCGGACTCGGGAGCCTGCGCGTGCTGTGGCGGCATGCGCTGCCGCCGGCGATGCTGCCGGTGGTGAGCTATCTCGGTCCGGCCGTGGCGTTCGTCGTGACAGGCTCGCTGGTGGTGGAGACAGTGTTCGGGCTGCCCGGTACCGGCCGCTATCTGGTGCAGGGCGCCATCGATCGCGACTATCCGCTCGTCATGGGGATGATCGTGGTTTACGGCGCGCTCACGCTCCTGCTGAACCTCATGGTCGACCTGGCGTATGGCTGGCTCGATCCGGGCGTGCGCCATGAATGAGCCGGCCGCGACCCTGGCATCGGGCTGGTGGAGCGATGCCGGACGGCGCTTCAGGGGCAATCGCATCGCCTTCGGCGCGCTCGCCATCATCGCCGCCCTCGCACTGTTCGCCGCGCTGGCCCCGCTGCTGAGCCCGTGGGCCTACGACAGTCTCGACTGGCAGCATCTCGCGCAGCCCCCAGGGCTTCTCGCGGCGCACTGGTTCGGCACCGATCGGCTGGGGCGCGACCTGTTCGTGCGCACCCTCTATGGCCTGCGCCTCTCGCTCCTCATCAGCGTACTGGCGAGTGCCGTGAGCCTCGTGATCGGAGTGGCCTGGGGGGCGGTGGCGGGATTCGCCGGCGGACGCACCGACGGGTGGATGATGCGCTTCGTGGATGTGCTCTATTCGCTTCCCTATCTCTTCGTCGTCATCATCCTCACGACGCTCTTTCAGCGCGGCAGTCTCCTCGTGCTGCTCGCGGCGCTCGGCGCGGTGGGCTGGCTCACCACTGCGCGCATGGTGCGCTCCCAGACACTGGCGCTCAGGCGCCGCGAGTTCATCACGGCGGCGCGGGCGACGGGGCTGGCGCCCTCGGCGGTGCTGCTGTGGCACGTAGTGCCCAACGTGCTCGGGCCGGTGGCGGTCTATGCCACGCTCATCGTTCCGCAGATGATCCTGTTCGAGAGCTTCCTGAGTTTCCTCGGCCTGGGCGTGCAGGAGCCGCACGCGAGTCTCGGCAACCTGATCTACGTCGGCGCGCAGGAGATGGAATCCGCACCCTGGATGTTGCTGCTGCCCGCGGCGTTGCTGGTCGTGCTGCTCGTGTGCCTGAACCTGCTCGGCGACGGTCTGCGTGATGCCTTCGATCCGCGCGAGCGCTGAAGCGCCTCCCGCCACAGCGGCGGTGCTCAGCCTCGAGGGGCTCGGCGTCACCTTCCAGACGCCGCAGGGCCTGGTCACCGCGGCGCGCGAGGTGACGCTCTCGGTCGCGCGCGCCGAGTGCCTCGGCGTGGTGGGCGAATCCGGCGCCGGCAAGAGCCAGGTGTTCCTCGCAGTGATGGGGCTGCTCGCCGCGAACGGGCGCGCCCGCGGCAGTGCGCGCTTCGGCGGGCAGGAGCTGCTCAACCTCGCGCCCGCCGCGCTCGATCGCGTGCGCGGCGCCGGTATCGCCATGGTGTTCCAGGACCCGACGAGCTCGCTCACCCCGCACCTCACGGTCGGACAACAGATCACCGAAGTGCTGGCGCGGCACCGGCGCCTGGCGCGTCTGCAGGCACGCTCGCAGGCGCTGGCGCTGCTCGAGCGCGTGCACGTGACGGACCCCGCGCGGCGCCTAGGACAGTACCCGTACGAGCTCTCCGGCGGCATGTGCCAGCGCGTGGCGATCGCCCTGGCGCTCGCCAGCCAGCCGCAGCTGCTGATCGCTGATGAGCCGACCACCTCGCTCGATGTGACCATCCAGGCGCAGATTCTCGCGCTGCTCGCGGAGCTCAAGCGTGAGCACGGTACGGCGCTGGTGCTGATCACGCACGATCTCGCGGCGGTAGCCGGTGTGGCCGATCGCGTGGCGGTGATGCGCCACGGCGCACTGATCGAAGCGGGCACGGTGCGAGAGGTCCTGAAGACCCCGCGCGACCCCTACACGCGAGCGCTGGTGCGCGACGCCGCGCGGCCTACTCCCGTTCGCGCGGACAGTGCCACGCCGGCACGGCTGGCTGCACTGCCGCCCGCACGCGCGGCGAGCCCGCTGCGCGCCGCGCTGAGCGTTGCAGAGCTCGGCGTGCAGTACCGCCTCGGGCACGGCGCACCCGGCGCGCGCGCGCGCCTGTCGGCACTCTCCACGGTGAGCTTCGAGCTGGCAGCGGGCGAGTCCCTCGGCATCGTCGGCGAATCCGGGGCGGGGAAGTCGACGCTCGCGCGCGCGGTGCTGCAGCTGCTGCGGCCCTGCGCGGGCAAAATCGTCTGGATGGGGCGGGAGCTGACGCAGTTGCCCGCGCGCGAGCTGCGCGCGCTGCGCCCCGAGCTGCAGATCATCTTCCAGGATCCGCCCGGCAGCCTCGATCCACGCCTCACGGTCGGGGAGATCGTGGGCGAGCCGCTGCGCGTGCACGCGTGCGCGCTCGGGGCCGCGGCGCGCACGCTCGAGACCGCCGCGGCACTCGAGCGCGTCGGGCTCGCGCCGGGGCTGGCCGGACGCTATCCGCACGAGTTGAGCGGCGGGCAGTGCCAGCGCGTCGGCATTGCGCGCGCCATGATCCTCAAGCCCCGCCTGCTGGTGTGCGATGAGCCGGTGAGCGCGCTCGACCTGCCGACCCAGCAGCAGATCGTGTCGCTGCTGGCGCAATTGAAGCGCGAGTCGGGGTTGTGCCTGCTGTTCGTGAGTCACAATCTCGCCGTGGTCAGGCAGCTGTGCGAGCGCGTACTGGTGCTCTATCTGGGGCGCATGATGGAGATCGCATCCACCGAAGTGCTTTACGCGCACCCGCGCCACCCCTACAGCCGCGAGCTTCTCGCCTCGGTGCCGAGCGCCGACCCGGACGTTCAGCCGGCCCGGCTCGGGCGCGTGTTGAGCGGTGAGGCACCCTCGCCACTTGCACCGCCGAGCGGCTGCGTCTATCGCACGCGTTGTCCGCATGCGCTCGCAGTGTGCAGCGAGCGCGTGCCGGCCTGGGAAGATCTGAGCGGCGGGCATCGCGTGGCATGCCATCGCTGGCGGGAGCTGGGAGTTACGTTATCTTCAGCCTTCCCCCCCATCTGAGCGAGCACCTGCGCCACGGGCACACGCTCCTCGTGCCCACTCGCCAGCGCGTGCGTGCGGTGCAGCTGGCACACGCGGCTGCGCAGCTTGCCAATGGCGCACGCGTGTGGACGACGCCGGACGTGATGACCCCGTCGGCCTGGGCGCGCCGCCAGTGCCAGCGCGCGGCCGAAGTCAGCCCCGGCGAGTGGCCGCGGATTCTCGGGCCAGCCGAGGAGTGGCTGTTGTGGCGGCAGGCCGCAGAGGAGGCCGCCGGCAGCTTTCCCGTCCTGGATACGGGCGCGCTGGCCGAATCGCTGCAGCGCTCGAGCGAGCGGGCGGCCGAGTACGGGGTGACGCTCGGCGCCGCTGCCGGCGGGAGTGAAGCGGGCCTGCTTTACGCGGCGCAGCAGATCTTCGCCGCGCGCTGCCGTGAGATGAACGCGGCGAGCGTGAGCGCACTGGTGCCGAGGCTGCGCCAGGGCACCGATCCTCGCGCGCTGCTGCTGTGTGGCTTCGATGCCCTTCCGCCCCGGCTGGCAGCGCTCGCGGCCGCCCCCGCGGTCGATGCCGGCGCGCCGGCGCGCAGCCCGACCGCCCCGCGCGGCGTGCGCACCGCGGATGCGCAGTCGCAGATGGAAGCCATCGCCGCCTGGTGCTGCGAGCGGTTGCGCGGGCAACCCGACGCACGGCTGCTCGTGATGCTTCCGCGGACGGCGGGCGCGCGCGAGCGCCTCGCCGCACTCATCAGCGCCGCTCTTGATCCGGGTGCGGCACTCGAGGGCGGCCGCGATCCGGGCGCGCTCGTCGGGATCGAGGGGGGAGCGCCGTTCGGCTCCCTGGCACTGCCCTCGCAAGGATTTACCAGCCTGGCGCTGCTCGCGGGCGCGGAAATCGACATCGACTCGGTGAGCCGCTGGCTGACTGCGCCCTACTGGGGAAGCCTCGGACCGGCGCCGCGCGCCGCGCTCGCACTCACGCTGCGCCAGCGCGCTGTGGCGAGCTTCAACCTGCGCGAGCTCACGGGCGCGCTGCAGCTCGCTCCGCCGCAGCAGCAGGCCGCCGCGCGCGAGCTCGATGCGTTGCTGAGACGGGCAGCCGGGATTCTGGGCGAGAGCGGCGCTTCGCCGCGGCGCTGGTCGGAGCGCTTCGAGGCAGCGCTCGCCGCGCTCGGCTGGCCTGGCTCCCTCCCGCCCGACAGCGCGCTGCAGCAGACACGCCTGCGCTGGCGCGAGCTGCTCGAGGAGTTCGGCGAGCTCGCCGTCAGCGTCGGTGATCTCAGCCGCCAGGCGGCACTCGAGCTGCTGCGGGCGTTCGCGCTGCGCACCCCCTACCGCCCGGCGGACGCGGACGTGGCGGTGACGATCTCGCCGATGTTGGCGGACCCGGTCGTGATCTACGACGGCATCTGGGTCGGCTCACTGAGCGCCGACGTGCTGCCGCAGCCGGTCGCGCCCGATCCGTTCCTGCCGCTGCGCGCGCAGCTCGAGGCGGGCATTCCGCAGGCCAGCCCCGCCGGCCGCCGCTCGCAGGCACGGGCGCTTCTCGGGGCGTGGCGCCTGGGTGCCGCGCAGCTCATGCTCTCCGTGCCCGCATGGGAGGGGGATCTGGAGCTGCTGCCGAGCCCGGCGCTCGCCGACCTCGTGCTGCGTACCGAGCAGCCCGCAAGCCTCTGGCTGCCGCAGCGGCTGCATCGGGACGGTTGTACCGAACGACTCGATGATGTCAGGGGCACGCCGTTCAACCCGCGCACACCGCTCCCCTCCGGTACCCGGGCCCTGACGCTGCAGAATGCCTGCGCATTTCGCGCTTACGCGGAGCTGCGCCTCGGCGCGGCTCCCGCGCAGCACGCCGATCCGGGCGTCCCGATGGACCAGCGCGGCCTGCTGCTGCACGCGGCCCTGGCTATGCTCTGGGAGCGACTGCGCGACTCGCAGGCGCTGCACGCGCTCGATGAGCGCGCACTCGATGCGTTGATCGCAGAGTGCGTGGCGCAGGCCGCCCGCACGCTCATCCTGGCACCGCGCGGCCGCCGTGGTCGCGTGCGCCGCATTCCCGAGGGGCAGTTCGATCTCTTCGCCGTGCTTTCGCCGGCACTCGAGCGCGAGTGCCGGCGCGCACAGCGCCTCATCCGGCGCCTGTGCGAGCTCGAGCGCACGCGCCCACCCTTCACGGTGGAGGCGACCGAGCATCTCACCGAGCTGGCCCTCGCCGGTGGGCGCGTACGCATGCGGCTCGACCGCGTGGACGCGATTGCAGGCGGACGCGTCGTGCTCGACTACAAGAGCGGCCGCCCCGCGAGCGCCGACTGGTTCGGCGAGCGGCCGGCGCACCCACAGCTGCTCGCGTACCTCGGCGCGCTGGGGCGCGACGTCGTGGCGCTCGCCACGGTCAACCTGACTGCGCGAGAGGTGCGCTTCAGCGGCGTAGCGGCCGCGGCCGATCTGTTGCCGAAGGTGAAGGCGCTGCCGGGCGCAGGCGCTGGTGCGGCCGCGGACTGGAGCGCGCAGCAGCGCAGCTGGACAGCGCTCATCGAGCGACTCATCCGCGCCTTTCTCCAGGGCGATGCGCGTGTGGATCCGGCACCCGGCGCCTGCGACTACTGCCACGTCACGCGACATCTGCCGCATCGGCGCGCACCTGAGCCCCGAAGCGCCGGCCCATGCGGATGAAGCGCGATGAGTGACTCGCCCGAGGCGACTCGATGATGCAGCGCGGCTCGAGGCGAGCGCACCGTCCGACTCGATCCTGCTGGAAGCTCCGGCGGGCTCCGGCAAGACCGCCGTGCTGACGCGGCGCTTCCTTAAGCTCCTCTGCACGGTCGAGGATCCGGGCGAGGTCCTCGCGATCACCTTCACGCGCCGGGCGGCCGCGGAGATGCGCGCGCGCGTAGTGCGCGCGCTGCGCGGGGAAGTTCCTGCGACCGACCCGGAAGCGGCGGCGCTGCGCCCGCTGGCGGAGGCGGCGCTCACGCACGCCGCCGCGCGCGGCTGGAGGATCGACACCGAGCCGCAGAGCCTGCGCATCCAGACGATCGACTCCTTCAACTACTGGCTGGCAAGTCAGCTGCCGCTCGCCTCCGGCGCCGGCGCGGTGCTGAACGTCACGGACGCCGCCGATGAGCTCTACCAACGGGCAGCGCGGCGCACGCTTCAGGGCGCGGAGGCCGATCCGGCCCTCGCATCCGACGCGCAGCTGCTCTTCGAGCGTCTCGACAACCACTGGACGAACCTCGAGCGGCTCATCGCGCAGATGCTGCGGCTGCGCGGGCACTGGCTGCGCTTCGTCGTGGACGAGGATCCGCAGGTGCTGTGCCGGCGGGTAAACGCAAGCCTCGCGGCGCTGACGCGTGCGCGCCTGCGTTCCTTGTGCGCGCTCGTGCCGCAGGCGCTGCGACGGCGCGCGCAGGGGCTGCCCGGTGGCTCGGCTCTCGGCACCGAGCCGCAGGACCTTGCACACTGGAAGCAGTTCGCGCACCGCGTGCTTGCCCGCGATGACTGGCGCAAGCAGCTGAGCGCCCACCGGCTGGGTCCGGAGTTTGCTGACCCCGGCATGCGCCAGCACTTACGCGATCTCATCGATGATCTGCGCGGGCTCGCCGGCGTGCGCGAGGCCCTTCTCGAGCTCAGGCGCGCTCCCGCGGCGCACCTGAGCGAGGACGACGTCGCGGCCATCCGGGCACTCTCGAGCGTGCTGTCACGCGCCGCGGTGGAGCTGCATGGCGAGTTTGCCGAAGTCCGGCGCGTCGATCATACCTACGTCATGGGCGCGGCTCGCCAAGCCCTGGCCGAGGGCGGCGAGCCCACCGATCTCGCGCTGCGCGCCGGTCTTGCGCTGCGCCACATCCTGGTCGATGAGTTCCAGGACACCTCGCTCGCCCAGTTTCAGCTGCTGCAGGCGCTCACCATCGGCTGGGAGGAGGGCGACGGGCGCACGCTCTTCGTCGTGGGCGACCCGATGCAGTCGATCTACCGCTTCCGGGATGCGGAAGTCGGCCTGTTCCTCAAGGCGCGCGCGCGCGGGCATCGGGCAGCTGAAGCTGAAGACCCTGCGCCTCATCCGCAACTTCCGGGCGGTCCCGGCACTGGTGGATGTTGCCAACGAACTCTTCGCGCAGGTCCTGCCAGCGGTGGATGACCTGCGCACGGGCGCGGTGAGCTACCGCGCCAGCACGCCTGCGCGTGCCGCCGAAGCTGCGCTTCCCGCCATCGCGCCCGTGACGCTCAGGCTCTTTGCGCATGATCGGACCGGGGAGGCGCGGGCGATCGCCGCGCGCGTCGCCGAGCTGCGCCGTCTCGACCGGCACGCGAGCGTGGCGGTCCTGGTCGCCGCCCACGCGCACGCGGTGCCGGTCATCGATGCGCTCGAGGCGCAGGGTGTGCCGGCGCTCGGGGTCGACCTCGTGCCGCTGCGCGAGCGCATGGTGGTGCGCGATCTCGTGCAGCTCACGCGCGCCTTGTACGACCTCGCCGACCGCGCCGCGTGGCTCGCGGTGCTGCGAGCGCCCTGGTGCGGGGCGCGCCTCGCCACGCTTGACGGCGCTCTCCGGGCTCAACGATCGGGAGCTGCTCATCGAAGCGCTCGGTAATGCCGGGCGTCTGGCAGGCTGCGAGCGGGAAGATCTGCCGCGTCTGGCGCGGCTGCGCGCGATCCTGACGGACGCGCTCGCCGGCCGGGGAGCGGCGCCGGTCGCGGACTGGCTGGAGCGCACGTGGATGCGTCTCGGCGCGAGCGATGCCTACCGGGCGCAGGAGCTCGAGGATGCGCGTGCGTTTTTCGCCGCCCTCGCCGAGCGCGCGGCGCTGTTCGAATGGCGCGGACCCGAGGACTTTCCCGCGCTCCTTCAGCATCTGTACAGCGCCCCGGCGTCGGCTGCAGATCCGGTGCAGGTGATGACGATTCATCGTGCCAAGGGCCTGCAGTTCGATCACGTGTTCGTGCCGGCGCTCGAGCGGGCGACACGCGGCGCGGAGCGGCGCCTGCTGCGCTGGATCGACCTGCCGGGGGAGGAGGGCGAGAGCGAGCTGCTCATCGCGCCAACGCCGGCGGTTGGGGCGAACGAGGAGGGCGATCTCAACCTGTATCTGAGGGACCTCATCCAACGGCGCGACCTGAACGAACGCGCCCGGCTGATGTACGTGGCCGCGACGCGCGCGCGGCGCACGCTGTGGCTGTCCGGCGCGCCGGCGGTGCGCGCCGACGGCACACTGCAGATCGACCGCAGGACGCCTGCTGGCGATCGTCTGGGCCGCGCTCGCGCAGCGCTTCGAAATCGTTCAAAGCCCGCCCACCGCCGCTGCGGCGAAGGCGCCAGCGGCTGCCGCCTTACGCGGCTGCTCGACGGACTGGCGGCCCGCGGACCTGCCCGCCACTGTGTCACTCACACGCCTGCCGTCCGCCTACCTCGCCAGCGAGCCCCCGGAGTTCAGCTGGGTGGGCGAGACGCAGCGGCACATCGGGACGATCGTGCACGGCTGGCTGGCGCGCCTGACGCAGGAGCCGCGGCTGCCTTCTCCGCCGGCGATCGATGCGGAGCGCCCGGCACTGCTCGCCCGGCTGCGGCGCGCCGGCGTGCCCGAGCGCGAACAGGCGCGCGCGCTGGAGCTCATCCTCGCGGCGCTGCGGCGCACACTGGCCGATGAGCGTGGCCGCTGGATCCTCGACGCCCGGCACGCCCAAGCGCACAGCGAATGGCAGCTCAGCGGCGTGAGCGCCGGGCGGCTGCGCAACGTGGTGATCGATCGCAGCTTCGTGGACGAGCACGGTGCGCGCTGGGTGATCGACTTCAAGACGAGCACTCATGAGGGCGGAGACCTCGAGGAGTTTCTCGATCGGGAAGTGCAACGCTACCGGGCGCAGCTCGAGGACTATGTAGGGCTCGCGCGGGCGCTGGGACCGGAGCCGGTGCGCGCGGCGCTGTACTTTCCGCTGCTCGGTGCTTTCCGCGAGCTGGGTTGACGTAAGCGCCGTTCGCGGGACTGGCTCGCGGGCGCGTCAGAACGTGCCGGACACCGAGAACGGCCGCCGTCCCGAGGCGTCGGGGGAGCCGAAGAAGCGGATGTTGTTGACGAGCTCCGGTGGCGCGCCGGGGCGCGGGGCGATCAGGCCTTCCAGCTCGAAGCCGGGTGCGGGGGTGAGTCGCAGCGTGCCCTCGAGCGCCAGCGGCCCATCGAGATCATGCAGCTTTCCGGTCGGTGCCCCGCTTCCGCCGGGGAAGGTGACGAGGTAGCTGCCGAGGGGCGTGTTGGCGCCGCTGCTGTCCTCGAGGTTGCGCGCCTCGATGCGGCCCTGCAGCTGCGTGATGATGCCGTGCTGCAGCTCCACCAGTGCGAGATCGAAGTGCGCGCGGCCGTGCAGGTTCACGGGAACGCCGGGAATGAGCGCCGGATCGAGCGGCAGGTCGGCGACGAGATTGCGCACCGTGACGTGGCCGCCGAATCCCAACTGCACCTCGGCGCTGGCATTGGCGGCGCCGTGGGTGAGAATGAGATTGGCCGCGAGCTTCCCCGCGAGCAGCCGCAGCGGGTGAAGACTCCAGCTGACGTCACCGACGGGCGTACCGCTCACGACGAGGCCCACACACGTGCCGCTCCAGAGCGACCCCTCCACGCTCGCGCATGAGCCCTGCGTCCGATCTGCCGGAATGATCCACTCGGCTGGCATGCGGGCGATCACAATGATCCCGAAGGCGACCGCGGCCAGCAGCGCGATCCAGACCGCCCGCCTCACTTCAGCCCGTGTGCAGCACGATGGCCGCGTTCACCAGGCCCGGTGCGCCGGCTCTCTCGAGGGTGGCGGACTCCACGATGACGCCATTCTGCTGGGAGAGGCGGGCCAGCCAGCCGACCAGCGTATCGAACGGTGCTCGCTCGAGCCGCACCGACAGGCTCCCGGGCCCGCCCGGCTCGCTGCCGAGAGCGCGCCCGCCAGACCCGACTCGCGCGCCGAGCGGTCGATGATGACGAGCAGGGACTCGCCGCTGGCCGTCGGCGGCGGAGCCGTCGCGGCCAGCTCCGGCGCCACCGACTGCATCCAGCTGAGGTCCGCGTGCTTCTTCACCAGGCGCTCCTGCGCATGCGCGACGCTGCGATCGAGCGGCACGAGAATGCCGAAGACGACGATGAGCGCCGCCAGCAGCGCGCCTGCCATCACCAGGCGTCGCTCGCGTGCGGACAGCGTGGCGAAAGACTCGAGCAACAGCGAATTGATCCTGAGCTTCATGCCTGCTCCTAGGTGCCGCGCGCGCGCACCTGGATGCTGCCGACGTAGCCCGAGGCGGCATTGGTGCCCCCGGAGAGATCGGCCTGCCAGCCGTTGCTGCGCAGGGTCTGGCTCAGGCGATCGAGACTCGCGGCATCGGGAGCCGACAGCTTCATCTCCAGCGCGCCGCGATGGAAATTCAGCGACTGCACGTTGGTGCCCGGGGCGCTCTCGCGCGCCTGCGCGAGCGCCTGCAGCGCCGGCAGCAGGCCCCCGCCCGCGCCGCGGGCCGCAGCGAGGCGCTGCTCCATGCGGCGGCGGGCATCGACGCTGCCCCACTCGCCGGGCATGGCGCTGTGAAAGGTCTCGCGGATGGACGACATCCACCTGATGCTCGCGTTTCCTGAGCAACTGCAGCTCCGCGGCCTTGCCGACGACGTGCAGGCCGATGAGGCACGCCAGCAGCATCGCCGCGACGCGCCAGGCCTTGAAGCCCGATCGCGCGCGAGGAGGTCGGGGCGTAGGCGCCCTGCAGCAGGTTGATCGGCGCTGTGGACGGCAGCTGCTGCGCGAAGAGCGCGAGCGGGCCGCCGGTGAGCAGCTGCACCTTGATGCCATCGAACTGCGGCCGGGCGGCCTCGACCTGCGCCGAGTGCTGCTGCCACTCGGCGGCGCCGGTGTAGAGGATCAGGCCGCGCGCCGCCGGTGGCGGAAGGGCCGGGGCCGGCTTGGCGATCTCGAGGGCCTCGGCCAGGGCTTCGGCGGGCAGCGTGACGGGCGAGCCTCCCGGTGGGCGCACGAATACCGCGTCCTCTTCCAGCAGCGCGACCGCCTGGCCCGGGTTCTGCGGCAGCAGGTCGCTGTCGGCATACACGACGTCGGGCTCGATGCCGCTGGCGCGCAGCTGCGTCAGCCATTCGTCCATCAGCGCGCGCGCCACCACCGCGACGGGTACCCGGCCGGACTCCGCGGCGCGCTTGCCGATGGCGAAGTGCAGATCGTCGATGTCGTCGGCGAGGTGCTCCTCGAGCGCGTAGGGCACCAGCTGCTGCAGCTTGGCGCCGGCTTCCCTGACGGCACTTCCGGCTCCGCGAGCAGCACGTCGGCGCCCGGCACCAGCACGCATATCCGCCGACCGGCGGTGCGCGGCGCCGCGAGCGACAGAGGGCCGCTTTGCGGGGGCCCGGTGGGCGTGCCGCGCGCATCGACCACCAGCCAGGTCGCGGGCTGTTCCGGCGCACGGGGCAGGCGAAGCAGCAGCCAGTCAGCCATGGCTGGATACTGTCATGATTCGCGAGCAGTATTCATCGATTGCGTCACTCTCGGGGCGCCCGGGTTCAGTCGGGCGTGAAGCTGCGCTGAAGCGGGCGCACCGCGCCGCCGGCACCGCCCGGCCGGCGCCACCGAGGCCGGCGGTCCAGGTAGAGAAGACTGTACAAGTTGAATTCCGCGCTGCCAATAGTGATGAAACTGGTGAGGCGGAAGTAGCTGGAGCTCTCCGCGAATTTACTTTTCGCCCCGCCACTTCCCGCCGCATTTGTCGGAGCATCCAGACCTTCGGGTCGAAGGCCGTCTCGTAGTACGCCAGCGAGGGGAAACAGCCGCTGGTGTTGGTGCGGGTCTGCGTCAGCTGCTCCGGGTTGGCACCGAACTCGCTGTGCCCGGGGCCGAGGAAGGCATCCAGCACCGGCCCCGAAGCGGTGCACACGTTGATCGGGGTGTTGTGGGGGAGAGCGGTCACATAGGGAGCGAGCTTCACGTAGCGGTCGCGGCCGAAGCCCGGCAGTGCCAGCAGCTCCGTGGCACTGGTGATGTAGCGGTTCGGGGCGCGATACGGCGGCGTCTGCCCCATGTACACGCTGTCCTCGGCGCCGTCGGGGTTCTGCGGCACGATATCGACATCGATCCAGTCGATGAGGTATCCCGCCCACTTCGGCTCCAGGCCCAACATCGTCAGCAGCTGCACGAAGGCATTGACCTGAAGCGTGTCGGGGGTGCCGTCCGTGTTGACCAGGTTGTTGAGATTGAAACGCCCCTGCAGGTCCTCGAGCGATGCCTCCAGCATCACACCGGGCACCACCTCGATCGGGCCCACTGGCTTGTCCCAGCCCTGGCCGGGGTAGGTGTGCGTCGGATCGCCCTGGTGGATCTGCCGCAACCCGTAGGCGGCGAGCGCCTCGGCGCCCTGCGCGATGAGCAGTGACTGATCGAAAGCGTAGGTCGCGGTTCCGCGCCGCGCGGTCATGGCGTTCTCATACGCCACCGCCGCGGCAATGATGGTGCCGAGCGCGACGAGCAGGATCGCCACCAACAGCGCGACGCCGCGCTGCGCCTGCCGCGTGGGAATGCGGGCGCTGGCGCCGCGTCCGCGAGCGCGCCGGCGGCGCATTCATCCTGCGATCTCGATGATGCGCACGATCTTCCCCCAGTCCTCGGTGTCGAGCGTGATCTCGACCGCGATCGGTCGCTGGCGCAGGCTCGCCTCCATGCGACTGCCCGACGAGCACGGTGGCCGTCAGGGGCGGCCACTGATCCTGCCAGGTGTGGTTGACGTCCATGTAGCGGATGACCAAGGTCTTCACGTGCGTCAGCAGCTCGCGCTTCGCCGTGGTGCTGGCGAGCGTCGGATCGAGCACGTTCCAATACTCGCGCCGCAGTGTCCCGTTCTCGAGAAAGTAGGCGACGCGCTGCAACCCCGGGCGTTGCAGCCCGGCGGGGTTGGCCCAGCCGGCGCGCGTAAGCGCCACGACGGGCTGAGTGCCGGGCGGCGCCCCGAGCAACGCCGCCTGCGCGGGCTCATCACCGACGGCCTGGCGCACCGGACGCGGGGCGAGCTGCACGAAATCCTGCTCGAGCACGCGCACTGCGGTTTGCAGCCCCAACAGCTGCGCCTGCTGCGTCTTCAGCGAATCGCGGCTGGTGAGCGCCTGATGGATGGCGCCATAGCCCATGGCGAACATGAGCGCGGCGATGAAGAGCGCCACGAGCAGCTCGATCAGCGTGAATCCACGGGTGCGGTGGCTCATTGCGACCCCGGGTTCGGCGTCTGCGTGCCGCCGGGCACCCCCGGCGTCACGGTGTCACGGGTCCGCCAGGCGTACGGGGCGCGCCAGGCGTACGGGGCGCTGCCGGCGTGGCGGGCTGCGGTCCGAGGAGCGCCTGAGCGCCCCAGTCCGGCAGGTAGCCGTTCGGGCTGCCGACGGCATCTCCCTGAATGCCGCTGACCGTCTGAACCAGCCGCTGTTGTCGTCGCCCTTGACGTCCGCGGGACGCACTCTGACGTCGATGCGAACCACACCCGGCACCTCGGTCGAGGTGACTTCCTGACGCCAGTGCCATTTGCGCCCCGCGAAATCGGTATCGCCGTTCTTGTTGCCCTGGGCCTGCTAGCTGCCCGGAGAGCCGCAGCGTCGCGATCTGGTTGAGCGCGACCCATTGCGCGAATGTCTTGTCGCGCAGGTAAGTGATCGTCCCGACGGAGGAGGAGAGTGCGCCGAGCACGGCCGCCATGCCGATGGTGACGATGGCGAGCGCCACCAGCACCTCGAGCAGGGTGAACCCGTGAGCCCTCACGGCTTGTGCTCCACCAGGGGCTGCTCGATCACCTCGCCCTGCTCGTTCTGCATGAGGGTAACGCTGCGCACGCCGCCGTCCCGCTCGAGCGTCGCCACGAAGCTCGTCAGGTCGCCGTTCGAGAAGATCATCACCTGCGGCGTCTTGTCAGCTGCGTCCTTCGGTCGCCTCAGCACGACCGGGCGCGCCTCGACACTGAGCCTCACGCCCAGGCCGTCGGGGAGTCTGCGCGCCGCGAGCGCATCGTCCCCGAGGACGCTGCGCCAGGCGGCGCGGTGCACATCATACGAGAGGAACTCGTAGCCATCCTCCTGGAACATCACGCCGTACTCGCGCGTCTGCAGCTCCGCCTGTTCGCGCGCGTAGGTGAATAGCGCCAGCAGCCGGTCGCTCTCCTTCTCGAGCTCGCGATCGCGCCCTACCACGCTCAGCGAGAGCACGATGCCGAGAGAGATGATGGCGATGATGACGACGACGACCAGCATCTCGATCAGCGTGAAGCCGGCAGCGGCTGCAGCGGGCCGGAAAGGCGGCATCCTCGCGGCCGCTCTAATCGGTGAGGTTCCAGTTGCCGATGTCGGCATTGATGCCTTCGCCCCCGGGCTGTCCATCGGCCCCGAGGCTGAAGAGGTCGTATTCCTTGCCGTGCGTGCCGGGGTAGACGTACTGGTAGTCGTTCCCCCAGGGGTCCTTGCTCACTCGCTGCATGTAGCCGCCGGGCGCCAGTGCCTGATCGTAGGATCGGTGGGCTGCGTCACGAGCGCCTTGAGCCCCTGCTCGGAGGTCGGGTACTTGGAGTTGTCGAGGTGGAACATGGTCGAGCGCCGGCCCGAGGCCTGGATGTCCTGCTTCGTCTTGTTGACCTTCGCCTCATCCACATTGCGGAGAATGTTCGGCACGATGACGGCAGGCCAGCAGCCCGATGATGATCACGACCACCATGATCTCGATGAGGGTGAAGCCGCGGCGCGCCCCGGCGGGAGCCGTGTCTGCTAGCCTGCGCAGGTATTGCCGCGTGTAAGGGCTGCAACATGCGGGGTCGGATCATAACAAATGCGCTCGCCGGCCTTGTGAACCGCGTGCACGGCACGCTCAAGTCTCTCAATTGCGACGGCCGCATGGGGCTGGCGCTGCTGGCGGCCTGTCTGCTGCTGCTGCTGCCCACGCTCGGCGGGCGAGCCGGGACGGCTGCTGCTGCGCTACGACCGCACGGGACTTGCACTCGGGGCAGTGGTGGCGTCTGCTGACGGCGCACCTGGTTCATCTGGATCTGCGGCATGCCCTGCTCGATTCGCGGGTCTCGTACTCATGTGGGCGCTGTTCGCCCGGGACTATCCCCGCAAGGCCTGGCTGGCCATCGTGCTCGGCGCCATGACGGGCATCGATGCCGGCCTGTGGCTGCTGCTTCGACCATGCAGTGGTACGTCGGTTCCTCCGGCGTGCTGCATGGGGTCCTGGCGGCCGGGCACCTGCGCGCACCTGCGCACCGGCGAGCGCGGATGGCTGGGTCCTGGCGGTGTTCCTGGTCGTGAAGCTGGTGTACGAGCACTGGCGAGGCGCGCTGCCGCTCTCGGCGAGCGATGCCGTGGTGGTCGATGCCCATCTCTACGGGGCGCTCGGCGGGGCGCTGGCGTGGCGCGTGTTCCTGAGCCGCGCGGCGCAAGCCGGTATAATTTCGCGCCGCGCTGCCTGCACTTCGGAGAGCTCATGTCATTCGCATTCGTGTTTCCCGGGCCAGGGCTCGCAGTCGGTCGGCATGCTCGCCGACTCGCCGCCGCCGAGCCCGGTGTTCGCGCCACCTTCGACGAGGCTTCCGGCGTGCTCGGGCTACGACCTGTGGGAGCTGGTGAGCAGGGCCCGGCGGAGGGGCTCAACGCCACCGAATACACCCAGCCGGCGATGCTGGCGGCCGGCGTGGCGACCTGGCGGCTGTGGCGCGCACGCGGCGGGGCGCTGCCCGACGATCGTCAGCGGCCACAGCCTGGGGGAATTCACCGCGCTGGTGTGCGCGCGGTGCCACTGGAGTTCGCCGCGGCGGTCGATCTGGTGCGCTTTCGCGGCCAGGTGATGCAGGAGGCGGTGCCGGCCGGCACCGGCGCGATGGCGGCCATCCTCGGCCTCGAGGACGAGGCAGGTCGCGGCCTGCTGTGCGCGAGGCCGCGCGCGGGCGAGGTCGTCGAGGCGGTGAATTTCAACTCCCCCGGGCAGGTGGTGATCGCCGGGCAGTCGCGCGGCCGTGGAGCGCGCGCATCGAGGCGGCAAGGCGCGCGGTGCCAAGCGCGCGGTGGTGCTGCCGGTGAGCGTGCCCTCGCACTGCAGCCTGATGCGCGCGGCCGGCGAGCGCCTGGAGGAGCGCCTGGCGACGCTCGAGGTGCGCGCGCCCGCCATCCGCTACGTCAGCGCGGTGGATGCGCGCGCGCACGAGGACCCCGACGACATCCGCGACGCTGCTGGTGCGGCAGCTGGCGAGCCCGGTGCGCTGGCAGGACACGCGTGCGGGCGCTCGCCGCCGATGGTCATGCCCAGGTCATCGAATGCGGCCCGGGCAAGGTGCTCACCGGCCTGAATCGCCGCATCGAGCGACGGCCGGATCTGGCTTACCTGGCGCTGGAGGATCCGGCACTCGCATGCGATGGCCGCCGCTCGCAGCGCTACGCCGAGGAGGCCTCCACGCATGTTTGAGAACGATGTGGCGCTGGTCACCGGCGCCTCGCGCGGCATCGGCCAGCGCCATCGCCTTCGCCCTGGCGGCGCCGGCGCGCGCGTCATCGGCACGGCGACCAGCGCCGACGGCGCGGCGCGCTCACGGCGCAGCTCTCGCGTCGCACGGACTGCAACGGCCGCGGCGCGGTGCTGGACGCGGGCGAGTGCGGCCTCGATCGATGCGCTGCTGGCGGAGCTCGGAGGCCGCCGGCGAGCATGCCGACCATCCTGGTCAACAACGCCGCGATCACGCGCGACGCGCTGCTGCTGCGCATGAAGCCCGAGGACTGGGACGCAGGTCATCGCCACCAACCTGACCGCCGTGTTCCGCCTGTCCAAGGCGTGTGTTGCGGCGCATGATGAAGGAGCGGCGCGGCCGCATCATCAACATCACCTCCGTGGTCGGGCGTGACCGGCAATCCCGGGCAGGTCAATTACGCCGCGGCCAAGGCCGGGCTGCTGGGCTTCACCAAGTCCCTGGCCCAGGAAGGTCGCTTCGCGCGGCATCACCGTCAATGCCGTGGCGCCCGGGCTTCATCGACACCGACATGACACGCGCACTGACCGAGGAGCAGCGCGCGGCGCTGCTGGCGCAGATTCCCGCCGGACCGGCTCGGCGCGGCCGAGGACGTCGCCGCGGCGGTGCTGTTTCTGGCCTCGCCGCAGGCCGGCTACATCACCGGCGAGACGCTGCACGTCAACGGCGGCATGTACATGCCGTAGGCGCGTCAGCGCCGTTGGCAGGCGCGCCACAGAGCAGGGTCGCCAGCCGGCGCCGAAGCGGAACGAGTGCGTGGCAGTTTCGCCTGAAAAAACAACCACTCGCGCCCACGCTGTGCCGAGCTGGCAGACGGGGGGTGTTCCCCTACAATACCGCGCCCGCTGCCGCCGGAAGCGTCGGCTGGCGCATAGCCCAATCCTCACATAAGGACAACCGCTAATGAGCACCGTTGAGCAGCAGGTAAAGGCCATCGTTGCCGAGCAGCTGGGCGTCAAGGCTGAGCAGGTCACGAATGACGCCTCGTTCGTCGACGATCTGGGCGCGGACTCGCTGGACACGGTCGAACTGGTCATGGCTCTCGAAGAGGAATTCGAGATCGAGATTCCGGACGAGGACGCCGAGAAGATCACGACGGTTCAACAGGCCATCGACTACATCAACGAGCGTCGCAGCAAGGTCCTAGACCTTGCGACACGCGGCGTCGCACGGTTGAGTACCGGGGCTGCGAGTGAGCAAACGTCGCGTCGTCGTAACAGGTATGGGATGGTGTCTCCGGTCGGCAGCACCGTCGCCGACGGCATGGGATGCCATCCTGAACGGGCGCAGCGGCATCGGCCCGATCACGCGCTTTGATGTGTCCGCATTCCCGGTGCGCTTCGGCGGCCAGGTGCGCGACTTCGACGTCGACGCAGTACATCTCGCCCAAGGAAGCCCGGCGCATGGATGAGTTCATGCACTACGGCGTTGCCGCCGGCATGCAGGCCGTGGCCGATTCCGGCATCGATTTCGCCACGCAGCGACGCCGACCGCTGCGGCGTCATCATGCGGCGCCGGCATCGGCGGCCTCGGCACCATCGAGGCCGAGTACGGCGAGTACCTCAAGGCGCACAAGTCCGCGCAAGATCTCGCCGTTCTTCGTGCCCGCGACCATCATCAACATGATCGCCGGCCACCTGTCGATCCGCTACGGGCTGCAAGGGCCCGAACCTGGGCGTCGTGACCGCCTGCACCACCTCGACCCACGCCATCGGGCTTCGGCATGCGCACCATCCAGTACGGCGATGCCGACATGATCATCGCCGGCGGCGCGGAGATGGCGACGACGCGCGTGCGGGCTCGGCGAGCTTCGCGCAGGCCAAGGCGCTGTCGACGCGCAACGATGCGCCGCACCGAGGCGAGCCGCCCGTGGGACCGGGACCGCGACGGCTTCGTGCTCAGCGACGGCGGCGGCGCCGTGCGTGCTCGAGGAGCTCGAGCATGCGCGCGCGCGCGGCGCGCACGATCTATGCCGAGCTGGTCGGCTTCGGCATGAGCGGCGATGCCTACCACATCACCGCTCCGCCCGAGGACGGCGAGGGCGCGCGTCTCGCCATGGTCGAATGCGCTGCGCGATGCCGCCCTGAATGCCGAGCGACAGTCCAGTACATCAATGCCCACGCGACCTCGACGCCGCTGGGCGACAAGGCCGAGACCGCTGGCGCATCAAGCGCGCCTTCGGCGATCACGCCCGGCGCCTCGCGGTGAGCTCGACCAAGTCCATGACCGGGCATCTGCTGGGTGCGGCCGGGGTGCTGGAGGCGATCTTCAGCGTGCTCGCGATCCGCGATAACGTCGCGCCGCCGACCATCAACTACCGCACGCCCGGATCCGGACTGCGATCTCGACTACGTCCCCAACACCGCGCGGCCGATGAAGATCGACGTGGCCTGTCGAACTCCTTCGGCTTCGGCGGCACCAACGGCTCGCTGATCTTCCGGCGCTTCAGCGCCTGAGCCCCTTCGTCAAGGCCTTCCCACGCGCGCACCTCTCGTCCGCGAGCTCGATGTTCCGCCTGCGGTGTTGCGGCGGCTCGCGGCGCGCTGGCCCGCAGCGCTACCCGGCTGCTGCTCGACAGTGCGGCCGCCGGCCCCTTGAGCCGCTCGACATCCTGCGCGGCGCAGCCGCACGCGGCACTGTGGCTCGGCGCCGACGGGCGGCTCGCAGCGGAGGGCGTTCACGCCGCAAGGCTCGACATTTCTCGCAGCGCTCGAGAGCTGGTGGCGCACCGAGCGCAGCGCCCGAGGCTCAGGCGGCAGGGGCGCGCGGCCGCAGCGCGGCTGCCCTTTGCGCGGCGGCTGGGCGGTGTTTCTCGGCTACGAGCTGGCCGCGGAGATCGAGCCGCACCTCGTGCTGCCGCCGGCGCCGCTCCCCTGGCAGGCCTTCGCGCTGCGCACACCGTGCGCGCTGGTGCACGACCTGGCGCGCGGGCGCGTCTATGCGCTGGCCGAGCACCCGGCGGGCGATGCTGCTGGCGCGCATCGTGGCGGATGCCGACGGCAGGCCGCCGCGCGGGGACGGAGCGTGCCGACGGCGCTGCGGATCGAGGCGGTACACGAGGAGCCGCCGCAGGCCTACCTGGCGCGGGTCGATGCGCGCCCAGGAGTACATCCGCGCCGGCGACATCTACCAGGCCAACCTGTCGCGTCCCTGGAGCGTCAGGTCGAGCGCCGCAGCCTCGGGCCGCGCACCGCCCGCGCCCGCGGCGGCGCTGTACGAGCGTCTGCGCGCGCCAATCCGGCGCCGTTCGCCGCGCTGGCGCAGTGGCGCGGCGTGCGCGCTCCTCAGCTCCTCGCCCGAGCGGCTGGTGCGCGTCGCCGGCCGGGGGGTCGACACGCGGCCCATCGCCGGCACGCGGCCGCGCAGCCGCCGCCCGGGCGAGGAACTGCGCGAGATGCGCGGCGCTGGTGGCGCACCCCAAGGAGCGCGCCGAGCACATCATGCTGATCGACCTGGAGCGCAACGATCTCGGGCGCGTCTGCGAGGCCGGCACGGTGCGCGTGGATGAGCTCATGATCATCGAGACCTATCGCGCACGTGCACCACATCGTCTCCAACGTCACCGGCGTTCTGCGGCGCAGAGGTCACGCCGATCGGCGCGCTGCGGGCGGTGTTTCCGGGCGGCACCATCACCGGCTGCCCGAAGTTTCGCTGCATGCAGATCATCGCCGAGCTGGAGGGCGAGGGGCGCGGCGCATACACCGGTTCCTTCGGCTACCTGACGCTCGACGGACGGCTGGACCTGAACATCCTGATCCGCACCATGACGCTGAGCGGATCGCAGCTCGTGCTTTCGCGCCGGCGCCGGCATCGTCGCCGATTCCGACCCGCAGCGCGAGCTCGACGAGACGCGCGCCAAGGCGCGCGGGCTGCTCGCGGCGCTGGGAGCGGAGCAGTGACGCCACTGAGCCAGGAGAGCTCCGGCGGGTCCGCTCCCGAGGAGGCGTGGGTGAACGGCCGCCCGGCAGCGAAGATCTCCGTGCTCGAGCGCGGACTTCACTACGGCGATGGGCTGTTCGAGACCATCGCCTGCCTCGGCGGTGAGCCGCGTTTGCTGCGCCTGCATCTGCGGCGCCTGGGCGCCGGGTGCGCGCGACTCGGGCTCGACGCCGCAGATCTGCCGGGGCTGGCCGAGGAAGTGCGCGCGCAGGCGCGGGAGGCTCCGCGCGCCATCCTCAAGGTTCTGCTGACACGCGGGCCGGCGCTCGAGCGCGGCTACGGCGTCACCGGCCGCGAGCGCAGCACCCGCATCATGCTGCGCTATGCGTGGCCGGAGGAGGATCCGGGCCTCGCGCAGCAGGGCGTGCGCGTGCGTATCGCCGGCATGCGCCTCGGGGAAAATCCGGCGCTCGCGGGGCTCAAGCACTGCAACCGGCTCGAGCAGGTGCTGGCGCGCCGCGAGTGGGCCGACCCCGGCATCTTCGAAGCGCTGATGTTCAGCAGCTCCGGGGCGCTCATTTCCGGCACCATGACCAACGTGTTCCTCGTCCAGGACGCGAGGCTCCATACGCCGTGCGTGGACCGCTGCGGCGTCGCCGGCGTCATGCGCGAGGTCGTGCTCGAGACGGCCGCGGCGGCCGGCATCCTCGCCAGCGAGTGCGTGCTCGATGCCGCAGCTCTGGCGCGCGCGCAGGAGGTGTTCCTCACCAACGCCCTGATCGGCATTCGCCCGGTGCGCGAGCTGGCGGGCGCGAGCCTGGCGCCCGGCCCCGTGACCCGGGAGCTGCAAGCGCGCCTCGCTGCGCTTCTGGCGAGCGGGGCGCTCTCCGGGGACTGCGATGCGTAGGGTGGCGGGGGCGAGCCCGCTGGCGCTGCTCGCTCTGGTGGCAGCCGCGCTGCTCCTCGCCGCGGCGGCGGGCGCGGGCGGATATTCTGGCTCAGCACGCAATTTCGGGCGCCCGGCCCGGCGGCAGCCGAATCGCGCATCGAGGTCAGCCCCGGTGCGAGCCTGCGCAGCGTCCTCGCCCGGATGGAGGCGGCGGGCGCTGTGCGCAACGCTCGGGCGCTCGAGTGGTACCTGCGCCTGCGTGGCGAGCAGCCGCGCGTGCAGGCGGGGACGTACGAGATTCCCGCGCACGCCAGCCCTGCGCAGATCATTGCGCTCTTCGAGCAGGGGCGGGTGGTGCTCGAGCAGCTCACCGTCGTCGAGGGCGCGACGTTCGCGGATTTTCTCGCCGCCCTCGAGCAGCATCCGCGCGTGATGCACACGCTGCGCGGCCGGAGCGCTGCCGCAGATCATGACGCCCTCGGCCATCCCGGTCAGGCCCCCGAGGGCGAGTTCTTTCCCGACACCTATCGCTTCGCGGCCGATACCACCGACGTCGCGATCCTGGAGCTCGCCTACGACAGCATGCAGCAGCTCCTCGGGGCCGCCTGGAAAGCCCACCGCCCCGAACTGCCGCTGGATACCCCCTACCAGGCGCTGATCCTCGCTTCCATGGTGGAAAAGGAGGCCGCGCTCAAGGGCGAGCGGCCCGGATTGCCGGCGTGTTCATCGACCGCCTGCGCCAGGGCATGCGGCTGCAGTCCGATCCCACGGTGATCTACGGCCTCGGGGAGTCGCTACGACGGCACCATTCATACGCGCGACCTGCTGCGCGACACCCCTACAACACCTACACGCGCGAGGGGTTGCCGCCCACCCCTATCGCCCTGCCGGGACGCGAGTCGGTCATGGCCGCCGTGCAGCCGGAAGACACCGACGCGCTGTACTTCGTCGCCACCGGCCTCGGTGATGGCGCCCATCACTTCTCGGCGACACTCGAAGAGCATAATTCCGCCGTGCAGACCTATCTCGTGCGCCTGCGCGAACAGGAACGCCGCGCCAGGGCCAAGCCCGCCATCACCCCCGCGGCCGCTGCCGTGAAGGCCGCTTCCGACCCGGCGCCGGGCGGCTCGGCGCCCTCCACGCCGCACGCGCAGGACACGCAGCAGCGATGAGCGCGGGCAAGTTCATCACGCTCGAGGGCATCGAGGGCGCGGGGAAGAGCACCGTCGCAAAAGTCGTGTCCGCCTGGCTCGGCGGCGCACGGCATAGCCGTGCGCCTCACGCGCGAGCCGGGCGGCACGCCGCTCGCCGAGCGCATGCGGCAGATCGTGCTCGAGCGCGGCGCAGAGCCGCTTCCGCCCCTGACCGAAACGCTGCTCATGTTCGCCGCGCGCGCGCTGCACGTGCAGCACGTCATCGGCCCGGCGCTCGACGCGCGGCGAGTGGGTCGTGTGCGACCGCTTTACCGATGCCACCCGCGCCTACCAGGGCAGCGGGCGCGGGGTGGATGCCGCGCTCATCGAGGCACTGGCGGGCACCGTTCAGGCGGGACTCGAGCCTCGACTGCACGCTGCTGCTGGACCTGCCGGTGGCGGCAGGACTCGCCCGGGCGCGCGCCCGCGCCAGCAGCGGTGCCGATCGTTTCGAGGCGGAGACGACCGCATTCTTCGAGAAGGTGCGCGCGGGCTATCTCGCGCTGGCGCGCGCCAACCCGCAACGCTTCCGGATCATCGATGCGACACTTCCGCTCGATGCCGTGCAGCGGCGCGTCGGAGAGATTCTCGCCGGGCTGCTCGCGGGGCGCGTGCCGGCATGAGCGCTACGCCCGCATGGCTCACCACCCAGACTTCTGCGCTCAAGGCGGCGCACGGCCGCGGCCGCCTGCCGGCCGCGCTCCTCATCCACGAAGGCCCCGGCGCCGGCGGCGAATGGCTCGCCAGCTGGGTGGCGCAACTGGTGCTGTGTCAGCGCCAGGCAGCGGCGCCCTGCGGTGAGTGCCTGGCGTGCCGCCGTGTGGCGGCGCTGCAGCATCCTGACCTCAGCGCGCTGCGCCCGCATGAGGATTCGCGGCAGATCCGCATCGAGCAGGTGCGCGAGCTCGCTGCGCAGCTCGCTCTGACCAGTCACGCCGGGGGCTACAAGGTGGGCGTCATCACGCCGGCCGACGCCCTCAATCGCTTCGCCGCCAATGCGCTGCTCAAGACGCTCGAGGAGCCCCCCGCCCGCACCCTCCTGGTCCTCGTGGCGGTGCAGCCCTCGCGGCTCCCTGCCACCGTCCTCAGCCGCTGCCAGGTCCTCAAGGTGCGCCCGCCCGCACGGGCAGCCGCGGTCGCCTGGTTGACGCAGACACGTGGAGCAGGAGACTGGAATGCGGGGCTCGATGTGCTGGGCGAGGCGCCGATGCTCGCCGCACAGGCGGACCTCAGCGCCGTGGTGGCGGTCGCGGCGGAGTCCCGCTCCATGCTCACCGAACTCGCGGCCGGCGGCGCCGACCCGGTGGCGGCGGCCGAACGCTGGGCGCGCTCAGAGCTGCCGCTGCGCCTGCTGTGCTTTGAGAATTGGCTCACAGAACGCATCCGCGACGGGGAGCGCGCCGGGGCATTTTTGACAGAACTGCGGCGTGGCCCATACTTGTCAGGGCGCGGCGCGTTCTTGAATATACGCGAGCTCTTTCGGCTGGTTGATGAGGTGCGCGAGCTGCGCACGCTGGACGTGCCGCTCAACCGGGGATTGGCGCTCGAGGCTCTTTTCAGGCGACTGGTGCCGCCGGAGAGCACGTCCAGTGGGGTACGCCAGACATGAGTGCACGGCCAGCTGAATTGGGGACAGAAACTTGAGAGCGGGCGGAAGTAAGCCGGGTCTGTTGACCCTCACCATAAAGGACAAGAGCGCCCTTTATCTGGCCTACATGCCGTTCGTGAAGAACGGCGGCCTGTTCATTCCGACCAACAGCAACTACAGGCTCGGCGATGAAGTGTTCATGCTGTTGAACCTCATGGGCGAGGACGAGAAGCTGCCCGTGGCCGGCCGCGTCATCTGGGTGACGCCCAAGGGCGCCCAGGGTAATCAGGGCAAGCGTACCGCCGGCATCGGCGTGCAGTTCAGCGAGCAGGATCGTGGCCAGACGCAGAAGAAGATCGAGACTTATCTCGCCGGTGCGCTATCGGGGGATAAGGCCACGCACACCATGTAGATAAAGGCCGGTTCGGCCTGTTTTCCCTGTCTCTCGTCGCCGGTCATGCCCGCGGTCATGGATGGGGCCACGCGGTGTTGGGAAGTGACGCGACTTACCCGGACGCGGTCCGCATCTCGTGCACGCGAGGCGCAGACGCTGTCCCAAACCAGACATGGCCGGGTAGGTCGTTTCCGACAGCACCCCGAAATATTTTCCTACGAGAGCCGGCGCGAGCGCTGACAGGCTACAAGCTGCGCCGCGTCTACAATTCGCTGCGATTCTTCCGGCGTAGCTGACAGGGACAGTGGGCGCTTTGACGGACACCGATTCGATTACGCCGGCCGAAGCGGGCCGGTACCGCGCGACATCACCAACTCCATCCGCGCTCTCATACCGCCGATGCAATACGCGGCGGTCAAGGAGCATTTCGCCTTGCTCGCGCTTCAGTAAGAGAAGCTCGTGCAGTGCACCGAGACAGTGTCCGAATCTCTACAGACGCCGGCAGTTCCGGGCTCAGGCTGAGTTTGCAAGGACGGAGGTGATTCCATGAGCACGAATCGCGGACTGATTCAGACCTTTAGGCGGGCGAAACACGAATGCGAGGAGCACCTTAGGCGCATGGCGGCCAACCCAGGGATTCGGGTTTTCGAAAGAACGCTGGAAACACGGGAGGACGTTACCCAGCGAGAAGAGGGCAGGGATCGACGGTTGATCCAACGCCGCATTGACCGCCTGACATCGGCGATAGACCGCCTGAAATCAGCGTAGCTCATACCCGCCACCGCCCGGCCCTCGATGCGATTGCGGCCGCGCTGCTCGCACGTGGCGAGTTGAGTTACCGGGAGGTGCAGCGGCTCGTGCAGTCGGCCGGCGAGCAGGTCCTACCCGCACCGTTCGGACTCGGGCTCGACGTAGTTCATTGCTCCCGCTGCCGCCATTGCCCTTATTTGACGACGCTCGGAGCTGGCGACGGCATTTGATATCCGGCTCCCACGCCGGTCACCCCGGATATTCGTGGGTCTTCGCTCCTCTGGTTAACCGAGCCCGAATCCGCAGCTGGCACGGTTCGCAGATGTTCGGACACGGCCTCGAGGCACTGCGCCAGCTTCTCGTAGTGAAGCGCGAGCGAAAAGAGCTGGTCTCTCGCCTCTGGGTACAGCATCAGGGGCGCAAGAGCGCGAACGCGGCTCGCAACCTTGCGATAGCGGACGACTGCTTGAGCCCGCGGAAGCGGATCTGCGTCAATCAACGCTCTCTATGTCCCTGTTGGCCGCGTCGGAGAATGCCCGCGAAGTGTAGACGCGCTGCAGCCTGCGGGCTGTCAGCGCTCGCGACCCATCCTGTAAGTCGGCACCCTGGAGATCGTCGGAAACGACCTACGTCGCGCGTCTAGCCCCAGTCCTGGCTTCTCAAAAATTGAAGCGCACGCCCAGCTGGTAGGTCTGCGAGTAAAACTCCCGCTGGATCGGTCGGTCGGGGGTCCCCTGGTAGAACGTGTGCGGGGTGTTGAGGAGATTCTTGGCGTTGAAGTACACCGCCCAGTGCTCTATGAACGTGTACGAGCCGCCGAAGTCCATCGAGGCGCGCTTGTCGTTGTACACATCGGTGGTCGGATCCTTTCCGATCGCAAACAGGTCCGCCGACACCGAGTACGCCGCGAGCCGCAGGTTGAGGCCGGCGTATTCATAGAAGAGGGCGACGTTCCAGGTGTTCTTGGAGCTTGACGGCAATGTCGCGTGCTCCCCCGGCCGGATATTGAAGCGCGAGTCGACCCAGGTGTAGTTCGCCTCCGCACCGAACCCGCTCAGCAGCCCGGGGAGCGACTGGAAGTGCTGGCTCCAGTTGAACTCGGCACCGCGGGAGTAGGCCCCGGAGGAATTGCTGAAGCTGAAGCGCCTCAGCGCGATGTTCGTTCCATGGAAGTTGATGACCTCGCTTCCGGTATTGTCGGCCACGATGTAATCGGCGATCTCCTTGTCGAACAGTCCGAATTTGATGATGCCAGCCGCCGGGAGGTAGTCCTCCAAAGTCACGTCGAAGCTGTTGGACTTCGCCGGCTTGAGGTTCGGATTGCCGTCGGTGATCAGCCCCGATCCGAGGTCGACCATCTGCGAAACGCTCAGCTGGTTGAACCCGGGACGCGCCAGCGTCGAGGACCAGGTGGCGCGTACGATCAGGTCCTTCTGGATCTCGAAGCGCGTCTGCAGCCCGGGGAATACGTCCGTATAGCTGTGCTTGGCGTTGACAGGGCTCACGATTGGGTTGCCGCTCTGGTCCACACCGGTGAGGAACGCGTCTAAATTGTCGCGCGTGTTCTCCACCCGTACCCCGCCGATGACACCGAATCGGCCGGCCGTCATCTGGTACTGCACGTAGGCAGCATAGACGTCCTCCTTGGCGGACAGAAACTGCTGCTGGGCGCTGATCACGTCACTCGGGGCCGGGGTGCCCGATCCGAGCAGCGACTGCAGATAGCCGGGGGGAATATCCGGCGGGTTCTGATACTGGCCCGCGTAGTAGGTCTCGGGGGGACCTGCGTTAAGGCTCGACAGCAGAAGACTGGGAAGCGTCGCGTAGGAGGTCGGATATGCGGTTTCCTCCTTCCTGCGCAGGCGGGCGCTCACCCCGGTCTTCAGGCTCTCGGAGTCGAAACTCCCCCAATGCACCGGCATCTCGAAATTACCGACGAAGGACCACTCGCGATCGTAGTTGTAGGCGGAGCTGTTGGAGAAACCGTTGAGCAGATAGTTCGCCGGATTGAGGTAATCGGCACCGCTGATTGAGTATACGGGGGTGTTACCGCGCCCGGTCGGGGCGTACGTGAACACGGCATTGGTCGGCAGGGGCGTGTAATTGAAGGCCGAGTTGTAGTCGTATGGCTTGTACCAGGAGCCTTTCGTATAGCCGACCCGGTAGTCGAGGATGCTGGCGCCGAAGTGGTTCTCGCCGCCGGCCATGAAGACCTGATCCTTGGCCGTCTCCCGTTCGTCCCGCAAGGCCATCTGGATCGCGTTGGGGGCGTTGAGCGTATCGGTGATGAGGCCGTTGGCGTCCTGCGTCGCATTGCCATCCGGAGTCAGGTTCAGGAACTGGCGCCAGTAACGCTCGGTGTAGCCGGCCTCGAACCCACGGATGTAGTAGCGGCTGTCGGCGCTTGGCTGGTAGCCGAGTTCGAGACCGTAACCGTGCCGTTTGCGGTTCAACTCGTAATCACGCTGCTGGAGGTTGTTGATGGCGTGGTAAGGAAAGGACGTGTGCAGGGGATCGTAGAAGTATCCCGAGGGCTCCACGTCGTCGATACCGCGCCAGTCCTCGTAGTAGGTCAGCGTCGCGATCACCGAGAACGGGTGGTCACTGTAGGCGCTGCTACCCGCGGCGGAGGGCGTTCCGGCACCCCCGAAGCGGCCCCCGCCCGAGATCCCGATGTCCTTGATGGGTTTGCGTCGCAGCGGCTCATAGCCGCTGCCGACGTTGCCCTCGAGGAACGGCGCGCCACTCAGGGGCGCAGTCTTCGGGGTGATCTCTATCGTGCCTCCGAGCGCCTCGGCATCCTGGCTCGGGAGGTTGGACTTCGTCACCGTGATAGCGCCGACCAGGCCGATGGGAATGGAGTCGAGTGTCACCGCCCGGTACCCGCCGAACGGGGAGGCGTTGTTGGTCGGCGGCAGCCGCAGGCCGCCGAAGGTGGTGCTGTTGAGATCCGCATCGATACCGCGGATGTTGACGTAGCGGCCCTCGCCCTCGTCGGTCTCGAGGGAGATGCCGGAGATGCGCCTCACGGCCTCGGCGGTGCTGATGTCGGGCAGCTTCTTGATCTCCTCGTAGGTCTGCACCTCGATGAGGTTGGGAGCGTCCTCCTGCGCCTGGCGCGCCTTCTCGGCCGGCAGGTACTGACCGAGAACCATGACTTCCTGCAGAGCGTTCGGGCCACCCGTGCCACCCGTGTCGGCCGCTGAGACCGCGGCGTTCGCAGCCTGGGCCTCCTGCGGCAGGCCGGGTGCGAGCAGGAGCACGCCGATCACGGTCCCGAGCATTATTCGCCGGCGCGAACGGGCAGCGGCCAGCGAATTCACGCAGACGTTGTGCATCGGCGGTACTTCCTCGCGTCGCACCGCATGCCCTTCGGGGCACAGTCCGACGTCCTTCAGCTGTGTGACAGGTGAGGAAGTCTGCGTCCGGTGTGTGACTGACTCGTGACACGCCGGATGTTGTCGCACGGTGCTGGGGTGTGGCTCGAGCCTGAGCCCTGGCGTGGTCAGCTCGCCAAATATCAGCGGCTTTTCTTGTTACGCGCTACCCACGCTCGCAGCATCGTGGTTGATGTGCGCTCGTCATCGCCTCGGGTGACTGGGGCGTCGCACCGCGCGGGGTTGCATCGCCCGCGAGCTCGGCTCGCTCAGGGCTTGTCGGCCGCGCCGCCGCGGGTGAGGGGCAGGCTCGCCCCGGCACTGCCCAGCCCGCCGCGCAGCACGTAGGCATCGAAGCCGCGCTCCACCAGGATGTAGGCGGCCGCGGAGCTGCGCCGCCCGGTGTCGCAATAGACGACGTAAGGGCGTGCTGCGATCGAGGGTCGAGAGCTTCAGGCGGATGAGATACAGCGGCACGTTGAGCGAGCCCTCGATGGCGAGATTCTGATGCTCGCACGGCAGGCGCACGTCGAGCCAGCGACCGCCGCGCGCGATGATCTTCAGCGCCGCCTCGGCCGGTCGACCCACTGCAGCAGCGGCTCGTTCATCAGCTCGCGGAAATCCTTCTTGTTGAGCCGCATCAGCACGCCGTCGGTGATCATGGTGACGGTGGCGTTGCGCTTGGCCTCGGCGATCAGCGCTTCCTCGCCGAAGGTATCGCCGACGCCGAGCTCGGCAAGCTTGATGCCGTCGCGATTGAGCGGCGTCTCGCGCGTCACCACGCATTTGCCGTTCACGATGACGTAGAAGTAATCGCCTTCGGCGCCCTGCTTGATGACGACCTCGCCGGCGCGGCAAGGGCGTGCGCTGCATGCGCATGAAGATCGCCTGGATGTTCGCCGGCGGGATGCGGTGGAAGGCGTGGGTCTGCAGCAGCGTGGTCATCCAGTCATCGCCGCTGCCGCCGCTCTAGCTGCGCCTGCAGCTCCTCGACCTCGTAGGTGCCGGTCTGGTCCCAGGTGATCATCACGTCGAGCAGTTCGCTGTCGATCGACAGGTAGCTGATCTCGTCGACGGCGCGCGCGGTGACGCTTGCGCGGCAGCTGCGGGGAGAGCGGATTGCGCGCCTCGGGGGTGCCGCCGCGGATCATGCCGACGGTGCGCTCGCCTCGCGCAGCTCGACCATGCCCGCTCACCAGCCAGAGCGTGCGTTTGTCGGTGTCGCCCTTCCTGAACAGCACGCGGCCGGCGGTCAGCGTGCGTACGCTCACCTTTTTCGCGAGCGCGGCCAGGTTTTCGCGCTTCATGCCCTCGAGCGGCGCGAACTTGCGCAGCAACTGAACTGACGCTGCCTGTTCTTCGGTCATGGCTTCCCGATGTGTGTGATCTACATCGCAATTTCTGCGTCTAGCGATGCTTGTTGGATGGTAGCACAGCGCTTCACCGCGCGCCGGACGCCGGTCACGCTTTTTGGGCGCCTGCGAGCAAGGCTCCAGCCGCGATCGGGGCGGAAGCGCTGCGCCGTATCGCGCGGCCAGCTCGCTCGAGGCGCGCCACCACGCCGGTAATGCCGCGGGCGCGGGCATAGGTGAGCGGGCCGCCGCGAAAGGGTGCGAAGCCGGTGCCGAAGATCACCGCGGCATCGGCCAGATCGGCATCCTCCACGACGCCCTCGCGCAGGCAGGCGACGCACTCATTGACCAGCGCCAGAATCAGCCGGTCGATGAGATCCGCCGGCGGCGCGCCGCGCGGCCGCGCGGCTTGACGGCCTTGCCCTCGCGCCAGGGATAGAAGCCCTGGCCGCTCTTGCGGCCGAGCTTCTTGCGCCGCGACCAGCTCGCTCGAGACGCGCGATCTGCGTGCACCGGCCGGCTGCAGCTCGCTGCGCGATGATCTCGCCCACGTGCAGCGGCGACATCCAGGCCCACGACGTCGGCCAGTTCGATCGGGCCCACCGGCATGCCGAAACTCGACCGCGGCAGCGGTCGATGACGGCAAGCGGCATGCCTTCCTGCGCGGCCAGCATGGCCTCGTACAGGTAGGGCATCAGCACCCGGTTGACCAGGAAGCCCGGGCGCGCTGCGGCAGGGCACCGGCAGCTTGTCGAGGCGGCGCGCGAAGCGCCGTGGCCGCCTGCACTGCCGCCGGCTCGGTACGCTGCGCATGCACGACCTCGACCAGCGGCATCTGCGCCACCGGATTGAAGAAATGCAGGCCGACCAGGCGCTCCGGGCGGGCGAGCTTCGCCGCCAGCGGCTCGAGCATGAGGCTGGAGGTATTGGTGGCGAGCAGCGCCGCGGGCTTCATGCGCGGCTCGAGGCGCGCGTACAGCGCCTGCTTGGCCTCCAGGTTCTCGAAGATGGCCTCGATGACGACGTCGGCGGCGGCGACGCCGTCGCCGGCGACATCGGCGCGCAGCCGCGCGCGCGCCGCGGCGTTCTTCTGGCCGGGTCCCGCAGGCGCTTGTCGAACAGCTCCCGCGGCGCGCTTGCAGCGCCGGCTCGACGTACTCGAGCGCGCGATCCTGCAGCGTGACGTGAAGCCGCGCAGCGCGCACCAGGCGGCGATGTCGCCGCCCATGACGCCGGCGCCGATCACGTGCACGTGCTCGATGTCCGCGGCGCTCTTGCCGCCGGCGCTCTTGAGCGCGGTCCTGCAGCAGGAACACGCGGATCAGGTTGCGCGAGGTCTCGGTGGTGAAGAGGTGCGCGATCGAGCGCGCCTCGGCCTCGAAGGCGGCCGCGCCGTGCGCGCCGTAGCGCGCCCACAGGTCGATGATGGCGTAGGGGGCCGGGTAGTGCTCGCGCGGGCGCGCGCTGCGACCTGACCGTGAGCATGCCGGCGCAGGAACGGGCGCACCCGGCGCGCTGCTGAGCAGCCGCTCCGACGAGCGGCGCGCGCCGTGGCGGCGGGCGGATCGAGCACCATGCGCGCGCGCAGCGCTGCGCAGCTCGCGCCTCCGGCACCAGCCGGTCGACCAGTCCGGCGCGCGCCTGCTCGGCGCGCAGCGGCGGCCGGTCAGCATCAGCTTCATGGCCGGGCGCACCCCGGCAGGCGCACGCTGCGCACCGTGCCGCCGAAGCCCGGATGAATGCCGAGCTGCACCTCCGGCAGGCCGAGCGACAGCCGCTCATCGCCGACGCCGACGCGGTAGCGGCAGGCCAGCGCCAGCTCCAGCCCGCCGCCCAGCGCGAAACCATGGATGGCGGCCACGGTCGGGCAGGGCAGTGCCTCGAGGCGATCGAGCACCTGCTGGCCGCGCGCGGATGAGCTGATAGCCGCTCGCCTCGTCGCTGAGGGTGGTGAATTCGTTGATGTCGGCGCCGGCGACGAAGCCGCTCGTCTTGGCCGAGAGCAGCACCACTGCCGCGCGGCAGGCTCGGCTTCCGAGCCGCGCGAGCAGGCGCATCGAGCTCGGCGAGCACACCGCTCGAGAGCACGTTGGCGGAGGTGCCCGGCTTGTCGATCGTCAGCCAGGCGATGCCGTCGGCGTCACGCTCGGCTTTCCAGGCTGCAGCGTTGCTATCAGGCATGGGTCAGCGTCTCTGGCACGATCGATGTTCAGGCGGCGGAGGCGGCGGCGCGGCGCGGCGCGCCGCCGGCGACGCTCGAGAAGTCGCATACCAGCGGGCGATGATCGGAGAAGCGCACGTCCGGGATGCGAAAGTCGCGTGACCTCGATGCCCTCGCTGACCAGGATGAAGTCCAGCTCGACGCGCGGCACGCGCGCCGGGAAGGAGGGCAGCCCCGCGGTGTTGGCGCTGCGCAGGCCGGCCGCGCGCATGAACAGGTAGATCTCGTGCGTGCCCCAGAAGGTATTGAAGTCGCCGGCCACGATCACCGGCTTGGTGGACTGCACGATCAGGTCGTGCAGCGTAGCGCAGCTGGTACTGGCGGTGGCGGAACTTCAGCGACAGGTGCACCAGGAACACGCACACGTCCGACGAGCTCCAGCTCGATGATCAGGCGCTTGATGCCGGTGTCGAAGTAGTGGAAGCGCTCGCCGTGCACCGTGGGCGCGGCCAGGAAGGCGTTGGCCTGCTTGCGCACGATGGGCACGAAGCTGGTTGATCGAGCTGGTGCCGTACTTGCACTGGTAGGTGGAGTAGTGGCCGAGCTGCGCGGCGATGTGCTCGGCCTGATTGACCATGCCGGTGCGGATCGAGCCGGTATCGACCTCGATCAGGCCGACCACGTCCGGCTTCTCGGCGCGGATGAACTCGGTGATCCGCCGAGCACCTTGCGGTTGCTGCGCAGGTAGCCGGCGCCCGGCACTGGCAGGTGAAAGGCCGGTCCGGTGCCGGTGGCGTAGCGGATGTTGTAGACGAGCAGACGCACTTGATCAGCGGAATTGGGCTGTTGAGCAGACGGCCGCCAGGAGTTCATTCTATCGCGCGGCGCTACCCCGTGCGGCGCGGGGGTATGGCCGCCGTGCCAGCGCCCCGCGCGGCGCCGCTTCCGGGCCGGTACGGCGGCAGAGCTCGCCGCTGCGCGCCCGCTTCAGTTTCACCGCCGCCGCGCTTGTGCGAGACTTGAGCGCATGTCGCAGGCAGATCCGCTCCGCCTCTTCGTGACGCACGCCTGGGAGATGAGCGACGATTACCTGCGCGTGTTCGAATACCTCGAAAGCGCGCGCAATTTCTTCTACCGCAACTACAGCACTCCCGAGCGGCGTCCCGGCGGCGACAAGGAGGCCTTGCGCGAGGACCTGCGCCGGCAGATCAGCCCGGCCGAGGCCATCGTCGCGCTCTCCAGCCTCTTCGACACGCACCAGGAGCTGCTCACTTTCCAGCTGCTGTACGCTCAGGCGAGCCACAAGGCCGTGGTGCTCATGAAGCCTTTTGGGGCGCGCAAGGACGTTCCCCGCGCCGTTCTGGATCTCGCCAACGAAGTCGTGGAGTGGGATGAGCGGGCGCTGGTGGATGCGATCCGCCGCGCCGCCCGTCACGAGGACACGGCGCGCTGGGATACCATCGAGTTCAAACTCGACTAGCTCACGCCTCCGCGGCGGCGTAGAGCGAGATGACCTGCGGCACCGCCTTGAGCATGCTCGCACGCGCGGCGGACGCACCACCTCCCGTGCCATTCAACCTCGGGCCGGGAAGCGCCAGCGCGGCTTCCAGCGCCGCCTCGTGCACGAGGCTCGCAAACAGCCGCAGCACGCTGCACGCCACCTGGTCGGCCTCGTTATTCGACATCTTGCGCACCGTGGCGCGCACGGCGTCTTCGCCCCGCAGCGGGGGCTCGCGGGTGAGCGCGTCATGACAAGCGCGAAACTGCTCGCGCAGCGCTCCGGGAAGCTCCTCGGCGTCGACCAGCGCAAGGTGGTTGCGGTAGGCGTCGATGAGACGGTCCTTGATCGGCGCGCACCGCACCAATGACAGCGCCGCGCCCTCCAGCTGTTCCCATGTAGTGTTCATCACTACCTCGGTGACGCCTTCCGCCGGCTTCGGTCCGTCCGGTTCGAGCCAGCGCTTTCGGCGGCGTCGTACTTATTGTTGTCCGGTGGCTATTAGAATTCTCAGCGCGCTCAAGCGGCTGCACGCGAAATATAGCGCACAATCTAGCGAAAGAATATGGTCAAGCTGAGCGCTGCGGGCGCCTCGCACGCCTGCTTGCGGGAGTCAGCCGAGAGTTTCGCGAGATGGGTCCAGGTCAGCGCGAGCACTGCGCGGTCGTTGCCCGAAGGCATCGGCGCACCCCCCGCAGTCTTCACTCACCGGCGCAGGCTTGGCCTCATGCATCGGATCATGAAAGATCCCCAACCTACTGAGTATGAAGTACTTTCAGCCGGCAATCGTGGCGAACACGGACGCCTGCGCTGCGCTCATTGAGACCAGCAGAGTGCCGTCGCGTCGTTGCCAGCGCTATCGCGAGCGAACTGCCGCCGGCGGAATCCACCCCGAAAGACTGACATTGCGGGTCATTAACCTGGCTCTGACCGGCGACCGGCGTCGCGGTGATGTAGTAGGAGGGGGGAGCCGGGGGGTTGGGGTTCGGGTCGCAGTTGGCGGCCGGGAGAGCACACGCTCAGCTGGTAGTAGCCGGTGCCGACGACCGCCGGGAGAGCGGGGTAGCCAAGGCTCCCTGCTATGTTCGTGTAGTTCGCGCCGTTGGTGCTGAAGAAGCGCTCCTCGCGGCTGGCCAGGTCCAGTATCGCGGAGCGGGCTTCCGTGCGACGCGACTGGCGGATCTGGAGCATGTAGGAGGGTAGGGCGATTGACACGAGGATGGTCGCGATGACCACGACCACCATGAGCTCAATCAGGGTGAACCCGGTGATGCGCGTGAGTCGGTGCAGTTTCATGATGCCTCTGGGGGTTGTGCGCTAGCGCCGTTCCACCCAGCTCAGGCGGCGCCCGGTGGTGTTCGGCGGCAGGTTCAGGCCGAGGGAGCCGTTGGCGATGTTGTTGCCGCCGGCGCCGCCGCCCTGGGTCTGGTCGGTCTCGTATACGAGGAAGCGCGTGCCGGCGTTGTTCAGCGCGATGAAGGAGCTGCCGGTCGCATTGGTCTGCATGGCGATCGCCACCGCATCGGTATAGCGCGGGTTGGTGTTGACGGACGAGTTGGCCGCCTCGCTCGGCGGCAGGAACACCTGGTTGAATGCGCCGCCGGTCATGGCCGAGATCACGTAGGTGAAGCCGGTATCGTTGAGACTGGTGCACGCGGTCCGGCTGAAGGTCGCCGGGACGATCGAGTTCACCGTCAGCGCCTGCGCCACCAGCTCGGGGTTGAAGATGATCTGCTCCTGCGAGCCGGGAAGATTCAGGTACCAGCCGAAGCGCGCCGCGCCGCCGCTGCAGCCCACCTGCCCGGCCCAGCAGATTGTGGCGTTGCTGGAAATGTCGCGGTTCTGCGTCTGGGGGTTGATCGTCACGCTCTGCGGCTGCAGGTTGGCCGGCGTCAGGTAGTAGTTGGGCGTGGCCAGGCCGGTGGCTGCGGGCGTAAGGGCCGCGTACGTGGCACTGGGACATCGAATCCCACGCTTTGAGATTCCAGTCCCACACCCCGTACAGGCTCTGCGTCCCGCCGACATAGGTCGCCGGGCTGGTGTTGGTGAGGGGCACCTTCTGACCCGTGCCGAACAGCAGCATCAGCTGTTGCTGCATGCCGGGACTGGGCGCGCCGGAGCCGACGACAATCGCCGTGGTGATCGGCTGCCCGGCCGCCGTCTTGAAGATCGGACCGGGCGTTACGGCCCAGTCGCTTCGCTCGCTGCTGGTGAGATCGAAGCGCCACAGGTTGCCCTGCAGGTCACCGGCATACACGTAGTCGGTGATGTGATCGCCATCGAGGTTGACCGCGCTCGCGTAGGCGATGCCGTTGGGGCTGCCGGCGCTGCCAGTGCGCGTGCTCAGGTAATAGAAGGTCAACGGCTTTCCGTTCGCCGGATCGAGGAGACCGACGAAGATACCGGCATCGCCCGAGGCGCTGCCGTAGCCGTTACCGAAGATCACCGCCCACCTGCCATCGTGCATCCGGCGGATCTGCGGCGTGCCGTAGGTGTTGCCCAGGCTGTTGCCGCAGCCCGCCACGTTGGCGCAGACGATGCTGGCCGAGCTCCATTCGCCGGCTACGAGACTCGCGGCGTTGCCCTCGGTGAAGTTGGCGGCCGTCGGGGTGGTCACGTCGAGCGCGTAGACCGCAGCGCCGCCGGGCCCGAGCCCGCCGACCACCCACGTGTGCCACTGATTGCCGTAGAAGACATCGCCCGTACCCGGGGTCGCATCGACGTAGAAGTTGTGTCCGTACTGCGTGTTGGAGAAGTCGATATTGGCCGTAGCCGAATGGATCGTCTGCACCACTGCGCCCGGCATGTACGCCAGCACTTCCTGGCCGTCGTTACCGCTGCCGTTGAAGGTCCCGTCCGCGTTGTACGTAGCCGCTGCGGAAGCCGTGCAGCAGGCCGTCGTTGGAGCCGACATACACCACGTTCTGCCGCGTCTGCGCGGCGGTGACGTACTGCGGATAGGTCTGGGCGCCCACCGAGTTCTCGGACAGGGTCGCCAGGGGGTAGAGCCGGTCCGCCCAGACCGGCGGGTACGATGCCACCGGCGGTCCCACCCATTGCGGGCTCGAATCGACGATGTCGCCGAGAACCTGGGCGCGCGCCCGGTACAGCCCGACGCCGGCGGAGTTGACCTCGTTGGCACGCTGCCCGCGCAGGTAGTTCGTCCGATTGGCGTTGTAAGGCGCGCCATCGCCCGCATCGATCACGGCCTGCTGTCCGCCGGCGGGTGAAGAGGTCAGGTTGGCCCACTCGAACGGAATGCCCTGGCTGCCGTTCCACGACAGGATCACGCGGCTGGTATAGGCCTGCGCTGGCGTCGGGCCGGCCACGCCGGTGGTGGGGCAGGTCGAGGAGGCACCCACGCCGGTGAGCAAGCAGGCGGCGTCCCAGTTCGGGGTCGCCGAGACGATGATGTTGCCGAAGGAATCGAACCCGAGGCTGCTCGCGGTCACGCGCCCTGCCCAATTGCTCGGATTGTAGAAGGCGAAGAATGCCTGCACGCCCGTTTCGAGCTTGGCGGACTGCTTCTCGCTCGCGCCGGCGGAGGTGTCGGCGGTGGTCGCCGGATCCGCGCGGAAGCAGAGGATCTCGTGAATGTTGGTGCTGCCGCCGGTGGAGCCGGCGAAGCCGAAGAGGAAGTTCGCCGGCATCGGGCCGTTCGAGGCGAGGATGCTCTGCCCCGAAATGATCGCCTGGTAGGCGCCGCCGTTGACGCTGTAGGAGAGACTCAGCAGGTCGTCCTGCGTGATCTTCAGGCGGTAGAGAATCGTGGTCGCCGCACCGCGGCTCATGGCGGCCTCGTTGGCGATCTGGGTAGCCGCGGGCAGCTCGGCGTACGCACCGGCAATCGGGGCGTAGTCGTAGAGCGGGATGGTTCTGCCGCCCGAGGTGGCCGGGCTGTTGGTCCCGGAATTCCACACCACCCCGTTGGCACAAGTAGCCTGCACGGCTCTCTGTTGCTGGGCCGGGGTGAAAGCGTTCGGGTAGTAAGCCTGATAGTTGGCGTTCAGCCAGTTCCAGGCGATGTTGCCCGTGCCGCGCAGGCCGATGCGGTTGGGTTTGTAGCCGTAGCCGAGCGCGCTGTTGTCGCCGGTGGCGGGGTTGGGACCGAGATATCCGGCCATCCACTGCGTGCCGTTGAGGAAGTTGCCGTACTCGTCGATCCCGACCGCGATATAGCCGCCGATCAGGCCGTTATACGGCGGGTTGGCGTTCGAGCAGGTGTAACCGAGGCTTCCGCCCCAGGAGCCGAGGCCATTGCCATCGCCGTTGGCGGTGCCTGTGATCGTGTTGGTGTTGAGCTGGCTGGCATCCATGAGGAAGAAACTGATGCCGTCGGCACCATCACGTCCCGCGCCGCCGGAGTCGCCGCGGTAGGTCACGGTCTTGAAGGTGATGGAGACGCCCTGGCCGCTGGAGAAGGGCACGGTCGAGAGGATGCCGCCGTTCTGGGCGTAGCCTCCGGGGTTGCCGTTGGTAAAGCGCAGCGCCCCCTGGCCGACCGGATCCGGAAGGGTCTGGGCGCCGCCCGCGACGCCGTTCTGACCGCCGACCAGATTCTCGCCGTAATAGCTTCCGCCGATCGCGACGCAGCCGGGCATCCTGCCGCCGGCCCCGTTGGTCGGTTCAGCACCGCCCTGTGTTCCGGCTGTCAGGCACGCGCCATTGAAGAAGTACCACGGATTGGTGGCAGTCGCGCCGGTGAAATCCTCGCTCACCGAGCTTTGCGCCTGTGCCGCGAGCGGCAGCCCCAGGCCAAGGACGGCGGCAAACATCCCGATCGCGCTTTTGCGGTTCATGATCATGGACAACTCCTGCAAACGACGCCCTGCTGGACCTCGTAGGTACTCTCGACGACAGCGACCGTACCGGCCGCGCCACCATAACCGTAGGCATCAATCTGGTACGCCTCGCCCGCTCCGTCGGCCGCCAGGCCGACATCAGCGATGTATAAACCCGGGGTCGCCCAATAGGGCGGGTCGTTGCTGTTGCCGTTCACGCCCGGCGTGACGCTCATGCCCGGCGGCAGGTAAATCACCTGGCTCGCCCAGGGAGGCTGCGTCACGGCCGCAACCGCCAGAGGCTGGTTGCAGATCTGCCCCCCGCCGAGATTGGCGTTGAGTGTGCCGGGCGCGCAGGGGACCGCGCCAATCGCGGTGTTGGCGCCCTGCAGGAGCCACCACTCGCCGTACTGCTGGGCGCTCTCGGCAGCATGCAGCGAGCGTTCTTTCTCGCGCAGATTGCCGGCGATCTTCTCCTGCGTGCCGAAGCTGCGGAACAGGCTGAGCGCGAGGATGGTGATGATGATGAGCAGCATGATGCTGGAGATGAGCGCCACCCCGCGCTGCCGCGCCAGCGAGTGAATGCGCGCGCTCATGTGTGCACTCCTGCGCGGGCCATGACCTCGACCACGCGCTGGAACGTAATGGTAGGAGGCTGACCCTGGCCGACTGCGCGGAACAGTGGATTGACGAAGGTCAGCTGTACGCGGATCGAGCTGATGTTGGTCCAGTCGGTGACGAGCATCTGGTCGGCCGCAAGATAGGTATCGACGTTGTAGTCGTTGAGCGCGAAGTTGCGCTTCACTCCGTACAGGATCTGCAGGTCCGTCACGCCGTTGACCAGTGCCACCGGCGCCGCGCCGTCCAGCTGGCACTGCAGCTGCCCGGCCGCGACGCTGAAGAGGTTGGTATAGGTGTGCGTCGGGTTGAAGGCGGTGTTCGTAACGCCGGTGCACAGGATCACTCCGTCGTTGATCCCGGTCATGTAGCGGATGCCGATGCTGTCTCCGGGCGCGGCAACGTTGTGCGTGCCGGAGAAGGCCTGCCCCTGGGCATACGGTGCCGCCGCCGGCAGCGCGTTCTGCGGGGTAAAAGCGGTGGGATTCGGGAAGTAGCCGCCTGCCTGAATGACGTCCGTGATCACGGTCATGGCAAAGCGCTGCTGGTCCTGCAGCTGCGCGAGCGACTGCTGGTTGAGATAGGTTTGACGGACGTTCTGCACGATCGTCAACAGGCCGCCGAGAAGGAACAGCGCGATCGCCACGGTCACCATCAGCTCGATGAGCGTGAAGCCGCGCTCGTGGTGTGGCGCATGCCGGACAGTCGCTGAATAGGAGGTGATCATGGTTCCACGTACAGCGTGTAAGTTGGCCTCTCGAAGCACTGACCCTGGCCGAGCGCGCTGCAATTTGCGGCAGAATTTGCGGCAGCAAAAGCGGCTCCCTGCTGATTATTGCCGACCGCCTGCTCGCTCCAGCTGATCTGGATGGTGCAGCTGGTGGGTGCGTTGCCGGCTACCGGCGGACAGGCGATGCTTGCCGTGGGATTCGGCAGCAGCCCGTTCAGGTCATTGGTCCAGTTCGCCAGGTCAGAGGCCGCAAGGTTAAGTGCGGCACACTGGGCGATTCCCGAATTGTTGCCGACGCAGGCCAGGGGATTTCCCAGGTCCGCCGTGGCCGTGCCGGACAGCGCGCCATCGGTGGAGATGATCGCCGCGGCGTTCAGCGTAATCGTCACGGGAGGCGTGGTCGCCCAGTACTGCCGGTTGGAGTGCATCGCGGCGGCCAGACTCGCCGCCTCGAACGCGGCAAGCGCCCGCAGCCGCGAGGTGGTCGTGTTGGACAGCGCCAGCGCCTGCATCTTGGCGATGCCGAGGAGTCCGACGCAGATGACGACCACCGCCACCATCACCTCGATGAGGCTGAAGCCGCCGGGGCGGGCGTTGGCTTGCATCCGTCTCATGCGCAGGTCCCCGAAGGATTGTTCCCGGCGGCGGGCGTCTCCGTGGTCACGAGCCCCACCGCCGTGATCCACAGGCAGCGTGTCCAGACCGGGTTGGCCGTGCGCTCATGCAGCGTGATGAGCGTGTTCTGGAAACCTGCCGCGGTCGCAAAGCCCTCGCGATTGAAAGTGACGGCGCTGACGGCGGGGTTGGCGATGAAGGTGTCCGGAACGTTACCGCCGAAGGCCGCCTGCACCCGCAGCACCGAGTTGGCGGCCGGGACGGCGTTGTTGGCGGGATTCGAATACACGATCCAGCCGCTCTGCCAGGTCGTCGTGCCGGCGCAGGTCAGGCCGTCGTTGGAGACGCAGGCCGTGACGAACTGGCCTTCCTTGATGGCCTCGGCACGGGCGAACTGCAGGTCCCCGAGGAGGCTGTTCACCTCCGCGGACATGCGGTAGGAGTTCGTAATGTAGCTATAGGAGGGGATGGCGAGGGCGAGCAGGATGGCGACGATCGCCGACACGATCAGCAGCTCCGTGAGCGTGAAACCCATTTGTCTCTTCATGGCGGCGCAATCTACTGGAGAGAGTTGGCCGTGATGCAGAACTGGGTCACATCGGACCGGGGGATCGGACGGACGGCCGCGGGCGGGCTATGGGCGGTCATGCCAATGCACATAACGAGGGCCGGGCAGGGGGCGTTGGGGCCCGGAGCGGCCTCCCTCCCGGTCGGCTCGGGCGCAGTGGCCACGCTCTGCGCGCCGTGAATCACGACGCGCAGGAGGCTCGTGGGCTCGCGCGCCGGCCGAGAATGCTCACGGGCAGATATGGGCAGCGTTCGTGTCAGATGAGCAGCACGCGAGCAAGCGCACTCGCGAGCGCGGCGGATCGGAGTCCGATCACTACTGAGTTCAAGCGTGCGCGACGTCTCAGTAACCTACTTTGCATAATGTATTGCAGGCGTAACTGCGTACAATACGAAAATGGCTTCTCTGCCAAGTAGATACTTTGTCCGCCTCAGGCCAGACCTGTCACCACAGGAGGCCAGCGAGTTCCGTGCGTTCGCGAAAAAGCCAGCGTCCGGCAAACCGCCAAGTGACGTCCGACTCATTCTCGCGTGCGTCCGGATCGACTTAGCGCATCGCGTCTTCGCCAAACTGACTATCAACATCGAGGACGGGACGCCACCGATCGACCTCTGGGTACCCCACCACATGATCCTGATGATCGGGGATATCAGCGAGATAGGACGCGCTCCTGTGGTATTCACTCCAGAGTAAAGCACCCCGCGCGCGCCCTGGCGCCGACAACACGCAAGCACGTAAAGCGCCTCGGCCGAAATCCGGGCCATTGCAGCGGCCGCATCAGATACTTCGCATGCACGAGCCTCGCGGACGTGGAATTTGTCACACGCGGTAGGCGGTGCCGCGGGGAACGATCGCCCCCATTTCACATAGCCTGCGGGAATTTCACCGGGCAAGCCTCACGCTTTTGGAGAGCCGGGGTGGCGGCTCGCATTACCCGTCCAGCTTGTGGAGTCTGTCCACATCCTGGAGGTCAATGTTGTGAAGTACCTCCGCCGCCACAACGCCAGGAGATGGCAAATATGACTCCCTGTGATCCCACTCATCCTCACCATCTTCGGGGACATGGACTCAGCCGCTATCGCCGCGCTTACCGCCGCGCGGGACTGCCCACGGCAGTATGAGTGTGGCGGCGTGATCTATGAGGACTCAGAGCACCACTACCGCGTGAGCGCGCCGCTGACCTCCCACAAGCACTTCGGGCTTGATATTCCGCAGTACACTGAACCTACACCCGAGGGCTGGCGAATCGTGGCGGACTATCACACGCACATCTGCTCTCAGCACAACCGCCTGTTCGCCAACTTCTTCTCCGCCGCTGACGCCTATGTGAACCAAGGCTTCCACACCGTGGGCTATATGCTCAGCCTCTGCGACGGCAACGTGAGACGCTACGACCCCTCGCAGGACGACACGGATGACGAGGTCGTGCACTTCACCAGCGGGCGGGAGATCTACCTCACCTGCGGGCACATCTCGGGGTGGGTAGAGGTAGAAGCCTTGTAGCTTAGCTCTGCCAAAACATCGACGAAATAAAGTTCTCACACAACCACTCAAGCGGCCGGCGCAGCGGCCGGCGCAGCGGCCGCCGCGCCAGCACCAGCAGTTGCAGACGCAACCCTGAGCGACCTCAAGGCACGGACCGGGAAGGAGCCAGGGCGTTCAATGTGCGTGCGCCCGCTGCATCCTGATTCGTGGTAAAGTAATACCACGAAGAGAGAGGGTATTACTTCATGTCCACCACGATAACCTCGAAGGGCCAGGTAACCATTCCAAAAAAGATCCGAGACTTCCTGGGACTGGTACCCGGGTCCGCCGTTGACTTTGAGGTGTCCGGCGAAGGCGAAGTAACTCTGCGCCCAGCCGGCCGTGCCTCCAGACGCGCCAAGAATCGGTTCGCCAAGCTTCGAGGCCGCGCCACTGTGAAGATGCGGACCGAGGACATCCTGGCCCTGACCCGCGGCGGTTAAACTGCCTTGATCCTGGTGGATACGAATGTCCTGCTGGACGTAGTCCTCGACGACCGTAGGTGGAGCGCCTGGTCTCTGAAGGCACTCGAGGCTGCCCATGCTCGCGACACACTAGCCGTTAATGCGGTCATCTATTCGGAACTATCGATCGCGTTTGCGCGCATCGAGGAGCTCGAGCAGGTACTGACCGAAGGCGGCTTGGCCGTGGAGCCGATCCCGCGCGAGGCTTTGTTCTTGGCTGCAAAGGCCTTCATGAAGTACCGGAAGCGACAAGGTGTGAAGACCAGCGTCTTGCCGGATTTCTTTATCGGGCTCACGCAGCCGTCACTGACTCCGCGATTCTCACGCGCGATGTCGGACGCTATCGAGCCTATTTTCCGACCGTGAGGCTGGTGACGCCCGACTGAACCCTTCCGGATTCAGATTCGCATAATGTATATTATGTTAACTCTGAGCTATACCGGGAGATCGTGGACCGCCGGGACAGGAGCGCGCCGTCTCTCGCCGCCCTTCTCGCGCGGCCCACTTTCTCTTTGACTCAGAAGCCCCTTCTCAAAAGCCGCACCGTTCGGCACACGCACGCAGCGACCGTCTGCGAAGCCCGTGACGGGCCGTCAGACGTTTGCGGCGTCGAGTGCGCCGTCCGATGCGTGTGACGGCGCGGGCTACTGCTTATTCGCCCACTCGTCGACCTGTTTCTGCGCAGCGTCCTTCGCCAGTCCGTAGCGCTCCTGCACCTTCCCGGCGAGCTCTTCCCGGCGGCCGGCCACCTTGGTGAGGTCATCGTCCGTGAGGCGTCCCCACTGCTGCTTGGCCTTGCCCATCAGTTGCTTCCAGCTTCCCTCGACGCGATTCCAGTCCATAGTGACTCTCCTTCTCGGGTCAGTGACCGATTCCCCAGGAGCCACCTTAGCCTTGGGATCGTGTGCTCTATAAGACCTGAGGCTCGCCTTCCTCGGTCGGACGGCTCCTACATTGCACCGCAGCACGCCCGATCCACGCGGCCGCGTACCGTCGCTTCAGGACCACCCGTTCTGGCAACTACCCAGCGGAGCTTTACCTCAGCCCTGAGCGTCGTGGGCGCTGCCAAAGCGCAGCAGCGACGCTCGCGACGCGCGAAGCGCGAACGCGTTCACGGAGTTACGCCTCACCGGGCCTTTTGGGTGCGACACAGTTCGCTGTGCATGACACCCCGCCGTGGTGGAATTCCTCCGGTCTTGTTCTGTTAAGCCGCGGGCCTGGAAGCGTGGGCTGACGAGAGCTGCACGCGGAGCATTCTTCAATGAATACCGTGTCATCTTCGGGTTCCTCGAGCCCGGCACCTGCGCACGCTCGAGCGCTGCGGTGAGAACCGCCGGCACCGCAGGCATTGCCGGGGAGGCAGTCGAGCAGCTGCTCGGGCCAGCCGGCGGACTCCAGTCCCTGGAGGCGCTGTTCCGCAATACGGTCGAGCACGCGCCGGTCGGCATTGCCTTCGCCGACCGCGACGGCACGCTATCGTCACTGCAATCGGGCATTCTGCGCGATGCTCGGGTTCGACGCCGAAGAGCTCAAGCGCCGGTCCATCGCCAGCCTCACGCATGGCAGAGGATCTCGAGTCCACCACCGACGGCCTCGAGCGGCTGTGGCGCGGGGAGATTACCCACCTGGATGTCGAGAAGCGCTACTGCCGCAGGACGGCGGCGCGCTGTGGGTTCGCGCGACCACTTCACTCGTCAGCGGCGGCAGCTCGGAGCCCGGAGTGCTCGGTCGAGTTCCTGCGTCGACATCTCCGCGCGCAAGCAGATGGCAGCCGACGCTGCTGCAAAACCAGACGCTGCTCGCTACCGTCATCGCCGAACTGCCGATTGCGCTGGTCGCCTGCGACGTCAGAGGCCAGCTGACACACCACAACCGCGCTGCGGTCGAGCTCTTTGGAATTCCCGCCGCGCAGACTAACCGGCTACCGGGCCGCGCAACCCCTACCCCATCACCTCCGAGGTCTATCTGGCGGATGGCACGACGCCGGTGCCGCGCGAGGATCGTCCGCTGGCGCGCACGCTGCGCGGCGAGCAAGGTCACGTGACGCCGAGTTCGTCATCGTCCGGCCGGATGGCGCGCGTCCGCACCGTGCTCTCGAGCGCGCGGCGGCTGATCGGCCAGGCCGGCCAGCCGCTCGGCGCGGTGGCGGTGATCGAGGACATCACCGAGCGGCGGCTCGCCGAGCAGGAGCTCGAGCGCGTGCACAAGCAACTGCTCGTCGCCTCGCGCCAGGCGGGCATGGCCGAAGTGGCCACCAACGTCCTGCACAACGTCGGCAACGTGCTCAACAGCGTCAATGTCTCGGCAAGCCTCGTCTGCCGAGCGCATCAGGAAATCGAAGTGCGCCGGCCTCGCACGGGTCGGCTGCGCTCCTGAGCGAGCACGCGGCCGACCTGGCGGCTTTCCTGACGAGTTCTCAAGGCAGGCACCTGCCGGTGTACCTGCAGGAGCTGGCGGCCGAGCTCATCGCCGAGCGTGATGCGGCCAGCGCGGAGCTGGCGGCGCTGCGCGGCAACGTCGAGCACATCAAGGAAATCGTCGCGATGCAGCAGAGCTACGCGCGCCGCGGCGGCGTGACCGACATGGTCGACATCCGCACGCTGGTCGAGGACAGCCTGCGGATGAACGAGGGGGCCTTCAGCCGTCATGGCGTCACGCTGGTGCGCGACTTCCAGGAGGTGCCGCTGATCACGGTCGACAAGCACAAGGTGCTGCAGATCCTGGTGAACGTGATCCGCAACGCCAAATACGCCTGCGACGAGTCCGGGAGCGCCGAGAAGCGCGTGACCGTCCGCGTGCGGGCGGCCGATGGCACGGTGCTGATCGCCGTCATCGATACCGGCGTCGGCATCCCGCCGGAGAACCTCGAGCGCATCTTCAATCACGGCTTCACCACGCGCAAAGACGGCCACGGTTTCGGACTGCACAGCAGCGCGCTCGCGGCCAAAGAACTCGGCGGCTCGCTGCACGCCGAGAGTGCCGGACCCGGCCAGGGAGCCACCTTCACCCTGACACTGCCGCTCACCTCGCCGGAGCCGCCCGATGGCCAGATGAACCGAGCTGCTGACGCACCGCGTGCTGATGATCGACGACAATCCGGCCATCCACGAGGACTATCGCAAGATCCTCACCGGCCGCGACGAGGCGCGGATGTCGGCGGCGGAGGCGGCGCTGTTCGGCGAGCAGCAGCCGCGTGCGTCAGCGCCCGACATTCGATGTGGATTCCGCGATGCAGGGACGCGAGGGCGTGGAGCTGCGCGCGCCGCGCTCTCGCCGAGGGACGCCCTTACTCCGTCGCCTTCGTCGACATGCGCATGCCGCCCGGCTGGGATGGGCTGGAGACGATCGAAAACCTCTGGAAGAGTCGACCCCGAAATCCAGGTCGTCATCTGCTCCGCCTACACCGATTACGACTGGCTGGAGCTGCTGGCGCGACTCGGGCACTCCGACAAGCTCATCGTCATCAAGAAGCCCTTCGAGCCGATCGAGATCCTGCAGTCTGCGAGCGCCCTGAGCCGCAAGTGGCAGAACGCACGCGCGCTCAAGCGCCACGTCGAAGGCCTCGAGCTGGTCGTCACCGATCGCACCAGCGGCCTCGAGGCGGCGAACCGCCAGCTGCGGCATCTCGCCTCGCACGATGCGCTCACCGGGCTCCCCAACCGCCTGCTGCTCGATGACCGCATGACCCAGGCCATTGCCCAGGCGAACCGTCAGTCGCATGAATTCGCGGTGCTGGTCTGGACCTCGACCGCTTCAAGCTCATCAACGACTCGCTCGGGCCACCGCGCCGGCGATGAGCTGCTGCGCGAGGTGGCGCTGCGGCTGAAGGGCGCCGTTCGCGCCGTCGACACGCACCGCGCGCCTCGGGGGCGACGAGTTCGTGATCGTCTTCGACGGGCCGGTGACGCGGACCGAGGCGCTGGAGATCGGCAGGCGCGCTGATGAAGGTGATGGAGCCTTCCATGCGGCTCCTCGGCATCGACGTGCACGTGCTCGCCGAGCATCGGCATCGCCTTCTACCCGCGCGATGGCGCGAGCGTCGACACGCTGCTGGCGCACGCCGACGCCGCCATGTACAGCGCCAAGGAGCGCGGCCGCAACAACCTGCAGTGCTATGCCGAGGGCATGGGCACGGTGACGCAGGAGCGCGTGAAGTTCGAAAGCGAGCTGCACGAGGCGCTGCGCGAGCGGCCAGTTCGAACTGCATTACCAGCCGAAGGTCGACACCGCCACCGGCCGGATCAACAGCGCCGAGGCGCTGATCCGCTGGCGCCATCCGCAGCGCGGCCTGGTGCTGCCGGACGAGTTCATTCCGGTCGCCGAAGAGTGCGGCCTGCTCGATGCCATCGGCGAGTGGGTGCTGTTCGAGGCGTGTCGCCAGGCGCAGGACCTGGCAGCAGCGACGGGCTGCGCGCCGCTGCGCGTCGCCGTCAACCTCGCGCCATCGCAGTTCCGCCTCGCGCGACCTGGTCGAGCAGATTCGCCGCGCGCTCGATGCCTCGGGACTCGACCCGCAGCTGCTCGAGATCGAGCTGACCGAAACCGCGGTCATGAGCGATGCGGAGGAGTCGATCCATATCCTGGAGGCCATCAGCCGCATGGGGGTGCTGGTATCGGTCGATGACTTCGGCACCGGCTACTCGAGCATGAGCTACCTGCGCCGCTTTCCGATCGACAAGCTGAAAATCGACCGCTGCTTCATCGAGCAGATGACCGCGCGCCCGGAAGACGCTTCGATCGTTCGCGCGATCATTTCGCTGGCCCACAGCCTGCGCCTCAAGGTGATCGCCGAGGGCGTGGAGACGCCCGAGCAGCTGCAGCTGCTGGCCGAGCTCGGATGCGACCAGTACCAGGGGTTCTACTTCAGCCCCGCCCTGCTGCCCCTGCGAAGTTCGCGGAGCTGGTGCGACGAGCGAGCCGAGCGCTCACGCGAGGATGATGCGGAGCGAACGCACAGCAAGCTCGCCGGGTTGAAGGGCTGAGGGCTTTTTTTCGCCGCGCCCGCCGGTTGCAGCGCGGCGAGGCACCTCCCTTGTAGAGCTCAAGTCGCGGGGCATACACTCGCCGCCGTCGCAGGCCTGCAAAAGGGGATTCCTATGGTCGACATCACCCGGCGCCGGTTCCTGGCCGTCACGGGCGCCTCACTTGGCCGGCTCGAGTCTCGCGCTGATGGGCTTCTCACCCTCCGCAGCACTCGCGGAAGTGCGCGAGTTCAAACTCGCGCGTGCCACCGAGACGCGTAATACCTGTCCGTACTGCGCCGTCGCCTGCGGCATCATCATGTACGGGCTGGGTGATGCGGCAAAGAATGCCAAGGCAAGCATCATTCCACATCGAGGGCGACCCGGATCACCCGGTGAATCGCGGCACCTGTGCCCCAAGGGCGCCGGCCTGATCGATTTCGTCCACAGCCCGAGCCGCCTGCGCTACCCCGAATACCGCGGCGCCGGGATCGGATCACTGGCAGCGGATCTCCTGGGACGATGCGCTCGATCGCATCGCGAAGCTCATGAAGGCAGGACCGCGACGCCAATTTCATCGCGCAAGACGCCCGAGGGGCTGACGGTGAACCGCTGGCTCAGCACGGCGATGCTGGCGGCCTCGGCCAGCAGCAACGAGGTCGGCTATCTCACCCACAAGGTGATGCGCAGCTTCGGCGTACTGTCTTTCGACAACCAGGCGCGTGTGTGACACGGCCCGACGGTGGCAGGTCTTGCCCCGACGTTTGGCCGTGGAGCGATGACGAATCACTGGGTCGACATCAAGAATGCCGACATCGTGCTGATCATGGGCGGCAATGCCGCCGAGGCGCACCCGTGCGGCTTCAAATGGGTCACCGAAGCTAAGGCGCATAACAAGGCGCGGCTGATCGTCGTCGACCCGCGCTTCACCCGCTCGGCTTCGGTGGCGGACGTGTATGCGCCGATTCGCACCGGCACGGACATCGTGTTCCTGGGCGCGGTGATCAGCTACCTGCTGGCCAACGACAAGATCCAGCACGAGTACGTCACGCAACTACACCGATTTTACCTTCCTCGTTCGCGAGGATTTCGCGTTCCAGGACGGCCTTTACTCCGGCTACAACGCCGACAAGCACAGCTACGACAAGAGCACCTGGGACTACGAGATCGGCCCCGATGGCTTCGTGAAGACGGATCCCACGCTCGCCCACCCGCGCTGCGTGTATCAGCTGATGAAGCAGCACTACGCGCGTTACACGCCGGAGATGGTCGAGCGCGTGTGCGGAACGCCCAAGGAAAAATTCCTGCAGATCTGCGAGATGATGGCCTCGACCGCGACGCCGACGCGCGCCATGACGATCATGTACGCGCTGGGCTGGACGCAGCACTCGGTCGGAACGCAGATGATCCGCACCGCCGCCATGGTGCAGCTGCTGCTCGGCAACATCGGCGTGTCCGGCGGCGGCATGAACGCGCTGCGCGGGCACTCGAACATCCAGGGCCTGACCGATCTCGGCCTGATGTCGAACCTGCTGACCGGTTACATGACGCTGCCGGGTGAGAAGGAGCAGAGCTACGCCGACTACATCGCCGCCCGCGCCTTCAAGCCCTGCGGCCGAATCAGCTGAGCTATTGGCAGAACTACGACAAGTTCTTCGTGAGCTTCATGAAGGCCTGGTGGGGCGATGCCGCCACCGCGGACAATCACTGGGGCTACGACTATCTGCCGAAGCTCGACAAGCCCTACGACATGCTGCAGTCGTTCGAGCTGATGAACCAGGGCAAGATGAACGGCTTCATCTGCCAGGGCTTCAATCCCCTCGCCGCGGCCCCGAACAAGGGGAAGTTGAATACGAGCCTCGCCAAGCTCAAGTTCCTCATCATCATGGATCCGCTGGCCACGGAAACTTCCGAGTTCTGGCGCAACTTCGGCGACCACAACGACGTCGATCCGAAGCAGATCCAGACCGAGGTCTTCCGGCTGCCGACCTCGTGCTTCGCCGAAGAAAACGGCGCGCTCACCAATTCTTCGCGCTGGCTGCAATGGCACTGGAAGGGGGCCGACCCGCCGGGCGAGGCGCGTTCCGACCTGCGAGATCATGGGCGGGCTTTTCACGCGCCTGCGTGCGCTGTATCAGGCCGAGGGCGGAGCGTATCCCGATCCGATCGTGAAGCTCAGCTGGCCCTATGCGCGGCCGCACAGCCCCGCGCCGGAGGAGCTCGCCCGGGAGTACTCCGGCAAGGCCCTCAAGGATCTCGCCGATCCGAAAGATGCGACCAAGGTCACGCGCAAGGCCGGCGAGCAGCTCGCCGGCTTCGCCGAGCTGCGCAGCGACGGCAGCACTGCGAGCGGCTGCTGGATCTTCTGCGGCGCCTGGGGACCCACCGGCAATCTCATGGCCCGGCGCGACAACTCCGATCCGACCGGGATCGGCCAGACCATCAACTGGGCCTTCGCGTGGCCGGCCAATCGCCGCGTCATGTACAACCGCGCGTCGTGCAATCCGGACGGGAAGCCTTACAACCCCGACCGAAAGCTCATCGCCTGGAATGGCAGTGCCTGGGGCGGGGCGGATATCCCGGACTTCAAGGCGGACGAGGATCCCACGCACGGCATGGGCCCCTTCATCATGAACCCGGAGGGCGTGGCACGCTTTTTCGGTCGCAAGAACCTCGCCGAAGGGCCCTTCCCCGAGCACTACGAGCCGTTCGAGACGCCGCTCGCTGCGAATCCGCTCAGCCCGAAGGAGCCGCTCGCCCTGAATAATCCGGCCGCGCGCGTCTTCGCCGACGATCGCAAGGCGTTCGGCAAGCCCGCGCAGTTCCCGCATGCGGCCACCACCTACCGCCTCACCGAGCACTTCCACTACTGGACCAAGCACGTGCGCCTCAACGCGATCCTGCAGCCCGAGCAGTTCGTCGAGATCGGCGATGCGCTCGGGAAGGAGCTGGGAATCGCCTCGGGGGACCACGTGAAAGTGTCCTCGAACCGCGGCTCCATCCAGGCAGTGGCGGTCGTGACCAAGCGGCTGCGCGCCCTGCAGGTGGACGGCAAGACGCTGCACCACGTGGGCATTCCGATCCACTGGGGCTTCAAGGGACTCGCCAAGCCCGGCTACCTTGCCAACACGCTGACGCCCTTCGTCGGCGATGGCAACTCGCAGACGCCGGAGTTCAAGTCATTCCTGGTCAAGGTCGAGAAGGTCTAGGGGAATCAAGATGGCCCTGCAATCACTCGACATCCGCCGCCGCTCTGCCACGACCACCCGCTCACCCGACATCCGCTCGATCAGCACCGGCGGCGGTGTGGCCAAGCTCATCGACACCACCAAGTGCATCGGCTGCAAGGCCTGCCAGGTGGCCTGCATGGAGTGGAACGACCTGCGCGATGAGGTCGGCACCAACACCGGGCAGTATCAGAATCCGCACGACCTGAGCGAGAGCAGCTGGACGCTGATGCGCTTCGCCGAGGTCGAGAGTCCCAAGGGCGATCTGGAATGGCTGATCCGCAAGGACGGGTGCATGCACTGCGCGGACCCCGGGTGCCTGAAGGCCTGCCCCTCCCCCGGCGCGATCGTGCAGTACGCCAACGGCATCGTCGATTTTCACGAGGAGAACTGCATCGGCTGCGGCTACTGCATCACCGGCTGCCCCTTCGACATCCCGCGCATCTCCAAGCGCGACCACAAGGCCTACAAGTGCACGCTGTGCTCCGACCGTGTCGCCGTCGGGCTCGAGCCCGCCTGCATCAAGGCCTGCCCCACCGGCGCACTCGTCTTCGGCACCAAGGACGACATGAAGCTGCATGCCGCCGAGCGCATCGAGGACCTCAAGTCGCGCGGCTTCGAGAACGCCGGGCTGTATGACCCCGCGGGCGTCGGCGGCACGCACGTCATGTACGTGCTGCATCACGCCGACCAGCCGCAGCTCTACAGCGACCTGCCGGACGATCCACACATCAGCCCGGCCGTGCGCGTGTGGAAAGGGGTCACGAAGCCCTTTGCCCTGGCCCTCGTGGGCTTCACTGCGCTGGCCGGATTTTTTCACTACATCCGCGTCGGACCGAACGAGACCGATGAGCGCGATGAGGCGGCCGCCAGGGACTTGGCCAGGAAGCAGGAGAAGGCGCCATGAGCGACTCCCGAGCGCACGTCGGCAGTGCGGAGCAGCGCGAGGCTGCCGAGGCCCGGCGACGCGACCTGATCCTGCGCTACAGCGCCGCCGTGCGCACCCGCCACTGGCTGGTCGCCATCGCCTTCGTGCTGGCGGCGCTCTCCGGGCTCGCCCTCTTCCACCCGGCGCTCTTTGGCCTGAGCGGCCTGTTCGGCGGCGGACCCTGGACGCGGGTACTGCATCCGTTTCTCGGGCTGCTGATGGTGGTGGTTTTTCTGATCCTGGCCGGGGCGGTGGCGGCGGATAACCGCATGGAGCCGCGCGACTGGGCGTGGCTGCGCCAGTACCGCGACGTGGTGAACAACCGCGAGGATCGCCTGCCGGAGGTGGGTCGCTACAACGCCGGACAGAAGCTGATCTTCTACGTCATCCTCGCGTGCCTGGCGGGACTGCTGCTGACGGGCCTGCCGATGTGGCATGCGTATTTCTCCATGTATCTCCCCGTCGGGGTGATCCGACTCTCCTCGGTCGTGCACGCAGTGTGCGCCCTGGTGCTGATCTGCACGATCATCGTGCACATCTACGCTGCGATCTGGGTGAAGGGCTCGGTGCATGCGATGACCCGCGGCACGGTGACACCGGGCTGGGCCTGGAAGCATCATCGGGCCTGGTTCCGCGAAACGATGACGCATGCAGCGAATTCTCGACCCCGCGCAGATTGAGGCCTTCGCGCAAGCGTCGATCCCGCGCCTGCGGCTGGCCGACCCCGCCTCGCTCTTCAGCAAGCGCGCCGAACGCCTGCGGGGGTTGCGGGAGAAGCACTCCATCGGCGAGTACCTCGCCTTGATGGCGAGCGTTTGCGAGGCTCAGCACGCAGCACTCGCAACGCTGACGCGACAGGCGGCGTCCGCCCCCGGCAACCTCGGGGAGGCCCGCGAGCGCATGGCGCTGGCGCGCCAGCATGGCATGCCGGCGCTGCAGGCAACCGCGTGGCCCCGCGACGGCCGCTGGCGCGCGGTGCTGAGCGGGATCTGCGGGTCGATCGCGGCGCTCGAGGGTTTCCCTGCGCCCGTGCGCGCGGTGAGCGACCGACTGGCCGCGTGCGAGCCTGCGCTGCTGGAACAACAGGCCGATCGCATCCTCTCGCGCGGGGTCGCGATCGACATCGAAGCCGCGCCCCTCATCATGGCCGCACTGCAGGTCTACTTCGTGCAGCTGGCAACCTCGCTCGGCGCCGATGAGCCCGGGGAGCAGGCCGCGGAGCCGCGGCGCGGCGCAAAGGCAGACATCCCCGGCGTGTGCCCCCTGTGCGGTACTCTCCCCGTGGCCAGTATCGTGCGTGCCGACGCCGGCTATCGCTACCTGCACTGCGGCCTGTGCTCGACCGAATGGCACCTGGTGCGCATCAAGTGCAGCCATTGCCTGGCGACCCAGGGCATCCGCTATCACTTCGTCGCCGGCGGATCCGAGGCGGTGCGCGCCGAGAGCTGCGCGAACTGTCGGATGTACCGCAAGATCCTCTATCAGGAAAAGGATCCTGCCGTGGAGCCCCTCGCGGACGATCTCGGCAGCCTCGCGCTCGATCTCCTGATGGCTGCCGAAGGCTACCAGCGCGCCTGCGGCAACCCCCTTCTGTGGCAGGATGCCGGGGGCTGAAGGCGCCCAGGCAAGCCGCCGCGATTTGACCGCCCCGCGCCCTCCACTGATGCTGTGCGCATGGAAAAGGGGCGCAGTGTCACTTCGGCCGCGGGCGCTTCCCGGATCCCTTCCGTCGATCGACTGCTGAGGCGGCCGGCGCTCGAGGCCCTGTTGGCGCGCCACGGACGCACCCAGGTCACGGGCGCCCTGCGGGCACATCTGGCACGCCTGCGTCAGGCCGCGCGCAACGGAACTCTGGCCGCGGCGTCCCTGACGGAAGATACGCTCGCGGCCGAGCTGGCCGCGCGCCTCGGCGCAGCCGCCCGCCCGCGCCTGCAGACGGTCTTCAACCTGACCGGAACTGTCCTGCATACCAATCTCGGACGGGCACTGCTGCCCGCGGAGGCGGTGCGCGCCGTCGCGCATGCGATGAGCGCTGCCGGTCAACCTGGAATACGATCTTGCCTCGGGGCGGCGCGGGGAACGCGACGCGCTCGTCGAGGGACTGCTGTGCGAATTGAGCGGTGCGGAAGCTGCGACGGTCGTGAACAACAACGCCGCCGCCGTGCTGTTGATCCTGAGTGCGCTCGCGGCGCGGCGCGAGGTGGTCGTGTCGCGCGGGGAGCTCATCGAGATCGGCGGGACGTTCCGGATGCCCGACATCATGCGACAGGCGGGCGCGAAACTGGTGGAAGTGGGCACGACGAATCGCACGCACCCGGGCGATTACGCCGCGGCGCTCGGAGCGCGCTCGGCGTTGATCATGAAGGTTCACACCAGCAACTACGTCATGCGCGGCTTCACCAGCACGGTTACCATCGCGCAGCTGGCGCGCCTCGGCCGCTCACGCGGCCTTCCGCTAGTCGCCGATCTCGGCAGCGGGTCGCTCCTCGACCTGGCGCGCTGGCAGCTGCCACACGAGCCCACGGTGCGCGATACGCTCGCCGCCGGAGCCGACCTGGTGTGCTTCAGCGCGGACAAGCTCCTCGGCGGCCCACAGGCGGGACTCATCGTCGGAAGCGCGGACCTCATCGCGCGGCTGAAGAGGCACCCTCTCAAACGCGCCTTGCGTGTCGGCAAGCTGACGCTCGCAGCTCTGGAGCCGGTGCTGGCACTGTATCGCTCGCCTGAATTTCTCGCCGAGCGGCTGCCGACCCTGCGTCAGCTCACCCGCGCGGAGGCGACGATCCGCGAGCAGGCGGCAGGGCTGCGGCCGCTGGTACAACAGGCACTCGGGGATGCCTACCAGGTGGCCGCCGCGCCCGTCCTCAGCCAGATCGGCAGCGGCGCGCTGCCCGTGGACCAGCTGCCGAGCCACGGTCTTGCCATCCGCGTCGCGCCTGCCAGGGCGGTGGAGCCTGCCCGGCGCGGGAGTCTCAGGCATCTCGAGAGCCAGCTGCGCGCCCTTCCCCGCCCGGTACTCGGGCGCATCGCCGAGAAGACGTTGTGGCTCGACCTGCGCTGCCTCGAGCCGGAAGATGAAGCGCCGTTTCTGGCGCAGTGGAGTCTGCTGAATCAATGATCGTCGGCACCGCCGGTCACATCGATCACGGAAAAACCACGCTGGTGCGCGCCCTGACCGGCGTCGACACCGACCGGCTGAAGGAAGAGAAGGCGCGCGGCATCTCCATCGAGCTCGGCTACGCCTACACGCCGCTCGCGAACGGCGAGGTCCTCGGCTTCATCGATGTGCCCGGCCACGAGCGTCTCGTGCATACCATGGTGGCAGGGGCGTGCGGCATCGACTTCGCATTGCTGCTGATAGCGGCAGATGACGGTGTGATGCCGCAGACGCGCGAGCATCTCGCCATTCTCGAGCTGCTGGGCATCTCGCACGCCGCGGTGGCGCTCAGCAAAGCGGACCGCGCCGATGAGGCGCGCCTGCAGGCGGTGCGAGCAGCAGATCTCGCAGCTGCTCGCCGCGACGGCACTGCAGGGAGCGCGCATCTTCCGGCTCAATGCCACCGACGCCGCTGACCGCGGCGTCACCGCGCTGCGCCGTTACCTCGAGGAGCAGGCAGCGCATCTGCAGGTACGCCAGCGATGCGCGGCTGTTCCGCCTGGCGAGTGGACCGGGTCTTCTCCCTCTCCGGCCATGGCACCATCGTCACGGGGACGGTGTTCTCGGGTCAGGTGCGCACCGGCGATACGGTGTGCGTGATGCCCGCGGGCACGGCAGCGCGCGTCCGCAGTCTTCATGCCCAGAATCGCGCCGCCGACAGCGGCCGCTGCGGACAACGCTGCGCGCTGAATCTCGCCGGCCTCGAGCGCAGCGCGATCGCACGCGGGGACTGGCTCGCCGAGCCGCAGCTGCTGGCAGCGACCCGGCGCCTCGACGTCCGCCTGCGGCTGCTGCCGGACAGCAGGGTGCGACTTGCATCCTGGGCGCCGCTGCACGTGCACCTCGGTACGCTGCACCGCGTAGCGCATATCGTCTTGCTGGAAGCGACGCAGGCTCCGGCGGGCGGGTCGCAGCGCGCGCAGCTGGTCTTCGATGCGCCGGTCTGCGCGCTGCCCGGCGATCGCTTCATCGTCCGCGATGCGCAGGCGACACATACGCTGGGGGGCGGTGTGGTGCTGGATCCTTTTGCGCCGGCGCGCCGGCGCCGCTCGCACGAGCGCCATCGCTATCTTGACGCACTCGAGCAGCTGATCGACGGCAGGAGGCATCAGCGCGCTCCTGCAACACTCGCCCGTCGGGGTGCGCATGAGCGACCTGGTGCGCCTCACCGGGCTCCCGGCGGCAGCGATTGCGCTGCCGCCGGATGCCGTCAGCTTCCCGGCCGGCAATGAGCGCTTCGTGCTGCTCGCCTCGCACTGGGAGGCGCTGCGCGCGCAGGCCGTGAGCGCGCTGCGCGCTCTTCCATGCGCACAGTCCCGAAGAGCCCGGACCCGATGTCGCGCGCCTGCGCCGCATGGCGATTCCCGGCATCGCCGAGGCGCTGTGGCGCGTGCTGATCGATGCGCTTCTCGAGGAGCGGGTCATCGCGCGCAGCGCACCGTGGCTGCACATGCCCGAACATACCGTGATGCTGTCGGAAGCCGGACCGCGCGCTCGCGCACACTTTGCAACCGCTGATCGCAGCGGGGCGCTTCGATCCGCCCTGGGTGCGTGCGCTGGCCGCGAGCGCGCGTGAGCCCGAGCAGCGGGTACGCCAGGTCTTGCGCAAGCTCGTCATGCAGGGCAGTGTGTACCAGGTCGTGCAGGATCTCTTCTACGACGCCGGCTGTGTCGCGGAGCTTGCGGCCATTGTCGGCGCCCTGGCGCAGCAGCACGGCGCGGTCAGTGCCGCGCATTACCGCGATGCGCTCGGTACGGGGCGCAAGCGCGCCATCCAGATCCTGGAGTTTTTCGATCGCGTCGGCTACACGCGCCGCGTGCGCGATGCGCATGTACTGCGTCGCGATAGGGCTGGCGCTCGTCCTGATACGCCGGAAGGCACACGTACCCGGTGGTGCGGCTGGGCTTCAAACCCAGGAGGGGGCGTCAGACGCTTCCTGGTAGGTTCGACTCCTGCTGCCTTCCGCCAAGGCATGCGGCGAACGGGCGCCCGCCGCTACGCCCGAGCCCGCCGCGACTTCCCCCGGACCGCGCCGGCCGTTTATTCTGGCCAGGCCCGGTGCGCGGGCAACCCATGTCGACCCCCGTCCCCTCCCCGCCCCGCCTCACCTCGCTGTCCCACGGCGGCGGCTGCGGCTGCAAGATCGCGCCCGGCGTGCTGGCGGAGCTCCTGAAGCGCTCCGCGCCACTGCCGCCGTTTGCGCAGCTGCTGGTCGGTACCGAGACCGCAGACGACGCGGCGGTCTATCGGCTCAACGACACTCAGGCGATCGTCGCCACCACCGACTTCTTCATGCCGATCGTCGACGATCCCTTTGACTTCGGACGCATCGCCGCTGCCAACGCCCTGTCGGATGTTTACGCCATGGGCGGCACGCCGATCCTCGCGCTCGCCATCGTCGCCATGCCGGTCAACGTGCTGCCGGCGCAGGTGATCCGCGACGATCCTGCGCGGCGGCGAGAGCATCTGCGCACAGGCCGGGGTTGCCCATCGCGGGCGGGCACAGCATCGATTCGGCAGAGCCGATCTACGGCCTGGCTGCGATCGGCGTCGTGCATCCGCAGCAGGTGAAGCGCAACTGCGAGGCGCGCGCCGGCGATGCCCTGGTGCTCGGCAAACCCCTCGGCGTCGGCGTCCTGTCGGCAGCCCTGAAGAAGCAGCAGCTCGCCCCCTCCGATTATCGTGCGATGGTGGAGCTCACCACCCGGCTCAATCGCGCCGGCCCCGCCCTCGCGCAGTTTTCCGGCGTACACGCCATGACCGACGTGACCGGGTTCGGATTGCTCGGTCATCTGCTCGGGATGTGCCGCGGCTCCGGTGTAGGCGCACGGTTGAGCATGACGCGCATACCCTTGCTCGATGGCGCGCTCACCCTCGCCGGCGCCGGGGTCGTCACCGGGGCCTCCGCGCGCAACTGGGCCTCCTATGGCGATGACATACGGCTTGCGCCCGGCTCTGAGCGCTGCGCAGCGGGCGCTGCTGTGCGACCCGCAGACCTCGGGCGGGCTGCTGGTGGCCTGTGACCCGGGGGCGCTCCCGCAGGTGATGGACGCCTTTGCCAGCCACGGCGGCGTGCAGGCGGCGCTGATTGGCACGATCGTGGCGGGTGAAGCCGGGGTGGAGGTGGAGCTGTAACGCTGGTGTGTTATAGGCTGCCTGCGGCCCCTGCGCATCTGAAGCCTCTCAGCCGCGGGTCCCGCTGTTGTAATTCTGTCACAAAACATTGTGGGACTTGGCCCGCACCTGTGGCGCGTGAAATACTGTCTCACGTCCGGTCAGCAGGTTAGAACGATAATCACAACCAGCGCAGGAGCGTTCCCGTGGCCACGACAAATCTGCCGGCGTACGAGTCCGGGATCGACAAGGCGCACCGCCATGTCATCTTCGCCTCGAGCCTGGGAACCGTCTTCGAATGGTATGACTTCTACCTGTACGGCTCGCTCGCGGCGATCATCTCGAAACAGTTCTTCTCCGGTGTAAACGAGACGACCGGATTCATTTTTGCCCTCCTCGCCTTCGCCGCCGGTTTTGCCGTTCGCCCCTTCGGCGCGCTGCTGTTCGGCCGGCTCGGCGACCTGGTGGGCCGCAAATACACCTTCCTTATCACCATCATCATCATGGGTACGGCGACCGCTCTGGTCGGGGTGCTGCCGAGCTATGCACAGGTGGGCGTGATAGCACCGATCACGCTCGTCGGCCTGCGGCTGCTGCAGGGCCTGGCACTGGGTGGAGAGTATGGGGGTGCGGCGACCTACGTCGCCGAGCATGCGCCGCCGGGCAAGCGCGGGCTCTACACGAGTTGGATCCAGACGACCGCGACCCTCGGCCTGTTCCTGAGTCTCATCGTCATTCTCGTCACGCGCTCGCTCCTCGGGGCTGATTTCGACACCTGGGGCTGGCGCATCCCGTTCCTTCTGTCCATCGCGTTGCTCGTGGTCTCGGTCTACATCCGGCTGCAGCTCGCCGAGTCGCCGGTGTTTCTGGAGATGAAGGCCCACGGCACCCGCTCCAAGGCCCCTCTTACGGAGTCTTTTGCACGCTGGCAGAACCTGCGCATCGTCATCCTGGCGCTCCTCGGGGCCACCGCGGGGCAGGCGGTGGTGTGGTACTGCGGGCAGTTCTACGCGCTCTTCTTCCTCACGCAGGTTCTGAAAGTCGAGGCGCAGCCCGCCAATCTCCTCATCGCGGCGGCGTTGCTGATCGCCACGCCGTTCTTCCTCGTGTTCGGCCGCCTCTCCGATCGCATTGGCCGAAAGAAGATCGTGTTGGTGGGTTGCCTGCTCGCGGCGATCACTTACGTACCGATCTTCAAGGGCATAACCCACTTCGCCAACCCGGCCATCGAGAGCGCCGCCGCGCGCTCGCCGGTGACGGTGATCGCGGATCCGGCGGCGTGCACCTTCCAGTTCGATCCGGTCGGCAAGAAGAAATTCGTCCAGTCCTGCGACGTCGCCAAGGCAGCGCTCGCCAAGGCCGGCGTTCCCTACAGGAACGAGGCGGCCTCCCTCGGCAGCGTGGCCCACATTCGCATCGGCACCACCGAAGTGGCTTCCGTCGAAGGCGGCCCGATGTCGGCTGCCGAGTTCAAGAGCGCGAGCGAGAAGTTCTCCAAGTCCCTCAGCGGCACCCTGAAGGAAGCGGGCTATCCGGCCAAGGCGGATCCTGCGCAGATCAATTATGTGATGGTGCTCGTGCTGCTCGTGATCCTGGTGCTGTACGTGACCATGGTGTATGGCCCGATCGCTGCCTGGCTCGTGGAGCTGTTCCCCGCCCGCATCCGCTACACGTCCATGTCGTTGCCCTATCACATCGGCAACGGCTGGTTCGGCGGCTTCCTGCCGACGGTGTCCTTCGCTCTCGTGGCACTGACCGGCGATATCTACTACGGCCTGTGGTACCCGATCATCGTTGCCCTCATGACCGTCGTGATCGGCACGCTGTTTCTGCCGGAAACCAAGGACCGGAATATCAAATGACTTAAGGCGTCTTCAAGTCGCTCAGGGGAGGATTTTCAGTGAACAAGAAAGTGTCATCGACAAATGGATGGCGCGCTGGCCCTCGCGGCGTCGCGCGCGTGGGAGCTGCAGTGACCCTGTCGCTGCTGGCGGCGGGCGTTGCGCATGGGCAGGCGGGTCAAACCTCCGCGCCGGCCAAGAGCGACGGCAGTCTCACCTGGAACGGGATCACCCTCTACGGCATCGTGGATATTGGACTGCAGTACCAGACGGACGGGGTGCCGATCAGCGATTACTTCCCCGCCGGCACCGAATCGATCATCCAGAAGAACAGCAACGGCTCGATCACGGCAGTCACCCCGAGCAACCTGAGCCAGTCGCGTATCGGGCTCTCGGGCGTGGAGCCCATTGCGGGGGACTGGTCGGGGGTGTTTCGGCTCGAGACCTTCTTCAATCCCCAGTCGGGGAACCTGAGCGATGCGCTCAAGTCGCAGGTGCTGAACAACGGCCGCGCGCTCACCGCACAGACCACCAACGTCGACTCCAGCGTCGCGGGGCAGCTGTTTGCGGGGGCGGCCTATGCGGGCTTCAGCTCCCCGACTATGGGCTCGCTCACCTTCGGGCGGCACGTGACGCCCCTCGCCGATGGCATCGCCAAGTACGACCCGATGGGGGCGGCGCAGGCGTTCTCGCTCATCGGTTTCTCCGGCACCACCGCCGGAGGCGGTGACACCGAGGATCGGCGGCTGGATCAGTCGCTGAAGTACACCGCCAAGTACGGCGCGGTGCACCTGGGGGCGCTGTACCAGTTCAGCGGCTCGCGCGGCTCGACCAACACCGCGTTCCAGGCGACGGTGGGGGCGGATTTCGCGGGCTTATCGGTCGATGCCTATTACGCCAAGAAGTACAACGCCGTGGCGACCGCTGCGCTCAGTGCAGCGCAGGTGTCGGAGCTGGCCACCGTGTGCGCCAACTCGGTCAAGCCCCCGGCCAACCCGCTCGGGGCGCAGTGCTACTCGGCGAGCAATTCACTCGCCGCCACCATCTCCGACAACGAAACCTTCGCCGCGATGGCGCTCTACAAGTTCGGCACCGTGACGCTGTATGGCGCCTACGAGCACATCGACTTCGCCAATCCCGCCAACCCCTACGCTCCCGGGACACTCACCATCGGCGGCTATGTGCTGGCGGCCGTCAACAATACCGCCTTTGAGAAGGAGAAGGTCCTGGAGGTTTTGTGGGGCGGGGTGAAGTGGGCGGCGACTCCGGCTTTTGAGGTGACCCTGGCCTATTACGGGTACAGGCAGAACTCCTTCGCCGTCGGCAAGGCGGCGGGCTGCTCCAGCACGATCAGCGCCGGCCTGCAGCGGCTGGGAACACAGCGGGTCGCTGCTCCTCGACTATCGCCTCAGCAAGCGTTTTGACGTGTACCTGGGCACCTTCCTTACCGGCGTGCAGGACGGCCTGGCGAACGGGTTCCTCCACACCTCCACCCTCACCACCACCACGGGGGTGCGCTTCAAGTTCTGAAGGAGCAGAGGCAGGTGCGGCTTCATGGCCTGCGGCGTGCAGGCCATGAAGCCGCGGCACGCAGCGGCGCGCGACCCGCGCTACACTTGATTGCAGGAGGGTCTCGCCATGAACGTGACACCAAGAAAGCACGGCGTATGGAGCTGGTGGTACCTGCTCTTCATCGTTCAATTCGTCGCCGTTCTGTGGCCGCCCTTCTATAACAGCCTCGGGCCTGCCTGGATGGGGATACCGTTCTTCTACTGGTATCAGATGCTGTGGGTCATCATCAGTGCGGTCTTCACGGCGGTGGTCTACTTCGCCACCACCGAGTAGCCGCGGCCCTCTCCGGCAGGTCCTCGACACCAACGAACAGCACGAGCCTTGGGGGCAGTGATGCAGGGCGTCAACTGGGTTGCTCTCGTTATTTTCGTGCTGCTGTTCGCCTTCATCACGTGGATGGGATTTGCCGCCGCGCACTGGCGCAAGGGCGATCTCGACCTGTTGCATGAATGGGGACTCGGCGGCCGGCGCTTCGGCACGGTCATCACCTGGTTCCTGGTCGGCGGTGATGTGTATACCGCCTATACGTTCATCGCGGTTCCGGCGCTGGCTTTCGGGGCCGGGGCGCTGGCGTTTTTCGCAGTCCCCTACACGATCGTCATCTACCCCATATTGTTTCTGGTGTTTCCGCGCATGTGGTACGTGTGCCATAAGCGCGGTTACATCACCGCCGCCGATTTCGTGCGCGGCCGCTTCGGCAACCGCTGGCTGGCGCTGGCGGTCACGCTCACGGGAATCGTCGCCACGATGCCCTACATCGCGCTGCAACTGGTCGGCATCCAGGTAGTGGTCGGCGCGCTCGGCATCTCGGGGACGGGCTTTGCGGCCGATGTGCCGCTGCTCATCGCGTTCGCAATACTGGCGGCCTTCACGTACTCCAGCGGGTTGCGCGCACCGGCCTCGATCGCAATCGTCAAGGACATCCTGATCTACATCACCGCCTTCGTCGCGGTCATTGTCATCCCGATGGAGCTGGGCGGCTTCGCCAAGATCTTCGCCGCCGTGCCGGAAGCGAAGCTCCTGCTGAAACCACCCACGGCGCATTCCAGCGGTGAATACGCCTCCTACGCGACGCTGGCGCTCGGCTCGGCGCTGGCCTTGTTCCTCTACCCGCATACCCTGACCGGCATCCTGAGCGCCAGCAGCGGTGGCGCCATTCGCCGCAACGCCGCCATGCTGCCCGGCTACACGTTCATGCTCGGCCTCCTCGCCCTCATCGGCTTCTTCGCCCTCGCCGCCGGCGTCAAGGGAATGCCGGAATTCGCCGCCGGCTTCAAGCAGTTCGGCAACAACTACGCCGTGCCCGCCCTGCTGCTGCACAGCTTTCCTGCCTGGTTCGTCGGCGTTGCCTTCGCCGCCATCGGCATCGGCGCGCTGGTGCCCGCCGCGATCATGTCGATCGCAGCCGCCAACCTCTACACGCGCAACATCCACCGGGAGTTCATCAACAGAAATCCGACCGACAAGCAGGAAGCGCAGATGGCGAAGTGGGTGTCCCTCGTCGTCAAGGCCGGGGCACTCGCCTTCATCCTGTTCGTGCCCACGCAGTACGCCATCCAGCTGCAGCTGCTGGGCGGTATCTGGATCATCCAGACACTTCCGACGGTGATGCTCGGCGTCTACACGCGCTGGTTCAACCCGTGGGCACTGCTGCTCGGCTGGGCGGCCGGCACGTTCGCCGGCACCGCCATGGCGGTGCACGTCGGCCTGAAGCCCACATTTCCGCTGGAGCTCGGCGGCTACACCCTGCCGGGATATACCGCCTTCTACACGCTCATTCTCAACCTGCTGCTGGCAGTGCTGTTGACCCTGCTGTTCAACGTCCTGGGCTCCCGGCAGACGGCGGTCGACGAGACGGTGGCGGCCGACTATCACGCCTGAGCAGCTTGCTGCTCGCGCAAGCTTCCTGTGCATCCTCCCCCGCCACGCGCATGCACGCCGGCGGGTATATAGGGTGGGGGGTATGGTATCTGTTGACTTTAGCCGCGGCCGGGCGAAGAATCCGCCCGCCGCGCGCCGGCCACCGGGCGTCGGCGGTGCGCGCGACGTTTTGTCATGGATCTGCAGGTAGTGTCAGCGGTTTTTGCAGGCGATCGTCATGGAAACACACGATCATTCAGCCACGCCGCGCGGCCGCGCCTTCCTCTGGGGCGGAATCGGCGCGGGGGTGCTGCTGCTTCTGCTTCTGCTCACGCACGGTTTTGGACTGTTCGGTGCAGGGCGCGGCTCCGTCGCGCAGTCCCCGCCACTGGTGCACCAGGGAAGCCGGATCTTCATTCCAGCGAGCTCGCCCCTGCGCCGGCGACTGACGGTGATGCCGGCATCGGCGCAGTCCACCGCCGCGACTGTGACGCTCCCCGGCATCGTCGAATCCAATCCGGCGCGCACGGCTGCCGTGCTGCCCCCACTGAGCGGGCGGGTGCTCGAGCTCAAGGTGGCCCTCGGCGAGCGGGTGCGGCGGGGCCAGGCTCTGGCGATCATCAATTCCCCGGACCTGGGGCAGGCCTGGGACGATGATGACAAGGCTGCAGACACTCTCGACCTGAGCACCCGCAACCTCGCGCGCCAGGAGGAGCAGTTCAGGATCGGCGCGGCCTCGCAGCGCGATCTCGACCAGGCGCGCAGCGAGCACACGCAGGCCGTGGCCGAACACACCCGCACGCAGGCGCGGCTGACGGCGATCGGGGTAGCGGGCGACGGCGCGCGCTCACGGCTGCTCACGGTGCGCGCACCGGTGTCCGGCAGCGTTACCGCGCTGTCGGTCGCCGCCGGCAACATGATCAACGACCCGACCCAGCCGATCATGACCATCGCGGATCTGTCGACCGTGTGGGTCACGGCCCTGGTGCCGGAGAAGGACGTGGCGGGGATCGCGGCGGAGCAGGATGCGCAGGTCGCCCTGGCGGCGTATCCGGGCCGCACCTGGCGCGGCAAGGTGCTGTTCGTGTCGGACGTGATCGAGCCGGATTCACGGCGCAACAAGGTGCGCATCGCCTTCGAGAATGCCGATCACGCCCTGAAGCCCAACATGTTCGCGACCGTGACGCTCCAGGGTCGCCCCCAGCAGCGGGTGATCCTGCCGAGCTCTGCGTTGCTCATGAACAACGACCGCACCAGCGTCTTCGTGGCGACAGCGCCCTGGACCTTTGAGCGGCGTAGCGTCGACCTGCAGCTCGAGGAGAGTTCCTCCGTCACAATCAGCTCCGGGGTCAACCCCGGCGAGCAGGTCCTGGTCAGGGGCGGGATCCTGCTCAATGATTGACCGGTTCGTCGGACTCTGCCTGCGCCGGCGCGTCGCGGTAATCGTGATCGCGCTGCTCCTGAGCGTCTTCGGCGTCTACGCCTGGGTGACGCTGAGCGTCGAGGCCTACCCGGAGCTGGGCGACGTCGCCGCGCAGATCACGACGCAGATGCCCGGTCTCGCCGCCGAAGAGGTCGAGCAGCTCATCAGCGTGCCTCTCGAGCGCCAGATCAACGGTACGCCCGGGCTGCTGCTGATGCGCTCTTCCAGCACCTTCGGGCTGTCGCTGATCACAGTATTGTTTCGCGACGGCTATGAGGATTACTGGGTGCGCCAGCGCCTGCTGGAGCGCATCAGCCAGGTGACTCTCCCGAGCGGAGCCGCGCCCTCGCTCGACCCGGTCACCGGACCCGGGGGCGAGATCTACCGCTATACGCTCGAATCCGACAGCAGAAATCTCCAGGAGCTGTCGGAGCTCCAGCGCTGGACGGTGATTCCGGCGCTCAAGTCCGTGCCAGGCGTGGTCGACGACACGAACTTCGGCGGCTTCACCACCGAATACCAGCTGGATCTCGATCCGCGGCAGCTGCAGCAGTACGGCCTCGGCATCACCGACGTGATCAATGCCATCAACAACAACAACGCCAATGCGGCCGGCGGCCGCGTCTCGCGCGGCGATCAGAGCTACGTGATCCGCGGCGTCGGGCTGATCCGCAGCCTCGCCGACATCGGCTCCACCGTGGTCACTCAGGTCAATGGCGCGCCGGTGCTGGTGCGCGATCTGGGCCGCACCACCTTGAGTCACCAGGAGCGCGAGGGGATCCTCGGCAAGGACAACAATCCGGACACGATCGAAGGCATCGTGCTGATGCTGAAGTACCAGAACCCTTCGCAAACCCTGCGCGGCATCCACGCCAAAGTCGCAGAGCTCAATCGCCAGCTCGCCCGCCAGGACGTGCGCATCGTGCCCTACATCGATCGCGACGATCTGGTGCGGGCCACGATACACAAGGTGGGACGCACCATCCTCGAGGGCATCGCGCTGGTGTTTCTGATCCTGATCCTCTTTCTCGGCAGCCCGCGCAGCGCGCTGGTGGCGGGCGTGTCGATTCCGCTGGCTCTGGTGGCGGTGTTTTCCCTGCTCAATCTCACCAGGGTCTCCGCCAATCTCCTCTCGCTCGGGGCGATCGATTTCGGGATCCTGGTGGACGGTGCCATCGTGGTGACCGAGGCCATTCTGCGCCGTCGCGAAGCCATGCCGAACGAGGAGCTGAGCGAAAGCGAGGTCAAGGCGGCGGCCGTGCAGGTGACCCGACCGATATTCTTCGCAAGTCTCATCATCATCACCGCCTACCTGCCGCTGTTCTCCTTCGAGCGGGCCGAGGCCAAGCTCTTCAGGCCCATGGCCTACACCATGGCCTATGCGCTGCTGGGTGCGCTGCTGACCGCGCTGGCGCTCGTGCCCGGGCTCGCATACTTCGCCTACCGCAAGCCCGGCCCGGTCTATCACAACCGCTGGCTCGAGCGGCTGACGCTCGGTTATGAGCGCGTACTGGCAGCCTGCGTCGAGCAGCCGCGCATCGTCTACGGCATCGCGGTCTTCGCACTGCTGGCGGTGGTCGGGCTGGGCGCCACCGTCGGGCGGGATTTTCTGCCCGACCTGGATGAGGGGGCGCTGTGGCTGCAGGTGCAAATGCCGACCGGGCTGGCGCTCAACAAGGCCAGCGACATGGCGAGCGATCTGCGGCGTGCCATCCTCAGGTTCCCGGAAGTCTCGTACGTGGTCACCCAGACCGGACGCAACGACGACGGCACCGATCCCTGGACCATGTCGCACATCGAAGCGCCGGTCGGACTGAAGCCCTATGGCGCCTGGCCGAGCGGCGAATCCAAGAAACAGTTCGTCGACAAGCTGGCAACCACGTTGACGCGCGACCTGCCCGGCTATGCGATCGGCATCAGCCAGCCGATCATCGACGGGGTCAACGACATGATCGGCGGCGCGCACAGCCCGCTCGTCATCAAGGTCTACGGCGACGATCTGGTCATGCTGCGCAGGCTGAGCCAGCAAATGGTGGATGTGCTCTACACCATCCCGGGCACATCGAGTGCCTCGATCTTCCAGGAAGCGCCGATCCCGCAGATAAACATCCGGGTGGATCGCGAGAAGGCGGCGCGCTATGGCATCAACATCGCCGACGTGCAAAACGTCATTCAGACCGGCGTCGGCCAGGCGCCGGTCTCGAGGGTCTACGTCGGCGAGCACGTCTACAACCTCACGGTGCGCTTCATGGCCGCCAGCCGCGAGCGCCCGGAGGCTCTGGCGAACCTCTTCGTCAACACCTCGGGCGGGATGCAGGTGCCGCTGTCACAGATCGCCGACATTCGCGTGCAATCGGGCGAAAGCACCATCACGCGCGAGAACGGCCGGCGCAACCTCACCATCCGTATCGACAATCGCGACCGCGACCTGTCGAGTTATCTGGCGGAGGCCCAGGCAAAGATCGCGGCACGCGTGCACTTCGACCCGGGCAAGATACGCCTCGAATGGGGCGGGCAGTTCGAGAACCAGCGCCGCGCCGAGGCGCGCCTGCTGGTGATCCTGGGCGCTGGTCATGGGGATGATGCTGATATTTCTCACCGTCGGCACGCGATCGTTCCGCCAGGCACTGCTGATCCTGGGGGTCGTCCCGCTCGCTACTCTCGGCGGCCTGGTCTCTTTGCAGCTGACCGGCCAGACTCTCAACGTGGCCTCCGGCGTGGGGTTCATCGCGCTGTTCGGTGTGGCCGTGCAAAACGGCATCATCATGGTGGCCAATCTCAATCGCATGCGAAGCTCAGGCCTCGACCTGCACGAGGCCATCCTGAAGGGCGCGACCGAGCGGCTGCGGCCGGTGCTCATGACCGCCACCGTCGCCACGCTCGGGATGCTGCCCGCGGCGCTGCACACCGGTGTGGGGAGCGACGTTCAACGCGGCATCGCCACCGTGGTGGTTGGCGGACTCGCCATCTCCACCGTGCTCACCCTGTTCGTGCTGCCCTCGATGTATCACGTCATCGAGCATTGGGCCGAGCGGCGCCATGGCGAGGCACGATGGAGCTGAGCGTGCCATGGCGCTTGCCTGCCACCGCGCTCCTCGCCGCGCTGTCGGCGTGCGCGGTCGGTCCGAATTTCCACCGGCCCGCCCCGCCGGCGGCTGCGGACTACGGCAGCGCTTCATCCCAGGGCACGACGGCCGCCGCCGCCGGCCCAGGAAGCGACGCGCAACATTTTGCCGGCGCAGCCCAGCATTTCGCCGGCGGACAGGACATCCCCGGGGAGTGGTGGACGCTGTTTCAGTCGCCGCAGCTCACCGCGCTGGTCGGGCAGGCCCTGCGGGGCAACCCGAGCATCGATGCGGCGCAGGCGGCGCTGCGGCAGGCGCGTGCGCTCTACAAAGCGCAACGCGCCGGCTTTTTTCCCGAGCTGCAGGGCCAGTTCAACGCGACGCGTGCCAAGAACCCCGTCGATACCCTCGCCAATCCCACCAGTCTCCCGCAGGTCAATCCCTACTACGATCTCTATACCGCACAGCTCAGCCTCGGCTACATGCCGGACGTGTTCGGCGGCACGCGCCGCGCGCTGGAAGCCACGCGCGCGCAGGTCGAGAGCACGCGCTGGCAGCTGGTCGCGACCTACGTCACCCTGAGCAGCAACGTGGTCACCACGGCCGTGCAGGAAGCATCGCTTCGGGGACAGATCGCCGCCACCGGGCGGCTGCTGGAGCTGCAACACCAGCTCACCGAGACCGTGCAGCGCCAGCGCACTCTCGGAACAGCGAGCCAGGCCGACCTGCTCGCGCAGCAGGCCGCGGAGGCGCAGACCGCCGCTACCCTGCCGCCGCTGCAGAAGCAGCTCGGGCAGACGCGGGATGCGCTCACGGCGTTGCTCGGACGACTCCCCCCGGGTGAGCCGCCCGAAACCTTCACCCTCGCAGATCTCACCCTCCCCACGGAGCTGCCGGTGAGCCTCCCCTCGAAACTCATCGAGCAGCGCCCGGACGTGCGCCAGGCCGAGGAGAACCTGCATGCCGCTTCCGCGCAGGCAGGCGTGGCGCTCGCGAACATGCTGCCGCAGTTCACCATCAGCGCGAACACCGGCTCGGCGGCGCTGCAGATCGGCCACCTGTTCGGTCCCTACACCGGCTTTTGGGATCTTGGCGCCTCGCTCACCCAGACGCTGTTCGATGCCGGGGAGCTCCTCTACAAGCACCGCGCCGCCGATGCGGCGCTCGATGAGGCCGCCGCGCAGTATCGGGCCGCAGTGATCCTCGCCTGCCAGAATGTCGCCGACACGCTGCGGGCGCTGCAGGCGGATGCCGACGCTCTCAAGGCGACCGCCGCGGCCGATGCTGCCGCCAAGGCAGCGCTCGATCTCGTGCGGCGCCAGTACGAGATGGGAGCGCTCAGCCTGGTGGCACTCCTGAACGCGGAAGCAGCCTATCAACAGGCGGAGCTGGCGCTCGTTCAGGCCCAGGCCAATCGTTATGCGGACACCGCCGGCCTGTTCCAGGCGCTCGGCGGAGGGTGGTGGAATCTTCCGGGGGCGACATTCAAATGAACAACCTGGTGTTACGCGAGAACAAGGACGGCGCGGCGATCCTCACGTTGAATCGCCCGCAGAAGCTCAATGCGCTTTCCAAGGACATGATCGAGACGCTGGAAGAGCACGTCGAGGCCATTGCCCGCGAGACCAAGAACGGTGGGGCTCGTGATCCTGCGCGGGGCGGGCGGCAATTTTTCCTCCGGCCACGACATGCAGGAGGTGCTGGCACAGGTCAAGGCGCACGCGAAGCCCCATTACTACGTCGAGGTCATCGCCAAGGTCGCGAACCTGCCGCAGCCGGTCATCTCCGCCGTGCAGGGCCATTGCTCGACCGGCGCACTCGAGCTGGCGCTCGCGGCCGATCTCATCGTCGCCGCGGAGTCGGCCAGCTTTTGCGATGCCTATGCACGCTGGGGGCTCACCCCGATCTGGGGGCTGAGCCTGCGCCTCCCGCATCGGGTCGGCACGGCCAAGGCAAGCGAGATGATGTACACCTGCCGCAGCTACAGCGGCGCCGAGGCGCACGAGATACATCTTGCGAATTTCTGCTTTGCGGATGATCGCTTCGACGCCGAGCTCGCCGCGCTCGCCGCGGACATCCTGGCCAATTCCTGGTATTCCAATCAGGTGAACAAGCGCGCCCTGATCGAGAGCGACGGGCTCACGCTGCAGGACGCTCATGCGCTGCGGCTGTTCAAGAACGAGGGGCTCGCTCCCGATGCCGCCGAGCGCGTCGCGCGCTTCTTCAAGGAGCGCAAGCACCGCATCTGAGCGTTCCCCGGTGTCTTTCGGGTCTTGACGCAGCCCATCGCGGCTTCTAGCGTCTCGCCCTGAACGCGCGCCTCGAAATAACACGCGTGCACCCGGGAGAACACTCATGCGCAGCTTTCGTTTGCTCGGCGCGGCCGGCTCGGCAACGCTTTGCCTGTTGGCCAACGCTTTCACGAGTGCATCCGCCGCCCCTGCGCCACTCGCGTCCGGGTTGCGGGAGCTGGCGGCTGCCTACGATCGCGGTGACTCCCGCCTGCCAGCGCAGCTCGCGCTGCACATCAGCAGTCACGGCGACCCGCTGGTGCTGGTCCGTCTGCTGCCGAATGCCGACGCCAGTGCCGTGCTCACGCAACTCGCCGCAGCGGGCTTTCGCCTGCAGACCCGCAGCAGCATAAATCCGTCGCTCGTCGAGGGTTTCCTGCCATTGAGCGCAGTCCACAAGGCAGCGGACATTTCCGGCATCCACTCGCTGCACGCCCAGCAGCGTCCGGCCAGGCATGCCGCCCTCCCCCCGAAACAGGCGGCCGTGCTCGAAAAGGCCGATATCGCCAACGCCCACGGCTTCGATGGCAAGGGCATCCGCATCGCCGCCCTCTCGGACAGCTTCGATAAGTGCCCGACCCCGACCGCGACTGCCGCAGGCTGCACCGACCACGCGCTCGACGACATCAAGAGCGGCGCTTTGCCGAAAGAGGGGGTCTTCGTCCTTCAGGACGAACTGCCCGCCACCATCACCGCCAACGGGCCGGCCACCGATGAAGGCCGGGCGATGCTGCAACTGGTGCACGACATCGCGCCCGCCGCGGATCTCGGCTTCGCGAGCGCCTTCAACGGCGAGCTGCAGTTCGCGGAGAACATCCTCGGACTGCGTTCAATGTTCAACGCCGATGTGATCGTCGACGACGTCAGCTACTCCGATGAGCCCATGTATTCGGACGGCATCCTGGCGCAGGCCGTAGACCTGGTCAGCCAGGCGGGCGCCGCCTACTTCTCCTCCGCGGGCAACAACGGCCTCGAGGCTTTCGAGGACACGTACAACCCGATCTCTTTCGCCAGCGCCGTGGACCTTGCCGAGGATGGCCACGGTAACGTGCATCTGGAGCAGATCCCGGCTGCTATCCGCCCGAAGACGGTGCACAATTTCAACCGTCACGGCGCGCCGAGCATCACGCAGCGCTTCACCGTCACGGGCGTGAACAGCGTCTCCTTTCAGTGGGATGAGCCGTTCAATCTCGGCCTGGTAGAGACGAGCTACATCGTCTACGTCTTCGATAAGAATGGTAAGTGGCTGGACCCGGCCGACCCGACCCTGCTGAACGTTTTCTACACGACCGATAACAACCTGCTGACCGATCAAGCCATGCAGTTCGTAGCGCTGGCTCCGTTTGCTGACGACTCCGTGGGCGGGGCAAACGTCAGCGACTTCCAGCTCGTCATCGGCAACGTCAACGGCGGCCCGGCGAAGCACATCAAATACATCAATATAAACGGCCTGGGTGTGAGCGAGCGGCAGAACGCGTCCTCGACCTGGGGCCACCCGGCGGCCCGCGGTGGTCGCGGTGTCGCCGCAACCTACTACGCCATTCCCAACTTCCCCGAGGACTTCAGCTCCCCGGGTCCCGTGACCATTTACTTTGACACCCGGGGCAACCGCCTCCACCAGCCCGAGGTGCGCTTCACGCCGCAGCTCACCGCTGCCGACGGAGTGGACACCACCTTCTTCGGGTTTGACTCCGACGGTGACGGCTTCCCGAACTTCTTCGGCACGAGTGCCGCTGCGCCCGATGCCGCCGCGGTGGCTGGCCTCGTGCTGCAGGCGGCCGGTGGCCCGGGCAAGCTCGCGCCGCACGGGATCTATCAGCGCCTGCAGGAGACCGCGACGCCCATCCGCACCCCCAATGTCCGCTCGGTCGCCGGCGCATTCGCCGGGCCGCTGGATTTCTCCGTCAACTTCGACTGGACGCGCTTCGATCGTGATTTCACCGTCGAGGTGGGCGCGATCGGCCACCATTCAGTGGCGTCAATCACCCTCGACACCTCATCGATCGGGCTCGTGTTCAACCCGAACCCGAACCGCTTCAGTGTCGGCCCCTCGAATGGCCCGAGAATCACCGACATCATGCATACCGTCAATACGGACGGGACCCGCTTCACCATGAAGTTCGCCCCCAGAAGCTTCACCGCACACGAATCATTCGATTTCGGGCTGTCGGTGTTTGCTCCGATTCAGGGCTCCACGCAGGAGGACCCGGATCGCTTCCGCGGCATGAAGGTGACGGTAAGGCTCGACGACGGAAGGAGCTGGACTTCGCAGGTGTTCGCCATGCCGAAGCTCCCCATCAACAACTTCACCGGCTTCGGCCTTGTGAACGCCGATGCCGCAACGAGGCGCAGCGCCGAGAAGCGCTGAGGCCGGCCCAGGGGCGCTCATCTCAGATAGGCGTGCACTACCTCGATGAGGTGCTTGGCGCCGCGGGCGCGCCCGCGGTCGCGATCGTGCGCCGGATCCGACACATGCATGCGGATGTGATCCTCCAGCAACTCGGCCATCAGGCTGTTGGCCGCACCGCGCGCCGACACGGTGAGCTGCATCACCCGGGCACAGTCGGCATCCTTCTGCAAGGCGCGCTCGATCGCATCCACCTGACCGCGCAGCCGACGTACGCGCTGTAACAGCCGCGTCTTATCCTCGATTGTGTGTCCCACGATGCCTTGGCCTCCGCTCTCGCCTATAGGGTGGGGGGTATAGTATATACTGACACCGATGCGACAGGTGCCGACGACGCAGCCTCGCCATCCGCGCCGCTGCCGCGGGCTGCTGCTGACCGGCCTCGTGCACTGCAGCCTGTCCGTCTCGGTTGCAGCGGCACAATCGGCTTCCACCGGGGACACCTCCGCCGCCGGCCCGGCGCCGGCCCTCGCCCCGGACACCCACCGCCCGCTGCTGCTCGGGGCACAATACACCTTCATCGAGCAGCAGCAGAGCGCTCTCGACTCGCCCTACCGGGGACCGCTCAGCCTGCACCCCGAAGGCGACCGCCAGGGCACCCATACCATCGGCGCCTACACCGGCTGGGCGCCGCTCGACCAGGCGCAGTTGTACTTCGATGCCGAGAAGTTCATGGGCGCGGGGGTGAGCGATGCGACCGGGCTGGGAGGGCTCACCAACGGCGACGTCGTCCGCCAGGGAGCGACCGGCCTCAGGAAGCAGTTCTACATCGCGCGCGTGTATGCACGGCTGATCCTGGCACTCGGCACCGCCACCTCCCGCGTGGAGCGCGCCCAGGACCAGATCCCGGGGGCGGAGGCGGCACGGCGCTTCGAGCTCAAGGCCGGCCGCATGGCGCTGCCGGATGATTTCGACCGCAACCGCTATGCCGGCTCGACGCGCACGCAATTCATGAACTGGTCGTTGTGGGACAACACCGCCTGGGACTACGCCGCCAACACGCGCGGCTACAGCGATGGTTTGGTGCTCGCCTACATCAGCCCGGGCTGGTCGCTGAAGTACGCCATGTACCGCATGCCGCTATTCGCCAACGGCCAGACGCTCGAGACACTCGCGCGGGCGCGGGGCCAGAACCTGGAGCTCACACTCTCCCCGAGGGCGGACGGTGCCATCGTACGGCTGCTGGCCTACCGCAACACCGCCCGCATGGGAGACTATCGCGCGGCTCTGGCGATCGCCGCCGCGACCGGCGCTTTGCCGGATATCGCCGCCAACGATCGCGACGGCCGGCACAAGAGCGGCTTTGGCATCAATGCCGAGCAACCGCTCGCCGATGAGGGCGAGAGTGGCCTGTTCCTGCGCCTGGGCTGGAATGACGGCCGCACGGAGGATTTCGCGTTCACCGAGGTGGATCGTCACGCCAGCCTCGGCGGGCAGCTCTCGGGTGCGCACTGGCAACGGCGCGATGACCGCGTGGGCGCGGGGATCGTCTTCGAAGGCCTCTCCGGGCCGCATCGCGACTACCTTGCCGCCGGCGGGAGCGGCTTTCTGCTCGGTGACGGGCGGCTGAGCTACGCGCACGAGCAGATCGTCGAATCCTACTACCGCGCGCAGTGGGCATGGAGTGAGGGGAGCGCACCGCTGCGGGTGCAGTTCGGGCCGGACCTGCAGTACATCCGCAATCCCGGCTTCAATCGTGATCGCGGCCCGGTGCGCTTCTATGCACTGCGGCTGCACCTGGAGTACTGAGCTTCCGGGCCCGCCGCCGGGGGGTCTCGCGACCCCCGCGACGGCTCGTGATCATAACGATCGACGACGCGCCATCAGCCCTGGGGGGCGCCCTGCGTGTCGCTGCGCGCCTGTTCCTCGGCCTTGCGCGCCTGTTCCTTGGCATTCGCCTCGGGCTTCAGATCGTGGATCGCCGCGCTGAGCTTCTTCCCGCCGGTCAGCTTCGATTTCAGGTCCGCGAAGGGAATGTTGCAATTCTGCGCCGCGTGCAGCGCGGTCGCACACTCGCGAACGCTCTTGAAGCCCGTGCAGGCTTCCTCGGCCGACATTCCTGACGGAACGATCGCCGCCAGCCGCGTGCTCGGCTGCGCCGACGCCGCGCTCATGGTGCTCGACGGGGATGGCGTCGTCGACTCCTGCGTCAACTCCTGCGAGGGCATCGATTGCTGCGCCGAGGGCGCAGGCTCGGTCGACGGATCCGCCGGCTGCGCCGCCCCGGTCGAAGTCTGGGCAGCCACCGTCTGGGCAAATGCCGCCAGTCCAATTGCGGCCGTCGCTGTCAGTAAGCTCGTAATACGCCTCATCACACACCTCCTGTGTCACACACTTCCATATCCGACGGCCTCCGTGGCGGGAAGTTCTGCGGCTGGCCTGCCAGCTATATAAGTCGATCGAATGCAGCGCAGCAAGGTGTCGGCGTTTTGCGTCGTCCGTAGCAAACGTGTCGCTGACGACTGCGCTCGAGAGTCGCCGCCCGTTGGTTTGCAAGCGCAACGCGCGGCGCGCGGCGCGCTTAGCGGCTGCGCACGAAATCGATGAAGCCGCGCTCCACGTCGGTGTGAGTTAGCTGCACACGCACCGCATCGCCGACGTCCAGCCCCTCGAAGCCCTGCACCAGGCGGCCCTCGGCGAGAGGATGCGAGATGCGCACCCAGGTTCCCTTCGGCGACGCGCCGGTAACGATCGCGTCGAAGCGCTCGCCCGTGCGCGAGCGCAGCAGCAGCGCGGCTGCGGACTTGCGCACCTGGCGCTCCACCCTGGCGGCGTTGCGCTCCTGCTCGCTGCAGTGCGCGCCGAGCGCCCGCAGCTGCTCATCGCTGTACGGCGCGGCCGCGCCGCTCAAGGCTGCCTTCATCAGTCGCTGGCTGATGACGTCCGGGAAACGCCGGTTGGGCGCCGTGGCATGCGCGTAGTCGCTCAGCGCCAGCCCGAAGTGCCCCGCGGCTGTCTCACCGGGGCGCTTGAGCACGTACTCGCCGGCGCCGAGCAGCTTCACGATGGCGAGCGACAGCTCCGGGAACTGCGCCGGCGCGGCCTGTCGACGCCTGATCAGGAAGGCGCTCAAGGCGCGCCCATCGGGCGCGGGCGGCAGCCGCTCGCCGCTTTCGCGCGCCAGCTCCACGATGCGGTCCCAGCGCTCCGGCGGAGGCAGCACGCGTCGCAGTGACGGGGAGCCTTTGCTCTCGAGATACCGGGCGACGACGCCGTTCGCCGCAATCATGAAGTACTCGATGAGCTCCTTGGCACGATTGTCCTCATCCGGCTGCAGATCCAGAAGCTGCGCCCCCTCGCGCACGGCCTGCGCCTCGAGCGTCGCAAGTCCGAGTGCCCCCTGCTCCTGGCGCACGCGCTTTAACAGCTGCGCGACGCGGTCCTGCAGCCGCAGCTGCTGATCCATGCCGGACACCGCAGTGACGCGCGCCGGCGCCGATCCCTTGCCGTCGAGCCAGGCGGCGACGCCGTTGTAGGCCAGCTTGGCGCGGTTCACCACCACCGCCCGGTAGACGTCCGAGGAGCTCACGACGCCCTCGGGCGCAATCGTCATGTCGATGACGAGACTCAGCCGCTCCTGACTCTCCGCCAGACACGTCAGGTCCGTCGACAGCCGGTCCGGCAGCATCGGAAAGATCTCCGCCGCCGTGTATACCGAGGTGGTGTTCGTCTGCGCGTGTGCATCGATCGGCGAGCCGGCTGCAACGGTGGCGTCGACGTCGGCGATGGCCACCAGGATCCTGACGCTCCCCCCGCTCGCGGGCTGCGCCACGGAGAGCTGATCGAGGTCGCGCGAATCGTCATTGTCGATCGAGCACCACGGGAGCGTCCGCAGGTCGCGGACCTGCGGAGCGCGTTCCATCGCCGCGCCGGTGATGGAGCGCAACTGCTCGGCCGCCGCCGCCGGGAGATCCGGCTCGAGACCCTGCTCGCGCATCATGCGACGCGCGATGCGCTGCAGCTGGTTCGGGCTGGCCTGCTCGGACATCGCGGCATGATACCCGCCGGCTTCTTCCGGCGCAGTCGCCCGCGAGCCTTCCCGGCGCGTCCGATTGGCACTGAGCTCGCGGCATCGTGTCGCCGAAGTGCCCAGCCGGTAAGCCTGGAGCGTGTCAGCGGCGTCAGTCTGCGCGCTGCAACAGTTCCGTCACATGCTGCTTGGCGCGCGCGCAGGCCCCTTCCAGGCTCAGGCCAGCCGCCAGTGCGGCAGCGATCGCCGTTGCCAGCGCACAGCCGGTCCCGCGCCGCGTGGCCGCGCGGCGCGGCGCGGAAAAACGCCGTGCCGCAGCTGCGCGTGCGAGCAGCAGGTCACTCGCCTCCTCACCGCTGGCGTGTCCGCCCTTGAGCAGCACCGCCTGCGGCCCGAGCGCGAGCAACTCCGCGGCCTGGCGCAGCAGTTGCTCCGGCGTCAGCGCCGGTGTTGTGCCGAGCAGCGCCGCGGCTTCCGGGATGTTGGGGGTGACGACAGTCGCGCAGGGCAGCAGCACCTCGCGCAGCGCCGCCACACCTGCGGCATCGAGCAGCTCGCGCCCGGAGGACGAGGCCAGCACGGGATCCAACACCAAAGGCAACCCCGCGTGCCCTGCCAGGCCTGCGGCCACCGCGAGCACCGTGGCGCGCGTGCCGAGCATGCCGATCTTCACGGCGTCCACGCGGCAGGTTGCGAAAGCGGCCTCGATCTGCGCCCGCACGACGTCGGCCGGGACCAGGTGTACGGCCGTCACCTGCGCATCCGACTGCGCCGTCACCGCCGTGACCGCGCACAGCGCGCGCGTGCCGAAGTGAGCGAGCGTGCGCACGTCACGCGCCAGGCCTGCGCCGCCGCTCGAGTCCGATCCGCCGATGAGCAGAACCGCGCTCACGCGCCGAGCGCGATCAAAGCGACATTCGCATGCCCCTGGGCCTGCAGCGCGCGCGCCGCCCGCCAGGCGCGCACGCCCGTGCGGCAGCACAGCACGATGCGCGGCTCGAGCGGCAGGCTCACTTCGGCCCTCTCCAGCGCCTCGACGCCGAGCCGCAGCGCGCCGGGAAACGGCGACACCGGCGCCTCGGCGAGGCTGCGCAGGTCGACCACGATGTCGCGCCGGTCGAGATCCGCCGGTGCGATGAATGCCAGCGCCGGCGTCTGCGGCTCCGGGGCCGCGGCAAAGGAGAAGCCACCGACGTGCAGCGTGCGGAAGTCGACACAGATCAGCCGGCCGAGCACCGAGGGCCGCCATTGCAACAGCAGCGCGAGCGTCAGGTGCGCCTGCCAGGTTCCCATCACGCCCACTGCGCTACCGAGCACACCGGACTCGGCGCACGAGCCGGCGGTGCGCGGCATCTCCGGAAATACGGCGCGGTAGCTGGGCGCGCCGCCGCAAAAGGCGCCGACGTAGCCCTTGAGCCCCAGCACCGAGGCGCTCACCAGCGGCATGCCGGAGCGTTGGCAGACATCGCTCAGCATGTAAGTCACCGCGAAGCTGTCGGCCGCATCGACGACGACGTCCGCCGCGGCCACGAGTGAGCCCGCATTGGCGGCGGTGAGACGCTCCGCGAGCGCCTCCAGCCGCACCCCGGGGTTCAGCGCGAGGAGCGCCGTACGCGCGGCCTGGGCCTTCTTCTGCCCGAGGTCGCGCATGCGATACAGCGGCTGGCGGTGCAGGTTCGACTCCTCTACGCGGTCGTGGTCGACGATGACGATTCGACCGACGCCCGCGGCGACGAGGTACTGCAGCACGGCGCAGCCGAGCCCGCCGGCACCGACGACCAGCACTGCGCGGCCCCCAAGCGCGCCTGGCCGGCGCCGCCCACCTCCGGCAAGACACTCTGGCGGCTATAGCGGTCACTCATGGCCTTCGCTCCGGCGCGCTACGCCGCCGCTCCCACGGCGAGCCATTCGCGGGCGCGCGCCTCCGGGTGCGTAGCGCGCACGATATCGGTCACGACGGCTGCCACGTCCGCTCCGGCGGCGAATACCCCGGGGAGGCGCTCGAGCGTCAGTCCCCCGATCGCCACCAGGGGCCGTGCCCCCACGCGCCGTTTCCATTCGCTGATGCGTGCCAGGCCCTGCGGCTCCCACGGCATCACTTTCAGCAGGGTCGGATAGATCGGACCGAGCGCGACGTAGTCCGGATCCAGGGCGAGAGCGCGCTCGAGCTCGTGCTCATCGTGCGTGCTGATGCCGAGGCGCACTCCGGCACGGCGCAGCGCTGCCACATCGGCGTTATCGAGATCGCCCTGCCCCAGGTGCACGAAATCGCAGCCGGCCTCGAGCGCCAGTCGCCAGTAGTCATTGACGATGAGCTGCGCGCCGGCGGCCACGCAGCAGCTGCGCGCCGCGCGGATCTCCCCGAGGAGCGCGGCTTCGGGCTGATCCTTGATGCGCAGCTGCACCAGGCGCACGCCGAGTGCGGTGAGCCGCCGCACCCAGGCTGCGCTGTCGACGATCGGGTACACACGCGGCAGATTCATCCGCGAAACGCCGTGCCGATGACAGGCGTGGAGGGCGCGGCCATATCGCGCGGCTCGATCGGCCCCGCCTGCCGCGCCGCGTGCCCCGCTTCCACCGCCTGGGCGAACGCCGCGGCCATCTGCGCCGGTTCGCGCGCCTGCGCGACTGCGGTGTTGATGAGCACCGCGTCGAAGCCAAGCTCGAGCGCCCGCGCGGCATGCGAGGGCACGCCGAGCCCCGCATCGATGATGAGCGGAACCTGCGGGAAGTGCGCGCGCAGCGCGGTGAGGCCAAAGAGGTTGTTGAGGCCGCGCCCCGACCCGATCGGCGCGCCCCACGGCATCAGTACCCGGCAGCCGGCCGCGAGCAGCCGGTCTGCGACCACCAGATCCTCGGTGGTGTAAGGAAACACCTGGAACCCTTCGGCGGACAGGATGCCCGCCGCCTCGATCAGGCCGAAGACATCCGGCTGCAGCGTGTCGTCCTCGCCGATGACCTCGAGCTTGATCCACGGCGTGCCGAATACCTCGCGCGCCATGTGCGCGGTAGTCACCGCTTCCTTGACGGAGTGGCAGCCGGCGGTGTTCGGCAGCACGCGCACGCCGAGCTCGCGGATGAGCGACCAGAAGCCCTGGCCGGCACGCTCCCCGCTCGACTCGCGTCGCAGCGATACCGTCACGACCTCGGTGCGCGAGGCCCTGACGGCCTCGGTCAGCACGGCGGGTGAGGGATAGCGCGCCGTCCCCAGCAACAGCCGCGAGCGCAGCTGCGTCTCGTAGAGCTGCAGCATCAGCCCCCCTGCATCGGCGCCAGCACTTCGACGCGGTCGCCCTCGCAGAGGCGCGTGCCCGCCCTGACCGGGGCGGCGATGAACTCGCCGTTCACGGCGGTCGCCACTACGCTCTCGCCGTAGCCGAGCTCCTCGAGCACCGCCGCCAGCTGCACCGCCGCCGTCTCACGCCAGGCGCCGTTCACGAGGATCTTCACTCATCACCTCCGGGAAATGGCTGCCCTGCAGAAGGACCTCAGCCGCGCGCCGCGCCAGCGCCGGCGCCAGCAGGAAGCCGTGCCGGTACAGGCCATTGACGTAGAGCGTGCTGCCCTCGCGGCGCAGCCGCGGCAGGTTGTCGGCAAACGCCGGGCGCACGCCGGTGCCGATCTCGACGATCTCCGCCTCGCCGAAGGCCGGATGCAGCGCGTAGGCCGCGGTCAGCAGCTCCAGCATCGAGCGCGCACTGATGCGCACGCCCTCATCGCTCTCGATCATGGTGGCGCCCACCATGAAAAGCCCATCCGCTCGCGGCACGATATAGACCGGCAGGCGCGGATGCAGCACGCGCACCGGGCGGCACAGGCGAGATCTCGCGCAGGCGCAGCAGCAGCATTTCTCCCTTCACGCCGCGCAGGTCCGTGAGCCGCCGCCGCGCGGCAAGCCCGGTGCAATCGATCACCGGCCGCCCTGCGAGAATCGTCGCCGACGCTTCGACGCCGAAGCGGATGGGAATCCCGAGCTCGCCGAGCCGCGCGGCAAGCGCCAGAGCGCCGCACGCGGATCGAGATGCCCCTCGTCCCGGAAATACAGCCCCTGCTCGAAACGTCCGGCCAGATCCGGCTCCAGGGCCGCGATGCTCGGCATCGAGGCGAGACTCGAAATGCCCGGTGCGACTGGCAAACTGGGCGAGCTCCGCTGCATCGCGCCCATGCGCCACGACCAGCGTGCCGTTGAGCACGGTGCCGCAGAAGTGCTCCCGCCACCACGGGATACTCTCTGCCCCGAGGCGCGCGATCAGCGGCTCGGCGCTCTCCCGCTCGCACCAGGGCGCCAGCATGCCGCCGGCGTACCAGGAGCAGCTGCCCGCGCCGAGGGACGCCGCCCGCTCGAGCACCTCGACGGCGACGCCGCGCTCGGCCAGCTCCAGCGCGCAGGTGAGTCCCGCGACGCCGGCGCCGATGATGCTCGCCTGCACCACTCAGCGACCTCTTCGGGCGCCGCCGCGCTCGCCGGCACGTAGAGCTCGCCGCCCCCGGCGCGGAATTTCTCCGACATCTCGCGCATACCCTGGGCATGCGCTTCGGCGCGCACTTCGTGCGAGATGCGCATGGAGCAGAACTTCGGCCCGCACATCGAGCAGAAATGCGCGACCTTGTGCGCCTCCTTCGGCAGCGTCGGCATCGTGGAACGCGCAGGCGGTGTCAGGATCGAGCGAAAGGTTGAATTGGTCCTGCCAGCGGAAATCGAAGCGCGCCCGCGAGACCGCGTCGTCACGCGTCGCGCGCGCCGGGATGCCCCTTGGCGAGATCGGCCGCATGCGCGGCGATCTTGTAGGTGATCACGCCGACCTTCACGTCGTTGCGATCCGGCAGTCCCAGGTGCTCCTTGGGGGTGACGTAGCACAGCATGGCCGTGCCGAACCAGCCGATCATGGCGGCGCCGATCGCCGAGGTGATGTGATCGTAGCCGGGGGCGATGTCGGTCGTGAGCGGCCCGAGCGTGTAGAACGGCGCCTCGCCGCAGGGGGCGAGCTGCTTGTCCATGTTCTCCTTGATCTTGTGCATCGGCACGTGCCCGGGCCCTTCGATCATCACCTGGCAGTCGTGCTGCCAGGCGATGCGCGTGAGCTCGCCGAGCGTCTCGAGCTCGGCGAACTGCGCCGCATCGTTGGCGTCCGCGATCGAGCCCGGCCGCAGGCCGTCGCCGAGCGAGAAGCTCACGTCATAGGCGCGGCAGATCTCGCAGATCTCCTCGAAGTGCTCGTAGAGGAAGCTCTCGCGATGATGCGCCAGGCACCACTTCGCCATGATCGAGCCGCCGCGCGAGACGATGCCGGTCACGCGCTTCACGGTGAGCGGGACATACGCCAGGCGCACGCCGGCGTGGATGGTGAAGTAGTCGACGCCCTGCTCCGCCTGCTCGATGAGCGTGTCGCGGAAGATCTCCCAGGTGAGCTCCTCGGCGACCCCGCCGACCTTCTCCAGAGCCTGGTAGATCGGCACCGTGCCGATCGGCACCGGCGAATTGCGGATGATCCACTCGCGGATGGTGTGGATGTTGCGGCCGGTGGACAGATCCATGACCGTGTCCGCGCCCCAGCGGATCGCCCACACCATCTTGTCGACTTCCTCGGCCGTCGAGGAGGTCACGGCCGAATTGCCGATGTTGGCGTTGATCTTCACCAGGAAGTTGCGGCCGATGATCATCGGCTCGGACTCCGGGTGGTTGATGTTCGCCGGAATGATGGCGCGACCCGCGGCGACCTCGGCGCGCACGAACTCGGGCGTCACGTAATCGGGAATAGCGGCGCCCCAGGAGTTGCCATCGCGCGGGCCGCCCGCCCGAGCTGCCTGGCGCCCGACGTTCTCGCGGATCGCGACATACTCCATCTCCGGGGTGATGATGCCGGCGCGCGCGTACGCGAGCTGCGTGACCGCCGCGCTGCCCGCCGCCCGCAGCGGTGCGCGTCGCACGGGAAATTCCGGCGCGGCCCTGCCGCCGCTCTCCAGTCCGTTGTCGAGCGGCTGCACGCGTCGCCCGGGGTAGGCCTCGACGTCGGCCCGGGCGGTGATCCAGGCAGTACGGGTGCGTGGCAGGCCCTTCTCGATGTCGATGCTGGCGTCCGGGTCGGTGTAGGGGCCTGAGGGGTCATAGACGGTCAGCGGCGGCTCCGCCGCGGAAGGGTGCAGCTCGATTTCGCGCATCGGCACGCGCAGATCGCGGTGCAGGGTGCCTGAGCGGTATACCTTGCGTGAGGCGGGTAAGGGCTCGGAGACGACGTGCAGCTGGGCATTCACGGGCAAGCTCCTGTGTTCAGAAGACCCGGTGAATGCTGTGCGGCGGGAAGCGGCATCGGTGCGGTGATCTCGTCTCACCGCGCTGTCAGTATCGGGAAAACTTTCCTACGCCAGCATTAACTGGATCAGGTTCGGAGGGTCGCCAAGCCGCGCTTTCCCACAGCGCTCGCTGGCCTCTCAGCCCCCTGCCGGGGCTCCCCTAGCTCACGAGGAAAGTAGTACGACAGGCGCGCACGGTCAATGGCCGCGCACGGTCAATGGCGGCCTTGGGGGGCGCAGGTATGTGCGATGCGGCAAACGGCGCGTGCCAGAGTGACGCTCAGGCACAGGCACGGCGCGCGCCAGCAGCGCGCGCCGCGCCATCTCTTCCCTTCCTGGGATGAAACCGCCTCAGGTCGTCGGGCGGGCGCCGCCTCCGTGGCTGGCCTGCCCGCCCTTGCGGCCGGCTTCGGCCGCAAGCTCGGGATGTTGCGAGAAACTACGCTTCTCGTCGGGCACGCTCTGTCCGCCCTTGCGGCCGGCGACCGCGGCAAGCTCGCGGTTCTGCGAGAAGCTGCGCTTTGCGCCAGGAACGCTCTGTCCGCCCTTGCGGCCAGCTTCCGCAGCCAGTCGGCGGTTCTGCGAGAAGCTGCGCTTCTCGTCCGGCACCGCCTTTCCGCCCATGCTTGCAATCTGCCGCTGCCGCTCGGCATTCATCGATGCGAAGCCGCGGTGCGAAATACGCCCTTCATTCACTGTTCCTTCAGCCATCATTGCTCTCCTTTGTCTCGCAGGCCCGCCGATGCCAGCCACCGCGGTCTGTTGCGATGTTTAAGATTATTGGAAGAGAGCATACCTCTCGTATCCAGGTTGGAACATCAGGTTAAACCTGACCGCTGCCGTCAGCGTACGCCTACTTTCAGCGCGCGGCGACTACGGCGTCAAGCGATCGATGACGAGGCTCACCAGCCCGTCCTGACCGACGCGATAGGTCACCTCACCGACGGGATCGCCGCTCGCCCCCACGGGGCTGCCGGAACGGGCCACCCGGGCCACGACCTCCACACTCTGACCGGCGGCAAACACGCGCCCCGGGATCATCGAGTCCGAGGGGCTCAACGCCACGCGTTGCGGAAAGTGACTCTCCAGACGCTTCACCGCCAGAGGCGGGCCGCCCTGACCCGCAGCGCGCACGAACACGAACAGCGGCGCGCCGGCGGCGGCCGCCGACAGAGACGGCGCGAGGGTGACATTCACGCGCACGATCGGCGACTCTGCCGTCCGCGGCGCACCGCCGGGAGCCGGCGTGGCACTCGCGGCGGGTGTGGCCCCTGCGGCCGGCGGGGTCGCCCCGGCGGGCAAAACGGCGAGCTTCTCATCGATGGCGCGGATCTGCTGCTCGAGGATCGAGCGCACGTTTTCCGGCGGATTCGTGCCCAGCAGCTTCACCAGGCGCTGACGCGCAAGCGGCAGGTCCCCGCGCCGCACCGCCACCGTCGCCCCGAAAAACAGCGCTTTGCCCGAATCGGGTGCCAGGGTGAGCGCCTGTTCGATGAGCCGCGCCGCACGGCCATCGAGCTCGCTCTCATCCGCGAGCGCCAGGGCCTCGGCCTCTCCGGTAAGCGCCTCCGCGCTCTTGCCGCCGCTCAGGCGGTCGGCGCGCTCGAATGCACGCACGGCGAGCGGATACTCCTGCAGGACCGAGTAGGAGCGCCCGAGCATCAGCCAGCCCTCGAGATTCTCGGGATCGCCCTCGAGCTGACGCGCGAGGCGCGCCACCATGCTCTCGGGGGAGTCGGCCGGCGCCGCCGCAGCCCATGGCCAGTTGCTCCAGCTCGCGTACAGCGCCGCCGAGCCGATGACGAGCACTGCGGCCGCCGCGAGCGCCGACCAGCGTGCCGGCGGGGTGCCCCCTGCCGCACCTCTCAGCAGCGGCAACGCGACGGCGACGACACCCGCGATCGTCAGCGCCGCCGCCAGCAGGACAAAGCCGAGCATCAGGGCTGGCCGTCTTCTTCGATGGGCTCGTGGTCGGCGGCGACGAGCGTCGCGCGCTGGCGCACCACGCGCCACGCGATCACGATGCCAAGCAGCAGCAGCACGCCCGGCGCGCCCCACAACCATGCATTGCGCAACGAGTAGCGCGGGCGGAAGAGGATGAAATCGCCATAGCGCGCCGCCATCCAGGCCCGTATCTCGTCGTCGGATTTGCCCGCCAGCAGCAGGTCGCGCACCTCGCGCCGCAGATCGGCCGCCAGATCCACCGGAGAATCGGCCAGGGACTCGTTCTGGCACTGCATGCAGCGCAACTCGTGCGTCAGGGTGACATAACGCGCCTGCAACACGGGGTTGGGGAGCTCGGTCGGATCCACCGCCCAGGCGGTGGCGCCAGCCCCGAGCGCGACCCAGGCGCCCAACGCCCACACGGTCGCGGCGCGCGTCACGACTTGCCCGGCGGCAGCGACACGCGCGGCAGGATCTCGCGCGTCCAGGTTTCCTCGGTGAGCGCGCCGACGTGCTTGTAGACGACGATGCCCTGCGGGTTCACGAGAAAAGTCTCCGGCGCGCCGTAGACTCCCCAGTCGATAGCGGCCCGCCCGCTGCGATCGACGGCGACCGCCTGGTAAGGGTCGCCGAGCTGCGCCAGCCAGTTGCGCGCCTGCGCGTCGTCATCCTTCCAGTCGAGCCCGATGAGCGGCACTACGCCGGCGCGGTGCACCCGCAGGAGCGTCTCGTGCTCCGCGCGGCATTCCACGCACCAGGTCCCCCAGACATTGAACAGGTACCAGTGCCCCTTGAGGTCGGCTGAGCTCACCGGACGCGCGGGGTCGGTGAGGCTTGGGAGTGAGAACTGCGGTGCAGGCTTCCCGAGAAGCGGCGAGGCGATCACGCCCTTCTCGGGGGCGTGCCGGATGCCGATCGCGAGCACCGCCGCCAGCAGCAGGAACACCCCCAGGGGCAGCAGGAAGCGGTTCACGCGGCCTGCTCCGCCGCCCCTGCCCCGCGTGCCGCGGCTGCGGCCTTCGCCGACCAGTAGCGCCGGTCGGAGGCTGCGAGCGCCCCGCCGATGGCCATGACGAGCGCCGCGAGCCAGACGAGGCTCACGAGCGGCCGGATCTGGATGCGAACGCTCCAGCGTCCCGCGCCCAGGTCCTCCCCGAGCGCCAGCAGCAGGTTGTTGCCGCGGTGCATCCGGATGGAGGTTTCGCTCGTCACCTGGTGCTGGACCCAGTACTGGCGCTTCTGCGGCTCCATCACTGCGACGGGCGCCCCGTGATGCGTGACCACGAGCGTGCCGGCGAGCGCGGAGTAATTGGGGCCCTCCACGGGGTGCACCCCGACGAAGCGGAACTCATAGCCGCCGGCGTTGGCGCTGGCACCGGGCGCGAGCGCCACGTCGCGCTCGATGGTGAAAGATTGCACGGTCGTCAGCGCGATCACCGCGAGCGCAAGTCCCAGGTGCGCGACGGTCATGCCGAGCACCGCACGCGACAGCGACAGCCCACGGCGCCAGCGATCGATGGGGTCCACGAGCGACGACAGCACGATCCACAGCCCGAGGGTCGCCCCGAGCGGGGTGAGCACGTGGCCGTGTGAGTAGATGCCGAACACCAGCCCGGTGGCGAGCACCGCGGCAGCGATGAAGGTCAGCAGGAGTGTGCGCTGCGCGTCCCTCAGCCGGCCGCGCTTCCACTTGGCGTGGATGCCGACCGACAGCAGCGCCAGCAGCGGCAGCATCGACATCATGAAGGTCGGATTGAAGTACGGCGGCCCCACCGAGACGGTGCCGAGGTGCAGCGCGTCCGAGATCAATGGCGCCAGCGTGCCGGCGAACACGGTCCCGGCGGCGATCACCAGCAGCACGTTATTAAAGAGGAGGAACGATTCGCGCGCCCCGAGCTCGAATCCCGCCGCGGACTTCAGCAGCGGGGCGCGCCAGGCGTAGAGGCTCAGCGCACCACCGATCATGACGATAAGGAACGCGAGGATGAAAATGCCACGCATGGGATCGGCCGCGAAGGAGTGCACCGACACGAGCACACCCGAGCGCACCAGGAAAGTGCCCAGCATGCTCAGCGAGAAAGCCAGGATGGCCAGCAGCAGGGTCCAGCTCTTGAACAGTCCGCGCTTGTCCGTCACGGCGAGGGAGTGCACCAGCGCCGTGCCCACCAGCCAGGGCATGAAGGATGCGTTCTCGACCGGATCCCAGAACCAGAAGCCCCCCCAGCCGAGCTCGTAGTACGCCCAGAAACTCCCCAGCGCGATGCCGCAGGTGAGAAACGCCCACGCGGCGGTGGTCCAGGGCCGTGTCCAGCGCGCCCAGTTCTGGTCCAGCCTTCCTTCGAGCATCGCCGCACAGGCGAACGCAAAGGCCACGGCAAAACCGACATAGCCGGTATAAAGGATCGGCGGGTGCACCGCGAGCCCCGGGTCCTGAAGGATCGGGTTCAGGTCGCGACCGTCGGGCGCGGGCGGATCGAGCCTGAGAAACGGATTGGACGTCGCGAGAGTGAAGAGCAGGAAGCCGAAGCTCACGACCCCGAGCACCCCGAGTACGCGCGCGCCGAAGCGCGGCGGCAGGCGACTCGCACCGACCGCAACCGCCACGCTCCATAGCGCGAGCAGCAGGATCCAGAGCAGGAGGGACCCCTCGTGCGCGCCCCACAGCGCCGTGACGCGGTAGAACAGCGGCAGCGCACTGTTGGAATTCTCCGCGACGTAAGCGACGGAGAAGTCGTTGCCGACGAAGCTCGCGATGAGGCACGCCACCGCGGTTGCCACCATGACCGCCTGGCCGGCCACGGCCGGCATCACGGCACCGATCCAGCGATCGCGCGCCAGCGCCGCACCGGCAATCCCGAAGAACCCCTGCAGCGCCGCGAGCAGCAGCGCGAGAATCAGGGCAAAGTGGCCGAGCTCCGGGAGCATGCCTCAACTCCCGGCGGACGCGGGCCCCGCGCGGACCGGGGCCGGGGATACGGGCGCCCCGGGCGCGGCGTTCGCGCGCGACTCCCCGTGACGGCGCTTCAGCGAGCGCGCCACCTCCGGCGGCATGTACTTCTCATCGTGCTTGGCAAGCACTTCGTCCGCGACGAAGGTGCCATCGGCCCGCAGCCGTCCGTGCGCCACGACGCCCGCTCCCTCGCGAAAGAGATCCGGCAGGACGCCGGTGTAACTCACCGCAACGTCGTGACTGAAATCGGTGACGATGAAGCGCACTTCGAGGCTCCCGGGCGCGCGCTGCAGGCTTCCCTGCGTCACCATGCCGCCGAGGCGAAAGCGCTCGCCGGCGGGCACCTGTCCGGCGGCCACCTGCGTCGGGTCGAAGAAGAACGTGACGTTCTGGCGGAAGGCGCTGAGCGCCAGCGCGCCAGCGATGCTCACGCCCGCCACGATGCCGAGGACCAGCAGCATGCGGCGGCGGCGCGGCGTCACGCCGGCTCTCCCCGCGCGGCCTGCCGCCGGCGCGCCTCGGCGCGCGAGCGCGCCAGCGCGCGCTGCGCCCAAACGATGTTGAGCACGACGACGGCGAGCGTGACCGCATAGGCCGGCCATACGTAGGCGGCATATCCGCCCATGGCGAGAAACGCCCTCACGCGCTCACCGCCTCACGCACCCAGCTGGCACTGCGCTCGCGGTCGAGCACCTCGCCGCGCAGCCGCACCAGCAGCACGGCGCCGAAGAACAAAGTGAAACCGAGCAGCATCAGCAGCAGCGGAACCAGCATGGACGGCGGCATGGTGGGCCTGGCCAGCCGCATCACCGAGGGCGCCTGATGGAGCGAGTTCCACCAGGTGACCGAGTAATGAATGATGGGGACGTTTACCACGCCGACCACCGCCAGCACGGCGCTGGCGCGGTCGGCGCGCTGCGTGTCCTCGAGCCCCGCGCGCAATCCCATGTAACCGAGATACAGAAAGAACAGGATCAGTTCCGAGGTCAGACGCGGATCCCACTCCCAGTACGTTCCCCACATCGGCTCGCCCCACAGCGCCCCGGTCACCAGCGCCGCGAACGTGAATGACGCCCCGATTGGCGCGCAGCTCGCCGCAACCGCGTGCGCGACCTTCATTCGCCAGATGAGCCCCACCGCCGCGGCAACCGCCAGGATCGTATACACCATGAGGGACATCCACGCGCTCGGGGCATGTACGTAGAGGATGCGAAAGCCATCGCCCTGCTGGTAATCCGGCGGCGCGAGCACCAGCCCACCCCACAGGCCCGCCCCGATGAGCAGTGCCGCAGGCCACGCGAACCACGGCGTCAACCGCGCCGCGAGCGCGTACACATGCGGCGGTGAGCCGAGCCGATGAAACCAGGTCCACGTCATGATGAGCCCCCGCCTCGCCCGCCTACTCCAGACTGATGCGCACCGCCGCCGCGGCGGCGAGCGGGGCCAGCGTCAGCCCGAGCACCGCCAGCGCCCCGAGCAGCTCCAGCGGCGCCACGGGCGATGCCCCGCTGATCGCGAGCTGCGTGGCGCGCGCGCCGAAGATCAGCACCGGCAACGACAACGGCAGCGTCAGGAGCGACAGCAGCGCACCACTGCGCTTTATGCCCAGCGTCAGTGCCGCACCGATCGAGCCGATGAGGCTCAGCGCAACAGTGCCGACGGCCACGCAGACGACGATACCGGCAATCGCCGCCGCCGGCACCCCGAGAGACAGCGCCGCAAAGGGTGCCATGAGCGCGAGCGGCAGACCGGTCAGCAGCCAATGCGCCGCGGTTTTCGCAAACATCAGCCAGGTGAGCGACTGCCCCGACAGGGCGTACTGCTCGAGCGTGCCGTCATAGGCGTCATCGCGAAACAGGAACTCGAGTGCCAGGAGCGAGGCGAGCAACGCCGCCACCCACAGCACGCCGGGAGCGATCTCGCGCAGGCGGGCGAGCTCCGGGGAGATCGCGAGCGGAAAGAGCATCGTTACCAGGGCGAAGAAGGCCAGCGGCTGCACCAGCTGCCCGCGCTTGCGAAAGGCGAGCTGCAGGTCGCGCAGCAGCGTGAGCCGTGCCGCATCGAGCGCGCTCGCCGCGGCGATACCGGCCGCCGCAGCCACTGGCGCGCCCTGAGCCGCTCCCGCAGCCGGCGGGCCCGCCAGCGCACGTGCGGCCGGAGCGCCCGGGAGGCTCACGCCGGCAGCTCCAGCCGGCTCGCCTCGCCCGGCACCGCCGGCAGTCGCTGATGCACGGCCGCGACCACCATGCCTCCGCGTGCGAGCTGCTCGCTGATGAGGCTGCCCACCAGCTGCTGCCCGTCGGCATCGAGATTGGTCGTCGGCTCATCGAGCAGCCACAGCGGCACCGCCAGCAGCGCCAGGCCCGCCAGCGCCACGCGCCGCCGCTGCCCCGCCGACAAAGTGCGTACCAGCCGCTCGCGCCACGGGCCGGCGCCCACGCGCGCGAGCGCCGCATCGAGTGTGGGCGGATCCAGGCGTCGGCGGACCCCGATCCAGTACCGCAGGTTCTCGCGCGCGCTCAGGTCCGCCTTCAAGGGCGGCTCGTGCCCGAGGTAGGCGAGCGCGGCGTGAAAGGCCGGCAGGTCGCGGCGAACGTTGGCGCCGTTCCATAGCACCCGCCCTTCTTCCGGAAACATGAGTCCGCAGAGGGTGCGCAGCAGGCTCGTCTTGCCCGAGCCGTTGGCGCCGGTGACCTCGAGGCACGCGCCCGGCTCGAGCGTGAAGTGCACCCCGCGCAGCACGTGGCGCTCACCACGCCAGAGGTGCAGGTCCTCGACTTCCAGACTCTCATCCGGCATTGCGCGGCTTTAAGGTCCACCAGCGGCCACAGGAACGGTCACCCCACTTAAGCGCAGAGGGACCGGCCCGGGGTGTGTCGGACTCCGCGGGCCGACGGTCCAGCCCCCGGCATGGCGCGTGAGTCTGGCAAATTCATGGGCTTAGCGCCACAACCGCGAGTGTCTGTCTCGACGCGTCGCACGGTGCGACTTCTGTAGAATCGCGCGGCGTTCCGGTTGCCCGGGTGGCGAAATGGCAGACGCAAGGGACTTAAAATCCCTTGGGGGTAACCCCGTGCCGGTTCGAGTCCGGCCCCGGGCATTGCGCTGGAGGGAATGTTCGCATCCTGCGGCGTGCGCCTCGAAGAGCCGAATGTCACGGTGAGGCAGAGTACACTCATGCGCCCTGTCACTGGCACCTAGCGCGGAGTCCCACCATGCCGAAGTACGTGATCGAGAGAGATATCCCGGGCGCAGGCAAGATACCCACCGACCGAGCTTCGCGCGATTTCGCAGAAGTCGTGCGCGGTCTTGAGCGAGATGGGTCCGAAGATCCAATGGGTGCATAGCTACGTCACGGGCGACAAGATCTATTGCGTCTACATCGCCCCGAACGAGCAGGCGGTGCGCGAGCACGCGCAGCGCGGCGGCTTTCCGGCCAATCGCATCTCCGCCATCACCACCGTGATCGACCCCACGACGGCGGACTAGCGCGACATCGCGGGCCACGGCGCCCTGAAGCACGCCTTCAGGGCACCTCGCCGCCGTACCTCCCGGGCGCATTGCGCCGATCCGGATGGCCTCCCGCCCCGGACGGCCGCACCCGTTCCCGCCTCGCCGCGTCGCAGCCGCAGAACGCTCCGGCGCGCCGCGCCCCTTCAAACCGGCCAGTCGGCAGTAGCATCCAGGCTCCAGAGGTGGGTCCCTTGCCATCGCGTCGGATTTGAACGATGGAAAGTCTCAGCTGGTCGAGCCGCAGCCCCATCGGGGTGATCGTCATCGCCGTGTTTCTCGGTCTGCTCGGGCTGCTGAGCCTGAGCCGCCTGCCGCTGCAGCTCTTCCCCGACGTCAACAAGCCGGAACTCACCGTCCAGACCGGCTGGCGCACGGCGTCTCCCGAGGAAGTCGAGTCGGAGCTTCTCGAGCCGCTCGAGAACGTCATGCAGGGAATGCCGGGCGTGGAGGAGATCGAGGGAAACGCCTTCGCCGGCGCGGCGAACCTGAGGCTGCGCTTCGCCATCGGCACCGACATGAAGAACGCGCTGGTCGAGGTGATCGGGCGGCTCAACCGCCTGCCGCCGCTGCCGCGCGATGCCGATCGACCGAGCGTCTCTCTCGGCGGCAACGACAACGCCAACGAGACGCTCTCGTGGTTTTTCGTGCAGCTGCTGCCGCGCACCCCCGGACCGATCGAGGCGCACAGGCGTTTCATCGAGGACACCGTGCGAGCGCGGCTCGAGTCGATTCCCGGCGTTGCGGCGGTCAACGTCAACGCGGGACCTCCGGACGACGTGCGCATCACGCTCGATCTGGCGCGCACCGCCGCGCTCGGCATCAGCATTCCCGATATCGCCAACCGCGCCGCGAGCGCCAACAACGTCTCCGGCGGACAGCTCGACGTCGGCCGGCGGCAGTACACGCTGCGCTTCCCCGGGCGCTTCAGCCCCGAGCAGCTCGGCGCCCTGGTGCTCGCCTGGCGCGACGGCCGGCCGGTGCGCCTGGCGGACATCGCCACGGTTGATGTCGCACCGCCGGCGCGCCAGTTCTTCGCCTATCAGAACGGCAATCCCGCGATCGGCATTCAGGTGTTCCGCGCCAACGGCGCGAACGTGCTGGCGACGCTGGACGCCGTCAAGGCGGCCGTCGCCGAGTTGCGCGACGGACCGCTGAAGGCCCACGGGCTCGGCATCGAGCAGTCCTTCGACGCTTCGCTCTTCATTCGCCGGGCCGTGCATCTGCTGACCGAGAACCTGATCGTGGGCGCGTTGCTCGCCCTATTCGTGGTGTGGGGGTTCATGCGCGAGTGGCGCGTGACGCTGCTGATCGCGGCCACGATCCCCGTGTGCCTGTGCGCCACGTTCGTCGCGCTCGATCTGTTCGGACGCAGCCTCAATGTCATCTCGCTCGCCGGGCTCGCGTTCGCCGTCGGCATGGTCGTCGAGGGCGCCATCGTCGTGTCTGGCAACGTCGTGCGTCTGCGCGAGGCGGGTATGACCCTCGATGAGGCCTGCCGCCAGGGTTCCCGGCAGGTGGCCGGCGCCCTGCTCGCCTCCACGGCGACGACGGTGGCGGTGTTCGTCCCGGTGCTGTTCCTGAAGGACGTCGAGGGACAGCTGTTCGGAGATCTCGCGCTCACGATTTCCATCGCCGTCGCGATTTCGGTGGTGGCAGCACTCACCCTGCTGCCGGCGGCCCTGAGCTTCGCGCTCAACCGCCCGCTGCGCCCGAGCGGTTACGGGCAAGGCTGGCCGCGGCTCACCGAGTGGGTGCTGCGAGTCACGGATACCCGGCCGAAACAGCTGGCCTGGATCGCGGGGCTGCTGCTGTGTCCGCTGCTGCTCACGTGGTGGATGCTGCCGCCGCTCGATTACCTGCCGCCGGTGAAGCGCGCGGCCATCGATGCGTTCTTCGACTTCCCGCCTGGCATGAGCCCGGAGGCGGTGAACCGCGAGCTGGTGCCGACAGTCCTCGAGCGGATGCGTCCCTACATGGAACGCCGGCAGGAGCCGCATCTCAAGAACTGGTACATCCTGACCTGGCCGGGGGGCGGCACCATCGGCGCGCGCGTCATCGATGAGGGCCGCATCGGCGAGCTCGAGAGCCTGGTGCGCGACAAGATCACGGTCGGGCTGCCCGACACGCGGGTCTTCACGGTCGAGGGCGATCTGTTCGGCGGCATCGGCGGCTCGGTGCGCTCGGTCGGAATTCACCTGCAGAGCGAAGACACGGCGGCGCTCAATCGCGTCGCGCACGAGGGGCGCGGCCTGCTCGAGAAGGTATTCCCCGGGGCCGCCGTACAGAGCTTCCCGAACCCGGAGGACGTGGCGCTGGAGCTGCGCGCGGTGCCGGATGACCGCCGCATCGCGGAAGTCGGCTGGGACCGCGCGAGCCTCGGCACGGTGGTCCGCACCGTCGGTGAAGGCGCATGGCTCGGGGAGTACTTCGATGGCAAGTCGCGCCTGCCCATCATCCTGCGCTCGACCGAGAGCACCACGCCCGAGGAGCTGTCGAATGCGGCGCTGATGACGCCCGCGGGACTCGGTGGTGCGGCTCGGGGATCTCGTGCAACTGTCGACCGCGCTCGGGCCACCGGCGATTCGCCGGCTCAACCATCGCCGCACTGTCACGCTCACCGTGGATCCCCCGCCGACGCTGTCGCTGGAGAAAGTGCTGCACACGCATCGAAACGCAGGTACTGCCGACGCTGCGCGTCCACATGCCGCCCGATGGCTCGATGCGCCTGGCGGGCAGTGCCGACAATCTGAGCGAGACCCTCACGCGCGATGAGCCGCGTGTTCGCGTTGGCGCTCATCGTGCTCCTGCTCCTCATGACCGTGCTGTTCCGCTCACTGCGCGACAGCCTCATCGTGCTGCTCACCGTGCCGCTCGCCCTGGTCGGAGGAGTGTTCGGACTGCGCCTGCTCGACCTGGTGAAGTTCCAGGCGCTCGATCTGCTCTCCATGATCGGGTTCGTGATGATGATCGGCGTCATCATCAACCACGCCATACTGCTGGTCGCCGCGGTGCGCAGTGTCGAGCGCGAAGGCGCGACGCTCGAGGAAGGCATCCGCACGGGTCTGCAGCAGCGCCTGCGTGCCATCCTCGCCAGCACACTGACCGGAGCGCTCGGGGCACTGCCGATGGCGGTCAATCCGGGCCCCGGGAGCGTCATCTATCGTGGGCTCGCGGCGGTCAACATCGGCGGCGTGATCATCAGCCTGGCGTTCAGCCTGGTGCTGATACCCGCGCTCATGCGCCTCGCGCAGCGCCGCACGCACACGGCCGCCGTCCCCGCGGTGCAACGGCGGTGGCGCCATGAGCGGCACCGGGAGCCTCGCCCGGACATCGTCGGGCGATGCGCGCGCCGGGCGCGGCGCAGGCCTTGCGCTCGGTGCTGTTGCCGGCGCCTGCGTGCTGCTTAGCGCCCACACTGCCGCAGCTGCCGATCCCGCCCCGGCGGAGCGCCCGGTCGTGGAGGTCGGCACGGTGAGCTTGAGCCCCGTAACCGTCGAGAGCTGGATCCCGGGCTCGATCGTGAGCCGCTCGGATGCGCGCATCGCCAGCGTCATCGCCGGGCGGGTGGTGTGGATCGCCGAGGTGGGCACCCGCGTCGGGCAGGGCGAGGCGATCGCCCGGCTCGAGGACACCGTACCGCGCCTGCGGGTCGATGACCTGCGCGCGCAGGTGGCCCGGGCACGCGCCCAGCACGACTTCAGCAGCTCGCAGCTCGAGCGCTTCAATCGCCTCGCCGTCACCCAGGTGCTCAGCGCCAGTCAGCTCGAGGACGCGCGTGCGCAGCGCGAGATGTCCCACGACGATCTGGCACGCGCCGAGGCGCAGCTGCGCCAGGCGCAGTACGAGATCGCGCAGTCGGTCATTCGCGCGCCGTTTGCCGGGGTGGTGAGCGAGCGCTTCATCCAGCGCGGCGAATACCTGCAGGTGGGTGCGGCGACCGTGCGGCTGGTCAACATCACCGATATCGAGGCGCGGGCTACCGCGGCGCTCGCCCTCGCCGCCAACGTCCATCCCGGGCAGAGCGTCACCGTGCGCGATCACGGTGTGACGAGAAGCGGCAAGGTCAGAACGGTGGTCCCGGTGGGCGATGACCGCTCACGCCAGTTCGAGGTGCGCGTGACGCTCGCCCGGCCCGCAGTGGCTGGTCGGTACGCCGGTCGAGGTGAGCCTGCCCGCGACCGCCACGCGCACCGCCGTCACCGTGCCGCGCGACGCGCTGGTGATACGCCAGAACCACTCCTACGTGCTGCGGGTGACGCGCTCCAACACCGTTGAAGAGCTCGACGTGACCCCCGGGGCGGGAATGGCAGACTCGGTAGAGGTCTCAGGTCCGCTCGCGCCCGGCGACCGACTCGTGGTGCGCGGCGGCGAGCGCCTCGCCGCCGGTCAGGCCGTGAGGGTCATCGACGCCCGGCACTGCGGGACGCCCAAACCCCCGGGCTGAGCTCAGGCCCCTTTCAGCAGGTCGGCGATCGCCGCAAACGAGCGCGCCGCGGCCACGTCGGCGGCTGAGGCTCACGCGCACCACAGCGGCGGGAACAACGGATGCTCCATCGCAGCTCCGGCCGGCAGCGTCTCGGTCAACCCGGGGAACTCCGGAGATGTCCGCCAGCGCCGCGGGGCATGGCGGATGTCATCGCCCAGCAACCGCACGGAGAATACGCGCCGGCGCTGACCGCCCGTCACTCCGGCCGAAGCATGCAGTGTGAGCATGTGGAAACACACCGCGTCACCGGGCTCGAGCTCCCAACCCAGAATGCGATAGCGCTGCGGGTCGGCCTCGACGTCCGGCAGATCCACCAGGCTCCCTTCGGGAAACCACTTGGCTTCGCGCTCCATGAACGAGCGCGGCATGAGCCAGGGTCCGCAGTGCGAGCCCGCGACGAACTCGAGGGTCGAGGCGCGGCTCACCGGATCGACAGGAATCCAGAAGCTGCAGTTCTGCCTGCCAGTCGATGTTGTAGTACGGCTGGTCCTGGTGCCAGGGCGTGCGCGCCCGGGTGCCCGGCTCCTTGGTCAGCATGTGGTCGTGGTACAGCCGCGCGCAGCGGCTTTGCATGAGCCTGGCCCCGACTTCCCCGAGCGGTGATTCGAATATGAACCGTCGGTAGTAGTCGTTTTCCTGCCAGCAGCAGAAATCCTCGAGAAAGAAGCCCGGATCATCGCCCGCGCTTGCGACCTTGGCGCGCGGACTGGGATGCGCCAGATTCTCCTCGATGCCGTTGCGCAGGAGCTCGACCTCGCCCGGCTGCAGCAGCTCGCGCAGCACGACGGCGCCGTCGGCCTGGAACGCATCGATGTGCGCCTGAGTTAAGATCACCTCTCCCCGGGGCACTGTGAGGGCTCCTGTCATGACTCTACTTCCTCGCGCTCTTTCCTGCGACCGCGCTCACCATTGCCGGCTATATTGTCCTGTTCCTGTCCGCACGTGCGGAAGGGTCGCTGCGGACATTCGGACGATACCTCGGGTTCTGGGCGTTCACGCTCGCCGGGCTCGTGATACTCGGCGCGATCTTCGCCGCGGCTCATGGTGGCCACCGCGGCTGCCCCTTCGGCATCCACGCCATGCACGACGGAATGTATTGTCCATCGTCCGATGGCGCCCGTCCGCAAGGATGGATGCGGCCGCCCCCCGCAGGCAGCCCCGGTGAACGCTCCGCCGCGCCTGCGGCACCCCCGGAGTCAGCAAAGCCTCTATGACCGAGACCCCTGCACACTCGCGCCGGCGTGATCGCGGCCGCGCACAGCGCTCCACCGGGCCCTCGCTCGCCCCGATGCCGCGGCTGGCCAACCCCTGGCCGCCGCTCGAGATCCTCACGCCCGAGCAGGTCGAGCGCATCCTGCTCGCCGCCTTTCGTATCCTCGAGGAGGCGGGACTGGAGATCCGTAGCGTCGCGGCGCGCGAGGTCTACCGCCGTGCCGGGGCGCTGGTCGATGAGGCCTCGCAGCTGGTTCGCCTGGGGCGCGACCTCATCGAGGCGCAGCTCGCGCATGCCCCGGTGCGCTTCGTGCTCCATGCCCGCAACCCCTTGCGGCACCTGCACGTGGGCGACAACGTCGTCAACTTCGGACCGGTCACCGGTGCGCCCAACATCCGCGATCTCGAGGGGGGCCGCCGCTATGGCGACCTGGAGGCCTTCCGTAACATCCTCAAGCTCACGCACGCTCTCGGAGTGCTGCACTGGCAGGGGGGTATCGTGGTCGAGCCGGTCGACATCCCGGTGGCGACTCGGCACCTCCTCACCTATCAGGCGCACATCGAGTGCGCCGACACCGTGTGGGCGGCACGCGGGATCGGCGGCGTGCAGGCGCAGGATGCGATCGCCATGTCGGCCATCGAGCACGGCTGCACGATCGAGGAGCTCGCTGCGCGTCCGACGCTGATGACCGTCACCAACGTCAACTCCCCGCGTCGCGTGGATGAGGAGATCCTCGACAACATCATCACCATGGCCCGCCACGGGCAATGCGTGGTCATCACCCCGTTCACGCTCATGGGAGCGATGGCGCCGGTCACGCTCGCCGGCGCGCTGGTGCAGCAGACGGCGGAAGCCTTAGGGGTGGTCGCTCTGTGCCAGCTGGTGCGTCCGGGGACGCCGTGCGTGATGGGCGGCTTCACGTCCAACGTCGACATGCGTACCGGCTCGCCCGCATTCGGCACGCCCGAGTACGTACACGCCGTGCTGGCGGGCGCGCAGCTCGGCCGGCGACTGAGGCTGCCGGTGCGCACCAGCGCAGTCAACGCCTCGCCCATGGTGGATGCGCAGTCGACCTACGAGACCGCATTCTCGCTGCAGGCCGCGGTCTTGAGCCACAGTCACCTGGTCAATCATGCGGCCGGCTGGCTGGAAGGGGGCCTTTCGGCCTCGTTCGAGAAGATCGTGGTGGACGCGGAGCTGCTGCGCAACTGGGCCGAGATCCTCAAGCCCGTGAGCTTCAACGAGGATGACCTCGCAGTAGACGCCATCAAGGACATCGCCGCCGGCGGGCACTTCTTCGGCTCCTCGCACACCCTCGCGCGCTACGAATCCGCGTTCTATCGTCCCCTGCTCTCCGACTGGTCGAACTTCGAGAACTGGACCGACGCCGGCTCGCGCAATGCCACCGAGCGCGCCACGGTCATCTGGAAGAAGCTGCTCGCCGGGTACGTGCCGCCCCCGCTCGACCCCGCGGTGAAGGAAGCCATCGAGGCGTACGTTGCGCGCCGCACACGGGAAATCGATGCCGCGCCCTAGCCGCCGCGCAAGCGTGCGGCGGCGGATGGCCGGCAGGTGCGTCCGCGCGTGAGCGGGCGGATCATGAACGCGCGCATGTACGCCGTGACTCCCGCGGTCGAGGCGGCCTGGCGCACACTGCTCGAGCACGTGACGCGTGCCGCGGACATCGAGCTGAGCTACTTTCCCTACCCCGCGCCGCAGCCGCTCGAGAAGCTCTGGTCGCGCGCGGATCTCGGCGCCGTGTTCATGTGCGGCTTCCCCATAGCGCTCGCTCTGGCGAAGGTCGTGCCGATCGCTGCCCCGATTCCGAGCGCCCCCTGGGCGGCGGGCCGCCCGCTCTACCGCACCGATCTCATCGTGCGCCAGGACGCCCCCTACCGCACGCTCGAGGACAGCTTCGGCGCCCGGGCGGGCTGGACCGTCGAGCACTCGCATTCGGGCTTCAACGCTTTCCGCCATCATCTGCTCGCATTCCGCACCCCGCAGCGGCCGGCGCTGTACGCGGAAATGGCCGGCAACCTCGTGACCGCCCGCAACGTCCTCGACAGCGTGCGCGACGGGCGCATCGACATCGGGCCGCTCGATGCCTACTGGCACCTGCTGATGGCGCGCCATGCGCCGCAGCTGACAGCCGGCGTGCGCGTGCTGGCCTCGACGGCGCTCGCGCCGATGCCCGCTTTCGTAGCCGCTGCCGGCACTCCTGCGCCGGTGCTCGGCCGGCTGCGTGCGGCATTTGTCGCCGCCTCGGGGGAAGCATGGTTCCGGCCGCTGGCCGAGCCGCTGCTGCTCACCGGTTTCGCGCCCGTCACGGAGTCCTCGTTCGCGACATTGCTGGAATGGGACCGCGAGGCGAAGGCCGCCGGTTTTGAGCGGCCGGCCTGAAGCGCGCCGCGCGCGACGGCCGCGTCGGATCAGCCGGCCTGGAGCGGCACGCGGTCGGTCGGGTGCAAGGGCGTGTCGTGCGGGCGGAACAGGAAGCGGCGCGCCACATCGAAGTAGGTGCGATAGACGAGCGCGCCGTTTTCCGCGATCAGGCGCGCGCGCACCAGCCGATACCGCGCGGGGTATTCATACCACGGGATTCCGGGCGCTTCGTGGTGCAGCGCGTGCAGGTTGTTGAACAGAAAAAGTGGGCCCAGGATCCACGATCCCTCGACGAGGGCAACGCGGTGGCGCACCGGCGGCCGCGCCCGATGCTCGGCGAAAGAGCGCACCAGTGTCAGGCTGGCTCCCGGAACGGCCATCGTGAGGACGTACAGCCACAACGGGATGCCGCAGACGAGCGTCACCCACAAGATCACCGGTACGCACCACGCCAGGTGCTCGAGCCACACCGCCCGTACGCCCTCCTGGTTGGCCCTCACGGCGCGCCAGTCGGCGTGCAGGAACCTGCCGATGGCCCAGAACACCCCGACCGTAACCCGCCCGGCCAGCGTCAGTTGAATGCGCACGATCGCACGGGTGAGAGGCTTCAGCCGCGCCCAGTCCTGCGCGCTCCAGTAAAAGGACTCCGGATCATCGAGCGGGTCGGTGAGCCGCTCGTCGATGTGGTGCTGCAGATGACTGCGTCGATAACGCTCGTACGGCAGCCACAATGACAGGGGCACGATGGCGAGTAGCCGGTTGATGCCGCGCCAGCGGGTCGGGTGACCGTGCACGATCTCATGCTGCAGCGAGCCGTGCAGCGTCAACAGGAGCGCCGTGATGGGGGCCACGACGCCCAACGGCCAATGGCGGTACGCGAAGGTGCTCGTGAGCCAGCCGACGTAGGTGGCGACGATGAGCAGCAGAGTCGGGATTTCCACCGCCAGACGCGGACGGGTGCGAATGAGAAGCGCCCCGGCGCTCTCCCCGGCGGGCGTTGTTGCGGCGATCTCGTAGGTCATCCGGCCATCCCTCTTTCCGCAGCGCGGGAATCGGGAGTACCCCACCAAAACCGCGCCTCGGAAGGTACGGAGAGTCTATCTAAACTCACGCGGGGCCGCTCAGCAGCGCGGTGGTTCCGCGAAACACTTCTCAGTCGAGCTGCACCGTGCGGAAGAGGCGTCGCTCGAATACCACCAACGCGTCATAGAGCAGAATCGCCATCAGCCCGGTCACGAGCCCCCCCTGGAGGATGAAGGCGGTGTTGTTCGACAACAGCCCCGCGATGATCACCTCTCCGAGTCCCTTGGCCGCCACCGTAGAGCCGATCGTCGCCGTACCGACATTGATAACCAGCGACAGCCGCACCCCTTCCAGAATCAGCGGCAGCGCCAGGGGCAATTCCACGGCGCGCAGCCGCTGTGCCGGGCTCATGCCCATGCCGCTCGCCGCCTCCAGCACCTGCGGCGGGCAGGTCTTGAGTCCGGTGATGGTGTTCTCGAAGATCGGCAGCAGCCCGTAGGCGAACAGCGCGATCAGCGTCGGCTTCTCGCCGAAGCCGACCAGCGGCACGGCGACCGCGAGCACCGCCACCGGCGGGAAGGTCTGGCCGATGTTGACCAGCGTGCGCGACAGCGGCAGGAACTGCGCGCCGCTCGGGCGCGTGACGAGGATCCCGAGCCCGACCGCCACCAGCGTGCTGGCCGCGGCGGCCACGCACACCGTGCCAAGTTGCGCCAGCGCCAGCGCGCCGAGGCTCCCCTGGTCGTAGATGGGTGGGGCTCCGTACTGCGTGAGCGGCGCGAACAGCGGCGCGAAGCTCTGCGGGACGCTGAGAAAAGCCACCAGAAGCGCCAGCGCCGCGAATCGCAGCAATGTCGCGAGCCACACGGCTACGGCCGTCCGCGCGCGAGAATCGCGGCAACCGTGAGGTGCCCGCACGGCGCGCCGTCCTCGCCCACGACGGCGGCGGAGTCGGCGCCATGCCAGACCAGCTCCGAGAGCGCTTCGCGAAGGGATGCGGATGCCGCCACCGTCGGTCCGCCGGAGGCGCCCGGCAGCGCCGCCTCGCCTGCCGTGGTCAGCGACAACAGTTTCATGGCCCGATCGGAGACTCCCGCCATTCTCGACACGAACGGGTCCGCCGGACGCGTGAGCAATACTGCCGGACGGTCGTATTGCAGCAGCCTTCCGGAGCTCATCACCGCGACGTGATCGCCGAGGTGAAACGCCTCGTCCATGTCGTGGGTCACCAGCACGATGGTCGTGCCGAAGCGGCGCTGGATGTCCAGCAGATCCTCCTGTGCCTTGGCGCGAATGATGGGATCGAGCGCCCCGAACGGCTCATCCATCAGCAGCAGCGCCGGCTCCGCGGCCAGCGCCCGCGCCACGCCGACGCGCTGCTGCTGCCCGCCCGAGAGCTGGTGCGGGAAGACGCCGGCGTAGACTGCCGGATCGAGTTGAAACACCCGCAGCAACTCCTCCACCCGGGCGCGAATGCGCGTCGCGTCCCAGCCGAGCAGGCGCGGCACGGTTGCAATGTTCTCCGCCACGGTGCGATGCGGAAACAAGCCATGTCCCTGGATCACGTAGCCGATGCGCCGCCGCAGCAGGTGCGCCGGCTCGCTACGTGTGTCGGCGCCGTCGATGAGCACGCGCCCGCTCGTGGGCTCGACGAGGCGATTGACCATGCGCAGCAGCGTCGACTTGCCCGAGCCCGAGGTGCCGACGATCACCGTGATCGAGTTGCGCTCGACGCACATGGAGATGTGATCGACGACCGTCGCCGTGCCGTACTGCTTGGTCAGATTCTCGATCTGGATCATGCCTTCGCCCGATCCGTGACCTCGACCAGCGCGTCGAGCAACACGGCCGCCGAGAACGCCAGTGCCACGATCGGTATGGCACCGAGCAGCACCAGGTCGATCGCGGTCTGTCCGATGCCCTGGAACACGAAGGTCCCGAGTCCTCCTCCACCGATCAGCGCGGCGACCGTGACCATGCCGATGTTCTGCACCAGCACCACGCGGATGCCGGTGAGGATGACCGGCAGGGCGAGGATGAGCTCGATGCCTCTCAGCACCTGCCACTGGGTCATTCCCATGCCACGCGCCGCTTCGACCGCGGTGCGCGAGACCCGCTTCAGTCCCACGACGGTGTTGGCCACGATCGGCAGCAGTGAGTACAGGAACAGCGCCACCGCTGCGGGGGCCGCCCCGATGCCCCGAATCCCGAGCTCCCCCACCCAGGGGAGCGCGGCGGCGAGCGCGCCGAGTGGCGCCATCAGGATGCCGAACAGTGCGATCGCCGGGATTGTCTGGATGACATTGAGCGTTCCGAGAACGCCTGGGCGCAGCCGCGGAACGCGGTGACACAGGATCCCCAGCGGCAGCGCCACGATGACCGCCGCGCCGAGCGATCCGAGCGCGAGCCACACATGCTGACGGGCTTCGTGCGCGAAGCGACTGGCGTTCACCGCGTATTCGCGCATGATCGAGAGATTGTCGAACGTGCCACGGGCGAACGCGACGCTGGCGATGCCGAGAGCGAGCACCAGAAACAGTACCCGCAAGCCCGGCCCCGGCCGCAGGCGCGTGATCGCATCCGTCGCCATCAGGCCGAGCGCGACACTCAGCACCCAAAAGGCCGCCCCCGGAGCCACGCGTATGACCTTATCGCCGGGGGGTGTGAGCGCGTTGCCGGCCGCGGCAAGCGCGAGCGCTACGGCCACGACGCCGACCAACGCGGCGGCAAGCCGCACGCGGGCGTCGGAAACAGCGAGCGCCGCGAGCGCGGCGAGCAACAGTGCCGCCTCACAGGCGTAAGCGCCCCCTGCCGGAAGCACCTGCGCGAGCTCGCGCGGATCGCCCGGCAAGATACGGTTCGCCTTGAACACCACGAACGGCAGGAACAGGAGCGCCGCGGCCCCGGCAGCCGTGAGCAGCGCCCCGAGCGGGTCGATCCGATGCGCCCGCGCCAGCGTCAGCGGCATGGTGGTGGCCATCGGCTCCCCGCGCGCCGGCTCACTTCAGCAGGCCCCGCGCCTTCAGATAGTCCACCGCGACGGCTTCGTCGGATTCGCCGTTGATTTGCACCCGCGCGTTCAGCTGCTGCAGCGTCTCGCGATCGAAACTCTCCATGAGCGGCTTCACGATGGCCGCGATCTGCGGATTGGCCTTCAGGACCGCCTCGCGAACGATCGGCACCGGCGCGTACACCGGCTGATCATGTCGGTCGTCCTCCAGGATCTGAAGGTGTGCAGCGGCGATACCGCCATCAGTGCCGTATACCATGGCCGTGTTGGTGCCGTTGGTGCCCGCTGCGGCCGCGCCGATGGTCGCCGAGGTCTCCCCGCCCGCCAGCACGATGAGCTGATCCGAGCGCAGCGTGAACCCATAGGTCTTCCCGAGCGAGCGCAGCGTCCCGGCATTGGCGAATTCTGCCGAGCAGGCCAGGACCACCTTGCCGCCGCCCGCCACCCAGCGGCCGAAATCGCTCATGGTCGTCAGGTGGTTGGCCTGGGCCACATCGCGCCGCACGGCGAGCGCCCAGGCATTGCTCGCCCGCGCCGGGGTGAGCCAGACGATGCGGTTGGCGGCATAGTCGAGCCGCGCGCCGAGCTCGTAGCCCTTGAGCAGATCCTTCCAGGCGGGGTCGGCGGCGACGTTGAAGAACAGCCCGGCGTTGCCGGTGTACTCGACGTAGAGATCGATCTCCCCGGTGAGCAGCGCCTTGCGCACCACCGAGGTTGCGCCGATGCGTGTGCGGTCGATGGTCTGGATGCCGCGCGCGTTCAGCATCAGACGGATCATCTGCCCGAGCATGGCGGACTCGCTCGAGAGCTTCGAGGATACGACCACGGCCGCGTGCAGCGGCGGCGATCCGGCGAATGTCAGCGCGGCGGCGACGCACAGTGACTTCAGGAAGTTCGCCACCTCAGACACCCCCTGGCGAGCGAGCGCGGATCACGCCTCGTGCACGTTGTCGGTTGTTGCCCGGCGCGTCAAGCCCGCACCCGATCGCCGCCGCAGCCGAGCATGTCCGCACCGGGCGATGCGCCTTATCATAGCGGCCGAGCATGAGTGCGCCGCCGACCCCCCGCCCCTCCGCCACGACCGCCGCGCGCGCGTCCAGCGGGCGCTACTCCGCCTGGCGGCTGTTGCGCGAGGGTCTCACCGGGCAGCGTGGCTGGGCGCGTGCCTGGAGGAAGGCCGCCCCGCGGCAGCGCTACCGCGTGGTGATCGTCGGCGGCGGCGGACACGGGCTCGCCACCGCGTTCTACCTCGCGGCGCAGTACGGCATTACCGATGTGGCCGTGCTGGAGAGGGGGCCGATCGGGCTCGGCAATGTCGGGCGCAACACCACCCTCATCCGCTCGAACTATTTTCATCCCGACAACGTCCGCTTCTACGACTTCTCGCTCAAGCTGTGGGAAGGGCTCGAGCAACGGCTCAATTTCAACGCCATGGTCAGTCAGCGCGGCACCCTCAATCTGTTCCACACCGAGGCGCAGCGCGACCTCTTCACGCGCCGCGCCAACCAGATGCGGCTCCTGGGCGTGGACGCGCAGGCCGTGACCCGCGAGGAGGTCAAGGCGCTCGTGCCCCTCGTCGACCTCGACAACGGACGCTACCCGGTGCTCGGCGGCTTCCTGCAGCCCCGCGGGGGTACCGTGCGTCACGACGCGGTCGCGTGGGGCTATGCGCGCGCCGCCTCGGACGCCGGAGTCGACATCATCGAGCACTGTGAGGTCATCGGGATCCGCCGCGAGGGAGACAGGGTGACGGGGGTAGACAGCACACGCGGCTTCATCGCGGCCGATACGGTGTGTCTCGCCGTCGCCGGCCACACCTCGCACCTCGCGCGCATGGCGGGACTGACGCTGCCGATCGAGACTCACGTGCTGCAGGCCTTCGTGACCGAGGGCATCAAGCCGGTGCTCGATGTCGTGCTCACCTACGGTGTCGGACACTTCTACGTGAGCCAGTCGGACAAGGGAGGGCTGGTGTTCGGCGGAGGCATCGACGGCTACAACACCTACGGCCAGCGCGGCACCCTCCCCATGGCGGAGGAAGTCGCGGCGTCGGGCATGACGCTGCTCCCCGGCCTGGCGCGGCTTCGGGTGCTGCGACAATGGGGAGGCGTCATGGACATGACCATGGACGGCTCGCCGATCATCTCGAAGACACCGCTCACCGGACTGATCCTGAACGGCGGCTGGTGCTATGGGGGCTTCAAGGCAATTCCGGCCGGCGGCCTGACTACGGCGCACCTGATCGCGCACGGCTCGGCGCACCCGCTCGCAGCCCATCTCGATCTCGGGCGCTTCGCCGCGGGCCGCACGGTCGATGAGCGCGGTGCCGGTCCCTTCCCGTACCTGCACTGACTGACGAGTCCTCTGATGCTGAGAATTCCCTGCCCGTGGTGCGGCGAGCGAGACGAGAGCGAGTTTCGCTACCGCGGCGATGCCAGCCGCGTGCGTCCCGACGCCGAGGCGGGCGTCGCGGCCTTCAACGCCTACGTCTACGAGCGTGACAATCCACGTGGCTGGCACCTGGAGTGGTGGCTGCATGTCGGTGGTTGCCGCAAGCTCCTCAAAGTCCTCCGCCACACGGTGAGCCACGAGATCCGCTCGGTCGCAGCTCCCGCAGAGGCGGTGGCGCTTCCTGCGGAAGTTGACCGATGAGGAGAGGTCCCCACCGCATCGCGCGCGGTCTTCTGACGGATACATCTCAGCCGATCAACTTTCACTTCGACGGACGGCCGTTGCAGGGCCTCGCCGGCGACACGCTCGCCTCGGCGCTGCTTGCCAACGGCAGGCAGCTCATCGGGCGCAGCTTCAAGTACCACCGCCCGCGCGGCATCCTGACCGCCGGAGCGGAGGAGCCCTGTGCGCTCGTCGACGTGATTGGCAGCAGGGGGCGTGAGCCGAACCGCCTCGCCACTACGCTTAGCCTGCACGAGGGCCTGGTGGCCGAGAGCCAGAACCGCTGGCCCTCGCTGAGATTCGATGCCCTCGCGATCAATGACCTGCTCGGGCGCTTCCTGCCGGCGGGGTTCTACTACAAGACGTTCATGGCTCCCGGGTGGGCCTGGGAGCGGATCTACGAGCCGCTGATCCGCCGCGCTGCGGGGCTTGGACGGCTGGAGCCGATCGTGCCCGAGCACGCCGACCCCGCCGAGACGGTGCATGATCACGCGGACGTGCTCGTGGTCGGCGCGGGCGCCGCGGGCCTCGCCGCCGCCTGCCGACTGGGCAGTTGCGGCCTGCGGGTCGTACTCGCGGAGCAGGACGTCATCCTCGGCGGCGGTCCGCTGCTCGATCCGCGCTGGATCGCGTGGCGCGAGCGCACCTGTGCAGTCCTCGGCGCGCTCCCGACGGTGCGCTGCCTGGCGCGCACCGCAGTGCTCGGCGCCTATGGCCAGGGCGTGTTCGCTGCGCTTGAGACGCTCACTCCCGAGGAGTCGCGCCGGTTCGGCGGGCTGCGCGAGCGACTGCGCCTCATCCGCGCACGCATCAGTGATCCTCGCCACCGGCGCACTCGAGCGGCTCATTGCTCTTCCGGGCAACGACCGCCCGGGGGTGATGCTGGCCGGCGCCGCCTGCAGCTACCTGCGCCGCTATGGAGTCGCGGTCGGGCGCCGGCCGGTGTTCTTCCTGAACAGCGACGAAGCCTACGAGGCGGTGTTCGCCCTCACCGGGGCCGGCGTCGCCTGCGCCGGCGTCATCGACGTGCGGCGCAGCTCACTCGCCGCCGAGCGCGCCCGGGCCCGCGGCCTCACGGTCCACGGCGGCGCAGTCGTCGAAGGCGTACTCGGGCGCGCAGCGGTTCGCGGCGTGAGGATTGCGGATCTGGACGGGCGCCGACGCCGTCAGCTCGAGGCCGACTGCCTCCTGCTCTCGGGAGGGCTTGTGCCGCTGACGGCGCTCGCGACACAGCTCGGTGCGGGCTCACGCTGGGAGGAGAGCATCGCTGCTTTCGTGCCGGATTGCGTGCCGCCGAGCGCGCGCGTGGCGGGTGCCGCGCGCGGGGTGTTCGGGCTCGCGGCCGCGGTGCGCGAGGGCGACACGGCCGCCCGCGAAATCGCCGCGCAGCTCGGGCGCCCGGCAGCGTCTGCGGACGCGGAAGCGGCGACCGAGGTGCCTGCCGATCCGGAGCTCACGCCGATCGGCGCCGTCTGGGAAGTGCACGGCCGCGGCAAGGCATTCGTCGATCTGCAGAACGATGTTACGGCGGCGGACGTGCGGCTCGCCTGCCGCGAGGGCTACGAGCACGTCGAGCACATGAAGCGCTTCACGACCCACGCGATGGCGACCGACCAGGGCAGGATCGGCGGCCTCCTCGGCTGCGCCGTGCTGGCACAGGCGCGCGGCGTGCCGATAGCCGCGGTCGGACAGCCGAGGCCGCGCCCTTACACGCAGCCGGTACCGTTCGCCGCGCTGGCTGGCGGGGAGGTGCGCGAGCATTACAAGCCCAAACGCCGACTGCCGCTGCACGAGTGGCACGAGCGCGCCGGCGCGAGCTTCGTGCCCACGGGAGTGTGGCTGCGGCCGCTGGTGTACTCGCCGCACCCCGGTTGGGAGCCGGTGCTCGAGGAAGCACGCGCGGTGCGCGCCGGCGTCGGTCATCACCGACGTCTCGACGCTCGGCAAGATCGACGTGCAGGGACCGGACGCGGCGCGCTTCCTCGACTTCGTCTACGCCAACACGTTCTCAACCCTCGCGGTCGGGCGTGCGCGTTACGGCATCATGCTGCGCGAGGACGGCATGCTGCTCGATGACGGCACGACCTCGCGGCTCGCGCCCGCAGCACTTCCTGGTCACGACCACGACCGCCAACAGCACCGCAACTCTCGAGCACCTGGAGTTCCACCTGCAGAGCACCTGTGCCGATCTCGATGTGCTGCTCACCGATGTCGGCGACCAGTGGGCGCAGTTCGCGCTCGCCGGCCCGCGCGCGCGCGAGGTGCTGGCTCGGGTCGTGTCGGACCTCGATCTCGTCAATGCGGCATTTCCCTTCATGGCGGCGAGCGCCGCGACCATCGCCGGGATCCCCGGGCGGCTGTTCCGCATCTCCTTCTCGGGCGAGCTCGCCTACGAGGTGGCGGTGCCCGGCAAGCCACGCGCTCACGCGCGTGGTCGGCGCTGCTCGAGGCCGGCCAGCCTTTCGGCATCCGCCCCTACGGACTCGATGCGCTCAACACGCTGCGGATCGAGAAAGGCCACGTCACGGGCGCCGAGCTCAACGGTAACACCAGCGCCGATGATCTTGGGTTTGCAGCGCTGCTGAAGAAGCAGGGTGATTTCATCGGCCGCACGCTCGTCGCAGCGTCCGTGCGCTGAGCGCGGCCGAGCGGCTGCAGCTGGTCGGCGTGCGCCCGCTCGATCGCCGTCGCCGGCTGCGCAACGGCATGCACCTGCTGGCCCCGGGCGCGGGCAGCGCAAGTCTCGGCTACGTCACCTCCTCGACGCCCTCGGACGGAGCTCGAGGGATGGGTCGGTCTGGCGTTGCTGTCAGGCGGACGGCAGCGCATCGGCGCGCAGCCTGATCGCGCTCATCCCCCATCCACGGCGAGACGGATCGCCGTCGAGATCGTCGAGCCCGCATATGCTCGATCCGGAGAACCTGCGTGTCCGCGCCTGAGGGGCCGCGGCGGCCAATGCTGGCGCGGTGTGCAGATCGCCGACTGCCCGCGCGGACATCGTCGAGATCGCGGCGCTGCGCGGCGGCGCACGCGCTCTTGCGCAGGTCGCTTCCGGCGCGCTGCGCCGTTGCCGCCGCACGGCCGCGTCGGCCTCCTCGCCGCAGGTCTCATCCTCAGCGTGCGGCCCGAGCGCTGGCTGATGCTCTTCCCGCCGGCTGCGCCCGGCGCCGTTGCGCAGCCTGGGCCGGGGACTGCGCCGGCTGCGGCGCGGCGGTGGAGCTCTCCTCCGCCCTGACGGCGCTTCATGTCTCGGGTGCGGCGGCCCGTGAGCGTGCTCGCAGCGCGGCTGCCGGCTGGACCTCGAGCCGCACGGCTTTCCGACCGGCAGCGCCGCGGCCACGCTCATCGCCCAGGTGCCGGTCGTCCTGGCCGCGCTGGCCTCGGGAATGTTGCTGCTCACTCCCTCGAGCACCGCGCGGCACTCTTCGCGAGTGGCTGGCGGCCGCCGCCCGGCCCTTCGGGCTCATGCGCCTATGCAGGTGTTACTGTGGCATTCCTATCACGAAGAGGGAATGACATGAAGGCTTCCGCGAGAGCCGTGGTCATCGGCGGCGGCGTGGTCGGCGCCAGCGTGCTCTATCACCTGGCGAAGATCGGCTGGAGCGATGTGCTGCTGCTTGGAGAAGAGCGAGCTCACCTCGGGCTCGACCTGGCATGCGGCCGGCGGCATGCACACGTTCAATGGCGAGGCGAACATCTCGCGGCTGCAGAAATACACGATCGACCTGTACCGCGAGATCGAGAGCGCTGTCGGGGCAGTCGTGCGGACTGCACCCGAACGGCGGGCTGATGCTCGCGGCCACGCCGGGCGAGCTCGACAGCCTGCGACTGATCTGCTCGCGCGCCCGTTATCTGGGCATGGAGACCGAGATGATCTCGCTCGAGGAGGCGAAGGATCTCAATCCGCTGATCGACACGAGCCACTTCATCGGTGCGCTGTGGCGCGCCGATGGCGGCCACTGCGACCCCTCCGGAACCACCAACGCCTACGCGAAGGCCGCGCGCATGCTCGGCGCATCGGTCGAGCGCTTCACCCGCGTGCAATCGCTCGCGCAGCGTCGGGACGGCTCCTGGGACGTGCTGACCGACAAGGGCACGGTGCACGCCGAGCACGTGGTCAACTGCGCGGGCCTGTGGGCGCGGGAGGTCGGCCACATGGTCGGCATCGAGCTGCCGGTGCTGGCGATGGAGCACCACTACCTCCTCACCGAGGACATTCCGGAGCTCGCCGGGCGCGAGCGGGAGATCGTCAACACCACCGACTACGCCGGCGAGATCTATATGCGCCAGGAGCGCGGCGGCGCCCTGATCGGCACGTACGAGCCGCACGGCATGGCCTGGTCGCCGCTGAAGACTCCGGATGACTTCTCCATGCAGCTGCTGCCCGAGGACTTCGAGCGGCTGGCGCCCTACTTCGAGGTCGGCTTCAAGCACTTCCCGGCGCTCGGACGCGTCGGCATCAGAAAGGCGGTGAATGGCCCCTTCACCTTCGCTCCTGACGGCAATCCGCTGGTGGGCCCGGTGCGCGGCGTGCGCAACTACTGGGTCGCCTGCGCCGTGATGGCCGGTTTCAGCCAGGGCGGCGGCATCGGGCTGGTGCTGTCGCGCTGGATGGCGGAGGGCGACCCCGGCCAGGACATCCTCTCCATGGACGTCGCGCGCTTCGGCGCATTCGCGACGCCGAAATACACCTCCATCAAGGTGCCGGAGAATTACTCGCGCCGCTTCCGGCTCGCCTACCCGAACGAGGAGCTTCCGGCCGCGCGCCCGGTGCGCCGCTCGCCGCATCTACGAGCAGCTCAAGGCGGCCGGCGCCGTGATGGGCGCAAACTTCGGGCTGGAGCATGCGCTGTGGTTCGCCCCGCCCGGTGTAGCGCCGAGCGAGACCCCGACATATCGCCGCTCGGAGGCCTTCCCCGTCGTGCGCGACGAGTGCCTGGCGGTGCGCAGGCGCGCGTCGGTATCTACGAGACGACCAACTACGGGAAATACGAGGTCAGCGGCCGCGGCGCACGCGCCTGGCTCGACCGCGTGTTCGCCTGCCGCATACCCGCGCCCGGGCGGTTTGCCCTCGCGCCGATGCTCAATCCGGCCGGACGCATCGTGGGCGACCTGTCGATGGCGTGCCTGGCCGAGGATCGCTTCATGATCATCGGCTCGGGTTTCGCCGAGGAATTCCACATGCGCTGGTTCTGGGCGGCGCAGCCGCCGGCGGACGTGTTCGTGCGCTCGGCCGCCTCGACGCTGGCCGGGTTCTCGGTCGCCGGCCCGCGAGCGCGCGAGCTGGTGCAGCGGCTGGTGCGCGATGATCTCTCCGCCGGCGCGTTCAAGACTCTTCCAGGTGACGCGAGACCGCCGTGGGCTTTGCGCCCGCCATTCTTACGCGCGCCGGGTTCACCGGCGAGCTCGGCTACGAGATCTGGACGACGCCCGATTATTTCGCCTCACTCTACGAGGATCTGCGCGCTGCAGGGCGGGACCTGGGGTTCACGCACTTCGGCGGCCGCGCGCTCTCCTCGCTGCGCCTCGAGAAGGGGTACGGATCGTTCAACAAGGACTTCCGCCCCGACTACACGCCGGGCGAGACGGGCCTCGATCGCTTCGTCGATTTCGACAAGCCTGACTTCACCGGCCGCGCCGCAGCCCTCGCCGAGCGCGCCGCCGGACCCAGGCGGCGCTTCGTGATCATGGAGGTGGCCGGACGCGGATGCCGAGGTGGTCGGCTACGAATCGATCATGAAGGACGGCGCCGCGGTCGGCTACGTGACTTCAGGCGCCTACGGCCACTGCGTAGGCAAGAGCCTCGCCGCCGGCTACGTGCCGACGGCGCTCGCGCGCGAAGGGGCCCGCTTCGAGATCGATATCCTGGGCGAGATGCGCACCGCGACCGTGAGGCTCGCAGCCCCTCTACGATCCGCAGGGGTTGCGACTGCGCAGCTGAGAGCGCCGCCTTGCGCCGCCTCGCAGGCGACGCTTTCGACGCTCTTTTCGCATGACGGAGCCTCGGCCCCGCAACCGGAAGGAACTCCCGGTTGCGGGGACGCCTGGCTTCAGTCAGCAGAGCACGCTCAGCGCTCCGCCAAGGGCTCCTCAGTCAGCTCTGCGGACCAGGATTTCGCTCCTGACTCGCTCCACACCTTCGGTCGAGCGGGCGATGTCCATGGCTTTGTCGGCAGCCTCCTGGGTCGGAGCGGTGCCGCTCAGATACACCACGCCGTCCTTATCGGTATCGACCTTGATGTGAGCCAGGGTACCCATATGGTCGGCTGCCAACTTGGTCTTGATCTTCGTCGTGATGACGGAGTCCTTCACGAAGGCGCGCGGGTGCGAGCGATCCGTGTCGGAATCCTGCCCGAAGACAAGGCCCACCGGGGCCAACAGCATGCCCGTCACGATGAGGCCGGAAGTTACGATCTTGAGATTCATACATCACTCCTTTGATTAAAACTCGGGTCAGCCTCACGCCTGCACGGAACGGCTTCGGTTCCGTGCAGGCGGCCCGGAGAGGCCGGTATCACCACCACCAGTGGTACCACGGCTTGTGCACCTGCTGTGTGGTCTGTGCCTTCTTGTTGTTCTCCGCGGTATTGTTGGCGAGCGTCGTTGATGTGATCGCCGACGCCTTGTTGCCGTTCGCGCGCTGACTGGCAGCCTCACCCGCATTCCTTGCGGTACGCTGCTCGTTCCAGTTGGCGCCGCGCTCGTCGTGGTCCGCGCGGAAGCCGTTGCGAGCCTGTCGCGTGTCCTCCCGGTCCGCGCGCAGATCCTGCCGGTCCTTGGCCGCATCGTTACCACGGGCGCTGCGGTTGGCGTCACCGCCGTTACCGGCTCTGCCATTGGCATTCTGAGCAGTCGCGCCCCTGGCGTCGCTGCCCGTTCGCTGGCTGCCCGCGCCGGTATCGGCCTGTGCACCGCTGCGATCCTGGGCCAGGTCACGGCGGTCGCCCCGCAGGTCACGACGATCGGCGCGCAGGTCCTGCCGGTCACTGCGGACGTCCTGCTGGTCGCGGCGGACATCCGCGCGATCGCGCGCGAGATCGCGGCGGTCGGCCTGGATGTCGGTCTTGTCGCGGGCGATGTCCTTCTGCACGTTCTCGCCCTCACGCTGCTCCGCGTAGTCGTGCCGCAGATTGCGCTCATCCGCGCGAAGGTCAGCGCGGTCCTTCGCGATGTCGCTGCGATCCGCCTTGATGTCGGCGTGGTCGCGGGCGAGATCGCGGCGGTCGGCGCGAATGTCCTTCCCGTCGCTTCTGACGTCGCGCTGGTCCCTGGCGATGTCGTTTCCGTGGGCACCGGCGTTGACGCCATCGTCCTTATCGGCGTTCACGCTGCCGCTGCCAGCGGTGCTCTGCGCGGTGGACGAGCCCGAACGGTGCGGATCCCGACACGGTCGTCCGACCTTGCGAGGTTCCGCCCGTCACCCGGCCACCGCTGCTGCCATTCACCTGGCTGCCCTTGGCGGAGTTGGCCTGCTGATCGCTACGGTCCTCGAACAGGTCACGACGATCGGCTCGCAGGTCCTGCCGGTCCTTACGGACATCCTGCTGGTCAACGCGCAGATCCCCGCGGTCCTTCGCCAGGTCGCGGCGGTCGGCCTGGATGTCGGCCTTCTCGCGGGCGATGTCCTTCTGCACGTTCTCGCCCTCACGCTGCTCCTGATAGTCGTGCCGCAGATTGCGCTCATCCGCGCGAAGGTCAGCGCGGTCCTTCGCGATGTCGCTGCGGTCCGCCTTGATGTCGGCGTGGTCGCGGGCGAGATCGCGGCGGTCAGCGCGCATGTCCTTCTTGTCGCTGGCGATGTCGCGGTCTGTGCGATCGCCGGGCCCCTTGTATTTGTCCTTGTCGGGTCTGTCCTTGTCACGCCCCGGCCCGACCTGGTCACCCTGCTCGTTGGCGCGATCGCGCGTCTCGGTGCCGCCGACGTTGGCGTTGGCCGCGCCCGCTTGTGGAGGAGCGATCTGGCCGGAGGCTCTTGCGCGCTGGCGCCAGCCGCGCCGGCAGCGCCGGCCTGCTGCTGATTACTCTGATTCAGCGTCATGCCGGGCGGGTCGGTATCGGCGTACGCGCCCGGCAGCGCCGCGCCGAGAATCGAGCCGACGGAAATAGCGATGAGTGTCTTGCGTTTCATGGCACCTCCTGTGTCGCCCTGGAAAGGTCTGTCGATCCTTGCGGGTAGGCTGCCTGGTTACCGTCCCGGAGGAGCGGCCTGATCCTGCTGATCGGCCCGGTCACTCTGGTCGCTCGCGTTGCGAACTTCTGCGTGTCTCTCATGCGATCGCCCTTCCTGCGCGACGAACCCCTGCACGAGGGCGAAAAAGCTGTTGTAGAAGTTCGGGTCCTGGATAGTCTCGCGTCTCACGACGCCGAGCACCTTCGCGGACCCGGACGGCATGGTGACCGTGGCCGGTCCGATCCCGGCGCTCGTCGACTGCCTCATCCTCTGCAACTGACTTTCCTCTCGATCAGCGGTCACGAACACGATGCTCGTGCCGTCGCGGTTATCGGCACACGTCGTCTGAAGATGTACCGTGACGTTCAACTTGTCGTTCGGCTGGTAGTCGCGCGTTCCGGTCAGCACCCCAGGCTCGCTGGATCTCTCCAGCATGTACCCCTGACTCAGCAGCGCGCGCTTCACGCTCCAGCACACCGCGTCACCGGATCCGGTGATCGTCTTGCTGAAGGGCGCGGCGGCCGTGAAGGTCCCGCGCGCCACGTCGTGGTGCCGGTTCGACGCGCAGGCACCCAAGCCCATCGCCGCGGCGAATACGATCGCGCAACGAGCCACAGCCACTCCCATAAGCGCATTCCGCATTGTGATCTCCCATTCCCTGGATCTATGCGGGTTGGACCCCGCCGAGGCGGCGCGAAGTTCCCCCCGCTGGAATGGGCAAAGCGGGCAGAAATACCCTTTTGAATCCGCTGGTTAGAGCAAGGCGTCGGCGTACAGCGCCACGCGGCGACGGGACGGATTAGCGTGGCGCCTACCCGAAATGTGAGAAGGCTCCGACAACGACGCAGCGCAAGGTGAATACAGGATGAACGATCCCCTGCGTTCGATCAGCTTTGCAACGGGCGCATGAGGCCGCCCCGCTTAGCGAGCGTCGTGAAAAATCAGGCCCAGCGTGTAACGGTGCCCGGAGCGAATCCGGCTCACGCCATGCCGCAGATGGACTCGATATACGCCGCGCGTGCCTGCGACCGGACGGTGATGCACCGCGAAGATGACAGCAGCCCCCTGCTGCAGCGGCACGACTTCCGCTCGCGACTGCATGCGTAGCCGCTGTTCGGTGATGATGAACTCACCGCCCGTGAAGTCCCTCTCCGGTTGTGAGAGCAGGATCGCCACCTGCAGCGGAAAGACACACTCACCGTAGCGGTCCTGGTGCAGGCAGTTATAGTCGCCCGCCCCATACTGCAGCAGCAGTGGAGTCGGAAGCGTCTGCCCGGCCTGGTGGCAACGCGCGAGAAATTGCGGTTGCGCGCTCGGGTACCGGACGTCCACGCGCAGCCGCTCGTTCCAGCGATTTGCCAGCGCCGCGAGCTGCCGGTAGAAGGCACCGCGCAGTGTGCCGACGAGCTGCGGCAGTGGGTACGTGAAATAACTGTACTCACCGCGCCCAAATCCGTGGCGGCTCATCACCACCCGGGAGCGAAATAAGGCCTCGTCCGCGTACCAGCGGCTGATGATCTGACACTCAAAGGCGCTGAGGAGGCTCCCGGTTAGCGCGTGTCCCTGGTTGTCGAGATCCTGCGAGATGCGCTGCCAGTCGAGCGCCCACACCCGTTCTGCAAGTTCTGCGTGCCCGCTCTCAAGGGCCTGGCTCGTATCCGCGAGTGCCGCCGCCCGGGTTCCTGGCTCGCGGGCGCTCATCCGCGGGCGCCTCGCTCCGCGAGCGAGCGCGGGCGTCTCGGACGGCGTTGGTAACGTCTGCACATGGCGGCATTGTGCACTGGGGTGGACTGGCCGCCATTCCGATTCTTGCTTTCCGCACGACGGCCTGCGTCGTGCAGGCACGCCAGGCGCTAATGCGTGATGGCCGTCGCGGTCGGCGTGCGAAGCGCTGTCACTCACAAGGTCCACCCAGCAGCCCGCTCTTCAATTCAGGAGTCTGTGGGTAATCACCGAACCAGATCGAAAGAAATGCTTTCGAAAACTCGTCTCCCTCGATCGTGCCTTTCACGGTGCCATCGATGTAAACCTGCATTCCTCTTGCAGGGATTCGGATGAAGGTCATCCGTTGACCGGATCTCACGTCCGTCACCCAGCTGTTGAGCTGCGCCAGACCTTCCTCCAGCGCTGGCGGGTGCCCGGGGGAATTCCTGGCGAACCCATGAGGCCCTCAAGTCCATCACGCGTGACCGGCTGACCCACAATAGCTGTTGACCTCGGTTGGCACTGAAGCCAGCCCCCAGAACAACGCGTCGAACCCTATCCGGATGCCGATGTCCGGATGCCACTCGAAAGTGCGATTCCATTGCGTGACAGGCTCGATGTATCCAAACAGCCATCCGCCATGCAGCGGACGCTTCATGAGCACGCTGATCTCGTACAAGTTGGGGCGAGACGTCCGGTCCCCGGAAACGCTGAGCCGCGCGACCGCGCCGCACGCCAGGTCGTGGCCGGTCGCAAATCGATCGTAGCGATGCTCCTGGATCACGGCCCGCGCGTATCCGAAAACCAACGTCTGCGACCAAGCGGTCGCGGAGGTATTGCGAACCCAGTCGCCATAGCTCGTCGAGCGCACCATCCACCGGTCGCTCCACGTCTCCAGCGCGATCCCGCCGCTCGTGCCGAGGCCCAATCCGCTCTGCACGTACGGTTTGACGAACGGATACAGCGATACAGCTCCTAGCGATACCGTCGGCGCCCAGCGCACTGCCGCAAAGGTCGAGGGCGAGCTGCTCGCTTGCACGCCGAGTTCGAACTTGAGATGCCACTGCGTCGCGAATTGCGCACCGAAGCTGAGCGGATTGCGCTCTTGGGCGGGATCGACGGGCGTTTCCTGCACATCGGTGCTGGTCACGAATAATTTCAGGCGCCGCTCGATATTGGGTAGCGCGAGCGAAGCCTCGAGATCACGAGTTCCGCGGAAGTCGAATCCGTTCTGACCGTGAAGGAACTGGGCGTCGAAGCCGACGCGCATCGGCGAAAGCGGCACCACGATCGGCGCTTGTTCAGGCACGCCGAATCGCAGGTCAATTTTCTCGAACAGGCGCTGCAGTCGACGGTATAGCCAGTCATGACCGGCGTCGAAACGCTTGCCGACAGTGTCGACCACCTCAGTCGAGGCTTTGCGCAGCTTCCCAACTGTGCCGGTGGATGGGCGCACCCGCTCGGGGCCCTCAGACTCCGCGCGCGAAGGTGTCGCCAGCAAGGCGATCAAGGCCGCCAGGACTGCGAAGCAAGACTTATTCACGCCAGATCTACGTGCGCGCTATCTCACCGATCATGATCCCGATCTTGTCTATCGCGGCTTTGACTCCGAACCTATTTGCAATCCCGTCTGTCAGATCAGATTCGGCCAAGAAGCCAAAGAATCACAATGACGATCAAGATGACGCCGAGGACACTGATGCCACGGTGACCATAACCGTACCCGTATCCGCCGAAGCGGCCGCTGAAACCGCCGAGCAAGAAAATGACAATGAGTATTACAAGAATGAGCCCTAGCGACATTGCCGTAACTCCTTTGACCGGACAGAAATGACTATCACGCCTCGTCGTAAACTCCACGGTCGAACGTCCTTGTTGGCTCCTCCAGGGACGACCGGCGACTCCTCCCACATAGCCGACGCCGACACCACCCATTCCGCGCAGAACGCCTGGAGTGCGGCATGGTTGGCTCTGTCCATGAGACCCTAACCGGCACACCCGTTAGTGTGCCGAAGCATCTATCGAAGTCCGTACGCTACCGCACAATTACGCTGCGCAGGCTAGCGCCTGGGCGAGGCGCTCCCGCACAGCGATCAAGTGGAGTGCATCGCAACAAACGCTCTGGTGCAGCGGACATGGCTGGTGGAGTCCGGCGCTCGCTGCAGGCGCGCCGCCACGCGCGCCGACGCGGGCACGCTATGCGGCCGAATTCGAGGGCATGCGGTTGCCGATCTACAGCCGCGGCGGCGGGCGGCCGCAGAAGGTGCTGGATGGGCTCCTGGCAGCACTCACGGCACCGCAGTAATGAGCTTGACCGCGGCGGCTGCCAGGCCGCGCGTGCGACATTCGCGCCGTCCGCCGGGAAACGTAGTTCGAACTCGGTTGTCTCAACATCTAACAGCGACTCAACTCGATCGCATGGCATGCCGCTCACTAAAATCGAAGACGAACTGCGAGTCATCGCACGCGAATGCATTGCAAGCGGCCGGCTCCCGTGCGATCCGGCGTTACAGATGTGGGGCGGCTACGGTACCGATCAGCTCTGCTCGTTGTGCGGCGCGCCAATTCAGCGCGACGAGATTGAATACGAGGTGCAGGTTAAAGGCGGCCGTCGCGAGCTTCGATTTCACATGCTCTGCCAATCGGTCTGGCAGCTTGAGTGTGCCCGCGACGACTACTTGAAGAAGCACCCCTAGACATAACGCGCGCGTCTGACCCTGGATGCGGCCAGGGCGGCCTGGCTCGGAGCGCGCAGCACGTCGGCAGCGTACTAACTCACAGTTATTCGCCGTGTAGGCTAATTCCCACAGCAGAGCTCGCAATCACTGACAGGCGACGACTTGTGCGCCATCTAGACTGTGCCGCCAGCCGACAGGGAGAGGTTGCCATGACGGACGCCGATTCGGCCAGACGTGTTGAATGCGAGCGTTATCGCGGGATGGCGAACGAGATCCGCGCTCTTCTTCCCAGACTGAGTCACTCAGAGGCCGTTGCGGATCTGCGTTTGCTTGTGATTCGCTACGAGAGGCTCGCGGAGCGTCTCGAAGCGGCGCCCTGGGACTCCACAGCTCCCGTACCAGGCGCGCCCCGGGGCGTTGAGCGACGGCGCCGCCCTCGGCCGGCGCCTGTCTCATCGAAGTGAGTGATTCGCGCATCGCGGAGAGCGAGGCCAATATGAAGGGACAGCGGTTCCAGACACGATCACCTCAGACAACGCGATCGCCACCCTCCGAACGAGGGATTTTCTCGCGCGTCACGGGCCGCCCTGACAGCGAGGACCTTAGCGAGGGCGATGGGGGTCACCGCGGCTGGTGGGAAATCGCCCCCGCAGATGGTTACAAGCTGCGCTGCGATTGGATCATCCGCACCTCCGACGAGGAGCAGTTGACTTCTCCGAGATAGTTCACCGCCAGGCAGGCTGGGTTGGTCTTAGCGACCAGCTCTCCTGGCGGCCTCGAACTTCTCGCCGAGTTGCGCATGGCGCTGCGCACTCCTCTCGGTACGGGCAGGCGCTCGGGACTGGATGGCCGTGAAATCTACTGACGCGGGAGCTTTACGGTAAAGGTCGTCCCCGCTGATTCGGTTGACTCCACAGCGATCGTCCCTCCATGCGCCTGCACGATCTGGCGAACAATGTAGAGGCCAAGGCCCATGTGTGTGGAGATGGCCGGCGAGGATGCCTCTGCGACACGGACCAAAGGCTCGAAGATCCTGGGGCGGTCGGATTCAGGAATGGGCAGCCCGTAATTGTGAACCGTCAAAACGACTGGCTCACCATCTTCGCTCACGGAGACAGTGATAGGCGTCTTTGAAGTGACATGCTGGACGCCGTTCTCGATGAGATTGCCGAGCGCCTGCTTTATGCGCCCCTCATCCCAACTACCGCGGAGATTCCCGCTCCTTGCCAAGCGCACTGTCTGTACCGGATACGCAGCGCCGATCTCCTCGATGACCTCTTGGGCAGTCACGCCGAGGTTCATCGGCCGGCGAACGAGGGGTACGCCATCGCCCAGCCGCGCGCGGGTGAAATCAATTAAATCCGCGACCATCTGGCTCATGCGCGTACCGGTGCGCAGGATAAGCGCGGCGGTCTTCACCGTCCGATTGGTTTCATCCTCGGACAGGAGGAGCGTATTGGCAGCGCCCAGCACCGCATTCAACGGAGTGCGAAGGTCGTGCCCCAGCGCTGCCAGGAACAAACTCTTTGCGCGCTCCACGATAGCGCTATAACGGGCCACCGAATCGGCCATCGCCTCATCGATCGCTTCATTGAAGCGTGTGAGTTCCTCGAGAGTTGAGTAATCGGCCTGACCTATCTTCTTCGTCCATAGCCGAATGACACTAGCCCGCACGGCACGGTACTCGGCTACCAGGTGATCGACATCGAATCCGATAGCGTATCGGGCATGGGCATGCGTGTGCGGGGAGCGATCGAATGAGCGGCGATCTGCCGGACGCATAGGTCTCGGCGCCTGCTGCGCACGGCTCGACGCGCTCTCCATATCCTGCGCAATCGTTTTGAGGAGATCCTCGGCGTCATTTCGCAGCTCCGCTGTATTCAGTGTCTTGCCAGGCGGCAGGAGTGTTTTAGCGAAGGACTCCCACTCGCTAAGGAGCTCCTCCATGTTGTCCAGGATGAACTTGGACAAGCGCATTACGCCATGATGAGCGGAATCAGCACTGATGGCCAGCGACCGTCCAACCCTACGAAGCTTGACGGTTGGCGGGGTACCGACGAAGGAATCTGCTCGATCAGAGGGCGAGGTTCGAAGATGAGCGGGCGCCGTAATCCAACATCGTCGTCGGGACACAGGCTGCCTCAGATCGCCGTCAGACCTCTCCTACAGCACAGCGCGGCGCGCGCCGACACTGGTTTTGTGAGGGGCTTCACGTCCGACGATGTGTCTGCGGAGTATCTACTTTGCCCGTTGGCCCAGTGCGAAAACGTTTGGGTGGTTCGTTGGGCGCAAGCGGATGCGGCAGCTGGATCCCAGGAGAGATCTGATGAACGACCGAGCGACACGCCGGGTTTCGGGCAGTGACATTCCGCCCAGCATTGGGCGCGATGCCGACACTGGCTCGCTTCTCGTCGATAGCGCCATCAGCCATTGTGAGAAGCTCAGGCGGGTGTTGGAGCTGGAGGAATGGATCAATGGGACGCCTGACGACCCGATACTCGCTGCGACATGCCGCAAATGGAAAAAGGAGCGCGAGCAGTTGCTTAGTGAGCTTCATTTGGCGTAGCTGAATACCCCGAGGTCGGGGCGCGTCCTTAAGGGAGACGCGCGGCTTTTATACTGATTCCCGACCGTCCGCGAGGGGTACCCCACTGCGTAGCCCGCGCCCACAGTGGCGTGAGTGCATGCCGGCTTCGCGACCAGCCTCCGCAACAGGGCCGAAGCATTGGCACGTTCGGTATCGGCGCGCAAACGAATAGTGCTCGCAAGCACCTGTCATTTGGAGTGCTTGTTAAATCTTGACACAATCCCACGAGTAAGCGGAGTACGCTGCCTGATGCGGAGGGTTGCATCCATGCCACGACGTTACCCTGCCGTGCGCCCGTGGACGCGGTGACACTGAATCCTGGGGGACGCTAACTCGGTCTACAACCAGGGCGGGCGGCGCTCAAATCATGCGGCGTTCTTACGCGGGATTCGCGTCAAAGAAGTCCAAAATCCTGCCCCCGCAACGCCGGCAACTCTGACATCAGACACAGGGAGGGGGCTACATGAAACGAGCGATCGCTCTTTTATTACTCTGTGAACTTCTGACTACGGGACGTGCCAGCGCCCAGGGAGCGCCGGCGCAAGCGCCTCCGCCGCAGCCAAACGCGTCACCCATTGAGGTAACCGCGCAGCCTGAGCACGGGGCACCTGGGACGTCGGTAACGATCCAGGGTACGGTCGCAGTGAAGGGCCCGAATGCGGTGACTATCACCGTTAAACCACCGACCGGCGCACCCTTCAGCCATACCGTCTCGCCCGATGCCAAAGGCGCTTTTACCCTGCAGTACCCGGACACCAGGGCCTCCGGCGCCTATTCCGTGCAGGCGACGACCGGTGCAAGCAGCGCGGCCGCGACGTTCCGCATCGGCAGCACCGATATCGCACAAAGCACGATTCAAGAAGTGCAGGAAGCTCTGCGTACCGCTGATTCCGTGGTGCGGGAAGGAAAGCGCCAATATGACGGCACTTCCGCACTCGCGGGCGCTAAGCGAGCGGCCACCGACCAGCAAATTGTGCAGTTGCAGGAGAACATCGCGGAAGCGAAGAAACTCTGGACGCCATCAAGTCCGGGCAGTCCCAGTGGCCCCCCAACGTTGGCCGACATGTTGCTTGAGATAACGGCACAAGTGCAGAGTCGCCCGGGCCTGGGGGCGCGCTATGCTCCGGCGCTGAATGCGTTGCAATCCTGGAACGAACAGTACAAGGCCAGGCTGAAGCACTTTAAGGGTCGTGAGCCTCTGCTGAAATCAATGCAATCCATGAACCGGCAGGATGGCGGAATGCTAACCCCTGTCGCGTTTCGTACGGCAGCGGCAGAAACAGCAGAAACATCCGGGGGAGGGGCAAGCACTTGCGAGACCGCGCAACAGGTCGGCGAATACTTCGAAATGGCCGGATCGATCCTTTCCCTCCTGGGCACTCCGACTGCCGTCGCCTTCAACTTGGCTGTTCAGTATCAGGGTTCAGAAGCTGGATCACCCTTGAGTACTCCCACGCTTGTCCACAGCGCACTGGCCGTTAATGAAATGACTGAGTGGCAACATGAAATCGCCCATGCCGCCGGCGCCGCGCCGGGCGTACCGCATGCCCTGAGAATCGGTATTGCCGGCATAGCCGCGCATCTTGGCGCGTGGTTATCAGAACAAATGCTCGAAGAAGTATGCGTTGAGTTCAAAGGGCCATTCCAAGCCATCATGCATGCCGACGCCAAAATTTACGATCACACCTGGTGGAAATTCACGGTGAAAATCGCCGGAAACCTGACGTTGTTAGTCAACAAATCTGATTGGACTCTCCACGGAAAAGCGCCGTTCGTTGGAGAATTCGAGGGCCAGGGAACCAATTTCACCGTCTGGGAAGATGCGGTGCCGGTACTGTATAAAAAACTTTTCCAACCAGGGATGACCATCAGTTGGCATAAGGTCAGCGCCACCAGAGTCACCAACCTGACCGCTTGCACCAGCTGCGTTTTCCCTTTGCGCAGTGTTGCAGTCGCGAGCGAGGATAGCGGCCTGTACGGCACCTTCGGCCCGCCGGTTCCTGATGTGAGCAATCCGGGCCTGGCGCAGCAACAGCCCGACTCCCCGCGGGCCGGCCTTGTCTTTGGCGAAACCCCTGATGGGGAGAAGGGAGTCTCAGGCCAGCCGACGAACGTCGGGATCAGTATGTTGCCCGGTCTCAAAGGCCTGCTCTCGACGCCCGGGTTCAACCTCCTTTCCGCCGCGTATTTCCGGATTCCGGTGGAAGGCGAAATAGATAACAGTCGCAATGCTTCTGGTCACGCTGTGATGACTACCGGTTCGATAGGAGATGTCTCGTTGACGGTGCTCCCCGCGAAATCCGACTGGGATCCCGATCTGATCAACGCCCATGTGAGATACCTGGTCATCACCAGCGGCCTTCCTCTCGGAGTCCCGCTGCTGCTTGATTTCGGGCTGCCTTACCCATCTGCCGAGTTCATCTTGAAACGAGCTCTGGGGAACACGACCCCAGGCCCCGCGACCGAAAATACGACGATCGAGATGAAGAATGCCGTTGTCCTAAGTCAGAGCGGAACTCGCGTCGGACCCCTCGCTCTCGAAATCAAGTTTCAGAACGTAAATGATATGCCTCGGATGCCAGTGGCCAGCACGCCATGGCAATCTGGAAAGGCGGATTACAATATAACCTTCACAGCTAGTAACCAGGGCAGCGAGTGACGTGCGGCCCTGCGGGACCCGAGCTGGAAAGGAGATTTCCCATGGCGTTCTGTGAAAACTGCGGCACACAACTTTCGAACGCCGCCAGATTCTGCAGCTCGTGCGGCAAAGCTGTGGAGGGGCTCGCATCACCACCCCCCTCGCCATCAAAGGCAAGCAATCCAATCACGAAATCGATTCTCGCAATCGCAGGCTTGCTTGTTCTCCTGGGTGGAGGAGCTGGGTACTACTTTTACCATGGCATCGACAGGAAGGCGGAGCAACTCACCCAAAACGGTCCCGGCGTCGCTGCCATCGCAAACGCACTTCAAACTGAGGGCCAGCAGGCTACTCAAAGTGTCGCGCCACAGGCTACTCAAAGTGTCGGGCCGCAGGCCCCTGCCGTGGCGGCTACCACGGCGCGTCTGGACGAAAACAAGGTGGTCACTGCCGCGGACGGCCAGTGCGCGCTCTTCACCAAAGAGGAACTCACTCGGGTGCTCGGGACCAATTTCACTCATGCCGATGCCGACGCGACCGGTTGTACTTTTAAAGGAGACGCACCGCGCGAGTTTGTCAGGACGGAAGCGCTGTGGAAGGGCGGACGCGCCCTCGTCAAGCTAAAGAGCGACACCTATGCGAACTTGCGTCAATCCATGCGCAACCAGCATTACACAAAGGCTGAAATAGACGCCCATGCCTTTCCAATTGCGCTCTACCCGGGAATAGGAGACGAGGCGTGGGTCGACCTCATCAATATCGTCACCGCGCGGAAATCAGATGTCGGTATCACCATGGATCTGCGTTATTACCGTGATTCCGAGGATCTCACGAGAATCCTGGTTAACGCGGCACTCACACGCTTGGGAGGCAACGATTCTGCTTCCGCCGCGACACCGAGCCACGCCTCTCAATAAGGATCGACAATATCGATTATCGGTAAGTTGACATCAAAGCCCCGACGCGCCGTACAAGAGGAGCCGTGTCTTCGGTTGCGGCCGTGTTTGGTTTCTATCGAGACTTCAGGAAAGGAGATCCTGCAAACGGGACACGTGACTATCGGCACCGCTCAGTCTCAATACCTCGGTAGTTAGGGTATATCTACCTAGTCTTCAAGTCGTATCCGCTGGAGAACGACCTCGAGATGGCAGCCGTCGTCCTGGGCGGCCTACCCTCTTCCGTCGTGAGGCGCATCGGCGCGTTTCTGGGCATCCGGGCCACTAAAGTCGGATCAATCGTCAAGATCAGCGAGAAGACTCTCGATCGCCGGCTGAAGAGCGGTGCGCGCCTCAAGCCAGACGAATCGGAGCGCATGGCACGTCTGATGAGGATCATCTCGCTCGCAGTCTCCGCTCTCGAAAGCGAGGACAACGCACGCCAGTGGCTGCAGCGTCCACTGCGAGAGCTCGGGGGTCAAACGCCGCTGCAGCTGGCAGCAACGGAGCCGGGATCGAGGGAGGTCGAGCGGGTTTTGGGCCGCATCGAGCACGGGATCTTTGCCTGATCACGGCCTGGCGTATCTGCAAAAAGGCGCATATGGCCGCTGCCTTTGACGGGCAGGGCGCCGCCGAAAACCCCGGACGCTGGAATCTCCCAGGAGTCGCCGTCGTCTACACAGCCGGGAGCCGTTCGCTTGCCTCGCTCGAGGTGCTCGTGCACACGGAGGATACGCGGCTGCTTGCGGGCGTGCAGTGGATGATGATTCCGGTGGCTATCGACGAGCCGCTCATCGAGACCGCGACGCATCTCCCCGAGGATTGGCGTCAGCTGCCCGCTTCCGCTTCGACCCGTGAGTTCGGTAGTCGCTGGGTGATGCAAGCACGCTCGCCCGGGTTGCAGGTACCCAGCATCGTGGTCGACGGGGAGTTCAACTACATTCTGAATCCGCGGCACGCGGATTTCAGACAGTTGAAGATCGGCGCGCCTGTATCATTTCCTTCGACCCGCGGCTGTAACGGCCTCCGCGGCAGCCACAGGAAGCGCCCTATGGCGACCGCCGGCGCACACCATGCCTCAGCCTGATCGGAGACTGTCCGAGTTTGACCCGATCCCGCCGGTGGTCAACGCCTGCTTTCCGGAAGCTCAATTGCGACCACGCAACCGCCGCAACAGCCGGCGGTCGTGTTTGTCCGGGCGGTCGGCGGGTCTAGGCGTGAGGCCGGCGGCCACTTTCATATGAGCAGCGAAAACCTCACGACGAGCCTTGCTCGCGGGTGTTTCGTCATAACATCGTGCCGCCTCGCTCGCCGGACCACGACGCAGCGGTACTGCGGCTACCACACATTCGAACACAACGGCGCTGCGGGTAAAGGTTACGGTGTCGCCGGGTTTGACCCCGTGCGAGGGCTTCACACGCTCGCCGTTGAGGTGGACTCTGCCGCCTCCGACCGCATCGGCCGCGGAGGAACGGGACTTGAACAATCGGACTCCGAACAGCCAGCGGTCGATCCGCATGGCGCCCGGCCCTGTCTCATCACGTGCACTCATGGCCGACGGAGTGTAATTGATGACCGGCCGCCAGGAGGCTGACCACGGGAAGCCCCCCAGTCGACCGCGGACCAATACCAGGTCGACCGGTTCGGACGGAAGGAACGCGGTGATCGTAGAGGATGCGCTCGGCTGGTGTTGACTTCCTGCCATTGGCGAGCGGCAGCTATCTGGCAGGTTGATGTTGAAGCGAGTGCGAATTGCGTCTGCACAATCGGGGCAAAAAGGGCGCTGTCGCTCCTTAGTTCATGGACGCCTGAGGAATCTCAGGTAGAAAGCTGCGAATACCAAGACAATGCCAATGTTCACTGTCAGCCGTTCCCAGAATCGGTTTCTGAAGAACGCAAAATCCACACCGACTATGACGGCTGCCATTGCCACCACGTAAAGCGCGACAGCGACCTGCCTGCCCATTTCAGCTTGCATGGCCTTTATCGTAAAGGAAGGGGCGCATGTCCGGAAAGCAGACCATGCTTCAGGTGAGTTTTGCGACCAGCCAATGGCTCAAGTTGACCCTTAGTTGCCGGTCGCGGATGTCCGCTATCGGGAAGTCCAATCAGGATTCTTTTCACTGGTGCTCTAATTCCCGCGACTCTGCGAATGACTCAACGATGGCGTCCAGCGGAGTTCCTCTCCGACATGATCTTCAATAAATTTCACCAGCGCAGCGCTCATCAGGCGATGATCCGAGAGGTCGGGATGGAAATTGCAACCGGTCAGCTCCAGTTTTGGGAGCTGCAACTCATAGAGCCGCTGGTCACCTGCCGACCGCAGCGCGTCGACTAATTCGGCCACTTTCTGGTTTGCCGGGCTCTCGCCGAATGCCGGCTGAATCACGATGATCAGACCGGTCGGGCCCAGTCGATCGCGCAATGCCATGAGCAGGGTCCGGTAGCTATCGGTAAACTCTTGCTCCAATTGCGCCGGTGTCCAGGGTTCATCGGCTCCCAGCGGTGAGCCAAAGTCATTGGCGCCGATCCGCACAACCGCTACCAGCGGCTTCCAATCGATGTCGTGATAGCGGGACACGGGGTCGGACTGCAGAGTGAGCTTGGCATAAGTCGCATAGTTAGTGCCCTTCCAGATGCCATGCCAATTTCGGACCACGCCGATGCCATTCATGGCATTCAGCTGCCAGTCCGCATGCAGCTCGTGCGCCGCGACAATCGCATAGCTTTGGCTCGCATCACTGCGTGAGGCCACCTCTTCGTCAGTGCAGTCCACCGTCGTCGAGAGATCGCCGTAGCCGGTCGAACCGGAATCCGCAATGAATTCGATCTGGCGACTCGGGCTGGGCGGCAAAGCCAGCCAGCGGCCATCGGCGCCTTTACTGAAGCCAAAAAACAACCCGGGCGTCTGAGGGGTTCCGCGCATGCGGATGACTTCGATGGTGTGATTACCCGCAGTGAGTCCCCGATACCAGGTAGTCTGGCGAGTTTGTGAGGGCGGGATCGGGCTCATCGTGATTCCATCGATCCTGACGCCATAACCGACGACATCCTGCGTCACTACGCCCACGCGGGAACCAGAGAAGGCAGTGCGCCAACCTACGCCAGGCCAAGTTACTCGCCATACTCCGGCGCTGCGCTCCGCTCGGCCGATCAACTGAACCGCCGCCGCGTCGCGCACCGCCCCAGCACCGGCACCCGTGGATACCACCAATGCCAATAAGCCGAGGGCAATACGAACACCGAACGGATGGTGACCTGACATTGTCTATCCCAGGGCGAAGCACACACGCATACTTCGCCTCGCGCTCGTATTAGGTTCCGTTAGATCGCAATCGAAGTCCATTCCCCTGATCCGTTAGCTGTCGAGGCTGATGACCAAGGTGAACAGAGGCGAGGGTCGCAATCACAGGTTTCGCGCAAATAATTGACCTTAAAAGTCAAGTTGACGCGGTGCTCACTTCGAAACCCCATGATGTACCCCACCCAATGCGCGTGGCGACGCGAACCTGTGTAATGCCCGCAGACGCCCGACGCCACCGCATGGCAGAACGCCAGGCGGAGCACGCCCCGCCAATTTGTGCCAGCGCGCTCAGCGAAATACACTCATTCGGTACCGCGCTCGCTCGCGCTCAATTGCCGAACGTACATTTGCACGGCGGTACGACAGGCGCGTAAGTGACAGCGGTACTGGAGAAACCTCGCGTGAAGTTCAGAATGAAGGTGGGGTGCTTGGCAATGGTGTGCGTCACGGTGACGGCCTGCGACACGAAGGATTCCGCGCAATTCAAGGCCGCTCTGACGCTTCAAAGAAGGGTCGCGGAGATCGCCGGCCAGGCTAACGGCGCTGCCCCCGCTGCAGTCGATCCGAATACCAGATTGGATGGCGCGAGGGCCGGGCCAGGACTGAGACTGACCGTCATGTACACGCTCGTGAATGCCGAATCGAATGGCGTCGACAGTACGACATTTGAGGCGAAATTGACTCCGACGATAAAGGAAGGCAGCTGCGCAAACCCTGACTTGCGGCCGCTGATCGACCAGGGCGTCGTTGTAGTTCTGGAGTACAGCGGGAAGCAAGGTAACTCAATAGGAACGGTCAACATCAATCGCGGAACGTGCGGCGCACTAAGTGACCCACGCACAACTTAACCGCGAATGGCTGCTCCTGCGGGTGCGGCCGGTTGGTGGTCGATGACCGGCGATTCGCCACTTAGGACCGGTCCTGACCCAGAGCGGAAATCCGAGTTCCTACAAAGCGGTCATCGAAGCCAATGAAAGCGGACGTCCCGCCGTTGAGAAACTCGAGCGTTTTCACCCAGGATTAGTGGTGATAGTGGCTGTTCGCGGGAGTCATCTCAAAGGCGGTCTCTGTACACCCCATGTGCCTGTGTGACTGGCGATTCTGCGGTTCTGATAAGTGCCGCTGATAGAGGTCCCATCGAGCGATAGTTTTGCGGGGTAATCACCCAACTGGCCAGTGATTACGAGAGTTCCGGTTGCGTCTATTGTCCCGCTCCAAGACTCATAGTCGTTAATGTGAGAGGAACAGGTTGCCGGGTCTTTTGCTATATCCCAGCAGAAAAAGCCAGTGATGGTTGATCCCTCCTGCGTTCGAACAACGAAGGATTCAGTACCTGTTGTGATGTTGTTTGCGTTCGTCCATGTCCCAGTCCACGTTCCGAGAATCGACAAGATTTTGCCGCTCGTACCGCCTGACCCAACCGCGCTATGAAGAACGACCGGCATCAGCGCTGTGACCAGGAAAGAAATCAGCCCCGGTAGCCGAACCCTATATGCCTTGAACATGCCGGCCCCTAGAGTACGCGCCACTATGTTTGCGCGACAAGGCCATCGTACGGATCCGCACGGACATTCGCACTCGGTTGAATTACATGAAGCCGCATCCCCTTACAGGCATCCACGCCATGACCGGCCGTCCGCTAAGGAGAAACTCATCCCATTGGTGCCATCGGCCGCTTCTGGCCGATCTGAGACCTTCGACGAAATGCTGGCGCAATACCACCTGAGCTGCGGAACCTTATCTTCCAAACAAGCGTAGTAGCGCGTAGTAACCGGCCAGCATCAATCCTACCCCTATCGACGCGCCGAGCATGAGGGCGAAGGGAAAGTGCGGCGCGCCATAGAACTTGAAGAACAATGCCGTCAGAACCCCGAGCAACGCGAGCGCCCCCAGGATGAAACGGACAATGGGCTCGAGGATCTCGAGCAACATGAACAGCGGCAGACGGAGCGCGTGCCAAAGAAGCCGGAGCGTGCCGCGGAGAAGATCGCCGGCCGTCATCAGCCGACTCTAGGCTACGGCCACACCGGGCGCAGATCCCGCGCGCTCCGTGCCCGTTCGCGCAACGCATCGTAGGGTTATTCGACATCGGGCGATCGAGAGTCAGCAGTGACGGAAACACATAGCGCCCGCGCCTTGCGAGCGGCTCGAGCTCGCGCAGAATCGCCAGCGCCTGGTGCGCGAGCGGCACGATGTGCTGCTCGGCCATCTTCATGCGGCTCGCGGGAATCCGCCATTCGGCATTGCCAAGATCGAACTCGGACCATTCCGCCGCCCGCAACTCTCCGGGGCGGACGAAGACGAGCGGCGCAAGTCTCAGTGCCAGTGCGGTCACGGGCTGCCCATCATAGCCGTCGATCGCGAGCAAGAGCTGCCCGACGCGCGCCGGGTCTGTCAGGGAGGCGAAGTTCCGTGACTTCACAGGCGTCAGCGCGTCCTTGAGGTCTGCCGCTACATCGTGGGGCGCACGGCCCGTGGCCACCGCATAGCGAAGCACCCTGCCCGCCAGGGCGCGAACGCGATGGGCGGTTTCGTGTCTCCCCCGGGCCTCTATGCGACGCAGCGCCGCGAGCAGCTCCTGCGCCGTCACCGCCCTCACCGGGCGGTTGCCAATGTACGGATACAGAAAGCTCTTGAGCCGCGTGTAAATCAGAAGCTTACTAGACACCGAGAGATTCGGTGGTACACGGCGAGACAGGGTTCTGGAGGCTAGGGTCGGAATCGAACCGGCGTAGACGGCTTTGCAGGCCGCTGCATGACCACTCTGCCACCTAGCCCCGCGGACGTGAAACACGCTCCGGAGCGGGGCGGGCTCGGAACTGGAGCGGGAAACGAGACTCGAACTCGCGACCCCGACCTTGGCAAGGTCGTGCTCTACCAACTGAGCTATTCCCGCATCCCGGGGCGAGAGGCGCGAGATTCTAGGTACACCCCCTGGGAAGTCAAGGCGAGACCGGGAGGTCACAGAGGTCCGATATCGCACCGCCACTCATTACAGAAAACATCAGCATTAACAGGCTGTTGTCGGTTGCTAACGTCTCAGCTCGGGCCACGCCGCGCGCAGGTAGGCCACCATCGAGACCAGCGTCGGCGCCGGCGGCGACCTCGGTCAGCACCACCCCGAGCGTATAGATCGGCAGTCCCAGGAGCGGCCAGCCGATACAGCATCATCGACAGCCCGACGATCTGCAGGATGGTCTTGTACTTGCCGAGCTGCGAGACGGCGACCTTGCGGCGCTGCGCCGATCTCCGCCATCCACTCGCGCAGCGCCGAGATCGTGATCTCGCGGCCGATGATGACGGCCGCCGTGAGCACGATCAGCGGGCGCGGATCCTTGCTCACCAGCAGCACCAGCGCCACGGCGACGATCAGCTTGTCGGCGACCGGGTCGAGAAAGGCGCCGAGGCGCGAGATCTGCCCCAGCCGCCGCGCGAAGTAGCCATCCAGCGAATCGGTGATGCCGGCGGCGGCGAACAACAGGCCCGGCCGCCGGGTCCGCCCACGGGTACGGCATGTAGAACAGCAGCACGATCAGCGGGATCGCCGCGATGCGCGTCCACGTCAGCGTGTTGGGCACGGTTCCAGATGCATTCAGAGGCTCGCGGCGCGTCAGGCACGCCCGGGTGGAGGTGATCATAAAGGCTTCGCGCCAGCGCTGCCCCGATTCCGGTCACCTGTGTCGAGATCGGCGATGCCGGCGCGCATGACGCCCTGCAGTCCGCCGAAGTGCTTCAGCAGCGCGCGGCGCTTGGCCGGACCGAGGCCCGGCACCACCTCCAGCACCGATTCGTTGTAGCGGCGCGCGCGCTTGCGCCGATGACCGGTGATGGCGAAGCGGTGCGCCTCGTCGCGGATGCGCTGGATCAGGCGCAACGCCGGCGAATGCGGCTCGCGGCATGACGAGGCGCGTTCGCGCCATACACGAACAGCCGCTCCTGGCCGGGCTTGCGGTCCGGGCCCTTGGCGACGCCGACCAGCGCCAGGTCGCCGAAGCCGAGCTCCGCCAGCACCTCGTGCACCTGGCTGATCTGCCCCAGGCCGCCATCGATCAGCAACAGTCGGGCGCCGGCACCTCGCCGTCGCGCATGCGCGTGTAGCGCCGCTCGAGCGCCTGGCGCAGCGCCCCGTAGTCATCTCCGGGCGTCACGCCGCGGATGTTGAAGCGGCGGTATTCCTTCTTCAGCGGGCCCTCCGGGCCGAAGACGACACAGGAGGCGACCGTCCCCTCGCCGCCCGTGTGGCTGATGTCGAAGCATTCGATGCCGCTGCGGCGGCTCGGGAAGATCCAGCTCGCTCGGCGAGGGCGGCGAGCATCTCCTCCATGCCCTGCGCGCTGCGCGAAACGCATGCGCAGCGCCTGGGTCGCATTCTCCCGCGTCAGCTCCACCCAGCGGGCGCCGAGCCCGCGTACCGGATGCCGGACTTCGACGGCGTGTCCGACGCGCGCGCTGAGCGCCTCCGCCAGAGCGGTCGGCGTCCTCGAGCGGCGGCCGAGCAGCACTTCCGGCGGCGGCTCCTGGCGTCGGCGTAGTACTGCATGACGAACGACGCCAGCGCCTCGTCCGGCTCCGCGAGCGCCGCGCGCGGAAAATAGCTGCGTGGTGCCGAGATTGCGGCCGCCGCGCATGAGCATGACACTGACGGCGTACTCGCCCGGCTCGCCCACGATGGCGAACACGTCCACGTCGCGCTCGCCCTTCGGCGGTCACGATCTGCTGCGCCTGGATGCGCTTGAGCGCCGCGAGCTGGTCGCGGATCTGCGCGGCGCGCTCGAACTCGAGCCGGCCGGCCGCCTCCTCCATGCGCGTCTGCAGCTCCGCCTTCACCTCCTCGCTGCGGCCTTCGAGCACCTTGACCGCCGCGTCGATGTCCTGGGCGTACGCCTCGCGCGGTGATGAGACCGACGCACGGCGCGGAACAGCGCCCGATCTGGTGCTGCAGGCACGGCCGGCTGCGGTTGGCAAAGAAGCTGTCGCGGCAATTGCGGATGCGGAACAGCTTCTGCAGCTGATTGCAGCGTGTCGCGCACCGCGCCGGCATTCGGGAAGGGTCCGAAATAGCGCCCCGGAGCGCTGCGCGGAGCCGCGGTAGAAAGCCAGTCGCGGGAACTCGTGCTCCACGTACAGGTGGATGTAGGGAAAGCTCTTGTCGTCGCGCAGCACGATGTTGAAGCGCGGCTTGTGCGCCTTGATGAGGTTGTATTCGAGCAGCAGCGCCTCGGTCTCGGAGTTGGTGACCGTCACTTCGATCGCGGCGATCTGCTGCACCAGCGCCTGCACCTTGGGATCGACGTTGCTGGGCGGCGAAGTAGGTGCCGACGCGGTCCTTGAGGCTGCGCGCCTTGCCGACATACAGCAGCTCCTGTCCGGCACCGTACATGCGGTACACGCCCGGCCGCTTCGGCAGTGAGGCGATATATTGCTTGTGATCGAACACGCTCAGCCCGCAATGTTTCCGCCGCCACTCGCGGCCGGGGCCTGCCAGCCCGGCGGAGCCGGCAAACCCGCGCGCTCGCAGGCGCGCGCCACAACCGACCGGAACATCGCCGGCGTCAGCCGGCGGGTGGAAGTGTTGTAGCGGCTGCAATGATATGAATCGATGAGGCAACGAGTCGCATCGAGTACGTGCTCGCGCCCGTGCGCGAACGGATACGAGCCGCGCGCCACCCCGAGCGCCAGGAGCAGCGCCTCGTGCGCGATGCGCCCGAGCGCGAGGTAAACCTGCACTCCCGGGAGCGCGCGCACCTCCTCGGCAAGATAAGCGTTGCAGCAGCGGATCTCGGCGGGCAAGGGCCGGTTCTGCGGCGGCACGCACTTGACCGCGTTCGCGATGCGGGCGTTTATGAGCCTGAGCCGGTCGCGCGCGGAGATGGAAACCGGGCCGCTGGCCAACCCGGCTTCATAGAGCGTCTGATACAGCAGGATCCCGGCATGATCCCCCGTGAACGGCCGCCCGGTACGGTTGGCGCCATGCATGCCCGGCGCGAGACCCACGATGAGAATGCGCGGCCTGGCGGCGCCATAGGAGGGCACCGGACGCGCCCAGTAATCGGGGTGCTGCCGGCGCGTCTTCTGCAGGAACGCGGCGAGGCGCCGGCAGCGCGTGCAGAGCGGATCGTACGCCGCGGCCTCGGACGGCATGTTGCGCGGGGAGTTTGCCTCAGCTCGCAGGCGCCGCGGCACGCCTGTCGGTGCGGCGGCTCTGGCTGCGTTCGGCGATCAGCATGGCGAGCTCGAGGGCCTGCTCGTGATTCAATCGCGGATCGACGCTCGAGCGATAGGCACGGTGCCAGGTCCTGGTCGGTGAGCCCGCGCGCGCCGCCAGTGCACTCGGTAACGTCGTCCCCGGTCAGCTCGATATGTACGCCGCCGAGGTAGGAGCCCAGCTCCGCGTGGATGCGGAAGGCGAGGTCGAGCTCCTTGAGGATGTTCTCGAAACGGCGTGTCTTGATCCCGCCGGTGGTGGTCTCGGTATTGCCGTGCATCGGGTCGCACACCCACAGCACCGTCTGGCCTGTGTGGCGCACGGCCTCGATGGCCTTCGGCAGCGAGGCGGCCACGTCCTTCGCCCCGAAGCGGTGAATGAGCGTGAGACGGCCGGGCTGATTCTGCGGGTTGAGCGTGCTCACCAGTCCCTGCAGCCAGGCCGCATCCATGGCCGATCCGACCTTCACGCCGATCGGATTGGAGATGCCGCGAAAGTACTCGACGTGCGCCCCCTCCAGCGCCGCGGTGCGCATCCCGATCCAGGGCATGTGCGTCGAGAGGTTGTACCAGCGGTTCTGACGCGGAATGAAGCGGGTCTGCGCCTGCTCGTACAGCAGATGCAGGCCCTCGTGACTTGCGTAGAAGTCCACGAGCGTCGCCTCATGCACCGGATTCCCGCTCATGCCTTCGAAGAAGTCGAGCGCATCACCGATCGATCTCACGATGCGCTCATAAGCGTCCTTGAGCGGCGCCTGGTGCACGAAGCCCAGGTCCCAGTACTCCGGGTGATGCAGATCGGCGAAGCCGCCGTCGACCAGTGCGCGCACGAAATTCAAGGTGAGCGCGGCACGCTCATAGCCGCGCAGCAGCAGCTCCGGATCGGCAGCCCGCGCCTGCGCGGTGAACTCCGGGCGATTCACCAGGTCACCGCGATAGCTCGGCAGCGTCACGCCCGCGCGAGTCTCGGTGTCGGTCGAGCGCGGCTTCGCATACTGCCCCGCCATGCGACCGACGCGGATGACGGGCTTCTTCAGCCCGTGCAGCAGCACCAGACTCATCTGCAAGAGGATCTTGAGCTTCTTTGCGATGATGTCGGACTCGCAGTCGGCGAACACCTCGGCGCAGTCTCCGCCTTGCAGCAGGAATACCTCCCCCCGCTGTGCCGCGGCGAGCCTTGCCCGCAGGGCCTCGATTTCCCAGGACACCACGATCGGCGGCAGCCGCGAGATCTGCGCCACGATCCGCTCGAGCGCCCGCGGGTCCTCATAGACCGGCTGCTGCTGGGCAGGCCTCGCCTGCCAGCTGGCCGCGTGCCAGGAAGTGGTTTCGGGCGCTCGCATGTCTTCGATGCTAGCACGCGACCTGCGGAGTTCGGCTCTCACACCGCTCCCGCCGCAGCCCGCAGGGGGCCGCTGGCGCCCGCGCCACTTCGCGGGCAGAATGCGCCCCGTTTCAAGTCGGGCAACCCGCTCATACGCGCACCGAGTGCGCGCATAAACGCATGATTCCCAAGGGATCCGCCGAGCGCCCTCCCCTACGAACTCTCGGGCCGGGCGCGCAACTGCAACACGAACCGCAACACGGGGTGGGGTAGCCCCAAGGCGGCTGAGCCCCCCTGCCACGCTAATCGCTGACGCGCAATGCGACTGCACGAGCTGCTCTCGCGTCGCCCAGGCGAGCCCATAGCCGCCCTCGCGACTCCCAGCCTCACCGAGAGCGCCTACACTGTAAACAGTGAGCACTGAATCTAATGCACCGGGCGCGTTCCCTGCGGGCTTCGAGAATCTTCCCGAGCCCACGCCGGAGTTGGTGCAAGAGTACTTTGACGAACGCGGGGTGCCCGGCGATAGCCCTTGCCCTACCTGCGGTCGGCGCAACAGTTGGTTGCTGTTGTCGGAGCCGGGGATCGTTGGCGTCGTGCACTACACCCTGTCTAGAAATGGTCTGGTAGGTGAGAAGACACTGCGCCTTTTCACTTTGCACTGTGGGAACTGTGGATACATCCGGCAGTATCTCTACAACCACTACAAAGCGTGGTTAGAGGCTCGAAGAGCAGCCCAATCCAAGCCACCCGAAAGTACCTGAACGTGGGGACATCATCAGTAAGAAAGATCCAACCGCCAGCCTATTCGGGCGGAGGGAATGGTGGCCTGGGCGAGCGAGTTGCGAAGCTCGAAACAGCGATCGAGCACATCAGGACGAGCGTAAACACTCTACACAACGACGTTCGGGCTCTGCTTTATGGAGGGGTCGCCGCATTCGTGTTGATCTTCGGTGCACTGATAGGTGGCTGGCTGATTCTCAGCAACCGTATCGAGACCTTGTCTGACCGCGTTGCGCAGATTGGCACACAAAATGTGCAAATTGCGGACAAGCTAGACCGGCTCAACGAGAAGCTGTCTCAACCCCGAATGCCCGCCCCTCAGCCGGCCGACGCCCCAAAGGACGCGCATCCTTAAGCGGGATTTCCACGAAGTGCCCGGCTCAGGCACATCACGCTCCCCCTTCGCCCCTCGCTCTGACGCGCCCGTAGCCTGTCTGGCGCGCGATCTGCGCCTCGGCTTCGATGCAGTGCGATCGCCGCTCCGAAGATGCGGACCGTTCTCATCCGCACCGCACACGCCCTCGCGGAAACGGCGCACAATGCGTGCTGACAGAGGCGAGGGGTAGCTACCGGGAATCCGGGAGGGGTCCAGTCAACGTCGACTGAAGCGGCGCACGCCCTGGCTGGAACCAGGACGAGCGCCTAACCACCACAGACCCCAAGGAGGTCAGCATGGCTACCCGAAGTCTACCGAAATCCGCCCGCATCACGGCGCGCGATCGCGCCCGCAGATTCGCGACCCCGCTCCGTCACGCCGGCCTGAGCCCCGCGGCGGCCGCGCGCGTCCTCGAGATCGATGAAGTGATCCTGCGCGACGGCTGCGCCGGCAAACCCGTGCCGCGCTACGTCCTTCTGGCGCTGAATGAGATCAAGGTGCAGCGCGTGCGCGAAGCCTGCCGCCTGGCGGGCCAGGCGTTCATGGCGCGCAAGCTCGAGCAGATCGTCAAGGCGGCGTTGCAGGCGGCGTTGAAGCCCCCCGAGCCGCTTCGGCTCGTCGTCGACAACACGCGGGGACGCTCATGACGACCCACGACAAAGAGGTGGGCCGCTGGCGACGTCGCGTGCGCTGGGCTGTCTTCGACAACGTGATTTTCATCGACTGGCGCGAGGTGCGCTCCGGGTTCTCGCACGGCACGATGCTGAAGGTGCAGCCATGAGCGAGGCTGATGTGTGCAGCCGAGCGCTCGCGCTACTCATCGAAGCGGAACAATTGCTCGAGCAGCTCGTCGAGAATGGCGAGGTCGAAAGGGGGTCGCCGCCGTTTGCGGCCGGTGGCGCGGCCATGACAGAGCAGCGAGCGTTGGCGCTCGCCCAGGCGCGTGCCCTGCAGCAGCCGCTGCAAGAACTCGCCGCGCTGTACGGACCTGGTAGCTGTCCGGCGCTAGCGGCGGACTTACTGGACGAAGCGATCAGCTATTTGCGACCTAGCCCCCCGGGCCCGGACGAGGACGCGGAAGCGGACGACGCGAAGGATCCTGTGCGTCGCGGCCCATCGGGGCCGCCGCGGTTGCGGATTGTGGGTCAACCATGAGCGCCAGCATGAAGAACGCAGCTCGGCTCTTGTTTGCATTGGCCTGCGTGGGCGTCAACAGCGCCCAGGTCGCCGGAACTGTCGCCGCTGATCCGGCTGTGTTGCTACGGCAGGCGCGGAGTCTTCGCTGCACGTACACCGCGAGCGCTTTGACGAGTTTCAGGCCAGATCCGAAAAATTACCACGGAACACGATCAAATGATCGTGGTCTACGACAACATCAGACATCGAGCGCGGCACCGCGCGCGTGATCTACGAGAAGGGTGTCCGGCCGGAGGCGCGGGGGATCTTGACGGCCCGGTGGCAAGCCAACGCGCTGTGGCTCATCGAGACAGCGCCTGCAGGCAATTTGATTCTGACAACTATTTTCCCCAGATACGCGGACGGAACTAGAGATTTCATCGCTCTTGATTCACGCCACTCCGCAGTCACCATCGTCACGGGCTCGATGTCTTCTGGCACGTGCAAGGCACTAACCTGATGGCAACATAAATGGGCCTTCGCCTCTACCGCCGCGTTCACCTGCTGCCCGGCGTGCGGCTCAACGTCACCACGCGGGGCGCCTCGGTGTCGATCGGGCACCGGGGCGCCTGGTATACGGGCGGGCGGCGGTGCGCCGCGTCAGGCGGTGCCGCGGGCGCCGAGGATGCTGTGGGGCCTCGTGTGGCTCATCGTGATCGCTTTCGTGCTCTGGGTGCTGCTAGGGCGCGGTGCTGAATCGTGCAAGAGGGGCGCGGACGTACAATTGCGTGAAGGGGGTTCATGCCCACGGCGCACGGCGCTAGAGGGTGATTACGGTATGGGCAAGAACAAGAAACGTCGCCGAATGATGTTGCCGGGCCTGAAGCAGCGACTGGTCTCCTCCGTCCTCGATGCGATGAGCGATGAAGGAGAGTACGCGAGCCTCGTCGAGATCACGGTGAAAAGTCTCGACATGCGCGGCGAGATCCGCCGTGCGATGACTGAAGTAGAAGCGATTCGCGGGCGCCCGCTCCTAATTTATGCGTCGAACGTTGTACGTCCGGGAGTCGGGCCGCACACGTCCATGCGATCAAAACGACGACCTGCCATTTGCGGAAATGGTCGCCAAGGTCCCTGCCGCGAATCGGGATGTCGATCTGCTGGTGGTCACCCCGGGCGGTTCGGCCCAACAGGTCTCCCTGTTTGTCGATAAAATGCGTCCGCGGTTTGACAACGTGGGATTCTTTATTCCGGCTCAGTGCATGAGCGCGGGCGCGATCTGGGCACTGGCCTCGGAGGAGATCTGGATGGATGAGCGCGCCTACATAGGGCCCATCGATCCGCAGGTCCTCGGCCGGGACGGGCGCTGGGTTCCGGCGCAAGCGCTGCTTGTGCTGCTCAAGGATATACAGGAAAAGGGACTTGCTGCCTTGAACGCGGGCAGACAGCCGGACTGGTCGCACATTCAATTGCTGCACAACATGGATCCAAAGGAGATAGGGAACACTATCTCAGGCAGCAATTATTCGATCCAACTGGCCACCAGCTACCTGAAGGACTATAAGTTCAAGAACTGGGTCACACATGGCACCACGAACCCTGGCACGGCCGTCACTCCTGTGGAGAAACTCTACCGGGCAGATACGGTCGCAAGAGCATTGTGCCACCATGAACGCTGGAAGACGCACGGGCACGGCATTTCTAGGGTAGTAGCCTGGAACGAGCTGAGATTGAAGATTGAGCATCCTGATTCTGTGGGGGGGCTGCAGCGCGCCCTGCGGCGGCTCTGGACCCTGCTTTATTGGGGCTTCGAACACACCGCCACGCTGAAGGTGTTCATATCACAAGACTATGCGATCTTCCGCAACCTGGCGGTGATCCAACCATGAATGGAATGCGTGAGACGCTGAAGCAACTCGGTTGGTCTTCGGATCTGATCGATGCATTCCTTGAGAGTGCGCTGTCGAACGCCATAGATCCCGAACAGACGCAGTCTGCGTCTGTTCAAGCCTACGTGGATCAGCCCAACATGGTCATCGAGTTGCACTCCGCTACGCTGCTGAGCGGCGTGGCGCTCCGATCCAACAAGAAGACGCGCCGTCAACAGCCGAAGACCTGAACCCTTCGGGCGGGGTCGCGCGGTTCGCTCGCGCCCGCCGCGACAGTGCCACGGTCAAGCGGCACAATCGGCCGCCATGCGCAACGACGAGCTGTAAGCGCGAAACGAACTGAGCTAACGATCGCGCCGACGCGCCGCCTCGATCTTCTCCGCGAGCGTCGCAAATCGCTGCGCGGTTCTCTCGATCGGCCCGCGCACGGTCGGGTTTTCCATCTTCTTCGCCCGCTCGCATTCCTGATACGCCATCGCGCGGCAGGCGGTCGCGGCGGTAGCGAGTTCTTCGTCGGTGAGATCGAGCGGCATGTACGCATTATTGTGCACGACCGGGCTGCCGCGTCCATGCAGTACCGGCCGCCGCTTAGGACTGGATAAAGGCTTGCGCGGCCTCGGCGCTTCCGTCTGTGGAATAGAATCACGTTATGGCGCTACTCGACCATCCTGCCTTTCCCCAGCCGCCGCTGCGCCATCCGAACTCGTTTGGAGGTATCTGGATACGCCGAAACTGTTGTCTTTGCTCCTCCGTAAAGAACTCTATTTGCGCCGGGTCGACTTGCTACCGGATAAGTTCGAAGGACATCACACGAGACCAACGCGCCAGGTAATCACCGCGCAGCTTACAAGTCCTAAACCGATGGGCGCCGGCCTCACCGCGGAGCTAGCACAGCAATTCGTCGAGCAGTATATGGCCACGCCCAACAATTTGCGGAGAACGATCTACGCGAGCTGTTGGCGTTTGGGCAATCATGAGTCCGAAGCAATGTGGCGACTCTACTGTGGAACGCGCGAAGGGGCAGCGCTGGTATTGCCCTATGAGCGTTTGAAGAGTTCGTTGACCGATCCGCGCACCTACATCGGCCAGGTGAAATATATCGATTACGACCGTGACGTAATCAGGGGTGACAATGTGCTGAATCAGGTGATGCACAAACGCCGAGAGTTCGAGCACGAGCGCGAAGCGCGCATTGTTAGCTGGCAGATGATTAGTTTACCCAACGAGCCCGCCCGCGACTTTACAAACCCTCCCCCTGCGATCTCCCTGCGCTGGGAACCCGAACAGCATCTCGAACGTATCGTCATAAGTCCGTACGCCGATCCCTGGTACCTGGAGACCATTCGCGACACGGTTGCCCGAATCTCGCCGGATCTTGTGGCACGTGTAGTCGCATCTTCGATGGGCGAAGCACCGGACTACTAAGCGCCGCCCGTTCTGCGGTTATAAGAAGCTCGGTCCACGACTCCCATGCGCGGGACGCGTGCTCTTGGGGTGACACCGCGGAGGGCAACCGGCACAATCAGGCGCCATGATCCGCCGCTCCACCGCCTTCATACTCGGTGCCGGCACCAGCGTGCCGTACGGGTTCCCGGCGGGGGAGGCGCTGCTGCGCACCGCACGCAGCTTTGATCTCGCAAACCTGCGGAACAAGATGTGTGCGCGCGCACCCATTGATGCCAACGAGCTTTACGCCGCTCTTCAGCGCACGCACGACTCCTCGCTCGATACACTTTTGGAATTGCGGCCAGACATCACTGATGCCGGCAAACGATTAATCGCGTCGATGATTCTCGAACTGGAGTATCACTCCACTTTCCACGCGAGATATCCCGCGCCGAAAGACGATTGGCTGGCGACGTTCTTCGGCGAGCTGGTCACTGGCACCAAGCGTCTCGAGGAGTTTGCCAACAATCCGATAGTGCTGATCACATATAACTATGATCGGCTGCTGGAATATCGCCTGAGCCGAGCGCTTGCGGCGCACTACGGGCGCTCCGACGCCGAGTGCATCGAAACTCTTCGAAAACTCCCGATTATTCACCTCCATGGTGATCTCGGGGCACTGCCGGGGTTTGCGGAGCAGCAGACCGTGCCCTTCGGGCCAGACCTGAACGATCGAACTGCGTTCACGCAGTTTGTTAATGTCGCCGCGAGTCGCATCGTTATCGTGCATGAGGCAAAGGACGAAACCGAGGACTTCGATCGTGCGCGCAAGGCGTTGCAGACGGTGAAGCAGATCGTGATCCTGGGATTCGGATACGGCGCGAGCAATCTATCGAGGTTGGATGTCAAGCGTTGGCCGAAGACCGTGTATGGAACGCAGTACGGTCTCACTGGGAGCCAGATCCACTATCTGGTGGGGCAGCCTTTCAGTGCCGCGGGAATCACCGTGTCCACGACCGTTGCGGCGCACGGCACGCGTGAATTTCTTGACAACTCCTTATCCATTTTCAGGGACGCTTGAAGCTCGGCGCACTCCGATCGCGAATGCCACGCCGCACAATCGCCCGCCATGCCTGACAACGGTTTCGCCCCGCGCGTCGACCAGTCCGAAACGATGGCGGAGCCGTGCCCCTGCGACGACTGCCGCTTCGCTGCGACTGTGAGGCGCCCCGAAATGCCTCGCACCGTGCGCGGCAGGAGCGGCGTCGCGCGTCCACTGAGGCCGAGCAACCGCTGCCGACGCCGAGCGAACTACGGGTATGGTCTAATCAACGGTTCATGGTTCGCGCAGCACACCGCGCCGGCTGAGCGTCGCCGAGTTCATAGACTCCCAGGTATGGGGCGCCGTTAATCCGCCCCATCTTCTGATCGCAGGCTGTAAATCGCGTAGAGGTAAGGGTATGCGACAAGCCATTCTCGGGTTGTTGGGTATCGGGCTGGCTTTTGCGGCGCCATACTTTTGGGAGCGGTTTATGGCGGCAGCCCCAGAGGTCCTGGTCCGCATCGTAATGCTTCTATTCGCGCTCGGCGCGCTTGTTTGGATACTGCTATCCGATCCGGTTTATACACGGCTGACCAGCCCTCAAGAGCATGGACTGACTTCAACTGTCATCGTTGCATTTGCAGGTGCCGCAACGTGTGCAGCTATATGGTGGTTCTTAATTGTAAGTCGCCCTGGCGTTTATTCCATCGCGATAACGACTTTCGCACGCAATGCTGAGTACGCGTCCGGGACGCTTTATGAAGGCATTGTGTGGCATCCGAAGTTAACGGAACTTAGAGTCGATCTGACCAACCCATCGAATATTGACTACTCGACGGTGAGTCTTGTGATTCGCACTGACGTGCCGGTGGTGAAACTTGTTCAGACCGGGCATCTGCCAAACGCATCCATCACAGACCTCGCCGAATCCTCTAGGCTGATGCCCGAATTGATAGATCGTGTTTCCGGGCGCAGACAAGGTATCCCTGCTGAACTAATTGCTTCCGACCAAGGCTATAAAGTTGATTGTCCTCTACTGCGTAGAAAGCAAGGTCTTAAGCTATTGCTGGCGATCGGGGAACCGACCGGCAAGCTCGGATTCGTGATTAAGCACGATGGCTTTACGGATTGGTTTCGCAGCAGCATTGATGCCACTCTGCCCGCGCCGATTGAGGCTTACTTCGGAGATCGACGTCCGGCTAAATGGGTGCAAATTGATGGAACATTCTTTGCGGCGAAGCGAACCCAGACCGTTTCAATGCGCGTGGATACCGTTGACCACGTCGCCAATGCACTGAAGGATGGCCTCCTCTAGTGATTCAGCGATCACGCCCGTAGCCACGCGCAGAACCTGCTCGACCAGGATCGCCATAGCACGGAGGGCGGTAGTGACGATCTCCTGGCTGTGCTGGCGCATCTGCTCGGTGAGCTCGTGGCGCACGGTGTTCGGGCACAGTCGCGGTCGTGGCCGGTGAACTTGAACGCCGCGGACATCTTGTCGCCGATCGCGGCGACAGCCCCACCGACACCGTCGGTGACGCCTGCGGTGCGGCGCAGCTTTCCTGCGTCGATATGACTTTGTGGCCGAGCGTTTCCGCGCGGTGGATGATCCGGACTACGAATACGCCGACTGACTGAGCCGCGTCCTAACGGACGCGGCGCGTGCACCGGGCGCTTATGCGATTAATCGGATCAATCGTGGCGACAGCGGCTCATTGCGCTCGCACCGCGCTTGACAGCGAACAACTTCCGCACGCGCTCAGCGGTCGCCCGCGCGCGTGCCTCGTCATCGCCCAACACCGCGATCCGCGGGCCGCCGCGGAGATCGAGATAAACGCCGCGGCGCCGGCAGTACGGCACACGACGTTTCCGGCAATTTCGCGCAACGGCTGGTGCGCCTCGCCATGATCGCGCCCAGTCGTTTACACGGGGATCGCCGCCATGAGGGCACGGATCTGCGCATCCGACAGCCCAAGGCGACAGTAGTCGCGAGCCAACGCCGTGCGTGCGGGCTCGCTGGCCTCGAGCGCGCGACGCGTCGAAATGCCGAAGGTGGCGATGTGCATCTGCCGCACTTCGGCGCGGGCGTCACGCTGGGCCGCTCGAACCATGCGCACCTGCGCGACCGCGTCTTCAAATTCGGCATCGTCGAGAGCGTTCTGTGCGGCCCAGAAAGCGGTAGGAATTCGCATGTTTGTTACCTCAACGTGTTACCCGGCTCCCGCGGCGCCCCTGGGGAGCACAGAGGCAGGGGCGCCGCGGGTCCGCGCGCGCAGAATGAGAAGCTCGACCGGGAGACTTCTCATCCTACGACTCCCGCGTGTTGGCGTCGGACGCGGTCACCGCCCGCGCGAAGGAGTAGCGCGCAGGAATCACGTGATGCTGCTCACGACTGAGAAGCTCGCCGGATGCCGACAGACGATGTTGGCCGAGAGCAACGCGCGGATTCCAACATCGCCCGTCGCAAAGTTTTGGTACGGGTTGACTTCGACCTCGACCGGAGCGGCCGGACCCCATGTTAGGATCAGGACTTGCGACCAGTCCCCGAAGATCGCGGTGGCGGCCGGCACGTTGGTGCTTGACAACGCGGGGTGCGCGTTGATTTCGCCGGTGTCGAGCGAGCCTTCCCAGATCGGCGAATAGCTGTTGGCGGCGACCTTGAAGCGAGCCATCAGCAGCCCTGCGACCGCCGGCGTTGCCGCCCATCCGAGAGCGCGGCGGCTGATGATCGCATTCGCGGTTGCAAGATCTTGCACAGCGGTGATCGAGGTAGCCAGCGAGAATGCCGTGCCCGATATCGCGTTGACCCCGACTTGATTGACAACACCCAACGGCAAGCCGGCACTGCCGCTTCCCTGAATGACCGCTGAATCGAGCGAGGTGCCCAGGGTGCGCATCAGATCGTTGCTGATGATGATCTCAGCGAGACGCGACTTGGTCTGCTGCATCAAAAGGCGCGACGCCGTGCTGTATGCACCGACCACGGCCGGAGCCGACTTGATTGGTGTCGGTGTGTCGAATGCGCCCTCGGACTCGGTGATTGGAGCACTCTGCACAGGACTGCCGCTTGGTGACAACCAGTACGCCGTCGACGTTGTGTCGAGGCGCGGGACCTGGACGTCACCGACGAGCTCGCCGACCGATTGCGCGCCGAGTTGCAGCGTAATGCTGCGCGGGCGCAGCGCATCGATGAACAGATCGCCGCGGAAAGTGGTTTCAACCAGCTCGGCGCCACTGCCGGTGACCGTCGTCTGATAGGGCTGCAACACGCGCAGGCCGGTGCGGTCGAGGTTTCGCAAGAGGATCGCGGGCGGCACGAAAATCGACCGCTTGAGCTGTCGTTTGAAGCCGAGGCGCTCGTATTCTTCGCTGACCATCGCCTCGGGGCAGAATTCTGCCTGGCCCTCCATCAAGGCGTATTGCAGCGCGCGCGGGAGCGAGTAGTGGAGCAGGTCGCCCGACGGTGGCTCGACGAGTCGCAAGGCTTCCTGCGCGCGTCTGAGAGCGGCGGCGCCTACCGCGTCGAGGGCAGTCATGTTCGCCACACGATGCCGACCGGGTGCTCGGGAATCCGCTCGCGTGGCCTCTCGGACTGCCCGCGCGCATACAAGTCGTAAACCCCGCCCGATGGCTCCGGGGTTTGCGTGGACGTGGCCGGCGGGGCAGTGGGCTCAACGCCCTGCAGCGCGGCGCGCGCTTCATCGTCGACGGCCTCGAGCATGCCCTTTTCCCGCGCGCCCAAAGCGGCCAGGTCGGCGCCCGTGAGCTCTACGAGAGTGCCGGCCGCGTGGCTACCACGGCCACGGTAGCCACCAGGGGTCACCAGGTTCGCGAACGCCGCCTCATGGGCGTGCTGGCCGCGGAAAAGCGTGAAGCCATCTCGGACTCGAAACTTCATGGTGGACCCCTCAGCTACGAACGGCCCGACTCTAGCGCCCGCTTGTCCCAAAATGTTGGGACGCCGTTTTCCGGTATGCGTCGGTGCGAGACAGCCTGAACCGCTCCTGCAGCGCTTTCACACGCTCAGGCTTCGAGAGGCCCCGGGCGGCCAGGATCTCGTCGGCGCGGCGGATGGTCGCCAGGCGTTCAAACTTGGCGCCACGGCTGCCTGCGTCAGCCCGGCGCCGCTCTGCGAGCTCGAGCAGCGCGTCAACGAGCTGCTCAGCCGTCTTCGCATCGGCCAGGTGCGGGCGGACTCGAGCGATGAGCTCGTCGAGGTCGACCTGGGCGGGCGGGCGCGCTGACATCAGTCCGGCGATTCCTACCTACCAACACGACCGTTCGGGATCGCTGGCAGAGTGCGTCGCAAGCGCCGCCTGCAAAAATCGTACGTACCACGTGCCGCATTTCAAGAGCTCATATCGCCCGCGGGTCGCTCGCGGCATGCCGAGAGCGACGAGCTGTTGTACTCGGCGCTCCGACACGTTGAGAAATTGAGCTACTTGCGAAACAGTCGCCATCGATTCACCTCCCAACTAGCGAAACGAAACCTCCCGTAGGACTTGACCGATCCTCGAGAATCGGACTTACCAGATGCGCGGACAGTCGCCCTTGGGCAAGGACCCCGGAATCCAAACCTAGCCCGGCCCGACTCATCGCCGCCTCTGCCGCAACATCGCCTGCACCACGGCGAGCAGCAGACCGGTCGCCCCGGCGATCTGCTCAGGCGTCAGACCGCGCGCTGCCAGCGAGTGCACGATGCGGGCATGCTCGCGGACGATGCTGCTGGTGTCGGTCTCGCGGATCATGTCCGCCACCAGGGCAGGTAGCGGCGCGGCGTTTGCACGGCTGCCATCAGGTCGCGACCGTTTCTCCAATTCGCGCGCCGGCCGCTGCTTGCAATCCGCCGAGCAGCTTTCCGCCGCAGGCGTCGCGCGTATCGGCGCAGCCAGCCGCTGTGACGCTTACGGCTCATGGGTTACTGCACGCTGTCAGGTCCGTCGACCAGGTCGCCGGCTTTGATGGCAGCGATCATCCGCTTCAGATAGCGAGCGGCTGCCAGCATGCGAAATGTCGGAGTATCCGGCGGCAGCCACAGCTCCGCGCGCGGGTTGCCTGCGGCCATCGCCTCCCAGTACGGCGTTTCGGCCGCGAAGACTCGCAGGCACGTCTCGCTGCAGAAGCCACGTTCGGGCAGCTTCCGCCCACACTCGGCACAGCAGCGCTCGGCCTCGGCCTTGAGCGCAACGAGCTCATCCGGGGTGAGTCTCCTCATCATGGGTCGCCCCCGTCTCCACGGTCAGGGGGTACGTCAGAAAGCAGAGTCCTAAAGGACTCTCTGCTTTCTCTGACGTCTAACCCCTCGTCAGAATCCTGGCTTTCTGACGGTTTCTGACATTTCTGACCTTTCTCCGGGATGTGAGCCAGCCGGCTGCCGCCGATCGTCGCAACGAAGTACCCGAGCGCGCGAAGGCCGTGGACAGCGTCACTGGCCGACTGTCTGCCCATGCCGAGCCTGCGCCCGACCTCGCGTAGCTGACCTTCGGTCCATATTCCGACCTCGTCGGGCTGGCCCGCGAGGCGCTCCAGCTCGGCAAGCAGTTGCCGCTGGTTCTTGCCGCTGGGTTTCGTCAGCCTGACAGGCGTGTGGCCGGTGCCTTTCAGCACCAGCGAGGTAACGGGCTTGCCGTCCTCGTCGACCTCATCGAGCGTGACAACCTGGGCCTCGAGCTCGAAGGGCGGTGGCGGCTCGCAGTCCTTCATGCGCCCGGAGCGCACCGTCACCACGGGCCGCGTCAGATCGGGCCGCTCGAGGAGGAAATTGGCGTCCGTGTTGCCGATGAGCGCGAACGGGCCCCGGGCCCGGTCGCGCACGGCGTGTCCAATGTGATGGATGAGGATCACGGAGCAGCCATAGCGCGCGCGGACCAGGTGATCGAGCCCGTTCAGGTACATGAGCGCGTCCTCGTTGCTGCGCTCCAGGGCGCCGTTGCTGTTGCGCGTGATGGTGTCGACGACGATGAGCGCAGGGCGGCCGCGCGTGTCGGTAATCGCGTCGATCGCTTCCGTCAGCAAAAGAAGCGTATCGAGCTCGCTCAAGTTCAGCGGCCGCTCGAGGGCCAACACCGGGAGGCCGTTCAAGGTGTCCCGCCAGTGTTGGCGTGGGTAATGGTGCATGCACCACGCGCGCAGGCGTTTCCACATGCCGCGTCCCTCTGCCGACAGGTAGATGACGAGCTCGCCGGCGGTCGCGATGGTCATGGTCCAATGAAGCGCGAGGAATGACTTGTAGGTGCCTTCGGCGCCGACCATCAGAATCATTGCGCCCCGTTCAACGTACGGTCGGTGCAGCCATTCGGCGCGAGTGGGAGTGCTCGCAACGGCTAACGCGGAGCGAAGGTCGATCGGCGGGGGGGCACCATTGCCGTTGGTATTCGGCATGGTCACTGCAGCGTCTCGTCGTCCTCGAGTTCGTCGCGCGGCTCGCGGTATTTTTCGGCGAGTTCCTCGATGCGCCAGCGCGGATAAAAGCGGTCGCCGACCCATACGCCGCGCTCAGGTAGAGCTGCGCTCTCGAGCACCCGCGCCATCCGTTTCGCTTCGAACTGCTCAACGACCTCGGGCGGGCGCCGTTTCAGCAGCCGCAGTATTTCCCGCCAGTGCGCCGCCCGGGTCTCCCAGTCACAAGCCAAGAGCATCGAGAGTTGCACACGGGAAATTCGTTGCTCGAGCGGGTCGGCGTTACACCGTCGCAGTTCCGGCGGGCGTCGTGGTAGGCTTGCGCTGTCCCCGCTGTCGATATGGCCGTGTCCCGAGGTTCGCGAGACCTCGGGCGCGGCGCCTCGCGCGCGCATTACGCCGCCTGGCCGCCCGTGCGATTCGCCGGCACCGTGAACTTGCTCGCGGCCGCCTTCGAGCGACGCGTCTGCAGCCAACGGTTATAGTCGACGCCGATGAATACCAACTCGCGACCTACACGCGCCATCGCGCCCGCGAGAAGCAACTCGTTCCTGAACGTGCGCACCACATAGCGCGCACGCATTCCGGAGTGAGGCCAAACGTGGGACGGCCAGTGTTCGGTATCCCAACTATGGGGAGCGGGCTGGGTCGCCTCGCTCGATTTGCGTGACATGATGCACCTCCGGTAAGAGGTGCATACCTATATGCGATTACGCGCGGCGTTTGGTCACACGAATTTTCGAAGACTCGTGTGATTTCGGAGCGGCCCGGCTCTTTTTCTCTTTGTAATACGGGCTCTTGTAGTACCAGTCCTCCGCCGCGCGAGCGGTGACGTCGGAGTCGACAAACTTCGCTGCCGCCTCCTCAAACACGTTGACACCGTCAGCCTTGAATCTCGTGGTTTTGCCGCCCTGCTCCAGCCGACTCTTGATGAACCACACCACCTTGAGCTGCAATCTGCGGTTCTTCTGGTGAAAGTACTTCGGGCGCCGCCAGTCGAGTGCCTGCTCCAAGCTCTTAATTTCCCCTAGTTTCCAGTCGCTGCGAAGTCTGCAAAGGTCATCGGAAAGAGCGTGCGCCGCCGAATCCAGCCACCGTGGCCCTCGAGTCGGGTCCGTCGCCGCCGAGAGTGCGCGCAGCATGGCCGCGCACGTTTCCAGAAGCATTCGCGGATCAGGATGCGATGTCAGCGTTCCAAGCACTCTGCAGCACATCACCCGCAGATCCTCCAACGTAAGGAGATCTTCGGGACGAGGGCGACGCGCGGATTTGCGCCTGCCGGCGCTCACGGCTGCTTCCTCGGCTGCAGCTTCGCATCGACCGCGGCATGTTGCGGAAGCTCGGCGCCCTGCACCAAATGCGAATATCGCTGCGTCATGGCGAGGCTGCGATGGCCGAGTTGCTCAGCTATCGCGAGCAGCGACGCACCCGACTGCGCCAGGTAACTCGCGGCGGTGTGTCGCAGATCATGAAAGCGGAAATCCTTGAGACCTGCCGCATCGCGCACGACACGCCAGCGCCCTTCGAGTGTGGACCTCCTGAGCCGCGCGCCTCCCTTCATCGTGAACACGGCACCGCTGATCGCGCGGACCTTCTCGCCCTGCAGCGCCTTCAGCGCAGCGCACGCGCTCTCAGTCAGATGCACTGCCCGTGGCCGATCGGTCTTTGTCACCCTGATGGTAAGCACCTGGCGCGCGAGATCGACGTCCGACCAGTCAAGGCGCAGCAGCTCACCGCGTCGCATCCCCGTAGCTACGCTCAACACAACGGCGCTGTGCATCTGCACGCTGTGCTCGCTTGCGGCCTTCAGCAGCGCCGCCAGCTCGTCATCGAACAGGAAGCGGATGCGCCCGGATGGCTGGCTCAACATCAAGCGCTCCGGCCAACGCCGATCCGTCGGGACCAATCCACACGACCTCGCCCAATTCCACGCTGAACGCAGCACGCTCAAATACCGATTGACGGTCCCAGCCGCTCGACCGCGCGCGAGCTTGTCGCGCGCTTCGCGCAACACTAAGACATTGAGATCAAGCGCCTTTATTGCACCCAATTCCTGGATCCAGTAGCTGCACATCTGATGCGCCCCATCGTAGGAACGCAGCTTCATCGTCTCGGCGTCGCGGAGGTGTTCGAGCAGCAGATCCCCAAGGGTCAACGTCGCGACGTCTGCTCGCATGCCGCCGCGTTTTTTCTGCTCGCGCAGCAACTCCTCGGTCGTCTCCGCCCACTTGGCGGCGGCCGCTTTCGTCGGGAAGGTCTTCGAGATCGACTCGAAGCCGGCGACGCGAACGGTGGTAGTGAATGTGACGCCCGTGCGTGGGCTCACATGCTTGCGGATGTACCGCTTAGAATTTGCTTTAGCCATTGTCTGCACCTCGATTGCTGGCAGTGGTCAGGCGCTCGCTGGTGCTCCAACATCAGCGGGCGCCGCTCTTTCGTGCGCTTGTCAGTGACGCGCACAATCGCAATAATGCGCGCCCCTGTACATCATCTGCAACATGGTTTGCAACACGGGGACGGTATCTGCACGGAAGCCATTGAATAATGAGGTATTCTTGTCAGATAGTTGGCTTGTTTCAAGAGGGGGCGTATGCATCGCGTACTGATTCTCGGCGCCGGCAAGATCGGCGCATTGATCTCAGGATTACTAGCAGAATCCGGTAGTTACCGCGTCCAACTCGGCGACGTCGATGGGGCGGCGGCGGATGCGGTGGTGCGCGCCCACGACACGGGCCACCTCACCGCCTTCACGCTGGACGCGAGCCAGGCCGCCACCCTCTCCGCCACCTCGCGCAGCACCCGGTCGACGCGGTGATCTCGAGCCTGCCGTATTACTGCAACGTCGCGGTCGCGGAGGCTGCGCGCAAGGCGCGCGCCCATTACTTCGACCTGACAGAGGATGTGGAAGTGACGCGCTCGGTGCGCGCCATCGCCGCCGGCTCCGACCCAGGCGTTCGTGCCGCAATGCGGGCTCGCCCCCGGCTTCATCAGCATCGCCGCCGCCGAGCTCATCACGCATTTCGACGAGCTGCGCGCGGTGAAGCTGCGCGTGGGCGCCCTGCCCCAACATCCCAACAACGTCCTCAAGTACTCCCTCACCTGGTCGACCGAGGGCCTCATCAACGAGTACGGCAATCCCTGCCAGGCCATCAGCGACGGACGCCTGATCGAGGTGGCGCCGCTCGAAGGGCTCGAGGAGATCGAGATCGACGGCACGCTGTACGAGGCCTTCAACACCTCCGGCGGCCTCGGCTCGCTGGCCGAGACGCACGGCGCGCACATCGAGTCGATGAACTACAAGACCATGCGCTATCCGGGTCACTGCGCGCAGATGCGCCTGCTGATGAACGACCTGAAGCTCAACCACGATCGCAGCCACGCTCAAGCACATCCTGGAGAACGCCGTGCCGCAGACGCTGCAGGACGTAGTGATCGTGTACGCGGCGGTGAGCGGCACACAGGACGGCCAGCTGCGCGAGGAGAACTACGTCAACAAGATCTATCCGCAGGTGATCGCCGGCCGGCTGTGGTCGGCGATCCAGGTGACCACGGCCGCCGGCATCACCGCTGTGGTGGATCTCGTGCTCGAGCACAAGGGAGAGTACGCGGGTTCGTTGCGCAGGAGCAGTTCCGCCTCACGGACATCCTCGCCAACCGCTTCGGCCGCTACTACGCGCCGGGCGGCACCAAGCAAATCTCCGGCGAAGTGGTGGTGTCGGGCGCAGCCGGACACCAGCGCCGCAAAGAGGCGGTGAGCGCATGAGCAGCGTCGATACCGATGCGCTGCTGAAGCGCCTGGGACTGGGCGCGCTCAACCCGGGCGCCTGGTCCGGCCTCGCACGGCTGGTCGAGCGCCACCGATGGCAGCGCTCATCAACGTGCGCAACCCCGCCAGCGGCCTGCTGCTCGCGCAGGTGCGCCCGGCGAGCGCGCAGGACTACGAGCATGTGGTGAGCCGGCGGTTGGCAGCCGCGGCCGCCTGGCGCGAGGTGCCGGCGCCGAAGCGCGGCGAACCGTGCGGCTGCTGGGCGAGGAGCTGCGCCGTCACAAGAACGATCTCGGCACGCTGGTCTCGCTCGAGAACGGCAAGATCCTCGCCGAAGGCCTGGGCGAAGTGCAGGAAATGATCGACATCGCCGACTTCGCCGTCGGCCAGTCGCGCATGCTCTATGGCATCACCATGCACTCGGAGCGGCCCGCAGCATCGCATGTACGAGCAGTTGGCATCCGCTCGGGGTCGTCGGCATCATCTCCGCGTTCAACTTCCCGGTCGCCGTGTGGTCGTGGAACGCATTCCTCGCCGCCATCTGCGGCAACGCCTGCGTCTGGAAGCCCTCGCCCAAGACGCCACTCACCGCGCTCGCGGTGCAGCACCTCTGCAACCGGGTGCGTGGAAGCTCAGCAGGCCTGCCGGCGATCTTCCAGCTCTTCATCGATGCGGGGAGCGAGCTCGCCACGCGCTTCGTGGATGACCGGCGCATCGCACTGATCTCATTTACCGGCTCGACCGAGGTCGGCCGCAGGGTCGGCGAGCGGGTCGCCGCACGCCTCGGCAAGAGCCTGCTGGAGCTCGGTGGCAACAACGCCGTCATCGTCGACGAGACCGCGAATCTCGATCTCGCCGTTCCCGCCATCGTGTTCGGCGCGGTGGGCACCGCGGGCCAGCGCTGCACGACCACGCGGCGCGTGTTCGTGCACCGCGCGATCGCCGCGGAGCTGGAACGGCGACTGGTGCACGCCTACCGGCAGGTGAGCATCGGCGACCCGCTCGAGACCGGCACACTCATGGGCCCGCTGATCGACACGCCGTGCGGTCGAGCGTTACCAGGCTGCCGTACGCAGCGCGCGCGGCGCCGGCGGCGAGCTGCTGTACGGCGGAATGTCCTCGAGCGTCCCGGCAATTTCGTCGAGCCCGCCATCATCCGTGCGCGCAATGACTGGTCGATCGTGCAGACGGAGACCTTCGCGCCGATCCTGTACGTCATTCCGGTCGACTCGCTCACCGAAGCAATCGCCGCAGCAGAACGCCGCGGCGCACGGCCTGTCGTCGGCGCTGTTCACCGATCGCCTGCAGAATGCGGAGCTGTTCCTGTCGGCGAGCCGGCAGCGACTGCGGCATCGCCAACATCAACATCGGCACGTCCGGGGCCGAGATCGGCGGTGCATTCGGCGGCGAGAAGGATACCGGCGGCGGCCGCGAGTCGGGCTCGGATGCCTGGAAGGCGTACATGCGCCGTCAGACCAACACGATCAACTGGAGCCGCGAGCTGCCGCTGGCCCAGGGCATCGAGTTCAAGGTGTCGGAGTAAGCTACCCGAGCCCGCGAGCGAATTCTCTATTCGCTCACGGCGGTGGCAACTCACCTACCGGGGAGCCACAGCGAAAAGCGCGCCCCTCCGAGCGGCGAAGCATCGATCGCCAGCCGTCCGCCGTACAGGTCCACCGTATCCTGGACCATCGCGAGCCCGATGCCGTGACCGGGCACCTTCTCATCGGCCCGCACGCCGCGCTCGAGCACCCGGGCACGGTCCTCCTCTGAGATCCCCGGCCCGTCGTCCTCGACCACGAGCTTCAGCCGCTCGCGCGTCGCCGGCGTGCTCATCCACGCTCGCCGTGAGCCGCACGCGCCTGCGGCACCACTTGCAGGCGTTGTCGAGCAGGTTCCCGAGCAGCTCCGTGAGGTCACCGCGATCGCCGACGAACTGGGCCCCGGGCGCGACCGCCAGCTCTATCGACAGGTCCTTGTCGGCATACACCTTCAGCAGCGCGCCGCGCAGCTCGGCGGCGACCTGCGCGACCTCCACCGGTGCCTGTCCCAGCAGCGCGCCTCCCGAGGCCGCCGCGCGCTTGAGTTGATGCTCGATGATGCCGCTCATGCGGTCGATCTCCGCACTCACCGTGCGGGCGGAGTCTTCCTCGGTCAGCCTCGAGCGCATGACGGCGAGCGGCGTCTTCAGGCTGTGCGCGAGGTTACCGAGCGTATCGCGGTAGCGCGCCACGCGTTTGCGCTCGCCGACCAGCAGCGCGTTGAGGTTGGTCGCGACGCCGAACAACTCGCGCGGGTAGCCGGCGCCGAGGGTGTCGCTGCGCCCCTCCTCCACCTGATGAATCTCGCGCTCCATGCGGCGCAGCGGCGCCAGCACCCAGCGCAGCAGCGCCGCCAGCGTCACGAGCAGCAGCAGCATCAGGCCGATGAACCAGCCGACCAGCTGCTGCCGGAAACGCCACAACTGCTCCTCATACGGAGTGAGGCTCACGGCGACACTGAAAGTCAGCGCGCGCGTGCCGCTCGGGTCGTCCTCGAACTGGATCGCCCGGCTCTCGATCGCCACACGGTCGTGACCGACCTGGGCAAACGCGATGTTGCGTTCCCCGCGCGACAGCAGGTTGCCGAAGTCGATTTTCGATCCCGCCGTCGAGGGCGAGCGCCACTGGTGCGACTGCGAGCGGATCTGTGCGTACAGCCCCGAGCGCGGTGGCTGCAGCCGGGGATCGAGCGCATGCGGCGCGGGGGCATAACCGCCGTTCGGCTGCGGCTCGGCCGCTGCGATCAGCGCCACCATCTGCCGATCGAGCACTTCTTGCACCGAGCGATCCGACAGCTCCCGAAAGCCCGTGTCGAGAACCACCATCATCACGCCGAAGAACAGCGCCAGTGGCACTGAAACCGAGACCAGCAGCCGCCGACTGAGCGAATGCACGGCTGCCGGGCGAGTCGCGCCCGTTCAGGAGCCCGCGTCGCGCGGCAACGCGAAGCGATAGCCGCGTCCGCGCAGCGTCTCGATCGGGTGCAGCTGGTCCTGCGGATCGAGCTTGCGGCGCAGCCGCCCCACCAGCACCTCGATGACATTGCTGTCGCGCTCGAAGTCCTGGTCGTACAGCCGCTCGGTGAGCTCGGTCTTCGAGATGACGTCGCCGGCCCGCAGCATGAGATGCTCGAGGATGCGATATTCGAAGGTGGTGAGCTCCACCGCCGCGCCGCCGACGGTGATCGTCTGGGCGCGGGTGTCGAGGACGATCGGCCCACATTTCAGCTGCGGAGTCGCCCAGCCGCCCGCGCGCCGCAGCAGCGCCTGCAGCCGCGCCAGCACCTCCTCGAAGTGAAAGGGCTTGGCGACATAATCGTCCGCTCCCGCCTGCAGGCCCTCGACCTTGTCCTGCCAGTTGTCGCGTGCGGTCAGGATCAGTATGGGATAGGTCTTGCGCGCTGCCCGCAGCCGCCGGATGACCTCCAGCCCCGGCAGCCCCGGCAGGCCCAGGTCGATGATGGCGACGTCGAGCGGATATTCCATGCCCGGCGAAAAGTCCCTCGTCGCCGTCGCGCGCCACATCGACCGTGAAGCCCGCGGCACCCAGGCGCGCCTTGAGCGTGTCCCGCAATGCCGCCTCGTCTTCGACCACCAGTGCGCGCATGCCGTCCCTCTACAGCGCGCTTTACTGAACGGAGCCGCTGGTCGAGTCGACCCGCACCGTCCAGACCTTGCCCGAGTCGTCCAGCAGGCGCAGGACGTAGAGGGTGCGGCTGCCGTCGCTTTGCGTTTCCGCCTTCACGACGCGCGCGTGATAGCGCTGCTCGGCCATCCTGACGGCCTGGTCCATGGATATCGCGGCGCTCGCCATGACGAGCCGGCTTTCATCGGGGCGCGCCGCCGCGGCGCACGTGCCCGCAGCCGTCCCCGCGGCGCACAGCCATAAGATAAGGAGACTCGCCCGTGCCGCGTTCATACCTCGGCAAGCGTAGCGCATTCGCCTCCACGCCTGCGACCCGGGTTTTTTCTTCAGGTGCGGTTCAGTTTGACCGCGCGCCACAGGCGGTCCCATTCGTCCGCCGAAAGCGCTTCGAGTTGCAGGCCGCTCTCGCTGGCAAGGGATTCCATGCGCGCAAAGCGCCGCTCGAACTTACTGTTGGCGGCCCGCAGCGCGGCTTCCGCGTCGATGTGCAGGTGCCGGCTCCAGTTGACGATGGCGAACAGCAGATCGCCAAGCTCCTCGGCGAGTGCGGCGCCATCGCGGTCGGCGCCGGCGTCCGCGATCGCCGCGTCGGTCTCTGCCAACTCCTCGAGCACCTTGGCACGCACCTGCTGCGCGTCCGGCCAGTCGAAACCCACCCGGGCCGCGCGCCGGCCGAGTTTCGCCGCGCGTGTCAGCGCCGGCAGTGCGCCCGGCACACCCGCAAGAGCCGCGCTGCTGCCGCCGTGCGGTGCGCCGCGCGCGGCACGCTCCTGCGCTTTCTGCTGCTCCCAGACGCGCACCAGGTCCTGTGGCGCAAGCTGCGCTCCGGCGAATAGGTGGGGATGGCGCCGCACCAGCTTCTCGTGGATCGCGCTCGCGACAGCGGCGAAATCAAACCAGCCGCGCTCCTCGGCCAGGCGCGCGTGAAACACCACCTGGAACAGAAGATCCCCCAGCTCCTCGCGCAGCTGCTCGCGATCACCCCGCTCGATCGCATCGGCGACTTCGTAGGCCTCCTCGATCGTGTAAGGCGCAATGGTGGCGAAAGTCTGCTCACGGTCCCAGGGGCAGCCCGAGTCCGGATCGCGCAGGCGCGCCATCAGCTCGAGCAGAGCGCGCAGCGCGCGTTCGGCATCGCTCATGGCGCCTGCGGTCCGACGCACAGCCGATACAGGGTGAGGAGCATTCCTGCGGTGGCGCCCCAGATGTTGCGCTCACCGAAGGGAATCTCGCGAAACTCCACTTCCTCGCCGGTGACGGAGCGCCGCCGTTGCACCCGATGGTTGGCGGGATCGAAGAGATAACTCAACGGAACCTCGAAGGTGTCTTCGACCTCCTCGCTCGCGAGCAGCAGCTCGAAGCCCGGTTGCACGAATGCCACCACGGGCGTGATGCGAAAGCCGGTGACCACTACGTGATCCGGCAGGTAGCCGATCACCTTGACGAATCGCTCATCGAGCCCGATCTCCTCGCGCGCTTCGCGCAGTGCCGCGGCGCCCGGGCTGCCGTCGCTCGGCTCGATCCGCCCGCCCGGAAAACTGATCTGCCCGGCATGATTGCGCAGCTGCGTGCCGCGCTGCGTGAACAACACCGTCAGCTCGCGCCTCTCGACCAGCGGGATGAGCACGGCCGCCGGCCGCGGGTCGCGGAGAAAGGAGCGGCGCTGATCCCCCGGCTCGAAGCGTCCCGGCATGAGCCAGTCCTCCGGCCGGTGGCGGGGCTGCGAGCCGGCGAGGCGTGCGCGGATGATCTGCGCCCAGTCGCGATTGCCTGCTGCCGCTGCGGCGCCCTGTCCCGTGGTTGCGTCCTGCATGAGATGCGCCGTTCGCCGCTTCAACCCCCGCTACCGCCGCCGCCCTTGATGCCTCCGCTGGTGAGTTCGGCCGGATCGAGCAGCCTCGCCAGCTCTTCGCGCGGCAGGTCGGTCATCTGCGCGGCCACTTCCCGGATCGGCCGTCCTTCCGCGTAGGCTTTCTTGGCGATGGCGGCGCCCTTCTCGTACCCGATCACGGGATTCAGCGCTGTCACCAGAATCGGGTTGCGCTCGAGCGCCTCCGCGATGCGTGCCGTGTTGACCTTGAAGCCCGCGATCGCGCTGTCGGCAAGGGCGCGCGTGACGCTCGCCAGCAGGCGGATGCTCTCCAGCAGGTTGTCCGCGATCACCGGCAGCATGACGTTCAGCTGGAAATTGCCGGACTGGCCTGCCACGGTGATGGCCGCGTCGTTGCCGATCACCTGCGCGGCGACCATCGTGGTGGCCTCCGGGATGACCGGATTGACCTTCCCGGGCATGATGCTGCTGCCGGGTTGCAGGGCCGGCAGTGCAATCTCGGCCAGGCCCGCGAGCGGCCCGCTGTTCATCCAGCGCAGGTCGTTGGCGATCTTCATCAGGCTCACCGCGATCACTCGCAACTGCCCGGACAGCTCGACCGCTGTGTCCTGGGCCGCGAGCGCCTCGAAATAGTTGCGCGCCGGGACGAAGGCGAGTCCGGTGAGCGCGCTCAGCTCGGCGCAGAAGCGCCGGCCGAAGTCCGGGTGGGCATTGATGCCGGTGCCGACTGCCGTGCCGCCCTGCGCCAGGGCCAGCAGCCGCGGCTCGACCGACTCCAGGCGCGCTACACCGTTCTCGATCTGGGTGCGCCAGCCCGACAGCTCCTGAGCGAGCGTCACCGGCATGGCATCCATCAGGTGCGTGCGTCCGGTCTTGACGATGCCGGCCACCTCACGCTCCTTGCGCTCGAGCGTCACCCGCAGATGCCCGAGCGCCGGCACGAGCTCGCGGCGCACGGTAAGCGCCGCGCTCAGATGTATTGCCGTCGGAATGACATCGTTACTGCTCTGACACATGTTGACATGATCGTTGGCATGCACCGGGCTACCCAGTCGCCGGCTGGCCAGCGCCGCGACCACCTCGTTGGCATTCATGTTGCTGCTGGTGCCGGAGCCGGTCTGAAACACGTCGAGTGGGAACTGCGCATCGTGCTGTCCCGCGGCCACCTCCGCTGCCGCCGCCTCCACCGCCTGCGCCACGCGCTCGTCGAGGAGCTTCAGGCTCCGGTTGGCACGCGCCGCCGCCTGTTTCACCAGGCCGAGTGCGCCGATGAAAGCGCGCGGCAAGGGGCGGCCGCTGATCTGGAAGTTCTGGACGGCGCGTTGAGTCTGCGCACCCCACAACGCGTCAGCCGGCACTTTGATCTCACCCATGCTGTCGCGCTCCACCCGGAAGGAAGTCGTCATGCATGCACTCCGCCGCTGCGCCGCCGGATGCGGCAGCTACGCCCGGCCGGACGACCGTATGCGTTATGATGTAAATCCTAGCACTTCGAGGTGCCCGCAACGCATGTCCGCGAGCCCCAGCGACCCCCTGCCAGCGCTCGAAGCGCTATCGCCGGTCGATGGGCGCTACCGCTCCGTCACGGAACCGTTACGCGGCCTGCTCTCCGAGGCTGGACTCATCCGTGAGCGCATCCGCATCGAGGCACAGTGGCTGCTGCATCTGGCGGCGGCGGTGCCGCAGCTGCCGGGCGCAGCGCTGCCGGATGCGGTGCGCGCGCGCGCCCAGGAGCTGGCGCACGCGCCCCCGGGGTCCGCCGCTGCGGCCGTCAAGAGGATCGAGGCGCGCATCAATCATGACGTCAAGGCGGTGGAATACTACGTCCGCGAACAACTCGCCGCGGCGGGTGCAGCCGATGCGACGCTCGAGCTGGTGCACTTCGGCTGCACCTCCGAGGACATCAACAATCTGAGCTACGCGCGGCTGCTGCAGACGGCGCGTACCGCGCTGCTGGCGGTGCTCGAAGCGCGCTTCGACGAGCTCGCGGAGCTCGCGCTGCGCCATGCGGACACGGCCATGCCGGCGCGCACACACGGACAGCCCGCCAGCCCCACCACCCTCGGCAAGGAGCTGGCGAATTTTGCCGCGCGCCTGCGACGCGCGCGGCATCGCTGGGCCGCGGTCGGCATCCTCGGCAAGTGGAACGGCGCCGTCGGCAACTTCAATGCGCACGTAGCGGCGGTGCCCGCAGTCGATTGGCCGGCGGTCGCGCGCTCCTTCGTCAGCTCGCTCGAGCTCGAGTACAACCCGTGGACCACGCAGATCGAGCCGCACGACTGGATCGCCGAGTACTGCGATGCCGTCGCGGCGGCGAACAGGTGTGTATCGATCTGTGCCGCGACCTGTGGGGCTACATCTCCCTCGGGTACCTGCGCCAGCGCGCCGCAGGCGGGCGAGGTGGGCTCCTCCACCATGCCGCACAAGGTGAATCCGATCGACTTCGAGAACGCCGAAGGCAACTGCGGCGTCGCCAACGCACTGTTGCGGCACTTCGCTGACAAGCTGCCGGTGTCGCGCTGGCAGCGCGACCTCACCGACTCGACGGTGCTGCGCAACTTCGGCGTCGCGCTCGGCCACACCCTGATCGCCTGGCGCTGCCCTCGGTCGCGGGCTCGGCAAGGTCGAACCGGACCCGCAGCGCATGGCCGCCGATCTGGCGGCCATGTGGGAGGTGCTGGGGGAGGCGGTGCAGACGGTGCTGCGCGCCGCCGGCGTGCCGGCGGGCTACGAGCGGCTGAAGGACTTCACTCGCGGCCGCGCCGTCGATGGAGCCACGCTCGCCGCCTTCATCGAAAGCCTCCCGCTTGCGCCCGCCGAGAAGGCTCGGCTGCGGAGCCTCAAGCCAGCGGACTACACCGGCCTCGCCGCCGAGCTCGCGCGCAGTCTGCGGGCCTGACCGGCGGCGGCCCGCGAGGGCGCGCCGAGGGGTGCGCGCAGCGGCGCCGGCCGCCCCCTAAAGTGCGAACCAGCCCGCGGTTTGACTTACTGTGGGCCGCGTCGGGGCCCAAACCGTGACCGGTTCGGCACGGAATCCGCGCCCCCCGTCACTAAGATCGCCTGCAGCCTGCCTCCCGGCGGCAATGCGGGGCGCCCTTTGTGGCAATAAGCGGGGAAATCGAACTCAACAGCGCCTTGGCGCAGCTCGCGAATGCGCGCTACGCATCGGAGTCCGTCGACAGCGGCGCCAGTGCCGTGGCTGCGCGCCAGGGCGCGGAAACGCTCACCGTGCTCACCTCGCTCGCCGAGGTGCGTGCGGCGGTCAACGAGGTCGCCGCCACCGCACAGCGCCTCATCTCCATCTATACACCCGATCTCGAGCCCGATCTCTACGATCAGAGCGCCTTTCTCGAAGTCATCAAGCACTTCGTCCTGACGCGCAGCTTCTCCAAGGTGCGGGTGCTGCTCGCCGAGCCGAGCCGTGTCATGCGCGACAGCAACCGCTTCGTCGCCATGGGGCGGCGGCTGTCGAGCTGCATCGACATCCGCTACGTCGCCGCGCAGGCGCCGCAGCGCGCTTCCGCCTACCTGATCGCCGATGACCGCGCGATCGTCTATCGCATGCGCGCCGACACCTGGGACGGCATCGCCGATATCAACAACCCGCCCGCCGCCCGGCTGTACCTGCAGGAATTCGACCAGGTCTGGAACGCCAGCGCCGCCGAGCACGGCCTGCGTGCAGCCCGCCGCGGCTGAGCCCAGGCCAGCGCGACGTTGCTCCCTTTCTTCGCAGCCCCGGCGGGTACAATCTCCGCCATGGCGCGCACACCTGACGTCACCGTCGCGGCCGTCACCGAGGCTGCCGGGCGCTTTCTGCGTGGTCGAAGAGCGCATCAACCGCCGCCTGGTCTTCAATCAGCCGGCCGGCCACGTCGAGCAGGGTGAGACGCTGCTCGCGGCGGTGATCCGCGAGGCGCGCGAAGAGACCGCCTGGCGCTTCGAGCCGCAGCTCGCTTCTCGGCGTCTATCTGTGGCGCAATCCCGCCAGCGGCCGCTCGATCCTGCGTTTCGCATTCACCGGCCCGGTGAGACGATCACGACGCCGCGCAGCCGCTCGATCGGGGCATCGTCGCGCACGCACTGGCTCACGCCCGCCGAGCTCGATGGAGCTGCAATCGCGGCTGCGCAGCCCGCTGGTGCTGCGCTGCGTGCACGACTATCTGGCCGGCCACGCCACAGCCTCGGAACCGTCGCGGAGCTCGATCTGCAGAGCGCCGCCTCCCTCACCGCCGGCGCCCCGCTCAACGGGTCGGCGCGCGTCACCGCCGTCGGAATATAAGCGCACACGTCCCTCGCGCAGCGCGGGAAGCACGGCAGCGCGCGCGGCCGGGCGCGAAGCGCGCATTGCCGTTAGAATTTGCGCATGTCCGCACGAGCACCTGCCCCGCCCTCCGCCTCCGCCCGCGTCATCGTCGGGCTCTCCGGCGGCGTCGACTCCGCCGTGGCAGCGCTGCTGCTGAAGGAGCCGGGCTGGGACGTGCAGGGCCTCTTCATGAGCAACTGGGAGGAGGACGACGATGCCTACTGCACCGCCGCCCAGGACTTCCAGGATGCGCGCGCCGTGGCGCGAGGAGCTCGCCATCCCCCTGCACCGGGCGAGTTTCGCGGCCGAGTATCGCGACGCGCGTCTTCGAGCATTTCCTGCGCGAGCACAGCGCCGGCCGCACCCCCAATCCCGACGTGCTCTGCAACCGCGAGATCAAGTTCGGCGTCGCGCTGCAATACGCACGCCGCCTCGGCGCCTCCCACTTCGCCACCGGGCACTACGCGCGCCTCGCAGACACGGACCGACGGCGCCGGAGCTGCGCAAGGCGCGCGACGGCGCCAAGGACCAGAGCTACTTCCTGCACGCCGTGGCACGCACGGAGCTGGCGTGCACGCTGATGCCGCTGGGCGAGCTGGAGAAGGGCGCCGTGCGCGAGCGCGCCCGCCGCGCCGGCCTGCCGGTGTTCGACAAGCCCGACAGCACCGGCATCTGCTTCATCGGCGAGCGGCCGTTTCGCGAGTTCCTCGGCCGCTTCCTCGCCCGCAGCCCCGGGACCGATCGAAGTCGCCCGACGGCGAGCGCTCGGCACGCACGAGGGGCTCGCGTTCTACACACTCGGCCAGCGCGGCGGGCTGCAGATCGGCGGGCGCGCCGGGCGCTCGCGAGGAGCCGTGGTACGTCGCCGCCAAGGACGGCGCGCGCAACGCACTCATCGTGGTGCAGGGACACGACCATCCGCTGCTCGCCAGCGCGGCGCTCACCACGGGGGCCATGCACTGGCTCGCGCCGGCCGCGCGCTGAAGCCTTCCGCTGCACGGTCGAAGGTGCGCTACCGCCAGAGCGACCAGGCGGCGTTGCTCGAGCCGCGGGGCGACGGCACGCATGCGTATCGTGTTCGAACAGCCGCAACGCGCGGTCACGCCCGGGCAGTACGCGGTCGCCTACGAGGGCGAGCGCTGCCTCGGCGGGGCCGTGATCGAGGCGCTCGCGTCGCCACTGCGCCGGCGCGCCGCCGCCTGAAGGCCGTGGCAGCAGCGCCGCGCCGCACCCGTATAATTGCGCGCGACAGCGGAGAGACCCATGACGAACAGCTTCCAGGCGCGCTCGACCCTCAACGTCGGGGATCGCTCGTACGAGATCTGGAGCCTGGCCGCGCTGCCACAGGAGAAGCTGGCGCGTCTCCCCTACTCCTTGAAGATCCTGCTCGAGAACCTGCTGCGCTTCGAGGACGGTGTCAACGTCACGCGTGCCGACATCGAGGCGCTGCTCGAGTGGGACCCGGCCGCGACGCCCTCCCACGAAATCGCCTTCACGCCGGCGCGCGTCATCCTGCAGGACTTCACCGGCGTGCCGTGCGTGGTCGACCTCGCGGCGATGCGCGATGCGATCGTGCGCCTGGGCGGCGACGCCGAGCGCGTCAACCCGCTCGCCCCCGCCGAGCTGGTCATCGACCACTCGGTGCAGGTCGATGAATACGGCACTCCCGGCGCGCTCGCGGCCAACACCGCCATCGAGTTCGCGCGCAACGGCGAGCGTTACGCGTTCCTGCGCTGGGGCCAGACCGCTTTCCGCAATTTCCAGGTCGTGCCCCCGAACACCGGCATCGTCCACCAGGTGAACCTCGAGTACCTGGGCCGGGTGATTTTCGACGCCGAAAGCAACGGAGCGCAGCGCGCCTATCCGGACACGCTGGTCGGCACCGACTCGCACACCACCATGATCAACGGCCTCGGCGTGCTCGGCTGGGGCGTCGGCGGCATCGAGGCGGAGGCGGCCATGCTCGGCCAGCCGGTCACCATGCTGATCCCGCAGGTCATCGGCTTTCGCCTCGAGCGGCACGACTGCGGCCCGGCGCCACCGCGACCGACCTGGTGCTGACCGTCACCGAGATGCTGCGCAAGAAAGGCGTGGTGGACAAGTTCGTCGAGTTCTTCGGCGACGGCCTTGCCGAACCTGCCGCTCGCCGACCGCGCCACGATTGCCAACATGGCGCCCGAGTACGGCAGCACCTGCGGCATTTTCCCGATCGATGAGGAAACGATGCGCTACCTCGAGCTGTCGGGCCGCCCGCGCGAGCGCATCGAGCTGGTCAGCCGCCTACGCCAAGGCACAGGGCATGTGGCGCAACACGGCGAGCCCGCCGGCGCAGCTACACCGACGTGCTCGAGCTCGACCTCGGTAAGGTCGAGCCGAGCCTCGCCGGCCCGCGCCGTCCGCAGGATCGCGTGCCGCTGAAGTCCGCGAAGACAGGTCTACCAGGTGAATGCGAAGAAGGCCGCCGAGGAGCGCAGCGCACGCAATGCCGGCGCCCGGGGCGTGGCTCCGGCTGCACTCGACGGCCAGAGCGTCGAGCTGAAGGACGGCGCCGTGCTGATCGCCGCCATCACCAGCTGCACCAACACCTCCAACCCCTCCGTGATGCTCGGCGCCGGATTCCTCGCGCGCAAGGCCCGCGCCGCGCGGGCTCACCGCCAAGCCGTGGGTGAAGACCAGCCTCGCGCCCGGCTCGCGCGTCGTGACCGATTACTTCACCAAGGCGGGCGTGCTCGATGACCTCGCGGCGCTGGGCTTCGATCTGGTCGGCTACGGATGTACGACATGCATCGCCGCCGGAACTCCGGTCCTGCTCGCAAACGGCACCAGCCGCCGCATAGAGCGCATGCCCGCTGCGGGCGGCGTGAGGCTGTTCGGTCCGACGGCGGACGGCCGGTTGGGCCTGGCAGCGCAGGGCCAGATGATGGTGCAGGGCGAGCGCGAGTGCGTGTCCGTGGTGCTGCAGGACGGTCGCCGGCTGCTGTGCACTCCGGACCACAAGATCCTGTGCGCAGACGGACGCTGGGTGGAGGCCGGGGAATTGATCAGGGGACGCGATCGCGTCGTGATGGGTCTCGAGGCGCCGCTGGATGAGCCGCGCACCGATGAGGCCGGTTATGAGCTTCCCGCCGGTGAGCTTAAGTTCAGCCTTGCCGACGAGTACGAGCGCGCGCGCACCCTGGCCTTTGCGCGTCTGGTCGGTCATCTGATCAGCGATGGCTCCATCAGCGTCCTGGGTCAGGGACGGATGAACGTCGGCCAGGCTCTCGACCGCCAAGCCGTCCTGGATGACATCGAGCTCCTGACGGGCAAGCGTCCGGCCGCCAAACGCTACGATGCCCGCAAATGGGCCATCGTTCTTCCCCGGGGACTGACCGCCGCGGTCGCCTCGCTCGCTGGAGTGCGCATCGGACAGCGCATTCATCAACCGCCGGCACTGCCGCGATTCGTGCTGCAGCCTGAGTGTCCCCTCGCCGTCGTTCGCGAGTTCCTCGGCGGCCTCTTCGGCGCGGATGGGCACGCGCCGGTCCTGAAGCGTCAGGGCGCCAGCGAGCATGGTGCGATTGTGCGGCCGCCCGCCTACTCGCAGACCGCCAAGCCGGAACATGTGGAGCAGCTCAAGGAGGTCATGCAGCAGATCATCCGGCTGCTGGTCCGATGCGGCGTGAAGGCCCGCGGCGCGCAGGTTTACACCTACCGCACGCGACGCTCGCCATCGAGCTATCCGGCCGGTCGCGACGGCGCACCCCGCCTCGAGGTTCGCCTCGTCCTGCGCGAGGGTCTCTCATTCGTTGAACGTGTGGGATTCCGGTATTGCGTCGACAAGTCACTGCGCGCCAGTGCCGCGGCGGTGTACTGGCGCACCATCGATACGATCAACCGGCAACGCTTGTGGATGGCCGATCGGATCGAGGCGCTGAATCAGAATTATGGCTTCAGCTTTCAGCAGACACGCCGTATCGCAGCCGCCGAGCTGATGACGCACGAGACTGCGCTGTTCCCGCGCTACGCCCTGCTCGAGGGTCACGACCGTTTCGACCGCCTGCCCGATATCGCAGGGCCGCGCTTCAAGCCACTGCATCGCGACAGCTGCAACTTCCCCTCCCCGGTCGAGCTCTTCAGGCAGATCGGTGCGCGGGAGTGGTTTGCCCGGCTCGAGCCTCGTGAAACAGCAGACGGAACCAAGCGCTATTGCCTCGGCAAGGATGCTCTGACACTCCCCACTTTCTACCTTCAGGTCGCCGATGTGCGGCCCGCCGGCAGGCACCTGGTGTTCGACCTCTCGGTCGAGGGTCTGCATGCCTTCGTAGCCGGTAATGTTGCGGTGCACAATTGTATCGGTAATTGCGGCCCGCTGAAGCCCGAGATCTCCGCGGCGGTGAAGGCCGGGCGATATCACGGCCTGCGCGGTGCTCTCCGGCAACCGCAACTTCGAGGGCCGCGTGCATCCCGAAGTGCGGATGAACTTCCTCGCCTCCCCGCCGCTGGTCGTGGCGTACGCGCTGGCCGGCACGCTCGATATCGATCTCACCAACGAGCCGCTCGGCACCGGCAAGGACGGCAAGCCCGTGTACCTGGCCGACATCTGGCCGAGCGACGAGGAAGTGCAGGAGCTGCTCCTGCAGCTCCATCGACTCCGAGATGTTCCGCGACAGCTACGCCAGCGTCTTCAATGGCGAGAGCAACTGGAGCGAGCATCAAGGTGCCCGCCGGTCAGCGCTACACCTGGGACGCGAAATCGACCTACGTGAAGAACCCGCCTTACTTCGAAGGCATGACCATGACGCCGGCGCCGCTCGCCGACGTCAGCGGCGCGCGCGCGCTCGCGCGTGCTCGGCGACTCGGTCACGACCGATCACATCTCGCCCGCGGGCAACATCTCCAAGAGCAGCCCGGCGGCCCGCTATCTCATCGAGCAGGGCGTGCAGCCCGTCGATTTCAACTCCTACGGCGCGCGCCGCGGCAATCATGAAGTCATGATGCGCGGCACCTTCGCCAACATCCGCCTGCGCAACCTCCTCGTCCCGGGCGTCGAGGGCGGCGTGACGCATCCATCTGCCGAGCGGCGAGCAGCTTTCGATCTACGACGCGGCCATGCGTTACAAGAAAGAAAACACGCCGCTGGTCATTCTCGCGGGCCGCGAGTACGGCACCGGCTCCTCGCGCGACTGGGCTGCCAAGGGCACGATGTTGCTCGGCGTGCAAGGCGGTGATCGCCGAGAGCTTCGAGCGCATCCATCGCTCGAACCTCATCGGCATGGGCGTCGCTGCCGCTGCAGTTCCGCCAGGGGCAGAATGCGCAGTCGCTCGGCCTCACCGGGCGGGAAGTGTTCGCCATCACGGGCCTCGAGCAGCGGCGATGCGAAAGAAGTGAAGGTGACGGCGCAGCGCCGGCGGGCAGGGCCGATCGAGTTCACCGTGCGCGTGCGCATCGACACGCCGAAGGAGCGCGAGTACTTCCGCCACGGCGGCATCCTGCAGTACGTGCTGCGGCAGCTCGCCTCGGCAGGCAGCGCGGCCTGAAGGTACGCAGGCCCTGCCCACCCGCGCCGGGGCGGGCGCGGCGCCCGAGGCAGGTGCTCGCGCTGTTCGACCTCGACGGGACCATCACACGTCACGACACGCTGCTGCCCTATGCTCGGGCTTCCTGCGTCGTCACCCTGGCGCGGCTGCCGCGCCTGCCGCGCCTGCTGCCCGCGCTGGTGCGATATCTGCTCGGCCGCGCCGACGCGGTGGGCTCAAAGGCCGCTTCATCAGCGCGGCCCTCGGCGGCTGACGCGCGCGCAGACTCGATGCGTGGACCGCGCGCTTCGTGCCCACGCTCCTCGCGACGGGCTGCTCGCCGATGCGCGCGCCGGCGCATCGAAGCGCACCGCCGCGCCGGGGACACCTGGTCCTGCTGAGCGCCAGCACCGATCTATACGTCCGCACGATCGCCCGGGCGCTCGGTTTCAACGAGATGCATCTGCACCGGTGTGCGTTGGGACGCGACGATCGCCTCGACGGCTCGCTCACGACGCCCAACCGCAGCGGTGAAGAGAAGGCGCGCTGTCTTCGCAGGCGCTGCGCGAGCGCAACCCGCAGCTCGGCACGCGGCCTACGGCAACTGCCGCCAGCGACCTTGCGCATCTGGCGCTCGCCGACTGCACGGCTTTCTGGTCAATGGGCACTGGCGAGCCCGGCGCGCCGCGCACGACCCCGGAATTACCTGCCTCGGCTGGCGCTGAGACGGAGCGGCGGCGGCGCAGGCATGCGCCGGGCTGTGATCTTTCTGGGGGTCGCGCCGGTCTACCGTAGCCACTGAGGCCAGACATACCCATCGCGACTCCGCGCATAGCACCGTCAGAGATCACGCCGCGCGAGGTGTATTTCAACCGACGCGATCTCTCGCCGGCGCATGGCGAGCGGCGCCAGCGCACTGCTGCAGCGCCGGGCGGACGCCGCCGGCGCCGGCGCGCCGCCTGCAGTACACGCACAACGCGCGCTATTCCGTCACCGAGACGCCGAACAAGTACGAGGAGATCACGGGCTACAACAACTACTACGAGTTCGGCACCGACAAGGAGCGACCCGAAGCAGAACGCGCAGCACCTTCAAGCCCCGCACCCTGGAGCGTGACGGTCGACGGCGAAGCCGAGATGAACGGCGAGTTCGCGCTCGAGGACCTGCTGAAACCGCAGCCGCTCGAGGAGCGCATCTATCGCTTCCGCTGCGTCGAAGCCTGGTCGATGGTCATTCCCTGGGTCGGCTTTCCGCTGAGCGACCTCCTGGAGCGCTTCAACCCGACCTCGAAGGCGAAGTACGTCGAGTTCACCACGCTGTATGACCCGCGACAGATGCCCGGGCAGCGCGAGGCGTGCTGCAGCTGGCCGTACGTCGAAGGACTGCGCATCGATGAGGCCATGCATCCGCTCACCTTGATGGTGGTCGGACTGTACGGCCAGGCGCTCCCGAACCAGGACGGCGCGCCGCTGCGGCTCGATGGTGCCGTGGAAATACGGCTTCAAGACCATCAAGTCGATCGTGAAAATCAGTTTCACCGACCGGCAGCCGCGCACGGCCTGGAACGTCGCCGCCCCGCACGAATACGGCTTCTACGCCAATGTGAACCCGCAGGTGCGATCATCCGCGCTGGAGCCAGGCGACGCGAGCGGCGCATCGGCGCGGCCTTCTTCGCCGCGCGCCGGCCGACCCTGCCCTTCAACGGCTACGCCGAGCAGGTCGCGAGCCTCTACCAGGGAATGGATCTGCGGCGCTACTTTTGAAGCGTCAGCCCGTCGAGCAGCGCTACCGCTTCCTCTACAAGCCGCTGGTATTCATCGCGTGCCTGCTGCCGCTCGTGCGGCTGCTCGTGCGGCGCCGTTCGGCTTGGTTCGGGCTCGGCCTGGGCGCCGATCCGGTCAAGAAGCTCGAGCACGAATGCGGCAAGATCGGCCCTCAACCTGCTGCTGCATCACGCTGGCGGTCACGCCGGTGCGGCAGCTCGCCGGACTTGCCGCAGCTGCTCCGCCTGCGCCGCATGCTCGGCCTGTTCGCGTTCTTCTACGCGCTGCTGCACTTCGCCGTCTACCTGGTCGCTCGACCTGGAACTGAATTTCCACACGCTGTGGCACGGACATCGCGAAGCGGCCCTACATCACCATCGGCTTCACGGCGCTGCTGCTGCTCATTCCGCTGGCGGTCACCTCGACCAACCGGATGATGCGCCGGCTCGGACGGCGCTGGCAGAAACTGCACCGGCTGGTCTATGTGATTGCGGTGCTGGGCGTGTGGCACTTCTACTGGCAGGTGAAGCGCGACATGCGCGAGCCGCTCATCTATGCCGGAATTGCTCGCGATCCTGCTGGTCTACCGGCTGCGCGCCCGGATGCGCCGCGCGCAGCCGCCGGGTCGCGCGAGCTGCGGCGAGCGTCACATCGAAGTCCGGATCTGCCACAGCTCCGGAAAGAACTTGAGCTCCAGCGCCTTGGCCAGGTAGGAGACCCCGCCGGTGCCGCCGGTGCCGGGCTTGTAGCCGATGATGCGCTCCACCGTCTTCAGGTGGTGGCAGCGCCACAGCTGGAAGTTGTGATCGAGGTCCACCAGCCGCTCGGCGAGCTCGTACAGATCCCAGTCCTTGTCGGCGTTGTGGTACACGCCGAGCCAGGCGCCGGCGACCTGCTTGCTCGCCTGGTACGGCTCGCTGAAGTCGCGCACCAGGTAGTCTTCCGGTATGCCATAGCCGCGGCGGCTCAAGCAGCCGCAGCACCTCGTCGTACAGCGACGGCGCGGCCAGCGCGCGCGCCAGCGCCTCGTAGGCCTGCGGATCGCGCTGGTGCACGGCGAGCATGTCGGCGTTCTTGTTGCCGAGCAGGAATTCGAGCATGCGGTACTGCAAGGACTGGAACCCGGAGGAGCGTCCCAGAGCGTTGCGAAACGCGGAGTACTCGAAGGGCGTCATGCGTCGAGAGCACGTCCCACACCGTAGATGAGCTGCGTCTGCGTGCGCGAGATGCGCGCGAGCATCTTCAGTGCCGGATCGAGGTCGTCGCGCCGCACGCAGTCGAGCGCCGCGGTGAGCTCATGCAGCATCAGCCGCATCCACAGCTCCGACACCTGGTGCACGATGATGAACAGCATCTCGTTGTGCTCGCTCGAGAGCGGCTTCTGCGCCGCGAGCAGCTTGTCGAGATGCAGATATTCGCCGTAGGACAGCGAGGAGCCGAGGTCCCAGTGAACCGCCTCATCGGCGAGCTCCACGCGCTCGGATTTGTCGTATGGACGGTTGCTCATGCGCACCGATGGTACACGTCGCCGTCGGCGCAGCAACCTTGGCCGGGCAAAGGCCTGACGCCGGTGCACGGAATCCGCTAGGATCGCGCGCCAGTCCCGCAAGCCCCGCAGCGCCACGCCGTGACCGCGCCCATCATCGAAGTCCGTGATCTGGTCAAGCAGTACCCGGCGACCAACGCCGTGGCCGGGGTTTCGTTCGGCGTGCCCGAGGGCATCTGCTTCGGCCTGCTCGGGCCCGAACGGCGCCGGCAAGACCACCACCATCGAGATCATGGAGGGCATCCTGCCGCCCACCTCCGGCGAGGTGCGCTACCGCGGCGAGCCTCTCGGCGCGCGCTTTCGCGAGCAAGCCGGAATTCTGTTCCAGAAGACCGCGCTGCAGGACTTCCTCACCGTGCGCCAGTCCATCGCGCTGTTCCGCGGGCTCTACGACCGCGGCCTGGAGGTCGAGGAAGTCATCCGGCTGTGCGCTCTGGAGAAGCTCGCCGGGCGCGACAACCGCAAGCTCTCCGGCGGCCAGCAGCAGCGGCTGCTGCTGGCCATCGCGCTGGTCAACGATCCCGACGATGCTGTTCCTGGATGAGCCCACCACCGGACTCGATCCGCAGGCGCGCCGCAATTTCTGGGAGCTCGTGCAGTCGATCAAGGCGCAGCACAAGACCATCATTCTCACGACGCACTACATGGACGAGGCGGAGCTGCTGTGCGACGACATCGCCATCATGGATCGCGGCCGCATCATCGCCCAGGGCGCCCCGCGCCAGCTGCTGCAGCGAGCACTTCGAGGAGGTGCTGCTGGAGCTGCCGCGCCAGGATTTTCCCGGAGCCGCGCGCCAGACTGCCCCTGAAGATCATCGACTCCAGCGACCGCGTCGAGATCGCCACCCAAGACCTGGAGGGCACCCTGCGCACGCTGCTCGACGCCAGCGTGCCGCTGAAGAATTTGCGCATCCGCCCGGCCAACCTCGAGGATCTGTTTCTCGAGCTCACCGGCAAGGAGCTGCGCACATGATCCGGCGCCTGTTGCCGTCTGGCACGCGCGCAACCTGGAGTTCCTGCGCGACCGCGCCACGCTGATTTTCACACTGCTGCTGCCGATCAGGCTGGTCGTCGGCATGGGCTTCGTCTTCGGCGGCCCGGAGCGGCCGCTGTTCAAGGTTGGAGTGGTCGCCGACGCAGATCGACAAGCAGGCGCATCCGTTCCTGCAGCGAGCGCTACGTCGACTTCGTGCCCATCGCGACAGGAGGCGGAGGCGCTGCACAAGATCACGCACCAGCAGATCGATCTGCTGGTCGACCTGCAGGCCGGCGCCGCGCTACTGGGTGAACACTGACTCGCCGAAAGGCTACATCGTCGAGAAGCTGCTGCTCGCCGCCGCGCCCGGCGCGCAGCGCCAACCGGTCACCGGCGCGGCGGTGCGCTACGTCGACTGGCTGTTCCCCGGCATTCTCGGCATGAACATGATGTTCAGCTGCCTGTTCGGTGTCGGCTACGTGGTGCTGCGCTATCGGAAGAGCGGTTTTCTGAAGCGCCTGCACGCCACACCGCTCACGGCTTTCGAGTTCCTCACCGCGCAGGTGCTGTCGCGCCTGGCCTGATCCTGTTCGTCACTGCGGTGCTCTACGTCGGCATCGGCGCCATCATCGACTTCCACTCCGCCGGCAGCGTCGCTGCTGCTGTTGCTGCTCGCGGTCCTGGGCGCGCTGTCGATGATCGCTCTGGGCCTCACGATCGCCGCGCGCTTTTCGAGCGAAGAGCTGGTCGGGCGGAATGCTCAACCTGCTGACATGGCCGATGATGCTGGTGTCGGGCATCTGGTTCTCGCTCGAAGGCTCGCCGCGCTGGGTGCAGTGGGTGGCGCACATCTTTCCGCTCACTCACGTGCTCGAAGGCGCCCGCGCCGTGATGCTGGACGGCGCGGGAATCGCGCAGATCGCACCCAACCTGCTGTATCCTGGCGGTGACCGCGCTCGATTTTCCTGACTTTCGGCGCATGGTCATTCCGCTGGCGCATCGAGTGAACGCCGTACCATAGGAGCCACCCTTGCGATTTTTCAGTGACAACACCGGGACCGCCTCCCCGGAGATTCTCGCGGCCCTGCCCGCGGCGAATCACGGCCTGGTCTCGCCGTATGGCAATGACCCGTGGACACGGCGACTCGATGACGCCTGAGCGCATATTTCGGCACCAGGTGCGCGCCTTCCCGGTGTCGACGGGGACCGCGGCGAACTCCCTGAGCCTGGCGACATTGAGCCCTCCGTATGGAGTGATCTTTGCGCACGAAGAAGCGCACATCGCGAACGACGAGTGCGGCGCGCCCGGCTTCTTCTCCGGCGGCGCGCAGATCGCGTTCCTCCGGGCGCGCACGGCAAGCTCGCGCCCGCGGCGCTGGCCGCTGCGCTCGAGGCGCACCCGGTGGCCGTCCACACGCGTGCAGCCGGCGGCGCTCTCGCTCACCCAGGCAACCGAGCTCGGCACGGCCTATCGCCCGGATGAGGTCGCCGCGCCTCGTGCAAGCTCGCCCACGAGCATGGCCTCAAGGTGCAGATGGACGGCGCGCGCTTCGCCAATGCGGTGGCGTTCCTCGAGTGCCATCCCGGGCGATGTCACCTGGCGCGCAGGCGTCGACGTACTGTCATTCGGCGCCACCAAGAACGGTGCGCTGGCCGCCGAGGCGGTGGTGTTCTTCGATCGCGACGCTGGTGCGCGACTTCGAGCTGCGGCGCAAGCAGGCCGGCCATCTCGTTCTCCAAGTCACGCTACGTCGCGGCGCAGCTGCTGGCTTACGTGGAGAGCGGAGTCTGGCTGCGCAACGCCGGCGCACCAACGCGCTGGCGCAGCGGATCGGCCGCGCCGCCGGCGCGCGCACTGCTGCATCCCGTCGAGGCGAACGAGGTCTTCGTCAGCCTCGGCGGCAGCGGCGCGAGGCGCTGCGTGAGGCCGGTTTCGAGTTCTACGACTGGGGCGCCGAAAGCGCCGGCGAGGCCCGCTTCGTCGTCTCGTGGGACCAGCGCGGCCGAGGACGTGGCGGCCTTGTGCGAGGCGCTGCGCAGCTGACGGCGTCCCTACTGCTCGCGCAGGCCGGCCGTCACCGGCAGCGCGCGCGGCGCGCAGCGCCGGCAGCAAGCCGCCGATCATGCCGATCGCCAGCGCGATGATGAGCCCGCGCGCCACGAGCTGCGGGCGTGACCTTGAAGTTGAACACCACCTGGGTGAAGTTCTGTCCGAGCGTCGAGACCGAGAGGTTGTTGAACAGCAGGTAGGCGATCAGTGCGCCGAGCACCGCCCCCGCCAGCGCCAGCAGCAGCGCCTCGATCATCACCGAGACCAGCACCGGAGCGCCGCCGAAGCCGATGGCCCGCAAGCGTCGCGATCTCCTTGCCGCGTGCCGCCACCGCGGCGTACATGCTGTTGAGCGCTGCGAACACCGCGCCCAGCGCCATGATGATGGTGACGAGACCCGCCAGGAAGCCGATCGTCTGGCGGAACTGCTTGGTCTGCCCGCTGAAGTAGTCCTGCTCGCGCATGCACGTCGATGGTCAGGCGCGGCTCGGCTGCGACGGCGCTCTTGAGCCTCGCCAGGCCGTCGGGGCCGTCGAGCGCGGCCAGCACCGAGCTCGCGCCGGTGCGACCGAAGGTGGTGCGTGCGACGTTGACGTCGGTCCACATCTCGCTGTCGTGCGCATCGCCCGACTGCGAACTCTCCCACCACGGTCCAGTCCGAGCCGCGCATGCGCACGACCTTGCCGATCTCGGCGCCCTGGAACTGCGCGCAGCACCCCGCGGCCGACGATCAGCTCGCGCAGGCCCGGGGTGAAGTTGCGGCCCTCGATGATCTGCAGCTGCGGGCGCAGCGCGAACGCGGCCGGCTCGACGCCGCGCACGGTGATGTTCGCGCCATTCCTGACGTCGTCCCTGCGCATCAGCTCCGCGATGACCATCATCTCGGCGGAGGCCAGCGGCTTGCCGTCCGCGCCGGCGGCGATGCCCGGCTCCTGCTTGATCAGGTCGGTCGATCGCGGTCGAAGGCGGAGTTCAGCTCCGCGTCCGACCCGCCGCGCAGTGATCAGCGCCGCATCGCTGCGGCCGGTGGCCTTGAGCGTGCTTTCGAATCCGGTGGCCATCGCCAGCAAGGCGGTGAACACCGCCACCACGCCGGCGAGGCCGATGACGATGACCAGCGAAGGCGCCCACCGCTCGGGAATGCTGCTGATGCTGATGCCGGTAATGGCGAATGCCTGGCTCAACACGATGTGCTCTCCTCGCCTCGAGGTCGCGCTAGCGTCCGGCCAGCGCATCGACGATCTTCAGGCGCCGCGCCCGCAGCGCGGGCAGCAGTCCGACCGCGAGGCTCATCAGCACGATGGCCGCGATGCCGATGGGCCAGACTCCGGCGTCGACGTGCAGCTGAAACTGCCCGCCGGTGCCCTTCTCCACCATCGCGCCCGCCGATCAGGTCGCCAGCACCAGACCGAGCAGGCCACCGAACAGGCACAGCGCAAACGCTTCCGCCAGCACGAAGCCGAGGACGCTGCCATCGGAGAAGCCGAGGGTTTTCAGCACCGCGAGCTCCGGCACGCGCTCGCGCACGCTCTGCGCCATGGTGTTGCCGACCACCAGCAGCAGGGTGAAGAACACCGCGAACAGGATCCAGCGCACGATCAGGCCGATGTCGCCAATCTGCTTGACGAAGCTGAGGTTGAAGTCCTTCTCGGTCTGGGTCTTGGTCTCGTCCGGGGAGTTCTCGAACATCGCATCGACGGTCTTGCTGACCGCCTGCGCGCTGGCGCCGTCGGCGAGCTTCAGGATGAAGAAATTGGTGCGGCCCTTGACGCCGAACTGGTTGGCCTCATCGAAGTAGTCGCTGCTTGATGAAGACCAGGTTGGTCCGCTTCTTCCAGGCTTCGTCCTTGCCGTCGAAGATGCCGACCAGGTCGAAGGCCCAGGACTTGCTGCCGTTCTTCTGCGGATAGATGTTGGAGGCAGACGGGATTTTCTGCCCGACCTTCCAGCCGTACTGGTCCGCGAGCATGCTTGCCGGCGATCATGCCGGTGCGCGTGTGGGCGAACGCCTGCCACTGCTCCTCCGGCATGACCCACTCCGGGTACACATCGTGGTAGCGCTGCGGATCGACGCGAACATGAACAGCGGCGTGTTCTCCTGCCAGACGCCGCCGAACCATTGCTGAGTACGCGACTCGCGCCACGCCCGGCAACGGCCTCGAGCTTCGGCAACATGCTGATCGGCAATGGCTGGGTGAACGACACCCGCGCCTGGGTCATGAGGCGCGTGGCGCCGACGAAGTCGGCGCCGGCATTGAAGATGGAGTTCACCGACTGCAGCAGCCCGAACAGCAGAAACGCCATGATGACCGACAGCAGGGTCAGGATGGTGCGCGTGCGCTTGCGGAACAGGTTGGCGATGACGAAGCCGCGTCTGGTCATGGCGAGTCCCCGCAGCGCCCTGTCAGGCCGCCTGCTCGAGCAGCTGGCCCTTCTCCAGGTGCAGCGTGCGCCGCGCGAACTCCGGCCGCCTTCGGATCGTGGGTGACCATGACGATGGTCTTGCCGTGCTCGCGGTTGAGCACCTGCAGCAGGCCCAGGATCTCGTCGGCCGTCTTGCGGTCCAGGTCGCCCGTCGGCTCGTCGCAGACCAGCAGCTGCGGGTCGGACACGAGCGCGCGCGCGATCGCGACGCGCTGCTGCTGGCCGCCCGAGAGCTCCTTCGGCTTGTGCTTGGCACGGTCCGCCAGGCCCACGAGCTCCAGGGCGACGCGCGACGTTCTTCTTGCGCTGCGCCGCTGACAGCTTGGTCAGCAGCAGCGGCAGCTCGACATTGCCCTCGGCGCTCAGCACCGGCATCAGGTTGTAGAACTGGAAGACGAAGCCGACGTTCTGCGCGCGCCAGTTCGCCAGCTGCGCCGCTTCCGAGCTGATCGATGCGCGCGGCCAGCCGACGGTGACCTCCCCGGAGGTCGGCTGGTCGAGCCCGCCGATGAGATTGAGCAGCGTGGTCTTGCCGGAGCCCGAAGGGCCCATCAGCGCGACGAAATCGCCCTTGGGGATGTCGAGGGTGAGGCCGTGCAGCACTTCGACTTTCTGCTTGCCGCGCTCGTAGACCTTGGTGACATTGCGCACCTGAACCATGGGCTCCGCATACCTTCGCCTCCAGTTACCTGCCTGTGCCCCTCACGGTCTCGCCTCGCTCACCGCGGCATCGTCCCTGAGGTCCGGCCGGCGCATCGACGATCACCGTCTCGCCCGGCACTCACACCCTCGAGCACCTGGCGCAAATCCCCGCTCGTGCCGCCGAGCGTGACCGTGCGACGCTGCGCCCTGCCGTCCTTCACCACGAACACCACGTCCTGATCGCCGTCCTTGCGCAGCGCCGCGGCCGGCACCAGCACACCGCGCGGCGGTGCGGCTGCGTCCGCTCGCGCAGCCGGGGTTGACTGCTCCTCGAGGAACGAAACGCGCACGCCCATGTCGGGCACGATGCGTGCGTCCTTCACGTCAAGGCCGATGCGCACCTTCACCGTCGCCTTGGAGCGATCGGCGGTCGGGATGATCGCGATCACGTGCGACGGAATCTGCCAGTCCGGATACGCATTCAGCACCGACTCCACCGGCTGGCTCGGCTGCACGCGGTTGATGTAGGCCTCGTTGACGTCGACCTCGATCTCGAGCGAATCCATGTCCACGAGCGTGCCGATGCCGGTGCGCGTGAAGCCGCCGCCCGCGGACAGCGGCGAGACGATCTCCCCGACCTGCGCCGACTTGGCGATCACGACGCCGGTGAAGGGCGCGCGCACCGTGCAGTAGTCGAGTTGCACCTGGCCGCAGCGCACGTTGGCGGCCGCCAGCTCGATCTGTCTGCGCTGCGCTGCACCTGGGCGCTCTGGCGTGTCACCTGCGTGCGGGCCTGCTCCACCGCCTGCTGCGAGACCAGCTTGCGCTTCGACCAGATCCTCGTCGCGCTTCACGTCGCGCTCGTTCTGCGCGAGCTGCGCCTGATCCTGCACGAGCAGCGCCTGCGCCGAGTGCAGTTGTGCCTGCGCCTGCGCGAGGGCCGCCCGCTGCGCGGTGTCGTCCAGGCGCCCGAGCACCTGGCCCTCCTTGACGTGATCGCCTTCCTCGATCAGCACCGCGGTCACCGTGCCGGTGATCTGCGCGGATACCGTCGCCTGGCGGCGCGCGGTGACATAACCGGTGGCATCCAGCACGGAGGGCTTGCCGCCGCCGAGCGGCTGCGCGGGCGCGGTATGCACCGCCAGCGCCGCGTGGCCGGACAGGACGCGCCACGTTCCGGCGGCCAGCAGCGCCGCGACCAGCAGGATGCGCGCCGATGATCCAGGCGCGCCGCCCGGAGGGGACTCCTGCTTCCCCCTCGCTGCGCTCGATGCGCAGCTGTCCCAACAGCGCTTTCTTGTCGGTCTCCGGACGCATCACTCACATCCGCCGCGCGGCGCGCAACGATAGCACCCGCGGCCGTGTATTGCTGCGCCGGCTGCGACGCGCAGCTGTGCCCGCCCGCGCGCGGGATGACCGTGACGGGGCGGCGCGCTCTATGCGCACTGTCAGCCGGAGATGATCCTCGCCATCAGCCGGCGCGCCTGCGCGAACTCCGGAGCGATCAGCAGCGCGTGCTCGAGCGCATCGCGCGCGGCCACGCATCGCCGTGGTCGAGCAGATCGCACCCGAGCAGCCACCAGGCCTCCGCCGCGCCCCAGCCCGGAACGGGCTCCGTGTCGCTGCGCTCGGCCTCGAAGGCGGCCACCGCGCTGCCGCAGTTTCTCGCAGGGCGCGCTCTTTGTTGCCGCCCCGTCGGGCGGCGAGCTCGTAGTCGCTCATCGCATCGAGCAGCAGCACGCGGGGATTGTGCGCCGCGAGCTGCAGCGCCCTGCTGAGATCCTTGCGCGCCGCGGTAGCCGGCAAAGGTGCGAGTGCCGCCCGCTTCCTGCAGACGCAGGCCGCACGCAGCGCCAGCGCCTCGGCGAAATCCGCCTGCATTGCAAGCGCCGTGTCCACTGCGCTGACGCAGCGCTGCGCCAGCTGCGCGGCAGTGCCCGGAGTCGCGGAATTGCCCGGCCGCGCGGAGCTGCCCGGCGCGGCGGAGCTGCCCGGCGCCGCTGCGGCGCTCGAGGCGCTCTGCGAAGCGCTCTGCAGGCGAGCAGCGCCTGTCGCCAGGCGAGCAGCCCTGCATAGTAGCCGCGCAGGGTGTCGTGCGATTCATCGCCGGGCAGCACGCTGGCGAGATTTCTGAGCGCCGGCGCATCTTCGGTGTAATAGCCGTACTGAATGCGGCTCTCGATGTCGCGCCATGAAATCGCATCACCCTGCGCCGCAGCTCCCAGAGCGAGCAGCGCGGCCGCGCTCAGCGCAGCGCGCCAGCGCCGCAACCGCCGCCGCTCGCACCCGCCTTGTAGAATGGGTACGCGCATGCGGAAACCATAGCACAGCCTCAGCGCCCCCCGCCGCCGCGGCCCGGCGCCGCTCATCGACATCGGCATCAATCTCGCTCACGACAGCTACGACGGCGATCGCGACGCGGTGATCCGCGCGCGCGCGCGGCCGGCGTCATGCAGATGATGGTGACCGGCTCGACGCTCGCGGGGAGCGAGCGCGCCGTCGCACTGGCGCGCGCTCATCCGGGAAGACTGTTCGCGACCGCCGGCGTTCATCCGCATCACGCCACCGAGCTGACCGCGGCACGCACCGCAGAGCTCGAGGAGCTCGCGCGGCAGCCCGAGGTCGTGGCGGTCGGAGAATGCGGTCTCGATTACTTCCGCGAATTTCTCCCCGCACGGTGCAGCAGCACGCCTTTCACCGCCAGCTCGAGCTCGCCGCGCGCGTCGGCAAGCCGGTATTCCTGCACCAGCGCGATGCGCACGAGGATTTCGTCGCCATCCTGCGCGAGCACGCCGCAGCCTGGCGCGGCGTGGCGCACTGCTTTACCGGCAGCGCGCAGGAGCTCGACTGCTACCTCGAGCTCGGGCTCGCCATCGGCATCACCGGTTGGATCTGCGATGAGCGCCGCGGCGCACACCTCGCCCGCTCATGCCGGAGATTCCGCCGAGCGGCTGTTGCTCGAGACCGACGGGCCTTATCTGTTGCCGCGGGACCTGCGCCCGAGACCCGCTTCGCGGCGCAATGAGCCGGCGTATCTTCCGCACATCGCCGCGGCCGTGGCGCGCGCGCGCGGCGAGACGCGTGAGGCGCTGGCGCTCTCCAGCACTGCGGCGGCGCGCGCGCTCTTTCACTTGCCACCCTGAGCTGGCGCGCGGAGTCGCTGCGGCTTGCGAGAATCGACTGTCAGATATCGACATAAGCTATTGTTATTTAAGTATATGAGAGGGCTAACTCTATGGATCTCCAGCGGCTGAGTACCTCGATCGCCAAGACCTGGGACGAGTCGATCCTCGAGCGGCTGATCGCCTACGTCCGCATTCCCAACAAGTCGCCGATGTTCGATCCGCAATGGGAGCGCCACGGGCACATGGAGGCGGCCGTGCAAGCTCATGGCGGAATGGTGCCGCGCGCAGCCCCTTCCGGGCATGCGCGTGGAGGTGCGGCGACTCGCCGGAAGCACACCGCTGCTGCTGGTGGACATCCCGGGCGAGCTGCCGGGCTGCGTGCTGCTGTACGGACACCTCGACAAGCAGCCCGAGTTCACCGGCTGGCTGGCCGGGCTCGGTCCCTGGGAGCCGGTGATGCGCGACGGCAAGCTCTACGGACGCGGCGCGCGCCGACGACGGCTACGCCGTGTTCAGCTCACTCACCGCCATCGCCGCACTGAAGGAGCAGCAGGTACGCTGCCTCGCTGCGTGCTGCTCATCGAGGCCTGCGAGGAAAGCGGCAGCGTCGATCTGCCGGCGCACCTCGACGCGCTCGGCGATGCCATCGGCGATCCGTCGCTCGTGGTGTGCCTCGACGCCGAGTGCGGCAACTACGAGCAGGTCTGGTGCACCACCTCGCTGCGCGGGAATCTCACCGGCACGCTCGCGCGTGCGCGTGTTGACTGAAGGCGTGCACTCGGGCATGGCGACCGGCATCGCGCCCACGCCGTTTCGCATTCTCGAGCAGCTGCTCGCCCGCATCGAGAATCCGGTGACGGGCGACCTGCTGCTGGATGAGCTGCACGTCAGCATCCCGAGCGATCGGCGCGCGCAGGTCAAGCGCTGCCGCGCAGGTGCTGGGCAACTCGGTCGCCGGGAAACTGCCCTGGGCCGAAGGGCGTGCAGCCGCTTTCCAACGATCCCGTCGAGCTCATCATCAACAGCACCTGGCGCGCGACGCTGGCGGTGACCGGCGCCGACGGCCTGCCGCCGGTCGGCTCGGCGGGCAACGTGCTGTTGCCGGAGCTGTCGTTCAAGCTGTCGCTGCGCCTGCCGCCGACCTGCGACGCTGCGCGCGCGGCAACAGGCGGTGCGCGAGGCGCTCGAGCGCGATCCGCCCTACGGCGCGCAGGTGAGATTCGAGACCGGCGAGGGGCGGCGACCGGCGGCTGGAACGCCCCGCCCTTCGCGCCATGGCTGGAGGAGTCGATCACGCGCGCCTCACGCACGATCTACGGCCGCGAGGCCGTGCACATCGGTTGCGGCGGCACGATTCCGTTCATGGGAATGTTCGGCGCGCGCTTCCCGCAGACGCAGTTCTTCATCACCGGGGTGCTAGGGCCGCAGGCCAACGCGCACGGCCCGAACGAATTCCTGCACATCGACTACGCGAAGAAGCTCACGGCCTGCGTGTCGCTGGTGCTGGCCGATCACGCACGCACAGTCTCAGGCTAGCGCATGTCGACCATGTTGCTCGGCTTCACCGCTTCCTTCAGCTTCTGCCAGCCTCGCGGTAGCGCGCCGCGCTCTCGGCGGGCGAGTCGAAATCGGGCACCGGAAATTCCGCGCGCAACGAATCGACCATCAGCGTCCACTTCGGCAGCCCCTTCGGGAACTTGCCGCGGCGGGTGAACACGATGCGCCCCTCCACCGGCACCTCGCCCGCCACCGCCTTCACGGCCGCGATGCGGTCATACAGCGAGCTCTGCGGGTTGGTGAAGGTGAAGCGGCGCGGACCGTCCATGACGGTCCACTCCGCCATCTGATCGCCGCCGAAGATATTGCCGCTGCACGTCGCGCAGGTCGATGACCAGCACACCGCGCCGTGTCAGCAGCAGGAAATCGACATGAAAGCCCCCGCCCATGCCGTCCGGGACGAGCATGTCGACCAGGTGATCCGAGCTGGCTGCCGTGACCGCCGCGCGCAGCGCCTTGCGCGCGCTGTATTTGCGATACCAGCGCCACACCCACGACAGGGCGAAGCCGAGTGCCGCCGCGCAGCCGATCAGGACCCATGCGGTAGGCGGAAGCTTGCTCAACTCTTCACCTGATCCCTCCCTCGAGCGCCGCGCGCAATGCAGCGAGGCTCGCATCGATCTCGGTGCATTGCGTCGGACGCGCGAACAGTTTCGCAAGCGTCTCCGGCACCGGCACCTCGCGGCCGATGAGCGGCTCGACGATCTCGCGGAATTTGGCCGGGTGGGCGGTGGACACCAGCACCCAGCGCCCGCGCCGGCGCCGCTCCGCGGGCAGCCGCTCCTAGGCCTCGGCCGCGGTCGCCGTGTGCGGGCACCAGATCTGCCCGTACTGGCGGTAGCCCCAGGCAATGCGCGCGCGGATCTGCGCGTCCGTCACCGTAAAGGCACTGACTGCGGTGCGCAGGTCCTGCAGGTCGGGAAACAGCGCACGCAGCCGCTCCATGTTGCTCGGGTTGCCGACATCCATGGCGGAGGCAAGCGTGGCGACGCTCGGGCGCGGCTGCCACACGCCGCTCTCGAGGTAATCGGGCACGGTGCGGTTGGCGTTGTGTGCGAGCACGATCTCGCCGATCGGCAGCCCGACCTGGCGCGCCCAGAGACACGCCAGCGCGTTGCCGAGGTTGCCGCTCGGCATGACGAAGGACGCCGGCTCGCCGTATTTGCGCCAGATGGCCAGACTGCTCGCGGCGTAGTACACCGCTCTGCGGCAGCAGCCGGCCGAGGTTGATGCTGTTGGCGGAGGAGAGCGCGCGGCTGCGCGCTGAGCTGCGGATCGAGAAACGCCTGCTTCACCAGGCGCTGGCAGTCATCGAACGTGCCGCGCACCGCGAACGAGTTGACGTTGCCGCCCCAGCAGGTGAGCTGACGCTCCTGGGTCGGGGATACCAGGCCTTTCGGAAACAGCACCGCGACCTCGATGCCCGGCGCGCCCGTGGAAGGCCGCGGCGACCGCGCCGCCGGTGTCGCCCGAGGTCGCCACCAGGATGGTCAGCGGCCGCTCGTCCGCGCCGCGCAGCCGCGCCAAGCAGGCCGCCAGAAAGCGCGCGCCGAAATCTTTGAACGCCGCCGTGGGCCCGTGGAACAGCTCCAGCACCGCGAGCCGCCCGTCCGTCTCCAGCGGCACGAGCGGGGCGGGAAAGTTGAATGCGTCGTGCGTGATCTCCGGCAGCTTCGCCGCGAGCGGATCGCCGCCGACGAAGGGCGCGAGCAGGTGCGCGGCGACTGCCGGGAGCTCCCTGCGCCCGGCGAAATCCTGCGGCGCCAGCCGCGGCCAGCTGAGCGGCACATACAGCCCGCCATCGGGCGCCAGTCCCTGCAGCAGCGCCTGCGCTGAAGCCGGCGCGCCGGCGCCTCGCCGCGCGTGCTCCTGAAGAGGAATTGCTTCGCTCATCGCCGCTTCAATCGATCACACGCGCGCCCGCCGAGCGCAGCTCGCACCATCCATTCGTCGGTCGCGATCGAATGGCGCCCGAATTCGCGCTGCATGGCCGCCAGCACGGCCGGGGCAGCGATCTCGCAGCCTCCAGGCGAACATCGTCGGACCCGCGCCGGAGATCGAGCAGCCGAGCGCACCCGCCTCCATGCGCCGCGGCGCACGTCCTGGAATCCAGGGATCAGCGCCTGCCGTTGCGGCTCGATGACCACGTCCTCGAAAGAGGCGCGGATCATGTCGAGATCGTCCGTGTAGCAGCCGGAAATGAAGCCGGCGAGGTTCGCCGTCTGCCAGACGAAATCCGACAGCTCCACGGTGCGCTTGAGGATGGCGCGCGCCTGTTGGTCGACAGAAACATGTGCGGATGCACGATCACGGCGCGGATCCCGGCCGGCACGGGAATCTGCTTGACGCGCGGGTGATCGATGCCGACCGTGAGCACCAGGCCGCCGAACAGCGACGGCGCGATGTTGTCCACGTGCAGCGAGCCGCTCGCCACCGCCTCGCCCTGCATGGCGAACTGCAGCAGCTCGAGCTTGTGCAGGCTCGCGGCAGCAGCGCATTGGCCGCCACGACCGCGCCCACCGCGGAGGCCGCCGAGCCGCCGAGCCCCGAGCCCAGCGGAATGCCCTTGTCGATCTCCACGCGAAGCCGAAGCCCGGTCGCAGGCCTCCTGCATGGCGAGCAGCGCCCGGCCGGCGGTATTGTCCCGGCCTCCCGCGGCAGCTCGCCGGCGACCCCGCGCACGGCGTGATGTCCACGCCCGGCTCGGCGCGGCGCGTGACGGTGACGCGGTCGCCGAGCGCATCCACCGCGAAACCCAGGATGTCGAATCCGATGGCGACGTTACCGACCGAAGCCGGCGCGAACGCCGTCGCCCAGTTCGCGTGCGCCGGCACTCACAGGCGCGCCCCCAGGTACGCCGCCAGGCGCAGCAGGTCGGCGAACACGCCGCCCGCGGTGACCTCGGGACCCGCGCCCGGACCCTGCACGATGAGCGGGTTGTCGCAGTAGCGGCGCGTGGCGAAGCGCACGACGTTGTCGGTGAGCGCGATGTTGGCGAACGCATGCCTGGCATCGAGCTCCTCCAGCCCACGGTCGCGCGCCCGTCGGCCGTGAGTTTGCCGACGTAACGCAACACCTTGCCACGCGCGCGCGCCGCTTCCAGGCGTTCGGCATGCGCGGCGTCGTAACGCGGCAGCTGCGCCATGAAGTCCTCGATCGAGCCGGCGTCGAGCTCGGCGGGCACCAGGCTCTCGACCTTCACGTCGTGCCATCTCGAGCGGCAGCCCCATCTCGCGCCCGAGGATGATGAGCTTGCGGGCGACGTCCATGCCCGGAAAGGTCATCGCGCGGATCCGGCTCGGTGTAGCCGCGCTGGCGCGCATCGCGCACGATGTCGGAAAACCCCTGGCGGCCGTCATAGATGTTGAACAGGTAGGCGAGCGTGCCGGAGAAGATACCCTCGATGCGCGTGATCTCGTCGCCGGTCTGCACCAGGTCGCGCAGCGTCTGCACGACCGGCAGGCCGGCGCCCACCGTCGCCTCGTACAGGTAGTGCGAGGCGCCGGCGCGCCGGGCATCTGCAGGCCGCTGATAATAGGCAAGGTCGGCGCTGTTGGCCTTCTTGTTGGGGGTAACGACGTGGATGCCCGGCCGCGAGCCAGTCGGCGTAATAGGCTGGCGATCTCCGCGCTCGCCGTGCAATCGAGCAGCACGGTGTGTGGCAGGTAGTCGACGCGCACGTGCTCGACGAAGCGCTCCAGGTCCGCCGTGCGGCGTGCTGCCCTGGTAGCTGCGCGCGCCAGTCGGCGAGCGGCGACGCTCGAGTCCGCCAGCAGCATGCGCTTCGAGCCGATGATGCCGCGCACCCGCAGGTCGAGCTTGAACTGGTGCCGCAGGCGCGCGCTCTGTGACGCCAGCTGATCGAGCAGCACGCGTCCCACGGTGCCCGGCCCGATCACGCCGATCGAGATCGTGTGCGGCGACAGGTACAGACCGGCATGCACCGCGCGCAGGGCGCGCGTGGCGCTGCGTCCATCGACCACCGCGGAGATGTTGCGCTCGGAGGCGCCCTGCGCGATGGCGCGCACGTTGACGCTCGAGGTGCCGAGCGCGTTGAACACCTTGCCGGCGACGCCCGGCGTGCCCGCCATGCCGTCGCCCACCGCCGCGAGAATGGCGAGGTCGGGGTCGATGTCGACGCTCTGGATCTGCCCTTCCTTCAGCTCGCGCTCGAAGGCGCTGCTGCACGACCGCCGCGGCGCGCTCGGCCTGCTCCTGCGGGATCGCGCAGCAGATGGAGTGCTCCGAGCTGCCCTGCGAAATCAGGATGACCGAAATGCCCTCTTCGCGCAGCGCGCCGAACAGGCGGTGCGCCGTGCCCGGCACGCCGATCATGCCGGCGCCTTCGAGGTTGATCAGCGCCACGCGCTCGATGCTCGTGATGCCCTTGACGGGCAGGAGCGAGGTCGGGCTGCGCGCAGATCAGCGTGCCCGACCTTCTCGGGCGCGAACGTGTTGCGGATCCAGATGGGGATGCCGGCCGACCGCCGGCGCCATGGTCTGCGGGTGAATGACCTTCGCGCCGAAGTACGCGAGCTCCATCGCCTCGTTGTAGGAAAGCGAATCGATGACCGTGGCATCGGGCACGCGGCGCGGGTCGGCCGACAACACGCCATCGACGTCGGTCCAGATGTGGATCTCGCTCGGCGTCCAGCAACGCGCCGAAGATCGAGGCGGAGAAGTCGCTGCCGTTGCGGCCGAGCGTGGTCTGCACGCCGCGCCGGTCGACGGCGATGAAGCCGGTAATGACCAGGGTGCCTTTGAAGTCGGCCGGCACCTGCGCCGCGATGTTGGCGCGCGACTCGGCCCACTGGACGCCCGGGCCGAGCGGCCCCCACTCCACGACCACGACGCGGCGCGCATCGATCCACTGCACGGGCCGGCGCGGCGCGCGCGCTCTTCGAGGAAGCGGTGGAACAGCCGCGTCGACCAGATCTCGCCGTAACCGGCGATCAGATCGCCCACCCCGCGCGGCGAGGGCGGCGGGCGCTGCAGCGTGCGCGGCAGATGCAGCGAGTGCAGCATCTCTTCCAGGTCGTGGCAGTCGCGATCGAAGCCGGCCAGGTAGAGACGCGCCGACTTCCGCGCTCAGCAGCTCTCGGCGATCGCCGCATGCCGCGCGCGCAAGCGCGCTGATCTCCCCTGCACGCGCTCATCCTGGCGCTCGGCGAGCGCCACCAGGCGCAGCAGCGCATCGGTGACGCCGCGGCAGGCCGAAAGCACCACGCCCAGCCGTCCGGACGGCGTCGATTCGAGAATGGCCGCGACACGGCGGAAGCAGTCGGCGTCAGCGACGCTCGACCCCCCGAACTTGTGCACGACCCAGGGATCGGGATTGACCATCGAATGCCGGGATTTCCTGGGCAGAAAAAAGCCGTGCGACTCTACTGACGCGCCCGCACGCGCGCAACGATCCCCGGCGGGCGATGACCGGCTCAGCCGGCCGTGGCGCGCGGCGCCGTGCCGTGCGCCAGCAGCGCCTGCGCGTGCTGCAGGAAACGCGTGATGAAACTCCTCGTCATTGCCCACGCCGAACACGCGGCTCGTGAGCGGGAAACCGAGGAAAGGGAAGACGGCGAGGCCGGGTTCGGCGCCGCCAGCTGGCATAATGCCCGGCGTGGAAGCCTCCCTCGCTCCTCTGCTCCCCCTCTTCGAGCGCGAGCGTGCCGCCGGCCGTGCGCTCGCGCTCGGGATTGCTCGTGCACACCGCCGGCTCGACCTATCGCAAGCCCGGCGCGCTGATTCTGATCGCTGCAGACGGCGATTACGCCGGGCTGCATTTCCGGCGGTTGCCTGGAAGGCGACCTGCGCGAGCACGCGCGCACCGTGATCGAGACGGGCGCGGCGCGCACGGTGCGCTACGACATGCGGGACGCAGATGATCTGCTGTGGGGGCTGGGCCTCGGCTGCGAAGGAGCGATGCAGATTCTGCTGCTGCGGGCCGGTCCCGAGAACGGCTGGCAGCCCCTCGACGCATCTTGCCGCGGCCCTGGCCGCGCATCGCGCGACCGCCGTCGGCGTCGTGGTGGAGTCCTCGCAGACGCAGCCCGCGCCCGGGAGCCTCGCGCTGCCGGCCGGCGCGCACGCTGCGGCCCCGGCGCTCGCTACACCGGCCGTGCAGGCAGCGCTCGCGCGCGCCATCACGGAGCGCCAGGCCGGATGGCTCGCCGAGCACTCCTGGAAGCTCTTCGTCGTGCCGCTGGCGCTCCCGCCGCGCGTCCTGCTGCTCGGTGCCGGACCCGACGCGGCGCCGGTAGTGGATTTTGCCGTCCGACTCGACTGGAAAGTCACCCTCGTCGACCATCGCCCCGCGTACGCGGTCGCAGCGCACTTTCCTTCCGCCGAGCGCGTGCTGCAGGCTCCTCCGGCCGAGCTCTCCGCTGCACTCGAGCTCGACGCTTTCTCAGCCGCGGTCGTCATGAGTCATCATCTGCTCTCGGATCTGGCGTACCTGCGCGCTCTGGCGGCAACTTCCATCCCCTACATCGGATTGCTCGGGCCCGCCGTGCGTCGCGAGAAGCTCATGGCGGACCTCGGCCGCGAGGCGAGGGCACTGCAGGGGCGCCTGCATGCACCTGTCGGTCTGCCACTCGGTGGCCGCAGCCCCGAGTCCATCGCCCTCGCCATCGTTGCGCAGCTGCACTCGTTCGTGCACGGGGGCACAGCCTCTTGAGGGGCGGCGCTCCATGAACGAGATTCAGCTCATTCGCAACCAGCTCGCCGCGGAGCGCCAGCACGCAAGCGCGGTGGCCAACGCCTGCGCCAGCGCAAGCGGGCACGACGCGCCGCGCGAGCTGACCGGCGCCCCGCAGCTCGCGGAGTTCCGCCAGGCCTGCGTGGATTACCTGGTGTGCGTGCTCGCCTGGTTCGAAGAGCGGGACCAGCGCCTCGCTGACTTTGCGCGCGCCCGGCTCGCGTCCGCGGATCCCGCGCGCCACGCTCTCGAGGAAGTGCTGGCGCGGCCGGGGCGCAGCCGCGAGGCGCTCGGGAAGCTTGAAGCCGCCTTTGCCGGCGCGAGTGCGCAGGTAGCGGCTCGCGCCTCGCCGGCGAGCTGGCAGGAGTTTGCGGAATACTTCAACGGCAGGTGGAGCGTACGGCGGGACGCCCTCGACGGGCTGCTCGCGCCGAGCGCGCGTGCCGCCGATTGGCGCGCCGTCGCGGGGATCGACGCCGATTCGATCCTGCAAGAGCGCGAGCGCTACGCGCGCGTGTGCGCCACGCTTCCCCCGGGCATCACGCTGCCGGCCGCGGCGCCACAGAGAAGCTAGCCGTGGCGACACTGGCAGGCGGCGATTCGCTGCACGCGGTGGTGCTCGCCGCCGGCCCCTCCACGCGCTTCGGCTCGGCGAAGCAACTGGTGCGTGTAGCCGGCCGACCGCTGCTGCATACCGCGGTCACACGCGCCTCGGAGGTCACGGGCAACGCTGTCATCGTGGTGCTCGGGGCCGGCGCCGCCGAGCTCGCCCCGCTGCTCAAACACTCCCCCGGCTCGGTGGTGGTGAATCACGAGTGGCGCGAGGGCCTCGCCAGCTCCATTCGCGCCGGGGTGGCGCGCTTACCGGCGGCCTGTACCGGCGTCATGCTGGTTCTCGCCGATCAGGCCGCGGTCCGCGCCGACGATCTCAGGCGCCTCGCGGGCAGCTGGCGCAAGCAGCCCCAGTACATCGCGGCCGCCCTGTATGCCGGGACCTGCGGTGCGCCGGCCATATTTCCACGCAGCGCGTTCCGCGAGCTCGGCGAGCTGCGCGGGGATGTCGGGGCCCGTATGCTGCTGCGCCGCAATGCCGACCGCATCGTGCGCGTGCCGATGCCGAGCGCGGCGCTCGATGTGGATACGCCGGAGGATCTGCTGGCGCTCGAGGCCCCGAAGTGAGCCCGCAGCGCGCAGCGTCCGTCAGCAGGTCTTGCCGCGCGCTGCCTCGGGATGTGGGAAGTTGTCCGACTCGTCCTCGTCCGCGCGCGGGGCGAGGCAGGCGAAGTCCTTCTCCAGCGTGATCTGCAGCGCCCCCTCCGGCAGCGGCTGCGCGTGGGCGAGCGTCACCAGCTCGCTCGTGCACCACTGCTGCGCGGTGCTCTCGGGGACCCGCACCTCGACGACGCCGTTGCGGTAAGAAGCGCTGATCTCCCGCACCTGCGGGTCGCGCCTGAGGCGGTAGATGAGGTTTACGTTCGCCGCGAACGGCACGCGCTCTTCCACCACCCCCTCCTGCGCCAGCGCGTCGACCTCGCCGCGGGTAAGACGCAGCCGCAGGGTCGCTCCCTTGATCCTGAGTTTCATGTCGGGCCTTTGGCGCGCTGGGCGCCGGTGAGGTTGCCGTGTGCCGCCGCGAGGAGGCGCTGCGCCTGCAGCAGGTGCGGCCGGTCGATCATCCGCCCATCGAGACTCACCACTCCGGCTCCGGGGGCCGCGGCGAACGCCGCTACCACGCGCTCGGCGTGCTCGCGCTCGGCGGCGGTCGGCGTGAACGCGGCGTTGATCGGCGCGATCTGGTCGGGATGAATGGCGAGCTTGCCGCTGAAGCCGTCGCGACGCGCACTCGCAGCTCGCGTTGCAACCCGTGCACATCGCGCAGGTCGGTGTGCACCCCATCAATGGCCTGTACGCCCAGCGCCGCGGCCGCCAGCAGACAGCTGCTGCGCGCGAGCTGAAACGTGAATGTCAGTTCCCCGGCCGCGTCGTGCCGCGCGAGCGCCCCGAGGTCGGCGCCCAGGTCCTCGGCGCCCCAGGTGAGGCCCGCCAGCCGCGCCATGATCGGACGCGCCTTGCCGAGCGCCGCCGGATACCTCGGCAGCGCGAGCAGGCCGCGCGGCGTCTCGGTGGCGATGACCAGCAGCCGCGTGCTCCACGGGGGACTGCCGACCTGGGTCTCGAGCGTGGCGAGATAGTCGGCCGCCTCCGCAATCTCCTCCGCCGCGGAGACCTTAGGCAGCACGATGCCGTAGGGTGCGCCGCCGGCAAAGACCGCGTCAAGGTCCGCGCGCAGCTCGCCGCTGGCGCGCGCATTGACCCGCACCCACAGCTGCGGCCGGGCGTGCGCTGGCGCCCGCGCGAGCAGGTGACGCACGCGCTCGCGCGCCGCGGCCAGCTCTCGGACGGCTCACGGAATCCTCGAGATCGAGGATGACGGCATCCGCCTCGGTGGCGAGTGCCTTCGCCTGCTTGCGCTCGCTGTCGCCGGGGACGAACAGCCACGAGCGCAGCGCCGGCGTGGCATCGGGCGCCCGCCCCGGGCGGGCGCCCGCACGCAGCTCGCTCATGCGCGGCCGCTTCATCATCAGCGCAGCGCGACGACAGGAGGCGACCTCCTCGTCACGCTGGTTGTAGGCGCGGTGCTCGAAAATGACGATGCCCGAGTCGGGGCGCGACTGGCTCTCGCGCTTGGAAACGACGGTCGTGATCGGCATGCAGGGTGTCGCCGATCAGCACCGGGCGCGGGAAGCGCACCTCTTCCCAGCCGAGATTGCCAATGGTCGTGCCGTAGGTCGTGTCGTACACCGACAGCCCGACCAGCAGCCCCAGGGTGAAGACGCTGTTCACGATGCGCTCGCCGAAGGGCGTGCTCTTGCAGTACTCGGCATCCAGGTGCAGGGCGGCCGGGTTCATGGTGAGTGCGCTGAAGAGGAGATTGTCGGTCTCGGTGACGGTGCGCCGCACCAGGTGCTCGAAACGCTGTCCGGCCTCGAATTGCTCGAAATAGAGTCCCGCCACGCTCGCCTCCTGCAAGTGTCCGCGCAGCTAGCCGTTGCACCGTCTCATAACCCCAGAAAGAGGCCACACAACCAGACGGTATTTAGCGCCTCGCGGGCCGCACGCCTATAGTCCGTCGGCCATGTACCGATACGATGAACTCGACCAGGCGTTCGTCGACCAGCGTGTCGCGGAGTTCCGCGACCAGACGCGCCGTTTCCTCGCCGGCGAGCTCTCCGAGGATGAGTTCAAGGCCGCTGCGCCTGCGCAACGGCCTGTACATCCAGCGCCACGCGCCGATGCTGCGCATCGCGATCCCCTATGGCCTGCTGAGCTCGCGCCAGCTGCGCAAGCTGGGCGACAGTGGCCCGTCGCTACGACCGCGGCTACGGTCACTTCACGACCCGCCAGAACCTGCAGCTCAACTGGCCGAAGCTGGCCGATGTGCCCGACATCCTGGCGCGATCTCGCCACGCGTGCAGATGCACGCCATCCAGACCAGCGGCAACTGCATGCGCAACGTCACCGCCGATCACCTGGCCGGCATCGCCCACGACGAGGTCGATGATCCGCGTCCCTACTGCGAGATCATCCGCCAGTGGGTCGACGCTGCATCCCGGAATTCACCTACCTGCCGCGCAAGTTCAAGATCGCGGTCACCGGCTCGCCGGAGGACCGCGCGGCTTCCGAAGTGCACGACGTTGGTCTGCACCTGACGCGCGACGCGCAGGGCGAGATCGGCTTCGAGGTGCTGGTCGGCGGCGGCCTGGGCCGCGCACCCATCATCGGCCAGGTGATCCGCGAATTTCTGCCGCGTGCCGGACCTGCTCTCCTACCTGGAAGCCATCCTGCGCGTCTACAACCGCTACGGCCGGCGCGACAACATCCACAAGGCGCGCATCAAGGTGCTGGTCAAGTCGGTGGGCATCGAGCGCTTCCGCGAGCAGGTCGAGGCCGAGTGGCAGGCCGCGCGCGCCTGACGCGCCCGCGACTCGAAGCGGAGGAAATCGAGCGCGTGCGCGCGCTTCTTCCGGCCGCCGGCCTACGAAGACGCTCGCAGGACATCGACGCCACCGCCGGCCGCGACGCCGGCGTTCCAGGCCTGGTATCGCTACAACACGCGACCGCACGCGTGCCCGGCTACCGCGCGGTGTTCGTTTCGCTGAAAGCGCACGGGAGAACCCCGGGCGACATGACGTCGGAGCAGATGGAGGCGGTCGCAGCGCTCGCCGACCGCGTGAGCTTCGGCCTGATCCGCGTCACGCACAACCAGAACCTGCTGCTGGCGACGTGCGCCAGAGCGAGCTGTACGTGGTCTGGCAGGAGCTCGAGCGCTACTGGGCTGGCGATGCCCAACATCGGCACGCTCACCGACATGATCGCCTGCCCGGGGCTGGATTTCTGCTGCCTCGCCAACGCCGGCACGCTCAATGTGGCGAAACAGATCCAGCAGCGCTTCGATGACCTCGACTATCTCTACGACCTCGGCGACATCGAGATCAAGATGTCCGGCTGCATGAATGCCTGCGGCCACCATCACGTCGGCCACATCGGCATCCTGGGTGTCGATAAGCATGGCGAGGAGTGGTACCAGATCACCCTCGGCGGCTCGGTGAACGGCTTCACCGCGCTGGGCGAGGTCATCGGACCGTCGGTGCCGCAGAGCGAAGTCGCCGCGACCATCGAGCGCATCGTCGAGGTCTATCGCGCCTGCGCGCGCACGATGGCGAGCGCTTCATCGATACGGTGCGCCGGGTCGGCATCGAGCCCTTCAAGGAGCGCGCATATGCGACGCATCCTGCGGCGGCATGAGATCGTCGCGGATGAGTGGCGCCATCTCGGCGAGGAGCCGTCCGAGGGTGCGGCGCTGATCGTCCCGCTGGCGCAGCTGCGCGCGGATGCGCCGCGCTGGCTGGCGCGGCCGGGGCGCCTCGGCGTGCGCCTCGCGCCCGTCGAGCGGGTGGAAGAGCTGACGCAGGAGCTGCCGCGGCTCGAGCTGGTGGCGGTTGAATTTCCCACCGCCGGCGAGGCCGCGGCTACTCGCAAGGGCGGTTGCTGCGCGAGCGGCTGGGCTTCAGCGGCGAGCTGCGCGCCGTGGGCGCGGGCGTGCGCCAGGACCAGATGTTCCTGCTGGCCCGCTGCGGATTCGATGCCATTCGAGCTGGCCGCGGGCGAGGACCTCGAGGCCGCGCGGCGCGCGCTGTCGCGCTACGACGTGGCCTATCAGCCGGGTGCGCCGGAAATCGCGATTCGCCAGCAGCGCTTGTTCGCCTGGGGCGCTTCCTTGCCCAGCGCGAGGTAGGTGTCCGGCCACATAGTTAGGTCATTACTGAACTATCGGTCCGGGGGACATCTAGCTGCGGCGCCTGGCCCACTGCGCCTGCCCGCGCAGGCCTAGCGCTGCGGCAGCGCTACTCGGCGAACAGCGCGCCACCTCTTCCGCGGTCGCCGCGCGGTGCGCGCGATCGACCAGACGCCGATCCAGGTGCGGCGCCAGCAGCTGCGCGAAGTCGTACATGTACTTGCGCAGCAGCGTGCCGCGGCGGAAGCCGATCCAGGTAGTGTGGGCGGCGAACAGGTGCGAGGCGTCGACGGCGACCAGGTCCGGATCGTGCTCGTCGACGGCCATGTGCGCGACGATGCCCACGCCCAGCCCCAGGCGCACGTAGGTCTGGATCACGTCCGCGTCGCGCGCCGTGATGGCGATGTTGGGCGTGAGCCCGGCCTTGGCGAATGCCTCGATGGAGCGAGGACGGCCCGGTGAAGCTGAACGTGTAGGTGATCAGCGGGTAGGCCGCCAGCGCCCTGAAGGTGAGCCGCGCGCCGTCGGCCAGCGGATGGCCGCGCGGCACGATCACGGTGCGGTGCCAGCGATAGCACGGCAGCAGCGTCAGGTCGGTGAATAGCTGCTCCGAGCCGGTGGCGATGGCGCAATCGATGCGATCGCTCGTGCACCATCTCGGCGATCTGCTCGGAGGTGCCCTGGTGCAGGTTCAGACGCACCTGCGGGTAGCGGTCGCGGAACTCGCGGATGACGTCCGGCAGGACGTAGCGCGCCTGCGTGTGCGTGGTGCCGATGGAGAGGCTTCCCTTGCCCTCGTCGCGCAGCTCCGTCGACAGGTCGCGGATGCTTTGCGCTTCCTGCAGGATCCGCAGCGCGCGATCGATGACCTGCTGGCCGGCCGGGGTGATGCGCGTGAGATTGCGGCCCTCGCGCACGAAGATCTGAAAGCCCAGCTCGTCCTCGAGCAGCTTGATCTGCTTGCTGACGCCCGGCTGCGAGGTATGCAGCTTCTGCGCGGCCGCCGTGATGTTGAGACCGCTCTGGGCCACGGCGGCGAGATAACGCAACTGGTGCAACTTCATGGGCTGCGATCCTGACCGTCCTGTGAGCCGCCTGTAACCGTTCTATAACCGCTGCGCAGTCCTTCAGAAGCAATCATTCGTTCTGTCCGCCCGGGTGCGCCGTTATAGTCGGCACACCATGGGCGAGCTGCCAACGCCGAACTGGAACACAAGGCCGCGGCCGTGCGCGGCGAGCTGGAGGCCGCCCTGGCGCGGCACGGCCGGCTGGTCTATGCGAACAGCCTGGGCGCCGAGGCGATGGTGCTCACGGACATCATCTGGACGAGCCTGCCGCAGATCGACATATTCAGCATCGACACCGGGCGGCTGCACGAGGAGACCTACGAGCTGCTGGAGAAGCTGCAGCGCCGCTACAAGCGCCGCATCCGCGTCGTCTACCCGCGATGCCCAAGCGCTGGAGCAGCTGGTGGCGCGTCAGGGCGTCAACGGCTTCTACAACAGCCTCGAGGCGCGCCTCGAGTGCTGCCGCATCCGCAAGGTGGAGCCCTTCCAGCGGGCGATTGCCGGCTACGCCGCGTGGGTCACCGGCGTGCGGCGCGAGCAGTCGGCGACCGCGCCCGCGGGCAACGCGGTCGAATGGGACGCGGAGAACGGCCTGTACAAGGTCAGCCCGCTGCTCGAGTGGACCGAGGAGCAGGTCTGGCAGTACATCCGCGCTGCACAGCTGCCGTACAATCCGCTGCACGATCGCCAGTTCCCGAGCATCGGCTGCTCGCCCTGCACCCGCGCCATCAGCCCGGCGAGAGCCGCCGCGCCGGCCGCTGGTGGTGGGAGCAACCCGAGTCGCGCGAATGCGGCCTGCAGCCGAGAGTTCCACGCCGCGGCCCTGCCCGTCTGAGCCAGACCCCAATGGACTACCTGCCGGTGTTTCTGCGCTGCGCTCGCAGCCGGTGGTGGTGGTCGGTGGCGGCGCCGTTGCGCAGCGCAAGGTGTCATGCTGCTGAAGGCCGGCGCGCAGATCACGGTGGTCGCCCCGGAGCTGCCCCGCGACCTCGCGCAGCGCGTGGCCCGCGGGCGAGCTCACGCACCTGGCCGCGGAATTCACCGGCGCGCACCTCGCGGGTGCGGTTGTGGTCGTCGCTGCCACCCCCGAGAGCGCCACCAACGCTGCCGTATCGGTCGCGGCGCGCGAGCGCGCCATGCCCGTCAATGTGGTCGACGACGCGGAGCTGTCGACCTTCATCTTCCCGGCCATCATCGACCGCTCGCCGCTCGTGGTGGCGGTGAGCTCCGCCGGACAAGCGCCGGTGCTGGCGCGGCAGGTGCGCGAGCAGATCGAGGCGCTGCTGCCGGCGCGCCTCGGTGCGCTCGCACGTTTCATGGGCGCACGAGCGGCGCCCTGCAGCGCGCGCTGGGCGCCGCTCGCGCGCCGCGCCTTCTGGGAGCGCATCGTGTCCGGACCGGTGGCGCGAGAGGTGCTGCGCGGGGATGAGGGCGCCGCCGAGCGTGCTCTGGCACGGGAGGTCTGCGCACCTCGCAGCTCGCCGCCGCGCCGCTGGCTCCGCCAGCGGGCTGGGCGAGGTGTACCTGATCGGCGCGGGCCCCGGGGATCCGACCTGCTGACGCTGCGCGCGCTGCAGCTGCTGCAGCAGGCGGACGTCGTCCTCTACGACCGCCTGGTCGGTCCGCAGGTGCTGGAGCGTGCGCGCCGCGACGCCGAGCGCATTTTCGTCGGCAAGGAGCCCGGGGAGCAGCGGCCGGCAGGAGCGCATCCACGAGCTGTTGGTGCAGCTTGCCCGCAAGGGCAAGCGCGTGGCGCGCCTGAAGGGCGGCGACCCGTTCGTCTTCGGTCGCGGTGGCGAGGAAATCGAAGTGCTCGCCGCGCACGGCATCCCCTGACGGTGGTTCCCGGCATCACTGCCGCGCTCGGCGCCGCCGCCTGCGCCGCCATGCCGCTCACGCATCGGCGGCTCGCGCAGAGCGTCACGTTCGTCACCGGCCACGTGGGCGATGACGACCCGCTCGACTGGCGCTTCTTCGCCGACCCGCGGCACACCGTGGTGTTCTACATGGGCGTGGCGCAGCTCGCCGGCATCGTCGCGCGGCTGCGCGCCGCCGGCGCGGCGGCCGCTCACCCGGCCGCGGTCATCGAGCGGGCGACGCTCCCGCAGCAGCGCATCGTGCGCGGCACGCTGGCCGACATCGCAGCGCTCGCCGCCGAGCAGCACATCGAGCCGCCGGCACTGTTGATCGTCGGCGAGGTCGCGGCGTTCGCCGCCGCCGCGGCGCTCGCCGGCCTCAGCGCACCGCACTCACCGTCGGCGCGCTCGCTATGAGCATCTCAGACGGCTTCATCGGGGTCGGTCGGCAACACGCCGCTGATCCGGCTGCGTGGCGTGAGTGAGGAGACCGGCTGCGAGATCCTCGGCAAGGCCGAGTTCATGAATCCCGGCGGCTCGGTGAAGGACCGCGCGGCGCGCGCCATCGTAGCGGCCGCCGAGCGCCGCGGCGAGCTGCCGCCGGGCGGCACGGTGGTCGAGGGCACCGCCGGCAATACCGGTATCGGCCTTGCGCACGTGTGCAACGCGCGCGGCTACCGCTGCATCATCGTGATGCCCGACAACCAGTCGCCGGAGAAATACCGGCTGCTGGAAATGCTGGGCGCCGAAGTGCACAAGGTGCCGACCGTCCCCTACAGCAACCCGAACCAGTACCAGAAGGTCGCGCAGCGCCTGGCCGCCTCGCTCCCCAACGCCATCTGGTCGAATCAGTTCGACAACACCGCCAACCGCGAGGCGCACGTCGCAGACCACGGGACCGGAGATCTGGGCGCAGACCGAATGGGCGCATCGACGCCTTCGTCGCCGCGAGCGGCACCGGCGGCACGTTCGCCGGCGTCGTCGGAATATCTCAAGTCCCGCCGCCCGAGCGATCCGCTGCGTGCTGGCCGATCCCCCGGGCAGCAGCCTGTACGAGTGCGTTCGTAACGGCACGCTCAAGTCAACCGGCAGCGGCTCGATCACCGAAGGCATCGGCATCGGGCGCGTGACCGCGAATCTGAAGGACGCGCCGATCGACGACGCCGCTGCACGTCGAAGACGCCGACACGGTGCGCTTCGTCTACCGGCTGCTGCGCGAGGAAGGTCTGTTTCTCGGCAGCACCAGCGGCATCAACGTGGCCGCCGCCGTGCGCGTTGCGCTGGAGCTCGGGCCCGGACACACCATCGTCACGGTTCTGTGTGACGGCGGCGCGAAGTATCAGTCGCGGCTGTTCAATCGCGAGTGGCTGGAACAGAAAGGTCTCGCCGGCTATGCCGCAACGCCTCCGGCACCCTCCCCCTCTTCAATCGAGTCCGCCCTGGTCGCCTGAGCGCGTGCGCGCATGACGATGGCGCCCGAGCTCGACGCCCTGCGTCTGAGTCTCGAGGTCGCGGCGCGCAGTGTCGGCTTCAGCCTGCCGCTGGCGGTGCTCATCGCCTGGATACTCACGCGCGCGCGCTTCCCCGGCCGCATGCTGCTGGATGCGTTCGTGCACCTGCCGCTGGTGTTGCCCCCGGTGGCAGTGGGCTACGCGCTGCTGCTGCTGTTTGGCGTACGCGGCCCGGTCGGCGGCTGGCTGCGCAGCCACTTCGGCATCGAGCTGCCCTTCACCACCGCCGGCGCGGCACTCGCCACCGCGGTGATGACTTTTCCCCTCATGGTGCGCGCCATACGGCTGTCGCTCGACAACGTCGACCGCGGGCTCGAGGAAGCGGCGCGCACCCTGGGGGCGGGCGCGCTGGACCGCTTTTCAGCATCACGCTGCCGCTGATGTTGCCCGGCATTCTCGCCGGCGCGGTCACCGCATTTGCGGCGGCCTGGGCGAGTTCGGTGCCGTGATCACCTTCGCGTCCAACATTCCGGGTGTCACCCGCACCCTGCCGCTGGCGTTGTACACCGCGATGCAGATCCACAGCTGGAGACGCCCTGGCGCTGCGCCTCGCGCTGCTGTCGTTCGCGCTCGGGTTGCTGGGACTTCTGGCCTCGGAGCTGCTGGTGCGGCGCGTGCGCAGCTGCCTGGGCGGCTGACGTGCTGCACGTATCGGTACTGAGGCAACGTCCGGGGTTTTCTCTGCAGGCCGACTTCGCCGCAGCGACCCCCGGAGTGATCGCCTTGTTCGGCCGCTCCGGCAGCGGCAAGACGACGCTGGTCAATCATGATCTCCGGGCTCCTCACTCCCGATAGCGGCCGGATCTGTATCGGCGACGAGGTCCTCACCGACACCCGCGCCGGAATCGCCGTGCCCGTCGAGCGCCGCCGCATCGGCTATGTGTTTCAGGAGCCGCGGCTGTTTCCGCACCTCACCGTCGCCGGCAACCTCCGCTACGGCGAGCGGCGCTCGGGCGCGGCCCCGCGCATCATCGGCTTCGAGGAGGTCGTGTCACTTCTCGCTCTGGGGGCTCTGCTGCAGCGCCGGCCCCGGCAGCTCTCCGGCGGCGAGCGCCAGCGCGTCTCCGTGGGACGCGCGCTGCTCACGCAGCCGCGCCTGCTGCTGCTCGATGAGCCCTTCGCCTCGCTCGATCTCGCACGCCGCGAGGAAGTGCTGCCTTACCTCGAAGCGCTGCGCGACCGCCTCTCGATTCCGATGGTGTATGTCAGCCACCAGTTCGACGAGGTGCTGCGACTGGCGACGCAGCTCGTGCTGCTGGATGCCGGCCGCGTGCTCGCCCGTGGCCCGGTGGACGAGATGTGCCTGTTGCCCGAGCTGCAGAGCATCGTCGGCCCCGATCTCGTGGGCGCGGTGCTCGAGGGTGTCGTCACGCGCCTCGACCCGGAGCAGGGGAGCGCCGCGCTGAGCGTGGGCACCGGCACACTGCAGGTGAGCCTGCGCGGGGTCGCCGTGGGGGCACGCGTGCGCCTGCAACTCCTCGCGCGCGACGTCATCCTCGCCACTCAACCCGTACAGGGGCTCTCGGTGCGCAACGCGCTCGCGGGCACCGTGACTGCGTTGCGCGACGATGATTACGGCGCGGTGCTGGTGAGCGTCGACGTCGGCGGCGCCACCGTCCTGGCACGCATCACCGGCGATGCCCGCCGGGCGCTCGCTCTGGGTGCCGGTGATGCCGTGTGGACCCTCGTCAAGGCCGTCTCGACGCGCGGGCATGCCTTTCGGCTGGCGGCCGGGCCCGGGTAAGATGGCAGCGGAGAGACTGGAGCAACGTGCCTACACCGCACCCACACCTGCGCGGCTACTACGAGACTGAAGGCGATCGCAGTGCGTGGGTGCGCGGGATCTTCGATCGAACCGCCGCGGACTACGATCGCCTCGAGCGGATTGTGGGTTTTGGAACCGGCTCCTGGTACCGCAGGCGCGCCCTGGAGGCGGCGGGTCTGAAGCCCGGGATGAGCGTCATCGACGTCGGGACGGGTACCGGATTGCTGGCGAGCGCCGCCGCCGGCATCGTCGGCGATCCGACGCGTGTCACCGGCGTGGATCCGAGTGCCGGGATGATCGAACACGCCAGAGTCCCTGCGGGCGTGCGGCTCCTGTCCGGCAGTGCCGAAAGCATTCCGGCCGCGGACGGCAGCGCCGATTTCCTGAGCCTGGGCTACGCGCTGCGCCATATCAGCGATCTGTCGGCGGCGTTCGCCGAATTTCACCGCGTGATCCGGCCCGGGGGCCGGCTGTGTGTGCTCGAGATCACGCTGCCTGCGGGAGGCGTGCGGCGCGCGTTGCTCAAGGCCTGGCTCCAGGGCCTGGTGCCGAGGATCGCCGCCCTCGTCGCGCGCCGCAGCGATGCACCGCTACTGATGCGCTACCACTGGGACACCATCGCTGCCTGCGTACCGCCCGAGACGATCCTGCGCGCGCTCGCCGCGTGCGGCTTCGTGGACATCGAGTGCCAGGTCGAACTGACAATCTTCTCCGCATACCATGCGCGCAAACCGCTCAGTCCGACGGGGATGCTCCGGGCCGGAGCCGTGCCTCGATCCAACGGTTCTGTTGGGCGCTCGCCAGCTCCGTCCGAAAGTACTGATCCAGCTGCGTCATGAACGCCCGCGCATCGGTTGGCGGGTCGAAGCGGCGGCCGAGCCGCATCCGATAGCCGATCGGCATCGGGGGTCGTCTGAACAGCGACCATCCCTTGCTCAGAACAGGGGAATCGGTCTCGATGATGAGAGTCTGGACCGCGACCCCCGCCTCCTTGGCGATGATGCCGACCCCGGCTTGCAGTGCGTTGATCGGCGAGTGCGTCGTTCGCGTCCCCTCCGGGAACAGCAGCACGATCCCGCCGCGGCGCAGCTCTGCAATGGCGTCGTGAATCATGCGCCGCGGCGGCTCGCTGCGGATGTAGCGGGCGAGGCGTGCCCCGGCGCCCAGGAACACGTTGTTCATCAGCGAAGACTTCATCACGCAGGCCACGCGCGGCTCGTGCGCGATGATCAGCAGCGCGTCGATCAGGCTCGGATGATTCGGGGCGAGCACCACCGGCGGGCCATCGTGCAGCGCTCGCAGCGCGCGCAGATCGAGCCGGTAAATCCCCATCAGGCGCAGCGACCAGACGTACAGGCGAAACCCCGCCAGAATCCCGAGTCGCCCGCAGCGCTCTCCAGCGCGCGCCGGGAGCACCCGCAGCAACGGCAGCGCCAGGACGGTCCACGACAGGCAGATGACAGCGAGGAGCGTCAGAGACGCAAACTGGATCACGGTCTCGACGAGGTGCCGCAGGCGCATGAGCATCAGGCGTCAGGGATCGCCTTGTCGCTCACCATCGTCAGCACGTCGTAGCTGGCGACCGCCTCGCCGTTCTGGTTGGTGATCTCGGTATCCCAGCGAACCTCGCCGTAGCCTGCAGCGGCACGCAGGGACTTCTCCTTGCAGGTGAGGCGCACCTTGATGCGGTCGCCGGGCTTGACGGGCTTGGTGAACCGCAGGCCGTCGATGCCGTAGTTGGCGAGCACCGGCCCGTACGGCGGGATCGACGAACAGGCCGGCCGCGGCCGACACCAGGAAATAGCCGTGCGCCACGCGGCCGCCGAACAGCGGATTGCGCGCCGCCTGCGCCTCATCCATGTGGGCGTAGAACTTGTCGCCCGAGAGCTCGGCAAAGCGCTCGATGTCTTCGATGGTGACTTCGCGCTCGCCGGAGTTGAAAGTGTCGCCGATCACCAGCGTCGTTGAAGGGCTTGCGGAACGGATGCACGCCCGGATCGAGCTGGCGCGCGCCCTTGACCCAGCGGCCCGCCCGCTGCGGAATGACATCCGGCGTGCCCTGCACGCGCCGTGCGTTGCATGTAGTGCATCACACCGCGAATGCCGCCCATCTCCTCTCCACCGCCGGCGCGCCCGGGCCGCCGTGCACCAGGTGCGGCAAAGGCGACCCGTGGCCGGTGGACTCCTTCGCGCAGTGGCGATTGACGACCACGATGCGCCCGTGAAACGGCGCGAGCCCCAGCACCAGCCGTGCCGCAAGCGCGTCGTCGGCGCGTGAACACCGAGCCGGCGAGACTGCCTCCTCCACGTCGCGCGAGCGCGATCGCCGCATCGAGGCTGTCGTAGGGCACAACCGTGCAGACCGGCCCGAACGCCTCGACCGAATGGATCGCGCGCGCACTGCTCGTATCGCGGCAGTAGAGCAGCGTCGGCGCCACAAAGGCGCCCCTCTCGGCATCGGCGCCCATCGGCTGCGCCTTGCCGGCGCCGCCGCAGAGCACCTCGGCTTCGCGCTCCAGCTTCGCGAGTTGCTCCAGCACCTCGCGCCGCTGGCCCGAGGGAGGCAACCGGCCCCATCCGCACATGCTCCAGGCGCGGGTCGCCGACGGCCACCTTGCCGAGCGCCGCGCGCAGGGCATCGATGACATCGGCGACGCGCGCTGCCGGCACGATCGCCTTGCGGATGGCCGTGCACTTCTGTCCGGCCTTGGCGGTCATCTCGCGCACCACCTCGCGCACGAACAGATCGAGCTCCGGGGTAGCCGGCCGCGGCATCCGGCCCGAGGATCGAGGAGTTGAGCGAGTCGGTCTCGGCGGTAAAGCGCACCGGCGTTGCGCATGATGGCCGGATGCTGCCTCAGCTTCTGCGCCGTGGACGCCGAGCCGGTGAAGGACACCACGTCCTGGCAGGTGAGATGATCGAACAGATCGCCCACTCCGCCGCAGATGAGCTGTATCGCGCCGTCCGGCAGGATGCCGGAGTCGACGATGCGCCGGAACACCTGCTCGGTGAGATAGGAGGTCGCGGTCGCCGGCTTCACGATCGACGGGACGCCGGCGAGCAACGCCGGCGCCAGCTTCTCCAGCATTCCCCACACCGGGAAGTTGAAGGCGTTGATGTGAACGGCCGCGCCTTCGAGCGGCACGCAGATGTGCTGCCCGACGAAGGTGCCGCCTCTTCGACAGGGCCTCGACGGCGCCATCGACATAAACGCGGCTGTTGGGAAGCTCGCGCGTGCCCTTGCTGGCGTAGACGAACAGCGTGCTGATGCCGCCGTCGATGTCGATCCAGGAGTCGCTCTTGGTCGCGCCCGTGGCATAGGAGAGCGCGTAGAACTCATCCTTGTACTCCCTGAGCATTTCGCGCCAGCGACTTCAGAAGCGCCGCGCGCTCGTGGAAGGTCAGCTCGCGCAGGTTCGGCCCGCCGACATTGCGCGCGTGCTCGAGCATGGCGCGGTAGTCGAGGCCCTCGGCGCGAGGCGCTGGCGATCACCTCCCCCGTGGTCGCATCGCGCAGCGCCACCGCAGTTGCGCGTGCCCGCCTGCCACTTTCCCGCAACGAAACTCTGCAAGTTGCATGCCGCTCACTCCTCGCTCGCCACCGTGCCCGTCGATCCGATAGGAGCGGCCGCGAAACAATGCGATCCGCGCGCCGTGCTGGTTGGTGACCGTGATTTCGTAAATTCCGTTGCGCCGCGTGCGCCACAGCTCCGTGGCCACCGCGGTCAGCTCGTCACCCTCATGCGCGGCGGCGAGAAAGTCGATCGAGGCGGCCGCGGCCACGGTCGCTTCGTTGTAGCGAGTTGCAGGCGAACGCGAACGCGCTATCCGCCAGCGTAAATACCATGCCGCCATGACACATGCGGTGCCCATTCACCATATCGCCGCGAACGACCATGGCGAGCCGCGCGTAACCCGGCCGACTCCCGACGATGCGGATGCCGAGCGCCTGCGAGGCGTGATCGCGCGCGAACAGCGCCGCGCCGCACGCTCGGCCAGCTGCTTGCGGGCCGCTGCCGGGCTTGCATCCTGCATGAGTCACTCTGCATACGGCCCGTGAAGTGCGGCGCGCGCTTCTCCGTGAACGCCGCGACGCCTTCGGCGTAGTCGGCGGTGCGGCCCAGCTCGCGCTGCATAGTCGCGCTCGACGTCGAGCTGCTGCTCGAGCGTACGGCTCCAGCTCTCGTAGATCGCCTGCTTGGTGCGCGCCAGCCCTGCGTCGGCGCCGCGGCGAGCTGCGCGCCAGCGCGTCGACCACCGCGGCGAACTCCGCGTCCTCCACACAGCGCCAGATGAGTCCCCACTGCGCCGCCTGCTCGGCAGTCAGCTTCTCCCCCAGAAGCGCGAGCCCCATGCGCCCGCGCCGTGCCCACGAGCCGCGGCAGGAACCAGGTGCCGCCCGAATCGGGCACCAGCCCGAGCTTCGAGAACGCCTGCACGAAACTCGCCGAGCGGGCCGCGATGACCAGGTCACACGCCAGCGCGATGTTGGCGCCCGCGCCCGCCGCGACGCCGTTGACGGCGGCGATGACCGGCATCGGCAGATTCCGCAGGGCCATGACCAGCGGCTTGTAGTTCTTCTCGATCGATTCGCCGAGATCGGGCGCGGCGCGCCGCCCGGGCGCGACGGCGCGATCGCCCAGATCCTGGCCCGCGCAGAAACCCACGTCCCGCACCGCGTGATGAACGAGCACCCGCGCCGGCGATCCTGCTCGCAGGCGCGTGCGAGCGCCGCCCGAACCTCCGCGTGCATGAGCGTGTTGAAACTGTTCAGACGATCCGGCCGATTGAGCGTGAGCCGCGCGACGTCCGCCACTGATGTCGAAAAGAATAGTCTGATAGCTCATGCGCTGGACGCCGCCGCGTCATCACTTCTCGTCGTAGTCGAGCTCGAGCGACGGGCGTCTTGACCCGCGCCTGGCACGCGAGCACATAGCCCTGCTCGAGTTCCCAGTCCTCGAGCGCGTAGTTCTGCGCCATCTCCACCTCGCCGCGAACGACCTTGGTCCGGCAGGTGGAGCAGACCCCGGCACGGCAGGAGAACGGCAGCTCCAGCCCGGCGCGCGCCGCCGCGTCGAGCACCGTCTCATCGTTCATACGCATGGTGAACGTGCGGCGCCGGCCGTCCATGAGCACGGTGACCTCGGCGCGCACCCGCGCCGGCGGTCGGCGCCGCGCGCTGCGCAGCAGGCGCGGCAGGCGCGGCAGCTTCGGGCACGGCAGCTCGGGCGCCGCGGCGCTGCCTGCGCCCCGCAGGCTCCACCCGCCGCCGTGGCGACGCGTGAAGTGCTCGGCAGTGCATCCGCTCGGCCTCGACACCCAGCTCCCGCAGCGTCGCGACACCTGCTCGATCATGTCGCCCGGACCGCAGACGAAGTACTCCGCTGACCTCGCCGGGCTCGAACAGCGTCCGCGCGAAGCTGCCGCACCCGCGCAGCATCGATGCGGCCGTTGTAGAGCTCGACTTCCTGCGGCTCGCGGCTCATCACGAAGTGCAGCGACAGCCGCTCCAGGTAGCGGTCTTTCAGGGCGAGCAGCTCCTCGAGGCACATCGCGCGCGCCGTGCTGCCGTTGCCGTAGAACAGAATGACCCGGCTCCGCATCGGCCCGCAGCAGCGCGCGCACCACCGACAGCACCGGGGTGATGCCGCAGCCGGCCGCGAACGCCACGTAGGTCGCCGGCGTCCGGCAGCCGTCGCCGCGGAGTGAAGCTGCCGTTCGGCGGCAGAACGTCGAGCTGATCACCAGCGCGCAACTGCTCCGCCAGGTAGCGCGACATGTGCCCCTGAGCGTGCACGCGCGGCGACGATCCGCAGCGGCCACTCGCCCGGGGCATTCACGAGCGAGTAGGTGCGCCGCGATCTCCTCGCCGTCGATGCTGGCGCGCACCACGACGTGCTGTCCCGGCGGCTCCGCGGTACTCCGCCGCGCAGCTGCCGCGGCACCTCCAGCGCGATCGCCACGGCGTCCTCCGCTTCGGGTGAGATCTCGGCAACTCGCAACGAATGAAATGTCAGCATGTCATTAGATACACTTGAAGTAGTCGAAGGGCTCCAGGCACGACACACACCGATAGTGCGCCTTGCAGGGCGTGGAGCCGAATTCGCTCACGCGCTCGGTGTCGGCGCTGCCACAGCGCGGGCAGCTCACCGCGCGAGCGTTGCCACAGGCCGCGCGGCTCGCGACCGCCTGCTCGGGCGGCGCAATGCCGAAGGACTCGCAGCTTCTCGCCGCCCCTGTCGCGTCAGCCAGTCGCTGGTCCAGGGCGGCGACAGCACCTCCTCGATAATCGCGTCCGCGTAGCCCGCCGCATCGAGCGCCTCGCGCACCGCGCGCGCGAATGACATCCGTCGCCGGGCAGCCCGAATAGGTCGGCGTGAGACCCGACGTGCGAGATCACCGCGCCGGCGCCAGCGCACGTACCGCACGATTCCCAAGTCCACGATGCTCAGCACCGGGATCTCCGGATCGGGCACGCCGCCGAGAAGCTCCCAGACGCGCTGCTCGCGCCCGCGCCCGGCTCATGGCGCGCGGACGCAACTGGCGCGGACATGTCGCGCCCGCTCACCACTGCGCGCCCGGATAGGTGCGCTGCAGGTGCTGCATCTCGTCAGCATGTGCCCGAGGTGCTCGGTGTGCACGCCGCGCTTGCCATGCCAGGGATAGGGCTGCGCGCGCGGCCGCTGCAGCGTCGCCTCGCGCAACATCCGTCATCGATGCGCGCCGACCAGCGCGGCTGCCAGTTCCGCAAGCGCGGCGCGATCCCGGCGCCGCCATGCGCCTCATCGACCTCATCGGCCGTGAACAACTCATCGGTGAACCGCCACAGCTCATCCAGCGCGCCCTGCACGCGCGCGATGGCTCTCGCTCGGTGCCGTCGCCGAGCCGCACCAGCCAGCCGCTGCTGAACCGATAGTGATAGCGCGTTTCCTTCAAGGCCTTGGCCGCAATCGCGGCGAGGCGCGTATCGGTCGAAGCCGGCAGCGCCTCGTACATCTCGAGCTGCCAGGCATCGAGCAGCCACTGGCGCACGATGGTCTGGCCGAAGTCGCCGTTGGGCTGCTCGGCGAGCGTCAGGTTCATGAACTCCGGAGCATCGCGCAAGAACGCCAGCGCATCCTCGTCGCGGCCCGCGCCCCTCGAGCTCGCCCGCGTAGGTGAGCAGCAGCCGCGCCTGCCCGACCAGGTCGAGCGACAGGTTGGCCAGCCCCAGGTCTTCCTCGAGCGCCGGCGAATGGCCGATCCACTCGCCGAGCCGCTGACCGAGCACGAGGCTGGTGTCGCCGAGCCGCAGCACGTAGCGGTAATGCGCCTCCGGCAGGCGGCGGATCGCGCTCGCGGTCGATGGCGCTCACAGGTTCTTGACCTCGTCCGGAATCGCATAGAACGTCGGATGCCGATAAACCTTGTCGCGCGCCGGCTCGAACAGCGCGTCCGCCTCGGCGGGTCGGAGGCGATGATGTCGCTCGACCGCACCACCCAGATGCTCACGCCTTCCTGGCGGCGCGTGTAGACATCGCGCGCGTGCTCGATCGCCATGCGCGCATCGGCGGCATGCACGCTGCCGACATGCTTGTGCTCGAGGCCCGCGCGCGAGCGGATGAAGACTTCGAACAGCGGCCACGTCGCTCGGTACTCATAGCGTCGTCCTCCACAGCGTTCGCCGGCGCTCGCCGCGCGCGGCCGTTGCTTTTCCGCGTGCGCCGCGGCCGCCTCGCGCACCCAACTGCCCCTCGTCGTGCGCCTTGCGGCGCGCCTCCAGCCGCTCGCGATTGCAGGGCCCGTTGCCTTTGAGCACCGCCTGGAACTCGCTCCAGTCGATCGGGCCGAACTGGTAGTGCTGCGCCGGCCTCGTCCCAGCGCAGCTCGCGGATCGGGAATGGTCAGTCCGAGGAACTCCGCCTGCGGCGCGGTGATATCGATGAACTTCTGACGCAGCTCATCGTTGGTGAAGCGCTTGATCTTCCAGCGCATCGACTGCGCGGTGTGCTTGGAGTCGGCATCGCTCGGTCCAAACATCATGATCGAGGGCCACCACCAGCGATTGAGCGCATCCTGCGCCATGGCGCGCTGCGCGGGGCGTGCCGCGCGCGAGCGACAGCATGATCTCGAACCCCTGGCGCTGATGAAAGCTCTCTTCCTTGCAGATGCGCACCATGGCGCGCGCATACGGCCCGTAGGAGCAGCGGCAGATCGGAATCTGGTTCATGATCGCCGCGCCATCGACCAGCCAGCCGATCGCGCCGACATCCGCCCAGGTCGAGCGTCGGGTAGTTGAAGATGCTCGAGTACTTCGCGGTGCCCGCGAGCAGCTGCTCGATCATCTGCGGCGCGCGAGATGCCGAGCGTCTCCGCGGCGCTGTACAGGTACATTCCGTGTCCGCCCTCATCCTGCACCTTGGCGATCAGCACCGCCTTGCGCTCGCAGGCTCGGCGCGCGCGTGATCCAGTTGCCCTCCGGCAGCATGCCGACGATCTCGGAGTGCGCGTGCTGGGAGATCTGGCGGATCAGTGTCTGCCGATAGGCGTCCGGCATCCAGTCCTTGGGCTCGATCTTCTCGTCGGCATCGATGCGCGCCTGAAAGCGCGCCGGGCAGAGCGCCCGCCTCGGCGGCCGTGCCGGCACCGGCTCCTTTCCATGGGTATCGAGGGCCTGCGTGTACATGCGACTCGCAGCGGCCGGCTCGGCCAAATGTGACACAAGACTAGCACATGGCGATGGATTTTCTGTGTCACAATTGCAAGCCCATGAACAGCAAGGCGAGCGCCCCGCCCGCCTGCCGCAGTGCACGCCCTGCTGCGGCATTTCCGCGCACAGCGGCCGCTGCGCGGCGGCTCGCTGCTCGTCACGATGTTCGGCGACGCGATCGCCCCGCGCGGCGGCGCGGTCACGCTCGGCAGTCTCATCCGCCTCGCGGCCCCCTTCGGCCTCACCGAGCGCCTGGTGCGCACCTCCGTGGCGCGGCTCGCGCGCGATGGCTGGCTCGTCGCGCGCCGCTTCGGCCGGCGCAGCGAATACCGCCTGACGCGCGAGCGGCGCGCGAGCGCTTCGCCGCAAGCCACGCGGCGCATCTACGGCGCGAACCCCCGCGCCTGGGACGGGCGGTGGACGCTGCGTGCTGCTGCCGGCGGGGGCGCCGCGGCAGCTGCAGACCCGCCGCGAGCTGCGCTGGCTCGGCTTCGGCCAGCTGACGCCCGCGCTCTTCGCCCACCCGGCCTGCACGCCGGCGGCAGGCGCGTGCGTGGCTGCGCAACATCTACGGGGCGGGCGAGGCGCAGCTACTGCGCAGCGCGGGCTCGGACTGTGCGTGTCGACCGCAAGCTCGCCGCGCGGGGCTGGGACCTGAGGAGCAGGCGCGGCGTTACCGGCGCTTCATCGCGCGCTTCGCGCCGGTCGCGGCAGCGATCCCGGCCCGCGGCGCTACGGCGCAGACGGCCTTCGTGGTGCGCACGCTCCTCATTCACGAATACCGCAAGATCCACCTGCTGGATCCGCTCTTGCCCCCCGCCCTGTTGCCACGCAACTGGGCGGGTACAGCGGCCTACGAGCTGTGCCGGCGACTGTATGCGCGCGTGTTTGCGGACGCGGAGACCTATCTCTCGGCCACCGCTCATCGGCTGCATCGGCCGCTGCCTGCCGCGAATGCGGCCGCACACTCGCGCTTCGGCGGGTTAGGTCCCCGCCCCCGCCGCACTGCGCCGCAGTAGCGCCGCCTGCTCGCCGATATGACGCCAATAATCGCGCGGCGATCGGAGGGCCCTAGTGAGTCGCCGCCGTTGTTCCGTCCGACCAGCGGGACAGGGGCACCAGAAACATCGTCTCGGGCTCCGGGACTTCGCGGTCGTCGAGGACCACCGGAGACCCCGGCAGGTTTGCTCCCCAGCTCGCGCCTGCGACTTTTGGCACGTGGAACATGAGGTGCGGGTGCCAATGGCCCACGCCATCCCCCAGGTACCCATCCTTCGACATCATGAAGGACATCGCGCCCGGCTCGGGTGACGGGAGCTCGTTGCGCGCGAGCGCGGCGCGAACCTCGTCGAGAATCCTTTCCTTCGAGTCTCCGGCGAGTGCGAGCTTCGTCCGCCGGAGCCGGTACGCGAGGACGGACCCGGACGCTGCCGGGTTGTAGCAAACCGGTCCCCTCATCTTCGGATTCCAGAAATCGGAGCTTGCGCCCGGCGACATCCACGACCTCTCCACGAGACAGGTGAATCCGTTGGTGCCGCGGACGGCGGTCTGGTAACCCTGCGAATCGAGAGTGAGGACCGTGGCCTTGTCGGAGATCGCGGCTGGCGCGGCACTGCGCGCGAGTGCGATCTCGGAACCGGGAGGCATCAGGTATTGCTCGAGAGGCGCCATCCGCTCGTACCGGGTCGCATCGGCCGCGGCGAAGCCCGCCAGCGCCGATAGCACCACTGCCCGCGTGCAGGCTCCGGCCCATCGAGCCAGGTGTCTTGTCTTCATGCGGACGCTCCTTTCGGGTATGCCCATCCTACCGACGGCGCCGCACTCGGGGGGATTCCGGTCGCTCGTCCCTCGAAAGGCCACGCTCGTCCCTGACAGGTCGTCGCGGTGCGCCTTTCGTGTTAACAGGCCCTAGGCGCGCCACTGCTTCAGCGTCTGCACGAAAGTCTGCATGAAGTGGTTCGCCTGGTGGCCGTCCATGACGCGGTGATCGAGCGTCAGGCTGACGTAGCAGCGCGGCTGAATCGCGATTCTCTGCTCATCGCCCTCCTCCACCACCACGGCCCGCTTCTCCAGCTTGCCGATGCCGAGAATCGCCGACTGCGGCTGATTGATGATGATCGGCGCTGCGAGCAGGCTCCCGCTCACGCCGTGGTTGGAGATGGTGAAGGTGCCGCCGCGCAGGTCGGCGGGCGACAGCTTGCCGCCGCGCGCGCGTGTGACGAGGTCCTCGAGGCCGTGCGCGGTTTCGAACAGGTCGCGCGCCTGTGCATCGCGCAGCACCGGCACGAGCAGCCCGATGCCTTCCACTGCGGTCGCGACGCCGATGTGAATCGACTCGTGGATCTCCAGCGCCGTCTCCGTCCAGCGGCTGTTGGCCTCGGGCACCGCGCGGATCGCCGCCACCGCAGCCTGTACGAAGTAGGCCGTGAGCGTGAGCGCGACGCCGCGCTGCGCGAACTCCGCGCGCTGCCGGGCGCGGCTCCCGAGGACGGCGGTCATGTCCGCCTCGAACACCGTCGTCACGTGCGGCGCGGTGTGTAGCAGGCTCTGCACCATGTGCTCCGCAATGCGCTTGCGGACCGCGCTATGCGCAACGCGGTGGGTGTGCGCTGCGACGCCGGCGCTGGACGGGAGCGGTGCGCCCGCCGCTGCTGCCGCGCCCGCCGCTGTTGCCGCGCCCGCCCGTGCTGCCGCGCCCGCCGCTGCTGCCGCGCCCGCTCCCCCGCGCTCGCTGTCCGCTGCGGCACGCAGCACATCCTCGACGGTGATGCGGCCGGCCGGTCCGCTGCCTTCCACCGCCGCGGCCTCGAGGGCGTGCTCGGCCAACAGGCGGCGCACCGCCGGACTCAACTGTCCTGGCGCGGCAGCACGGGTCGCGCCCGCTGCGGTACCCGCGCCCGGCCCGTTCCCCGCAGGCGCCGCGCCGCGAGCCGGGGGCCCGGAAGCCGCGGTGGCGGAAGCCGCCGTGCCAATGCCGGTACTCTGCTGCGCCTCCAGCCGCCCGAGCAGCTCGCCGGGTGTTATCTCGTCCTGCTCGTGTTTGAGGATCTCGCGCAACACGCCGGAGGCCGGCGAAGCAACTTCCACCGTCACCTTGTCGGTCTCGATCTCGATAAGCGGCTCGTTCTCGCGGACGCTTTCACCGGGGCGCTTGAGCCAGCGCAGGATCTGCGAACGTGTGCCTTCGGTCTGCTCCGAGGGTGCCCTGATCTCGATTGCGCTGCTCATGCCGGGCACAGCGCGGCGCTACAGGCTCGCCAGGCGCTGGATCGCCTGCGTAATGCGCGCGACGTCCGGCACCGCCGCCTCGAGCAGCAGCGGGCTGTGGGGGCTCGGGATATCCGGCATGGCGAGCCGCTCGATCGGAGTCTCCAGGCTGAAGAAACTCTCCTGCGCGAGCGTAGCAGCAATCTCGGCCCCGAACCCGGCACTCAGGTTGTCCTCATGAACGATCAGGCAGCGATGGGTCTTTTCCACGGAGCTGCGCACCGCCCGCCTGTCCCAGGGTGAGAGGGTACGCAGATCGAGCACCTCCGCGTCAACGTGGGAGCGCTCGGCGGCCTGCTCGCAGCGCTCGACCATGGCGCCCCAGGTGACTACCGTGAGCTCGCTCCCGCTGCGTATCGTGCGCGCCTGCCCGAAGGGCAGCAGATACTCGTCGCCCGGATAGGGACGGCGGGCCCAGGCAGCATCGAGCATGGCGCGGTGCTCGAAGAAAATGACCGGATCATTGCCGCGCAACGCCGCGCGGAGCAGTCCCACCGCATCCTCCGCGTTCGAAGGCACGGCGACCTGCCAGCCGACGCCGTGCACCCAGGCAACCTCGTTCGTCTGGCTGTGCCAGGGATCACCGCACTTGAAGAAACCGCCGGGCATGCGCACCACGATCGGGGCGGCGAAGCGATTGCGCGTCCGCCAGCGCAGCGTGCCGCAATCGTCCAGCTGCTCCGCCGCCGGCTCGGCGTACTTGCGGAACTGGATCTCGGCCACCGGCCGCAGCCCCGCCAGCGCCATGCCGACTGCCCGGCCGATGATGCCTTCCTCGGACAGGCTCGTGTCGAAGACCCGCGCCGCGCCGTACTTGTCCTGCAGGCCGAGCGTCGCACCGTGCACGCCGCCCTTGGGGCCTACGTCCTCGCCGAACACCAGCATGCGCGGATTGAGCGCCAGCTCGACATCGAGCGTGCGGCGGATGGCGGTGAGCATGTTGAGGCGCGCGCCTTGCGGCTGTGCAACGTCGCTCGCCGGGCCGAACCTGAATCCTTCCGGCGCGAGACCGCCCTGTTCCTGGATCGAGGGCGTGCCGGCAGCGTTCTGCGAGAAAACGTGCTGCAGGAGCTGCTGTGGATCGGGTGGCGGCCGCGCCAGCGCGCTCGCGATCGCCTCCTCGACCGCGCGTCGCGTCTCGCTCGCCAGGCGCGTCCACTCGCCCTCGCCCATGACCGCGGGCACCAGAAACTCCTGCAGGCGCTTGAGCGGATCGCGCGCGCGCTCATCGCCGAGCGTCTGTGCGGACTTGTAGGCCTGGGTATCCTGCCCGGAATGGCCGCACAGACGCGGCACCGTGAGCCGCAGCAGCAACGGTGCGCGCTGCGACCGTACCCGTGCCACTGCCTCGGTGGTGAGCGCCGCCGTCGCGCGCGGGTCGCTCCCGTCGCCCTCCAGAACGGTGAGCCCGCCGAAGGAGCGCAGGTTCGCGGCGATGTTGCCGCCGGGGGTCTGCAGCCGCGAGGGCACGGAGATGCCGAAAGCATTGTCCTCGATGCAGAAAAGCATCGGCAGCGTGAGCGTGGTCGCAATGTTGAGCGCCGACCAGAAGCCGTTGGTGGCGACCGAGGCATCCCCACCGAATACCACGGCGATACTGCGCGCATAGGAGGCATCCGCGAGCACCTCGTGACGGTAGCGGATCGACTGCGCCCACCCCGCCGCCGGGGTGTACTGCGTCCCGACCCCGCCGCAGGCGGGCAGTACGGTCGGTCCGCCGCGACCGGGAAGGTTGAAGACCACGCCGATGTCGCGTCCCCCGCTGAAGGAGCCGCTGCGGGCGAGCGGACCGGCGGCGGCATCCTCCAGGCTCACTCCGAGCGTCAGCATCAGCGGGCGCGAGCGGTAATAGGCGCTCACGCCATCGTGTGCGTCCGTCAGCTGCAGTCCCAGCAGAATCTGCGCCAGCTCATGCCCGCGTGCGGAGAACTGGTACAGCACCTTGCGCTCGGGCACAGGCGGTTCTCCTCGATGTCATCGAGCGCGCGCGAGGCGTGCGCGAGCGCGGCGACGCGGCGCCAGTCCGGCTGGCTCGCCGGCGCACTGCCCGCGCGGGAAGAGTTCGGCGTGGCGAGGGCCCCTTCGGGCATGGGATCTTCCAGCAGGTAAGATAGGACAGCTTAGCTTGCCGCGGTACGCTCAGTGAATACCAGCTTCGTGCTGCGCACGAAGAAGTTCACGACCCGCCTGCCGCTCGGCTGAACTGCGGCGCTCGCATTCGCAGCGCGAAGTGTCGGGACCTGCGAACCAGAAGGCGGAAGCCTGCAGCTGCACGTCGGCGTGCCGCCAGGCTCTGTCCAACTCGCGCCTCGCCCCTGCCGCCTCCCGCGTTTTGCCCTGGGCACGTAGTGCCGCCGCGAGCCCGTAGAGTGCCCAGCCGTTGGCGGGATTGCGCCTGAGATCCTCGCGGTAGACCGCCTCCGCCTGCGCCGCGCGCCCGGCGCTCAGCAGCTGCGCCCCGAGGAGGTGGCGCGCGGGAAAGAACCAGTCCGCGGGCTCGTTGTACGCCAGCAGGTCCTCGGCGCTCACCGCCTGCTCGAGCAGCGTGATCGCCTCCGCAGCGCGCGCGGAGGAGGAGGCGATGCGCGCCGCGAGGATCGGCTGCGCCACGCTTGCCACGCCCCGCAGGGTGTTGAATCCTGCCATGGCATCCGCGGGCGCCGCGGCGGCGAGCTGTTGCAGGGAAGCGAGCGCGGCCTGGGCATCCTGGATGCGGCCGCGCGCGGCGAGCGCGACGCCGCGCCCGTAGAGATAACCCGCGGCGAGTCCCGGCGCCCTGGCATCGGGCGGCGGCAGCGCGATCATCTCGTCCCACAGCCCGAAGCGCAGCAGCGCCCCGTACTGCGGGGTGAGATTCCAGCCCGAGTCGCCCATCGCCAGCACCATGTCGATCGGGACGCTCTGCAGGATGCTTTGCACGGCGGCGAGCGTCTCCGCCTTGCGCCCCTCCATGGCCGCGGAGAAAGCGAGAAACGCATAGTTGTGGGCGAGATACATGGCGTAATAGTCGGGCGCGGTGGTCGCCGCGAAATAGGCCTGATCGGCCGCGATCCCGCGGCGGTTGGCCTCAGCCGCCTCCTCGTAGCGACCCACGCGCTGCATGATGTGCGCGGGCATGTGCTCGAGATGGCCCGCGGCCGGCATCATGCCGCGCAGCCGCTCGGCGGACGCCACCGCCTTGCCCGGAACGGGCGACGCCTCCATCACGTGGATGTAGTAGTGATTCGCCCCCGGGTGAGCGGGAGCGCGCCGCAACACCGACTCGAGGCGCGCTACGATCTGCGGCGTTCCCTCGACCGCCCGGCCCTCGGCAGTCCAGAGTTTCCACGCGTGCACGTTCATCTCGCCTTCAGCGCACAGCGTCTGCACGTCCAGATCGTCCGCGAAGCGCGCGGCGACGCCGCGCATCGCCTGGGCGTACGCCACGAGGACGGCATCGAGGTTGGCGGGTCCGGGCGGCTGTGGGCCGGGGTAGCGCGCAGCGAGTGCCGTGATGAGTGCCTGCTCGACCGCGGAAGCGTGAGCGGCGTCGTCCTGCGCCTTGCGCAGCGCCTCGAACGCCACGTGTGCGCGCGCTTCCTCCATCCCCGGAAGGTTGTAGTTCGGTCCCACGGTGAGCGCTACGCCCCAATAGCACGCGGCACAGGAGGGATCGAGCTCCGCAGCCTTGGCGAAGGAGCGGGTCGACTCGTCGTGATTGAACGCCCACAGAAGGCGCATGCCCTGGTCGAAGTACTGCTGCGCGAGAGCCGAGCGGGTGCTCACTGCGCGGTGAAATTCGCCCAGACCCTCGAAGAGACGCGCGCCGCGGGCCCACTCCGCGACCGTGCCCGGCACGTGCGCCGTGGCATGCTCGCCGGGCGGGGTGTCGGCGCGCGACGCAGCGGCCAGCACCATCGACACCGCCATTGCTGCTGCTGCGAGTCGCGTCTGCACGTTCCTTCCTCCCCGTCTCAACTCCCCCACCCGCGCCCCTCGGCCACGAGCCGCTCGAGCAGCGGCGCCGGACGCCAGCGCGCGCCGTGCGTGGGCGCGAGGCGCTGCATGGTGCGCACCACGCGCTCCAGTCCCGCCTGCTCCGCCCAGAACATCGGCCCACCCTTGTAGGCGGGAAAGCCGTAGCCATTCACGTACACGACGTCGATATCGCTCGCGCGAATGGCGATGCCCTCGTCCACGATGCGCGCGCCTTCGTTGACCAGCGGGTGCAGCAGCCGCTCGAGGATCTCCTCCTCGGGGATCTGCCGCCGCTCGATGCCGCGTTCGCGCGATACCGCCTCGATGAGGGCGGTCACCTGCGGGTCCGCGATGCGCGTGCGTCCTTCGTAGCGGTAGAAGCCCTTTCCGCTCTTCTGGCCGAGGCGCCCTTCGGCCACGAGGCGCTCGAGGATCGGCGACCAGCGCTCATCGGGCGGGAGCCTGCGCCCCTTGCGGATGAGAAAGCCGACGTCGTTGCCGGCCAGGTCACGCACGGCGAGCGGGCCCATGGCGAAGCCGAAGTCCTCCATCACCCTATCGATCTGCTCGGGCGTGGCGCCCTCCTCGAGGAGGAATTCCGCTTCCGAGCCATAGAACATGAGCATGCGATTGCCAATGAAGCCCTCGCAGTTGCCGGCGAGCACCGTAACCTTTCCGAGTGTCCGGCCGAGCGCCATCACGGTCGCAATCGTCTGCGCCGAGGTGCGCGTGCCGCGCACGTTCTCCAGCAGCTTCATGACATGGGCGGGGCTGAAGAAATGCGTGCCCACGACCTGCTCGGGGCGCGAGGTGCTGGAGGCGATCGCATCGATGTCGAGCGTGGAGGTGTTGGTGGCGAGAATCGCCTCCCGTGCCGCTGCCCGGTCGAGCCGCGCGAACACCTCCTGCTTGAGCTTCAGATCCTCGAAGACCGCCTCGATCACGATGTCCGCGCCGCCGAGCGCCGCGTAATCGCTGACGCCGCGGATCAGGGCGAGCGCCTGGTCCGCGCGCGCCTGCGTGAGAGTGCCGCGCGCCACGGAGGCGGCGTAGTTCCTGCGAACCACACCGAGCCCGCGCTCGAGGGGTTCGGCCGACAGCTCGAGGACCGCGACCGGGATGCCCGCGTTGGCGAAGCTCATGGCGATACCCCCGCCCATGGTGCCCGCACCGATCACCGCCGCGCTGCGGATCGCTCGCGGCTTCACCTCCGCGGGCAGGCCGGGAATGCGCCGTGCCTCGCGCTCGGCGAAGAACACGTGAGTGAGCGCGCGACGCTGGGCACTGTCGCGGCATTCGACGAAGGCCTCGCGCTCGACTCGCAGCGCCTCCTCCTTCGGCCGCGTGCACGCCGCCTCGATACAGTCGATGATCTTCCACGGAGCAAGTTGGCCGCGCGCCTTCGCTTCGATCCTGCTGCGAAACGCCGCGAAGAGCTGCGGATTCACCTCGCGGATGCGTTCCGCCAGGTCGCTCGTCACGCGCAGCGGCCGGCGCTCCTGCGCCGCCTGCCGGGCATGCGCGATGGCGCCGCTCAGTGCATGTTCCACGACCCCATCCAGCAGCCCGAGCTCGAGCGCGCGCGGCGCCGGGATCTGCGCGCCGCTCGTGATTGCCTCGAGAGCGGCTTCGGGGCCGGCGAGGCGCGTGAAGCGCAGCGTGCCGCCCGCCCCCGGGACAAGCCCGAGCTTCACTTCGGGAAGGCCTACCTTCGCCCCCTCCGCAGCGAGGCGCCAATGACAGGTGAGCGCGAGCTCAAACCCACCGCCGAGGGCGATCCCGTCGATGGCGGCCACCAGGGGTTTGGGCAGGCCCTCCATCCGCGCCTGCAGATCACGCAGTGTCGGCGGCGTGAGCGCCGCGCCGGAGGCGATCTCGTTGATATCGGCGCCGGCGGCGAAGCAGCCGCCCTCCCCGCTGAGTACGATTCCCTTCACCGCCGCATCCGCGGCGGCACGCTCCAGACCCTGCATCAGGGCCGTGCGCACCGCGAGACTCAGCGCGTTGACCGGAGGGTTTGCGATCGTCAGCACGGCGACCTCGTCTTGCACGCGATAGTTCACGGCGGCCACGCATGACTCCTGTCAGACGACCCTGTCGGGATTGCCCACATTGTAAGGGGTTGCAGGCGCAGCGCCGCTACACTCGCACGATGGACAGCGTGGACGCGGTGGTGATCGGCGCCGGCGTGATCGGCCTCGCCGTGGCGCGCGAGCTCGCGGGGGGCGGCAGGGATACGTTGATTCTGGAGGCCGCGGCGCGCTTCGGTACCGGTGCCAGCTCACGCAACAGCGAGGTCATCCACGCCGGCCTCTACTACCCCCAGGGTTCGCTCAAGGCGCGCCTGTGCGTCGCGGGGCGCGATCGGCTATACGCCTTCTGCCGCGAGCGCGGCATCGCGCACCGTCGCTGCGGCAAGCTCATCGTAGCGGCCGATTCCGCGCAGCTCCCGGGGCTCGCCACCATCGCCGCCGCAGCGCTCGCCAACGGCGTCGAGCTCGGCGCGCTGGAGGGCGCGGCGGCGCAGGCGCTGGAGCCACAGCTTGCGTGCGTTGCGGCACTGCACTCCCCGCTCACCGGCATCATCGATTCGCAGGCCTACATGCTGGCGCTGCTCGCGGATGCAGAGAGCCGCGGCGCCACGCTCGCCTGCGGCTGCGAAGTCACGCGACTGGTGCTCGAGGAGGCGGGCGTGCTGATCGGGGTGAACGGGGCGGAGCCGGCGCTGCGTGCGCAGCTGCTGGTCAACTGCGCCGGCGTACAGGCGCCCGCCGTGGCGCGGATCATGGAGGGCTTTCCGGCCAGCCATATCCCGGCGGCGTACTTCTCCAAGGGCAACTACTTCGCGCTCTGCGGCCGGGCTCCGTTCCAGCGTCTCATCTACCCGCTGCCCGAGGAGGGCGGGCTCGGCATTCACCTCACGCTCGATCTGGCCGGGGGCGCGCGCTTCGGGCCGGACGTGCAGTGGATCGAGAGGTGCGAGTACGGTGTGGATGCGCAGCGCGGTGAGCGCTTTTACGCCGCGATCCGCCGCTACTGGCCGGGCCTTCCGGATGGGGCGCTGCAGCCGGCGTACGCCGGAGTTCGCCCGAAGATCGCCGGGCCCGGCGAGCCGGCCGCGGATTTCCGCATCGACGATGCGGCGCACGCACGGCGTACGCGGCGTGCTGAATCTCTTTGGCATCGAGTCCCCGGGACTCACCGCCTCGCTGGCGCTCGCCACCGAGGCGGTGTCCCGCATCACCTGAAGCAGCCCGCCGGATGCGCGGGCGCTGCGAGCTCAGCTGGCGCGGACCGCTTCCACCTGGATCGCGAGCTTCACGTCCATCCTGAAGCCGTACTTGTCGCCATAGCTGAGGCCGTAGTCGGCACGATTGAGAGTCCCCGAGGCATCCGCCCCGCAGTGTTCTTTCTTGTCCATCGGAAAGGTGACGCACTTGAACTGGTTGATCGTGAGTGTCAGCGGGTGCGTGACGCCGTGCAGGGTGAACTCTCCCACCGCCTTGGTCGGCGCGCCGTTCTTGAAGTCCGTGAGCTTGCCCTTGTAGGTCGCGGTCGGGTATTTCTGCACGTCGAACATTTCCGCGGACTTCGTGTGCTCGTTGAGCTTCGGGTTGCCGAAATCGATCGAGGAGGTATCCACCGTCACTTCCATGGTCCCGGTTCCCTTCTCGCGGTCGATCACGATGGTCCCGGAGGTCTTGTCGAACCTGCCGCGCCATATTGACAGGCCACCGAAATGGTCCGCTTCGAAGCTCGGGAAGGTGTGGGCCGGATCGATCGGGTAGGTCACGGGTTCGGCAAAGGCCGCGCCTGTCACGAGAGCCAGCATCACCGCCGGCAGCGCCATCTTCGTCACGGGAACCTCCGCGGTCATGAGAATGAGGGCCGCTAGCGTAGCGACCCCCGGCAGGCCGGGCCACCTCCCTTTATGGGGACGCGCCCTCGCGCCGCCGCACGGCGGTGTATGAGGCAACCGCTCAGGCGGCCGGCCGGGCCTTGAGCCCGAGCGCTCTCGCCACCACCGGGTGCGTGATCTCCCCGGCGTGCACGTTGAGCCCGGCGGCGAGCCCCGCATCCCGCCTGAAGGCCGCCTGCCAGCCCAGATCCGCCAGAGCGCGCACGTAGGGAAGCGTCGCGTTCGTCAGGGCGAACGTCGAGGTCCTGGGCACTGCGCCCGGCATGTTGGCGACGCAGTAGTGCACCACGCCGTCCACCACGAAAGTCGGCTCGGCATGCGTCGTCGGATGGCTGGTCTCGAAACAACCTCCCTGGTCGATGGAGATGTCGACCAGCACCGCGCCCGGCTTCATGGTCTTGACCATCGCGCGGGTGACGAGCTTCGGCGCCGCGGCTCCGGCCACCAGCACTGCGCCGACGACCAGGTCCGCCTCGCGCACCAGGCGCTCGATCGTTACGGTGGTGGAGTAGGCGGTGCGGAGCGAGGCGCCGAACATCGCCGACAGCTCACGCAGCCGATCCACCGAGCGATCGACCACGGTGACGTCTGCGCGCAAGCCCACGGCCATTTCCGCGGCGTGCGTGCCGGAGACCCCGCCGCCGAGGATCACTACCTTCGCCGGGGCCACCCCCGGCACACCGCCGAGCAGTACACCGAGGCCGCCATTGGCTTTCTGCAGGCTCGCGGCTCCCACCTGGATCGACATGCGGCCGGCCACCTCGCTCATGGGCGTGAGCAGCGGCAGCGAGCCGTTGGGCGCCGTCACCGTCTCGTAGGCGATGGCGGTGGCGCCGGACTTCATCAGTCCCTGGGCCTGCACCGGATCGGCGGCCAGATGCAGGTAGGTAAACAACACCTGTCCGGGACGCAGCAACTGGCACTCGACCGGCTGCGGTTCCTTCACCTTGACGACCATGTCGGCGCGCTCGAACACCTCCGCCGCGCGGGGCGCGATCGTGGCGCCGCTCTCCCGGAACTGCGCGTCATCGACACCGATGCCGTTGCCCGCGCCACTCTCGATGAGCACTTCGTGCCCTGCGGCGATCAGCTCGCGCACGCCCGCGGGCACGAGGCCGACGCGGTACTCATGAACCTTGATCTCTCGCGGAACGCCGATACGCATGACGCCTGTCCCGGGGTTGCTTTTGCGCCAGCTTAGATTTCAAGCCGCGGCGGCGACTTGCGTACTGGCGACGCCGGGGGGTGTTTGTGGCAGAATCTGCCGCTCAAGCCCTGTTCTATGAAGGATTATTGCGCCGATGGAACTCGACCGCTACGATCGCGCCATTGTGCGACTGCTGCAGCAGGACGCGCGCATCACCAACACGCTGCTGGCCGGTAAGGTCAGCTTGTCGGAGTCCGCCTGCCTGCGCCGCGTGCGCGCGCTGGAGGAATCGGGGCTGATCCAGGGGTACACCGCGCTCATCGATCAGCAGCGCGCGGGCTTCCCGGTGAACGTGTTCGTGAGCATCACGCTCGATCGGCAGAGTCAGGCGGGGCTCGAGGCCTTCGAGAGTGCGGTGCGCAAGGTGCCGGAAATCATGGAGTGCTACCTCATGACCGGCGAGCACGACTACCTGCTGCGGCTGGTGGTGGCCGACATGGCCGACTTCGAGCGGGTTCACATCCAGCTGACCCGGCTGCCGAGCGTCGCGCGTGTGCACTCGAGCTTCGCCATGCGCACGGTGACGCGCGCCACGAGCCTGCCGGCGCGCTGAGCCGGCCCGGGGGATCAGGCGCGCGCGTACGTCGCCAGGCCCTGGGCGAAGTCGCGCAGCGCGCCGATGCCGCTGTCTTCCGCACGGCGGCACCACTCACGCAGCTGCCCCAGCGCCCGCGGCGGATTGGCCGCGGTCTCGTTCCACAGCTGCTGCAGACTCTCGCGGTATTCGATCACCCGGCGCAACACTTCGTATTTGTCCAGCAGCTCACGCAGCTTGCGGCGCGCCTCTTCGGCCAGCAGCGTCGGGTGGCGCACCAGGAGCTTCGGTGCGCTGGGCGGCAGTGCGCCCTGTGGCTCACGCCGCGCGAGCTCGCGGCACACCGGCAGGACCACGCGGCGGGCGTAGTCCCGCAGCACGTGCACGCGATTGATGAACAGCGCATTCACCGTGTCGGCATCGAGCTCGCGGCGGCGCCGCTCCAGGTGCGGCCGCGGCGCCACCCAGCGCACCTGCGCGAGCCCCAGTGCGCGGAACAGGCGGATCCACAGCCAGCCGATGTCGAGCTCCCAGCGCTGCACCGCGAAGCGCGCCGAGCGCGGGAACGCGTGATGGTTGTTGTGCAACTCCTCCCCGCCCAGCAGCAGTCCCCACGGCACGAGGTTGGTCGCGGTCGAGGGCATCTCGAAGCTGCGGTAGCCGACCGCGTGTCCCAGCCCGTTGATGACGCCGCCGGCGAAGAAGGGCTGCGCGGCAAGGTGCACGGCGATCATGGTGATGCCGGGCACCCCGAAGAGGATCAGGTGCGCGAGCACGAACAGCACCAGCCCGGTGGACGGATAGGCGCTATAGATGCGGCGCTCGAGCCAGTCGTCGGGAGTGCCGCGCCCGTAAGTGCGCAGCAACTGCGGGTCGTGCGTGGCGGTACGGTAAAGCTCGAAGCCCTCGAACACCACTCGCCGCAGCCCGAACACCACCGGGCTATGCGGGTCGCCGGGCTGGTCGGCATGAGCGTGGTGGCAGCGGTGCACCGCCACCCACTGGCGAGTCACCGCACCGGAGCTGAACCAGAGCCAGAAACGGAACACGTGTCGCAGCGCGGGGTGCAGCTGCAACCCGCCGTGCGACTGATCGCGGTGCAGGTACAGGGTCACGCCGAGGAACATCGTCTGGATTGTGACGAAGGTCACAAGGAAGTAGCCCCACAGCGGCAGCTCGACGAGGCCGTAAGGCGAGAGACTCATGCAGGCGCCCCCTGGGGTGTTATGCGCGTCTCACCGGGGAGCTAAGGGTACGGCAATTCCGGCGTTCACGCATCTGCCGCGCGCTTCGGCGCTTCGGCGCTGCCGCGCTCAGGCGAGCAATACGATCTTGCCAATATGCGTACCGGACTCCATCAGCTTATGCGCGCCCGCCGCATCGGCGAGTGCGAAGCGCGCGTGCACCACCGGCTTCAGCCCCTGCGAAGCAAACAGCGGCCACACGTTCTTGCGAAGCGCCGCCGCGATACGCCCCTTGTTCTCGACGCTCTGCGGACGCAGCGTCGAGGCGGTGATCGTCAGGCGTTTCGCCATCAGCGGGCGCAGGTCGAGCTCCGCCTTGGTGCCTCCCTGTGTGGCGATGAGCGCGATTCTTCCCTCGACGGCGGCCGCAGCCGCACAGCGCGCCAGGTAGTCCCCGCCCACCATGTCCAGGATCACATCCGCGCCCCGGCCCTCGGTCGCCCGCAGTGTCGCTGCGACGAAATCGTGCTCGTGGTAGTTGATCGCGAGCTCTGCGCCGAGCTCGCAGCACGTCGCGCACTTGTGCGCGCTGCCGGCGGTGACCAGCACGCGCGCCCCGAATGCCTTGCCGAGCAGAATCGCCGTGGTGCCGATGCCGCTCGACCCGCCGTGCACGAGCAGCGTCTCCCCGCGCTGCAGGCGCGCGCGCTCGAATACGTTCAGCCAGACGGTGAAGAACGTCTCCGGGAGCGCTGCGGCCTCCTCCAGGGAGAGCGACGGCGGCGCCGGCAGGCACTGCACCGCCGGTGCGCTCACGTACTGCGCATAGCCGCCGCCGGCCACCAGCGCACATACCCTGGCACCGAGTGCCGGCTCGTGCACGCCCTCGCCGAGGCGCACGACCTCGCCGGCGACCTCCAGGCCGGGAATGTCAGTGACGCCCGGGGGCGGCGGGTAGGCACCCTTGCGCTGCAGGACGTCCGGACGGTTGACGCCTGCGGCCGCGACGCGAATCAACACCTCGCCGGCGGCCGGCTCGGGCACCGGGCGCTGCACCGCGCGCAGCACCTGCGGCGGTCCGGGCTCGCGGATCTCGATCGCGGTCATGGTTGGCGGAATCACGCGGGCGAATGTTGGGGTTGGGCAGCGCGTGCCGTCAACCGCGGGCGTGGGCCGCGCTAGGAGGCGGTCGGCGGCGGTGCGGTCGCCGCATCCGGACCGCGGCCGCAGCGCAGTTGAAACTGCTCGCGCATTCGCTCGCGCTCTTCGGGCGTCATGCTCTCCCAGCGCTCGCGCCACATGCGCTGCCGCCAGTGCCCATGCCAACCGCCGCGCAACCCGCCGAACAGGATACGGCTGAGCACCAGGAGCCCCAGCGCCTGCCAGTACTGCAGCGCCGGCCCGTGGAACAGCGCCGGCACGAGGGAGTTCCACAGGAGCATCACGATGAGCCCCAACACAGCCATGAAGGCGATCACGGCCACGAGGATCCTCATCCCCTTCAGCGCCCAACGACCTCGATTTCTCACATCCGTCTCCTCATGTCACGAGCCAATCGTCCCATGTCGCCTGCAGCCGCCCGCGCAGGAAGTGCACCGCGTAGCGCTTGCGCGCCAGCAGCGTGTTGATGCTCACGCCGCTGCGCGCGCTGAGCTCGCGGAAGCTCACTCCCTCGAGCTCGTGCGCGATGAACACTTCGCGCTGCTCGCGCGGCAGTTCGGCGAGCGCCGCCTCGATCTGCGCCAGCAGCAGCTCGCGCATCACGGCGGACTCCGCATCGGCGTCCGCGGCCGGCAGCAGATCCCCGAGCCCGCTGCCCGGCTCCGCCTCATCGGGCCCGGGCGCAGGCGCCGACCGCGTTGTCGTCCGGCGAAATCGGTCGATGATGCGGTTGCGCGCCACGCGCGCGAGCCAGGCGCCGGCGTGCTCCACCGGCTGCAGCATGCGGTAGGCCACGACCAGCTCGTACAGCGCCTCCTGCAGGATGTCCTCGGCCTCGGCCGCATCGGCGATCGATCGGCGGATGAAGGCGAGCAGCCGCCCGCGCTCGCGCTGCACGGTGAGCGCAATCGCCCGGTCCTGCTGCGGCCGGGTCAGGGGCTCGGTGAGCGCAGCTTGCATCTGTCTCTATAGACGCGCGCCGGGGAGAAATATTGTGCGCACCGGGCGGCGCCGGCCGCGTCCGCAGGGCGCGAAGCCGCGCTCCGCGGCGCCAGGGCGCGCTCCGGGCTACATCTCGCGCGCCGCGTCGGCCCGCCCGAGCGGCCCGAAGCGCCAGATGAGGACGGGCAGCACGATGAGGGTCATGAAGGTCGAGGTCGCCAGGCCCCCGAGGATCACGCTCGCCATCGGTCCCTGCACTTCGCGGCCCGCCTCGCCGGTGCCGATCGCCAGCGGGGCGAGGCCGAGCGCGGTCACGAGCGCGGTCATGAGGATCGGCACCAGCCGCTCGCGCGCCCCGCGCAGGACGGTATCGAGCGACCAGGCCGCGCCCTCGGCGGTGACCAGGTGCTCGACGTGGGCGATGAGGAGGATCGCGTTGCGCGCGACGATGCCGAAGAGCGTGACAAAGCCCACCAGCGAGCCGACCGAGAGCGTTGCGCCGGTGAGCGCCACCGCCAGCACTCCCCCGACGAGCGCGAAGGGCGTGCTGGCCAGGATGAGCGTGACGCTGCGTGCATCGCGAAAGGCGAGCGCCAGCAGCAGCACGATACCGACTCCGGCGAGAGCGGCATGCACCAGCAACTCGTGCCGCGCCTGCGCTTGCCCGGCGGCGGCCCCCACGAACTCCAGATATACCGTCGGCGGCAGCTTCACGCGCTGTGCGATCGCCGCCTGTGCGCTGCGCACGAAGCCGGCGAGGTCGGAGGTGGTTGGATTCGCCGTGACCACCTGCCGGCGCCGCGCGCCCTCGTGCATGATGCCGGTGCGACCTTCGGTGAGCGACAGGCTCGCAAGCTCCTTAAGCGCCACGGTCACGCCGGAGGCGCTGCGCACCAGCAGCTGACCGATGCTCTCCGGATCGCGCCGTTGCGCAGCATCCAGCCGCACGGTGAGGTCGATCACCTTGTTGGCGTCGTAGATCTGCGCGGCGGTGGCCCCCTGGTAGGCGGTCTCGATGGTGTCGAGCACGTCGGCGGAGGTGAAGCCATACTGGCCGAGGCGATCGGGCTTGACGTCCACGCGCAGGAACGGCGCACCCGCGGGCGACTGCACCTGCACATCGCTCGCTCCGGGAACGGTGCGCACCACCGTGGCGATCTCATCGCCCACGCGCTCGAGCTCGTCGAGATCCGGCCCGAAGATGTTGATGGCCACCGGCGCCGTCTGCCCGGAGAGCGACTCGCTCAGCCGGTCGCCGAGAAAGGTGAGTACCTCGGTGTGCAGGCTCGGGTAGTGCTCCATGGCCGCGCGGATCGCGGCCTGGGTCTTTGCTTCGTCGCGACCGGACATGTGCCGCAGCTCGATGTGAAACTCGCTGCGACTCGGCTCCCAGGTATCCTCCCCGGCCTCCGCGCGACCGATGGTCTGCTCCACCGTGAGAACCCCGGGGATCGCGAGCAGCTCGCGCGCCACGCTGCTCGCCCAGCGCTTTCATGGCGGTGAGCGAGGTGCCGGGGGTGGCGAGGGCCTGCACCACGAAATGCCCCTCGCGAAAGGGCGGCATCAGCTGCTCCCGAAGAGCGGCAGCACCGCCGCCGCGAGGAGCGTGACGACGCTCGCCGCGATCATCACGCCGCGCGGGTACGGGATGCAGGCGCCGCAGCAGCCCCTCGTGACGCGTCTTTCAGCCGCGTGAGCCAGCGCGGTTCGGCGTGCAGCTCGGTGCGTTGCAGCAGAAGGAAGGCGGCGGCGGGCGTGACGGTGAGGGCGACGAGGAGCGAGGCGAGCGTTGCCAGTATGAAGGCGGCGGCGAGCGGAGCGAAAAACTTACCCTGCAGGCCCGACAGAAACAGCATCGGCGCGAGCACCAGCACCACGACGAAAGTGGCGTAGACGACCGGTGCGCGCACCTCGACGGAAGCATTCAGCACGATGTCGCGGGCCTCGCGGCCCTGAACGTGCGCGGCGCGCAGGCGCCGCACCGATGTTCTCCACACCGATGATGGCATCATCCACCACCACCCCCAATGCCACCGCGAGCCCGCCCAGCGTCATGGTGTTGATGGTCCAGCCGAGCCAATCCACCACGATCACCGCGGCCAGCAGCGCCAGCGGAATGGAGACGAAGGCCACCACGACACTGCGCACGTCGCGCAGAAACAGGAACAACACCACCGTGATGAGCAGCCGCGCCCGATGCAGCACGTCGCGGCGGACACCGGCGAGCGCGTTCTCGATGAAATTAGCCGGCCGATGCAGCCTCGGCATAGAGCGTGATCCCGCGCGCCGCGCAGGGTGGGCCGCCAGCTCGATGATCGCCGCCTCCACCGCGCGCGTCACGATCGAGCGTGTTGGCGCCGTACTGGCTGGAGAGTCCAGCATCACGCCCGGCTTGCCCATGATGAGCGCGTCGCCGAACTTCGGCGCGCCGCCATCGCTCACCGTCGCGAAGTCGCGCAGTTTCGGCGGCGTCCCCGCCGCCGCGGGCGCCCCCACGGCAGCGGACGTCCCTGCGGCAGGGGGTGTCCGCGACAGCGGACGTCCCCGCGGCAGCGGGCACCACTGCTGCCCGAGCGCTGCGGCATCGAGCGTCTGCCCGCGACTCTCGATGAGCACGCGCTGGTTCGGCGTCTCGATAAAGCCGCCGCCACGAACGCCGGTGGCCGAGCGCACCGCCGCCACCACATCCGCGAGCGCCAGGTCGCGCGCGTTCAGCTCGCGCGGGTCCACCTCGCACCTGGAACTGGCGCTCGTCGCCCCCGTAGAGGGTCGCCCGGGCCACCCCGGGAACCGCCAGCAACCGCGGCCGGATCGTCCACTGCACCACATCGCGCAACTGCATCGGCGACAGCTTGTCGCTGACGAAGCCGAGCTTGACCAGGTCCATGGTCGAAGAGATCAGCGGCGTCGAGCTTGGGCGGATTTACTCCCAGTGGCAGCCGCGCGCTCACCGCCCCAGCGCCTCGGCGACGATCTGCCGCGCGCGGTAGGGGTCGGTGCCCTCCTGAAACACCACCGTGACCACCGAGAGCCCGGAGATGGTCTCCGAGCGCACCGACTGCACGCCGCGGCACCGCTGATCGCCTGCTCGATCGGCAGCGTCACCAGCAGTTCCACCTGCTCGGCCACGAGCCCGGGCGCTTCGGTCTGCACGCTGGCCTGCGGCGGCACGAACTCCGGAAAGACGTCGTACTTCGCGCGCGTCAGCACCAGCACTCCATACACCACCAGCATCGCTGCCAACGCGCACACCACCACCGGGAAGCGCAGGGACCAGCGGATGATCGCGGCGAGCATAGCTCAGTCCGCCGCCGCCGGCGGCGCCGGAGTCTCAACCCCGAGCAGCGCGGCGGCCCCGGCGCTCACCACGCGCTCTCCCGCTGCAAACCCCTTGGCCACGAACCAGCCTGACCTCGAGCGGCCGAAAGCCCGTCACTTCGCGGCTCACGAAGCTCGTGGGCGCGGTCTGCACGTACACCCACACCTGCGAGCCCTTGCGCAGCAGCGCGCCCCGCGGCAGTACGACACCGGTTGCCGACGTCGCCCGCCGGCAGCTGCGCACTCAGCAGCTGACCGACCGGGAGCGTCGCCTGAGGGCCGGCGAGCTCGGCCAGTACGCCGCGCGTCTGCAGCCGCGGATCCGCCATCGGCAGCATGCCGAGCACCCGCGCGTGCAACACACTCGCATCCGGGCTTCCCTGCAGGTCGATGATCGTGCCGGCTTTCGGCATCGGCGCCTGCGCGGGCCACTCGACCCTCACCAGCTCCGAGCGCAGGCGAGCCACATCATTCATGAGCTCAGCACGACGCTTCGGCGGCAGGCCGGCCACGCCCTCGCCCCACTCGAGCGCGAGCCCGGCGCTCGAGACCGTACACGGTTGCAGATCCGCCTGCGCCTGCGCCTCGCGGTCTCCACGGCATGCGCCGAAACCGTACGATCCTCGCTGAAGAGTTTGCGGCTGCGCGCGGCCTCGGCGCGCGAGGCCGCAAGACTCGCCTGCGCCGCGCTGAGCTCGCTATCGAGCTGCAGCAGCGGGCCGGGATCCAGCACGCGCGCCGTCGTGGTCACCCCGGCAGGCGCCGGCACGGCGGCGAGCGTCTGGGTGAGGACGCCGAGGCGCGCCTGCTGGTCTGTACTCGACCGTGATCGGCTTCGTCGCCTCGTCGCTCTCGGCGGCGTGGGCGGCGGCGAGCGCCTGCAGCATCAATGCCAGCCATGCGCCGGCAGCGGCGCGCACCCTGTCGTGCCTCGTCATTGCGTGACTCCTCGATGGAGCTCCGGCGGCTGCGCGAGGGCTGCCGCCACCGTGAGCTCCGGTCCTTCGAGCGGCCGGCGCATGGCGTCCTCCAGCGTGCCGAGCGCCTCCTGCGTGGTGCGACCGGCCTCGAGAATCTGCAGCTCCACGAGCGTGCGCGCAATGCGCGCCGCCACGAGCTCCGTGCGATCGTTGGCGCCCGCGTCGAAGCCGCGCTCCGTCTGCTCGTAGATGTGCTGTGCGGCGTCGTACACCGGACCACGCGCCGCGGCCACTCGCGCGCGCGCGAGCTGCCACTGGCGTATCGCCTCGTCGATCTCCTGCTAGGCGGTGGCGACCGTGCCCTCGAGCATGGCACCCGCTTGCTCGCGCTTCGCTTCGGCCTCGCCGATCGGGCCGCGATTATGGTTGAAAATCGGCAACTCAATCACAGGTTGAACTGGTAGCGATGCACGCCGTGGTCCTAGGTATAGGCCGGGCCGATGTGCACCTCCGGAAATTGCTTCGCCACTTCCAGTCGCAGCGCCTTCTCCGCGACGCTGTAACCCACCACCGCGCCATGCACATCGGCACGCGCCAGCATGGCATCCTCACGCCAGCGCGCGATCAGCGCGGCATCGACATCCCGTGGGTCCTCCAGCTGGTCCCAGTGAGCCTGCGCCCCCTCGAGCGCGGCCACCGGAACGCCGAGCGTGCCGGCAAGCGCGCTTCGCGCAAGGCTCGCGCGACGCCGGGCATCGTGCAGCCGCTGCTCATCCGCAGCGCGTCGCGACGAGACGATCGAGGTCGCCGTGGTGGCCGCGCCGGCATCCAACCGGTGGCGTGCCATCTCCAGCTGCGCCGCGCGGTCGACGCTCACCGCCTCGAGCAGGCAGACCTCGCGCTCGGTCATCAGCAGGTCGGCCGTCGCGCGCCGCAGCGCCGTGCGCTCCTTCCACACCGCCTCCATGAACTCATAGCGCGCGTGCTGCGCGTTGCAGGTCCCCAACCGCGATGCGCGCCGCCGCGTCGCGTGCCAGCATCGACCAGCCAGTCGGTGGTCAGCCCCCACAGCCACAGCGGCGTGCCGCCATGCTGATTGGCGTACTCGCTGAGCTGATGCCCACGTTCGGGTTCGGGAGAGCTCACGGGCGGTCGCTCGCGTGCCGTGCGCGCCAGCGGCCACCACTGGCCGCGGCGCGCTGCTTCGGCGATGCCATCGTTGTAATACAGCATCGCCACGAGCAGATCGGCCCGATCCCACTGTACCGTGGCCAGGCGCCGGCACGCGCCGGCAGCTGCCTGTCCAGAACCGTCCGCAACTGCGGGTCATCCAGCTTGCGCTGCGGAGAAGGTCTGCGCGACATGCTCGGGCGGCAAGGGCTGCGGCGCGTAGTGCACGCAGGCGGCCAGCAGCGCCAGCGTAGCCGCAGCGCGATGAGCCGCGCCGCAGGCCCTGCCCACGCGCCGCGGCGCGCGCTGCGCTCCCCCGCCTGACTCATGCCGCGATCCATTGCGACTGCGTGGCCAGCGTGCCGGAACGCCCCTCGACAGTGCCCGCCACGATGTTGCAGCGAGGGAGCTTTGAACCTCCAGCGTTCCGGCATAGGTCGCGAGATCGGTGAGGCGCACCCCACGAGAATGCCAGATACGCAGCAGGCGCTCGAACGATTCAAGATAGGCGCCGCCTTCCAATTCCGCGTGCAGTGTGAACACGTGATCGCGCTCGGGGTCCGCCGCCGTCAGGGCGAGCAGATGATCCACCGGATCCACACCCTCCAGGTCCGGCCGACCAATCAACTCGTCCAGAGTCGGCAATGTCGTCGGCAGTTGCGGCACGGCGACCTCCGTGCCCGCCACGACCGGCACGAATGGACACACCCTCGCGTGTCGGAAGCATAACGAAACCCCAGCTCCTGCTCCAGAGCGGGGACGTAAGCGTTCACCTGCCAACCCGCGGCGCCGTGCACCACGGGACGCTGCCCGAACACCTCCACAAACTCATCGAGCGCGAGCGTGAGCTCGCGACGCGTCCACGGCTCGTTTGCGTCGCTACGCCGTCCTGCCACTTGATGTGGTCATAGGTGTGCACGCCCACTTCGAAGCCGCTGCGCGCGATGTCCTGCATAAACGAGCGGCAACGTCTGCCGATGTGCGGCCCCGGCAAGCAGCACGCCGTACATCAGGGTCTTCAGCCCGTAGTGCTCCACGACCGAGGTTCGCTTCACCTTGCCCATGAATCCGGGCCGGAACACGCGCTTGATCGCGCGCCCGGTGTGATCGGGGCCGACACTGAAGAGAAACGTCGCCCGCGCGCCGACCCGAGTCAGCACCTGTGCCAACCGTGGCACACCTTCGCGTGTGCCCCGATAGGTGTCGACGTCGATCTTGAGTGCGATGGTCCGGCCATGTTCTCAGGCTCAGCGGCGACCGGATGCTGCTGCAGCTCGCGTGCCAGCCTCGGCCAGATCCACCGGGCCCGGAATCGTTCGCCGCCGCCAGAATGCGCAGCACGCCGCCGTCGCGACAGGCCACATAACAGCGCCCGTCGGCGCCGAACAGCCGCGCGCCACGCGCGGATGGCTCGATGTACGCGGCTCGACGCGGGTCTTGTGGATCATCCACCGCTGGCCGTCGACCTGCCCGAACGCTCCCGGGAAAGGCGGCGCAACCGCCCGCACCAGGTTATGGATGTCGCGCGCGCCGGCCGCCCAGTCGATCCGGCCGTCTTCCGGACGTCGCCGGCCGAAGTACTGCCCCGCCTCGAGCTGCTGCGGCAGCCTCGGCGCCGTGCCGGCGATCAAACCCGGCAGCGAGCGCGCCAGAATGATCTCCGCGGCGACCGTGACCTTCCCGAAAACATCGCGGGCCTCGTCATTCTCGAGGATGGGCACCGCGAGTTGATCGACGATATCGCCGGCATCCGCGCGGGCGATTCATGTAGTGCAGAGTCGCCCCGGTCTCCCGCTCGCCATGCAGGATCGCCCAGTTCACCGGCGCCCGGCCGCGGTACTTCGGCAGCATCGAGCCATGAATGTTCAAAGCGCCCACGCGCGCGGCATTCAGCAGGGTGCGCGCCGATCATGGAGCGAAAGTAGAACGAGAACACGAAGTCCGGCTGCAGCTCCGCGACGGTACGCTCGAGCTCAGGCGTATTCGACATCGTCCGGCGTGACACGGTCAGCCCATAGTCCGCGGCCGTGACCGCGAGCGCTCGCGAACCATTGGGTCTCGTTCGGATCGTCCTTTGTCGTGACGACCAGCGGCACCTCGACGCCCGCCGAGAGCAGGACTTGCAGACACCGCACGCCGACATCGTGATAGGCGAACACGACGGCTCTCGTCGTGCCTCATTCCACCTCTCCGGCACGAGCTGCGGACTGCGCAGCTGCGGGTCCGGTCTGCGGCTGGCGCATACTGCTGCGTGGCGTCGCTCCCTCCGCTCCCTCTTCCAGGACCGCCGCCACCATGTAGCGAGGCCGCTGGCGCACCTGCTCGTAGATGCGGCCCGACATACTCCCCACAACGCCGAGACCGATCAACAGCACTCCGATCAGGAAGAACGCGATGCCGAACAGCGTAAACACGCCCTCCGCCTCGGGACCGACGACGAGGCGGCGAATGGCGAGCCCAACGACTCCGACGAGCGACAGCAGCGCGAGTGCGGTGCCGGCCATGGTGAAGAACTGCAGCGGCGCGACCGAGAACCCGGTCATGAGGTCGAAGTTGAGCCGGATGAGGCGGTAGAGCGAATACTTCGACTGTCCCGCCTGGCGCTCGCGCGTGCGCCACCTCGATTTCCACCGGATGGCGCGCAAACGTATAGCCGAGCGCCGGAACATAGGTGCTCACTTCGAGACAGCGGTTGATCGCCTCGACAATGTTGCGGTGATAGCCGCGCAACATACAGCCCTGGTCGGTGATGCTGATCGAGGTGGTCCGCTCGCGGATCCGATTCATCAGGCGTGAGGCCGCCTTGCGCCAATACACGTCGTGCCGACGCGCGCGAATGGTGCCGACGTAGTCCGCGCCCTCATCCATGGCGGCGACGATCTTGCGCGATCTCCTCCGGCGGGTTCTGCAGGTCCGCATCGAGCGTGATGACGTAGTCGCCGCGCGTCTGGGCAAAGCCGGCGAGGATCGCCATGTGTTGTCCGGCGTTGCGCGCCAGCACGACGACCCGGGTTGTAGTCGGGCCGACGTTGAAACTGTTCCCGCAGCACTGCAACCGAACGATCGCTGCTGCCGTCGTCCACGAAAATGACCTCGTATTGCCGCCCCAGCTTATCGAGCTCCGGATAAAGCCGCGCGTACAGCGACGCCAGCCCCGCCTCCTCGTTGTAGACGGGAATGACGACCGACAAAGTCGCACTCATCTACGCGCCTCCCCTGCAGCACCTGTGTCGCCGGCGGCCTCGACCACGCGCATCGACATCCGCAAGCTCCATCGCCGGGAACAGCGGCAGCGTCACGGTCTGCGCGGCCGATTCGCTCCGCGTTCGGGAATTGCCCCTCGCGATACCCCATCGCCTTGTAGGCAGTGAACAGATGAATCGCCGGATAGTGCACGCCAACGGCAATGCCGCGTGCTCTTTCATGGCTTCCATGAACTGCGCGACGCGACATGCGGCAGCCGTCTCGAGCGGCAGCAGCACCGTGAGCACGTGCCAGCTATGCCCCTCGTCGCCGCGCTCCGGCAGGCGCACCGGCGGATTGTCCTGCCCAGAGCTCGAAGTAGCGCGCCGACCAGCTCACGCCGCCGGGCGTTGAATTCCTCCAGCCGGCGCAGCTGGCCGAGGCCCACCGCCGCCGCCACATCGGACAGATTCGCCTTGCCGCCCGCGATCAGCGTATCGAAGCCGTCCATACCCGGACTTCACCTGGCCATGCCAGCGATCCAGCTCGATCGCCTTGAGCTCCTCGGGCGAGCCGCCGGAAATCGCGCCACCCTCGATGGTGGTCATGTTCTTGTTGGGATGGAAGCTGAAGCAGACCAGGTCGCCGAAGCTGCCGATGCGGCGCCCGCGCCAGGCGGAGCCGATGGCATGCGCGGCGTCTTCGATGACGCGCAGCTTGTGCCGGTTCGCGATGGCGTAGAGCCGATCCATGTCGACCGGCAGTCCGCCGAAATGCACCGGCATGATCGCGCGCGTGCGCGGCGTGATGGCGGCCTCGACCTGGTCGAGGTCGATGTTGCGCGAGTCGAGGCCCACGTCCACGAACACCGGGTGCGCGCCAACGCGCACGATGACGTTGGCCGTGGCCACGAAGCTCATCGCGGGAGTGATGACCTCATCGCCCGGGCCGATGCCGCAGGCCCGCAGCGCCATCTCCATGCCGGCGGTGGCCGATGTCTGCGTGCGTATCGGGCGCCCCCCCAGATAGCGCGACAGCTCGGCTTCGAGCTGCGGCCACCTTCGGGCCCGTCGCCAGCCACCCGGAGCGCAACACCTCGCACGACCGACTGGATGGTTTCCTCGTCGATGGTCGGACGCGTAAAGGGCAGCCATCTTCCGGTCATCGACATCACTTCACGAGCGCGCAACGAGCACGACAGCCGGCAATGATCACGCCGACGCCAATGACCCGCTGCGCGTTCGGCACTTCGCCGAACAGCCACCAGGCCAGGCCGATATTCAATACATACGCCGAGCGAGAGCAGCGGATAGGCCTGGCTCACCGGTACGCGCGACAGCCCGACGATCCAGACAATGACACTCACTCCATAGGCGCAGTGAGCGCGTACCACAACGAGGGCACGGCCAGCAGCTGCAAGGCCCGGCTGCATCATACGGCCGTCGGTCGCGACCAGACGGACCGCTGATGCGGGTCGCGGCCTTCAGCCACAGTTGCGCAAAGGCGTTCAGCAACACCCCGCACAACAGACACGACTGAAATCCGCGAGCTTCATGAGCGGCTCACCGCAACCGTGTGAGTTGTCGGCCGCGATGACCCGCCCGGGCAGGCCCCGCTGCCGGTAGGCATCCCAGACTTCCGGACCGAAGAAGGCGACGGCATCGGTGCTCGGGCGCCCCAGCGGGTCACGAAGTCTCCAGGCTCATCTGCTTGCGCGGCTCGGCATGCAGCCCGAATTCCAGCTCGCCCTCGAATTCCACGACAGGTCAGGGTTCGCTCCAGGTAGGGTGAGATCGTTTCGCGATACTGCCCGACGCTGTACAGCGGCTGTCTGCGTGATGAACGTGGCGTATCGCGGCCGCGACCAGGTCGCGGGCCGAGCGCGCCGGGGGAATGGCCGTGTGCGCGCATCATGAAAGCATTGCCAGGCGAGGCTCGCCCCGGCTGCGGTGGCCGTGACGACGCCGGCACGGCGCCGGCGCCCCTCCTGTTGCCTGACGACTCGCGATCACGGCAACGATCATGGCGGCGACGGCGACGCCGCCCAGAGCGAGCGCTTCCTGGGGAACGAAGCTGTTATGGCGCGCCTGAATAGACCAACAGGCCCGCGGCCACGACGCCGCACGAGCACCGCGCGTGATGCAGGCGGCGTGGCGCGCCAGGAGCTCTCGGTGCCGCTGCATGGACGCCGACGAGCGCGGCCAGCGGCGGAAACATCGGCTGGATGTAGGGCGCGAGCTTCGATCCGGACGCGGAGAAGAACACCAGCGTGAACACGGCGAAAATCAACAGGAACTGAGCGGCCGGAACGGCGGGAGGACCGTGTGCGTTGCAGCGCGCTGCGACGCTGCTGCGCTGGCGGCGCAGCGCCAGCGCCCTCCGCCGCCGCCGCCGCCGGCCGCGCGCGCCGCGCGGCCCTCCCACGCGCCGCGCCCAGCGCGCGCCAGCGGCACCCAGGGTAAAACCCCGAGCAGCAGCAGCGGCAGGAAAAACCACCAGGGCTCGACTCTCTGGTGCACGGTAGTCAGGAAACGCGCGAAATGCTCATGAATGAAAAAGAACTCCGGAAAGTCGGGATTCCGCAGCGACACGGCAATGAACCACGGCGCCGCCACTGACAGCAAACAACGGCGACCCCGACGACGGCGTGCAACCGCTTCCAGGGACGCACATCGCGTTCTATCAACGAGTACACGACGAGACTCCCTCCCGTGAGTACGCCGACCACGATGCCCTTACTCAGAATCGCCAGCGCCGCGGCCACCCAGGCCACGAGCATCCAACGACGCTCGTCCCGGCTCGCCACCGCGGAGACTCTGGGCCAGCGTAAAGGCGAAGACCGCCCCCGTCAGCCAGAAACTGAAACCCGGCATCGAGCAGGTTGAGATGCCCCACGATGCCAAAGTACGGACTCACGGCGAGGGCCGCTATCGCGGCCAAAGCGGCGTTCCGGCCGTAGAGCCGCCGCGTCCAGCCAAAAACCATGGGCAGGCAGGCAAAGGCCAGACCCGACGGTCCACAGCCGGGACGTCCACTCGCTCACGCCGAATACAGAGTAGGCGGCGGCCGTGGCCCAGTACTGCAGCGGCGGCTTCTCGAAGTACTTCAGCCCATCGAGCCGGGGCGTGAGCCAGTCGCCCGTCGCCGCCATTTCGCGCGGAATCTCGGCATACCGACCTTCGTCCGGATCGAACATCGGGCGCACCTGCAGGGTCGCGAACCAGGCGACGGCGAGGACCAGCCATGCAACCCACCCGAGCCCGCGAGCGCGTACCCGCCCCGCTTCTATGGCCATGACCGCGCCGGAGTTCTAGGTTCTCGACAGGGACAGGGCGGCCGCGCGGGCTCCGAAGTTTTCCTGCTTCACGTAGATAGTCGATCGTGCGGCGGATGGCCGTATCCATGTCGGTCTTGGGCGCCCAGCCGAGATCGCGTTTCGCCGCCTCGATGGCCGGGACGCGCACCTGGATGTCCTGGTAGTACTTGCCGTAGTAATCGCCAGCGGTCACATCGACGATCTGCGTGGCCTTGGCGTTCTCACGCAGCACCGGGAACTCCTGCGCGATGCGGATCGTACGCTCGGCGAGATCGCGGATGGAGATGCAGTTGCCGGGATTGCCGATGTTGAAAATGCGGCGTGTCGCGCGATTGTCCTTGTTCTCGAGAATCGTCAGCAACGCCTCGATCGCATCGTCAATGAAGGTGAACGAGCGCTTCTGACTGCCGCCGTCGACGAGCTTGATCGGGCGCTTGTAGAGCACGTTCGAGAGGAACTGCGTGAAGACGCGCGAGCTGCCCTCTTTCGGCTCCTCCACGTCGTCGAGGTTGGGGCCGATGAAGTTGAACGGGCGGAACAGCGTGTAGTCGAGGTTGTCGCGCACACCGTAGGCATAGATGACGCGATCGAGCATCTGCTTGGAGGCCGCGTAGATCCAGCGCTGTTTGTTGATCGGGCCGTAGACGAGCGGACTGCTCTCCTCATCGAGCACCGCGTCCGGCGACATGCCGTAGATCTCGGAGGTCGAGGGGAAGATCAGCCGTTTGTTGTACTTCACGCAATGGCGCACGATCTCCAGGTTCGCCTCGAAATCGAGCTCGAACACGCGCAGCGGATGCGTCACGTACTGCGCCGGGTTGGCGATCGCGACGAGCGGCACCACCACGTCGCACTTCTTCACGTGGTACTCGACCCACTCCTTGTTGATCGTGATGTCGCCTTCGACGAAGTGAAAGCGGCCGGTATTTTGCGGCAGATCCCCGAGCTTGTTGTCGGCGAGGTCGATCCCGTAGACCTCCCACGGCGTTGTGCGCAGAATCGCGTTGGTGAGCGCGCTGCCGATGAAGCCGTTCGCTCCGAGGATCATGATTTTCAGTGCCATTTCCTTCCTTGCCCTGCTCCGGGACAGCGCATATTTCGGCTTGCGCCGACGCCCAAGTTCAAGCGGGTAATGCTAGCATTTTCCGGCACTTTCGGCCGGCCACCGCCGGCCTTGCGGAGAGAACGCATGCGCTCGGTTGGCCGCGAGGCCGTGTTCAGTGTGGCAGCGCTGCTGATCAGCGCGATCCTGATCCAGACGATCTACGCCACGGTCATCCGTCCCCGCGCGGCGGCGATTCTCGCCGAGCCCGTCGATCGCCGCAGGACAGCGGGAACCCGCGCACACCAGCGGTGCCCCATCCGCAACCTGCGCTCGCCTTCGTGATCCTCAAGGACTACGAGCAGGAGGTCGCCCTCATCCTCGCGACCTGGGCGCTGTGCCTGATCGGCTACCAGGCCGGCGAGGTGGCCCGCAACCGGCGCCTGCTGGACAAGGATTACATTGAGCTCGGCGAAGGCCGCGTCGTACTTCCCGACGATGCCCGCGCCTACGGACGTCCGATCGAGAGGCCTGCCGCGCGACGAGCAGGAAATGCTGCTGCCCCGCGCCCTGATGGTGGCGCTGAATCGGTTCGGCGCGACGCGCAGCGTGCAGGACTCCGCCGAGGCGGTCGCGGGCCGAATGCGAGAACGAGCTGGATCGCCTCGATGCGCAGCTTTCGATGGTCCGCTTCACCGCCTGGGCGATCCCGGCGGTCGGATTTGTCGGTACGGTCCGCGGTATCGGCCGGGCGCTACAGGAAGCGCAAGGCGCTCTGCACGGGGATATCTCGGGAGTGACGCTCGGGCTGGGCGTGACGTTCAACGCCACGCTCACGGCGCTCGTCGCCTGCATCATCGTGATGTTCTTCCTGCATCAGCTACAGCAGGCGCAGGACCGGCTGGTTCTGGATGCGCGGATGTATATCGATCGCCGGCTGATCCGGAACATGCGCGTGCAGTGAGGTGCGGCATTCAGCAGCAGCGCGTCACTCCCGATCCACTTGCGCCGCTGCATCTCCGTGAAGTAGTCCTTGCGGCTCATCGGCGGCTCCCCCGCGATGAGCCGTCGCGTGGTGCGCGAGATAACGCTCATACGCGTCATCTCCCGACACGGTCCGCAGGTAGCTCCACCCGGCCGCAAGCCAGCGCAGCGCAGCGGTCGCGGGCTGCCACTGGTGCCCTCGCTCATCAGTGCCCCGCCTGGGCGACACCGTGCAGTCCGGCCGCCACTGGAATCGGCTCGAGCTTCGTCGGCTGATACGGGGCCTCGGAGCTTGCGCGCACCGGCAGCCCACGCAACCGACGCAGACAGACCCGGCTCATGTCGAGAATCACGAACCACAGAATCGACCGTGAACAACACCGTCAGCCAGCCATCGAGCCGCTGATTGAAGATGAGCTGCGGCGCCACCGCCGCCTTGTCCGCCGGCAGCGCGCCGGCCGCGAGCTTCGCCGCCATGTCGTCCGCCGCCGGCGAAGAAACCCAGCTTCGGATCGGGGCTCATCACTTTCTGCCACGCCGCCACGGTCGTGACGATCGCCAGCCACGCCAGCGGCGCGCCGGTCACCCAGGCATAGCGCCGCCTTGTCGCCGACTTGATGATGATGCCCGTCGCCACCGACAACGCGATCGCCGCCAGCATCTGGTTGGAAATGCCGAACAGCGGCCACAGGATGTTGATGCCGCCGTTGGGATCGATCACCCCGATGTAGAGGAAGTAACCCCAGCCCGCGACGATGAGCGTGCTCGCGAATCATCACCGACGGATACCAGGACGTGCGTCCCAGCGGCGCCGAGACGTGTCCGAGCAGATCCTGCAGCATGAAGCGGCCGACGCGGGTGCCGGCATCGATGGTCGTCAGGATGAACACCGCCTCGAACATGATGGCGAAGTGATACCAGACACTCAGCAGGCCGCGGCCGAAGGTCGAGCCGAAGATGCTCGCCATGCCGACCGCCAGCGAAGGCGCGCCACCGGTGCGCGCGAACAGCGTCGTCTCGCCCATGTCGTGGGCGAGTGTCTGCCATCTGGTCCGCGGTGACCGGGAAGCCCCAGCCCGTGATGGTGTGCACGGCTGCGTCCGGCGTGGCGCCGACGATGCCGGCGCCGACGTTGATCGCGAAATACACGCCGGGATCGAGCAGCGTGGCCGCGATGATCGCCATGATGGCGACGAGGGATTCCAGCGCCATGCTGCCGTAGCCGATCAGGCGCACATCGCGCTCGTTGCGCGATGAGCTTCGGCGTCGTGCCGCTGGAGACCAGTGCATGGAATCCGGAGATCGCACCGCAGGCGATCGTGATGAACACGAACGGAAACACCTTGCCGGTGAACAGCGGCCCGGTGCCGTCGACGAACTGCGTCATGGCCGGCATCTTGATCTGCGGATGCATGAGCAGGATCGCGATGGCGAGCAGGAACACCGTGCCGAGCTTCAGGAACGTGGAGAGATAGTCACGCGGCGCCAGCAGCAGCCACACCGGCAGGATCGCCGCCAGCCAGCCGTACACGATGACGAAGCCGGCCAGCGAGCACGCCGGGGTAGTCGAACATCGCGCGCAGCGTCGGGCTGTTGGTCGATCCAACCGCCGCCGAACACGGACAGCAGCATCAGCGCCACGCCGATCGCCGGAGGCCTCGAGCACCCGGCCGGGCCGCCAGCGAGCGCATGTAGAAGCCGACGAGGATCGCGACCGGGATGGTGGCGAACACCGTCGAGGTCGCCCAGGGGCTGTGTTTCATCGCGTTCACGACCACGAGGCCGAGCACCGCGATCAGAATGATCATGATCATCAGCGTGCCGATGAGAGCGGCGAAGCCTCCCACCGGTCCCAGCTCATCGCGCGCCATCTGGCCGAGGCTGCGGCCGTCGCGGCGCATGGAGAGCATGAGCATGGTCATGTCCTGCACGCAGCCGCCGAGCACCGAGCCGATGATGATCCACAGCGTTCCGGGCAGATAACCAAACTGCGCGGCGAGCGTCGGGCCGACCAGCGGACCGGGACCGGCGATGGCGGCGAAGTGATGGCCGAAGACGACCCAGCGATGCGTCGGCACGAAGTCACGGCCGTTGTTGAGCCGCTCGGCGGGGGTCGCGCGAGTTGGATCGACGAGGCAGACCTTGCGCGGCGATCCAGGCGGCGTAGAAGCGGTAGCCGAGCAGATAGATGCACACCGGCGGCCACGACGATCCACAGCGAATTGATCGGCTCCGCCCGGTGCAGCGCGATGCCGCCGAGCGCGAATCCGCCCGACCACCGCCAGCAGGATGCCAAAAAGCTTATTCATGAGCAAACCGCCCCCATTCAGCCCTCGATCCTCAGCGCGCTCTGCCCGACCGCTACGCCAGCAGGCCCTTGAGCGTACGACGATAACGCGCCAGTAGCGCGTCCCGCCGATGATGGCGGCCATTGATAACAACCTTCACGCCGGCGCGCCAGACGCAATCGACCACTGCGCGGCCGCCCGCAAAAATCCAGCTATCGAGAATCTCATCCTCGCGGCGTTCCGCCAGCGCCGGGTGATCGGAAGCGAGACTGACGACGTCCGCGCGATGCGCCCACGCGTCGAGGCCGCATAGCCTGCAAATTCAGCACCTGCCGCGCCACCGGCCAGCGCGGCATCGAACAGGCTGCGGCCGGTCGACTCGGCCCTCAGCGGACGCCAGCACGTTACGCGCGCGATGCGCGAGGCGCTGGGAATACTCCAGGATGCGAAGCTCCTCGGCCCCATCGAGCAGCACGTTGGAATCCGAGCCGACGCCGAACCGGCCGCCCTGCTCCAGGAACGCCGGCGCCGGAAAAATGCCATCGCCCAGATTCGCCTCGGTGATAGGACACAACCCGACGACCGCACCGCTCGCCGCCATACCCGCGAGACTTCAGCCTCGGTCGCATGAGTGGCATGAACCAGGCACCAGCGTTCATCCACCGCGCTGATTCTCCAGCAGCCACTCGATGGGCCGGCGACCGGACCAGGCGAGGCAGTCCTCGACTTCCTTGCGTCTGCTCGGCGATGTGGATGTGAATGACCCCGCCTTGCGCGATCTTCACGACCGCGGCTGAGCTCTTCGGGAGTGACGGCCCGCAGGCTGTGCGGAGCCACGCCGACGGTCGCTCCCGGCAAGCGCTCGCACGGCGCTTCGGCTGGCCTCCACGATGCGCGCGAAGCTCTCGACATCGTTGATGAAGCGTCGCTGTCGCGCGGCGGGCGCGGCGCCGCCAAAACCGCTATGCGCGTAGAACGTCGGCAGCAGGGTGAGCCCTATGCCGGTGTCGCGCCGCGGCCGCGGCGATCCGGCCGGCGAGCTCGCCGGGATTCGCGAAGTGGGTGCCGTCGCGATCGTGGTGGAGGTAGTGGAACTCGCCGACGTGGGTGAAGCCCGCCTCCAGCATCTCCGCATAGCACGAGCGCGGCAATAGCCTCGAGCTCCTCCGGCTCGAGACGCTCGACGAAGCGGTACATGAGCTCGCGCCAGGTCCAGAAGCTGTCGCCGCGTGGGCCCGCGGCGCTCCGTAAGCCCGGCCAGGCCGCGCTGAAAAGCGTGGCTGTGCAGGTTCGGAAGCCCGGGCACGCCGACGCCGTGGCGCTCATCCCCGGGCGCGGCGCGACGCCGGCTGTCGACCCGCTCGATGCGGCCGTCCGCGCTGGTCAGGCGCACGCGCGTCGCCCACCCGTCCGGCAGCAACGCCGACGCAAACCACAGGCTCCGCCATGCACGCCGTACATTATTGCATGATTGGCCGCCGAGGCGTCAGCTGCGAGGAGGTGGGCGGAGATCGAGCGCTCAGCCGAGGCGTCAGTGGCTGAACCGTCCGGCAGCGGACCGCGCCCCTGGTGGTGACCATGCCGCACACCGGGAACGGACATTCCGCCGGAGATCGAGGCCTGCCTCAGATCGCGCTGGCTCGCGCGCAAGGACGCGGACTGGTGGATCGACAAGCTGTACGGCTTCGCGCGCGAGCTGGGCGCGACGGTGATCCGCACGTCGATTTCGCGCACCGTCATCGACGCCAATCGCGACCCGTCCGGCGCCTCGCTCTATCCCGGGCAGGCGACCACGGAGCTGTGCCCCACCACGACATTCGACGGGGAGCCCCTGTACCGGGCGGGCTCCGCGCCGGATGCGAAGGAGATCGCCGGCGCGGCGACGTGAGTACTTCGAGCCCTATCACCACGCGCGTGCCGGCGGAGATCGCCCGCCTGCGCGCGCGGCACCCGGCCATCGTGGTATACGACTGCCACTCGATCCGCTCAGCGATTCCGCGGCTGTTCGCCGGCGACGCTGCCGAATTTCAACATCGGCACCAACAGCGGCGCGAGCTGCCCGGCGGCGCTGACCGCAGCGGATCGAGGGGCTGTGCGATGCCGGAGCGACTTCTCGCGCGTGACCAACGGCCGCTTCAAAGGCGGCTACACGACCCGCCACCACGGCCGCCCGGCGCGAGGGCGTGCACGCCGTGCAGATGGAGCTCGCCTGCCGCGGATACATGCGCGAGCCCTCCGGCGAGGTCGACGCCGGCAACTGGCCGTGCGCCATAGGACGAGGAGTTTGCCGCCCCGATGCGCGCCGTGCTGGAGCGCATCCTCGCGGCCTGCATCGGCTTCGCCGCGGAGGCGGCAGCCTAAAAGCGCAAAGCTAGAAGCGCAAGCCGATGCGGATGGGGATGAATTCCGTCGGTGTCGGGGTCTCGATGCGCTCGTAACGCGCCTCGATGAACCACGACTGTCCGTGCGGCAGCGCGAAGTTCATGCCGGCGCCGGCGTTCCAGGCGAAGCGCGTGGTTTCGTTGCTCGCCACCAGCGACTCGTGGCCGAAGCCCGATCCACAGAAGAACGCGTCACAGAAGAAGCCATTCTGCGTGAGCTCGATGCGCCGATATCCCAGCCCACTCCACCGGTCGCGTACAGGCGTGCCCAGGGGCTCAAGGGTGCCTCGAGTACGCCGTCCACGAAGCCGGTGACGGTCTGCAGGGAGCCGTGGTCGATCGGCGTGTTGGTCGCCGTCTCGTTCTGGGCGATGAACTGGTCGTTGGCATCGGAGCGGGTGTAGTTGACTTCGACGCGCAGCGCGAACGGCTGCGTCGGATCGGGGCGGATTAGCACGCCGGTGCCAATGGTCCAGCCGTTGTCGAAATCGTTCCCGGTCTGTCCCTGCGTGGTGCTGCCGCCGCCGTGCGATGAACCACTGCACCGGCCGCACGGGCGGAGACTGGTAATACACCTGCGCGAGCGCCGGTCCTGCACAACCTGACAGCAACAGGGGCGCGAGAATGCGCAGATTCGATGTCATGTGTTTCATCCTCATCCCGTCCTTTGGCTGAATCTTGGCTGAATGCGGCCTCGGCCCGCCTGCCCGGCCCGAGCGAGATTGGACATTGGCCGCGCCTATTTCAAGCCGCGTGCCGCCAACCTGCGCCGCACCCCGGCCGCCACGATCGCGGATCTCCCCGATCCGAAGCGCGCCGGCAGACAGGAAGAACGCGCCAGCCGCGGCGGCGATGACAAGCAGCAGGCTGAGGCACTTCGGCCAGAACGGCTGCACCGCCCAGTCGGCGAGCAGCAGATGCGCCCCCGCCCAGGCAACGATGAGCAGCACCGCCGATGCCAGCGCCAGCTTTCGCCAGCAGCGCAAGCATCGTACGCGACTCGAGCCGCCCGAGATGCGAGCGCATGAGGAAGTACAGAATCAGGAAGTTGCTGGTCGCCATGCAGGCGGTGGAGAACGCCAGCCCCCGGTGCCCCCAGCCCAAGGCGCAGGGTGAAGAGCCAGTTGAGCAGCAGGTTAACGCCCACCGCGAGGAAGCTGACCACCATGGGCGTCTTGCGCTGATCGAGCGCATAGAACGCGTTTACGAGCACCTTGAGCGCGGCGTAGCCGCACAGGCCGATGGCGTAGAAGCGCAGCGCTCCGGCGGCCTCGCGCGGTCTCGTGGGCGCCGAAGCGCCCGTGCTGGTAGAGCACCGAGATGATCGGCTCGGCCAGCACCATCAGCCCGATGGTCGCCGGGAATCGTCATCAGAAAGGCGAGCCGCATGCCGCGCGCCAGCTCGCTGCGAAACGCCGGCGGTTGCCGGTCGCCGCCATGCGCGCCAGCAGCGGCAGCGCCACGGTGCCGAGCGCCACGCCGAAGATGCCGAGCGGCAGCTGCATGAGCCGAAACGCCACCGTCAGCCAGAAGGTCGGACCGTCACCGAGCTCGGAGGCGAACACCGAGTTGACCAGCACGTTGACCTGCGTGCGTGCTGGCGGCGATCACCGACGGCCCCATCAGGCGCAGGATCGCCGCCACGCCGCGCATCGCGCCAATGGAAGTCGGCCCGAAACACGTAGCCCTAGCGCCTGCAGCGCCGGCAGCTGCACCAGCAGTTGCAGGGCGCCGCCGATGAGCGTGCCGATGGCGAGGCCGAGGATGGCGCGCGGCCCGAAGTGCGGATCGAGCCAGTAGCCGAGAACGACGCCGGCTGACGATGGATCCGAGGTTGAAGAAACTCGAGGCCATCGCCGGGATGCCGAACACGTTGCGCGCGTTCAGCATCCCCATGACCAGTGCCGCGAGCGACACCAGCAGGATGAACGGATACATGACCCGCGTCAGGGTCACGGTGAGCGCCGCCTTGTGCGGATCGAAGCCGGGCGCGAGCGCCGCCACCAGCCACGGCGCGGACACGATCCCGAGCACGGTGATGGCGCTCAGGCACGACGATCGCGAGCGTCGCCACCTTGTTGGCGAGCCGCCAGGCCGCGGCGTCATCTCTCGAGCGCCGCGGTGCGGGTGAACACGGTGACGAACGCGGTCGACAGCGCGCCCTCGGCGAACAGGTCGCGCAGGAGATTCGGGATGCGGAACGCGATGGTGAACGCGTCCATGACGCGCCCGCCGCCGAACAGGGCCGCGAAGATCTGCTCGCGCGCCAGTCCCAGCACGCGGCTGCACAGCACCGCGAGCCCGACCACCCCGGCGGCCCGGGTGTTCAGCCGCTCAGCGCGCGCCACCGCGCCGCGGCCGCTGCGCCCGCGGGTGTTTCGCCTGTTGGCATGCGGACGCCACGGTAGCATCCGCGCCAACCTCACGGCCAGCGCGGGGCCCCGGGAAATCAAGCGTCTTGTGCCCTAGTGCCCCGCCCCCAGGTGCCAGGTCGCATTGATGCCGATGGTACGCGGGCGGAAGGTGTAGTCGTTCTCCTGCACCGTGGGGACCCCGGCCGGGCTGTCCCAACGCGTAGCCAGTCACCGCGATGTGAGTCGAACAGATTGTCGATGAACAGCGCCAGCTGCCAGTCGCCCAGATACACGCCGGCGCGAGCGGAGGTGAAGGTCGTCGAGGCCAGCGTGTAGGTGAACGGGTTGTACTGCGCCGTGTTGCGGGGATCCTGCAGCGCCGACAGCCAGGGATTGCGGCTCTGGTACTCCCAGTCGGCGCGCACGAAGGCGTCGCGCTGCCCGAGCTTGAAGCCGTACTGCGCGCCCAGTGCCACGGTAAAGGGCGGATTCAGGCCAGGCGCGTAGTTAATTGCGGCCTGTCCGGAGATCGCATCGCCGTTGCTCGCCTTGCAGGGGATCCTGCCCCGGTGGCATGCAGTCTGGCGGTGAGTTCTTCGTGTAGCGCGCACTGGTGTAGCCGGTCGGCAAAATCGATGTGCACCGCGCCGAGCGCAGCTCCGCCTGCAGGTCGCAGCCCTTGGCGACCGCCGTGCCCAGATTGTCGGTGAACTGCAGGCCGCAGGCGCCGGCGACGTAGACGTTCTGCTGGATGTCGTTCCATTTGATGTAGTAGACGCTGGTCGCGATCCGCAGCGCCTGTCCGAAGGTGTTCTTGGAGCCGATCTCGTAGCTCTGCGTCGAGTCGGACTTGTAGGTCAGCGGTGCGCCGTTCGGATAGCCGCCGCCGCGAGATCCGTGAGCGCAGTACGGCGGCAGCGGCGCGTTGCCGCCGCCGACGCGGAAGCCCTTGGCGTAAGTGGCGTAGAAGAGGTCATTCGGGTCGATCTGGAAGGCAGGCGTCGCCTTGGGCGTGTTGGGCGTCTCGCGCTGGCTCGCCGTAGACCGCTGCCGGGCCGAAGGGCCCGAAGTTCTCCAGGCCGTCGGCGTAGTGAGTCAGCGAGAACGAGGTGCGCGCCACGCGCTCGCCGAGGGTCAGCCGGAACCAGTCGGTGAAGGCGTAGCTCAGCTCGCCGAAGCCGGCGATCTGGCGGTCGAAGGTCGTGTTGGGGTTGTAGTAGATGTCGCAGGCGGGAATGGCCGTGTAGTTGACGTTGGTGGGGCACGAGTAGATAGGGACCGTAGTAGCTCGCGCTCGTCGGGTCGATGCCGTAGAGATAGTTGAAGAATGGGATGATCTGGGTGTCCTTCAGCTCCTCGATGCTGCCCTCCTTCGCGAGCTGCCAGAACACACCCAGCGGTCCAGCGCAGCTTTGCGGCCGCGTCGGTCGACTGCCAGCGCAGTTCCTGCGTGTAGCTCTGCTGTGAGTTCGTCATGGTGTTGGGCGTCTGGTAGTTGCTGAAGCCCGCCGGCAGGTGAATGCCGCTGCCGTCGAGCAGCGGGATACCACGGGCAGTTGCCCGCGACGCCGCTCGCCTCGGCAGCCCACGCGCCGAAGTAGGCCAGCCGGCGTCTGGTAGTAGCTCAGGTTGTAGACCGTGCCTTGGTAGCCGGTGATCTCGTCGCGGTGGTAGTAGGAGGTGTTGGAGATGATCTGGCTCTTGCCGAGGTCCGACTCGAGCTTCAGCGCCGGCAGGTAGTATCGTCGTCGGTCCGGGATGCGCTCCGGGGTCGCGGTGTTGAAATGCCCGGCAGCGGGGTCGGAGTACGCCGGCCAGTAGGTCGAGTCGTCGTGCTTCTTGCGTTCTGATAGAAGATGCTCGGTGTACGGTGAAGGCGTCGACCGGCTGCCAGAGCGCTGCCAGGCGCAGCACCAGCGTGCCGGCGTGGTTGACATCGTGCTCGACATCGCACGCGGTCGTCGGGTCCACGCGATCGATCCAGCCGCCGTCGCTGCGGTACCAGACGCTGGCGCGCAAACCGAGCGTGCCGTCGATGATCGGGCCGCCGTGCGCGATGCCGGGCTCGTAGCTCGGCTGGCCGTACTGCGTGTAGGAGACCTCGCTCCGCACGTAGGTGCTGGCGGTGGTCAGGCTCGGCTGCGTCAGGATGTAGCGCACCGTGCCGCCTTCCGAGCCCGCGCCGAACAGCGTGCCCTGCGGTCCGCGCAGCACCTCGACGCGATCCAGATCGAAGGTCTTCGGCAGCGTGTCGTCGGGGTTGAAGCCGAGCGAGCGCATCTGGATGGGCGTGTCGTCGATATAGATGCCGGTGGTGCCGGCGCCGCCCGAGGAGGAGATGCCGCGGATGGAGATGGCATTGGTGCCGGTCTGATCGATCGACACACCGGGCGTGAAGCGCACGATGTCCGGAAGTCCTTGATGCCCTTCTGGTCCATCGTCTCCTGAGTGAGCGCGGTGACGCTGATCGGCACCTTGCTCAGGGACTCCTCGTGGCGCGTCGCCGTGACGACCACCTCCTGCAGCCCTTCGCCGCGCGCCGTGCGCCCGCCGCCTCCGTCGGAGCTGCGGCGCTGCCTGCGCGGCGTGACTGCGCGCGGCATCGGCGCGCGCCGCCGCCGGCACGCCAGCGCGGCGAGCGCGGCGAGCGCGGCGAGCGGCAGACAGATCGCGCTGCGAAGGGTGCGAGTTGAATTCCTCATGTGCTTGTCCCCCCAGACTTGCATGGGCGCCCCTGCCCAGGCGCCGTGTAGTTTATGACTCGAGCAGCACCGCTGCATCCGCGCCCCAGCTGACAAACACCTCATCGCTCCAGTCGATGGCGACCTCCGAGGTGCGCCGCTCGTTCTGGGCAAAGACCGTGACGAGCTTGCCGCTGGCGGTCTTGATCTGATAGGTGGAGCGGTTGCCGAGGTAGCCGAGCTCCCACACGGTGCCGCGCAACTGATTGACGCGCGCGCCGCGTCGCGCGGCTGCTTGCCGAGGCGGATCTTCTCCGGCCGCAGCGCGACCCACACGCGCTGACCGACGCTGAAGCGGCCGCCATCGTCGACCAGCAGCTCGCAGCCGGTCTCGGCGCAGCGCACCGTGATCAGGCCCGGCTCGCAGGCGCTGACCGTGCCCTCGAACAGATTGGTGGTGCCGACGAAGTCGGCGACGAAGCGGCTGCGCGGGAACTCGTAGATCTCCGCCGGCGTGCCGACCTGCACCACCTGGCCGCGATCCATGACCGCGATGCGGCGTCGCCAGCGCCATGGCCTCGTCCTGATCGTGCGTCACCACGATGAAGGTGATGCCGACCTGGTACTGCAGGTCCATGAGCTCGAACTGGGTCTGCTCGCGCAGCTTCTTGTCGAGCGCCGACAGCGGCTCATCGAGCAGCAGCACCTTGGGCCGGCGGATCAGCGCGCGCGCCAGCGCCACGCGCTGGCGCTGGCCGCCGGAGAGCTGGTGCGGCTTGCGCTGCGCGAGCGCGCCCGAGCTGCACCATGTCGAGCGCTTCCTGCACGCGCTCGTTGCCGCGTGGCGGCATCGAGCGGCAGGCGCCGCAGGCCGTAGCCGACGTTCTGCTCGACCGTCATGTGCGGAAACAGCGCGTACGACTGGAACATCATGTTCACCGGCCGCTCGTGCGGCGGCACGCGTGCTCATCTCCACCCCGTCGATGCAGATGCGGCCGCTGCTCGGCTGCGCGAAACCGGCCAGCATGCGCAGCAGCGTCGTCTTGCCGCAGCCCGAGGCGCCCACCAGCGCGAACATCTCGCCCTTGTAGATGCTGAGCGTGACGTTATCGACCGCGGTGCTGGCGCCGTAGGTCTTGCTGACGCCCTCGATGACGATCTGCGGCGCTGGCGCTCGGATCGAGCCATGGGCGGTCGGCGAGCGGCTTGGGCTGGTTGGCGATCATGGTGCGCGCGGTGGCAGCTTCAGAAATCCGCCGGCGGCGTGGCGCGGCGCCGTTCGCGGCGCGAAGAACGGCCGCTCGACCACGCGCGCCCGCACCATGCGCCGCTCCCACACCAGCTCGCGATTCAGGTAGATCTCGGCCCAGAGCGCGGAGCCGGTGGCGATGTAGGGGGCATCGAACCATCGCGAGCGCAATATTGCGCTTGCAGGTCGGCGACCAGGTCGCCGAGGTCACGCTGCCCGCCTCCTTTTTGCCCGGAGCGCTCGGCGTACAGCAGCGCATTGTGCGCGGGTTTGTTGCCCTCGATGTCGAGCCCCACGAGCTGGCGGCGCGGCCCGCGCGCTGCTTCCGCGAGCAGCGCGCGGCGCCCGGTGAAGTGTCCCTTCTTGAAATCCACCAGCCAGCCGAGCCCGAGCTCGAGCGGCGAGCGCTCGGTGCCCAGAACAGGGTATGCGCGGCGGAGACGAAATCGAGCGTTCGGCAGCAGGAATCCCGCCTCGATGCGCGCGATGTTGAGCGCGCGCGAGCCGATGGGCCGCACGGCGCGGGTGCGCCCGGCCTCCATCAGCGCATCCCAGACCGCCTCGGCGTCCGTGGGCTGCATCCACAGCTCGTAGCCCAGATCGCCGGTGAAGCCGGTGCGCGAGACCATCATTACCAGCTCGTCAGCGCCGCCGGCACGCGCGGCATGCAGAACTCGCCATGCTCGAAGGGCTTCAGCCGCTCGATGCCGGCGAGCCCCACGAGCCGCAGCAGCCGGGCCGAGGTCGGCCCTGCACGGCGAGCGCGGCGATCTCCTCGGTGACTTCGCGGATCTCGACATCGAAGCCGAGCGCGGAGGCCAGCAGCCAGTCGAGCTGCCGCTCGCCGGTGCAGAGGCGGTATTCGTTCGCTGCAATCGCGAACACCGTGCCGTCATCGATCAGGTGACCCGCGTCGTCGCACCACACCGTGTAGGCGACCTTGCCGGGTGCGAGCTTGCGCAGATCGCGCGTCACCAGCCGATTGAGGAAGCGCAGCGCGTCCGGCCCCGCGATGCGGTACTTCACCATGGGCGTCAGGTCGTAGAGCGAGCTCGCGTTGCGGATCGCGAAATACTCCTGCTCGACGCTGGTGAAGACATCGACCGTCGTGTAGCCGGCCCACGGCATGAAGCTGTCGAGCTGGCTCAGCGCGCGCGCCCGCTCGTGGAACGGCGTCTTCAGCAGTGGCTGACGATAGTGCGGTTCGCTCTCGGTCAGCATGGCTTATGCGGCCTCGCGCATGATCTGCCGCGCGGCATTGCGTCCGGCGAGCCCCATGACGCCGCCGCCCGGATGGCAGCCCGCGCCGCACAGGAACAGGCCGGGGAGCGGCGTGCGGTACTGCGCCGCGCCCGGCACCGGGCGCACCATGAGGAACTGGTCGAGCGCCAGCTCGGCGTGATGCCAGTGGCCCCCCGTGATGCGGAACTCGCGCTCGATATCCGGCGGCGTCAGCAGCTCGCTCGCTCGAATGTGCTCGCGCAGCCGCGGAGCGTAGGCCGCGAGCGTGTCGATGATGCGCTCTGTGAAGGCCCGGCGCTGACCCTCCCAGCCGCCCGCGAGCGCATAGGGCGCGTACTGCACGATCACCGACATGACGTGCTTGCCCTGGGGCGCAAGCTGCGCATCGAGCAGCGCTCGGGATCGTGATCTCGAGCATCGGGGGCGCTCGAGAATTCGCCGTACTTGGCATGGTTGTAGGCGCGCTCGATATAGTCGGGAGAGGGCGCCACCAGCAGCCGTGCGCGCAGCCCCGCCTCGTCGAGCCCCGGGAACTGGGGCAGCCGATCGAGCGCCAGGTGCAGCTTCGCGGTGAGCCCGCGCGAGCGCAGCTGGGTCACGCGCCGCACGAAGCCGGCATCCAGGTGCTCGACACCCAGCAGCTCGAGGAAGGTGCGCTTCGGGTCGGCGCTCGAGACCACGGTCGTCGCCGCGATCTCCTCGCCCGAGGCGAGAATCACTCCCGCCGCACGATCCTCGCGCACCCGGATACGCTCGCACCACTGACGCCGGTGCGAAGCTCCGCGCCCGCCGCGCGCGCGCCCCGCGCCAGCGCATCGGACACGGCACCCAGGCCGCCCCGCGGCAGCGCCAGCGAATCCGTGCCGCCGGGGGCTGCGCTGCGCAGCAGGAGCGAGAACACCGTGCCGGGCGAGCGCGGGCCGAGATTGGTGCCGAGCACGGCATCGAGCGCCAGCGCGCCCTTCAGCAGCGGCAGGGTGAAGCGCTCTTCGAGCAGATCGTGCACGCACATGCCGCCGATGCGCAGCAGCTCGCGCATGTCGCGGCGCCCGAGGCGGCGGATGCGCCAGCCGAGGCCCAGGAGCGCGGCGCGGTCGCGCCAGCTATCGGTGCCGAGCCGGGGCGGTGTGCGGTCGAGCACCGGATGCAGCGCACGGGCGAGGCGCCGCGAGAAGCGAGCGCCACTCGCGCCAGAGCTGCCGCGTCCGCCGCCGAGCGCGCGGCGAGCGCCGTGAGCTCTCCCGCACCGAGCTGCAGGTGGCGCGTGTCCTGCGACAGGGCGAGCGTCGGCAGGCCCGCCGCGGCGAGCTCGAGGCCGTGCGCTTCAAGACCCAGCTCGCGCATCAGCGCAGGGGGCATGAGATGCAGCAGATGCGCGCAGGCGGAAACGCTGAACCCGGGCGCGAACTCGCGCGTGACGGCCGCGCCCCCCACCCGCTCGGCGGCCTCGAGCACCAGCACCGTGCGCCCGGCGCGCGCGAGATAGGTGGCGCACACCAGGCCGTTGTGGCCGCCGCCGATCACGATGCTGTCGTAGCGCGTGTCTGTCGCCGCGTTCACTGAAGCCGCCCCAGATCGCGCAGAATGGCGCCGGCCGCGTTGGCTCCCGGGGCCCCCATGACGCCGCCGCCCGGGTGGGTGCTGGAGCCGCACATGTACATGCCGCGCACCGGGGCGCGGTACTGCGCGTAGCCGGGAATCGGGCGGTTGAACAGCAGCTGATCGAAGGTCAGCTCGCCCTGGAAGATGTTGCCCTCGGTCAGCCCCACCTCGTTCTCGAGGTCCCACGGGGTGCGGATCTCCGCGTGCAGGATCAGATCCTTGAAGTCCGGGCTGTGGCGCGCGATGGCATCGATCACCGTGTTGCCGAAGGCCTGGCGCTTCTCGGCTGTCCACTCGCCGTCGGCGAGCTGGTAGGGACAGTACTGCACGAACACCGACATGTAGTGCTTGCCGTCCGGCGCCATGGTGGGATCGATCTGCGACGGAATCAGCATGTCGATGTACGGCGCGCGCGACCAGCGCCCCTCCTTCCAGTCATCATAGGCACGCTCGACCATCTCGAGCGTGTCGGTGACGTGCATGTCGCCGCGCGTCGCCGGCGAGCCCTGCGGGATGGCGGGGAAGTGCGGCAGGCCATCGAGCGCGATGTTGAGCTTGCCGGAGGAGCCGCGGATCTTGAAGTTGCGCACCTGCTCGACGAACTCCGGCGGCAGGTGCTCGGGCGCCATGGTCTCGAGGAACGTGCGCTTCACGTCGAGATTGGAGACCACGACGGAGGCAGCTGATCTCCTCGCCGTCCGCGAGCACCACGCCCGTGGCGCGGCCGTTGCGCACCAGGATCTGCTCGACCGGCGCGCTTGCGCGCATCGTCCCGCCGCTCGCCCGCAGCGAGGCCGCGAGCGCCTGCGTGATCGCGCCCATGCCGCCGCGCGCGAAACCCCAGGCGCCGACCGCGCCGTCGATACTGCCCATGTAGTGATGCAGCAGCACGTAGGCGGTGCCCGGCGAGCGCGGCCCGAGCGCCGTGCCGATGATCGAGCTGCCGGCGAGATGCGCCTTGACGATCTCGCTCTCGAAGTATTCGTCGAGAAAGTCGGCGCAGCTCATCGTCCAGAAGCGCAGCGTGTCGTACATGCGCGCCTCGCCGAGCCGGTGGAAATGCCTGCCGAGGAAGAGCAGCTCGCGCATGTCGCGCGGCTTGAAGGAAGTCGGGTCCGGCGGCTCGCGCAGCAGCAGCGGCTTGATGAAGCGGCAGTGCCGCAGCATGTCGCGCACGTAGCGGTCGTAGGCCTTCCGCGTCGCGGCGCGAGTGGCGCGCGATCTCGCGGCGCAAGGCATCGTGATTGTCGTAGAGCGCCAGATGCCCGCCGTCGCGCATCATGGTGCAGCCGCCCTCGTAGGGAATGATCTGCAGCCCGTACGCCGGCAGCTCCAGCGCGCGGATGATCTCCGTGCGCAGCAGGCTGCACACGTAGGAGCAGTTGGAGTAGGTGAAGCCGTCGTAGAGCTGGCGGCTGACCGCCGCGCCGCCGATGTAGGGGTTGCGCTCGAGCACCAGCACATTGAGCCCCGCGCGCGCCAGATAGCAGGCGTGCCACCAGCCCGTTGTGGCCGGCGCCGACGACGATCGCGTCGTGGCGGTTCGCGGCTCCGTTCGCGGCCCCCCTGCTCACGGGCGACGCCCCGCCGCCCGCGCTCAGGCAGGCACGCGGCGCGTGCTGGGCAGGGAATCCAGCGTGCGGTCGATCGCCACCTCGAACGCGGCGAGCGTGTCCTTCAGGCACGAATCATCGTGCGCCGCCGACATGAACCACGGCTCGCGCGAATCCGGCTCGCACAGGATGCGCTCATCGTGCAGCACCTGCGCGGCCGCGTCGTAGAACGTGTAGTCGCTGCCCTTCCAGTCGCGGTAGGTGCGCGGCGGATCGTGCGCGAAGTACAGGCCGCTCATGGACGGATGGCCGACGAAGCTGTGCGCGATGCCGCGCGCCTTCAGGATCGCGCTCATGCCGTTGCGCAGCCGCGTGCCGTAGGCGGCGAGCGCTCCAGCGCATCGGTCTCGTCGAGAATCTGCAGGGTCTTCTCCGCCGCCGCCAGCGACACCGGGTGCGCGGTGTAGGTGCCGCCGTGCGCGACGCCCCTGCCGATCTTGCGCATGATCTCCTCGCGCCCCGCGAGCACCGAGATCGGATAGCCGTTGGCCACCGCCTTGGCGAAGGTGCACAGGTCGGCGTGCACGCCGTACAGCTCCTGCACGCCGCCGCGGGCCACGCGAAAGCCGGTCTTCACCTCGTCGATGATCAGCACCACGCCGTAGCGGTCGCACAGCTCGCGCGCCGCGCGCAGGTAGTCCGGCTCGGCCGCGATGCCCAGGCAGTTGCCCATGATCGGCTCGATCAGCAGGCAGGCGATCGAATGTCCGTGCCGCTGCAGCACGTCCTCGAGCTGGTTGGCATCGTTCGCCTGCACGAAATGCGCGAAGCTGCGCGTCGCTGAGCGGCACGCCCTCGCTGTAGGGCATGACCCGCGGATCGCCGACCTGCGACCACTTGTCCATCGGCGTGTACCACATGGCGGCATCGAACAGCCCGTGGTAGCTGCCTTCGAGAATGACGTAGTCGTCCTTGCCGGTGTAGGCACGCGCCAGCCGCAGCGCCGCCATCACCGCCTCGGTGCCGGAGTTGGAGAAGCGCACCAGCTCCGCCGCCGGCACCATCTGCGCGATGCGCTCGGCGACGCGGTACTCGCGCTCGGTGGACAGCGCGAACACGCCGCCGACTTCCATGCCTGCGCGCGCGGCCTCATCGACGCGCGGATCGGCGTAGCCGAGGATCGCCGGGCCATAGCCCATGCGGTAGTCGACATAGACGTTGTCGTCGAGATCGGTGACGCGGGCGCCGCGGCCGCTGCTTCACGTAGATCGTGCGCTCCTCGCCCCAGAAGCGGAAGTTGGAGGCGACGCCCAGCGGCAGGCGCTGCAGCGCGCGGCGGAAGTGCTCGTGGTTGCGGGTCAGGGTTCGGGCCATGGCGCTCTCCTGTCGGCAAAAATTCGCAGCAGATACGGCACCATACCATTGGTCATACGCAGCGTCTATATGCTCATATAATTTTTTGCGGTACAATCGTAGCGACCCTCGAACCCCCTGCCGGGAGAGCTCCCATGAATGCCACTGTCGCCCGCCCGGTCGAGTCGCCGGGCCCGGTCTCGTGCCGCGCGCCCTGCCGGCCTGGGTCTACAACCATCCGCGAGATGACGCGCCTCGAATACGAGCGGATCCTGAAGCCGAGCTGGCAGATCGTCTGCCACATCAGCTCGATCCCGAACGCCGGCGACTACATGACCTTCGAACTGGGCTCCGACAGCGTGATCGTGCTGCGCGAGCGGCAGGGGCGACATCCGGGCGTTCCACAACGTCTGCCGCCATCGCGGCGCGCGCCTGCTCGACGGCGCCGGCAATTGCCCGGGCCGCATCACCTGCCCGTATCACGGCTGGACCTACCGCTACGACGGATCGCTGCTCGCGACTCCGGCGAGGAGAGCTTTCCCGGCTCTGGACCTGCGCGAGCATGGACTCAAGCCGGTGCGCGTGGAGCATGGCGCTCGGCTTCGTGTTCGTCTGCCTCGCCGCAGAGGCGCCCGCCGCCACCCTCACAGATCTGGGCGCCGTTCCTCGAAGAGTTCGCGCCTCATCGGTTCGAGGAGATGGTGCCGCACGCACCGCTCTACATCGAGCACTGGGATGTCGACTGGAAGATCGCGATGGACAACTACCTCGAGTCCTATCACGTGCCCATCGGCCATCCGGGCCTGAACCGCATGTTCACGCCCGACTACGAGGACCAGCGCGACTTGCCGCGGCGTCGCGCGCGGCATCAGCTGGATGCGCGAGGCGCCCTCGTCGCGCTGGAGCGAGCGCATGTACAGCAGTACGTCGGCGAGGTGACCGCGCCGCATCTGCCCGAGCCGCACCGGCGCGCTGGAGTTTCTACAGCATGCTGCCGAATCTCGGGCATCGACGTCGTTTCCCGACCAGATGGATTTCTTCCAGGTGCTGCCGCGCGGGCCGGGCAAGGCGCTGATCCGCGGCGGCGCGTTCGCGACTGCCGGACGAGCGGCGCGAGATGCGCATCGTGCGCTAGCTGGGCAACCGCATCAACCGGCAGGTCAGCGCGAGGACGGATTTCTGTGCGGGCGGCTGCAGCGCGGCCTCGCCGCAGCAGCTACGAGCCCGGGCCGCTGTCGCAGCATCGAGAACTGCATGTTCGAATTTCACGATCTGCTGCGCGAGCGCATCCCGGAGGTGAGCTGCCCGAGCGCCCCGGCGCGCTTCGCTTAGAGCGCGCGCGGTTTCTGCGCGCCGGGAGCGAGCGCAGCAGTGCTGCGATCGACGCGCGGAACTGCGCCAGCGCCGGCGTCACCGGCCCGGCTCTCCGCGCGGTCCTCGGCAGCGCCCGCCAGGCCCGCCTGAGTCGACTCGGCCAGCTCGATCTGCTGGCGCAGCCAGGCGCTCATGCGCCGCTGCCACGCGCCGCGCCCGCGCGACGCTTGCCGCGCGTGCGGCGCGCGGCGAAATCGAAGCGCGCGGATGCGGCTGCGCCCGGCGCCACGGGAATCACCTGCAGGATCAGCGCCCGCCTCGCGGGCGCATGCTCGAGCAGCAGGTTCGGCGCCACGAAATGCTGCTGCGGCTGCGGGCTCTCGAGCCACTGCTCGACCATCAGCTTTCCAATCCGCCGCCACGTCCAGTCCGCGACGCCGCGCGGCACGAGGTCGCAAAGGACTCCCAGCGGCGCCTCCCCAGGGCGGCGCCGGCGCGCGCCTCGCCGCCCGCGCGAGGATCAGCCGCCCCACCCGCATGCATCTCGAGCGGCGTCAGATCGCCGGGCGTGGCGCCGGCGACCAGTCGCCCGTCGAAGCCGTAGGTGAGCGAGTGGCGGCGCAGTGAATGGCGCTGCGCAGATGCCCCTTGCGCGGCGTCAGCAGCGCGTGCGGCCGCTGCCGGCAGCTATTGCGGAACACATGCAGCCGGCCGCGCTCGTCGCGCACCACCAGCGCGCGCTCGCCGGCCAGATCGGCAGTCAGGAAGTCGCCGGCGCGCGCGCAGCTCCGCCTCGTGCCCGAGCAGCTGCCACGCCGGTCGCAGCAGCTGCTCGCGCTCGGCCGCCAGCAGCGCCGCGTCGGCGTAGGCCGCGGCCGGCAGCCGACGCGCTGCCGCTCGCCGCCGGCGCCGGTGCTGGCGACGCGGCGCCAGGCGGCGCGGTGTCGGCGAATTCGGCCGGGAAACACCGAGCGCAGATAGCTGCAGCGAGCGCCGCACGCGCGGCGGCGCGATCGATATCGGCCTCACTCTGAAACGCGAACCCCTGCCACAGCACCTCCAGCACGCCGATGAGCCCGAGCGCCACGCCGTCGGCATCGAGGTGCGCTGCGCCGCGTCATGCGCGATCAGCCGCTCCATGAGCTCGCGCACCAGCGCCGCGAAGTCCTCGTCCTTCTTGCCGCAGATGTCGTAGTACTCCTGCCGCGAGCTGGCCTCGCCCCAGAACGAGTACCAGACCGACACCTTGCGCGGGCTGGCGATATCCGGATCGAGATACAGATCCACCAGCAGCTCCAGCGCCTGCACCGGCGTGTCCTTGCAGCTGCGCCACCGGCACCATCACGCGCTCCTCGAACTCCGCGGCCAGGTACTCCAGCGAGGCGACCAGCATCGCGCCTTCGAGTCGAAGTAGAACCGCACGATCCCGGGCGACATGTCCGCGAGCGCCACGACCTTCTCCACCGTGGTGCGCGAGGGCCCATGGATGTGCAGCGCCGAGATGCAGGCGTCGATCAGCCGCTGGCGCTGGCGCTGCGGATGCGCGGCCACGCCCGCTCGGCGGCAGCTCACGATTCGCAGTCACGGTACGCGGCTCGGCACTTGGCAGCGGCGTGGCAAACGTCTGTACACCGCGGCAAGTTTATCGCGCACAATAGCCGCGCAGGCACCATCGCAGCGCGACATCATGAAACTACACGGGCGTCCGGGCCGCTGGCTCATCATTCTGCCGCCGCTGTTGTTCCTGCTGGTGTTCTTTCTCATTCCGTTCGCGTTCGCCCTCAAGATCAGCTTCGCGGAAACCGCGGCGCGCGTGCCGCCGTTCACCGATGTCTCTGACCCTCACCGCCCGACCACCACCTGCAGCTCACCCTGAGCCTCGGCGAACTACCAGTACCTGTTCACCGACGAGGTCTACGGGGTCGCCTACCTCTACTCGCTGCGCACCGCGTTCTTCTCGACGCTGATCTGCCTGGCGCTCGGCTATCCCGATGGCCTACGCCATCGCGCGCGCCTCCGAAGTCGACGCAGAACATGCTGCTGCTCATCATCATCCTGCCGTTCTGGACCTCGTTCCTGCTGCGCGTGTATGCCCTGCGAAGGCATCATCCGCGACAACGGCCTGCTCAACACCGTGCTGCTGCACCTCGGGCTGATCCACCAGCCGCTGCAGCATCATGCGCACCAGCCTGGCGGTCTACCTCGGCATCATCTATTCGTACCTGCCGTTCATGGTGCTGCCGCTGTTCGCCACCCTGGAGAAGCTCGACCACACGCTGCTCGAGGCGGCCGCCGACCTCGGCAGCCCGCCGTGGCGGGCGTTCCTCGACATCACCCTGCCGCTGTCGATCCCCGGCGTGATCGCCGGCTCGATGCTGGTGTTCATCCCGGCGGTCGGCGAGTTCGTCATCCCCTCGCTGCTCGGCGGCCCCGACAACCTGATGATCGGCCGCGTGCTGTGGGACGAGTTCTTCGGCAACCACGACTGGCCGGTGGCCTCCGCCGTGGCGATCGCCTTCCTGGTGCTGCTCGCCGGCCCGATCGCGATCTACCAGTACTACAACGTGCGGCAGCTGGAGGCCTGAGCGTCAATGGAACAGCGCTCTTCCGCCGTGCTGCTGTCGGTGCTGTGCTTCGGCATCGCGCGTCCTCTACATCCCGATCCTGGTGCTGATCGCCTACTCCTTCAACGCCTCACCGCTGGTGAACGTCTGGGGCGGCTTCTCCACCGCCTGGTACGGGCAGCTGCTGCACAACCGCCAGCTCCTGCAGGCGGCGCTGCTGTCGCTGGAGGTCGCGGTGACCGCCTCCACGCGGCGCGGTGATCCTCGGCACGCTGGCCGCGATCGCGCTGGTGCGCTTTGCGCGCTTTCCGCGGGCGGCTGCTGCTCACCGGCATGGTGAACGCGCCGCTGGTGATGCCCGAGATCATCACCGGCATCACGCAGCTGCTGCTGTTCGTGTCGATGCTGCAGATGTTCGCCTGGCCGCACCGCGGCTTCACCACCATCGTGCATTTCGCACGTCGCCTTCTGCACCGCCTACGTGACGATCACCGTGCAGTCGCGCCTGCAGAGCGCCGACCGCTCGCTGGAGGAGGCCGCCATGGACCTGGGCTCCGGCCCCGCGCGCGCCTTCATCGAAATCACGCTGCCGATCATCGCGCCGGCGCTGCTCTCGAGCTGGCTGCTGAGCTTCACGCTGTCGCTCGATGACCTGGTGATCTCGAGCTTCGTCGTCGGGACCCGGGCGCCAGCACGCTGCCCATGGTGATCTACTCGAAGGTGAAGCTCGGAGTGAGCCCGGACATCAACGCGCTCGCGAGCCTGATCATCTGCGCCGTCGGCGTGTGCGTCATCGCTGCCGGCTATCTCATGACGCGCAGCGACCGCCGCCGCGCCCTCGAGACGCAGCTCGCCGGGCGCTAGTCAGCGCGGAGCGGACGCCCTGCACGCCCGCGCACGCGGCGAGCGAAAAGCGCGGTTCGCTCGCCGCTCGCCGCCTGCGGCGGCGCACGTCCTTGTGCGCGGGTCGCTCGCACGGGACGCGTCACAGGTTCGTCTTGATGCGCGTCCAGGTGCGCGTGCGCAGCCGCTCGAGCGCCGGCCCGGCTTCCCGCGCGTTGTACAGCCGCGCCTCGACCTCCGGCGTCGGATAGATGGCCGGGTCGCTGCAGGATCTGCGGGTCGACGTAGGCGTCGGCCGCCCGGTTGTCGTTGGCGTAGTGGATCTCGTTGGTGATCGCGGCGATCACCCGCGGCTCGAGCATGAAGTTGAGAAACTGGTGCGCCGCGAGCGGGTGCGGCGCATCGGCGGGAATCAGCAGCGCGTCGAAGGAGCCGTTGGCGCCCTCCTTCGGCACGGTGAAAGCCAGGTGCACGCTCGACGCCGGCGGCCTTGGCGCGGGCCGCGCGAGGCCGCGTAGTCGCCCGGACCAGCGACATGGAGATGCAGAACTCGCTGTTGGCGAGCCCGTTCATGTACTCCGACGGAATCGAACGCGCGGATATAGGGCCGCACCGCGAGCAGCAGCTTCTCGGCGTGCTGGTAATCCTCGGGCCGCGTGGTGTTGGGATCGAGGTGCAGGTAGTTCAGCGCGAGCTGCAGCACGTCCTCGGCGTGAATCGAGGAAGCGTCACGCCGCAATCGGCGAAGCGGCGGATGATCTTCGGGCTTGAAGATCATGTCGAGACTGTCCACGGGCGCATCGGGCATGCGCGCACGGATCATGTCGACGTTGTAGGCAAAGCCGTTGACGTGGCGCAGGTAGGGCATGGCGTGGACGTTGCCGGGATCCGCCCGCGCCTCGATCGCCAGAATGTGCGGATCGAGATTCTTCCAGTTCGGCAACAGCGAGCGGTCGAGCGGCTGATAGATGCCGGCCTTGATCTGGCGGCTGAAGTAGTCGGTCGAGGTGCTGACCACGTCGTAGCCCGAGTCGCCCGCCATCATCTTCGCTTCGAGGGTCTCGTCGGCGTCGTAGGTGTCGTAGACCACCTTGATGCCGGTGCGCGCCTCGAAGTTCGCGATCGTGTCCTTGCCGATGTAATCCGCCCAGTTGTAGACGTGCAGCTCCTTTGCCTCCTCGTGCGCCGCAGCCTGCGCGCCTCCCGACCCACCGCAGCCGCAGGCGGCCGCGGCCGCGATCAGCGCCAGCGCGGCGGCGCACAGCGCTGCGCGGCGCGGCACGGCGCGGCCGGCGTCTATAGCTTCACCATCACGTGGCGCGTCACGGTGTAGTCCTCGAGCGCGTACACGGACAGGTCCTTGCCGTAGCCGGAGCGCTTGAAGCCGCCGTGCGGCATCTCGCTCGCCGTGGCAAAGTGGGTGTTGATCCAGGTGGCGCCGTACTGCAGTCGCGCCGCGACCTGCATGGCGCGCGAGACATCGCGCGTCCACACCGAGGACGCCAGGCCGTACTCCGAGTCGTTCGCCCAGCGGATCGCCTCCTCGGTATCGCTGAAGCGCGTCACCGACACCACCGGACCGAACACCTCGCGCTGCACGATCTCATCGTCCTGGCGCGCCCCGGCAATCACGGTCGGCTCGTAGAAGAACCCGCTGCCCGGGCGGGCCTTGCCGCCGGTGGTGAGCTCGACGTGCTTCAGGGCCGCGGCGCGCGCCACCATCGAGGCGACGCGCTCGCGCTGGGTCTGCGAGATGAGCGGGCCCATCTCCACACCCGCCTCCTCCTGCGTGCCCACCTTGATGGTGCGCACCGCGCCCGTCAGGTCGGCGACCAGGCGCTCGTAGATGCGCTTGTCCGCATACATCCGGCAGGCGGCGGTGCAGTCCTGGCCGGCGTTGTAGTAGCCGAAGATGCGCACGCCGGCGACCACCGCCTCGAGATCGGCGTCGTCGAACACGATCACCGGCGCCTTGCCCCCGAGCTCGAGGTGCGTGCGCTTGAGGTTGCCGGCCGCCGCCGCCAGCACCTTCTGTCCGGTCGCCACCGAGCCGGTGAGCGACACCATGCGCACGCGCTCGTGAGTGATGAGGGCGGTGCCGACCGGCTCGCCGCGGCCGCACACGATGTTGACCACCCCGGGCGGCAGGATTTCGGCGAGCGCAGCGGCCAGCTTCAGCAGCGTGAGCGGCGTCAGCTCCGAGGGCTTCAGCACCAGCGTGTTGCCCGCCGCGATCGCCGGCGCGATCTTCCAGGCGGCCATCATCAGCGGATAGTTCCAGGGCGCGATCGAGCCGACCACACCGATCGGATCGCGGCGGACCATGCTGGTATGGCCGGGCAGGTACTCCGCGGCCGCGAGCCCCTGCGGCGAGCGGCAGGCGCCGGCGAAGAAGCGGAACACGTCGGCGATCGACGGCAACTCGTCGTTGAGCGCCGCGGCGAGCGGCTTGCCGGTGTTGCGCGATTCGAGCGCGGCGTAGGCGCTCGGCCTCCGCCTCGATGTGCTCGGCGATGCGCAGCAGCAGCGCCGCCCGCTCCTTCGGCGCGGCTGCCGCCCAGCCGGGCGAAGGCACTCTCCGCGGCGGCGACGGCCGCCTGTACCTGCGCCGACCGAGGCCGCCGGCACCGCCGCAATCTCTTCACCGCTGGCGGCGTCGAGCACCCGCTCTGCCGGCTGCCTCGCCTGCGACCAGACGGCCGCCGATCAAGAGTTTCGTCTGCATGCTGCTCTCCTGCCTGCTGCGCCGCGGGCGCGCACTTGCGACGCGCACTGCCGCCAGGCTTATATTATTATAGCCATAATATTACCTCCCAGCGCGCTTCCACCTGCCACCGCGCGGCGGAAGGCGAGGTCACATGAACTCCGACGTCATCATCACCTGCGCCATCACCGGCGACGATACCAAGGTCACAAGAGCCCGCACTGCCCGATCACGCCCGAGCAGATCGCCGCATTCCGCGATCGAGGCGGCGCGCGCCGGCGCGGCCATCGTGCACATTCACGTGCGCGATCCGGAGACCGGCGCGTTCAGCATGGAGACGCGCCACTACCGCGAGGTCGTCAAGCGCATCCGCGAGAGCAAGGTCGACGTCCTCGTCAATCTCACCTGCGGCATGGGCGGCTACATCTGCGTCGGCGACCAGGGGCTCGAAGGATACCCCGGCCGCCGGGCACGCGACTTCGTCAGCCAGGAAGAGCGCATGCGGCACGTGATCGAGCTGTGCAGCGAAGGCCTGTATCGGCCGGACATCGCCACGCTCGACTGCGGCACGCTCAACTTCGGCGACGGCAACCGCGCCTACATCTCGACGCCCGATTACCTGCGCAAGGGCGCCGGCATCCTGCGCGACCTCGGCGTCAAGGCGGAGCTCGAGGTGTTCGACACCGGCAACCTCTGGTTCGTGAAGCAGATGATCAAGGAAGGCCTGATCCCCGCGCCCGCGCTGATCCAGCTGTGCACCGGCATCCCCTATGGCGTGCCGGCGGATATCGGGCACCTGCTCGCGATGGTGAACACGCTGCCCGCGGACTGCGTGTGGACGTCGTTCGCGATCAGCCGCATGCAGATGCCCTGGGTGGCGCAGTCGGTACTGCTCGGCGGCAACGTGCGCGTCGGGCTCGAGGACAACCTGTACTTGAGCCGCGGGGTCTACGCGAGCAACGCGCAGCTGGTGGAGAAGGCGCGCACGATCATCGAGGCGATGGGGGCGCGGGTGCTGACGCCGGCGCAGGCGCGCGAGCGGCTGCGGACTGCACTGAACGTGGCAGGCGTCCCGATCTATCGCAACCGCGATCTGCCCGAGTGGATCGACTACAACGGCCACCTGCGCGATGCCTATTACGGCGCTGATCGTGAGCCAGGCGATCGGATGCGCTCATGGACCGCCTGGGTCTCGATGCCGCCTACCGCGAGCGCACCGCGCTGCACGCTCTACACCCTGGAGATGCACATTCATTACCTGCACGAGGTGAAGCAGGCCGACACCGTCGAGGTCGAGGTGCGTATCCTCGGCCGCCGACCACAAGCGCATCCACGCCGCCTTCGAGCTGGCACTGCGCCGGACACGCCGAGCCGGCGGCCGACCGCGGAGGTCATGCTGTTGCACGTGCGCCAGGAGCGCGACACGGCCGCGAGCGCGCCTTCCCGCCGGAGGTGGCCGCGGCGGCTCGCGCAGCTCGCAGGCCGCGAGCGCCGGCCTGCCGGCCGGCGGCCGCCGGCTCGCGGCGCATGGAGCTGCGCGCTCAGCCGCCAGCGTCGACATGAGCGCGCACGCGCTGCAAGCGCCTGCTCGCGCCGCGCACGCTGGCGCTGATCGGCGGCGCCTGGGCGGACGCCGCCGCCGCGGCCAGCCGCGTCATCGGCTATACGCGGCGAGGTCTGGCGCATTCATCCCGAGCCGGCCCTCGACCGCCGACACGCAGCGCTACTATCGCTCCGTCGAGGAGCTGCCCGCGGCGCCGGATGCCGCGTTCATCGCCGCGCCCAACCGCGAGGTGCCGGCCATCGCGGCGGCACTGGCGCGGCGCGGCGCCGGCGGCTTCGTGTGCTTCGCCGCCGGCTTCTCCGAGACCGGCACCGCGGAGGGCCGGCGGCTCACCGCAGGAGCTCTCGAGAGCGCCGGCGAGCTGCCGTTCTTCGGCCCCAACTGCTACGGCTTCATCAATTTCTTCGACGGCGCGGCGCTGTGGCCCGACCAGGTGGTCGGCCGGCGGCGCGAGCGCGGCGTCGCGCTCATCTGCCAGAGCGGCACGCATCGCGCTCAACCTGCTGTTCAACGACCGCTCGCTGCCGATCGGCTACGTCCTCACGGTGGGCAATCAGACCCGCCTCGCCGTCGGAGGATCTGATCGAGCTGCTGTGCGCCGATGAGCGCGTCAGCGCGTTCGGGCTGTATATCGAGGGCATCAAGGATGCCGCGCGCTTCGCGCGCGGCCGCGCACAGCGCGCGCGCAGGCCGGCAAGCCGATCGCGCTCGTCAAAGCGGGCCGCACCGAGGCGGCCGCGCGCACGGTGCGCAGCCAACCGGCGCGCTGGCCGGTGCGGATGTGGCGTTCGACGCCTTCTGCCGCCAGGCGGGGATCGCGCGCTGCGAGTCGCTCGCCACGCTGTGCGAGACGCTGAAGATGTTCCACACCGGCGGGCCGCTCGCCGGGCGGCGCGTGCTCGTCATGGGCGCCTCCGGAGGCGACATGGCGATGACCGCCGATGCCGCGCGCCACCTGGCGCTCGACTTCGCCGCCGATCCCGCCGAGCGAGCGCCGCGCGGCTGCGCGAGATCCTGTCGGAGCGCGTGCACGATCGCCAACCCGTTCGATTTCCACACGCATATCTGGTTCGACTGTCCGCGCCAGCGCGCCATGTTCAGCGAGGTCACTGCGCGCCGGCTTCGATGCCGTCGGCTTCATGCTCGACTGCCCGCCCGAGACCAGCGCGGACGATTCCGCCTATGTCGCGTGCCATCGAGGAATTTGCCGCGGCGCTGCCCGGCGCGGCGAGCCGCGCGCTGCTCATCTCGCTCGCTGCCCGAGTCGCTGTCGGCCGCCACGCGCGAGATGTGCCTCGCCGCGGCGTCGTGCCGCTGCAGGGACAGCGCGAGGCGCTCGAGGCGCTCGACCTCGCCGGCGCGGTCGGCGAGACCTGGGCGCGGCGGCGCGGCGCGGTGGAGCTGCGCCGCCCGCGGCAGCGCACGTCCGGGTGCCGCGCGACCCTCGGCGAGCACGAGGCCAAGGCGGCGCTCGCCGGCCTTCGGCGTCGCCGATTCCGCGCTCGCAGCTGGTGCCGGCGCGAGGCGGCCGCGAACGGCGGCCGCAGCCTCGGCTTCCCGGTCGTGATCAAGGCCGCCGACCGCGGCGCTCGAGCACAAGTCCGACGTCGGCGGCGTGGTGCTCAACGTGCGCACCGCCGCGGAGCGACCGCCGCGGCCGCGCAGCGCCTGTCCGCCGCTGTCGGCAACGCTGCTGGTCGAGGAGATGGTGACGCGACGGCGTGGCCGAGATCCTCGTGGGCATGACCGTCGACCCGCAGTTCGGCCAGCTGCTCGTTCTCGGCGCCGGCGGGGTACTGACCGAGCTGCTGCGGGACAGCGTGACGCTGCTGCCGCCCTTCACGGCCGCGGGCATCGCAGCGGCGCTCGGCGGCTGCGCGTTGCGAAGCTGCTGGCCGGCTTCCGCGGCAAGCCCGGCGGGGGACGTGCGGCGCTGGTGCAGCGGCGCTCGCCTGCACGCGCTACGCTGCCGCGAATGTCGAGCACGCTCGTCGAGCTCGACCTGAATCCCGTCATCGTGCGACCCGCCGGGGCGCGGCGCCGTGGCGGTCGATGCCTTGATCCGCCTCGCTGTAAGGAGCATCGTGCCAAATGTCCGACGGCATCAAGACCACTCACCGACGGCGCGATTCTCGAGGTGACGCTCGACCGCCCCAAGGCCAACGCCATCGATCTGGCCGCGAGCCGCCGGCTGAACGAGGTCTTCACCGCCTTTCGCGACGACCCGGCGCTGCGCGTCGCCATCGTCACCGGCGCGGGCGAGCGCTTCTTCTCGCCCGGCTGGGATCTCAAGGCCGCCGCCAGCGGCGAGGAGTCCGACGAGGACTGGGGCGTCGGCGGCTTCGGCGGCCTCAACTACCCGCGCAACCTCGACAAGCCGCTGATTGCGGCGGTCAACGGCATCGCCTGCGGCGGCGGCTTCGAGCTCGTGCTCGGCACCGACATCATCGTCATGGAGGAGCACGCGCGCTTCGCGCTGCCGGAGATCAACGTCGGCGTGCTGGCGGATGCCGGCACCATCAAGCTGCGCCGGCGCATCCCCTATCACGTGGCCGTCGAGTTCCTCATGACCGGCCGCTGGATGGATGCGGCGGAGGCCAAGCACTGGGGGCTCGCCAACCACGTCGTGCCCAAGGGTCAGGCGCTGGCCAAGGCGCGCGAGATCGCCGCGGCAGCTCGCCGACGGGCCGCCGCTGCTGTTCCCGGCGATCAAGCAGCTGCTGCGCCATACGGAGATGGTCGCCGAGCACCCGGCTTTCGAGCTGCACGACAGCCTGAGCGCCGTGCAGAAGGTGATGCGCTCCGAGGACCTGAAGGAAGGCGCGCGGGCGTTCGCAGAGAAGCGCAAGCCCGTGTGGAAGGGTAAGTAAAAGCGCCAGCGGCCGTCGTCCCAGCTAGCCCCCAAGGGGCCGCAGCAGCGCGCGCGAGATGATGTGCCGCTGCACTTCGCTGGTGCCCTCCCAGATGCGCTCGATGCGCGCATCGCGCCAGATCCGCTCGAGCGGCAGCTCGGTCATCAGCCCCATGCCGCCATGGATCTGCAGCGCCTCGTCCGCCACCATCGCCAGCATCTCGGTGGCCTTCAGCTTCGCGATCGCCATGTCGCATGTCGGTCGCCTGCTTTTGCTCGAGCTTCCAGGCCGCTTCCAGCGTGAGCAGCTCCGCCGCCCGCAGCTCCACCGCCATGTCGGCGAGCTTGAAGGACACGCCCTGGAACTTGCCGATCTGCTGCCCGAACTGAACCCGATCGACCGCCCACTGCCTGCGCCAGCCTCCAGCGCGCGCTCCGCGCGCCCCAGGCAGTTGGATGCCACCTGCAGGCGCGTCGCGCCCAGCCAGGTGTTGGCCACTTCGAAGCCGCGGTGCACTTCCCCGAGCACGGCCGACTTCGGCAGGCGGCAGTCGGTGAACTCCAGGATGCTGTTGGTGTAGCCGCGATGCGAGACATTGCGGTAGCCGGGCCGCACCTCGAAGCCCGGCGTGCCCTTGTCGACCAGAAAGGCGGTGATCAGCTTGCGCTTGCCGCGCGCGGAGTCCTCCTCGCCGCTGGCGGCGAACAGGATCACGAAGTCCGCATGATCGGCGTGGCTGATGAAATGCTTGGTGCCGTTGATGACGAAGTCCCCGCCCTACCAGGTGCGCCGTGGTCTTCATGCTGCGCAGGTCCGAGCCGGCCTGCGGCTCGGTCATCGCCAGGCACTCGACGCGCTCGCCGCGCACCGCCGGCAGCAGGTAACGCTCGCGCTGCTCGCCGCTGCAGGCCAGCAGGATGTTGGAGGGGCGCGCCACGCAGAAGTACTGCAGCGCGTAGCTGGTGTGGCCGAGTTCCTTCTCGTACAGCACCCAGCTCACCGCATCGAGACCGGCGCCGCCGACCTCGCTCGGCATGTTGGCCGCGTACAGCCCGGCGGCGATGGCCTTGTTCTTGAGCTGCTGCAACAGATCGGTGCGCACTGCGCCCGTGTCCTCGACCTCGCGCTCGTGCGGCACCAGCTCCTGGCGCACGAAGCTCGCGCGTGGTGCGGATGATCAGCTGCTGCTCTTCGGTGAGCGCAAAATCCATCGGCTTCTCCTCAGGCGGATGCCTTGCGGCCCTTCTTCAGCGCGCCCCGGCCCGCGCCGCTCATCGCCCAGCCGTGCAGCAGCTCGAGCTGCAGCCGCAGCTGCCCGATCTGGCGTGCACGCCGGCCATTCGCTGCGGCTCGCCACGGTGCTGGCGGTGACGCCGTTGATGAACGTGACTACCGAGCGCAGCACCTGCTCGCGCGTGCCCGGCGCCCACTGGTGCCATTCGCTCCAGCCGCGCGCCAGACAGCGCTCGAACAGGCGCAGATACTCGCGATGCAACCAGGCGTTGACACGCTTCAGCCGCCGGTCGGCCGGCACCTGCCCCCAGAACGCGATCCAGAAGGCGCATTCGATGTAGCGCGTCTCATCGACCGGCAGCGCCTCGGTCAAGAGCGCGAGCAGGTCCGGCTTGCTCTCGCCGGCGCTCGGCGTCAGCCGCTCCTCGATGCGGCGCAGGATCAGCCGCAGCGCGGCGACGATGATGTCCTGCTTGGTGTCGAAGTAGTGCGCCACCATGCCGGTGGTATAGCCCGCCTCGCGCGCGATGCGCACGATGGTCGCCTGCTCGAAGCCGTATTCCGCCACCACGCGGCATGCGACCAGCGCGATCTCCTCGCGCCGTTGCTCGTGATCGACGATCTTGGGCATGGGGATTCTCCGGGCGCGCCGGCGCGGCCTCAGTGGGCCGCCGGGTCCGCGAGCCGCTGCGCGGCGGCCGGCAACGGGAGCCGCGCCTGCGCGGCCTGCACGGCCGCCAGACGCGCACGCACCGCCGCATCAAGCGGCGCGCTCCTGCGCGCGGCCGTTTCGACGTGCACGTACACCTGCAGCGCCGTCGCCACCACGACGTCATCGCGCGTGCGGTGCAGGCTGTGCAGCAGCCGCACGCGCTTCTCGTCGACCTCCAGCACCCGTGTCGTCACGTACAGCAGCTCTTGCGAGTGCGCTTCCGCGTGGTGCGTGACGTGGCTCTCCAGCGTGTACAGCGCACGCCCCGAGCGCCGGTATGCGTCATCGACGCCGGCATGGCGCAGCAGCGCGTCGGTGGCATCGCCGAACACCTGCAGGTAGCGCCAATCGGTCATGTGCCCGTTGTAATCGATCCACTCCGGCCGCACCTGCGTCTCGAGCAGCCGCAGCGGCTGTGCGGCGGCCTCGCCAGAGGTGGCCGCGGCGGCGATACGCGCGCGTGCGCCGGCAGCGGAAGCCTCGTACAGGCGTGCCTCGAGCGCGCGCAGCGTGGCGCCCGCGCCGATGTTGTATTCCCTCAGGACCTGCTGGACCGCGACCAGGTAGTCGTCGCGCAGCCGCTCCAGCTCGCGGATCGAGCGACCGCCGGCCTGCGCCTGGGTACCGGCCACCATTTTGTCGATCAACCCTTCGGTCAGCTCCGGGGCTTCCAGCTTGGTCCACGGCCACTTCAGGCACGGCCCGAACTGCTGCAGCATGTGCCGCATGCCGGTCTCACCGCCGGCGAGGTGATAGATGAGATTGGTCCCCATGGCCGCCCAGCGCAGACCCGGGCCGTAGATGATCGAGTCATCCAGCTCGCCGGTGGTGGCCACGTCCTCGTTGACCATGTGCAGAATCTCGCGCCACAGCGCCTCCTGCAGCCGATCGGTGAGGTGGCCGGGCACCTCGCGGCGCACGCGCAGCGGATGCATGCCGATATAGGTGAAGAAGCGCGCCGCCGCGTCGAGCGCCTCCGCCGCGGTCTGCCTGCCGCCCACCAGCTCCACCAGCGGCAGCAGATACACGGGGTTGAAGGGATGCGCGACCAGCAGCCGCTCGGGGGCCGTCATGTCGCGCTGCAGGTCGCTGGGCATGAGTCCGGAGGTGCTCGAGGCGATCACGACGTCCGGCGCGGCATGGCGGCTGACGTCCGCGAGCACCCGCTGCTTCAGCTCCAGCCGCTCGGGGATGTTTTCCTGAATGAAATCCACCCGCCGCGCCATGGCGGACAGGTCAGTGGTAAAAGACAGCGTCCCCTTCGGCGGCAGGGGCGCGAAAGTCAGGCGCGCGAGCGCGCTCTCGGCGTTGGCTACGGCGCCGCGGATCCACTCCTCCATTTCCGGCTTCACGTCGGCGGCCACCACGTCGATGCCGAAATGCAGCGCGCGCGCCGCCCAGCCGCCGCCGATGACTCCGGTACCCAACAGGCCCAGCGTCTTCACCTGTCTCATCATTGCGTTCCACCCGCCCGTGCGCCCACGCCGTCCGCCATGTCAGCCCGCTGCGCCGCTGCGCCGCTGCGCCGCTGCGCCGCTGCGTCTTTTTAATGTCGTCGTAATAATATAACAAAAGGATGTGCTGCGCACCTGCAGGGGGCAGCCTGCCTGCGCTGACTAGCGCGGCCCGGCAGCCGCCGTGGTCGTCCCCGCCGCCACCGCCCGCAGGTCGTGCTCGCAGAAACGGCGCAGCCGCGCGCAAGCCGCATCGAGCATGACTTCCTCGGTCGCGAAGCACGCGCGCACGCAGTGCGCCGCCGAGCGCCCGAACGCCGCCCCATCCATCACCGAGACGCGCTGCGAGGCGAACAGCGCGCGCGCGAACTGCGCCCCGGTGAGGCCGGTGGCGCTCACGTCGATCAGCATGAACATGCCCGCTTCGGGCGCGAGCGCTCGCAGGCCGGCGATATCGCGGATGCCGGCCGCAAAGCGCTGCTGGCGCGCCGCGCAGTAAGCGCGCATGCGCGCCTCCGCTTCGGGCGCGAGTTCGAGCGCGGTGAGGGCGGCTTCCTGGATGAACCCCGGCATTCCGTACAGCATGCACATGGCGAGGTTCTCAGCGTGCGCTGCGAGCTCGCGCGGTCCGATGAGCCAGCCCGCGCGCCACCCCGTCATGGCGTGCGACTTCGACAGGCTCCCCAGGGTCACCACGCGCTCGGGCATACGGGCACCCAGGCCCGGCACCCGTCCGCCGGGCGCGAGCCCCGCGTACACCTCATCCACCAGCAGCCACAGGTCGTGAGCGCGCGCGAGCTCGGCGATGGCCGCCAGCTCGGTTTCGTTCAGCACGATGCCGCTGGGATTGTTCGGGCTCGCCCACAGAATCGCCCGGGTGCACGGGGTGATGAGCGCCGCGAGCGCGGCGACGTCCGGACGCAATCCCGCGGTCGGAGGCGCACGCACCAGGCGAGCCCCTGACGCCTCGATGGTCGCCGGATAGGTCGGATACAGTGGCTCGAACGTCACCACCTCATCGCCCGTGGCCGCGAGACACAGCGAGGCGACGAACAGCGCGTTCTGCGCGCCGGCAGCGAACACCACGTTCTCGGCACCGACCGCCTGGCCGCTGCGTGCCGTGTGAGCGCGCGCGATCGCCTGCCGCAGCGCGAGGCGCCCGGCCGCGGCGACGTAGTGGGTGTCGCCGGCGCGCAGCTGCTCGATCGCGCGCTCAACGACCGGGGTGGGCGTGTCCAGGTCCGGATCGCCGACGCTGAGAATGATCACGTCCTCGCCGCGCTCGCGCGCGGCCACCGCCTCGTAGTGCGTGAGCCACGCGCTGGCGCCGTCACCGCTGATACGCGTCACCAGGGGCGAGAACTGCATGCTCGTAGGGTGCGTGTACGGTGCTAACATTTCAAGCGCATGAGTACCGCTCCCCGGACGGTCGGACGCTACGTGGTCGAGATGCTGGCCGCCAACGGCATCGACACCGTGTTCGGCATTCCCGGCGTCCACAACATCGAGCTGTACCGCGGTCTGGAACTGGCGCGCATGCGGCATGTGCTGGCGCGCCACGAGCAGAACGCCACCTTCGCCGCCGACGGATACGCGCGCGCCACCGGCAAGGTGGCCGCCGCGTTCGTCATCTCGGGGCCGGGGGTGACCAATGCCCTCACCGCGCTCGCCCAGGCGTACTCGGATTCGGTGCCATTGCTGCTCATTGCGAGCGCTCCGCTGCGCGCCTCCCTCGGCCGCGGTTGGGGCGTGCTGCACGAGCTCGCCGACCAGCGCGCCCTGGTCGCCGGTGTTACCGGCTTTGCCGGCAGCGCCCGCTCGGCGCAGGAGGTGCGTGATCACCTGCAAGCCGCGTTCGCCGCGCTGCGCGGCGCACGGCGCCGCCCGGCCTACCTCGATATCCCGCTCGATCTGATCGCCGAGCCGACGGTGCTGCGCCCGGAGAGCTTTGCGGCCCCTTCACCACCGCCGCCGCCCGCCCCGGAAGTGATCCGGGAGGCCCTGGAGCTGCTCGAGCGTGCGCAGCGTCCGCTCTTGATTGCCGGCGGCGGCGCACGCGACGCGGGAGCCGAACTGCGTCAGCTGGCGGAGAGTCTCGACGGATACCTGGTGACCACCGTCGCCGGCAAGGGCGTGCTCGCCGAGAGCCATCCTGCCAGTCTCGGCGCGAGTCTGCCGTATGCGCCCACCCAGCAGCTGGTCGCCAGCGCCGATGTCGTGGTGGCGGCGGGTACCGAGCTGTCCGAGACCGACGTCTACACTACGACGCGCTTGCCGATGCAGGGGCGCCTGGTGCGCATCGACGTCGACGACCGCAAGCTGAACGATCACTACGCGGCCGCGGTCCGGGTACGCGGGGATGCTGCGGCGAGCCTCGCCCTGCTGGCGCGCGGCACACGCGCGCGCCGCGCCTGGCGCAGCGCTGCAGGCGCGGGGGCGGTGCATCGGGCGCGAATCGACGCGCAGCTCGATGAGGGCGCGCGCGCGATGCTGGCGGCCGTGCGCGCGCTACGCGAGGCTCTGCCCGCCGATGCCGTGGTGTTCAGTGACATGACGCAGATTGCCTATCTCGGCAACTACGCCTTCGCGGCCGAGCGACCCGGCGTGTGGTTCCATCCCTGCGGCTACGGCACGCTCGGCTACGCCCTGCCGGCGGCGATCGGCGCCAGGGTCGCGCAGCCGCAGCGTCCCGTAGTGGCACTCGCCGGCGACTTCGGCGTGCAGTTCACCTCGCAGGAGCTGATGACGGCGGTCGAGCTCGACCTGACGTTGCCCGTGGTGGTCTGGAACAACGGCGCGCTCGGGCAGATTCGCGACGACATGCGCGCCGCCGGCATCACCCCGATCGGGGTTGTCGGCCGCAACCCCGACTTCGTGGCACTCGCCGAAGCCTGCGACGCCACCGGCGCGCGCGTGCACGGCGCCGCGGAGCTGACGCAGGCGCTGGGCGCGGCTCTCGCGCGTCCCGGACCCACGCTGCTGGAAGTGGTTGTGGAGGGCTTCCGGGCCTGAGCAGACCGCGCGGTGCCCTTACGGCCCCGGGGCCGGCCTCGCGTCGGCTGCCGCTCCTGCCGCCCGCTCGATGCTGCCGGCCACCACCACCGCATCGCGGATCTGGGCGAACAGCTCCCCCACCGTGCTCGGTGAGTGCGGCAGCAGCACGGTGTTGCTGCGATTGGTGGCGGCGACTTCCTTCATCATGTCGAAGTACTGCGTCATGAGCACCAGCGCCACGGCGTCCCGGGCGGTGGCGCCCTCGACCGAGGCGGAGAAGCTCGCCACCGACTCGCGCAGCCCGGCGATGATGGCCTTGCGCTGATTGGCGATGCCCTCGCCCTGCAGACGCTTGGATTCGGCCTCGGCTTCCGCTTTCTTGACCAGCAGCATCTTCTCAGTTTCGGCGCGCGATACCGTCGCTTCCCGCTCGCGCGCGGCGGCGTTGATGTCGTTCATCGCCTCCTTGACCTTCTGGTCGGGGACGATGTCGGTGATGAGTGATTTGACGATGTTGTAGCCGAACTCGTGCATCGACTGATCGAGGTTGTTCTTGACGTCGATGGCGATCTGCGCCCGCTGGTCGAAGGTCTCGTCCAGCGTCATCTTCGGCACGTGTCCGAGGATCACGTTGTAGACGAAGGATTCGATCTGCTTGATCGGATCAGAGAGCTTGTAGAAGGCGTCGTAGATCTTGTCCGGATCGACGCGGTACTGCACCGCGATCGGGATCTGCACGAACACGTTGTCCTTGGTCTTGGTCTCCACCTTCACATCGAGCTGCTGCACCTGCAGGCTGATGCGGCTGACGACCGCCTCGATGAACGGCAGCTTGAAGTTGAGCCCGGGGGAGGCGATGCGCGCGAACTTGCCGAGGCGCTGCACCACCCCCGCGTGCGCGGTCTGGATGGTGAAGAACGCGCCAAAGAAACCCAGCAGCGCGATGAATCCGACGACGGACAGGAGAAACACTCCGAACACGTCAGGCCCCCCCGGTCGTGATACCGGCCGCAGCGCTGCGCGCAAAGTACGCGAACCCGACCGCCGCGGCAACCGCGGCGGTCCGCGGCACGCGCGCCGATGGAGCGCTGCGGGGGGATGTGCCAGAATGCGCCGGACGTCCGCGCAAGAAGGCTCGCGTGCCCTCCTCCCCGAGCGCCTCGATCGCCATCGAGAAGATCTTCATCTCCGCCGAATCGCTGCTGCGCGATTCGATCGAGCTCGCCATGCAGATCGTGCGCAGCGGGTTCCGGCCGACGTTCCTGGTGGCGATCTGGCGCGGTGGCGCGCCCGTCGGCATCGCGGTGCAGGAGGCGCTCGAGTACCACGGCATTCATACCGATCACATCGCGATCCGCACTTCCGCCTACACCGGCATCGGCCAGGCATCGAAAGTGGTGCGCGTGCATGCGGTGAATTACCTGGTCTCGCGCCTGGCATACAGCGACGAGCTGCTGCTCATCGACGATGTGTTCGACTCCGGCCGCAGCCTCGAGGCGGTGCTGGCGGAGCTGCGGCGTCGCTGCCGGCGCAATCTGCCGGAGAAGATCCGCATAGCGACCGTGTACTACAAGCCCGAGCGCAACCGCAGCTCGTTGCAGCCCGACTACTACGTGCGCTCGACCAACAGCTGGCTGGTCTTCCCGCATGAGATCCAGGGACTCACGCGCCAGGAGATCCTCGAGCACAAACCGGTCGGCGAGAGCTTCTTCACGAAGTAGCTGCCGCCGGCCAGCGCGCGGATCTTCCGCAGCCAGTGGTGCTTGGCGTCGGCCGGCAGGAAAGAGGCCTCGATCGAGTTGCTGGCGAGCTGCACGATGTCGGCACGCGACAGGCCGAGCGAGCGCTGCACGGCCAGATAGTTGTCGGCCAGGTAGCCGCCGAAATACGCCGGATCGTCGGAATTCACCGTGACGCACAGGCCGCGTTGCAGCAGGCGCTTGAGGTTGTGATCGGCGAGCGAAGCGAACACCCGCAGCTTCACGTTCGACAGCGGGCACACGGTGAGCGGCACGCGCGCGCGCGCCAGGCGCTGCAGCAGCGCCGGGTCCTCTTCGCTTCGTACCCCATGATCGATGCGGCTCACCTTGAGGAGATCGAGCGCCTCGGCGATGTACTCGGCGGTCCCTCCTCGCCGGCGTGCGCGACGGTGAGCAGCCCCGCGCTGCGCGCGCGCTCGAAGACGGCCGCAAAGCGCGCGGGTGGATTGCCCGCCTCGGCCGAGTCCAGTCCGACGGCAGCGAGCGCCGGCGCGTGCGGCAGGGCCTGCTCGAGCGTGCGCATCGCATCCTCCTCGCTCAGGTGCCGCAGGAAGCACAGGATCAGACGATGAGTAATCCCGAGGCTGCGCTCGCCTTCGGCCAGGGCGCGGCGGATGCCGCCGATGACCGCCTCGAACGGCACGCCGCGTGCGGTATGGGTCTGCGGGTCGAAGAAGATCTCGGCGTGCACCACCCCGTCGGCGTGGGCGCGGCGCAGGTAGGCGGCGGTGAGCGCGTGGAAGTCGTCCTCCTCGCGCAGCACCTCGGCCGCGGCGTAATACACGTCGAGGAAGGATTGCAGACCGGCGAAGTCATACGCCGCGCGCAGCGCCTCGACTGACGGGTAGCGCAGCGGCACCCCGTGGCGGCGCGCGAGCGCGAACGCCATCTCCGGCTCGAGCGTGCCCTCGATGTGCAGGTGCAGCTCCGCCTTGGGAAGGGCGCGGATGAATTCCTCTATCGGGCTCACGGCCGCGCACCGTATCATGCGCGCGGGCGATGGGCTGCACCAGACTCCTCTCATGACTTTCAGCTTCCGCACGTGCGCACGCACGCTGGCCTCCATGATGCTGGCGGTGGCAGCGCTGCTGGCGCTGGCAGGCGTCACCCGCGAGTGCGCGGCGGCGGACGCGCCGGCGCGGCGCAAGGTGATCATCGATCAGGACGCGTTCGGTCCGGCGGGCTCGAACCTGCAGGCGATCCTGATGCTGCTGCAGTCACCGGACGTCGAGGTGCTCGGCATCACCATTCCCAGCGGCGACGGCTGGCGTGACGAGGAGGTCAGTCACACGCTGCGGCTGCTCGAGATCGCGCGGCGCACCGAGGTGCCGGTCCACCCGGGAGCGGTGTTCCCGCTCGTCAACACGCAGAGCCGCACCAGGGTGTGGGAAGCGTTGTACGGCAAGCTCTTTTACAAGGGCTGCTGGACGGAGACCTGGCCCGCCGAGGGCGCGGTGCGTCGGACTCCCTATCACGCCGACCCGTACCTGGTGCCGGCCTCCCCGGCCGGGGCGCCAACCCTTCAGGCCGCGCGCGAGAACGCCGCCAGCTTCCTGTCGCGCAAGGTGCATGAGTTCCCCGGGCAGGTCACGATCGTCGCCGCCGGGCCGCTCACCGACCTGGCGCTCGCCGCGCGGCTCGATCCGCAGTTCGCCTCGCTCGCCCGCGAGCTGGTCTTCATGGGCGGCAGCTTCAACCCGCTGCCCGCCGGCAACGCCTTCGCCGCGGAGTACGCCAACTCGCCGCGGCGCGAATTCAACATGCGCTTCGATCCGGAAGCCGCCTCGATGGTGCTGCGCGAGCCGTGGCGCAAGATCACCGAGGTGCCGATCGACCCCACCACGCGCACTTTTTTCAAGCCCGAGTTCATCCGCGAGGTCGCCGGCGGTCAGGCGCCGTTCGCCGCCTACCTCGGCAAGTTCGGCCAGTCCTTTCCGATGTGGGATGAGCTCGCCGTCGCGGTCTGGCTCGACCCCTCGATCGTCACGCGCTCCGCGACGCTGCTGGTGGATGTGGACACCAGCTTCACCGCCGGTTACGGCAGCACTCTCAGCTGGGAGGTCGGCGAGGGCCCGGGGCTCGGCGAGCGGGCGGTGACGGTGGTATTCGACATCGACGTGCCACGCTTCGAGCGGCTCGCCCTCGGCTTGCTCGAGGCGCCCGCACCGAAGCACTGAAGCCGCGCACTCACTCCCCGTACGGTACCCAGATGTTCTTCACCTGGAAGGCATGCTCGAGGTACCAGCGCCCTTCGCCGTCGCGTGCGCTGAAGAAGTTGATCCGCCGCCCTTCGTTGCTCCACACCTGCTTCAGATTCCCCGCCGAGAGGCGTTTCGCGCTCGCGCACAGCTCCTCATCGCCGTAGCACCAGAGCGCATCGACGTCATCGTGCTCGGCCAGCACTTTCAGCAGCTCCGCCGGCCGGCCCGTCACGAGGTTGATCACACCGCCCGGGACGTCGCTGCTGTCGAACAGCTGATACAGATCCGCGGCGATGAGCGGATAGGCGCACGAGGGCACCGCCACCACGCAGTTGCCGGCGGCCACCAGTGGCGCCACGAGCGAGACGAAACCCAGCAACGGCGCCGTTTCCGGACAGATCACCCCCGCAGTTCCGATCGCCTCGTTCACGCCCAAGGCGATGTTCCTGAAGGGCGGGGAATGCACAGTGCCCTCGTACTTGTCGGCCCACGCCGCATAAGCGAACAGCCGCTCCACGCTCAGGCGCAGCTCCTCCCGCGCCTGCTTCGCGCCCACCACCGCGGCGAGCCGTGCCGCGATCTCCGTGGCGCGCTGCGAGAGGTTCTCGGCCAGGTAATACAGCACCTGCGCCCGCTGATGCGCGCTCGCCGCGCTCCACGGCTGCGCGCGGCGCGCCGCTTCGACCGCGTTACGGATGTCCTTGCGGTTGCCGAGCGGGACCTCCCCGAGGAGCACGCCTGCGGGGCTGCGACAGGGGAGGCTGTGGCCGGAGTCCGGGCGCACCTGCTGGCCGCCGATGTAGAGCTTCACGGTGCGATCGATCGTCCCGGGCGCCCGCGCGGCGGCGCGCCGACGCAGGCGCGCGGCGCGGGCCGGACGCAGGCGCGGCGCCTTGCGGAACCAGGTGGGCTCGAGGTACTCGCGCATGCCTTCACGGCCGCCTTCGCGTCCAAAGCCGCTCTCCCGATAGCCGCCGAAGCCGCAGGCGGCATCGAACATGTTGGTGCTGTTCACCCATATGACGCCCGCCTTGATCTGCGCGGCCACCTGCAGCGCCACGTTCACACTCTCGCTCCACACGCTGGCGGCGAGCCCATAGGCGGTGTTGTTGGCGAGCTCCACCGCTTCGGCGGGCGTGCGGAAGGTCATGGCCGCCAGCACGGGTCCGAAGATCTCCTGCTGCGCTACGACCGAGGTGGGATGGACGTTGGTGAAGAGCGTCGGCCGGTAGTACAGGCCGCGAGCCGGGAGCGGCAGGTCCGGCTGCCAGCAGGAGGCGCCCTCCGCGACGCCCTGCGCCACCAGCCCGGCGATGCGATCCAGCTGCACGCGCGCGACGATCGCGCCGATGTCGGTCGACTTGTCGAGGGGCGGACCGAGGCGCAGCGCCGCCATGCGCGCCTGCAGTTTCCGGGTCAGCGGAGCCGCGATGCTCTCCTGCATCAACAGGCGCGAGCCGGCGCAACATACCTGGCCCTGGTTCAGCCAGATGCCATCCACCAGCCCTTCGACCGCGCTGTCGAGATCGGCATCTTCGAAGACGACGAACGGTGACTTGCCCCCGAGCTCCAGCGAAAGCTTCTTGTGCGAGTGCGCCGTAGCGCGGCGGATCGCCCGGCCGACCTCGGTCGAGCCGGTGAAGGCGATCTTGTCCACGTCCGGATGCAGCACCAGCGCCTCGCCGGTCGTGCCGTCGCCGGTGACGATGTTCACCACCCCGGGAGGCAGATCGATCTCGTTGCAGAGCTCCGCGAACGCGAGCGCCGTGAGCGGGGTGAACTCCGCCGGCTTCAGCACCACGGTGTTACCGGCCGCGAGCGCCGGTGCGATCTTCCAGGCCAGCATCAGCAGCGGAAAATTCCAGGGGATGATCTGGCCGACGACGCCGCACGCCTCGAGACCTGGAAACTCCCGCGCCAGCAGCTGCGCCCAGCCGGCGTGGTAGTAGAAGTGCCGCGCGACGAGCGGTATGTCGATATCGCGGCTCTCGCGGATCGGCTTGCCGTTGTCGATCGTCTCGAGCACGGCGAGCCGCCGCGCGTGCTTCTGCACCTGGCGCGCCAAAGCGTAGAGAAAGCGTGCCCGTGCGTGGGCGGTGAGCGCTCGCCAGCGCGGCAGAGCCGCGCGCGCTGCGCGCACCGCCGCGTTCACGTCCGCCGCGCTTCCCTGCGCGACCTCGGCGAGCTTCTCCCCGCTCGAGGGATCGTGGGTCGGGAAGTAGCCGCCGGCCGCCGGGGCGCGCCAGGCGCCGCCGATGAAATGGCCGAAGCGCCGCTCGAACTGCTCCAGCCACGCGAGCGTTGCGGCCGGGTCCTCCGGCGCCGCGCCGTAGTCCATGCTGCGGAATTTCTCGGCGACGCTGGTGTTCGGCATAGCGATTCTTCAGGCCAGCGGATGATGGTAGGCGGCGGAATAGCGCCCGCTGCCGTGGAATTCCAGTTGCCGCTCGATGTCGGTGAGCATGCTGCTCGCGCCGATCCTGAACAGCCCCGGCGCCAGCCAGCTCTCGCCGAGCTCCTCCTTCATCAGCGCCAGCCATTCGAGCGACTGTCGGGCGGTGCGGATGCCGCCCGCGGGCTTGAAGCCGACGGCCATACCGGTGCGCTCGCCGTACTCGCGGATCGCGCGCGTCATCACCACTCCCACGGGGAGCGTGGCATTGATGCTCTCCTTGCCGGTGGAGGTCTTGATGAAGTCAGCGCCGGCCATCATGGCGACCAGGCTTGCCCGTGCCACGTTGCGCAGCGTGGCGAGGTCGCCGGTACCGAGAATCACCTTGCAGTGGGCGCCGCCGCAGGCCTCCTTGAAGGCAGCGACCTCCTCGTAGAGCCGCTGCCAGTCAGCGGAAAATACGTGCGAGCGCGTGATCACCACGTCGATCTCGTGTGCGCCCGCCTCGAGGGAGTGGCGGATTTCCGCAAGCCGTTCGGAGAGCGCATTCATGCCCGCCGGAAATCCGGTCGACACGGCGGCGACGCGCACGCTGCTGCCCTCGAGCGCACGCCGCGCGGTGGCGATGAAGCGGTGATAGACGCACACGGCCGCGACCTGCAGCGGCAGCTCGCGGATGCCGATGCCGGCCTTGACGACATCGGATAGCGGGCGCATCGCCTTGGCGCACAGCCGCCGCACACGCTCGTCGGTGTCATCGCCGGAGAGCGTGGTGAGGTCCATGCAGGTGATGGCCCGCAGCAGCCAGGCGATCTGCCAGTCCTTCTTGACGCTGCGCCGGGCCACGAGGGTTGCGGCGCGGCGCTCGACTGCGCTGGTGTTGACGCGCACGCTGTCGATCCAGTCGAGGCTGAGCGGCATGCCGGCGTTCGCCGCCAGCGGCCGTGCGCGCAGTTCGGCGCAGAGCGCACCGGCGCGGGCGGTGGCCGCCGGCAGATCCTGCCGGCGAAGCTCGACTTCGAGCCGCTGCTGCGTATCGCCTGTCATGGTCTGCGGTCGCGCTCGCCGCGTGCGCGTCACCGCCCGCTACTCTGTGCGCGCAAGCACGAGGAGCGCAAGCCCGCTCAGGAAGCAGGCGAACATGGCCGCCAGCAGCTTCGGTGTCCCCGCGGGGGCGGTGCGGAACTCCCTCCAGATGAAGACTCCCCAGAAGGCGGCAACCATGGTGGCGCCCTGCCCCAGGCCGTAGGAGATCGCGAATCCCGCGCGGCCTGAGGCAATGAGGTTGAACGACATGCCGAGCCCCCAGATGACGCCGCCGAGGATGCCGGTGAGGTGGGTGCCGGAAGCGGCCGCGAAAGTAATCGGCAAACCTCACCGGGGTGCCGACGAAGGGCTTCTTCATCGCGAGCGTATTCCAGATGAAATTGCTGAGGAACACGCCGACCGCGAACACGAACACCGCCGCGTAGGTGCCCATCTTGCCGGGGTCGGGATGGAGCGGGGTCGGCATACATCGCCGCGGCGACGAAGCGATAGAACATGCCCATGAACACTCCGCAGGCGATCGACAGCAGCAGTCCCTTGGTGCTCACCCCCGCGGCGCCGCCCGTGCAGGCGCCGGTAGGCGATGGCGTCGATCACGATCGCCAGCGTCACCAGCACCACCCCCAGAGCGAGCAGCGCGCCATTGCCAACCGGAGCTGCGATGTAGTTCACGATCACGCCGATGAGGAGCGCCAGCCCGATCCCGACCGGGAAGGCCACCGCCATGCCGGCGATCTCGATCGCCGCGACCAGCAGAATGTTGGCGAGGTTGAAGATCGCGCCACCGAGGAGTGCGGAGCCGATGCTCGCCGCCGAAGGCCTGCGAGAGGTCGGCGGCGAACGAGCGTCCCTCGCTGCCGCTGCTGCCGAGGGTGAGTCCCAGCAGCAGCGTCAGCAGCAGCACTCCGAGCGCGTAGTCCCAGTAGAACAGCTCGAAGCGCCAGTCCTTGCTGGCGAGCTTGCGGGTGTTCGCCCACGAGCCCCAGCAGAGCATGGTGAGGACGCAAAACACGACCGCCAGCGGATAGCTATGCACGACGTACATGGTTCGGGTCCTGACTGGGTCTGTTGACGTCTGTTATAGGGGCTGCCGGCTAGTTTGGCTGGCGGCTGCGGCGCGCCCATTCGGCTTCGAACTCCGTCGCGCCGCGGAAATGATTTCTGCGTGCCGACGCGGGTGGTCGACAGGGCCGCGTAGAGGTTCGCGCGCGCCACGGCATCCTTCTCGGCCGCCCTTCGGCGAGAAACACCGCGAGGCTGCCGATGAACGCATCGCCCGCACCCGTGGTATCCACGGCGGTGACCGCGAAAGGCGGCACATGACGTGCTCTCGCCCGCGGCGGCGAGCAGCGCGCCGCGCGCGCCGAGCGTGAGCACCACGCTGACGGAATCCCTTCTGCAGCAGCCCCGCGGCGCAACTGCGCGCCGCCTCGACGGTGTGCACCGGCTGCCCGGTGATGCAACTCCGCCTCGGTCTCGTTCGGTATGAAGTAATCCGCCGCCGCGAGCTCGGCGAGATTCGCCGGCAGCGCCGGCGCGGGGTTCACGATGCAGCGGATCCCGTGCGCGCGGGCGAAACGCACGGTGTGGTAGATCGTCTCGAGCGGGATCTCGAATTGCAGGATGATGGTATCCACGCTGCGCAGCAGCCGCGGCAGCCGCATCGACATCCGCCGGCAGCAGCCGATCGTTGGCGCCCTTGACCACAATGATGCGGTTCTGCCCGCCGGGCTCGACGAAAATCGGTGCGACGCCCGTGGAGCACCCCCGGCAGGAGCTGCACGTGCGTCGTGTCGATTCCGAAGGAGGCGAAGTTGCGGATCGTGGCCTCGCCGAACAGGTCGCTGCCGACCTTGGCGACCATCACGACTTCCGCGCCGCACAGCCGCGCGGCGATCGCCTGGTTGGCGCCTTTGCCGCCGAAACCCAGATCGAAACTCCTGCCGAACACCGTCTCGCCGGGCCGCGGAAACGCGTCGCTGAACGTGATGAGATCGGTGTTGGCGCTGCCGACGACGGCAATCCGGGGGGCATTCGCCATGCGGCTTTCTCCCATCAGCTCATGGCCCGCCACGAGCGGCGTTGCGTTGCGACAGCACGCCGCTGGCGCGCGTTACCGATCCTAGTGTAACGTCCCGCCGAGCAGAAACAACGACTCGACGTTGATCCGACGAACCAAAGCGAGCGGGGGAGCGCGCCATGGTCTCAATGGAAATCACCAGGTCCTGGGTTTGGGCAGTGTTGCGTTGCGTTATCTGCGCCGGCGCCGCGGCCCTGATGTGCCCGGCAGGGGTCGCGCGCGCCGCGGATAATGCCGGCGCCGACAGCGGCCCCGCCACCATAGAAGAGGTCATCGTCACCGCCACGCGGCGTGAGGAGCGACTGCTCGACGTGCCGGTGTCGACAGCGGTCCTCAGCGGCGCCGCGCTCGATGCGCTCGGCTCGGCCGGCCAGGACATGCGCCAGCTCGCCTTCGCAGTGCCGAGCCTCAACATCGAGTCCTCCAACGGCCGTACCTTTCCGCGCTTCTACATCCGCGGCTACGGCAACACGGATTTCACCTCCTTCGCCTCGCAACCGGTCGGCCTTTACTACGACGACATCGTCCAGGAGAATCCCGCCCTCAAAGGCTTCCCGATCTTCGACCAGGCGGACGTCGAGGTGCTGCGTGGACCCCAGGGCACGCTCTTCGGGCGAAATTCGCCGGCGGGAGTGGTGAAGTTCGAATCCGCAAAGCCGGTGATCGGGCAGTTCTCGGGCTCCCTCAGTCTCTCCGACGGCACTTACAACACGGCCAATTTCGAGGGCGTGCTCAATCTTCCCATCAGTGACCAGCTGGCCTTTCGCGCCTCCGCGCAGGGGCAGCACCGGGACAACTGGGTGAGCGCGCCGCGCAACCCCGCCGGCGACCAGCACCTCGAGGGCTACGACGACTGGGCGGTGCGCCTGCAGATGCTCTTCAAACCGAGCGACGACTTCAGCGCCCTGTTCAATGTGCATGGCCGCACGCTGAACGGGTCGGCACGGCTGTTCCGCGCCAATGTCATCACGCCAGGTACCAACAGCCTCGTGCCCGGCTTCGACCCGGCGACCATCTCCACCGACGGTTACAACGGGCAGTCCTTCAGCAGCCTCGGCGCCAACGTGCACCTGACACTGAGCGCGCCGGGCTTCACCTACCAGTCGATCACCGGCTACGAGTCGATCCGGCATTACCTGACGATCGGCGACATCGACGGCGGCTACGGTGCAGGCTTTTTTGCCGACCCCTGCGTGATCACCACCCCCGGCTCCTGCGCGGCTCACTGGGGGCCCGGTTTCATTCCGTTCGCTGTCGAGACCGGCGGCGGAACCCCGAATCACTACCAGTTGACGCAGGAGTTTCGGGCGATCTCGAACGAGTCCGGCCCACTGCAGGGACAGGCGGGTATCTTCCTGTTCGACGAGAATGTCGGGGCCATCGCCAATGACTATGTGTTCAACAGCCTTACGCTGGTAGATACGACTCTCTCGCGGCAGAAAAACGATGCCGAGGCGATCTTTGGTTCGCTCGAGTACGCCTTCACGACCGCATTCAAGGTGCGCGGCGGAGTGCGCTACACGTTCGATCACCGCACTTTCGACGTGCCCTCGAGCACTCTGGCCGGACTGACCGTGCCGCAGCACAATTCCGCCAGTGTCGAGAAGTTCAGCTGGGATCTGAGTCCCACTTATCAGCTCGCGCCGAACGTCAATCTCTACGGGCGCGTCGCGACGGGCTTCCGTGCCCCGAGCTTCGGCGCACCCACGCCCGGACCGCCGCCGCTCGGAATCCAGGTGGCGCGCGCTGAAGACAATATCTCCTACGAGCTCGGCGTCAAGGCGGAAACGCCCGACCGCCGCTCCTCGATCGCCTTCGACGTCTATTACTTCGACGTCAGCCACCAGCAGCTGTCCGCGGTGGGCGGCAAGTCCAACCAGGTGGCGCTGATCAACGCCAAGGACACCATCGGCAAGGGTGCGGAGCTCGAGCTCAATACTCGCCCGCTGCCGAACCTGGTGGTGAGCCTGAGCGGCAGTTACAACTACACGCGCATCGACGATCCGGCGCTCGGGGTGGCCCCGTGCTTCAATTGGTCCTTCCTCCCCGGCGGCCCGGCGTGCACCGAGCTCAACCCGCTCAACGCCAACGGCTTTGCGCTGGTCAACGGCAATCCGTTGCCGCAGGCGCCGCGCTGGGTGGGCGACTTCTCGCTGCGTTACGGAATTCCCGTTACCCTGGCAGGGACGGGCGAGCTGTACTTCTTCACCGACATGTCCTACCGGACCGAGATGAATTTCTTCCTCGACGCGGAGAGGGAATTCGTCGGTCCGCCCCTGTACCAGCTCGGCGCTCGCATCGGCTACACCTGGGCGGAGAAGAAGTACGAGGTCGCAGCATTCTGCCGTAACTGCACCAATGAGATCCGCAACGTCGGTGGCATCAATTTCGAGAACTTCACCGGGTTCATCAACGATCCGCGCATCATCGGCGGACAGTTCAGCATGAGGTTCTAGCCGGCGGCATGCTCGAACGCCTCTTCGACCTCAGAGGCCATGGAACCACGGTGCGCACCGAGCTGGTCGCCGGGCTGACCACCTTCCTGACGATGGCCTACATCGTCGTCGTCAACCCGGCGATCCTCGGGGCGGCGGGCATGCCGGTCGCGGCCGTGGCGGTCGCGACCTGCCTGGCCGCGGGCTTCGGCAGCATCCTGATGGGCCTGCTGTCGAACTACCCGCTGGCCCTGGCGCCCGGAATGGGACTGAACGCCTACTTCACCTACACCGTCGTCAAGGGCATGGGGCTGCCCTGGCAGACGGCGCTCGGCTGCGTGTTCCTCTCCGGTGTCGCCTTCCTGGTCCTCACCGTGGCGGGCGTGCGCCAGCTGATCGTGAGCGCCGTGCCGCGCTCGCTGTTTGCCGCGGTGGCCGGCGGCGTCGGCCTGTTCATCGCCTTCATCGGTCTCGAGGACGCCGGGATCATCATCGCCAGACCCGGCACCATGGTGGGCCTCGGGAACCTCACCGCTCCCACGGCCGCCCTCGCGATGCTGGGGTTGGTGGTGATCGCGGCGCTGCAGGCCTGGGGCTTCAGGGGCGCCATGCTGGTCGGCATTCTGCTTACGGCGGCGATCGCCTGGGCTTTCGGTGTGTCGCACTTCTCGCCCGGCGCCTACAGCCTCGGCGATCTCTCGGCAGTGGCATTCAAGCTCGACCTGCGGCAGGCCCTGAACCTCAGGGGCGGCCTCGGGGTATCGCTGATCGAGATCATCTTCGTGTTTCTGTTCGTCGACATGTTCGACAACGTCGGCACGCTGGTGGCGGTCACCAAGAAGGCGGGGCTGGTCGCGCCCGACGGATCCATCCCGCGACTGAACCGCATTCTGCTGGCCGACTCCGTCTCGATGCTGGTGGGCGCGATCGCGGGCACCAGCCCGGTCACCAGCTACATCGAAAGCGCCGCAGGCGTGGCCGTGGGCGGGCGCACCGGGCTCACGAGCGTCGTGGTCGGGGTCCTGTTCCTGTGCACGCTGTTCTTCGCCCCGCTGGTGCAGGCCATTCCCGCCGCCGCCACGGCGCCGGCGCTGATCCTGGTCGGCGCCCTGATGATGGGGGCGCTTGCCGAGGTCGACTGGGCGGATCCTGCCGTCGCCATACCCGCCTTCCTGACCGTGATCATGATTCCGCTGACCTATTCGATCGCCAACGGCCTGGCGTTCGGCATCACCAGCCATGCGGTCCTGAAGCTGGTACGCGGACAGGCGCGCCGGGGTGACTGGCTGGTGTACCTGCTGGCGGCGCTGTGCGTCGCGCGCTTCATCTACCTGGCCTAACGAAGGAAATTGCGGTGCGCTGATGAGGAGTTTCCCGGCGAAGTCTGCCTGGCAGCTGTGCGTGGCGCTGCTGTGCGTGGCGCTGCTGATACTGGCGCGCACCGCGCTGACGCACGCTGCCCAGCCTTCCGGCGCCCGGCCGTTGCCCGTCATCATCGATACCGACGTCGGCGATGATATCGACGACGCTTTCGCGCTCACCATCGCACTGCAGGATCCCCGTCTCGAGGTGTTAGGTATCACCACCGCGTGGGGAGACACGCACACCCGCGTACTGTTGGTGCGCCGGCTCCTGGCAACGCTCGGCCGCCGGGACGTGGTGGTTGCCGAGGGACCGGCCACCGCCGATCAGGCTCCATTCACGCAAAGGAAGTGGGCGCTGGGCGCCAGCGACAACTCCGCGGCGCCTGATGCGATCGGGTTCATCCGCGACCAGGCGCGCAAGCGCCCCGGGGAGATCACCCTCGTTGCCCTGGCGCCCCTCAGCAATATCGAAGCGTTGCAGCGGCGCGATCCCGATGCCCTGCGCCAGCTGCGGCAGGTGGTGATGATGGGCGGCTCGATCCATGCGGGATACAACCAGGGCGGAGCGATCCCGGTCAATGTGCCCAGCGCCGAATACAACGTCGCCTCGGCTCCACAGGGCCTGGTGATCCTGCTGCAATCGCGGGTGCCGGTGCGGATGTTTCCGCTCGACTCCACGCAGATCAAGTTCGACGAAGTTCGGCGTGAGCGCTTGTTCGCGTATGGGTCGCCCGCATCCGATGCCCTGGCGCTGCTCTACCACCAGTGGCGCTTCCTCAACAGCTGGGGCCAGATCACCCCCACGCTGTTCGATGTAGTACCGGTCGTATGGCTGCTGCAGCCCTCGAGCTGCCCCCTGACGCCGATGCGCATCGACGTCGACCCGCACGGTTACACCCGGCCGAGCGAGGGGGAGCCCAACATCGCCGTGTGCCTGTCCGCTGACGAGAGCGCCATCCAGCGTCTCATCATCGACACCCTGGCGCCCTACCCTCGCAGAAGCGGCGAATGAAGCCCGAACCCGTCGTGGTTCGGGCGGCATGCGTGATGCTCGCGGCATCACTCGTGTCGCTCCGCGCAGCCTGCCCCCGTCATCATCGGCACGACTGGCGGCAGCGTTTCCGGCAGCGGCGGTGAAGTCCTCACCTTCAAGGGAATCCCCTACGCCGCAGCCCCCACCGGCCCCTTGCGCTGGCGCGCGCCGCAGCCGCCTCCGGCCTGGCCGGGGGTGCGCGAGGCGACGCGCTTTGGCGATGACTGCATGCAGACGCCCTACGTGATTCCCACCGGCCAGAAAGCGAGCGAGGATTGCCTGACAGTGAGCGTGTGGACGCCAGCTCACGCACGCGGCGCGCGCCGTCCGGTGATGGTGTTCATCTACGGCGGCGCATTCATCGGCGGCTCGTGCGCCTATCCGCTCTACGACGGCACGAGGCTCGCCGCGCAGGGAGTGGTCGTGGTCTGCTTCAACTACCGCGTCGGGATCTTCGGCTTTCTCGCGCACCCCATGTTGTCCGCGGAATCGCCGCAGCACTCTTCCGGCAACTACGGCCTGCTCGACCAGCTCGCCGCACTCAAGTGGGTACGAGCCAACATCGCGGCTTTCGGCGGCGACGCGGATCGCGTGACCGTGTTCGGCGAATCGGCGGGCGCTGTCTCGATCGCCGTACTCATGACCTCACCCCTCGCCCAGGGGCTGTTCGCTCAGGCAATTCTGCAGAGCCCCACGGTAGCGCCGCTCGCCACTCTCGAGGCTGCCGAGAGAAGCGGTGCGTCCCTCGCAGCGGATGTGGCGGCACTGCGCGAACTGAGCCCCGCGCAACTTCTGGCCCACAACGCGGGCTTCTTCCCGCGCCCCGCCCGCAACCTCCTGGCGGCGGCGTTTCCCGCTCCGATCCTCGACGGCTACGTCGTGCCGCAGCAGCCGCGCATCGTGTTTCGCCGCGGCGCCGTGCATGCGGTGCCGTCCATCATCGGCATCAATGCCGACGAAGGCAGGATGTTCACGGGTGCGCAAACCGTCGCCGGCTACCGAGCGTGGGTCCGGGACGGGTTTGGTCCACTGGCGCCTGACTTGCTGCGGCTCGAGTCTGGCGCGACCGATGCGGCCGCCACCGCGGCCGCCTCTGCGCTCCTGGGCGATGCTATGTTCGGCGAGAGCGCGCGATTGATTGCGCGCGGAATTTCTCGGCGGCAGCCCAAGACCTATGCTTACGTGTTCAGCCACGCTGTTGCCGGCCAAGCGCAGCCGGCCACTCATTCGGAGGAGCTGCCATTCGTCTTCGGCTCCCTCGCGGAGCCGAGCTTCGTCGAGCACCCCGCGCCCGATCACAGCGACCTGCAACTGTCTGCGACCCTACTGCGGACCTGGGCGCGATTCGCCGCGAGCGGTGACCCCAACGGGCCGGGTCTGGCCCGCTGGCCCGCATACAACCGCGCCACCGCGTCCTACCTCGGGTTCGGCACGGTCATCCGTGCCGGGCGGGCCTGGCACCAGCAGCAATTGGACGCGCTCGAGTCCTTCTACGCAGACGATCAGCCGTAGGCACGCGAGCGCGGCGCAGCTCGCGTGAGCGGCGCCCGCCCGATGCTATGCGTCCTTATTCCGCCTTGGGCAGGCGCGTCAGCTTCGCACCCTCGATGGATGCATCCGCGATCAGGCCCTTCTCGCCGAATACGAACGCCACGACCGGCTTGCTGAGCGTCTGGTTGTCGTATTCCCGGCCCACGCCCTTCTTGGCGACGGCCACGCCCAGATCCGCGCCGATCGTCCAGTCCTTGCGGCTGATGAATTTGTCGCGCGCCTCGGGCGTCATGAACAGGATCACCTGGCTGCGCTCGCCAACGCCGAGCGTCGCGCCGACGGAGGCACCGGTGATCTTGTAATAGCCGGCGCTCTTGTCACCGACCCTGAGCTCTCCTTCACCATATTCACCTGCGACGCCCGCGCCGGCCTTGGTGATACGCGGGAACACCAGGACTGCGGCCGCCTTCTGCGCCAGCTCGCGATTCTTCTCGTTCTGCGCGTAGAAGCGGTCGAGCGTGTCCTGGACGCGCGTGCCCAGGTCCGGCGTCACCGCGAACGCCACGGCGCTCAGGCCAATCCCGACCGCGGCAAGAAGGCCCCTCTTCAATCCGTGCGAATACCGACTCATGCTCGACTCTCCCATAGGTGATGGACATTCCCCCTTATCCGTTCTGAGCACGAGCGTGGCACGGGCCGGCCGGGCGCACAGTCTCCGCAAAGCCCTCAGGCCGTGTAATCCGCGGCCTACGCAGGCCGTTCCTGCCGCCTTAAGGTGCTCGCTGCCGGGGCTACTTTGTGGGGATCCGCCGGCGGGTGTAGGATTCCGCCTACAGACGGAAAGCCTTATGACGTACGTTCCGGCCGTCGCGGACACGCTAGTGTTTGCGCGGGGAACTGCAGCGGCTCTCCCGGGAGGCTCAATGGCAAACGTACTCATTGCTGACGATCACGCGATGATCCGGGCAGGCCTGCGGCGCTGGCTCGAGCAGGATCGCTCGATCGAGGCGATCGCTGAAGCGGGGAGCGGCGCGGAGACGCTCCAGCAGCTGCGCGAAGGCAGCTGGGATCTGGTGGTGCTCGACATCAACATGCCCGATCGCAGCGGCATCGACATCCTGCGGCACATCCGTTCCGGCCACCCGAATGCACGCGTGCTGGTGATCAGCGCCTTCTCCGAGAAGCAGTACGCGATCTATGCGCTGCGCGCGGGAGCGGCCGGGTATCTCGCCAAGGACCAGGCGCCGGAGGAATTCATGCGCGCCGTGCATACGGTGCTCGCGGGGCGGCGCTTCGTGAGCGCTGCGCTCACGGAAATGCTCGTGAGCGCGCTCGATGAGCCGGCCGATCGGCCGCTGCATGCCGCTCTCTCGCAGCGCGAGTTTCAGATTCTGTGCAAGCTGGCCGTCGGGCGCAGTGTCTCGGAAATCGCTCAGGAGCTGTGCATCAGCGTCAAGACCGTCAGCACCTATCGCGCGCGCGTGCTCGAGAAAATGAAGTTCGACACCAACGCCGACCTGACGACCTATGCGCTGAGGAATGGGCTGGTGCAGTAGGCCTACAGGGGCTGACACCGGTCAGTGGGCGCTGACATGCCCACTCGGCGGATACCGGCATTCCCGGGCGTACGAAGGGTCTACACTTTCGCCGACGGTAGCGAGGGGATCCGGGGGCGCCCGGCTGCCTGCAGCGTGAAAAGGTGGCGGCGTCTTGCCCAAGTCGAAAAGTCAGTCCCTGCGCGTGTTGCTTGTCGAGGATTCCTCGTTGCTCGCCACGCGGCTTGCGGAGCTGATCCGGCGGCTGCCCGATATCGACCTGATCGACACGGTCGACAGCGAGGCCGAGGCGCTGCGCACCGTGAGCAGCTCGACCCCGGATGTGCTGATTCTCGATTTGCACCTGCGCACCGGCTCCGGCTTCGGCGTCCTGCGTTCGCTCGAGCGCGGCGCCGGGCGACCCAAGGTCGTCATCCTTACGAATTTCGGCCTGCCGGAATATCGGCGCGAGGCCGAATCCTTCGGCGTCGAAGCTTTCCTCGACAAGTCGCGCGACTACTACCGCCTGCCCTCGCTCCTCAGCGGTTTTGCCAGGGATCAGGTCGACGACGCGCAGCGCCATTGAATACGCGCGGTTGACTGCGAGCGGCTCGCTGATCAGGCGAGGTGCTCGCTGTCGACACCGGCCGGCTCCGCCGCCAGCACGCGTTCCAGGGGCAGACGAACCTCGATCTCCGTGCCACCGCTTGCGGGGCGATGAACCTGCCATTGGCCACCGAGTCCGCCGGCACGGTGGCGCATGGCCGCGAGACCGTGCGAGCGTAGGGCCCGCAATCGCTCGCGCGGCAGCCCGACACCGTCATCGCGGATGCGCACGATGAGCCAGGGTGCGTCGGTCTCGATCGAGACTTCGACCGCCCGCGCCTGTGCGTGCTTGAGCACGTTGGTGAGCGCCTCCTGCACGATCCGGAATACCGCGATCGATGCCTCGGGAGTCAGCAGCGGCTCTTCCTCCGGATAGCGCTCGACTGATTTCAGCCCCGCGCGCCCGCAGACATCGGCCACCTGCCAGCGCAACGCCGGGAAGAGCCCGAGATTATCGAGCAGCGTGGGCCTGAGGTTCTCGACGACCCGCCGCTTGACCTCGACACCGGACTGCAGCGCCTCGTGCACGCGCCTGAAATAACCCTGGATCTCCGGATCGCTGCTGGTGAGGCGGTCCTCCAGCCAGGACACATCCATGCGGGCCGCCACCAGCAAACCGCCGAGCTCGTCGTGCAATTCCCGCGAGAGCGCGGACTTCTCCTTCTCGGCGAGCGACTGCAGGTGCGTGGACAGCTCCGAGAGCTCCTCGGTGCGTCGCTGCACCACCCGCTCCAGCTCGGCTTGCCGCTCCTCGAGCTCGGCCGCCTCCCGTTCCCTGGAGCGCTGATGGCGCAGGCCGAGGTGAGTAAGGAGCAGCACCAGGCCCAGGCTCGCAGCGAGGGCGCCGCTGGTCATGGCAAGGCTCACCCAGCGACCGGTGCGCCAGGAGCGACTGGCCTCCACGACCTCGCTGGTCTCCGCGGCCTGGATCTTGCCCACGAGGTCCTCGAACTGCGTCATGGTCTGTACGCCGACATCGGTGCGGATCAGCTCAACCGCGGCCGCTCTTCCGCGCGTGCGGAAGAGCTCCAGTGTCCTGCGCATCTCGGTGAACTTCGTCTCGCTCAGCCGCTTCACCTGCTCGATATCCGCACGCAACGCCGGCGACACCGTCGCGAATGCCGCATCGAGCCGCGCCTGCGCCGGCGCGAACCCTGCCGAAGCTTCCTGAAAAGGCACGAGGTAATCGGGATCGGCGACCAGGATGTAGCCGCGCAGGCTGCTCTCGGCCTTGCGCAGCAGTTGCGCAGTGTCCGAGAGCGCGCGCTGCCGTTGTGCGCCGAGCTCCACGCGTCTGCTGGCATTCTCGAGCCGCCGCTGACCGGATTGGGCCGCGACGAACAATCCGGCGACCGCGACGAGGAGCAAGCCGATCACCACCGTCTGGCGTGCGAGGGAGCTCATCGACGCTCGTCCCCGGGCGCTGCGCCAGCGCTCCGGTCCCTGCCGGTGAGATCGCCTGGAAACGGGCACGGCAATTGCGCACCTCGGAGGCGGATCCTCGCGCCCGCGACGCAGACAATCCCGGGGGCCCGCTGCTGCGGCGGGATGATACCGTGATCGTGCGGCGCGAGCCGCCTTCGCTGACACAAGCCGTGCTACACCTGACGCGGTGCGGAAGGCAGGCCCAGCATTTCCTCGAGCAGCCGGCGGGTCGTCGGGTCGCGCTGCCCGATGTAGCCGATCATCTCCCGGTAGGAATCGATCGCAATGCGCTCGGCCACCAGGTCCTCGCGTCTCATCGCCTGCAGCGAATCGGCCGCGACATACTCTGCGTGGCTGCGCTCGGTCGCCAACCCATCAGCGCCGGAACGCCAGGAAACCGATGATCAGACCCACGATCGCGGCCGCACCGATCGCTTCCCAGGGTTGCTCACGCACGTAGGTGTCACCTGCCGTCAGAGCGTCACGCGCCTGCCGCTGCACCTGTGAAGCGCCCTCGGAAATCGCCTCCCTGGTGCTGCGAACCGTGTCTGCGACTCTGCCTCGGATCCGCGCAATCGCCGGATCAGCCGTGTCCGCCAGCCGCCCGATCAGCTCCTCGACGTCCGCGATAAGCTTCTCCACCTCCTGGTTGCCGGCGGCACGCGCTCGGCCGGCTGCACTCCGCGCCGCGTCCCGCAGGGCCTTGGTTTCCTCGCCCATTGTGCGGGCGGCATCGTTCGCTTTGGTTCCCATGAATCCTGTCCTCCTCACTCGTGCATGTGCAATCGCGGTTTCCGGGCTGGCGGATCCAGGCCTAGACGCGCGATCTACCCACTAACAGCGCCACCACTGCGCCGATCAGGAACAGCACGAAGAGTATCTTGGCGACCCCGGCGGCGCCGGCGGCGATGCCACCGAAGCCGAATACCGCGGCGATGATCGCGATGATGAAGAACACGGCTGCGTAGTGAAGCATGACGACCCTCGTTTGTTAGGAATTGTTCGGGCGCTCCCATGCGGCGGCGCCCACCACGCTAACCGTGCGCCCGGGCCCGCCTCAGGTCAGTCGGGGAAGCTCGCCAAGGTCCGTAGGAGTCGGGCTACCCGATTCGGGTGCCGTCTGCCGGCGCCGTCCATGCGACCCGTTGATGCGGCGCGTTGATGCGGCGCGCCACCCCATCATGTAGGACTTTCCTTACGTCACGGCTCGCCTTCAGCCGACGCCCGAGTGGGTTGCGCGCCGGTGCTGCCGGCCACGTACCGATCACTAGCATGCGTCCCAGTTGCCGCAGGTGAGGAGACTTCACAGATGGACGCCGCGTGCGTGCTCCGACCGAGACACACCAGTGCGACAGCGGTTCGGCACCTCGAGCTGACGGGTCAGCTGCGAGCTGCGGTCATGGACGGCGACGAGGCGCGCATCGCGCGTCTGCTTTCGGAGTTGCTGCGGGTGAAGGGACTGACCAAGGGCCAGCGCGTCGCCTTGCAGCTCAAAGCGCTGCAGAATCTGGTGCACGCGCTGCGGCTGGTCGCCCTGAATGATGAGACCACGGGCCTCTACAACCGCCGCGGCTTCGTGCAGACCAGCACGCGTCTCCTTGACCTGGCGGCCAGGGATGAGCTGCCCGCTCACCTCGTGTACTTCAAGCTCGGCCAGGTGGAGCTGCTCAGCGAAACCGTGGGTCGATCGGCAGCTGATGTCCTTGTGCGGCAGATGGGTAATTTCATGCGCGATCTGTTCCCGAGCTATGGGGTCTACGACGTGCTCGGCAGGCTCAGTCGCAGCGAGTTCGCCGCGCTGACCCCGAATGCCGAACATGCCTCGCGCAACGCGATCCTGCTGCGGCTGCGCCGCGCCCAGCACAGCTGCGACCTGCCGGCTCTGCCGCTGAGCATAGGAGTCGCTCATTTCGATCCGGCCCGGCCCGTGGTCATCGACGAGCTTCTGGAGAGCGCGCAGCGTGAGCTGCAGGCGCCGGAGCCCGAACGGGTTGTTCGAATGGCGTCTTCCGAGTTAGCCCCCCAACGCGGAATGACGCTTTGTTAACGGTCTCGAGGTGGCAGTGGTCTAAAAGCTCTGCGAGCAGCTGAACAGTCTTCAGGATGAATCCGGCGCCATGGATGGCGCGCTCTCGGCAGTCAGCAGGCTTCAGATCACACGACGCCGCCTCAGAGACCGTTTCTTTTTTCCCGGCAATCTGCGCGCGCGGCTCTCGCCCGCGCGGGTTGCTACGTGCATCAGATCCGAGGGAGGACTCCTTTACGTGACAGGCGCCCGACCCGTCGCAGGTCTTCCCGTGGCCCTGGAACGCACGGTGGCTTCGGCGAGATAGTCATCTTCGGAGCCGGCACGCGCGCGGCGCTCCACGACGGAAGTCTCGACGTGCGGGTCGCTCGCACCGGCGCGCCGCGCAGCCGTGAGGGCCAGCTCGCGCGAGACACGCTTGGCATCCTCGATCGCCGCCTGCGCTTCCGGAGTAGTCCCGGATACCGGCCGGGTCATGCACCCGAAAGACCTTGAGCGCCGGCTGGTTCACGAGCACCTCGGAGGTCTCGGAGACCACGCCCGCGACGGCGCCGACGGCATTGCACACGGCTGCATGCTCGGGCACGAGCAGCTGCCCCCCGAGGCGCCGTGCGACTTCGGGATAATACGCAGCCGCGGGGGCGCCGATGGCGATCAGCGGGGTTGCCAGGTGAATCGCGGCATCGAGGAGCCGGGAGAACGGGCGCCCGGCAGTGAGATCCTCGAGCAGAATACCGAGAGGTCCCCAATGTCCGTGCTTCGCCTCGATGCCCGGGTCCTGGGCCAGTGACGCTCTCGAGCACCACGCGCGCCGCCGCGCGCACCACGTGCTGATAGGTGCGTTCGCACAATCCTTCCGGCGTATCCGCCTGCGGGCGAGCGCTCGCATTGCGCTCCTCGGTGGCGAGCACTGCGGCGCCGAGCCGCGCCGCCTTCCACGCTCCAGCCGTGCTGCCGTCCGAGCACGTGCATCGCATCGCTCGGGGTGAATCCCGCGAGCGTCGCAAGGCCGCGGTCGACCAGCCGTCGCAGGGCCTCGACCCCCTGGGCGGTGCGCGCGACGTCCCGCAGCGGGCGCGGAGATGGCGCGAGTGCCTCCCACACGCGCTGCTCGAGCCGATCGAGATGAGTATCTGCTTCGCGTCCGGGATTGCGAAAGGCGAACTGCGCCGGAAACAGCGGCAGGCGCTCGCTGCCGGCGAGCCGGCGCAGTTCGGCCAGTACCTCGGGAAACTGCTCGGCGAGCAGACTCAAGGGCATCGCCTGGCGCGGGCCGACCGCAAGCCGCCGCTCGCGGTCGAAGTGCACTTCGCTGTCGCCGCCCAGGCCGCAGGTGCGCACGTCGATGGCTTCGACCATCGTGCGCCATCCGCCGATCACTGCGCCCTCCTCGCGAACGACCGGCCGCCCGCCGGCGACGATCGCGACGTCGGTGGTCGTCCCGCCCATGTCCGCGACCGTGAAGTCCTGCAGCCCGCTCAGGAAGCCTGCGCCCACGACACTCGCCGCCGGCCCGGACAGCACTGTTTCGACCGGGTACTCAAGGGCAACCTCGGCCCTCATCAGCGTGCCGTCGCCCTTCACGATCATCATGGGCGCGGAGATCGCCTCGAGCTCGAGCACCGGGCCAGTGCATCGAGCAGATGCCGGATCTGCGGCGTCAGGCGAGCATTCAGGGCGGCGGTCAGCGCCCGCTTCGGCGCATCGAGTCGCGAGCTCAGCTCGTGGCTGCAGGTGACCGGCTTGGTGCAAGCGCACCGGATCGAGCTCGCGTACCCGCCGCTCGTGCGCGGGATTGCGTACCGAAAACATACCCCGCCACCGCAAAGGCCTCGACCTGCGGCCCGAACTCGCGCACCGCCGCATCGACAGCCGAGCTCATCGAGCGGCTCCGACTCCTCGCCGGTCGCGTCGTGCCCGCCGCGCACACGCACGACCGCGCCCCCCCGCTCGCGCTCGAGACCGGAGCGCTCGACCATCTGGTCATTGAAGCCGACGAGGATCGTGCAGATCGGACTGAAGCGGTTCTCGACGACGGCATTGGTCGCGAGCGTCGTGGATACTGAAACGAGCGAGATGTGCTCGCGCCGGCTGCCTTCGGGAAGCGCTGCGAGTACGGCGCGGAGCGCCTCACCGAGGCCGATCGACAGATCCCAGTGCGTCGTCAGCGCTTTAGCGCTGGCAACGACACGCCGCGGTCCGTCGAGCGCCACGGCATCAGTGTATGTACCGCCCGTATCCAGACCAATCCAGATCTCGGACGACGGGCTGCTCGATTGATGCAAGGCGCTCCCTTGTCGACGCCGCTGCTATCTTGCGCTCCGCCCTGCAGCTGCGACAAGGAGCCCCTTGCTGCCCCGCCATTCGTGGCATAGCGATGGCACGCCTAGCGGTGGTGCGCTACGATCACGCCATAAATTGAGCTGCGATGCGGGGAGCGCCGCAAGCATCAGCCGACCGGCGCCTTCTGTGTCCAGTATGTAGCCGAGCGCGACTATGAACACGACCTCACGATCCCCGTCGAGACTCTGTCGGGACGCCAACCGCGGGTACGTCCACGGCTCGTGGCGATCGCCGCCGTTGCGGCGGCCGCGCTCGGCCTGCTCTGTGGCGGCTGCAGCAAGACGCCCCACAACATCCCGGCAACATCCTCGGCGGCGCCGATCGCGAAATCCAGTTCGGACGAGCTGCACTATGACGATCCTTGCTCGCTACTCGAGCCCAAGGAGGTGGAGGCGGCGATGGGAGCGCCGCTGGCCGTTCCCCCTTATCGATCGGGCGGGGCTGCCCCGGTCGCGAGCGGTGATGACTGCGTATACGAGACTGCGGACTTCCACCGCATCATGTTCCACGTCGACTTCAAAGACGGGGCGCAGGCCTACGGCATCGGCGGGATTGCGAACAAGCTCCTCGGGGGCCATCCCGATGCCGCCACCAAAAAGGCTTTCCGGCTGGACAACGGCACGGAGCTGAACGGCGAGTGGGACGAGGCGCGGCTCATGGCCATGAACTGCTGCATCTTCATGACTATGCGCGGAGATCAGGCCATCCAGATCGATTTCACCAGCTCGGACGCCACGCTGCCGCAGGCTGCCGAGCTGGTGAACGCCGCCTACAGGCGCATCGACAAGCCGCTCACGCTCGATGGCGCCGCCGGCGTCGACGCAGCAAAGGCTCACGCGAAACAACGTCCTCTCGAAGTGGACGCCTGCAAGCTTCTGCCGCGGGCCGAGGCGGAAGCGATACTGGGGAAACTGGCGACCGAGCCAACCGGCAGCAAAGGCACTTGCACCTACGAGCTCCCCGCCGAGGCTGGCAGGCGCTTGTACGAGCTGAATATCCGCTGGCGCGGGGGCTACGAGAAGTTCCGTTCCGATCCCTACGTCGCGGGCATCGCCATGAATGCGCTGTTGGCGAATACTCCCCTGGGAAAAAAGGAAAACGCTGCGCAGAACGACCAGGCTCCGGCGGAAGCGGGCCCGTGGTACCACGCTGCCGACCAGGCGGGGGGCTTCATGGCCGTGAAGAAAGACGTAGTGGTCACCGTGAACTCGCTCGGAGCGAGCCCTGAGGGCAAGCGCAAGCTGGCGGCTGCCGTGATGAGCAAGATCTGAATGACTCTCTTCTCTTGAGGGAGATAGCAACATGCGAATCGAGCAACTGATCGCGCTGGCGCTGCTCGCAGGCAGTGGCACCGCATACGCCGGAGCGGTGATTCACCAGACCGAGAGGGATCTCCCGGACGGCAAGCCCAGCGACAAGGAAACGGTCTATGTGCAGGATGGGATGATCCGCAGCGACAACCTCGATGAGCGCGGCCATCCGACCGGGCTGATGATCTTCCGCGACGGGGTCCTGTGGGATGTGAAAGTCGCAAACCGCACCTACTCAAAGATTGATAAGGCCGCCGCGCAGCAGGGTATGCAGCAACTGCAGGCCATGCGCCAGCAGATGATGGCCAACCTTCCACCGGAGCGACGCGCCGCGATGGAGAAGATGATGGAGCGCTCCGGGCAGGAAGGAACCCCGCTCTCCTGGACCGATACCGGCCGTACCGAGCATGTCGCCCAGTTCAGCTGCGAGGTATGGCAGGGCAAACGCGCTGACAAGCTCGAGGATGAGTACTGCATCGCGCGCCCCGGGGACGTGACCGACGGGGATGAGATCTATGCGGCGCTGCGCCAGTTCGCTGCCAGCTTCAAGGAGGTGATCTCGACAATGCAGGGCAAGGCCGGGGCGCCGAAGACGGGATTCTACAATCTCGACTGGATCGATCGGGCGAAGGGATATCCGATCCTGCGTCGGGAATTCTCCAACGGGAAACCGTACCGCGAGACGGCCGTGAAAAGCATCGAGCAGCAGAAGCTGCCGACGGACAAGTTCGCGATCCCGCAAGGATTCAAAGAAGTCCCGATGTGGGGCGGCCGGAACGCGGAGTGACGCGACCAACGCCGCGGCACTCTCACGCGTCTCGTCCAATCAAGTCCTGACGCGTGAGCGGCTGGCGCTCCGCGACGATCTTGAGCGGCAACTGAGGCGTGCGCAAGTTCTTCAATGACACCTGATCCGCTCAAACCAACTACGGTGTGTAGGTCTTTGTCATTTGAGTGTAGGCGAACTGCAGGTGCTCTTCGGGCCGACCCTGGCCACCGCTCGAGGTCGATCGTGACTCGAGAATTGCGTTCGTAAACACCATCGTTTCCACCGCCCGGCCCGCCTTATAACCGATAATCGTCAGGTTGGCGCGCGTCCCAGCCCCGTTTACGGTCTGCCGCATCAGCTGTGCAAACTGGGCGCTGGTGGTATCGACGTATCGAACGATGTTCACGAGCTGCGACGTCTTCTTCCCCACAGTCGGCGCAGTTCTGGCCGGCTGCGATGCCGCTGACAGCGACCACGAGATCGCCGCGAAGTTAGTATTGCCAAACGAATAGCCAAAGGACGGCGCAGTCGCAAGACCTGGCTTGATCGTGGTCAGCGGGGCTGGCGGCGTGACGGTCGGAGGTCGGGTGATCTGCTGCGCGTCTGCGCCGACGACCAGCCAGGAGAGGGCGGCAAGGACGCAAGAGCGAAGCGTTGTGGTTCTCATGGATTTCTCCGCGAGTCATCGATGGTGAATGGCGATGCTCGTTTCGCGCGGCGCCAGCCGTCCGGATGCCAGTTCCTTGTGCATCGGCATCGAAGCACCTCCTGAGCATCGGTTTCTCCTATCCCGGTTCGATTATGCGCCCCTTCACGTGCCCGGGTGACTCGGAGGACGCTGCGATGCAGCACGGAGGGCGAAGCTGCTATCTCCCCGGGCCGATGGCGCGAGCGCGTGCGCTACTCATGGCGGGGCTCGAGTGCCGGGCCGACAATTTCATACTCAAGCCTTACGACGCCGAGCAGCTCCTGCGCCGCATCCAGTTGTACTGGTCAATACGCAGATGCGTCGCAGCGAACAGCCGGGCATCGGTCTGGAAATCGGTTTCAGCCGCCAGAGGGGCTTGATATCGACGTTGGAATGTTCGAGGAGAATGAATCAGGCCGTTGTCGCGGCGATGCTGGCTCGCATCTCGTCCCGGACGATTTGATCGCCGCTAGCGTCGCTCACTCAAGCGAATAACAGGCGCTCCATCGTCTTTTGAATGAACGCGCGATTGGCGTGCTGCGCGACCCAGTACGCCAAAATGACGCCTGGCACGCGCCTGCATATCGGACTCGAAGCGTCGAAAGCTCCTGATCAGTGCTTGACCAAACGGAGTCAGCGACGCACCACCGCCCCCGCGGCCTCCTGTGCTCGTGACCACCACGCGCTCTCGGAAGGAGCGGTTTAGGCTTTCGAGCAGCTGCCATGCACGCCGGTAGCTCATGTTGAGGTCACGTGCCGCCTGTGACAGTGAGCCGCTTGTATCGATGTGCTCGAGCAGCGCTATCTTGCCAGGTCCTACCGCACAATCGCGGCCAAAATCAATACGAAGGCGGAGAGTGGGCGTCGGCATAGCGGCTCCGTACTGGTAGCGAATCTTACCGTGTCCGTCTGATCACAGCATCCAATTGGGTTCGAACGAGGAGCGCCGGCAGCAAATGCGCGCTAGTGCGCAGGCCCGTGTTGTTGCATCGCGCCAACCACGCCTTTCTTTGGCGCGGCGTGCACCGCCCTTCCTTCTTTGGATCTAAATTCGTTATATTGCACGGACTATAACGCACTTTGGCGCACCTGCTGCGCCCAGACTCTTGTATCGGCTTCAGGGGAGGTCGGCTGTGAATCGAAGACAAACGCCTAACGATATTGCAGGCACAGCCCGGTCGATGTGGGCCGCGTGGATAATCCTTCTTGCGCTGACCGCATTTGCGCAGGAGACGTCCGCAGCGGACAAGGTGCCCGCAGCGCAGGACACTCTGACGTGGAATGGCATCACGCTGTATGGCCTCGTTGATATCGGTCTGCAGTATGAGACGCACGGTGCGCCGTTCAGTGACTTTCATCCGGCCGGCAGTGCGAACATCGTTCAGAAGAACAGCCGCCAGTCCGTGTTTGGCGCCACGCCGAACAACGTGGGTCAATCGCGGATCGGTCTGCAAGGCGTAGAACCGCTGGGCGGCGATTGGGCCGCCATCTTCAAACTGGAGATCTTTTTCAACCCGCAGTCCGGGGAGATCAGTGATGCTTCAAAGTCCATGGTTCTGAACAATGGCAAATCCTTGGCCACGCAGACCACCAATCTCAACTCAAGCGTGGCGGGTCAGACGTTCGAGACCGCGTATGTCGGCATGACCTCAAAGAGTTTCGGCACAATTACCCTTGGCCGTCAGCTGACGCTGCTAGCGGATGGCATCAATAAATACGACCCGAACTACGCCTCGCAAGCATTCTCATTGATCGGCATGTCGGGAGGTTACGCTGGCGGCGGTGATACGGAAAATAAGCGCCTCGACTCCTCGTTGAAGTACTACGGAACATTCGCCGACATACTCCATCTGGGGGCTCTCTACAAATTCAACGGATCCACCGGTGGCGCCAACAGCGCCGTACAGGTCGATATCGGCGCGGAATACGCTGGCGCTTCGATCGATGCGTTCTACTCCAAATGCAACAGTGCGATCTCGAATGCCCCGTTAAGCGCAGCTCAAGTCGCGCTCCTTCCACGTCTGGGGTATTCGGTGTCAAATTCTCTGTCAGGAACGATTTCAGACAATACGACTGCCTCGGTGATGGGACTGTACAGTCTCGAGGTAATCAAATTCTTCCTAAGCTACGAGCACATCGAATTTGCGAATCCGGCCAACCCCTTGCCCGCAGGCTTCACCGACATCGGCGGATACACGGAAGCCTTCGTCAACAATAACGCTTATCCCAAATCTAAGATCTACGACATTGGCTGGGGTGGAGTTCGTTACACCGTCATCCCACACCTGGACTTGATCGTGGCTGGCTACTGGGTGAGTCAGAATTCGTATGGCACCGGCGTGTCGGCCGGCTGTTCCAGCAAGGCCTTCGGCACCTGTAGTGGTGACCTGCAGGCGTATTCGTTTAGTGCCGACTACACCCTTAACAAGCGGCTCGATGTCTACGCCGGTGTCATGTACAGCGCTGTGCACGAGGGCCTTGCCAATGGCTATATTTTTCAAACGACGGACATCAATCCTACAATTGGCTTGCGCTTCAAATTCTGAGTCGTCGCTGGCGCGCGGGAAGGCCGCCGCGAAATTGAGCCACCGCGCAATTCAGGGGTCTATGCCCACCATGACGCTCGACGCCTTGATGACGGCGTAGACGCGCTTGCCCTCGGCCAAGCTCAGATTTTCAACGGCGTCGACTGTGATGATAGACACCATGTTAATTCCCGGAGCGACTTCGATGGTGACTTGAGCATTCACCGCTCCCATCTCGATTTTTCGAATGGTGCCGGGCAGGGTGTTACGTGCGCTCAGCTTCATGGGGACTCTCCAGTGGTACCTCGAACCGTAGAGTGTGGCACTCCTTGGGTCCGAGGGGGAATCAAAAAATGTCCGCGAAGTGTCAGTTGCGCAAAATGATCGTCTGGTTCCTCATGGCCGGCATCGCCCTCGGTGCCGGCACGGTGTCTGCTGCCGAGCATGAGCGGCCTTTCGTTGTGTTTGCCGCTGCGTCACTTACCGAAGCGGTGACAGAGGTGAGCAAAGCGTTCACGCTAGAGACCGGAATTGCGGTGAAAACGTCATTCGCCGCAAGTTCCGTGCTGGCCCGGCAAATTGAAGCCGCTGCTCCGGCGACGGTGTTCTTTGCGGCCGATGAGGAGTGGATGGACTACCTGGAGAAGCGACAACTGCTCGTACCGGGAAGTCGCAAGGATGTGCTCGGAAATCAACTCGTGCTCGTGGCTCCTGCGGATAGTACGGCAACCGTGAAAATTACCTCGGGGCCAGCGCTGGTTCAGGGGCTGGGCGGTGCACGGATCGCAACTGGTGATCCCGACTCCGTACCTGTCGGCAAATACGCTAAGGCAGCGCTCATCAAGCTGGGCATATGGGAGCAGGTCGAACGGCGGCTGGTACGTGCGGAAGACGTGCGCTCGGCACTGGCGTTCGTCGCCCGGGGCGATGCGCCGTTCGGCATTGTCTATCTGACCGATGCGAAGATTGAAAAGAGAGTGAAGTTGCTCGATGTGTTTCCGCAAGACAGCTATCCGCCGATCCGCTATCCGATCGCAATGACCGCGGGGGCGGGCGCGGAAGCCAGTCGCTTCGTCGAATTTGTAACCGGCAAGCGCGCCGCGGCGATTTTTCAGAACTACGGATTCCGGCTGATTGCCACGACGGGAGCGGCGGCAGGTGCTGCCGACACCGACCCCTGCACCCGCTTCACCTGGGATGTTTCGCGCGAGCTGGCCGCGATGAAGCAGACGCCGCGCGCCGTCGCAGCGGCCGTCAAACCGGGTGCCGATATCCCGCAGATCGAACCTGAGAAGCTTTATGAGGTGAAGCTTGCGGATCAGCCCAAGGTGACTTTCCTGGCGAGGCCTGCCAGGGGCGCTGGCACCGACGGCACTTACGCCGGGCTCGTGCGATTCCGGGTTGAGAAAGCGGGGAAATACCGCGTCTCGATCACCAGCGGCCACTGGATCGACATCGTCGACGGTACGCAGCTCGTGAGCTCCAGGGATTTTCAGGGGCAGCACGGGTGTAAACGGCCCCACAAGATAGTGGAATATGAGCTGCCCGCAGGCCGCGATCTGACCCTTCAGTTGAGCGGTTCCGTAGAGGCGCAGGTCGTCGTAGCGATCACCGCGGTGAATACACCTGGAGCAGGTTGAGCATCCATTTTCCCCGGCCGCGGCCCCATCCGCTCCCACGGCTTCTGTGCCGGAACCCTGGATTGCGCCGTAATTCCAACCAGATGATTAGCGTTTCGGATCGCAGGGAAACTCCTCTATCAACCCCATCCTTAGCGCGTATTCAACCTGAGGATGAAAGGCAGCGGGAGCAGTTTCTTCATTTTCGTCGTCCCTGATGGGTTGATGCCATCTTACGCCTCGTGATCGCCCCGCGACGCTGCAGGAACAATTCCCGGCCAGCGTGACCGAGCCACTGCCGTCCGTCCTCACTAGCAGCGACAATGCGAGCGCGGCCCCCCGGCACCCGAGTGCTTTTCTGAACCCGTCCGTTCCTCCCGTCGCGGCCGAGTCGTTGTCGCTCGGGCAAGGTCAACGGCCGCCGCAGAGTGCAGATCATTTTGGAGCGGCGCGAGGACCGAGACGGTCCGCTACCACACTCGCAAGCCCACTTGAATGTCGCTGTCTCTGAGCTTTAGAGTTCAAGGGCAGGGCGTGTCGGTTGCTTGAGGAAAGGAAACGTGCACCCTGAATCGAACGACCGCGACGTCAGGTTTGACCGGGCTGTCTCCGAGCCACGAGCGATTTGCCGACTCGCGGCAGTCGCCCTCTTCGCCGGCCTGGCGCTCCTATCCGCCACGCAGGTGCACGCCAAAAAGGATTCATGCGCGCACTGCAAGTACGCCCGTTGCCTCGGCGACGTGATCAAACAAAAACAGGAGCTCATCGAGGTCTACCGAGGTCTGTACAAATTCTGGATAAATCGGAGCACCGACGACCATGGGGTGCCGCTTCTCGTTCAAGACCTGGGCGACCGCGCCGAACCCGAACGATCGCAAATCTACCGAGCGACGTTGAAGCAACTCGATCAATACGGGGAGATGGAAGACGAACGGACAAAGTACGTTGCCAGACCCGAAAGTTGCGGGTTTCCAGCCGATGAGGATCTGGTAGTCAAAACGGACAGTTTTGAGACGTGCGTTACTGACGAGGCCCAGCTCAAAGCAGCACAGCAAGCCGTCCCTTGCCAGGAACTTGCTGACCTGATCGCGAAGCACGAAGACATTCACCGCAAAGCGTGTTTAAAGAGAAAGTCCGCACCGTACTGGAAGTATGTGGTCGAAGGGGCCGACGGGAGCCGGGGAGAGAAATATCTTCCGAAGTATCTTGTCACGCCCGCTGGAAAGGCGCAGGAGGAAATAGACGCCTATTCAATGGAGGTCGATGCGCTGCAAGCGATCCTCAGCAAGATTGCGGGTAAGTGTTGGGGAAGCGACCGGGGACCAATTGAAAGGGCCCCGTGCAAGGGACTCGGCTGCTATTTCAATCCCGGACCCCCGTAGACTGATGATACAGCTTGAGCTCTGTTATCCGCCTCCTCCGAACCTCTACCTCGTGCTGAACCGAGCGAACCAGCGCTCCTCGACGGCCAGACAACCACGTACATCATAGATTGTTTGACCGATTCAACCGGGCAAGGCGGGGTTTACCGGTCGAAGTCGTACGCCTTCTTGTAGAACTCAAACCATTGTCGCGTCTGCCGGTCGTCCGGCAAGTGCTCAGACAGGAACTTGAGCTCCTGAAGCGACTCCTGGTGCGTTCCGAAGAATCGAATCATCACGATCCCGCTTTCATAGTGCATCAAGGCGATCAGTCGATAGTCATTTGCCTTGATGTTGAAGACCACTCGCCCGCTTTTTCAGAATGCGGGCCTTCGGGTGAGACTTCTTCACCTCCTGCGGTGTCTTCCACTGCGACGTTTCCGCGATAGCACGCCAGGCGTCGTACTGCGCTCGGGCTGCCTTCCGCATATTGAACGCCGGCGAGCAAGGCCGCTTGAACAATTCTGCTTCCTGCTTGAGCCTCTTCATATGCCACTCTCCAATGCTCTGGCAGCGACAACGCGCGCGCGGCAACCGTCGCGCGGCGTCCGAATGTCTCGGATGGATCCATTGACTGAAGATCACGTGCGACCGCTTTCGGGTAGTCCGGCGTGACTGATTGTAAGCAGTGGCGGATTCGTTAGGTAACTGCGTTGCACATCACGCCAGGAGTCGGCCTGACCTCGATCTCATCACATAACAGGTTGCTCATAGTTTCTAGACTCTCCGGCCCTAGAAATGAAACCAGCCTCAGTCCGCAACGGAAGTGACTCATGATCGGCAGCTTCTTCACGCGCTCATCGCGCAGCTCATTTGTGCTGTCGAAGTCCACCGGCGCAGCGCTCCTGTTGGGGCTACTCGCCCTGAGTAGCTGTGGCGGCAGTAGTGTCACAACTCCGACCCTGCAGTCGATCGAGATCACACCGACCAACCCGAGCCTCGCTGCGGGTACATCTGCGCAGCTGGCGGCCACGGCTATTTATAGCGATAACAGCCATGCGGACGCGACAACTCAGGTCGCCTGGAGTTCGTCGAACACGGTCATAGCGACGTTAGGGGCCACCACCGGTAAGGCACTGGCCATCAGAGCTGGCTCGGCGACCCTGAAAGCGACTCTGCAAGGTCACAGCGCCTCGACCACGTTAACGGTGACCGCCGCGACCCTGGTGTCGATCGCGATCACGCCGCCGATCCCGAGCATTGCGCTGGGCACGACGCAACAACTGGCGGCCACCGGCACCTACACCGACAACTCGACCCAGAATTTGACCGCTCAGGTCACCTGGGTATCGGCCGCGACTTCGGTGGCGACGATCAGCAATGCCGCGAGCTCCCATGGTCTGGCCACGTCAGTCGCGGCCGGCACCAGCAGCGTGCGGGCTGCAATGGGCGCCATCACTTCCGCACCCATTACCTTGACCGTGTCGCCCGCCACGCTGGTGTCGATCGCGATCACACCGCCGACCCCAAGTATTGCGCTGGGCACGACACAACAACTGACGGCCACCGGCACCTACACCGACAACTCGACCCACAATTTGACCGCTCAGGTCACCTGGGCCTCTGCCACGACTTCGGTGGCGACGATCAGCAATGCCGCAGGCTCCAATGGACTTGCCACGTCAGTCGCGGCTGGCACCAGCAGCATCACGGCCGCAATGGGCGGCATCACGTCCGCACCGGTCACCTTGACCGTCACGCCCGCCGCGCTGGTCTCAATCGCGATCACGCCGCCGACCCCGAGCATTGTGCTGGGCACGACGCAACAAATGACGGCGACCGGCACGTACACGGATAATTCCACACAGAACCTAACGACTCAGGTCACCTGGGCCTCGGCCACGACTTCGGTGGCGACGATCAGCAATGCCGCAGGCTCCAATGGTCTGGCCACCTCAGTCGCGGCTGGCAGCAGCAGCATCACGGCCGCGATGGGCGGCATCACGTCCGCACCGGTCACCTTGACCGTCACGCCCGCCACGTTGGTCTCAATCGCCGTCACGTCGATCAGGCCCAAGATTGCCCTGGGCATCACTCGTCAGCTCACCGCAACGGGCACTTATACGGATAACTCGACCCAAGACCTTACGAGCACAGCGACCTGGTTGTCGAGCGCCCCCTCGAACCTCTCCATCAGCAATGCCGCCGGATCCCAAGGTCAGGCCAGCGGCTTGGCTACCGGCTCCGCCTCCGTCAGCGCGTCCGTGGGCACGGTGACATCTCCATCATTAACTTTGACCGTGACCATCGCACAATATGCCTATGTGGCGAACCACGGCGACAGCACCGTGTCGCAGTACACGATCGGTGCGGGCGGCGCGCTGAGCGCCCTGACTCCGGCAACCGTCGTTGCGGGATTGTATCCCTACTCCGTCACGGTCGATCCGACCGGCCGCTATGCCTATGTGGCGAACGGCGGCGACAACACCGTGTCGCAGTACACGATTGGTGCGGGCGGCGCGCTCACCGCCATGACTCCGGCAACGGTCGGTACGGGGGTGACTCCCGTCTCCGTCACGGTCGATCCGACCGGCCGCTATGCCTATGTGGCGAACAGCAACGACAACACCGTGTCGCAGTACACGATTGGTGCGGGCGGCGCGCTCACCGCCATGACTCCGGCAACAGTCGGTGCGGGGGTGGTTCCCATCTCCGTCACGGTCGATCCGACCGGCCGCTACGCCTATGTGGCGAACGGCAGCGACAACACCGTGTCGCAGTACACGATTGGTGCGGGCGGCGCGCTCACCGCCATGACTCCGGCAACGGTCGGTGCGGGATTGTATCCCTACTCCGTCACGGTCGATCCGACCGGCCGCTATGCCTATGTGGCGAACGCGCAACGACAACACCGTGTCGCAGTACACGATCGGTGCGGGCGGCGCGCTGAGCGCCATGACTCCGGCAACGGTCGGTGCGGGGACGACTCCCTACTCCGTCACGGTCGATCCGAGCGGCCGCTATGCCTATGTGGCGAACACCAGCGACAGCACCGTGTCGCAGTACACGATTGGTGCGGGCGGCGCGCTCACCGCCATGACTCCGGCAACGGTCGGTGCGGGGGTGAGTCCCCGTCTCCGTCACGGTCGATCCGACCGGCCGCTACGCCTATGTGGCGAACTACGGCGACAGCACCGTGTCGCAGTACACGATTGGGGCGGGCGGCGCGCTGAGTGCCATGACTCCGGCAACGGTCGGTGCAGGGGCGACTCCCTACTCCGTCACCACGACTGACTGATTGCGAGAGCCTGGTGGCGCTGGCGCGGCGCCACCCGGAAGTGCTGAAGACAGGGTCGCATTTTGATTCGATGGGCCCCGTTACGTGAAAGCCGTGGGCAGGTGTGCACCCGTGCGAGCTTTTCCGATCGCCAGGTGACGACTCAGAAACCGTTGCGGGCGCTGTACAGTCTGCAGCGGCGCCTCAAGCCTCAAGTCCCCGCCTTTCAGTTCAACGCCGGACCGGGTCGGCGGAAGGCCCTTCCGCAAACCGGCCGGATGCATCCGAGAACACGATCTCCACCCGCCTATTTTGTTGTCGGCCTGCCGGTGTCTCGTTCGATGCGACCGGATAGGCCTTTCCCAAACCCTTTGCCTGGTACTGCTCGGCCGGGACGCCTCGCGCTCTCAGTGCCTCGGTCACCGCCTGCGCGCGCCGCTGCGACAACTCCTCGTTGTAGGCTTCCGATCCGACGCTATCCGTGTGGCCCTCCACGATGATGCGCGTTCCCGGATTGGTCCTCAGAAACTGAGCAAGTCGCTCGAGCGCGCGCTCCGCACCGGGTTTCAAAGTTGCGCGGCCCGTGTCGAACAGCACATCGCCTAAGGTCACGACCATTCCGCGCTCGGTCTGCTTGGCCTGCAAGTCCTGAAGCTGTTGCCGCGCGCTATCGAGTTGGCTCTGAACGGCTTGCGCCTCATTCTTTGCGGTCTCGGCCTGGCTCTTTGCGGTCTCGGCCTGGCTCTTTGCGGTCTCGGCTTCGCTCCTCGCCCGCTGGGTCTCCCGCTCGCGTGTTTGCAGCACAACGCGGTTGCGTTCCTGCTCGGCCTGGGCAACCTCCTGGCGCGCGGCCGCCGCCGCCACTCGCGCTTGCCCGGCTTGCGCATGACGAAGCGCGAGATACGCGAGATGGTTCACCTCGTCGGGCGACTTTCGCTGCTGAAGCGCGGTATCGGCCTGCTGCAGACTGCTGCGCGCCGCTTCTATGTCCGTGCTGGCGGCCTGTTGCGCCAGTGGCTGTTGTGAAAGCTTCTGGACTTCGGTCCGGGCTTCTTCCACGGACTCGTTGCGCTGGGGCGCTGACGCGCACGCCAGCAGAAGAGCGGCGAGAGCCGCGCTGAGAATGAGATTTTTCACGCTGCCTCCTCTTGGGACTTCACCTCTGACTCGTGCCGGAATCGCTCCCCTTACGCTCGGATTCTCGCTTCAGCGTTTCGATGCTCTGCCTGATCTCCTGCACGGCGTGCTCAGCCGCACCGCTGTTGCCGCGTGCGGTCGCGAGGTCTGCATCCACTTCGGCGTTTTCCGCGTAGCGTCGCGCGTCGGCGTACTGGCGCTTCTCGGCCGCTCGTTCTGCGCTACTCAGCTCATCGTGCGCACGCTGCAGGTCCGCTGCGGCGTAGCGCTGGGCATCGCCCTTGTCAGCTTGCTGAATGACGCTCCGTGCCTTGATCAACTCTTCCGTCGGCTTGGGTTGCTCGGTTGCGCAGCCAGCGGCGAAAACGCACAGCAACGACCCGCTCGCTAATAACACTAACCTTCGCGGTGACATGACGATGACTCCCTAGAATTGCACCATTCGGCACTGAGCCTGTTCCGACGGTCCGAACCGTGTGAGTCAGTGACTGGGCGGCATACAGCTGGCCTGCCCAGGCTTGCCCCTATGCGGCAGAGCGCCTAGAGCACGTCGCAACAAACGACGTTCCGGACTGGGCCCATGTGTACCCTCTGAACCACATGGACATAATACGAGTGCAAATAAAAGCAAGCTACCGAGGCCTTCAGCGGTACAGCCCGTGCAGTGCCCCAGATCTATCGTTGGGAGGCGCATCGGGCTCCGAGCGAGTGAAACTTATTAATAAGTAATGAGTTGCACTAGAAACCAGAGAGCACAATCCAAAGACCGTTTCACGCGGTACGCGGCGGCATGTGCGGCCGCGTCGATCTCGGATGAAAGTAGTCTCGGCTGCAATTAGGCTGTTGCGAATTGCCCACGGATTAGGCGACTGGGGCCCCGCCAACGTATTCCTCCTCGGCGTCGTCCTTGCTCGGCAGCGCCCGCACGTCCAGCGCCATGGCGGACGGTAGGACGAGAGGTCCGCGCGGGTCACGTGCGCTTCAGCTCGGGGCTGGCGGCGGCGATGCGGGCGTGTTCCGTACCTATCGCGGCGACGCGCGTCTGATGGTCACGCTGCTCGCCGGCGGGCGGCCGACCATCGAGCGTCAGCGGCGCTGGCAGCGGAGCTTGTAGGGACGCCGCAGCCGGAATCGCTGCAACGCGCGCGAGGATCGTTGCGATCTCCGCCGTCACTTCGCTCTCAGACAGTCTCTGTCGCGAGCAGATCGCGCGCCTTGGAGATTCGGTCCGCTGTAACTTCTGCCAGCGTTAGTCCCGAGAACTGCTTCGACCACCAACCCAGATGACGCACGCGCGTAGCACGCTCCTTCTCGTGAACTCAGCGAGCACGGTCTCGGCATAGTCCTTCGCCAGCGCATCGAAACTTGTTCGCATCGCCGCAGCGTATGAGAACTGGCGCTTCGCCAATGGCGGCCTCGACGGAAATCGCCCAAGCCTTTGCCTCCTTCAAGTTGGGAAACGTAGCGCTCTCAGGTTCACGTCCTTTGGGTCTCACCTGCACGCGATAAGTGACCTCCTGCGTGCGCGGTGAAACGATGCGCTGTATGGATGCCACTGAAGTCTCTCCCACTGCACGGCGTCAGTTGAAAATGTTGGTGAATGGTTTCACTGCACGGAGCGTGCACGAAATGAAAAATAGAAAGGCCCAACAGCGAGTGCGCTGAAGTGCCTGTTTTTACAGGGTTTTAAATGGGGCGTGACGGAGTCGAACCGTCGACCAGCGGATTAAAAGTCCGATGCTCTACCGACTGAGCTAACGCCCCACGGAGATTGAAGCCAGGCGCGCCGGGCAGCTGCCAGCCGCGCGGGGGCGGCATGATACTACACGCGTTGACGCGAGGCTCGGCCGCAGCCTAGAGTCTTTTGCTTCATCAACTTCGTTCTCGATGGCGCGCGGCGTTGCCCCGCTGCAATGCTTCCCCCAAAGGGCAACCGGCCGTGCAGGGCCGGGCCCGCAAGGAGAATCAGGCATGAGTTTCCGGCTCACGTACGCGACGATGTTCGATCCGCCGCGGCAGCTGCACACCAGTTTCGAGTCCGCCGTTGAGCGAACGCTCGCCCGCCTCGGCGGCCGGCATACGCTCTTCATCGCCGGCCAGGACCGCCCGGCACAGCGGCACTTCACCAGGACCAATCCCGCCGACTCGACGCAGGTGCTGGGGGAATTCCCGGCCGCCAGCGCCCAGGATGCAGCGGACGCCATGCAGGCCGCCTCCGGCGCGTGGCAGAGCTGGCGGCGCACCCCGCCGGCGCAGCGCGCCGAGCTGCTGCGGCGCGTGTCGCGCCTCATCGAGGAGCGCGTGTACGAGATCGCCGCGGCACTCACGCTCGAGGTCGGCAAGAATCGCATGGAGGCGCTTGCCGAGGCGCAGGAGACCGCGGACTTCTTCAGCCTGTACGCCGCGGATTTCGAGCGCAGCGGCGCATTCGATCGCGCGCTGCCGGACGACCCGCTCACCACGCACGCCTCGCACAATCGCAGCGTGCTCAAACCCTACGGCGTGTGGGTGGTCATCGCGCCGTTCAATTTCCCGCTCGCCCTCGCCGGCGGCCCGACCGCCGCGGCGCTCATGACCGGCAATACCGTGGTGCTGAAGGGCGCGACCGCCACACCGTGGGCAGGGAGGCTGCTCGCCGAATGCATCCGCGATGCGGGACTGCCCGCGGGGGTATTCAACTATCTCAGCGGTCACGGCAACGAAGTCGGAGCCACTCTGATCTCCCACCCGCTGACGGCCGGGGCGACTTTCACCGGCTCGCACGAGGTCGGCATGCGCATCGCGCAGGCGCTGCAGGCGCCCCCGGTGCCGCGCCCGTGCATCGCCGAGATGGGCGGGAAGAACGCCTGTATCGTCACGGCGGCCGCCGATCTCGAGCGTGCCGCGAGCGGGATCGCGCGCTCCGCCTTCGGCATGGGCGGCCAGAAGTGCTCGGCGCTCTCGCGCCTGTATGCGCACCGCGAGATCGCCGAGCCGCTGCTGCAGAAGCTGCAGCAGCAGATCGAGCAGATCCGCATCGGTGACCCGGCGCGTCGCGAGCACTGGCTGGGCCCGGTGACTACGCGCGCCGCTTACGACAATTACGCCCGCTGCGTCTCGATGCTGCGTGAGGACGGCGCGCGGGTGCTCTCGGGCGGGGAGCGCTTGCAGGAGGGCCCCTTTGCCAGGGGATTCTTTGTGCGCCCCACGATCGCGCAGGCTCCGCTCGGGCACCCGTTGTGGAACGAGGAGATGTTCCTGCCCATCGTGATGGTGCATCGGGTCTCATCCAACGAGGAGGCCATGGGGCTCACGAACCGCTCGCCCCTCGGACTCACCGCCGGTTTCTACGGTGGCGCGGCGGAGGTGGGCTGGTTCAACGAAAACATCGAGGCCGGGGTCTGATTATGCGAATCGGCCGCAGGGCGCGACGACCGGCGCGTGGCCGGGTTACCAGGCGTTCGGCGGCTGGAAGGGCTCGGGCAATACCGGCAAGGCGATCGGCTCCTTCTATTACCTGCCGCAGTACATGCGCGAGCAGTCGCAGACCGTCGTGGAGTGAGGTCACCGATGCCGCTGATGCCCCTGGCGCGAGGCGATCGCGACGCACGTGCGCGACGGTCAAAGCGTGGCGCTCGAGGGCTTCACGCACCTGATCCCATTCGCCGCGGGGCACGAGATCATCCGCCAGCGGCCGCACGCGGCTGCACCTCATCCGCATGACCCCGGATCTGATCTACGACCAGATGATCGGCATGGGGTGCGCCGAGCGGCTGACGTTCTCCTGGGGCGGCAATCCCGGGGTGGGCTCGCTCCATCGGCTGCGCGATGCGGTCGAGCGCCGGTGGCCGCGGCCGCTCGCGACTCACCGAGCGCACTCACGCCGAGTATGGCTGTGGCGTATCAGGCCGGAGCGAGCGGCCTGCCCTGTCGGCTGCTGCGCGCTACGCTGCGACCGACCTGGAGCGCGCGCGAATCCGAGCGATCCGCCACTCAGCTGCCCCTTCACCGGCGAAGCGCTGCCGCCGTGCCGGCGCTCAATCCCGACGTGACGATCCTGCACGCCCAGCAGGCCGACCGCGAAGGCAATGTGCTCATCCGCGGCATCCTCGGGGCGGCGCAAAGAGGCTGCGCTCGCAGCACGCTGCTGCTGGTCACGGTCGAGGAGATCGGTCGAGCGCCTGCCGCCGCCGATGAATGCCTTCGTGCTGCCGCACTGGCTGATCAGCGCCGTGAGCGTCGTGCCCGGGGGCGCCTATCCCTCCTACGCGCACGGCTGCTATGCGCGCGACAACGCTTCTATCTCGGCTGGGACGCGATCTCACGCGAGCGCGAGAGCTTCGAGCAATGGATGGAGCAGCACGTGCTCGGCGACGCGCGATCATGCGCAGCTGCTGCAGCAGGCTGGGAGTGGCGAGCATGAAGTGCGAGCCGCCTACAGCGCCGATGAGATGATGACGGTGACCGCGGCGCGGCAGCTGCGCGATGGCTGCGTGTGCTTTGTCGGCATCGGCCTGCCGAGCGCCGCCTGCAATCTGGCGCGGCTCACGCACGCCCCGGAGCTGGTGCTGATCTACGAATCCGGCACCGTCGGAACGCGCCCGCCGGTGCTGCCGCTGTCGATCGGGGACGGCGAGCTCGCCGAGACCGCCACCTGCGTGGTGCCGCTCCCGAGATGTTCGCGCAGTACCTGCAGCGCGGGCGCGTGGACGTGGGTTTTCTCGGCGCGGCGCAGATCGATCGCTTCGGCAACCTCAACAGCACGGTGATCGGCAGACTACGCCCGCCCGAGGTGCGCCTGCCCGGCGCCGGCGGCGCACCCGAGATCGCCACGCATGCGCGCGAGGTGCTGCTGATCATGAAGCAGTCGCCGCGCAGCTTCGTCGCGCGGCTGGACTTTCGCACCAGCGCGGCTATCTCGGCCGGCTCCGGCGCGCGCGCGCGCCGCGGCTTTCCGGGCGCGGTCCGCGCGCGGTCATCACCGACTTCGGCATACTGCGCCCGCATCCTGAGAGCCGAGGAGCTGCAGCTCTCGGCCGCTGTATCCGGGCGTGACGCCGGAGGCGGCGCGCGCGGCGACCGGTTGGCCGCTCGCGGTGGCGGACGACCTCGAGGTACTGCCGCCGCCGCCGCCGGAGGACCTGCAGCTGTCTGCGCGAGCTGCATAGCCGCACGGACGCGGCCCATGCCACACCGGTGCGCATCAGGCTGCCGGTTACCGATCAACACTGAGGATTCTCCATGCGTCAGCCTCACAGCCTGCGTCCACCGCACATCCGTACGGAACTTCCCGGACCCCAACGCCCGTGCGCTGCTGGCGCGCGACCGCGCCGGTGATCTCGCCTTCCTATCCGCGCGACTATCCGTTCGTCATGGCGCAGCGGTCGCGGCGCCGAGGTGTGGGACGTGGATGGCAACCGCTTCCTCGATTTCGCCGCGCGGGATCGCCGTGTGCAGCACCGGACATGCTCATCCGCAGTCGTCGCGGCAATCAAGGACGCGGCGGATGATTTCCTGCACATCTCGAGCGACTACTGGCACGAGCGCATGACGCGGCTGGCGGAGCGCATCAACGAGCTCGATCCGCTGCACGAGCCGGCGCAGGTATTCATCTGCCAGAGCGGCACCGAAGCGGTCGAAGGCGCGCTCAAGCTCGCGCGTTACGTGAGCGGCCGGCCGCGCTTCATCGGCTTTCTCGGCGGCTTTCACGGCCGCACCATGGGCTCGCTCGCCTTCACCTCCAGCAAGTACACCCAGCAGGCGGGATTCTTCCCCGACCATGCCGGGGTGACGCACGTGCCCTACCCCAACGTCTATCGGCCGCTGTTTGCCGGCGCCGATCAGGGCCGGGCGGTCCTCGACTACATCGAGAACGTGCTGTTCGCGAGCAATGTGCCGCCGGCCGAAGTGGCCGCGATCCTGGTCGAGCCGATCCAGGGCGAGGGCGGCTATCTCGTGCCGCCGGATGGGTTCCTGCAGGGGCTGCGGGCGCTGTGCGACCGGCACGGGATACTGCTGATCTTCGACGAGGTGCAGTAGCGGCGTCGGCCGCACCGGCAAGATGTTCGCCAGCGAGCACTGGGGCGTCGCGCCCGACATCATGACGCTCGCCAAGGGGCTCGGCTCGGGCCTGCCGATCGGACGTGGTGGTCGCGCGGCGCTCGCACATGGAGAAGTGGAAGCGCGGCGCGCACGGCAACACCTACGGCGGCAATCCGCATCTGCTGTGCGGCGGCGCTCGCAACCCTCGAGCTGGTGCAGCAGCGAGTACGCGGCCAACGCCGCGGCCGTCGGCGGCTACTTCATCGAGCGGCTGCGCGCCTTGCAGCAGCGCTTCGAATGCATCGGTGACGTGCGCGGCAAGGGGCTCATGATCGGCGCGGAGCTCATCGCGCCAGGGAGCGAGCGCAAACCTGCGAGCGCGCTCGCGCCAGCGGGTGCTGACGCGCGCCTTCCACAACGGACTGCTGCTGCTCTCCTGCGGCGTGAGCACCCTGCGCTTCATTCCGCCGCTCAGCGTGAGCCGCGCCCAGGTGGACGAAGCCATGATGCTCTTCGAGGCAGCCCTCACCGAGGCCCTGGCGGAGAAGTGAGCAGCGCCGCGGCAGAGGAGCCGGCCGCCGGCGGGGGGCGCGTCCTCGGCTTCTGGATGTGCACCGCCCTCGTGGTCGGCAACATCATCGGCGTGGGAATCTTCGCCATGCCGGCGGCGCTGGCTCCCTACGGCCTGAACGCGCTGCATCGGCTGGCTGGTGAACATCGTGGGCTGCGCCCTGCTCGCGCTCTGCTTCGCCGCCCTGAGCCGCGCCTTTCCCCGCGACGACGGCCCCTAGGCCTACACCGCGCGGGCTTTCGGCAAGGGCGCGGCGTTCATCGTCATGTGGAGCTACTGGGTGTCTGTGTGGGTCGGCAACGCGGCGATTGCCATCGGCACGGCCGGCTACGCTACGGTGTTCTTCCCCGCCGTCATGCATACGCCGGGCCTGCCGGCCCTGGGCGCGCTCGCGATGATCTGGGTGTTCGTCCTCGTCAACCTGCTCGGCGCGCGCACCGCCGGATCGGTGCAGATCCTGACAACCGCGCTCAAGCTCCTGCCGCAGTTCGCGGTCATCGTGCTCGGGCTATGGGTGCTGATCGTGCATCCGGCCTGGTATGCCGCGCACGTGCCTCCCAATCCGCCCTCCTGGCGCGAAGTCAGCAGCGTCTGCACGCTGGCGCTATTCGCGATGCTCGGCATCGAGTGCGCGATGATCGCCGCGGGTCGGGTGCGCGACCCCGCACGCACCATCCCGCGCGCGACGCTCGCCGGGACGCTCCTGACCGCGCTCGTCTATATCGCCATCTCCGCCGTGCCGATGTTCCTCATTCCGCAACGCGAGCTCGCCGCCTCCAATGCGCCCTACACCGACCTGTTTGCGCGTGTCCTCGGCGGTCGCTACGGCGAGATCGTGGCCGCCTTCGTGATCGTGAGCGGACTGGGCGTGCTGAATGGCTTCACGCTCATCGCCGGCGAGGTGGCGCAGCGTATGGCCCGCCACGGGGGCTTTCCCTCGGCTCTGGGCCAGGAGAACCGCCACGGCGCCCCCGCCCGTGCCCTCCTTCTCACCGGGCTCCTCACCAGTGTGCTGCTGCTCACCAACTACGCCGACTCGGTGACCAAGGTCTTCGCGCTGCTGATCGTGATCGCCACGGCGGGCACGCTGCCCTTGTACCTGGCGAGCACTCTGGCGCTCATCGTGTTGCGGCGGCGCGCTGCGCCCGCCACGGGCGCCGCGGCGGCGGACACGCCGGGTCCGTGGATGCTCGCTGCGGCCACCGGAGCGGTGGCCTACTGCGTGTGGGTTTCCATCGGCATCGGCACCGAGCCGCTGCTGTGGACGCTTGTGCTGTGCGGTGCCGGTGTGCCGCTCTACGCGTGGTCATCGCTCGCCCGCCGCCGCGCAGCGCTCCTCGGCAGCGAGCCGGCCTGAGCCTCAGGACCCCTGGTAGCGGGTCGGATCCGGCAGGCCGACCGCTGTAAAGCCGGCCCGCCGCAACCGGCAGGCGTCGCAGCGGCCGCAGGCGCGACCCTCGGCATCCGCCTGGTAGCAGGAGACGGTCTGAGCGTAGTCGACGCCCAGGCGCGTGCCCTCACGGATGATTTCCGCCTTGGTGAGGGTGATGAGCGGGGCGTGCACGCGGCAGGGACTGCCCTCCACGCCCGCCTTGGTGGCGAGCTGCGCGAGCGCTGCAAACGCCGCGATGAATTCGGGTCGGCAGTCCGGATAGCCGCTCGCGTCGAGCACGTTGACGCCGATGAACAGGTCGCGTGCGCCGAGCACCTCCGCCCAGGCGAGCGCCAGCGACAACATGATGGTGTTGCGCGCCGGGACATAGGTGACCGGAATGCCGGCACGTCGGCGCTTCCGGCACGGCGATCTTCGGGTCGGTGAGCGCCGAGCCGCCGATGCCCGCCAGATCGACCCGCATGATGCGGTGCTCGCGCGCGCCACCGGCGCGGGCGACCCGCCGCGCCGCTTCCAGCTCGGCTGCGTGGCGCTGCCCGTAATCGACCGACAGCGCATGGCAGATGAAGCCCTGCTCAGCGCGCCATCGCGAGCGCGGTCGCCGAATCGAGCCCTCCCGACAGCAGCACCACGGCCGCGCACTGAGCCACGCTTCACCGTCCCGCGCTATTTGCCCGGCACATTGCCCCACAGATACTTGTGCAGCTGGATCTGGAATCGCACCGGCAGGCGGTCCTCGAGGATCCAGTCGGCCAGCTCGCGCGCCGGCAGCTGCTCGTGGCTTGGCGAAAACAGCACCGTGCAGACGCGCGGCAGCCCGAGCTCGCGCAGCTTGCTCGCGACTCCACTCGTAGTCGCCGCGGCCGCAGATCACGAACTTGACCAGGTCGTGGGACGCAAGCCGCGCCAGCTCGTCATAGCGGTTGCGCGGCTCTTCGCCCGAGCCCGGCGTCTTGACGTCCACGACCTTGACGACGCGCGGATCGACATCCTCCGAGGGACATCGCGCCACTGGTCTCGAGCGACACCCGTAGCCCGCATCGCACAGTCGCTGCAGCAGCGGCGGGCAGTCTTTCTGCGCCAGCGGCTCTCCGCCCGTGACGCAGACATACTTCGTCGCCGAACTCCCCGACGCGCGCGAGAATCGCGTCGAGCTCCCACCACTCACCGCCATGAAACGCGTAAGCGGTGTCGCAGTACTGGCACCGCAGCGGGCAGCCAGTCAGGCGCACGAACACCGTGGGGATTCCTGCGGTGTCCGCCTCTCCCTGCAGGGAGTGGAAGATTTCGGTGATTTTGAGCCGCGCCACATCCGCGCTCGCCTTTGCGACCGCCAAGGACGGCTGGCCTACTGGGCAGGCTGTGGCGGGAGACGGCGCAATCGGTCGGCGGCGAGCTTCGCCGCATCCGTCCCCGGATACTTCTGCACCACCTCGTCAGGGTCGCCCGCGCCGCCGCGTACTGCTTCTGCTCGAGCTGCGTGTAGCCCAGCTTCAGCAGCGCATCCGGCGCCTTGCGCGAATCCGGCCACTTCTGCAGAACCGCTCGGAATGCGCCGGCGGCCGCCTCGTAGTCGTGCGTCACGTAGTACGCCTCGCCCAGCCAGTACTGCGCGTTTTCCGCCAGCGGGCTCGCCGGATAGCTGGCGAGAAAGTCCTTGAAGCCCGTGATGGCGACCGAGTAGCTGCCGGCCTTGAGCGCATCGAAGGACTGCGCATACACCGTCTGCTCGTCCGATGACAGCGGAGTTGCTTCCGGGCGCACCACCGGAGGCGTTGTCTGCCGGCAGGACCGCAGCTCCGCCCGCGGCTGCTCCGCCGGGCGGCGCCCCCGGCTGCGCCGCCCGGCTGCCGCGCCGGCCGCGGCAGCCGCTGCCGTGCCGCCGAGAGCCGCGAGGCGCTTGTCGAGGTCGCTGTACAGATCGCGTCTGCTGCTTGCTGCATAGCCTCGCTCGCTGTACTCGAGCTCCTCGAGGCGGCCGCGCAGCTGCCGCAGGTCTGCCTGCACCTCGTCGAGGTGCTGCGCCATCTACCAGGCTCTGGTTCGAGATGATGCGCTCGATCCGGGCCACGCGCGCTTCGATGTCATTGAACTTCAACTGCACCGGGTCATGCGTCCGGCGGCGTGCTGGCGCAGCCGGCCAGCAGCGCCGTCAGCGACGCAGCGGCGGCGAGGGTCGTGCGCATGGGGTGCTCATCTCGCCGCTATCTGTGCGGCGCTGCGGCGGCGCCAGATAGACGATCTCGACGCGACGATTCTTCGCCCAGGCCGCCTCGTCGTGTCCCGCGACCGCCGGACGCTCCGCGCCGTAGCTCACCGTCGACATCTGCGCCTCGGTAGCTCCCTGCAACAGCAGCGCTCGCCGCACCGACTGTGCGCGCCGCTCGCCGAGACCGATGTTGTACTCGCGAGAGCCGCGATCGTCCGTATGACCCTCGAGCCGCACGCGTGCTGTCGTGTGGGTGCCGAGATATTTGGCATGGGCCCCGACGATGTCCGTGCCCTCGCCCTTGATTTCGCTGCTGTCGAAATCGAAGTAGACGACCCGCTTGGCGAGCAGGCCGCCCTGCGGCCCGGCGGCCTCATCATCGCCATTCCGCGCGCCGTTGGAATCGTCGGCACCCGCAGCCCTCGGCGCCAGTGTCCGCGCCGACTTCGGGACGCCGGCGGTGGCGGCGCTTGGGCTGCTTGTGCCGCAGGCGGCGAGACCAACGCAGCCGAAGCAACACGACGACGATCCTCGACGCATACAGCCTTCTCCATCATTCCGTTCCTCGCGATACTGGCGACGCGTTTGACTCGCGCCTCATTGAACAAACGGTCCCCAGGCGGGCTCGCGCACCTCACCCTGCTCTGCCTTCAGCCGCAAGCCGGTGAGGCCGTCCACAGACACTGTCGCGAGGGAGCCTCGGCTGCCCTCGCGCTCCGCGTACATGAGTGTCGCCCCATTGGGAGCAAAGCTCGGCGACTCATCGAGATGGCCGCGCGAAAGCACGCGAACGGTACCGCTCGGCGAGATCCTGCACTGCGATCCGGTAGTTGCCGTTGTCGAGCGTCACCATGGCGAGCTGCGTCCCATCGGGCGACACCCGCGGCCGCGCATTGTAGTTGCCGCCGAAGGTGATGCGCTTCGGCTGCTCGCCGGGGTTCACGCCGATCCGGTAGATCTGCGGCCCGCCGGCGCGGTCGGAGGTGAAATACAGCGAGTGGCCATCCGGCGCCCAGGCCGGCTCGGTGTCGATCGCAGGGTCGTCGGTGATGCGTGTCAGGTTCTGTGTCGCGAGGTCGAGCACGTAGATGTCGGGGTTGCCGTTGCTGCCGCCCAGGGTGAGCGCCAGCTTCTTCCCGTCGGGCGACCAGGCAGGCGCGCCATTCACGCCCGCCCGCGCCGAAACCTGGCGGCGCTCTCCGGTGCGGACCAGCTGCACGTACACGGCGGAGCGCTTGCTCTCGAAAGACACATAGGAGAGCCACTGACCATCCGGCGACCACGATGGCGACATCAGTGGAAAGCGCGACTGCAGGATCAGCCGCTGATTTTCCCCGTCGGCATCGGCGACGATCGAGTTGGTAGTTCTGCGCGGGCGGCTCGCCATCGACGGCGACATAGGCGATACGCGTGGCGAACGCGCCGCGAATCCCGAGGATCTTCTCGTAGACCACATCGCTAACCCGATGCGCGGCGTTACGCAATGCGCTCGGCACACCCACGAAGCGCTGCGTCACGACACGCTGACCCGTCAGCGAGTTGACCAGGTCGAAATCCACAGCGACCTGCCCGCCGTCGACCGAGGTGACGCGGCCGACCACCACGTAGTCGGCGCCGGCATTCTTCCATTCGGCGGCCACCACATCGTCGGCCCGCGTCGGGGTCGACGTGGGGAGCGCGTGGGCCGGCAGGGCGCGAAAGCGCCCGCTGCCTGCCAGATCGTGTTGAATGACGCCGGCGACATCGAGCCCGCCGTCGACCGGGACCGCGCGCGCGAACGGCACGATGGCGATCGGCACAGGGTCGCGTTACGCCGTTGGTGATCTCGATCTTGAGTTGCGCGTGAGCGGGCAACACGGCGGCGCTCGCCAGCGCGGCCGCGAGCAAGCGCGCAGGGCGACGCAAGGCTGTCCTCGTCACTCTCATATCATGCAACTCATATACTCAAACATGGCGTTATTAATCGGGCCTGAAGTTGATCCCAGACTGCGCTCGAACAGCGTCGGATCCGGCGGCGGCGGCAACGGGGAGGCCCGGTACACCGCCGCCTCGATCGACTCGCGCACCGCCTGATCGCCGTTGCAGGTCCCGATGCGGACGTTCGTCACCTCACCTCCCGGCACCTGTGTCACATTCAACACGCATTCGATTCCCGGCCGGGCCGGGGCGGGCGCAGCCACGCGCGCTGGATCCTCGCGGTGATCTGCGACTGCCAGCTCGCCAGGGCCCCCCTCGAGCGCGCCGCCTTTCGCGCCTGTCCTGGGCCGCAGACTGCGCCTGCAGCTCCGCCTCGCGCTCGGCTGCTTTCTGCTTCTCGTCCGCCAGGCGCTTTGCCGCTCCTCGCCGCCTTCTTGCTCCGCGGCCTGCGCGTCGCCTTGTCCTGCGCTTCTTCGTCTGCTCGTCCGCCTTTCTCTCGCGCCTGCTCCTCGGCCGCCTTCTCTCGCCGCCTGCCTGCTGCTGCCTTCTGCTGCTCGGCCGGCGTTGTTCTGCCGCTGCCTGCTTCGGCCTGCCGCCGCTGCTCTGCTCGCGCTTCGCCAGCTCCTCGGGCGTCGGCTGCGGCGGACCTTCCGGCTCCTACCGGCGGCTCGGTCTGCGGCGGGGCGGCCGGCGGCGGCGCCGGTTGCGGCGGCGGCGGCGTCGGCGCGCCCCGGGCCGCGCTCGCATCCACTACCTGGCCTCGATCGCCAGCGTCGGCGCCGGACGCGGCGCTTGCCGGAACAGTACCAGCCGTACACGATCGCCGCGAGCAGGGCTCCGTGCAGCAGCACGGATAATGCAATCGACGCCCAGCGATCACTCGCCCGCTGCCATGCCTTCAGCGTGCAATCAGCTCACCGCGATGCGCAGGTGCGGCAACGGATCGGTGATGAAGCCCGACCTTGCTCGCGCCGGCGTTCTGCAGGATCACCATGGCCTGCACCACCCGCCCGTACGGCACGGCGTTGTCGGCCTTGACCAGCACCTGCATGTCGGGATTGCCGCGCAGCGCTGCGCGGTGCGGTCGGCCACCGTGTCCTGATCGAGCGGCGTCTGCGGGTCGCCGCCCATGTTCAGATACAACCGACCCTCCTGATCGACCGACAACACGAGGATGGCTTTTGAGCATTTTCGGGTCCAGGGGTTCCGCCCCCGCCTTGGGCAGATCCACCTTGATGCCCTGGGTCAGCAGCGGCGCGGTGATCATGAAAATGATCAGCAGCACGAGCATGACGTCGATGTACGGCACGACGTTGATCTCGCCCATCAGCCGCCGCCCGCGCTGACGCTTGCCATGGTGCTCCAACGCTCCTGGAGTCGCGCCGCGCGTGCCGGCGCCGCGCGCCGCGTGCCGCTGCAGGATGGTGGAAAACTCCTCGATGAAGGCATCGAAGCGGATCTCCAGGCGCGCCACCTGGTCGGCGAAGCGGTTGTAGGCGATGACCGCCGGAATCGCCGCGAACAGGCCGAACGCGGTCGTGATCAGCGCCTCCGAAATGCCCGGCGCCACCATGGCGAGCGTCGCCTGCTGCACGTTACCGAGCGAGTAGAACGCGCTCATGATGCCCCACACCGTGCCGAACAGGCCCACGTACGGGCTGGTGCTGCCGACGGTGGCGAGCGTCGCCAGGCTCTGCTCGAGGCGGTCGATCTCCTTCAGCTGCGCGACGCGCATGGCGCGGCGCGAGCCTTCCAGCATCTGGTCCGCGCCGGTGCCGGCCTGTTGGCGCAGCCGCGCGAACTCGCGGAAGCCGAACTCGAAAATGCCCGCCATGCCCGGTCGCGCCGCCGCGCGATTCGATCGCCCGGTACAGCTGCGCCAGGTCACCGCCCGACCAGAAGTGGTTCTCGAACGGTCGGCCTCGCGGCGCGCGCGGCCGATGACGCGGCGCTTGCGGAAGATGATCGCCCAGGAGTTGAGCGATGCCAGCAGCAGCAGCGCGATGACGAACTGCACCGGCACGCTCGCCTGGGCGACCAGGCGCAGGATCGACAGCGGTTCACCCATGATCGGGCGCCTCCGCGGGCACGGCATCGAGGAGAAAATGCGGCAGGCGCTTCGGCTTGAGCGTGCGCGCATCCACGCACACCACCCGCACGTTCGCCTCGACCAGCAGACGCCTCGGGCGGCTCGCCGCCCGCCGCACGATAGATACGCTGCGCGAAGCGCAGCGACGCCGCCCCTTCCCCGCGCGGCTCGCAGGTGATCTCAGCTCGTCATCCAGCCGCGCGGGCGCGCGGTAGTCCACCTGCAGGCTCACCACCGCGAACAGGATACCCGGCGCGTGCGCCAGCTCGTGCTGCGAGTGCCCGCAGCGCGCGCAGCCACTCGGTCCGCGCGCGCTCGAGAAAGCGCAGGTAGTTGGCGTAGTAGACGATGGCGCCGCCGTCGGTGTCCTCCCAGTAGACGCGCGCCGCCCAGCGGAAACACGCTCACCGCTGATCCTCGAACAGCTGCAGCGTCGCGGCGCGCTCCGGGGGCTTGAGTCCCGAAGTGCAGGTAGGAGGCGCGCGTGACCATGCGGCCGCGCGCGGTGCGCACCAGGAACCCCTGCTGGATGAGAAAAGGCTCGGTGACATCCTCGAGCGTGCCGCGCTCCTCACCGAGCGCCGCCGCGAGGCTGTCGATGCCGACCGGGCCGCCGTCGAAGCGCTCGATGATGGCGTTGAGGAACTTGCGGTCGAGCGTATCGAATCCGAGCACGTCGACTTCGAGCAGGTCGAGCGCCGCGTCCGCGACCGCCGCCTCGATCCGGCCGTCGGCGCGCACCTGGGCATAGTCGCGTACCCGGCGCAGCAGGCGGTTGGCGATGCGCGGCGTGCCGCGCGAGCGCTGCGCGATGCGGCGCGCGCCGCCCTCGTCGATGCTGACGTCGAGGATCCCGGCCGAGCGCCGCACGATGCGCTCGAGGTCCGCGACGCCGTAGAACTCGAGCCGCTGCACGATGCCGAATCGGTCGCGCAGCGGCGAGGTGAGCAGCCCCGCCCGCGTGGTGGCCCCGACCAGCGTGAAGGGCGGCAGATTCAGCTTGATCGAGCGCGCCGCCGGGCCCTCGCCGATCATGATGTCGAGCTGGTAGTCCTCCATCGCCGGGTAGAGCACCTCCTCGACCACCGGCGCAAGCCGGTGGATCTCATCGATGAACAGCACGTCGCGCGCCTGCAGGTTGGTGAGCAGCGCCGCCAGGTCGCCGGGGCGCTCGAGCACCGGGCCCGAGGTCTGGCGCAGATTCACGCCGAGCTCGGCGGCGATGATGTGCGCGAGCGTCGTCTTGCCGAGCCCGGGCGGCCCGAAGATCAGCACGTGATCGAGCGCCTCACCCCGCTGGCGCGCGGCGCGGATGAAGATCTCCAGCTGCGTCTTGACGGGCGCCTGCCCGACGTACTCCTCGCAGCCGTCGCGGCCGGATGGCGCGCTCGACCGCCTCCTCTTCCGCAATCGCCGTACCGCTGATGATCGCTCTCTGTCACGTGGTGTCAGCTCGAATCGCGTGCCGCCGCCCCCTGCAGGGCGCGGCGGATCAGTTCCTCGGTGGAATGTGTACCGGGACCGACCGCTTTCAGCAAGCGCGCGGCCTCCGCCGGGCGGTAGCCGAGCGCCACCAGCGCGCCGTAGGCTTCCCTCTCGGCGCTCGTGCCCGCTGTCGCCGCCGCCGCCGCGGCGCCCGCAGGGCCCTGGGCCGCTATCCGGTCGCGCATTTCCACGATCAGCCGCTCGGCGGTCTTGCGGCCCACGCCCGGCACGCGCGTCAGCGCCGCGATATCCTCGCGTTGTACGCATTCGGCGAAGGCCGTGACGCTGATGCCCGACAACAGTGCGAGCGCGATCTTGGGTCCGACGCCCGATACCCGGATGAGGCTGCGGAACAGGCGCCGCTCCTCTTCGGTGGCGAAGCGCGTACAGCACGTGCGCGTCCTCGCGCACCACCAGGTGCGTCAGCAGGCGCACTTCCTCCCCGACCGCCGGCAGGTGAAAGAACGTCGACAGCGGTGCCTCGAGCTCATAGCCGAGCCCGCCGACCTCGACCGTGAGTTGCGGGGGGGTCTTGGAGGCGATCCTGCCGCGCACCGAACCGATCATCGCCGCGCCTGCGGCCAGCGTGGCGCAGCGAGCTGAGCCAGGGCCACCAGGCGGCGCGCGTGCGCGTGGCACACGGCGACCGCGAGCGCATCCGCGGCGTCGGTGCCCGGCCGCTCGCGCAGCGCGAGCAGGGCGCACACCATGTGCGCCACCTGAAACTTCTCCGCCGCGCCCGAGCCCACCACCGCCAGCTTGATCGCGCGCGGCGCGTATTCAAACACCGCCACGCCCTCGGGGATGGCGCACAGCGCCGCCCCGCGCGCCTGCCCGAGCTTGAGCGCGCTGTCGGCGTTGTGGCTGACGAACACGCGCTCCACCGCCACTTCGGCCGGAGCGTGCTCGCGGATCAACGCCCGCAGCCCCTCGAACAGCCGGCGCAGCCGCGCCGCCGGAGCCAGCGCGGCGACGTTGAGGCAGCCGTGAGCGAGCGGCAGCAGCTGCTCGCCGCGGCATTCGATCACCCCGAAGCCCGTGCGCCGCGAACCCGGGTCGAGTCCGAGGATTCGCACGCTGGCGGCCGTGACGGTGGGCGGGGCAGCGTTCGGATCAAACGCGCGCCAGGACCTCGTCCGATATCTCGACATTCGAGTATACGTCCCGCCTAGGAGCTTGATGAGCGTGACCGGGCCTGTCTAAGAGTAACTGAAAACAAGCACTTAGGCATTGCCCAGCCACGCTCGATAAAGCCCGGTCCTGGCGGACATAAGAGAGCCGTTCGACGCTGTAGACTTGAGCGCTATCGATTCGGGTGCGGGGTGGGGATGGTCGAGCGCCGGATGTATGCCGCGCTGCTGGTGCTCGTCCGGCAGTTCACGATGCTGCTCGGCTCCGGCCGCCATGATGATGTCAGTGTGAGTGAGGTGCGCCAGCATTCCAACGCCGGAGACCTGCTCCAGTGGCTGAACAGCCTGGACCAAAGATTCGACCTCAGCATCTTCGGCACCCAGGGCATCTACGTGCTCGAAGCGCGCGAGTGGCTCGATGGCCTGGATCGACAGTTTAACGCGAGCTGTCCGGAAGACTACGGCACCGAAGGGAGCGGCCTGTGTTTCCTGTTCGCGCTGACCGTTGAGCAGCTGAGCTTCGAGCTCGAGCGCCTCATGCAGTCGTACGATAAGCGACTTGCGGAGGCAGAGCAGTCAGAGGGCGGCTCCGAGCCTCCTCGGAGCCACTGACGACCTCGGATTCGTCGCGAGCGATCTAAAAGCGCTAAAACTGAGAGCGGAAGCGCTGAAAGTGATTGCCGCGGACCAGCCCGCGGAACAGCCCGTGGTACACGACCAGGAACACAGCGGCGCCGATAGTCGCGACGAGCATGCTGTAGAGATTGAGTCCGGTTACGCCCCGCATTCCGAAGGCGTGGAAGAGCCAGCCCCCGACAACTGCTCCAGCGATCCCAAGAAGAACGTCCAGTATGACGCCCTCTCCGGTCCGATTGACGATTTTGCTGGCAACGAAGCCGGCAATGAGCCCAAGGATGATCCACGCGAAAATTGACATGAGATTCTCCGGCTGCAATGACGAGGTGGATACCGCGCAAATGCGGGGCCGCCGTCGCACTTTCCGGAGCAAAGTCTGATCTGAAAAGTCAGCGACGTCGGTACGGTGGCATACGTAGCCCGACGCCGCGGTCCCTGTCGTGAAAGCGCTGCTCGACGCGCCGGCAGACCGAGCCCCCTCGTCGATCAGGTGTACGCGCCGCAACCGCTTGATTTAAATGCGCGCCAGGACCTCGTCCGATATCTCGACATTCGAGTATACGTCCCGTACTTCGTCCAGCCCCTCGAGCGCCTCGAGCAGCTGCACCATCTGTTGCGCAGACTCGCCCGATAGCTTCAGCGAGGTTGCCGCGCGCTGCGTAACTTCCGCGGTTGCCGGTGCGAATCCGCGCAGCGTCAGCAGCGCGCGTACCGCAGCAAACTCCAGCGGATCGGCCAGCACTTCCACCGAGGTGTCGGCGTGCGCCACGACGTCTTCCGCGCCCGCCTCGAGCGCCACCTGCATCAGCCGCTCCTCGTCTGTCCCAGGCGGAAAGGTCATGAGGCCCACGGTGTTGAACAGATAGCTGACCGAGCCGTCGGCGCCGAGCTGGCCGCCGTGCCGCACGAACGCCTGGCGCACTTCGGCACCCACGCGGCTGCGATCAACGGTCAGGCACTCGACCATCACGGCCGCGCCCCCCGGGCCGTAGCCCTCGTAGTGCACCCTCTCGAGCCCGGCGCGGTGCCCGTCGGCGGGCCCTCCGCCGCGCTTGCGCGCCCGGACGTCTGCGCGGCGCCGGAGGTTAGCCCACTTGCTGTGTCCTGCCATGCGTGTCCGGACGCGGTGCGCGGTCGCCGCCTGTAGAAATTTCCCGGGTATGATAGCGGTAAAGGCCGCCCACGACACGCTCACTCCCGCGGCGTGCATAGAGCGGCGTATCGACCTCACTACCGCCAGCGTCATGGAAACGAGTCAACTCTGCCCGCCGCGGGTTCGCGATGCCATCAGCGGGGCGCGCACGGCGTTCGAGCGTGCCGGCGCGCGCGTCCCTGACGATCTCACCTTCGCCACCGAGGCGGCCGAGATCATGGGCAGCCTCACCGACAGCACCGAGCTGGCGCAGGCGCTGCTTGCGCGGCCGCTCATCGCGCGCGCCGGCTTCACGGCGGAGCAGGCGGCCGACATCGTCGGACAGCCGGCGACCGAGATCGCCGTCGCGCTGCAGCGGCTCGGCACGCTCGGACTGCCGCGCGACTGGTCGCCGGCGCAGGGGCTCGACAGCCGCCAGGCCGAAACGCTGCGCAAGATGCTGCTCGCGGTGGTGAGCGATCCGCGCCTGGTGCTGGCGCGGTTGGCGGAGGAGCTGGTCGCCCTGCGCCACGCCCGCGCGCTGCCGGCCGCAGAACGCGAGCGGCGCGCGCTCGAGGCGCGCACCGTCTACGCGCCGCTCGCCAACCGCCTCGGTGTCTGGCAGCTGAAATGGGAGCTCGAGGATCTCGCCTTCCGCTACCTCGAGCCGGAGGACTACCGGCAGGTCGCCGCCGCGCTCAATGAGCGGCGCGCCGACCGCGAGCGCTACATCGCCGCGCTGTGCAGCGAGCTCGGCCTGCAGTTGCGCTCCGCCGGCATCGCCGCGGAGGTGTACGGTCGTCCGAAGCACATCTACAGCATCTATCGCAAGATGCAGCGCAAGCAGCTCGCCTTCGAGCAGCTCTTCGACTTGCGCGCCGTGCGCGTGGTAGTGGCTTCGATCCCCGAGTGCTACGCAGCGCTCGGCATCGTGCATGGCCGCTGGCCCTACATCCCCGGGGAGTTCGACGACTACATCGCGACCCCGAAAGGCAACGGCTACCGCTCGATCCACACGGCCGTGATCGGACCGCAGGCGAGGAGCGTCGAGGTGCAGATCCGCAGCCACGAAATGCACGAGCACGCCGAGCTCGGCGTCGCGGCGCACTGGACCTACAAGGAAGGGGGCCCGCGCGATGCGCAATACCAGCGCAAGATCGAATGGGTGCGACGGCTCCTCGAGCCCCAGGACGGCGCCGCGGGCGGGGCGGAGGCCGAGCGCGACTTCATCGAAGGCATGCGCGCCGAGCTCTTCGAGGATCGCGTGTACGCTCTCACGCCCAAGGGCGAGGTGATCGACCTGCCGCGCGGCGCCACCCCGCTCGACTTCGCCTACAACGTGCATACCTCGCTCGGGCATCGCTGCCGCGGCGCCAAGGTGAACGGCCGCATCGTGCCCCTCACCCACGCGCTCGCCAACGGCGAGATCGTGGAGATCATCACCGGCAAGCACGATGCGCCCAGCCGCGACTGGCTCGCTCCCGAGCAGGGATATCTCGCATCGGCGCGCAATCGCGGCAAGGTGCGCGCCTGGTTCCGCAGGCAGGACGGCGCTGACAACCGCAGCGCGGGGTTGCGCATCGCCGAGCGCGAGCTCTCGCGCATCGGGGCGCGCCCGGAGCAGCTGGCCGCCCTCGCCGCGCAGCTTAAGGCGCGCGACGTCGATCACCTGCATCAGCTGCTGGGCGAAGGCGAGATTACCGTTACCCAGCTGATGCACGCCGCAGCGCGCCTGTTCGAGCCGGCACCGCCGCAGCGGCCGCCGCCGCGTGCCGGCCGCCGCGCGGGGACGCGCCGGCCCGCCTCCGCGGTGCAGATCGATGGGGTGGGAGATCTGCCGACCACTCTGGCGCGCTGTTGCGCGCCGCTGCGCCCGCAGCCGATCACCGGCTATGTCACCCTCGGTCGGGGGGTGACGGTACATCGCAGCGACTGCCCGAGCCTCGTGCGCATGGCCGCGCTCAAACGCGATCGCGTGCTGAAGGTCGAGTGGACCGGCGCCGACGCGGGAGCGTTCAGCGTCGAGCTCGCCGTCAGCGCCTACGATCGCCGCAGCCTGCTGCGTGACCTGACGGATGTCGTGGCGGTCGAGCGCCTGAGCATCGACGCCGTCGCCTCCCGGACCGACCCGCGCACGGGCATTGCGTACTTCGCGCTCACGGTCGCAGTGAACGATCTGGAGCAACTGGCGCGCGTGTTGCGGCGGCTCGCCGCCGTGTCGAACGTGATCGAGGCGCGGCGGCGGATGTAGCGCAGGCAGCGCTGCGCCCGGGGCGCGAAGCGCGCCGCGGCCGAGCCTTCAGCGATTGATCGAGTCGATCGAGCGCTTGTCGGCGGCGAACGCCGCCTCGTGCACCGCTTCCGCAAGCGTCGGGTGCGCATGGATCGTGCGCTGCAGGTCCTCGCTGCTGGCGGAGTACTCCATGGCGAGCACCGCTTCTGCGATCAGCTCCCCGGCCATGGGACCGACGATGTGCACGCCGAGGATCTCGTCGTCATCGCGCGCAGCGACGATCTTGGCAAAGCCGGCCGCCTGCTCCATGGCGCGCGCGCGGCCGCTGGCGAGGAACGGGAAGACGCCCGTTTTGTAGTCGCGGCCGCTCGCCTTGACCTGCTCTTCGGTGAGTCCCACCCAGGCAATCTCGGGAGCGGTGTAGATCACCGACGGGAATCACCTTGTAGTTCATCTCGCCAAAGCGCCCGGCGATCAGGTCGGCGACCATGACGCCCTCTTCCTTGCCCTTGTGCGCGAGCATCGGGCCGCGCACGCAGTCCCCGACCGCCCAGATACCTTCCACGCCGGTGCGGCAGGATGATCGACCTTGATGAAGCCACGCTCATCGAGCTCCACGCCGGTGTCGGCGGCCAGCAGGTCCTTCGTATAGGGGCGCCGCCCGATCGCCACCACCAGCCGGTCGACGCTGACGCGCTGCTCGCCCTTGGCATCGCTGTAGGTGACCTCCACCGCCTGCCCCGCTGACCGTGGCGGCGGTGACCTTGGCGCCGAGGCGGATGTCGAGCCCCTGCTTCTTGAAATGACGCAGTGCCTCGCTCGCGAGCTGCTGGTCGGCAAAGGCGAGGAAGTCCGGCAGCGCCTCCAGCACCACCACTTCCGCGCCGAGCCGCCGCCAGACACTCCCGAGCTCGAGTCCGATGACGCCGGCGCCGATGACACCCGAGGCGCTTCGGCACCGCCTCCAGATCGAGCGCGCCCCAGGAATCGACGATGTGCGGCGCCTTGAACGGGCGCCGAGCGCAGCTCGATCGGCGCCGAGCCGGACGCGAGCATGACGTGCCGCGCGCTCAGCTGGCGGCGCGTGCCGTCGTGGGCGGTGAATTCCACCTTGCGGCCGGCGAGCAGCTGCCGTGACCCTGCAGCGGCGTAACGCCTGCGGCCTTGAAGAGCGCCAGGATCCCCTGGGTCATGGCGTGCACGATGCCGGTTTTGCGCTTCTGCATCTGCGCCAGATCGAGCTCGACGCCGGCGACCTTGATGCCGTGCGCCGCGAATTCCTCGTGCGCGCGGTGATAGAGCTCGGTCGACTCGAGCAGCGCCTTGGAGGGAATGCAGCCCGCGTTCAGGCACGTGCCGCCAAAGGCGGGAGTGCCGTCGCGGTTCTTCCACTCATCGATACACGCGACGCTGAGTTTGTTCTGCGCGGCGCGGATCGCCGCCGGGATAGCCCGCGGGACCGCCGCCGATGACAATGACGTCGAAGGCATCGCTCCCGCCGGGCGCCCGTTTGTCCTCATTCGCCATGATGGTTAGCGCGCGACCTCATCAGATCCCGAGCAACATCCGGCCCGGATCCTCGAGGGCCTCCTTGATGGCCACCAGGAACTGCACCGCTTCGCGGCCATCGATGATGCGGTGATCGTAGGTCACCGCGAGGTACATCATCGGCCGGACCGACAATCTGCGCCGTTCACGACCATCGGCCGCTCCTGGGTCTTGTGCATGCCGAGGATCGCGCTCTGCGGGGCATTCACGATCGGCGTCGACATGAGCGAGCCGAACACACCGCCGTTGGTGATGGTGAACGTGCCGCCCGTCAGGTCCTCGATGGCGATCGTGCCTTCGCGCGCCTTCTTCGCGTAGTCGGCGATTTCCTTCTCGATGGTCGCGAAGCTCTTGCATGTCCGCATCGCGCACGATCGGCACCATCAGCCCGCGATCGGTCGAGACGGCGACGCCGATGTCGTAGTACTCGTGATAGATCATGTCGGTGCCGTCGATCGAGGCATTCACGGCCGGAAACTTCTTCAGCGCCTCGATCGAGGCCTTCACGAAGAACGACATGAAGCCGAGCTTCACGCCGTGCTCCTTCTCGAAGCGATCCTTGTAGCGCGCGCGAAGCTCCGAGCGTCGCTGTCATGTCCACTTCGTTGAACGTGGTCAGCAGCGCCTGCGTCGACTGTGCCTCGACCAGCCGCTGCGCGATACGCTGGCCCGCAGCCGCGTCATCGGCACGCGCTGCTCGGCGCGAGCACCGCCCGCGGCCGGTGGGCGTGCCGCCGGCGACCGCGCCGCCGGAGCGGGCACGGAAGTGGCCGGGGCGCTCGCCGCTGCGGCGGCAGGCGCCGCCGCTCCCGCCGTGGCCGCCGCCGTCACCGGGGCCGGCTGCTTGCCGAGGAAGTCCACCACGTCCGACTTCGTCAGCCGGCCGTCCTTCCGGAGGCCGGAATCGCCGCCGGATCGAGCTTGTTCTCTTCGACCAGCCGCCGAACCGAGGGACTGAGCTTGCCGCGCATCGCGGCCGCCATCGGCCTCTGCCGCCGGCGCGACTGCGCTGCTGGGGCCGCTGGCGGCTTTGGCCGCCGCGGGCAGGCTATCCGCGCGCGGCCGCCCCTTCTTCGATCACCGCCAGCAACTGCCCGCTCGTCACCACGGTGCCGCTCTGAATGCTGATCTCGCGCACCACCCCGTTGGCGGCGCGGGCACTTCCAGCACGACCTTGTCGGTCTCCAGGTCCGCGAGGTTCTCGTCGCGGCTGAATGGCATCGCCCGGCTGCTTGTGCCAGGCAACGAGCGTGGCGTCCGCCACGGACTCGGGCAGTTGCGGAACCCGGATTTCGGTCGCTCATGAGCTCTTTCTCAATCGCAGCTGCGGAGGAGCCGCCGCGGGCTCCGCGGCCGGGGCCGCCGTGGCGGGCACCACGAGCCGGTGAGGCGCGTGGTCTCCCGCGCGGAATCTTCGGTGGCGGTCGCATGCAACGCCGCAGTCGATCAGCCGCTGCTGCTCGGCCTCGTGAATCTTGCTGATGCCGGTGGCGGGCGCGGCAGCCGGAGCGCGGCCGGCGTACAGCACCTGGCCGGCGTCCCACCGAGCAGCCTCCTGCAGGCGGTGGCGAATCTGGTACCAGGCACCCTGGTTCTGCGGCTCTTCCTGGCACCACACGACCTCGCGGGCGTTCGGATAGCGGGTCAGGACCGCCTCGTACTCCTCGCTCGGGAAGGGATAGAGCTGCTCGATGCGCACCAGCGCGACATCGCGCAACGTCGTCCTTGCGCCGCGCCTTCAACAGGTCGAAATACACCTTGCCGCTGCAGAAGACGACCCGCCGCACCTGCCGGCGCGCAAGCGTCATCGACCTCGTCGATGACGCGCGCGAAGCTGCCCTGCGTGAGATCCTCGAGCGACGACACCGACATCTCGTTGCGCAGCAGGCTCTTGGGCATCATCACGATCAGCGGCTTGCGGAACGGCTGCAGCATCTGCCGGCGCAGCATGTGAAACATCTGCGCCGGCGTCGAGGGCACGCACACCTGCATGTTCGTATTCGGCGCACAAGCTGCAGGAAGCGCTCGAGACGCGCGGAGGAATGCTCCGGGCCGGCGCCTTCATAGCCGTGCGGCAGGAACAGCGCGAGACCGCAGAAGCGCTCCCACTTCGCTTCGCCCGAGCTGATGAACTGGTCGATGATGACCTGGGCGCCGTTGGCGAAGTCGCCGTACTGGCCTTCCCAGACCACCAGCGCAGTGCGGCTCGGTGGTGGAGTAGCCGTACTCGAAGCCCATCACCGCCTCTTCGGAGAGCACGGAATCGATCACCTGCACCCGCGGCTGATGATCGGCGATGTGTTGCAGCGGGATGTAGGTGGCGTCGCTGTTCTGATCGTGCAGAACCGCGTGGCGATGGAAGAACGTCCCGCGCCCGCTGTCCTGTCCGCGAGATACGCACGCGAAAAGCCGTCCTCGATGAGCGCCGCGTAGGCCAGCGTCTCGGCACAGCCCCAGTCGAGCGGCATCTCGCCCGCGATCATCTTCTTGCGGTTGGTGATGACCTGCGCAACGCGCGGGTGCAGGTTGAAGCCCGCCGGCAGGCTGACGTATGCGCTCGCCCAGCGACGCAGCCGCGCGCATTTCCACGCCCGTCTGCACGCGCTCGGTCCAGTCGGTCTGCGAGTACGTGCTCCAGTCGACGGTGTACTTGTTGCCGATCATGCCGAGAGAGGCGCGCGCCTGCGGCCGCGCCTCGTCGAGACCGTTGCGGTACTGCTCGACCATCGCCCGTGGCATCGGCCTCGGACAAGACGCCTTCGGCGACCAGCTTGTCCGCGTAAAGCTTGCGCGCCGTCGGATGCTGGCGGATGACGCGGTACATGCCGCGGCTGCGTCGCGGCCGGCTCGTCGGCCTCGTTATGGCCGTGACGGCGATAGCACACGAGGTCGATCACGACGTCCTTGCGGAAACGCATGCGGTACTTGAGCGCCAGGCGCGTAACGAACACGACCGCCTCCGGGTCGTCGGCGTTGACGTGGAAAATCGGCGCTTCGAGCATCTTCGCGACGTCGCTGCAATAGATGGTCGAGCGCGCGTCGCGCGGCTCCGAAGTCGTGAAGCCAACCTGGTTGTTGATGATGACGTGAACGGTGCCGCCGGTGTAGTAGCCGCGCGCCTGCGAAAGCTGCAGCGTCTCCATCACCACGCCCTGTCCCGCGAACGAGGCATCGCCGTGCACGAGCAAGCGGCAACACCCGCTCGCCCAACTCATCGCCGCGCCGCTCCTGCCGCGCGCGGACCGAGCCCTTCGACCACCGGATCGACGACCTCCAGGTGCGACGGATTGAACGCGAGCACCGTGTGAACGTTGCCGCTGGCGGTGCGCAGATCGGCCGAGAAGCCCTTGTGGTACTTCACGTCGCCCGAGCCCTTCAGGTGGCTCAGGTCGTATTTCCCCTCGAACTCGGAGAACAGCACCGAGGGCGATTTGCCGAGCAGGTTCACCAACACGTTGAGGCGGCCGCGGTGGGCCATGCCGATGACGACTTCCTCGATTCCGGCCGAGCCGGCGCTGTTGAATGAGATCGTCCAGAGCGGAATGAACGCATCGCCCCCCTCGAGAGAGAAGCGCTTCTGCCCGACGTACTTCGTATGCAGATAGCGCTCCAGACCCTCGGCGGCGGTGAGCTGCCACAGGATGTTGCGGCGCTCATCGCGTGCTGAAGCGATGCTCCAGGCGACCGGACTGGAACTGGTCCTGCAGCCACAGCCGCTCATCCGAGTCCGACACGTGCGCGAATTCCGCGCCGATCGGTCCGGCATAGATGAATTCGAGCTGCGCCAGGATCTCGCGCAGCTTCATCCGCTTCGGCACCGCCTCGGTGCGGCTGCCGGTGAAGAACTCGGTGTCCAGATCGGCCGGCGACAGGCCGAAAGTACTCCAGATCGAGTACCTGCGGCCGCGGCCGCTGCGTGAGCGCCAGCGGGTCGATGCTTCGCCACCAGATGGCCGCGATTCGTCCAGATCTGGATGAGGCGCGACACCGCCGCCTGCTTCGAGCTGGCCGCCCCACCCGGTCCGGGGTCGGACGACTCTGCACCGGCGGCAGCCGTCGAGGCTCTGCGCGCGTGCCGCGATTTCCGCCTGCACGGGTCCATGCGGACGCTCGCCCGCCGCCGGCGGCGCGAGACGCTCAAAATAAGTCACGCCAACGCTCGTCTACGCTCGCGGATCGCGAAGATACTGCTCGTAGAGGGCGTCGAGAAAATCGGCGTTACCGCCGTAGAGAGGTGTGGGTTCAAGCATGCGGGAAAGGAGCCGGCAGAGCGCTAGTTTAGCGGAAAAGGCCCCCCGGCGCGAAAACGCCCGCTGCCTGAGGCGCTACAGCTGCTGCAGCAGGCGGAGCTCGTAGACGAGCAACACCCCATAGAGCGCCAGCACCGTGTAGAGCAGCACGCCGACCGGCAGCCGGCCGAAGGCCCGGATGCGCGCCAATTGCGTCAGCAGCACGACACCGGCGGCGGTGAGGCCGATCTTGATCAGCGCGAAACTCAACGCCGAACCGGCCACCAGCGGCGCCATCAGCGGGTTCACTTCATAGGCGCCGCGCTCGATCAGCATGAGCGTCAGGAGCGCATCGCTCCACGAGAACAGCACGATGAGCATGGCAATGGCGAGCCACTGCGGGTGATGCCAGTCCACCGCACTCACGGTGCGCTCGCCGTCGCGCCGCGGCGCGCGCCGTCGCGGCTGGAAGCTGCCGTGCAGCAGCGCACGCAACACGTGCTGGCGTCGATCCGTGCGACGGCGTTCCGCGCTCTCCGCTGCGGCAGTGGTGCGCGGTACCTGTACTGGCGGGGTCCCGGTCATCTGTTGTTGCTTTGGGCTCTTCACTCGCTGCGCTGGCGAGTATTGTAGCCGGCGCAGCCGTGCGGAATGTGACGCTCTCACCACGGGCGCGTGGGCGCGGGAAACGCCCCCCGGGGGCCCGCGTGGATTTGCGTTATGACACCTGCGTTCCCTCCTCTATATGATCGAGGGCGGATGCCCGCCCCGAGCACCAGCCGCACCCCTCACGCCCCCCCGCCCGACGGCTTGCCCGTGCCACGCCGCTACTGGGCGATGGCCGCCATCGCGCTCGCGATCGCCATGTCGGTCCTCGACTCCACCATCGTCAACATCGCCGTGCCGAGCATCGCGCGCGACTTCGGCGTCAGCTCCGCAGCTTCCATCTGGGTGATCAACGCCTATCAGCTGGCGATCCTCATGGTGCTCTTGCCGCTCGCCTCGCTCGGGGAGGTGGTGGGCTACCGGCGCATCGCCCAGAGCGGGCTGCTCGTGTTCACCCTCGCCTCACTCGGGTGCGCCTGCGCGCCCTCGCTGCCGACATTGAGCCTCGCGCGCGTCATCCAGGGACTCGGCGCCGCCGGCATCATGAGCGTAAGCCCGGCGCTGGTACGCTTCACCTATCCGCAGCGCCACCTCGGGCGCGCTCTCGGCATCATCACGTTCGTGGTCGCGAGCTCCGCCGCGCTCGGCCCGACCATCGCCTCGGCGGTATTGGCCGTTGCGCACTGGCGCTGGCTCTTCGGCATCAACGTCCCGTTGGGAGTCCTCACCCTGGGGGTTGCGCTCTACGCGCTGCCCGACAACGAGCGCGTGCGACGCCCGCTGAATCTCCTCGGTGCCGCGTTGTATGCGGCCACCTTCGGGTTCCTGCTGAGCGGACTGCAGTCGCTGGCGCATCGAGCGACCACTCAGCTGGCGCTGCTGCAGATCGGCTGCGCGGGCGTACTCGGCTGGCTGTTGGTGCGCTACGAGCGGCCCCGTCGCGCGCCGCTCATCCCCTTCGACCTGCTGCGCATCCGCGTCTTCTCGCTCTCGCTCGCGACCTCGGTCTGTTCCTTCATGGCGCAGACGACCGCGCTCGTGGCGCTGCCCTTCGAGATCCAGCGCCTCGGCCACAGCGCGGTCGAGACCGGATTGCTCATGACGCCCTGGCCGCTGGCGCTGGCGCTGGCGGCGCCGCTCGCCGGGCGGCTCGCCGATCGCTACGCCGCGGGGATCCTCGGGGGGCTCGGGCTCCTGGTGCTGGCGGCCGGCCTGCTGCTCCTCGCGTTCTTTCCGGCGAGCGGCAGCGCCGCCGGGTTCATCTGGCGCATGGCGGTGTGCGGGCTGGGTTTCGGGTTCTTCCAGGCGCCCAACAACCGCGCGATCATGGCCGCCGCGCCGCGCGCGCGCAGCGGCGCTGCGGGCGGGATGATGAGCGCCGCGCGGCTGCTGGGCCAGAGCCTCGGTGCCGCAGGCGCGGCGGTCCTGTTCCGCGGCTACGCGGCCTCGGGATCGAACGTCGCTTTGGGCGCGGCTGCTGCTCTGGCGCTGGGCGGCGCGGCAGTGAGCGCGTTCCGGCTGACGGGGAAACCCGGCCAGGGGAGCACATCGAGCGAGGGGTTCACATGAGCGAAACAATATCCGTCGTATCCTCCGGCCCCGGCTCGCTGCGGCCGCCGTTCACGGCCATCACTGCGGTGGCCAAGGTGAGGATGGCCGAAGACGCCTGGAACACGCGCGACCCGCAGCGTGTATCGCTCGCCTACACCGAGGACTCGCAGTGGCGCAACCGCGCCGAGTTCTTCCGCGGGCGCGGCGCGATCGTGGAGTTCCTGGGCCGCAAGTGGAGCCGCGAGCTCGACTACCGCCTCATCAAGGAGATGTGGACGTTCGGCGAGGAGCGCATCGCCGTGCGCTTTGCCTACGAGTGGCACGACGATTCAGGCCACTGGTTTCGCTCCTACGGCAACGAGAACTGGGAATTCGATGCGAGCGGGCTGATGCGCCGCCGCCACGCCTCCATCAACGATCTCCCCATCACCGAGGCGGAGCGCAAGTATCGCTGGAGCGCACCCGGCCCCCGGCCCAAGGATCACCCGGGCCTGAGCGACCTGGGCCTTTAGGGGCGCTCAGGCCAGGGCGCTCTTGAATAGCGCCAGCATCCGGCTCCAGGCCTTCTCCGCCTGATCGCGGTTGTAGACCTGCGAGTCGGGCGGGCACCAGCCATGCATGGTGCCGGCGTAGACCTCGATCTCCGCGGGCAGCTTGGCCTTGGCGAATGCCGCGCGCAGCGCGTCTTTCGCCTCCGGCTGACGCTGATCATCGTTTTCAGCGATGGCGAACAGAAAGTGCGCCTTCATCTTCGGGACCAGCAGATGCGGACTGTCGGGCTTGTCGGTGACCAGGCTCGCCGCCGTGAAAGGACGCGCCCGCGCCGATGCGATCGGGAAAGGCGCCGCGGTGCGCAGCGTGAACGGACCGCCCATGCAGTAGCCGGTCGTCCCCATCCTGCGCTTGCGGTCCACTGCCGCCTGGCCGTCGAGCCAGGGCACGAAGGCCTGGGCGTCGGTGAGCGCGGTCGCGGGCGTCAATGAGCTCATCAGCCCCATCAGCGCGGTGCGGGTGGCGGGATCGTTGAAATCGGCGTGCTCGGGCGCGGTGGGCGCGCTGCTGGGTGCGGTAGAAGGGATTGATGACCAGTACCGCGTATCCGGACTCGGCCAGCCGCTGCGCCATCTGCCTGAACGCGGGACGCAGCCCGAAGATATCCGGCCAGATCAGTACCGCCGGATGCGCTCCCGCGGAAGGGTGCACGAAATAGGCATCGGCCGTGCCATCGGGCGTCCTGATGTCGACGTCCGCGCCCTGCACCTCGAGCGCGCCCGCGGCCGCCGGCAGCAGCGCCGCCAGGCCGGTCCCGACGCTCAGCGCCCCGAACTGCCGGCGCGAGAGCGCGGCCGACTTCAGCTGGTAGGCGATGATGTCCTCAATCGAGTCGTGATCGCACATGGCTCGCTCCGCGGGTCGCAATCTGCGCCGGCCGGGCTCACGGGTACGGCGCTCGCGCGCGGCATGTTGCCCGCACCGGGCGTGCCTCGCAAGCCACCCCCCGGCTGAGGGGCATCGCAACGGCTCCCCATGCTGCGCGCAACGGACTAGACTGTCGTTCCCGGGGGGGCAAGCACAAATAAGGGGAGTCAAAGATGCGATACAACCGCACATGCGCCGCGCTCATGCTTGCAGGACTCGGGGCCGCGATCGCCGGCGCGCCCGGCGCAGTCCGCGCGGATGTCACGATCCAGGAGAACACGACGTTCGATTTCGCCATCATCAGGGCGCACGGCACGACGACGGAGTACACCACCGCCGACAAGCAGCGCCGTGACAGCGATCTGCACTGCGAAGGGTTCATGTCGCTACTGTGTGGTAACGTTCAAAGCGGCGAGATCATCCGTCTCGACAAGGATGTTCAGTGGGCGCTGGAGCCGAAGAAGAAAGAGTACCGGGAGACCTCCTTCCCGACCCCCGCCCAGCGTCAGGCCGCAGAGCAGCAGGCACTGGCGATGATGGAAAAGATGAAGCAGTGCCCGGTTCCGCAGAGCAGGGCGCCCGGCCCGGACACCTCGAAGTGCCAGATGGGCCCACCGAAATTCGACGTGAAGCAGACCGGCAGCCACGCAACGTTCGCCGGCCACGACGCGCAGCTCACGCAGATGGCGCTCACGCAAAGTTGCACCAATGCTCAGACGGGTGATGTGTGCGACTTCCTGTTCGCTTTCGACAGCTGGCTCACGCAGGATCAGATTCAGGGCCTCGACGACCACAAGGCGTTTCAGGCCGCTTACTTCAGGAAGCTCGGACTCAACGACCCCAACTCACTCATGCAGAAGCAGATGCAGCAGTTCCTCGCTCCCTATAAGGACTCTCTGAAGCAGCTCGGCGGCAAGGCCGGTGACCTGAAGGGTTATCCGCTCAAGACGACCGTCCGCATCGCCTTCGGCGGTGAGCATTGCGCCTCGGCGAAGGGACACACGACGACTCCCGGCAGCGGCAGCGGCAGTGGCAGTGTGGTCGGCGAGGCGGGCCAGGCCGCCGGCAACGCCGCCGCGAGCTCCTCGGCCGGTGCCGCCGGTTCGGCAGCGGGTACCGCGGCGGGCAACGCCGCCGGAAACAGTGCCGCCGGGAATATCTTGGGATCCGCCGCGAGCGCATTCGGCAGCAAGCTCGTGAGTGGCCTCTTTCAGAAGAAGAAGACGGAAGCCACTGCGGCCAATACCGGAGCCGCCGCAGGCGGCGCACCGGCCAGCGCCCTGCCGCCCGGCATGGTCCAGGCAGGGGAGTTCACCATGGAGACTACCTCGGTCAACCCCGCAGCGCTGCCGCCCGCGCAGTTCGATATTCCGGCAGGCTGGAAGCTCATCCCGCCGCAGCCGCCGAAAGCGGACAAGGAATTCAGCTGCCCGAAGAGCGGCGCCTGAGGCGACGCGCAACCCCGCCGGCGGCGAATCGCGCCGGCGAATCGCCCGCCTGAAATTCTCCGGGTCGCCGAGTACGCGGGTCCCCTCTCCTCGCCAGCGGTTCGACAGCAGCGCGAAACTCTGGCAGTGCCGGGATCAGCAGGCACGCAAGGAGCTGGAAGATTCCCGCGGTCACTGCGCGGCACGCCGTGAACGAAACGGGTTCCCCGAAAACCATGGCTGGTAGTAATTCGCGTGCATGATAGTTTACTCTGAAGCAAGCGCTCAGCGTGTCCGTCCATGGCGCTCGAAGCGACGCACAATTTCATCGCGCCGCTGTGATGAGCGCCAGGCAGGGGACCAGCGACAATACAAAAACCGGGGGGCTCCGTCCATGAAGCTCAATACCAAGTGCGCTCGTGCAGTCGCGGCTATCCTGGGGGCCCACTCGGCGGGCGCCGCCTATACGGCAGCCGCCGCAGATCAGTCTGAAGCTGCAGCCGGCATCTCCGCGGCTGGCATACAGGAAGTCGTCGTCACCGCACAGCGCCGCGCCGAAAACGTGCAAAACGTGCCGATCGCGATCCAGGCGTTCACCGGCGACACCCTCGAGCAACTGAATGTCACGACTTTCGATGACTTCATCAAGTACTTGCCCAATGTGACGGCGCCGTCCGCGGGGCCCGGCCAGGACCAGATCTTCATGCGGGGCCTCAGCGTCGGAAGCGATGGAACCCAGTCCGGCGGCTCGATCAACGGGTTTCCGAACGTGGCGATCTATCTGGACGACCAGTCGGGCCAGCTCCCGGGCCGAAATCTCGATATTTACGCGGCGGACCTGGAGCGCATCGAAGTCCTCGAAGGGCCCCAGGGAACCCTGTTCGGTGCGGGGGCTCAGGCCGGCGTCATTCGCTACATCACCAACAAGCCGAAGATCAACGTGACCGAGGGCAGTGTTACCGCCGGTTACGGCGATCACCGCCGGTGGCGACCCCAATACCGACATCACGGCCGTGCTCAACCTGCCTCTGATTGCGGATACCCTGGCGGTTCGCGGCGTGATCTACAACGACAGGCGCGGCGGTTACATCAACAACGTGCCGGCCACCTTCACGCGCAAGTCGACCGATCTTGGCATCGACTATGCGCAATTATCCGACCGGCTGCAGCCCATCGCCGGCGGGCCGGGGACGCCTTGCCAGGTTCCCCCGGGCCGCCCCGGTGATCAACAACGCCGGCATCGCGGGACACGCGATCAACCCGGTGACCTACACGGGCATACGCGTTTCCGCCCTCTGGAACATCAACGACGACTGGAACGCCCTGCTGACACAGAGCTATCAGAACATCGATGCCGAAGGCGTGTTTTACCAGATGCCGAACAGCTCGGACGGCGCAGCCGCTGCCGCAGCAGTCGGTCACGCTGTTCAACAACTCCTACAACAAGGACAAGTTCGAGAATACCGCCTGGACCATCAACGGGCAAATCGGCCATCTCAAAGCGGTGTACACGGGCGCGTACCTCGTGCGCAATGTCAGCCAGGTGCAGGACTACACCAACTACGCGCGCGGCGTGTACGCGGACTATTACCAGTGCCACGGCGCGGAGCCGGCGAACGGGCTGGCGGCGACCTGCTTCTCGCCGACCACCACCTGGAACGAGACCGAGCGCAACACTCACCAGAGCCATGAGATTCGAGCTCAGCACGCCCGATGACTGGCGCCTGCGCGGCATCGTGGGCGCTTTCTGGGAAGAATTGAAGATCGAGGACCAGCTGAACTGGCTCTACAAGACCCTGCCGGCGTGCACCGATACCGTCACTACGGGATGTTTGACGGATGTCGGGCCCGCGCCGGGCGCGACCGTCAACGAATCCAAACATACGCAACGACAACGTCGCCTTCTTCAACGATGTGCAGCGCGGCTACCGCCAGGCGGCGTTTTTCACTTCGCTCGATTTCGACATCATTCCCAAGGTGCTGACCATTACGGCGGGAACGCGCTACTACCATTTCAACAACACCGAGAAGGGCGCGGTCACCGGCAGCTTCGGCTGTTACGAGGCCGGCGCGGCGCCGTGCCATGGCGTCCGCGACGAATATCGATGACGAAAATCTCCAGCACCACGTACAAGGGATTCAAGAGCCGCGCGAATCTGACGTGGCACATCCTCCCGGATGTGCTCGCTTACTACACCTGGTCGCAGGGCTTCCGTCCGGGCGCATTCAACCGCAGCTCCGCGTGCTACATCCCGGACATCAACGGTATCCCGCAGTACTGCTCGCCGACTGGCGTTCACCTCCGACACCCTGACCAACAACGAGCTCGGCTGGAAGACGCAGTGGTTCGACCATCGCCTGCAATGGAACGGGGCGATTTACCAGGAAGACTGGAAAAACGTCCAGGTCGCATTCTTCGATCCGGGCGTGCTCGGCAATGTCGGCTTCGGCACGAACGGCCGGACTACCGGGTGCGCGGTGTCGAGACCTCGTTCATCGCCGTGATTACTCCGGGCCTGACGGCGCAGGGCGGGGCTTCCTGGAACAGCAGCGAGCAGACCAACTCGCCGTACCTGATTGCGAACAATCCCGCGCTGCTGACGGATCCGGCAACGCAAGGCGGAGTACGGACAGCCGATCCCGAGCGTTCAGAATCCGTACGGCGCGATCGGCGGTCCGAGCCGCCAATTGCGCCGCCGATGCAGTTCAATGTGCGCTTGCGCTATCAGTGGGCGATAGCTCCTACAACGCCTTCGTGCAGGCCGGCGCCACCCATACCGCGCATTCCTTCACTCAGTCCAGCAGCAACCCGACACTCTCGGCGGGCGCGAGCGTGAGCACCACGCTACTCAGGTTCGAGAACCCGGCGTATTCGCGAGTACGATGCTTCCGGCGGTGATCGCAAAGGATGCCTGGAAGGTCGAGCTGTATGCGCAGAACCTGACCAATGTGAACAAGAGCATATTCACTTCGACCACGCAGTTCGTGCCGGCGGAGACCATCACGCGGCCACGGGTGCTGGGGCTGAAGTTCGGCTATAAGTTCTGATCAGCGCTGATGCGCGACACCGCTATTCCCAGGCTGCGCGGGGTTATTGCGGCCATTCCAACCCCGCTTGATGACGCCGGCCCGGATCACGCGCGACTAATTCTCCTGGCGCGGCATCTGCTCAACTCCGGTTGCCATGGTCTCAACCTGCTGGGCACTACTGGCGAGGCCACTTCCTTCAGCGTCGCTGAGCGTATGGCAGTCATGTCCGCCGTGGCGCAAGCGAAACTGCCCATGGATAGATTGATGGTGGGCACGGGCGCTGCGGCCATGGCTGATGCCATTGCACTCTCCCGACATGCGGCATCGCTTGGTTTCGCGGGTATCCTGCTGCTGCCGCCCTTCTACTACAAGCAGGTGACGGACGCCGGGATACTCACCTACGTCCGTCGAATCATCGAAGCCACGGCTGAGCGGGCAGTCCCGATTTATCTCTACAATTTCCCGGCGCTGTCTGGGATTGCTTACACACCGCCGTTGGTCGCGCAGCTCGTCAAGGAGTTCGGAATCCGCATCGCAGGGCTGAAGGATTCCTCCGGCAATGTCTCCTATGCCAAAGAAGTGGCTGCGCTGTCAGAAACCCTCGATGTGTTTCCTTCCAGCGAAGAGTACCTGTTGGCTGCTCGATCGGGGCCGTTCGCCGGGTGCATCTCGGCCACGGCAAACGTCAGCTCGCGTGACTGCCGCAAAGCGTTCGATAACGGCGACGAAACAGCCCTGGCGCGCGCGATCGCCGTGCGAAAACTCTTCGACGGACTTCCCCTGATTCCGGCCATCAAATACCTGCTGGCGCAGATCCTCGGCGATCGGCATTTAGCCCAGGTCATGCCACCGCTCGCCGCGCTGATGCCGGATGAAGCCAGCGCCATCCGCACGCGCTTCAGCATGGTCGAGTCGACGCAGATCGGCTGAGCTAATAGCCGCGATCGGACAGTACCCTGTTCTCCAGGGGGCTGTTCGTCAGCCATCTTTCGAGGTTGTCGGCAAACATCAGTGCCGCATCCGTAGCCCACCCCTCATAGTCACCCGATGTGTGTGGAGTAATTAACAGGTTTGGCGCATTCCAGAGCGGGCTCGAAGGCGGCAAGGGCTCAGTTCGTGCCACATCGATAACCGCTGCTGCCAGCTGCCCTGTCACCAGGGCATCGATCAGAGCCTCTTCCTGCACGATGGCTCCGCGCGCCATGTTTATGAAGTACGAACCCGGTTTCATTGCGGCGAACGCGGAATGACCGAACAGGTCGCGTGTCAACGGCGTGAGGGCAACGCATACCACCGTCACATCGACCGAACCAAGCATCCGGTAAAGCTCGCTCGTCGGGTAAATCGCATCCACGTACTCGCACGGCTCCGGTCTCATTCGGCAGGCAACGACCTTGAGACCGACGGCTCGAGCCATTCGCGCGATTTGTTTGCCGCTTCGGCCCAGCCCCACAAGCCCCACTGTCGCGTTGCGCGCCGAGCGATTCACGCGGTAATTCCATCTCCTGGCAATCTGGTCAGCAAAGAACTGGGGGAATCCGTGAAACATGCCGAGAATCGCCGCCAGCGCATAGTGCCCCATTTCGGTAGCGGCTACGCCTGCCCCACTGGTGACGATGAGCTTCGTGTCATCCCAGGGAGCAACGTGGTCGACCCCTGCGGACGCCAAGCTCAACCACCGCAATCCTTCACAGGACAGAATTTCGCGTCGCGGAAAGGGTCTTGGCTCGAATTTATATCCCAGAATTATTTCCGGTTTGACCTCGGCCAGTGCGCTCCCAAGCTGCTCGTACGACCGACATTCGCAGAACTTCACCGACGGAAAGCGTGCGCAAAGATGCGGCAGAAATTCCTCGGGTCGATCGTAGAGAATCAAGACGCTCGGTGCGCTGTGGCGGCTATTGACCCGGCTGCCCATGAAGACTTCCGCCCTATGCTCCTGTGCTCATCGATTTGACCAGGGACGGGAACGCCATCAAGAATGATAGCTTGAGCGTCGACGCCATCTCGATGCCGCGCTCTGCGGCGCCGTCGGCCCTAGAGCGCTGGTATGTCCTGATCGTGATGTGCCTGGTCTATGCGATCAATATCGCCGCCCGCTATGTCGTGACCACCGTGTTCGAGCCGATCCGCCTCGAACTGCATCTCACGGATGCCGGCGCGGCATTTCTGACCGGCGTGCCGCTCGCCCTGTTCTACGTGGCCTTCGGAATTCCCATCGCCTGGCTCGCCGACCGCTCGAATCGCCGCAACATCGTGGCGGCGTCGCTGATTATCTGGTCCGGCGTTCACGGTGTTTTGCGGCCTGTCGCAGAACTTACTGGCAGCTCCTGCTCGGGACGCATCGGCGTGGGCGTGGGCGAAGCCGGGGCCACTCCGCCCTCCACCTCGATCGTGTCGGATTGCTTTCCCGCGGAACGCCGGCCCATGGCTTGTCCGTACTGGCTCTGGGCGCACCGATCGGCGCTTGGCTGGGCGCGGACCTGGCGGGTGCCGTCGCGCAAGCGTTCGGGTGGCGCGCGGCTTTTTTCGCCCTCGGCGCACCGGGCGTGCTGTTGGGCGTGCTCGTCTTCTTGACGATACGCGAACCCAAGCGAGGACGGCTCGACGCGATCGGGGGCGAAGGCAGGCCTTCGTTCCTGCAGTCGCTGCGGTTTCTGTGGCGCCAAAAGGCCGCGTTCCATGTGATCATGGCGAGCGGCGTGTGTTCTCTATGGGGTTGGGGTCTGGTCTGGTGGACGCCGACCTTTCTCATGCGCACCTACGGCCTCAACGTCGCCCAGGCGGGCGCGATCACGGGTCATGTTCATCTGGTGGGCGGCATACTTGCGACGGCCGGCACGGCGTGGCTCATGGCACGCCCCTACATGGTCGATCCGCGCCGCGTCCTGTGGACGCTGGCGATCGTCATCGGATTCGCGACCATTCCGTCGTTTCTGGCGTACTGGACGCAAACTTTGTGGGTCGCGAAGTTGATGTTCTGGATCGTACATTCCCGCCATCTATTTCTTCATCGGACCGTGCATGGCCCTGGTGCTGAATGTGCGCCCGAGCAACATGCGCTCCATGTTCACCGCCTGGTCGGTGCTCGTCGGCAACGTGTTCAATCTGATCGTCGCGCCGCAGGCGGTCGGGATCATGAGCGACTGGTTTGCCGCGCGGCCACGGCGACCGACGCCGCATCATTGCGCCTGGCGTTGCTGGTGCTCGCGCCGACGGGATTCTGGGCGGTCTGGCATTATTTGGCGGCCGCGAGGACGGTGGCCGAGGATCAAAAGCGCGCCATCGGCTACGCGACCGCCTCGAATTGACGGCACGTGATCGTGCTCCAGAACCGAGGGAGATTTCCTGTGAAAAACTATCTGTTCAGCCTCGTCCTTGCCGCAGCCGTTGCCTCCGCCGCGCATGCCGAGCGGCGTCCGGGTCCTGAACGCCGACGTGCACTTTCCCGAAGGACCCGTCTGGTATCACGGCAAGTTGTATTACGTGGAGTATGACCGCAATTCCGTGACGACCTGGGACGGCAGGAAGAACACGATATTCTGGTCGCAGAAGGGCTGCGGGCCCTCCGCGGTCATTGCCACCGCGCACGGCGAGTTCCTCACGACCTGCTATGACAACGGCACGATCGGCCGGATGTCGGCCGACGGTAAGACGCTCCCCCCGTACACGCACGACAAGGACGGCAATCCGTTCGTGGGTCCGAACGACTTCGCGCCCGACGCTCACGGCGGCATGTACTTCACGGCATCGGGAAATCCCGGTTCCGCGATCAACGGCAAGGTTTTCTACATCGCGGCGGATGGCACGATCTCGCAAAAGGCGAGCGACGTGGACAGCGCCAACGGGGTGGCGGTCTCGAAGGACGGCAAGATCCTGTACGTCGTGGAAACCGACGGGCACCGTCTGCTGCAGTTCAAGATCGGGCCGGGTGACGCACTGTCCGATCGGCGTCGTGTTTGTGAACCTCGACGATCTCACCCACAATGTCGTGCATATCTACCCGGATGGCGTCAAGATCGATTCGAAAGGCCAGATCTATATCGGCCAGAATCCGCGCGACGTGCACGCGCCGCTCGCCGGCACGATCTTCGTGCTCAACGCCGGATGGGCAGTTGCTGCGCAAGCTGACGCTGCCGTCGCCGGGCGTGCCGAACCTCGCATTCAGTCCCGACGAGAAGACCGTCTACGTGACGGCGCTCGATCAGCTCGACAAGTCGCCCTATCAAGGCAAGATCTACTCGATACGCAAACAACTGACGGGCGACTCTCGGGAGGCCCTCGCCGATGTCCAGCTTACTCGCCGGAAAAACCGCCGTCGTCACGGGCGCAAGCTCGGGAATTGGCCGTGCGATCGCCACCAGTTTTGCCGCCGAAGGCGCCATCGTCGTCATTGCCGACCTCACCCCGAGCCGATCGAAGGTGGCGAGCCGACGGTGGAGCTCATCGCGCCGGGCCGGCGGCGCAGCGTCCTTCGAGACGGTCGACGTCGGGCGCTGGGAGGATATCGACTCGCTGATCACCAAGACCGTCGCGCGTCACGGTCGGCTCGACATCATGGTGAACAATGCCGCGACGTATTCCGGTACGGCGCTGCTCGAAACCAGTGCGGAGCAGTGGGAGCAGGTCATGACCGTCAATCTGACCGGCATGTTCTATGGCTGCAAGCGCGCCGTCCAGCAGATGATCACTCAGGAGCCTCGGCAGGAAGTCCGAGGGCGTGTGATCAACCTGGGATCGCAGCACGGCATCGTGGCGCGCCGCGCGATTCGCCTTACGGCGTGAGCAAGGCGGGAGCGATCTACCTGACCCGGCAGATCGCGGTGGACTACGCGAAGGATCTGATCGTGTGCAATTGCATTTCGCCGGGAAAGATCGTGACCGGCAAGCCCGGCTTGGCGATGGATCCGGCGCTGCTCGAATACGCGCGCGCGCGCACGCCGTGGCCGCGATTCGGCCGTCCTCAAGACATCGCCAATGCTGCGGTGTTTCTCGCCAGCGATCGAGCGACCTTCATCACGGGTGCGAATCTCGTGGTCGACGGCGGATGGCTGGCGGGCTGAGGCGGTCGGGGACTTCGCAGTGCAACCCGATCTTCGCCCTGGCGGCGTCGCTGTTCGAGGCGCTGAGTCGGGCGACTCGTCACGGGCGGGGCATCGTGCGGGACAGCTACGGAGCGGGCGAGCAGGCGGCGCACGACATCATGCGCGCCGCCGCCGAGAGGATCGGTCTCGAGGTCGCGGTCGATGCCATCGGCAACCTGACGATGACGTTGCCCGGGCGCGACCGCAGCGCGCCGCGCATCATCATCGGCTCGCATCTCGACAGCGTGCCCGCAGGGCGGCAATTACGACGGCGCCGCGGGCGTCGTGGCGGGCCTGTGCGCGCTGTCCGCGCTCGAGAAGGCGGGCGTCGTGCCGGCCTGCGATATCTCGGTGATGGGCATCCGCGCGGAGGAGTCCGCGTGGTTCGACGTCGCGTATATCGGCAGCGCCGGCGCATTCGGGTTGCTCGACCCGGCGTGCCTGTCGATACCGCGCTCGGACAACGGCCAGAGTCTCGAGGCGACGATGATCGAGCGCGGCTTCGACCCACAGGCGATTCGCGAGCGGCGGCGCCTTCTCGATCCCTCGCAGATCCGCGCCTACCTGGAGCTGCACATCGAGCAGGGGCCGACGCTCGCAGGCTGAAGGGCCTGCCGGCCGCCGTCGTGACCGGCATCCGCGGCTGCAAGCGGTTTCGCAATGCGCGCTGCGTCGGCGAGTATGGCCATTCAGGCGCGGTCAACCGCCCCTATCGCCACGATGCGGTGGCCGCCACGGTGGCTCTGCTGCATCATCTGGAGGCCGTCTGGGTGCACCAGGAGGCGGCGGGAGCGGATCTCGTCTTCACCTCGGGAGAGCTCTATCACCGACGCAGCCATGCACGGTCCGAGCAAGATCGCCGGCGAGACCCACTTCGTTCTCGATGTGCGCAGCGTCTCCGAGGCCACGATGGAGCGCGTTGCGGCGCGAGGCGCGCGCGGCGGCCGCACGCATCGGCAGGCGTACCGGGTGAGCTTCGATCTGGGAGCACCAGCGACTCTCCCGCCGCGGTGATGGATGCGCGCCTGCGCGCGAGGCTGATGGAGCTGCTCGAGCAGCCCTTCGAGATGGCGAGCGGCGCCGGCCACGACGCGGCGGTGTTCGCGAGGCTGGGGATTCCGACCGCGATGATCTTCGTTCGCAACGAGCATGGCAGCCACAATCCCGACGAAGCCATGGCGATGGATGACTTCGCGGTCGCCACACGGGCCCTGCTGGGCCTGTTGCTCGATTTCCCGCTCTGAGTCGGCCGCACGCGGAGCCGACATGACATTACTGGTGACAGGCGCGACGGGGTTCGTGATGAGCGTGCTCGGGCGGCATTGGCTGGACGCCGATCCCGCCGAGCGTGTGGTGGTGCTGGACGCCGCGCCGCTGGATGCCGCGGCGCGTCGCTACTTCGCTCCGGTGGCGGACCGGCTGCGGTGGTGGTGGCGGACGTGACGCGGCCGCGAGGCCTGGCGCGAGGCGCTCGCCGGCAGCGACATCACCCACATCGTCCACGGCGCCACGATCACGCCCATGTCGCGCGGTACGGCGGCCGAGGCGAAGCGCGAGCCGGAGGCCGAAAATCCCGGCCGGATCATCGACGTCAACGTGATGGGAACCGTCGCGGTCCTCGATTGGGCGCGCACGCTGCCGAAGTTCCAGAGGTTCATCTACGTCAGTTCGGGTGCGGTCTACAAGCATCACGGTCCCGATCGACCCGGGGAGCCGCTGCCGGAGGATGGCTACGTCATGCCGCGTCGGCTCTACGGCATCTCGAAGCTGGCCTCGGAGCTGATCACCGAGCGCTACGGGGATCTGTTCGGGCTTTCGACCGCCTCGGTGCGTCCGTCATCGGTGTACGGAACGATGGATCGCGTGACGGCGAGCCGCAACTTCCGGCATGTTCCCAACCGCATTGCCCACATGGCGCTCGACGGCGTGAGACGGGTGCGCGTGAATACACTCGATGCGGTCGGAGACTACATCCATGCGGAAGATGTGGCTGCCGCGCATCGTCTCGCTGCTGCGCGCACCGCGCCTGCGCTACAGCGCCTACAACCTCGCCGCCGGCGTGACCGCGACCGTGGGCGAGATGGTCGCGCTGGGTCGCGGAGAAGGTGCCGGGCTTCCGCGCCGAGATCGCGCCCATCGAGCAGGCCGACATCGTGCAGGACCCGGCCCTGACGGGGGCATGTGGGGTGCCTACGATATCTCGCGCATCGCCAGCCGAGACCGGTTGGACGCCGCGGCCCGTGCGCCAGGCGCTGCATGCCTATATGGATTGGATCGCCGCGAGCGACGCCGGCTGCGCAGTTTCATGACACCCACCGAGCCCTATCCCCGCGACCTCGTCGGCTACGGTGGCGAGCCGCCGCATCCCCACTGGCCGAACGACGCGCGCGTGGCCGTCTCGGTGGTGCTGAACTACGAGGAAGGGGGAGAGTCCTGCGTGCTGCACGGCGACGCGCACTCCGAATCGGTCCTCACCGACGTCGGCGCCGCGAGCCGCTGCAGGATGCGCGCAATCTCAACGTCGAGTCCAATTTCGAATACGGCAGCCGCGTGGGATTCTGGGAGATCATGCGGCTGCTGCGCGAGCAGCGCGTGGAGGCGACGATTTACGCCGTCGGCATGGCGCTGGAGCGCAATCCCGAGGCCGCCGCGGAGATCGGCCGCAGCGGCTTCGAGGTGGCCTGTCACGGCCAGCGCTGGATCGACTATCAGTTCGTGCCCGAGGAGGTCGAGCGCGCCGATATGCTGCGCAACGTCGAGGTCATCACGCGCATGATCGGCCGGCGGCCGCTCGGCTGGTACACCGGCCGGCCGAGCCCCAACACCCGGCGGCTGGTGGCGGAGCTCGGCGGCTTTCTATACGACAGCGACGCCTACAACGACGATCTTCCCTACTGGACGCACGTCGGCGGCCGCCCCCATCTCGTCATCCCCCACACCTTCGACGTCAATGACAGCCGCCTGCAGCGCGGCGGCGACTTCAGCACCGGCGAGGAGTTTTTCATCTATTGCCGCGATGCCTTCGACTGGCTGTATCGCCAGGGCGCCGCGGGCCGGCCGCGCATGATGACGATCAGCCTGCACGGCCGGATCATCGGCCGTCCCGGACGCATCGGCGCGCTGCGCGCCTACCTCGATCACATCCAGCGGCACGACGGCGTCTGGCTCTGCAGCCGCGCGGCGATTGCGCAGCACTGGATTGCGCATCACCCGCCGGAAAGCGGCACCGCGGGCGTATGATCATCGCGACCCCCCGGATGTCGGCCTGACGATTGGGCCACCGACAGGAGCAGCATTCAGCGATGCTCGAGACTGCACGGCGACGAGAAGGCGGGCGCGCCCGACGCTCGGCCGGCGCCCGACTGCCACAGTTGCCCTGGACCTCGGTCACGAATCCGTACGCGCCCATGGAGGTGCTCTCCGCGGATCAGCTCGAGGCGATCCACACGACTTCCATGCGCATCCTCGAGGAGCTCGGGATCGAGGTGATGTCGGCCCGCGCGCTCGCGCGTGCTGCGCAGCCGCGGGCGCCAGAGGTCGACGATGCGACGGGTCACGGTGCGCCTCGACCGCGGGCTCGTGGAGAAGGCGCTTGTCGCACGCGCGCCGGCGACGTTCACACTGACTCCGCGCAATCCGGCGAGGCGCGTCACGCTCGGCGGCAAATCACATCAACTTCGGACTGGTGGCGGGTCCGCCCAACGTGCACGACTTCGAGCGCGGCCGCCGGGCGGGAAACTACCAGGACTACTGCGACTTCGTGCGCCTCGCGCAGTACTTCAACGCCATACATCTGCTCGGCAACCAGGTGTGCGCGCCGGTCGAGCTGCCGGCGAATTCCCGGCATCTGGACACCTATCGCGCCAATCTCCTCTATTCCGACCGCGTGTTCCACTGCTCGGCCATCGGCGCGGGGCGCGCGCTCGACGGCATCCGGATGATGGCGATCGCGCGCGGCATCACGCTCGAGCAGATCGCGCAGAGCCCCGGCGTCATCACCATCATCTCGGTGAACAGTCCGCGCCGCTTCGATGAGGCCATGGCCGAGGGCCTGATGGCCATGGCCGAGCACGGCCAGGCCGGTCGTCATCACGCCCTTTACGTTGATGGGAGCGATGGCGCCGGTCTCGCTGGCCGCGGCGCTTGCGCAGCAAAACGCCGAGGCGCTCTTCGGCGTCGTGCTCGCCCAGGCGGTGCGGCCCGGGACGCCCGTCATGTACGGCGCCTTCACCTCGAACGTCGACATGCGCTCGGGCGCGCCGGCCTTCGGCACGCCCGAGAATGCCAAGGCCAACGTCGCGAGCGGACAGCTGGCGCGCCGTTACCGGCTTGCCTATCGAACCTCCAATGCCAGCGCTTCCAACGAGGCGGACGCGCAGGGCGCCTACGAGACCGCAGATGTCGCTGTGGGGGGCGATCCTCGGCCACGGCAATCTCGATCTATCACGCCGCCGGCTGGCAGGAAGGCGGCCTCACCGCCTCGTTCGAGAAGCTCGTGCTCGATGTGGAGATGCTGCAGCTCGATGATCGAGTTCCTGAAGCCGATCGTCGTCGAACGAGGCGGAGCTGGGATTCGAGGCGATCAAGGGAGTGCCGACCGGCGGCCACTTCTTCGGCGAGCCGCACACTATGGAGCGCTACGAGCACGCGTTCTACCGGCCGCTCGTGTCGAACTGGCAGAACTACGAGAACTGGCAGATCGCGGGCGGCAAGGACGCCACGCAGCGTGCGACCGAGATGTGGAAGCGCGCGCTCAAGGAATACGAAGAGCCAGCACTCGATCCGGCGATCCGCGAAGCGCTGGACGCCTATGTGGAGACGCGGCGCGCCGAGATCGGCAGCGGTGAGCCCTGACGCAGCTGCGGCCTGGAACTTCTCCAATAGCCCGCTCTAGCACGTAGACGGCCTAGTCGCGGGAAAGCGCACGCCCGACGACGAATCCAAGCGCCAGGGCACCGAGCAACGCAGGTCCGGGATTGTTCCTCACGAGCTGCATCAGGTCGTCCATCATGTCCCGCGCATCGTGCTCGCGTACGTACTGTGCACCGGAGCTGAGCGCCTCCGCGGTGCTTTGCGCGGCGCTCGCTACGCGGGCGCCGCCGCTATGAACGGCGCTGGCGGCCGTATCCAAGGTCTCGGCAGCTTTTGCTCGAGCCTGATCCGCCTTGATGGATGCCTTACGGCCAAGTTCGGCGGCTGCAGAGCTGGATTCCGAGGTAGCGCCGCGGGTGTCCTCGCTGAGACCTGAAGGCTGTTTAGGTCCGTTCACTGCCGGACCGCCTGTTTCGTAGACCATGTACTCTCTCCAGTTAGCCAGTGCGCAGTCTTATAGCATCAGCGCCATCCCAGCCGCACTCAGACGCCACCTCATTCGAAGCACGCGGCGACGGACGCGGCTCAACGGTGACACTCTGGCGAAAGGCAGCTACGTCCTGCGCCCGCGAGGCCTGGGCAGCAAACCTGCCGGCGAAGTCGCTGACAAATTGAGCCAGCTGTGAAGCCCGAGCATCGGTCGCAAGATAAGCAGATTCCGACTCTCAGACCTCCAGGATTCCGAAAGACAAGTCAGGACATGTGCACTAGGATCAAATAGAGAGTCGTTACGCCACTACCTCACGGAAGAGGACACGTACGCGTATAAATCCCCATGACTTTGGCTCCGCCGAGGCGGCCGACCCGGCAGCCACCTGCAATGGCGTTGCCGCGCCTGAGCACACCCGCGTCAGGTAGGTCGCATGCTGCAGGAGACCAGAAGAGTCGACGCGCAACGGGCGAAGAAGGCCGTGCTATGGAGTCTGCTCGGCCTTGCCGTACTCCTCGTTGCTCTGCTGCTGGCTCTCTCATTCATTGATCTGAAGCATCCGCTCGAGCGTGTCGCCTCCGCGCGCTCCGGGCGCAGTGTAGTGATCGCCGGCGGGCTGCAGACGCACCTCTGGTCGTGGACCCCCGAGGTTACGCTGAACGATCTGACCGTGGGCAATCCGCCTTGGGAGTCGGGTCCACCGATGCTGCGGGCGAAACGCCTGCAACTGCGGGTGCAGCTTCTATCGCTGCTGAGGGGCCGCGTCGTCCTGCAGCAGGTAGAGATGGATCAGCCGGTCATCTATCTGCACCGCGATCCTTCCGGGCGTGCCAACTGGACGTTCGAGAGCAAGAAGCCGACCAATGAGCCAACCGGCCCTCCGACCCGATTGCCGGTCGTGCGCAATCTCCTCATACAGGACGGGCAGCTCACCGTTGTGGACGAGATCCTGCACCTCGATGTGCAGGCGACGGTCCATGCCCTCGAGCACGCCACCGCCAACGATCCCAAGGCCCTGCACATCACGGGCAAGGGCACGGTGAACAAACAGCCCCTCACAGTAGAGGTGCTGGGTGGCCCGTTGCTCACCGTCGACCCCGGTCGTCCTTATCCGTTCGCTTTGCGTATCGCAGCGGGCCAGGTGCACATCGAATCCGACGGGGTGGTGCGCAAAGCCCTTCGACCTGGGACAGATTGGGTTCGTCATTCGCGCCAGCGGCCCTGACCTCGCAGACTTGTACTACCTCACCCAACTCGCATTTCCGAATACGCCGCCGTTTCAACTGCAAGCCTCGATCGAGCGCAAGGGCTCGCAGATTCGCGTCGATCCTCTTGCAGGGCGCGTGGGCGGAAGCGACCTGCGCGGGGGGCTGAACATCGACATCTCGCGCAAGCGTCCCACGGTGAGGGGGGATCTGCTGTCGAAGCAGTTGCGCCTGCGTGATCTGGCCGAATCGCTGGGAGGCAAGCCAAAACCCCCGGGCGCCACGCCGCCCGCGCGGGGGTCCATGACGGCGCAGGAAAAACCTCAGCGCAAACCGAGGGCGCCACCCGCGACCGTAGCGCCCGCGGCGCGCCTGTTTCCCGATTCCCGGCTGCAGGTCAACCGGGTGCGGGCGATGAACGCCGACGTGCAGTTCACCGCCGTGTCGATCGAAGCGGGCAGCGTGCCGCTCGACCACGTCGCTCTGCACATCAAGCTCGAGGACGGCGTTCTTTCGCTCGATCCGTTTGAGTTTCAGATGCCGGAGGGCAAGCTGCACGGCACCGTCAGCATTGACGCGCGCAAAAGCACCCCGGACACACAACTGGATCTTCGGGTAAGCGACATCCAACTGGCCCAGTTCAAAGGCAAGACACCCGACGCGGCCCGCCCCGCTCTCCGGCGAGGTGCAGGCTCGGGTGCTGGCGAGCGGTCGTGGTGACTCGGTGCATGACTTCGTCGCCAGACGCCAACGGCAAAGTCACGTTCATCCTGCCGCACGGGGAGATCAATTCGGCATTCGCCGAGCTGACCGGCATCAACGTGGCGGAGGGGCTCGGATTGCTGCTCAAAGGCGGCAAGGATCGCGCCGAAATCCGCTGCGGCGTGGCGCAATTCGGCGTCGAGGACGGCACGATGCACGTGCAGGACCTGATCGTCGATACCCAGAATGTGCGCATCACCGGCAATGGGCAGATACGCCTGGGGCCTGAGGAGCTCGATCTGTCGCTAAAGGGGGATCCCAAGAAGTTCCGCCTCACCCGCCTGAAGGCACCGGTGAAGATCGGCGGTCACCTGCTTAAACCCTCGATCGGCATCGGTGCAGGCCAGACCCTCACACAGGGCGCGATCGCCACCGCGCTCGGCGCCGCCTTGACGCCGCTGGCTGCGGTCATTGCGTTTGTCGATCCGGGCCTTGCGAAGGACGAGAACTGCGCTGCCTTGCTCGCGAACGCGCGCAATTCGCCGGGAGCTCCTGCGCAATAAGCGGGCGGGCGAGGCGGCGGGGACCTCGCGAGCTTCGTCGCATCGCGGGCGGTGGTGCGTCCAGTGGAACACCAGGATACGGCGCGGACCGCGAAAGGGACATTACACAACACGTCACCGCGCGATGATTGCGCTGTGGCGACCGTTTCGCGCCAAACTCCCCATCGCCTCGCTCGCCACCCCGCCATCAGCTCTTTTTACACGGGCTCGGCCAATAGGATCCGGTTGCAAGAGTAGAATTTCGGCACGACGGCGGACGTTTGCCTGAGGCGCCAACGACGCGCATCGTGCCGGTTCTGGGTCGTTTCGGGAGATTTCAATGGTTGATCGTCGCACCATCGTAACGGCTCTCGGTGCAATGGCCACGTCGGTAACCTCGGTGGCGGCAGAGACACGGGGTAACCGTACGTATGCAGACCATAGGGCGACGCGCGAGGTTATCTATGCGGATGATTATGCCATTGACCCAACCGGAGTAACGGATTCCGCGCCAGCTCTCAATCTAGCGATTCAAGACGCTATCATCCAGAGGAAAAAACTGGTCCTGCCCACGGGGATATTTCTGCTGAATAATCCCCTTCTGTGTTTTACGCCTGGAGTAGCCGGCCAAACTCGAATTGAGATAGAGGGGCAGGGTGGAGCGCTGCCGGGAAACCAAAAGTTCGCAACGCTGCCGTTGAACAGGCATTTATCTGGTTGGATGCCCAACACGGTTTTGTGCGCTAACTTTGTTGACAGGCCAGCGGTTATTTTCCAGCTAAATCGTAATTCTATCCTGAGAAACTTGGGGATTCAGGGAAAGAATACGACGCCGTTCTACAGCCCAACTATCCCGACCGACAACGCCGCCGATTACATTTTAGCGGGATGCCCAGTGGGGCATCAGTCGCCGTATTGCGGGATTGCGATTGATCCCTTCACCGCAAGTCTTCCCGCCGATGGCGGCTACGCGGGTATGGGTAGCTATTACGGTACCGGACCTGCGGGCAGCGGCTCCTCGGGTATCCAGTTCGAAAACGTATACATTCAGGAGTTCGTGGTCGGAGTTGCTCTGAGCACTGCTGGTGTGAGTCAGGGCGACTTGATCATATTCAAAAATACGCAGATCAATTTTTGTGACACAGGGTTGGTATGCGGCAACAGTCAGTCTAGGAATTGGATCTTTAAGCAGGGAAGCATTGCTTGGTGCCGGCAAGGCTTTGATACGATCAACTATGGAGCTGGAGCGGGAATGCCGGCCAATCCCAGTGTGATAGAGGATTCTATTTTTGGTGAGATTTACCGCATCTTTGCGCTGAATAACCAGTCTCCAACCACCGTCAGAAGCTGCTATGCCGAATCCATTAAAACACTCGGCCAGTTCGGTAAAAACATCGGGGGTTCTCCCTGCCCGATTACCTTTCAAGGCAATCAGTGGTCGATCCGTGACACTTGGGGGAATATTCCGCCGCTCTTTTTCGAGTCTCTTTCGCCAACGGTCTTCAAAGGCGACTACATAGGAGGAGATTCGAGCGGTGTTGGTCGCGATGTGTGGAACATAGTCTGTTGGGGTGGCCAAGGCGGAGGAGGCTCGTTCGAGCAATGTACTTTCATGGGGCCACCCATACTTGATCTGCCTCCCTACATTGGGATTGATTTTAACGCTAGGTGTGGGTCTCAGCTCGTGGATTGTTTGAGCACCAGTGGCACGGGGACGTTCCAAATTACGGATGTGTTCAACAGAAGCAACGGAATAGCCTATATCGCCAATGGCAAAGGGCGACTGCGAGCAACTTGGCAGACCCGTACAGTTACAGATGGGAACCTGACATATAACTATCAGCCACCGCTTCCTGTGCCCTATGTCGTCTGCAACTGCGACGCCTCCTCCATAAGCATTTCTGGCACGACGCTGACTTTTACCGAATCCATTCTCGGTGAAGTGCAGATCAAAGACATTCTTATATGGAAGATGCTCCGCCAGGGGTACAGCGGAAATCAGTGGATCGTGCCAGCTTGGAAAGTTACTGCCGTTAATAGGGAGACAAGAACTTGCACTGCCACAGCTTTATATGACATCGCCCAGTACGACACTGTGGCTAACACAATGGCCGCGACTTTTGGAGGCCAGCGTGTGGGCATCCTCGTTCACCAGTGGGCACCTACGCAGGCGGTGACCGGGACCACCCACACCGATGAGACTTTGACGGCGGTGACACCTGCCGCGCTGATCAATGGGGATTGGGTTAGCGGAGCGGGCATCCCCGCTAATACGCGCGTGGTCTCCGGTGGCGGCACGGCAAGCCTCGTGCTCTCGAAGGCGACGACCGCCTCAGCGGCCGGAGTCACCTTGTATTACGGGCGGCTCTTAGTACCAATGATGACAGTCGCCTTCTAAAGACGCGCTTGATGACCTGCGCACTTTGGTGGAAGCGATCAACATCCTGAAGCACGGGGAATATTGCGGACACACGAACGGTCGTTATCGGTAAGGCTGCGGCGACACCGGGCGATGTACGAGAGGGAGTTTCAAGCCGCCCTCGATCGGGCCGAAAAGCCACTGTTCGCCGGTTGCGCCGACATATCGCCCGCGCCCGACGCCGCTACTCTTGATGCCAACACGACGACGGCCTTTGAGGTACTCCACCGATGGTGCCTGAGGCGCGCCGCCAGGTGCTTGATGATGAAGTGCTGCGACGCTAGCAGCGTGAACCATGGCGCAAACAGCATCCAGTCCGGCAGCTTGCGGCTGGCACCGATCAGGCCGACTGCCGCGTAGAACACGCCGAAGGCAACCAGCACGGCGAGCACCTGGCGCCCGCTCAGGCCGGCACGCATCAGCATGTAGTGAAAGTGCTCCCGCCCCGGGTGCAACGGCAGCTTGCCTTTGGCCGCGCGCTTTACGATGCAGCTGAAGAAGTCCGACAGCGGCATCAGCACAAACCACAGCGCCGCGACCGGGGACAGCGACCTGCTTTCGCCCTGGGAGATCGTGAGCGCGAACCATACGATGACGAACCCGAGCAGCGCACTGCCGGCATCGCCCATGAACGTGCGCAGGCGACGATTGCGAAAAGCGGGGAAATTGAACAGCAGGAACCCGAGGACCGCCCCGCAACTCATCGCTGCCATGGCCACCGCCGGCGCCCTCAGTCCAGCCGCGAGCGCGCCGCGCTGCCAGGGCAATCAGGGCCATGGAAGCGGCCAGGCCGTCGATGCCATCGATGAAGTTGAAGGCATTGATGACGCTCAGCGTGACCACCACGGATATCGGAATGGCGAGAAAGCCAAGCCCGAGGAGGCCGGATCCGAACGGGTCGCCGATGTCCCTGAGATACAGACCGCCGCCGAGCATCATGACGAGCGCGGCGCAGAGCTGCGCGGCAAGCCGTGTCGAGGCGCGGGAATCGTAGCGGTCGTCAAATACGCCCACGCTGACGAGGAGCACGGTGGAGACGAGGAAAGCCCCCTGGCTCGCAGGCTTCAGGGCGACCAACGCCGTCACGAGGATGCCGATCAACATCGCGATGCCGCCGACGAGCGGAATCTCGCCGAGATGGTGCTTGCGACCGCCAGGGTTATCCGTGAGATGAAGACGAAACGCGAGAGGACGCAGCGCGAGCGTCAGAACCGCTGTCACTGCAAACGCCAGCGTGGCATACAGCCAAATCGCCATGCGCGAACCGTTGCTCCCTTGATCTGGTTCGAGGGAAACGAGGAGAGACCGGTGGTTTTCAGAAATTCTCGCGAAGCCGACAAGCAATTCGCTTATAGCACGCTTGTGTGACGCACGTCACACCAATAATCCGTGATCTGTAACTTGTGTAAGAGGCTCTGAGCGACGTCATATCGATCTTATGTAAAGAGAAAACTGGAATTGATCGTGACCTCGTTGCTCAATCGATTGTCCAGTGCCGGCACATTTCCGGAATTTGCCATGAGAACGTGAAGTATTTTCTACGCCGCCAGCGCCGCAATGGTTCAGCTTGCGTTGCCGCCTTGCATCTCGAGTACGCGCAGCATCGATGTCGCCTGCGCATCTCGCGAATACAGTGGCGCAGCGGCGCGCGCCGCAATAGCTAGTCGTTGTTGCTCCACTGGACTGCCGGCCAGTCGCTGAATTGCGACAGCCATCGCTACCGGATTCTCGGGCGGCACGCAAATCCCGCAAGCCATGGCGCGCACGATGCTGGTGGCTTCGCCCTCCGGCAGCGACATTAGGATTGGGATTCCCATGCCCATGCATTCAAAAATCTTGGACGGGATAACGGCCTTGAAGACGGGGGAGTCGCGCAACGGAATCAGCGCTACGTCGCACAAGCTCCACATCTCCGCCATTTTCTCCTTGGGCTGACGCGCAAGCATTACCACATTCTCGAGTTTGCGCTCCGTCACCATGGCTTCCACGCGAGCCCGGTCCGCACCCCCGCCGACGAATAGAAACACGATATCCTCGCGCTGTCTGAGCAAGGCCGCTGCCTCGACCACCTTGTCCAGCGCATGCGCCAGTCCGTGCGTGCCGAGGTAGCCCGCGACGAACTTGCCGTGCAATCCCAGATGCGCTTCAAGGGCCGGCGAGCGCGGCCGCGGCTGGTACTGTGTCGCGTCCACCCCGTTCACCACGACGTGAATCTTCTTGCCATCGACGCCGCGCGCGATCAGCTCTCGTCGGAAGGACTCGGTCACCGCGACGATTGCCGCGGCACGCCGGTACAGGAACATCTCGAGCCGCTCGAGGGCCCGGATCACGAGCGACCTGCGCATGGCTCCCACCGCGACGATGGATGCGGGCCAAAGATCGCGCAACTCGAACACGAACGGCCGACGCCTGGCCACCGAAACAGCCCAGCCGGCGATCGCGCAGAAAAACTGCGGTGACGTTGCCACCACCACATCCGGACGCCGCTCGAACAGGGCCATCGCGAAGGCGATCGGCATGAAGCTGAGGTAGTCGAGAGTGCGCTTGAGAAATCCCTCGTTGGCGGTGATGTAGGTCTTCACGCGCACCACGCGGATTCCATCCACCGTTTCCACGTGTCGCCAGGCATTGCGGTAGCCGGGAAACAGTTTGCCCTCCGGGAAGTTGGGCGCGCAGGTGATAACCGCGACCTCATGGCCGCCACGCACCCAGCGGATGGCATGTTCGTACAGGCGCGTCGCCGGCGCGTTGCCCTCGGGCGGGAAGTTGTCGGACAAGAACAGAATGCGCATCGGGCGGCTACCGCCAGCGAAAACGGGTCGTCCACGTCGGGGCGGCAGGTGTCACCGACAGAACTTCGCAGGCAATAGATTGACCGAACCGCGGGTGCCACGTGGCAACCGCCAGCCTGCCCGACGCCCAGTCGACCGTCCAAGTGAACTTCTCACCCGGCAGGACGTGGAATCGCGCCTCGGCCGACTTGTACCGACCCTCCAATGCGTCTTCCACGGACAACCCCTTGGGGTCGAGCCGCCAGCGTCGCCGATGGATTACTTTGCCGGGCAGGCGCCTATAGCCATCGTGCCCGGCCCACAGCCAGAGTGCATCGCCATCCCGACCCCAGGCCACCGCAAGCGGCCGCGCCCGGCGCGCCACCCGGAAGCTGCTCCAGACCTCGGAGGAATCGGCCCCGTCCACTACGACCGTGTTGTGGGCCGCGGTTCCCCGCTGCCGCTGCCGCTCAGCCGTCACTTCGTAGGTGGAGGTGCCGCCGTTCACCAGCACCCGCTGACCTTGCAACGAGAGTTCGAAGCTCAGCGTATCGGCATGTGCGTGGCCCGGCAGATGATCCGGCCCGATCTCTCCGACATCGGCGATCATCACTGCCGAGCCGATCTGCAGACGGACGTAGCCCGAATCTGCAAGCGCGTCGATTTCCGCCAACGGCGCTTGGTCGCAGGCAACGCCCAGAACCGCCGCATACTCGGTCAAAGCCCCGAATGTCGGTGCGATGTCAAAGGCTGCATCGTTGAAGAATGAGATGCCGCCATCCGGGTGCGTCATCACCCGTAACCAGCGGTGCATGCGCTGCACGATCTCGCGCCAGGCGGCGACATCCTCATCGGTGAACAGCCCCGGGTACAGGCGCGCCAGTTGCAGCAGATCGAGCAAGTCCGCCAGCACGATCGCGTGATACATCGGGCTGCGTTCAAAGTGCCCGCCATCGGGCAGGATCTGTTCCTCAAGCTCGCGCCCGAGCAGCGCCAGTCCCTTGGCGCGCCAGGCCGCAGCCTCGGCGCCGTCGAAGAACGTCCCGGCGAATATCAGCGCCTTGGCATTGGCCCAGAGGTGGTTGCCCAAAAGATGAATCTCGAGCCGCTCACGCAGGAACCGCGTTTGCACCGCCAGGCTTTGCCGAGCCGCCTCATCCAGGGCGTTGCCGGCCAAGGCCCATTTCACCCAATTCACGATCCGCAGCGAGGTGGGATACGGTTCCCAGCCCGCGCCCTGCCCGGGCGGATTCTCAAGGATCCATCGAGCCGCTATCGCACGGTGCCACGCCATCCGTGCCGTGGCATCCGTTGCCACCAAGTCATCGAAGTAGTGGGCGTTGTAGAGCCACAATTTCGGCCAATCAGGCCGGCTCCAGTCCGACGCCGCCGCAATGCGGCGCTCGACGTTCAGAAAGCGAAAGCTGTCCGGACCCGTCATCGACGCTGCGCGAGCACAACGAATCCATGCTCCCGTGCGCGGCCGCAGGAGCGGCGCTGGCCTCAGGTCCGGTCGTGGGCGATGCAGCCGGAACCACAAGCGCCCATAAACCTGTACCGGCCGCAGCCACCGCACCGTCTGCCAGTAGCGGGCGAGGGTTTCCGGAGACATCAAGTCGCGAACAGGCGCTCCAGCGCCGCCACGATCCGCTCGCCGCTCTTGCCGTCCCACAGCTCGGGGATGCTGCCCTTCTTCCACTGTCCGGCGAACAGCCGGTCCAGGGCGGGCTTCAACCGCGCCGGGTCGGTACCAATCAGCTCGTTGGTACCGAGGGCAATGGTTTCGGGCCGCTCGGTGGTATCGCGCAGGGTGAGGCAGGGCACGCCCATCACCGTCGCTTCCTCGGTAATGCCTCCCGAGTCGGTGATCACGGCCTTGGCGTGCTTCACCAGCCAGTTGAACTCCAGGTACGGCTGCGGATCGACGAGGCGGAGGCTGGGCGGAAAACCCGGCAGCGTGTGCAGGGTCTTGGCCGTACGCGGGTGCACGGGGAAGATCACTGGCAGGCCGCGCGTGCCCGCCACGATGGCCTCGAGCATCCGGGCAAAAGGGCCACTGGCGTCTACGTTGGCCGGCCGGTGCAGTGTGATTACAAAATAGCGCCCCGGTTGCAGTCCCATCTCGTCCGAGAAGGGTGGCGGCCGCAGCCGGCCCAGGTTGGTCAGCAGCGTATCGATCATGGTGTTGCCGACGAAGAATATCCGGTCTTCGGCTACGCCCGAGCGGCGCAGGTTCGCGTTCGCCCCCTCGCTCGTTGTGAAGAACCAATTGGTAATGGCGTCGGTGACCATGCGGTTGATTTCCTCCGGCATGGTCCAGTCACCCGAGCGGATGCCGCCCTCCACATGCGCCACCGGCACGTGAAGCTTCTGAGCGACGATGGCGCAGGCCATGGTCGAGGTCACATCGCCCACCACCAGGCACAGTGCGCTCGGCTCCTGCATCAACAAGACCTCGTAGCCGGTCATGATGGCCGCCGTCTGCTCAGCCTGGGTTCCCGATCCCGCCGCGAGGTTAATGTCCGGTTCCGGAATGCCAAGCTGCTCGAAAAAATCGCCCGACATGCGAGCATCGTAGTGCTGCCCGGTGTGCACGAGCCGATAGCGCAGTGCACCGCCCTGAGACCTGCGCGATTCCATCGCCCGAATGATGGGCGCGATTTTCATAAAGTTCGGTCGGGCACCGGCGATGAGGTCGATCAACACGGTCACGACTGAATCCCGAGCTCACCATTGGTCGGTTTGCGAAGCTGGGCAATCAACAGGATCCGAAACGTGGCAAGGAAGTCGAATGTGTTGACAACGCGCTCGTAGGCGGCCCCAACGAGATACGTCGGCCAGGTGATGCGCAGGTATTCCGGCGTGCCTTCGATTCGCTCCAAGCGGTCTACCGTGAGGCCTACGCTCGCGGCCGGCTTGCGGACATCGGCGACAGCATTGGCCCGATAGAGCGTCGGGAAGGTGTCTTCTTCCGCCCGGCCCCGCAATCGGTTGACGAATCTGTGAAAGCGATGCGGAGTCATCCGGGCAATCGTCGGCATATAGTGGGTCTTGTTTGGCGTCTTAAAGAGGAACACGCCACCCGGCCGAAGTACACGGCACACCTCGCCTAGCACCGACATCGGGTCGGCTGGATGTTCCATGAGGTTATCGGCGAACGCCACGTCGAATGTAGCATCAGGATAGGGGATGCGCCCGGCATCCGAGAGTCTTCCTTCGTCTAGCATGGGATTGCACTCGACCCGCGGATCGAGATCGATGCCGCGAACTTTCGCGACCATCCCCTTGAAGTTCACCTAGTAAACGATTCCGGCACCGGCGCCAATATCTAGAATAATGGCCTCGAAGCTAAGATGCGAAAGAACCCGGTCGTGAAAGATGCAATCATCCCAGTTGCTAGAGTGCTGTGGATATAATGCCTGGTCGAGGTCATCGATCCGACCGGCTCATGTCACCGAAGCCCCCGCGGGTTTTGGTCAGCCAGTAACCTGGAACGTCGACCTGTTGGCTGGCTACCGCTCGATATTTCTGGGCAGGCGTGCGAGAAATCGTACTCCGAGAGGTTTTTTCTCGCTGGTTTGCCCAGAGATCTGGCGAGAGTTGCGCACGGGCGGCTACGATGCTGTCTGGCTGCATGGCTACGCCTACGCGGCCTACTTGCTTGCCTTTCTTGCAGCGAAGAGTCGCGGAATTCCGGTGTTCGTTCGTTCCGAGACTCATCTCGGTCTGGCGCATCGTGGCTGGCGGCGTTGGTTGCGCGACGGCGTTCTGCGAATCGCGTACCGGTTTGTTGACGGGTTTCTTTCGATTGGCAGCGCGAATCGAGAATACTACAGAGCGCTCGGCATGCCTGAAGCAAGAATCTTTGATGTGCCTTACACCGTGGACAATGATCGGTTCATGGCAGCGGCCCGACGTGCTGCAGGGCGGCGGAATGAGATCCGTAGAACGTATGGATTGCCGCTAGACAAGCTGGTTGTACTGTATGCGTCCAAGTTCACCCGTCGCAAACATCCGGATGATCTCGTCGCCGCTGTTGCGAGGTTGCGGGATGACGGTGTATGGGTGACGTTGTTTCTGGTCGGAACCGGTGAGATGGAAACGGAACTCCGTGCTGCGGTTCACCGTCGAGGTCTTGATGACACAATATTCGCCGGGTTTGTGAATCAGGCTGAGCTGCCGGTCCTCTACGCTGCTTCGGACGTGTTTGTGCTGCCGTCCGAAAATGAGCCTTGGGGACTGATCGTGAACGAGGTGATGTGCGCCGGGCTACCGGTCATCGTCTCCGACGAGGTCGGTTGTGTCCCAGACCTGGTACAGGACGGAATCAACGGCGCCCATATGAAGGCGGGCGACGTAGACTCCCTTGTTGCGGCACTGAAGCGCGTGATCGCCGACGACGAGAATCGTCGAGCTATGGGCCGAGCCAGCCTGAAGATTATTGAAGAATGGAGCTACGAGCAGTGTCGCCTGGGTGTCCGTGCCTCGCTGGCAGCCCTGCCGGAATTGCGGTGACGCGACTGCGAATACTGATCTTTGGCGAATTTGATAATCGTGGCGCTCGACGCCTATGGCCCAGTCACCGACAACGGCGGCGGCATCGCCGCAGCAGGTCACGCTTCGTGTGGCGTGCGCCGCAAGCGCTATCAGCGTGACGCCTCGGTCGAATCGTCACCCTTCCTCAGCTTCGAAATTAGGAAGGAGCCCATTTTCAGATCCCGAGTCATGACGCGCGTCACCAAGTTCGGCGTTGCCGCCAGAATAGCGTCCTTCACCCGACCACCTGGTATCGGCAGAATGTCGGCCTTGTTGCCGTTCGTGCCGATCGACTCGACCGTAAACAGGCCGCGGACTGCGGCCCGCCACGACCGCACGGAATAGAAGCGGGCTAGCGCACCGTCGCAATGTGCCTGGACGGTCTTTGCGAGACTGCCGTACTTGAACATACCGCCGATCAAGAGACCGCGAATACAATAGTTGCACACATAGTAGTTCCACCACCCACGGTAATAGACCATAACAATCGCGCGTCCTGCTGGTCGGAGAACGCGATGCATCTCCGACAGAATCCGTGAGGTATTGGCGGAGTGATGAATTACACCCCAGGTCCAGATGAGGTCGAAGCTCCGATCCGGAAATTCCATCCGCTCAGCGTCCATCTGCAGGACGGTTCCGTTGATGCTATTCAGTTCAAAGCGCCTGCGAGTCGCTACCGCCGCGTAGTCAGTGAGATCGATACCGACGTAGGTTTTCGCCCGAGGTGCGATGAGCTGTGCGTGGGTCCCCATTCCGACACCGATCTCGAGTACATCCATTGACCCCAAGTTCCCGAAATCAATAAGGCCTTCAAAAGGCAGATCCTTCCAAGGCATGACGGATCGTACGGCCGACAGAAAGCGCCGATCCACTTCCGCGAAGAATTCACGACTTTGACCACTGGCCATCACCGGCTGCGTCCAGTCATATCGCATCGGGTGCCTCTCCCAGAATGCGCGGTTAGCCTGCTGCCAGTTCTCCGCTTCCGCCGCGTCGCTTGGAAGCATCTCTGGGGATGAAAAACTCTGCGGAACGAATGACTCAAAACGGTCTTTATTCATTACGCGCTCCGTCTGCGCGTACAGCCGCAGATTTCGATTTTCCCGGACCGAGATTGCAGTCAGATGGCAATGTGAAAAGTCCCAGCGTGCTTGTATGATGGTTCGGCACGTTGCAGTTTGTTGGCACCCGGTTGAAAAGCCGCAAGAAAGGTCTTCTGCTAATGACCGCGGCTGGTATGGACGGGGGTATCGAGCGTTTCAATAATACCCTGATCTCGGCGTGCGAACGACTCGATGTCCAATTGCCCCTGTACTCGCTCTGCGACAATGCGAACAGCCTTAAACATCTGGGGGCAGGCCGGGCCACTTCCGTGAAGGCATTTGCCGGCAGCAGAGCACGTTTTGCAATGGCAATAACGCGCGCCGTCTGGTTCGGCGGCTAGAAGTTCGGTCGGGCACCCGCGACGAGGTCGATCAACAACGTCATCGCTCAGGTCCTCAGCGTGTTCTGCAACTCGATGCTGACGCGGCTGACCTCGAGGATCTCGTCCAGCGGGATGGGCGCAGGCCGACCGTGCTTTACTGCGTCCACAAATGCACCGGCGCACGCGGCCTGGCCCTTGTCCTGCCGCCACAGGTGCATGTTCGAAAAGCCTTTCCAGCCCCAGCCCCGCAGCCTGCGGAAGTTGTCGAGCTGCAGCACCTTGCCCGCGCAGAACACCTCCAGCCGCTCCTTCGGGAAGCCTTTGTCGCCGTTGGCCAGGTAGTGGACGGTGCCCACGGAACCGTCGGCGAACTCCAGCGTGATCGTGACCTTGTCGTCTGTGACCCACAGCGCCGGATGCCGGCCCAGCGCTACTGCCCGGTGGCTCACGATCGGCGCGTCGGCCAAGTCGCGCAGCAGGTCGATGAAGTGACAGCCCTCGCCCACGATGCGCCCGCCTCCCACGGCCTTGTCCTGCGTCCAATGGTCTGAAGGAATGGCGCCTGCGTTCACCGTCATGATGAAGCTCCTCGCCTCGGCTACCGTACCGAGCAGGGCCTTCATCTTCACGACCTGCGGGGCAAATCGGCGGTTGAACCCCACCATCAAGCATTGACTGGGCCGGGCCTTTGCTTCTGCGGCGATCTCGGTAAGCTCGTCAAGCGTCAGGCACAAGGGTTTTTCGCAGAACACATGCTTGTCCGCCCGCAACCCCGCCAGCACTTGCCTGGCATGCAGGTCGTGCCGGGTGGCAACGACCACTGTGTCCATCGCCGGATCCGTCATCGACTTCCGACTCGTCGGTCGACGCCTTCGAAAAACCGAACTTCCGGCCATAGTGCGCCGCGCTGACTCCTCCGGCGCTGACCACCGTGTGCAGAGTCGCGCCGGCCTTTTGGAAGGCCGGTATCAGCACGCGGCCCGCGTAGTTGCCCGCACCCAGGAAAGCGAGGCTGCCTCTTGCTGGCGCCAGCGCGGCTGGGGCCAGCAGGACGGTCCGCCCCTCGGCCGGCTGCACAGACCCAGCCCTGGCCGCGGGGTACTCGAGCAGAATGCCGAGCGAAGGCTCACCGGAAGTGAGCAGCGTCGTATGCGTCCGCCGCCCGCTCGAGCGGGAATCGATGAGTGATGAGGGGCGCTACGTCCAGCTGGCCATTGGCCATCAGGTCCAGCACCGCCTCGAAATTGCGCTGCTCGGTCCAGCGCACGAAGCCGACCGGATAGTCCTGCCCTCCTTCCTCGTAGGCCGGGTCGTAGCGGCCAGGGCCGTAGGAGCAGCTGACCTGGAAGCTCAATTCCTTCGCGTAGAAGTCGGCCCGCGACAGCTCCAGACCGGTCACGCCAACCAGCACGATGCGGCCACGCTTGCGACACATGCTTGGCCGCGTGGCTCACCGGCTCGTTGCTCTTGGTGGAGGCCGTGATAATCACCGCGTCCACACCCCGCCCGCGCGAGAAGGTTTGCGCTGCAGCCAGAACATCCTCGCCCTTCCCGGGGTTGACCACCCGCTCGGCGCCAAACTGCTGCGCCAGAATTAAGCGACCCGGGTCCAAATCGACGCCCAGCACCCGGCAGCCCTGTGCCCGCAGCATCTGCACGGTCAAAAGCCCGATCAGGCCCAAACCCGTCACAACCACGCATTCGCCCAATGTGGGCTTCGCCAGCCGGATGCCTTGCAGGCCGATCGCGGCCAGCACCGCAAAGGCCGCCGATTCGTCCGAGACCGAATCCGGAATGCGCGCGCACAAGTTTTTCGGCACGCAGACCAGTTCAGCATGCTTGCCGTTGCTCACGACCCGATCGCCAACCACAAACCCTTCCACGCCGGCGCCTAACTCGGCAACACGACCCACGTTGCAGTATCCGGGCGCCAGCGGCTGGTCCAGCTTGCTCTGCACCGCCTGCGCCGTAGCCACAAGCCCGTCCGTGCGCACTTTGTCCAGCACCATGCGCACCTTGTCCGGCTGCTGGCGGGCCTTGTCCACCCAGTTCGCCTTACCGAACTCCACCAGCATGCGCTCGGTGCCAGAGGAAACCAGGGAAACGGTGGTGTGATTGAGAAGTTGGCCTGACCCCGCGCTGGGAGCGGGCACCTCGGCCAGCTGGGTGATGCCCTCCCTAAGGTCTTGGAGGATTTGCTTCACACGCGCATTATATCGAGCCGTTGATCAGAGCATACATGGGCGCTGTTCTGATCCGCTCGTTCACCGCATTGAGATCGCGAACAAACACCGTATTCCCACTATCCGATCGTCCAGCGAAAAGCTGCCGCTTGAATGGCTCATAGGAATAAGGCACAAACTCGTGCAGATGCATGACTCCAAAAAGTTCTTCGTCCTCCACGCCGTATCGGGCCCCACTGCCATTGGTTTCCATGATCACGGCCCAAAGCCGCCGGTCCGCCAGGACTCGTTGCCCTCCCCGAAGGACGGGAAGTTCGTGGCCCTCGACATCGATCTTGATCACAGTCGGTACGTCCTCGCCGACCAGATCATCTAGGGTAGTCACTGGAACCTCGATACTCGGCTGATCCTCATCCACGGCGAGAACATGGTTGACGGTGTCCAGCTCGCTCGAGAAGCGAAGGGTTGTCCGGCGGTCTGATAGCCCCCCCTGCCAGCAGCGGACTCGTTCGCCCAAACCGTTCAGCTCGACGTTCCTGCGCAGAAAGCCGAAGGTGGTCGGGATAGGTTCAACCGCAACAACTCGGCACCCGACCGCGCCAGCCGCCAGAACAGTGTAGCTGCCCACGTTGGCACCCACGTCAATAAACTTATCGGATGGGCGAAGGACATGGAGTACAAACGCCATTTCCGCCATTTCATGCAAACCGCAGTACCAGTTACCGGTGGCTCCCCACATTCCCCTTGTCGCAAACAACCGCGTACCCCCGACATACGGCAATGCCACAGCGCCCGGCAATAGACGGCTGCCTATTTGCCACCTGGCCACTCTTCCGATAGCCGATAGCCGGCCGCGGGCATTCAACGGATGTCTCCAAACATAGGCAAGAAGGCGAAAAAGTTGCATCCATTTCACCCTGGACTGAATGCATTGGCGGGCACGAATGTCTTGACGCTGATGACATCGATAGCCCTGAGCAGCCGAAACCAAACCTAGATGGACAACTGTAACACTCGCTTATCATTCCCATTTCAGCGAGCTCGTTCATTGCTCAATGCCAACCCTTTAGTCTTGCCGAACTCCACCAGCACGCGCTCGATGCCGGCAGACACCAGTGAGGCGATCGCGTGGATCAGGAGTTGGTCAGGTACCACACTGGGGGCAGGCAACTCAGCGAGTTGGGTGGTCCCATCCTTGAGGCTTTGGACGTTTGCTTCACGCGAAGGCTTCCGTACGCACCGGAATCTGGATGGTTCCATCAAGAAACCGCCGGCACCAAATCTCGATACATACGAGAGAAAAGAGGAGATATGCCGCATCTCGCCGCCCAGCATCATTGTCCGCGATCAGGCGTTGGACGGTACCCGGTTCGAACAGACCGCGCCGGCGCAAGCTCTCCTCAGAGAGCAGATCACCGAGTAGCTCACGAAGTTCACTACGCATCCAGCGCCGTAGTGGCGCACCGAAGCCAGTTTTGCGGCGGTATATGACATCTTGGGGCAGGTATGGCTCCATTGCTTTTTTGAGCACCCATTTTCCGACTCGGCCGCGCTGCTTCAGGCCATCGGGAATTCGCGCGGCCAACTCGACCAAGTCCGTATCGAGGTACGGCACTCGTACTTCCACGCCTGCAGCCATCGACATCTTGTCTGTATAAACCAGATTATGGTCGGCAAGGAAGAACCGTTGCTCCAAGGCCAACATCCGCTCCATGGGCGTGTGATTCATCGGGATCCCGAGGAGGAAATCGAGCATCGGCTGGCCAGCACGACTGTGCTGGACCGCCGCAAGCATCTCCGCGCTATACAACGGCAGGAGATCATCACGCTGTGCCCAGGCAAAGTAGCTCACGAGCCTCTCGTCTCCCGACTCATCGGCCCCAGCGAACAATCGGGCCAACCTGCGCCCAAACCCGGAACGCTGGTCCAACCTCTTTGTTGCACGACACAGTGCTGCGCGCGCGACTGGCGGCAGCCAGCTCCACAGGCGCTCGTAGCGCAGCGCCACGTGGCGTCGATACCCGGCGAACAGGTCGTCGCCGCCAACTCCCGACAGCAGTACCTTGATCCCAGCGCTTCGCGCCAACTCGCAGATGTACAACACATTGAGCGACGCGGGGTCAGCTAACGGCTCGTCGAGCTGCCACACCATTCGCTCAATATCGCCGGCCATGCGGACCGAATCTACGCGTACTACGTCCAGCGGTACATCTAGGTGCTGCGCGACGCGCCGCGCATAGGGCAAGTCATTGGTTTCGCCAGCGTCCCCGCCGCCCGCTGCATCGATAGTGAAGCATCGAATTCCCGGCACCTGCTTCCGGGCGAACGCCACGACAGCGCTCGAATCCAATCCACCCGACAGGAATGCCCCGATGGGTACATCCGCCACGAGTTGGCGCTCCACCGCTCGGCGCAACGCGTCCTGCACCGAAGCCAAGGCGTCGTCCACCCTTAGACGCTTGGGCATGAACTTGAATTGTGGCAGCGTGTACCAGCGGCGACGCTCCACAATTCGGCCAGCGCTGATTCGCATGAGCTCGCCAGGCGGCAGCTTTCTGACGTCCACGAAGGGCGTGCCCTCGCCGGGGCACCATAGAAAGCTGAGGTACCGCTGGATGGCCGGGAGGTCCAACGTTGCACCGGGCCCGGTCAATGCCGAAAGCGCCTTGATTTCGCTGGCAAAGGCCAGTCCTGCGATCGACTCGCAGTAGTACAGAGGCTTCACTCCGAGCGCATCGCGGGCCAACAACAGTTCCGCGCTGCGGCTGTCATAGATAGCGAATGCGAATATGCCATTCAGCCGTGGAAGTATCGCCAGACCATCAGCTAAGTAGAGTCGTAGCAACACCTCCGTATCAGAATGGCCGCGGAACGCGACGCCTCGCGCTGCCAACTCCGCACGCAGTTCCCGGAAATTGTAGATCTCGCCATTGAAGACAAGAACGACTTGGCCGTCGTCAGAGGCCATGGGCTGTGCACCGGCCGGAGACAAGTCGATAATCGCAAGCCGAACATGGCCAAGCATCACGCCGCTGCGCTCGTTCCGGTATTCCCCACGCCCATCCGGGCCTCGATGGGCGATCGCGTCGAGTGAATCGGACAGGGAAAAGTCGCCCTCCTGCCGCATCCACATGCCGACAATGCCGCACATCAGCCGCGTTCCTCGGCAGCCAAGCCAAGTGCCTGCTCAAACAAACGTCGGTTTGCCTGGACGGTCCCATCATCGCGCACATGGTCATCGGCGAAGGCAAGGCAGCGACGGTGACTGTCCGCCCGCTGCTCTGGACTCCAGCCAGTCACCTCGTCAAAGACCGCCACAAAGCGGCCCAGACTTTGCAGGGGCAGATCCCAGCCCGTGCCATGCCCTTGCAGATCCCTCCACGGCGTCTGGTCGCTGGTCAGCACCGGCACACCCGCCGACAGGGCCTCGAAAAAAACGTGACCAAAATTCTCGCCCCGACTCGGCACGAAGAACAATTCATGTCCCGCAATGATTTCGCAGACTTCGTCGTAGGGCACTGAGCCCTCATAAGACGCTCGGACATGGGCCGGCAGACGGCCGATCAGGCGTTCACACTCACACCAATAGTCTATGTCGTCCTTCGGCCCATAGATGCTGAACAAAACCGGCGTCTTTACCTGCGCGAGCACACGCAGCGCAAAGTCCAAGTTCTTCATCCGCGCAATGCGCGAGAGGAAGCAGACGCGGAGCGGGGCGTCTTTCGGGCGCGCGTTCCTCGCAGAGCCCGTGACAGCCCTTCGCGCTCCAACCAGGTTACGCGCGACGCTAATCTTTGCGTCCGGTACGCCCAGCGTACGACGAATGTCATCGGCCTCTTGGTCGGTCGACGCGTGCCAGCGGACGCCCCGGTGGAGGCTCATTATTCTTGAGATGCCGGTGAAAGGCCGCTTTTTCCAGCTCTTCAGTCGATAGGCTGCTGTCGAGAACTCGCCCCGGGGCGCTATCAGCACGGGGCGCTTGGGAATCAAGCCCAGCTGCATCAGCATCAACGGAATAATCGAAAAACGCGGGCTAAAAAAACTGTTCAAATACAGCAGATCATGCGGTGTCTCTCGCAGCAGGCGCGCTATTCCTCTAACAGTCTGAGAACACTGGCGCATGTAGTAGACGTGCGCCTTTCCTACTCTATTCCACGCGTCCAGCTGGACATCCGCATATGGATCGGGTGCCTTGAAATCCCGATCCGACGTTATTACCAACATCTCGAACTCATCACCCAGTGAATCCACTAGGTGTGAGATCGACCGAATCGGCCCCCCAGCAAGATGACCGGGAAGGTAGAAGTTTACGGTCAGCAGGATGCGCTGCTTCATAAGCTTGACTGATAGCACCCGCCGGCTACGAAAATAGCAGATCGGATCGCAGGCGACATCTTTCTTGGGAAGGGCACCTCCGGCAACCATGGGTTCAGCGGAATGCCAAAACCGGTTTTCTTGCGCTGGACTATCGAGTGGGGCAGTGGCTTGGTCGGCGCCTTAGCCAGCAATGTCTTGCCAGGCCAATCTGAGAATGACTGTAGGCACCGTTGTACCTGTTGAAGAAGAAAGGCATCAACGAGAGGCGTGCGCAACTCCACACTGTGATCCATGCTCGCCCAGTCGCTATCGCGCAGCAGTTGGTTGCGCAGATAGGTCATCGACTCTATCTGGCCGAGCGCCAGCGGCGAGCTAGCTGGGAGCGGCCCAGTCATGGTTTGCACGCAATCGTCAACGTCGAAGTCTTGAAGTGCCTCGGCGGCGAGTTCGGGAGGCATCAGCGCCGCTAGCTCATCGGGGCTGCAGACACTGCGACGTAGCCACCAGGCGCCAGCAATCGTGCGCGCCCATTGCGGCGCGTACTTCCAGCGACCGTTGTCGCTGCGCCGCGCCTGAAGCAGAGCAGCGGCTTTCGCGAGCCTCATCGCACCGGGCACCCGCGATAGCGGAAGCCACCCCGCCACTAGTCGCGGCAACTGGCGAAAGCTTCGATAACCCTGGAATAGTTCATCACCACCCACGCCCGAAACCACCACCTTCAGGCCGCGCTCGGCCGCCGCCTTGGTGGCATACCAGGTGTTGATACCGTCGATGCTCGGCTGGTCTATGGCATCGAGAATGCGAGGCAGATCGCGTAGGAACTCGTCACGTGTGACGCGACGCACGGTGTGCGGGATCCCGTAGTGCGCCGCCAGCCTGGCAGCCACGGGTGCCTCGTCCTCGTGCCGACCAGCAAATTCGTCGCAGGCAATGGTCACGCCCTCCAGTTCCAGCGCGCCGGCCTCCACCATCAGGCCGGCCACCGCACCGGAGTCGATGCCGCCGGAGAGGAGCACCCCCACCGGCACGTCCGCTACGAGGTGCCGGGCAACCGATTCCCGAAGCGCCGCCTGCACGCGCTGCGCGACATCTTGCACCGGTGCGTCCCGCTGATCAGCGCCCCGCCATGCGTCGCCAATATCATGCCAGCATCGCGCAGGGCCCAACCGGCCTCGCTCGATCCAGGCGCAGTGTCCTGCCGGCAGCGCACGAACGTCCCGAAACCAAGTGCGCGGCTCTGGCACGCTGCCGAGCATCCAGAAGCCCGCCTGGCCACGTGGGTCAGGCTCGCGGGAAACGCCGCCGGTCGCCAGCAGTGCCTTAACCTGGGAGGCGACCATCACCGTACCAGGAGCCTCGGTAATGTATAGGGGCTTGATGCCGTAGGGATCCCGGGCGATAAAGGCGCGCCTCTCTATGCAGTCCCAGATCGCGAGCGTGAACATGCCATGCAGCTTCGGCAACATCGCCTCGCCCTCGGCTGCAAACAGCGCCAGGATAACCTCGGTGTCGGAGGTCGTACGAAACACTGCGCCCTGAGACTCGAGGTCACGGCGTAATGCACGAAAGTTGTAGACTTCACCATTGAAGACCATGACGTAGCGGCCGCAAGCCGACTGCATCGGCTGGGCGGCCCGGCGATCAAGGTCAAGGATTGCGAGACGCCGATGGGCAAGGACCACGCCCTCCCCCTGCCAGGTGCCCTCGTCGTCGGGACCGCGGCGCCACATACGTTCCAGCGCACGGCGCAGCGCAGCACTGTTCAGCACCTCCCTACCTTCCCCGAACGCCGCAATGAAGCCGCACATCAGCGTCTTTACCCCCATTTCAGCAGTCGGTCCCACGCCTCAAGGAAAGATTGCCCAGCCACCTCTTCGGTAAAGCGGGCCTGGATGGTGGCGCGGGCGCCCCGGCCCATCGCCTCGTCCAGCACTGGACAGGACGAGCGGCGCCCACGACCGGATGGCCAGGGCCCCAGCATCGTCCCGCGGCACCAGTAAGCCGTCCGTCCCGCCAGTGATGATGCCCTATGGACCGCTGCAGTGGGTGGCCACCACGGGCACACGACAAGCCATCGCCCGCGCGTTTTAACACTCGATAATATCAAGCTTGTTGTGCCGTCCCCCAACCTGCTCGAAGCGATCTGGCCGGCCGCGGAGCCGGTACCAGAGGTTCATCAACCGCCGGCGCTCTGCTGCCCGGGCTCGCGTCGAGCATGCCTTCCACGTGGTCAAGCGCCTGTGGGGTTTCAGCAAGGTACGCTACCGTCGCTTGGCGAAGAACACGGCGCGCCTGTATACGAGCTTTGCCCTGGCGAACCTGTATCCGCTGCGACGACGATTGTTGCCGGCGCAGGGGACGTGCGCCTTGTGAAAGCGATGAGCACAAGAAAGCGCGAGAAATCCGGCGTAGATACGCCGCTGCACCCTCTATCCCGCATTTTATGACTTTCATCGTTCCATTCATCTCAGGTCCGGCTCGCGCAGCGGCCTGTGCAGAGCTTCCCTCTAGTGGGCTTGGTGGCTACGGCCGTTGCGGCTGGCAGCGCTATTTCAAGCGGCGCGCCGTGCGCACTCAGAGACCGTGCTGATGGAATGGAAGGATCTGTGATCCACCCGGCGATAGTGCAGAGAATGTTGGCCCAGCGTCACATCGGGCAGCCAGTGCTGGCTATGCCACAGATGCAGCGGCCAATGCCACCACTGGCCGCACAGCCGCAGGCTATGGGTATTGCCGACTCCTTCAATGCAAGGTGCTCCTATGGCACCGCAGGCTGGTAATCCACAACTTGCCATGCTGCTCACGCGGCACAGCAGAATCCGCAGATGGCTTTAAGGCCTTACCTGGCGCGCTATAAGGATAGTCTGCCCCGATCGATCAGATGAAAGTGATTCAGGAGACTCAGCGAGGCGCGCAATTGACCAGTGCAGATGTTACATCCGGACAGAACTTTATCGGCGGCGCGAAGTTCGCGCCGCGCGCGGGATGCTGCTCTACAAAAGAGCGGAGCGAAACTGACGCAGATCGACAGGCTCAATGCGATCCGCAACGATCTGCAGTCCGGTCAGGCGATCTATAGCCAGTTGGTCAAAGCGCCCGGTTCGGACACGTTTCAGAAACTGTCGATCGCTCAGGTCATCGGGGCAGGAGCGACGGATGCTCATCCAGCATTCCGCCTGGTGACGAAGCCGCTAGCTTGGATTTACAGATTGGCTGGATCAGACGAGGGCCTCAATCATATACTCGCCGACGCCACGCTCGTTCCAAGCTTGCAGCAAACATGCTTCGCCGTGCGACGTCCAGAGCATGCAGACGTTCAGCGGGCCGCTGCGTATGAGAACCTTGCAGAACGTGACTGGCACGATAGCCGGATTGAATTCCAGCCAGCCACGGTGGCCACAGCCAGAAAATGCGTCGCCAGTGCTCCAATTACGGTCCGGCGACAAAAGAGGCGAGCGATAGAGTGCTGCAAAATACGATGCAGAATGTTCGGTGCATGATGACCACGCGAGGAACCCTAGCATGTCGATAAAGAAATTCACCAGCCTCCTCGCTCTGCTGATGCTCGCAGGCATCGCGTGCCCCGCGTCTGCTAGTGATGCGGGGTTCACGAATCTAACGGTCAGTAACAGTTTATCGGTCACTAATCCTGCAAACACGTATGCGCCGATGGTGAGCTTCCAAAAGGGTCCGGGTAGCGCTTCGTCTCTGGATGTACTAGAAAGCGATTACACTGGCGATCTTGCAAGGTTTGTACCCATGGGTTACACCCGCGCGATCCCTGGTATTTATATCGACAACGGCGGCGGCATTTATGCCAGCACGTGGTTAATCATGAGTAATCATCGTACAGGGGGCAATATCAATTTTCCCTCTGCCGATCCCTTTATGATCGGTTGCTGGGCTGATGTTGGAGATTGCATTCAAGCGCGCCCAAACACCTCGTACGACTACGCTTACTCGGAAGTGAACGCGGCAGGAACCGCTCACGTGATGGCAATAAACAACTCTGGTTCGTACCTATTCGGGAATGGTGCAAGAGGGTCATTTGACTTGAGCTTGTCGAGGGATGCCGCTGGTGTCTTGGACATTGGAACTGGGGCGGATAAATCGACTGCTGGGTCCGCGAAGATGACCAATTTAACCGCTTCCGGTGTGATCAGGTTCGCCGGAGTAACTACCGGAACAAATACCGACTTCGTATGCATGGCATCCGGCGGAGTGCTGACGTTACAAACCTCGGCCTGCACGATCTCATCGTTACGTTTCAAGGAACATGTGCGTCCATTTATCGGCAACGCACTCACGAAGATCGAGGCGTTAGAGGTCGATAGCTTCAACATGGAGCGCACTGCGGAACCAAATCCAGACCCAAACTTTGGCGCGATGCAGATCGGATTGATCGCCGAGAACATCGCAAAAGTACTGCCAGCATGCGCGATTTACGAAAACGATATGAGCACGCCAAAATCCTACCGGCAGGAATGCGTCATCGCGATGCTGATCAAGGGCGAGCAGGAACTAATAGCGCAAAACACGGAACTCAAGGCGCGGCTGTTGAAGGTCGAGCGGCGTAGTGGGAGCGTGTTGCACTGATATTCGGTGGATGAGATGTGAAGCACAGAGATGTCCTTGCGTGAGCAGCAAAGTTTGCTTGTCAGGCTACTCACGGCTTCAACAAGACGAACAGAAGATCGGGGGTAAGCACAGGGCGACCTCCACCCATCAGTACTTTCGCGATGACGGGATACGCCACAGCGCGCGTCGTAGACACCAGCATTCGTCTTAGGAAGGAGGCTGCCCCGCCGCCGTGCAGGGGCAGCACGGGGGAACGAACAGTTGCTACCGTAAATCCTGTCCACCCGGCCAGCTGCCGAATGGCGGAGGAACCGAGCACTGTTCTATGCGTCAAGTCCCCGTGTTGAATCGCTCGCGCGAACGGACTATCCCCTGAAGGAACGCGCCCGACAACGCGCCCACCTTTACGCAGACAGTCACGACAGTCCTCAAGCGTCTGACGCAGGACTCCCGCCTCGAGGTGCTCGAACACATCGAACGCGACCACCAGGTCCACTGACGCGCTGCCTGCCAACGTTGCCAGTGGCTGGCCTGAAAGAGCTACGTCAAACCCAGCGTCGCGCCCTATCTGCACGAGGTCTGGTATGGCCTCAACGCCCATATACCGGGCACCCGCGGCGCTTGCCCACGCGGCAAACGCACCGTTACCGAACCCGAGCTCAATAACCCTCATGTCCGCTAGCGATAAAAGTCCACAGCGTCCGAGTTCCTTCGCGAAGTAAACCGCAGTTTCCGCATTACACTTGCCAAAATCCTCGGACGTCCAGCCCTTCCAGTCTCGATAAGCCTCATAAGGCCCGTCGGTCATGGAGTGAGCCTTCCATTTCGGGCCTCCCGAATATACTCAAGTACTTGCAGGGCGCGAGATGGAATCGAGTAGTCTGGCACTGCTCGTGCATGGGCAGCCGCGGCAAAGGCGCGCCGCTCAGATTCCCGCGGTAGGTAGTGCATCACCAAGGACGCCAGCTCCTCGGAGTCGTTCCACATGGGAACTTCGCTCGCCTCGTCGTACACAGTACGTGCGAAAGCTGTCCGCTTGTGGAGGAAGAAACAGTACGCCGCGGCCAGTTCATAGGTGCGCGTCGTGTCCTCATCGCCCGGCTGGCGCAGGCCCGCAATCACGACACGTGTAGTGACCGGCGCTATGGCGATCTTCCCTTGTCGCAAGAACTTCGTGTAGCTCCTGCCGACCATCGGACCAAGGAACTCCCAGTCTTCGGGAAAACTAGTTTGTCGGGTCGTCCATCCTGACCCAACAACCCCAACCTTTAAGGGAAGGTTCAACGTTGCTCGTGCAAAGCCTCGGAGAAGCTCATCATATTCCTCCCTCCAAGTAGCCGCCACGACTACGTCGAACGACTGCTCACGCGGGGGCTCGTCCCATAGATGTACGGCAGGATCGTAGCCATGCGGAACGCAGACGCACCGGTTGCTATAACCATAGGTCTTGCACCATGCATCCGGATGATATGGCTTGGTTGATATAACCAAGTCATACGACCCCATCGCCATGCGAAGCGCAGCGCCGTGAACGTGCGGCGAGCAGTCGGGAAATACGTTGACCGTAAGCACCCCTCTCATCTTTACCTTCTCGATGAAATCGTTGCTGACGTAGGTGCCCTTGTAGACAATCAACACGTCTGGCTCGCGGCTTTCCAACTTGCTTTGGACGGCCATCTCCAACTCTTTGCGCTGGAAGGACCTAAGTGCACGATTGATCGCTCGCAGCTGAATGCTGCGGTGCTGCGGAAAGTAAAGATCCTCGCCTACATCGTCAATCTCAACGCCTTCGCATCGCGACAGCGCTTCTCGCATCGATCGGGCAGAAGAGCCGTTCCAAGTCTCGCCAACGAACAAAATGCCTACTTCGTGACCCGCGGGCTTCATACTTTGCTTATGCGGCGCCCTGGTTGATTCTTGGAAATGGGGAGTAGCGTGGACAGCAACAAGAAGTACAGAAAAAAGACGAACGCACCCAGATAATCGGCCAGAAAGTGACCGTCAATGCGAAAGGCGATAAACACACCGAAGAAAACAAGTGGCAGCAGAACCAGCGCCCTTCTCTCCAACACCGCCAGCGCCACAGACGAAGTTTGCGCGAGTATCCACCCGCAGGCTGCAGCGGCAACAATGAGCCCTTCCCATCCCGCGTTGTAGTAGCCACTGACAAAAATCCCTTGCCCGGTCGAGGATCCCCGTTGACCGCTGATCTTGTAGTAAAATTCAGAACCGGATTCGGTGATAACCGGCTTTTGAGGTGCGATGACTCGAGGAACGAACAGCCACGGAATGAGGCGGAATTCGTCCCCGCCGCGACCTGCATCATAGAAGTCGATTGCCGCGCCTTGAGAAGTCACATAACTCAACCTCTGCCAAGAGTTACTATCCGTTTGCGGATCCCCGCGTTTATTCAACGCGAGCCACTGCTGAACGATATCCCAGCGCACGGCGATGGGCACACCAAGGTCCCTCCCAAGGGTATTGCGGCCATACGTTGCTAGACCTGACACACTGAAATAGACAGCGCCCAGCAACAATATTCCTATCGTCAATACCAGCGTGCGGCGGTAGACCATCGTGAGACCGGCAATCAATACACCAAGGGACAACAGAATTTGGGACTTGTTGAAAAGCAAGACGCCTACAACCGCTAGGACAACAGCCAACGCTACTGCTGCAACTCTTATCGCAGCCGCCCACGACCCACGGTAAGAAGCTCCTAGATAAATTGCTATAAGTGAGAAATTCGAGGCGGCCCGCACCACTCCCGGCACCACGCCCTCACGGAATCCGAAGTCGTAAGTCAGCGTATAAAGAAGCGCTATCAAACCAAAGACCATCAGCCACAGGATCGCGACAGCCGGATGGATGTGCGAAGCCGGTCGCGCGATTCGCGCTGCCCGGCGATAGCTCCATCGGCGTGGACTAATTGCCGCCACGATCAATGCAATCCCAAAGCCGATCGCGTTCAGCGCATCAGTCTTCAGTCCGATCGGCGCATCGACATAGTAGTCACGCAAGCTGGTAGCTATCTCGTCAGACGGCGCGAAGGTCATGAAGCTGGCACCGATCAAAAAATATAATGCGAATGAGCCCGTGAACATGAACAGATGGTCCCGAAGGACTATCCCAAAACCCTTTTGTATTGCTCTGAGTAACACAGGCGCCAACAGCCCCAAGCCGCCAATGCACCACGCCCCGTGAAGCCACCAGTCGCCCGGGTGGGCATCCTCCGACAAGAGCCACGCGATCAATCCGTATAAAAAAAAAGTCGATCCCAGCGCGATCCACCGATTCCTGCCAAACCGCTCAGACGTCCGTTCGACCTTCATCTTCAAGATGATCGCCCTCGTTCGTCCTGCCGCATGCGCCCCCTTTTGCCGACATCCGTAAACATTCAACGAACGCTCACTAACTTCGCCAAGGCGTGATCAATCCAACTGACCATGGTTCGCAACCCCGGTTAAAGTACAGAGGTCCCTAACGGGGCATGCGCGCGTGGACCGCAGAGCTCTCACCAGAATCCTTCAAAGCGCTCACCTTGTCGATAACGCTTCCCTTCGAGAAATCCATTAACACGCTGACTCAATTATCCACACAGCTAGACCTTTTTCCGAACGAGCCACCGATAACCCGCCTGCAGAATCCGTTCACCGTTTTGGTCTCGCAGTAACAGCAGAAGGCCCCCGCTTGAAATAAGAAACAATATGACTCGCTGCATCAATCCGAGAGCGCCAACGCGTGTCTGTAACGAAAAGACAGCAATCAATATGCAAGCAACTACGGCGATGTTCGCGAAGGACACCGATCGCGAACCGAATACCTTAGCCGACCAAACTAGAGTCGCTATTGCAATGAAGATCATCGCACCAGATCGTGCAACCGCTGCCCCGAGAATTCCCCAGTCATAAATCAGGGTCGCTACCAAGAGGTAAAGTAGCGCTACGCCCACCAGCAACAAGTTTCTATTGAATCTCGCATCGGTCTCAATCTGCAATAACAGGGATTGGGTTGAGACCGACAAGGACAAGAGACCGAGAGTGAGTACACGCAAAGAAGGCGCCGCCGCAGCATAGGACGCTGAATATACGAACTCAATAAGCTGGTCTCCGAACACAAGTAATACAAGGGCGCCGAAGCCAATTACCGTTAGCTGCAGGTCCATGACTGATCGACTCAACGAGAGAGCCTCTTCTTTCCGGCCCTGACCCCAGAGACTCGTCAAATGGGCGCCGACACCGCCGAGCCCAAGCATTACTCCTTGCATTGCCGCCCCGTAGGTAGTTATGGCAACGGTGTATTGCGCCACTGCCGGATCTCCAAGCGCAGACTTGATCAGCGGAAGCTCGCCTCGGGACCACACCAAACTGGCGATCAGGGAAGAGATCCACGTATTTCCCGCGTACGTTTTCACGACGCGCCACAAAGACGGATCGATATCTACGTTCCTTAAGTATAGAAACGTCTTGGTTGTAGAAGTACCAACCGTGGCCGCCAGAATGCAGGCAAGGGCCATTACCTTGATAACGTCCGCGATATCTGCATCACTTGGAAGCAAGGCCGTACCTGCGAGCATCACCGCGGCGGCGATAGTGTTAGCACGAAATATCAGATCAAAGTGCTTGAGCCCAGCGAGCGCCGCAGTTTGCATACCCCAAAATGCACTTGCTATCGCCCACACGAGTAACGAAGGCGCGTCGTCAGGGAACATCGCAAGTCTGGACGCCCAGGCAGCACACAAGACGGTGAGCCCAGTTAGAAGAGAGAGACCAATCGCCAGTGGCCACCACCGCCGAAAAAGACCAGACAGCAGAAGCGGGGTGTGACTGTACTGCGCGGCGAAGCGCGAGATGGCGCCAGTCAATCCCAGCGAACAGAACAAGAAGGAGATGTCAACAAGCCACTGGGCATATGCGTACTGTCCAAAAGCGCCCTGGGACAATCGCCGCGCGAGAATGGCCACTACTGCGAACCTGGATCCCGTCAGGACAATGGCCGCGGCGGCAGACCAGGCTGAGTGCCGAAGAATTGACATGCGGCCTAGAGTGTGCAACTCACTATCACGACCCGGCCCACCATCTACCAGCGTAGAACGTTGGATTCGTCAAACCACGCCGGCAGCCCTATGGAATCGAACATCCCTCCTCTGCGAACAAGGATGTAGTTGCCTTCAAAGAACCTGTCCATCTCGAAATGCCATCGCTCGAAGAGCAGCAGCTTGCGGCCCGCCAACTTGCCAACGCGGTACGGCATACCGTCAACCATGTCGAAGACGGCACGCAAAGACATCGAATTCAACAACCATCGCCAATTGTATTCGAACTGCAGAAGTTCGATCTGGCCAGCAGCCAGAGTTCGCCTCGCACCCCTCAGAACGAGAGCGTCGAATCCTTCTACATCGATCTTGGCAAAGGCAATTTGACGCACCTGGCGTTGACCCAGGAAGTCGTCCAAAGTCGTCACAGCCACGCGCTCCTGCTGATCGCCGGAAATCGGATGCAGAGAGTTGGTCCCTGAGCCCGCGAAGTTGGCGTAGAAGGCAGCACTACCGCTCTCGGCGGAGAGGGCTGTGCCAAGGACTTCGACCCGCTGCTCATGAGCGAACCGGCTTGCCAGCATCGATCTGGTGGTCGTGCATGGCTCGAAGGCGATCAGGCGTAATGATCTGCCCAAAGCTGAAGCGGCGCGCAAAACGTAGGCCGTCCACTCGCCCTTGTTGGCGCCGATGTCCAGGGCGATTGAGTCCGGCGGAACGAGGGGTAGCATTTGATCCACCAACCAGTACTCGCCGTTGGTGGCGGGACGGTTAGGGAGATCCATGTGTGCTGACATATAAAGCTTGCGTCCGATTCGGTATGCCGCCCTACGAATTACACTCCGCATATCCTTTGGCCCGCCCACGCTCAGGTCACCGAGATCTGTAATTCAGCATGCATGGCGATCTCCAAACCATCTGCATCAGCCCATCCCGACGCGGCGCCACAGGCCCCCTTATCAGCAAAGCCCGGCACACATGCCAGTCCACGGCTCGTTGCGAATCGCAATTGTCGGCGTGCTCGAAGCAGTAGCGCGGGCTGTGCTCGACACCGCCGAGGGACTCGGGGTGCCGGCTATGGTCGGCTCGCCGAGGTTGACGACCTCGTCGGTGGTGTCGTTGTTGAGGTAACGCACCAGCGCCGACCCGATGCCGTCAGCGAGCGCGAGTACGATACATTCCCTCGACGCAAAGAGTACCCGCAAGACATTGAGAACACGTCCCAAAAGATGCGACACTCTATTAAAGCTTGCGATCTGGCCTCATGTAGAATCCGAGACAGTTTTCGCAAGCTATTGAATAATATTCATAATACAGAATTTCATCGGTTGCACAGTGCCGCGCCCATTCCGCTGGAGACTTTGCATTGTCCTGGACGTGTGCTTTGTATCCTCGGCACTGGCTTATACACAGGACCCGGAACAAGAGCACGGACCCACACTGGTGCAGAGGGGCGGGTTCACGCTCGTGTCATCGCTCGGCATCGAGGCCCTTCGTGACAGCAATATTTTTCAGAGCTCGACGGATGTGCAGTCTTCGCAGATCTGGACTATTGCGCCCAGCTTATTGCTGCGGTTCGAACCTGCTCGCAGCCGCCTGGAACTCAGGTACAAGGGCGACTATGGCTGGTACGACAAGTCTAGTCACGATGACTATGCCGATCATGCGCTGAAGGCGGGCGCGTACCTGCTACTGGGTGAGCGCAGCGGACTGGACGTCGTGGCATCCTACGATTACGCACACGAAAATCGCGGCACCGGGTTGTCGACGGGCATCGACCCTGCTTCTAGCACCTTTCCGCAGGATCCGGATCGCTACACCACCGCGCAGTACCTTGCCCGCTATACCTATGGCGTCTCTCATACGCGGGCCTTTGTAGTTCTCGAGGCGAGCAGGGAGAAATTTGCCTACCAGAACAACCTGGCGCTCACCCAGCCTTTCGATCGAGACGAATCCTATGGCCAGGCAACATTCGGTGTCCGTGTGCTATCGAAGACGTCCGTCGAGCTGAGCGTGCAGGCGAAAGACATCACGTACAATCGTCCCAGTGCATCCGAACTGAAACTGGATAGTCGTGAGTATCGCTACCTGCTTGGGGTTGTATGGGAAACAACAGCCACGACCACGGGCTCTGTGCGGGTTGGCGAGATAACCAAAAAATTTGCCGACCCTATTCTCCCCAGTTATTCGGCACCGTACTGGGAGGTGGCGATACACTGGTCCCCACGCACATACGCACATTTTGCCCTGAGCACTGAAAGATATCTGGCAGAACCCGTCAACCTGTCAGGGGATGTCACCGATTCGGCAGCTTACTCCCTGAGCTGGAGTCACGAATGGAACAGCCGCCTGGAGTCGAAGTTGGCCATATCGGAACTCGAACAGACGTATCGGTTTGTGACGGGTAATACCCGCAAGGACAAGAGCCCGCAATACAGCCTCGCCCTGACCTACAAGATGCGACGGTGGCTGCGCTGGGAAGCCGAACTCGACAGCAAAACACGGGATAGCCCCGTCACAAGCTATAATTATAAGGAGAGGATAGCCACGCTCGGGGCTAGGATTACGTTCTGATTTTCGGCTTCCAGGGCTACTTTTGAAACAGCGACTGATGACCGGTCTCTGGCCGTCCTTGATGCTTTTCCTGTGGCTTGCCGCTGCCGCCGCGCCCGCCCAGCCCACGGACAGCGATTACAAGCTCGGCCCGGGCGATCGGATCATTATCAAGGTTTTTGGTGAAGAAGATCTCAGCATGGATTTTCGGCTCAACGACACCGGGCGGCTCAACTACCCCTTTCTCGGTGAGCTTGTGGTGCAGGGCCTCACGGTCGGCGAACTGGAACAGCTCATCACCCGCGGGCTCAAGGATTCCTATCTCCGCAACCCGGCAGTGACCGTATCGATCGCCGAGTATCGGCCATTTTTCCTATACGGCGAGGTACAAAAGCCGGGCGGCATCCCCTATCAACCGAAGTTGACGGTCGAGCGTGCCATCGCACTTGGCGGCGGGTTCACTGAACGCGCGTCGCACAGCAAGATCGAGGTGGTTCGCGCCAGCGACCCGCAACACAAGGCGGTGCGGGTCGAGCTCTCCGCTCCCGTGTTTCCCGGCGACATCCTCACCGTGAAGCAGAGCTTTTTCTAGTCGCGCCGAGATGAACCAGGGCAAGTTAACGATACCGGTGGATGACGACTGGGAAACCGGCGACGACATCGACTTGCGCTATTACTGGAACATCATCAACAGGCGCAAGTGGTCGATCATCGGCCTCGCCTTGGCCGTGGGCCTGTTGACCACGTTGATCGTGTTCGCCATGACACCGATCTACAGTGCTTCCGCCACGCTGCTGATCGAATCGCAGGCGCCCAACGTCGTCTCCATCCAGGAAGTCTACGGCCTCGACACGCGCAACCAGGATTATCTTGCGACCCAAATTGAGATCATGCGCGGGCGGCCGATAGCCGAGACTGTCGTGGATCGCCTCGGGTTGATCGAACAGCTTACATTCAGGCCGGAGCACCAGCGGCCGCTCATCCACCTCGACTGGCAATCCTGGTTGCCCTTCGGAATGCAAAAAAAAGCCAGCCCGTCGCAGCAGGACGAACGCGAGCGTGCGGTTGATGCTTACCTCGGCACTCTGAGCATCGCGCCTGTGCGCCTGACGCAGCTCGTGCGCGTCCAGTTCGATTCGGCAGATCCGAAACTCGCCGCGAGGGTCGCCGATGCGCACGCCAAGGCCTATATAGAGAGCACGCTCGAGGCGCGCGCCGCCGCGACCAAGTCCGCCTCCGAATGGATGGCGACACGGGTCGAGAGCCTACGGAAGGAATTGCAGGCCTCGGAGGCGGGCCTGCAGGCGTATCGGGAACAGGAGCAGATCGTCGATGCGTCGGGGCTCAAGACATTGCCTGCGGCGGAGGTCAGCAACCTTTCTGCGCGGCTGCTGGAAGTGCGACAAGCGCTTGCCTCGGCGAAGATTGCCTACCTGCAGGTCACGCCGGCGGCTGGAGGAGGGCAAAATCTCCTGGGTGTTCCCGCCCTGCTCGCGGACGAAGGCATGCGCCGTGCCCAAGCCGCCCAGGCGACTGCACAACAGGCGGTGGCCGAGGTGGAGAAACGCTATGGGCCTTCACATCCTAAAATGATCGCAGCGCAAAGCGCGCTCGCCGAAGCCACCAAGAATCTCAACGACCAGGCCCGCAGTGTTACGGAAGGCATCAGGAAGCGCTACGAGGCGGCGAAGTCGGAGGAGGCCGCGATTCTGGCGGCGCTCAATCGCGCCGGCCAGCAGTACCAGCAAGTGGGCCGCAAGGAGTCGAAGCTCGCGAGCCTGCAGCGAGCTGTGGACACGAATCGCCAGGTCTACGACCTCTTTTTCAAGCGGTTGAGCGAAACGTCGGCAACGGGTGATCTCGCGAGCGCGCAGGCGAGAGTCGTCGAGCCCGCCAGGGTACCCCGCGTGCCCTCCAAGCCGAACAAGCGCCTAATCGTGTCAATCGCCGTGCTGCTGACGCTGCTCTTCGGCGTCGGCGTGGCTTTCCTGCTCGAATCCCTCGACAACACCGTCAAGAACTCGACGGACGTCGAGGAAAAGCTCAAGCGCCCCCTGCTCGGCATGGTGCCGCTACTCAGGCAGCAAGACCTGCCTGCGGCCAGCATGATCGGCAAAAGCGAGGAGACGAGAGACATCGATCCACGTTTCGCAGAAGCCATGCGCACAATCCGCACAGCCATCTCGCTCGATAATCTCGACAAACCGCACAAGATCATCCTGATCACCTCGACGATCCCAAGTGAAGGCAAGTCCCTCCTTGCGCTCAACCTCGCCACTGCATTTGCCAGTGGAGAAAAGACGTTGTTGCTGGATGGAGATATGCGGCGACCCTCGGTTGGCAGGATGCTCGGGCTGCCGCGGGATGCACCGGGCCTGTCGGAGCTGCTGATCAATCATGCCGCGCTCACCGAATGCGTGATCGGCACCGGTGTCAGGAATCTGGACGCGATTTCAACGGGATTCACCCCGCCCGATCCGCTGCAGATCCTGTCGTCATCCCGCATGGCCAATGCGCTCAAGGTGCTGGCCCATACCTATTCGCGCATCGTCGTCGACTGCCCGCCCGTCTTGGCGGTAAGCGATGCGACCGTGCTCTCAAAGTACGCCGACTGTGTGCTCTATCTGGTAAAATCCGACGCGACCAAAGTGCCCCAAATCAGGAACGGCCTCGGCCTGCTGAAGCGGGTCAATGCGCCGATAATGGGCATCGTGCTGACCCAGGTTGATGCTCGCAAGGCCGAAAAATACAGTGATTATGGATATGGCGGCTATTACGAGCCCTATGCTTCGAAGTCTTAGGCGGCCCGATTCGCCAAGGCCGTCCCGGACATGATCGATCTGCACTGTCATTTTCTGCCAGGCATCGACGACGGTGCGCAGACGCTCGCCGACGGGCTCGCCCTCGCACAGGCCGCGGCGGCCGATGGCATTACGTATTCGGTGATGACGCCGCACATCCATCCGGGCCGGTACGAAAACACCCGCAGCACGATCGAGAAGGCGTTCAAGGAGTTCCAGTTGGCGCTGCGCAAGGGTCGCGTACCCCTGCATATCGGCATGGGGGCCGAAGTACGGCTGTCGGAAGAGATCGTCACGCTGCTGAGCCAGAACGAAGTGCCGTTTCTGGGCGAACTGGACGGCTACAGCATCATCCTGCTGGAGTTTCCGCACACCCACATCAGTCCCGGGGCGGATAAGCTCGTCGAGCGGCTGCTCAAGCACAAGATCAGGCCCCTCATAGCGCACCCGGAGCGTAATCAGGACGTGATCCGGGATCTCTCGAAGATCGAGCCATTCGTCCAGATGGGGTGTTTCCTGCAGATTACAGCGGGTGCCCTCTTGGGGCATTTCGGTCGGGCGCCACAAAGGCGTGCGCTTCAGTTGCTCGAGTTCGATGTCCTCAAGGTTCTTGCGTCCGACGCCCACAATCTCACTGGCCGGCGACCGGCGCTCAGGGAAGGGATGGAGGCCGCGGCCAGGGTGGTCGGCGAGCAGGCAGCGCACGACCTCGTCAACCGCAACGCGCGGATGATCCTTCGGGGGGCGGTGGCCGCTGTTGCCTGATACAGCTCCCTCGGCGCTCGTTCGGGCATCTATCGCGGCACTTTTGCTTCTGCTCGGCTATGCCCTTAGCGTCGCCGCACGCGCAGGGCTGGCGGACGTTTACGCCGAACCGGCCAAGTCCTATCTGCAGACAAAGCGCGAAGCGGGCGAGGTGCTGAGCCGGGCCGAATGGCAGGCCCTCTATGGCAGCTTGACCCGGGCGTTGGCACTCGCACCCGGTGATCCAGAGAACCTCAGCGAGCTGGGCCGCCTGCATCGCATCCTGCTCGAGGCGGACGATCTGGATGCCGGGGAGATATCGCGTTTTGGCGACGCGGGCGCCGGCTACTACCAAGCGGCTCTTGCCCAGCGCCCGACGTGGCCTTGGGATTGGGGCAACCTGGCCCTGGTAAAATATCAGCAATATCAGGATACGAGCGCCGTCTATCAGGATGCACTCGTGCGCGCCGTCGAATTCGGCCCGCGCGAGCCTTCGTTGCAGGATCGGGTCGCGGAACTCGGCGCCCGTAGCTGGTCGGCCCTGAATCCGGCCGCTGCCCTGGCGGTCCTTACCGCCACCGAGCGGGCGCTCGAGCGCGATGCGCAATCGTTTTCCGGGATGCGCGACGAGAAGGAGCGATGGCGGCCGCTGTGCACCCGGGCCGGAAACTCCTTCGCACGCGTAAGGCGTCGCTGTGAGACGCTCGGCTTGACATAATGGTCGGGGAAATCTGGGGAGGCTCAGTTGACAGAATCCGAGCGTGACGACCATAGTCGCTGCAGTCACGCGCTTCCGCTTCAGGGAGACCGTCATGAAAATCAGACCGATCGTTATTGGAATGGTGGCGGGGTTGATCCTGCCCCTGGTGGGGGCGAATGCCCAGAGTCTTCGACCCAGGCCTGAACGCCGCCGGCGCGGGTGCCGATCTCCAGCGCGGCGTTGCGCCTGTCGCGGAGAACTTTGGGCGCAGTGAGAACGAGCACAAGGGCGATGATTGCGAGAAGGGCGACGAGGGCGACCATTGCCGGCAACGTTGCGAAGACGGAGATCATAGCGACAAGGATGGCCATTGCCACCGTTGCGAAGACGGAGATCATAGCGACAAGGGACACAGGGACGAAGAGTGCGAAAAGAGCAAGGGCAAACACCACGAACACGAAGGTGGGGACAAGTAGGTCAGCCGACCTTATCGGCACGGATTAAGATCAAACGGCGTACGTTCCAGGACGTACGCCGTTTTCTTTTGGGGAATCGCGAGTGATGGCGCCACGGTCTCCCGCCGATCGCTTCCTGTTTCATGCCTTCCTGGCACTTTTGTTGTGGATGCCTCTGCCATTCGGTAGCAACGTCGCCTGGGCCTGGTCGCTCATGGAAGCCTGGGTGTTCCTCATCGCAGGCTTGTGGCTCGTGCAGTACTACCGGGGCAAGGTCTCGCTAAACCACCCCTTCGTCCGTGCCTGGCCCGTGACCGTCGTGCCTGCTCGCCACCCTCCTGTGGATAGTCGTGCAGGCGCTGCCCTTGCCAGCCGGCGTTCTCGGCCTGCTCTCGCCGCGCGCCCTTGAAATCCACAGCACCACGCACAGCTACCCGAGCCTGTCGCTCGACGTCTACGCTACCCGCCAGGCGGCCCTGCAGACGCTCGCCTACCTGCTCTTCTTCTGCCTCACATTGCTGCTCGTCAACAACAAGTCGCGCATCAAGTTGCTGGCGCAGGCGATCATTCTGGGCGGTGTGTTCCAGGCCGCCTACGGCTCGCTCATGACGCTCTCCGGGCTCCGGAACACCGGTGGTGCCACGGGCACGTTTATCAACCGCGATCACCTGGCGGGTTACCTGGAAATGTGTCTCGCGGCCGGCGTCGGCCTGATGCTGGCCGAGCTGTCGAGTACCAGTGCGGCCGGCTGGCGGGATAGTGCGCGCCGGCTGTTGCGGACCCTCCTTGGCAATAAGGCGCGCGTGAGGCTCGCGCTCGTCGTCATGGTCACGGGCCTGGTGCTCACGCGCTCGCGTATGGGCAACGCGGCGTTCGTCGCAAGCCTGACCGGCGTGGGCTGTTTGTACCTGCTGGCCGTGCGCAAGCTCTCAAGGAACACGATCGTCTTCTTCGCCAGCTTGCTGGTCATCGATCTGCTCGTCGTCGGCAATTTCTTCGGCATCGAGAAAGTGGCGGAGCGCTTCCAGCAGGCTTCCATCGACAGCGAGGACCGTGTGAATACGGACCGCGATGTCCTGGCAATGCTGCGGGACTTCCCGCTGGCGGGCATCGGAGCGGGAGCCTTCTATGCCGTTTACCCGATGTATACGAGCGCTGTCGTCGTCACCGGCTTTACGCGGCATGCACACGACGATTACCTGCAGTTCGCCTGCGAGCTCGGGCTGGTTTTCGCGGCCGTGCTGGGCTGCTGTCGTGCTGGCGTCGCTCTGGACGGCCATTCGTGCCCAACTCAAGCGCCGCGACCCGCTATTGCAGGGCATGGGCTTCGCGGCCACGATGGCCATCGTGTCGCTGCTGATTCATTCGGCGGTCGACTTCAATCTGCAGATACCGGCCAACGCGGCGATGTTCGTCGTCATGCTGGCCCTAGGGTGGGTCTGCCGGTACTGGGATCCACTGGCGTTTCCCGCGGGAGGCCGCACAAATGACGGAATTGAGGATTGATCCAAACCGCCATCGACGATGATTAGTCATCGCGCCGCATCTCACTTGATATTGGCGCCAGGCGGCTGAATGGAATACCTGGCGGTAGTTGAGTACTGCTTTGCCGACCAGCCCGGCGGTGCCGGGCGGGTGGCGTGGGACATCGCCAAGGCCTTGCGGCAGAGGGGCCACTCGGTGACGCTCCTATGTTGTTGCGCCAGCGACGAGACGCCCGAGGGTGTCGAGGTGCTGGACGGCATCCGCGTCGTGCGCTTCCGAAAGAGGCAGCTGCCCCGTTGGTACCCCACTCGCCTGCAGGCCATCATGGATGCCACCGCTGCGGCCTGCCGGAGGTGGCTCAGTGACCGGCGGTTCGAAGTCGTGCATGTGCATTCCGCGATTCAGGGCCTCGGCGTTCTGACAGCCCTCGGTACGCAGCCGCGCTATGTCTATACGGCGCATTCACCGCTCGTGCTCGAGCAGGAAATCACGTGGCGGTCTCAGGGCTGGCCGGGTCGACTCAAGCTGCTCCTAGGTCGGGGCCTTCTGGCGAACGCGGAGCGCCGCATGCTGGGAGCGTCAGCGGCGATCCACACTCATCCGAGTTCACTCGCTCGGAACTGGAGCGCACCTACGGTGTGGGGCGGCGCGTGTCTGTGATCCCCCACTGGTACACGCCGCGGGGACCGCGGCTCAGCAAGCTCGAGGCCCGCCGCGCACTGGGCTGGCCCCAAAACGCTAAGATCTTCTTCACGGTCCGCGTATGGGACCGCGTTACGGCCTGGACGTGGCCATTCGTGCGCTGGGGCCGCTGACGCAGGAGTCAGACTGCCACTTCTATCTCGGCGGGGATGGGCAGTTGCGGCCGCAACTCGAGGCGCTAGCCACGTGCTTCCGGCGCGCTGGCGACGCTGACGAGCGCATCCATTTCATGGGGCGGATCTCCGACGAGCAGCTGGAGGCCGCCTACGCGGCCGCTGACCTCTTCATCCTGCCTACGCTCGCACTTGAGTGCTTCGGCCTGATCACGGTCGAAGCCATGACTTCGGCTGTCCCGTCTTGGGCACAGATGCGGCTGCGATCCCCGAGACGCTGGGCCCGATCCTGCCGCAATTGATTGTACCCGCCGGCAACGTGCCCGCCCTGCAGTCCCGGGCCCGCCAGTTCCTGCAGACTCATCTCCCCGTGCCTGACCGGCAACGCTGATAGATTACGCCAGCAGGCGTTATGGGGAGGCGACAGTGACGCCCGAACTGCTTCGGTTGTTCGAGCCTTCAGCATAAAGCCGCGTGCTGCAGGCCACGGCCCTGCGGCTCACCCCTATCCGCGGCAAAGCGAAATTTCTCGGGACCGCTTTGTAGGTCTCGACACAAACAGTCTAAGGACGGTGCGGCGGCCGGAGACTCCTCGATTGCGGCGTATCCTCCATCGCCAAAGGATTTCAGATTCAGGCGCCCGGCGCAAAATGTCCGGTCGCGCTAATCACAGGCGTATGTCTGCTAAACCCCGCGATAATGTAAGCTGTGCGCATGTCTATGCGGCGGCTCCCAAGCCTAGATGGCCTTCGCGCCTTTTCTATCCTGCTGGTGATCACTGGTCACGCCTATCAAGGCACGACCGGGCACAGCCCCAACACAACCCCGTGGCTGATTTTCGGCAACAGTGGTTTGGGCGTCGAAATATTCTTCGTCATCAGCGGGTTCATCATCACGACCTTGCTGCTGGACGAACATGAACGGCGCGGCGCGATCAGCATTCCAACTTCATCGTAGGCGCGCCCTGCGCATCATCCCGGCGCTATGGGTTTTTCTCTCTGCCGTTATGTTGCTGGCTATCCTTGGCATTCTTGATGGAGTTACCCCTGGCGCATTCTTGAGTGCGCTGACTTTCACGACGAACTATTCTCCCTGGGGGACTCGAACGCCCTTGCGCACACCTGGTCGCTCAGCGTCGAGGAACAGTTCTATCTAATCTGGCCTGCGGTTCTGGCCATGACGCTAAACCGACATGGCCGCCTAACGGCGGCCAAGCTGGCCATGGCTCTCATTATGCTCTCGCCGATTATCCGCGCGCTGACGCACCTCAGCGGCAATGAGTTCTTGGGAACTCACATCAACTACATGCTGCACACGCGGATGGATGCGCTGATGTTCGGTTGCCTGCTGGCGTTGGTGGTCGGCACAGCATCATTCGAGAAACTCTACAACTCCATCAGACGATTGATCCTCCCATCGGCACTATGCGTGTTTCTGTTGTCACCTGTGGCGATAGCGCAATTCGGTGGTTCGTAGAATCTATACACAGTCGGCCGTTCGATTGAGGGCGCCACTATCGCTATGGCGCTCATCTGGCTCGTGCGCAATCCAGGTTCGATTGCGGGGAAGGCGCTCAACACGCGTGTAGCGGTAAGCATCGGCACAATTTCCTATGGCCTCTACCTGTGGCAGGAATTGATGCTAAAAACGAATCTGATCCACGGGGCTGCGATCGGCATCATCTGCACATTTGGAGCAGCCGCACTCTCCTACGTGCTTGTCGAAAAGCCGTGTCGAATCATTAGACACCGTTTCACAGCGCCGGTAATACCTCAAGCATGAAGCTGGGTCTATTGCTAGCAGCTGCGATCCGCAGGGCTACGAGCGCGTCGTTGGCACGACCCAGTTCCGTACGCGCAGCCGAGAGGCGAGGCATGTTAAGTCAGCTGACGATGAGCTTGAGCGGCCGCACGCACACGCGTCCAGCGCGACGGGAGCGCAAGAGAGCGAAGCGCGCTCGCGGCGCGCCCACCACCAGCTATCACGGCACCGCACCCGAATAAAAGGGAGTTCCCCGTCCCTGAGGCGGTCGTGGGCCGCACGGCAACGAAGTGCCAAGATTGAGTTTGCGAGATCAATCTGAATCAGAGAAGGGGAACTCATGAACGAGATTACTACTGTCGGTGTGGACCTCGCAAAGGAACTCCGTAGAGAGATTGTTAGGTGCTCGCGCCCCAACGCCCCGCCGTTGCCTCCTTAACTTTGACTCGACGTTAGGCCCTGAGCTGACCGCTTCATACCGCGAGATCCATGAGCCGCAGCTCCGCAACGTCGGCCACCAAGGCCTAAGCTACCGGCACGTGGGCGGGGCGTTCAAGGTACTCAGTCAAGGAGACCGCATCGGGTAGCGTGATCACGATACCGTGCGTGAGACGGCCAACGCGATTAAAGGTGTCGCTACCGCACTGAAGATTGCAAACCGCAGACACCTTACCGACTAGCGCTCGACAGGCCGTCAGGTGTCGCTCAATGCGTTCGGGGCGCCCCCGGCCGGGGTTGAATGGGTTTTGCTATCGCGGTAGGGACGCCCGTCACCGGGCGCCCCCCGCACAGACCCGGGCGGGCGCGATTCGCGCACCGGGCTCCCATAGCGCACCAGGATGACGTGGCCGCGGGCCTCGTGGCGTCGCCACGCTCGGCCCACAGGTCGAAAGCGTAGTGCAGGTAGATGTTCGAGAGCATCGGGGAGACAACCGCCCCTTGGGGCGTACCGGTCTCACTCGACCTCCACTGCTCCATCCTCCAACACTCCGGCCTTCAGCCATTTACGAATCAGACGGATCATGCGCGGGTCGCCGATCCGATGCTCGATGAAACGGATCAGCCATTCGTGGCTCACCGAGTCGAAAAAGGATCGGACGTCGACATCTAAAATCTAGTTCACCTTCGTACGGGTAATCCCGGTAGCGAGTGCATCCAGCGCATCGTGCTGGCTGCGTCCCGGCCGGAATCCGTACGAGAACCCCAGAAAGTCTTCCTCGTAGATCGCATTGAGCACCTCCACCACGGCCCGCTGGACGATCTTGTCCTCCAGCGCCGCAATCCCCAACGGCCGCTCTCGTCCATCCGCTTTCGGAATGAACTTGCGCCGCGAGGGCAACGCCCGATAAGCGCCGCGGTGAACGCGCGCATGCAAATCCACTAAGTTGGCTTCGAGGTTCTGCTCATACTCCCTGCCATGTCAGGCCATCCACCCCGGGCGCCGCATCCCGCTTGAGCCAGGAAAAGGCTGCCCGCAGCAGATCCACATCCACATGGTGAAGCAGAGCGGTGAACCGTTCCTTCTTCTCTGTCTTGGCTCGCTCTCGTACACGCTCAAGTCCCGAAGACACACTTACCCGGCTCGGCGTCCGGCGCGTGCGGTGCTTGATCGTGTTCCCCTCGGCCCCCTCCCTTCGCTCCACCGACTCCGCCTCCGATCGCTCGGAGTTGTTCGCCGGCTTCACCGCTACTGTGGAGGGGTCTGACTTCTCCGGCTCGTGCACCATCGGCTACGGCTCCTCGCCTTCCCGATGCGGACCACCCCGTTGCGTGCGAGTGATCGAGCTGGAGATCTCCCGGTTCCCGTACAAGGAGCGTCCGTACATGCCAGGGTCTCAGACCACGCAGGGTCGGATGGACGCTCGCGCTGGCGCGTCCATCCATGTTGCCTTCCGCCAGACTTACGGCGTCGGCACCCCGGGATAAGATCACTTACGCGGCTCAATGGCTGGCCTGCACGCTCCCCTGCCGACGCTTCACCGACACCCTCGCGGATGACGGCGCACGGCTCGGGGCCGATGCGGATCGCTACGCCTTCATCGCGGCGGACTCTCACCGCCTACTCCTTGCCGGTCTCCCGGCGCACAAGTAATTGATCCCAAAGTCTTTACCCGATGAGCCAGCGCTCGACGTACCCGTAAACGTACCCCGCCCATGCCCAACGTGCGGCATTTAGTGTCGGACCATCGCCGCGCATGTCGTCGCCTAACGTGCCAGGGCTGGCAGCACGAAGGCAAACACGCTGCCCAAAACAAAACTCGCAACGGCGAAACCGTACAGCACCGCACTGATGCGTCGTAGACGTCGGCACGCTCGCGCCGCATCAGGATCAGTCGGACACGGCAGGTTCCGCCCGTGCCAGAGCGCAACGCCACTCACGGCCAGGAGCGCTGCCGCGCTCCCGAAAACGAGCGGCTTGTGCTGACTCAGCCAGATGAGTTGGGGCACTGCGGTCACAAGCCCCGCGAGGGCCGCACCGGCTCCGAGTGCCACGAGCACCGCCGGAAGCACACAGCAGACCAGGGTCGCCGAGCTTGCGAGCAGTGCGCCGGCCGCGAGGCCTGCATTGCGTGAGAGCGCAGGATCCACCCGGCTCATGGCTTGCCCTGCTTGAGTTGCTCGCGCAGTTCAGCGAGTCGGCGTTTCAGTGCGTTGGATAGCCTTGACGGTGTACCCGGCATTTGTGAGAGCGCGGCGGAGCTCCGTGTCCGGGATATCCTGGCCGTCTTTCAGGGCGACGGCGACGAGCTTCTGCTCGAGGCTCACGATCACATCAACGGTCGCTGGGAACTTGCGCAGCTGCTTCTCGATGCCCTGCGCGCAGAACGCGCAGACGAGGCCGCTGACGTTCATCTCAATGGTGGCGGCCTGCGCCGACGCACTCGCCAGGAACAGGAGGGAGATCAGGACTCTGGATACAAACTTCATGGGTGTGTGCCTTCAGAAATTGAACATGGCCATAGCCTGCAGCTTGCCGCCGTTCGTGATGCCGGCCTCAACCCACGCACCGCCTTTGAACAGCCGCAGCAATAGCGCCGACTCGGCTCCGCGGTGAATCCCGCCGGTGTACTCACGAGCCTGGACGAGAAACCACGTGCGCGACGCCTCCGTACTCGTGCTTGTAGGGCGCGAGTCCGAGTTGCAGCGTGTCGATGCGATGGGAGAATGCTGAGCTTCTCTGCAGGTCCGTCTTGAACGAGGCGTAGACTCGACGGGTTTCGTAGTCGGCCTGTGCGCCCGCATTTTCGGCGAGAAGCGTCCCGGAGAACGTGTTGCCAGTCGCGCTGCCCAAACCGCCCCAGGCAAAGACGTTCGCCTGAGCGTCATCGAGGTTCCAGCGATGTACCAGGTAGTTCAGCCGCACGTAGTTGATGCGGCGGGATTTCGCGGTCTCATCGCTGTCGAGCTCGACATGGCCGCCGCCGACCGAGAAGTCGTAGCGGGGAGCGTAGAAGAGCTGCGCTTCCTTCATCGTGCCGGCGCCGTACTCCGCCATCACGGTGTAGCCGTCGGCAAAGGCGATCGGTTTGGCCATCACACTCACGGGACCGGCGAGCGCGCATGCGCCCGCAAGGCCAATAGACCAACGAAACATGTATTTCTCCGAAGCCGCCTCAGGCGGCCCGTGCGCACAGCACAAAGCCACGACGCTGACGGCGCGAACGCCGCCCAGCTCAGTCAGATGAGCGCGAACTCAGGCGATGGGAGGTCGGAGAAGGGGTGACGGGCGTTCAGTCGCAAATGCCACGGAGTCCGAAGAGGACGGCAAGAGTTGCGACGGTATCGCGGGTGGGGTGATCAGCGCTGAAGGCATACCGGTGAAGACGAGGCCGCCAGCGCAGCAGGGACCAGGCAGCATGCCTTGCGGGCAGCAGGAATTGTCGTTGCCGTCTTGACAGAGCAAGTTGCCAGCGCAGGATGCCGGCATCGTCTTCGCCGCGGCAGCGGCCGCGTAAGCGAGAGTGGGGCCCTGCAGGCCGATCGCTAGCATGACCAGTAAGGCGACCAGACGTCGATTCATGAGAACAGTTTAACCTGTATAAGCCCCGAGCGGGCGGGCGGCGCATCTCCCTATGAAGGGTTGACGATGTTCCGGGAGTTCCCGGAACGAGCCGCCCGGTGAATCGGTCTTTGGGGTCACCGCGTGCGACGCCAGCGTGCCGATGTGATGGCGGCCTTTGAGGGCGTACCACCACAGACCTGCTCCGAGAATCACGGCGCTGTAGACGAACGCACCCCAGGTGTTGTACCAGGGCGTGCCGTAGACGGCTTCGCGCGGCCAGGCCAGGTTGAGCGCCATCCCCGTGCCCCACAGCACCGCGACGATGTTGACGAACATTCCCCACCTGCCCATGGTGAAGTAGCCACCTGCCACGAGATCTGCGGGGGGCCATTGCCCTTGCAGGCGCTTCATCAGCAGCGGGCCCGTCACCATCAGGTACGCCAGGTAGATCATGATGATCGCAATCGAGGTCAGCACCGTGAAAATCTTCGGCTGCCCGATGTTGACGACCAGGATCAGCTCGGCAATCACGCCGATCACGATGGCAGGAACAATAGGCGTCTGCGTCTTGGAATTTACCCGCGCGAGCTTCTCCCCGAACGGCAGTGCGTTGTCGCGCGCCATTGCGAAGGTCAATCGGATGGCCGCGGTATGCACGGCCAGCGAGCACACCGTCACCGCGACCACGATGCAGACCAGGAAGATCTTGCCCAGCGGACCCCACATCACTTGCTCGACGATGTATTGCAAGCCGCCGCTGCTGCTGCCGATGCTCGGATCATCCAAATTGGGTGCCGCCATGACCGCGAACACCAGGATTGCACCACCGATGACGAACGAGGCCAGGATGGCCCGCAGAATGGCCCGGGGAGCGGTGCGCCGAGGCTCCAACGTCTCCTCACCCAGTGAACTGGCGGTGTCGAAGCCGTACATCACGTATCCGGAAGCCAGCGACGCCACCAGGAAAGCGCCCAGAAAGCCCCCGCTCCTGCCAGCACCGTAGCCGTTCGTGGAGAAGAACACTTCGGGACCTCGCTTGATGTTGAGCGCCAGGAAGATCGCGATGAGGCAGGCAGCAATCAATTCGATAAAGACGCCCGCGCTGTTGATCCTCGCCATCAGCCGCACGCCGAGCGCATTTACGACGGTGGTGAACAGGATCAAGACCGTGCCGAGGATCACCGCGTTCGTGGCGAAATCGTAGGTACCGCTGCCGTCGCCGATGATCTGGAAGCCTCTCCACAGCCGCGGCAGGTTGAGTTGCAGCGCTAGCACCACGGCAGACAGGGTGACGATCGACGCAGTGAGCATCAGCCAGCCCGAAGACCAACCTACGATCCGGCTGCCCAGTAGCTTGGACCAGTTATAGACCGATCCGGCGATGGGGTATTTGGCGGCCAGCTCCATGAAGCACAGCGCGACCGCCAACTGACCGATGAGCACCAGCGGCCAGGACCACAGATAGGCCGGCCCGGCAGTGCCGAAGCCGAAGTAGAACAGCTGGAAGGTACCGGTGAGTATTGAGATATAGCTGACGCCGGCGGCGAAGCTGCCGAACGAACCGATGCTGCGATCAAGCGATTCTTTGTAGCCGAAGTGCTCCATGCCGCTGTCGGTCCGTCCGGTAGCCTTGTTCTTAAGCACGCCTTTGTCCTCTCTGAAACGGGCCGTCGCTCGGCAACCCTACCGACGCTCGGCTGATCCAATTCGTCACACAGGCGGACATTCCGAGCACCGATACGCCCGCCCTGGGCCGTCCGCTGCCCCACGTCTCCTTCCAGACCGGCCATTGGGGCCACACTAGCAGTGCCAACCGTCGAACCGGTAGTGTTGACCCGGAGCCGCCGCTCGCTACACCTTCACCGTAATGGACTTGCACCAGCACTCCTTGCCCGTCTCTCGGCGTGCTGCCTTAAATTGCCGTTTTCTCCAGACCCCGCCCCCACACGCCGCCCCAGACTTGGACGCCAATGACCCGTGACCGCCTCAGGTTGACGCCCAACGCGATCACATTCATCGCGCTGACAGCGGCGCTCAATTCGTTGCTCTATCACCCGCCGCTTTTCTCATTTGCGGCGGGCAATCTCGACCTGTCTTCTTTCACCGGGGACCTGACGCTGGCCACGTTGCTGGTTGCACTGTTTTCCGAGACCGTCCTGCTGCTCACCCTGCTGGCCCTCATCTCTCATCGGATTCTTAAACCATTTTGCATGTTGATGGCGATGGGCAACGCGGTCGCCGTGTATTTTGTGGTCACCTATCACGCCGTGCTGGACGAGACGACGATGGGGAATGTGCAGAACACAGATTTTGCAGAATCCTTCGAATATCTGCATCCAACCCTCATTGTTTATCTGCTGGCTCTGGGCGTTCTGCCCTGCTGGCTTCTCGCGCGAGTTCGCATTCGGCAGACACCGCGCCTGCACCTCGCTATCGTGGCGTTGGCCGGCTTGTTGATCACCGTAATCTGGGGCCTTTTGGCCTCCCGCACCTGGCTCTGGTTCGACGAAAACTCGCAAAGACTTGGCGGCATGGTCATGCCGTGGTCCTACGTCATCAACACGGGGAGATACGTGGTGCCAAAGCTTATGGCATCCGACGTGCAGGCTCTGTTGCCGCCCGCCACCTTCTCTTCCAACGAAAAGACCGTCGTGATTCTGGTCATCGGGGAAGCCGCGCGAGCGAAAAATTTCGAGCTTTATGGTTACAACCGCCCCACAAATCCGTTGCTGTCACAGGCAGGCGTTGTCACCCTCAAGAATGCGTCGGCGTGCGCCACCTACACCACAGCATCGGTTCGGTGCATGCTGTCGCACGTCGACTCAGAATCGCCATTCTCCAAACCGTATGAACCTCTGCCTTCATACCTGCAACGAAACGGCGTTGACGTCATTTGGCGAAGCCGGAACTGGGGCGAACCTCCGATGATGGTTCAGACGTACCAGAAGGCGAGTGACCTCCTGGCAGACTGCGCAGGCGCCCGGTGCAACTACGACGAGGTCCTCCTGTCCGGACTCGAGCAGCGAATCAGGACTTCATCGAGTCAAAGGGTTTTCGTCGTCCTTCACCAGTCTGGCAGTCACGGCCCGGCCTATTACACGAAGTACCCGGGTGAATTTGAATATTTCAGGCCGGCCTGCAAGTCGGTGGAATTGGGCAAGTGCACCCACGAAGAACTGGTCAATGCTTATGACAACACGATTTTGTATGAGGACTATTTTCTTTTTCGCGCCATTGGCGTGCTCAAGAAGCTCCGGGACACATCCACCTTATTGATCTATGTGTCCGATCATGGCGAATCCCTGGGGGAGTACGGGATGTACCTTCACGGAATACCCTACTCGATCGCGCCCGATGTCCAGAAAGACATTCCTTTCATTATTTGGATGTCCGATGAATTCATGCGCCAGAAAGCCGTGCGGGCTGGCCGCCTCGAGTCACAGGGCAGGCACAGTCAGCGGGACATCTTTCACACCGTGATGGGTGCATTCTCCATGCACAGCGATGCGTATATGCGCGACTACGACATCTTCAGCGAGACGTTTTCCGCGAAATGAATTCGAGGCTGTATCGCTGGGCAATCTGCACCAAAGACATCGGGAATCGATATCGGAGACGCCCATCCTCGAGCCTTGGCGCCGCGCATTTCACAGCGCGATGCCCTTGTGCTCGCAGTTCTGCAGATGCCCGGTCACAGGATCGACCCCGAGTTCACACATCGTGGACCACCAGGTGTACGACAACAGCGGCTTCCAGTCCTTCACGCGATTGTGACAACAGGGACAGCGTCCCCGCGCAATCCACGTGCGTTGGGGACGCGTTGACCGAGACGAAAGCGTGGGTATGGCGCTGATCTTAACTTTCACCGGAGGACCGAACAGATACTCATCGGTCATGTCAATCCCCTTTCTTTATTGTTCTCCGCAGTGTGGTCTTATGCCCGCGTCCGCAACCCTAAGCATAGTGAAGCGCGTTCGCAACTGTGGGGACGCAAAACCGGCCGCACCGCAGCATAGCGCCAGGACTTGCGGACAGGAGGTCAAACCTCGGTCTGGCGTAAGGGCCGCCCCCCTGGCGAGTCACGACTGCAGCCGGAGCATTCGGCGGGGTTGACGGGTTACTCACCGAGGGATGCTACAGGAGGTTACCCGACATCATTAGGGCAGGTTGCGACGCTGAATTCGAAACGTCTGGGCTTCGCAGCGATAGCCACATGCGCAGCACGACATCGTAATCCCAGTAGGTGCTGGGGCTGGTGGTGGCCAGGCCGACATACGTGCTATTCAGATAGTCATAGGGTGCAATGCAGCTTCCGATGACGAGCAAGACGTCGAAGGCATTGACCGCCCCGTCGAGATGCGGACTCAGCATGCCATTACCCGTACAGCCCGAATGCGCGCTCTGAAAAAACAGCACCCCGTGCGCATCGATGCTTATGATTGTGTCGCCGTCGAGTGCGAATTCGGCAAGCGCCTCCTGATAATGGCCCGCGAGATCTGCCGTGGCTGCCGGCAGGACGTAGTAATTGCTCCAGGCACCGAGGTTGAGCGACCAGGTCTCATCGCCGTCGCGCGTGGTTACGGCGATGTCGCCCTGGATGTGGCCGGACGTGAGCGCAACGCTGCTCTCACCGCGCCCCGTCTGCCGGCAGAATCGGAAGGAAGGGGCCGCCACACAGTCCTGGCCGAGAATAAGTGCCGTTCCCACCGCCTGGTTCGTCTGCCCGTGGAGCGTGCCGACCAGCTGCGCGGAGCCTGCAGGTACGCTGTGCTGGAGCGTACCGTCGTCTACATAGGGGCCCCCAACGTATAGCCGAATCGCACCATCGGCTGTGAGAAGTGCGTCGCCGAAATACTGGACGCCGCCAATCTTCACCGTGCCGACATAGCGTCCCTGCCAGGCGTCGCCGGACGCCATCGGTGCCGTACCCAATCCGGTAGGCGATGACCCGGCGCCCTCGCTGCTGCTCCCGCCACTGCTCCCGCCGCCGCACCCCGCCAGCACCCGCAGCACGCCCAGCAGGCCGATGAAGAGAATCACAAGTCGGAGGCTTTTGATGTTCATAGTTCCCTCCATGTCTCCGGCGCAACCCCGGCCTGAGGGCAGCAAGTTCAACTGCAGTCGTTGTGCAGTACGCCCGCTCGCCGGGCCCGCGATGCAGGGAACGGCGCTGAGATATTCGTAGATGGCCCGCAACTCGTGCTCTGTCATGTGCCGGTCCTCGGGCCACGGCATGATCTGCAACAGATCACCGTCGAACGGCAGGTTGAGAGGGAAGCAGGTGCTGCTGCTCGTAATTGACGGGTCTGTACAGTTCGGATGCACGTGATCCAGATCGGCGCCGGTGCGGATGATGTAGACGAAACTCCGCGAATGTGCGGCCACCCTCGGGCCGGCCGGTTCTATCGGGTGTCAGATTCCGGGAAACGATAAGCGGAGCCCCCGGCGCCTGCACTGGGAAGACTCTGCCACCCCCCAAGTAAGTGGCCTGATTGACAACCGTTGGCGGGTTACCCTTGAAGTAAGGGTTCCCGCCCTTTGCGTATTCAGTAGCGGGACCCGCAGAGTGGCAGACATTGCAATGACCAACCCCGTTAACCAGGTAGCTGCCAAGTCCCACGAGCCGCCGGTCCTTGCCCTCCAGATTCAGCGGCACCGGAGCGATCTCGAAGCCCCGGCGAATGATGGACTGCTCCCGGTCCGCTTCGCCGTCATCGGCGCGCGCCAGCGCGAGTTCCACACAAGGATCCCACGCCGACCATCACGGCAAACGTGGCTGCCGTTGGCAGATACGTGGCTGCCGTTATCAGCGTGATGAGTACCTGTTTGACGTTCATGTAGTTTCTCCCAGGACAGTTCCCGGTGCGACGAGCGCACGGCAAACGCACGGTCGGACCAGGCGATCACTCTCGCAAGCTGCAAAGCACCGCAGACCGCGCGATCAGACGGCGTGCCGTGCAATGCCGCGCATTGCCGGTCCCTGGATTGCGTGCAAGAATCGCTGGCGCCCATCCGGCAAATGAGCTGGAGTGCGCTTTGGACGATCCCCGGACCCGCGAAAGCGATGCACTGCGAGGCCAGCAGGAGGATCGGCTCGACTCGTGGAAGAAAATCGCGTCGTACTTGAAGCGCGACGTCAGTACCGTGCAGCGGTGGGAACGGCGCGAAGCGATGCCGGTTCACCGGCATCTGCACGACAAGCAAGGATCGGTTTTTGCGTTTCGCTCGGAGCTCGATGCCTGGTGGGAAAGTCGGCGCACGCGACTCACCCAGGACGGCGCAGGTGAGAATGAGCGAGCCGCACAGGTCCTGCTCACCGCCGAGGACGCCTCTCGCGCCGCTGCACCGCGCGCCCGGCCAGCCAGGTCCGTGCTGTTGGCGCTTGCCGCGGCAGTCGTGCTGGTGGTGGGCGCGCTGGCCTGGTTCGCGGCCGAAACGGATTACTTTTGGCGCAATCCCCTTGCCAATGCCAAATTCACTCGCCTGTTGGACTTCGACGGGACCGAGCAGGCGGCGGCAATCTCCCGCGACGGGAAATTCGTGGCATTCCTGGGGGACCGGGACGGGCAAATCGATGCCTGGATAAGCGAGGTAGGCAGCGGCACCTATCGCAATTTGACGAATGGCGACGTACGCGACCTGGTCAATCCGCTGCTCCGTGCGCTCGGCTTCTCGGCGGACTCATCGCTCGTTTCAATCTGGACAAGGCGATCGGATGGCTCGCAGCCCGGCGACGTGAATATCTTCTGGCCGCGCCGACTGCCGGCGGACCACTGCGGCCGTATCTCGGGAGGCGACCGAGTTCGATTGGTCCCACGATGGCAAGCGGCTGGTATATCACACCACCGCACCGGGCGATCCGATGTTCGTGCGGGAGTCAGGAAAGCTCGGGGACCGCAGGATCTATGTGGCACCGGCGGGGGTGCATTGCCACTTTCCGGTGTGGTCTCCCGACGATGCTTTCATCTATTTTGTCCGCGGCGTGCCGCCCGATGAATGGGATATCTGGCGAATTCAACCGTCCGGCGCTGGGCTCGAACGGATAACACACCACAACACACGCGTAGTCTATCCCGTGATGCTCGATCGGCACACGCTGGTTTACCTCGCTACCGATGCGGACGGGTCAGGGCCCAGGATGTATGCCATGGACGTCGAGCGCCGCCTTCCACATCGCATCAGCTCGGGGCTCGAAGACTATACATCACTTGCCGCGAGCGCAGACGGCGCGCGTCTTGTCGCGACGATTGCCCATGACCCGGACGAGTATTTGGCGCCTGCCGCTCACGGAGGATCGCACTGCTCCGAGTGCTGCAGGCGACCCATCACTGGTTTCAGCGAATGCTGTCGCCCCACGACTGGGTGCGGACTTTCTTTTGTACGTCTCGTGGCGGGGCGATAGACAAGGCATTTGGGCGATCACGCACGGGACCACCCGCGAGATCTGGAGCGGCCCACATTCGCATCGTTGGAAGACCGGCCATTGCACCCGATGGGCGGCACATCGCCTTCTCGGTCGATGACGACGGCAAAACGCTGCTGTACATGATGGACAATGATGGCTCGCATATCAGACTCCTGGCCGATTCGCTCGCATTGCGGGGTAATCCGGCCTGGGCACCGGATGGGCAATCGGTCGTGATCGCGGTTGTCCGCGACGGCGAGCCTCGTCTGACGCGCATTTTCCTGAATGGCGACTTGCCGCTTCCCCTGGTGTCGGAGTATTCCATTGATCCGGTCTGGTCGCCGGATGGGCGATTCCTGGTCTATTCAGGCGCAGACGTCGGAACGACCTTTCCTTTGCGAGCCGCCGCTGCAGATGGCCGGCCGTATCCGCTGCCGAGCGTGATGTTGACGCGCGGCGCGCGGCGGGTTGCGTTTTTTCGTGACCCGCAGGCGCTCGTGATTCTTGGTGGCGAAATCGGCCACAAGAATTTTTCGCTCATCGATCTTCGAACGGGTGCCCAGCGCATGCTCGCCGAGCTTCCTGCGGAGTTCATCATTCGCGACTTCGACATCTCTGCCGCCGGCTCGGAAATCGTGTTCGATCGCGTACAGGTGGTCTCGGATCTTGCTCTAATTGAGCGAACGCGTTGAAGGATCGCTGCCGGCCCTTCATTCGCCGGGCCGTCCCACCGAATACGCACGCCCGTGCCCTACTTCACTCGCACGCTCTGAGGAGTGGAAACCTCCGCGAACAGAAGCGTCGCCTCGGCTGGTTCCACGCGCAGGTTACGGATGATACGTGGTGATCGATTGGAGAGCGCCCCCGGCCGGAGTTGAACCGACGACCTACCGCTTAGGAGGCGGTCGCTCTATCCACTGAGCTACGGGGGCGCCGTGCTGGCGAGTGTACCGGCGCGCAGCCCGCCCCCACCATCCCCCGCGGCAGCAGGAGGCGTACTATCCGGAATGAAGGCCTGATCTTTGCGTGCGTGCGACCCGCTCTCGGGCAAGGAGGCATCCATGACCACGTCCATCAGTGTCGGCCATACCGAACATCTCGACGTCCAGGTCCGTCGCGTAGCGATGCACCAGCCGGTGCAGTGGCTCGCGCGCGGCTGGGACGATCTCAGACAGATCGGTTCGGCAGGGCTCGCGCACGGCGCGCTCATCGCGATTCTCGGAGGCGTGTTGCTCATGCTCGGCAGCACGCACCTGTACCTGACGGCCGCGGCCATCACGGGTTATCTGCTGGTCGGTCCGATCATGACCACCGGACTGTGCGAGCTCGCCCGGCGGCGCGAAACACGCGAGCCACTCGGCTTCGACGAATCGCTGCAGGCGCTGACGCGCAACCCGGAGGGCCTCGTGCACTTCGGCGGGGTCCTGGCGCTGATCGCGTTACTGTGGTTCGTGCTGTCTGCGATCCTGCTGGAATCGGCGTTCAGCGCTTCCGTGCCGAGTCTCGCCGTGGCCCTGTGGGGCGGATCGACGGCCCTCAACCTGTCGCAACTGCTCGGTTATATCGGCTGCGGTGCGCTGCTGGCGGCGATCGTCTTTGCCGTATCGGTAGTGGCCGTGCCGCTGATCATCGACCGGCATGCGCGCGCGGCGGATGCGATCCGGGCCAGCCTGCGCGTCACCTTCAGCAACCTGCCGGCGATGCTGCTGTGGGCCGCGCTGATCGTGGCCGTTACCGCGATCGGATTCCTCACGCTCCTCGTAGGCATGGTGATCGTCGCGCCGCTGCTCGGCTACGCCACCTGGCACGCCTACCGCGACCTCATCGCTTAGCAACGCCTGGCAAAGTTCCGGATCGCCCCCTGCGCGCCGCGACGGTCGCGGTCGATGGAGCGCGATGCTAGAATCGCGCGCCGTGCGTGGGGCGGTAGCTCAGCTGGGAGAGCGTCGCGTTCGCAATGCGAAGGTCGAGGGTTCGATCCCCTTCCGCTCCAGATCCCCTCTCTAAGCAAGTCCCTGACCCGCGTCAGGGACTTCCGCCTGCGCCGCGTTCGCCGATGCGGTACCCCCGGCGCTACCCGCCTTTACTGCAGCACATCCTCGCCGTCGTGCCCCTGGACCGCCGACTGAGCGATGCGACCGAAGGAGAGATTGATTGCCGCGCGCACACGTTTTGCATGTGCCGTTGAAGGGGTGCGTCGCGCTTCCAGGAGAGGATCACGCGCCGCGAGGCCGCGCGAGCCGACGACAGCGTAGGCATAAGCGTTGATACTAGCCGCAAGGCCGGCTGGGTCCGACTCGACGTATCTGCCGATCTGCACCTCTGTCGTGGCGCACACAGACGCTACAGGTAAGTAGCACGGAGAGTTTGACAGTTCCCTCAGCCACTTGAAGTTGATTTTGAAAGGGTAGATCAATGAAATATCTAATAGTGTTGATCGCGTTGGGGCTAGTAGGCTGCAGTGTGTATTCGCCTGATGCGGGGCATGAAGTCGTATTGATCGAAAAGCCATGGATTTTTGGCCATGGCGGAGTCGATTCTGATTCGGTCAAGCCGGGACGAACGTTCGCAGCTATCACGACTGAAGGTGTGGATGTGTACATGCAGCCTCAGAAGTTCGATACGGAGATGCACGACACGATGACCTCGGATGGCGTACCGATCAGTTTTCATGCCATCGTGGTGTTACAAGTCACGGATTCGGTGGCGTTGATCAAGAATTTCGGACCGAACTGGTATCACAACAATCTGGAAGAGCAGTTCAAGACGATGGTTAGACAGGCTGTGCGCAAGCGCGGCATGAATGAAACGGCGATCAGTACGACGGCGTTGGATGCTATCGATGCGGAGATCCGGGACGCTTTGAAGGCATTCATCAAGGAAAAGGGCTTGCCGATCCAGCTTGTTACGATGACTGTAGGGCGAGCCAATCCGCCTGATGCGATCAAGAATCAGCGCATTGAAACGGCCACGCAGGAGCAACGCATCCAGACTGAGCAGCAGACCAGGTTGGCAGAAGTCCAGCGCAAGTCGGCTGAAGAGGCACGGGCGGCAGCGGACAATGCTTATCGACAGGCTATCGGTCTATCACCTGAGCAGTACGTCCAGTTGAAGCGGATCGAGATGGAGAATCGGGTGTGCGCGGATGGTAAGTGCACGTTCATTGAGAATGGCGGAGCAGTGCCTGCATTTAGTGTGAAGTAGTGAAAAAGGACATAAGAGAGTCCGCGACTGCAAAATGGGCCCCCGTTTACGCTGATTGTGCGTCTCGGGCTGATCCCAGATGGCGCTGCACCAGGCGGCACTGCGTGGCGATGCCGTCGACGAGTTGAGCGAGCACCGCTCGTGACATACCTTTCTCGGAAGTCTCCTCGAGGAGCGCGGCGGCTTCATCCGGCAGACGGCTCGAAAAGTCTGCGAGCATCTGGAGCAGTGCATCCGCGGAATAGCTGGCCGCGAGCGCGAGCTTGCGAAAATGGCGCGGCAGTATCTCCCGCAGGCGGTAATGCCCGCCGATGCGCAGTGCGAGCTTGATCTTCTGTGGCGGCGAGCGGCGCCGATAAGGCCAGGCGCTGGCAATGTCATAGAACGGCGCCAGGCGCAGACTCGGTCGGGGTGTGGCGCGTGCATGCAGGAGGGAGAAGTTCTTGGCATGCAGGTCGGTCGCAGCCAGGAGATAACTCAGGCACGCGCCGGCCATAAGGCGCTTCCGATCCGCCTCGGGGTCATCCGTCGCATTGAGCAGGCTCAGGAGCTCAGGGTATCCGGGACCACCTTCGTTCTCGTACTTCGCGTCCGGATGCACACCGAGGGCCTGGCAGCAATCCTCCTGATGCACGCGATGCCAGTGCGCACCCTGCTGAATGCGGTCGTAGCGCTCGACGATGAGCGTCGGAATGCCACCAATCGATTGCCATTCGCTCTTTGCAGCCGCGAGTCCCATGCGCCGCGCGAGGCTTAAGCAGAAGTGCTCGTTCTCGGCGAAGCCGTCGAACTCATTGGCCACAGGCTTAAGGATATGAGTCGTCGGCGTGCGACCTCTCGGGACGCCCCAGCGACTGCGGCGCGTATCGAAGTAAAGGGCGATCTTCGCCTGTGCGCCAGCCAGGGAGAATTGCCCCTCGGTCGCGGTGCGTGCGGCTGCCCCGTCGCCGACGACGTCGCGGATGCGCTCGTCAAGCTGTTTAGCGGTGAGCCACTCCACACTGAAGGGGCCAGCGGCGGATTCGAGCACCTCGGCGAGCCGCGGCTCCGTCACGAACTGCACGGCCCCTGCGCAGTCTTCACCCACGTGGGAAAGGAGCGCGAGGGGATTGCGCGGGGAGACCTGGAAGCGCCGCCCCCAGGTATCGAGGATGCGCGCGTTGTCAGGCAGCAGTCCCCACAGGAAATTTAGTACGCGGCGGCCCGTGTAGAGAGTCGGCGCCGTGGGTAGCGACTGCGAGAGCGGATAGGCGCCGGGACTCTCAAGCCATTCCGGTGCGTAAGTAAAGCTCGCGCGGGTGCCATCGCCTTGCAGGACGCCGGCGACCTGCCCTTCCAGACAGACGATGAGCTTCATCGAGAGGGCTTCTTCGGTCGGGCGCTTGTGCTGTGTGCCGTGAGGATGGCGCCCAGTGAGGTCTTGGTGAGCTTATCCGTGGTAGCCGTGCGGTGGCCTATCCAAGGCCCCTCCCCCACCTCGAGTCGCACGCCGAGGAAACTCAGGACCCTAAGGATCTTGCCGATCTGCGCGTTGTCCTTGCCGCGCTCGATCTCCGACAGCCAGTTTTGCGTAACGCCCAGCGCACGGGCCAGCTGGGTTTGCGTGAGACCCCGATGCCGGCGGGCGGTCGCCACGATCCTGCCGATTTCTGCTGCGGATTGCGCCCACATGTCATCACACTTATGGTCGATCGGAGATAGCGCAGTTTATATACGTTCGGAGATAATTGCAATTATAGCCGCTCGGCTGTAGAACTCCCACTATGGAGGACGCGCACGCCCTGCGCCGGGAGGCTATAGCCGCACGCCGACAGCGAATACGGTGACCGGGGAACCGTTTGGGCTACCGCTCGATGGGTTATTTACGGGAACGCTGAAAAACAGGCAAAATCATCACTCTTTCGATCCCCTTCCGTTCCACCATCAATCCAGTCACGGGAGCACCATGCCATCGACCGGGCAATGCCTGTGCGGAGCTATCCGCTACACGCTGCAGGGAGCGCCTCTGTCGGTGCTGGAGTGCCACTGCTCCGTCTGCCGCCGCCAGAGTGGCGCCGCGAGCGGCGTCTACGCCGCCTACCGCCGTCACGACTGTGTCTTGTCGGGTCCTTTGAAGTATTACCGTTCGTCGGACATTGCGAAGCGCGGTTTTTGCGCGGACTGTGGCAGCACGATCAGCTACGAGGGCGACAATAAGCCGCAAGTCATCTGGCTCACGGCCGGCACGCATGATGACGCTGGATCCTTGCCGCAGCGCGAGCACGTGTATGTCGAGGACAAACTCGTGTGGGTTGAAATCCCAAACGCCTGCACGCAGTGGCCGCGCGACCCGCTATGATCGGTACCCAGGAGATCGCGCATGCTGGCCATGGGTGGGCGAGCGCCGGAGTTCACGTTGCCGGACCAGGACGAGGCGAGCGTGTCGCTCAGCACGCTCCTGCGCCAGGGTCCCCTGATCCTGTATTTCTACCCCGCCGATTTCACCTCCGGCTGCACTCGCGAGGCATGCGCCATCCGCGACCAGCACGCCGAGATTCAGCAGGCGGGCCTGGAGGTTGCCGGCGTCAGCCCTCAGACGGCCGCGAGTCATCGCGCCTTTCGTGAGAAGTACAGCCTGCGCTTCACGCTGCTGTCCGACGTCGACAAGTGCGTCATCGGCATGTACGACGTACGGGGGCCGTTCGGGTTCGGCGTGCGCCGCGCCACCTATCTCATCGACCAGGCCCGCTATATCCGCGCCGCCGTGCTCGCCGATTTCCGCATTGGCGAGCACGAGGCATTCATCCGCCGCGCAGTGGCGCTGAGCGCAGGCACTGCCCGGCCCGGGCGCGGCGGCTAGGGAGCCGCCGGTCAGAGCCTGAAGCGCAGCAGGTGAGCCGGACCGCAACGCGGGATGCTGACCATGTAGATGAGATCGGGCTCATCCGCCGCGGCAGAGGGCGCTGCGCCACCGGTGAGCTCCCGAACCATCTGCGCGAGGACCGGACCCGTCGCGACCACCAGGACCGTGCCGCCCGGATGTTCGCGCAGGGCGCGGGCGGCGGTGGCCTGCGCGCCGCTGCTGCTGAACACGACCGGGGCGCGATGCAGCCGCTCCGCCAGCGGCGCCGCAGTTTGCTGCGCGCGGCGGTCGTCGCTTTCGTAGATCGTGTCGATGCGCCCGCCCCCGCCGCTGCCGCCGAACATCTGCGCCAGACGTTGCGCGCGCGCCTCGCCCTCGGGCGAGAGCGGCGGGTCATCGATCGTGCCTGGAGCCTTCTCCACCGGCCGCACCAGCACGATCACCGTGGTAGCTCCGCCGCGATAGAACACCCAGACGACTGCCGCGACCAGCAGCGCACCCAGCAGAATTACCCACAATGGCGCGAGAAACGGGCGCCGATGGCGCGTGATTCCGGGCGGTCCCATGAGTGAATCATAACGTCGCGCGGGCCGGCGCGGGGACCGCCCGGGAGGCGCAGCTGCTGCTGCGCACCAGGGATCACCCGCACCCACCGCGCCCACCGTCCGCGCGGCGAGTGCGCGCCTTTTCATGCGGGTGTCTGCTACTCTGCGCAGCTACTGCAATGCAGCTGAGGCATTGGGGGGTCAATGCCAACCGGCGGCGGGCACACTACCGTCATCCAACGCATCCTCGAGCGGCGCGCGGAGCGGATGCCTGCGAGTCACACCGAGACGACGGCCACCATCGCGGTAATGTTGCGCGTGCTGCCGTCGCCGAAGGCGTTGCTCGCCTGCCAGGATGCGCAGCTGCGCCAGCAGGTCGAGCGCCGCATCACCGCCGACCTCCTCGACCTGGTAGTGGCGGCCGACGAGCCCGAGGCGCTGCGGCTCTTCAGCGCCGAGTTTCGTCCGGTGGTCGTGACCGACAGCCTCGAGATGGTGCGCAAGCTGCGCTCGCGAGGCGACGAGCGCGCGCCGTTCATCCTTTACGTGGCGGAGCTCGACGAGGTCGCGGAGCGCGAGGCGGGCCTCACGGCAGGCGCCGACGACTGTGTGGGGCGGCGGGTCTCTGACCGCGAGCTCGACGCGCGCATCGCGGGGGCGCGTCGCGTCGCGGAGCTGGAGAGCGTGCTGCGGATCACGCTGGCTGAAAACCGCAAGCTCTCCGCCACAGATGATCTGACGCGCGTGGCCAGCCGGCGGTTTTTCGGCAAGCATTTCCCGCGCGAAGTCGAGCGCGCCGCACGCTACGGGCGTTCGCTGTCGCTGATCCTGTGCGACATCGATTTCTTCAAGCGCGTCAACGACACCCTCGGTCACGCCGCCGGTGATGCGATCCTGGGCCAGCTCGGCCCGCGCCTGCAGCAGAACCTGCGGCGCGGTGTGGACTGGGTCGCGCGCATCGGGGGCGAGGAATTCGCCATCGTGCTGCCGGAAACCGGCTACGAGCCTGCTCTGAACATCGCGCGCAAGCTGCGCGGCTGCATTGCGCACGAGCCCTTCCAGATCGAGAGCCAGCGCGTCACCGTCACTGCCAGCTTCGGATTGTGTGGTCTCGATCGCGTGCCGGCCGGCGAGCGTGGACTCGCCGAGCGCGTGTTGAAGATTGCCGACGCCGCGCTTTACCGCAGCAAGAACTCGGGGCGTAATCGCCTCACGGCCACGATGTACGGCGGCGCGGGCCCGAGCGGCGGGAGCAGTGGAAGCCGCAAGAGCGGCGGAAGCAACAAGACCGGCGGCGGCGGGAGCGGCGGAAGCCGCAAGAGCGGCGGCGGCGCCTGAGCGTGTCGCGCCCGAGGGCGGCGGCGCAGGCTGGCGAAAACGCGCTCACGATAATGCAAGCCCTTGCCTGGGCTCGGCCTTTGCCCGTGTCGCGCGCGTCTGTCCACATACTTATGCACAAATTCTGTGGATAAGTCCGGATGCTGGAAACGCACGGCGCCTTTGTGTGAGACTTATGCTCCTTTCGCTTCGCGGGACCACAGATGAAGAAGACAGGCGGCGAACAGGTCACCCCCGCGGCACCCCTCGAGCGGGTCCGGCTGCAGGCGGAAGTCGCCAGGCAACGCGTGCGTATCGCGAAGGACGAGCTCAAGCGTGCCCGCAAGCGCCTGAAAGAGGCCAAGCGTGAAGCCAAGCGCGCGCGCAAGCAGTCCGCCGCCGCGCGCAAGGCCTGGAAACGCGCGCGCCGCGCCCAGAAGAAAGATGCGACACGAGCGGGTGCGAGCGATGCGCCCGGGCGCCGTTGCCGGTGGCGCCCGCAAGCGCGCGCGACGCGCCAGGCATCTGGCAGCTCGCGCGCGGAGCGTGCGCCGCCGCGCCGCGCGCAAGGCGCAAAGGACGCGCCGCCCCACGCCTGTCACGGCGCGCCTCGTGCACGCTCGCCCGCGCCGCGCCGCAGCACGCCCCGCCCACGCTACGGGCAAGCGCCCACGCGTGCGCCGCGCAACGGCGCCCGCCAGGCGCCCCTCTCGCCCCCCGCGTGCGGTGGCTGTGCGCCACTCACGCCGTCATCGCGCTCGCCGACGCGCTCGCCCCGCCGAGATAGCGCCGCCCCCGGCCCCGGCTCCTGAAGCCGCGCCCGTGGCCCCGGTCAGCGGCGCGGCGGCCGAGGGCGCAGAAGTGACCTCGTCCGACCAGGCCGCCTGACGATGAGCGGAGATTCAGGAATGCACGAGCCACCGACCCAGCAGAGTGCTCCGCGGGCCCAGCCGGGCATTGCCACGCGGCGCACCGCGGCTGCGCCCTCGAGCTCGCGCATGTTCGCGAGCTACCTCACCGACATCGAGCAACTCCTCGATGACCACCGCTGGGAGGCAGCGCTGCGCGAGGCGTTTGATCTGCCGCGCCTCGCGGTCGCGCTCGCCGATCCGCGCCTGCGGTGCTCGGCCGAACAGGTGGCGACCTGGTGTCAGGAGTGGATCCGTCCGCCGGGTGCGGATCGCGACGCGCAGGGTCTCGACTACGAGCGCCTCGCCCGCAGTATCACCGAACGTGTCGTGCAGCTGGCAGCTCAGGAAGCCGTCCCCATGCGTGCTCTGCGCCGCCTGCAGCTGCGTCGGCACGTGCGCACGCCTCCGCGCGGCTTCTCCGCCGGGCGCGCGCGTAATCTGCCGCCGCAGGACACCGAGACCGTTGAGATGTGCGCCGCACTGCTCGAGGCCGCCCGCCGTTGGTACGCGCGCAGCGCCTGCCATGACCCGACCGTGCAGGGAAATCTCGCGCGGCTCGCCGTGCTGCGTTAGCTCCGCACCCGCGCCCCCGAAAACCCTCCGGCGCGAACGGCGCCGCGCACCCGCTCGCGGTGCGCCTCCTCTGAACGGCCATTCAACTCTCGGCAACTGCACAGCACGTCGAGAATTACGCACCACCCGATTGTTATTGCTTGCTTTCAGCCGGCCGGGTCCTGGATTCTTGCGTCTCTCATGGCCTTTAGGGGAATATAGCGGCGTCAGGGAGACTACATCGATTGAGTGTGCGTTCAATGCTCCACTCAAGCCGTTATGCATCGCAATCCCCCCGCGGAGCGCAGTGCGCGTCCGCCGCTGCGCGTCGGGGTGATTCTGGCGCAGCATTTCACCCTGTCCGCATTTGCCGTGTTCATCGATCATCTGCGCCTCGCCGCCGATGAGGGCGACCGCAGCCGGCCGCTGCACGTGCAGTGGTCGATCATGGCGAGCCGGCTGGAGTCGGTGCCGGCGAGCTGCGGCGTCATGCTCGAGCCCACCAGCGCGCTGCTGTCGCCGGACACGCTCGACTATGTCGTGGTCGATCGGCGGAATCCTGCACGCCGGCCCGCAGATCGATGAGGCCACCATCCGCTATCTGCGCGAGGTGGGCGCCACGCAACGTGCCGCTGATCGGCATCTGCACCGGCAGCTTCATCCTGTGCCGCGCGGGGCTCATGAAAGGGCGCCGCTCGTGCGTCAGCTGGTACCACTACCAGGACTTCCTCGAAGCGTTTCCGGACCAGGAGGTCATCGCGGACCGCCTGTTCCTCGCCGAAGGTCCGCGCATCACCTGCGCCGGTGGCGCGGGGGCTGCGGCGCTTGGCGACCTATCTCATCGAGCAGCACCTGGGGCGCGCGGTGGCGCAGAAGGCGAGCCAGGTGCTGCTGTTCGACCGACCGCGCTCGGGCAGCGATGCGCAGCCTCACCCGCCGCTGTCGGAGACCGTGGCGCGAGCCGCGCGTGCGCCGCGCGCTGCTGCTGATGGAGCAGAATCTCGCGCGGCCCATCGCGGTCGCCGCGGTGGCCGCGGAGCTCGGCCTGTCGGCGCGACAGCTCGAGCGGCTGTGCCGCCAGCACGTCGGCATGGGACCGGCCTCGCTCTACCGGCAGCTGCGCATGCGCTACGCCAACTGGCTGATCGAGAACACCGATCGCTCGGTCACGGATATCGCCAACGAGGCGGGCTTCGCCGACTGCGCGCACTTCTCGCGCCAGTTCAAGGATGCCTACGGGCTCTCGCCCTCCACGCGGCGGCTGCAGCCCCAGCGCGCCGCCAACGGCGATGCGGCGCGCGCGCCGGGTTTTCGAGTAGACTGCCAGGCCGCGTTGCGCGTTCGCCACACCTCGCGGCTTCCGAGTAGGTCGAGAATGCCGTGCTGCCGTGTACGACCGGAGGGTCGACTTGCATTCAATCCGTCACGATGAGCCGGCGCAGATCGCAGCTATCCGCGTCGCAGCTATCCGCATCGCAGCGCTCCCCGCCGGCGCGCCCGTGGTGCCCATCAAGCTCTGAAGGGATCAAGCAATGAACTCGAAGATCTCATATGCGGTAGCGGCCATCCTGGGCGGCGCGTCCTTCGGAGCGGCTGCCGCTGAGCCGGCGACCAGCGAGACCGCGCGGCGCCGGCAGTGAATACCGTGCTCGAAGATCACCGTCACCGCGCAGCGCCGCGCGGAGAACATGCAGGACGTGCCGATCTCGATGCAGGCCTTTACCGCGCAAACGCTGCAGCAGCTCAACGTCTCGACGTTCGACGACTACATCAAGTATCTGCCGAACGTCACGACCGCGAACAACGGTCCGGGCCAGAACGAGGTTTTCATGCGCGGCCTGAGCGCCGGCTCGCAGCCCAGCCAGGGCAGCGGCTCGACGGGCCTGTGGCCGAACGTCGCCATCTACCTGGACAATCAATCCGGCCAGCTGCCCAATCGCAACCTCGACGTCTATGCCGCCGATCTGAATCGCATCGAGGTTCTGGAGGGTCCGCAGGGCACGCTGTTCGGCGCCGGCGCCGAGGCGGGCGTGATCCGCTACATCACCAACGAGCCGAAGCTCGACGTGACCGAGGGGAGCGTCAAGGCCGGCTACGGAGTGACCGCTCACGGCGATCCCAATACCGACCTGACGGCGGTGTTGAACCTCCCGCTGATCGCCGACACCATGGCCGTGCGCGCGGTGATCTACGACGACAGCCGCGGCGGCTACATCGACAACGTGCCGGCGACGTTCACGCGCAAGAACACCGACATCGGCATCCACTATGCGAACTATCCGGCGAGTCAGCGGAGACTGCCCGGACGGCCTGCCGAACGCTGGTTTCTGCGTGCCGCCCGGAAGCCCGTCCATCAACAACGGCAACGATAGTCGGCAGAGCCATCAACCCCGTCACCTACCAGGGTATCCGCGCCGAGGCGCTGTACAAGTTCAACGATGACTGGGACGTGCTGATCACGCAGTCCTACCAGGACATGGACTCGCAGGGCGTGTTCTACCAGCAGCCCAACGCCTCGGACGGCGCGCCGCTGCAGCCGCTCGAGGTCACGCTGTTCAACCCCGCCTACGACAAGGACAAATTCGAGAGCACCGCGTGGACGGTGAACGGCAAGTTCGGCGACCTGAAGGCCGTCTATACCGGCGGCTACCTGGTGCGCAACGTCGATCAGGTCGGCGACTACACCAACTACGCGCGCGGTGTGTATGCCGATTACTACCAGTGCTACGGCCCCGGATCGGGCTACGACACCGACCCTGACGTCCACCTGCTTCTCGCCGAGCGCCACCTGGCACTCGGCCGAGCGCAACACAGCACCAGCAACACGAATTTCGCCTGAGCACGCCGGACGAGTGGCGTTTGCGCGCCATCGCCGGCGCGTTTTGGGAAGACAACAAGCTGTATCGACCAGACCGGCTGGAAGTACAAGACCGTTCCTTCGTGCACCTCGAACGGCGCGCCGGGGACGCCGGGCAATAACGGCTGCTTTGTCGAACATCGGCACGTTCCCCGGCACGACGCGTCGAAGAATCCCGGTGTGCAGAGCGACCAACACCTCGTTCTACCAGGACACGGTGCGCGACGACCAAGCAGACGGCTTTCTTCGCCTCGGTCGACTTCGACCTGATTCCGAAGGTGTTGACGCTCACGGCGGGCACGCGTCATTTCCGCTTCGACAACTCCTCGGCGGGCAGCGTGCTCGCGCAGTTTCGGCTGCTTCGAGGGAGGCGCGCCGGCCAGCGGATGCCATGCACCGCTGCCCGACTCTACAGCTACAACCTCAACGAGGCGAATCTCGCGGACACCGAGTCCGGCTTCAAGAGCCGCGGCGAATCTGACCTGGCACATCACACCGGACGTCATGGTGTACTACACGTTCTCGCAGGGCTTCCGCCCGGGCGGCTTCAACCAGAACGGCGGTTCGCCGCATGCCTTCACGGCCCGGACGGGGTGCCGCAGTACTTCGTTCCCAGGTCCTACCACTCCGACAAGCTGACGAACAACGAGATCGGCTGGAAGACGGAATTCCTCGACCACCGCCTGCAGTGGAACGGCGCCGTGTACCGGGAGAACTGGAACAACGTGCAGGTCGCCTTCTTCGATCCCGGCGTGGTCGGCAACATTTTCTTCAACACCAACGGCCAGAACTTCCTCATCAAGGGCGTCGAGACCTCGCTGGTGGCCCGGGTCGTCGACCGGGCTGACGCTGCAGGGCGCGGCATCCTGGAACCAGAGCCGGCAGACGAATTCGCCCGATGCTGATCGACAACAATCCGGCCAGCCCGAACTTCGGCAAGCCGATCACGCACGCCTGCAACCGCCTTGGCACCAATTGCGCGCCGGTCACCAACCCCTTCGGCCCGGTCGGCTCCCCGAGCGCCGATGCGCCGCCGATGCAGTTCAGCCTGCGCGCCCGCTACGAGTGGAGCATCGCCGGATACACTGCCCTTCGTTCAGGTCGGCGCCACTCACAGCGGCCATTCATTCACGCAGGCGGGTTCCAATCCCACGATCGCGCAAGCGGCGAGCCGTCAGCACCGGCAGGTTGCGGTTCGAGAATCCCGCCTACACGACCTACGACGCCTCAGTCGGCGTCGCCAAGGATGCCTGGTACGTGACCGTGTACGGCGAGAACCTCAGCAATTCGAACGCGAGCGTGTTCGTCAGCACCGACCAGTTCATCGTCGCGCAGACGCCGCTGCGGCCGCGGGTCCTCGGGCCTACGTTCGGGTACAAGTTTTGAGGGCTGAGAATTCAGGTCGCGGTGAGCGTGACGGTAGAACTCGAGGTTCGGCGAATACGCGGGCTCGTGCAGGAGCGGCGGTTCGCCGAGGCTCTGAGGCTCGACCGAGGCCTTGTTGGTCACGGTGCCCGAGAACCGGGACGTCCTGTATCTGCGCGCGCTCGTCGCAGCGTATGCTCGGCGACATCCCGGCAGCGCTCGCGACCCTCGCCGGCACTCGAGCGGCTGCATCCGCGCTTCAGCCGCCTGTACCAGGAGCGCGGTCACTGCTATGTCGCGCTGAAGCAGGCACCGCAGGCGATCGAGGCCTTCCTGCGCGCCGTGCACATCAATCCGGCCCTGCCGGCCAGCTGGAGCATGCTCGAAGGCCTGTACCGGATGACGCGGCAGGCTGAGAACGCCGCCGCAGGCGGCCGCGCACGTCGCCACGCTGAAGAAGCTGCCGCCCGAGGTCGTGACGGCGACGGCGCTGTTCTCGGACGGCGAGCTGGCCGAGGCCGAGCAACTCATTCGCGCCTTCCTGCTCAAGCATGGCCACCACATCGAGGCCATGCGGCTGCTCGCGCGCATCGGCATGGAGCGCGAAGTGCTCGACGATGCGCAGCTGCTGCTCGAGGCGGTGCTCGACCTGGCGCCCGACTATCACGCCGCGCGCTTCGACTATGCGCAGGTCCTGATCAAGCGCCACATGCACCAGCAGGCGCAGGAGCAGGCCGAGAAGCTGCTCGCCGCGGATCGCGCCAATCGCAACTACCGCACGCTCCATGCGCTGACCTGCGTCGGTCTCGGGCAGCACGAGCGCGCCATCGAGCTCTACCGGGAGCTGCTGACCGGGGCCGCGCAGCCGGCGGAGCTGCATCTGTCGATCGCGCACTCGCTGAAGACGCTCGGGCGCCAGCGCGGAGGCCATCGCCGAGTATCGCGCGGCGGCGCGCGGCTCGCGCCGGGTTACGGCGATGCCTACTGGAGCCTGGCGAATCTCAAGACCTACCGCTTCGAGGACGCGGAGCTCGCAGCAGATGCGTGCCGCGGAGTCGGCGGCAACGACCGCGGCGGTCGATCGCTACCACCTGTGCTTCGCGCTCGGCAAGGCGCTCGAGGACCGGCAGCAGTATGCGAAGTCCTTCGAGTACTACGCGCGCGGCAACGCCCTCAAGCGCGCCGAGAGCCGCTACCGGCCCGAGGTCATCGAGCTCAATACCCGCCTGCAGATCGAGGTGTGTACTCCGCGAGCTCTTCGCCCGCAACGAGGACGGCGGCGCGCGCGCCGCCGATCCGATCTTCATCGTGGGCCTGCCGCGCTCGGGCTCGACGCTGATCGAGCAGATCCTGGCATCGCACTCCGCGGTCGAAGGCACGCACGAGCTCGCCGATATCCCGCGCATCGTGGCGGACCTGAAGGGGCGTGACGGCGACTCCGACAACCCGCGCTATCCGGCGGTGCTGGCGCAGATGACTGCCGGGGACTTCCGGCGCCTGGGCGAGAAGTACCTGACCGACACGCGCGGCTACCGCACCGGCAAGGCGCGCTTCATCGACAAGATGCCGAACAACTTCCGCCACATCGGGCTCATCCACCTGATGTTGCCGAACGCGAAGATCATCGACGCGCGGCGCGAGCCGATGGCCTGTTGTTTCGGCAACCTCAAGCAGCTGTTCGCCAAGGGCCAGGAATTCACCTACAGCATCGAAGACATCGCGCGCTACTACCGCACCTACCTCGAGCTCATGCGGCACTGGGATGCCGTGCTGCCCGGGCGCGTGCTGCGGGTGCAGCACGAGGACGTGGTGGAGGACCTGGAAGGCAACGTGCGCCGGCTGCTCGAGTACTGCGGGCTCGAGTTCGAGCCGCGCCTGTGTCGAGTTCCACAAGACCGAGCGCAGCGTGCGCACCGCGAGCTCCGAGCAGGTGCGCCAGCCGATCTATCGCGAGGGCCTGGATCAGTGGCGTCACTACGAGCCCTGGCTCGGGCCGCTGCGCGAGGCGCTCGGCGATGCCCTCACGCGCTATCGCGAGTAGCGCGCGGCCGATCTAGCGCTGGGCACTCTCCCAGTCGGGGGCGATGTAGTACGGGAGCGCCGCGCGCGGCAGGCGCCGCGCCCCGCGAATGTCATCGGCGGCCTTCTCCGCCAGCATGATGGTGGGGGCGTTGAGATTGCCGGTGGTGATCGAGGGCATGATCGAGGAGTCGACCACGCGCAGCGCCTCGAGCCCGATGACGCGCGTCTGCGGGTCCACCACCGCCTGCGGGTCGCTCGCGGCGCCCATGCGGCAGGTGCAGGAGGGATGGTAGGCGCTCTCGACCTTCTCGCGGATGAAGGCATCGATCTGCTCATCGCGTCATGCACCGCCGGCACCGGGCTGGATCTCGCGACCCCGATAGCGCTCGAAAGCCGGCTGGGCAAAGATCTCGCGCGTGAGGCGCACGCAGGCGCGCATCTCCACCCAGTCCTCCGGCTGCGACATGTAGTTGAAGCAGATGCGCGGCTTGTCGCGTGCCTCGGCGGACCTCAGGCGCACCCAACCCTGGCTGCTGCGAGCGCATCGGACCCGACGTGCGCCTGAAAGCCGTGCTCGTGTGCCAGCGAGGAGCCGTCGTAGCTCACCGCCAGCGGGCAGGAAATGAAACTGGATGTCGGGGTAGCGGATCCCGGCGCGGCTGCGGATGAAGCCGCCGGTCTCGAAGTGATTGCTGGCGCCGAGCCCATCCTTGGTCAGCAGCCAGCGCGCGCCGATCAGCGCCCGGCGCCACCTCGATATCTGCGAGTACAGCGTGATCGGCTCGCGGCGAGGCGACCTGGAAATAGAACTCCAGGTGATCCTGCAGGTTCTCGCCCACGCCGGGCAGATCGCGCACCACCTCGATGCCGAGCCCGGCGAGCTCCCGCGCCGGCCCCACGCCCGACAGTTTCAGCAGCTGCGGGGAGTTGATCGGACCTGCGCACAGATCACCTCGCGCCGCGCATGCACTTCGTGGGGCGCCGTCGCCGCGCCGGTAGCGCACGCCGAGGGCCCGGCGCCCCTCGAACAGCACGCGCGTGGCGAGCGCATGCGTGCGCACCGCCAGGTTCGCGCCGGCGCATCGCCGGCCGCAGGTAGGCGTTGGCGGCGCTGCAGCGGCGCCCCGCGCCCACCGTCATGTCCATCGTGCCCGAAGCCTTCCTGCTGAAAGCCGTTCATGTCCGCGGTGAGTGGATAGCCGGCCTGTCGCCCCGCTTCCAGCCAGGCACCGTGCAGCGGATTGGTCAGCAGTCCGCGGCGCGTGGCGAGCTTGCCCGTCCGCGCCGCGGTAGTCGTCGCCCCCGCCCGCGCGCCGCTCGGCGCGCTTGAAGTACGGCAGCACGTCGCGGTAGCCCCAGCCCGTCGCCCCTTGCGCCTCCCAGCGCTCGAAGTCGAGCGGATTGCCGCGCACGTACACCAGTGCCGTTGATCGAGGAGGAGCCTCCGAGCACCTTGCCGCGCGGGGTGTGCAGGCGGCGGTCGTTCAGGTGCGGCTCGGGCTCGGTGTAGTAGCGCCAGTCGTAGCGCGGCATGTTCATCGGGATCGGACAGCGCCGTGGGCATCTGGATCCACAGCGAGCGGTCCGAGCCGCCGTACTCGAGCAGCAGCACGCTGTCGCTTGCCCGTCCTCGCTCAGACGATCGGCCAGCACGCAGCCGGCGGAGCCTGCGCCGACGATCACGTAGTCAAAGCTCTCCGCCCTCACGCTGGCTTTCGTGAGCCGCTTCGTGCGCCGCTAGTAGGGCGCATCGATGTCGCCCATGGCGACGTACACGCTCTTCAGCTGCGTGTAGTGCTCGATGGCGGCGCGGCCGTTCTCGCGCCCGAGCCCCGACATCTTGACGCCGCCGAACGGCAGCTCGACCGGCGTGATGTTGTAGTGGTTGATCCAGCAGGTACCCGCCTCGAGGCGGCGCGATGACGCGGTGGGCGCGGGTCAGATCGTTGGTGAAGACCGCCCGCGGCGAGACCGAACTCGGTGGCGTTGGCGCGCGCGATCACCTCCTCCTCGTCTTCGAACTCCAGCACCGCCATCACCGGGCCGAAGATCTCCTCGCGCACGATGTCCATGTCGTCGTGGCAGCCATCGAACACCGTCGGCGCGACGAAGAAGCCGCGCGCCAGATCCCCGCTGGTCACGCGCGCGCCGCCGCTGAGCAGCCGCGCGCCCTGGGCGCGCCCGCGCGCGATGTACCCGAGCACCTTTTCCATGTGCTCGCGCGGAAATGAGCGCGCCGACCTGCGTGGCGGGATCCAGCGGATCGCCGATGCGCATGGCGGCGGCGCGCGCGCGCAGCCGCTGCATGAACGCGCGCGCGCACGCTGCGGTGCACGAACACGCGCGTGCCGTTCGAGCACACCTCGCCCGCGGAATAGAAGTTGCCGAGCAGCGCGCCGGAGACGGCGTTGTCGAGGTGCGCATCGCCGAACACGATGAGCGGGGACTTCCCGCCGAGCTCGAGCGTCACCTGCTTGAGTGTCGCGGCGGCATCCGCCATGACGGCTTTGCCGGTCCCGACCTCCCCGGTGAGGGAGATCTTGCGGATCTGCGGGGTGGCGCGTCAGCAGCCGCCCGGTCGGCGCATGACCCTGCACCACCTGGAAGACTCCCGGCGGCAGTCCGGCGGCGAGATAGATCTCCGCCAGCTTCATCGCCGTGAGCGGGGTGAGCTCGGCGGGCTTGAAGATCATGGCATTGCCGCAGGCGAGCGCCGGGGCGGACTTCCAGCAGGCGATCTGCAGCGGATAGTTCCAGGCGCCGATACCGGCGACCACGCCGAGCGGCTCGCGGCGCGTGTAGCCGAAAGCCGCCGTGCCCAGGTCCAGATGCTCTCCGGCAGAGCCCGGCGGCGAGTCCGGCGTAGTATTCCAGGCACTCCGCCCCTGAGAGCACATCCACCGCGCGCGTCTCCTGGATGGGTTTGCCGGTGTTGCGCGTCTCGAGCTGCGCCAGCTCTTCGTTACGCGCGCGCAGCAGCTGTGCCGCGCGGTGCAACACGCGCCCGCGCTCGGCTCCGGTCAGGGCGGCCCATTTCTTCTGCGCCGCCTGCGCCTGCGCCACGGCCGCCTCGATCTGTGCCGGGCCGTCCGCGGTGAGCTCAGCCAGCAATGCGCCGGTGGCCGGGTTGATCACCCGGAACGCTCCCGTCTCCTCCGCGTCGCGCGCCGCCGGGCGCACCGCCGCCGCAGCCGTCGGGGCTGGCGGCGTCCGCGCGAGATCCTTCAGCCGGCCCTCGACGAAAGCGGTCAGCAGCGCGCGCGCGCTCCCGCTGTCGGCTTCCTGCCACTGCGACAGCGCTGCGCGCAGCCATACCCCGTCGATCATGGCGGCGATCATCGCGGCGAGGCTGCGAGCGTCCTCTCCCGGTATCATGCGCCGCAGGTCATTACGCAGGTTCGACAGCATGCGGCGCTGGTACGCGCTCTGCACGCGTTTCAAACCCTTCACATGCGGCACCTGTCCCCAGAAGGCGAGCCAGGCGGTCGCGGAGCGCTGGTCGAATTCCTCCGGCGCGAGATTGGTGTCGATGACCGCCTGCACCCGCCCGCGCGGTGTGCGCGCGAGAGCGAGCCGCTCGCGCACCCGCGCGGCCAGCGTGCGCGCGAGCGTGCGGAAGGCGGCCTCCAGCAGCCCGTCCTTGTCGCCAAAGTAATGCGCCACCAGGCCGGGCGAGACGGCGGCGCGGCGCGCGATCTCCGCCAGCGTCGTGCCGACCTAGCCGACATCGGCGAGACTGTCGATGGTGACGTCGATGAGCTGGGCGCGGCGGACCTCTTCCGCCTCGTGCCCCGGGTCCCTGGGTGTAATTGATTGTCTGTTCAACGAGGTTCTCCAGGGGCGCCTTTGGAGGTGGTGATCCGGGGTCGCCGACTGCGCCGCCTCTGAGACGAACTTCTTTTTCGCTCAGTGACTTGCCAAGTTTTCAGGGACTTGACAGAAATGTTGATTAAACGGCTATTCAGCCTCGGGGAAATGATGGAGTCGGCGGCCTCACGGGTCAAGTGCAGCTCGCCTCGCGCACCGGCGCCTCACCGGCTGCACCGGGAGGTTCGCCGGCCGGCGGGCGAACGGCCTTGTCGCCTCCGTTCAAGTCGATCGGCGTGAGGGTGCTCGTCGCGCCGGGGTGCGGGGCGCATGATGCGCGCGCGCTCGCCCTCGCGCCGCCACCCGCAGTCCTTTTGAATGCAACCTTTCTCCGGCCTGTCGCTCCTGCGCAGCGGCCTGTCCGGCCAGCGCGGCTGGACGCCGCAGTGGCGCAGACCCGAGCCCAAGGCCGCGTACGACGCCATCATCGTCGGCGGCGGCGGCCACGGGCTGGGCGCTGCCTACTACCTGGCGAGCGAGCACGGCCTGCGCAACGTCGCGGTGCTGGAGAAGGGCTGGATCGGCGGCGGCAACACCGGCCGCAACACCACCATCATCCGCTCCAACTACCTCTTCGACGAGAGCGCGGCGCTCTACGACCACGCGCTGAAGCTGTGGGAGAACCTGTCGCAGGAGCTCAACTACAACGTCATGTTCTCGCCGCGCGGCGTGATGATGCTCGCGCACACGGTGCACGACGTGCAGGTCGTCCAAGCGCCACGTGCACGCGAACCGCGCCGCCGGCGTCGACAACGAGTGGCTGACGCCGGAAGAGGCCCAGGCCTTCTGCCCGCCGCTGAACATCGACGACATCCGCTACCCGGTGCTCGGCGCGGCGCTGCAGCGCCGCGGCGGCACGGCGCGGCACGATGCGGTGGCCTGGGGCTATGCGCGCGCCGCCGACGCCCTCGGCGTCGACATCATCGAGAACTGCGAGGTGACCGGCATCCGCCGCGAGCCCGGCGGGCGCGGTGGAGGCGCGTCGAGACCACGCGCGGCACGATCCGCGCTGCGCAAGATCGGCGTCTCGGCGGCGGGCCACACGCAGCGTCGTCATGAAGATGGCGGGCGTGCGAGCTGCCGCTCGAGAGCTTTCCGCTGCAGGCACTGGTCTCCGAGCCGGTCAAGCCGGTCTTTCCCTGCGTGGTCATGTCCAACACCATCCACGCCTACATCAGCCAGTCCGACAAGGGCGAGCTCGTGATCGGCGCGGGCACCGACGCCTACACCTCCTACACCCAGCGCGGCGGCCTGCACATCAACAGTCATGCGCTCGAAGCGATCTGCGAGCTGTTCCCGATGTTCCGCCGCCTGCGCATGCTGCGCAACTGGGGCGGCATCGTCGACGTGACGCCGGACCGCTCGCCGATCATCGCCAAGACGCCGGTGCCGGGCCTGTACGTGAACTGCGGCTGGGGAACCGGCGGCTTCAAGGCCACGCCCGGCTCGGCGCACGTGTTCGCCTGGACCATCGCCCGCGATGAGCCGCACCCGATCAACGCGCCCTTCACGCATCGAGCGCTTCCGCGACGGCGACCTCATCGACGAGGCGGCCGCGGCCGCCGTCGCGCACTGAGAGCACCGCCATGCTGCTGATCGAATGCCCCTATTGCGGCGAGCGCCCCGAGCTCGAGTTCGTCTACGGCGGCCAGGCGCACATCGCCCGCCCGGCGCGACCCGCCGACGTTTCGATGCGAGGACTGGACCGACTTTCTGTACATGCCGCGACAACAGCCAGCGGCGTGCACGCCGAGCGCTGGCGCCACACGCACGGCTGCGGCCGCTTCTTCAATGCGCTGCGCGACACGACCACCGATCACTTTCTCGCCACCTACAAGGTGGGTGAGCCGCGACCGCCAGGCCGCCGACGGCGCGAAGGTGGCGCCGTGAACGAGGGCTTGCGCACCGCCGAGCGGCGGGCGCATCGACCGCGCCCGCGCCGCTCCGCTTCACGTTCGACGGCCGCGCCTACAGCGGCTTCGCCGGCGATACGCTGGCCTCGGCGCTGCTCGCCAACGGCGTGCACCTCGTCGGGCCGCTCGTTCAAGTACCACCGCCCGCGCGGCATCCTCGCCGCCGGCGCCGAGGAGCCGAACGCGCTGGTCGGCGATTCGCCGCGATGCCGCGCGCTACACGCCCAACCTGCGCGCGACGCAGGTGGAGCTGTACGACGGGGCTCGAGGCGCACAGCCAGAATCGCTGGCCGAGCCTCGGCTTCGATGTCGGCGCCGTCAACGACCTGATCGCCCCGTTCATCCCGGCGGGCTTCTACTACAAGACCTTCATGTGGCCGCGCGCGCGCCTGGAAGTCGCTCTACGAGCCGCGCATCCGCGCGGCCGCGGGCCTCGGGCACGCGCCCACGCAGGCCGATCCCGACCGCTACGCGAACCGCTTCGCCCATTGCGACGTGCTGGTCGTCGGCGCGGGCCCGGCCGGACTCGCCGCGGCGCTGGCGGCCGCCGCGGCCGGCGCGCGCGTCATGCTGTGCGACGAGCAGGCGCGAGTTCGGCGGCTCACTGCTCGCCGAGACCCGCGCTCGCGACCGCGCCGATCGAAGGGCGCGCCTGCGCCGACGTGGCTCGCGCGAGCGCTCGCAGCGCTGGCGGCGCAGCCCGCGCGTCACGCTGCTGCACGCGCACCACCGCGTTCGGCTATTTCCCGCACAACCTGGTGGGGCTCAACGAGCGGCTCACCGACCATCTGGCCGCACCGCCTGCCGAGCTGCCGCGCGAGCGGCAGTGGCAGGTGCGCGCGCGCGAGGTGGTGCTCGCCACCGGCGCCATCGAGCGGCCGCTGGTGTTTCCGGGCAACGACCGGCCCGGCATCATGCTCGCCGGCGCCGCGCGCACCTATGCTGAACCGCTACGGCGTGCTGCCGGGCTCGCGCGCGTCGTGCTGGTCACGGCATGCGATGAGGCCTATCGCGCGGCGCTCGAGCTGCACGCAGGCCGGCGTGTTCATCGCCTGCATCGCGGATATGCGCGCGCGAGCGCGACGGCCCGCTGCGGCGCAGCCGCGCGCGCGCGGGATTCCCGGTGCTGACGGGAGCGACGGTGGTCGGCACCAGCGGACGGCTGCGCGTCGAACCGTGCGGCTCGCGCGATTGACGGCACGGCGAGGTGACGCAGCGCGCAGATCCAGCCGTGCGACCTGGTGCTCATGTCCGGCGGCTTCACGCCGAGCGTGCACCTGTTCTCGCAGTCGCGCGGCAAGCTCGTCTGGGACGAGGCGACTGCAGGCATTCCTGCCCGGCGCTGCCGGCCGAGCGCGTGCGCTCCGCCGGCGCCTGCCGCGGCGTGTATCGACTCGCCGCCGCGCTCGCCGACGGTGCCGCGGCCGGTGCGGCCGCCGCGCGCGATGCGCTGAGCCTGCGCGCCGCGGGCGTGTACCCGCCGGCGCACTCGGGCAGCACCGCGCGTCGCCGCGACCGATCCACGGCGACGGCTGCGCCCGCCGGCTTCGCGGGCGCCCTGCCCCGCCCGGCGGCGCCGCGCGGCCGAAGGCCTTCGTCGACTGGCAGAACGATGTCACGACCAAGGATCTCGCGCTGGCGACGCGCGAGGGCTTCCGCTCGATCGAGCACGTCAAGCGCTACACGACCACCGGCATGGCGACCGACCAGGGCAAGACCTCCAACCTCAACGCGCTCGGCATCGTCGTCGCGCGACGCTCGGCAAGGCGCATCCCGGAGGTGGGGCTGACCACCTTCCGCATGCCCTACACGCCGGTGACCTTCGGCAGCTTCGCCGGCTTCGCGCGCGGCGATGCTGTTCGACCCGGTGCGCACGCACGCCGATGCACGACTGGGCGCCGCGCCACGGCGCCGTGTTCGAGGACGTCGGCCTGTGGAAGCGCGCCCGCTACTTCCCGCGCGGCGGCGGAGGACATGCACGCCGCCGTCGGCGCGCGAGTGCCTCGCGGTGCGCAACGCGCTGCGGCATCTTCGACGCCTCCACGCTCGGCAAGATCGAGGTGGTCGGCAAGGACGCGGTGACGTTCATGAACCGCATGTACGTCAACGCCTGGACCAGCCTCGCCGTCGGCCGCTCCCGCTACGGCGTGCTGCTGCGCGATGACGGCTTCGTCTACGACGACGGCGTCGTCGCGCGCATCGGCCGAGGATCGCTTCCACGTCACGACGACCACCGGCGGCGCCGCCCGGCGTGCTCGCGATGATGGAGGACTACCTGCAGACGGAATGGCCCGACCTGACGGTCTGGCTCACCTCGACCACCGAGCAGTGGGCGGTCATCGCCGTGCAGGGCCCGAACGCGCGCGCGCGTGCTCGAGCAGCTGGTGGAAGGCGTCGACATTGCGCCGCAGGCGCTGCCGCACATGAGCGTCGCGCGCGGCCGGATCTGCGGCGTGCCGATGCTGCTGTTCCGCGTCAGCTTCACCGGCGAGCTCGGCTTCGAGGTCAACGTACCGGCGGATTTCGGCCCGGCCGTGTGGGAGGCGATCTGCGCCGCCGGCCAGCAGCACGGCATGACCCCCTACGGCACCGAGACCATGCACGTGCTGCGCGCCGAAAAGGGCTACATCATCGTCGGCCAGGACACCGACGGCACCGTGACGCCCGACGATGCCGGGCCTCGGCTGGGCGATCGGCAAGACCAAGCCGGACTTCGTCGGCAAGCGCTCGCTGCAGCGTCCGGCGATGATGCGCGCCGACCGCAAGCAACTCGTGGGCCTGATCACCTGCCGACCCGCAGGTGGTGCTCGAGGAAGGCGCGCAGGTCATGGCGCAGCCGGGCGCGCCGGTGCCGACGCGCCCGCATCGGCCACGTCACCTCGTCCTATCACAGCGCCGTCCTCGGCCGCTCGATCGCGCTGGCGACTCGTCGCCGGCGGCCGCGCGCGCATGGGCCAGACGCTCTACGTGCCGACTGCCGCGCGGCGATGTGCCGGTGCAGGTGACATCGCCCGTCTTCTACGATCCGAGGGAGCGCGCCTGAATGGCTGATCTTCGCCGTCGTGCGCTCGCCGCCGCCGCACGCTGCCGGTGAGCAGCCTGGCTGCAGCCGCTGCCGCCGGCAACGCGCTATGTCCTGCGCGGCGCAGCGCCCGCGAGCAGCTGCGGCCGCGAGCGCTGCCTTCGGCGTTGACATCTCCGACACCAGGCGTGCCGCGCGGCGCGGCGCTGGCGAGCGCGCCGCGCTCTGGCTCGGCCCCGACGAATAGCTGCTGCTTCGCCCCTCGCAGAGCGGCGGCCTTGCGCGCGACGCTCGACGCAGCGCTCGCGCGATCTGCCGCACTCGCTCGTCGATGTCAGCCACCGCCAGATCGCCCTGAGGTCAGCGGCCCGCGAGGCCGCAGCGCTACTCAACGCCGGCTGCCCGCTCGATCTGCGATCCGAGCGCCTTCCCGGTCGGACATGTGCACGCGCACCATGCTTGGCAAAGGCCGAAATCGTTCTGTGGCGCACCGGCGCCGAGCGTGTTTCACGTCGAGGTGTGGCGCTCGTTCGCCGCGCTATGTATCGCAGTTTCTCGCCGAGGCCGCGCGCGAGATCGATCTGACGCCGTAAGGTGGAGATAGCCATGAAGACGCATGTTCGGGTGCTGGTCATCGGCGGCGGCGTGGTGGGCGTGAGCACGCTCTATCACCTGACGAAGAAAGGCTGGACGGACGTCGCGCTGATCGAGCGCACGCGAGCTCACGGCCGGCTCCACCTGGCACGCGGCGGGACTGCTGCCGCTGTTCAACATGAGCTACACCGTCGGCCAGCTCCACAAGTACTCGGTCGATCTCTACAAGCGCCTGCCCGCGGAGACCGGCCAGGACGTGAGCTTCCACGTCACCGGCAACCTGCGCCTGGCGACCTGCCGCGAGCGCATGGACGAGTACCAGAAGTACTGCGGCACGGCCAACACCATCGGCGTGCCGTTCGAGGTCATCAGCCCCGCGCGGTCAAGGAGCTGTGGCCGCTGGTCGAGCTCGGCGGCAGCGCCGACACGCCGGCGATCGTCGGCGCGCTCTACCACCCGCGATGACGGCCACATCGCGCCCGGCCGACCTGACCATGGCGCTGCGCAAGGGCGCACGCAGCGCCGGCGCCGAGATCTACGAGCAGACCGAGGCGCTCGGCTTCGAGCGCACGCCTCGGGCGAATGGAAGATCCGCACCAACAAGGGTGACATCACCGCCGAGCACATCGTCTGCGCCACCGGCAACTACGCGCGCCAGACCGGCCGGCTGCTCGGGCTCGAACGTGCCGGCGATCCCCGTCGAGCACCAGTACATCGTCTACGACGAGTCGCCGGAGCTGAAGGCCTATCGGCAGGGCGGCGGCCGCGAGCTCGCGGTGCTGCGCGAGTCCGACAAGTCCTACTACCTGCGCGAGGAGCGCATGGGCTGGATCCTCGGCCCCTACGAGAAAGGCGCGCCGGCGCGCTTCGCGGACGGCGTGCCGGACTGGTTCGGCCGCAGCCTCTTCCCGGGCGACCTCGACCGGCTCCTGCCGCACGTCGAGGCCGCGCACGCGCCGCGTGCCGGCGCTCGAGAACTGCGGCATCAAGGACATCGTCAACGGACCGATCTCCTACACCCCCGACGGCAGTCCGCTCATCGGACCGGCCTGGGGCCTGCGCCAACGTCTGGCTCAACGAGGGCCACAGCTTCGGCATCACCGCCGCCGGCGGTTCCGGCTGGCAGCTCGCCGAGTGGATCGTCGAGGGCGAGCCCGGCATCGACATGCTGGCGGTGGACCCGCGCCGCTACGGCGCCTACACGAGCAAGCGCTACGTCGTGAAAAAGAACGAGGAGACCTACCGCAACGTCTTCGTCATCCACTTTCCGGACGAAGAGCGTCCCGACGGCGCGCCCCGCCAAGACGAGCCCGGTGTACGACAAGATCGATCGCATGGGCGCCGTGTGGGGCCAGCGTTACGGCTGGGAGCGCGCCAACTGGTTCGCGCCGCCGGGCGTCGAGCGCAAGGATCAGTGGAGCTTCCGGCGCACCAACTACTTCGAGCACGTCGGCAACGAGTGCCGCCTCATGCGCGAGCACGTCGGCGTGATCGATCTCACCCCCTTCACCAAGCACGAGGTCACCGGTCCCGGCGCGGAAGCCTGGCTCGACAGACTCGTCGCCAACAAGGTGCCGACGAAGATCGGCCGCATGGCGCTGTGCCACGCGCTCACGCGCCGCGGCGGCATCCGCTCGGAGTTCACCATCACCAAGATCGCCGACGCAGCAGTTCTACGTCGTCAGCGCCGGCGCCGCCGAGCGCTACGACGGCGACTACCTGCGCAAGGCGCTGCCCACGGACGGCTCGGTCGGCATGCGCAACATCACGACCTCGCGCGGCTGCTTCGTCGTCGCCGGCCCGAAGTCGCGCGAGGTGCTCGCGAAGCTCACCGACACGCCGCTCGACAACGACGGCCTTCCCCTGGCTGACGGCGCAGACCATCGAGGTCGGACTGGCGGTCGATGTGTACGCGCTGCGCGTGAATTTCGTCGGCGCCCTGGGATGGGAGCTGCACTTCCCCATCGAGTACGCGCACCACCTGTTCGATGCGCTGTTCGAGGCGGGCAAGGCGCATGGCATCGGCATGGTCGGCATGCGCGCCATGGAGTCGCTGCGCATGGAGAAGTCCTACCGCATGTGGGGCAGCGACATGACGCCCGGACTACACGCCGTTCGAGGCGAGCCTCGACCGCTTCGTGCGCATGAAGAAGGGTGCGTTCATCGGCAGCGAGGCGCTCGAGAGGCAGCTCGCCGCGGCGTCCCGAACCGGTTCGTGACGCTCGAAGTGCACGGCGTGACCGATGCCGATCCGCTCGGCAACGAGCCGCTGTTCGACACAGGCGGCCGCATCGTCGGCCGCGCAACTTCCGGCTACTACGGCCACTGCCTGCGCAAGAGCCTGGCGATCGGCTACGCGCAAGACGCGAGTTCGCCGCAGCCGGGCACGGAGCTCGCGATCGAGATCCTGGGCGAGCGCAAGCCGGCCACGGTGGTGCCCGAATCCCCCTACGACCCCGAGAACCTCGACCTGCGCGCCTGAGGCGGCGCCCGATCGCCGGCCGCGCGCCTGCTGTCAAAATCCCCTGACCAGGAAGTCGATCGCCGTAAATATCGCCCGCTGCTGATCAGCCAGGCTGCCGGCCTGTGGGCCGAGAGCCGCGAGCTCAATGCCAGCCAACTGCGGCGTCATCAATAAATAGGCCTCACCGTCGAAATTGACAGCGGGCGTCAGGTACAGCATCGGAAAGCTGGTCAGCTCGACCGCCCGGGCAAGCGGAATCACCACGCGCGATTGCAGCTGCGCGAGCAGGTCCGCCTGCACGTCGACGAGAAACGGGAATTCCACTTCGGTTTCCGGGTTCACGTTCCGATGTACGGCGAACTGAGGCATCAATCTCCCCAACGGCTCTCGAAACATGTCCCATGGAGGTGCAGATGCTGGTTGTAAGCCGAGATCGCGGCTGCGTTCGCTTCGCCCCACTGGCGTCGCTGCAGATGCGCAAGCTCCGCAGACAATGCTCGCTCAAGCAGCGCGGAAATGTTGATTCCCGCCTTGCGCCCCGCTGCGAGCAAGTCAGCGCTCACGCTGAGATTCACGGCACGCCTGCCGTTCTCTGAACCCGTCTGCCACAACGCCGACTGCCCGTACCCGAGAGGGGGGGTCAAGCGTAGTCAGGAATCGTCCTTTTTGGGGCCGGCCATTAGGGGTGCGTTCTGCACATAATGCGCACGGGTGATACGCACGGGTTGTGCGCAGGGCTCATGCGCATAGGTTGTGCGCAGGGCTCATGCGCATAGGTTGTGCGCAGGGCTCATGCGCATACGTTGTGCGCAGGACTCATGCGCATAGGTTGTGCGCGGGACTCATGCGCATGGCTCTTGCGCGGGGTTACTGCGTATGCCTCACCAAACGCCCTCGCCTCGCGCGAGCGCCCGGCACGCCGGCGGGCCCCGCCTGTCTGGCCCGCCTGGGCGCGCGCTTTCCCAAGTCCCATCAGTCGCTAAGTCCGCCTCAGCTGCCGTCGTCGCCGGCTGTCGCAATCAGGCAAGAAAGGCGTAAAATCCGGCATGTGGCACTGCCCCGCAGCAAGTTCGCGTTCCTGACCCTTCCGCGCTACTCGATGATCGCGCTCTCGACCGCGGTCGAGCCGCTGCGGATGGCAAACAACCTCACCGGGCAGACGGTCTACGAGTGGTCCATCGTGAGTCTCGATGGGCAGCCGACCCCGGCCAGCAACGGCCTGCAGCTCTCGCCCACCCTGGCGCTCGATCAGGCCGGCGCGTTCGACATTCTGTTCGTCTGCGGCGGCGTCGACGTGCAGCAGGCGGTGTCGCCGAAGGTTCTCGCAGCTCTCAGGCGACTCGCGGAGCGGCGCGTCCCGCTCGGTGCGCTGTGCACCGGGGGATACGCGCTCGCGAAGGCGGGGCTGCTCGACAAGTATCGCGCCACCATCCACTGGGAGAATCTTTCCGCGCTGCGCGAGGAATTCCCGCTCATACACTTGAGCGATCAGCTCTTCAGCATCGACCGCGACCGTTTCACCTGCTCGGGCGGCATAGCGCCACTCGACCTGATGCTGCACCTCGTGGAGTCCAAGCTCGGTGCCTCCGTCTCGCAGCTCATTTCCGAGCAGTTCATCGTGGATCGCGTGCGTAACAGCCGCGACCGGCAGTACGTGCCGCTGCGCGCGCAGATCGGCGTGAGCCACGAAAGCCTGATCAGGGTGGCGCAGCTGATGGAGCAGAACATCGAGAGGCCGCTGTCGCTCGATGAGATTGCCTCCGCCACCGGGATGTCGCGGCGGCAGATCGAGCGGCTGTTCAAGCGCCATCTCAACTGCGTGCCCAAGCGCTACTACCTGCAGATGCGCCTGCGCCGTGCCCGGGAGCTGCTGCTGCAGACCTCCATGCCGATCATCGACATCACCACCGCCTGCGGTTTCCAGTCGCCGCCGCATTTTTCGCGCTGTTACCGCGCGCAGTTCGGCTGCCCGCCGAGCGCGGAGCGCCAGAGCCGGCAGGGCAAGGCCGCCGTAACGGCCCGGCCGGAGGGAGAGGGAGAGAGCGCTCCGGCGTGAGTACGCAAAACGCAAAACTGTGACCGGGGTCGGGGGGCCTTTGCCTTAATGCGCCCGGGTGTCGTTTGCGGACATGCGGCGGTCGCGAAGTAATCAGTCCCCGCGGCACCCTCCCCTTACCATGCCCTCAGGCGGCTGCGCGAGCTGGAGCATTCGACCATGGCCGAGTCTGCCGAAGAATTCAATTTACGCGACCTCAACGATCAGGAGCTCGTCGAGCAGGTGCACGATGACCTCTACAACGGCCTGAGAACCGAGGTCGAGGAGGCCACGCGCCTGTTTCTCGAGCGTGGCTGGGGCGCCGAGAAGACCCTGAACGACGCGCTCGTCGAGGGCATGCGCATCGTGGGCATCGACTTTCGCGACGGGATCCTGTTCGTGCCCGAGGTGCTGCTCGCCGCCAACGCCATGAAGGGCGGCATGGAGATCCTGCGCCCGCTGCTCGCCGAGACCGGCGTGCCACCGATCGGCAAGATCGTGATCGGTACCGTGAAGGGCGACATCCACGACATCGGCAAGAATCTCGTGTCGATGATGCTCGAGGGCGCGGGCTTCGAGGTCATCAATCTCGGCATCAACAATCCGGTGGAGAAATACCTCGCCGCGCTGGAGGAGCACAAACCCGACATCCTCGGCATGTCGGCGCTGCTCACCACCACCATGCCTTACATGAAGGTCGTCATCGACAAGATGAAGGAGCTGGGCATCCGCAACGACTACATCGTCCTGGTCGGCGGCGCTCCGCTCAACGAGGAATTCGGCAAGGCGGTAGGAGCGGATGCCTACTGTCGCGATGCGGCCATCGCCGTGGAGACGGCCAAGACGCTGCTCGCTGCGCGCCGCGCAGCCGCCGGCGCTGGCCGTGCCGCGAGCGCGGCCTGAGGGGGCCTGACGCCCATGTCCCCCGCGCCTGCCACCCTCGTCATCGCCTGCGGCGCGCTCGCGCGCGAGATCGCGGCGCTGAAGCGCGCCAACGGCTGGAGCGCGCTCGAGGTGCGCTGCCTGCCGGCCGAGCTGCACAACCGGCCCGAGCGCATCGCACCCGCGGTGCGTGAGGTGATTCGCGAGAATCGCGGACGCTACGCGGCAATGTTCGTCGCCTATGCCGATTGCGGCACACGCGGCGAGCTCGATGCGGTGCTGAAGGAAGAAGGCATCGAGCGGCTGCCGGGCGCACACTGCTACGAATTCTTCGCCACCGGCCCGGTTTTTGCGCAGCTCGCCGAGAGCGAGCCCGGAACGTTCTACCTCACCGATTTCCTGCTGCGCCATTTCGAGCGGCTGGTGGTTCGCGCGCTCGGCATGGACCGCCACCCGCAGCTCGCCGCCGAGTACTTCCGCAACTACAGGAAGCTCGTCTACCTCTCGCAGGCACCCCCTGCGGGCGCCATGGAAGAGGCGCGGCGCATCGCGGACTCGTTCGGTTTCGCATTCGAGCATCGCTTTACCGGCTACGGAGAGCTGGGCACGCGCCTCGCCGCTCTGGCTGCGGGCCAGGACGTCGTGGCATGCCAAGCCTGACGGTCATTTCCTGGCGCGACATTCCCGCGCAGGTCGTCGTTAAGCGCGGGCGCGAGAGCGCCAAGGTGCAGTTGTCGGCGCGCTTTCAGGAGGCAGTCGATCGCGCCGCTATGCGTGCCGGCAAGGGCAGCTCGGATGCCTACCTCGCCGAGTGGAAGCGCAGCGACGCCCGCCCCTGCGGCGAGGATCTCCAGGCGGAAGCCGCGGCCGAGGCGGCGCGCATCGAAGCGCGCTTCAGTGACGCTGATCTCGAGACGCTGATCCGGGCTAAGGGCCTCGCGGCAGGTTCATAGGTGCACGCACTCAGGCAGTGGTCGGTACGTCACGCCCGGGGGATGAACGCCTTCTACCGGGGTTTCGAGTCCGTGCTGGTGGCGTTACACCCGTTGTGGAAACTGATCGGGTACCAGCGCCTCGAGCGCCCCGTGGCGGCCGTGGAGCGCGGGGTAAAGGGCGTGCTGTTCGACTGCCGCATGTGCGGACAGTGCATCCTGAGCTCCACGGGCATGTCCTGCCCGATGAATTGTCCGAAGAACCTGCGCAACGGCCCCTGCGGCGGCGTGCGCGCCAACGGCCACTGCGAGGTGCGCCCGGAAATGAAGTGCGTGTGGCTCGAGGCGGTCACCGGGAGCGAGCGCATACCCGGCGGCCGCGAGGCGCTGCGCCAGGTGCAGGTCGCGGTCGACCGGCGCTTGCAGGGCAACTCCTCCTGGCTGCGCGTAGTGCGCCAGCGTGTCGGAGATATCCCGTGATCTTCGAGGACGAGCCGGTCCCGGGATACCCCCTGCCGATCCTTCCCGGTCACACCTCCCCGGGCCGCTTCGAGCGCGTTCTGCGCGCCGGACACTTCGCGGTGACGGGCGAGCTCGCACCGCCGGACTCCGCCGACCCGGAGGATGTCTACCGCCGCGCGCGGATTTTCGACGGCTACGTGGATGCCATCAACGCCACCGACGGCAGCGGCGCCAACTGCCACATGTCGAGTCTCGCCGTGTGCGCGCTGCTCACGCGCGTGGGCTATGCACCGGTGATGCAGATTTCCTGTCGTGACAGGAACCGCATCGCCATCCAGGGCGACATCCTCGGCGGCGCGGCGATGGGCGTGTGCAACCTGCTGTGCCTGACCGGTGACGGCGTGCAGGCGGGAGATCACCCGCAGGCGCTGCCCGGTGTTCGATCTCGACTCGATGACGCTGCTCGAGACGGCGCGCACGCTGCGCGATGAGCATCATTTCCTGTCTGGCCGCAGGATCAGCTTCGCGCCGCGCGTCCTGCTCGGGGCTGCAGAAAACCCCTTTGCGAAGCCCATCGAGTGGCGCGCCGAGCGGCTGGCGAAGAAGGTCGCCGCCGGCGCGCAGTTCATCCAGACGCAGTTCTGCTATGACGTGCCGCTGCTGCGCACCTTCATGAGCCGCGTCGAGGACCTGGGACTGACCGGCAAGGTGTTCATTCTCGTGGGCGTCGGCCCGCTGCGCTCGGCCAAGGCGGCCGAGTGGATCCGTACCCACGTGCCCGGCGTGCATATCCCCGACGAGGTCATCCGGCGGCTCGCCGGAGCCGCCGACGGTGCGCTCGAGGGCCGCAAGCTCTGCATCGAGCTCGTCCAGGAGATCCGCACCATCGGCGGCGTGCACGGGGTGCACCTCATGGCCTACCGCCAGGAGGAGTCCGTAGCCGAGATCATCGAGCGCTCCGGCGTACTCAGGGGTCGCGTGCCCTGGTACCCGGGGCGCGACCCACAAGCGAATACCAACAGGATGGCTTCATGACCGACACCGTGATCAGCTCCGCCACCCGCGAGGTCGTGCTCGGCCTCGAGCGGCCCTTCGTGATGATCGGCGAGCGCATCAACCCGACGGGGCGCAAGATCCTCGCCGCCGAGATGGCCGCCGGCAACTTCAGCCGCGTCGAGTCCGACGCCCTGGCGCAGGTCGCCGCCGGCGCGCACATGCTCGACGTCAACGCCGGCATTCCGCTCGCGGACGAGCCGGCCATCCTCGCCAAAGCGGTGCAGCTGGTACAGTCGATCACCGACGTGCCCCTCTCGATCGATTCTTCCATCGTGAAGGCGCTGGAAGCGGGACTTGCCGTCTACAAGGGCAAGCCGCTCGTGAACTCCGTCACCGGAGAGGAGGAGCGGCTGGAATCGGTGCTGCCGCTGGTGAAGAAATACGGTGCGGCGGTAGTCGCCATCTCCAACGATGAGACCGGCATCTCCGAAGATCCCGATGTGCGCTTCGCGGTGGCGAAGAAGATCGTGCAGCGCGCCGCCGACCACGGCATCCCCCACAGCGACATTGTCGTCGACCCGCTCGTCATGCCGATCGGCGCCATCAACCAGGCAGGCCGCCAGGTGATGCATCTGCTGCAGCGCCTGAAGAACGAGCTGAAGGTGAACACCACCTGCGGTGCCTCCAACGTGAGCTTCGGGCTTCCGGCGCGCGAGGGTATCTCGGCCACCTTCCTCACCATGGCGATCGGGGCGGGACTCACCTCCGCGATCATGAACCCGATGCACCTCGACATCGTCAAAGCCTGCATGGCGGCGGATGTCATGATGGGTCACGATCCGGACTGCGCCCGCTGGATCAGGCGCTTCCGCGAGGTGCCGCCGCTGCAGGCCTCGGGCGCGGCCGCGAGCGCACCGGAGAGCGCGGCCCGCGGCCGCCGCGAGGGTGGTCATCGCAGACGCACCCAGAGTTCTGCATGAGCGATGAACCCAGCGCATGGGTTGTCTTTACGCCCTCGGGCAAGCGCGGGCGCTTCCCCATCGGCACGCAGCTGCTGCAGGCGGCCCGCACCTTAGGCGTCGACGTCGACTCGGTGTGCGGCGGGCGCGCGCTCTGCGGCCGCTGCCAGGTGCTGGTGATGGAGGGCGATTTCCCCAAGCACGGCGTGAGCTCGCGCGCGCAGAATCTCTCCCCGCTGAGCGCGGCAGAGCAGGGATACTCGCAGCGCCGCCCGCTCGCAGCCGGGCACCGGCTCTCCTGCTCTGCGCAGATTCAGGGCGACCTCGTCATCGACGTGCCGCCCGGCAGCCAGGTGCACCGCCAGGTGGTGCGCAAGGCCGCCGATAAACGCCCCATCACGCTTGATCCGATCGTGCACCTGCACTACGTGGAGGTGCGCCAGCCGGACATGCACGACCCTGCCGGGGATCTGCAGCGCCTCCTCGAGGCGCTGCACCGGGAGTGGGAGTTCGGACCGCTGCGCTGCGATCTTGGGGTGCTGCAGAGCCTGCAGGCGGCGCTGCGCAAGGGCGAATGGAAAGTCACCGTCGCCGTCCATGCGGGTTCGCGTCTCATCGGGGTCTGGCCGGGATTCCACGACCAGGTGTACGGACTTGCGGTCGACGTCGGCTCGACCACGATCGCCGCGCACCTGTGCAATCTCGAAACGGGCGAGGCGGCCGCTTCCAGCGGCACGATGAATCCGCAGATCCGCTTCGGCGAAGATCTCATGAGCCGCGTCTCCTACTCGATGATGCACCCGGGGGGAGCGCAGCAGATGACCGAGGCGGTGCGCGGTGCGCTCAACATGCTGGCCGCCGAGGTGGCGCGCGAGGCGAAGATCTCGCTGTCGGACATTCTCGAGGTCACCGTGGTCGGCAACCCGATCATGCATCACCTGCTCCTCGGTATCGATCCGGTGGAGCTGGGCGGCGCGCCCTTTGCGCTCGCGACCGACTCCCCGCTGGGCCTGCGCGCCAGCGAGCTCGGGCTCACCCTGCATCCGGGTGCGCGCCTCTACACCCTGCCCTGCATCGCCGGTCACGTGGGCGCGGATGCCGCCGGCATGATCCTCGCGGAGCGCCCGGACCTCTCCGACAAACTGACACTGCTGGTCGATGTCGGCACGAATGCCGAGATCGTGCTCGGCAACCGGCAGCGGCTGCTCGCCTGCTCGAGCCCCACGGGGCCCGCCTTCGAGGGCGCACAGATCAGCGGCGGCCAGCGCGCGGCGCCCGGAGCGATCGAGCGCGTGCGCATCGACCGCGCGACGCTCGAGGCGAAATTCAAGGTGATCGGCTCGGACCTGTGGTCGAATCAGCCAGGCTTCGAGGAAGCGGTCGCCGCCACCGGTGTGACCGGCATCTGCGGCTCAGGCATCATCGAAGTGATCGCCGAGATGTACCTCGCGGGCATCATCAGCCAGGACGGGGTCATCGATGGCGCGCTCGCCGCGCGCAGCGACCGCATCGTCCCGACGGAGCGGACCTTCGCCTACATCGTGCACCGCGGCGCGGTGCCGCTGCAAATCACCCAGAACGACGTGCGTGCCATCCAGCTCGCCAAGGCGGCGCTGCACGCCGGCGTGAGGCTTCTCATGGACCACCTGGGCGTCGACCAGGTCGATCGCATCCGCCTCGCCGGCGCGTTCGGCAGCCACATCGACGTCAAGTACGCGATGGTCCTGGGGATGATTCCTGATTGCGATCTCTTCAACGTGTCCTCCGCGGGAAATGCCGCCGGCGACGGCGCGCGCATCGCGCTCCTCGACAAGGGGTCCCGAAAGACCATCGAGGAGCTGGTGAGGCGCGTGGAGAAGATCGAGACCGCCATCGAGCCGAAGTTCCAGGCGCACTTCGTGGCGGCCATGGGGATTCCGCACTCGACGGATGACTATCCGAACCTGCGCAAGGTCGTGCGGCTGCCGGCCGCGAAGACGGCCCCGCCGCGCGCGGGCTCGCGCGGCCGGCGCCGCGCCGGCAAGACTGTTACGTCATCCGAGCCCGACTGAGGCCTCGGTCATCCTTTCGCCTCTGCGTCGCCCTTCTGGAAGGTGGCTTCTTTAGCGTCGGACACCTCGACCCACTTCGCGTCAGGCGAGGCCTCGGCCTCGTAGTTGTCGTGCCAGTTCCACCACTTGTACGGCGGGGTCTGGGGGTAACCCTCGGGCGAGTCCTCCCACGTCTCCCGACGGCCGAGCGCCGTGATATCGAGGTAGCTCCAGGTCGTCCCCATCGCCTCATCGCCTCGCTCGTTGATGAAGTAGGTGCGGAACACCTTGTCGCCGTTGCGGATGAATGCATTGTGGCCGTGCCACTCGTTCACGCCGAAGTCGGTGTCGAAGCTGTCTGTGATGGTGTACCAGGGCATCTTCCAACCCATTCGTGCCTTCAGGCGCTCGATGTCCTTCTGTGGCGCACGCGAGGCGTACGCGAGCGTGGTGTCGCGGGCGTTCAGATGGGCCAGGTGGCCGACCTGATCGGCGCCCAGGGAGCAGCCGCGGCAGGCGTGCTCGGGCCAGCCGAACACCCCGGGCTCGAAGAAGGCGCGATAGACGACCAACTGCCGCCGGCCCTCGAACAAATCGAGCAGGCTTACCTTGCCCTTGGGTCCGTCGAACTCGTACTTCCTGGCGACAGCCAGCCAGGGCATCCGTCGGCGTTCGGCGGCCAGGGCGTCGCGGGCCCGCGTCAGGGCCTTTTCCTTCACGAGCATCTGCTCGCGCGCAGCCTCCCACTCCTGCTGCGACACGATCGGGGGTGTGCTCATCTCGAGAGGCCCTTTCCCGCGTTCCTGGGCTCGCTCTTTGCTTGTTGCCATCCTATTTCTCCTTTCGATTCGCTCTGAAAGCTTTTCTGAACTTGCCGATACACACTGCCAGAATTCCTCCCGTGGATCCCGCTCCGGCGACCATTACTGCTGTGCTTGCGATGCATACTGGGCACATATGTCTCTCCGCTGAACTCGCTGCTCGGTGCTCACGAGACAACTTAGCCCGGGATATCGAGACGGTGGGAGTGACAAGTGTGACGGGATTCCATGGACTCGCTGATCACGGCCGCGGCGCGTGCGCTCGCGGCGGGTGATCCGCTTGGCGCATTGAAGCGGGTCGCCCTGCGCGAGGACGCACCGGCTCTCGCGCTTCGAGGCATCGCGATGGCGCAGCTCGGCGATCTCGTGCGGGCAAAGGCGCTCCTGCGAAGTGCGGCGCGTGCCTTCGGTCCGAAAGAGTCCGTGGCGCGCGCCAGGTGTGTCGTCGCCGAGGCCGAGATCGCGCTCGTCTCGCGCGACCTGGGCTGGCCGGCGAAGGCGCTCGAGGCAGCGCGGGCGACGCTCGAAGAGCACGGCGACCGGGTGAACGCCGCGCATGCGCGCTATCTCGAGGTCCGGCGCCTCCTCCTGATCGGGCGCCTCGACGCGGCCGAGCGTGCGCTCGCCGAGCTCGACCCCGCGCCCTTCCCGCCCGCGTTGAGGGCCGCGCATGAGCTGGTCGTTGCAGGGATCGCGATACGACGCCTGCGGACGAAGACGACGCGCGCTGCGCTCGCTCGGGCCGAGCGCGCCGCGCGCCAGGCAGGTATCCCTGCGCTGACGGCAGAGGTCGAAAGCGCATCCCTCGTCCTGAATACGCCCGCGGCGCGCCTGATTGCGCGTGGCGAGGAGCGACTGCTCCTGCTCGAGGAGGTTGAAGCGTTACTGGCGTCGAGGGCGCTCGTCGTGGACGCGTGCCGTCATGTCGTGCGTGACGCCCGCACGGTGGTCTCGCTCGCAAGGCGTCCGGTGTTGTTCGCGCTCGCCCGCGCGCTGGGCGAAGCGTGGCCCGCAGATGTGCCCAGGGGCACGCTCGTCGCGCGGGCATTCCGAGCGAAGGCCGCCGATGAATCGCATCGCGCGCGCTTGCGAGTCGAGCTCGGGCGGCTTCGCCGGGTGCTTCGGACGCTCGCCGGCGTGAGCGCGACGAAGCGAGGGTTCGCGCTCGTGCCGCGCCGCGCACGCGAGGTCGTGGTGCTGGCGCGGCCCGTCGAAGAGCAGCATGCGGCGGTGCTCGCCTTCCTCGCCGACGGGGAGTCCTGGTCGAGCTCGGCCCTGGCGCTTGCCCTTGGAGCCAGCCAGCGCACCGTACAGCGCTCCCTCGACCCGCTTGCGGCAGCAGGCAAGGTGCAGTCGTTTGGTCGCGGGCGAGCTCGTCGTTGGATGACCCCGCCGGTGCCGGGATTCACGACGACTTTGTTACTCCCCGCTCCACTACCGGGTGACTAGGATGGAAGCATGAAACGATCAGCAGCCGAAATCCTCCGTGAGTATGGACCCTTTGCGGGTGTCGACCACGTGCATGGGGTCACCTATGACGGTCAGCAGGTCTGGTTTGCTGCCGGAGACAAGCTGAACGCCTTCGATCCGGCGAGCGGGAAGACGCTGCGCTCGATTGATGTCGCCGCGCATGCAGGAACGGCCTTCGACGGCCAGCACCTGTTTCAGCTCGCCGAGGATCGCATCCAGAAGATCGATCCGCAGACCGGCCGTGTGCTCGCCACCATCCCCTCGCCCGGCGGCGGCGGTGACTCGGGGCTCGCGTGGGCCGAAGGGACGCTCTGGGTGGGGCAGTATCGGGACCGGAAGATCCATCAGATCGATCCCCAGACAGGGGCGATTCTTCGCACCATCGAGTCCAACCGTTTCGTCACCGGGGTCACCTGGATCGAGGGCGAGCTCTGGCACGGCACCTGGCAAGGGGACGAGAGCGATTTGAGGCGAGTCGATCCTCGAACCGGAGAGGTCCTGGAGAGGCTCGAGATGCCGCCCGGAGTCGGCGTGTCGGGGCTCGAGTCCGATGGTGGCGATCAGTTCTTCTGCGGAGGAGGACCGAGCGGGAAGGTGAGAGCCGTCCGCCGGCCCAGGCGAGGCTCGCTCTAAACGTTGGAATCGGGGAACGACGCCTTGCGCCGGGCGACGTAGTCGCACAGCGCCTCGTCCACCGCCGGGTCGAGCGGCGGGGCCTCGTACTCGGCGAGCTGCTTCTTCCACAGCGCGTTGGCGCGCTGGGTCGTGTCCTTCGCCCCTTCCGCCTCCCACTGCTCGACGCTGTTGTTGTCTGCGAGCGGCGAGCGGTAGAAGGCGGTCTGGAAGTTCGCCTGGGTGTGAGCGCAACCGAGGAAGTGCTTGCCCGGACCGACTTCGCGGATGGCATCGAGCGCCTGACCGTTCTCGGAGAGGTCCACGCCCGCGAGCAGCGTATGCATCATGCCCGCCTGGTCGGCGTCCATGACGAACTTCTCATAGCCCATGGCGAGACCGCCTTCGAGCCAGCCGGCCGTGTGCAGCACGAAGTTCACGCCCGCAAGACAGGTCGGGGTCAGTGTGTTGGCGGACTCATAAGCGGCCTGTGCGTCCGGGATCTTCGCGGCGCACAGCGCGCCGCCGGAGCGGAACGGTACGCCGAGCCGCCGCGCGAGCGCGGCCATGACATACAGCACCAGAGCGGGCTCGGGCGTGCCGAAGGTGGGCGCACCCGATTGCATCGAGAGCGAGGAGGCGAAGCTTCCGAGCACCACCGGCGCGCCGGGATTGACCAGTTGCGCGAGCGCCATGCCGGCGAGTGCTTCCGCGAGTGTCTGTGCGGCGGTACCCGCGACCGTCACCGGCGACATGGCGCCCGCCAGGATGAACGGCGTGACGATGACCGCCTGGTTGGCGCGCGCGTAGGTCTTGAGCGCCCCGAGCATGGTGGCATCCCAGGTGAGGGGCGAGTTGGCGTTGATGAGGCTGATGACGCAGGTGCGCGGCTTGCCGGTGGCCGGATCCAGGTAGTTGTCGCCGAAGAGGATCTTCGTCATCTCGACGGTGTCGCGCGCGCGGTCCGGGTGCGTGACCGAGCCCATGTAGGGCTTGTCGCTGTACTTGATGTGGCTGTACACCATGTCGAAGTGCCGCTTGTTGACCGGCAGATCGACCGGCTCGCAGATCGTGCCGCCGGAGTGATGGAGCGAAGTGGCCATGTAGGCCAGCTTCACGAAATTGCGGAAGTCCTCGATGCGCGCGTAACGCCGTCCCTCGTCGAGGCTGCGCACGAAGGGCGAGCCGTAGGCGGGCGCGAACACCGTGCGGTTGCCGCCGATCACCACGTTGCGGGCGGGATTGCGCGCGAGCTGGGTGAATTCCTTCGGCGCCGAGCGGCGCACGATCGTCCGGCACATCCCGCGCGGGAACCGCACCCGCTCCTCCCGGACGTCGGCGCCGGCCTCTTTCAAGAGTTTCAGCGCCTCCGGGTCATCGCGGAAGTCGATGCCGATCTCCTCCAGGATGGTGTCGGCATTGTGCTCGAGCAGTTCCAGGCCTTCCGCCCCCAGCACCTCGTAGTACGGGATCTGCCGCGTGATATAGGGAATGAAGGCATGGCTGCGCGCGGTGCGCGCCGCGATCTTGGCGTCACGGCCGCTCGGACGCCGGGACCGCGCCGGCGGGCTCGACTGCTGCTGTTCCATGGGTGTGTCCTGCGGGCCCAAAAGCCATTATGGTCACCGCCTGCTGCCCGAACTGGCCGGTTTGCGGCATGAACTTCTCCGGTAGCGCCACGGGTAGCGTCACGGATAGCGCCACGGCGACATAAGGACCCCCTGGCCCGGCGACGTCTCGCACATTGTGCGGGGTGCGCGCGTTAGGATGGCGGCATGTCTCAGCCTGACATCGCGGCGGCGCTCGGCGAGGTCCTGCCCCCGGACTGCGTGCTCGCTCGGGAGGAGGAACGCCGGCCGTACGAGTGTGATGGACTCACCGCCTTTCGCGAGCTCCCGGCCGTGGTAGCACTGCCACGCACGGAAGAGGAGTTGCGCCGGATCCTCCTCACCTGCAGCTCCCTCAAGGTCCCGCTGGTCGCCCGTGGCTCGGGCACGGGCCTCTCGGGCGGCGCGACGCCGCACCCGCGGGGGGTGCTGCTCTCGTGCGCGCGCATGAACCGCGTGCTCGAAGTCGATCCGCTCAATCGCATCGCACGCCTCGAGCCCGGTGTGCCGAATCTCAAGATCTCGGAGGCAGCCGCCCCGCACGGCCTTTACTACGCGCCCGACCCCTCCTCCCAGGTTGCCTGCTCGATCGGCGGGAACGTCGCGGAGAACTCCGGCGGCGTTCATTGCCTCAAGTACGGCCTGACCGTGCACAACGTACTGGGAGTACGCGGCTACACGGTGGACGGCGAGCGCCTCGAGCTCGGCGGTGGCGCGCTGGACACTCCGGGCCTCGATCTGCTGGCGCTCGCGATCGGCTCCGAGGGACTGCTGATGATCGTCACGGAAGTGACCGTCAAGCTCATCCCGCGGCCGCCCTGCGCGCAGCTCGTGGTTGCCTCGTTCTCCACCGTGCACGGCGCCGCCGACGCCGTCGCCGCGATCATTGCCGCCGGCATCATCCCCGCGGCCCTGGAGATGATGGACCGCAAGGCCACCGCCGCGGTCGAGCCCTTCGTGCACGCCGGTTACGACCTGGAGGCGGCGGCCATCCTGCTGGCCGAGTCGGATGGCACGCCTGAGGAGGTCGGCGACCAGGTCCGGGAGATCGAAAGTGTGCTGCGGGCCTGCGGCGCCAGCGCGCTGCGCGTTGCGGCGTCGGAGACCGAGCGGCTGCGGCTCTGGTCCGGCCGCAAGAACGCCTTCCCGGCCGCCGGCCGACTATCCCCCGACTACTACTGCATGGACGGCACCATACCGCGCAAGCATGTCGGCCGGGTGCTGGATGCCATTGGCGAGATGGAGACGCGCTACGGACTGCCCTGCCTCAACGTGTTTCACGCCGGTGATGGCAACCTGCATCCCGTCATCATGTTCGACTCCAACGCACCCGGAGCCTGGGAGAGAGCGGACCGCTTCGGAGCCGAGATCCTCGAGCTGTGCATCGAGGTCGGTGGCACCATCACCGGCGAGCACGGCGTCGGAGTGGAGAAGATCGGCGGGATGTGCGTGCAGTTCTCGACCGCGGAGCGCGCCGCCTTCTCCGCCGTGAAGGAGAGCTTCGACCCGCACGGTCTGCTCAATCCCGGCAAGCTCATCCCGACGCTGACGCGCTGCGCGGAATACGGCAAGATGCACGTGCGCGGCGGAGCGCTGCCGCACGCCGAGCTGCCGCGCTTCTGAGGCGATCGTCCAATGCCTGGCGGCGATCAGTCGATTCTCGACGAATGGCGGCAGCGCATTGCCGCCGCCAGCGCGGCGCGCGCCCCGCTGCGCCTCAGGGGCGCCGGCACCAAGGATTTCTACGGCGAGACTCTCGCGGGTGAGATCCTCGAGCTCAGCGGCTGGCGAGGCATCGTCGACTACGAGCCCTCGGAGCTCGTCATCACGGCCCGATGCGGCACGCCGCTGTCCGAGGTGGAGGCGACGCTCGGCGCACGCGAGCAGATTCTGGCGTTCGAGCCGCCGGCTTTCGGTGCGGACCCGACGATCGGCGGCGTGATTGCCGCCGGGCTCTCGGGACCGCGGCGCCCGTACGCCGGAGCTGCGCGCGACTTCGTGCTCGGCACCCGGCTGCTCGCGGCCAGCGGCGAGGTGCTGCGCTTCGGCGGCCAGGTGATGAAGAACGTCGCCGGCTTCGACGTCTCGAGGCTCCTGTGTGGCTCACTCGGCATCCTCGGCGTGATCACCGAGGTGTCATTGAAGGTGCTGCCCCGCCCACGCATCGAGCAAACGCTGCGGCTCGAGCTGCCGGCTGCAGCCGCGGTGGAGTCCTTCAACCGCTGGGCGGCTCTGCCGCTGCCGCTGTCCGCGGCGGCCTGGTGGCAGGGGAGCGCCTGGGTACGGCTCTCGGGCGCGGCCCCCGCGGTGCGCGCAGCCTGCGAGCGCATCGGTGGCGAGCGGGTCGATGCGACTGCGGGGCAGGCCTGGTGGGATGCGCTGCGCCACTGTCGGCTGCCGCTCTTCGCAAGCGAGCGGCTGTGGCGAGTCTCCCTGCCGGCAGCGGCCGTGACGCTGGCTCTTGCCGGCGGGTTACTCATCGATTGGGGCGGCGCGCTTCGCTGGTACGCCGACCCTGATGGCGATGCAGACGTGCGTACGCTTGCGGCACGCGCGGGAGGCACGGCGCTGTGCTGGCGCGGGCCCGCGCCGCAGGGGCGATTTCACCCCCTGCAGCCCGCGGTAGCGAAGCTGCACCGCCGTCTGAAGGAGCGCTTCGACCCGCAGGGAATTTTCAATCCAGGCAGGCTGGTCGCCGGTCTGTGACGCTCCCCGCGCTCGCCCGCCGCCTCCCGGCACCCGGCATCACAGGCTGATCGTGCCGCGACCGAGCTCGATGACCTCCCCGCTGACCTGTATCTGACGCTCCGCATCCACGCGCAGCCGCAGCGCCGACGGACGCCCGGTGTACTCTCCCTGCGAGATCTCGAACTCGCACGGCAGCGTGCGACCCATCGCGAGGCACCAGCCGCCGAGGTTCGCCGTGGCCGACCCCGTGGCCGGATCTTCGAGTACGGCGCTGCCCTTGGGGAAGAAAAACCGCGCCAGCAAGCCGGCGCCGGCCGGCGCGAATACGTAGGCCATGCTGGGACCGCCGGCGCTGGTGAGCTGTGCGAGCAGATCCGTGCGCACCCGCACGCGCCGCACGGCAACCTCGCTGGTGAGAGGCACGATGAGCTGCTCGGTGCCGGTGTTCACCCACAGCGGCCGCTCGGCGAGGTCCTGCTCCTCGAGCCCGAGCATCGCCGCGAGCGTCAGCCGTGGCTCGGACACTTCGCGCCAGGTGGGGGACTTGGCGGTCAGCGTCCAGCGATCGCCCGCCGCCCGCACCGCGATGATGCCGGCGGGCATCTCCAGGGTAAGGTGGTCGCCTCCGAGCCCCAGCGCCCGGCATACGTGCGCCGTACCGAGGGTGGGATGGCCGGCGAAAGCCATCTCGTAGTCGGGTGTGAAGATCCGCACGCGCGCACTGGCGCGCTCCGAGGGCAGGATGAAGGTCGTCTCGGAGAGGTTGAACTGCAGCGCGAGCGCCTGCATCCTTGCGGCGTCGAGTGTCTGCGCCTTCTCGAACACGCACAGTGGATTGCCGCTCAAAGGGGCGCGCCCCTGCGTGAAGACGTTGACGATCCGATACACGTAGGCAGCCATTGCCCGGACGATTCTAACCTGAGGCCGCAAACGTCACAGCCATGCCCACCGAGTTCTTGTTCCGCGACGATGCCTACCTGCGCAGCGCCAGCGCGCGCGTGGTCGCGGTAAGCGAGCGCGGCATTGAGCTCGACCAGACCCTCTTCTACCCCCAGGGGGGCGGGCAGGCGGGCGACAGCGGAGTGCTGCAGCGTGCGAACGGTGAGCACGTGACGATCGTCGACACCCGCAAGGGCGAGGGGCCCGAGCGCATCCTGCATATCGCAGCGCCCTCGGACCCGGCGCTGCAGCCCGGCGAGACCGTCGCGCTCGAGCTCGACTGGGCGCGGCGCTACCGCCTGATGCGCCTGCACACCGCGCTGCACCTCTTGTCATGCGTAATTACCGCCCCGGTCACCGGCGGCAATATCACGCCCGACAAGGCGCGCCTGGATTTCGACATCGAGCTGAGCCTGCTGGACGCCCGGCACATCGAGCGCGAGACCAACGCGCTCATTGCACGCGGCGCCGCCACCGAGACCGTGTGGATCACCGATGCGGAGCTCGATGCCCAGCCGGAGCTGGTGAAGACCATGAGCGTACAGCCGCCCCGCGGTGCCGGACGCGTGCGCCTGCTGAGGATCCCGGGGATCGACCTGCAGCCCTGCGGCGGCACGCACGTCGCCGACATCGCGGAGATCGAAGGGATCCGGGTGTTGAAGATCCGCAGCGAAGGCCGCCACAACAAGCGCGTCGAGATCGCGCTTCAGCAGTAGCGGCTGAGTTCGAGTCCGTTGCCGACGGCGAGCAGCACCGAGCTCATGTCCGCAGCCAGGCGCACCCGCCGCCGGTAGGCCTCCGCCAGGGTGCGGAAGCTCTCCGGGTACAGCATGTTGTCGGCGACGATGAGCGCGCCGCGCGCGAGCTTCGGATACAGCGCCTCGAACACCGGCACGTACATATCCTTCCACAGGTCGATGAGCGCGAAATCGAACGGTCCGGGGAGCTGGGCGAGCGAGGCGAGCGCATCCCCGACCCGGAACTCGACGTGCTCTGCAAGATCCGCGCGTGCCAGCTGCGCACGCGCGTACTCGGTCTTCTCCGCGCGCAGCTCGAGCGAGATGACCTTGCCGCCGACGGCGCGCGCGGCTTCCGCCAGCCAGGTGGTGGAGTAGCCGTACGAGCTGCCCACTTCCAGGATCCGGCGCGCCTCACCTTCCTTGATGAGCAGATTCATGAGGCTGCCGGCGGCACGGCCCACCGGCAGCAGCATCTCATCGCGCCGGCGCGTGGCTTCCTCGGGCGAGAGCGTGCTGTTGAGCTGCTCCTCGCGCCGCGCGCGCGCCTCGTACTCCTCGATCACCGCCCACACCGCCGCGTCCATCGCCGCTGCCTCCTGCACCTCGCCCCTGTCGGTTCTCACGTCGCGCCCGAAAAATATTCCTGCAGAGATGCCACCCCGAGGCGCTTCGCCTCGAACAGGCTCTCGAGGTGCTCGCGCGAGTTGACCAGCCCGCGCGCCCGCAGGATTCCCTGCTCATCCAGCAGTGCCGCAAACGGCAGCCGGCTCACCTGGTAGGCTAGCCCGAGCGCCGCCGACACGACGAACGGAATGCCGTCGAGCCCCTGGCTGCGCACGAACTCGCGCTGCTCGCGTGTGTCCCCGTCGCTGGCCAGGATCACATCCATCCACGCTCGCTCGTCCTTGCGACTGGACTTGACGGCCGGGAGGAGCGATTTGCACACCGGGCAGCTCGGGGAGACGAACAGCAGCAGCGTGCTGCGCCCGTCGCTGCGTGCGCTGCCGACCCGGTGCGCGTTTCCTTCCAGGTCGGCCACCTCCATGAGCGGCGCGGGGTCGCCGACCGCCGGACCGCGACTGAGCATCAAGGCGCCGGCGGGCGCGATCCGCTCGTGCAGTACGCCGACCTGCCGCACCAGCGCCAGCACCACGGCGGCGAGCACCAGCACCAGGATCCACAGCACCGCGTTGGAGATCACCAGCGCGCTCACGGCGAGCTCCGCCACGCCGCGGCGCGCGGTGCCACGCGGCCGAGCAGAGTATCCAGGCTTATATATAAGAGTGCGGCCGCGGCGGTGCCGCCCCCGATGGTGAGGGCATCGGCCGCGCCCATCGGCCGCGCGCCCCACGGCAGGAGCGTCAGCGCGAGCAGTCCCGCCAGCAGGAGATTTCGCCACACCATCCACGCGGCAATCGGCCGCTTGTCGTTCGGTCCGCCGCAGCCGCAGGTCAGATCGCGGCGGCCGCGCCCGAGGTTGATGGCCAGCGCGCTGGCGTAGACCACGAGCAGCGCCGCGCCGGCCGCGGCCGCGCCCGCGCGCGAGCCCCCCGCGAGCAACGCCGCGCCCACGGTCAGCTCGAGCAGCGGCAGCAGGAAAGACAGCCGCGCCAGCGGCTCGGGTACGACCGCGTAGGCCCGAAAGACCTCGGCGAAGCGTGCCAGGTCCAGCAACTTATGCAGCGCCGCGCTCGCGAACAACAACGCGAAGGCTCCCGCGAGCAGCGCGCCAACGGCCGGGTCGATCATGAGCGCATCATAAACCACGAAGTCTTCGCTTAGCGCAGGTCCTCTTCCCAGAACTCCTGCGGGCGCCGCTCTTCTTCCGGCGCACGCGCCTGCTCGAGCTGGCGCAGCTCGACGCGGCGGATCTTGCCGGAGATCGTCTTGGGAAGGGTCGCGAACTCCAGGCGCCGGATGCGCTTGTAGGGCGACACGCGCTCGCGCACGTGCCGCAGGATCGAGGCGGCGGTCGCGGCATCGGCGACTGCGCCCGCCGCGAGTACCACGAACGCCTTGGGCACCGACAGGCGCAGGGCATCGGGGCTCGGAACCACTGCGGCTTCCGCCACGGCGGCGTGTTCGATCAGTACGCTCTCGAGCTCGAACGGACTGATGCGGTAATCGGAGGACTTGAAGACATCGTCCATGCGGCCGACGTAGGTCAGGTACCCTTCCGGGTCGCGTGAGGCTACGTCCCCGGTGTGATAGTAGCCATCGTCGATGGCGGTGGCGGTGCGCTCGGGATCGTCGAGATAGGCCTGCATGAGCCCGAGCGGGCGCTGGGCGAGGTCGAGGCAGATCTCGCCCTCCTCGGCGCGCTCTCCGTCGGGAGCGAGCAGCACCACCGGGTAGCCCGGAAGCGGCCGGCCCATCGAGCCGGGCTTGATGGGCTGACCGGGCGAGTTGCCCACCTGCGCCGTCGTCTCGGTCTGGCCGAATCCATCGCGCACGGTGATTCCCCAGGCGGCGCGCACCTGGGCGATCACCTCCGGGTTCAGCGGCTCGCCGGCGCTCGCCGCTTCGCGCAACTGCACGCGCCAGGCGCGCAGGTCCTGCTGAATGAGCATGCGCCACACGGTGGGCGGCGCACAGAAAGTCGTCACGCGGCACTCGACCAGCTTCTGCAGCAGCGCACGCGCCTCGAAGCGCTCGTAGTGATAGGCGAGGATCGTCGCCTGCGCGTTCCAGGGTGCGAACAGACTCGACCAGGCGTGTTTCGCCCAACCCGGCGAGCTCAGATTCAGATGCACATCTGCCGGCTTCAGTCCCAGCCAGTACATGGTCGAGAGGTGACCCACGGGGTAGCTCACGTGCGTGTGCGCCACGAGCTTCGGGCGCGCGGTGGTGCCCGAGGTGAAGTAAACCAACAGCAGATCATCGGCGCGCGTGCGCGCTGCCGGGAAAGTCGCGCAGGCGCCGAGGGACTGCGCGAACGGGATCCAGCCCGGCACCTCGCGGCCCACCGCGATGCGCAGCGGCGCCCCCGCAAGTCCTTCGAAACGGGCACTCAGGGCTGCCTCGGTGATGACCGCCTTGACACGGCCGCGCTCGAGGCGATCCAGCAGATCAGAGCTCTCGAGCAGCGTCGTGGCTGGAATCATCACCGCCCCGAGACGGATCGCCGCCAGCATCGTTTCCCAGAGTGGCAGGCCGTTAGGCAGCATCACCAGCAGCCGGTCACCGGCGCCCAGCCCGCGAGAGGAGAGAAAAGCGGCAACCTGTGCAGAGCGCTGCGACATCTGCGAGAACGACAGCGACTGATCGCCCCCGGCGTCATCGACCACGCGCAGCGCAATCGCAGGGTTGTCGGCGGCGATCACGTCGAAGTAATCGCCGACCCAGTTGAACTCAGTGAACTGCGGCCAGCGGAACTCGCGCCGTGCGCCCGCCCAATCCGCGCGCCGCTGCAGCAACTCATCCCGCAGGGCGATAAACCGCCGGCTGTTGCTCATGTCAGCGTCCGCAGAATCAACGCCGTGGCAGCCTAGCACAAACGCACGTAGGATCTGCGCCATGGAGCCCGCCCGCCTCGAAGCCTTCACCGACGGCGTGGTCGCGATCATCATCACCATCATGGTGCTCGAGATCCGCGTGCCGCGCGGCATCGACCTCGCGGCCCTGCAGGCGGATGTTCCGGTGCTGCTCGCCTATGTCCTGAGCTACGTGAACGTCGGCATCTTCTGGAACAATCATCACCACATGCTGCATGTGACCGAGCGCGTCGACGGCCGGGTGCTGTGGGCGAACCTGGCGCTGCTGTTCTGGCTGTCGCTGGTCCCGTTCGTGATCCGCTGGATCGACGAGGCGGGATTCGCAGCGCTCCCCACGGCGGCCTACGGAGTGGTGCTGGCATGCGCTGCGGTCAGCTATACCCTCCTGGAGCGACAGATCATAGCCGTGAACGGGCGCGACTCACGCCTCGCCGTCGCACTCGGGGATGACTTGAAGGGAAAGCTGTCCATCGCGCTGTACGTGTCGGCCATCGTGCTGGCGTTCGTGCGGCCGTGGATCGCGATCGTGCTCTACGTCGTGGTGGCGCTGGTATGGCTGGTGCCCGATACGCGTATCGAGTCGCTCGTGAGGAAATGACCTGCGCCGCCCGTTATGCCACGGATGCGGCGGGCGGGCAGCCCAGGAGCTCGACGAGATAGAAGGCGCCGTGCGAATCGCGCGGCAGGACTTCGCACTCCTGCGCGCGCTCGAGGAGCGCCGCATCGAGCCGCGCCAGGTCCGCGCGCCCCGCGTGGCAGCGCAGCGCGAGAGTCGACAGCGCGATGATCAGGGTCGTGTGCGCGCGCAGCGTGAGCGGCGCCGGCCCCTCAAGCAGGCGCCTGCTCAGGCGCGACTCGAAGCTCCCGCGCCGCGTCATGACGTTGAGATCGGTGACCGCAGCTCCCACAGGCTCGGCCGAAGCCGCCACGTCCCCGGGAAAAAACACCGGCGGGGTGTCCGGGCAGACAACGATCGCCTCGCGGCCCTCGAGGGAGAGCGCCAGCCTGCCGGCGAGCACGGCCATGCGGCGGTCCACGCCCGGAAAGGCGGAAAAAGGCCCGCTGGCGTGCACTTCGGCGATGCTCACTCGCCAGTCGAAAGTGGCCAGATCGCTCTGCGCCGGATAGCGGGCCACCTCGCAGGTCACACCGCCGCCATTCTTCCAGGGAACGGCCGCGCGCTCAGCCGCGCGCAGCGTCAGGACCACGGCACGCGCAATGCCCCACCCATGACCTGCGGGGTGCCGTCGGTGATCTCGTAGTAGGACCCCTTGTCGGCGACGAAAATGTGACCCGCCACCTCGAGCCCGCTCGAGTCATCGAGCGTGCCGGCGGCGATGCTCAGGTAATCGCGCTCGACGCCCTGCCAGAACAACGTCGAGCCGCAGTGCGCGCAGAATCCGCGCCGCGCCTCCTGCGAGGCCGCGAACCATTTGAGCCCACCACCCGTCACCAGGCGAAAGTCGGCATGCCGGGCCGCGGTCGCCGCCATGAAGTGCCCGGTCATGCGCCGGCACTGCGTGCAGTGGCACATGATGACCGGCCGCAGCGCTCCGCTCACCTCGTAGCGCACTGCGCCGCACAGGCAGCCGCCGCTTCGCATATGCCCTACCTTGCGGCCAGTTTTTGCTTCAGATAGACGAAACTCAGCGCCCACATCTCGGCCGCCTGGCGGTGGTCCGCGGCAGCGGCATGACCGCCGTCGGTGTTCTCGTAGAACAGCACTTCGTGTCCCTGCGCTTGCATGCGGGCCGCCATCTTGCGCGCGTGCACGGGCGTGACGCGATCGTCGCTGGTGGCGGTGACGAAGAACACCGGCGGATACTTCCCGTCCTTGCTGACGTTCTGGTACGGCGAATACTTCAGGATCCAGTCGCGGTCGGCCGGCCGCGCCGGATCGCCATACTCTGCGGCCCAGGAAGCGCCCGCGCCGATCTGGGTATAGCGGATCATGTCGATCAGCGGCACCTGGCAGACCACGGCGCCGAAGAGCTCGGGCCGCTGCACCATGTTGGCGCTCACCAGCAGCCCGCCGTTGGATCCGCCCATGATGCCCAGTTGCCGGGGCGTGGTGATGCCGCGCTTCACCAGGTCCTGCGCGACGGCCTGGAAATCGTCATAGGCCTTCTGGCGGTTCTGCAGCAGCGCCGCCTGATGCCAGGCGGGGCCGTACTCGCCGCCGCCGCGGATGTTGGCGACCACGAAGACGCCGCCGCGGGTCAACCACAGCATGCCGAAGTTCGCCGAGTAAGCGGGCGTCTCGGAGACCTCGAACCCGCCATAACCGTAGAGCACCGTCGGTGCCGGGCCGTTCCCGTCCTTCGGGCGCGTCACGAAATACGGAACGCGGGTGCCGTCGGCGGAGACGGCAAAGAACTGCTCGGTCATGAGGTTCGAAGCATCGAAGCGGGCCGGCAACGACTTGATCGGCACCGGCTGCCCTCGCCGCCATCGGCATAGAGCGTGGTCGGGGTGGTGTAGCTCTCGAAGCGCAAGTGCGCTTGTCTCCCCCAGGCGTTCGCGGAAACGATGTGCGTTGAGCCGCCGGCGGGAAGCGCCAGAGTCGTATCGCTCCAGCTGCGCTCATCACGCGCGTGAAAGGCGTGGATGCTTCCGGTGACGTCATGATAGATGGACGCATAGACGGCATCACGACCGCAGACCACCTCATCGACGGCACTGTGGGCATCGGGTGTGTAGAGCACCGACACCGGATGCCGGGGGGCCCGCTGGCGGGGCTGCGTGACCCGGTAGGCGAAGAGCGAGCCCGCAGGCATAGCTGCCGCACCCGGAGGTGTCCAGTCCTCGCGCAGGGTGAAGATGAGCTGCCCGCCCTGCGCGCCCTTCAGGTCCGCACCAGGCGGCAGCGGCAGCTGCCGCGTCGTGCCATCGGGCATGAGAGCGTAATACTCGGCGGTGAAGAAACCGACGTCACGCTGCACGATGGCGATGGTCGAGGAAGGCGCGCGGAACACGACGCCCGAGGCGGCGACGTCGGACACCTTGCCCTCGTAGATCAGGCGCGCCCGGCTCATCGGCTCGCCACGCTTCCAGAGCTTGACCGTGCGTGGGTAGCCGGAGGTGGTCATCGAGCCCGGACCAAAGTCGGTGCCAAAGAGCACCGTGTCCTCGTCGAGATAAGTGATCGATGACTTGGCTTCCGCGAGCTCAAAGCCTGCCGGCAGGAACGACTTCGCCTGCGGGTCGAACTCGCGCACCACCGCCGCATCACCCCCGCCGCGCGAGAGATGGATCAGGCAGTGCCGCAGCGTCGAGCTGCATTCGGCGCCTTTCCACACCCAGTTCTGCTGCTCATCCGCCGCCAGCCTGTCGATATCGAGGAGGATGTCCCAGGCAGGTGCCGCATTAACGTAGTCCGCAATGCTCGTGCGCCGCCAGATTCCCTTCGGATGCTGCGCGTCCTGCCAGAAGTTGAAGACGTACTCGTGATCGAGGTCTCCGTAAGGAATGCGATCAGTCGCATCCATCACCCTGAGCAGCGCGTCGTAATCTCTCTGGTAGTCCGGATCCGCCCGCAGGATGGCGGTGGACTTCGCGTTCTGCGCCCTGACCCACTCGAGTGGCTTCGCGCCGTGGACCTCTTCCAGCCACAGGTACGGATCGGACCCGTCGCGCACGCCAGTAGGCACGCCGGTCACACTATCCACTGCCGGCGTCGTCGCGGCGCCGATTGCGCCGACGATCACCAGGATAGTTGTCCAGCTGCTGCGCACGCTCAGACACCTCCGCGATCCGTTCCCGGATGCAAGCGCCGCTCCACGGCATCGAACAGCGCACGCAGCCCGAAGGAGACATCCTCGACGCGGCCGTTGATGAAGAACGTCGGCGTGCCGCGCACGCCGCTCTCCATCCCGCCCTGCAGCTGCTCGCGCACGCGCTGCAGATACACCTGGTCGTCCATCTCGGCAATGAAACGCGGCATGTCCAGGCCCAGCCGCGCGGCGTAGGCCTGCAGATCCTTCGCCTTCAGATGCGCCTGATTCTCGAACAGCAGATCGTGCATCGGCCAGAACTTGCCCTGCCCGCCCGCGCATTCCGCTGCCAGTGCCGCCGCCAGGGCGTGCGGGTGCACGTCCTCGAGCGGAAAGTTGCGAAAAGCAACGCGCACCCGCCCCGCGAAGCGCTCCAGCAGCAGTTTCACCGCCGGCTGCGCCTGTTTGCAGTTTGGACATTCGAAATCGCCGTACTCGACGACGGTTACTGCGGCATGTGCCTCGCCGATGACGTGGTCGGCGGGGCCGAGGGGAACGGACAGCTCGAAGGGCACGTGCGGCTTCATCGAGTGACTATGCACCTTTCAACATGGCCGGACCATCGGGAACGGGGACGTCCGGCCCGCTGCGGCGGCGCTCACGAGCCAGCTCAGCGCTCCTGCCACGACTCCGTGGGCAGGTCCGGCGGCAGCGGCAGTGAGCGCAGATAGGTGACGAGATTCCACACGCCTTCGGCACCGACTACCCCGCCGAAGGCCGGCATGCCCTTGGGGCGGCCGAAGTAGATCGAATTGAAAACCTCCGAATCCGCCCCGCCATAGCGCCAGCGTCCGTCCGCCAGACTCGGTCCCACCCACCCGCTGCCGCCTGCGCCATGACAGCCGTCGCAATTCATCGCGACAAACAGCAGCCCGCCGCTTTTCGCGACAGCCGCGTTGCCGTCGTGAGGGTTGCGCAACGTCGCCCCCGGCGGGGCGATGTCACCGGGTGTGAGGTGCGCCGCATAGCGCACCGCGGGGAGCGCCGCTTCCTTCGCCTGCGGCGCGCGGCCGCTGCCGCCTCCGCAGGCCGCGAGTGCCAGGCACGACAGGAGCCCTGGCGCGAGCACCGTGACCGCGCCGCGGGGTCTCCCAGCGTGTCGCGTACGCCGCCTCACAGGCCGAAGATCCAGATCATGCCCCCCTGGCTCGTGTGGCGGGCGATATCCTTGAGGTAATCGGCCGGCGGACGTATGTCGGTGGGATCATCCGAGCGCGTATCTCCCGAGAGCAGCGCCCAATCTCCGCCGAAGCCCGCGTACACCGCGACATATTGCCGCCCGTCGGGAGCACGGAAAGTGATCGGGTTGCTGATCACTCCGGATCCCACCTTGAATTTCGACAGCACCTTGCCGGTTCGGGCATCGACCGATTTGAACCAGCCGTCGAGCGTGCCGTAGAAGGCGACATCGCCGCCGGTCACCAGTGCGCCGCTCCAGTTCGGATAGGGCTCGCGGTTTTCCCACACCTTGCGACCGCTCACCGCGTCCCATGCCATGAAGCTGCCGAGGTAGCCGCCGGGACCTGCGGTGTAGGGGCTGTCGACGCCGACGAACGGCGTTCCCTTCAGATACGCAGTGTGCGAGGCCGCGTAGTCCATGCACAGGTTGTTGGTGGACGTGTAGAAGAGATGGGTACGCGGCGAGTACGCCCCCGGCGAGGCGGGGCTGGCGCCGCCTTCCAGACTCGGGCAGATGCCCTTTACATTGCCCTTGGAGACGCCGGTCTGCTTCGAGGGCTCGAGCACCGGGCGACCGCTGGTGATATCCACCGATCGTGCCCAGGTCACCGGCGCAAACGCACTCGCGACCAGCAGCCGCCCGCTGGCGCGATCGAGCGTATAGGCGAAACCGTTCTTGTCGAAGTGCACCAGCGCCTTGACCTGACGGCCCGCTATGGTCAGGTCGGCGAGGATCATCGCGCCGGCGGCATCGTAGTCCCAGTTGTCGTGCGGGGTGAACTGATACGCCCACACCAGGCTCCCATCCCCGGGTCTGCGCGCCAGCACGCTCGCGCTCCACTTGTTGTCTCCGAGCCGCTGCTCGGAGTTGTAGGGCGAGGGATTACCGGTGCCGTAGTAGAACAGATCGAGCTCGGGGTCGTAGGACATGTATCCCCACACCGGAGCTCCGCCGGTGCGCCAGCTTTCGCTGGCCCAGCTGCGCGCGCCGAGCTCGGGTCCGCTGTCGTACGGGGGCTTGAAGGTGTCCGGCCGGGCGAGCATCTCGGCATCCGGACCGATGTTGCGCGCGGTCCAGGCCACCTCCCCGGTCTTGAGATCGAGGCCCTTGATCCATCCGTAGATCCCGAACTCGCCGCCCGCCGCCCCGACGATCACCCGATCCCTGACCACGAGCGGTGCCATCGTGGCCGTCTCGCCGTTGCCGAGTGCGGCGATCTGTGTCTTCCACAGCTCGCGGCCGGAGGCGGCGTCGACAGCCACCGTGTGGCCGTCGAGAAGGTTGTAGACGATCTTGCCGTCGGCGTAGGACGCGCCGCGATTGACGCTGTCGCAGCAGGCGACGCCGAGCGCATTGGCGCTCACGTCGGGCCGGTACTTCCACTTGAGGGGATAGCCTTCCCGGGAGAGATCGAATGCGTAGAGCACGTTCGGCCAGGGCGTGACGACATACATCGTGTCGCCGATCACCAGCGGCTGGCCCTCGTGTCCGCCGAGCACCCCGGTGGAGAACGTCCACACCGGATGCAGCGACTTGGCGTTCAGCGCCGTGATCTGCGCCAGAGCGCTGTAGCGCGTCGCAGCGTAGTCCCTGGACGGCATGGTCCACTGCGCGTCCGCCTGCGCGGCCCCCTCCGACCCCGCCGCGAGCGCCGTACGGCCGTTGACCCCCACCGCACCCAGGCAAGTGAGAATCGCAATCAGCGACTCTCGCATCATGACCCTCCCCCGTTTCCAACCGCGGCCCCTAACTGTCGGACCGCGAGGCCGGGAGGTCAAGAGGTGCCGGTGTGATCTTCGGGGGCGGCCGGGCCGGGCGACGGTGACATTCGCGCAGCCCGTGCGTCCAGCCGCCGCGGCGGCTCGCTCCCGCGCGCCACTGCGGAGTTACTCGGGCGCTGCACACTGCTCTGCCGCCGCATCCGCCGGGTAGAGCGCCACGAGCTTGCGGGTGACGCCGTTGGTCCAGCCGAAGCCGTCCTGCAGGGGATACTCCCCGCCCCCACCGGCGCGCGCGCTATCGATCACGTCGTATTTCTCGACCAGCTTGCCGCTTTGGTCGTAGACGCGCCTGACGCTCAGCATCCAGCGGCAGGCAATCGCCTCGGCGAGCCGGCCCTGCCCGTAATGAGTGAGACCTGACACTGCGATCCACTGCAACGGCGCCCACCCATTAGGCGCATCCCATTGCTCGCCGGTGGCGAGCGGCGTGGTGACCACGCCGCCGGCGCTCAGCAGCGTGCGCTCGACGGTGCGCGCCACCGCCGCCGCCTGTGCCGGGGAGGCCGCGCCGATGAAGAGCGGATAGAGGGTCGCCGCCGAGATGCCTGGCAGACGCGCCCCGCGCCTCCAGTGGTAGTCGAGGTAGGCGCCCGCGGACTCATCCCACAGATACCGATCCATCGCCGCACGCCGCTCGGTCGCGCGCCGCTGGTACTGGCTGGCGCAGACGTGATCGCCGCTGTGCTCGCAGCCGGCACGAATGGCACTCTCCAGTCCTAACAACAGGCTGTTGAGGTCCACGGGTACGATGTGCGTGGTGTCGATGGTGCCGCGGCTGCGCGCATCGGCGAACCAGCGCGAGCTGAAGTCCCAGCCGCTTTCCGCCGCGGCGCGAATGTCGCGAAACACCTGCGAGGCGGGCCGCCCGCTCGAGCGCGCCAGCTCGGTGTCCTCCCGATACGACTCATCGCGCGGCGTGTTGCGATCGTCCCAGTAGCGGTTGAGGATCGCCCCGTCTGGCATTGCAACCACGCGTCGGTGCGCGGCGCCGGCGTGCAGGCGCCCGGCACCTTCCATCCAGAAGGCGTATTCGCGCTTGAGTTGCGGCAGGTAGCGCGCAAAAGCCTCTCCCGAGGCGGCGTCCGGAAGCAGTCCCACCATCTCGAAGAAGAACGGCGGCTGCGAGCGGCTGAGGTAGTAGGTGCGCGTGCCGTTCGGCACGTGCCCGTAGGTGTCGATCAGGTAGGCGAAGTCGCTCACCATGTCGGCGACCAGGTCCTGGCGGCCGCTCTCCTCCAGGCCCAGCATCGTGAAGTAGGAATCCCAGTAGTAGATTTCACGAAAGCGCCCGCCCGGGATCACGTACCGCTGCGGAAGGGGAAGGAGCGATGAATACGGCGGCGCGCGCGCAGCGCTGCGCGTCAATTGATCCCACAGCCCATCGATGTGCGCCACGAGCGAGACGTGCTCGGGCACTGCAGCCGCGGTGACGGCCTGCGCGGGAAGCGTAAAGCGCTCCTCGACAAAGTGCCGCAGCGCCGCGGGCGACTGCGGGTGCGCCGCGTGGTAGGCCGCGAGAATCGCGGCCGGCGCAGCCTGCGGCACCGCATCCGGGAACGTCTTGCCGTCGCTATAGATCCCCGCGGTCTGAACCGCCACGAACAGATCCTTGAACAGCACCTCGGGCGGCTGCGCAAGCGCCGTCGGCGCCGGCTCGCGGGAGCGTGCTGACGCGAGCGGCAGCAGTAGGCATACGAGCGAGAGGAGCACTGCGGGCCTGCGAGATCCGCAGCCCCGCCGATGCGAACGAACCATGCAGCGTTACCCCTTCGGAGCCGGTAGTTTAGCACCGGCTCCGGGGCACGCCCGCAGGTCAGTACTTGACCACGCCCTGGATGACGCGCGGAACGCTCGTGATCGGGGGTTCCACGCCGAGGTAGACGGGCGAGTTGCTGCTGCTCGGATCGGTGAGACTCGCCTGCGTCGGCAACTGCACGTTGCCGGGAGCCGCGAGGGAGTCGTTGGTGCAGACGCTCGTGGCCTTCATCCCCAGACGGATCTCACGCTGCAGCCACTTCACCAGGTACGTCGTGTTCACCCCGTTTGCCGATGCCGTCACGACACCCTGCTGCGCAGCGCTCGCAGGGTCGAACGGAATGACGAAGTCGGGAACGTAGCGCGATCCGGCGGTACTGCAATCGACGGGGAGGTTCGTGGTCGAGGAGACGCAGGTTCCGGGGATTCCCCACAGGTCGCCGAAGCCGTTGTACTGCAGCACGATCGAGGTGCCCGCGTAGCTGCCGAAGGCAGCGCCGCTCGGCACCGCGTAGTTCACATTCAGAGGCGCGTCGAAGTGCACGAAGCTGCCGGTGCCGTCCTTGAGCGCTGCGAACTGGCTCCAGAGGTTTGGCCCGGTCTGCCAGACGTAGTAGACGCTCGCCAGGTTGTTCACCATGTAGCCGCAGTAATCGGCTGGGCTGGCATTATCCGGGCAGACTGCATCCGCGAGACTGGCGAAGAGATTCCCGCTCATGACCCCGCTTTGGTATTGAGGGTAGTTCTGGTAGTCGCTCGGGTTCGTGTCGACGACTGCCTGACCCATGCCATCGGTCAGTACGGCCGCCGCGACGGAGTATCGGGCGACGTTGGCGGCGAGTACCGGCTGATAGCTGTTGTAGGTCGACGCGATAAAGGGTGAGGCGACTGCGCCACCGGCGCCCTGGCTGAAGTATCCCTGCAGCGAGGCGGCCGACGGGCAGTTATTCACACAGTACAGGGTCGTCGGCACCGTGGCGTCGTCCGGGTAGACCAGATCCTGGACGTAGTACACGACGGTGATGGCCGCGGAATTGATCGCACCGCTGACGCCGGCGAAGTTGATGAAGACATTACCGCCCAGGGACTGCGACCAGCCCTGCACGCCGCCGAGAGCCGTCCACGCCGACGGGGCGATCGCGACCGCCTGGGCAAGATTGCTGGTGTTGCAGCCGTTCTGACTGCAGTTGATCTGGGCGTCGGCGATGAATTGCTGGGTAGTGTCATTCCAGTACATGTCGTACTGGGCGTTGTTCTGGGGAAGCCCCAGGGGCGCTGCGTTGTTGACGAAGACGTTGAAGTGGATCCTGTCGATGCTCTGGAGCGAGCGGGTCTGCTTGGTGTAGCGGTTGAGGCGCCCGCCGTTGGTGACGACGGTGTAATTCGTGGTCGTCGCACCACCGTTCTGGTAATCGACCTTCTGGACGGTCGAGCCGTTCGCGGGCACGGGAGCCGACCCCTGCAGCGACAGGCCGTAATAGCCGGCGTAGCCCTGGTAGGTCGTAGCGGAAGCCGTGTACTGGATCGGAAAGCCGGAGTTGCGCGTGATGCGAGCGCCGCTGGTGGCGTCGTACAGTCCGTACTGCCATACCGCGAAGCCCGTCGTGGGGTCGGCGGCGTCACGGCTGAAACATTGGGGACCGCTCTGCGTGTCGTCGCGCAGAAAGTAGGTCTGGTCGTAGGCGAAACCGAAGGTTCCGCTCTGAGGGCTACCCCCGCCGCCCGACTGCTGCCACGCGAGGCTCCCGCTGCCGCTCGCGGTGCCGACGCTGGTCAGCTCAAGCGCCGTGGTCGAGTTGCCGGACGGACTACTGTCCGCTTCGTAGTAGCTCAGGGTGCCGTTGCCAGCCTGCATGAACCCATTGAAGATGCACGCCGCCGTGCCGTTGGCCTTACCGCAGTAATCCATGCGGAACGCGCCATAGGGATCGTTCGCCGACGCGGCTTGCGTGGCGCTGATGTGCGCGAACACCTTCTTGGGCGTGCCCTGCTCGCCAAAGGATAACCAGGCACTCACCAGCATCGGGTCGGAGTTGGAGGCGCGTGTCGAGTTCACCACCGCCGTCATGTAGTTCGGCGCCTGCGCCGCTCCGGCAGTGGCTCCGGAGGTGACCGCTCCCGTGTTACCCGAGTTGCAGACATTCTGGTCGACCAGAGCCACATACGGCCCCTGGTTGACGAGCGCATCCGGTCGCATCGAGTACATGATGCAGGCGATCATGTTGACCTGGCCGATGCTCTGCGACGTGGCGTCCTGAACGTAGCTGCTCTGCGGATCTGTGAGGTAGGCGGACGTGGCAGGCGGGGCCGCGTGGGCGGTTGTGATAAGGGCGGTGAGCAGTACGCGCGTGGCACAGGTCAATAAGAACTTCATTGGAATCTCCCGACGTGAGGACGCAGCGCGCAGCACCTGACCGCGCGAGCGTCACGAACCGCGCACTCAGCTCGCGTTGTTGGCCGTGACTACAGAGATCGACTTAGGAGTCGCGATTCCCTGAACTTTCTGCGGGGCCGAGCTGCCGCTGCTGCTGGGGCTGCTGGGGCTGCTGCCACCGCAGGCGGCGAGCAGGGAGAACAGTGCGCCGAGAAGCGCGCCGCGAAGAATCGATTGCCAGGACACTCTACACACCTCCGGCGCAGCGACTTACGTAGCTCGCGCCCATCCAACCGACTAAGAGGCAGCACATTCGACTCCGCGGCTACTTTCCACAAGCGCAAATAACCCGGGCTGCGACGTGCGTTTGCACATGGAGCGCGAAGCGTGAGCCGGTCGTGGTTCGCCAACGTGTGTGCAGCGAACGTGGCTGTCAGCCCGCGGACACGTTTCATCGCTGCCTCGCTATCGCATGCGCATCGATCACTCAGGAAATTGTGAGCAGATGTGACCGCTGTGCCGACTCGATGTTCGCAAGCTCTCCCGTCGCTGGAAGCCGTTGCATGCGCTTTGGTCATGCGAGCACCGCGGGCAACGCGCGAGCAACGGGATGAAGTTTCTGATGTATGCGCTTGGCACGACTCGATAAGGCTGCCGGATGTCGCTGGAGGGACTTGTAACGTGATCGCCCAGGCTCTAACGTGCCAGGCAACCGTCACCTGATGGTGGCCGACCGGGCGGTTATGTCACATGCCGCTCGGCGCGCAGCCGCTCGAAGGCGCTCCGGAATAAGCAGAAAAAGAGATCGGGGAGGCGTGAGCCATGTGGCTGCGCAAGATCTTGTGGGGAATACGCCGGATACGGACATTGGGCGGGCCGATGGCCGGCGCGGTCGCCCTGGTCCTCTCGTTCGGCCTGACCGCGCAGGCGGCGCAGCCGGTACTGCAGCGCGGTTATGACGCAGGTGTTTCCGGCGCGAACCTGACCGAGACCACGCTCAACACGTCGAACGTCGCGCCGAACACGTTCGGCCTCGTGTTCAAGCTGCCCGTGGACGACAGCGTTTTCGCCCAGCCGCTGTACGTCCCGAACGTTGCCATCCCGCAGCAGGGAACTCACAACGTCGTGTACGTCGCGACCATGAGCGACACGCTCTACGCCTTCGACGCCGATGTCGGCGGCGCGCCGCTCTGGTCGGTGAATTTCGCCACCCTCGTCGACGCGATGCCGGTGCCGATCGCCCGCTTCGTGTTCAGCGGCAACAAGAACATCGTCGGCAACCTCGGCATCCTGAGCACGCCGGTGATCGATCCGTCCACCAACATCATGTATCTCGTCGCCTGCACGCTGGAGAACAGCACGTTGGCGTACCGGCTGCACGCCGTCGACATCACGACCGGCGACGAGCCGTATGGCCCGGGTGTGCTGATCTCGGGCAGTTACGGCGGCTCGACGTTCGATGCGCGATACCAGCTGCAGCGGGTGTCGCTGGTGCTCTCGGGCAACCAGGTCGTGTTCGGGTTCGGCGCCGTGGAACTGGAGTATGCCGGCGGCTACGTCGGGTGGGTGATGGCGTACAACAAGCGAACGCTAGCAGCAGAGCGGCGTCTTCGCGACGGTGACCACCGGCAATCGGGGGCGGCGGTGTGTGGCAGTCGGGGCGCCCACCGGTGGTCGATAGCTCAGGTTACGTCTACGTATTCGTCGGCAATGGTTACGGCAACGGCTATGACGGCGTCAACAACTTCAGTGAAAGCGCACTGAAGCTCGATCCCGGAAATGCGCTGAAGTTGGTCGATTGGTTCACGGCCGGCAACTGGAGCTACCTGGATGTCAACGACCTCGACCTCAGCAGCTCCGGACCGCTGCTGATCCCGGGCACGAGCGCCTGCTCGCCGGCGGCGGCAAGAGCGGCGATCTCTACGTGCTCAACACCGCCAATCTTGGAAAATTCAACGCCACCGACAGCCAGGTCGTCCAGAAGGAAAACATTACGGGGGGAGAGGATATCCGGGGCGGACCGGTGTACTGGCAGCGCTCGGCCGCGAACGGCGGTCCCTTGCTCTACAACTGGGGGGCGTCGGACGTGCTCAAGGCGTACCCGTTCAACGGAACGACGTTCGCAGCCAGCCCGAGCGCCCGGGGCAGCGGCTCCCAGACCTGGCCCGGGGGCATCCTCACGCTGTCCGCCAACGGCGAACAACAGGGGAGCGGCGTGCTGTGGGCTACGGTCGTGACGGGTGGTGACGCCGAGAACAATCCCCCGGTACCGGGAGAGCTGCACGCCTTCGATGCCGCGAACGTCTCCCATGAATTGTGGAACTCGACGATGAACGCATCGCGGGACCGATTCGGCAATTTTGCGAAGTTCGTGCCGCCGCTGGTCGCCAACGGCAAGGTCTATGTGGCGACCTGGTCCAATCAGTTGGCAGTCTACGGGCTCCTGACGACCTACAACGTGTCGCCACTCTCTTTGACATTCGGCAGCGAGACGGCGAACGTCGCGAGTGCGCCCCTGCTGGCCACCGTGACGAACACCGGAACCGTGGCGCTGCCCATCACGGGCATCGCACTCTCGGGGACCGATGCCAGTCAGTTCTCGCAGACCACTACCTGCGGGACATCTCTCGCGGTGGGATCCAACTGCACCATCAGCGTGGTGTTCACGCCGACCTCGGCCGGGTCCAAGACAGCGATGCTGAACGTCAAAGGCGGTGGCGCCGGGGCGCAGAGCGTGGCGCTCAGCGGAGTCGGTGTGGTACTGAGCTACACGCTGTCGCCGACAGCCCTGGCATTCGGCAGCGAGACGACGAACCTCGCGAGTGCGCCCCTGCTGGCCACCGTGACGAACACCGGAACCGTGGCGCTGCCCATCACGGGCATCGCACTCTCGGGGACCGATGCAGGTCAGTTCTCGCAGACCAATACCTGTGGGACATCTCTCGCGGTCGGCTCCAGCTGCACGATCAGCGTAGTGTTCACGCCGACCTCGGTCGGCTCGAAGGCGGCGATGCTGAACGTCAACGGCGGTGGCGCCGGGGCGCAGAGCGTCGCGCTCAGCGGAGTCGGTGTGGTACTGAGCTACACGCTGTCGCCGACAGCCCTGTCATTCGGCAGCGAGACGACGAACGTCGCGAGTGCGCCCCTGCTGGTCACCGTGACGAACACCGGAACCGTGGCGCTGCCCATCACGGGCATCGTACTCTCGGGGACCGATGCCAGTCAGTTCTCGCAGACCACTACCTGCGGGACATCTCTCGCGGTCGGCTCCAACTGCACCATCAGCGTGATGTTCAAGCCGACCTCGCCCGGCTCGAAGGCGGCGACGCTGAACGTCAACGGCGGTGGCGCCGGGACGCAGAGCGTCGCGCTCAGCGGAGTCGGCGTGGTACTGAGCTACACGCTGTCGCCGACAGCCCTGGCATTCGGCAGCGAGACGACGAACCTCGCGAGTGCGCCCCTGCTGGTCACCGTGACGAACACCGGAACAGTGGCGCTGCCCATCACGGGCATCGCACTCTCCGGGACCGATGCCAGTCAGTTCTCGCAGACCACTACCTGCGGGACATCTCTCGCGGTCGGCTCCAACTGCACCATCAGCGTGGTGTTCAAGCCGACCTCAGCCGGCTCGAAGGCGGCGGCGCTGAATGTCAACGTCGGCGGTGCACCCACGCTGGTTCCGCTGTCCGGTCTGGTCCCGCTCAACGTGTCGGTCAAAGCGAGTGCGGCGACCGTGACGGCGGGCACGTCGGTCACGGTAACCTGGGTCGCAACGACTGGAGCGTCCTGTTCGGCGACCGGGGGGTCGGCCACGGACGGATGGACGGGCAGCATCGCAACAAGTGGCACGAAAGCGATTACGGAATCCACCGCTGGCACCTATTCTTACGGGCTAAATTGCAGCGCGGGGTTTCAGACTCAGAAGGCCAACGCCTCGGTCGTTGTCACGTGGCCGGTGGTCTCGGCCGCTGTGACGGCCTCACCGACAACGCTCAGCCCGGGCAGTGCGACCACGGTCACCTGGACCTCGACCAATGCGACAAGTTGCGCCGCCTCCGGCGGCGGCGCGAATGACGGTTGGGACAGTCCAAGCCGTCTCACGAGCGGGAGCGCGCTGATCACTGAGCCCGGTACAGAGTCAGCCGGTCAGTCCGAGACGCTGCTGTTCACCATCACGTGCACGTCGAGTACCAGCAAGCTCTCTGCCAGCTCATCCGTCAGCGTCGTGCAGTTAGGGCCGACTTCTTCCGGAGGTGGGGGTGGGGCTCTTGATTTACTGTCTCTGGCATGGCTGCTCAGTATTCTCGCTCTGCTTCGGCTTCGAAGGCGCGGCGGCGACCTGCATGAACTGAAAACGATATCTCCCGCTGACTCTCCCAACGGCCGCGGTGATCGCAACGCTGATTGCGTACACGGTTGCCATTGAGCGGCTAGAGATCAGGTCGGATCCTCCCGTCACCGCGAAAGCTTTCCCGTCGCTGGAAGCCGTTGCATGCGCTTCGGTCATGCGAGCAACGCAGGGAACGCGGGCGCAACGGGATGAAATTGCTGATGCATACGCTTGGCACGACTCGATAAGGCTGCCGGATGTCGCTGGAGGGACTTGTAACGAGAGCGCCCAGCCTCTAACGTGTTAGGCAATCGCCACCTGATGGTGGCCGACTGGGCGGAGTTATGTCACATGCCGCTCGGCGCGGAGCCATGCGGATGCACTCCGGCATGAAGCAGAAGAAAGTCGGGGAGGGCATGAGCCATGTGGCTGCGCGAGATCTTGTGGGGAATACGCCGGATACGGACATTGGGCGGGCCGATGGCCGGCGCAGTCGCCCTCGTCCTCTCATTCGGCCTGTGTGCACAAGTCGCGCAGCCAGTACTGCAGCGCGGTTATGACGCAGGTGTCTCCGGCGCGAACCTGACCGAGACCACGCTCAACACCTCGAACGTCGCGCCGAACACGTTCGGCCTCGTGTTCAAGCTCCCCGTGGACGACAGCGTTTTCGCCCAGCCGCTGTACGTCCCGAACGTTGCTATGGCGCCGCAGGGGACCCACAACGTCGTGTACGTCGCGACCATGAGCGACACGCTCTACGCCTTCGACGCCGATGTCGGCGGTGCGCCGCTCTGGTCGGTCAACTTTGCGAATCTCGTCGGCGCGATACCGGTGCCGATCGCCCGCTTCGTGTTCAGCGGTAACAAGAGCATCGTCGGCAACCTCGGCATCCTCAGCACGCCGGTGATCGATCCGTCCACCGGCATCATGTATCTCGTCGCCTGCACGCTGGAGAACAGCACCTTGGCATACCGGCTGCACGCCGTGGACATCACGAGCGGCGCCGAGCCCTATGGCCCGGGCGTGCTGATCTCGGGCAGTTACGGCGGCTCGACGTTCGATGCGCGACACCAGCTGCAGCGGGCATCGCTGGTGCTCTCGGGCGATCAGGTCGTGTTCGGGTTTGCCCCCATGGCACTGGAGTATGCCGGCGGCTACGTCGGGTGGGTGATGGCGTACGACAAGCGAACGCTACAGCAGAGCGGCATCTTCGCAACGGTGACCACCGGCAATCGGGGGGGCGGTGTGTGGCAGTCGGGCCGCCCGCCGGTGGTCGACAACTCAGGCTACCTCTACGTATTCGTCGGCAATGGTTACGGCAACGGCTATGACGGCGTCAACAACTTCAGCGAAAGCGCACTGAAGCTCGACCCCGCAAATGGCCTGGCGTTGGTCGATTGGTTCACGGCCGGCAACTGGAGCTACCTGGATGTCAACGACCTGGACCTCGGCGGCTCCGGGCCGCTGCTGATCCCGGGCACGAGCCCCGGCCTGCTGGCCGGCGGCGGCAAGACCGGTGATCTTCTACGTGCTCAACACCGCCAATCTTGGAAAATTCAACGCCACCGACAGCCAGGTCGTCCAGAAAGAAAACATTACGGGGGGAGCGGACATCCGGGGCGGCCCGGTGTACTGGCAGCGCTCGGCCGCGAACGGCGGTCCCCTGCTCTACATCTGGGCGGCGTCGGACGTACTTAGGGCGTACCCGTTCAACGGAACGACGTTCGCAGCCAGCCCCAGCGCCCAGGGCAGCCGCTCGCAGACCTTCCCCGGGGGCATCCTCGCGCTGTCCGCCAACGGCGAACAACAGGGGAGCGGTGTGCTGTGGGCTACGGTCGTGACAGGTGGTGACGCCGAGAACAATCCCCCGGTACCGGGAGAGCTGCACGCCTTCGATGCCGCGAACGTCTCCCATGAATTGTGGAACTCGACGATGAATGCGTCGCGGGACGGATTCGGCAATTTCGCGAAATACGTGCCGCCGCTGGTCGCCAACGGCAAGGTCTATGTGGCGACCTGGTCCAATCAGTTGGCAGTCTACGGGCTCCTGACGCCCTACACCGTGTCTCCGACATCACTGGCGTTTGGCAGCGAGACGACGAACCTCGCGAGTGCGCCCCTGCTGGTCACCGTGACGAACACCGGAACAGTGGCGCTGCCCATCACGGGCATCGCACTCTCCGGGACCGATGCCAGTCAGTTCTCGCAGACCACTACCTGCGGGACATCTCTCGCGGTCGGCTCCAACTGCACCATCAGCGTGGTGTTCAAGCCGACCTCAGCCGGCTCGAAGGCGGCGGCGCTGAATGTCAACGTCGGCGGTGCACCCACGCTGGTTCCGCTGTCCGGTCTGGTCCCGCTCAACGTGTCGGTCAAAGCGAGTGCGGCGACCGTGACGGCGGGCACGTCGGTCACGGTAACCTGGGTCGCAACGACTGGAGCGTCCTGTTCGGCGACCGGGGGGTCGGCCACGGACGGATGGACGGGCAGCATCGCAACAAGTGGCACGAAAGCGATTACGGAATCCACCGCTGGCACCTATTCTTACGGGCTAAATTGCAGCGCGGGGTTTCAGACTCAGAAGGCCAACGCCTCGGTCGTTGTCACGTGGCCGGTGGTCTCGGCCGCTGTGACGGCCTCACCGACAACGCTCAGCCCGGGCAGTGCGACCACGGTCACCTGGACCTCGACCAATGCGACAAGTTGCGCCGCCTCCGGCGGCGGCGCGAATGACGGTTGGGACAGTCCAAGCCGTCTCACGAGCGGGAGCGCGCTGATCACTGAGCCCGGTACAGAGTCAGCCGGTCAGTCCGAGACGCTGCTGTTCACCATCACGTGCACGTCGAGTACCAGCAAGCTCTCTGCCAGCTCATCCGTCAGCGTCGTGCAGTTAGGGCCGACTTCTTCCGGAGGTGGGGGTGGGGCTCTTGATTTGCTGTCTCTGGCATGGCTGCTCAGTATTCTCGCTCTGCTTCGAGGGCGCGGCAGCGACCTGCCTCGCTCACTGCGGTCAGCCCATGGCGGAGAGAAAGCTCTGGGCGGCCAACGCCGCTTTGCCGCCTTCTGCTTCGGCCAGAAGTCTTCGAGTTAGTCGCTTAGGCATGTTTGCCGCTCAATCTTGAGCAGTGCTGCTGCCTCATTCTGGGCAACCACCTGCGTCCGCAGGCCGAACCGGTGGAAAGAAAACGGTTGCGTCACGAGCAGGTATTCGTAGTCGCAGGCGACGGCCGTCCACAGCAGCTTTGGCGGCGGCTCAAGGTCATACCACTCCTCGGGAAGAAAATATGGCAGGCGATTGTAGCGAAAGTACCTCACGGTGTTGCCGTTATTACCGGCGAACTCATATGGAATAAGAGCCGATCGATCGATCGTCGCGAACGAGCCCGCGTGCAGCAGCGGTTTCGAGCCTTGGCCGTAATTGGTGAATACGGGCAGTACTCTTGCGCGCGGCGGAATTGCGGCGACAACTGCTCTGTAGAGAGAAAGCTTCTCGACGTTCCTGCTGAGTACGCCCGTGAGGCTTATCAGGTGGGCTGTCGCAAGCAGCGCCGCAAGAGTTACCGCGAGGCCTATACGAATCTCTGCACTTGGGGCGCCCTCCGCGGCAATCCGGGTACACGCAAAAATAAAGAACAGGCTGGCGAGCGGCAACGCCCGCACATCCACCCACGAGGCATCGGCATAGGCCCACGGCATTACGAAATACATGCCCAGGAAAGTCACGGTAAGTAATGTCAGCTCGAGCAGCAGCGGCTCTACAAGCTCTTTTCGCCCCACGCGACCCATCTGCAGCATCAGACAAATCGCGAGCACCACCGCCATCTTGCCTTCCCCATGACTGTGATAAGGGAAGAATTCAGTTCCCAGCGCCGCGAATTTGCCTTTCAGCGTTCCCCATGTGTAGGGATTCTCCACAAGGTCGAGTGGCGTGCGATAGCCGTCCGCGACCAGGAAATTCCAAAGGAGTACCGCTGCTAACGGCACAGCGAGAAGGATCTCAGTCCGAAGACGAGTGGTACGCAGGTACAGTCTCAGTAGAGCGCTGCTGCACACCGCCGCTGTCAGGAATGCAGCTGTTGACAGATGCATCAGATAGTCCAGCGCAACAGCGCCAACGTAGACTATGAATAGAGCCGCCGACCATCGTCCTCGAAGCGCGTGCACGATGCCGAGAGTCACCAGTGTCATCGCCAGACCGAGCCGGAAACTCATAAAGCCCATCGCGAAGAACCAGTCAGTCGCCAGGTAGAGACTCAGCAGGAACAAAAGGAGACGCCTGCTCCGGGGCTGACCTGTGATCCGCGCGTAGAACAGCACAGCGCATGGCAGAGACAGGAAGGTGAAAGTGCTCCAAAGCACGCTGGCGCCTTGAGGTCCGAACAGCTCCACCGCAAAAGTCAGGATGAGATCGCCCAGAACGTATGGGATGAAAAGAAAGTGATACTGATACATGTCCCCGAAGCGAGACCCACCATGGAACATGAGATCGTCCATCACCACGGACCGAGCGAGATGGGCCGGATAGTCCTGCAACGGCAGGGGAGATAACCACCCCAAGGCGGCGATGTACGCCGCCACTAACAGCGCGCTGATTCCCCAACCAACCTTCTCGTATATAGCGACCGGGATTGACTTGCTGCGACCAGCCGAGACATACGGGATCGTGATCGCATTGGTGGACAACCCTGGTTGAGGTTGCATGCCGATTCGGCGTGTACCCAGGGTGTTTCTGCTCGCTTCGAGCACGGTCGATGCCGTCGCTCCGGCGCGTGCATCTCGTCTGCGTTCCGGCGCAGTGATTGGGCGCTGGGTTTTCTCATTCGCGTGGATGGGCTCGCGCTCCCTGCCGCATTCTTGCGGCGATGTTCTATGGGAGTTCGCGCCGTTTAACAGAACTCCGTGCGGCGGTCAGCTCCCAGCGACAAGCATAGGTATCCGAGGGACCCTCGACTGCGACTCGTCTCACGAAACGCGACCCAGCAACGAGGATATGTTGCGTGGAATGCACACGGCAGGCGAAGACAACATATAGGCCGCTGGGAGCGCCAGCGGAGTGCTCGCTCCGGTTCTTTAACCGCAAGCCAAAGCGCCTCTGGATTCCGCGCCGGCAAGCTACCGGCAGCGGATCCCGGTACTCGGGTCGATGTTGTAGAAGACACCCGCGGTCAGACTGCCGGGCGGTGCTCCGCTATTGCGCATCGTGTCAGGAAGTCGCCTCTGAGCCTGCGTAAGCCCGCGTCACCCCGTCTGTCCGGACACCAACCCCGAGCTTCAGTAGCTGGGGCCCGACGAACGCCAATAGCGCGTAGAAAAAAGCGCCAATCCAGAGAGCATGATTGAGGGACGTCTCGATACTGACCAGCACTGCGGCGCCGGACGCAAGCACTCCGGCGGAGCCATTTACGGCCCATAGCCAAGGAGTCGTGCGCGAATCGATGCGGTTGCATAGCCGCATGCCGGCCGGAAACATGAACCCCATCAGTATGCCCGCGGGGACAACCGTTACCAGGCAAATTGCAGCGCGCTCGATGAGCGATCCCGTCTCTGCCTCCTCCAATAGCTTCCCGAGCCACAGTGGTAATAGGGCGAGGTAGCCCGCGAGCAGCAGCGGCCATCCGACCAGCGATGGGATGGACAACTGAACTGCCCTCGCGGAAAGGAGGCTTCCGATGCCCGTGGCGAGGATGACGCTGAACAGCACAATCGCGAGACCGTATACCGGATGTCCCAGGAAGAGTGACATGCGCTGGATGAGAGTGATCTCAACGAACATGAATGCGATCCCAATCGTCAGAAAATAGGCGCTGCTCCATACCAGTGTTTTTATGCTGACATGATGCGCCGAGCTTATTGACGGCGCGATTACAACGACGAAGACCGCGATCATTGACAGGGCCACCAATGTCAACAGCGTAAGTGTTGCCGTTAGGTTTCCTCGTGCGACGCCTTGCGTAGAGGCAATTGCGCGCATCATTGAAGTCGGCTCAGTAACGCGCAGCTGATTGAAGAAGAACGGGTTGGCGTCCCAGGTCGGAGCCACATTGAGCGGCGTAGCTCGGCCAATTTGCACCAGCTCATCAACCGTGCGAGCGTGAAGGATACGTTCGAAAATAGGATCAACCGACGGCTTTCCGGGAACGACCACAGGCCGGTAATCCAGCGTACGCACGGCTTCATCGAGTGCCATTACGTCGCGCGCCGATAATGGCGCGCGCCCCACCATTAGCGTCGACAACCTGCCGTTTGTCGCGAGATAGAGATGTGTCGCCGGATCTGACTCACCCATCTCCATTAATGTCGCCATCGCGAGTGCAAGGATGCGCGCACTCTCATCCAGATGCTCCGGCGCGTACCAGCGGGAAACGGTAAAAACGCCGTCCGGGGCAAGACGAGATATGAAGCGCTTCCAACCGTCTACGGTGTACAAACCGTTCTCAGAGAGAGTGAACGCACCAGCGCCGGTCGCCGCCCAGGTGTCTATCATGCTCATCTGTATCAGATCGAACTGTTCGTGGCTTCGTGCAAACCAACTCCGTGCGTCATCGACGACGAGGCGCAGCCCAGGAATGTGCGCGGCACCGCTGAAATCGCGGTAGTCAGTCGCAAACAACCTCACGAGGATGGGGTTGTACTCAACACCCGTAATGTCCCGGAACCCGAAGATCGATGCGGTCAGTAAATCGCGGCCGCCGCCGACGCCGATCACCGCCGCTCGACCCTGGTGCCGAATGTAGTACGCCAGTGCCGTGGCGTCGAAGCGCAGAATGTCGAGCTCATGCGGGTCACCGTCGAACCTATACATCGCTGTACCGGCGGAAGCGTCGATCCTAAGCCAGCCCTGCTCCAGGTCGACCCGAGGTGCGACTTTGGATGCGCTCCACAGGTGCGCTTCACTTTTCGGATACATAATCAAGTCGATACGCGAGAACGAGTTCCAACGCTCTTCGGCAAACTGGCGGGGGGATTCCAGGGTGTCCTTGACCACCATCGGACGCAGGCCGTGCGTGCCGAGCAGTACATTGACTCCCGCAACGAGAAAAAGGGCACCGAGTGCGCGGGCGGGGTTGACACTGAATCGCAGATACCCTGGGGCTGTCGCTTGGGTCACAAATGCGGTCGCACGGCTCGCCCTACTGAATGCGAGCCCGCCAATGGCCCCTATGGCTCCGACTAGCAGGATGGCCGAATACGTGTCGACGACACTCAAGAGAGCCAGCGTCACGAGACAACCTGCTGCCGCACCCAGGAGATCGACCCCGTACACGATGCTAACGCGTTGCGAGCTGCGGGTTAGCGCAAGGCTAACAGCGATCCCTAGCAGTACGTACGGTGGCAGCAAAATCACAATGGCCAACGTCCACGAAACTACGAACGCCAGAGTCGGATCGAATCGCCCTCCGAGGGCGAGATTCAGCAGGGCAACCAGACTGGCAAGAACCGACCAGGCGAACAGAGACATCACGCGCGCCATCGTGGTGAACAATTGGCCGGGCGTGTATGTCGCCTCGAACCGATAGAAAACTATTAGCGCGCCAGCGGTCATGCCAAGCATGGCTATACCGATAGCGAAGAAAGCCAAATAGTAGTACGCGATAACCGACAGGATGCGCGTCTCCATGATCTGCAACATCAGTCCGCACATGCAGGTCAAAAAGACGCCCACCAGGAACCAGGGATGCTGAGAGTCAGGGGTGCTAGTCACGTCGTTACCCGCTCAAAATCGCCCGCGATCGCTGGATAATAGGCCCCAACTGCCTGTAGGCGCGGATTTTTTCGGTGTCAGGAGTGCACAACGAGCATCGATAGCCTTCATGTGATGTAGAACGATGATAGCTTCGATCTCTGGAGGCCAACGGTAATAGGAGCAGCCATAGGATCGCGCCATGAGCATTCGCAATCGTACAACCGCATTTTGCGACCGATTTGATCTTCGCGTTCCGATCCTCTTGGCTCCCATGGCAGGCGCCAGTGCCCCTGCTCTATCCATTGCCGTTGCCAATGCAGGTGGTCTGGGCGCCTGTGGCGCACTCCTGATGGCACGGCCCGAAATTGTTGCCTGGGCTGATGAAGTGCGAGCGGCGAGCAACGGCAGATTTCAGATCAATCTCTGGATTCCCGATCCCACCCCGGTCCGCGATGCGGCCCAGGAGACGCTGGTGCGCGAATTCCTTGGCAGTTGGGGACCAGCGGTCGCACCGGACGCAGGCGATGCCACTCCGCCAGACTTCGCAGCACAATGTGAGGCGCTTTTGGAGGCCCGCCCACCCATTGTTTCTTCGGTTATGGGACTTTACCCACCTGAATTCGTGGCTCGCCTGAAAGCCCTTGGCATCTCTTGGTTCGCCAATACGTCGACCGTGGCTGAATCAAAAGCCGCCGAGGCGGCCGGCGCAGACGTGGTTGTGGTTCAAGGAATGGAAGCCGGCGGGCACCGCGGCTGTTTTGATGCTGGCAAGGCCGAGCGCGAAATGGTGGGATTGGCTTCCCTCGTTCCGGCCGTTGTCGACGCTGTGAGTATTCCGGTAGTTGCCGCGGGAGGCATTGCCGACGGTCGAGGGGTCGCGGCGGCGCTTGCTTTGGGCGCGAGTGCAGCGCAGGTGGGCACAGGCTTCCTGCGAGCACCGGAAGCTGGCATTCATCCCGTATGGGCGGAGGCGCTTGCAGGTGCGGCCCCGGAGGACACCCTGGTTAGCCGGGTTTTTAGTGGGCGGGCGGGTCGAAGTCTGGCGACCGATTTCGTGCGCGCCGCCAATTCCAAAAATGCGCCACGACCCGCACCCTATCCGGTCCAGCGCGGTCTCACTGCCGCGATGAGAGTCGCCGCAACGAAAGCGGGAGACCTGAGTCGCATGCAGGCGTGGGCGGGACAATCCGCAGGTCTGGCCCGCGCGGAATCGGCTCGACTGATCCTACAGCGTCTTTGGGACAGCGCAGTGGCGATTCTCCGATACTGAAGTGCCGCGACAGCGCGCCGCGCCGCCCCCCGGATGCGCTGGACCGAAGGTGGCGTTGCCGCGCGCTCTGCTAGAGTGGCGTGCCCTGCGAGGGCGATGGCTCTCGTTTTCGAGGAGGCGATCCATGCAACGTGCTGCGATTCTCACCACGGCTCTGCTGACCGCGGGGCTTGCAATCCCGGGCGCCTATGCCGCCCGCCACACCGGCATCCCGAGGTACATCACTGCCGCCGTTGCGGATTCGGCGCGACCGGCGGCCGATACCGAGCGCGATCCCAGTCGCAAGCCCGCCGAGACTCTCGCCTTTGCCGGCGTCAAGCCGGGCGATTGGGTTCTGGAGCTCGCCCCCGGCAGGGGTTACTTCACCCGCCTGCTGAGCGCGGTGGTCGGACCGCGGGGTCAGGTGACCAACTACATCATCTCCCAGCCGCCCAAGCCTGACGCACCGCCGCCCCCGGTCGTGGCGCTCGCCGCCGATCCCCATTACAGCAACGTGAAGGTCCATCTGCAGCGGCTCGTCGACGTGAAGCCCACCAACAGCTTCGACCTCGTGTGGACGACGCAGAACTACCACGACTTCCACAACATCGAGGGCCTCGATGTGGCGACCCTCAACCAGGCCATCTTCGTGGCGCTCAAACCCGGCGGGATCTACTTCGTGCTGGATCATGCTGCCAAGGCCGGCTCCGGGCTGCACGACACCAATACCCTGCACCGGATCGACGAGGACACGGTGAAGCAGGAGGTGAAGGCGGCGGGCTTCGAGCTGATCGGCGAGAGCCATATGCTGCGCAACAGGGACGATCCGCATACCGGCAAGGTGTTCGAGGGGTCCATCCAGGGGCACACCGATCAGTTCATCCTGAAGTTCAGGAAGCCGAAGAAGTAAGGAATTACGAACCAATCCGGGGCCTGAACGAATGGGAGAGGCCTTTCGAATTCTGAAGGCAAATGTCGCCCAGGCTATGTCGCAGACCTCCAGGTGGGGTCAATTCCCGACGTTCCTGCGAGCCAGCCAGGTCGCAGCGGGGCGGGCCTTAGCAGTGCCTTGCCGAGTAGGGGCCTACGGGGCCCGTCTCTTTACGACTTCCGTCAGATACGCAATGTGCAATGCTGCGACGTCGATGCATTTTTTCGCGGCGGTGGCACTAGCCGTTAACACGCCCCGATGCGCTATGTCATGGCGCTGTCGGCGGCTCCACATCCAATCTCCCCACCATGATTGGCGATCGGGGTTTTCGCCCGTTAGGTCATAAAACGCCTTTCTCACGCGCTCTCCCTCAAAGGACCAGGTAACCAGCAATCTCTCTGACATTTCTATGAGGTCGCGGACGCTCTTACTGTGGTCCTTCACTGAATCCATCAGTCTCTCGAGAACAAACTCGGTGGCCCATTCTCCGGCCGCGGCCGCGATGATGATGGCAATAGCGTGCTGCCCGGCAGATGAGAGTGAGCGGGCTTCTGCGAGTAATTGCTCCCACTTCGGTCCCAACAGGGCGAGGGATGTGTTCTTGTAGATGTTGGCGGTCGCGTCACGCACGTATTGCTGCGGCATCCCGCCTGTTACAAAGGTGCCGAGAGGCGACCCCGGCGGCAGCGGGTGCACCTTCGCTGACTCCTTCCTACGCTTTCCCGCCATGGGTGTTTGAGTCTACTAGAGTGGGCGGTCTGACGCGCAGCAGCAGATGGTCGCAAGGTGTAAGCGCAGCGGCCGCCTCAGTGGGCGAGTACCGGCCGGAGAATCTCAGCGACCCAATCCATGAACACGCGCACGCGCTTGGGGAGATTGCGCCGATGCGCATATAGCAGCGAGAGTGACATCGGCTCGGGGCGATAACGCGGCAGCACTTCGACCAACACACCACGAGCAAGGTGTTCGCGTACACCGATTTCGGGTGCCTGAATCAACCCCAGCCCGGCGAGGCACGCGGCGTTATAAGCGTCCGAGTTGTTGACGACCACGGGCCCCGACATCGGGAGTGTCCGGTATTCGCCGGACTCGGGGTACTCGAAGCCCTCGCTCTTTCCCCCGAGTGTGCTCACGTAGTGGATCAAGTCATGCTTTGCCAGATCCGCGAGGGTTTGTGGGGTTCCGCGTCGGCGCAGGTAGTCCGCGCTCGCGCAGTTGATGAGGATCAGACGTCCCAGTGGTCGGGCGATCAGTTGCGGGTCCCGAGGCGCCCCGGCACGCATCACGCAATCAAAACCCTCTTGGACTGGATCGACGAGACGATCGGTCGAGCTCAACTCGAATTCGATCTGGGGATGCGCTTGCAGGAATTGGGGCAGATGAGGAATCACATACAGACGCGCTATGCCGCTGGGCATGTCCACTCGGAGACGGCCCCGCAGAGACTCACCGCTCTGCTGGAACATCGTCTGAAGATTGTCCACCTCGGAGAGCAACTCCTTGCACCGCTCGTAGTACACCTGGCCATCGAGCGTCATCTGCACCTTGCGTGTGGTTCGGTGAAGCAGCCGCGTGCCGAGCGAGCTCTCGAGCTGCCGCACGGCGACGGAGACAGTCGCTTTTAGTAAGCCCAGGCTCTCGGCGGCGCGGGTAAAGCTCGCGTGTTCCGCGACGCGTACGAAGATCTGCATGGCCTCGAGGGTGTTCATCGGACAGGGGCATCGGCGACGTATTGTTCATTTTATATGAACAGTTGTTACGAGACGACTGGATTTATCAGTTTTAAACCACCCAATAGAGTGCTGCCCACGTACCCCCACCCCCAATAGGAGATTCACATGAACACCTCATCCCCCATTGCGATCGTCACCGGCGGAAGCCGCGGCCTTGGCCGCAGCACCGTGCTCAGGCTCGCCAAGCGCGGCGTCCATTCGATCTTCACCTACCAGTCCAATCGCGCAGAAGCCGAGAAGGTTGCCTCGCTCGCCCGTGAGGCGGGAGCCAAGGCCGTCGCCCTGCAGCTCGACACGGGCAATGTCGAGCGCGTTCGACGACTTCGTGGCGGCTGTGCGCAAGACGCTGCAGAGCTGGGGACGCGAACGGTTCGACTACCTCGTGAACAACGCCGGTAATTCTCAGCACATCAACTTCGAGAAAATGACCGAGGCGGACTTCGATGCGGTGGTCAACGTTCACTTCAAGGGCGTCTACTTCCTGACGCAAAAACTGCTGCCGTTGATGAACGATGGCGGTCGCATCGCGAATCTCTCTTCGGGACTTACCCGTGTTGCCGTGCCCGGCAGCTCTGCCTATGCAGCCGCCAAGGGCGCAGTCGAGATTCTGACCCGCTATCTCGCCAAAGAGCTCGGGCCGCGCCGGATCACCGCCAATGTGGTGGCGCCGGGCCCCATCCAGACGGACTTCAGCGGCGGAATGGTCCGGGACAATCCCGAAGTCAACAAAATGGTCTCGGCAATGACGGCGTTGGGGCGCCCCGGAGTGCCGGACGACGTCGGGCCGATGATCGCCGCTCTTCTCTCTGACGAGAATCGCTGGGTGAACGCCCAGAGAATCGAAGTCTCCGGCGGGTTGGCTCTTTAACCCGACGATCGACCGACGGCTAACCCGCTCTCCTGCATCGGGAGAGCGGGTTAAGGGAGGCGCCATGACCCGCTGTTTGCGATCCAGCTCGGCTTCATGGACCTGGCGCGCGTTCTGCGCGGACGATGGCGATCGGTACGACGTCGCGCCGGGTTGGTAGAACGCAGGGGAATTGAAGACACTATCAGCACAGCCCGACGCATTGGCGGCGCCGGGCTCTCTATTCCGCAAGCACGTGGCCCGGCCAAAGCCGGGTCGCGCGCAGGAGCTTTCGTGTCGTTGACCGCTGTGGTGGACGCGCCGATGTTGTGACCTCCAAAGGAAGCCGGTTCATGAAGATCATCGCAAATCCGCAGGTGCGGCGGTGGTGCATAATCTGACCAGTTGAGTAGTTTGCTCCGCGAGCGTGACGGCGAGTCGGTGGATGAGCCGCGGCGACCCTGCTACTGCGGCGCAGCAACAACAATGGAATGGCGGTGGAGATCGCGATGGCGGCATCAACCTCGATCGTAACGGCCAATCACACAGGCACCGGGCGGTTAGGTGGCAGCGGACGCGTTGCCACCGGACACGCGCTTTGGGTCAGACTCTCGCATTGGATCCTTGCGGCGAGTGTGCTGACGCTTGCGCTTACTGGCTTCGTCATTCTTATGGCCCATCCAAGGCTCTACTGGGGTTCCACTGGAAACGACCTGACGCCCGCCCTGCTTGAGCTGCCGATCAGCAGGAATTATCGTCATGGCGGCTGGCAGGTGAGTACACGGTTTTCGCAGGAGGCTGGATCACCAGTCAGTGCGATCCGCACATACGACATCCTGAACCAGAACAGCTGGGCGAGGAGCCTGCATTTTATCGCGGCCTGGTTCCTGGTGGTGATCGGCGCCTGGTATGTTGTCGCGGGCGTCGTTGGCGGCCATCTGCGCCGAGACATATTGCCCCGCGCTGCCGAACTCGCTCCGCGACTGCTCTGGGAGGACCTCCTTACCCACTTACGCGTGCGAAGGAAGCCGGTCACAGGTGGACCTCCCTACGGTCTTCTGCAGAAGTGCGCGTACTGTGCTGTCATCTTCATCGCGCTGCCCATGATGTTCGTAACCGGACTGGCTATGTCACCGGCCATAGCTGCTGCTTATCCGTTCATCTCAGACGTTTTCGGGGGCTCGCAGTCGGCGCGTACAATTCATTTCTGCTTCTTCGCCTTACTGATTCTGTTCGTGATCGTCCACCTGGCGATGGTCGTCATGTCGGGATTCAGGCGTCAGATGCGCGCCATGATCCGGGGGAGTTGAAATGCAAGGTAACCCAATTCTTACCAGCCGTCGTACCCTGATTACGGGGCTTGCATCGGCCGGCGGTCTGCTCCTCAGCGGATGCTCGGAAGAGTTGCCGCCAACTTACGGAAACGTCCTGCGCATGGGCGACCTGCTGACCTACAGGGCCCAACGACTGCTGCTGCCTCGAAGCGCGCTGGCGAGAGAATACGATCGTCGGGACATCACCTCGATCGCCGCCATCGGCAATACCAATCCGGCTGACCCGCGCCAGGAGAGCTTCAATGCCACGCGAGGAGCGGTGTACGACCGATTGCGGGCAGGAGGCTTCGTCGACTGGCGCCTTTCGGTGGAGGGCCGTGTCGCCCGACCGGGCAGCTTCTCACTGGCCGAGCTGAGGCGGCTCCCATCGCGCACTCAAATCACCAAACACACCTGCGAGGAGGGATGGTCCGCGATCGCCGAGTGGACTGGGGTGCCGCTGTACCGGCTCCTCGAAGCTGTGGGAGTTTTGCCTGGCGCGCGATTCGTGAACTTTTACGCATTTGACGACACGGCAGATGGCATCGACATGTTCGACGCCCTGCATCCGCAGACGATTCTGGCCTACGGCATGAACGGTCGTGACCTGCCGATCCCTCACGGAGCGCCGGTACGCCTGCGGGTGGAGAGGCAATTGGGCTACAAGAGTGTGAAGTTTCTTCAACGGATCGTGGTTACGGACAAGTTCGACGATCTGGGCAAGTTAGGTCCGCTCCAGCAGGGGTGGGCGTGGTACGTGGGTATCTGAGAGAGCGGGTCGAGAACTGAGCGTCGATATCGGCGTTTTTGATCCCACGATATTCGTCTCAAAAATAAGGGGAAGACTATGAAAAATACTCAGGTGTGGTGTTTGCTCGGTTTGCTTTCACTGACAAATGCAGCAGTGTCGCAGGCTCAGCAGACCAGTGGGACGACTGAGAAAGCCGTCATGGCACTGGAAGATCAGTGGCTCAAAGCACAAAAGACCAACAACCCCGACCTCGCCGCCCCGTTGCTGGCTGACAAGTTCGTCAGTACCGGCAACGACGGGAAAGTCACCAACAAGGCTCAGGCCCTGGCGGATGCCAAAGCCAGCAAATATGTGAGTGCCGAGAATGAAAATGTGCAGGTGACCGTATTCGGGGACACAGCCATAGCAACGGGGTTGTGGGTAGGTAAAGGGACCGACGAGAAAGGCAAGCCTTTCGATCTGCATGACCGCTGGACTGACACGTGGATCAAAATGCCTAATGGAAAGTGGCAGTGCGTCGCAACTCAGAGCACGTCAGTAAAAATGTAATATCCGTACAGCGTCCCATCAGATTGACTGGACGCCAGATTCGCACACCGAACCCCGGCCTCGCGCCGGGGTTCTTGTCACTGGCGGTCCGTGCCCACGGCACCTTGCTCGGAGACCGCGTTCACCGGCGGTCGCCTTGCGGTCCGGACGCGCTAAATCTCGCGAATTTCGCCATCCGCCGACTCGAGTGTAACTCCCTGTAACTGCCCTCCCCCGCCCAAGCGGCGGTGCGGCGGCGGAACGGAACCCCTCCTCCCTCCCTTGCGCGATCGCGCGGCAGCCCGCAGGTTGCGGGGCCAGATGCCCCGGCGCATCCTCGGGCAGACAATCCGGGGAACCAGCAGGAAATGTCGCAAGAAGCGCCCGAATCGGGAGGGGGCCAGCCGCCGACTGACCCGCCGATGACGGTGCAGGTCCCCAAGGCGTCTACCCACGTATTCATCAGCTACGCCTCGCAGGACGCAACAGTCGCGCAGCGCTTGTGCGCGGCACTTGAAGCAGCGGGGCTTGCGTGCTGGATCGCACCGCGCGACGTACGGGCGGGCGAGTCCCATGCCGCCGCGATCGTGCAGGCGATCAACTCCTGCCGCATGCTGGTGCTAGTGCTCTCGAAGAGCGCAATCGAGTCTTCGCACGTACTGGGAGAGCTTGAGCGAGCGAGTTCGAAGAAGCGTCCCGTGTTGTCGGTCCGCATGGACACCACCGAGTTACCGCCAGATTTCGAATACTTCCTGAGCGCGAACCAGTGGCTGGATGCGTCGGGCGGTCCCGTCGAGCAAATTCTCCCTGCACTCGTCGAGTCCGTGCGCGGCCACGACAGCAGCAACAGCACTCGGGAGGTGCTCGGTGCCAGCACCGCCGCTGCCCGCATGGACTTCGGTCCGATGCCGTTTCCTGTGCCAAGCAAATCTCCGTTCCGGTGGCGGACGCGCGTCATGGCGACTGCGCTCGCCGTTGCGGCGGTCGGCCTTGCCTACGTCCTCACGAACAAGTTCTGGTGGTCGAAGCACGTCGCCTCGGAACAGACGAAGACAGCCGCTACGACCGTCGTCAACGATAAGTCCATCGCCGTGCTGCCGTTCTCTGATCTCAGCGAGAAGAAAGATCAAGAGTATTTTGCCAATGGGATCGCCGAGGAGGTGCTCGATCGGCTAGCCAAGGTGCCGGGCCTGCGGGTTGTCGGTCGCACATCGTCCTTCCAGTTCAAGGACAAGAACACTAACCCTGCCAGCATCGGAGCCGCGCTCGGTGTTGCCTACCTCGTGGAGGGCAGTGTGCGCAGAGAGGCGCGTCCGCGTCCGCGTCACCGCGCAGCTCGTGGACGCGCGTACCGGTACGGAACGGTGGTCGGACGGTTTCGACTCCGACATGATCAACATCATCCATATGCAAGACATCATTGCGGCCGAGCTCGCGCGCGCGTTTCAGATCGCCGTCGAGGTCGACACTTCACCTCGTTCCTCGGTCAAGTCGCCAGAAGCCCTCGACGCGTATTTGCGCGGCCTGCAATCCCTGGCCCGTTCCACGCGGGAGGGTTGTGAGGCTGCTTTAGTTGATTTCAGAGCGCGTTAATTCTGGACCCGACGTTTGCGCCGGCAGCCATTGGCCTCGCGAGGACCTATGCTTTTATCGGGCGGAAGCCTGGTTGCCGCCACGCGTCGCATATGAGCGATCGCGCGAGGCTGCGCTTCGCGCGCAGCGATTGGACCCAAAAGCCCCACGCCTCATGTCTCGATGGCAGAGATTCATACGCACTATGACTGGGACTGGGCTGGGGCCGATCGAGAATTGAAACAGGCGTTCGCCCTGGGCCCGCGTGAGAATTATGGCGTACAGACCGCAGCCCGATTGGCGGCGGCACGCGGCCAATGGGACGAGGCCCGGCAACTCGCAGTCGAGGCCATCGAGCTCGACCCGCTTGACGCGGATGCGCAGGGGTCCCCGGATTCCAAATCTACTTGGGTTCCGGTGACTTCGCTGAAGCGGAGAAGTCGTTTCGCCGCGCGCTGCAGATCGCACCGGGATGGGGTGCTGGCCAATATTTCCTGGGCACGGCCCTGCTGCTTCAGGGCCGTCACGAGGCAGCGCTTACCGAGTATCGCAAAGAGACGCTGGACGATGGCGAGCTGGAGGGCTCCGCGATGGTCTATTTCGCAACCGGGCGCAAAGCCGAATCAGATGCGCACCTCGCCGAGGCGATTCGCCACAACGGGCACTCTTGGCCCTCGGAAATCGCGCGTGTATACGCCTTTCGCGGCGAAAAGGATCGTGCGTTCGAGTGGTTGGATCGAGCCTACGACCTGCGGGATCAAGATCTATACTTTATCAAGGGCGATCCGCTCCTAAAGAAACTTGAGGCCGACCCTCGCTATAAGGCGTTCCTTCGGAAGATGAATCTTCCGGAGTAGCCGTGGGTCGTGACGCCTCACGCGGGTAAGTAGCCTTCCCCAAAGCAGTCGGTCGCGAACGGCAATTGCGGGACAGTCACCGTCCTTTGTGCGGCCCGGCCAGTTCGGGCAGGTCGCTTGGAGTGCGGCGGATCGCTGACCGGCCTAAATCGGCCGCTCGTTACCGGTTATTCGCTGCTATGGCTTCAGTGATCCGGGCCCCCGGCCGCAGATCCTCTCCGACGTGGTGGACGACCTGCATGCAGCGCTCAACGCCGGACCCATACCGGGACCGTATGTGCTGGTGGGACACTCCTTGGGCGGCATCGAGGCGCGCCTCTACGCGCAACGCTGGCCCAAGGAGGTCATCGGCACGGTCCTCGTCGACACCGCCTTGGCCGGAGAGGGGCTCATCGACGAGAATCAGCCGGGTTTCGATGAGGTGATCGGGGGAGAAAGCTACGCGGCCGATATGCTGCATTGCGCCTTCTTGGTCGTGGATGGACCCCTCGAGCCGTCCAGGCCCGAATACAATGATTGCTCGTCGGCGTCGGCGTTGCCGAGCGACACGCCCGCTGCGTTCAGAAAGGCCTGGCCTCGGTTCTTCACTGCCTACTATTTCGCCGACAAGGTCTCGCTCATGTCGTCGGTGTACACGCACCGGTACGACAGCGTCGATCACCACCGCCTTGGCGCAATGCCCCTGATCGTGCTGTCGATTGAGAACGCATGGAATAACGGCACGCCCGCGGGCGCCCGCTTCAACCGATCCTACGCGAAGGTCTGGACCGCTCTGCAACAGGGCTTGGCGCATCTTTCCTCGCGTGGCGTACACCGGATCATCAAGGACTCCGGTCACCATATTCAGTTGGATAAGCCGCAGGCGGTCATCGACGCCGTGGACAAAGCGCTCCGCCAGCCTTCACACCGGGGCGAAGCCTTGAAACGATCTGCGCTGGCCGTCCTGGAAGCTGCCAAAAGCGGTCCTTTCTTAATTGGCGGAGAGGGGGAGATTCGAACTCCCGAGCCCCGTAAGGAGCCTCCGGTTTTCAAGTTCTCCGACGCTCGACGCTCGTCCGACGGAACCTAACGTAGCTACCGAGATTCCCCGGTGCTTGGTGCGCGATCGGCCCACGCTCGGGAGGCGGTAAATCTCGGGAATTCCGCGATCCGCCGACGTCGAGTGTAACTCCCCTGTAACTGCCCTCCCCGCCCAGGCGGCTGTGCGGCGGCGGAACGAACCCCTCCCCCCTCCGTTGAGCGATCGCGCGGCGCTTTTCCGAAACCGGCCAACAGGCGAAGTTCAAGCTCGCGAAATGGCTGCCCAAAAGCCGACATTCCGTGTCCAGCGTGGTTTGTTGCTAATGCAAATGGCATCCGCGAACATTGCTGAAGTCGAAGGGGGAACGGCATGGCTGAGGAATTTCTCGGCGGCGTACTCGGCGGCAAGGAGGAGGAAAAGGCTGACTCGAGCAAGGTCGGTCCGGAGGCTTTGCTGCAGCCGTGGCCGCTAATCTTGCGAACCACAACCCGGAAGTCGCGGCTGAGACGGTGGCATTTCTTCGTCAGCAGACGAAGGTTCTGCGGGTCCAGAGGAAAACCCTCGAAGCCGAACACGAGTTTTTTGAAGACGGAATGGGGACCGCGCCTTCTCGGCATCCGGCTGCGGATCGGCTTCCAGCTGTTTATTGTACTCGCCGCGACCGTGATAGGGATCGGCGTCGCCATCATGATCCGGGACGCGATCACCTCTCGCCGCGTGGTCATCGAGCCATTTGACGCGCCGCCGGCACTCGCCGCCCGAGGCCTGACGGGAAGGTTGTCGCGAGCGCCGTCCTCGACGAACTCAGCCGTCTGCAGGATGCCACCCGTAGCAGTTCTGCTGCGCGCGGCCTCTCCGGTGCCTGGACGGGCAACATCAAGCTTGAGGTGCCGGAGACCGGCGTATCCATCGGCGAGATCTCGCGGCTCCTCAAGGAGCGGTTCGGGCATGACATGCACATCGATGGGGATCTCGTCGAGACCGCGACGGGAGGCTTTGCGCTCACGGTCCGCGGCAACGGGGTGCCGCCAAAAACCTTCGGCGGGTCGGCCACGGAGCTCAAGAAGCTCACGGTCGAGGCGGCCGAGTACGTCTACTCGAAATCCCAGCCGGCGCGGTGGGGAGCATATCTTGACAACGTGGAGCGCTACGAGGAGGCGATTGCGTTCTGCCGGACGGCGTTCGCGAGCGCCGACGCCGCGGATCGCCCCGGCTCCTCAATCCTGGGGCATCGCGATCCAATCCACCGGCGGCTCAACCCGCGAAGCGCTGGCGCTCTTCCGCGCGGCCGTGAAGCTCCAGCCCGACTTTTGGACCGCGCACGCCGACCTACAGAACGCCTTTATGATGCTGGGCGACGAGGAGGGCGCATGGCGGGCGGGCGAGGAGATGCGCACGGCCGCGGGCGGCCGCCCGGGCCGAGCGCCGGAGTTTCTGTACGTCAACTGGGACTACCTCACCTGGAATCTTCAGGCGTGGTTGGATGCAACGGTGGCCGACGCCGAAGCGAACGCCGGGGTGGGAACAAGCGCGAGTGCGGCCGGGCCTAAAATCGCCGACATCCAGGCTCGACTGCACGATCCTGAAGCCGCTGATCTGGCGCTCAAGACGACGAAGGAAGACCCGCACGATCCGAGCATTGCCGCGATGACCACTTCGTGCGCGGCCGCTTGGCGGCCGAGGCCGGCGATGTGGCCAGCGCCGCGATCGAGATGGAAGCGTTCGGCACGGCTTACGCCGATCCCGCCGTGTCCTCGAACAACCCCGGCTACAACTGCTGGATCGCGCCGGCCGAAGAGGCAGCGGGACACCCCGAGAAGGCGGATGCGCTGTTGAAGACCGCCGGCACGTTCGTCGACTGCTATCGGTTCCGCGCGGACATCCTCGACGGTCGCGGCGACTGGCCGGGCGCGCAGAAGGCATACGCGGACGCGGTCGCACTCGCCCCGGATTTACCTGCGGCCTACTACTCCTGGGGCGTGGCGCTCGCCCGCCACGGCGATCTCGCGGGTGCAGAAGCCAAATTCAAGGGCGCGAACCAGAGCGGGCCGCACTGGGCGGATCCACTTAAAGCGTGGGGCGATGTGCTCGTGAAGCAGGGAACACGAAAGAGGCGCTCGTCAAATACGATGAGGCCCTCAAGTACGCACCGAACTGGAAGCAGCTCAAGGAAGCGCGCGAGGCAGCGGCGAAGGTGACGCGCTGAATTATGGTCCTCCGAAGCGGACCTTCGCGAAGGACCGCGGTCAAAACCGGTCCTTTCTTAATTGGCGGAGAGGGGGAGATTCGAACTCCCGAGCCCCGTAAGGAGCCTCCGGTTTTCAAGACCGGTGCAATCAACCGCTCTGCCACCTCTCCGTTTCTAACCAACTCAATCGCTTACGCGCATTCTATCAGGCCGCAGAAACCGTTTCGGAGCCTTCCGCAGCGGGAAGCTCGTGGAGATCCGATCGAGTCGGTTGTGCAGGCCACAGGTTACCGCCACGGTGACCAAGAGCATCGAGCTCACCGTCGACCAGGCGGCGCTCGTGACGGATGCGAGTTCGCCGACGAATCCGCGCCGCCGTAGATAACCCTTGCCGCGCGGCCAAGGAGCGTCAGGTGCAGGCGACGGATGAGCGGCCGGAGCCGGGTGCGTTGCCGGCAATCTGAGCCTGAAGGTTATGGTTAGTTTTTCGGCGGAGTCTCAAGGCGCGAGATATCGATGCAGCCATATCCAACACGGGGTTGTTTTTTGCCAGATGGACAGAACACGTGGGAGTTCGGCGCCTGTGGTTGGTAGTCGTAATCGCGACGTTTCTTTTTAACCCGTCTGAGATTCTTCGCGGATGGCTGCGTCACTGCCCTCATTGCGGCATAGCGGACACGCGAGGGAAGCGCTGAAGCTGCTGGGCCCGCACAGGCGATGCGGTATCGTGTGTGGATCCCGAAGTTGGTGCGCCAGTGCTACGGCCGTGAGCGATTCCGGGAGCCAGGGTTGAGCGACCTTCCCGCTGGCCCTACAGCCAGACGGTGAAGCTCACCAAGGCGACGATTCCGCCAATTGTCATAGCCATCACGAGGAGCGCTGTTGCGACGGTCTCACGAGTCATGCCGGGTAGCCTGTCCCTGTACCTGTCGCTGCGCCGTGAGCTGAGTCACAGAGCGAACGCGATGGCGAAGTCGAACAGTGACGCTTATTGCCGACAGGCTGCTATAAAGCTTATAGTAGCTCTGTGGGCAAAACGAAGCGGCACCAGCAGGCGATCTATCTGGACAAGAGCAAGGCCGACCTTCTCGACAAGCTCTCGAAAGAGACCGGCATCCCCAAGCAATACTACTTTCGAGAAGGGGTCGACTTGGTTCTCAGGAAGCATGGACTACTGAAGCCGAAGCGCAAGCCCTGAAGCGGCGACCCGTGGTCGATCGGCGCAAGGTCAGCGGGATCGGCCTTCTTCCCGCACTGCGAGCAGCGCAGGCGCGGGGCGAGCGTGGTCAGCGCCCGAAACGCCTGCGGGTGTAGATCAGCGGCCTGAGCGTGAGCCCTGCCCCGCCGAGGCGGCGGACGAGTCGCGCCAACTCCACGCGCATCACCCAGAGCAGCATGCCCAGCAGTGACAAGGAGATCCAAGCCAGCGAAATCTGCAACAAGAGCCTTAACACGGGCGGCACTCCATGTTCGACTTCCCGAGCATGAGACTCCTGGTGCCGTCCGCCGACCGTGACCATCATCACCCTCGGGGCAAGGCGCGTTGTGACGTGATAGCGTTCCTGGCCCGGTCGTCTGTTACGTAAAGTCCCCGCGCACTCGAGCACCCGCACCCGCGAACGGTGCGGACGGATGAGCGCAGGCGTCCATGCAATGCCGGCGAGCGTTCAGAGCTGTAGAAGGGGCACGGGGCCGCCTGCTCTCACTTCGATCGACAGCTTCGATTGCTGTCCAGGGAGTTGAACTGCTGGAATCAATGTCGGCAGCTTTTCGCGCGCGAGCAGACGGATTCTAACTCCCTGCCGAACATGCGGTAGGTAGCGAGCGAAATTCACTCCTGTGGTCTCATCTTCGTGCCCGGCGGAATTGGCAGCCCCTGCTCGGCGTCTTCCCGCGCGGCAGAGAATTGCCACGATGACTCCGACGCCGGCGCAAATCAGCAGCGAGGCCCGAAGCTCGACCGGCGCATCACGAATGACATCGCTGCTCGCCGTTCATCCCTTTCGCGAGGACGGGGCGGCCTCCTGACGAGGGGGCTTCCCCTGGGTTCTTGTTGTGAAATTCGCTCCATTCAAAATGGACGCCGACTTTACGTGGGAGCACATCAACAGCTCTGCCACCTCTCCGTTTCTAACCAACTGAATCGCTTGCGCGCATTTTATCAGGCCGCGACCAGCGCATCTCGCGCCAGGCCCTCGGGCCTCGATGTGACGTGAGGAGCCCACCGGCAGCTCACGCGCACCAGGAACTGCGCGAAACAATCGTCCTGCCAACGTTTCCACAATCCCGCCACAAGATCAGTCACGCTGTGATGACACAGTGCGCCGCGGGACGACGGAGCTCCAAAACGGAGACAATCATGAATACAAAGTCGTTCGGCTGTTTGGTCGGCCTGTTTATCAGCTCCATTCCCCTCCTCGTTTCGCAAGCCGCTGGGGGGCGCCGCGGCGAGGAGAACGCCCTCGCTGCACTTCCTGGGTATTCGGTGAAAGTCTGGGCGAAGGGAACCTGGATTTTCACGAATCCCGACTCGCTCGAGCTGGCCCGCGGACATAGCGGACATATATCGGTCCGCTACCAGAATGTGACCTGCAAGCGGCGATGACGGCAAGTTCAGCACGGTGGTCGAATACGTTCGGACGGGGCCTGTTGCGCACGTTTGCCGTACCCGGTCATTGCGATGGTCTGCGGATCGACCCCGCTACTCACAAGGTCTGGGCGTCCTCCAACGAGGACGGCAATCCCGGCCTCGTTTCCATCGAACCGGCGTCTGGCACGATCACCAAATACTCGTTCGAACCGGACCGCTAAGGTGGTGGATTCGACGATATGGCGTTCATGAATGGCAAGATGTTCATCGCCGCCTCGAACCCGGCCCTCGACGCCAATGGCGTAACGTTTTCCTGACGTCGACGAAGTCCGGTACGGAAGAAAATTGTGCTGATCTCCTGTTAGCGGGAGCGTCATGATACGTGTCGGGGAACGTGGTCACCCTGAACGAGGTGGATCCGGACTCGCTGTCCATCGATGCATCCGGCAACCTCGTGCTCGTGAACCAGGCCGTTTCGGCACTGGTCTACGTCGCGCATCCCGGGACCCATTCCCAGAGTGACTCGCGCACGTTGGTCGCACGCAGCGAGGCCACGGCTGGACCGGCGGCGGCACGATGACATCGCGGTGGTCGACGCGAACACCAACACCATCTACTCGGTGAAGACGAAGTTCACTCCTGGAACGATTTATACGGAAACTCCGAGCGATTCCGGGGTCTCCAGCTTCGTCGGAACCGTGAATCCAGCGACCGGTATCATCAAACCGGTCGTGATCGGGTTCGGTAGCGCTACTGGTCTCATCTTCATCCCTTTCGGGGATGACGAGGACTGGGGCCCGGGAAGGGACCGCTTGCCGGGGCGCGACGCTAATAGCGCCTGCCGGGCAGACTCAAGTCTGTACGGCGGGGCCCGGCCAGAAGGTGATCTTGAACTGGAAGCAGGCGAACATCGGCTTGCTGTCACACATGGCCGGCTGATAGCGAAGTATTTTCGCCAGCTCCATTGCCGCGGCATCCAGGCGGGAATTGCCCGACGACTTTGCAACCTGCGGATTGCGGGCGAGGTTGCCCTTTGCATCGACGCATGCGTTCAGGATCACTGCGCCCAATGCCGGCGCGGTGCTGTCGGTGGAGTTGACGGAGAACGGCGGAATTGAGCCGAGTGATCGCAGAGCCTCGGGGCTGTCCAGGTGCGGGGCCGACACCATAACCCTGCATCGGGTGCTCGTCTCTTGCGCACAGGCCGCCAACGCGATAGCTGCCAGGGCTTTCATGAGCATCGAAAACCACGGCCGCTGCCGGCGGGCGGGTCGCGACCGCCGTCTCTGTGCCGCCCACGGCGCCCCGAGCCTCATGCCAGCCGCCATGGCGCGCTGTCAGGCGCCGCACGCCGGACCCTTGTAACCCGGCAAGTGGGCGGCCGCGCTGGAGGCGGCCAGCGCCAGGGCCTTGGCCACGCTGTCGTTGAAATCCCGCCGCGTCGGCCCGATCACCACGCGCGTGCGGAAGAAATCGGCCCACAGGAACTCCGCAAATGCAGTGGGGGTCTTGTCGTAGCCGCCCGCCTCGCGCACATAACCCGCGAGCGAGCGATAGGGATCGTCGCGCAGCTTCTCGAGGTGATTGGGAATCTCCTCGAACGGACGGCACTTGCCGTTCTCATCGATCGGATGCGCCCAGCGGGCCGCACCCATGTTCGGCCAGAATTGCGCGACGGGTACGCTGGAGTAGTCTTCCTCGACCCAGAAGAAACCCGTCTCGACCCCGGCCTCCGAGGCCGCCCGCCCCAGATGATGGTGGTCGGTGATATAGAGCTTGCCCTCCGGGCCCCAGACGGCGGGAATGGGATGCGCCTCGAGGAGCTTGCGCTGCTCGTGTCTGGTGAGCGCGGCCAGACGGGCGCGCTTGTCTTCAACCTCGATCATGCCGACGGTGATCTGCGTCGGACGCAGCCGGTGAATCTCGCATTCGTGCAGTTTCGCCACCGCGCCTCCCGGGGGTGCCGTCAGATGATGTTAACACCGGCCCCGGAGCACCCCGTCAGGCCCTTCGGGGGACGAACCCGTTGGCGGCGAGGATGGATCCGCTGCCGCCCTGCTGCCACCGCAGCGCGCGCGGGCGTCTCATACGCACAGAAGATTGCTGCGGGGAGACTCAGATGAGGATGAGGACGACCTGGGCAGTGCTCGGATCGCTGCTCGTCACGTTGATGCTGGGGCTGGTGATCGCAGGGGTGTCCAGCGCGGCGCCGTCCGCCCGCGCTGCCGAGCCACAGCGCTGCGCGGGCGCCAGTCCGGCCGTGCAAGCCAAGCCGAGTCCCGCACGCCCCGCTCCTGCCGCGCGCAGTCGCCACGGTTATCTGGTCGAGGCGCGCATGGGGTGGGCGATCGGCTGAGGAGTACGGAACGCTGCCGCGCGGGCGCAGGAGCTGCGCGGCCTCAACGCAGCGCCACATCCGGCGTGGGCGCCGCCGGCGCACGCGCCGAGCGCAGCATCGACACCGCCGCGTACGTGACCACCGCGGTCACGAGCCAGCGCATCGTCGTGAGCGGCAGCTGCTTGACGATGTAAAACGCCACCAGCACTCCGACGAGGCTCCCGGCAGTCAGCCCGAGCGCCGAGACGTGAGCGAAGCGGCCCGAGCGGAAAAAGCCGAGGCTCGCCACGGGCTGCAGGATGCCGTCGCTTCCCATCATGATGGGGAAAGCAGCCAGCGGATGCATGCCGAGCAGCGACAGCATGATCATGCAGAGGGGCGTAGTTGCCGATGCCGATGCACATCAGCGCGCCCAGCACGAAGCTGACGGCCACCGCCAACACGAAACGCCAGCCGGCAAGCCCGAACGCCTCGCCGCCCGGCGGAAAGGCGCCGAGGTTCTTCAGGGCGAAGAAGAATGCCGCGATGAGCAACGCCACGCCCATGAAGAGCTGAATCGAGCGGCGCGGCATGCGGCTGACCACCCCTGCGCCGAGCCACGCTCCCGTCGCCGCGGTCAACACCATGCAAATGAGCAAGGCGGGTTGCACGGTCACGACGCTGATGAACAGCACCGTTTCCAGAAACGCCGCCGGGTTGAGCCCCACATTGAGCGTGCCCGGGATCAGCTCGTCCCTCGGGTATGCCGCGAAACTTGAACAGCGCGGTCGTCGGTGCGAAAGAGCCGATGCCGAGGGTGTCGAGGAAGGTAGTGATGGCGCCGATGGCGATGTCGGCCGGGCCGGGCCGGCCGTGCAGGCGGTGACGTCGGACAGCCCACACCCAGCCGATGACGAAGGCGATATTCACCACTACCAGCGCAACGAGCAGCCCGACTCTTGCTCGCGTTCATGCCACTCACGCCCGGAACAGCGCGCCCGCCCGCAGCCGCGCGGGCAGCCGCGACAATCCATCGACGAAGCGCAGGTACTGGATCGTGGCGCGTGCGGCGGCTCCGCTCAACGCGTGCAGCGGCAGAGGCAGCACGGGTGTCACCGGAAAACCCAGTTCCATGACTGATGCCCCGAGAGCGCGCCGCGCCAGCAGCCGCCCCATCACCGTCGCCATCGCCACCCCGCGGCCGTTGTAGCCGAGGCCTGCGAGCAACCCGGGAGCGAGCTCATGCAGGTGCGGCAGGTGGTCGCGCGTCATGGCCACCATTCCTCCCCAGTGGTACTCGAAGGCGATGCCCCGCAGTTGCGGGTAGATCTCGTGCACCGAGCGGTAGTGGAACTGCACATCGCGCAGCGCCGGCACGCGTGCATAGGTGCCACGCGTGCCCAGCACCAGCCGTCCGCTCGCATCGAGCCGGAAGTAACGCAGCAGATGTGAGGTGTCGGACGCCGCCTGCCCCTCGGGCAGGATCGTGCTGCGCAGGGGTGCTGGGATCGGTGCGGTTGCCACCTGGAACGACGGTACCGGGACCAGCGTGCGGCGCAGCTCGTCACTGATCGAATCCGTGTACGCGTTGGTCGCAATGATGACCAGCGGGGCGCTGACGCTGCCCGCGGGGGTCTCGATGCTCCAGGCGCCCGCCATGCGCGTCAGCCGCAGCGCCGGAGTGTGGGTGCAGAGGCGCCCGCCGGCGCGCAGCAGCTGCGTGTGCGAGCCCGCGCACGTAGGCGAGCGGCTGCACGGTTCCCCCGCGCCGATCGAGCAGGCCGCCGCGGTAGCGCGCCGAACCGGTCAGCTGCAGTACTTCGCGGCGCGAGAGGACCTCGACGGTGGCGCCGCGGCGCCACCACTGCTCGGCGCGCCGGGCGAGCTGCGCCAGGGCGGCCTCCGAGGTCGCCGGCTGAATCCAGCCGCTGCGCGTTGCATCGCACTGAATGCCGTGCCGCGTGATGAGATCAAACACCAGGTCGGGTCCCGCGGCCGCCGTGGCTACCACTCGACCGCCGGACGCGCCGAGCATCGCCTCGAGGTCATCCGGGTCGACCTTGACGCCCGGGATCACCTGGCCGCCGTTGAGGCCCGAAGCGCGTTCCCCTATGTCGGCCGCCTCGAGCACCAGCACCTCGCGCCCCGCTTCCGCCAGGTGCAGCGCAGCCGAGAGTCCGGTGTAGCCGGCGCCGATGACTGCGGCCTGCGCGCGCTGCGCCCCGGCGAGCGGGCTGCAGGCGGGCCCGGGGGGCGCCGTTACCGACCACAGTGATTGCAGCGCTACGGCCGACATGGCTCCCCATCGATAATCGATTGTTCGCTATCGTGAACGACTGCCGCGCAGGCCCGCTCACGGCCATTATGCCCGACGCGGCCACCTTTCGCGGCTGCCGCGGTTGTGCCAGACTCCTGCCAGGCCGCCGCTCGTGGTACGCCACGACCCTGGGGCGTCGAGAAGACAACGCGACGCGGCCGCGCGGGGGGACCGATGCGACTTGCTCATCTTCCGGCTGCGGCGCTGTGTCTGACGTTGGCGGCGCGCGCCCTTGCGGCACCGCCGCCGCTGCCCACAGAACATCTCAGCGTACAGTCCCTGCCGCCCTCCGGCCCGCACTGGGTTTACGTATACGACGAGGCCTTCGACAACATGATCGACGCCCGCGTACACCTGTTCGACGGCGACAGTTACCGGCGCCTCGGACAGATCGACGCGGGCTTCACGCCGAGTGTGGCGATCTCGCCCGACGGTGCCGTCACGGCCGTGGCCACGACCTATTTTGCGCGCGGCAGCCGCGGTGCACGCACCGACGTGGTTGAGTTCACCAACAACGCGACGCTCGCCAACGCCGGCGAGATCGTGCTGCCGTCGAAGCGCGCCCAGACCGCTCCGAGCTTCTTCAACGTCGCCTACAGCGCCGATGGACACTTCCTCTATGCGGCCTATATCACTCCGGCCGCCTCGTTCGGCGTGCTCGATCCGGCGCACAAGACGGTGCTCGGCGAGATCGACACGGCAGGCTGTGTACTGGTGATTCCATCGGGCCAGTATCGCGTGTCCTCCATGTGCGAGAGCGGCCGGCTGCTGACGGTCACCCTCGATGCACAGGGCCATGAGATCTCACGCGCCATGTCCGAGGCGTTCTTCGATCCCGACAAGGACCCGGTTTTCGTGCAGGGCATCCCGACCAGCCAGGGCTACGCCTTTCTGTCCTTCCTCGGGGAGGTGCACGAAGTCGACTTCCGCGATGCGCAACCGAAGTTCGCGCCGCCGTGGTCGATGGTGAGCGCGGGCGAGAAGGGTCGCTGGCGGCCGGGAGCGGACCAGATGGGGGCGATTCACCGCTCGCTCGGACGCTTGTATGTGCCGATGCACGAGGGAGGGGAAGGAACGCACAAGGACGGCGGAACGGAAATCTGGGTGTTCGACCTCGCGACCCACCGCCGCCTGGCGCGCTGGCCGATGCCGCCGCTCGGTCTGTCACGGGTGCTGGCGGTGCAGGTGTCGCAGGACGCCGCACCCATCCTGTTCGCCGCGACCACTCATGCCGACGTCGCGGTGTTCGATGCCCTCACCGGCCGCCTCAGGCACATCGAGAAGCACCTCGGACAGACTCCCTGGATGTTGTTCAATCCCTGAAAGCACGGGGCTCATGATGCGCTCGCTCGATCAGCTGTTCGAACACTCCACGCGCTCGCTGGCGCGGCGCACCTCGCGGCGCAGCCTGCTCGCCTCCCTCGGGCAGCTGCTCACCGGTGCGGCGCTGCTACCGCTGCTGCCGCTGGATCGTGCCAGGGCGGCGCACGCGCGTGCCGCCCAGCCGGGCAGCGAAGGTCCCGAGAGCTGTCACTACTGGAAACACTGCGCGATCGACGGCTTCCTGTGCGCCTGCTGCGGGGGCAGCTCCACCACCTGTCCGCCCGGAAGCGCCCCCTCGCCCATCACCTGGATCGGCACCTGCCAGAACCCGGGCGACGGCCGCGACTACATCGTGTCCTACAACGATTGCTGCGGGAAGACCAGTTGCGGCAATTGCGAGTGCAATCGCAACGAACGCGAGAAGCCGATGTACCGGCCCTCGCGCAACAACGATCTCAACTGGTGCATGGCGAACGCCGATTCGAACTACCATTGCTCGCTGTCGGTGATCATCGGAGTTGCCGAGAAATGACGCGGCGCGAAGCGGCCGCCCCTGCCGCCGCAACGCTCGCGCTGCTGCCGGCAGCGCTCGCAGGGCTTGGCGCACCGGTGCCGGTGCGCGGCGCGGACACTGCGGCGCCCGCGTATCCTCTGGGAGCGGCCAGCTTTCAGGCCAACTGTGTCGTGTGCCACGGCCCGGGCGGCACGGGCCTGCCGTCGCTTGCACCGCCGCTGCTGTCGTACCCCGCGCGCTACGCCGCCAGCCCCGAGGGGCGCCGGCAGCTCGTGATGACGGTGCTGTACGGCATGATTGGCGAGATCACGGTCGAGGACAAGCATTACGATTTCCAGATGCCGGACTTCGCGCGCCTCGATGACGCCACGCTCGCCGCGACGCTGAATTTCGTGGCCTTCGACCTCGCCCGTGCGCCGCCCGACGTGAAACCCCTCACTGCGGGCGAGATTGCCACCGAGCGGGCGCATCCCATGGAGGGCGCGGCGGTGCGTGAGCATCGCAGGAGCGTCGTCCCGTCCGGACCCTGAGCCCGATGCTGCGGCCCGTTGCGTTGGCAGCGACGCTGCTCGCAGCAGGTGCGCTCGCGGGCACCGCGCGCGCCAGCCCGCAACAGGACTACATGCTCTACTGCATGGGCTGTCATGGCGGGCAGGCGCAGGGCGTCGCGGGCAAGGTCCCGCCGCTCGCCGGCGCACTGGCGCGCTTCATGCGCACGAGCGAGGGACGCAACTACGTGCTGCGGGTCCCGGGCGCCGCCAACTCGGCGCTCTCGGATGCGCAGCTCGCCGCGGTGCTCAACTGGCTGGCCGAGAGCTATCGCCTGCCGCCGGAGGCGCCCCCCGCGCCGTTCACGCCGGAGGAGGTCTCGGCGGTGCGGCGTACGCCGCTCGCCGACGTGCAGGCGACACGGCGCGAGGTGGTGCGTGCTCTCGCCGCAAGCGGCGTAGCGCCCGCGGCGGAGTATTGAAGCGGCGCGCGCGGCGCTGGCGCAGGTGCCTGGCAGCGGCTCATGCCCGCTGCGCGACGGCGGTCGCTCCCTTATTCCCTTATTGCCGGAAGATGGCCGTGATGCCGATGGTCCGCGGGCGGAACGTGAAGGCGCGTTCCAGGCGGCTCGCGCCCGGAGCGTTCGCGTGGCATGCCACTGCGGGGGCGGCGCCCGGATTGCTGCAGATCGTGTAGTTGTAGTCGGTGAGCGCGTGGGTGTCGGTCAGATTGTCGACGAAAGCCGCGAGTGACCACGGGCCGAACTGCATGCCGCTGCGCAGGCTGACGAAAGTCGTGGAGGGCAGCACGAAGTTCGCCGGGTCGTACTGCGAGGTGCCCGGGTCCTCGCTCGGCGGTGGCCCACTTGGCGCGCGCCTCATACTCGCCATCGACGCGCACGAAAGTGTCGCGAGCGAAGACGTTGAAGCGGTACTCCACGCCCGCGGCGGCCGTGAAGGGCGCCGTGGGCTGACCGCCGCCGGCCTCGCTGCTCGCCCCGATGATGGCATCGCCGTTTGCGACCAGCGGGTTGGGGTTGAGCCCGGTGTTGCTGAAGCGGAAATCCTGCGTGTAGCGCGCGTCGGTATACCCGGCAGCGAGCTCGACGGTCAGGCCGCTGGTGAGGGAAACATCCGCCTGGACGTCCGCGCCTTTCGCCACCGCCTGTCCGGTGTTGGCGATGAAGGAGATCTGGCAGACCGGCGGCACGATCAGCTGCTGGATGTTGTTCCACTTAATGTAATAGATGCTGCTCGCGAGGCGCACCCGGTTGTTGATATTGTTCTTCGCTCCCACCTCGTAGCTCTTCACCGAGTCGGAGCTGAACGTCGCCGGATCGGTCGTGATGCCGAAGTTCGCGAAATCCGTGGGGCAAGCCGCGTGCGGAATCGGATTGTTTGCGCCGCCCGGACGGAAGCCCTTCGCATAGGTCGTATAGAAGAGGTTGTCCGGATCCAGCTGGAACTGCAGGCTCACCTTGGGCGTGAAGGCGTTCTCGGTGATGTCACCGGTACCGGCGTCTCGTGGGAGCGTACAGCTGCGGACCGCCGGTCAGCGTATCGAACGTGTACTTCATGTGCGAGTAGCGTGCTCCGAGCGTCGCCTTGAGGCGCTCGGTGAGCCCATAGGTGAGCTCGCCGAACACCGCAATCTGCTCGTCCTTGGAGTTGGTCCTGAGGAAGTACGAGTCATCCGGATAAAGCGGGTCGTAGGGGGCCGGGCACGCAGCCGGCGCCGCTGAAGTAACAGAACACCTGGGTGTACGGCAGACCCAACACGCGCTGGGTGAGCGCGTTGAGCATCGGGTCGTGAATCTGCTCGAGATAGGTCTGGCGGTTCTCGTTGGCGAAGATACCCGCGGTCCACAGCAGCCGCGCGTTCGGGTCGATCGACTGCAGGCGGATCTCCTGGGTGAGATTCTCCTGTCCGTTGTCGATGGCCGAGGGAGCACGATAGTTGAGCCCGGGCACGTGCAGGCCGGTTGCGTCGAGGAGCGGGAACGGCACCAGCCAGGTGCTGATCGGCGGATTGTTGAGGAATATCGGCGAAGCGTTCTGCGTCTGGTAGTAGCCGAGGTTGTAGAGCGTGCCCTCGTACCCGGTCTGATTCTCGCGGTGGTAGAAGGAGGTGTTCGAGATCAGACGGGCCGAGCCGATGTCCCCTTCGATCTTGAGCGCCGGCAGATAGAACTTGTCCGGCGAGTTGCGCTCATTGGGATCGGCAGTGACGAAGCTGTTGCTGCCCGGGTTGGAATACAGCGGCCAGTAGGTCGAGTTGTCGTGGCGCTGACGGCTCTGGTAGTAGATGCTCGGTGTGATCGACCAGTGCTCGTTCGGTGCCCACAGGGCCGCGAGCCGTAGCAGCGCGGTCTCATCGTGATTGGCGTTCTTGTCGTCGATCGCGAGGGTGTAAGGATCCATGTGATCGATCCAGCCGCCATCCCTGCGGTACCACACCGTCAGCCGCGCACCGAGCGTGCCCTCCACCAGCGGCCCGCCGACCGCGACGCCGGCCTCGTAGCTCAAATCACCGCCTTCGGTGGTGGAGACCTCCGCACGGCTGTAGATGCTGTTTTTTGTGAGGCTCGGCTGCGTGGTGATGTAGCGCACCGTGCCGCCTTCGGAGCCGGAGCCGAACAGCGTGCCCTGCGGCCCGCGCAGCACCTCCACGCGGTCGATGTCGAACGACTTGGGCAGGGCCTCGTCCGGACTGAAGGCGAGCGCACGCATCTGGATCGGAGTGTCATCGATATAGATACCAGTCGTGCCGGCGCCGCCGGTGCCGGCGATACCGCGGATCGAGATGTTGTTGGTACCCGAGTTGTCGAAGTTCACCCCCGGGGTGAAGCGCGCCACTTCCGAGAAATCCTTGATGCCGCGCTGGTCGAGATTCTCCTGCGTGAGCGCGGTGACACTGATCGGTACCCTCGAGAGGCTCTCCTCGCGTCGGGTGGCCGTCACGACTATCTCCTGCAGGCCGCCGGCCGCGCCGGTCTCGCTCGCCTGAGTCTGCTCCTGTGCCCGGCCCGCATCAGGACAGGCGAGCAGCAGCAGTGCTGCTACCGGCGCCGCGCTCGCCGCGCCCACAACCCGGGATCTCTGGTAAATACGCATTGCCCCTCCCCCGTTCCCGTCGCGAGTCGTGGCGTCACACGACTCGGTGCGGCACTGTAGTCACAAGTTCATGCCAAGCTCAAGCGTGCCGGCCGCGGCTCACCGGCAGGCTGCGCACGCGCTTGCCCGCACCGCCGGCCGCCGCCGCGACCAGCATGAATTGTCGCCGTGTGAGCGAAGTTCGCGCGTTCATGGCCCCGCCCCCCGCGGCGCGTCTGCGGCGCTCGCACCCGGCGCGGCGTGCGCCGTGCCCTGACGGGCGTTGCAATAACTCATCGGCGGCGTGGTCCCGGCGCGTCGCCGATCGAGGCCGCACGCGCGGTCTGCAGCAGCAGCGGCGAGAGCTTCGCGCGTAACTCAGCCAGCGTCCAGCGGCTCGTGGGCGCGGAGATGTTCACCGCGGCGCGCGGCGCGCCGTCCCCGCCGAGCACAGGCGCGGCGATCGTCAGATCACCGCGGTAACACTCCTGGTCCGACCAGGCGTAACCGGCTTCGCGCGCCGCCTGGATGCGCCTGAGGATCTGCTTCGGATCGGTCAGCGTCAGCGGCGTCAGCGCCGTCAGCTGCGAGCGGCGCAGGATGCGCTGCGCGGCGGCCGGCGGCAACACCGACAGATAGGCGCGCCCCGAGGCGGTGCAATATATCGGCAGGCGCCGCCCGACCGGTGTGTGAAGGTGGAAGCGCCTGAGGCTCGGGAAGCGCGCGATGAACACCATGTCCGTGCCATCGGGCTCCGACATGCTTACCGATTCACCGCTCGCCTGATTCAGGTCGATGAGGTGTGTGGTCGCCTGCTCGAGCAGGACATGTCCGGACAGGTACGCTGCCGCCAGGATCAGGGCGCGCGGGGTCAGCACCCAGCGCCGCAGATGCACATTGCGCTCGAGGTAGCCGAGGCGCACCAGTGTGTGCGTGCAACGCTGCGCGGAGCTCGTCGTCATGCCGGTGCCGGCGGCCAGCTCCGCAAGGCTCAGGGCGCGCCGCTCGCCGCCGAAGATCTCGAGCAGGGAGAGCGCCTTGGCCACCGAGCTGTTGAAGAGCGGGTCGCGCTCCCGCGGCACGCCTGGCTTGCGCGGCGTAGGCCTCATTGGCCTGCAGTATGGGCTATCGATTATCGATAGTCTATGGCGCGAGCCGCGCCAGCCCGCCCATGTGGGTGCGCAGCGCCGCGGGCACGCTCACGGAGCCGTCCTCGTTCTGGTAGTTCTCCAGCACCGCCACCAGCGCGCGGCCCACTGCCAGTCCCGAGCCGTTCAGCGTGTGCACCGGTTCGGGCTTGCCGCCCTCGGGGTTGCGCCAGCGCGCCTGCATGCGCCGCGCCTGAAAGGCCTCGAAGTTGCTGCAGGAGGAGATCTCGCGGTAGTGCTTCTGCGACGGCAGCCACACTTCCAGATCGTAGGTCTTGGCGCTGCCGAAGCCGATGTCGCCGGCGCACAGCGCCACCGTGCGGTAGGGAATCTCCAGCCCGCGCAGCACCGCCTCGGCGTGCGCGGTGAGCTCTTCGAGCGCGGCGTACGAATCGGCGGGCCGCACGATCTGCACCAGCTCGACTTTGTCGAACTGGTGGTTGCGGATCATGCCGCGCGTGTCCTTGCCGGCCGCGCCCGCCTCGGAGCGGAAGCACGGCGTGTGCGCCACGAACTTCAGCGGCAGCGGCTCGGCCGGCACGATCTGCTCGCGCACCAGGTTGGTCAGCGGCACTTCGGCGGTCGGGATCAGGTAGAACGCGTGCTCACGGGCACGCGTTGCGATAGCGGCGTGTCCGGGCTCGGGACGACATCGAATTCGCTCCTCCCGCGCACCGCGAACAGATCCTGCTCGAATTTCGGCAGCTGGCCGGTGCCGACCAGCGCCGCCGGCCGCACCAGGTAGGGCACGTAGATCTCGGTGTAGCCGTGCTCGCGGGTGTGCAGATCGAGCATGAACTGCGCGAGCGCGCGATGCAGCCGCGCCACCGCCCCGCGCATCACCACGAAGCGCGCGCCCGAGATGCGCGCGGCGGCCTCGAAATCCAGCCCGCCGAGCCGCTCGCCGATCTCCACGTGATCGCGCGGCTGGAAGGGAAATGCCGCGGCTCGCCCCAGCGGCGCACCTCGACATTGGCGCTCTCGTCATGCCCGTCCGGCACGGAATCGTGCAGCAGGTTCGGCAGCTCCAGCTGCCAGTGCTCGAGCTCCTCCTGCACGGCGGCGAGCTCAGCTTCCGCGCGTGCCAGCTCCGCAGTGAGGCCCTCGCTGCGTGCGATGAGGGCCGCGGTGTCCTCCCCGCGCGCCTTGGCCGTGCCCACCGCCTTGGCGTTGGCGTTGCGCTCGGCGCGCAGCCGGTCGGCCTCGATCTGCCAGGGCTTGCGCTTCTCCTCCAGGGCGCGCAGCGCCGCCACATCGAGCTGGTAGCCGCGCCGCGCGAGGTTGCGCGCCACGGCCTCCGGGTCGGTGCGCAGCAGTTTCGGATCGATCACTGCTGTCTCAGCCTTTCGACGGCGAACGCGTAGCGCAGCCGCGCGAGCGCCTCGCCGATGTGCAGCTCCAGCCCGCGTGCGACGGGACGATAGTATCGCCGATCCGGCATCTCGTCCGGCAGATAGCGTTCGCCGGCGGCAAAGGCGTCCGGCTCATCGTGCGCATAGCGATAGCCGCGGCCGTGGCCCAGCTCCTTCATCAGCCGCGTCGGCGCGTTGCGCAGGCGCAGCGGCACCTCCAGCGTGCCGAACTCGGCCACGTCGGCCATGGCCTCGCCCATGGCGACGTACACCGCATTGCTCTTGGGCGCGCAGGCGAGGTACACCACTGCCTTGGCGATCGCCAGCTCGCCTTCCGGGCTGCCCAGGCGCTCGTAGGCCTGCCAGGCATCGAGGCTGAGCGCGAAGGCGCGCGGATCGGCGAGGCCGATATCCTCGACGGCCATGCGCGACACGCGCCGCGCGATGTACAGCGGATCGCAACCGCCATCGAGCATGCGGCACAACCAGTACAGCGCCGCGTCCGGATCGGTGCCGCGCACCGCCTTGTGCAGCGCCGAGATCTGGTCGTAGAACTGATCGCCGCCCTTGTCGAAACGCCGGCGGCCGCCGCTGGCGATCTCCTGCGCCATCGCGAGCGTAAGCGCCTGCGCCGGGCCCGGCGGCTTCCATCAGTGCCGCCGCCAGCTCCAGCATGTTGAGCGCGCGCCGCGCATCACCGTCGGCCGCGCGCGCGATCAGATCGAGTGCGGCCGGCTCCGCCTCGAAGTGCTCGCGCCCCAGCCCGCGCTCCTCGTCCCGCAGCGCGCTATGCAGCAGCGCCGCAGATCCTCGAGCGCGAGCGGACGCAGCACATAGACGCGCGCGCGCGACAGCAGCGCGCTGATGATCTCGAAGGAGGGGTTCTCGGTGGTCGCGCCGATGAAGGTCAGCGTGCCGTCTTCGAGGTACGGCAGGAAAGTGTCCTGCTGCGCCTTGTTGAAACGATGCACTTCGTCGAGGAACAGCACCGTCGGGCGCCCGTGCTGCGCGCGCGCTGCGCGGGCCGCCTCGACCGCGGCGCGGATATCCTTGACTCCCGCCATGACCGCCGAGAGCGCGATGAACTGCGCGTTCGAAGCCTGCGCGATCAGGCGCGCCAGCGTCGTCTTGCCGGTGCCCGGTGGGCCCCACAGGATCAGCGAGTGCGGCTGTCCTGACTCGATGCTCGCCGACAACGGCTTGCCCGGCGCGAGCAGGTGCGGCTGGCCGACGAACTCGCTCGAGTGCCGCGGCCGCATGCGGTCGGCGAGCGGTCGCAGCGGGTCGCGGTCAGACGGGTCGCGGTCAGACGGGTCGCGGTCAGACGGGTCGCGGTCAGACGGGTCGCGGTCAGACGGGTCGCGTGCAGTCACGAGGTTCGGCCGCGGTGGCGTGAGGTGCGCTGCTCAGCGGCGCGGCGTGCCGATGACATCCACACCCGCAGGCGGCGTGAAGCTCACCTCGGCCGGGCTGACCGGGCCGTTGCGTTCGATCTGCTCGAAAAGGATGGTGGCCGTCTGGCCGAGCTTGTCCTCGAGGATCATGCGCTTGAGGTCCCCGTGCCCAAAGCCGAGCAGCGCCTGGCTGAAGTCGGCATCCGTCCCGTTGGGCTCCACGCGCACCCACTCGAGGCCCAGCGTTGCCCGGCGCCGCTGATGTTGAAGCTCTTGCGCACGTCCAGGCGCCTGACAGCAGCATCGCGGGCGTCGCCGACAGAGCGGCATCGACCGGCTTGACGGTCACCTGCTGCAGATCGCGGTCGAAGAACCACAGGTTGTGCCGTCGCCGACCAGGAGCTGGCCCGCGCCCGCAGGCTCCGGATGGATCTCCCAGCGAAACTTGCCGGGGCGGGCGACGATGAGGGTCCCGGTGGCGCGATCGATCTCGCGGCCCTGTGCGTCGGCGAGCGTCTGAAGAAAAGTGGCGCGCAGCGTCTTGAGATTGTCGAGGTAGTCGCTGAGCAGCTCGCGTTCTGCTCCGCCGCAGGTGCGGCAGGTGCCTCAGGTGTCTCCGGAGCCGCAGCCATTGGTAGTGTGAACACTAACGCGAGCAGGAGCGATAGCAGACGCGAGCACAAAACAGGTTTTTCGCGGGCGTGCGCGCCAGGGATGGCGCGCCCGCAGCCGACATGGACGTACTTGCGGCGGCCGCGAAAAACCTGTTTTAGGATCGCGGATGCGGGCACCGCTCTCACTCCTCCGGCGGCGCGGCGCCAGCACTTCGCGCGCGCCGTTCGATTGCAGCGGGCCGACGATGCCGGCGAGTTCCATGGCCTCGAGCAGGCGCGCGGCGCGGTTGTAGCCGATCTTCAGCCGCCGCTGCACGTAGGAGATGGACGGCTTGCGTTCGGTGGTGACGATCTTCACCGCCTCGTCGTAGAGCGGATCTGCTCCGCGTCCTCGAGCCGTTGCCAGCCCCTTCGTCCTCCTCGTCCCCGAGTCCGGGGATCGGCGTCGACGGTCCCGACAGCACCTCCTCGATGTAGTTCGGCGGGGTCGAGGTCTTCAGCGCCTCCACCACGCGATGCACTTCCTGCATCGGACACAAAGGCGCCATGCATGCGCGTCGGCATCGAGGTGCCGGGCGGCAGGTACAGCATGTCGCCGTGCCCGAGCAGCGGTCTCGGCGCCCATCTGATCGAGGATGGTGCGCGAGTCGACCTTGGCCGAGACCTGGAAGGCGATGCGGCAGGGAATGTTGGCCTTGATCAGCCCGGTGATGACATCGACCGAGGGCCGCTGCGTCGCGAGTATCAGGTGGATGCCCGAGGCGCGCGCCTTCTGCGCCAGGCGCGCGATCAGCTCCTCGACCTTCTTGCCGACGATCATCATCAGGTCGGCGAGCTCATCGATGATCACGACGATGTACGGCAGCGGCTCCAGATTGGGGATCTCGCACTGGTCGATGCTCGGGTCGTTGGCGGCCGCTGCATCATCACCGGATCGAGGATCGGCTTGCCCTCGTCGTTCGCCTCCTTCACGCGGCGGTTGAAGCCGGCGATGTTGCGCACGCCGAGCGCCGCCATCAGCTGGATAGCGCCGCTCCATCTCGGCGACCCACCAGCGCAGCGCATTGGCCGCCTGCTTCATGTCGGTGACCACCGGCGCCAGCAGATGCGGAATGCCCTCGTAGACCGACAGCTCCAGCATCTTCGGATCGATCATGATCAGCCGCACGTGCTCGGCGGTGGACTTGTACAGCAAGCGACAGCACCATGGCGTTGATGCCGACCGATTTGCCCGAGCCGGTGGTGCCGGCGATCAGCAGGTGCGGCATGCGCGCCAGATCGGCGACCATCGGCAGGCCGCCGATGTCCTTGCCGAGCGCCAGCGCCAGCGGCGAAGCGCATCTCATCGTAGGCCTTGGAGCGGATGATCTCGCCCAGCGTGACCAGCTCGCGCTTCTCGTTGGCGATCTCCAGCCCCATCACGGTCTTGCCGGGAATCACCTCGACCACGCGCACGCTGACAGCATCGACAGCGCGCGCGCCAGATCCTTGGCGAGCGCCGTGATCTGGCTGGCCTTGACGCCCGGCGCCGGGCGCATCTCGAAGCGCGTCACCACCGGACCCGGATGCACCGCCACCACCTCGGCGTCGACGCCGAAGTCCTTCAGCTTGATCTCCACCAGGCGCGACATCGCCTCGAGCGCCTCGGCGGAATACAACGGCTCGTGCGGCGGCGGATCATCCAGCAGCTTCAGCGGCGGCAGCTCACTGGCCGTTCGGCGGGTCGAACAGCGGCACCTGCCGCTCGCTTTCCACGCGCTCGCTCTTGTCCAGCAGCGGCGCCGGGCGCCTCGATGCGCGTGCGATGCGCGGCGCGTCGCGGCCTTCTTCTGCGGCCTCGACAGCCTCCTTGCGCGCCTGAGCTGGCGCTCGCGCCCTTCGGCGGCGTCGCGGCGATGAGGCCAGCGTGCGCGCAGCCAGCGCGACGCCCGCCCAGATCCAGCGCCCCGAGCCGATCCATGACGGTGAGCCAGAGACACCCGAAGGCGAGCGACGCGCCGGCCATCCAGGCGGCGAGCAGCAGCAGCGTCGCGCCGAGGAAATCCAGGCCCGACGCCAGGCCGCGGCCGACTGCGCTGCCGACGACGCCGCCGGCGCTCTGCGGCAGCACTCCGGGCGCCCAGTGCAGCGTCGCGAGCGCGCAGCTGGCCACCAGCACCAGCAGAAACCCGGCGATGCGGACCGCGGTGTTGGCACGCGAAGTGCTGCCTGCGCCTGACCGGCGCTGCAGCCTCCAGCATGCGGCGGCCGAGCATCACCGGAACAGGAAGGCCGGGCGGCCGAAGAGAAAGAAGAGCACGTCCGCGAGCCAGGCGCCGACCGGCCCGATGCGGTTGTGGACCGGCGTGGCATTGCCGGTGAAGGAGAATCCCGGATCATCCGGGCTGTAGCGTGGTGAGCGCCAGCAGCAGCACCAGCGCCAGGACTGCCGAGCGCGATGACGGCGCTCTCGCGCAGGCCGCGGTGCACGGCGGCCGTGAAACGCGACGGCGCTCGCGCGGCGGGACGCGGATACGATCTCAGCCAAGGATCCGACTAAGTGCGGTCCAGCTCTTAATGCATCAGACGGCCTGAGCCATTAGTCAGGGCTGTGCGTACCATGAAGGAAATAGACATGACGACTACCCGGCACAGCCGTCTGATCATCCTCGGCTCCGGCCCGGCCGGCTACACCGCCGCGGTCTACGCCGCGCGCGCCAATCGCGCGCCGATGCTGATCACCGGCCTGGAGCAGGGCGGCCAGCTGATGACCACCACCGACGTGGACAACTGGCCCGGGGATGTCGAAGGGCTGCAGGGGCCGGCGCTGATGGAGCGCATGCGCGACCACGCCGAGCGCTTCGCCACCGAGATCGTCGATCGATCACATCCAGCAGGCCGACCTGTCCGTGCGCCCGTTCCGGCTCGCAGCGGCGAAGCGGGTCACTACAGCTGCGATGCGCTGATCATCGCCACCGGTGCCTCGGCGCGCTACTGGGTCTGCCCTCCGAGGAGAAATTCCGCGGCCGCGGCGTGTCGGCCTGCGCCACCTGCGATGGCTTCTTCTTCCGCGGCCAGCGGGTCGCGGTGGTCGGCGGCGGCAACACCGCGGTCGAGGAGGCGCTGTATCTGTCGCACATGGCCGCAGCACGTGACGCTGATCCACCGGCGCGACAAGCTGCGCGCGGAGAAGATCCTGCAGGATCGGCTGTTCGCGCGCGAGCGCAGCCGGCAAGATCAGCCTGCTCTGGAACCACGCCGTCGATGAGGTGCTGGGCGATGAGCTACGGCGTCACGGCGTGCGCATCCGCTCCACGCAGAACGACGCCGGCGGGCGCGATCTCGCGGTGACGGGTCATGTTCATCGCCATCGGCCACACGCCCAACACCGAGCTGTTTCGCCGGCCAGCTCGAGATGCGCGGCGGCTACATCAGCGTGCACGGCGGCCGCGACGGCAACGCCACCGCGACCAGCGTCGCCGGGGTGTTCGCCGCCGGCGACGTCGCCGATCATGTCTACCGGCAGGCGATCACCTCGGCCGGCTCCGGCTGCATGGCGGCGCTCGATGCCGACCGCTACCTGGAGCAGCCTCGACACGCGGCCGGCACCAGCGGAGCGCCGACGAGTATCCTGTGAACAAGGCCGGATACTCAGCCGCAGCATCAGCGACCTGCCGCCGCGAGCAGTGGAACGCGCTGGCGCGGACGGCTATCCGTTCCTGCGCCATGAGTTCCTGGCGGCGCTCGAGCACACGCGGCTGCGTCGGCCGCGCAGCGGCTGGAGCCCGCGCCATCTGACGCTGCGCGATGCGCACGGGCTCGCGGCGGCCGCGCCGGCTTACGTCAAGACCCACTCCTGGGGCGAGTTCGTGTTCGATTTCGCCTGGGCGCGCGGCTACGAACAGGCTCGGCCTGCCGCTATTACCCGAAGCTGCTGTGCGCCGTGCCGTTCACGCCCGCCACCGGCCCGCGGCTGCTGTGCCGCGCCGACCTGCGACCGTGCAGCCTGCGCCGCACGCCTGCTGCCGGCGAGCTGCGAGCAGTACGCCGCGCAGCCAGCGCCTGTCCTCGGTGCACGCACTGTTCCTCGATGAGCCGGCGCGCGCGGCCTGCGAGCGGCCGGCTGGCTGCTGCGGCGCGACTGCCATTTCCACTGGACACAACCGCGGCTACCGCGACTTCGAGGATTATCTCGGCGACTTTCTCGGCCGAGAAGCGCAAGAAGGCCCGCCGCGAGCGCCGGCGCGTCGCCGAAGCAGGGCATCGCACTTCGAGACGCTGCCTCGGCGGTGAGCTCGAGCGAGCGCTGCTCGAGCGCGTCTACGCGCTGCACCGCGATCACCTTCCTGCGCCACGGCCACGAGCCGTACCTCAATCGCGCGCGTTCTTCAGCGAGATCGCGCGCGCCCTGGCCGCAGAGCCTGATGGTCAAGCTCGCGATGCGCGAGGCGCAGCCGGTGGCGGCGGCGGTGTTCTTCTGCTCCGCCGAGAGGCGCTCTATCGGCCGCTACTGGGGCGCGGCGCCGACTACCACAGCCTGCATTTCGAGACCTGCTACCACCAGGGCATCGAGTACTGCATCGAGCAGCGGCATCTGCGCGCTTCGAGCCCGGCACGCAGGGTGAACACAAGGTCGCGCGCGGCTTCGAGCCGGCCCTGACCTGGTCGGCGCACTGGATCGCCGATCGCCGCTTGCGCGCGCGCCATCGGCGACTACCTGGCGCGCGAGGGCGCGGCGGTCGATGCCTATGCGCAGCGAGGTGCATGGCGCACGTCGCCGTATCGCAAAGGCGCAGCCGACGCGCGGCAGCTCGCTGAAGACCATCACCTGGCTGTCGCCCGACGATCCGCCGGAGCGCTTCCCGCCGCACGAGCGGCGCTGCGATGACCCGCCGGGCTGCTGGCGGCCGGCGGGGATCTGTCGCCCGAGCGGCTGCTCGCCGCCTATCGAGCGCGGCATCTTTCCCTGGTACTCGCCCGGCCAGCCGGTGCTGTGGTGGTCGCCCGATCCGCGCGCGGTGCTGCTGCCGCGAGGAGTTCCATCGCTCGCGCAGCCTCGCCAAGACGCTGCGCAACGCGCGGCTTCACGTCGCACGTGGATCGCGACTTCGCCGCCGTGGTCGACGGCTGCGCCGCGCCGCGCGCGCGCAGCCCGGGCACCTGGATCACCGCCGAGATGCGCGCCGCCTACCTGCGAGCTGCACCAGCTCGGGCCATGCCCACAGCTATCGAGATCTGGCGCGCCGGCGATCGCCTGGTCGGCGGCTCTACGGCGTGCGGCTGGGGCGGGTGTTCTTCGGCGAATCGATGTTCAGCCGCGAGCGCGATGCCTCCAAGGCCGCGCTGGCCGGCCTGGTGGCGCACTGTGCCGGCGCAACGGCATCGAGCGTGATCGACTGCCAGCTGCCCTCGCGCCACCTGCGCAGCCTGGGCAGCCGCGCCATCCCGCGCAGCAGTTCCAGGCTTGCTGCGCGATCTGCACGCTGTGGCCGCGCCGCTCGTAGCGCCTGACGTGCACTGCCGTCAGCTGCACGCACGATTGCAATTGCCGGCGCGCGCTTTGTGCTACAATTCGCGCCCCTCAGGCTACGCAGCGCAGCATGTCCAAAGAAGATGCGATTCAGATGGAAGGTGAGGTCGTCGAGACCCTGCCCAACACGACCTTCCGCGTGAAGCTGAAGAATGGTCACGTCGTGACCGCGCACATCTCGGGCAAAATGCGCAAGAACTACATCCGCATCCTGACCGGCGATGCGGTCACGGTGGAAATGACGCCGTACGACCTGTCCAAGGGCCGCATCATCTACCGCGGCCGCTAGCGCTCAGGCCGGCGCAGGCCGGTCACTTCCGGCTGTGTCGGCTGGCACATCCAGCGTCAGCTGCGAGCCGTCCTCGGCCACCGACACCCGCACCTGGCCGCCGCCGACGAGCTCGCCGAACAGCAGCTCCTCGGCCAGCGGGCGCTTGATGTACTCCTGGATCACGCGCGCCATCGGACGCGCGCCCATCTTCGGGTCGTAGCCCTTCTGGCGATCCAGCGCCGCGCGGCCTCGTCGAGGGTGAGCGTCACGCCCTTCGGCTCGAGCTGCGCCTCGACTTCGATCAGCAGCTTGTCGACCACGCGCTCGATGGTCGATCGGATCGAGCGCCGCGAACTGGATGATGGCATCGAGGCGATTGCGGAACTCGGGCGAGAACAGGCGCCGGATCGCCTCCATGCCGTCGGTGGCGTTGTCGGCGTGCGTGAAGCCGATCGGCGGCACGGCTCATCTCCTGCGCGCCGGCATTGGTGGTCATGACGATGATCACGTGGCGGAAATCGGCCTTGCGGCCGTTGTTGTCGGTCAGCGTGCCGTGATCCATGACCTGCAGCAGCAGGTTGAACACATCCGGATGCGCCTTCTCGATCTCATCGAGCAGCAGCACGCAGTGCGGATGCTTGGCGATCGCCTCGGTCAGCAGGCCGCCCTGGTCGAAGCCGACATAGCCCGGCGGCGCGCCGATCAGGCGCGACACCGTGTGGCGCTCCATGTACTCGGACATGTCGAAGCGGATGAACTCGATGCCCATGGCGATCGCGAGCTGGCGCGTGACCTCGGTCTTGCCGACGCCGGTGGGACCGGCGAACAGGAAGCTGCCGACCGGCTTGCGCTGATCGCCCAGGCCCGAGCGCGCCATCTTGATCGCGGCCGCCAGCGTCTCGATGGCCTTGATCCTGGCCGAAGATCACCAGCTTGAGATTGCGCTCGAGGTTCTTGAGCACCTCGCGGTCCGAGGCCGAGACGTTCTTGGCCGGAATGCGCGCCATGCGCGCCACGACATCCTCGATGTGGCGCACCTCGACGCGTCGCCTCGCGCTCGCCGACCGGCTTCAGGCGCAGCCGCGCGCCGGCCTCGTCGACCACATCGATGGCCTTGTCGGGCAGGTGCCGCTCGTTGATGTGCCGCGTCGGCCAGCTCGGCGGCCGCGCGCAGCGCCTCATCGGCGTATCTCGATGCCGTGATGCTCCTCGAACTTCGGCTTGAGGCCCATGCAGGATCTCGACGGTCTCGGCCACCGACGGCTCGACCACGTCGATCTTCTGGAAGCGCCGCGCCAGCGCGTGATCCTTCTCGAAGATGCCGCGATATTCCTGGTAGGTGGTCGAGCCGATGCAGCGGATCTCGCCGTTGGCGAGCACCGGCTTGATCAGGTTGGAGGCGTCCATCACGCCGCCGGAGGCCGCGCCGGCGCCGATGACGGTGTGGATCTCGTCGATGAACAGGATCGCGCCCGGGCTGCTTCTTCAGCTCGGTGATCACCGCTTTCAGGCGCTTCTCGAAATCGCCGCGGTACTTGGTGCCGGCGATCAGCGCGCCCATGTCGAGCGCGTAGATGGTGCAGTCGGCGAGCACCTCGGGCACCTGGCCCTCGACGATCAGGCGCGCCAGCCCTTCGGCGATCGCGGTCTTGCCGACGCCGGCCTCGCCGACGTACAGCGGATTGTTCTTGCGGCGGCGGCACAGGATCTCGATGGTGCGCTCGACCTCGAGCTTGCGGCCGATCAGCGGATCGATGCGCCCTTCCTGCGCCATGCGCGTTGAGGTTGATGGCGTACTTCTCCAGCGCGCTGCCGGATCGCCTGTCGCGCTCGCCCTCCGCGCCGGCGTCGTCGCGCTCCTTGTCGGTCTTCTCCTCGGCGATCTTGCGACAGGCCGTGGGAGATGTAGTTGACGACATCCAGCCGCGTGACCTGCTGGCGCGTGCAGCAGGAACACCGCGTGGCTCTGCTTCTCGCTGAAGATCGCGACCAGCACATTGACGACGCCGACTTCCTTCTTGCCGCTCGACTGCACGTGAAACACCGCGCGCTGCAGCACGCGCTGGAAGCCCAGCGTCGGCTGCACCTCGCGCTCCTCGCTCCTCCAGGCGCGGCGTCGATTGCTCTCGACGTGCTGCTTGAGTTCGCTGCTTGAGCTTCGCTCGAGGTCCGCGCCGCAGGCCTCGAGCACCTCGCGCACCTTGGGCGTGTCGAGGATCGCGAGCAGCAGGTGCTCGACCGTCAGGTATTCATGGCGCGCCTCGCGCGCCTGGTGGAAGGCCTGGTTCAGGCAGAATTCAAGCTCGTTCGACAACACTTCGCAGACCTTTCGATTGACGTCACAGTCTTCCCCGCGGCTGCGCGCTTCAGGCTTCCTCGAGCGTGCACAGCAGCGGGTGCTGATGGTCGCGCGCGTAGCTCGTCACCTGTGCCACTTTAGTTTCTGCGATCTCGTATGTGAAGACCCCGCACACCCCCTTACCCTTGGTATGCACCTCCAGCATGATCCGCGTGGCCGTCGGCCGGTTCAGCGCGAAGAACTTTTCCAGCACATCGACCACAAACTCCATCGGGGTGTAGTCATCATTGAGCAGTACGACCCGGTAGAGCGGCGGCTGTGCTGACCTCCGGGCGCGCCTCCTCGACGACGACGCCGCTGTCGGGGCGGGCCGGATGCGGATCGGGCATGACTGTCTTTATAGGGGTCGCGAAACGGCAGCACAAGCCTGCCAGAATGTGCGGTAGTTACTCCTGCAGAAACAATCGCTTGAGAGCGCAAGCACGTGCCTCGTATGATTGCGCGTTCGCACATAGCGCAGCGCGCCTCCCGGGGGCTGCGCCGGGCACGCAAGGAGCCCTGGGAAGCACCGTTGGCCGCACATCGATAAGCCTATGAACGCCGCCTCCTGGCTCGAGGGTCTTCCCGCGCACGATCGCTGGCGCGCCCTGCTGCTGAGCGAGGGACCGCGCGTCGCGACCTGGATCCTCGCCCTGGCGCTGGGCGTGCAGGCGGCGCTCATCGTCACGGATCTGGCCGGAGTGGCCCGCGGCGCTACGCGCCCGCCCGCCGGCGCGCCCGGGCGCGCGGAACGGCTGCGGGCGGCCCGGATGCACTCGCTCGACGTGGCCGCCATCACCAATGCCCACCTCTTCGGCACCGCGCCGCAAAAGCTGGACGACGGTGCTGACGCCCCGCGAACGAGCATGCCGCTGGTACTGACCGGAATCATCGCCGGCAATGATCCCCAGAATGGCCTGGCGATCCTCGGACAGAATGTCACAGACCGCGAAAGTGTATCCGGTCGGAGACAACGTGCCCGGCGGTGCAAAGCTGCATTCGGTGTACAGCGACCGCGTGGTCATCGACCGCAACGGGCAGCTCGAGTCGCTTGCCCTGCCGCACCAGCCTGCTGGCAACGCCCCGCCGCCCTCCTCCGCGGCGCTGCAGGCCCCGAGTCCCTCCATCGAGCGCATGCGGCGCATGATCACCGAGCAGCCGGGCCTGCTGATGGATGTCCTGCGGCCGCAGCCGGTGATGGATCACGGCAAGATGAACGGATTTCGGGTTTACCCGGGCCAGCAACCGCCAGGCCTTCATGCGCCTCGGGCTGCGCCCTGGGGACCAGGTGACGGCCATCAATGGCACCCCGCTCGATGACCGCGACCGCGGCGAGCAGATTCTGCACACGCTGGCTAGCTCCAGTGAGGCGCGCGTCACGGTCATTCGTGGCGGGCAGCAGCAGGATCTCAATTTGAACATTGCCCAGGTCGCCCAGGAGGCAGAGCAGCCTCGCCAGCCAGGAGCCAGGCGGGCGGCAGCGGCCCCGGCGCCGCCGAGCCCCGAGCAGGGCGCGCCGTCCGAACGACGAGCGGCAACGGCGGCGGCCAGTAACGGCCCGAGCGTCATTTGGGGGGAACAGGTCAGTGAGCAGGCTTTCGTTCATTTGCAGGGTGCGCGCTCGCGGTGCTGATGAGCGCCTCGCTCGCCCCGGCGCAGCAGACGCAGCACGCGCGCAGCAGCCGCAGCCGGCGCAGCGCATCACGCCGAATTTCAAGGACGCGGACATCACGCAGATCGCGGAAGCGGTGAGCGTGGCCACCGGCAAGAACTTCATCATCGATCCGCGGGTGCGCGCGCAGGTGACGATGCTGTCTTCGACCCCGATGACGCCGGCGGCCTTCTACGAGGCGTTCCTGTCGATCCTGCAGGTGCACGGTTTCATCGCCGTGCCCGCCGGCAACGTGGTCAAGATCCTGCCGGACGCCAACGCGCGTCAGTTCCCCGGCGACCGACCTGCCCGATCACGTGAGCGCGACCTCGGATGAGATCGTGACCCAGGTGCTCGAGGTCAAGAACGTGAGCGCGGCGCAGCTGGTGCCGATGCTGCGGCCGCTGATGCCGCAGAACGGCCAGCTCGCCGCCTACCCGCCGGGCCAACATCCTCATCATCTCCGACCACGCCAGCAACGTGAACCGGATGATGCGCATCATCCGCGCATCGACCAGGTCGGAAACCAGGACGTGGAGATCGTGCCGCTGCAGAACGCCTCCGCCTCCGAGATCGTGCGCGTGGTGAACTCGCTCTACCAGGGAGCGGCCGCCAGCGAAGGCGTCGCGGTCAAGGTGGTGGCCGACGAGCGCTCCAACAGCGTGCTGATCGGCGGCGAGCCGGCGCAGCGGCTGCGCCTGCGTGCGCTGGTCGCGCACCTCGACACCCCGCTCGAGGCCGGCGGGGACACGCAGGTGCGTTACCTGCACTACGCCGATGCCGAGAAGCTCGCGCCGAAGCTCAAGGAGCAGATCACCGGCATCGCCCAGGCTGCTCGCCGGTGCCGCCGGCACGGGCGCCCGGGGGCGGCGGGCTCGCCGCTGGCGCAGGCGGAGAAGAGCGCCATGATCTGGGCCGATCCCACCAACAACGCGCTGGTCATCACGGCGCCGCCCGAAGATCATGCGCGCGGTCATGGACATCATCGACAAGCTCGACATCCGCCGCCCGCAGGTGCTGGTGGAGGCCATCATCGTCGAGGTGGATCAGGACAAGACCGCCGAGCTGGGCGTGAACTGGGCGGCCTTCTCCAAGGGCACCAACGTCCCCGCCGGCTGCGCTTCGTGACCCCGGTCGGCGGCACCAGCATCGTGGATCTGGCCGACGCCATTCAGAACCCCACCAACGCCTCCACCACGCTGCTGCAGGGGCACGACCGTCGGCATCGGCCGCGTCGCCGGCACCGGCGTCAACTTCGCCGCGATGCTGCGCGCGATCCGCAGCGATACCGACACCAACGTCATCGCCACGCCCTCGGCGCGTGACCATGGACAACCAGGAAGCGGAAATGAAGGTCGCCCAGGAAGTGCCCTTCGTCACCGGTCAGTACACCAACACCGGCACCACCGGCGGACCGGTCAGCCCGTTCCAGACCATCCAGCGCGAGGAGGTCGGCACCATCCTGAAGGTCACGCCGACCATCTCACCGAAGGCGATGCGGTGATGCTGAAGATCTAGATCGAGAGCTCGAGCATCGGTCCGAAGCCCGCCGGCGCGGTCGACCTCATCACCAACAAGCGCACCATCACCACCAACGTGCTGATCGAGGACGGCGGCATCGTCGTGCTCGGCGGGCTGATCGAAGACAACAGTCGTCAAGGGCGAGAATCGCGTGCCGTTCCTCGGCAGCATTCCGATCCTCGGGAGCTGTTCAAGAACGCGTAACGCGACCTAGACCAAGAACAACCTGATGATCTTCATCCGGCCGAAGATCCTGCGCGATCAGGCGCAGGCGGCCTTCGAGACCGACTCCAAGTACAACTACATCTGCGATCAGCAGCAAGCAAGGTCGACACGCGATGAAGCGCTCGCCGCTGCTGCCGGGCGTCTCGCGCGGAACCCTTCCGCCGCTGCCGCCGCCGCCCCCTCCGGGAACCAACCCCGCCGACAGCGGCGCGGCGGCTCCGGCCAATCGGGACGCCGCCAGGGCGCCACGGGCTCGCGCTCCCGCGCCGGCCGCCCCTGCGCCGGAGGCACCGCCGGCCGGTGACCCCGTGTCGCGCCGGCTCACCGGCCCCCGACAACCGCGCCGCGCCCTCCCGCCACCCCCCCGACGGCGCCTGCGGGCCAGCCATGAACGACAACGTCCCAGGCAGCTCCGCGGGCGCGGACCTCGCTCCGGGACGACGCCTCTCGTTTGCCTTCGCCAAGCGCCACGGCGTGCTGGTCAATCGCGTGGTCGACGGGGTCGCGGAGTGCACCTACCGCGACACCGCCTCGCCCGCTGGCGCTGGCCGAAGTGCGCCGCTACCTGCGCCGCCCGTTCGGCTCGAGCGGGTACCAGAGGCGCCTTCGATGAGCTGCTGCGCCAGGCCTACGAGGCCGGCCGCGACGCGATGCAGGCGGTCGGGGGCTCGAGGACACCACCGATCTGGCGCACCTGGCGCAGGAACTGCCCGAGCAGGCCGATCTGCTCGAGAGCGACGACGATGCGCCGATCATCCGCCTGATCAATGCGGTGCTGACCCAGGCGGTGAAGGAGAACGCCTCGGACATCCACATCGAGCCGTTCGAGAACCGCCTGGTGGTGCGCTTCCGCGTCGACGGCGTGCTGCGCGAGGTGCTGCAGTCCAAGCGCGCCGTGGCCCCGCTGGTGGTGTCGCGCATCAAGGTCATGTCGCAAGCTCGACATCGCCGAGAAGCGCCTGCCGCAGGACGGGCGCATCAGCCTGCGCATCGCCGGCCGCGCGGTCGACGTGCGCGTCTCGACCATCCCGTCGCGGGCACGGCGAGCGCGTGGTGCTGCGTATCCTCGACAAGCAGGCCGGCCGGCTCGATCTGAACTCACTGGGCATGGACGCGCGACACGCAGACAGCTGATCGACGAGCTGATCCACAAGCCGCACGGCATCCTGCTGGTCACCGGCCCGACCGGCTCGGGCAAGACCACGACGCTGTACGCGGCGCTCGAGCGCCTGAACGACAACACCCAGAACATCATGACGGTCGAGGATCCGATCGAGTACTACATCGACGGCATCGGCCAGACCCAGGTCAACACCAAGGTCGAGATGACCTTCGCGCGCGGGCTGCGCGCCATCCTGCGCCAGGACCCGGACGTGGTGCTGGTCGGCGAAATCCGCGACCTGGAGACCGCGCAGATCGCCGTGCAGGCCAGCCTCACCGGCCACCTGGTGCTCTCGACGCTGCACACCAACACCGCGGCGGGCGCGCTCACGCGCCTGCGCGACATGGGCATCGAGCCGTTCCTGCTGTCCTCGAGCCTGATCGGCGTGCTCGCCCAGCGCCTGGTGCGCGTGCTCAACCCCGACACCCGGCAGGCCTTCACAGGCCGGCGAATACGAGCGGCGGCTGCTGAACCTGCGCCCCGACGAGCCCTCGCCGACGCTGTACCGGCCCGGCCGCGACGGCGGCGGCGGCTATCGCGGCCGCACGCGGCATCTACGAGCTGATCATCGTCGATGACGCCATGCGCACCATGATCCACGACGGCGTCGGCGAGCAGGAACTGGAGCGCCACGCGCGCACAGTGACGCCCTCGATCCGCGACGACGGCCGGGCCCGGGTGCTCGAGGCGAGACGACGCATCGAGGAAGTCCTGCGCGTCACGCGCGAGGACTAGACTCACGCTCCATGGGCGCATTCGAATACACGGCGCTCGATACCGGCGGTCGCGCGCGCAAGGGCATCATCGAAGGCGACACCGCCGCGGCACGTGCGCCAGCTGCTGCGCGAGCGGCAGCTGCTGCCGGTCACGGTCGAACGAGGTCGCGCGAGCAGGAGACGTCGCAGACGCAGCAGCTCCTTCGCTTCGCGCGGCGCGTCTCGGCCGCCGATCTGGCGCTGTTCACCCGCCAGCTGGCGACGCTGGTGCGCGCGGGCCTGCCGCTGGAGGAGGCGCTGCTGGCGGTCTCGCAGCAGACCGAGAAGCCGCGCGTGCAGAGCATCGTGCTCGGCGTGCGCGCCAAGGTCATGGAGGGCCACACCCTCGCCGACGGCTTGGCGGATTTCCCGCGCGTCTTCCCGGAGATCTATCGCGCCACGGTCTCGGCCGGCGAGCAGTCCGGCCACCTCGATACGGTGCTCGAGCGGCTGGCCGATTACACCGAGAACCGCGAGCAGATGCGCCAGAAGGTCCTGGGCGCCATGCTCTACCCGATCGTGCTGACCGTCATGTGCTTCGTCATCGTGTCGGTCCTGCTGGTCTACGTGGTGCCCAAGGTGGTGGACGTGTTCGAGGCCAGCCACGCCAAGCTGCCGCTCGATGACGCGCGTGCTGATCGCCGTCAGCGGCTTCCTGCGCGACTACGGCATCTACCTGCTGGTGCGTCATCGCCGTCGTGCGGTTTCATCGTCTGGCGCGCTGGCTGCAACGCCGCGGCGCGCAGCGCCAGTTTCACCGGCTGCAGCTGCGCCTGCCGCTGATCGGGCAAGCATCGTCGCGCGGCTTCAACACCGCGCGCTTCACCCGCACCCTGAGCATCCTGACGGCGAGCGCGGTGCCGGTGCTGGATGCGCTGCGCATCTGCCGGCGAAGTGGTCACCAATCTGCCGATGCGCGATGCGGTCGCTGAGGCCGCCGCGCGCGTGCGCGAGGGCGCCCCCATCGGCCGCTCGCTGGCCGTCAGCCGGCTGTTTCCGCCCATGACCATCCATCTGATCTCCAGCGGCGAGTCGAGCGGCGAGCTGCAGAACATGCTCGAGCGTGCGGCGATCAGCCAGGAGCGCGAGCTCGACGGGCTGCTGGCGGCCCTGGTGGGGCTGCTCGGGCCGGTGCTGATCGTGCGTCATGGGGCTGTTCGTCATGGGCATCGTATTTGCGATGCTGTTGCCGATCTTCGAGATGAACCAGCTGATCCACTGAGCCCTCGCGGTGGGGGTCGGCCGCCCAAAGCGGCACGGCTTCACAAACCGGAAAGTCCGCATTGCAGTCGTCATGGAATCTGATTAACTTCGCGCCGTCCAATTCCAGCGAGGACCGCCCTCACGCATGAGGCCGTCACCATGAGCGAAAAGCCGGAATCAGACGAATTCGAAGACGAGGAAGCCGACGAGCCCGTCGTTGAGGACGGCGACGTCGATCTCGACCAGGTCATCAAGGACCTGGACATCGCCAAGCGCCGCGGCCAGAAAGCCGGCGAGCCGGCGTGGCGCCGCCTGGAGCGGCTGCTCGAGGAGAAGCGCACCGCCGAGCTGACCAGCGACTTCGAGGACTACGAGATCGGCGACGACGCCGATACGTCGGGCAAGTCCCGCCGCAAGGCGCGCTAGCCGCCGGCGCCCGCGTCGCGCGCCCTCGCGCTGCGATCCGCCGCAATCGCGTGCGGCGCGCGCAGCAGCTCCATGAGAACGTTGGCCGGGACGGCATGGCTCAGGAGAAACCCCTGCACCATGTCGCAACCTTCCGCCCGCAGGAATTGCAGCTGCGCGGCGGTCGCCACTCCTTCGGCGACGATCTTCAGATTCAGATCGTGCCCCAGAGCGATGATGGCGCGCACGATCGCCGCATCGTCCGCATCGGCGGTGAGGTCGTTGACGAAGGAGCGGTCGATTTTCAGCGTGTCCAGCGGAAAGCGCTTCAGGTAGTTCAGCGAGCAGTAGCCGGTGCCGAAATCATCCATGGCGAGTGAGAAGCCGAATTCCTTCAGTGCCAGCAGCGAGCGCTGCCCGCTCTCCGCGTCCTGCATCAATACGCCCTCGGTGAGCTCGAGCTCGAAGAGCGACGCCGGAAGATGCGCCTGCTCGAGCACCTGCTGATCCGCAACAGCACGTCGTGGCGCATGAAGTCGCGCCCCGAGACGTTCACGGCGATCGACGGGACGCTCCAGCCCCGCGGCGCGCCAGTGGTTCAGGTCGCGGCAGACCTGCTGCAGCGTCCAGCGGCCGATGTCACCGATGAGCCCGGTCTCCTCCGCCACCGCCACGAAATCGGCGGTGGGAATCTGGCCGCGCTCGGGATGAAACCAGCGCAACAGCGCCTCGCCGCCGCGCGACCTGCAGGCTGCGGGTGCCGTACTTCGGCTGGTAATAGACCTCGAGCTGCTGCTCATCCAAAGCCCGGCGCAGCTCCATCTCGAGCGACAGCCGCTTCACCGCGCGCGCATTCACCGCGTTGGTAAGAAGCGGAATTGGTTGCGGCCGCTCGCCTTCGCCTCGTACATCGCCAGGTCGGCGTTCTTCAGCAGGGTCTGGGCATCGCTCCCATGCTGCGGGAACATCGCGATACCGATGCTCGGCGTCACTACGAACTCGTATCCCGCCTGCCTGAAGGGCGCCGTGAGCGCCGCCAGAATGCACTGCGCCGCGTGCTCGGCATCCGCCGCGGCCGGCTGCCCGGAGAGCACCACGATGAACTCATCACCGCCGACGCGGGCGAGCTGCGCTCCCGGCCCGTCAGCGCAAAGCGCGCTGCCCAGGCGCTGCGCCACCTGCCGCAGCAGCGCATCGCCGGTGGCGTGTCCGAGCGTGTCGTTGATGCGCTTGAACTGATCCAGATCGACGAACAGCAGCCCCACACTGCGCTCACCCTCGCTGCCTCGCTGAGCGAGCGCTACAGGTACTCCCCGATCCATTCGCGGTTCGGCAGTCCGGTGAGGGCGTCGAAGTACGCCAGCCGCTGGATATGCGCCTGGGTTTCCTTGCGCTCCGTGATATCGCGCACGATCGCGAGCACCTGGCCGCTGGCATTCGGCAGGTAGCGGCATTCCAAATGCCGGGCGGTCGCCGGGCCCGGCAGCGAGAATTCAAACTCGGCCGGCTTGCCCTGGAGCGTGGTCTCGAGGCACTCCAGCGCGCGCGCCAGGGCCTCTTCGGGCAGCATGTCGATCAGGTGCCGCACCTGCGCCGGTGTGCGGGCAGGCCGGCGATGGGCTAGAAACAGTGACTGATGGCGCCGGCGGCATTCACCAGGAAGAGGCCGTCGGGAATGACTTTCAACAGCGCCGCATTCTTCTGCTCGCAGAGCCGCAGTGCCTCGATCGTGCGCGCGCCGCGCAGCACATAGCGGATGCGATGCAGCAGCAGCGCCCAGTTGAGCGGCTTCACCACGAAGTCGGTGGCGCCCGCCTCGTAGGCGAGATCGATCGATGCCGGGTCATCGAGGCCGGTCACCATGACGATGGGGACGTCGAACCCGCCGGGTAACGTGCGGATGTTGGTGCAGGCCTGGTAGCCGTTGCCCTCCGGCATCTCCACATCCAGCAGCGCGATGTCCGGCATCTGCAGGGCGCACGCCGCCACCGCTTCATCGCCGCTCGCCGCTGTCTGCACGACGAAGCCGCCGCCTGCCAACGTCGCGGCGCGATGTCGCGTAACAGCCGATCATCGTCGGCCACCAGGACTCTCAGCGGCGGTTTCGTTGCACTCATGCGGTCTTCCGCATTTCACACTGCAACTCCTGCGTCACCCGCGGATGCAGGAGCCGTATTTGCGCGAACAGTGCCGGTGCGGCCGACAGGTCCGCGGCGCGCCCACAGGCCTCCAACTCACGGCACAGGTGCATCAGGCCGAGCGCGCCCACATGTCCGTTGTAGGAACGCCAGGCATGCGCGGCGCGCGCGAGCTCGCGGGCCTGCCCGGCCTCCACGGCGCTTTCGATGGCCGCGAAGAGCCGCTGGAGTCCGCAAGACAGCAATGCGCCGATATGGCTCAGCATGTCCTTCGGTCCGCGCGGCGGCAGGGCGCGCAGTGCCTCGAGCGTGGCCCGGTCGAGCAGCAGCTCAGCCGCCGGATCGTGGTCAGTACCGTCGCGGGCCGCGCCATCGCGAGGGGCGTCATTGTCGGCCGCCCCCCGGCCGGCGACCGCGGGCAGCCAGCGCATGAGTACGCTGCGCAGTGCCTCTCGCGTAAAGGGTTTCGCCAGATAGTCGTCCATCCCGGCGCCGAGGCATGCGGCGCGCCCCTGCGGCGTCGCATCGGCAGTGAGCGCGATGACCGGCAGTCGCCGCCCGCTCGCCTCGCGCTGGCGCAACGCGCGCGCCGCCGAAAACCCATCCATGACCGGCATCTCGCAGTCCATGAGAACGGCATCGAAGCGTTCGCGCTCCAGCCTCTCGAGCGCTTCCTGTCCGTTGGCGCGGTGTCGAGCCGAGGCCCAGCGAGGCGAGCATTCCGTCCGCGACTTCGCGGTTGAGCGGCTGATCCTCGACCACCAGGACCCGCCCGGTGAGCGGCGGCAGCTCACGCAGCCGCGCGGCGCGCACCGTGTCATCCCCGGGGGCCCTGCAGTTGGTGAGTGCGGCGTGCAGCCGCCCGAGGTGCAGCGGCTTGGTGACCTCGGCATCGAACCAGCGGTCGGCGTTCGAGGACATCGGTGTCAGGCTGGAAGCTCACCAGGCGAATGAACCGCGGCCGCACCAGGCTCGCGGCGGGCAGCTGCTGCAACAGGCCCTGGCCCTCGCCGTCGGGTATCGGGTCGTCGATCAGCACGGCCTCGTAGGCCGCGCCGCGCAGCTCCGCCAGGGCCGCTGCGAGCGATGCCACCTGCGTGCGCGCGCCCCCCAGTCTCGCAGCGCTTGGCCATGAGCCGCGCGCCGCGGTGTTGTCCTCCACGACGAGCACGCGCAGGCCGTCAAGCCCGTGCGCTCGGGCACAGCGGCAGGCGCGCCAGCGGCAAGCGGCAGCGCCAATTCGAAGGAGAACGTCGAGCCCGCGTCCGGTGCGCTGGCGAGCGTCAACCCGCCGCCCATGAGCTCGACGATCTGCCGCGAGATGGCCAGTCCCAGACCGGTGCCGCCGAAGCGGCGCGTGGTCGAGGCGTCTTCCTGGGCGAATTCCTCGAAGATGCGCGCCTGGTTCTCCGGCGCGATGCCAACGCCCGTATCCGACACCTCGAGGCGCAATCGCAACGAGCCGCTCGCGTCCGGAGCGGCACGACCCGCAACGTGACCTCGCCGCGCTCGGTGAACTTCACCGCGTTGCCGCCCAGGTTGACCAGAACCTGGCGCAGTCGCACCGCATCCACCTTGATCCGCGGCAGCGGCCTCAGCGGAGAATCGAGCAGCAGCTCGATACCCTTGGCCGCGGCCCGGACGGCGAGCATCTCCACCGTCTGCTCGACCAACTCGAGCAGGTCGCAATCGACCGGATCCAACTGCAAGCGGCCCGCCTCGATCTTGGAGAAGTCGAGCACGTCGTCGACGATGCCGAGGAGCGAATCGGCGGAGCGGTGGATACCTTCGGCGAAGCGCCGCTGCCCCGGATCGAGGCGGGTATCGAGCAGCAGGCTGGTCATGCCCAGCACGCCATTCATCGGGGTGCGCAGCTCGTGGCTCATGCGCGCCACGAAATCGCTCTTCGCCCGCGTGCAGCACCTGCAGCTGCTGGTTGCGCTCCTCCAGCTCGTGGGTGCGATCGCGAACGGTGTGCTCGAGCTCGCGGCTATAGCGCAACTCGCGCTCGCGCCGCGCCACTGCAGACGCCACAGATAGGCGAGACAGCAGCAGCGCCAGCGGCCACGTAGACGCGAGCGAGCGCCAGTGTATTCCACGGCGCCGGGGCGACCTTCACCGGGATGTCGAGATCCTCCGGGCTCCACGCGCCGTCGGCGTTCGCGGCGCGCACGTGGAAGACGTAGCTGCCGGCATCGAGGTTGGTGTAGGTCGCGCGATGCAGCGCGCCGGCATCGATCCAGCCGAATCGAAACCCTCCAGGCGATACGCGTAGCGGTTGTTGGCGGGCGAGGTGAAATCCAGGGCGGCAAACTCGAAGCTCACGAGCTTGTCGTTATAGGACAGCGCCAGCGGCCGTCGCGCGCCGGGCATCTCCTGCGCCGGCAACGAGTGATTGAGCTTCGCGGCCGACGTCAGGACGACGTGCGGCGGCGGGGCGCTGAAGCGACCGCCTTCGGGCGAGAACGCGTTGAATCCGTCATTGCCGCCGAAGAACAGGGTGCCGTCGCGACCCCGGTAGTGGGCGTTGAAGTTGAATTCCTCGCCCTGCAGGCCGTGCGGCTTCGTGAAAGAGTTTGACCGCGCGGGCGCGCGGATCGAACCGGGCGAGGCCGTTGTTGGTGCTCAGCCAGAGACGGTCCTCGCCGATCCGACTCGATGCCCCACACCACCTGGCTCGGCAGGTGCATCCGGCCCGACTGGTTCTCGAAATGCACCTCGGCCGGGAGCGGCGGAGTTGCCGACGACGCGGTCGAGGCCGCCGCCGGCCGTTCCGACCCACAGCTCGCCGTGCCGGTCGACATGCAGGGCATACACGGTGTCGTCGCTCAGACTGGACGGGATCGCCATCGTCGCGCCGATAGTGATAGAAGCGGCCGCGTCTTGCGCTCGAGCAGATTCAGGCCGCCGCCCGCGGTGCCGATCCAGAGATTGCCGCGAGCATCCTCGACGATGGCGCTGGCCCGGGCGTTGCTCAGGAGTGGGCGCGTCCGCGCCCGTAGGGATAGCGAGTCAGGCGGCCGGTGCTTCGATCGATGCTGGCGAGACCGCCGCCGAACGTTCCCACCCAGATGGCGCCGAGGTGATCCTCGTAGAGCGACATGACGCCGTTGGCCGGCAGCGTGGTCGGGATCTTTCGGGTCGCCGCGATAGGCCTGCACCGTGCCCGCGCGCGAAATCGAGCCGGTCGAGACCGCCCGACATGGTGCCGACCCACAGCGCGCCCGCGCGGTCGTACAGCAGGGCCATCACGCGATCGTCGGTGAGGTTTCAGCGCCGAGTCGCCGCCGGTCCCGTAGTGCCGCTCGTGCCCGGAGCGGGAGTCGATTTCGACGAGCCCCGCGCCGATCGTGCCGACCCACACCTTGCCGGCGCCGTCATCGGCGAAAGCGCTCACCGCGTGTCGCGGAAGGCGGCGCTGCGATAGTGGCCCAACTGCCAGCTGTTGGGATTCCAGTGACTCGCCCCGCCCGCGCGCGTGCCCACCCACAGCACGCCGCCGCGATCCTGGTACAGGGACATCACATAACTGTCGCGCAGGCTGCTGCGGATCGTTCGTATCATTGCCGTAATGCACGAATGTGCCGGAGGCGCGCGTCGAAGAGGTTCAATCCGTCGGCCGTGGCGACCCAGAGCCGCTGCGCATCGTCCTCGAGAATGGACCAGACATGGTCATGACTGAGCGAGTGCGGATCCTGTGGATCGTGGCGAAAGACGGTCACGCGTCCGGTGTGGGGATCGAAGCGATTGAGTCCGCCGCCGCAGGGTGCCGACCCAGAGCGCGCCGGTGTGATCTTCGCGGATGGCGCGGACGTGCACGTCGGTGAACACGGTGCCGGTCGGCGCCGATCGCCATAGCTGACGAAGTCGTCCGTCGCGGGCTGGTATTCGCTCAGGCCCGCCATCGGTCCCTACCCAGATGCGGCCCGCGTGGTCGGTGTACAGAACACACACGGCATCGGCGGGCAGCGAGCGAGGGTCGCCGTCGCGGTGACGGAAGTGGCGGACGCTGCCGGTCTGCGGATCGAGGACATCCAGTCCCTGGTCGAGCGTGCCGGCCCAGATGCGGCCCTGCGCATCGATGAGGAGCGTGCGTACCGCGTCGCTCGCGAGCGTGTGCGGGCTTTCCGCGGATCGTGTTTGAAGTGCTGGAAGCGGTCGGTGTCGCGATCCCAACGCTCTACGCCGCCGCCGTCAGTGGCCAGCCAGAGATTGTTGTGAGCGTCCTCGGCGATGGCCCAGATGTAGTCGCTCGCCAGCGCCTGCGCGTTGCCGCGCTGGCGGCGATACTCCCGGATGGAGTAGCCGTCATAGCGGTCGAGGCCGCTCTCGGTGCCAGCCACAGGTAGCCTTGCGAGTCCTGCAGGATGCTCATGACGGTGCTCTGGGAGAGCCCGTCGCGCATCGTGAGATGCTCGAAATACAACGGCCGCACAGCGGGCACCGGCGCGGCCGCCGTAGCGCGCGCCGTCGGCGCGAGCAGCGCGCCGGTTAGCAGGACGCCGATGAGGCAGGCTGCGGGTGCCATCGCGACCGCTTCAATCGGAACCGCCATTGACTACTGCTGGGCCGGGATGTTGGGGGCGCCGCTATAGCCGGCGCTCGTGGTGTAGCCGTTGCTCCAGGTGTAGCCGTTGCTCCAGGTGTAGCCGTTACTCCAGGTGTAGCCGTTGCTCCAGGTGTAACCGTTGCTCCAGGTGTAGCCATTGCTCCAGGTGTAGCCGGTGCCCGAGGTATAGCTGCCGTTCCACTGGAGGCCGTCGCCCAGCTGGATGACGCCACGGAGATACCGACAACAGCAGACGCCGCCGACGAGCGGCGACGTACCTCCAGGAGCTCGCCGCCACCGGCACCGAGGCGCTGCCGGAGGACCGCCGAGGACGCCGCTGAGCAGCCGCCGAGCAGCCGCGTCGTCACCGGTGAGCTTGCCGGAGGATCCGCGACCGCGCTGCGGCCATGATGTAGTAGTTGCCGGTCGAGGGATCCTGGTTGGCGCGGCCGCCGAAGTGCTTCAGGCCGGCGAGGTCGAGCGCACACGTTCAGACCCACATTCGCGCAGCCGATCGCGGTGCTGTAGGTCGGCGTCATGCGCGTTCACCAGGCCCGCGCCCTGTTGGAACACGGTGTAGGCCAGCGTGCCGTTGGAATTCACCGCCGGGTGCGCGCCCGACATCAGGCGGCACTTCACCTCGTCGGGCGTCAACAGCGGGCTCACCTGCAGCATCAGGGCGACGACGCCGCTGACGACCGCGGTCGCCTGCGAGGTGCCCGACATGGTGAAGTCATCGATACGCCGGGGTAGACCCACTGCGGGTATTCCTGGTCGCCAGCAGGCCATTGTCGGGCGCGTAAGCCACGACGTGCCCGCCCATGCCCACCACATCGGGCTTCACGAAGCCTTCGTAGGTCGGTCCGGCGGACGAGAAGCGAGCGAGCGTGTACTGGCTCACCTGCATCGGCTGGTAGTTATCCGTAACGGCGCCGACCGTGATGACATACGGCGTGTTGCCCGGCGCGCCGATGGTCATGGGCTGCGGGACCGCTGTTGCCCGCGGCGGCCACCACCACGATGCCGGAAGCCCAGGCCGCCATGACCGCCTGGTTGAGCGGATCATCCCAGTACGGGGACTGCGGCGGCGCGCCGAGCGACAGGTTGATCACGCGGATGTTGTAGCGGAGCTTCTGCTTCACGACCCACTGGATGCCGCGGATGACGTTGAAGTAGGTGCCTTGGCCGGTGCCGTCGAGAACCCGCACGGAGACCAGGTTCACACCCGGCGCGACACCCTGGAAGTTGCCGGTGGTGGCGACGCCGCTGCTGGCGATGATCGAGGCGACGTGCGTGCCGTGGCCGTACGGGTCGCCGATGTTGGTGTTGTTGGCGGCGAGTGGACGTCATCCCGCCGAGCAGTTGCGCCGACGCCGGCCGCTGGCTCGCCACGATCACATCGTACTGCGCGAGCACGCGGTTGCGGCTCTCGCCGGGCGCACTCTGCAACGGTCCCTGCTGGCTCCACAGGCCAGAGTCGACCACGGCCACAGTCACGCCGGTGCCGGTGACGCCGCCGACTTGCAGCTCGCTGGCCGCGACCTCGCTCGGGTAGTAGGTCTCCGGGAGGCTCCCGTGCACCGAGCTCGCGGTAACTTCTGCATCCTCAAATATCTGCAGGAGCGACACGCGCGCCTCGCGCAGCGCCGCCAGCTCCTCCTCATCCAGGGACGCACTGACCGCGCGGATGACGGACAGATCTCCCGTCACCGTGCCGCCGGCGCGCACGACGGCAGTCGCGGCCTCCGCGGCGCTCGCCGCCTGCACGATGTAATTGCGTCTGATCGCAGGAGCAGCAAGGCGCGCCGGCTCCGGGGCAGTGGCCGCAGGCGCGGCTGCGCTGGGCGCCGGCGCCGCGCGCACTGGCAGCGCCTCGGTCGCCCGGCTCGCAGGGGTGCCGCCGCGCAGAGAGAGCAACAACGTCAGCAGCACGCCTGAGGCGCCCACTGCCAGCAGCCAACGTCTTGTCCGGGCCTTCATCTTCATGAGTCCGTTCCGATGTTAGTGTTGCGAGCTTGTGCGTCTTTTTACCCCAAAAGGCCTGTCGCCAAACAGGGACGAAAGAGCTGCAGAGTGACTTGCGCGTGCGATGCGCGTCACAGGAATTGCGCTCGCTTCGGTTATGTCGCGCGCAGCACGCGCCGCGTGCGAACCGCATGAACATAAGCGCTCCGGCGCGCAACGCCGTGGCTGAACATAACTGAGAGCTAGTGGAAATCGCGGGAGCGCGTCAGCAACGCGCCGAGCAGGCGAGTACGGTCGATGAGGCGGTGCGCGATGAGATGCGTGACGCCGTCCTGCTGCTGCAGCTCGCCATGCACCTCGAGCAACCGCGACTCGAGGAGCGCGCGCCGCTGCGCGCGCCCGACGCTCTCCCACACGATGACGTTCACCTGGCCGCTCTCGTCCTCGAGTGTGAGAAAGGTGACTCCACTGGCGGTGGCCGGGCGCTGGCGCATGAGCACGATACCCGCGGTACGTACGGCGGCGCCGTTTCCCGCACGCCTGAGCTCATTCGCCGGCAGCAACGCGGCCTCGCGCAGCCGCTCGCGCAGCAGCGCCAGCGGATGGCGCCCCAGGGTGAGGCCCAGGGAGGCGTAGTCCGCCACGATGCCCTGCTCCTTCGGTGGGCGCGCTGAGCAGCGGCCGACCCTCAGCCGCGCTCGCGTGGCGCATGGCCGCGGGCGCCAGTGGCAGCGGACGCTCGATACCGGCGACTTCCCAGAAAGCCAGATGACGGTTGCCGCTCAGCGGAGCGAGCGCCCCCGCGGCCGCCAGCGCTTCGAGATCGCCCGCGATCGAGCGCCGCGCGATGCGCCAGATCCTCGACGCTCGCGAACGGGCCGCGCGGCGCGCGCCGCGATCAGGCGCGTCACCGCAGCCTGCGGACAGTGACTTCACCAGGCGCAAGCCCAGCCGCAGCGCCGGCTCGCCATCCTCGCGCCGCTCGAGCGTGCATCCCAGTCGCTCGCCACAGCTCCACGGCCGCACCTCCACCCCATGCGCGCGGGCATCCCGCACCAGCTGCGCCGGGGCATAAAACCCCATGGGCTGGCTGTTGAGCAGCGCACAGGTGAACGCCGCGGGCTCGTAGTGCTTGAGCCAGGCGGAGTCATAGACCAGCAGTGCGAAACTTGCCGCGTGACTCTCCGGAAATCCGTATTCACCGAAGCCCTGCATCTGCTTGCAGATGCGCTGCGGCGAACTCCTCCGGGTAAGTGCTGCGCGTTCATGCCCTCGAGCAGCCGGTCCTTGAAAGGCGTCGATCCCCCGTGCCGCTCCCAGGAACCCATGGCGCGGCGCAGGTTGTCGGCCTCCCCGGCGTGAAGCCCGCGGCATGATGGCGAGCTGCATGACCTGCTCCTGGAAGATCGGCACGCCCAGGGTGCGCTCCAGCGCCGCCGCGCACCCGGGCCCGGATAGTCGATGGCTCCTCGCTTCGCAGCGGCGGCGCAGATACGGATGCACCATGTCGCCCTGGATGGGACCGGGGCGCACGAGCGCGACCTCGATGACCAGGTCGTAGAAAGTCGCGGCTTCAGGCGCGGCAGCATGGACATCTGCGCCCGCGACTCGATCTGGAACACCCCGATGGTGTCCGCGCGAGATCATGGCGTAGACCTCGCTGGTCCTCCTGCGGCAGATGTCCCAGCGCAGCTGCGTGCCGCGCCAGCCATTGACCAGCGCGAAGCCGCGCGCAGCGCGCTCAGCATCCCCAGTCCCAGCACATCCACCTTCAGCAGCCCCAGATCGTTGAGATCATCCTTGTTCCACTGCACCACGGTGCGCTCGGGCATGGTGGCGTTCTCGACGGGCACCAGCTCCGCGAGCACGGCCTTGCGGCGATCACGAAACCGCCCACATGCTGCGACAGATGCCGCGGAAAGCCGGGGAAGGCCACCAGCTCGCCGGCGAGCGGCATGATGTGCCGCGAGCCAGGGATCATCCGGATCAAACCCGGCCTCGCGCACTGCATCGGCAGCGAGACGCTCGCCATCCCACCACTGCACGACTCTCGCCAGGCCGGCCGCGCTCCTCGGGCGTAAAGCCGAACACCTGCCCAGATCATGCAGGGCGCTGCGCGCCGCGGTAGCTGATGACGGTGGCCGCCAGTGCCGCCCGTTCGCGACCATACTTGCTGTACAGGTACTGGATGACCTCCTCGCGCCGCTCGTGCTCGAAATCGATGTCGATGTCGGGCGGCTCGTTGCGTTCGCGCGAGATGAAGCGCTCGAACAGCAGCGACGCCCCGCGCTGCGGCCGATGGCGGTGATGCGCAGGCAATAGCACACCAGGGAATTGGCGGCCGAGCCGCGCCCCTGCGCACAGAATGCCCTGCGCGCGCTCGCATAGGCCACGATGTCATGCACCGTCAGGAAGTACGGCCTCGTAGCCCAGCTCCGCGATGAGCGCCAGTTCGCGCTCGATGGCTCGTGCCTCGGCGGCGGGCCTCCGTCGCGGCCAGCGCCAGCGCGACGCCCTCCTCCACGAGCTTGCGCAGCCAGCTGGCCGGGGTCTCCCCTGCCGGCACGAGCTCGCGCGGATACTCGTAGCGCAGCTCATTGAGCTGAAAGTGCAGCGCCTGCGCGATCTCCAGCGTCGCGCCAGCAGCTGCGGCGGATACAGCCGCGCCAGGCGGCTGCGCTCGCGCAGATGCCGCTCGCCGTTGGGATACAGGCGGGCAGCCGGCCTGCGCGAGCGTCACGTCCATGGCGGATCGCGGTCAGCGCATCCTGCAGCCGCCGGCGCGCGCGCACATGCATGTGCACATCGCCGCTGGCCACCAGCGGCACGCCGCACTGCCCGCCCGATGGCCGCCAGGTGCGCGAGGTACGCGCGTCCGTGCCCTTGAGCAGCAGCTCCACGGCGATCCACAGCTTTCCGGCAAAGCGCTGGCAGCCAGTGCAGCTCTTCGGACTGCGGCCGCGCGCCGGGCAGCCACAGGATCAGGCAGTGCTCGAGGTGCAAGCTGCCCATCCGCGCGCGTCAGGTGGTAGCTGCCCTTGTCGGCCGCGCGCCGGCCGCGGGTGATCAGGCGCACAGCCGCGCATAGCCGTGGCGGTTGGTCGCCAGCGCGACGAACTTCAGTCCGCAGGTCAGCGCGAACTCCGCGCCGATGATGAGCTTCAGCGGCCGCGTCCGGTTCGCCGCCATGTGCGCGCGCACGACGCCCGCCACCGAACACTCATCGGTGATGGCGAGCGCGCTGTAGCCGAGCGCCACGCGCCCGCTGCACCAGCTCTGCGGGTCGCGAGGCGCCGCGCAGGAAGGTGAAGTTGCGAAGGCAGTGCAGCTCCGCGTAGGCGGGCAGTGCCTCTGCGCCGGAAACGCGCTCACACGATGTCGGAAGGCGTGACATGTCGACGCAGCAGCTCACCCGAAAACACCGTGCAGGAACCAGGCGTGCGGCGCGGCACGCTCGCGAAACACCCACAGCCGTACGCCGTGGATATCGATAGCGGTGTAGTAATCGCGCGCGATCTCACTGCCATCCCACCAGCCGGTCTCGATGCGCTCCGGTTCACTCACCAGGCGCAACGCTCCCCGGCAACGCGGCCGACCGTCCTGCACCATGAGCTGCCGCGGCTGCGGCAGGATCCATAGAGGGCGCAGCTGCGGCCCGCTGTATCGGCGTTGCCGGCCGCAGCACGGCGCGGGTCGGCAGCCAGTGGCGGTCCGGTCGCTGCCCAGGCGCATTCGGGCCGGTGCTCCTCTCGCAGCGCCAGGCCGTGCACCGCCTCGGGACCTAAGCGCGCGCGCAGCCGCTCGATGAGCCCGCCGGCCTCCTGTTCCATATCGCCGCCATGCTCACCGGGTTGCCACAGAGAGTGGGAAGCAGGCAGGTGCGGCAGCAGAGCCTGCGCATGCAGCTCGCAGGCGCGCACCGGTTCGGGCAACTGCACGGCGGCCAGCCGTTCCCCGAACAGGGCGGCGAGGCGTGGCGCGTCCGCGGACACTGCCGCGAGCGGCAACATACAACGCGTCACCGCTGCATGGCGATGGATCAGGTGGCATTCGAGCTCCACCACGCCGCACTGGCGCGCCGTGAGGAAGACGCCGAGATCGGCGAACAGCGGCGCGAGCGCCGCACGCAGCAGAGCATGGTTGCTGAGCTCGCAACCGAGCTCGCGGCGGCGGTGAAAGCACTCGCGGGTGTGAAACGCCACGCGCACATCCGGCGCGCGCCCGGTGAGCGCATCGAGCATGGCAAGGTGCGCGCTGCCGAAGCGGCGTGCGAAGCCGGTGCGCGGCAGGCGCAGCACCGCCCCGATGGTGCGCGCTCCGATGCGCGCGAGCCGCGCGAGCGTTTCTTCAGGCCAGCGCAGCACCGTGAGTGGCAGGGGCGCCAGCTGTCCGATGAGTTGCGCTGCATCCATGACTGCGAATGACCTGCCGGCACGAGCGGCGGCGAGCGCCGCGAGTGGCGTGGGCGCGAACGCCAGTACCGGCTGCACATGAAAACCCAGGCATTCGCCCCGCAGCTCCCGGCGCAGGCCCGCCACGCCCGCAAACAGCTGCAGACTCCCCTTGACCTCGAGCAGCAGGCCATCGGGCGGCACGAGGCTCACGCGCGGGGTGAGCCGTTGCGCGCGGCTCGCCAGCTGTTCGAGTTTTTCCGCCGAGTCGAATCCCGGCAGATGCACGCCGGCCCACAGCTGCGGCGCTGAGGCCGTGGCGGGAGTGGGCGTGCCCGGCACGCTGCGCAGCGGCGCGGCCGGCGCGGGCGCGCCGGGACGGGCGCGCGCCGTTCGGCGCGGCTCGGTGCGCGCGGCGCAGGGCGCACCTAAGGCCACGGCAGATCGACGGCGCCGCGGCGGGTGCTGCGGCCTTTCAGAAGGCGGACGCGCACGCCGGCGTGCGAAGCCTCCAACAGGAGGCGCAGCACGGCAGTGGAAGCCTGCCGCAGCGCGCGCCGCGGGCGGAACAATACTCCCAGGGTACGGCCGCGCTCGGCGGCAAGTTGCAGACGGCGGATGTCGCGCGGCCGCAGGCGCCGCGCCCAGGCGAGAGCCGCATCACAGGCGCCCGAGCCGAGTGTCTGCTCGAAAGCCCACAGCGGATGCGCACCACTCACGACAGCCACCCGCTCGAGCACAATCCCCTGTGATGCGAGCGCCGGCGCAAAGGGCATCAACGGCGGCGCCACCCACACGCACCAGCGTGCGGTTGCGGCGCGTGTCAGCGCAGCGAGCGCCGGCATCAACAGGTACAGCTCACCGCTGCCGAAACGGGAAACGAGAATTTCGATCAGACCGGTGCGCGGCCAGCCTTTGCCGGGCAGCTGCTCATCGAGCGCCGCAAAGCCGGTGGGCAAGCCCGGCCGCTGCGCGGCGCTCGAGCCGCGCCAGATAGCCGGGTGCTCGAGCAAGCGCGCGAGTTTGGGATCGCCAGCAGCCATGCGAGCTCAACAAAAGGTGTGCAACGCCCACCGCGCAAGATCACATCAGGCCGCTGGAACGGCCCCGTCGCACCACGCCCACCACGATCCCCTCGATGAGCAACGGCTCCTCCTTCAGATCGACTCTGATCGGCTCGAAGTCGCTGTTCTCGGGCAGCAGCCACACGATGGAGCCCTCCTGGCGGTAACGTTTCACGGTGACCTCGTTCTCGAGCCGCGCGACCACGATCTGGCGGCTGCGAACTTCGGAGGTACGGTGCACCGCGACCAGGTCCCCATCGAGAATCCCGGCATCTTTCATGCTCATGCCGGTCACCTTCAGCAGGTAATGCGGCCGCGGCTGGAACAGCCCCGGATCGATCTGCAGCCGCGCCTCGAAATTCTCCTCGGCAAAGATCGGCTTACCGGCGGCGACCCGCCCGATGAGCGGCAGCCCCATCTGCTCGCGGATGGTGTCTTTCAACTGAATCCCCCTCGAGGTGCCGGGGACCAGCGCGATGACGCCCTTGCGGGCCAGGGCCCGCAAATGCTCCTCGGCGGCATTGGCTGAGCGGAAGCCCAGCGCATGTGCTATCTCGGCCCGCGTCGGCGGCATCCCGGTCTCGGCAATGAACCGCTGGATCAGGCGCAGGATCTGGGTCTGGCGGGGGGTGAGATCGGACATTTTTGCAGCCTGCCTGTTTATATATACAGCTACTGTGATTATATCCAGATCCACGCTTGCGGCAAGGGTCAGCGAGGCCACGGCGGCTCAGCGATCCCCCGCGGCCTCAAGCCATCGGTGTCCTCACGACCCGGCCCCCTCACCCGCGCAGCAGCGTTGGCTCTTGCGACGAGCCGCGCGGGCTATGGCACCTGCCGGCGTTTCAGCGTAATCACGGCGCTCCTCGGCCGGGGGTAGCGAATTCGCCGACGCCGAAGCGCACGCGTGAGGCTGCGCCAAACATCGCGGTGATTAAAAACTCTTAAGGCTCGGCCGGTGCCAACCCCAACACCATCCGCCCTGCGGCAAGCCACCCTGCAGCAAGCCTCGCCTGCGCAATGACGCGCAAGGGGAAAAGCATCGTTGCAGACGCGTTTGTGACCGCAGCGCGCGTGCCGCGGACCTGACATCGTCCCCGCGTCGCCACTGTCGCGACCCGAAGACAGGGGTGTTGGAGTTGCATTCCCGTGTCAAATTTGATGCAGTGGCGTGTGGCGAAGACGGCGGACTTGCCCACCGGCCTCGCATCGGTTATCAGGACATCCCGAATCAACAACCCAAAGGGGACGTTTATGAAGTGCGCGAGTGTTGTGAAGGCGGCGGCTGCCGTAGCAATGGTCGTTGGAATGGCAGGCTGCACGGATATCAAGCCTCTCCAGGCGGATATTGCGGATCTGAAGGCTCAGCTGGCTAAGGCGCAGGGCGATACTGCGGCGGCAAAGAGCTCAGCCGACCAGGCGAACAGTGCCGCCCAGTCAGCGGGCCAGGCAGCCAGCGGTGCGCAGAGCACGGCCAACCAGGCGTTGGCGGCGGCTCATGCGAGCCAATCGTGCTGCGACGCGACCAACGAGAAGATCGATCGTATGTTCAAGCGGTCCGTGTCGAAGTAAGAGCGGTACCGAAGAGATCGAAACGCCGCGCCTCGCGCGGCGTTTTTTTTGGCGCCCTGCAGGAGCTCTCCGGCGGCATGCCAGCGGCGCGCTAGTAGCGCACCAGCGCCGAGCCCCAGGTGAAGCCGCCGCCGAATGCCTCCAGCAGGAGCAGATCTCCGCGCTTGATGCGCCCGTCACGCACGGCGACGTCGAGCGCGAGCGGCACGGATGCGGCGGAGGTGTTGCCATGCTCCTGCACGGTCACAATCACGCGCTCCATCGGCAGCTCGAGCTTGCGCGCCGTCGCCTGGATGATGCGGATGTTCGCCTGGTGCGGCACCAGCCAGTCGATCGCCGTGCGGTCCAGCCCGTTCGCCGCGAGGGCCTCATCCACCGCCAGGCCGAGCTTGGTGACGGCGACCTTGAAGACCTCGTTACCGGCCATGCTGATCACGAGCTGCGGGGCGAAGCCCCTGGAGACGCCGCTGCCGCAATACAACAGGTCCTTGTAGTGGCCGTCCGCATGCAGGTGCGTCGAGAGGATCCCGGGCGCGTCCGCCGGCTCGAGCAGCACCGCGCCGGCGCCGTCGGCGAACAGCACCGCGGTGGCCCGGTCGCTCCAGTCAGTGATGCGCGAGAGCGTCTCGGACCCTATTACCAGCGCGCGCTTCACTTCCCCGCAACGCACATACTTATCGGCGATCGACAGTGCGTACATGAACCCCGCGCAGGCGGTCTCCACGCTGAAGGCCGGCCCCCCGCGGCAGCCGAGCCGCTCCTGCAGCAGCACTCCGCAATTAGGGAATATCAGGTCGGGGGTCGTGGTGCCGAAGGCGATGAAGTCGACGTCCGCGGGTGCGACATTCGCGGCCTCCAGCGCGCGCCGCGCCGCGTGTTCCGCGAGATCGAGGGTGGTCTCACCCTCCGCGGCGATGTGGCGGCGCTCGATGCCGGTGCGCGTGCGGATCCACTCATCGGTGGTATCGACCATCTTCTCCAGGTCGTGATTGGTCACGACCTGTTCGGGCAGGTAGGAGCCGGTGCCAGTGATACGCGAATGAATCAACCGTCCGCCCTTTCCGCCTGCAGCGCCTGCGCAATGTGCGCCGTGAGCCCCCGGCGCGCCGCCAGCGCCGCCGTGCCGATCGCACGTGCGAAAGCGACACCGTCGGCTCGACCGTGGCTTTTTACCACGATCCCGGTAAGGCCCACCATGCAGGCGCCGTTGTAGCGGCGCGGATCGAGCCCCGCGGCAGCCCGGCGCAGCGCCGGGCGGGCGATGAGCCCGGCGAGCCGGTCGAAGAGCGACGCCTGGAATTCCTGGCGCAGCCGGAGGGCGATCAGGTCCGCCACGCCCTCCACGGCCTTGAGCGCCACGTTGCCGGTAAAGCCGTCGGTGACGACTACATCGACGTCGCCGGAAAAGATGTCATCCCCTTCCACGAAACCCACGTAGTTGAGGCCGCTCGCGGCGAGCAGCGCGTGTGCCTCCTGCACCACCTCATGACCCTTGATGTCTTCTTCGCCGATGTTGAGCAGGCCGATGCGCGGTGTGGCAACGCCGTACACGTCGCGGGCGACGATGGCCCCCATCGCAGCAAACTGCCGCAGCTGCTCGGGCGTCGCCTTGGTGTTGGCGCCGAGATCGAGCATGTGAGTGAGGCCGTGGGCGGCGGGGAGCGCCGAGATGATGGCGGCGCGCTCGACGCCGGGGAGTGTCTTCAGCACGAAATGCGCGATCGCCGTGAGCGCCCCGGTATTGCCGGCGCTCACGCAGGCGCTGGCGCGTGCGCCGTGCACCTGATCGACCGCGACACGCATGGACGAGTCTTTCTTGCGGCGAATCGCCTCGCGAGGCTTCTCGTCCATCGCCACTACCTGCGTGGTGGCGACGACCGTCGCGCGCTCGCGAATCGCTGCCGCAAGCGGCGCGAGCGCGGCGGAGATCAGCTGCGGGTCCCCCACCAGCAGGGCGTGCAGCTCGGGGTCCTCGGCCAGGGCGCGCAGCGCCCCGCCAATGTATTCGCGCGGCGCATGGTCGCCGCTCATCACGTCGATCGCGATCGGCAGCACGCAGGCCCTTTGGGTCAGGCGCTGAGAGCTTAAGGATCAGCCCTTGTCTTCGGTCTCGGCAGGCTTCTCGATCACACGCCGGCCGCGATAGAACCCGTCGGGCGTAATGCGGTGGCGCAGATGGGTCTCCCCCGACTGCGGGTCGCTCGACAGCGCCGGCTTCACGAGCGCGTCGTGTGAGCGGTGCATTCCGCGCCGCGAGGGTGTCTTGCGGCTCTTCTGGACGGCCATGTATCAGCTCCTGATCCCCATTTGCGGGAAACTCTAGCGTTTCAACAGCTCTGCGAGGCGCGCAAACGGCTTGTGCGTCTCACCGCGCTCCTGCGCCGCCGTAGCGGCCGGCGCGCTCGGGCACTCCCCGCTGCCCTCGTGCAGCGGCACGATCGGCAGCGTCAGCAACAACTCCTCCGTGATGAGTTGGCCGATGCTGATGCGGCCGCCTTCGGCCAGCACCGGCTCGAGGTCTTCAGGCACGCGACCGGCCTCGCTCTCGGAGTCGATGAGCGCGACCCGCGCCACCGCATCGAGCGGCAGCTCCATCGGCCTCATGCACCGCTGACACTCGAGCGTGGCGCTGCCCCCCAGCGCCAGCTCCGCGACCGCGATCCCCCGCTCGCGCGAGAAGCGTGCGCGCCCGTGGACGCTCCCCGCCACCGCGCTACGCAACGAGCGCAGGCCGGGAAGCTCGGCGAGCGGGACAGCAAACTCGACGTCGGCTGCACCATCAGCCAGCCGGTCGACCTCGAGCGGCCTCGACCAGGACGGCAACTAACACCCCGGGAAATCGCGCTTGCCCTGCGCGGCAAACAGGCACCGGTCAAGAGGATGCGCCATTTCCCGGGGGCCCGACATGGGGCGCGTATAATAGGTAGCGAATGCCTGCAAGTCAAAATCCGATTTGCAGCTAACCCATTGTTTCCTTAAGGCGATTCGCACCGAGCGTGACGGTTGTGGCTGCTCTGATCCTTGCCTCCGCCTCCCCCTATCGCCGCGAGCTGCTCTCGAGGTTGGGGGTGGCCTTCGAGGCGGTGGCGCCGCAGGTGAACGAGGCGCTGCGGGAAGGGGAGTCTCCTGCTGACCGTGCGTTGCGCCTGGCGCTGGAGAAGGCACATGCGGTCGCGCGCGGGTCCCCGGGCGCCATCGTGGTCGGCAGCGACCAGGTCGCGGCGGCCGGTGAGCAGGTGCTGCACAAGCCCGGCGACGCGGCGGGCGCGCGCGCCCAGCTCGCTGCCCTGAGCGGCAGGACGGCGCGCTTCTACACCGCCTGCGCGGTGCTCGGGGGCGCCGCGGGTCTGCACGGTGCGCACGTGGACACCACGACCGTCGTCTTTCGTGCACTCACCGCGGGGGAGATCGAGCGTTACATCGCGCGCGAGCCGTCGTACGACTGCGCCGGCAGCTTCAAGGCCGAGGCGCTCGGGATCTCCCTCTGCGAATGCATCGAGAGCCAGGATCCGACCGCACTCATCGGGCTGCCGCTCATCTGGCTCGCGGGGGCGCTGCGCGGCGCGGGGCTGCAGCTGCCCTGACGCGCCGGCGAGTCCCCTTCCCCTGGCGTTGCGAGGCGAGCGTATCGAGCACGGCGGCCAGCTCCGCGGGGAGCGGTGTGTTGATGCTGAAATCTGCGCCCTGCGGCCAGGTGAAACTCAGGGTGTGGGCGTGCAGAAACATGCGCGCGAGCCCGCGCTCCCTGAGCTCGCTGTTGAAGCCTTCGTCGCCGTACTTCTCGTCGCCCGCCACCGCGTGCCCGGTATGCTGGGCATGCACGCGGATCTGGTGCGTGCGCCCGGTGCGCAGCGTCACTTCCATGAGAGTCGCCGCGCTGCCGAAAAACTCCACCGGACGGAACTCGCTCAGGGAGGGTTTGCCGGAGGCACCCGGGCGCACGGTGCGCTCGCCACCGACGCGCGTATCGGTGCGCAGCGGCACATCGATGCGTTTGGCTCCGAGCTCCCACCTGCCCTTCACGAGCGCGAGATAGCGCTTCTCGACAGCGCCTTCGCGCATCAGCGCATGCAGCGTGCGCAGCGTGCCGGTGCGGCGTGCGACCAGCAGGCAGCCGCTGGTGTCGCGGTCGAGGCGATGCACCAGCTCGAGAGTCTCCCGGGGTCTGAGCGCGCGCAATGCCTCGATGACGCCGAGGCTCACACCGCTCCCGCCGTGCACGGCAAGCCCGGCGGGCTTGTCGAGCACGAGGAGCCTCTCGTCCTCGTACACGATCGCCCGGGCCATCTGCTCGAGAAGACGCGCTCCCGGGCGCGCAGGCTCCCCTGTCGGCAGCACCCGCACGGGCGGAATGCGGATCCGGTCGTTCGCCTGCAGGCGCAGCTCCGGGCCGGCGCGGCGGCCGTTGACGCGCACCTCGCCCTTGCGGATGACGCGGTAGATGCGGCTGCGGGGCACCCCGGCAAGGCGCCGATGGACGTAGTTGTCGAGACGCTGCCCGGCCTCCTCGGGGCTCACCTCGAAATGCTGTACTTCGGTGCGAGTCTCTGGCGGCGGGCTCGGCGACAAGGGAGCTTTCGCGTAAGGCATTGTTTCTAAAACGCTCTGTCGAGTATACTGCCCGCGTCGTCCGCAAATCCGGACGCATCAGTGGTTGGCGGCAGTGGCCGCCGCCCGTTTGTTGGACCTCTTAAATCGGGGCCATCGCATTGGGCCGCCAAGATCGCGCTGCCTGCGTCGAATCCGTGACCCACGGAGTTCCGCAGTCGGCGCCGTCGGTTGAGTTCACCGAAGGTTACCTTTTCGCGCCGTCCGAATGGACTGCGGCTTGTAACGTGGACAACGAGACTCGCTCTCTTACGCCTGGTTCAGGAAATCTTCGCTGCCGCGGACGTGACATCCCGCGGCCTCCCGCCGTGTGCTTGCCGGCCCCTCACCGCACAGTAGGGGCACATGAAGAGAATGCTCGTGAATGCAACTCAGGAAGAGGAGTTGCGCGTCGCTCTGGTTGATGGACAGAAGCTCTTTGACCTGAGTATCGATTTACCTTCCCGCGAACAGAAAAAAGCCAACGTATACAAGGCCCGGATCTCGCGCATCGAGCCCTCGCTCGAGGCCTGCTTCGTTGATTACGGCGCGCAGCGCCACGGATTCCTGCCGCTGAAGGAGGTTTCCCGGGAGTACTTCCGCCAGCCGCCGCAGGGCGGCCGGATGAACATCCGCGAGCTCCTCTCCGAGGGACAGGAGGTCATCGTGCAGGTCGAGAAGGAGGAGCGCGGCACCAAGGGCGCAGCGCTCACCACCTTCATCAGCCTGGCCGGGCGCTTCCTGGTGCTCATGCCGAATAACCCCCGCGCCGGCGGGGTGTCACGCCGCATCGAAGGCGAGGACCGCGACCAGATGCGCGAGATCATGAGCCAGCTGCAGATCCCGGAGGGGATGAGCGCGATCGTGCGCACTGCGGGCGTGGGCCGCTCGGTCGAGGAGCTGCAGTGGGACCTCAACAACCTGAAGGTCCAGTGGGAACAGATTGACGCCGCCTCGCCGGGAGCGCCCGGCGCCGTTTCTGGTGTTTCGCGAGAGCGACGCCGTCACCCGCTCCATGCGCGATTACCTCTCCGACGACATCGGCGAGGTGCTGGTGGACAGCCCCGCGGCCTTCCAGAAGGCGCAGGAGTACATGCAGCGCTTCATGCCGGCGGAGGCCCAGCGGCGCCTGAAGCTCTATACCGACGATATCCCGCTCTTCACGCGCTTCCAGATCGAGAGCCAGATCGAGTCCGCCTACGCCCACAAGGTGCAGCTGCCCTCCGGGGGCAGCATCGTCATCGATTACACCGAGGCGCTGGTGTCGATCGACATCAACTCCGCCCGCGCCACGCGCGGCAGCGACATCGAGACCACCGCGACGAATACCAATCTCGAAGCCGCGGACGAGATCGCGCGGCAGTTGCGCATCCGTGACATCGGCGGCCTGATCGTCATCGATTTCATCGACATGGAGTCCGCCAAGAACCAGCGCGACGTCGAGGACCGTCTGCGCGACGCGATGAAGATGGACCGCGCCCGTATCCAGATCGGCCGCCTGTCGCGCTTTGGGCTGCTGGAGATGTCGCGCCAGCGCCTGCGCCCCTCCCTCGGGGAATCGAGCCATATCGTGTGCCCGCGCTGCGTGGGTATCGGCAGCATCAGCAGCGTCGAGTCCATGACGCTCGCGGTGCTGCGGCTGATCGGCGAGGAGCTGCGCAAGGACCGTACGGCGCGCGTCATCGCGCAGGTGCCGGTCGCGGTGGCCACCTATCTCATCAACGAGAAGCGTGAATGGCTGCGCACGCTCGAGGACAAGAGCGAATCGGAGCTCATCGTCGTGCCCAACGAGAACATCCAGACCCCGGAATACTCCATCCGGCGCGTGCGCGATGACGAGATGGAATTGCCCGAGCACAAGCAGGCGACCTACCTCATGCCGACCGCTCCGGCAATCGCCGAGCCCGGCATTGCGCAGGACCGTAAGCCCCCCGTCGAGACCCCGGCGGTGGCAGCGCTTCTGCCGGCCACCGCAGCGCCGGTGGCGGCGCCCGCGCCCGTCGCGCCACCCGCGCCGGCTGCGGTGAGTACGCACCGGGGATTCTGGTCGCGTTTCAGGCACATGTTGGCGGGCGAGCCCGCGCCTGCCGCAACCGCAAGCCAGCCGTTCCAGGAACCTCCGGCTTCTGCCACAGCGCGCGCCCCACGACGTGACGACGGCCAGCGGCGCGACGGCCGCCGCGATCATCCGCGTCATTCGCGTTACGCCGATGGTGTCCGGCGCGAGCGCGGCGACAGCCGCCGCGGCGAGGGCCGCGATCGGGATCGCAACCGCGACAACCGTGATCGCGACCGGGATCGCGATCGCCACCGCGAGCCGGGCCGCCGGCCGGAGCGCTCCGCTGATCGCGGTGGCGGCGAGCGCGGCCCGAGCGGCGAGCGCCGGCGGCGAGCGCAGCGGCGAGCGTCCCGGCGGCGAGCGTCCCGGCGGCGAGCGCGGCGGAAGCGGTGGAGGAGCCGAAGTCGGTCAGGGCCAGGACGCGCAACGACAGGACGCGGGCGCAGGAGCACCCGGATCCGCCCCGCCGGGAGAGCCACGCGCTGAGCGCCCGGAGGGCCGCGGACGCGGCCGTCGCGGACGGCGGCGCGGACGGCGCGGTGGCGGGGGCGGCGGCACCCGTGAGGCCACCTCATCTCAGGGTATGTCGGCTGACGCCGGAGCTGCGGCGCGCGAACCCGAACATCCCCGAACGGATGCACCATTTGCAGCGCCCTCCTCGGGCTTCGGCAACGGCGGACAGGAGGCGCTCCCGCTCGAGCGTGAGCCGCGGGAGCCACGTGAGTCCCGCGAGCCGCGTGAGTCTGGTGAGTCCCGCGAGCCGCGTGAGTCTGCGTGAGCCCCGTGAGTCGCGTGAGCCCCGTGAGTCGCGTGAGCCCCGTGAGTCGCGTGAGCCCCACGAATCCCGTGAGCCGGCAGTGCGGCAGTATCACGCCGAGCCGCGCGAGCCGGCAGTCCCGCACGAGCCCGCCCCGATCGCGCACTTCGAGCCGACGCCTAAGCCCGAGAGCGGCTCAACACAGAACAAGCCCTACGTGGTGTGGTCGTCGGCGCCGCCGCCGACGCCGAAGGACACCGGCGGCCACGATCCGGAGGAATAAGCGCCGCACATTCCGCGGCGCGCGTCGTCAGGCCACGCGGGCGCGCTGCCGCAGGTGTGTGAGCAGCCCCCGCGCGGCTGCTTCCACCAGGTCGAGCACTTCCTCGAAGCCGTTGGGTCCACCGTAGTAGGGATCGGGCACATCATCGGCGGTGCCCTCCGACGCAAACTCGAGGAACAGCCGCAGCCGCTCGTGCGCCGCAGCCGGCGCACGACCCCGCAACACGCTCAGGTTTTCGCTGTCCATGGCGAGGATCAGGTCGAAGCGCTCGAAATCGACAGGCTCGACGACGCGCGCGCGCAGCGACCCGAGGTCATAGCCGCGCCGCGCGGCAGCCTGGCGCGTGCGCGGGTCGGGGGGTTCGCCGACGTGGTAACCGGCCGTGCCGGCCGAATCCACTTCAAGGTCGAGGTCCGGAGCCTCGCGCGCAGCGAGTGCACGCAACACGGCCTCGGCGGTGGGCGAGCGGCAGATGTTGCCGAGACAGACGAATAAGATGCGCATATAGCTATTTTAAAGCCTGTCGATTGCCAGCCGCGACTAAACGTTTTACGCAGATCGGGCATCTAGGATAGGAGCACTTTCACCGGGAATCTGAGATGTTGCGAACGTTCGCGCCTGGCCCTGTTTTGGCTTTATCAGTGATGACTGCCAGCGTTGCCGTGGCCGATGCGACAACGGACTCGATATCCATAAAGGAATTTCGTACTGGCACCAGCCTGGCCCTGCAAGGCGATATGAAGACGGCGCTGTCTCACTTGAACTCCGTCTCGCCTGATGCACTGACTTTAGCCCAGCGCAATGCCTGGTCGTGCATTCGTACTCGCTTCCAGGGCAAGAAGTCCGTTTCTTCAACCACAGATCTGGATAGGTGGACGGCAGCGGTGCTGGCAGCGTACCGCGACTACTGGACGCGCGTGATGTTGAAAGAGATCGACGCATCCGTTGCCGGGCAGCAACTCGCAGCGAAGCTTGCCAGGCTCGCCAGCGAAGGAGCAAGTCAGCGGGTTGCCGGGGATATGGAAGCGATTGAGTCTGCGCTCGAAGCGCGGATCGAGACGCATGGCTACCATGCGTTGTTCGGTGTGACTGCACCGATGCGCGAATTCATGCTGTGGCGCAAACAGTCCGATCAGGTGTACGTCGTTGATCTGCCTGCTGGCCAGCAGACCGTGCAGGTCGTCCTGCTCGACGATTTCATCAGCCTGGGTTGGTCCGGTTATGCAACCTGCGACTACCGCCACACCGCCGGCTGGGCTAAGCCTGACCGGCTGTACGCGGTGCGTCAGGCGTACGATCTGGATTCCGAATCGTTTCGCGTGAGTTATCTCATGCACGAGGGCCAGCACTTTTCAGATTATCAACGCTTTCCTGACATGAAACAGCCCGATCTGGAGTACCGTGCGAAACTCGTAGAGCTGTCCAATGCAAAATCCACTTTGTATGATCTGCTCGACGCATTTGCCGGGAATGAATCTGAAAGCCGCGCGACGCCGCATTCGTGGGCAAACCGAAAATTGATGACTGAACTGGCGGACGCGCTGTTGCCCGGGCAAGCGCCTTCGTCCGTCGCATGGAAGAGCATTGCGCCAGCGGATATCAACGCGGCCGCCAGGCGCTTGTTCGAGCTGGATACCGAGCGCTGCAGGGCTACGGCGGCGGCCGAGTGATTTGAGCTTCGATCCTATCTTACGCTGTAGCCGCGGCCCTCCAGGCAGGCGCGCATGGCGCGCTGATAGTCCGCGCGCTTGGCAGCCACCTGGTCCGGCGATATGCCCCCGGCAGACTGGGTCGGATCGAAGCCGGTTTGCGAGGACGCCCACTTGTGGCATTCGTACTTGTCGTTCGACTGCCGTTCTTCGGACTGACCATTCTGCGGGTAGATGAACAGATCGTCGCTCGGCGGCTCCTGCGTGGTGGCAGCGCCCTGCTCGCTCGGCGGTTCGACGACCTCGTAGCCGTTCTGATCGGCGCGCCAGGCGTAATAGGTATCGTTGGCGTAGTAATAGGGCAGGCCACCGACCCACAGCGTCGTGTAGAACGGCGGCAGCACCGGCACGAACACGCCGAACGGGGCACCGACCACTACAAAGCCCGGTCCACGCGGCGCGTACCACACGCCGCCCGAATAGTAGTAGCGGCCCCCGTGGCGCGCGACGACGTATGGTGAGCCGGGCACCCCGCGCACCATCACCCCGCGGTCAGCGTAGTAATGGTTGTGGCTGTAACGCGCGTCGTAATGCGCGCCGCGCCCCTCGTAATGCTCGCTGCGCCCTGCCCCGCGATCAGACGGGCCAGCCTGGTGCGGCTCGGCCTGTGCGCCCAGGGCCGCCAGCGCCAGCGCCAAACCCAGGGCAACGCCCGCCTGTGCACGCATGACTCTCTTCATGACTTCACCGTACGCTGTAACCGCGCGCATCGAGGCAGGCGCCGATCGCGCGGCGGTAGTTGGCAGCTTTCTGTTCCTGCGTCGCAATGGCGCGCCGATCCTGCATCGACACCGCGCGGGCCTGCTGCATGTTGGCCGCATTCGCTTGCGCGTTGGCGGCATCCGCCGTGCTGCCGACCGCGCCGCCGACCACCGCGCCGGCCAGGGCCGCGGGCGCGGCCTGCCAGCGCGGAGCGATGGCTGCGCCGAGTATGGCGCCCGCGACTGCGCCGATCGCGGTGTTCGTTCCCGGCGGCGGACCTGCCGCCACGACGCGCACGCGCTCGTGCGGCGGCACGCCCGGAGCGCTCGGGTCAAAGCCGGTCTGCTGGGTGGCCCACTGGCTGCACTCGTAGTGATCCCGGTCCTGCTGATCCGGCGGCTGGCCGTGCAGCGGATACGCATACACATCGGTATTCGGGGGAGGGGCGGCCGGCAGCGGTGGCGGCGCGGGCCGCGGCGGCGGCGCCTCGACGCAGCCCGCGAGCACAGCGGCGAGCGCGCCGACCGCCACGCAGCTGAGCGCGGCACGGGTAATCTGGTTTCGGTTCATCATCTTTAGGGGTTCCCTGGCTGAAGCAACGCTTCTGAAAAAACGCCGATTGCGGGCTCTCGGTTGACAGAGCAGGTTGCGCGTCAACGTCTCTATCGACACCTCGCCCCGCGTGTAAGTTCCTGAGGAACAAGGGCGCAATTGGGAAATACTCGCCCCGACTGTTAAGAATTGTGATTACCCCTTCAGCCAGCCGCACACGGCTTCAATAAGTCTAGTCCTTCATGGGCCCGACGGGGCAATCAGAGCGCTCACGCGCTCGAGATCTGCGAGCGTGTTCACGTCCGGGCCGGGCCGTTCCAGGGCCTCGCCCACGCGGATCGTCAGGCCGTGCTCGAGCGCCCGCAGCTGCTCGAGTTTCTCGCGCTCCTCGAGCGCCCCCCGGGGCAGCTGCGCCAGGCGCAGGAGCGATGCGACGCGGTAGGCATACAGGCCGCGATGCCGCCGGGCGCCGCCATAGTGGGTCTGGCTGGCGAGTCCCGCGGGCGCGCCGTTGCGATCCCAGGGAATGGGCGCGCGGCTGAAGTACAGCGCCATTCCCCGCGCATCGGTCACCACTTTCACGGCGTTCGGATCCATGAGCTCTTCGAGAGACTCGATCGGCGTGGCGAGCGTGGCGATGTCCGCGTGCGGCTGCACGGCGAGCAGCGCTGCCACCTGCGCGATGAGCGCGGCGGGCATCAGCGGCTCGTCGCCCTGCAGGTTCACGACGATGTCGGCGGCGCCCCAGCGGCGCACACGCGCAACCTCCGCGATGCGATCGGTCCCGGAAGCATGCGCGCGCTCGGTCAGCAGCACCGCGGCGCCGAAGGATCGCGCGGCGCTCACGATGCGCTCATCGTCGGTCGCAATCAGCACTTCACTGGCACCGGCGGCGCAGCCGCGCTCGTAGACCCACTGCAGCATCGGCTTGCCGCCGAGCGGCAACAGCACCTTGCCGGGAAGGCGGGTCGAGCCATAGCGCGCCGGGATCACGACGCGGAACACTTCGCGCCCCCCGCTGACCGTCAGCGATCGAGCAGCGGATCGTCGGCCGCGAGCTGCCGCGCCTCTTCCTCGAGCATCACCGGCACCGCATCGCGGATCGGATAGGCCAGGCGATCCAGGCGGCACACCAGCACCTGCGCGTCGCGCTGGAACTGCAGCGTCCCCTTGCACACGGGGCAGGCGAGTATCTCCAGCAGTCGCGCATCCATCATCACGTACCTCCGGCCGACGCGCTGGCGCGCACTTTCGCCAGTACGCGCGTCAGCAGCTCGTGGGCGTCGCCCGCGGTGAAAACGGCCGTTACCGGCACGTACCACAGCCGCGCGTCGGCGAACGCGGCGCATTTTACGGCATCCTTCTCCGTCATGAGCACCGGCAGCTCATCGGCGAACGCCAGCTCTGCGGCAAGAAATGGATGATGATCGGGGAAGGCATGCTCGATCACCTCGAGGCCGTGCGCGCGCAGCTCGGCGAAGAAGCGCGCCGGATTGCCGATGCCGGCCACGGCGTGGACGCGCTGCCCGCGAAAGTGCACGAGCGGGCGTGCCGCCTGCCGCCCGGCGACGCTCACGGCCTCCTGCGCTGCGAGGCGCATGGTGAGGATCCCCTGTGGGGGCAGCGCCTGGGCGAGCGAGGCGTGCTCGCGCGCGCCGTTGACCACCACGGCGTCCGCCTGCCACAGCGCACCACCGGCTCGCGCAACGGGCCTGCGGGCAGCAGCCGGCCGTTGCCGAAGCCGCGTGCGCCGTCGATCACCACGATCTCGCAGTCGCGCGCGAGGCGCAGATGCTGCAGCCCGTCGTCGGCGATGATGACCTCCACGCCGCGCGCGGCCAGGCTGCGGGCGGCGGCGACCCGATCCGCGCCGACGGTCGTGGGACAGCCGGTGCGGCGCGCCAGAATCAGCGGCTCGTCGCCCACCTCGCGCCAGTCGGCGTCCGGCTGCACGGTGCGCACGGTGTCCTCGCGCCGGCCGTAGCCGCGCGAGACGATACCGACCTTCAGACCCTGGGCGGCGAGCTCGCGCGCCAGCCAGAGGGTGAGCGGGGTCTTGCCGGTGCCGCCGACCGTGAGATTGCCGACCACCATCACCGGCCTGCCGGCACTCCCCCGGCGCAGCCAGCCGCGCGCGTAGGCGCGCCGACGCACCGCGAGCAGTGCGCCATAAGCGCAGGCCAGGGGCTGCAGCAGCGCGGCCGCAGGATGCTCGCGGTACCACAGCTCGCTCAGGCGCTGCTGCATCGTCAGGCGGCCGGTCAGTCGGTGAACTGCAGGTCGTGCAGCTGCGCGTACAGACCTGCGCGCGCCAGCAGCTGCGCGTGCGTGCCACTCTCGACGATGCGCCCGGCATCCAGCACGATGATGCGGTCGGCCTGTTCGACGGTCGAGAGGCGGTGGGCGATCACGAACGTGGTGCGGTTGCGCACCAGCTGCGCGAGTGCCGCCTGGATATGCCGCTCGGCTTCGGTGTCGAGCGCGGAAGTAGCCTCATCGAGGATCAGGATCGGGGCATCCTTCAGCAGCGCGCGTGCGATGGCGATGCGCTGGCGCTGGCCGCCGGAGAGCAGCATGCCGCGATCGCCCACCAGCGTGTCGAGCCCGTCCGGCTGACTGCGCACGAATTCGAGGACGTGTGCGGCCTCGGCGGCGCGCTCGATGGCCGCATCGGGCACGTCACGCCCGAAGGCGATGTTGTTGCGGATGGTGTCATCGAACAGCACGACGTCCTGGCTCACCACCGCGATCTGCTCGCGCAGGTTCGCAGCTGGTACTCGCGCACGTCGCGGCCGTCGATGCGCACGCTCCCCGACCCGACGTCATAGAAGCGCGGCAGGAGATTGACCAGGGTCGACTTGCCGCTGCCCGAGCGGCCGACGATTGCCAGGCTCTCGCCGGCGGCGACTTCGAGCGACACCTCCTTCAGCGCCGCCGCGCGGCCCGGGGCGCTGGCGGCGGCGGAGCCCTCGCTGCCACCGCCGCCGGGGTAAGCGAACGATACGTGCTCGAATTGCACCTCCCCGCGCACGCGCGCAGTGCGGAAAGTGCCGCCCTGCGGCTCCGCCGGCTCATCCAGCAGCTCGAACAGGCTCTGCCCGGCGGCGATGCCCTGCTGCAAGGGCCCGGCGACTCCCACCAGCTCGCGCAGCGGCTGCGCGATGCTCACCAGCGCGGTGATGAAGCCGGCGAGGGCGGCCATGCTCATGCGCCCCTGGATGGCGTCGTTGATCGCAATCAACAGCACGACCGCGCAGCCTATGGCGGTCACCTCCTGCACCATCGGGTTGGAGATCCCGCGGGTGAGGATCAGCCGCATGTTGGAGCGGCGGTTGTGCTCATTCACGGCATCGAACTGCCCCCCCACATGCGCTTCGGCGTTGTAGACCTTGATCAGGCGGGGCGCCTCGAAGCTCTCCTTGGCGACACGCGTGACGTCGCCCATCGAGTCCTGGATGCGGCGGCTGTAGCGGCGGAACTTGCGGTTGATGATGGAGACCAGCCAGCCGACCAGCGGACCGAGGATGAGCGCAAACAGCGTCAGGCGCGCATTGGTCCACAGCAGCCAACCGATCGAGCCGATGATGGTCAGCGTGGTGCGCACGACGGTATTGACCGAATCGGTCGTGGCCTGCCCGATCTGCTCGCTGTTGTAGGTGAGGCGCGAGAGCAGCGCTCCGGAGGAGTGGCGGTCGAAGTAGCCGACCGGCAGTTGCAGGATGTGCCGGAACACGTCGCGCCGCAGCCGGCTGACGATCTGGCGGCCGACGTAGCCCATGAAATAGGTCTGCGTGAAGTCGCCGATGCCGCGCAGGGTGAACAGAGCCACCAGCGCCACGGGTACCCAGACGATGGTGCGCGGATCCCGCTGGATGAGCGTGCCGCCTACGAATTCCCTGGCGAACGGCGCGAAGCTCGCCATGGTCGCGGAGAACAGCACTCCGCCGAGCATGCCGAGCATGAAGCGGCCGCGATGCGGTGCGAGGTAGCCGAGCAGGCGGCGGTACGCCTGCAGCCCGCCGGCGTGCTGCGGCAGCGCGCTGCCGCTGGCCCTCAGCGCTCGGCTGCTATCGTTCAAGGCTTGCCCGCCGGCTCTTCCTTGACCGTGGCGACGTTGATCTCGGCGAACCCGAGCCGCCCGAGCACATCCATGGCGGTGATGACGGACTGATGTGTGGCGCGGGCGTCGGCGCGCAGGGTGATCCGCAGGGCGCGGTTGCTGCCGGCTTCCTTCAGCAGCGCGGCGCGCAGCGTGTCGGGGCTGGAATTGATGAGCTCGCGCTCGTTGACCAGATAGCCGCCCTGCTGGGTGACGGTCACCACCAGCGGCTCTCCGCCCGCCTTCTCGGCGGGTACCGCGCTCGCCTGCGGCAGATGCACCCGCAGCCGTCCCTCGTCGGTGAACTGGCTCGAGAGCATGAAGAACACCACCAGCAGCAGCACCACGTCGATCAGCGAGACGACGTTGATCTCCGGCTCTTCGTGACGGCGCGGCTTGAGGTTCACTGCCCGCTCCGCCCGCAAGTCTCTCAGGCCGCCGCCGCAGGCGTCGAGCGCTCGCGCAGTCGCGCCGCCTCGACCGCGTCGGCCAGGCGCATCGCCTGCTTTTCCATTTCCACCACGATGCGCTCGACCCGGCCGCGCAGGTAGCGGTAGGCGATCAGCGCGGGAATGGCGACGCACAGGCCGGCGGCGGTGCCGATCAGCGCCTCGGCGATGCCGCCCGACAGCACGCGCGGATCGCCCATGCCGCCGGCCTCGATGGCGTTGAAGGACCGGATGATGCCGGTCACGGTGCCCAGCAGGCCCAGCAGCGGGGAGACGCCGGCGATGGTGCCCAGCGTGTTGAGGAAGCGCTCCAGCTCGTGCACCACGTGGCGGCCGGTGTCCTCGAGCCGCTCCATGAGGATTTCGCGCGGCCGGTGGCGGTTGGCGAGCCCGGCCGCGAGCAGCCGGCCGAGCGGGCGAGTTCTGCTCCAGCGCGGCGATCACCTTGTCGTTGATCTGGTTGGCTTCGATCAGCTGCCAGACTTCTGCGGCAGCTCCCGCGGCAGCACGCGCTTGTCCTGCAGCGTCCACAGCCGCTCCAGAATGATCGCCGCGGCGGTGATCGAGCACAGAATGATCGGCCACATCAGCGGGCCGCCGGCCCGCACGATTTCCCACATCCCTAGCGACCCCGGAGGAGCTGAAACCGCGAAGCGAGGCATGATACCGGAGGGGCGCGGCCGCTCAAGGCAACCCGCGGGGGCTGCGTCCTGCCGCACATCCGCCGCTGCGGGCCTTCTGCTACAGTCTTTGGTCCGATGCCCCGCCAGCTGCTGAAAAGGATCATGCCGGCGCCCGGACCTGCTGCGCAGCGCTGGTACCTGCGGCTCTTCGGCGAGCGCCTCGCCGACCCGCAGCTGTGGACGCTGCACCGGCGCGGGGTCACTCGCCGCCTTCGGGGCGGGGCTGGCGATCTGCTTCATGCCCCTGCCGGTGCACCTGCTGCTCGCGGGCACTACCGGCGATCATCTGGCGGCTCAACGTCCCCGTCATTGTCGCCACGACCTTCCTGGTCAATCCCTTCACCGTGGTGCCGGTCTACTACGTCGCCTACCGCGTCGGCGCCGCGCTGCTGCACCTGCCACGCCAGCATTTCGGATTCCATCCGACCTGGGACTGGCTCCAGCACGGCCTGGGGCCGGTGTGGCAGCCGTTCCTGATCGGCTGCCTGGTCTGCGCCGTGGTCTGCGGCCTCGCCGGCTGGCTGGCGCTCGAGCTGGTCTGGCGCTGGCAGGTGACGAGCCGCTATCGCACGCGCCACGCCACGCAGTCGGCCTGAATCCGGCGCGACGAGCCTCCAGGAGATCCGCGTCCCGAAACGCTCTCGGCCGCGCCGCGAGCGGCTATGGGTGCGCGGTGAGGACTCCGCGCTCGAGCTCGTAGCACCCGCTCCATGCGCGCCGCCAGCCGCAGGTCATGCGTCACCACCACCAGGCTGGTGCCGCGCTCGCGGTTGAGCTCCAGCATCAGCGCGAACACGCTGCTCGGCATTGCCGCCGTCGAGATTGCCGGTCGGCTCGTCGGCCAGCACCATGCGCGGCTGCGTCACCAGCGCGCGCGCCACCGCCGCGCGCTGGCGCTCGCCGCCCGAGAGCTGGTGCGGCCGGTGATCGAGCCGCTCGCCCAGGCCCACGCGCTCGAGCAGCGCGCGCGCGCGCCGCGCGCGCCGCGGCGACCTCGTGCGCCGCACCAGCAGCGGCATGGCGACGTTCTCCAGTGCCGAGAACTCCGGCAGCAGGTGATGGAACTGGTAGACGAAGCCGAGCGTGCGGTTGCGCAGCGCGCCGCGCTCGCTCTCGCTCAGCGCGTGGATGTCGCGCCCGGCCACCCGCACCTCGCCGGCGCTCGGGCGATCGAGGCCGCCGAGGATCTGCAGCAGCGTGGTCTTGCCCGAGCCGGAGGCGCCGACGATCGCCAGCCGCTCGCCCGCGCGCGACGCTGAGCTCCACGCCGCTGAGCACCGGCAGCAGTACCGGGCCCTGGCGGAAGCTCTTGTGCACCGCGCGCGCCTCGCAGCAACCGTTGTCAGTCATGGCGCAGGGCCTCCGCCGGCGCCGTGCGCGCGGCGCGCCAGGCCGGATAGAGCGTCGCCAGCGCGCACAGCACGAACGCCACGCCGCAGACCCTGCAGCACATCGCCCCCCTCGACATAGGCCGGCAGATCGCTCATGTAGTACACCCTGGCGTCGAGGAACTGCGTGCCGAGCAGGCGCTCGAGCGCGTCCACCAGCGCCTCGAGATTGTCGGCCAGCAGCGTCCCGAGCGCCGCGCCGCGCAGCCGTGCCGGCGAGCCCGATGAGCACGCCCTGCATGGCGAAGATCAGCAGCACGTTGCGCGGCGCCGGCGCCCAGCGTGCGCAGGATGGCGATGTCGGTCTGCTTCTCCTTCACGACCATGACCAGCGTCGCGACGATGTTGAAGGCGGCCACCGCGACCATCATCAGCAGGATCACGAACAGCATCGACTTGGTGATCTCGATGGAGCGGAAGAAGTTGGCGTGATCCTGCGGTCCAGTCGCTGACGTAGAAGCCGGCCCGCCGAGCGCCGAGCGCCGAGCGCCGCACCAGCGTGGGCGCGCGCAGCGGATCGCGAAGCGCCAGGCGCAGCCCGGTGACGCCGTCGCCCATGCGGAAGAGCCGCGCCGCGTCCGCCAGGTGCACCAGCGCCAGCCCGCGGTCGTACTCGTACATGCCGGAGTGAAAGATGCCCGCCGACGCGGAAGCGGCGCATGCGCGGCTCCACGCCGGCCGGAGTCGCCGTGCCCTCGGGCGCGATCAGCACCACGGTCATCGCCGACCTGCGCGCGCAGCTCGCGCGCCAGCGCATTGCCGAGGATGATGCGGTAGCTGCCGTCGGCTCGAGATCCTCGATGCTGCCGGCCGTGATGCGCTGCGCCAGTCCGGTGGCGCGGCGCTCCTCGCTCGGGCAGCACGCCGCGCACGGTGGCGCCGGCGATGTGCTGCCCGTGCGGCAGCATCGCCTGGCTCTCGATGTAGGGCACCGCCGCCAGCACGCCCGGCTGCTGCAGCGCACCTGCGCCTGCAGCGTCGCGCCAGTCGGTGAGCGTGCCGTCGAGGCCCGTGAGCGTGGCATGCGAGGTGACGCTCAGGATGCGGCTGCGCAGTTCGCGCTCGAAGCCGTTCATGACCGAGAGCACCACGATCAGCACCGCGACGCCCGAGCATCAGCCCGCAGCACCGACATCAGCGCGACGAAGGACAGAAGCCGCGCCGGTGCGTCGAGCGCAGGTAGCGCGTGCCGATCAGCCATTCGTAGGCAGCTCATGCGCTACTCGTAGCGCAGCGCTTCGGCGGGCGGCGATGCGCGCGGCGCGCAGCGCCGGATAGACCGTGGCGAGCAGCGTCAGCAGCAGCGCCGCCGCCGCGATGCCGAGCACGTTGCGCCAGTGCACCTCCGAGGGGATGGTGGTGATGTAGTAGACGTCCGCATCCAGGATCTGGAAACGCGAAGCGTGCGCTCGAGGAACGGCACGATGGTGTCGACGTGCAGCGCGAGCAGCAGCCCGAGGGCCACCCCGAGCGGCGACGCCCAGCCAGCCGATCACCAGGCCCTGGGTGATGAAGATGCCCATGACGCGGCGCGGCGAGGCGCCGAAGGTGCGCAGGATCGCGATGTCGGTGCGCTTGTCGGTGACCACCATGACCAGCATCGCCACGATGTTGAAGGCCGCCACCGCGACGATCAGCAGCAGGATCAGCGACATCATGGTCTTCTCGATGCGGATGGCGCGAAAGTAGTTGGCGTTGTCCTGCGTCCAGTCGCTGCACCTCGAAGCCGCGGCGGCAGCCGCGCGCGCAGCCGCGGCGCGACATGCGCGGCGCCGCCAGCGCGTCGCTGCAAGCGCAGCCGCAGGCCCTCGCTCGCCGTGCCCGCCGGCGCGAGCGCGCGCACGTCGGCGAGTGGCGCGAATATCAGCGTCGCGTCGTGATCCTGCAGGCCCGACCTCGAAGACCCCGGCGACCGTGAACTCGCGCAGCCTCGGCGCCGGCGTGCCGTCCGCGGCCACCGTCGGCACCAGCAGGGTGAGCGAATCGCCCGGGCGCAGAGCCCGAGCCGCTCGGCGATCACCTCGCCCACGATGACGCGTCCGGAGCCGGGGGTGAGATCGCGCGAGCTTGCCCTGCGCATGATCGCCGTGCGACAAGCTCGCACCGCCGCCGGCGCGGGATCGATGCCGCGCAGCAGCACCGGCAGCATCTCCGGCTGGCGCACCGCCAGCGCCTGCAGCTCGACATAAGCGGTCACACCCGTCACCCCGGCGGTGCGCCTGCGCAGCCGCGCGGCGCTCTGCCAGTCCGCGGCGGACGGCGGCGGCGGCGGCGGCCCGTGGCTTCGACCGGCGCGGCGGTATGCGCACCTGAGCGCTCAAGCGACAGCAGCCGCTCGCGCAGCTCGCTCTCGAAGCCGTTCATCACCGACAGGATGACGATCAGCGCCGCGACGCCGACGCACACCCCGACGAGCGATACCCAGGTGATGAACGAGACGAAGAACTTGGTCGGGCGCGCGCGCACATAGCGCAGGCCCACGAACACGGACAGGGGATGAAACATCGTCGCGATTTAACCACAGTTACAGGCCTTTTCAGACCTGCGTCACAAATCGCGAGCGCGGCCCGGCCGCGGGCGGCTTTGACAGATTGCGGCGGTGTTATAGTCGCTGAAGCAGTGTTCAGGAGAGTCGCCATGCAGACCCGCATTCTCGCCGCACTCCTGTGCGGCTGCGCGGCCGCAAGCGCCGCCCTCGCCGAGACCATCGTGGTCAACGACCAGGTGCAGCTGCGCGAGTCGCAGATCGATCGGCCGAAGCGCGGCACCACCATGGGCGAAGTCGAGAAGCACTTCGGCGCACCGGCGACGCGCCATCCGACGGTCGGCCAGCCGCCCATCACCCGCTGGGACTACAACGGCTTCGCCGTGTTCTTCGAGCACGACCGCGTCATCCACGCGGTGGCAACGAGCGGCTGAGCAGCAACGCCCACCGCGGGCCCCCGCCACACCTTCCCTGCACGCTCCCGGCGCCCTCTGCGCGCCCTGGGCGCCGCGCCTGCCCGCGAATCGGTAGCCCTGCCACCGCGCAGTCAGGTACTGTATTGCAGATGTAGGTAGTCTCGCGCTCAACAGAATAATTTCATTGGGGATCTTGGTGTCTCGACGGATGAGCCTTTCCGGGCACATATCGAGGCTCTCGTGCGCGCCGGCAGCATGCGGCGCAAGACCGCCGCCGCCCAGCTGGAGGCGGAAATTCGCCGGCGCGAGGAGGTGCTGCGGCAGACATTCCGCCGCTACGTGTCACCGCACATCGCCGACAAGATCCTCGAGGACTCGCAGCTGCGCGACACGCTTCAGCTGCCCGACGCGCTGCCGATCCGCGGACGGGCGCGCGCGCGTGGTGGTGGTGTTCGCGGATCTGCGCGGCTTCACCGGCATCGTCCGAGCAGCTCGAGCCGCGCAGCGTGGTGCCGCTGCTCAACGAGTATTTCTCGCTCCTGACGGAGATCACTTTCCGCCACGAGGGCACCGTCTTTCACATGGCCGGCGACTGCCTGATGCTCGCCTTCGGCGTGCCGCTTCGCGCAGGCCGACAGCGCGCAGCGCGCCGTGCACGCCGCGCGCGAGATGCTCGACAGCTTCCGCGCGCTGGCGCACTCCTGGAAGGAGCGCTACGGGGTCGACGCCGGTCTCGGCATCGGCATCAACGAGGGGGACGTCGTGGCCGGCAACATCGGCTCCGCCTCGTACATGAACTACACCATCATCGGCGATGCGGTGAACATCGCCGCGCGGCTGTGCCAGCGCGCGCGCGCCGGCGAGATGCTGTTCTCCGGCGCCCTCAAGGTGTCACTCGATGCCGAGGGGGTGGACGTCGGGGCGACGCCCCTGCCGCCGCTGCAGCTGCGCGGGCGCTCGCACCCGATCGACATCTTCTGCGTGCCGCTGGAAACACGCCTGCAGGTGAGCGCGGAGTCGGCCACCGGCTGAGTCGGGTAAGCTGTCGGGCTTTCGCTCTCCTGCCCGACGCGATGCCCGCACTGCTTCATCCTCCCACCCCGAACGCCTCCAGCGCCCACCTGCGCTGGCACCAGCTCTACGGCAGCGCCGCGGCGCTGGCGCTCGCCGAAGCCACGCGCGCCGACCAGCGGCTGTATGTACTGATCGCGGACGACGCGCGCGAGCTCGAGCGGCTGGCCGCCGAACTGCGCTTCTTCGGCGGCGATCAGCGCTTGCGCTGCTGCCGCTGCCGGACTGGGAAGTGCTGCCGTACGACCTGTTCTCGCCGCATCCGGACATCATCTCCGAGCGCCTGCAGACGCTCTTCGAGCTGCCGCAGCGCCGCGGCACGGCTGCCTGATCGTGGCCGCCGACACGCTGCTGCAGCGGCTGCCGCCGCGCAACTACGTGCAGGGCCGCGCCTTCGAGCTCGCAGCGCGGCCAGGCGCTCGCGCTCGAGCCGTTCCGCCAGCGCCTGGCGGAGGCCGGCTACGCCAGCGTCAGCCAGGTGGCGAGCCCGGGCGAGTTCGCGGTGCGCGGCTCGCTGTTCGATGTGTTCCCGATGGGCGCGGCGACGCCGCTGCGCATCGACCTGTTCGACGACCGAGATCGAGGCCATCCGCCGCTTCGATCCGGAAACGCAGCGCTCGCTCGATGCGCTCGAGCAGCTGCGGCTGCTGCCGGCGCGCGAGGTGCCGCTCGATGCCGAGGCGGTCAAGGACTTCCGGCGCCGCTACCGCACGCGCTTCGAGGGCGATCCGCACGCGCATGACGCATCTATCGCGGCGTCAGCGAGGGCATCGCGCCGCCGGGCATCGAGTTCTATCTGCCGCTGTTCTTCGAGGCGACCGCGACGCTCTTCGACTACCTGCCCGCGCGATGCGGTGATCGTGCACGACGCCGCGCTCGCCGCGGCGCTGCGAGCAAGGCCTGGCAGGACATCGGCGCACCGCTACGAGGATCGCCGCCACGACATCGAGCGGCCGCTGCTGGCGCCCGCCGAAGCTGTTCCTCGAGCCGCGCGCAGCTCGACGCGCAGCGCTCGCGGCCGCTCCCAGCATCACCCTCGAGCGCTTCAAGGCCGACACCGAACTGCAGCGGCGGCCGACGCGGCGCGCAATTTCCCGACCACCGCGCCGCCGCGAGCTGCGCATCGATGCGCGCGCCGCGCAGCCGCTCGCGCCGCTCGACGAGTTCCTGGCGAGCTTCGACGGGCCGCGTGCTGATCGCGGCCGATTCGCCCGGGCCGGCGCGAAGTGATCGCAGGAGATGCTGCGCGCCCATGGCCGCCGAGCGTCGCGCGCGTGCAGGGCTGGGAGCAGTTCGCCGGCGGCGATGCGCGGCTGGCGACTGACGGTGGCGCCGAGACATCGGCGGCCTGACGCTGACGCAGCCGCCGCATCGCTGCTGCTGCCGAGGCGCAGCTGTTCGGCGCGCGCGCGCGCCAGGAGCGGCGCCGGCGCAAGCGCGCGGCCGGATCCGGCGGCGATCCTGCGCGATCTGCAGGACCTCGAATCCCGGCGCCCCGGTGGTGCACGAGGAATACGGCGTCGGCCGCTACGTCGGCCTGCAGCCGATGGAGATCGGCGGCCAGCCCGGCGAGTTCCTGGTGCTCGAATACCAGCGACGGCGACCGCGTCTACGTGCCGGTGCACGCGCTGCACCTGGTCAGCCGCTACACCGGCGGCGCGCCCGAGAACGCGCCGCTGCACAAGCTCGGCACCGACCAGTGGGCGCGGGCGCGCAGGCGCGCCGCCGAGCAGGTGCGCGACGTCGCCGCCGAGCTGCTCGACCTGTACGCGCGCCGCGCGGCGCAGCAGGCCGCGCCGCTGCCGCTCGACGAGCTCGAATACCAGGCCTTCGCCAACGCCTTTCCGTTCGAGGAAACCGCCGATCAGGCCGAGGCCATCCGCCAGGTGCTCGAGGACCTGCAAGCGACCAGGCCGATGGACCGCATCGTCTGCGGCGACGTCGGCTTCGGCAAGACCGAGGTGGCGATGCGCGCCGCCTTCGTCGCCGTGCAGGCCGGCACGCCAGGTCGCGGTGCTGGTGCCCGACCACGCTGCTGGCGCAGCAGCACCTGCAGAATTTCCGCGACCGCTTCGCCGACTGGCCGGTGCGCATCGAGGCGCTGTCGCGCTTCCGCACCGCGCGCGGAGACGCCAGGCGGTGCTCGAGGGCCTCGAGCAGCGGCACGGTCGACATCGTCATCGCCACCCACCGGCTGCTGCACGCGCACGCGCGCTTCCAGCGATCTCGGGCCTGATCATCGTCGACGAGGAGCATCGCTTCGGCGTGCGCGACAAGGAGCGGCTGCAAGGCGCTGCGCGCCGAAGTGCACGTGCTGACGCTGACCGCCACGCCGATCCCGCGCACGCTCAACATGGCGCTCGGCGGGCTGCGCGACCTGTCGCTGATCACGACGCCGCCCGCCGGCGCGCCTGGCGATCAAGACCTTCGTCATCGAGTGGCACGCGCCGACGCTGCGCGAGGCGGTGCTGCGCGAGCTGCGCCGCGGCGGCCAGGTGTACTTCGTGCACAACGAGATGCAGACGCATCGAGAAGATCGCCGCCGAGCTGCGCGCGCTGGTGCCCGAGGCCGAGCGTGCGCATCGGCCACGGGCAGATGCGCGAGCGCGAGCTCGAGCAGCTGATGGTCGACTTCTACCATCGGCGCTTCAACCTGCTGGTGTGCACCACCATCATCGAGAGCGGCATCGACGTGCCGACGGCCAACACCATCATGATCAACCGCGCCGACCGCTTCGGGCTGGCGCAGCTGCACCAGCTGCGCGGCCGCGTCGGCCGCTCGCACCACCGCGCCTATGCCTACCTGATCGTGCCGTCGCGCAAGGCGCTGACCGCGCGATGCCGCCAAGCGCCTGGAGGCGATCGAGTCGCTGGAGGAGCTCGGCGCCGGCTTCGTGCTCGCCACCCACGATCTGGAGATCCGCGGCGCCGGCGAGTTGCTCGGCGAGCAGCAGAGCGGCGCAGCTGAGCGAGGTCGGGCTGTCGCATGTACCTGGACATGCTCGAGCAGGCGGTCCAGGCGCTGCAAGGCCGGGCGCGAGCCGGCGCTCGACCGGCCGCTGGCGGCGGCCACCGAGGTGGAGCTGCAGCGTGCCGGCGTTCCTGCCGGAGGACTACGTCGCCGACGTGCACGTGCGGCTGGCGCTCTACAAGCGCATCGCCGCGGCCGACGCGATGCGGCGCTGGAGGAGATGACCGCCGAGCTGCATCGACCGCTTCGGCGCGCTGCCGCCGGCGGCGCAGAACCTGCTGCGCATCGCGCGGCTGCAAGCTGCAGCGCGCGCGCGCTCGGGGTGCGCCGCCTGGATCTCGGCCCGCAGGGCGGCAGCGTGCTGTTCGAGGAGCGCACGGGCGTGGATCCGGCGACGCTCGTGCGCATGATCCAGCAAGGGCACGCGCGAGTTTCGGCTCGAGGGCCCGCTGAAGCTGCGCGTCACGCGCTCGCTCCCGGCCGAGAGGCGCGCTTCGAATTTGCCGCCGAGCTGCTGCAGCGGCTCGGCGAGCCGGCGCGGCTGCACTAGCGGGTTCTCCGTTAGAATGAGCGCCATGCCCGCCCGCCCGCTGCGCACCCTGACGCTCGCCCTCGCCAGCGCCGCCGTGTTCGCCCCGCCGCTGCCGGACCGCCGCCGAGGAGGCGCCCGCGGCGGCGAGCCGCCGGCACGACCGTCTACAACATCGAGATCATCGTGTTTCGCGCCAGCGCCCCGCTCGGTGCTGCCGAGGACTGGAGCGCGCAAGCCGGCGCCCGCAGCATCGCGGGCGATGAGTCCGCCGGCGGCTCCCTGCAGGTCGGACATTTCGTCGCAGCCGCTTGCCCTCCTCGGAGTGGCAGCTCACGCGAGCTCGAGAACCGCCTGCGCGCCAGCGGCGCCTACGTGCCCGTGGCACACGCCGCGTGGTCGCAGACCGCGAGCTCATGGGGGACGCGCGCGGGCTTCCCCGTGCAGCGGCTCGGCATCGATGTCCCCGGCCTCACCGGCAACGTGTTTCTCGAGCGCGGCCAGTTCCTGCATCTGGGGATGAGCCTGACTTACGCCTGTCCGCGCCGCCCGCGGGGCTGGGCGCCGGGCCCGACACGCCCTTCACCATCAACGAGAGCCGCCGGGTGCACTTCTACGAACGCAATTACTTCGATCACCCGGCCTTCGGCGTGATCGCGCTCGTCACTCCGGCGCAGGGCGCGCGGCCGCCGGGGCGGTAGCTGGCGTGGGCTGCGGGCGCGGCGCACACAGCGCTGGCTGAAGGCTCTCACAGCAGCTGCTCGCGGCTGAATTCCCAGCTCTCCCCGCCGCGCTCGTGCTGCGCGCAACGCACCCGCTCGCGTGAGGCGGCAATGAACCAGGTGTGCTGAGCAAGCGGCTGGCCGCGGCCGAAGACCACCGGATTCAGGACCGCGGCGCAGGCCGCATGCTGCGGATCGCGCACGGAGGCGTAACGGATGATCTCGATCTGCGCCGCGCGCGCCGCAGCGGCGAAGGACTGAGTGCCGTCGTAGCTGGTACGGTGGGTCCACACCGCGGCATCACGCACGAACGGCGCAAGGGTCAGATCGAGTGCGGCGGCGCTGCGCACGCGAGCCCGGAACGCCGTATGCGGCACAGGCTTCAGGTCCGGTGTCCCGGGGGAATCGAGCAGGAAGCGCAGCCGCCAATAGCTCTTCTCGGCGAGCGCCGTGCGCAGCACTTCGGCGCCGTACCACACGCCGGCCTCGAGCGCAGCGCGAAAGCGCGACCCCAGGTGCGGGCGGTAGCGAAAGGGCGTAGCGAGAAGATAGTGCAGCCGGCGCACCGTGTCCGGCAGCGGCGGCTTGCTGTCATCGAGGATCGCTTCCAGTGCCGCCTGCTCTTCGAGCGAGTCCGCCAGGCGCATGGTGGAGGCGGTGTGCTGAGCCTCGACCACGCGCCATAGCTCGCGGGCGTAAGCGCCCGCCTCAGATGCGAGCGCGCGCGGCGTCCAGGTAGTCAACCGTGCGCACCAGGCCGGCGGGGTCGCGGATCAGGGCGAGCGGCACGCCCCCGAGCGCCAGGTTGGCGCTGCGCAGCCAGGCGCGCGCCGCGGCATCATCCGAGCCCACGATGGCATCCAGTGAGCGGAACAGCCGCACGAACAGCGCCGCGAGCTGCCAGGGTTTGGAGCCGGGCTCGAGGTGCTTCTGGCCGTTGGCGAGCCGCGAGAGCGTCGCCCCGCTCACGCCGATGACGGCGGCGAGGTCCGCCTGCGCCACCCCCAGGAAGCGCGCCGCGCGCACCGTGGCGCGCGACAGCACTCGGTCTGCGTCCGCGGCCGGATGGGTCCGGGAGGTACCAGGGTCTTTCATTTCAATAGAAATAATATATCCATATTATTTCCATTGCAAACAGCCTCGCGGATCCGTCACGAGAGCGCAGCGCCGCGGCGGTCCTCCCGGGGGTGCTCGCCTCACGGCACGGCGCGCGAGGGTTCGGGGTGCCCGAGGGCGAGGCGCTGGGGCGCGTCAGCCGTGAAAGTCGGTCGCCTCGGCGGTGGCGATACTGTTCTTGCCGCTTTTCTTGGCGCGCTTCAGCGCCGCGGCACACGCTTTCAGCAGCCCCTCGACCGCCAGCGTGCGCGGCGGCACCAGGCTCGCGATGCCGGCGCTGAGCGTGACGTAGCGACCGTGCCCGCCGTGGGGTGGTGAATCAGCAGGTCGCGCACGCGCTGGGCCACGACCTGGGCGTATTGCGAGGCGTTCTCGCGCGGCCTCCCCCTGTGTCAGCACGGCGAACGTGCCCCCCTCCCAGCGGCCCACCAGATCGCCGCCGCGCCGGTAGGAGGCGCCGATCACGCGCGCCACGCGCCGGATGCAGGCATCGCCGGCAGCGCGTCGAACTTTTCGTTGTAGGTGCCGAGATCGTCGATGTCGAACAGCGTCAGTCCGATCTCGTGCGAGTCGCGTTGCGCGAGCTGCCAGTCACGCTGCAGCAGCTCTTCGAAGTAGGCGCGCGAGTGCAGTCCCGTGAGGCGGTCTTCGCGCAGCCAGGACGGCAGGCCCGCCGGCGCCCGCTCGGCCTGCTTCAGACGCTCGCTGGCGTCGCGGTGATAGCCGACGAAATGCGTCAGCTTGCCCGCCCGTCGCGCACCGGCTGGATGACCATCTCGTTCCAGAACAGCGAGCCGTCGGGGCGGTAGTTGCGAATCAGCACCCGCGCCGGCTCGCCCTTGCTCGACGGCCTCCGCGAGGCGCGTGCGTGCCTCCTGGTCGCGGTCGGTGCCCTGCAGCGATGCGCAGGTTGCTGCCGAGCAGCGCCGCCGCAGGGTAGCCGCACATCTGCGACGAAGGCGGCGTTGGCGTAAATGACCGGGCAGTCGGGCATCGGCCGCATCGCAGATCACGATGCCCTCGGGTGCGCTATCGACGACGCGACGCCAGGCCTCCGCCGACCAGTTGTTCATGGGTTGCTTCCCGGATCGACCAGCGTCAGCGCGGGAGCTGCGGCGGTGCTCGCCAGCAGCTCTGCGCGCCTGGGTCCAACTGCGGGCGAGGCCTCGAGAGCGGCGCGCGCGGCGGGCTCCGGCCCGCCCATGCAGGCGCACCAGACGCAGGCTCGAGGCCGGCTGCGGCTCGAGATTCAGCCCGCTCCAGCAGCTCCAGGACGCTCGCGCGATTGTTACAGACCGGTAGCATGTCGCAACCTGCCGCCAGCGCCTGCCGCGCCCGGGTCACAACGTCCCCGTAGGCCGCGGCGGCCCCTCCCATGGACAGATCGTCGGCAAACACTACCCCCTGAAACCGCAGCTCTCCGCGCAACACGTCGCGAATCCAGCGAGCCGAAAGGCTCGCCGGGGCCGAATCCACGGCTGGAAACAGCACGTGGGCCACCATGACCGCGGGCAGGCCGTTGGCGATCAGCCGCCGGTAGGGGGCCAGGTCGGCGGCCAGGTCCGCGAGCGCCCGGCGGTCGACCGGCAGCGTCAGGTGGGAGTCGGCGACCACCGCGCCGTGGCCCGGGAAGTGCTTGGCGGTGGCGGCCATGCCCGCCTCGCGCATGCCGTGCATCCAGGCCACGGCCAGCTGGCTGACCGCATCCGGCGAGGCGTGAAAGGCGCGGTCGCCGATGACCTCGTTCACCCCGTAGTCGAGATCGACACACGGGGCGAAGGAGATGTCGACGCCGTGGGCGCGCAGCTCCGCCGGCCATGAGCCAGCCCATGCGAGCGGGCGAGCGCGAGTCCGGCGCGCGGCGTCCTGGTCGAACTCGTGGCCGATGCGCCGCGGCGGCGGCAGCAGTGAGAAGCCCGCGCGAAAGCGTTGTACGCGCCCGCCCTCCTGGTCCACCGCCACGATCAGGGGCGGGGAGCGCTCGGCGTGGATGGCGCCGACCAGCGCGGTGAGCTGCGCGGGGTCGGTGTAGTTGCGTGTGAAGAGGATCACGCCGCCGACCAGGGGGTGGCGCAACAGCTCGCGCTCCTCGGCGGTGATGCTCGGTGCCCCGCGAGGTCGATCATCAGCGGGCCGAGACTCATGGCGCCGGCAGCGCTGCGTCGCGCGGGTCGGCCGTCAGCAGCGCCAGCGATTCGACGTGCGCCGTATGGGGAAACATGTCGACCACGCCTGCCGCGTCGAGCTTAAAGCCATGCTCGTGCACCAGCACCCCCAGATCCCGCGCCAGGCTCCCCGGATGGCAGGAAATATACAACACCCGCTGCGGGGCGAGCCGCGCCAGCGCCGCCAGCAGCTCTGGCGCGCCCGCTGCGCGGCGGGTCGAGCAGCACGTGGGTATAGGCCTGGCGCATCCACGGCAGCGCCGGCATCCGGCGCTGCGGCGAGGTCGGCGCGATGGAACTGCGCGTTGCCGATGCCGTTGCGGCGCGCGTTGGCGCGGGCGCGCTCGACCAGCGCGGCCTCGCCCTCGACTCCCACGACGCTGCCTGCGCGACGCGCGAGCGCGCAGGGTGAAGTTGCCCAGGCCGCAGAACAGATCGAGCACCGCCGCGGCGGGGGTGAGCTCCAGCAGCTCCACTGCGCGGGCCACCAGCGCCTGGTTCACCGTGGCGTTGATCTGGATGAAATCGGTGGGCGCGAATTCGCAGCTCCAGGCCGAAATGCGGCAGCCGGTAGTGCAGCCGCTCGCCCGCTCGCTCCGAGCGGCTGCACCGACTCTGCAGCCCCCGGGCTGCAGGTAGAGCCGTACGCCGTGCGCGGCGGCAAATTCCGCGCAGGCGCGCCCGATCCTCATCCGAAGGCGGCTCCAGCACCCGCAGCACCAGGGCCGTGGCGTTGTCCGCCACCGCGACTTCGATCTGCGGCAGGTGCTCGCGGATGCTCAGCCCGGTCAGGAGCGCGGCGAGCGGCGCGATGAGCTCGCCGACCGGGGCGCTGAGCACGTCGCAGCGCGGTCAGCTGCGCCACGTAGGGAGCGGCGCGCTCGCGAAATCCGACCACCACGCAGCCCTTCTTGCGCACGAATTTCGCGCCGAGGCGCGCGCGGCGGCGGTAGCCCCATACCGGGCCCGTCAGCGGCGGCAGCCAGCTCGCTGGGGTGACGCACGCCGACGCGTGTCGAGAGTTGTCTCGCAGCTCGGCCTGCTTCGCCGCGAGCTGGCCCGCCGGCGCCAGATGCTGCAGCGCGCAGCCGCCGCACACGCCGAAATGCGGGCAGCGCGGCGCGACGCGCTGCGGCCGAGGGCTCGAGCACCTCGAGCAGCCTGCCTCATCGTGCTGGCGGTGGCGCGTGTGCGCCGGAAGCGGATGCGCTCCCCCGGCAAGTGCGCCGGCGACGAACGCGGTCTTGCCGCCGTGCACGACGCCCTCGCCCTCGTGCGTGAGGCCGCACACGACGGCCGTCTGCCCCTCCTCGGGCGCTCCTGCCGCTACGCTACCGGCGCTCCCCGCGGCGTGCGCTGCCGGCTCACTCAAGCGCCGCCCTCCCAGGCACGCAGGAACTCGGCGAAGTGCGGCTCCTTCGACGGCGCGCAGATAGCTGCGCACCCGCTCGATCTCCTCGGCGTGCTGCGCGCGGGTGAGCGGCCGCGCAACTGCTCGAAGCGCAGGTAGATCAGATAGGTGTTGAGGACGTCGGTCTCGCAGTAACGGCGGATGCCGAGCAGGTCGCCGCGCCAGCCAGGCATCCCAGACCTGGCTCGCCCGAGAAGCCGAGCTTGCCCGGGCAGTCCGAGCAGCAGCGCCATGTTGGCGAGCGACACGCGGCCGCGACTCTGGAAGCCCGACAGCACGTCCATCAGATCGATGTGCCGCCAGTGAAAGCGGCTCAGGTAGTTGTTGTAGCGGAACGCGGTGTCCGCGTCGCCCGGTTTCCCAGTAGCGCGGCGCCTGCACGCCCGCCTGCAGCGCGCGATAGTGCAGCACCGGCAGATCGAAGCCCGAGCCGTTCCAGGACACGAGGTCCGGGGAGAACTTCTCGATGCCGTCGAAGAAGCGCTGCAGCAGCTCGGCCTCGGGCGTGCCAGATCGCCGAGGCTCCAGACCCTGAAGCCCTCGCGCGCTGCGCAGCACACAGGAGATGGCCACCACGCGCTGCTGCTCGTGCGGCAGGAAATCCGCCTGCCGCGTGGCGCTGCGCGCGCGCTGGCGGCAGAACATGGCCTTGGCGACCTGCTCGTCGGCAAGCCCGTCGAGGCCGTAGAGGCGCCGCCCGAGCGCGACGTCCGGCACCGTCTCGATGTCGAACACGAGGCTGTTCATCGCGGCGCCTTCATGGCAGCACGCGCCACCGCGACCACCAGTCCCGCCTCGTCGGTCAGGGTGACGTGGCCTCGCCGATCCCAAGGCCTGCCGCACTCGCTCGCCGCGCGCGGAGAACACCACTTCGGGCTTGCCCCAGGCGTTCTGCACCACGCCGACGTCGCGGATCCACACCCCGTGCGCGAAGCCGGTGCCCATGGCCTTGACGATCGCCTCCTTGGCGGCAAAGCGCATGGCGAGAAAGCGCTCGCGGCGCGCGGTGTCGCCGAACTGCGCCTGCTCCTGCGGGCATCAGCAGGTGCTCGATGAAGCGCGCGCCGAAGCGCTCGTAGGTCGCGCGCATGCGCTGCGCCTCGAGCACATCGACGCCGATGCCGAAGATCATGCGCGCGCCGCCGTCATCAGCGCCTTCATCTCGCGCACCGCGGCGGGCAGCCCATCGAACAGCGCCGCGCGATGATGGCGTGGCCGATGTTGAGCTCGACGATCTCGCGGATGCGCCGCCACCGGCTGCACGTTGTGATAGTTCAGGCCGTGGCCGGCATGCACCTCCAGGCCGAGACCGGCGGCGAGACGCGCGCCGCGCGCGCAGCCGCTCGAGCTCGCGTGGCCTGCTGCGGCGCCGCTGGCCTCGCGCATACGCGCCGGTATGCAGCTCGACCACCGGTGCACCGCGTCTGCGCGGCCGCCTCGATCTGCGCCGGTCCGGATCGATGAACAGCGCCACGCGGACGCCCCGCCTGCGCCAGCACGCGCGGTCGCCTCGCGCATGCGCGGCACCTGCGCCGCGACGTCGAGGCCGCCTTCGGTGGTGAGCTCGGCACGCCGCTCGGGCACCAGGCAGCAGTCCGCCGGGCGCACGTCGCAGGCGATGCTCGAGCATCTCGTCGGTGACCGCCATCTCGAGGTTCATGCGCGTCTGCAGCAGCCCGCGCAGCGTGCGCACGTCGCGCTCCTGGATGTGCCGGCGGTCCTCGCGCAGATGCAGCGTGATGCTGTCGGCGCCGGCCGTCTCGGCGGCAGCGCCGCGTGCACCGGATCGGGATAGCGCCCGCGCCGCGCCTGGCGCAGCGTGGCCACGTGATCGATGTTGACGCCGAGCGTAGATGATCCGCCGCTCATCTGCGCTGCCTTCCGTGCGCGATTGATTGGGCCACCGCACGCGTGGCGAGCGGTCGCCCCTCGAGACAGTGCCCGAGTGCCGCCTGCAGCAGCGCGCCGCGCATCCGCCAGCTCGCGCCTGCCGTTCAGGCTCTCGCGCGCGAGGCTGAGGAGCGAGCGGCCGGCGAGCGCCCGGCGCCGCACGCGCGGCGCTGGCACCAGCCCCTGCTCCCGGGCGGAAATGATAGTACCGCTCCGGCTCGATGCGGCTTGCCGGTGTGCGCTTCGGCGGCAAGATCGAGCCCGTAGCCGAGAACTCGCAGCAGCCGCTTCTCGAACACCCGCAGCGCAGCGGCTCAGCTGCGCCCCGGCGCGCAGACTCTCGAGCGTCGCCGTGATAGTGATCGAACAGCTCCGGCAGCGGATCGTGGCGCGTGGTGAGCTTCAGCAGCAGCTCGTTCAGATAGAACGCCGCCAGCAGACACTGCCGCGGGCAGCGGCGGCGCGGTACGCGGCGCTCTCGGCGCCGGTCAGCTGCGGCGGCCTCGCCGCGACCGCTCCAGGACAGCAGCAGCGGCTGGAACGGCTGCAGACGGAGGCGAGCTTCGCATTCGGCCCGCGCACGCCGCGCGCGAACAGCGTGAGCCGGCCGTGCTCGCGCGTCGAAGACTTCGAGGATGCGGCTGGTGTCGCGAAACGGCCGGTGGTGCAGCACGTAGGCCGCGCGTGAGCTGCGATGCGGCGCAGGCTGCGGCTCATTCCAGTCCCAGCTGCCTGCAAGGCGCGGGCGTTGTCGGCCCAGTTCTCGCGCACCTTGACCCACAGGGTCAGGTGCAAGCGCTGGCCGAGCAGCTGGTTCAGCTCCAGGCGCGCCGCGCGCCCGACGCGCTTCAGGCGCTCGCCGTCGGCGCCGATCACGATCGGCTTCTGCCCGGCGCGATCGACCCAGATGGCCGCGTCCACCGCCAGCTGCCGTCCTCTTCCGCGAGTCTGCTCGACTTCCACCGCGATGCCGTACGGCAGTTCCTGATCAGCTCGAGAGTGAGCTTCTCGCGGATCATCTCGGCGATGCGGAACTGCAGGCCGCGGTCGGTGAGCTCGCCGGCCGGAAACATCGCCGGCGCGAGCGGCAGATGCGCGGCGATCGATCTCGCGCTCAGGTCGTCGAGATTCTCGCCCTGCAGGGCCGAGATCGGCACGATGGCGAGAAACTCGTGGCGCGCTGCGAGCTCGGCGAGGTACGGCAGCAGCCGCTCGCGCGGACGGACGCGATCGACCTTGTTGACCGCCGCGATGCGCCGGGCGGCCGGCAGCGCGCGATGCGCGCCAGCGCCAGCTCATCCTCGGCGGTCCACGGGCCGCTTCCACCACCAGCACCACCAGGTCGGCCTCCTCCAGGGCGGCCGCGGCGGTGCGGTTCATGGCCCGGTTGAGCGCGCGGCTGGCTGCGCGGTGCAGCCCCGGGGTATCGACGAAGGCGATCTGCGCGCTCGCGGCAGGTGCAGCAGCCCGATGATGCGGTGGCGCGTGGTCTGCGGCCGCGGGGTGACGATGCTGAGCTTCTGTCCGACCAGCGCGTTGAGCAGCGTCGACTTGCCGACGTTGGGCCGGCCGACGAGCGCGGCGAAGCCGCTGCGAAATTCCGGGAGGCTCACTCGGGCGTGTCCGGCAGGTCTGCGTTCGAGCTCGGCGAGCATGCGCTCCGCCGCCTGCCTGCTCGGCGCGGCGGCGGCTCGAGCCGCCGCCCTCGGCGCGCAGCCGCCAGGGCGGGCACTTCGCAGGTGACGCGGAAGATCTGCGCGTGGACCTCGCCTTCGATGCGTCGACGCTGTAGCGCGGCAGCGGCAAGCCGCGCGACTGCAGGTACTCCTGCAGCCGCGTCTTCGCATCCTTGAGCTCCGCCGGGCGCCGGGAGCGCCGCAATGCGCGCGGTCGAACAGCCGTGCGCATCACCGGCTCGCGCCGCCGTCGAGGCCGCCGTCGAGAAACAGCGCGCCGCAGAGCGCCTCGAGCGCGTCCGCCAGGATCGACTGCGCGGCGAAAGCCGCCGGTCTTGAGCTCGCCCGGAGCCGAGCTGCAGCAGCTCGCCGAGCCCGACGGCGGCGGCCACTTCGCGCCAGCGGCTCGCCGCTGACCATGCGCGCGCGCAGGCGGCTCAGGTCGCCTTCGGCGGCCTCGCGGAAAGCGCTCGATACAGGTAGTGCGCGATGATCAGGTTGAGCACCGCGTCGCCGAGGAACTCGAGGCGCTCGTTGTTCGGACCGGCGGCACTGCGGTGGGTCAGCGCCGCGCGAACAGACTGCGGCATCGCGCGGCTCGTAGCCGAGCCGCTCGCGCACCCAGCGGCAGGCCAGTCGGCGCTGCTCATGTCCCGCGCGTCGGCATGCCTGAGCCGCGGCTGCGCCGCAGTCGCTGCCAGCCGCTGACCTTCACCTTCTTGTCGAAACGCACAGCAGCGAAATGTTGCCGAACAGCGGCGCCTCGTCCTCGTAGTCGGCATCGACCACCCAGATGCTCGCCGTCGCGGGTGATCATCGATATCCTTGGTGGTCCGGATAGTCGATGCTGTCGATCATCGAAATGCTTGTCGATCGCGGTTGCGGATCGACTGCGGCGTGGCGGTGCCGCCCTTGATCTCGCTCGGCCACCTGCGTCGAGCGCCTTGGCGACCCTCATGTAGTTCAGGTACATCGGCGCCAGGCGGATGCCGGCGTAGACGCACGATCGCGACGGGATCAGCAGAAACAGCCAGCCGATCGACGGTGACTCCGCGTTGTGCCTGTTGACGCATCGCTGCAACTCCCCTCGGCTGGCTTTCACTCGATGGCGGAGCCGATGCGGCTCCAGACCGGGCCGCCGGAGCGCTGCAGGTCCCAATTGAACCAGATCCGGGTCGCTTTGCCGACCAGGTTGTCCTCCGGCACGAAGCCCCAGAAGCGGCCGTCGTCGCTGTTGTCGCGATTGTCGCCGATCATCAGGTACTGCCCCGGCGGCACGATCGCCGTCCAACGGTCGCCGTGGTCGTGCAGCGCCCGGCAGCGTCCTCGGCTCGCCGCAGACGTAGCTGCGCATCGCCGCTGCGGTTGCAGCCCGGCAGCGGCGGCGCGACGAGTCGATCGGCGACCGGGCAGACAGATCGCCTGGTGCGTGGCTGCCGAGCTGCTCGTGGGCGAGCTGCATGTTGTCGTAGCAGCCGTCGTCGTAGCGGCCGCCGATCGTGAAGCGGCACCGGCTTGCCGTTGACGATGATGCTGGTCGTCATGCACCTCGCACATGATCGCCCGGCAGGCCCACCAGGCGCTTGATGTAGTTGACGGACGGGTCGGGCGGGTAGCGGAACACCACCACATCGCCGCGCTGCGGCTCGCCGATCGTGCACGATCTTGCGGTTGATGACCGGCAGGCGCAGCCCGTAGGCGTACTTGTTGACGATGATGAAATCGCCGTCCAGCAGCGTCGGCATCATCGAATCGGACGGGATGCGGAACGGCTCGAAGATGAAGGAGCGCAGCACCAGCACGACCAGCGCCACCGGGAAGAAGCTGCGCGCATAGTCGACCGTGCCCGGCTCCGGATGCGCGCCGGGTCCTTGCCGGCGGCGCGCGCCGCGGCGGCGCGCGCGCGGCGCGAACAGCAGGCGATCGAGCAGCCCAGACCGCGCCCGGTGAGCACCGTGATCGCCAGCAGCACCGGCGCTGAAATCCAGCCGCTCGGCCAGCAGCAGCCGCAGCACCGCCGCAGCCGATGCAGCACCGGCAGCGCGTAGTACAGCACGCGTCATCAGCGGCGGATCGCGCGCGCGGCTGCGCGGCGCTGAGCGCGCGCCGCGGCCGCAGGAACCAGTCGTCGACGACGCACGATCAGGCGTCACCGGCAGCGCCAGCCAGGAGAGCAGAACGATGATCGGCATCAGTGACTGTAGCATTGGCAAACCTTATTCTTTGCGGCCGACCTGCAGCACCGCCAGGAACGCCTCCTGCGGAATCTCGACCTGTCCGACCTGCTTCATGCGCTTCTTGCCTTCCTTCTGCTTCTCCAGCAGCTTGCGCTTGCGCGCTGATGTCGCCGCCGTAGCACTTGGCCAGCACGTTCTTGCGCAGCGCCTTGACGGTGGCGCGCGCGATGACGTGCGCTGCCGATCGCGGCCTGCACCGCCACCTCGAACATCTGCCGCGGAATCAGCTCCTGCATCTTGTCGACCAGCTCGCGGCCGCGCTGGTAGGCGTTGTCGCGGTGCACGATGATCGACAGCGCATCGACCGCGCTCGCCGTTGATGAGGATGTCGAGCTTCACCAGCGGCGCCGCCTCGAAAATGGCTGAATTCGTAGTCGAACGAGGCATAGCCGCGGCTCACCGACTTCAGCCGGTCGAAGAAATCGAGCACCACTTCGGCCAGCGGCAGCTCGTACTGCAGCGACACCTGGGTGCCGAGGTACAGCATCTTCTTCTGCACGCCGCGCTTGTCGGTGCACAGCTTCAGCACCGCGCCGACGTAGTCCGGCGGCACCAGGATGTTGGCGGTGATGATCGGCTCGCGGATCTCCTCGATCTCGTTCGACGGCGGCAGCTTCGCCGGGTTGTCGACGTACTCGATCGCTGCCGTCGGTGCGCGCCACTTCGTAGACCACGGTCGGCGCGCTGGTGATCAGGTCCAGCTCGTACTCGCGCTCCAGGCGCTCCTGCACGATGTCCATGTGCAGCAGGCCCAGGAAGCCGCAGCGGAAGCCGAAGCCCAGCGCCGTCGGAGACTTCCGGCTCGTAGTGCAGCGCCGAGTCGTTGAGCTGCAGCTTCGCGAGCGCGTCGCGGAAGCTCTCGTAGTCCTCGGAGTTGACCGGGAAGAGGCCGGCGAACACCCGCGGCTTGATCTGCTTGAAGCCGGGCAGCGGCGCTGTCGCGCGGGCCGGTTCTCGAGGGTGATGGTGTCGCCGACCGGCGCGCCATCGATCTCCTTGATGCCGGCGATCGACGAAGCCGACCTCGCCGGCGGCGCAGCGTCGCGCTGCGCGAGCGACTTGGGCGTGAAGCGCCCGAGCTGGTCGACGTATGTGGCTGCGGCCGGTGGACATCACGCGGATCTTGTCGCCGCGTCTTGCAGCGTGCCGTTCACCACGCGCACCAGCGACACCACGCCGACGTAGTTGTCGAACCAGGAGTCGATGATCAGCGCCTGCAGCGGGCGCATCCGGGTCGCCCTTGCGGCGCCGGAATGCGCCGGATGAGCGCCTCGAGCAGCTCCGGCACGCCCTCGCCGGTCTTGGCGCTGACGCGCACCGCATCGGTGGCGTCGATGCCGATGATCTCCTCGATCTCCTTGATGACCCGCTCGGGATCGGCCGAGGGCAGGTCGATCTTGTTGATGACCGGCAGCACTTCCAGGCCCTGCTCGATCGCGGTGTAGCAGTTGGCGACGCTCTGCGCCTCGACGCCCTGGGAGGCATCGACCACCAGCAGCGCGCCCTCGCAGGCCGCCAGCGAGCGCGAGACCTCGTAGGAGAAGTCCACGTGGCCGGGGGTGTCGATCAGGTTGAGCTGGTAGCGCTCGCCGTCGTGCGCGTCGTAATAGAGCGTGACGCTCTGCGCCTTGATGGTGATGCCGCGCTCGCGCTCCAGATCCATGGAGTCGAGCACCTGCGCCTGCATCTCGCGGTCTGCAGGCCGCCGCAGAGCTGGATCAGCCGGTCGGCCAGCGTGGATTTGCCGTGATCGACGTGCGCGATGATGGAGAAGTTACGTATAAGCCGCATGAGCACGCTGACGACTGCCGCGTGTTGCCGCGCCTGCGGCAGTCTGCGGCGGGCGCGGATTATAGAGAAGTTTGGGCCGCTACGTAGCGCGTCGGGCTAGGAGCGCCCGGCGCCGGGCTGCCCGCGCAGCAGCCGTATCAGCTCGGCCCGCATCGAGGCGGTGGCGGCAGACCACCGTGCCATCGAGCAGCAGCACCGGGACGTTCAAGTCCATGGCGCCGCTGCAGCTCCGGATCGGCGTCCACATCCACCACTTCGATCGGCGGCAGCGGCATCGCGCCGGCCCAGGGCGGCGCAGCTCGTGCAGCATCTCCTCGCACAGTCGCAGTCGCGCCGCGTGCACGACCGTCAGTCGCGCCGCCGCCGGCGCATCGCTGTCAGCGGTGCCGGCGTCGCCGAGCGCGGCCATGGCGTCCTGTCGGCCTTGCACCTGGGTGGCGATGAACTGCACGGTCGCGGGCGGGACCTCGCCCACGGCCGTGACCTTGTGGCCGTCGACCACGGTGGAGAACGCGGAGGAGTGAGCCGACGGCGCCGGATCTGCGGCCGCTCGGCGGGCTGATCGGTGCTGCGCCTGCTGCGCCTCGACGAACACCGACACGGACGCCAGGCCGTCGCTGAACACCAGGTGGTCCACCGGATCGGTCGAGCCCGGCAGCATCTGCGCCGAGCGCACCGTCATCCGAAACCCGGGCGGCAGCCGCATCGCGTTCCAGACGAGCGCGGCGGCGGCCGGCGGCGTCCTGCGGCGCCGCATCGTTGCGCAGCCACTGGAAGCCCTCGCGTCGAGACCTCCGGCTTGAAGCGCCGAGTCGGGGATGCGCGCAGCAGAGCGTGAGGCTCGCGAACACGACCTGCTCGATCACGTGGCCGTGCGTGTCGCACAGCTGGGTCTTCAGCGGCATCGCCGTGGACTCATCGATCCACAGCCGATAGCCGTAGCGGTACTCGTCCTTCGGCGTCACGGTGATGACGTGGGTGTCGCGGCCGGTTGAGCGCGTCGTGCGCCGACTCTCGCGGATGTCGTAGAAGCTGGCGGTCTGGTCGTTGACCGTCGGGAAGCCGACCAGCAGGCTCCTGCGGCGGGCGCTTCTCCACCAGCACCGTGCGCTTGTCGGGCAGGTAGCAGGTGAGGTCGACGCCGGTGCGGATGAATTCGCGGCCCGAGCCATCCAGCGACACCAGCCGCTCGGACACCGCGCCGTCCTGCACGCGGTGGATGATGCGCAGCGTCTCCACCTGCCCGCCCTGCCAGTGCGAGAACGTGCCGTCGTAGTTGCGGGTGGTGAGCGCCTGGTTCATGCGCTCGAGCCAGTTGCGTCGGCGTCTCGTCGGCCAGCGCCGTCGCCGTGCGCCAGGGTCAGCGTCGAGCGACGCTGCTGCAGCGCCGGAGCTGCGCCGGCGCCGCGATCGCAGCGGAGTCTTCGCATCGTCGCTGCACGTCCTCGCGCCGGTCGACGGACCCGCACGAGCGCGCTGCGCGCTATCCCGACTCGCTCGCCATCAATGCCGACAGCAGATTGCGCCGCGTCGACGGGCGAGGAGAACTCGCTGTGCGCGACGACGTAGTTCGGCGAGCTCGGTGCGCGGCACGACAGCGTGCGCGACCGCATAGTCGGCCGGGGTCACGTAGCTGTCGGCTCACCATGGGCACGGCTGCAGCGCGGCACGCGAGCTGTCCGCAGCGGTGGCGACGGCGGCCGCGGGGCGGCGACGCTGCGGGCACGGCGCGGCGGCTGCGCGGCACTGCGAGTGCACCGCGCCGGCGCGCGGCGCCTGCGTCGCGCATCCAGAGGATCGCCGCGGCGGCGACGCCGCGCAGCGACGCACCGTCGCGGCGAGCGGCTGCCACCAGCGCAGCAACCGCGCTGCGCGCGCTGGCGGCGCGGACGTCGCGGCCAGCGTCGGGCTCCGGCGAGCAGCAGCGCACTGACCCGCCCGGCGAGCGGCGCGTTCGAGGCGCACGCCGCGCTCGGCGCGGATCGCGGCGCCGATCACCGCGTAGCGGCCCCAGCGCGCCTTCAGCTGCTCATCGCGCGACAGCCGACGCGCCAGCAGCTCGCATTCCGCCGCCGGCAGCTCGTCGTCGAACATGGCCGACAGCTGACTGTCGAGTTCCTCGTTCATCCCAGCTCCTCCGCGCGACCCAGGCCGCCTTCGAACACTTCGCGCAGGCGGCGATCGATGGCCTCGCGCGCTCGGAAGATCCGCGACCGCACGGTGCCCACCGGGCAATCCATGGTGGCGGCGATCTCTTCGTAGGACAGCCCCTCGAGCTCGCGCAGCACGATCGCCGTGCGCAGATCCTCCGGCAGCGCGTCGATGGCGGCGTTGACGGTGGTGCGGATCTCATCCGTCAGCACCAGCCCTTCGGGGGTCTCGGGATCTTTCATCCGGCCTTGCATGTCGTAAGACTCTTCGTTGTTGTTGCGGTCGAGGTCATATTCGATCGGGGTTGCGGTCGCGCGAGACCACGGCATTCTTGGCGGTGTTGATGGCGATGCGATAGAGCCAGGTATAGAAGGCGCTGTCGCCGCGGAACTGCGGCAGCGCCCGGTAGGCCTTGATGAAGGCTTCCTGGGCAATGTCCTCGGCTTCGGCCGGATTGCGCACATAACGCATGACCAGCTTGACGAGTTTGTGCTGGTACTTGAGCACCAGCGCATCAAATGCTCCCTTGTCCCCGCGCTGCACGCGGCGCACCAGGCTGAGATCACTTGCATCGGCGCCCATGGGCGCCCTCTACTCCTGCGACAGAAGGCCGCCGCGCGGCGACCTGAATAGACTCTGAACCTCTGTGAAAGTTCAGGCACGGAGTCTATCAGTTGCGGCGGACATGCGGACGTGGCCGATCGCACGATGTGTCGGCTAACACGTCATGAGCTCAGGGCGCTCTGGCGCCGGTCCGCACCGGCTGCGACATGGTCCGGCACCCGGATGCGCGCGCACCAGCTGCGCCAGGTCGGGCCTCGGCGGCGGCATGCCGTGCCCGAGCAGGTAATCGGCCAACACCGGGTCGGGCAGCTCCAGCAGCCGCGCAAGCGCTGGCGCTCCTCGGGCGAGGCCTCGGGCAGCTCGCGCCGCGCAAAACGCTCCAGCAGCACGTCCAGCTCCTTCATGCCCCGGCGGCAGCGCCACAGCAGGCGGCGCGCCTCCAGCGCGCGCAGCGACTCCGCGGCGGGTCAGCGTCGTGACGGCGTCACGCTCAGGTCTGGCGCTCGACCAGCATCTTCTTGATCTCCGCGATGGCCTTGGCGGGGTTCAGGTCCTTCGGGCACACGTCGGTGCAGTTCATGATGGTGTGGCAGCGATACAGCCGGAAGGGATCCTCGAGCTCATCGAGCCGCTCGCCGGTGGCCTCATCGCGGCTGTCGATGATCCAGCGGTAGGCGGCCAGCAGCGCCGCGGGCCCGAGGAAGCGATCGCTGTTCCACCAGTAGCTCGGGCAGGCGGTCGAGCAGCAGGCGCACAGGATGCACGCCGCCGGGCGGTCGATCTTCTCCTGCTCCTCCTTGGACTGCAGCCGCTCGCTGATCCGGCGGCGGCGGGGTGCGCGTCTGCAGCCACGGCTTCACCGACGGCGTACTGCGCGTAGAAGTTGGTCAGGTCCGGGACCAGATCCTTCACCACCGGCATGTGCGGCAGCGGATAGATCTCGACCTCGCGCTTCAGATCCTGCATGGAGGTGGTGCAGGCGAGGCGGTTCAGGCCGTTGATGTTCATGGCGCACGAGCCGCAGATGCCCTCGCGGCAGGAGCGGCGGAAGGTGAGCGAGGAATCGATCTGCGCTTTGATCTGGATCAGCGCATCGAGCACCATCGGGCCGCAGCTCTTCATGTCGAGCTCGAAGCTGTCGACGCGCGGGTTCTCGCCCGAGCTCGGATCGAAGCGGTAGATGCGGAAGCGTGCGCACCTCGGCGCGCGCCGGCGGGCGCCTTGTGGACGCGCCCTTGCGGATGCGGGAGTTCGGCGGGCAGGCGGAATTCAGCCATCTGAGCTTCACCGCGTCAGTAGGTGCGCGCCTTGGGCGGAATCGACTTCGACTTCGTCGGTCAGGGTGTTCAGGTGCACCGGGCGGTAGTCGAAGCGCGCCTGCCGCGGGCCCTCGACCCACACCAGCGTGTGCTTCATCCAGTTCACGTCGTCGCGCTTCGGGAAATCCTCGCGCGCATGCGCGCCGCGGCTCTCGGTGCGGTTGGCCGCGGAGTGGATGGTGGCCGTCGCCTGCAGCAGCAGGTTCTCGAGCTCCAGGGTCTCGATCAGATCGGTGTTCCAGATCAGGCAGCGATCGGTGACGCGCACGTCCGCGAAGGAGGCGAAGGTCTGCGCCGAGCTTCTCGATGCCCTGCGTGCAGGGTCTCGCCGGTGCGAAACACCGCCGCATCGAGCTTGCATGGTCTTCTGCATCTCCAGGCGGATCGTCGGCGGTGGGGCGCGAGCCGTTGGCGTGGCGCAGCCGATCGAGGCGCGCCAGCGCGCGAACTCGCGCGGCGTCCTTCGGCAGCGGCTCGCTGGCGGCGCGCCGGGCTTGAGGACCTCGGCGCAGCGGCGCGCCGCCTCGCGGCCGAACACCACCAGGTCGAGCAGCGAGTTCGAGCCGAGGCGGTTGGCGCCGTGCACCGAGACGCAGGCCGCCTCGCCCACCGCCATGAGGCCCGGCACCACGCTGTCGGGATCGCCGTCCTTCGGGCGCACGACTTCGCCGTGATAGTTGCAGGGGATGCCGCCCATGTTGTAGTGCACGGTGGGCAGCACCGGGATCGGCTCGCTGCGTCACATCGACGCCGGCGAAGATGCGCGCGGTCTCGGCGATGCCCGGCAGCCGCTCGTGGATGACGGCGGCGCCGAGGTGCTCGAGGTGCAGGTGGATGTGGTCCGTGCTCGGCACCGACGCCGCGACCCTCGCGGATCTCGATGGTCATCGCGCGGCTGACCACGTCGCGCGAGGCCAGATCCTTGGCGTTGGGCGCGTAGCGCTCCATGAAGCGCTCGCCCTTGGAGTTGGTGAGGTAGCCGCCCTCGCCGCGCGCGCCTTCGGTGATCAGGCAGCCCGCGCCGTAGATGCCGGTCGGATGGAACTGCACGAACTCCATGTCCTGCAGCGGCAAGCCCGGCGCGCAGCACCATGGCGTTGCCATCGCCGGTGCAGGAGTGCGCCGAGGTGCAGGAGAAGTAGGCGCGGCCATAGCCGCCGGTGGCGAGGATCGTCATGTGCGCGCGGAAGCGATGCAGCTTGCCTTCGGTCAGGTCGAGCGCCACGCACGCCGCGGCACTCGCCGTCCTCCATGATCAGGTCGATCGCGAAGTACTCGACGAAGAACGTCGCCGAGTGGCGGATCGATTGCTGGTAGAGCGTGTGCAGCATCGCATGACCGGTGCGATCGGCCGCCGCGCAGGTGCGCTGCGCGATGCCCTTGCCGATAGTGCGTCGTCATGCCGCCGAAGGGGCGCTGGTAGATGCGGCCCTCCTCGGTGCGCGAGAACGGCACGCCGTAGTGCTCGAGCTCGATGACCGCGGCCGGCGCCTCCTTGCACATGAGCTCGATGGCGTCCTGGTCGCCGAGCCAGTCCGAGCCCTTGACGGTGTCGTACATGTGCCAGCGCCAGTCGTCCTCGCCCATGTTGCCGAGCGCGGCGCTGATGCCGCCCTGCGCGGCGACCGTGTGGCTGCGGGTGGGGAAGAGCTTGCGTGATGCAGGCGGTCGACAGGCCCGCTTCGGCGAGGCCGAGCGTGGCGCGCAGGCCGGCGCCGCCGGCGCCGACGACGACGACATCGTAGTGTGGTCGATGAATTCGTAGGCGCTCACGCTGCGCCTCCGAACGCCACCTGCAGCACGGCAAACACGCCGGCCGCGGCGAGCAGCACGTGCACGAAGGTGACAGCGACCAGGTCAGCGTCTTCAGCCCCGCACCATGCACGTAGTCCTCGACGACCACGCGCACGCCGAGCTGCGAATGCCAGGTCGCCGACGAGCACGAACAGCATGAGCAGCAGCGCGGTCCAGCTCTGCGCCATCCAGGCGATGACGGTCACGTGATCGAACGACGGCAGCGACAGCAGCGAGACCAGCGAACCAGATCGCCAGCGGCACGAGCGCGATGCGAGGTGAGCCGCTGCACCCACCAGTGATGCACGCCCTCCTTGGCCGAGCCCGTGCCCGAGCACCCTGCCCAGGGGGCTGCGCAGGCTCATGGCCCGCGCGCTCCGGCCTGCCAGGCGCAGTAAGCGACGATCGCGCATCAGCAGCAACGCTGACGGCGCCGACGAGCCAGGCGCTGCGCTGCGACTGCGCGCGCTCGAGGCCGCGGCCGGTGTCCCACACCAGGTGGCGGATGCCGGCGACGAGGTGATAGGAGAAGCAGACGATGAGCCCGAGGTAGATGAGTTTCATGAGCGGCAGCGACAACAGTCGCGCCGGCGCGCGCGTAGCGGCGCGCCCCGCCCGCTACCGCCATCAGCCAGTACACGAGCAGCGGCAGTCCCAGCGACAGCGCCGAGCCCGGTCACACGATTGAGGATCGAGGTCGTCAGCGTGTACTTGAACTTGTACACCGACAGGTGCGGCGAGAGCGGGCGCGTCGGCATAGACTAAAAATCGATGCAGCGCCCGTTCTTTTCCCAGTCGCCGAAACGCGTCGGCTCGGCCCCGGCGGGGCCGCCGATCTCCCCTGACCGCTCGGCGCGCGTGCCGGCCGCCGCGGCGGCGGCGGGTGCAGCCGCGCTTGCCGCCGAAGTGATGTTATCGGCGTGCGCAGGCGAGGCGTGAGCCTGCGGGCTCTTGCGATCGGGGAGCGACATACCCATTAAGTCTGCCAGAATTCACCCGGGGCAGCCACGGAAAGTTTAGGAAAAACAACGGTCAACTTCATGCGCAGTGAATGCGAAAGCGTATCGCTCGGCTCACTCGGCGTGCTGCGGGTGCGCGGCGCCGACGCTCGCTCCTTCCTGCAGGGCCAGGTCTCGAGCGACGTCGCGCAGCTCGGCGCGCAGCGCTCGCTCCTGGCCGGCTATCACAACCCGCAGGGGCGCGTGATCGCGCTGCTGCGGCTGTTGCAGCACGCGCCCGATGACGTGCTTGCGATTCTGCCGCGCGAGCTGGTCGTGCCGGTCGCCCAGCGGCTGGCGAAGTTCATCCTGCGCGCGAAGGTGAAGGTGGCGGACGAGTCGGCGCAGTGGACGATCAGCGGCCTCGTTGAGTGCGATCCGGCGAGCGGCGCGGCCAGTCAGGCGGCGCCGACGCTGGCTGCGGACGAGGGCAGCGCGGCAGCGCTCGCGGCCGCACTACCGGCGGCGGTGAATGGTGTAACGCGGATCGATGCGGCGCTTGCAGTGCGCGTGGCGCAGTCGCCGGCACGCTGGCTGCTCGTGAGCCCGCTCGGTGAGCCACTGGCGCTGTCCGGGTGCCGGCCGGCGGGGACGGAGGTGTGGCAGCGCCTGGCGATCGCTGCGGGGGAGCCGCAGGTCTATGCGGCGACCTCCGAAGCGTTCGTGGCGCAGATGCTCAATCTCGATGCGCTCGGGGCGATTGCCTTCGACAAGGGTTGCTACACGGGGCAGGAGATCATTGCGCGCGCGCACTATCGCGGCAGGGTCAAGCGGCGTCTGCAGCGTTTCCTCACCGCAGCTGCCGCCCGCCTCAATCCGGGAGACGACGGCGAGCTCGAGGACGGCCACCCCTTCAAGGTGGTGGACGCAGCGCAGCGGGCGGATGGCCGCTGCGAGTTCCTCGCCGTGACTGCGGTGGAGACTGCAGGCGCGCAGAGCGGGGCCCACGCCGCATCCCCTGCAGGCGAAGCGCCGCTCAAGGCGCAAATGCTCGGCTTGCCGTACTCATTACCCGACTGAGACCGGCCTGCGACCCAACACTTCAGGCCTCCGGCCGCATGTGCGGGAACAGGATGACATCGCGGATCGACGGCGAGTCGGTGAAGAACATGACCAGCCGGTCGATGCCGACGCCGAGGCCCGCGGTCGGCGGCATGCCGTACTCGAGCGCCCGCACATAGTCGGCGTCGTAGAACATCGCCTCCTCGTCGCCCTTGTCCTTGCGCGCCACCTGCGCGCGAAAGCGCGCCGCCTGGTCTTCCGGATCATTGAGCTCGGAGAAGCCGTTGGCGATCTCGCGCCCGGCGAGGAAGAACTCGAAGCGATCGGTGAGGAACGGAGTCCGCATCATTCGCCCGCGACAGCGGCGACACCTCCGCCGGATAGGCATACACGAAAGTCGGATCGAGCAGGGTGCTCTCGACGGTCTTCTCGAAAATCTCGATCTGCAGCTTTCCGGCGCCGTCGTGCGCGTTGACGGCAATGCCGAGCTGCTCGCAGCGCTTGCGCAGGTAGGTCAGATCGCGCAGCGACAGCGGGTCGATCCCCGGATTGTGCTCGATGATCGCCTGCTCGACCGTGAGCCGGCGGAAGGGCTTGCCGAGATCGTAGCTGCGCCCCTGGTAGGTGAGCGTGTGCGTGCCGTTGATCGCATCGGCCAGGCCGCGCATCGCCTTCTCGACCCAGTCCATGAGATCACGGTAGTCGGCGTACGCGAGGTACAACTCGAGCATCGTGAATTCCGGGTTGTGCCGCGTCGAGAGGCCCTCGTTGCGGAAGTTGCGGTTGATCTCGTACACGCGCTCGAAGCCGCCGACGACCAGGCGCTTCAGATACAGCTCCGGCGCGATGCGCAGGTACATGTCCAGGTCGAGCGCATTGTGGTGCGTGCTGAACGGGCGCGCCGCGGCGCCGCCGGGGATCGGCTGCATCATCGGCGTCTCGACTTCGAGGAAGTCGAGCGCATCGAGGAAGTCGCGCAGGTAGCGCACGATGCGCGTGCGGGTGCGGAACACGTTGCGGCTCGCCTCGTTCACGATCAGATCGACGTAGCGCTGGCGATAGCGCGTCTCGGTGTCGGCGAGGCCGTGCCACTTGTCCGGCAGCGGCCGCAGCGACTTCACCAGCAGGCGCAGCGCCTCCACGCGCACCGACAGCTCGCCGGTCTTGGTGCGGAACAGCACGCCGCTCGCGCCGATGATGTCGCCGACGTCCCAGCCCTTGAAGGCCTCGTAGGCTGCGCCCAGGGCTCCTGCTGCAGGAACAGCTGGATCTGCCCGGTGCGGTCGCGCGATCTTGGCGAAGCTCGCCTTGCCCATGACGCGCTTGAACATCATGCGGCCGCCGACCTTGACGTGCGTCGGGTTGGCCTCCAGCCACTCGCCGCTCTTGCTCGCCGAAGGCGGCGTGCAGCTGCCCGGCGAGCGCGTCGCGCCGGAAGTCATTGGGGAAGGCCACGCTTGCCGCCTGAGCCGCCGGCGCGCGCAGCGCGGCGAGCTTCGCGCGCCGCTCGGCGATCAGCTTGTTCTCCTCGCCCCCCTCGCCGCCGTTACCGGCGCCATCGGGACTGTCTTCAGCTCTTGTCATGTCTCAGACGCCCGCCTTCAGCGAGGCTTCCAGGAACTGATCGAGGTCGCCGTCGAGCACCGCGGCGGTGTTGCCCACTTCCACGCCGGTGCGCAGATCCTTGATGCGCGACTGGTCGAGCACGTAGGAGCGGATCTGGTTGCCCCAGCTCACGTCGGACTTGGAGTCCTCCAGCACCTGGGCGGCGGCGTTGCGCTTGTTGACTTCGAGCTCGTAGAGCTTCGCCTTCAGCATCTTCATGGCCGTGGAGCGGTTCTTGTGCTGGCTGCGCTCGTTCTGGCAGGCGGCCACGATGCCGCTGGGCATGTGCGTGATGCGCACCGCCGACTCGGTCTTGTTGACGTGCTGGCCGCCGGCGCCGGAGGAGCGGTACACATCGGCCTTGAGGTCCGCCGGGATTGATGTCGATCTCGATGTCGTCGTCGATTTCCGGCGAGACGAACACCGAGGCGAACGAGGTGTGGCGGCGGTTGCCGGAATCGAACGGCGACTTGCGCACCAGGCGATGCACGCCGGTCTCGGTGCGCAGCCAGCCGTAGGCGTACTCGCCCCTGCACGTGCACGGTGGCGCTCTTCATGCCGGCCACTTCGCCCGGATTCGAGTCGATCACTTCGCAGGCGAAGCCGCGCGCGGCCCCCCAGCGCAGGTACATGCGCAGCAGCATCTGCGCCCAGTCCTGCGCCTCGGTGCCGCCCGCGCCCGCCTGGATATCGAGGAACGCGTTGTGCGAGTCCATCTCGCCGTGGAACATGCGCTTGAGCTCGAGATGGCGCACCTCGGCTTCCAGGCGCTGCGCGTCGCGCTCGATGTCGCGCGCGGCAGCCTCGTCGCCTCTCGCTTCCGCGAGCTCCAGCAGCTCGGCGGCCTCGGCGATGCCCTTGGTGGTGCGGTCGATCTCGCCGACGTCGGCGGTCAGGCGGGCGCGTTCGCGCCCGAGCTCCTGCGCGCGCGCCGGGTTCGTCCAGATGGCCGGATCTTCGAGCTCGCAGCGCCGACCTCTTCGAGCCGCTCCTGCTTGCGGTCGTACTCAAAGAAACCCCCGTAACGAGGCCGATGCGCTCCCCGAGGTCTTTGAGCTGGCGTTTGAGCTGATTGACTTCCATTGCTAGTCCCGGAGCGAAACGCGGCAGCGGCCGCAGCGTACGGCACGAAGCGCCGGATGCTAGCACCGCGGCGCAGAGTCTAGCGAGCCGCGGGCAGGAGGTGATCGACCAGCAGCTGCAGGCGGCGCTCGCCCTGGTATTCGTTGACGTCCAGCCGGTACACCAGCTGCACCAGTCCCGCCGGGGGCTCGAACGCGCCGCCTTCCTCGATGTGGTTGAAGGCGATGGCATCGAAGGAGCGCCCGGTGCGCGGCACTTCCACCCACATTTTCACGTGGCGCTCGCCGACCACGCGGGTGTTGCGGATGCTGAACACGCCATCGAAGCGTCGGCTCCGGGAATGCCTGGCCCCAGGGACCGCCGGCGCGCAGCGCGTGCGCGGTGTCGAGCGCAATCTCCTCCACCGCGAGCTCGCCGTCGGTTTCGACCGCATCGGTCACCGCGGCGCCCTGCGCCCAGCGGGCGACCTCCTCATCGAAGGCGCGCGCGAACTCATCGAGCCGCGCACGCTCCAGCGTCAGGCCCGCCGCCATGGCGTGACCGCCGAAGCGGCTGATGAGATCGGGATGGCGCGCGGCGATCGCAGTCGAGCACGTCGCGGATGTGGATGCCCGCGCACCGAGCGGGCCGAGCCGCGCAGCAGCGCCGTCATCGGCGCTGCGCGAAGGCGATCACCGGGCGACGCAGGCGATCCTTCACGCGGCTCGCGACCAGGCCGACCACGCCCTGGTGCCAGCTCTCATCGAACAGGCACACGCCGCTGCGCTGCACGGCGCGCGGCCGAGCTCGCCAGACGCCGCACGGCGCCGAGGGCCTCGTGCTGCATGCGCGCCTCGATCGCGCGCCGCTCTCGGTTGAGCTCATCGAGCCGCGCGGCGAGCGCTGCGCGGATGGCTGCGTCGTCGGCGAGCAGGCACTGGATGCCGATGCGTCATGTCGTCGATGCGGCCGGCGGCGTTCAGGCGCGGCGCGACGCGCGAAGGCCAGGTCGGTCGCGGTGAGATCCGCGCGCCGCGCGCCCGGCGAGCGCCAGCAGCGCGCGGATGCCGGGCACGCAGCGGCCGGCGCGGATGCGCTTCAGGCCCTGCGCCACGAGCACGCGGTTGTTGGCATCCAGCGGCACGACGTCGGCGACCGTGCCGAGCGCGACGAGGTCGAGGAACTCCGCGACGCCGGGCGGCGCCGCGGCGTGACCCGGCTGCCATCGAGCGGCGGCCGCAGCGCCGCCATCACGTAGAAGGCGACGCCGACGCCCGCCAGCGCGCGGCTGCCGAAGCGGCTGCCGGGGAGATTGGGGTTGACGATGACGTTGGCGTCGGGCAGCTGCGCGCCCGGCAGATGATGATCGGTGATCAGCACGTCGATGCCGCGCCCGGGCGCGCGCGTCACTCCGGCGATGCTCGAGATGCCGTTGTCGACCGTCACGATGAGCGTGGGTGCGCGCGTGCGCCGCCAGCGCCACGATCTCCGGGGTCAGGCCGTAGCCGAACTCGAAGCGGTTCGGCACCAGGAAGTCCACCGCGGCGAAGCCCCAGCCTCTCAGCGCCCGCACCATGAGCGCGGTGCTGGTCGCGCCGTCCGCATCGAAGTCGCCGACCACCAGCACGCGCCCGGCGCTGCGATGCTGCAGCAGCAGCTCGACCGCTGCCGCGACGCCCTCGAGTGTGCCCACCGGGAGCAGCCGCTCGAGGGAGGTGTCCAGCTCCGCCGGCGAGCGCACCCCGCGCGCTGCGTAAACGCGCCCGAGCACCGGATGCAGCCCCTCGGGAACGAGGAGCCCGGATGCCGCGCAAGCGCGGCGCACGATGCGCAGTTTCAGGCGAAACTCCCCAGGCCCGCGCGCCGGCGCCGCCAGAGCCGCAAGTGACTGCCGCGCCGCAGCGTCGCGCGCATGTCGTTGAGGATCAGCGTCACGCGGGCAAGCTCGCCGCGACGCAGCGCGCGCAGCGCCGGGGAGACGAAGCGCGCATCGAGCCGCGCTACGGCTTCTGCGACCGAACTCTCATCGACACGCTGCAACTCCCCTCCCGCCTCTGTCACCAGCACGGCACGCTGCGCGCCCTCATTGCGCGAGCACCTCCTCGAGTCGCTCCGGAAGCGCCCGGCACGTACTGCCCAGAAGATGCCACAAACCCGCAAGCCAGGCGTCGGCGCCGAATGCCGGCCCCGGATCCTGGGGTGCGGCGGGCGCTGGCGGCGGGCGGCGCCCCGCGGCGCCCCACAGCCACAGAGCGTTGACCGGGGGCTCGCCGCGCTGCACACGCGCCTCGTTCAACGCCTGACCATGCAGCCACATTTCGATCTCGCCCGCGAGGCGCCGCAGCGGCGCAGCCGCCGGCCCCTGGGGCAGGCACGGCGCCACGTCGCCGCCGGCGCAGCGCGCCGGCTCGGTGGTGGCAACGGGTGCGATACCGCAAGTCTCGAGCAGGAAATCACCCGAGGGCAGGGGCACGAGCGAGAGGTCCGCAGATGCGAATGTGCGGCGAAAGTCGGCCGCCAGCGCCGCCTGCTCCGCCGGCGGCAGACGCAGCAGGCCGCGAGGATCGAGGTGCACGCGCGTGAGGCCGGCGCTCAGGTGCACCGGCGTGGCGATCCAGCTCGCGGTGAAACCCTGACGGCTCCTGGGCGTGCGGCGCGGCCGCGACGCACGCCGGCGCCAGCCCGGCGAGGTCTGAGCGCCCGAGATGGCACACCAACCATTCGCGCCACCCGCGCGGCAGCCGGGCGCGCTCGCCGAAGCGGCCGGCGCTCTGGATGCCGGGCACCGCAGCGAATCCCGCGGCGGGCTCGAGCGCTTCAGCCTCGGCCGGGCGCGGCAGATACAGGTCGGCAATGACCATGACGATCTCGCGCACGGGCGCTATCGTACCGCAGGTGAAGTTCACCCTCGAACCGGGCACGCCCGCCAACCTGATCCGCGGCTACTCGCAGACGAGCTGCGCATCGGCGAGCAGCGCATCGAGCGCAGCTGCATCGTCACGGCCGCGCAGCTGATCACCGACTGGGAGCCTGCCGCGTTCGCCGAGCTCATGCCCGCTCACCTCGAGGCGATCTTCGCGCTCGGGCCGGAGTTGGTTCTGCTCGGCACCGGACCGACCCAGCGCTTCGCCACCGCTGCGGTGCGCGCCGCGTTCGGCGGCGCGGCGCGTCGGACTCGAAGTGATGCAGCTCGGCGCGGCATGCCGCACGTTCAACGTGCTGGTTCAGGAGGAGCGGCGGGTAGCCGCGGCGCTGTTCCTGCGTTAGTGCCGCAGGGCGCGAAGATGATCGGCAGAAGACACAAGGGGAGGGTCAACCAACCAAACAATCATTCGAAGCTGACAGACTCGAACAATTGCACTGTTTTTTTCTTGTTGCGAACGTTATTGCTTTTGTTGCGACTCCCCTCCTCCCTGTGTCTTCTGCGGTCACCCTCCAATTCTGTCGTCGTTAGGAGACAGTGGACGCATGTTAAACAGGTCGCAGAAGCCCGCGCAACTCATTTGAGACACAGAGATTTTTTTTGCTTCCGCACCCGCCCGCAGGGCCCCGCGCTCAGCGCGCAAGGGGCTGTTTTATGGGCAATTGCGCGTGCGGGAGCGGGAAATTGAGCGGATACGGTCCGTATGAGGGAGTTAATAGTTCTTATTATCAGGGTGTTAGGTTCTATTCATCATCCTGGACATTAGATACCCGCCGCTCAAGGCTGCCCCTGTCCTTCAGGCAGTGCCGCCCAGCAGCGGCACGAACGCCACAGGACCGAGCGATTCGCGCTCGATACGCTGCTCCCGGCGCGTGAAGCGCACGAGCTCCTGCTCGCCCTCGGGACCGACCGGCACCAGCAGCCGCCCGCCGACCTTCAGCTGCTTGATGAGAGCGTCGGGCACCGTGAGCGGGGCGGCCGCGACCAGGATGCCGTCGAAGGGCGCGTGCGCCTTCCAGCCGAGCGATGCCGTCGCCGTGACGGAAGCGCACGTTGCGGATGCCGAGCTCCTTCAGTCGTTCGCGCGCGCGCGACAGCAGCGGCTCGATGCGCTCGATGGTGTACAGGTGCGTCACGAGCGGCGCGAGCACCGCCGTCTGATAACCGCAGCCGGTGCCGACTTCGAGCACGTTCGTCGAGCGGTCCCGCCCTCGAGCAGCGCCTCGGTCATGCGCGCCACGATGTAGGGCTGCGAGATGGTCTGCCCGAAGCCGATCGGCAAGCGCCGTGTCCTCGTAGGCGCGGCTGCCGAGCGCCTCGTCCACGAAGATATGCCGCGGCACGTTGCGGATGCGATCCAGCACCGCGAGATTCGCGATGCCCTGCTCGCGCAGGCGCTGCACCAGCCGGTCGCGCGTGCGCGCGGAGGTCATGCCGATGCCCGGACATGCGCACGTCAGCCATTGAGCTCGTCCAGCCAGCTTCCGAGCGCCGGCAGTGCCGCGTGGCGCGTGAGATCGATCTGCAGCGGGGTCACCGACACGTAGCCCTGCGGCGACGGTCTCGAAGTCGGTGCCGGGCCCGGCATCCTGCTGCGGCGCCGGCGGGACCGACCCAGTACACCGGACGCCCGCGCGGATCCTGCGCCCGCATCACCGGCTCGGAGCGATGGCGATAGCCGAGCCGGCTGGCGCGGAAGCCGCGCAGCTGCTCGAAAGGCACATCGGGCACGTTGACGTTGAGGATGAGCGCGGACTGCAGCGGCTGCTGCAGCAGCTGCGCCACCAGCAGGCGCGCCACTTCTGCGCCGGTCTCGAAGTGACCGCCGCCCGCCCCGCCGGTGCACAGCGAGACCGCGATGCGTCGGCAAGCCCGAGAAAGCGCCCTTCCACGGCCGCCGCCACCGTGCCGGAATACAGCACGTCGTCGCCGAGGTTGGGGCCGTCGTTCACGCCCGAGACCACCATGTCGTGCTCGAAATCGAACAGCCCGGAGATCGCCAGATGCACGCAGTCGGTGGGCGTGCCCGGCACGAAGTAGACGCCCGGCTCGGACTCGAACACGCGCAGCGGCACATCCAGGGTGAGGGAATTGCTGGCGCCGCTTCTGTTGCGGTCCGGCGCGACGACCGTGACCTCGGCCAGGGTCGGCGAGGGCCTCGCGCAGGCGGCGGATGCCCTCGGCGCGAAAGCCGTCGTCGTTACTGACCAGAATCTTCACTTAGTGAGTTGCGTGGGGTGCGCCGCAAGTGCCGCTGACTATACTGTAAGAAGGACTTCGGTGGCGGAGCCGACCGTGACTGCCCTGCCCGGCGATGACAACCACCCCGACGACGAAGCCGATGAGGCGCGTCTGTTCCAGAACGCCGTGCGTGGCGTCCGGCCGCTGCCGCAGCGCACCCCCGCGCCCCGCCCGCCCCGTGCGCGCCCGCACGCACGCTTCACGCGCGCCGACCGGGCGGCGGTACTGCGCGAGAGCCTCGGCACGGACAGTGTCGACCCGGAGCTCGCCGGCGGGGAGGAGTTGGTGTTCCACCGCCCGACGGTGCAGCCGGCGATGCTGCGCAAGCTGCGTCGCGGGCGAGTACCGCGTGCAGCGCGAGATCGACCTGCACGGCCTGACCGTCGCCGAGGCGAAGGCAGCCCTGCGGCAGTTCCTCGTCGCCGCGCTCGAGCAGCAGGTGCGTTGCGTGCGCATCATCCATGGCAAGGGACTGCGCTCGGGACATCGCGGGCCGGTGCTCAAGGGGGCGGTCAATGCGATGCTGCGCCGTAGCGATGCGGTGCTGGCCTACGTGTCCGCCCGCCAGGTCGATGGCGGAACCGGCGCCGTCTACGTGCTGCTCGCGCCCGGATGAGGGTCACTCGCCGCCGGCGCAGCTTTCAGGGTCGACCTCATCGGCCGTCACGATCAGCTCGCGTAACACGGCGGTCGCAAAGGCTCCGCGCGTCAGGCGGAAACTCACCCGTGCGGCGCGCGGCTCCGCCTCGCAGCGCAGCTTCGCGCACCGCGAGCCGAGGCTGCGCCGCTCCTGGCGCAGCCCCGCGGCGCTGCACAGGCCGCACTCGGTGGCGAAACGCGCCGCAACAGCCGACTCGAGCTCGAGCACCCGCCCGGCGCTCGCCGGCGGCCCCGTGCCCCACAAGGGGCCGGTGGGTGGATCTGCAGCCGCTCGCAACGGGCGGCGAGGCTCGCATCGGCCGCATCGGCGGCGAAGATGCTGCCGCGGCCGTCGAGGTTGGCGAGATCCCCGGGGAGCACCCGACCCCAGCTGCTCTCGCGCACGCGCTCGGCGAGCACTGCATTGAACACGACGCTGCGCGCGGCGGAGAGGACGAAGCCGCGCTCCTGGCGCCTGGCAGCGCCCAAGCCCTGCGTGATGCGCGCGAGGTTCGCGCCGTCGCGACCGAAGCGCTGCGGCCCGAAGTAATTCGGCACGCCGCACCGCACGATGTGCGCGAGGCGCGGCGCGATCAGCGCGGCGAGCGCAGCGCCATCGCCGCCGGGCGCAGCGATGCGCACGCTGAAGGGATTGCCCGCCAGCGCCCCGCGCGGGAGCTTACGGGTGTGAGGATGCGCTTCGAGCACCTCGAACTCCGCGCCCGCCACCGCCGGCCAGTCGACGGCCGCGCCCGCGCGCGGCACCGAGAACCACTGGATGGCGATCGCGCGGCGATCCTTGAGTCCGGCGTAACCGACCGCCGCCGGAGGGCAGCTGCGCGATGCGCGCCAGCTCGCCCGCCACCCACTGGGTGTTGGCGTTTCGCTTGCGCACCTTGAGCAGCAGATGCGGACCTGAACCGGCCGGCGCGAAGCCGGGATCCTCCTCGACCAGGAAGTCCTCGGGAGCGCTGCGCAGCGAGCCGGCGGCGGGCGGCGCGCCATGGGCGCGCGGCGGAGTGAGCGCGACGTCGCGCCCGCTGAGCTCGCGGCGCGGCGGACCCTCGCTCACCTAGCCGCCGCTCAGCAGCACCACCGCCTGCGCGGCAATGCCTTCGACGCGGCCGAGGAACCCCAGGCCCTCGGTGGTGGTCGCCTTGATGTTGACCCGCTCCTCCTCGAGAGCGAGCAGCCCTGCGATCTGTCGCCGCATCGCAGCGCGGTGCGGCGCGATCTTCGGCGCCTGCGCGATCACCGTGACGTCCGCGTTCGCCACGGCGAGACCGCGCCCGCGCAGCATCGCCAGCACCTGCGCGACGAAGCGGGCGCTGTCGGCGCCGCGCCAGCGAGGGTCGGCATCGCTGAAGTGCTGGCCGATGTCGCCCAGGCCCGCAGCTCCCAGCAGGGCGTCGCAGAGCGCGTGCAGCACGACATCGCCGTCGGAATGCGCCACCACGCCGCGGGTGTGCGCGATACGCACGCCGCCGAGCATGACGAAGTCCCCGGGGCCGAAGGCGTGAACGTCGATCCCGCAGCCGATTCTCATGAGCGCTCCTGCGCGGCGCATGCCTCGCGCCGCGATCGCAACAGCGCCGCCGCCAGCAGCAGGTCCGCAGCGGTAGTGATCTTGAGGTTGCTCGCCGCGCCCTCGATGAGCAGCGGATGCTCCCCGTGCCACTCGAGCGCCTGCGCCTCGTCGCTCGGGCTGCGCCCGGCCGCATGGGCCTGATCGAGCGCTGCGCAGAGCCTGCCGTAGCGAAACATCTGCGGCGTGAGCGCCCGCCACAGTCCGGTGCGCTCGACAGTCTGCGCCACCCTCGCCCCCGTGCCCGTCGCGCCCTCCTGCGCGCGCTTCAGGGTATCGGCTGCAGGCACCGCCAGCAGCCCCCCGAGTGGATGCGCGCCGAGCCTGTCGAGCAGGCGCTCGAGATCCTGCGCATCGAGGCAGGGCCGCACCGCATCGTGCACCAGTACCCAGTCGCTCGCCTCCGCCCGCCCCTCGAGGGCGCTCAAGGCCCGGCGCACCGAATGGCTGCGCTGTGCGCCTCCGGTGATGACCGTCACCGGCGGGCGTGGGGGGCTGCGCTCGCGCTCTGCATCGGCGGAACTCAGCCGCTGCGCCACGTGCGCCCAGCCTTCATCGTCCGGGGCCAGCGCCACGACCACTTCCGCGCAGCGCGCGTCGCCGAGAAAAGCGCTGAGCGCCCATTCGATGACGGTGCGCCCCTCGAGCGGTGCGTATTGCTTCGGCAGTGGCGCGCCGAAGCGCCTCCCGGCGCCCGCGGCCGGCATGACGAGCCAGTAGCGCATCGCGGTGTGTCGGTCAGCGCGCCGCGGTCCGCGTCGACGCGTGACTCGTGTCGCCCGGCCGCGCGGGAACGACCTGATAGAAGGTCTCGTTGCGGGCGATCATGCCCAGGTCACTGCGGGCGCGCTCCTCGAGAGCCTCCATCCCGGTCTTGAGGTCGCGCACCTCGGCGGCGAGCTGGCGGTTGCGATCGCCCAGCTGCTCGTTATCCGCGCGCTGCGTGGTGACCGCCTGCCTGAGCCGCGCGACCTCGCGCACCCCGTCCCCGGAGAGCCACACGCGATATTGCAGCACGAGCACGGCGACGGCCAACACAGCAGCGAGCCACTTCATGGGCCCGAGAGCGTAGCACAGCGATCGCGCGCGTGAACGCTCAGACGGGGCCCGCCATGCTGCGATCCAACGCCGCACCCGCGCGGCGCGCAGCCGCGAGACGCTCCGGCCACACCCGATCGAAGCGGCGGCGCACGGACTCGACGACCTGCGCTGGCGCACTTTCGGGGCGGCCGGCTCCGAAGGGCGGCTCGGGGGCGTATTCCATCGCCAGCTGGATTGCCTGGCCGAGCTCCACACCCCCGACGTCGGCCGCCACGGCGAGCGCCATGTCGATTCCCGCCGTCACCCCACCGCCTGTGATCACGTTGCCGTCGCGCACCACGCGGCCGGCATCCGCAATCGCCCCGAACAGGGGCAGTAGCTCGCGAAACGCCCAGTGGCAGGCGGCTCGCCGGCCCCTGAGGAGGCCGGCGGCGCCGAGCAACAGCGAGCCGGTGCACACCGAGGTGACGTAGCGCGCCTGCGCCCCGAGCCGGCGCAGCGCGCCGAGGTAGATCGGATCGTCCATGGCGGCGCTGCAGCCGAAGCCGCCCGGAACGCACAGCAGTGCGCACTCGCGCACGTCGCTGAGCGCGTGCACGTTGGCGAAGGTGATGCCGCCGCCGGCGGCGAGCTCGCCGGCCATCGACGCCGCCAGCACGATTTTCGCCCCTGGCAGCCGGCCCAGCACTTCCAGCGGAGCGGTGAAATCCAGTTGCGTGAGGCGCGGATAGAGCGCAAACACGATGGGAAAGTCCTCGGGCATGGTGGCTCCCGGCGGCGAAATGCCGCTTCAGGCTCGCATGCTGCCTCGCGCGCGCCGAAGCCGGAAGGACGTTTTGCGTCGTTCTGCGGCCAGCAAGCCAACACCGGCCGGCCCTGCCGGCCGGCGCAGCGGGCGCGCTCAGATCCTGACCGGAAATGCCTCGCGGCCCGCGTAGCGCACTCCGGGGAGCTCGGCCTCGATGCGCAGCAGCTGGTTGTACTTGGCGATGCGGTCCGAGCGCGACAGCGAGCCGGTCTTGATCTGCGTGGCCGCGGTGGCTACCGCGATGTCCGCGATCGTGCTGTCCTCGGTCTCGCCGGAGCGGTGCGACACCACCGAGGCGTAGCGCGCCTTGTCGGCCATGTCGATGCACGCGAGCGTCTCGGTGAGCGTGCCGATCTGGTTGGGCTTGATGAGGATGGCGTTGGCGATGTGCTTCTCGATCGCCTGCCGCAGGATCTTCGTGTTGGTGACGAACAGGTCGTCGCCGACCAGCTGGATCTTCTCGCCCAGGGCGCGGGTGAGCTCGGCCCAGCCCTCCCAGTCCGCCTCGCTCATGCCGTCCTCGATGGTGATGATCGGATACCTGCCCGCGAGATCCGCGAGATAGCGCGTGAACTCGGCGGCCGTGAAGCTGCGGTTCTCGGACTCGAGGTCGTAGCGGCCGTCCTTGAAGAACTCCGAGCTGGCCACGTCGAGGCCGAGGTAGATATCCCGCCCCGGCCTGTAGCCCGCCTTCTCGATCGCCTCGAGGATGACGCTGAGCGCCGCCTCGTTGGAGTCCAGGTCCGGCGCGAAGCCGCCCTCGTCGCCCACGGCGGTCGACAGGCCTCGCTCGGCGAGCAGCTTCTTCAGCGTGTGGAAGATCTCGGCGCCGTAGCGCAGCGCCTCGCGGAAGCTCGGCGCGCCGACCGGCAGGATCATGAACTCCTGGATGTCGAGGCTGTTGTTGGCGTGCGCGCCGCCGTTGATGATGTTCATCATCGGCACCGGCATGACGGGCGCGGGGCGCCTGCGGCGAGCCGTGCCAGGTAGCGGTACAGCGGCATGCGGGCCTCGTTCGCCGCGGCGTGCGCGGTCGCGAGCGAAACGCCGAGGAGCGCATTGGCGCCCAGGCGGCCCTTGTTCTCGGTGCCGTCGAGCTCGATCATTTTTCGATCGATGCCCGCCTGCTCGCGCGGGTCAGCGCCGAGGAGCGCCGTGCGCAGCACGGTGTTCACGTGCTCGACGGCCTTCAGCACGCCCTTGCCGCCATAGCGCTGTCTTGTCGCCGTCGCGCAGCTCGACCGCCTCGCGCGTGCCGGTGGAGGCGCCCGAGGGCACCGCCGCGCGGCCCGAGACTGCCCGAGTCGAGCATCACGTCGGCTTCGACGGTGGGGTTGCCGCGCGAGTCGATGATCTCGCGGCCGCGGATGTCGGTGATTCGGCTCATCGCCTGCGCTCCTGCGGGTGTCAAAGCAGCGATTCCTCGAAGGTGCCTGCTTTCACCGCGCGATCGAGCTCGACGAGCGTCGCCAGCAGCGGCTCCATGCGCGCGAGCGGCCAGGCGTTCGGGCCGTCGGACAGCGCCTTCTCGGGCGCGGATGCGTCTCCATGAAGAGCCCGGCGACGCCGGCGGCCACGGCGGCGCGCGCCAGCACCGGGATGAACTCGCGCTGGCCGCCGGAGGCGGTGCCCTGCCCGCCCGGCAGCTGCACCGAGTGCGTGGCATCGAAGACGACCGGGCAGCCGGTCTCGCGCATGATCGAAAGCGAGCGCATGTCGGAGACGAGATTGTTGTAGCCGAAGGAAAAGCCGCGCTCGCACACCATGATGTGCTCGTTGCCGGTGGAGCGGGCCTTGTCGACGACGTTGCTCATCTCCCACGGGGAGAGGAACTGGCCCTTCTTGATGTTGACGGGCTTGCCCTGGGAGGCGACGTTCACGATGAAGTTGGTCTGCCGGCACAGGAACGCCGGCGTCTGCAGCACGTCGACCACCGCGGCGACTTCCGCGAGCGGCGTGTCCTCGTGCACGTCGGTGAGCACGGGCACGCTGCAGAGCGCGGCGCACGCTCTCGAGGACCTTCAGGCCCGCCTCGATGCCCGGGCCGCGGTAGCTCGCGCGCGAGGAGCGGTTGGCCTTGTCGTAGGAGGCCTTGAAGATGAACGGCATGCTGCAGGCGGGCGGTGATCTCCTTGAGGCGGCCGGCGATCTCCTGCGCAGAGCGTCGGGCTCTCGATGACGCAGGGGCCGGCGATCAGGAACAGCGGCTCGCGTGGCCGACCTCGTGTCCGGCGAGTTGCATGGCGTGCGTGCGCGCCGCCACGGGCGGTGCGCCTCAAGCGCCTGCCGCCTGCGGCAGCTGCGCGGCGCGGTGCGCGCGCGCGGCGCGGATGAAGCCGGTGAACAGCGGATGGCCGTCGCGCGGGGTCGAGGTGAACTCCGGGTGGAACTGCGTCGCGACGAACCAGGGGTGATTCGGCAGCTCGATCACCTCCACCAGCCCGTCGCGCGAGAAGCCCGAGAAACGCAGGCCCGCCTGGCGGTAGCGGTCGAGGTAGGTGTTGTTGAACTCGTAGCGGTGGCGGTGGCGCTCGATGATGATGTCGCTGCCGTAGATCTCGCGCGCCCGCGTGCCCGCGCCGAGCAGCACTTCCTGCGCGCCCAGGCGCATGGTGGCGCCCTTGGCGGAGGCCTCGTCGCGCATCTGCAGCGCCACGCGCCTGGTCCTGCCACTCCGAGATGAGCGCGATCACCGGATGCGGCGTGGCGCGGTTGAACTCGGTGCTGTTGGCATCGGTGAGGCCCAGCACGTGGCGGCCGTACTCGACGATGGCGACCTGCATGCCGAGGCAGATGCCGAGGTACGGAACGCCGTGCTCGCGCGCGTAGCGCACCGCCTGGATCTTGCCCTCGATGCCGCGCTCGCCGAAGCCGCCGGGCACGAGGATCGCATCCATGCCCTGCAGCAGCGTGCGTGCCGTGCTGCTCGATGTCGGTGGACTCGATGTAGTGGATGTTGACGCGCGTGCGGCTCTTCAGGCCGCCGTGCATCAGCGCCTCGTGCAGCGACAGGTACGAATCGCGGATCTGCACGTACTTGCCGACCATCGCGATGTCGACCTGGCCGTCGGGGTTGGCCTTGGCGCTCACGACCTGGCGCCATTCGGTGAGATCGGTGGGCGGCACCTCCAGGCGCAGCTTGTCGACAACGATGTCATCGAGCGCCTGCTCGTGCAGCAGGATCGGAATCTTGTAGATGTCGTCGGCGTCGACCGCCGGAGATGACCGCGCGCTCCTCGACGTTGGTGAACAGCGCGATCTTGCGCCGCTGCTCTTCGGGCAGCGGATGCTTGCAGCGGCACAGCAGCACATCGGGCTGGATGCCGATGCCGCGCAGCTCCTTCACGGAGTGCTGCGTCGGCTTGGTCTTGATCTCGCCCGAGCCGCCCGACGATCGGCACCAGCGTCAGGTGCATGTAGACGCAGTTGCTGCGGCCGAGCTCGACGCCGAGCTGGCGGATGGCTTCCAGGAACGGCAGCGACTCGATGTCGCCGACCGTGCCGCCGATCTCGACCATGCAGACATCGGCGCCGTCGGCGCCGAGCTGGATGCTGCGCTTGATCTCGTCGGTGATGTGCGGGATGACCTGCACGGTGGCGCCGAGATAATCGCCGCGCCGCTCCTTCGCGATGACGCGCTCGTAGATGCGCCCGGTGGTGAAGTTGCTGTGGCGTCCGGTGGTCGTGCGCACGAAGCGCTCGTAGTGGCCGAGGTCGAGGTCGGTTTCGGTGCCGTCCTGCGTGACGAACACCTCGCCGTGCTGGAACGGGCTCATGGTGCCCGGATCGACGTTGATGTAGGGGTCGAGCTTGACCATCGCGACCTTGAGGCCGCGGGCCTCGAGGATCGCGCCGAGGGAAGCGGCGGCGATGCCCTTGCCCAACGAGGACACGACACCACCGGTGACGAATACAAAGCGCGTCATATGTGAGCTCAGGGGATTCCCGTCGCCTGAGAAAGCTGCTGCCGTGCAAAAAGTGGCGGTAGCGACGACGGGCCAGCAGGTTAGCACAATCCGCCCGGCGGCGTGCGCGGCTGCCCGTCTGGCGCGGCGCAGACGCGGTCAGTCCGCCGCGCTCCATACCAGGCGGCCGCGCCTCGCTGCTGCCCTCGCGCGCCTGCACGGATTCATCGAGCCACAGGTCGGCGGCGGCGATCAGCGCTCGCCGGCGAACAGCAGCGGCAGACGGGCCGCTCGCGCGAGCGGCACGTGCGCTTCCTGCAGCAGGCTCTTGAGCGTGCGGCGCGGGCCGCCGCGGCACGGGCGCAGCCGCTCGCCGCCGCGGCGCGCGCGCACCGTCAGGGTGGGCGCGAGCGCGTCCAGGTCGAGCGGCCGCGGGCATCGCGCTGAGTGCCAGGCCGCCGAGGGTTCGGGCAGGCGAGCAGGTGTCTGAGTCGCGCCAGTTCCAGGCGAGCTCCTCGAGGGGCGCGGCGCTCGCGCCCGCAGGCGGGGTACCGGCTCGCGCCGGCCGCCGGCGCGCCAGTGCACCGCTCGAGCGCGGTGCGCGGACGGCTGGCGGGCGCGGCGAGCGCCGGCAGCAGCGACAGGAGCTCGCCCTGACGCTGCACCCGTGGCGCCCTCCCAGGCGACGAGCGGATTGCGCATCCGCGCGCGCTGCGAGCAGCGGACCCGCGATCTCCTCCAGGCGGCGTGCGTCGGGGAGCAAGATGGCCGGCGGCGCTGATCCAGAAGCGCAGCGCATTGCGGCGCCGGTCCGGGCGGCAGGGCGCGCAGCGCCCTCACCGACAGCATGGCGCCGTCAGGCGGCGCGCGTCCACATCGGCGCGCGCCGAGCTCATCGAGCAGCCGCTGCGCTTCGGCGGCGTGACGCGCGCTGCGCGCCACGGTCGCGCCGCGCCGCGGCCAGCGCTCGCGGATCAGCGGCAGCACCGCGCGCGCAGGTAGTTGCGATCGAGGCGCAGCTCGCGCGTTGGTGTCGTCCTCGACCCAGCTGAGCCCTGCCCGCTCACCCAGGCGCGTCGAGCTCGGCGTGCGCGACGCGACAGCAGCGGGCGCACCAGCAGTCCGCGCGCGAACGGCGCGACCGCCGGCATGGCCGCGAGTCCCGGCACGCCGGCGCCGCGCAGCAGCTGCAGCAGCACGGTCTCGAGCTGGTCGTCCTGGTGGTGGGCGGTGAGCAGCACCTCGCCCGGGCGCGAGCGCGGCGCCGAGCAGCCGCGTAGCGCGCCTCGCGCGCCGCGGCTTCCAGCGAGGCGCCGCGCGCGCGCGCGATACTGCGCGGTGCGCACCGCGAGCGGCACGCCGAGCGCGCGCGCTAGCGGCGGCAGTGCGCGCTCCAGCGCTCCGAGTGCGCATGCAGGCCGTGATCGACGTGCAGCGCCCGCAGCTGTGAGCGCGCCGGGCGGGGAGTTCGGCCAGCGCCGCGAGGAGCGCCGTGGAATCAACGCCGCCGCTGAAGGCGACGCACAGCGGCAATCTGCGGGAAACTGCGGCAGCAGCTGCCGCGAGGCGCGTATGCAGCCAGCGCGCGCCGAAGAGTTGCGGGGCGCGCGATGCGCCGCGCGTGCCACGCGCGCCTTACACCGCGCTCTCGGAGAACACGCCGAAGGCGGCGATCTTGTCGGCGCGCGCGCGCGCGCAGCTCGTCGCGCGGCATGGCTTCGAGCTCATCGAGATGGCGGATGATGGCGGCCTTGAGGCGCGGCGGCGGTCGCGACCGGATCGCGATGCGCGCCGCCCAGGGGCTCCTCGATCACCTCATCGATGAGACCGAGCTTGCTGCAGGCGGTCGGCGGTGAGATTGAGCGCCTCGGCGGCCGCCTCCTTCTTGTCCTGGCTCTTCCACAGGATGGAGGCGCAGCCTTCCGGTGAGATCACCGAGTAGGTGCTGTACTGGAGCATCAGCAGGCGGTCGCACACGCCGATGCGCCAGCGCGCCGCCCGAGCCGCCCTCGCCCGTCACGACGGTGACGATGGGGATGCGCAGCACCGACATCTCGAACAGGTTGCGCGCGATCGCCTCGCTCTGGCCGCGCTCCTCGGCGCCGACGCCGGGATAGGCGCCCTGCGTGTCGATGAGGGTGACGAGCGGCAGACCGAAGCGCTCGGCCAGCCGCATCAGGCGCAGCGCCTTGCGGTAGCCCTTCGGGCTTGGGCATGCCGTAGTTGCGGCGCACCCGCTCCTTGGTGTCGCGGCCCTTCTGGTGGCCGATGACCATGACGGCGCGCTCCTCGAGCCGCGCCAGGCCGCCGACGATGGCCAGGTCATCGGCATACATGCGATCGCCGTGCAGCTCGTTGAACTCGCTGCAGATGGCGTTGACGTAGTCGAGCGTGTAGGGACGATGCGGATGGCGCGCGAGCTGCGTGATCTGCCAGGGCGTGAGATTGGCGAAGATGCTGGTGCGTGAGCTGCCGGCTCTTGGCCTGCAGCCGGCCGATCTCCTCCTGGATGTTGACCTCGGATTCGGAGGTCACGTGCCGCAGCTCCTCGATTTTCGCTTCGAGCTCGGCGATGGGTTGTTCGAAATCCAGAAACGCTACGGCCATGAACGTGAGTCTACCGCTAACTCAAGCGTGCCGTCGGCGCGAGAAGGATGTGCCGGCGCAGCTGGCCGGCGGTGCCGGCCGTACACGCACCTGCACGCCGTCCGCGCCCGACCAGTGCCTCGAGCTGCTCCAGCAGCTCGCGGCTGGCGCGCACGGTCCACTCGCTCCCCGAGGTTAAGCGCGCCGCTGGCCGCGCTGCCGCTGTACTCGACGGTGATCGGGCACGGTCCCGGCCGCCACGGTGTGAGGAGCGCCGGCCAGGCGCACCGAGCAGCCGGCTCGGCGTGCCGTGCAGCGGCATCACCAGGCGGCGCGCCTGCTGCTCGCGCACCTTGTCGAGCTCGGTGATGCGCGCGTGCCGACAGCCGCCAGGCGTCGCTGAACTCATCGAAGCGCAACTGCCCTCGACCAGCACCAGGGCATCCTTCGCGATCAGGTCGCGGTGCTTCTGAAAGATCTCCTCGAACAGCGTGACCTCGATGCGGCCGGTGCGATCATCGAGAGTCAGGATCACGCGCGGGCCGCGCTTCTTGACCTCGTCGATCAGGCCGGCGACGGTGACCGGCTTGCCGCCGCCGAAGCGTCCCGGCTCGAGGCCGGGGATGGGCCGGTCGCTGATCAGATCGCCGATGCGATGGGACACCAGGCCCGGCAGGCCCGACTCGAAGCGCCCGATCGGATGGCCGGTCAGATACAGCCCGAGCGTCTCGCGCTCCCCGGCAGGCGCACCGCCTCGCTCCACTCGGGAAGCGGCGCGGCGCGTGCGGCGTGGCTGCGCCGCGCCGCGTGCGCTCATCGCTCGGAAGTCCGAACAGGTCGTTCTGCCCGGCCTGGCGCGCGCGCGAGTTCTGATCGCCGAGCTGCATGGCCGCGGCAGGCGGTCCATGAGGGTCGCGCGGTTGGCGCCGAGACCGTCCAGGCTGCCCGAGCGCAGCAGCGCCTCCAGCACGCGGCGGTTGACCTTCTGCAGATCGAGTCGCCGGCACAGGTCCTCGAGCGCCCGATACGGTCCGTGCGCTTCGCGCTCGGCAGATCAGCGCCTCGACGGCGCCCGGCCCACGCCGCGCACCGCGCCCAGCCCGTAGCGGATGCTGCGCTCGCCGCAGACGGCGAACTCGTAGCGCGAGGCGTTGACATCGGGCGGCAGCACCGCGAGCGCCATGTCGCTGCATTCCTGGATCAGCGTGACCACCTTGTCGGTGTGGTCCATGTCGGCCGACAGCACGGCGGCCATGAACGGCCGCGGGGTAATGCGCCTTGAGGTACGCGGTCTGATAGGACAGCAGCGCGTAGGCGGCGGAGTGCGACTTGTTGAAGCCGTAGCCGGCGAACTTCTCCATCAGGTCGAAGATGTGGGCCGCGAGCGGCTCGCGCACGCCGCGCGCGACCGCGCCGCTCGACGAAGATGGAGCGCTGCTGCGCCATCTCCTCGGGCTTCTTCTTGCCCATCGCCCGGCGCAGCAGGTCGGCGCCGCCGAGCGTGTAGCCGGCGAGCACCTGCGCGATCTGCATGACCTGCTCCTGGTAGAGGATGACGCCGTAGGTGGGCCTAGCATCGGCTTCAGGCTCGGATGCAGGTAGTCGATCGGCCCGTCGATCTTGCCGTGCTTGCGGTTGATGAAGTCATCGACCATGCCCGACTGCAGCGGGCCGGGGCGGAACAGCGCGACGAGCGCCACGATGTCCTCGAAGCAGTCCGGCTGCAGGCGGCGGATCGAGATCCTTCATGCCGCGCGACTCGAGCTGGAACACCGCGGTGGTGCGGCAGGACTTGAGCAGCGCGTAAGTCGGCCGCATCGTCCATCGGCAGCGCGCTGACATCGAGCGGCGGCTCGCCGCGCCGGCGCGGATCGCGGTTGATGATCGCGAGCGCCCGGTCGATGATCGGTGAGCGTGCGCAGGCCCAGGAAGTCGAACTTCACCAGGCCCGCCGCTTCGACGTCGTCCTTGTCGAACTGCGTCACGACGCTGCCGCCGGACGCATCGCAGTACAGCGGCGCGAAGTCGGTCAGCACCGAGGGCGCGATGACGACGCCGCCGGCGTGCATGCCGGCGTTGCGCGTCAGGCCTTCGAGCGAGCGCGCCAGGTCGATGAGGTTGCTTGATCTCCTCCTCGGTGTCGTAGAGGCGCTTGAGCTCCGGCTCTTTCTCCAGCGCGTCATCGAGCGTGATGCCGAGCTCGAAGGGAATGAGCTTCGCGATCCGGTCGACAAAGCCGTAGGTCATGCCGAGCACGCGGCCGACGTCGCGCACCACGGCCTTCGCCGCCATGGTGCCGTAGGTGATGATCTGCGAGACGCGCTCGCGGCCGTACTTCTGCGCCACGTAGTCGATGACCCGGTCGCGGCCGTCCATGCAGAAGTCGACGTCGAAGTCGGGCATCGAGACGCGTTCGGGATTCAGGAAGCGCTCGAACAGCAGGTCGTAGCTCCAGCGGATCGAGATCGGTGATGCCGCAGGCTGTAGGCCACCAGCGAGCCGGCGCCCGAGCCGCGCCCCGGGCCGACCGGCACGCCGTTCTCGCGCGCCCAGCGGATGAAGTCGGCGACGATGAGGAAGTAGCCGGCGAAGCCCATCTGGCAGATGACATCGAGCTCGCGCACCAGGCGCTCGCGATAGTGCCGGTCGGGGGCAGCGGCGGCGTCCGGCGAAGCGCGCGGCGAGGCCGCGCGCGCTCTCGGCGCGCAGGAACTCTTCGGTGGTCGACGCCCGCCGGGCACCGGGTACTGCGGCAGGCGCGCCTCGCCGAGGTTCAGCACCAGGCTGCAGCGGCGGGCGATCTCCACCGAGTTGGCGAGCGCTTCGGGCACGTCGGCGAACAGCGCCGCCATCTCCTGCGGCGTGCGCAGGTACTGCTGGTGCGAATAGCGGCGCACACGGCCGGATCGGCGAGCAGCGCGCCGTCGTGGATGCACACGCGCGCTTCGTGCGACTCGAAATCGCTCCGGCTTCAGGAAGCGCACGTCGTTGGTGGCGACCACCGGCACGCCGCGGCGGGCGGCGAGCGCCACGGCGGCGGCGATGTAGGCTTCCTCGTCGGGCCGGCCGAGGCGCTGCAGCTCGATGTAGAAGCGGCCCGGGAACAGCGCCAGCCAGGCATCGAGCGCGCTGCTCGGCGTCGTGCTCGCGCGCGTTGACCAGCGCGCGGCCGATGTCGCCCTCGAGCGCGCAGGACAGCGCGATCAGCCCGTCGAGCGATGCCGGCGAGAGCCAGGCGCGCTCGATCGTCGGCGATGCCGCGCTGCTGGCCCTCGAGGTAGGCGCGGCTGACCAGGCGCGTGAGGTTGCGGTAGCCGCGCCTGCGACTGGCACAGGAGCGTGAGGCGCGTGGGAGGCTGCCGCTCGCCCTCCTCGCGCACCAGCAGATCGACGCCGACGAGGGCTTGACGCCGGCGCGCGAGCGCCGCGCGATAGAACTTCACCATCGCGAACAGGTTGCTCTGGTCGGTGACCGCGACGGCCGGCATGCCGGCCGCCGCTACCGCGGCGACCAGCTCGGGCACGCGCACCACGCTGTCGATCAGCGAGATACTCGGTGTGCAGCCGCAGATGGACGAAGCCCTGTGACATCGGCGCAGTCTTATATCTCGTCCACAGCGAGCGTCGCGGGTTCGCCGTCCGCCTTCACCGGGCTGAACGAGCGGCGGTGCAGCGGCGAGGGCGTCCGCGCCGCGCAGCGCTCCAGATGCGCCGGGGTGCCGTAGCCCTTGTGCACGGCGAGGTCGAAGCCCGGGTAGCAGCGCATCGAGCGCTCCCATCATGGCGTCGCGGTAGGTCTTGGCGAGGATGGAGGCGGCGCTGATCGCGGCGACGCTCGCATCGCCCTCGATGATGGCCTCGAGCGGTGCAGCCGCAGAGCCAGATCGGCGAGCAGCGGGCAGCGGTTGCCGTCGACCTTGATGTGCGTCGGCGGCACCGGCAGACGCAACAGCGCGCGGCGCATCGCGAGAAGCGTCGCCTGAGGATATTCAGGCAGTCGATCTCGTCGCGGTCGGCCCAGCCGACGGCCGAAGGCGAGCGCGCGCGCGCGGATGATGGGCGCGAGCCGCGCGCGCTCTGCCGGGGTGAGCACCTTGGAGTCGGCCAGCCCGTGGATGCGGCGCTGCGGGTGCAGGATCACCGCCGCGGCGACCACGGGGCCGGCGAGCGGGCCCCGGCCCGCCTCGTCGACGCCGGCGACGCGCACCAGGTCCGGACCCCGCAGTGCCCGCATGGCCCTCGACCACCTGTCAGCCGCGCACAGGGCCGTCGTGCAACGCCGGTGAGGCGCCCGCCCGGCGACGAGGCTGATGATCGCGTCCGCGGCGAGGTCGGCGCCGCCGCGGCGCAGCGTACTCGTGCACCGCGTGCGAATTCGCTCCTGCAGCTCGCGCACGTGCGCGGGATCGTCCAGCTCGTGCAGCAGCGCTGCGCCGAGCGCAGCCGCCGTTGACCTGCTCCTGGAGGAACTCCGGCACCAGCCGCCGGCCGCCAGCAGATTCGGTTGCGAGAAGTATCGCACCTTGACCAGCCCCAGTGGCCCGCAGCAGAAACGCGGTGAACGGCGCTGAAGCGATACGCCACCACCATCGGCCGACCGGTGAGCAGAGTTTCCAGAGTCGCGGTTCCGGAGGCGACGATGACCGCGTCGGCGGCGGCGAGCACCCGCTGCGCCTGGCCGTCGAGCAGCCGAATCGCTGGCGCGTCAGGGACTTGCGGCGATTTCCTGCTCGAACGCTTCACGCACGCGCGCGGAGGCCATGGGCGCGATGAACGGAAATCCGGACGCCGCGGCCGCGAGCCAGGCGGCCGCGGCGACGAAGGGTGCCGCCGAGGCGCGCGACTTCGCCCAGGCGGCTGCCCGGGAAGCAGCGCGACGACGGTCGCGTCGCGCGTCGATGCCGAGCCGCGCCGCGCGCGCCTGCGCGGTCGACCTCCAGCGGAATCTCGATCGGCCAGGGGGTGGCCGACGAACACCGCCGCGCACGCCGTGCCGCGCGTAGAACTCGGTCTCGAAGGGCAGCAGGCACAGCACCAGGTCGCAGGCCTCGCCGATGGTGCGCACCCGCCCCTGCCGCCACGCCCACACCTGCGGGCTGACGTACTGCACGGTCGTGGATCCCGGCGCGCTTCAGTCGCTCGCGCGAGGCCGAGGTTGAACTCCGGCGCAGTCGATGCCGACGAACACGTGCGGGCGCGCGGCCCGGAAGCGCTCGCAGCGAGGGCGCCGCGCAGGCGCAGCAGGCGCGGCAGGTGCCGCAGCACCTCGGTGAGACCCATGACCGCGAGCTCATCGGCAGCGGCCCAGGCCTCGCACCCGGCGGCGATCATCTTCGGGCCGGCGACGCCGAAGCACTGCACCTCGGGTACCCGCGCGCGCAGGGCCGCGATCAGGGCCGCGCCCAGCTGGTCGCCGGAGGGTTCGCCCGCGACGATGCCGACGCGCAGCGGCTCGCCGCGGCGGGCTGCCCCGCGCCCGCGGCGCTCATCGCACCAGGCTGCGGGTCGAGGCGTCGATGAAGTCGACGAAGGCACGGATCTCGGCGTGCTCCTGCGGCCAGAGGCTGCGAGCTGCGCCGATGCGTCCGCGAGCTTCAGCTCCGAGCGATAGAGGATGCGGTAGGCGTCGCGGATATTGCGGATCTGCTCCTCGGTGAAGCCGCGGCGCTTGAGGCCCTCGGAGTTGACCGCGTGCGGCAGCGCCGGGTTGCCGGCGACCATGACGTACGGCGGCACATCGCGTCTGAGATCGCGCCGCCGGCGAGAAAGGCGTGCGCGCCGATCTTCGTGAACTGGTGCACGGCGGTCAGGCCGCCGAGGATGACCCAGTCGCCGATCTCGACGTGACCGCCGAGCGAGGCGCAGTTGGCGAACACCGTGTTGCTGCCGACCATGCAGTCGTGCGCGACGTGCGAGTACGCCATGAACAGGTTGTCGTTGCCGATGCGCGTGACGCCCTTGTCGTGGCTCGTGCCGCGGTTCATCGGTGCAGCTCTCGCGAAACACGTTGCGATCGCCGATCTCGAGCCGGGTGGGCTCGCCCTTGTACTTCTTGTCCTGCGGCGCATCGCCGATGGAGGCGAACTGGAAGATGTGGTTGTCGGCGCCGATGGCGGTCGGGCCGTTGATGACCGCGTGCGGACCGACCACGGTGCGCGCGCCGATCTGCACCTGCGGGCCGATGATGCTGAACGGGCCCGACGCTCACATCCGCGGCGAGCTGCGGCCTGCGGCGAGACGATGGCGCGCGCGTCGATCACTTGCCGGCCTCCGGGGCCACCATCATGTCCGCGTGCGCCACTTCCTGATCCCCCACGAGCGCCGCGGTGGAGAAGCTCCAGATGCCCTTGAGCGAGCGCTCCAGCTGCGCGGTGAGCATCAGCTGGTCGCCCGGCACCACCGGCTTGCGGAAGCGCGCCTTGTCGATGCCGACGAAATAGAAGCGGGTGCTGGTGGTCGGGGACGACGTCGGCGGTCACGAAGCCAGGATCCCGGCGGCCTGCGCCAGGGCCTCGATGATCATGACGCCGGGCATCACCGGGCGCCCGGGGAAATGTCCTGGAAAGAACGGCTCGTTGTAGGTCACGTTCTTCAGCGCGCGGATGCTCTCGCCGGGACGGCATTCGAGCACGCGGTCCACCAGCAGGAACGGATAGCGGTGCGGCAGCCGCTCGAGGATCGCCTGGATATCGAGCTGCGACGGCTTCAGTCATGATCGTCTTCCTGCGCGGCTTCATGCGCGCCGGGCAGGCCCGCCGCACGTTCGAGCTTTCTCAGGCGTGCATCGAGCGAGTCGCTGCGCTTGAAGCGCGCGACCAGGCGGCGCCAGGTGCGTGCCTCCTCGAGCGGAAGCCCGCTGGAGTATACGCCGGGCTCGCGATCGAATGGCTGACCATGCGAGTAGCCGGTGACGACGACGTCGTCGCCGATCGTGAGGTGGCCGCCGATGCCGACCGCGCCGCCGATCAGGCAGCGCTTGCCGATATGGTGCTGCCGGAGATGCCGGTGCAGCCGGCGATCGCCGTGTGCGCGCCGACGCGCACGTTGTGGCCGATCTGGATGAGGTTGTCGAGCTTGACGCCCTCCTCGATGACCGTGTCCTCGATGGCGCCGCGATCGATGGTGGTGTTGGCGCCGATCTCCACGTCCGCGCCGATGCGCACCGTGCCACCTGCGGCACCTTCACCCAGCGGCCGCTGCTCGGGCGCGAATCCGAAACCGTCGCCGCCAATCACCGCGCCCGGCTGCAGCACGGTGCGCGCGCCGATCTGCACTCCGCGGCACAGCGTGACGCGCGCCACCAGACGTACGTCCGCCTCGAGCGTGACGTCGTCCTCGAGCACGCAATGCGGGCCGACGAAGGCGCGCGCGCCGATGCTCACGTCGTCGCCCGATGCGCGGCGCAGGCGCCGACTGCGCGCGGTCGGGTCGATGCGCGCGCTCGCGGCCACCACGCGCGCTCGGATGCACCCCGGCGGTGAGCGCCAGCGCGGGATGCAGCACGCGCGGCGATGCGCGCGTAGGTGGCGTACGGGTTGTCGCACAACAGCATCGCCGTACGGCACTCAGCGGCGCTCGCCGTGCTCAGCACCACCGCGGCGGCGCGCGTGTCGGCGAGCTGGGGGCGATAGCGCGGATTGGCGAGGAACGCGAGCGCGCGCTCGTCCGCGTCGGCGAGCGTCGCGACGTGCTCGACCAGCGTGTCAGGGTCGCCGCGCAGCTCGCAGCCGAACCGCACCGCGAGCTCTCCGAGCGAGACCGCCATGGTCGCGAGACCTCAGCGCCCCGCCTGCGGACGCGGCCGGCTATTTCGACTGTGGCTTGGTAGCGGGCGGCGTCGGCGCCGGCTTGGCCGCCCCGGCGCGGGCGACGTCGGCGCCGGCTTGGCCGCTGCCGGCGCGTGCGCCTGCAGCGCGGTGAGGATCGCCGGCGTGATGTCGAATGTGGGGGTGGAGTAGACCAGCGCTCGGCGATCAGGATGAGGTCGTAGTTCTGCGCCTTGGCGTAGATGCGCACCTCTTCGATCAGGGTGCGCTGCAGGCGGGACATTTCCTCGTTGCGGCGCGCGTTGACGTCGTCTTGAACTCCCTGCGCGCGCGCTCGAGGTCGCGCATGCCGTCACGCAACTCCTTCTCCGCGCGCACGCGCTGGTCCTCGGTCATGGTGGCGCCATCTTTCTGCAGCTTGTCTTCCTTCGCCTTCAGTCGCCTGTTCCTGCGTCTGCAGCGTGCGCTGGCGCGGAGTGAACTCGGTGCGCATGGCTTCGCTCGCCGCCTTGGCCTGCGGCGATTCTTCCAGCAGCCGCTGCGGGTCGACGACACCGATCTTCGGTTCGGCCCACGCCGGCAGCGGCCAGTGCGCCGCCCACCGCCACGAACCCCACCGCCAACTGGCTGCTGATCAAACGCTTCACGGAACTACCTACCCTCGCATGTAAGGTTGTGAGCGCCGGGGCCCTCCCCGGCCTAAACGCCTAGTATCGCGTAGAACCTGCCCCGGCGGCTTGGTTTCTTTTGATGCCGGGCCTCAGAACGCCTGACCGACCGAGAACTGGAATCCCTCGGTCTCGTCGCCCCAGGTGGTGATGCCGTCGCCGTGCTTGGCGTTGAGGGCACGCCGAGGCTGAACCGGAAGAGCCCGAGCGGCGCCAGCCACTGCACGGCGACGCCCACCGAGCGCTTCAGTGCTCGACCAGCCGCGGAACTGGTAGTCCGCGGGCGTGACCCCATCGGGCCCGAAGAACTTGATCCGGTTGCTGGTCTCGTACACACCGCCCATGTCGAAGAAGGCGCTCACGCGGGCGGTCTGCGCTACTTGGCCGGCATCGGGAAGATCAGCTCGTTCTGGCTGCGCGATGCGCATGTTGCCGCCGTAGGGGTTGCCGAACTGGTCCTTGGGACCCAGGCGGCTCTCGCGGAAGCCGCGCACGTTGTCCGGGCCGCCGCCGAAGAACTGCCGGTAGGGCGGGATGGCCGTGGTGTTGCCGAAGGGCTGCGCCGTAATCCACGCCCTCGAGAAACGACAGCGTCCAGCGATGCCACAGCGGCACGTACTTGAGGAACTGGTAGTTGCCGATGCAGTACTCGACGTCGCTCCCCGGGACGGTCGATCGAGAAGGAGACGTTGGTGCGCATGCCGCGGTCGGCGAACAGCGTGCGGTTGCGCGTGTCCCAGTCCCAGCCGAGCGACGCGCCTCGATGGTCTTGAAGTTCGGTGCCGTAGAACACGTACTCGTTGTTCGTGGCAGTCGTCGTGCGCCAGGCGACTGTACGGATGGCCGTTCTGCTGCACCCACTGCTGCGCCTGCAGGGCGCTGCTCAGGGAGTTGGTGAGCAGCTGCGAGCTGTTGAACGCGCCGCCGAAGCGCAGATACATGGTACTCGGTGATCGGATACGCCCAGGTGGGCCCGAGGCTGAGGGTCTTCGAGGAGAAGTTCGACGAGGAGGAGACGAACTGCGTCACGTCGCGGTAGGTGAGCGAGTCCGTGCGCTGCAGGTTGTCGACAGTGGTGTACGGGTTGGTGTGCTGGATGCTGTAGACCTTGCTGAAGGCGCCGCCGTTCAGCTCGACGGCGATGCGCTGGCCGGTGCCGAGGAAGTTGGCATCCGCGTAGCTGCCGTTCAGCTGGAACTTGTAGGTCTCGGAGTAGCCGATGCCGCCGCAGAGCTGCGACGCTCGGGCCCTCCTCGATCTTGAAGTTCACGTCCACCAGGTCGGGCGAGCCGGCGACCGGCGTGGTCTCGAACTCGACGTTCTTCACGTACGGCAGGCGCTGCATGCGCTGCTTGGAGCGCTCGAGCGAGGTGTTGGACAGCCAGCCGCCCTCGAGCTGGCGCATCTCGCGGCGCAGCACCTCGTCGTTGATGCGGTTGGCGCCGGAGAAGGTGATGTTGCGCACATACACGCGATTGCCCGGGTCGACGAAGAAGGTCAGCGACACGTTGTGCGTGGCGTTGTCCGGCGTCGGCACCGGATCGACCTTGGCGAAGGCATAGCCGTCCGGCCCAGGCGGTTCTGGATCAGCTCCTGGGTGGAGGTGATGAGCTTGCGGTTGAAGGTCTCGCCCGGGCTGGACCAGCAGCAGCTGCTCGAGCTCCGCCTTCGGCACGACGAAGGTGCCGGCGAGCTTCACCTCGCGAGACCTTGTAGACCTCGCCCTCCTCGACGTTGACGGTGATGAAGATGTCGTCCTTCTCCGGGGCGATGGCCACCTGGGTGGAGTCGATCTGGAAGTTCGCGTAGCCGCGATCCATGTAGATAGTTGCGCAGCTTCTCCAGGTCGCCCTGCAGCGACTCGCGCGAGTAGCGGTCGTCCTGCTTGTACCAGGAGAGCCAGTTGGGCGTCTTCAGCTCGAGCGTCTCAGGATGTCCTTCTGCTTGTACCTGCGTGTCGCCGACGAGGTTGATCTGGCGGATCTTGGCGCGCTTGCCTTCCTTGATGTCGATCTTGATCTTCACGCGGTTGCCGGACTCCTCCTCGACCTTCGTAGTCGATCGCGCACGCCGTACTTGCCGCGGCTGAAGTACTGGTCGGTCAGGTACTGCGTGACGTCCTCGAGCACCGAGCGGTCGAAGGTCTTGCCGGTGGCAAGCCCGACGTTGCGCAGGGACTTCTGCAGATCCTCGGTCTTGATGTCCTTGTTGCCGGTGATCTCGAAGCTCTCGATGGAGGGCCGCTCCAGCACCACGACCACCAGCGTGTTGCCGTCGCGGCGCAGCTGCACGTCGCGGAAGAAGCCGGTGGCATACAGCGCGCGGATCGCCTCGCGCACGCGCTGCGGGGTCAGGTGATCGCCGATGTTGACCGGCAGGTAGTTGTAGACGGTGCCTTCGGAGACGCGCTGCAGGCCCTCGACCTTGATGTCGCCGACGGTGAAATCCGGCGGCGGCGTCTCGGCCTGCGCAAGAGTGAGCGTGCAGCGCATGAGCAGTGCAACGTGCGGCCAGGGCCGCGGCGCCGGCGCGCTCACCCACGCCCGCTGCGCGGCTCTTCATGCTTCGACCACCCGTGACTCTCTTTCGCTTCGCGCTGCGCGCTGTTCACTCTACCGGCATCACACTTTCGCTCCGGGGCACGCACGCCTCCAGAGGCTCCCAATTGACGACCGTCATGGCGGCCTTCGCAACGTTCAACTGAACTGGCGCGCAATATCGTTGAATAGCGCGACACCCATCAGGAGGATGAGCAGCGCGATACCAACCTGCTGTCCCAAGCCTGCGCCCGCTCGGACAGCGGGCTGCCCTTCAGCCATTCCACCAGCTGGAAGACGATCTGCCCGCCATCGAGGATCGGGATGGGCAGCAGGTTGAGAAACCCCAGCGACAGGGAAATCAGAACCAGGAAGCTCAGGAACGAGGCCACGCCCGCCTCGGCGGAATCGCCGGCGTACTCGGCGATCGACAGCGGGCCGCTCAGATTCTTCAGCGACACCTGCCCCAGCACCATGCGCCAGAACAGCCGCGCCCTGCAGCAGCGGTCATGCTCCAGGCTTCGCCGCCGGCACGCTGCCAGCGCCGCCAGAGCGTCCGAGCTCGGTGTGCAGCAACATGCTCGTCGGGATAACGCCACGCCGGTGGGCTGCATGACGCGAATGCGGCCCACGCGCTTGCCGCCGGCCTCCTCGCTCGCGACCTGCAGCTGCGCGCTGGTCGCAGCTCACCGCCGCGCCGGTAAGTCGATGCGCAGGCTCGCGCCGGGTCGGGCGTTGATGCGGTCGACGATGTCGCGGAAGTCGTTCATCGGCGCGCCGTCGATGGCGACGATGCGATCCCCGGCCTTCAGGCCCGCGCGCGCCGCCGGTCCCTCGGGCGTCACCGGGCCGAGCACCGCCGGCACCGGCGGCACCCAGAACTCGAAGCCCAGTCCGCGGAACAGCTCCGCGGGCTCGGTCAGGCGGCACCCGCTCGGACGCGTCCGGGACGTCAGAGCTTCGCCTGGCGCGTCGCCCCCTCGGTTCCGCGCACGCTCAGGTCCGCCTCGCCCGCGCGAGCTCATGGCATCGAGCAGATCGAACACCACGTCGCGCTGCCCGGCGACCGCGCGCCGTTGATAGCGCGGATCTCGTCGCCGGACCGCAGGCCAGCCAGGGCGGCGACCGAGCCGGCGGCCACGTCGCCGACGTTCGGCTCGACCTCAGTCACGCCGCTCACCCAGAACATGCCCCACAGCACGAGCGATGGCGAACAGGATGTTGAAAGCAGGTCCGGCGAGCAGCACCACGATGCGCTGCCAGGGCGGCTTGCGGGTGAAGGAGCGCTGCAGATCCGCCGGCGCGACCGGCCCTTCGCGCTCATCGAGCAGCTTCACGTAGCCGCCGAGCGGGATGGCGGCGAGCACGTATTCGGTGCGGTCGGCACCGCCGACGTGCTCAGCAGCGGCCGGCCGAAGCCCACGGAGAATCGCAGCACCTTGAAGCCCAGCCGGCGGGCCACCCAGTAGTGGCCGAACTCGTGCACCGTGACCAGCAGGCCACGGCGACCACGAACCACAGCGACGTACCAGACGAAGCTCATGCGTGAGCGCCTCTCACCGATGCCATTTCTTGTCATGCCGACGATCTGCTCACGTGCGCGCGCTCTGCTCTCCGCGTCGGCGGCCAGAACGTCCTCGAGCTCGCCGATCGCTCCCGCCGCTACTGCGCTGCTACTACGGCTTCAATGACCGCCGCGATGCCGAGAAAGTTCAATCGGCGCTCCAGGAACGCCTCCACGGCAACCTCATTGGCGGCATTGAGTATGGCCGGCTGCAGCCCGCCGGCGCGCGCCGCGGCCTGCGCCAGCGCGAGGCAACGGGAACTTGTCGGTATCAGGCGCCCGGAAATCGAGCCGCCCCGTCTTGAGCAGATCGAGGAATTCTACACCGGAGTCGATTCGCTCGGGCCACGCCAGCGCATGCGCGATCGGCGTGCGCATGTCGGGCGAGCCGAGCTGCGCGAGCACCGAGCCGTCGAGCGTACTCGACCAGCGAGTGCACGATGCTCTGCGGATGCACGACGATCTCGACCTGCGCGCGGCGGCAGCCCGAACAGCAGGCAGGCCTCGATGAGCTCCAGGCCCTTGTTCATCAGCGTCGCGGAGTCGACGGAGATCTTGCGGCCCATGCACCCAGTTGGGGTGCGCGACACGCCTGCTCGCGGCGTCACCGTGGCGAGGGCCTCGCTCGGCGTGTCGCGGAACGGACCGCCGGAGGCGGTGAGCAGGATGCGTGCGCACGCCCCGGCGGCGCGGCTCCGCCGGTGTAGGCCCGGCGGCAGGCACTGGAAGATCGCGTTGTGCTCGCTGTCGATCGGCAGCAGCGTCGCGCCGGAGGCGCGCACCGCCGCCATGCAGCAGCGGACCGGCCATGACGAGCGATTCCTTGTTGGCGAGCAGCAGGCGCTTGCCGGCGCGCGCCGCGGCGAGCGTCGAGCGCAGCCCGGCCGCGCCGACGATCGCCGCCATCACGACTGCGACCTCGCGGCAGCGTGGCGAGCTCCTCGAGTGCACCGGGGCCGGCGAGTATGCGCGTTCCGGCGGCCTCGCCGCCGAGGAGGCGCTTCGAGCTCGCGCAGCGGCGTTCGCGTCGGCGAGCGCCGCATACGCCGGGCGAAACGCAGCACCTGGCGCGGCGAGCTTCGCGGCGTTGCGGTTGGCGCCGAGGGCGACCAGTCGGAAGCGGTCGGGATGGCGCGCGAACACATCGAGCGTGCTCTCGCCGATCGAGCCGGTGGAGCCGAGCACGGCAACGCCGATCACGCCGACCACCCCGAGGAGCGTGAGCCCCAGCAGCAGCACGGGAGCTGCGCCCGTGAGGCTGTCGATGCGGTCCATGACGCCGCCGTGGCCGGGAAACAGCGTGCCGCTGTCCTTCACGCCGGCGAAGCGCTTCGAGCAGGCTCTCGGTCAGATCGCCCGACGATCGAGAAGCCCACGGCCGCCAGACACAGCGGCAGAAATGCATGCCAGCGGCACCTCGAACCACAGCGCTGCCGGCGATGGCCACCAGCGCGCTCACTGCGATCCCTCCCACCACACCCTCCCAGGTCTTGCCCGGGGACACTTCCGGCGCCAGGCGCATGCGGCCGAAGCGCCGGCCCGGCGAAGAATGCGCCGATGTCGGCGACCCACACCAGCACCAGCGCGAACAGCACCCACTGTGCCCCGTGCGGCAGCGTCGAGCCGCAGCCGCACCAGCGCGAGCCACGCCGGCACCAGCGCCAGCAGGCCGGCCACGGCGGCCGACCACGCCGATACGCGCCGCGGCGCGAAGCACGATCCACGCCAGCGCCACCAGCCACCACAGCACCGCCACCGCGAGCACCAGGTCGCGCCCCTCGGGCGTGGCGGAGAAACGCCACACGACCGCAGAGCAGTGCGCCGACCAGCAGCACGTACGCGAGTCGCCACGCGCCGGTGCCGAGCCGCAGGAACGCCGACCACTCCCAGGCCCCGGCGAGCACCGCCACGGTCAGCACGATCACCGTCGCCCAGGCAGGCAGCCACAACACGACCGCCAAGCAGCACGGCCACCAGGACGACGGCGGTGAAGATCCGCTTGCGCAACGTGTCTGCCACGCGAGGGCCGTTCAGGCCTTCGCCGCCGGCGCTGCGCGCGCGTGCGCCCGAAGCGCCGCTCGCGGGCTGCGAAGAAGGCGAGCGCCGTCCTCGAGATCGCTCACGTCGAAATCCGGCCACAGCCGAGCGCTGAAATACAGCTCCGCGTACGCCAGGTTCCAGAGCAGGAAATTGCTGATGCGCTGCTCGCCGCCGGTGCGGATCAGCAGGTCGGCGTCCGGCAGCCCGGCGAGCGCGAGTGCGGCGAAGCGTGCTTCGTCGATGTCTTCCGGCACGCAGCGCGCCACTTGCGCACTCGCCGCGCAAGTTTCTGCGCCGCCTGGATAATATCCCAGCGGCCGCCGTAGCTCATGGCGACCTGCAGCTTCAGCCCCGTGATTCGCGCCGGTGCGCTGCTCGGCCGCGGCGATGCGGGCCTGCAGGCGCACGGCAGAGGCTGGTGCGTTCGCCGATGAAGCGCACGCGCACGCCGTTGCGCGTGCAGCTCGTCGATCTCGCGGTCGAGCGCGTCGACGAACAGGCCCATGAGGCTGCCGACCTCCTCCGCCGGGCGGCCCAGTTCTCGCTCGAGAACGCGAACAGCGTCAGCGCCTCGACCCCGCGCCGCGCGCACTCCTCGATGCACATGCGCACGGGCTTGAGGCCCGCCTTGTGGCCGGCCGTGCGCGGCAGCCCGCGCGCGGCCGCCCAGCGGCCGTTGCCGTCCATGATGATCGCGACATGCCGGGGAACGAGTTTGGCGGCAGCGGCGGGCATCAGACCTGCATGACCTCTTTTTCCTTGCGCCGGCAAGCAGCTGCGTCGATGTCGGCGATGTGCTTGTCGGTGAGCTTCTGCACCTCGGTCTCGGCGCGCCGCTCGTCGTCCTGGGAGACGAGCTTCTCCTTCAGACATTCCTTGATGTCGTTCATGACGTCGCGGCGCACGTTGCGCACCGCGACGCGCGCGCCCTCGGCGTCCTGGCGCAACACCTTGGTGATGTCGCGGCGCCGCTCCTCGGTGAGCGGCGGCATCGGGATGCGGATGATGGTGCCGGCGGTCATCGGGTTGAGACCCAGGTCGGACTTGTGGATCGCCTTCTCGATCGCCTGCACCATGGTCTTCTCCCACGGCGAGACGACCAGCGTGCGGCCGTCCTCGACGGCGATGTTGGCCACCTGCTGCAGCGGCACATCGGAGCCGTAGTAGTCCACCTTCAGATGCTCGATCAGGCTCGGGTGCGCCCGCCCGGTGCGCAGCTTCTTCAGGTCGGCCTGGAAGGTCTGAACGCATTTCGCCATGCGCTCGCGCGCGTCTTTTTTGATGTCGTCGAGCATGGTTGCGTCTCCTCGCGGCTTAGCGCCGCTATTCGAATGTGACGGTCGTGCCGACGTCCTCGCCCCGCACGATACGGGTGAGGTCGCCCGGATTGTTGAGATTGAACACCCGCAAAGGCAAGCGGTTGTCGCGGCACATGACGATGGCCGTCGCGTCCATGACGTTCAGCCGGTCGGCGAGCACCTTGTCGAAGGTCAGGCGCGGGTAGCGCGGCCGCCGGATTGCGCACCGGATCGTCGGAGTACACGCCGTTCACCTTGGTGGCCTTCAGCAGCACGTCGGCGTTGATCTCGATCGCCCGCAGCGACGCGGCCGTATCGGTGGTGAAGAAGGGATTGCCGGTGCCGGCGGCGAAGATCACCACCCGCCCCTTCTCCAGGTGGCGGACGGCGCGGCGGCGGATGTAGTCCTCGCAGACCTCGTTGATGCGGATGGCCGACATGACGCGCGCGTGCATGCCCAGAGCTCTCGAGCGCATCCTGCATGGCGAGCGCGTTCATGACAGTGGCCAGCATGCCCATGTGATCGGCGGCCACGCGATCCATGCCGGCGCGCGCCAGGCCCGCGCCGCGGAAGATGTTGCCGCCGCCGATGACCACGGCGACCTGCACGCCCATCTGCACGATGTCCTGCAGCTCCCCGGCGATGCGCTTGATGCACCGCCGGGTCGATGCCGTAGTCGCCGTCGCCCATCAGCGCCTCGCCGGACAGCTTCACCAGGATGCTCGAGTAGAGCTGCTTTGGCTTCGCGTCATCTGCTTCACCCTGCGACGTATGAAAAAAACCCCGCGCGGGGCGGGGTTTTCGTCCTTTGCCACTCGCGCGCGGTCAGTGCCGGACCGGCGAGTCCGAACCCTTGACCTGCGCCATGACTTCGGCGACGAAGTCATCCTGCTTCTTTTCGATGCCGGCGCCGACCTCGAAGCGCTCGAACGCCGTGACTTCCGCCTTCGCGCCCTTCAGCAGCTTCTCGATCGTGACGTCCGGGATCCTTCACGAACGGCTGCCCGGCAGGGTGATCTCGCCCAGCGACTTGCGCAGCCGCCCTTCGACCATCTTCGCGACGATCTCCGGCGGCTTGCCCTCGCCCTGCGCCTGCTCGGTCAGGATCTCGCGCTCCTTCGCCACGACCTCCGCCGGGACATGCGGCCTGCGTCAGGTACTTCGGGTTGCTGGCCGCGACGTGCATCGCGAGGTCGTGCGCGAGGCTCGCCTCTCCGCCCTTCACGGCCACGAGCGCGCCGATGCGCGTGCCGTGCACATAGGCGCCGAGATGACTCGGGCGAGGTCGAGCACCGCGAAGCGGCGCACGCTGATGTTCTCGCCGATCTTCGCAATGAGCGCCCGGCGGCGCTCCTCGATGGTCTCGCCGCCGGCAGCCGGGCCTGCAGCAGCGCCGCCAGCGACTCGGGCCTGCACGGCGCAGCGCCCCTCGGCGACCGCCTGGGCGAAGGCGCGGAAATCCTGCTCGCGGGCCACGAAGTCCGTCTCGCAGTTGACCTCGACCATGGCGGCGCGTGGCCGTCGGCGGACTTGCTCGATGACGATCACGCCTTCGGCGGCGACGCGGGTGGCCTTCTTGTCGGCCTTGGCGAGACCCTGCTTGCGCATGAGCTCGGCGGCGGCGTCCAGGTCGCCCTTGGTTTCGACCAGGGCCTTCTTGCACTCCATCATGCCCGCGCCGGTGCGCTCGCGGAGCTGCTTGACTGCATCTGCTGTGATATTCATGAGGATCCACGCTACTCCGTGGACGTCACTCGGCCGGACCTGCACCCGGGCGCCCTTTGCGGCGCCCGGCGCCAGCGGCCCGGCCGGCGGGCTTGCCTCGGCGGGCGGAACCGTGACCGCCGCGGCGACGGCCTCCGCGGCCTCCTCCGCCGTCGAGCTCGTCCTCGTCCTCCGCCAGCTCGCTCTTCCGGCGCACCGGCCGGCGCCTTCACGGGCGGGAGCTTGCGGCGCGCCGGCGCCTTCTTGCGCACCGCAGGGCTGCGGCCGCTGCCGGCCGCGCGCGGCCTTCCTGCGCGGATTGCCGGCCTCATCCAGCTCGACGAACTCGTCCTCGCCCACGGCGACCTGGGGCACGGACTCCTTGCCCTCGAGGACCGCATCCGCGATGCCCGCGGCATACAGCTGGATGGCGCGCATGGCGTCGTCGTTGCCGGGGATCACGTAGTCGATGCCGTCCGGGGAGCAGTTCGTGTCCACGATCGCGACCACCGGGATGCCCAGCTTCTTGGCTTCGTGAATCGCAATCTTCTCGTGACCGACGTCGACCACGAACATGGCATCCGGCAGGGACTCCATGTTCTTGATGCCGCCCAGACTTCTTTCGAGCTTGTCCATCTCGCGGCGCAGCTGGGTGGCTTCCTTCTTGCCGCGCTTGTCGAGCGCGCCGGAAGCGGCCAGCTCGGTGATCTCGCCCAGCCGCTTGATCGACTGGCGGATGGTCTTGAAGTTCGTGAGCATGCCGCCGAGCCAGCGCTGGTTGACGAAGGGCTGCCCGGCGCGCTCGGCCTCCTTCTGGACGGCCTCGCGCGCGGAGCGCTTGGTGCCGACGAACAGCACCTTGCCGCCATCGGCAATGACGCTCTTGATGAAGTTCGCGGCCTCTGTATACAGCGGCTGCGTCTTCTCGAGGTTGATGATGTGGATCTTGTTGCGCTCGCCAAAGATGAAAGGGGCCATCTTCGGGTTCCAGAAGCGGGTCTGATGTCCGAAATGGACACCCGCCTCCAGCATCTGTCGCATGGACACGCCGGGCATGAAGATCTCCTGTTTGGGTTGAGCCTCCGCGCATCCCCGCGAGCCACCCTTGACAAGCGCCCTGCAGGCGCTCTACGTCGGAAGCACCCAGTCGACGAGGTTAAGCGATGCGCGTGTGGGGTTGCGTTGCCAAAAAAGGCCGCGCTTTATACCATGAAGACCTCGTCGGAACAATGCCTTACGCCACCTGCCGGGGCCTCTTGCCGGCGCGCGGGAGCGGCCTCATTTCGCTACAGTCTATGCACGTCACGATCAAGACCCCCGAAGAGCAGGAAAAGATGCGCGTCGCCGGCCGGCTGGCCGCCGAGGTGCTCGACATGATCGGGGCGCACGTCGTCCCCGGCGTGACGACCGAGGAGCTCGACCGGCTCTGCCACGACTACATCGTCGAACGTGCAGCGGTCGATTCCCGCGAACCTCAATTACCGTGGGTTCCCGAAGACCATCTGCACCTCCGTGAACCACGTGGTGTGCCACGGCATCCCGAACGACAAGCGCCTGAAGGCCGGCGACATCGTCAACATCGACGTCACCGTGATCCGGGATGGCTTCCACGGCGACACCAGCCGCATGTATTTCGTCGGCAAGCCGCCCCCGCACGCGCAGCGCCTGGCCGAGACCTGCTTCGAGGCCATGTGGCGCGGCATCGAGACGGTGAAACCCGGCACGCACCTCGGCGACATCGGGCATGCCATCCAGAGCTTCGTGGAGCAGAATGACTACTCGGTGGTGCGCGAGTATTGCGGCCACGGCATCGGCCGCATCTACCACGAGGATCCGCAGGTCCTGCACTACGGCGAGCCGGGCACGGGCCTGGAGCTCAAGCGCCGGAATGACGTTCACCATCGAGCCGATGGTGAATGCGGGCAAGCGCCACGTGCGCCTGCTGCCGGACGGCTGGACGGTCATCACCAAGGACCACTCGCTGTCGGCGCAGTGGGAGCACACGGTGCTGGTCACCGACAGCGGGGTCGACGTGCTGACGCTCGGCGCGAACGGCGCGCAACACTGAATGCGCACATCGCACCATGGGTGCTAAGGGAGACTGAGCTGCTCGAAGAAACGCGCCCGCCCCCGCTGCTGGAGGGCCCCTGGCCGCTGCTGACGCGATTGCCGGCGCTAGCTGGCCGCAAACGCGCGCGCCCGCGGCTTGGCGTGAGATCCTGCGCCAGGCGCACGAGGAGCTGAAGGCGCGCTTTCTCGCCGAGGAGCCGGTCGAGGAGCTGGTGCACGCGCGGGCGGCGCTCATCGACATGGTGCTGCGCGAGGCGTGGCGCAGCACTGTACCGGGCAGGCCGCCTGGGCACTGGTCGCGGTCGGCGGTTATGGCCGCGGCGAGCTGCACCCCTGCTCCGACATCGACATCCTGCTGCTGGTGCCGCAGCCGCCCGGATGCCCCCGCCGCGGCATGGTGGAGCGGCTGGTCACGTTCCTGTGGGACATCGGCCTCGAGGTCGGCCACAGCGTGCGCACCGTGGACGAGTGCGCGCAGGAGAGCGTCGCCGACGTCAGCGTCATGACGACGCTGCTCGAGGCACGGCTGCTCGCCGGCAACGCCGCGCTGCTCGCGGCGATGCGCGCGGCGCTCGCGCCTGAGCATCTGGCCCGTGAAGGAGTTCTTCGAGGCCAAGGTGCGCGAGCAGGCCGAGCGGCACCTGAAGGCGAACGACACGGCCTACAACCTCGAGCCCAACGTCAAGACCGGCCCCGGCGGCCTGCGCGACATCCAGACCATCGCCTGGGTCGCCAAGCGGCATTTCGGCTCCGACACGTCTCGACGGGCTCGCGACGCGCGGCTTCCTGACGCAGGCGGAGCTGCGGCGCCTGAAGCAGGCGCAGGCCTTCCTGTGGAAGGTGCGCTTCGGCCTGCACACGCTCACCGGGCGGCGCGAGGACCGGCTGCTGTTCGATCACCAGATCGGCTCGCGCAGACCTTCGGCTACGAGGACGCCTCCTACACGCTCGCGGTCGAGCAGTTCATGCAGCGCTACTACCGCACCGTCATGGACGTCAGCCTGCTGAACGAGCTGCTGCTGCAGCTGTTCCGCGAGGCGATCCTCACCGAGAGCGAGCCGCCGCGGCCGCTGAATGCGCGCTTCCAGGTGCGCAACGGCTCGCTGGAGGCGGTGAGCGACGATGTGTTCGCGCGCACGCCTTCGACGCTGCTCGAGCTGTTCGTGCTGCTGCAGCAGAACCCGGACATCAACGGGGTGCGCGCCTCCACCATGCGCGCGGTGGCGCGCAGCCTGTGGCTGATCGATGAGGAGTTCCGGCAGAACCCGCGCCATCACCGGCTGTTCCTGGAGATCCTGCGCTCGCCGGTCGGCGTGACGCACGAGCTGCGGCGCATGAACACGTACGGCGTGCTGGGACGCTACATCCCGGCGTTCGGCCGCATCGTCGGACGCATGCAGTACGACCTGTTTCACGCCTATACGGTCGATGCGCACACGCTGTTCGTGGTGAGCAACCTGCGCCGCTTTGCGATCCCGCGCTACGACCACGAGCTGCCCGAGGCCTCGCGCATCATGCAGCCGCTGCCGAAGCAGGAGGTGGCCTACCTCGCGGCGCTGTTTCATGACATCGCCAAGGGGCGCGGCGGGGATCACTCCGAGCTGGGCGCGGTGGACGCGGAGGCCTTCTGCCTGGAGCAGGGACTTGTCCCCTTACGACGCGCGCCTGGTCGCGTGGCTGGTGCGCAATCACCTCGAGCTGTCGATCACCTCGCAGAAGCAGGACATCGCGCGATCCGCAGGTGATCAACGCGTTCGCGCGCAAGGTGGGCGATGAGAACCATCTCGACTACCTGTACGTGCTGACCTGCGCGGACGTGCGCGGCACCAACCCGAAGCTGTGGAATTCCTGGAAGGCCTCGCTGTTTCATGACTTCTACGATCGCGTGAAGCGCGCGCTGCGCCGCGGGCTGGAGAGCCCGATCGATCAGGAGCAGCTCGTGCGGGAGACGCAGGAGGCTGCGCGGCGGCTGCTGGTCGAGCACGGTGTCGTCGGAAGCTGACGTCGAGCGGCGTCTGGCCGCGATTCTCGCCGGCGTACTTCCTGCAGCATTCGCCCGAGGAAGTCGCCTGGCACACGCGGCTGCTGGCCGAGCGCGATCCGGGCTCCGACGAGCCGCTGGTGGCGCTCGATCCGCGCAGCGTGCGCGGGCACGACCGCGGTGCTGATCTTTACGCGCGCCGCGCCGCCATGGGTTCGCGCGCACCACCGCGGTGCTCGACCAGCTCGGGCTCAACATCGTCGATGCGCGGATCACGCCCACCGGCGATGGCTTCAGCCTGGACCTGTATCACGTGCTCGAGGACGACGGCGCGCCGATCACCGACCAGGACCGGCAAGACCGAGATCGAGCATGCGCTGTGGCGCTCGCTGCAGCGGCCGGAGGACACGCCCTTCGCGGTGTCGCGGCGCGCGCCGCGGCAGGCGCGCATGTTCAACACGCCTACGCAGATTGCAGCTCAGCGTCGATGAGCGCAACCGGCGCTCGGTGCTGGAGCTGACCGCCGGGGACCGCCCGGGGCTGCTGTGCGATGTCGGCAAGGTGCTGATGCAGGAGCGCATCGAGCTGCACGCCGCCAAGATCATGACCGTGGGCGAGCGCGCCGAGGACGTGTTCTATCTCACCGACTTCGACAACCGCCCGCTGAGCGCTGCTGCCGCCGAGCAGCTCAAGGAGCGCCTGGTGCAGGCGCTCGATGAACGCCAGGCGGCGCTGCGCGCCCCGCCGGCAGCCACGCGGCGCGCATGACTGCGAGAGTCTTCCCATGAGCGAGCCCGCTCATCTGCAGGCCATCATCGATGCCGCGTTCGAGCGCCGCGCGGACTTGAGCGCAAAGAACCTGCCGCGCGAGCTCGACGCCGCGCTCGAGGAGTGCCTCGCGCTCCTCGACAGCGGCAGCGCCCGCGTGGCCGAGCCAGGCAACGGCGGCTGGCGGGTCAACGAATGGCTGAAGAAGGCTGTGCTGCTGTCTTTCCGGGTGCGCGAGAGCCACCTGGTGGACGCCGGCTTCACGCGCTTCTACGACAAGGTGCCGCTGAAGTACGCGGCCGCCTCCGAGGAGCAGCTGCGTCGCGGCGGCGCGCGCATCGTGCCGCACGCCGTCGTGCGCCGCGGCGCCTACATCGCGCCCGACGTCGTACTGATGCCGAGCTACGTCAACATCGGCGCCTGGGTCGGGGCCGGAACCATGGTCGATACCTGGGCGACCGTGGGCTCGTGCGCGCAGATCGGCCGCAACGTGCATCTCTCCGGCGGGGTCGGCATCGGCGGCGTGCTCGAGCCGGTGCAGGCCGCCCCCACCATCATCGAAGACGACTGCTTCATCGGCGCGCGCTCCGAGGTCGTGGAGGGCGTCGTGGTGGAAGCCGGCTCGGTGATCTCCATGGGGGTATTCCTCGGGCAGAGCACGCGCATCTATGACCGCACCACCGGCGCCATACTGCGCGGGCGCGTGCCCGCCGGATCAGTGGTGGTTTCGGGCACGCTGCCTGCCGCCGACGGCCGCTACAGCCTCTACTGCGCAGTCATCGTCAAGCGCGTCGACGCGCAGACGCGCGCCAAGACCTCGATCAACGAGCTGCTGCGCAGCGCCGACTCCACTTAATCGCGCCACCGCTCCTGGCCGGGTGGCTGCGGCTTCCGCCGTGCTACCGGTCTGTGACCGGTGTGCGACTGACCGCATAACCGTCGGCCCCTGACAATCGTCGCCGTTTGCAAGCGTGACAACAACAGATCAGCCAGGCGCGGGTGCATGCTTAAGACGATTCTTCACGATTTGAGGCTCGGATGGTTCGCACTGGTTTCGTTCAGTGCCGTGACCGGTTCGATCCCCGCACTCGCGCAGCAGAAGACCGGACCGGGCCTCACCGACAGATGACAGCCTGACATGGCACGGCATCACGCTGTACGGCGTCATCGACATCGGTCTTCAATACGACACGCACAGTGCGCCGTTCACCCCCTACCGTCCGTCCGCCAGTGGGAACATCGTGCGGCAGAACAGCCGCCAGTCGGTGACCGGTCTGACGCCCAGCAACATGGGCCAGTCGAGAGTCGGGCTCCAGGGCATCGAGCCCCTGAACGACGATTGGTCGGCCGTGTTCCAGGTGGAGACCTTTTTCAACCCCCAGTCCGGCGAAATCGCTGATTCTCTGAAGTCGTTGGCTGTGAACAATGGTCGAACCCCGGCCACCCAGAGCGTCGGTGTCGATGGCAGCTCGGCCGGTCAGGCCTTCCAGACCGCCTTTGTCGGGCTGAAATCGCCGCGGTTCGGTACCCTCACCTTCGGTCGTCAGGTGACGCTGCTGTTGGAAGGCACCATCAAGTACGACCCCAATTACAACGCTTCGGCGTTCGGCCTGCTCGGCGCGTCAAACACATATTCCGGGGGCGGCTCCCAGGAAGATAACCGGCTCGATTCGACGGCGAAGTACGTTGTGAGCTTCAACGATCTGCTGCACCTCGGTGCTCTGTACAAATTCAATGGCTCCAATGGGTCGGCCAACACCGCCCTCCAGGCGGATATAGGCGGTGAATACGCGGGTGCATCAGTCGATGCGTATTATTCGAAGGTCAACAGCGCCATCACGGCGACCTCCTTGACCGCCGCTCAAGTCGCCCAACTTCCAGCATTGGGGTATTCGGTATCGAATTCTCTGGCGGCGACCATCTCGGACAATACGGCGTATGCCCTCATGGCGTTGTACAGGTTCGACCCGTTGAAGTTCTTTGTCGGCTACGAGCACATCAAGTATGCCAATCCGGACACTGCCGCTGAGCGCCGGGTTCAACGACATCGGCGGTTACGTTCTGGCTTTCGTCATCAACAATGCCTACAACAGTTCGAAGACTCTGCAGGTGTATTGGACCGGCGTTCGCTACACCGTCATTCCCAGCCTCGACCTGACCGTGGCTTACTACGGCTATCAGCAAAATGCCTATGGCAGCGGAAACCAGGCGGGCTGCACCACGTCCGCGCATAGCGTTTGCAGCGGTAGCTTCGAGGCCTTTTCTTTCGACGCCGCCTACAGATTCAACCAGCACTTCGACGCTTACCTGGGTGCCATGTACAGCGGCGTGCACGACGGCGTGGCCAACGGCTACCTGTACACGACCAACATCAACCCCACCGTTGGCGTGCGCTACAAGTTTTGAAATAAACGACCGGCCAAGAACCCCTCACCGGTCCGTGAGGCGCAGGAGCGGCGCGCCGCGCGCCCGCCTGTGCGCGAGGCCGCGCGCCCGGCTCACGGTCGCCCGCAAGCGCCGGGCGGCGCGCGCCTGGATCTCGGATTGCGGATCCTACGGCAGGAGCTGCTCATCGGCGCGGCGCGCCTGCGGCGGCAACGCACCCACGGCCCCGGGCGCGCCGATCTGGTAGTTCAGGTCGGCTTCGCGGATCAGCACCTCGTAGCGCGCAGAGGTTTCATCGATCTGCGCCGTGGTGAGCTCGAGCTGTGCCTGGCTCAGCTCCACGATGGAGCTGCTGCCGACCCGGTAGCGAGCGTCGGCCAGCTGATAGGCAGTCGCGGCATAGCGGGCGAGCTGCGCGGTGGCGCGTCGGCGCTCGCGGGCATTGTTGAGATTGAGCCAGGCAATGCGCACGTCGCGGCTGACGTTGTCCTCGACGGTGCGCAGCGACTCCGCTGCCGCCTTGGCGCGCAGCTCCGCCTCGCGCTGGCGCGCCTGGTAAAACCCGCCGGCGAACAGCGGCACGCTGAGCTGGATCCCGCCGGCGCTGTAGTTGTCCGCCAGCCGCGCATCGTGCGTCGGGGCATTACCGGCGGCGATGACGGCCGAGATCGTCGGCAGGCGCGCATCGCGCAGCGATAGCGCCAGGCGTGCAGCGGCGTCACGCTCGTCGCGCAACCGCGCCAGCTCCGGCCGCTCGCGCAGCGCCTGCTCGATGAGCGGGGCCACGTCCGCCGCCGCCGGCACCGGCAGCGACTTCTCGTCCGCCAGGGTGAAGGTCTGCTGCTCGCGGTACCCGAGGAGCGTCGAGAGATCCGCCATCGCGGAATCGACGTTGTTCTGTGCCCGCAGCACCAGCAGCTGCGCCTCCTCGAATGCCACGCTCGCAAAGCTCACATCGAGATCGGACTTGAGCTTGTTCTCCGCCAGCACGCTGATGCGCTGCAACAGCAGCTGGCGCGTATCGAGCGTCTGCCGCGCCACCGCTTCGACCGCCTGTGCCTGCAAGGCGCCGAAATAACTGCGATCGACCTCGAGCAGCACCCGTTCGCGCGTGGCGAGGGCGCCCTGCTCCGCCGCGGCCGCCTGCAGCCGTGAGCTCGCCGCCAGGTTGCGGGTGCGGCCGAAGTCGGTGATGAGCTGGCTCACGCCCGCGCCCACCGCGGTACGGCTGAATACCGAGGGGTTGTTGAGCCCTCCGGCCATGAGGCGCGTGTTCTCCGATCCGGCGTGAACGGCAGAGCCGTACGCATTCACCTGCGGCAACAACCCCGAGCGCGACTGGATGAACACCTCGTGCTCCGCCTGCGCACGGTAGCTGGCGGCGGCGATGTCCGGATGGTTCTGCAACGCGATGGCGTGCGCCTGCGCCAGCGTCAATGCCAGCCCGGTGCCGGCGCGCGCCGGTACGGCGGGAGCCGGCGTCCCTGCCGGGCCGGCGAGGGCAGGAGGCGCCGGCGCGGCGCCCGATTCTGCCGGGGGGCTGACCTGCGCGGGTGCCTGGCTCGCCCACGCGGCCCCCGCCAGCGCGATCAGCAAGGCGTACCTCATGAGACCGTCGGCAGCTCATCGTGCCGGTGCACGATGTAGTAAGCGGCCGGCACGATGAACACGGTCAGCACGACCGACACGGCCAGGCCGCCGATGATGGCGCGGGCCAGCGGCGCATAGGCTTCGGTGCCCGTGCCGAGCTTGAGCGCCATCGGGATCAGCCCGATGAGCGTGGCGAGCGAGGTCATCAGCACCGGGCGCAGGCGCACGCGGCACGCCAGCGAAACAGCTTCGCGCAGCGGCCGGCCTTCGCGCGCAGCCGGTTGGTGAATTCGACGATGAGAATGCTGTTCGAGACGACGATGCCGACCATCATCACCACGCCCATCAGCGACATGACGTTGAGCGTCGTGCCGGTGGCGAACAGGATGAGCAGCACGCCGGTCAAGCCGGTCGGCACGGCCAGCAGAATCAGCAGCGGATCGAGGAACGATTTGAACTGCGCGACGAGAATCAGATAGACCAGCACGGTCGACAGAATCAGACCGAAGCCGAAGCTGCGGAAGGAGGTGTGCATCGCCTGGGCCGAGCCGCGCACGCACGATCCGCACTCTCGGGCAGCTTGATGTCGTGAATGATCTTCTCGACGCCTGCTCAGCACCGCGCTCAGGTCCTCGCCCGAGGGCGAAACGTAAACGTCCATCACGCGGCGCAGCTGGTAGTGGTCCACCTCCGTGGGCGAGTCGATGTGGTGGATGCTGCTGACGGTGTCGAGCCGTGTCGGAACTTCCGAGCGGATGCGCCGCGCAGCGGCACGGCACGCAGGTCGGCAAAGTTTTTGACCGTGTTTTCCGGGTACTGCACGGTGAGCAAATAATCGTTGCCGCTCTTGGGATCGACCCAGTAGCTCGGCGCAATCATGTGGTCGGAGGTCAGCGCGGTGATGACGTTGCCAACGACTTCCTTTTCGTTCAGTCCGAGCTCGCTGGCGCGCACGCGGTCGATGTCGAGTCTGCAGCGCCGGGTAATCCACGTCCTGCGGCACCAGCACATCGCTGACGCCCGGCAGAGGCGCCGCGCCTTGCGCGCGATCTCCGCGGCGAGTCATGGGCGGCGCTCCATGTCAGTGCCGCTCACCTGGACGTCGAGCGGCGCGGGCAGTCCGAGGTTGAGCATCGCGTCCACCAGTCCGCCGGTCTGGAAATAGGCGGTGACCTGCGGCAACTCTTGGCGCAGCCGCGCGCGCACCAGGTCCATGTATTCAAAGCTGCTGCAGCGAGTGGCCGTCGTTCAGCCCCACCTGCACAAAGGCGGTGTGCGGGCCGGAGTTGGGCGTGTAGATGGAGGAGAATCCCGGCGTGATGCCGATGTTGGAGACGATGATTTTCGGAGTCCTTCGCCGGCACGACCTCGCGCACGATCTGCTCGACCCTGGCCACCAGCTGGTCGGTCAGCTCCAGGCGCGTGCCGGTCGGGGCCTTGAGATTGATGACGAACTGGCTGGGATCGGTGCGGGGAAAGTAGGACTTGCCCACCAGCGGATACAGCCCGAGGCTCAGAATGAAAATCCCGGTGATGCCGAGCACCGTCGCGGCGGGCCGCAGCAGCGCGCGTGCTCAGCGTAGCCCTCGTAGCGGTCGAGCATGGCCTTGAAGCTGCGGTTGAACCAGATATTGAAGCGCCGCCCCCAGGCCGCCAGCGCTTCCGGCCGGCGCGTGGCGCATGCTGCGGGTGAACCGTGCTGCCTTGATCAGTTTGGCGCAGAACAGGGGCACGACCGTCATCGCCACGAAATAGGAGGCGAACAGCGAAAGCACCACCGCCAGCGCCAGCGCGCATGAACAGGAATCGGCTGACGCCGTAAAGAAAGATCACCGGGAAGAACACGATCGCGGTGGTGAGCGTGGCCGCGAGCACCGGCAGAGCGACTTCGCTGCCGCCGCGCTCGGCGGCGACTTCCGGCGGCTCGCCCAATTCCATGTGGCGGAAAATGTTTTCCAGCACGACGACGGAATTGTCGATCAGCCGCGAGAACGCCAGCGCCAGCCCGCCGAGAATCATGGCGTTGATGGTGCTGTTCGCCCATCGACAGCGCGATGAAGGCCGCCAGCGCCGAGAGCGGAATGGACAGAAACACCGCGACCGTCGCCGCGCAGGCTGCCGAGGAAAACCAGGATCATCACGCCGGTCAGGACCAGGCCGATCACGCCTTCATGGATCAGGTTCTCGATGGCGTTGCGCACGAAGACGCGACTGGTCGAACACGACCTGCGGCGACCAGCTGCTTCGGCACGTCGAGCAGGTTGCGACACGCCGTGCTTGATGCCGTCCACCACCGCGATGGTGTTGGCATCGCCGCCCTGTTTGAGCACCGGCAGATAGACCGACGGCTGGCCGTCGACGCGCACGATGTTGTATTGGATCTGCGACCGCGTCCTGCGGCCTTGCCGACGTCCGCCACCAGCACGGAGGCGTTGCCAACGGTCTTCAGCGGCAGGCGGTTGATGTCCTCCATGGCGTTGATCTGGCTGTTGGCGTAGAGGTTGTAATCGTAGGGCCCGATCTTCACGTCGCCGGCGGGCAGGATGAGGTTGGCGTCGTTCACCGTGCGCACCACATCCATGACGCTCAACTGGTGGGCCTCCAGCTTCAGCGGATCGACATAGACCATGATCTGCCGGTAACGTCCGCCGAAGGGCTGCGGCACCGAGGCGCCCGGCACGCTGGCGATCTGGTTGCGCACGTCGAACTGGCCGAGGTCGCGCAGCTTGCGCTTCGCTCAGGCCCTGCGCCTTTCAGCGTGATCAGGCAAACCGGCAGGCTCGAGGCGTCGAATTTCAGCACCACCGGCGGCAGCGTGCCGGGCGGCAGCTTGCGCAGGTCGGCCATGGCCAGGTTGGCGATGCTCGTGACGGCGGAATCGGCATTGAAGCCCGGCTGAAAATAGATCTTGATCAGGCTCACGCCCGGCAGCGAGCGCGATTCGATGTGGTCCACGCCGCTGGCGAGCGTGAAAAAGCGCTCGAAGCGTCCGGTGATGTCGGTCTCGATCTGCTCCGGCGGCATGCCGGAGAAAAACGTGGCCACGACCACGACCGGGATTTTGATCGGCGGAAACAAATCCACCGGCATGCGCACCAGGCTGGTCACGCCGACCACGCAGGTGATCAGGCAGAGGACGATGATCAGATAGGGGTAACGGATGGCGAAGCGTGACATACAGACCTTATCCTGCTAGGGGCGCTGGCGCGCCAGGAAAGCGCGCAATTTCGCGAGCGTGAAATCCGGTGAGCGGCACAGCGCGATCAGCGCCTGCTCGCCCGCCTGGATGGCGGCGGCCGCGGCCGGAACCTTCGCCGCGATGGCTAAGGGCACGGACTGCACGCCGTGCAGATCGCCGTGCAGCAGGTCAGCGGAGCTGATGGTGAGGCCGCCGATCTCGACCGGCTGGCCGAAGTCGATGATGTGCACGTAGCCGTGCGACACCGCGACGCCGCCGGCGAAGTAATGAAAGCCCGCGCTGCGGGCGGCTGGAATGTCGCGTACCGAGCCGTTGGTCACCACCCCAACGCAGTTCAGCGCGCGCAGCACACTCATGTGCACCTCACCGACCAGCGAGCACAGCCCCGGCTTCGAAGAGGTGTCCTGCACCACCACGACCCGCGGTGCCGGTATCTGCGTGATGTAGTCCCACCAGTCGCTGCGGTCCTGGTACCGTGCCCCTGCCGTCGGGGGCGCCGAGCCGCGGATCCGCGCCGTCGCGGCGTACCCCACCATCGGCGCCAGCTCCGGGAAGAGGCTGCGAACCGTATGGTCTGCGAAGCCTTCATTACGCAGGCGCAGTTGAAAGGTCTCGATGGCATTCGCCAGCAGGCAGGCATCCAGGCCGCGCAGGGCCTGCAGTTCAGCATCGCCGAGCGGCGCCGCGGTACTCACAGCGCCTTACTCGTGCGCGAGCGGCGCGCTGATGCGCGGCTCGACCTTCTGTCCGGGAGCGAGTTGCGCGGAGTTGCCGATCATCACCAGCTCCCCTTCGCTCAGGCCGCGCAGCACCTCGTAGCGGGCGGGCGTTTCCAATCCGAGGATCACTGGCCGCTCCTCCACCCGGTGCGCAGAATTGACGACGAGCACGCGCTTGCCACCGCTGGGCAGGGCCTCGATCGGGATCGCGAGCGCATGCGGTCGGTCCTCGATCTTCAACGTCACGGTCGCATACATGCCCGGCACGAGCTCGAGCGACGGGTTCGGAACCTCCATTTCCACGACCATGGTGCGCGTGCTGTCGTCGACTTTGTTGGAGAAGCGCTTGATTTTGCCGGTGAACACCCGCCCGCCGAGGGAGTCGACGCTCGCGCTCAGCGGCGCGTCGAGACGAATGCCGCGCACGTAGTCGACCGATACCGGGAAGTCGAGCCGCAGCAGCGCGTTGTCCGACACGCGCACCAACGGCATGGCCTGCGTGTTGGAAGCGGTGCCCGCCTGGATGAGCGAACCCCGATCGGCGTAGCGCTTGGTGATCACCCCGGCGAAAGGCGCCGTGATACGCGTATAGGCGACCATCGTCCGATACCTGTCGACGTCGGCCTTGGCGGCGCCGAGCGCGCCCTGCGCGATGGCATCGCGCGCTTCGGCGGTGTCGAGATCCTGCTGCGCGATGAGATTCGGGTGATCCTTGTTGACAGCGACCAGTCGCGTGTGGGCGAGGTGCGCCTCCCGGTAATCGGCCTGGGCGCGCTGGTGTGCAGCGACGGCGTGATCGAGTTCGTCCGTGAGCTCCGGAACCTCCAGCACCGCGAGCAGCTGGCCCGCCTTGACGCGGTCGCCGATGTCGACGTTCAGGTCCTTCACGTAGCCCGAGACTTTCGCGTGCAGCTCGACCTCCGCGTAGGGGCGAAACTCGGCCGGAATCGTGATCTCCCGGGACAGGTCCGCGCGCTCGACACGCGCGACCGCCACCACCGGCACGGCATCCGGCGCGTTGGCGCGCGCCGCCCGGCCGTGCCAGGAGCGTGCCATCAGAATGGCAGCCAGCAGCACGGCCACGAGCGCAACCAGGCCCCATCTCTTGTTCACGAAGGGCGCCGCGAGGTCCATCAGGCGTGCGCCGCGGTGTCCCCGGCAAGGGGCTGTTTGATGCGGAAAGTGCTTCCCACACCGGGCGCGCTCGTGACCTCGACTACCGCGCCGTGAGCGGTGCAGATCGACTTGACGATGGAAAGTCCGAGACCGGCGCCGCCCTGCTCGCGCGAGCGCGAGCCGTCGACGCGGAAGAAGCGCTTGAAGACGTGCGGCAAGCGCATCGGCCGGAATGCCGACGCCGGTGTCGGCGACGTCCAGCACCGCGTAGGCGCCCTCGCGCCTCACGCTCAGCGATATGCGCCCGCCGCGCGGGGTGTACTTGATGGCGTTGTCGAGCAGGTTGACGACCACCTGTTTGAGCCGCGCGCGGTCGCCCTCCACCGTCACCCCGGGGAAGGCTCGCAGGCGACGCTGACGTTGCTTGTCTTCCGCCAGCAGGCTCATCTGGTCCGCGGTGGTCGCGGCCAGCTCGGCGAGGTCGAAAGCGCACCCACTCGGCGTGGGCCTCGCCGGCATCCAGCCGCGAAAGCGCGAACAGTCCCTCGACGATCTCCGCGAGCCGACCGACCTCCTCGAGCACGCTGCCGAGCGTCTCGCGCGTCTCGCGCCCCAGGTGTGCATCCTGCGCCAGGCCCTCCAGCTCGCCGCGCATCACGGTGAGCGGCGTGCGCAGCTCGTGCGAGGCGTCGGCGACGAATTGCTTCGAGCCGTGAATGGCGTCCTCCAGGCGGGTGATCATGTGGTTGAGCGACACCGACAGCCGCTCGATCTCATCGCCGCTCTGCACCACCGGCAGCCGTTCGCTCAGATTGTGCTGCGTGATGCCTCAGCCTTGCCGCGATGCGCTCCACCGGCTCGAGCGCGCGCCGCACCAGTACGAATCCGCCCGCGACAGCCGCGACGCCACCGCGCACGCGGCAGCCCCACCGCGAGCATGAGGAGCACGTGCGTCAGTGTGGCCTCGGCGGGCGCGCCGGAGCTGCCGACCTCCACCCGGTAGCGCGTGCCGTCCGCGGCGGTCGCGGTAACGTGCGGCGATCAGCAGCGAGCCGCGCGGCAGCCGCACCTTGCGCGAGGCGCTGGCGCGCGCCCGCCTTGGCTACCGGGGGCACCTGCGCGGGATCGAAGCTGCTCACCTTTCGGGGCGCCCGAGGCGTAGACGACGTCACCATCGGCGCGCGTGATGCGGATGAAGCGGTCGTTCGCCTCGGGCGAGTACAGACTCTCGTACCTCGCCGGCGCATGGTCTGCTCGTCGCCGCGGCGCGATGTGCGCCACCAGCGTGTCGGCGATCTGCCGTGCGCGGCGCGCCTGGGTGTCGAGCAGATTCGCTTCCAGGTAGTGCCGCAGGCAGACGACACGTGAGGCCGCCGAGCAGCACGAACACGACGGTCAGCACGCCCGCGTACCAGGCCACCAGGCGAAAGCTGAGGGAGCGCGTGTTCAACGTTCGGGCTCTCGCCCAGGCCATAGCCGACGCCGCGCACCGTGCGGATGAGCTTCAGCGGGAACGGGTCATCGACCTTGCTGCGCAGGTGGCGCACATACACGTCCACGATATTGGTCAGACCCTCGAAGCTCTGATCCCACACGTGCTCGATGATCATGGTGCGGGAGAACACCCGGCCCGGATTGGCGGCCAGGTACTCGAGCAGCGCGTATTCCTTGGCGTGAGCTCGATCCGGCTGACCGGCGCGGCGCACCTGCTGGGTGAAGCGGTCGACCTCGAGATCGGCGACGCGCAGCACGCTCGAGCGCTCGACCGGTCCGCGGCGCAGCAGCGCTTTCACCCGCATGATCAGCTCGGCGAACGCGAAGGGCTTGGTCAGGTAATCGTCGGCGCCCGCCTCGAAGTGGTGCACCTTCTCTTCGGTGGCATCGCGCGCCGTGAGGATCAGGATCGGCACCTGCTCGCTCTTCGGCGGATGCGCCGGAGCAGCTCCGTGCCGCTCAGGCGCGGCAGCATCAGATCGAGAATGACGAGATCGTAGTCGTAGGATCTCGGCCAGCTCCCAGCCGCGCTGACCGTCCTCGGCCACGTCCACCGCATAGCGCTCCGCCCGCAGCGCGCGCGCCACGAGGTCGGAAACCTTCTTCTCATCCTCTACCAGCAGTAGTCGCATAGCTCCCCGTCGGGCCTTAAGCAGAGCACAGCGGCATTAAAGCCTCGCAAACGCGGAATTAAAAAGCGTTCAGAATCCGTGTGCATGAGCTAAGTCATTGATGAACCAACGTTTACCCCCTCACAGGTGCCTCGGATGCCGACCGCCTGTGCTGCGACCGGACCCCTGTTTCTGTAACAGAACCGTCATCCGCTCGAAGTCGGAGTGTCATACAGGTCCAGCACAGTGAGCGCGCCTGGCCTGGTCAAACGCGCGGGCCGGAGCGTCGCATGCACGCATCATCTCTTCACCAATCACGGGGAATCCGCAGATGACATTTATCCGTGCCTGTCTGTTTACGGCTTCGCTGGCAGCGGCGTCGATGGCGCATGGGCAGGCGGGTCAAACCTCCGCGCCGGCCAAGAGCGACGGCAGTCTCACCTGGAACGGGATCACCCTCTACGGCATCGTGGATATTGGACTGCAGTACCAGACGCACGGGGTGGCCGATCAGCGATTACTTCCCCGCCGGCACCGAATCGATCATCCAGAAGAACAGCAACGGCTCGATCACGGCAGTCACCCCGAGCAACCTGAGCCAGTCGCGTATCGGGCTCTCGGGCGTGGAGCCCATTGCGTGGGGACTGGTCGGGGGTGTTTCGGCTCGAGACCTTCTTCAATCCCCAGTCGGGGAACCTGAGCGATGCGCTCAAGTCGCAGGTGCTGAACAACGGCCGCGCGCTCACCGCACAGACCACCAACGTCGACTCCAGCGTCGCGGGGCAGCTGTTTGCGGGGGCGGCCTATGCGGGCTTCAGCTCCCCGACTATGGGCGCGCTCACCTTCGGGCGGCACGTGACGCCCCTCGCCGATGGCATCGCCAAGTACGACCCGATGGGGGCGGCGCAGGCGTTCTCGCTCATCGGCTTCTCCGGCACCACCGCCGGAGGCGGTGACACCGAGGATCGGCGGCTGGATCAGTCGCTGAAGTACACCGCCAGGTACGGCGCGGTGCACCTGGGGGCGCTGTACCAGTTCAGCGGCGCGCGCGGCTCGACCAACACCGCGTTCCAGGCGACGGTGGGGGCGGATTTCGCGGGCTTATCGGTCGATGCCTACTACGCCAAGAAGTACAACGCCGTGGCGACCGCTGCGCTCAGTGCGGCGCAGGTGTCGGAGCTGGCCACCGTGTGCGCCAACTCGGTCAAGCCCCCGGCCAACCCGCTCGGGGCGCAGTGCTACTCGGCGAGCAATTCACTCGCCGCCACCATCTCCGACAACGAAACCTTCGCGGCGATGGCGCTCTACAAATTCGGCACCGTGACGCTGTATGGCGCCTACGAGCACATCGACTTCGCCAATCCCGCCAACCCCTACGCTCCCGGGACACTCACCATCGGCGGCTATGTGCTGGCGGCCGTGAATAACACCGCCTTCAACACGACCAAGACGCTGCAGGTGCTCTGGGGTGGGGTGAAGTGGACGGTGGTGCCCGCCTTCGAGCTCACCGCCTCCTACTACGGCTACAAGCAGAACTCCTTCGCCACCGGCAAGACGGCGGGCTGCTCCAGCAAGATCAACGCCGCCTGCAGCGGCACGGAGAACGCCTTCGCGCTGCTCGGGGACTATCGGCTCAACAAGCGCTTTGACGTGTACCTCGGTACCTTCTGGACCGGGGTGCAGGACGGGCTCGCCAACGGCTTCCTCAACACCTCCACCCTCACCACCACCACGGGCGTGCGCTTCAAGTTCTGAAGGCCTGCACGGATGGCCGGCACGGACAGCGTGTCCACGGACGGACGAGGTGTTCGGGCCCGCACGAGCGGGTCCGACACTTTGGCCTCTCAAGTGCGCGCGCTGCGAGCTCAGCCAAAGCGACCGGTGATGTAGTCCTCGGTGAGGCGTTGGCGCGGATTGGTGAACATCCGGTCGGTCTCGCCCACCTCGATCAGCTCTCCGAGATGGAAATAGGCGGTTCGCTGCGAGACGCGCGCCGCCTGCTGCATGGAGTGTGTGACGATCACGATCGCATAGGACTCGCGCAGCTCATCGATGAGATCCTCGATACGCGCAGTGGCGACGGGATCGAGCGCCGAGCACGGCTCGTCCATGAGAATGACTTCCGGCTGTACCGCGATCGTGCGCGCGATGCACAGCCGCTGCTGCTGGCCGCCCGAAAGCCCGGTACCCGGACTGCGCAGGCGGTCCTTGACCTCGTCCCACAGCCCCGCGCGGGTGAGGCTGGTGCACACGATGTCATCGAGATGCGCACGGCCACGCGCCAGGCCATGGATTCGCGGACCGTAAGCGACGTTGTCGTAAATGGATTTCGGAAACGGGATTGGGCTTCTGGAACACCATGCCGATGCGGGCGCGCAGCTGCACCACGTCCAGGTGCTCATCATGGATGTCCTGGCCGTCGAGGTTGATCGTGCCGCTCACGCGCGCACCGGGAATCGTATCGTTCATGCGGTTCAGGCAGCGCAGGAAGGTCGACTTGCCGCATCCCGACGGCCCGATCATCGCCAGCACCTGCCGCCGCCCGACATCGATGCTCACGTCCTTGAGCGCCTGCTTCGACCCGTAGAACACGCTCACCTCGCGGCACGAGAACACGGGGTCCACGATAGCCGCCTGTGCTTCGGGCGCTGCGGAGGAGCCCGCGCGGGGCGAGGCGGCTGGGACCCGCCCACTGGGCTTGAGGTTGAGGCCGCCTTCATCGACGCGCTGACGCACCGGGATTTCTGAACGGGCGCTCGCCGCAGCAGCACCGCCCGTCCCTGCACCGGCCGGCTGCACGCCGCCAGTGCCCGCCGCTGCGCCTGCCGTTCCCGCCGCTGAGCGCCCGTTTCCCGCTGCGCTGCCGGTTCCCGCGCTCGCAGGCCCCGGCGTGGCGGCGCCGTTGGCGCCCGCGACCGGCCGTCGCGGATCCTGTGAACTGTCCTCTTCCGGTCTCTCGTTCATGGCGCTTTACGCTATCAGCCAAATCGCCCGGTGACGTAATCGTCGGTCCGCCGGTGCTTCGGGGCGGTGAAGATCTGGCCCGTCGGGCCGATCTCCACCAGCTCGCCCAGGTACATGAAAGCTGTGAAGTTCGAGACGCGCGCGGCCTGCTGCAGGTTGTGCGTCACGATCGCGATACAGTAGCTCTCACGCAGACTCTGCAGCGTCTCCTCGACGCGCAGCGTCGAAATCGGGTCGAGCGCCGCCGTGGGCTCGTCGAACAGGATAACCTCCGGGCGCACCGCCAGGGTACGCGCGATGCACAAGCGCTGCTGCTGCCCGCCCGAGAGCCCGCGCCCATCCTCGTGCAGCTTGTCCTTGACCTCCTCCCACATGGCCGCATCCCGCAGCGCCTCCTCGACCCGGTCGGTGAGCTCGCTGTGCGAGATGCGCCGCGACAGGCGCAGCCCGAAAGCCACGTTGTCGAAGATCGACATGGGGAAGGGGGTGGGTTTCTGGAACACCATGCCGACCCTGAAGCGCAGGGCCGCCACGTCGACCGTCGGCGCGAGGATGTCCTCGCCGTCGAGCCGCACGTCCCCGGTCGGCGCGATGCCCCGGATAGAGAGCGTACATGCGATTGAAGACGCGCAGCAGCGTCGACTTGCCGCAGCCGGAAGGGCCGATGAAGGCCGTGATCCTCCTGTCGGGGAGCGTCAGATTGATGTCTTTGAGCGCGTGCGCCTTGCCGTAGTAGAAATCGAGGTGGCGCACGTCGAACTTGACCGCCTCGGCCGCGGCGGCCGGCCAGCGGACGGCGCACCGAGCGCGCGGCTTCGCGGCGCGCCCATCAGCGCCGGCCGCCGGGGTTGAGCGCGGAGACCACGACACGCGCGGCGATGCTGAGCACCAGGATGCTCAGCGTGATGAGAGCGCGCCCGACCACGCCAGCTGCTGCCAGTTCGGATACGGACTCAGGGCGAACTGGAAGATCACCACCGGCAGGTTGGCCATCGGGCGCGGTGAGATCGCTGCTCCAGAACTGGTTGTTGAGCGCGGTGAACAGCAGCGGCGCGGTCTCGCCGCTGATGCGCGCCACCGCGAGCAGCAGTCCGGTCACCACGCCGCTGCGCGCGGCCGGGTAGATGACGCTGGTGATGGTGCGCCAGTGATACGCCCCCATCGCGGTCGAGGCGTCCTTCATACCCTGCGGCACGAGATTCAGCATGTCCTCGGTGGTGCGCACCATGACCGGTATGGCGATGATGGCGAGCGCCACCGCGCCGGCGATCGCCGAGAAGTGCCCCATCGGCACCACCAGCAGCTCGTAGACGAACAGGCCGACGATGATCGAGGGCGCGCGACAGCAGCACATCGTTGACGAAGCGGATGACCGCGCTGATGCGCGCGGTGCGCCCGTACTCGGCGAGGTAGGTGCCGGCCAGCATCCCGATCGGGCCGCCGATGAGGATGCCGATGACGGTCATCGACCACGCTGCCGTAGATCGCATTCAGCAGCCCGCCGCTGCCCCCCGGCGGCGGGGTCATCGCCGTGAACAGCGCTCGCCGACATCCCGGCCACGCCGTTGCGGATGAGCGTCCACAGGATCGCGCCGAGGAAGAACAGCCCGATCGCGGTCGCAAGCGCCCGACAGCGCGAGCGCCAGCACGTTGGCGAGCTTGCGGACCGTGCGCGCGGCTCATACGGATGACAGCGCCTTGCGCTCGAGCCGCAGCAGCATGAGACGCGCCGCCGCGATCACCGTGAAGGTGATGAGGAAGAGCAGCACGCCGAGCGCGACCAGCGAGGAGGTGTACAGGTCGCCGACCGCTTCGGTGAACTCATTGGCGATGGAGGCGGAGATGGTCGTGCCGGGCGCGAGCAGCGAGGAGCCGATGCGGTGCGCGTTGCCGATGACGAAGGTGACGGCCATGGTCTCACCCAGCGCCCGACCGAGGCCCAGCATGATGCCGCCGATCATGCCGGTGCGCGCATACGGCACGACCACCTGCCAGATCACTTCCCAGGTCGTGGCGCCGAGGCGCGTAACCGGACTCCTTGAGCACGTCCGGCACGGTCTCGAAGACATCGCGCATCACCGCGGAAATGAACGGGATGCACCATGATCGCGAGCACGAAGCTCGCGGTCAGCACGCCGATGCCGAACGGCGGCCCCTGAAACAGCTTGCCGACGCAGCGGCAGCGGGCCGAGCACTCGATCAGCCAGGGCTGCACGTAGCGCTGCAGGATCGGCGCCAGCACGAACAGGCCCCAGATGCCGTAAATGATGCTCGGCACGGCCGCAAGCAGCTCGATGGCCACGCCCACCGGGCGCTTGAGCCAGGCAGGGGCGAGCTCGGTGAGGAAGATGGCGATGCCGAAGCTCGACGGGAATCGCCAGCAGCAGCGCCAGGAGCGAGGTGACCAGCGTGCCGTACACCGGGGCGAGCGCGCCGAACTGGTCGGTCACCGGGTTCCAGATCTCGCGGGTCGAGGAAACCCAGCTTGAAGTGCGTGAAGGCCGGCCAGCGATCCGATCAGCAGCGAGAGCGCAACCCCGCCGAGCAGCAGCAGCACCAGGAGTGCCGCGGCGAAAGTGGCCGCGCGAAACGCGCGCTCACGCAGCCGCTGTGCCGCGGCGTGGCGCGGGTCGATGGCAGCCACCGTGCTCATGGCGAGCGGCCCGCAGCCTCCCAGGCCGCCTGTTCCAATGGAGGGTACGCAGCCACGCGCTCGTCCGGCGAGGATTTCGCCGGACGCACGGGCGAGCTCAGGTCATATCGCGGGCACACCCTTGATCTGTGCCTTCCAGGTTGCCCGGATCTGCTTGATGAGGCTCTCCGGCAGCGGGACGTAGTCAAGCTCCGCCGCCATCTTGCCGCCGTTGCGGAACGCCCAGTCGAAGAATTTCAGCGCGGCGCCGTTGCAGCCGGATTCGGCGGATCGCTTGTGCAGCAGAATGAAGCTCGCGCCCGTGATCGGCCAGCTCTTCTCGCCCGGCTGATGGGTAAGAATCAGGTGGTAGCCGGGGGCATGCTCCCAGTCGGCGCTCGCCGCCGCCGCCTGGAACGTCCGCGTCTCGGGGGCGACTTTCTTGCCGGCCGCATTGATCAGATCCGTGTACGCCATCTTGTTCTGCTTGGCGTAGGCGTATTCGACGTAGCCGATCGCGCCATCGGTCTGCGTCGTCATGTTGGCGACGCCTTCGTTGCCCTTGGCGCCGATGCCCACCGGCCACTGCACGGAGGTGTTCGCGCCGACGGTCTCCTTGAACTTCGGGGAGGTACTCGAGAGGTAGTTCGAGAACAGGAAATTGGTCCCGGAGCCGTCGGAGCGATAGATCGGCGCGATCGCAGTCGCGGGCAGCGCGAGCGCCGGATTGAGCTTCTTGATGCGCGCATCATTCCACTTGGTGATCTCGCCCAGGTAGATGGAGGCCACGGTGGCGCCATCGAGCACCATCTGTCCGACCCTGCACTCCCTTGACGTTCACCACCGGCACCACACCGCCGATGATCATCGGGAATTGCACCAGGCCCGCCTCCTCCAAGTCCTTCGCCTCCAGTGGCATGTCCGTGGCGCCGAACGTCACCGTCTTCGCCTTGATCTGCTTGATACCGCCGCCCGAGCCGATCGACTGGTAGTTCAGCCCGATTCCGGTCTGCTGCTTGTAAGCATCGGCCCACTTCGCATAGATCGGGTAGGGGAAGGTCGCGCCGGCGCCCGAGATCTCGGTCACTTGCGCCGCGCCGATGAGCGCCGCAAGGCTGGCGATCCGCCACCAGTGCGCGCTTCACATTGAATTTATTCATGATTCGACTCCTTGAGCTGCAGGGAACAGTCATGGCCTCCCGCCGGTCCGGACCGCCCCCCAACCACCGCTGGCGCGAATTAAATGACAATAATGTGACGCTCTCATGACAAATCCGCTAACGCTCGCCCATTTGGCCGGCCGCGCCCGTACCGCCAGGCGCGCACAGTGTTGCCGCTGCACTTTACAGGCGCGTGACGCGCTCGAGCGCTTGCCGAATCGGAAGGTGAGCCGTATAACGCGCAGCGCCTCGCGGCGCAATGCCTGCCCGCGCCGTTACCCTCGTCTGCAGCACGCTAACGATGTCTGAAGCTCTTGAGCTGACAAAAGATCTGCTGGCGCGCCGCTCGGTCACCCCCGCCGACGAGGGTTGTCAGCAGGTCATGACCGCGCGCCTGGGGGCCGTCGGGCTTTGCGATCGAGCCGCTGCGATTCGGCAATGTGGAGAACTTCTGGGCGCGCCGCGGCCGCAGCGGGCCGCTGCTTCTGCTTCGCCGGGCACACCGATGTCGTGCCGACCGGGCCCCTGGAGGAGTGGCGCAGCGACCCGTTCGTGCCGGCAATCCGCGAGGGGTTGCTGTACGGCCGCGGAGCGGCGGATATGAAAAGCGGACTCGCGGCCATGGTGACGGCCACGGAGGAGTTCGTCAGTGCGCACCCCGATCACAACGGGCACGATCGCGTTTCTGATCACGAGCGATGAGGAGGGGCCCTCGGTCGACGGTACCAAGCGCGTGGCGCGATATCCTGCGCGAGCGCGACGAGCGCATCGACTGGTGCATCGTCGGTGAGCCCTCGAGCGAGGTGTCGATCGGGGACACCATCAAGGTCGGGCCGCCGCGGCTCCCTCAGTGGCCGGCTCACGGTGCACGGTATGCAGGGACACGTCGCCTATCCCGCAGCTGGCCGAGAACCCGGTGCATACACTCGCCCCGGCACTCGCCGAGCTCATCGGCCGCGAATGGGACAAGGGCACCGAGCACTTCCAGCCGACCACCTTCCAGGTCTCCAATCTCAACGCCGGCACGGGAGCGCCGAACGTCATCCCCGGCGAGCTCAAGGCGCGCTTCAACCTGCGCTATTCGCCGGTGCAGACGCTCGAGACGCTCAAGGGCCGCGTCGGAGGCAGATCCTGCGCCGTCACGGGGTCCGCTACACACTGGAGTGGTACGTGTCGGGCGAGCCCTTCTACACCCCGCCGGGGCGCGCTCTCGCGATGCCGTGGGCGGATGCCGTCGCCGAGGTCGCCGGCGCGCAGCCGAAGCTTTCGACCGGCGGGGGCACCTCCGACGGCCGCTTCATCGCCGCCGCTTGGTGCGCAGGTGGTCGAGCTCGGCGTGGTCAGCGCCTAGATCCACAAGGTCAACGAGTGCGTGCGCGTCACGGACATCGACGCTCTGCACCGCATGTACTTCAACGTGTTGCGGCAACGCTTGCTCGCCTGAGGTTCGCGGTGATGCGACCGCCGCGCCGCAGCAACAGCGCCCAGATCAGCACCCACGCCGGCATGGCCAGCCCGAAAAAGCGCCAGTTGACCTCGCCGCACTCCCCGCTCCCGGTGAGCACCTTGCGGATGAGCTGCCACAGGGGCATGAACTTCATCAGCACCGCCAGCGGGGCGCCGCACGAGGGCAGTGTCCCGGGCGGCAGGCTCTGCACGTACACGTGGCGTGCGGCCACAGCGGCGGTCGCGAGCGCCGCAAGGGCGATGGCGAGCACGTAGCCATACCGGCCCGTCCCGCGCGGGTGATGCAGCGCCGCGGCCAGAAACACGAGCGCGAGCAGCGCCACGCCGATGCGCTGGAAGATGCACAGCGGACAGGGCTCCAGCCCCTGGTGAAACTGCGCGTACAGGGCATACGCGAGCAGCGCCGCGCACACCGCGAAGCCCGCGAAGTTGATCAGGCGGCGGTGGGGCACGCGCGCAGGAACGGAGTCGGTGCTGCGGGCTTCAGGCCGGCGGCGGGCCGGCCAGCGCGCCGGTGCCTCCCCGCAGCTCGCGCTCGACGTCATCGAGGGAGGTGTGCCGGATGTCCTTGCCGTGCACCATGTAGATGACGTACTCGCTGATGTTCTTGGCGTGATCGCCGATGCGCTCGAGCGCCCGCACCACCCACATGACATCCAGTGCGCGCCGGATGGTGCGCGGGTCCTCCATCATGAAGGTGATGGTCTGGCGCTGGATGGCCTCGTACTCCTCGTCCACCGGCGATGTCCTGGCGCGCCACCTGCAGCGCCGACTTCCACATCCATGCGCGCAAAGGCATCGAGCGCGCCGTGCACCATCTCCTGACACCACCCGCCCGAGATGCTTGATCTCGCGGTACTTGTCCGCCGGGCGCTCCATGGTGGCGAGGCGCGAGGCGATGTAGCCGATCTTCTCGCCCTCATCGCCGATGCGCTCGAGGTCGGTGATGGTCTTGATGATGGCGACGATCACACGCAGGTCGCCCGCTGCCGGTGCACGCGTGGCGAGAATGCGGCTGCACTCCTCATCGATGGCGATCTCCATGTTATTGACCTGGTGGTCGTCCATCGCCACCGACTCGCCCAGGGAGCTGTCGCCCTCGACCAGCGCGGTGATCGCCTTCTGCAGCTGCTGCTCGACGAAGCCGCCCATGCCCAGCACTTTGCTGCGGACGCGCTCGAGGTCCTCGTTGAAGCGGCGCGAAATGTGGTGGCTGAGGTCGGCGGTTTCCATCAGTTGGCGTCTCCGGCTTCGCTGGTTGGCCTGCGCGCCATACGCGCGATCATAGCGGAACTGATGGGCCGCGGCAGGCCCGCGAGCTGCGCGTGGGGGTCGAGCGGGCGGAACCTGCGCAGATCGACCCCGCGGCGCCACAGGTGCAATCGCGTGAAACCGCGCGCGCGGCAGTAGCGGCGCACGGCAAGCCCCAGCGGTCCTTCGGTGGCGATGTGGATCGCATGCGGCCGGAAAGCCTTCAGTTCCCGCTCCACCTGCGCCCCCGGCGACAGAGCCAGGCGGATCTCCGCATAGCTTGGGCACGCAACGTTGCGGAGCCCGTGCGGTGAGAGCACGCGCACCTCGTGGCCGAGACTGGTCAGCGTCTCAGTGGTGGCTTTGAGCGTTGTGACGACGCCGTTGGTCTGCGGCGTCCAGGCGTCGCTTGCAAGCGCAATCCTCACGCGGCGTCGGCGGCAAGAGCGGCGGCAGAGCGCAGCGCCGCGGGCCGCGGGTTCGGCCAGCGCAGCAGCTCGAGCTCGCCGCGCTCGCTCTCCACCAGAGCGGTGCAGGACTCGACCCAGTCTCCGGTGTTGGCGTAGAGCGTGCCCGTCGATGCGCCACAGGTTGGCGCGATGGATATGGCCGCAGACCACCCCGTCATACCCCTGCGCGCGCGCATGCCCGGCGGCGTGGCGCTCGAACTGCTCGATATAACGCAGGCTCGGGCCGATGCAGAGTTTGAGCTGCTCGGTCAGCGGCCAGTACGGCCGGCCGAAGGCGCGGCGCAGATTATTGACCGTGTGATTGACGCTCAGCGCCGCGCCGTGCAGCACGTCGCCCACGCGTGTGAGCCAGCGCGCGACAGGGCAGCATCCCATCGAACTGGTCGCCGTGCAGCACCAGCAGCGCTCACCGCGCGCGGTGCGATGCACCCATTCGCGGTGCACTTCGAACTGGCCGCTGCAGCATCTGCGCCAGCATCGCAAGACTGGCGTCATGGTTGCCGGGCATGTAGACCAGGCGCACGCCGGCGCGTTGCCGCGGCCAGCAGCGTGCGCACCACCTGGGTGTGCTCGGGCGTCCAGAGAAGCGCGCCGCGCGAGACTCAGCGCATCGACGATGTCGCCGACCAGCACGATGCGCTCGGCCTCGACGCCGTGCAGAAACTCGTTCAGCTCGCGCACGCGCGCCTGCCTGAACCCGAGGTGGATATCGGAGAGGAACAGGGTGCGCGCTCTGGTCGTGCCGCACGCCGGGGGGCCGCTTGCCATGGCCGTCTGTCCTCGAGGCTTTCCCAGGATCTGCGTAGCGTCGGCCCGGCCGTGTGTCTGTTCTGTGACAGTGCGGCTAAATTTTTCTTACGAATTAGTGACTTGTGCAGAAAACCTAAGCCGTTACAGCGCTCGTATCGTGCGCGCCGGCGCGAGCAGCGCGCTGCGGCCGGGAAATGGCAGGTGAAGGTGCTGCCGGCGCCGAGCGCGCTCTGTACCTCGAGCGTGCCGCCATGGCGCTGCAGCACGTGCTTGACGATCGCAAGTCCGAGACCCGAGCCGCCGGTAGCGCGCGAGCGACCCGGATCGACCCGATAGAAGCGCTCGGTCAGGCGTGGAATGTGCTCGCGCGGGATGCCGATGCCGGTGTCGGTGACCGCGAAGTGCCCGCCCTCCTCATCGACCCACCAGCGCATCTCCATCGAACCTTCGGCGGGGGTGTACTTGGCGGCGTTGTCGACGAGGTTGGAGAACGCCGAATGGATCTCGGGCTCATCGCCCCGCAGCTGCGCAGCGGAGTCGACGCGCACGCGCACCTCGCGCGGATGCACCGGCCGCGCCAGTACATCCTTGCGCAGCAGCGAGAGGAGCGCGACGATGTCGATCGGTCGCCGCCCTCGACCTCCTCGCGTCTCCTCCAGGCGCGACAGCGCGAGCAGGTCACGGATGATGGCCGTCATGCGCTCGGCCTGGCGGCGCATCTCCGCGAGCGGTCCCTGCAGATCGGCATCCAGCACCGGGTCCTGAGCGAGGGTCTCGAGGTAGCCGGAGATCACCGTCAGCGGCGAGCGCAGCTCGTGCGAGGCGTTGGCCACGAAGTCGCGGCGCACGGCCTCCAGACGCATCTGCCGCGAGACGTCGCTCACCAGCAGCAGCAGCTGGCCATCGCCATAGGGGGCGACCTGCAGCGACAGGTACAGTCATCGCCCGGTTGCCGGCGCGAATGACGACCGGGTTCGAATAGTCCTGCCCGGCGAGATAGCGCACGAAATCCGGCTGCGCGCAGCAGGTGGTCGATGCGCAGGCCGAGATCGGCGGTGCGGCGCAGGTACAGCAGCCGCGCCGCCATGCGGTTGAACCACACGATCTCGCGCTGCGCATTGAGAATGACCACGCCGTCGGGCAGCGCCGCGGTGGAGCGCTGCATCTGGCGCATCAGCTGCACGAAGCGCTGCTTGTGGAAGCGCTTGCGCCGGTGCAGGCGCACGATCTGGGTGATGATCTCGCCCCACACGCCGCCGATATCGGGCGGGTCGGCGTAGCCGCGATGGCGCAGCCACCACTCGACGCGGAACAGGGTGACCAGCACCCAGCGCAGGTGCAGCAGCACGGCGCAGGCGAGGCCGGCCCACGGACTGCCCAACAGCCAGCCCGAGCCGCAGCCGATGACGACGGTCACGAGCAGTCGACCCGCCGACGAACCACCAGGCCTGTGTCGCGGCTTCCATCGAGTCAGGGCAGCGCTCTCTGATCTAGATGGTCCGTGCCGAGAAACGATAACCCGAACCGCGCACGGTCTGCACGAAGCGATCGTACCCGAAATCCTCGAGCGCCTTGCGCAGGCGGCGGATGTGCACGTCGATCGTGCGCTCCTCGACGTAGACATTGCCGCCCCAGATGCGATCGAGCAGCTGGTCGCGGGTGTAGACCCGCTCCGGGTGCGTCATGAAGAACTCGAGCATGCGATACTCGGTGGGGCCGAGCGCCACGGTCCGCTCGCCGACCAGGACGCGGTGGCTGCCCTGATCCAGAGCCAGTCCTTCGAATTCGATGAGCTCGTCCACACCGCTCGGCGCCGACTGCGGCGCAGCACGGCGTTGATGCGGGCCAGCAGCTCGCGGGGCGAGAACGGCTTGGTGACATAGTCGTCGGCGCCGCCCTCGAGGCCTGCGACCTTGTCGCCTTCCTCGGCGCGCGCGGTGAGCATGATGACCGGCAGCTCGCGCGTTTCGCGGTCGCGCTTGAGCGCGCGGGTCAGCTCCAGCCCGCTCATGTCCGGAAGCATCCAGTCGACCAGCACCAGGTCCGGGCGCGCATCGGCGAGCGCCGCGCGGGCGGTGCGGCAATCCTCGGCCTCGCGGACCTCGAAGCCCGCGCGTTTCAGGCCGAAGGCGATCATCTCGCGGATCGGCCGCTCATCCTCGACGATCAGTACTTGTTTGGCGGGCATGGTGATTACCGTCTGCAGTGAGCGCGGGCTATTACAGAGGCACTGTGTTGCAGATTCATGACAATCGCTTCGAACGGTGTCAGTTTAATGACCGGGTGCGCGGAGCCTGGCGACATCGTCGCGCAAATAGACCGGAAGTGCCTGCTCCGGTGGCGAAAACCCGGCCGGCGGCCACCTCTGGCGCCGCCAGGAGCGCGATCTCCGCGCGCGCGGGGCAGCAGCTCGCGCCCGGATGGTGTCGAGGTCCGCGGCGAGGGCCGAACGCAGCTGCGGGTAGGCGCTGAACCCCGAGCCCGCCCCGCAACCCGCCTGCAGGGACCGAGGCGCCTGGCGCTGCGGGATTGGCGTGGGCCTCGGCGTCGCGGGACCACGTGAGCGGCAGCGCTACGGCAGCGGGGTCGCTCACGTGCTCATCGCCCAGCGGCCTGGGCGAGGCCGTCTGCGCGCTCGAAGCATCCCCAGTACACCTCCTGCATGCGTGCATCGGTGCACACCAGCACCCGGCCGAGCCTGGGCGTCCGCCTCCAGGGCCTGCTGCGCGAGAGCGCAGCAGATCGGAGACCGGCACCACCGGCAAGTCCGGCGCCAAAGGCGAGCCCCTGCGTCACACTGGCCGCGAGGCGCACACCGGTGAATGCACCCGGGCCGCGTCCGAAAGCGATGGCGCTCGAGCTGCGGCGAGCGTCAGCGGCCTTCCGCGAGCACTTCGCCCACCATCGGCAGGATGTGCTCGGCGTGGCCGCGCTCGAGCTGCCGCTCGCGCACGATCAAGCGCCCGTCGATCAGGAGCGCGGCCGAGCAGTTTTCGGTCGCGGTATCGAGCGCGAGGATCCTCACGGACAGCGGCCGCGGCCCGGGCGCCGCTCGGCTCGCGGCGCATGGCGCGCGAGAAACCGCGCGACCTCCTCGACGGTCCTGCGTGACGCGTCATGGCAGGCAAGCGCGGCGAGAAACACGCGCCCGTAGGCGCGGCCGATCATGCGCGGATCGCAGATCACCACCACGCCGTAGTCGTCCTCGCTGCGGATCAGCCGGCCGGCGCCCTGCTTGAGCGCCAGCGCGGCTTCCGGAAGCTGGTAGTCGCGAAACGCGTTGCCGCCGTTCAGCGTGCAGGTGCTCGATGCGCGCGCGCACCAGCGGATCCTCGGGCGAGGCGAACGGGCAGCTTCTCGATCACGACCAGCCGCAGCGCCTCGCCTTTGACGTCGACGCCTTCCCAGAAGCTCGCCGTCCCCAGCAGCACGCCGTTGCCGTCGGCGCGAAACTCCTGCAGCAGCCGCTCGCGCGGCGCCTCGCCCTGCACGAACAGGCGGTACGTGCGCGACGCTCCGCCCAGCGCGCACGCAGCAGCGCCGCCCCCTGGGCAGAGCGCGCGGTGACTGGTGAACAGCACGAAGGCGCCGCCGCGCTGCCGCATCGATGAGCGGCACGGCGGTGTCGATCACGGCCGCGACGTACGTCGGGCGAGGCGGGCTCCGGCAGCCCCGCCGGCAGATACAGCAGCACTCTGCCGCTCGTGGTCGAAGGGACTGTCGATGCGCAGCGTCGGTGCTTCGATGCAGCCCCAGCCGGCCGGTGAAATGCCCGAACTCCTCCCCGAGTGAGAGCGTCGCGGAGGTGAAGATCCAGGCGCCGCGGCGCGCCTGCACCAGCGAGCGGAACCGCTGCGAGATATCGAACGGCATGAGACTCAGGGTAAGGCCGCGCGTGCTGCTCTCCAGCGTGCGCGCACCCTCGAGCTCATCGAGCGCGGCGATCCGCGCCAGGCTGGCGGCGAGCTCATCGGCGCGCTCGGCGAGTGGCTGCGAGCGCGCTCTCCGGGTCGCCTCCGCAGACCACGGCAGCCAGCTCCTGCAGCGCCTGGATCAGCGCGTGCACCGCTTCGCCGAGCGCGCCGCGGTCGGGCATCCATGCCACGCGGCCGGGAGTGCGGGGAACCGCAGCGCGCAGTTCCCGCAGCGCTTCCTCCGCGGCGCGCAGCGCCGCCGCCGGCGCCTGCGGCAGCACCTGCCCGCCGGCGCGCGCGACCTGCGCGCACAGCTCGCACCCGCAGGTCCCTCAGCAGAGTCTCGATCTGGCGGCTGCTGACATTGGCGCCGAAGAACTGCGTGGCGAGATCCGGGATCTGATGCGCCTCATCGAGAATCACCGCATCGGCGCAGCCGAGCAGATCGCCGAAGCCATCCTCCTTCAGCGCCAGATCCGCCAGCAGCAGGTGATGATTGACGATCACGATGTCCGCCTCCAGCGCTTCGCGCCGCGCCAGCGCCACGTGGCAGCGCGAGATCTCCGGGCAGCGCGCGCCCAGGCAGTTCTCACGCGTGGAGGTGACCTGCGCCCACACCGGATGGCGAGTCCGACAGGCCGCGCACTTCGGCGAGATCGCCGCGCCGCGTGGTGCGCGCCCAGCGCTGGATGCGCGCCAGCATCGGCATGCGAGCCGCGCGGGCGTGTGTCGGCGGGCTCCGCCAGCGCGAGCTGCTCGCCTGCAGAGTCCGCGCGCGCCAGACGATAGCGGCACAGGTAGTTGGCGCGGCCCTTGAGCAGCGCGACGCGCGCCGGCCGCCCGAGCGCTGCGCTCACCAGCGGCAGGTCCTTCGCAGAACAGCTGATCCTGCAGGGTGCGCGTGCCGGTGGAGATCAGCACACGCACCCCGGAGAGCAGCGCCGGCACCAGGTAGGCAAAGGTCTTGCCGGTGCCGGTGCCCGCCTCCACGACCAGCGATTCGCGCGCCGCGAGCGCATCGGCCACGCGTTGCGCCATGCGCAGCTGTTCGCGGCGCACCTTGAAGTCCGGCAGCGCGCGCCGCCAGCGGTCCGCCGTGACCGAAAATGTCTTCAAGATCCAACATGCCGGGGAGCGCCTGCAGCTGCGCCGAGGCGAGATCCTGGCGCGCGTGCGCGGCAGCGTGTCGAGGGGCATATCTTCCTGAAATTCCTGCAAACTGGTGTGCGGCGCGGGTAATGGAAGACAATGTCTGCCGCAGCGACTACTTTATCAGGGCGAGGGAGCTGCCCGAGATATACTTGGCGGTTTCCGAAGCCTCATTGAGCAAGAGGACGTGGCCCGATGGCTACTGCCGCACACATTCTGAGCCCGCTTCACCAGCTGAGCCGCGCGGTGGCGGACTGGGTGGAGCTCGGTGCGCGAGCTGACCCAGCCCGCGCCGTCCACTGGTGCGAGGGAACCGAAGCAGAAGCGCGGGAGCTGACCGCGCAGCTGCTGCGCAGCGGCGAGCTCAAGGCGCTCAACGCCGAGCACTTCCCCGGCTGCCACCTGTACCGCTCCGCCCCGAACGATGTGGCGCGCGTCGAGCATCTGACCTACATCTGCACGCGCTCACAGCGAGGATGCCGGCCCGAACAATCACTGGATGGACCCGCAGCAGGCGCACGCCAAGATGCGCGAGCTGTTTCGCGGCTGCATGCGCGGGCGCACGCTGTACGTGATCCCGTACTGCATGGGGCCGCTCGACTCGCCGCTGTCACGCTGCGGGGTGGAGATCACCGACAGCGCCTACGTCGTGCTCAACATGCTGATCATGACCCGCGCCGGGCGTCCGGCGCTCGAGCGCATCGCGCGCGAGGACGGTTTCGTGCGCGGGCTGCACTCCATCGGCGAGCTCGATCCCGAGCGGCGCTTCATCATGCATTTCCCCGAGGAGCTCGCCATCGAGAGTTTCGGCTCCGGTTACGGCGGCAATGCGCTGCTCGGCAAGAAGTGCCATGCGCTGCGCATCGCCAGCTGGCAGGCGCGCACCGAGGGCTGGCTGGCCGAGCACATGCTGATCGTCGGCCTGCAGAACCCGCGCGGCGAGACCCACTACCTGGCGTGCGCGTTCCCTTCGGCCTGCGGCAAGACCAATCTCGCGATGCTGATTCCGCCCGCCTCCCTGCCCGGCTGGAAGCGTGTTCACGGTGGGTGACGACATCGCCTGGCTGCATCCGGGCGAGGACGGCCGGCTGTGGGCGATCAATCCGGAGGCCGGCTATTTCGGGGTCGTTCCGGGCACCAATCCGCAGACCAATCGCAACGCCTACGAGATGATCCGCCGCGACACCTTATTCACCAACGTCGGCGCTCACGGCCGACAACCAGCCCTGGTGGGAGGGGCTGACGCAGCGGCACGCCGGTGCTCGACTGGCAGGGCCGGCCCTACGATCCTGCGCGCGGCCCGGCGGCGCATCCGAATTCCCGCTTCACGGTCTCGGCGCGCCGCAATCCGAGCTACTCGCCGCACGCCGAAGATGCCTGCGGCGTGCCGATCACGGCCCTCGTGTTCGGCGGCCGCCGGCGCGCGGTCGCGCCGCTCGTCTACGAGGCGCGCGACTGGAAACATGGCGTGCTGGTCGGCGCGTCGGTCGCCTCGGAAACCACCGCCGCCGCCGTCGGCCAGGTCGGCGTCACGCGCCGCGATCCGATGGCGATGCAGCCGTTCTGCGGCTACAACTTCGGGGACTACTGGCAGCATTGGCTGAACGTCGGCGCGAAGCTCGCACGGCCCGCCGCGGATCTATCACGTCAACTGGTTCCGGCGCGACGCGCAGGGCAAGTTCCTGTGGCCTGGATATGGCGAGAATCTGCGGGTGCTTGCCTGGATGCTCGACCGCTGCGCCGGCAAGGCCGGCGCAGCGGACTCGCCTATCGGCTGGCTGCCGCGGCCCGAGGATCTCGACCTGAGCGGGCTCGACATCGCGCCGGAGGCGCTCGACAGCGCTGCTGACCGTGGATGCAGCGCTGTGGCGCAAGGAAGTCGCCGATATGCGCGAGTACCTGGCGAAGTTCGGCGGCCGGCTGCCGCAGTCGATGCTGACGGAACTTCAGGGCACGGAACAGCGTCTCGGCTGAGCCGCAGGGGCGGTGACCCGCCGCCTGGAGCCTCGTTCGCGCCTTCAGCCTTCTTCGCAGGTGTAGCGGATGGTCTGCGGCGAGCCGTGCTCGGGAAGGCGGCCCAGCCCGATCATCCCCTGGCCCTTGATCTGCAGGCTGTCGCGGCGCACGAAGGACTCCTCGCCGTCGGAGCTCTGCACGAAGGTGCCGTTGGTGCTCTGGTCGATCAGCACGAACTTGTTGCGGCTGATCTCGATGCGTGCATGCAGCCGTGAGATCAGGTTGCCTTTGATCACCACGTCATTGTCCTCGGCGCGCCCGATGGTGATGCTCGAGTGCCGCTCATCGACCAGCAGCTCACGATCATCGCAGCGCAGCCGCAGCCGCATGGGGCGCGCCGGGTGCGAGTCGATGAGCGATGCCCGGCACCATGCTGGTGACGTCCTCGGTCTGCCACAGCACCTCGTAGAGCGTGACCTCGTTCCCCTGGCCCTTGAGCGTGGCGATGTCGATCTGGCGGCACGCGGCACGCCACTCGGGCGAGAGCTTCTCGACCGTCGCCGCCGTGGTGACGATCTGGCCGGCCTTGGCCTGGCTGGTCATGCGGTTGGCGGTGTGTACCGCGGCGCCGAACACGTCGCGGTTCTCCAGCATCACCGGGCCGAAGTGACAGCCGATGCGGATGGCCACCGGCTGGCCGTCGACCTTCAGCTGAGCATGCGTGGAGATCTGCTGCTGCATCTGGGCGGCGGCGTTGAGTGCGGCATCGGCGCTGGGGAAGGTCGCCATGACCTCATCGCCCATGGTCTTGATCACCGTGCCCTGGCGTTGCTCGGTGGCGCTGCGCATCACTTCGATGCAGATCGCCACCATCTCCCGCGCCCGCACATCGCCCATCAGATCGTACAGCCGCGTCGAGCCGACGACATCGGCGAACAGGATGGCGAGTTCGATATCCTTTCCCATGGCGTGCGCCAGATTATACGCGCACGCTTTCGCGCGCCACTAACTAAGCCGGTGTCTGCGCTTCCCCGGGAATCACCCGTTGGAAAAGCTCGGCGCCCGCGCCCGCGGCGCGCGCACCTTCGCTAAGCTTGCGGCGGTATTCGCGGGCGCCCGGCTCGCCGGCGTACAGGCCGAGCATGTGCCGCGCGATCGGCGCGAGCCGCCCGCCGCGCGGCCAGCTCGCGCGCCGCATAAGCCCGCATGCGCTCAAGCAGCGCCTCGCGCGACGGCAGCGCCCCCGCTGCAGGGCGCAACGCCTGTTGCAGCTCCGCCAGCACGAACGGCCGATGGTAGGCCTCGCGTCCGAGCATGACCCCATCGCACCAGCCGAGCGCCGCGAGCACCGCCTGCGGCTCGCGCAGCCCGCCGTTGACGACGATCGGCAACTGCGGAAAGATGCCCTTCAGGCGCCGCACGACCTCGTAACGCAGCGGCGGAATCTCGCGGTTGGCCTTGGGTGACAGTCCGCCGAGCACTGCCTTGCGCGCGTGCACGATCGCCACCTGGCAGCCGGCGGCGCCCACGCTACCCGCAAAATCGCACAGCGCCTCGAAGTCGCCCTCGGTGAAGTGCGCCACGGCCCGCGGCACATCGCGTGCGGCTGCGTTCACCACACCGATGCGCATCTTCACCGTCACCGGCATGCGCACGGCGGCACGCATCGCCGCCACGCAATCGGCCACTCGCGCCGGCTCCAGCATCAGGCAGGCGCCGAAGGCGCCGCTCGCCACCCGCTCACTGGGGCAGCCGCAGTTGAGGTTGATCTCGTCGTAGCCCGCCTCTTCGCCCGGCGCGCGCCGCCGCGGCCAGCTCGCGCGGCTCACTGCCGCCGAGCTGCAGCGCCAGCGGGTGTTCCTCCGGGTCGAAGGCCAGCAGCCGCGCGCGGTCGCCGCGCAGCGATCGCCGCCGCCGTGATCATCTCGGTGTAGAGCAGCGTGTCCGGGGAGAAGCCGCGCAGGAAGTAGCGGCAGTGGCGGTCGGTCCAATCCATCATCGGCGCAACCGATATCTTTCTCGATACCGATTGAGACAATCTATCGGCATTCCGGTCAGCGCGGTGAACTGTGCGTGTCATCTCAGTCATCCGGCTCCGATTCCCCCGTTCGCCGGTCGCCCTTGTACCACACGGCCGCTACGGCAACATCATGTCAGTCTCGACGTGGAATCGGCTAGACGCTGGTCACCCGATGCTTGCTCCAGTCGAAGCGCCAGCTCAAGACGGCCTTTTGCCGGCTCACATGTAGAATGATGACAACCGACGCCGCCTAGACATGCTCTCGGTACGTATTCGATGGAACTCCTCGAGCGCGAACAATGTCTCGCCGAGTTGGCGAAATGGCTTGGCTCTGCCATCCGGCACGGCGGTTGTATCGCGCTGTTGAGCGGTGAAGCGGGCATCGGCAAGACCGCGTTGCTCCAGGCATTCTCGAAGCAGCAAAGCGAGGTGCGTGTGCTCTGGGGCGCCTGCGATGCGCTCTTCACGCCTCGTCCTCTCGCCCCGCTGCACGACATCGTTCGGCAAACCCAGGGCCCGTTGGCAGCGGCCGTAAATTCCGGAGCGAACCCCGAACTGATATTTGCCGCTGTGCTCGATGAGCTGGAGAGCATGACCGCGCTGATCGTAGTCGAAGACATACATTGGGCGGACGAAGCAACGCTCGACCTGCTCAAGTATCTTGGCCGGCGCATTCACCGCACACACGCAATGCTTGCGGCCACCTATCGCGATGACGAACTTGGCCCGCGTCATCCGTTGCGATTCGTAATTGGCGACCTCCCTCGCCCAAGCACTCACAGAATGTCGCTCGCACCGCTCTCCGTAGCCGCAGTCGCCCAGCTTGCAAGGCAGGCTGGGCGGCCTTCTAAGGGGCTGCACACTATCACCGGTGGCAATCCCCTGTTCGTGACTGAAGTGCTGGCCACGGCAGCCGATACCGTGCCGGTCACGGTGCGCGACGCGGTGCTCGCGCGCGCCGCCAGGCTTTCGGCGGCGGCACGCGATGTCGCGGAGCTCGCCTGCGTTGTCCCGGGGAAGACGGAGCCATGGTTGCTCGAGCAGGCCGCCCGACCGGATGAATCAGCCATCGAGGGTTGCCTGAGTATAGGCATGGTGCGGTACGACGACTCCTCTCTTGCCTTTCGTCACGAGCTTGCGCGCCGAGCCCTTGAAGACACGCTTTCTCAGCCGCGACGACAGCACCTGCACTCGAAAGTGCTGGAGGTCCTTGCGGCGCGACCCAATATCCCCGCAGCGCGCCTTGCCCACCACGCCGACGGCGCGCGCAATGGCCTGGAAGTGCTGCGGTATGTTCCCCTCGCCGCCATGCAGGCGGCGTCGGTTGGTGCGCATCGTGAAGCGGCCTCACACTATCAAACCGCCCTCCGCTACGCCCACGATCTCCCTCCGGCTGAGCGCGCACACCTAGAAGAACAACTGGGGTACGAGCGTTATCTGACGGGCGAGCATGAACGTGCCATCGAAGCCCTGCGCTCCGCACTTGAGATCCGGCGGGGACTTGGACAGCGTTTAGAGGAAGGCGACGCTTTGCGGTGGTTGTCGAAGCTGAGCTGGTTTGCGGGCAGTAGTGCACAGGCAAACCAGTACTCCGCCGACGCCATCAGGACGCTTGAAGCGCTTCCGCCCGGCCCGGAGTTGGCGTGGGCGTATTGCTTTCGGGCGGACCTCGACATGGAGGCCCACGAGATCGATTCGTCCATCGGTTGGGCGCAACGAGCCATTACCCTCGCCGAGGGGTGGGCGAACAATGAGATTCTGTGCGATGCGTTGAACGCTCTCGGCACGGTGCGACTCATCGGTGGCGACATCGCGGGATTGGCGGATCTAAACCGAAGTCTGCAGCTCGCGCTGGCAGCGGGCGTGCAGGAACAGGTCGCTAGTGCCTATACAAACCTGGCCGCCATGGCGGTCTCACGCCGTCAATACGAGCAGGCGTCGGGTTATCTGCGTGCAGGACTGACGTACTGCGAAGAGCGCGATCTGGACTTTTGCCGGCCCTACATGCTCGCCTACAGCGCGCGCATGAGGTTCGAGCAAGGAGACTGGAACGGAGCGAGTGAAGATGTGGAAGCAGTGTTGCGGCATCCGCGCTCCGCGCCCATCACACGCATTCCTGCACTGCGGACTCTGGGGCACCTGCGAATCCGGCGCGGCGACCCCGATGCTAGCGGGCCTCTGCAGGAGGCACGCGCGCTCGCCGGCCCGAGACCGGTGCTGCAGCGCGCTGGGATGCTCGCTGCGGTGTGTGCCGAGGCCGCGTGGCTCGCAGCCGATCGGGAGGGCGTCATCCGCGAGGTGCAGCCGGTGTACGAGCTCACGCGACGACGGCGCGATCCGCGGATGAACGGCGAACTGGCAGCCTGGCTGTGGCGAGTGGGTGCCCTGAGGGAGCAACCGACCGATATCGCAGAGCCCTACGCGCTGGAAATCTCCGGCGACTGGCGTGGTGCGGCGAGCGTCTGGAAGGCGTTAGGCTGTCCCTACGAACAGGCGAGCGTGCTCGCCTGGTACGGAACCGAACTCGATCAGCGACAGGCGCTCACGATCCTGGAACAGCTTGGTGCCGCGCCGGCAGCCCAGTCCTTGCGCAGGCAGATGCGCGCACACGGTGTCCGCCGCATCCCGCGCGGCTCGCGGACGTCGACGCGTCGGAATCCGCTCGGCCTGACGCGGCGCGAAGCCGAGATTCTAGCGCTGCTGTCCGAAGGTTTGCGCAATTCAACAATTGCCAAGCGCCTATTCCTCTCGCCGAAGACAGTCGAGCACCACATCTCCGCGATCCTGGAGAAACTAGGCGTAGCAACGCGCGCTGAGGCGATCGTGCTGACACGCAAGCAGCCCGACAGCAAAACCTAGTCGAAGGAACACCGCATGACCGCGCGAGCGAGCGGCCCTGCACAATCTCGCCGCGACACAGCGGCCAACCTATCCGGCGGTGCTGATTCGCCGTTCTCTACCGCGCAGACGTTTGGATTTCGCCTCGTTCACTGCGTACTAATCACCGTCCGGACCGCGTGCCTTGACGTCGACTGTCACACGCATCCAAGGATGAATACAGCACTGAAAAAGGTGTTCGCCCTTCGACAAATCCGCGACCTGCAACTGGCTGCCTTGAAGGATACGAGTCCGGGCTACCGCGACGATCCTTAAACCCGCCCGCACATTCCGGAACCGTCGCCTCCCTCGATTGAGGGGAGCTATGAAACCGCCCCCGAATTTCGCCACCTCGGTGAAGGTGTGAGGCTCACCACCCTGGTTGACCACGATAAGGGGGGTTCCTTTAGTGATGGTGACTTTGTCGGGCTCGAAGTCCCAGGCCCGGTCTGGAGTCCGGCCATTGCCTCATCAAATAGATTCGCAAACTTCGTTGCGAATGGCGCGACAAATGCAAGCGCGACGTTCTTGCAGAAGTCGGGTCCAAGCACAGCATTGAAGGTCGTCGGATCGCATTCGTCCAAGGCCACGATCTGTCGGGGAGCTGGTGCGACTTCTTGCGCGAGCGCCGCGGGTGCGGGTCCAAACCAGAGCGTCGCAGGGGCAATGAGCAACGTTGCGAGAAGGCGCATGGTTGGGAATCCAATTGTCTCTCTCCTTCCCAACGCCACCGGCGGCATTCCCAGGAGTGACAGGACAGTCTGGGCGCCGAATAGAGTCGGTTTATTGGTCGAGGCACTCATGGTTGTTTTCTCCTCCTGATGACGCAGCGTAGTTACTTGTAAAAGTATGGATCTAGGACGCGAACCTCGGTGATGCGTTCGACGGGGAGCTTGTTGCGTGTCGCCGTGCGGCGAATGGCCTCGGGCGAGGGCCCGTCGTAAACGCAGAAGGTCTTTTTCTTGTCCGCGCTCACGTACGAGTGAACCCACGCAACCTGATCAACGGCGTTGTTCTCGACGACGGCCAGGCATGCCTTGGCGCCGGTCGCATCGATAGGAATCTGCAGTCCGTCCGGAAACTCTCTCTCGACCATGTAGCGTGGCATGGCGCCACTCCATAGATTGCGTCAACGCTGTTTTCGTCGCACACGATAGAGGTGCGCGCGCGGCGGCAGATCGGCAGATTCACCCATATTGCGCGCTCCGGACCCCTAAATTGCGCCACCCGGGCCCAAGCGCCTGGCACCCTCGCCGAACACTTCGCGCAGCAGGCGGCGCACACAAGCGCGCCTGCTGTGGAGGGTCACTCCGATCCCTTGGAAACATCGCGTGTCTTGGGACCGGTCAACGAAGTCCGCGCCGCAATCTGCGCGCTTGGCGGGGTCGGCAAGTCCGGCACCCATCTGGGGCTACACGTCCTGCAATGAGCGTGAGTTACCCGAATTCGAGGTGACGTAAAGGTGACAAGCCTTTTTGAGCGAACGTAAGTGTTGACTCCAAAAAGTGAAATGGATCTCCTCGGTTCAGTCCATCATCGGGGCCACGGCGATTCTTCGATCCAACTGTTGATTTCCTCGCGAGTTTTCTTGCATGACGGTCGATGCATCAAAATTGGACGCACCGACTCGGGCGACAATACTTGATGCCCCTGCGAGGGCCGCGAGGTTGTGTCGCTCGAGTTCATAATCACGGCCATGGCGATGCGCGATCTGACTTCGTTACCAAATCGTCGTCCATCGCCGGACCAACGCGGTAGCGGTTCGAGCTGACCCGGATATTCCTCACCAGTAATAGTCGTGTGGCCTCTTGCAGTCCGGCCAAAGGATCAGGTCGGCGTCGCACCCGCGCAAGATGCGATGCTCGAGACGATGAGTCTTGATTCGCGCCGGTTGAATGACCGTCGCGTGCGTCCACCATCCAGGCTCGTTCATGACGAGGCGCTCCATGCTGTGCCAGAGTTTCGGTCCCCAGGCATGCCGAGGGACCCAAGCCCCATGGCTGAGCAGAATACGAATACGGCGGGCTTTCGCCACGCGTTCCTGGTGGCGACGCAGTGCACGTTCCATCAAAACGCTCCGTTTTTAAGGTCACTACGTCATGTCGAACTCCTTTGCCGCCAAAACGGCGTTACCAAGATGGTTACTTCAAACACGATCGAATGAAGGTCAAGAATTCGTCCAGTCTTCGAGGCGCAAGGTGTCGATCCTGCGGTGTATAGATCCGCCGGACACGAGCGCCGGCGGAATCACGACTCGGGCGCGTCGTCGTCCAGACCTTTGCCAGAGTCATGCTCTAACTTACTGCGCTCTGACGAGTCACGCGTCCGAGTTGGATTGGAAGTCGGAGACTTCACTCCGACTTGTCGGCGCAGTTTCAACCACTCCGCCCTTCCACGTGCCTTGACGGCCTCCAGGTCATCGACCGCGCTGGCCATCGGCGGCTGCTTCTCAGGTGCACGGTTCTCGAGACTTCGCTCGGCGTGAAAGTCGCGGGTGATCTGGCCGCGCATTCGCTCACGCAGTTCTGCGTCGACCGGAGTTTGGTCGAGCAACGATAACAGTCGCTCCTGGGAAACTATTCCGCGACGAGCAAGCTCCTGCGTGAATATCAGGTCCTTCTCGCGTGCGGCGGCATGCTTTGCGATGGCGAGGTCGTGGGGCTCCAGACACAGTCCTTTCACACCCTCGGTCTCGCCTGGAGGCAAGTTCACCAACCGTCCCTTCCAGCCATTTGGAAGGGTCGCAGTGCTCACATCAACCCGATCCGCGTAGTAGCCAAAGGTCTCGTGAAACGGTGAAGCGACGCCAATCACGTTCAGCCATTCGGTTCGATCGGCATCTTTCGACGCGATCAGATCCACCTCAAACGAGGTGAGGATCTCGTCAGGAACATCGGGGTACTTACCGTGCAGAGACTGACTACCAATAATGATGAACTGCTTTTCGCCAGTGATGCGGCCGGCAGCGCGCAGCACATGATCAACCTGCTGCTTCTTCATTCAGTTTTCTCACTTCCCCTTTCGGAAGTAATCCGACGAATGGCGCCGATTGCCGAAGTCTGACCGCGTTCTCGTCGCGTCCGAGCATCGCTGCAAAGAGCTCTCCGTCGTCTTTTCCCTCCGCAATGTCTCGCCATTCTTTGTAAGCCGCACCCCAAACGCCCTGCCGTTCCCACCGGTGGAGGTTTGCAAGAATCTGAGCGCGTATCTCGCGCGGCGTGAACCGTCGTACGATTGCAAGCGAGATGGCCCGCCTGAGCTCGTCCAATTCCTGATGTAAAAAACCCCCTCTCGGCGGGGGGCGAAGGCCGCGTTCGGTGAGGTCCAGCGCATCACCTTCGCTCAAGCCCCACGCGTCAAGGGTCGCCTTCGGCAGCAGAACCCCGAGAGAGTTGCCGATACGCCGCAGAGGGACTTTCATGATGTTATTATAACGCGTTATTACATCTGCGAACAATATCGGCAGATCGCAGCAGTTAGCCGACACGTTGGGTAGGCCGGCTCGTGAACCGGCAATTTCGAGGTGCCATAGAGGTGCCGCACCTCTTAGCAGGCGCCTAACTTACTGAGTCAGAAGGGTGAGTACACTTCGTCGGTCCAGTCCATCATCGGAGCGACTGATATCTTTCGGGATATCAATCTATCTTCCCTGGCGCGCCCGGGGTTGTCGGGTCGATAACGGCGCGCGCTGAGGCACCGCGGCACCGCGCGCTGCGACAGCGACGGCCGCAGGGCCTGCGCTGGTCAAGGCCGGGGCGCCGTGGGGCCTTGGGAAAGCTGCGGCCATCTCGCGCAGCCATTTGAGCAGGTGTTGCAGCTTCGGCAGAGCCAGGTAGCCTTCGGGACAGACGAAATAATAGCCTCGCGGGCAGGGCAGCACCTGCTCACTCGCCCGTACGACGCGGCCGTTGGCAAGATCCTGCGCGGCGAGCGCCCAGCGTGTCAGGGCCAAACCCTGGCCCTGCTCGGCCGCGGCCAGCACGGTCAGCGAATCGTCGAAAGCGGTGCCACGCTCCTGCCAGTCGGCTTCGGCTCCTGGACGACGCCACAGGCTCCAGGATTCATCGGAGGAGCGCAGCAGCGGGTAACGCTTCAGGTCTGCCGAGGTACGCACGGGACCGTGGCGGGCGAGCAGCTCGCGGCTGCACACGGGCAGGAACCATTCATCGAGCAGCTTCTCGTTGTACAGGCCCGGCGTGGGTGCGCTGCTCATGCGCAGCGCGGCATGGAAATCGCCCTGTGCGAAATCCACCGGGACGTGCGAAGTGTGAATGCTCAATTCGATATTCGGGTATCGGTCATGGAATTGCGGCAGGCGCGGCAGCAGCCACTTCTGCAGGAACGAGGCCACCGTGCTGATGTTGAGTGCGCCGCCACTGCGGTCCTGGCGCAACTGCTGCATCGCCTGTTGCAGCTCACGCAGCCCGCGGCGCACGCCCGGCAGCAGCAACGCGCCCTCCGCACTCAGGGCGATCGTGCGGCCGCTGCGCCGGAATAGCGGCACTCCTAAGTAATCCTCGAGCGTGCGAATCTGCATGCTCACCGCCGCGGGCGTCACGTGCAGCGCGTGCGCGGCGGCGGCGAAACTCAGGCGGGCCGCGACCGCTTCGAACACGCGCAGGGCGTTCAGCGGCAGCCGATCGAAGCTGCGCGTGACTTCAGTTTTTCTTAAGCGTCGTTCAGACATCGCGTTTGCTGGTTGGACGCGGTGGATCAACACTGCACGCCATTGGATCACACACCAGGAGACATCTCATGAAAGCCATCAATTTAACCGCGTTGCTTGCCGCACTGCTGCTGACCGCCGGTGAGTTTCTGATCATCCAGTATGACGCGCGACAGCACGTCGTACGCTATCAGGCCGAGGCCGCCAGCGTGCGTGCAGCGCACGCGTAGTCTGCCACGGCGCCGCACGGTGCGTCAGGAGCCGGGATCACTATCGCCGGCTTTGGAGAATCGAGGTCTTAGGCGGCGCGTATTGCAATCGGCACGGGCACGCGCCGCTGGAGCGGATCATCCTTACCGGGCGCGGACGCGCCGATAAGGATGATCCGACGCTGCTTATTTCGGCAGCAGGGTTACCGGAACCTCGGTAACGGAATCGACCGGCAGGCCGTTGGCGGTCGCCGCCTCGCGAATCGCAGCTTCGCTGGGTCCCTCGTAGACGCAGTAGGTCTTGGTCTTCGCACCGTTGGCGTACGACATCAACCAGTGCACGCCGAACTTGGCGTTGTTGGCGTTGACCTTGGCCTTCAAGGCTGCGTCGAGTCCGTCAAGCGCACCCACAGGGAAGGTGCGCTCGACGACATAACGGTGGACGTTGCCGCTCGCCGCCGGCGGCATTTGCGCTCCCGCAAGGAACGTGGTGCTCAGGAGCAGAGATCCCAACATGGCAGTCAGAGTCTTCATCACGGTCTCCGGGTAGATGAGGCAGGTTGAGAATCGGGACACGGACTGTCAGGGGGCCGGCTGGTGCTCACAGGTAACGCGTGTGTTCCAGTCGGCGAAGCTCCCCTTCGGGTTGTGCTCCCATGCCCAGACATGCAACTCGTAGAACGCCGGTAGACCGTAGCGATTGGGCGCGCTGACATAGTTCATCAGATTCCCCTCGAGTGCCGGCACGCCCCCACCCGGGTGGTGGCTCACCCAGACGCTCGCCAGCACGATGAACTCGACACCGACGAGGCGCATCGCACCGTTCGGCATCGGTTCGTAGATCAGAGCTTCCGGCTGCTCCGCGTTCAGTGTGCCCGCGCTGATGCGCGCGGGCAGAACGAAATGCACGCCCATGGCCCCGGTGTCCGGCCCGCTGACACACGGAGTGGCCGCCACCCAGCCCTCGGAGATCGCGACATTGATGTCCGTGAATCGCTCCGTGGCCTCGTGCACCTTCTCGATCAGAGGAGAGTTTGTCGCCATGGCGATGACCGGCAGCTGCAGGGCGAGGAGTGTGCAAAGTGCAGGCAGTTTCGGCTTCTTGAACGAGACATTCATGGACTTCTCCCTTCCGAAGGTGCGGGGCAGTTATCTGTAGAAATACGGATCGAGGACGCGAACCTCGGTGATGTGCTGGACGGGAAGCTTGTTGCGACCTGCCGTCCGGCGAATGGCCTCAGGCGAGGGCCCGTCGTACACACAGAAAGTCTTCTTCTTGTCCGCGCTCACGTACGAGTGAACCCAGGTGACCTCCTCCGCCAGGTTGCTCTCCACGACCGCGAGGCAGGCTTTGGCGCCGGCCTCATCGATGGGAACCTGGAGTCCGTCCGGAAACTCTCTCTCGACGACGTACCGTGGCATGGCGGGCTACCTCGCGGTCTTAGCTCACTGAGCCCTTACGCCGCGCACGATACGTCTGTGCCGGCAGGCTCAAATCGGTGATCACCCCCAAAAAAGCGCGCGCGCCACCCTAATTTTCGGCTGCCCGCAGCCCAGGGCTGGCGCGTGGCATCCGTCGGCTCTGATGTCGGATAATGCATCTCGCATGCACCTGCTCGAGCGCCAGGAACAACTCGAAACTCTCAACCGGTGCTTCCAGGAAGCACGCGCAAGTTGCGGAAAGCTCGTGCTCGTCGCCGGCGAGGCCGGGCTGGGCAAGAGCTGCCTGGTCGAGCGCTTCGCGTCAGAGCATCGACGCGATGCGCGCACGCTTTGGGGGGCGTGCGACGGGCTCAGCACGCCACGACCGCTCGCCCCCGTGCACGAGATTGCCGCACAGACCTCGGGGCTCGGTGGGCGCGTCACGGATGATGACGAATCGCGTGACTGGCTCTTCCGGGTTCTCCTCGAGGAACTCGCACGGCCCGAGCGCGCCTGCCTGGTCGTGCTGGAGGACCTTCATTGGGCGGACGCGGCAACGCTCGACTTTCTGCGATTCATCGGCCGCCGTATTCAGCGAACCAGCGCGGTGTTCATAGCCACTTATCGCGAGGAAGAGCTCTCCGCCGATCATCCCCTGCGGGTCACACTCGGTGAGCTCACCGGCCATCACGTGATCCGTATGCGCCTCGCACCTCTCTCCCTCGCGGCAGTCGAAGTGCTGGCGAGAGAGAGCGGCCGCGACGCCGGACTGCTGCATCAGACTACGGGCGGCAATCCGTTCTTCGTGCGCGAGGTGCTCGCGAGCCCGGGCGAGCTTGTTCCGCAGACCGTGCGCGACGCGGTTCTGGCGCGGCTGGTGCGCTGCTCACCCGCGACGCGTGAGCTTGCCCAGCTGGTCGCGATCTCGCCCGGCAGGACCGAACCCTGGCTCGTTGAATCCGTGCTCGGCCCGCGGCAGACCGCAGTGGATGAGGCCGGCGCGCGCGGGCTGCTCGATGTGCAAACCGACTCGGTCGGCTTCCGCCACGAGCTTGCGCGTCTTGCCATGCTCGGTACGATCCAGCCCGAGCGTGCCCGCGCGCTGCACGGCCAGGTGCTGACCACGCTCGTGGAACACGGCGCCGACCCGGCGCGGCTCGTGCACCATGCCACGCTTGCGCAAAATGCCGCGGCCGTTCTCGAGTATGCCCCACTCGCCGCCCAGGGGGCGGCACGGCTGGGTGCTCACCGGGAGGCGGCCGCGCACCTGGCTGCCGCCCTGCGCTATGGCTCCACATTGGCAACGGAGCTGCGGGCGCAACTCCTCGAACAACATGCCGAGGAAAGCAGCCTCGCGAATCAAACACGTGAAGCCATCGCCTCCGCCCGCACGGCGGTCGCATCGTGGCGCGAGGTCGGTAACGGCGAGGCACAGGCGCGCGTATTGCGCCTGCTGGCACAGGAATATCGAACCGTGGGCGATAAGGCCGGCGCGGATGAGTGTGTCACGGGCGCCATTACTCTGCTCGAGGCGTTGCCCCGCAGTACCGCTTTGGCGATGGCCTACAGTGCGCGCTCCCTGCTGGCACTGCACCGGGGCTGGAACCAGGAGGCCCTCGAATTCGGGCGGCGCGCACTCGAGCTCGCCAGCGAGGTCGGTGACCCCGGAGCCGAATCGCACGCTCTATGCCAGATTGGCGGCGCCTTACTCGGCACTGGGGAGCGCTCAGGCTACGAGCCCCTTGACCGCAGTCTCGCGCTGGCGCTCGAGCAGCGGCTCGAAGACCAGGCCGCCCGCGCCTACCGCACCCTGGCTTTCTACGCGGGCATGATTCACGACTTTGCACGCGCGCAGCGGGCATTTCAGGAGGGTGTTGAATACTGCGAGGAGCGGGGAATCTTCTCGCACAGTGCGTACATCCGTGCTTTCTACACAGCCTGCGTACTCGACCGGGGCGACTGGACGGAAGCGGCGCGCATGGCGACGGAGCTGCTGCGCAGCTCCGAGGTTACGGGGGTGCAACAACGCATCACTGTGATGGCCACACTGGCTCTGGTCCGGTTACGCCGCGGGGATCCGGGCGCGGACGAGTTGCTGGATCAGGCTTTCGGGCTGGCCCTCCCCACAAGTGAGGTGAGCCGTATCGCCCGCGTCGCAGCGGCGCGCGCCGAGCAGGCCTGGTACCGGGGGAGCCTCGCTGACGTCGCGCGCGAAGCGGCCATCGGCCTGGCTCACGTGCGCGGCCACACCACCCCGTGGCTGCACGGCGAGCTTCTGTTCTGGCAATCCCGCGCCACCCCGCTCGGGCCGATTGCGGGCGCGGTTGCGGAGCCCTACCGGCTCATGCTCACCGGGGAGTGGCGGGCTGCGGCCGGCGCCTGGGAACGCATCGGCATGCCGTACGAACAGGCGCTCGCTCTGGTGGAAGGCCCTGAAGGGGCGCTGCGCGAGGCACTCGCCATCCTCGATGGGTTGGGAGCCGGTCCCCTCGCCGCCATCGTGCGCCGGCGCCTGCGGGAACGCGGTGTGCGCAGCGTACCCCGCGGCCCGAATGAAGCCACGCGCGCGAACCCCTCGGGCCTGACCGCAAGAGAGCTGCAAGTACTGCAGCTCCTCGCGCAGGGGTGCACGAGCGCGCAGCTCGCGCGCCGGCTGCATCGTTCGCCGAAGACCATAGATCATCACGTGGGCTCACTTTTCGAGAAGCTCGGCGTGCACTCGCGGTCCGAAGCGGTCGCGGCCGCTTTTGCTCGCGGCATAGTCAGTGCGGGGAATCACGCCACGGTGCCACGACAGGCCGAGTGAATCGGGGCGTGCGCACAGTCCTGCCCGCGGGCACCCGCCTCTTCAGGGTCTTGCGAGCGGCGCTGGCTCGACTGAAGATCTCAGGACGTAGATGACCCACGGGGCGATCGAGAGCTCGGATTGCCAGCGGTAGGGCTCATCCTCTCGTCCGAGTGGTCTATGACACACGATCAGTTCCAATCCGGCTGCGGCAAACAGACGCAGGTAGTCCTCATGGAACCACACGAGGTCTACTACCGGGCGCTGATCCGCAACGTCCTTCATCACGATCCGCACCGTATCGCCGCTCCTGGCCATGCGGTTCTGCGGGAATTCCCGCGTAGTGAACGAAACCCACTCGTGCGTGTAGATCTGCGGTGTCGAGTCCAGCAGAATGATCCGCCCATCCGCATTCAGCAATTTCCGCAGGCCGCGCAGGAGGCCGACGCGTCTATCGGTATCGGGTATGTTGTCGAACGCGAATGCAGAGAGAACAAGGTCGAAGCTACCGGGTGCGAACCCGCTGACATCGCCGTCGTCGATCAATTCATACGCGCCTTGCGGGTCGGCCTTCCTGGCCCGTTCGATCATGCTGGGCGAAATATCGATGCCGATGGCCTCGAAGCCGAGCTTTTTCAGAAACCCGGTAGAGCGGCCAGCCCCGCACCCGAAATCGAGACCGACCCGTCCTTTGACATTCTCCGCGATGATGGCCGGCAGGTCGCGGTACGCTAGATAGTAGGTCCCAGGGAATTCCAGCGTGGCATATGCTTCAGCTCTCTGAGCATCGTCATATACATTGGGAAATGACAAGGATCTTTGCTTCATTGCTCCGCTACTTTAGTCCAGCCCCGAATCGAGCTCAAAACCGCGGCGCGGATCGAGCGGCTGAACTGAGATTCCGGCGCCGATGATGCAACCAGCGCTTTTGGAGACCGACCGCGAGCGCGAGCTGCTCGACAGGAATCGCGGCTTTTACGACATGCTGTGGTCCGGCGCTACCCTGGTGGAGCCGCAGCGGTTCAATACCTGGCCGCTGGTACAGTCGCTCCTCCCCTCGGGCGGCCGGCGGCTCGAGGTTGCGCCCGGCCTGAGACCACGACTCCCGATCCTGGGTACCCAGTTCGTGGACATCAGCGCCCCGGCGCTGGCGAAGCTACGCGGGCGCGGCGCGCAAGTCGTGCTCGGCAAAGTGACGTCTTTGCCGTTCCCGGCCGGTACTTTCGATCTCGTGTGCGCCCTCGATATCATCGAGCACGTCGACGACGACGACACTGCGCTCTCCGAGCTGTCACGCGTTGCGAAGGCCGGCGCGGTTATCCTGGTCTCGGCCCCGCTGCACCTCTCGCTTTGGAGCTCGTTCGATGACTTCGTGGGGCACAAGCGGCGCTACGATCCGCCACGGCTGCTGTCGAAGCTCGCTCAGCACCACCTCTCGGTGGAGCGCAGCGCCGTCTTCGGAATGCAGCCGCGTTCGTCGCGCCTGACGGATATGGGCATGTGGTGGCTCTTCCACCATCGCGAACGGGCGATGTGGTGGTACAACCGCGTATTCATGCAACTCGGATTGTGGTTCCAGAAAGAGCTGCGGTTCGCGCCCGGAATGACCGCAACAGACGATATCGATGAAATTCTGCTTGTCTGCCAAAAGATCGCAGTGCCGCCTCGGTTGCCGGCCTGCAACAAGTAACCCCCTCTCCACCGTGTTTGGGAGCTGATATGCGTCCTTCACCGATCTGTGTAGTCCTGACTTCCGTCTTTGTCGCTCTCACTTGTAACGCGGCCCTGGCCCGCCCGGTAAAAGCGGATGCAGGTGCCATCGCCGCCTCAATTGCCAGTCCTGAGCGGCCGGCAGCCGATCGCGAGCGCGATGCCTGGGCAAAGCCCGAAATCGTACTGACGCTGCTGGGTGCGCGGCCCGGCATGCACGTCATCGACTATTTCGCGGCCGACGGTTACTACAGCGAGCTCCTCGGTCGTGTCGTTGGACCCAACGGTCAGGTCATTCTCTATAACAACGGCGGCTACGCGAGCTACGCCGGGCAGGGGCTCGCGAAGCGCTTCGACGCCAGACACGTGCCGAACATCCTGCAGAAGGTCGTCGAGATCGCGGATCTGAAGCTGCCGGAGAATTCCCTGGACGCAGCCCTGTTCGTCATGTCCTACCACGACGTCTACTTTACGCCGCCAGGAGCGCAGGGTCCGATGGGAGACAGCTCGCAAATGGTCCGCGCACTATTCAGTGCCCTGAAACCCGGAGGCGTCGTTGTGGTGCAGGACCACGTCGCCAAGGCTGGAAGCGATCCCTCGCAGTCGGTGAACGACCTGCACCGTATTGATCCCGAGGTCGTGAAGCGAACGTTTGAGCAGGCCGGGTTCGCTTTCGATGCCGAGAAGGATGCCTTCAGGAACCCGAGTGACGATCACAGCAAGCTGGTGTTCGATCCTTCTATCCGGCACAAGACCGATCTGTTCCTTTATCGCTTCCGCAAGCCGGGCTGAAGGCCGCTCGCCGGATCGACTCAGCCCGCTTGTACCTCGACCCGGGCGTCGTTGAAGCACGCGCCCTCGGCAAGGTCTGCTTTGTGTGTTGGAGCAAGGGCAGACACGGTTTGTCCGTTGGGACTGGTACGCAGCCAGGCACCCTTCTCGGAGCACACAACGCCGGGTCTCACCACGGTGCTGATCCGCAGCGGCAGGAATACCTCTCCCAGATCGTTCCAGACCTTCACCCGCTCTCCGTCCGTCAGCCCTCGCTCGTGCGCGTCGTGCGGGTGCATCTCGAGCACCGGCGTGGCATCGCCAGCCGACAGACCTCCGAATGTCGATGTAATGCGCTGGTCGGAGGCGGGCGTGATCAGCGTCAGCGGGTAGGAGGATTCGAGCGATCGGTAGCTCGGAAGGCAGGCTCCGTAGCGATTGCCCAGTGTCTCGGAGAGCAGCTCTATTTTGCCGCTGGGCGTGCGCGGCCAGACGCTGTCGCAGAGAACGGGTTCCGCACCGCTGTATTCCATCTTCAGTGCCCGATCGATCGGGATCTGGCTGGGCAGCCGACCTTGCATGCGGGCATCCTGCGCATCCAGGGCCGCGTCCATCAGTTCGGCGTCGCTCGCCGTGAATGCGGGATCTGTAAAGCCGAATCTGGCCGCCAGTCGCCGGAAGATCTCGGTATTTGGAAGGCTCTCACCGACGGGTGCAATCACCGCCTCGGCGCGCTGCAGATACTGCTGTCCGTAGGCGGCGTAGATATCGGGGTGCTCAAAGTGGGTGCAGGCGGGCAGGACCACATCCGCAAACGTCATGGTATCCGTCATCGCGACCTCGATACCGACCGTGAAAACGTCCTCGCGCGCCAGCGCCTGTTTCATCCGATTCTGGTCCGGGTGGACGATGAGTGGGTTGTGGTTATAGATGAACAAGGCCCTGATCGGCGGATTCAGAGCCTCATCCAGGATAGCTGCCGAGACATCCAGAATGTTCAGGGTGCGGGTGCCGGCAGGTACCAGATCGGGCCGCGTCAACCTCTCGGGTGTTTTCGGAAAAGCGTGACCCGCGCCACCCACCAGGCCACCGCCGGGCACACCGAACTTTCCCGCGAGCGCAGGCAGGGCGGCGATGGCGCGAAGCCCGGAGCCGCCGTTCTGATTGCGCTCGAGTCCGTTCCCCCAGGCGATGACGGCCGGCGAGGCCTCCGCGTACCAGCGGGCCAATGCGCGGATGTCGTCGAGGGCGACGCCGCAGATCCCGGCAGCCCGTTCAGGCGGATACGCACGGGCTGCGTCCATGAAGGCGTCGCACCCGAGCACGTGGCGTTCGATGAAGCCATGATCGAAGCCGTCGATTCTCTCCAGCTCCACCGCAATCGCCCAGGCGAGCACCACGTCCGTCCCGGGACGAACCGGCAGATGCAGGTGGGCCTGTTCGGCCACCCTGGTGCGGCGCGGATCGATGACCACGAGCTTCGCACCGTCACGCTTGGCGGCGTTGATCTGACGCATCAGATGCAGATTGCACACGCTCGCGTTGTTGCCCCAGACAATGATGAGCTTGGAGAGCGCCACCTGCTGCAGTGGCGTGCCCGGAGTAGCACCGAACGTGGCGGCATAAGCGGTACTGCGGATGCCGCCGCACAGGGGATTGCGAGCCAATAACGAAGCTCCCAGTCTGTGAAAGAAGCGCAGCGACATCGAATCGCCCGCGAGCATCCCATGCGGTCCCGCGTAATTGAGCGGCAGCACGGCCTGCGCCCCGTAACGCTCGATGACGGCGCTGACGCGTCTGTGAATCAGCTCGAGCGCCTTTTCCCAGGTGGTTTGTCTGAGATTGCCGTGCCCCTTTGGACCGACGCGCTCCAGTGGATGCCGCAAACGGTTGGCGCCGTGAACGAAATCAGGATAGTGCCTGGCGACCTTGGTGCAGATGGCGCCATGCGTGATGGGATTGGCCCTTGTGCCTCGCACTGCGAGGACGCGGTCGTCGCAAACCGTGACCGCGAGACTGCAGGTATCCGGACAGTCGAGGGGGCACACGCTGGCCTTTTGAACGGTCATTTGACGAGTCTCCAGCCCCTACGGCCCCGTGCTCGTGGAAGATGGGCGCTCGCCCGCGCCGCGTGCGTGCGCCGAGAAAGTGGAGGCCCTGGTCTTCTTCAGGGCATCCCAGGCCGCGAGCTGCTGCGCGAGCCTGCCGTGCAACCCGGCATAAGTTTCAATCTCCGGCGCATTGGGTGCCGTGTCGGCGTCGTTCAGCAGAGCGCTGAAGGAATAGATCTGCTCGTTCAACATGCCGGGAAAGTTGAGATTGGCTTCCGACCCCTTTGATGTTGAACCTGCATCAGCTGCTCTTCGATTTGCGCGGCCTGCTTGAGGAGCGCGTTACCCTCGGCTGTGATCGCCACGCTGTTGGGTCTACCGTGCGCCTCCTTCAGCGCGGCTGCAACCTGGCCCTTCAGGGCGCGAATGTCGTTCACCGCGCGATGCAGGGCGTCCAGATCGTGATAAACCTCCATCGACGAGCGCGAACTTCTGCTGCAGCCCCGCGAGCGACCCCTTGACGCGCGGATCGGCCTGCGAGAGTCAGCGGTGCGGTCTGCGTCTGCCCCCCGTAGGTGAGCCTGACGGTGTAGGCACCTGGCAGCGCGATCGGCCCGCGTGGCGGCAGGTCGGAATAGAAGGCGCCCGGAATTTGCACGGGGTCGTCGTAGCGCAGATTCCAGACGAAGCGGTTCATGCCCTGCACCACCGGCAGCGTGTCGGGCGGATGCACCAGATCCGGAAATTCCGGCGGCTGCTCGGCCTCCTGCCCCTTCACGCTGGTGAGATGGCGCACCATGTCTGCCCTTGGCATCGAGAATGTCGATGCTGAGCGCGCCCGCAGGCGTTGAGCTCAGGTAGTAGTCGATGAGGATACCGGCGGGGGGGTTCTGGCCGACGGGCGGCCGCATATCGACCTCGTCGGGATAGTGAAGCCGATAGCCCGTTTCGGGCGCATAGAGATAGGCTGCCGAGGCGCTCGCGGCCGCCGCGACCTCGCGCAACGGCGTAACGTCGTCGAGAATCCAGAAGGAGCGGCCATGGGTGGCGACGACGAGGTCGTTGCCCTTGACCACCAGGTCGTGAACCGGAGAGCGCGGCAGATTGAGCTGCAGGCTCTGCCAGTGTCGCCCGGCATCGAAGGAAACGAACACGCCGGTTTCGGTAGCGGCATACAGGAGGTCGCGCTTGAGCGAATCTTCACGAACGGCGTGCACGAACGACCCCTCCGGCACACCGGCGTCGATGCGCGCCCAGCTGCTGCCGCCATCGTCAGTCATGAAAATGTATGGCTGGATGTCGTCGAGCTTGTGGCGGTCCACCGCGACATACGCGGTGTTCGCATCATAGCGCGATGGCTCGATCATGCTGATCGTGCTCCATTCGGGCATCTCGCGCGGAGTGACATTCGCCCAGCTGCCACCGCCATTGCGGGTGAGCTGGATCAGGCCGTCGTCGGTCCCGACCCAGATCATCCCCCTGCTGAGCGGCGACTCCGCAATGGCGAAGATCGTGTCGTAGTACTCAACGCTGGTGATGTCCTTGGTGATCGGGCCGCCGGATGCCTGCTGCCTGGATTTGTCGTTGCGGGTGAGATCGGGGCTGATTGCGCTCCAGCTGCCGCCGTCATCGCTCGTCCTGTACAGCCGTTCCATACCGTAATACAGCGTGTCCGGATCGAACGGCGACATGATGAGCGGCGATGTCCAGTTGAAGCGATGCTCGAGGTCCTTGGCGGCGTGGCCCGAGGCGTCGATCGGCCAAACCGAGATCACCTGTTCCTGCATCGTGTGCTTATTGAAGCGGCCGATGAGGTTTTCGTTGCTGCCATAGACGATGTCCGGATCGCGCGGATCGGCGATCACGAAGCCGCTTTCGCCGCTGAACACGTCGTACCAGTCGCGCTCCACGATGGCGCCTTCATCATCCATGCTCGCTATGGCGACGCTGGTATTGTCCTGCTGAGCGCCATAGACGTAGTAGGGGAAGCGATTGTCGACCGACACATGGTAGAACTGCGCCGTCGGCTGATTGTGCTGCGTGCTCCAGGTACGGCCCTTATCGAACGAGATCGAGGCGCCGCCGTCGCTGGCCTCGATGATACGGTCCGGATTGCTCGGGTCGATCCAGATCCCGTGATGATCGACGTGGCCGCGCAGGCAGGAGATCGAAGGTCTTGCCCCCGTCGGTTGAGCGGAACAGGCCGGTGTTCTCCGCGTACAGCGTGTCGACGCTGCTTCGGGTCGGCCAGGATGGTGGAAAAATACCAGGCCCGCTGAGTGAGCCGTCCGTCATCGTTCACGCGGCGCCAATGCGCGCCACCGTCATCCGAACGGTACAGCCCGCCCTGCGTCGCCTCGATCATCGCGTAGATGCGACTGGAGTCCGCGCCCGAAACCGCGACGTGGATGCGCCCGAGAATACCCGCGGGCAAGCCATTGCCGGACAAGCGCGTCCAGTGCACGCCGCCGTCGGTGGAACGATACAGCCCGCTGCCGGGGCCGCCACTCGAGAAGTTCCACGGCTGCCGTCGCGCCTGCCACAGCGCGGCATAGACAATCTGTGAGTCGTGCGGATCGAAGCTGACATCGATCGCCCCCGTCTGCTCGTCCTTGTAGAGGACTCTCTTCCAGGATTTGCCGCCATCGGCGCTGCGGAATACGCCGCGTTCCGTATTGGGACCGAAGGCATGGCCGAATGCGGCGACCAGCACGATGTCCGGATTATGCGGATCGACGATCAGCGCGCCGATCTGCCGGGTGTCCTTCAGTCCGATATTGCTCCAGGTCTTGCCGCCATCGACCGATTTGTAGACGCCATCGCCATAGGTCATATCGCCGCGCGGCGCCGCTTCGCCGGTGCCGACGTAGATGATGTTGCGATCGGAAGGCGCCAGCGCGATTGCGCCGACCGAAGAGATGGGCGTGCCATCGGTCAGCGGCATCCACGTCGCGCCGCCGTCCGTCGTCTTCCAGACACCCCCGGCCACGGCGCCGAAATAAAACGTGTTGGCGTCCCCCGGAATGCCGGCGACGGCGAGAGCGCGACCGCCGCGATAGGGCCCGATGCCGCGCCACTGCAGCGCCTTGAAAAGGCTTTCGTTCACGCGGTAAGGGGCCTCGCCGGCGGCAGGAGCCCGGGCGGGTGCGGCGCGAGTCTCGATTGCTTGCAGGTTCCCCGCGAGGCACAGGCTCAAAGCGATGACGTTACGGGTCAGCCCGGACCCCCGCGCGGGGACAAGCCGCGTGCGCATGTCGTTCCCTTTGATGTGGTCGTCTCGATGCGCCATCGATTTTACGTCGGGCCGATTCAGCCCGTCACCGCAGCCGCCCGATGACCTCGTTCGCAGCAAGCGCCACGAACTCGCCCCTGAACCTCCCTGCTTGGCCGCCAGCCTCCTCGAGCACCGCTGACACCGCGATCCTGGCCTTACCTTTACGCGCCAGCATTGAAGTGAACTGCCCCCACCGGTCCGGCTGCTCCAGCCAGGCACGTGCGGTGAACGCTGCGGTGATCGGCTGTTCGTATTCCATCGTATTGCGCTGGATCACCAGACGGTTAGCGACGCCCGCGGCGCGCAGGCGCACGTGCAACAACGTCCACCCGGCAAGGATGGCCAGCGCGGAGGCACTCCCGCCGAATACCGTTTCCCGATGGTTGATGTTAGGCGCCAGCGGCGCCTGCAGGATGACGGTGCCCGCATCGATTGATGCCACACCCACAGCCATCGCTCTCGCCAGCGGAATATGCGCGTGGAGATATCGCTCAAGCTCGACCGGCAGCATCCGACTCCCCCGCAGCCCGCTCTCTCCCTCTCAGCCCTGCAGCCCCAGCTCATCGAGCGAGCGGAGCAGCTCGGCCGCATCGCGATAGACACGAAATGCTCCGGCACCCAGAAGCTCGCTTTCACCGTAACCTCCGCTCAGCAGCCCGACGCTCAGGATGCCCGCACGGCGCGCTGCGAGCAGATCCCAGACAGCATCGCCGATGACGTAGCACTCGCCTGGCGCGAGGCCGAGTCGCTGCAGGCAGGCGAGGAAGAGGTCCGGCTCGGGTTTGGCGCGCGCCACGTCCCGGCGCTCGACGACCACCACGTCTTCGCCCACACCGAGCACCTCGAGCGAGCGATCAATCTCGGGCCGCCGCCCGGAAGTAGCGATGCCATACGCGACCTTCCGTTGCCGCAAGTCCCGCAGCAACTCCACGGCACCGGGCAGGGGGCGGCGCTCCGGGAGAAATTCGCGGAAGAGCTCGCCGTGCCGCCGCTGCAGGTCTTCGGCTGCCGCGGCGTCGATATCGTGCCCGAGCTCGCGCGCCGCCGCGCGGGCGAACAAGCCACCACTCATGCCGATGCGGCGGTGAATACGCCAGCCGTCGATGGCAAGGCCTGCCTCGGCGAATGCGCGTTGCCAGGCGAACACATGCGCGTAAACGGTGTCCACGAGAGTGCCATCGAGATCGAAGATCAGCCCGCGCATGACAGGACACTCCCTTCACCGGATCGCATGGGGCACGAGCACCATAAGCTATGGAGACCATGGGTCAAGCGCAACCAGTTAGACTAACGACAGCGCACCGCAGGGCGTATCCGTAGCACCTCAGATTTGTAAGGCAGAGCCATGACCGAGATCGCCTCCCCTCCACGCCAGGGCCGCGAGAGTCGGCGCGCGCGCGCCCGAACACCTGCGGCCAAGTATCCCTACATCCGCCGCCGCCTGGCGCCCGTCGAGCTCCTGAGCCAGGAGGCGGTCGAGATCATCGAGGCCAACGCGGAGACCATCCTCGAGGATATCGGTATCGAGTTCCGCCGCGATCCGGAGTCGCTGCGCCTGTGGCGTGAAGCCGGTGCCGATGTTCAGGGCGAGCGAGTCCACATTCCCCGCGGGATGGCGCGCCGGCTGCTGGCGACGGCACCCTCCGAGTTCACACTCTTCGCCCGTAATCCCGAGCGCAACGTCCGCTTCGGCGGCGATGCCACCGTGTTCTCTCCGGTAGGTGGCCCGCCCTTCGTCAGCGATATCGAGCGAGGACGCCGCTATGGGACGCTCGAGGATCTACACAATTTCATCAAGCTCGCCCACATGGCGCCGGCGATTCATTTCTCCGGCGGCTGCATGTGCGAGCCGATGGAGATCCCACCGAACAAGCGCCACCTCGACGTGCAGTACGCGTTTTTCCGCTATTCCGACCAGGGGTGCGAGGCCACCCCTGAGACCACCGGCCACGCAGCTGATGCGGTCGCGCTGGCCGAGACCCTGTTCGGCGCCGAGTACCTGCAATCACATCCGGTGGTGCTCGGCAACATCAACTCGAACTCCCCGCTCGTCTACGACGGGCGCATGCTCGGGGCACTGCGGCAGTTCGCCAGCCACAACCAGGGCACGATCATCGTGCCCGCCGTGCTCGCCGGTGCGATGGGCCCGGTGACGCCCGCCGGTTGCCTGGCCGAGATCCTGGCCGAGACGCTCGCCGGAATGGCGCTCACCCAGCTCGTGCGGCCGGGCGCCCCGGTGATTCTCGGATCGTTCGTCGGCGCGATCTCGATGCGCACCGGGGCACCCACGTTCGGCACGCCTGAAGCGACGCAGATGATTTTCGCGACCGCACAGCTCGCGCGCCGGCTCAAGCTCCCCTGTCGCAGTGGCGGCTCACTCTGCTCTTCAAAGGTTCCCGACGCTCAGGCCGCGTATGAGAGCGCCCATACGCTGCTGCCGACGTTGCTCGCCGGAGTCAATCTGGTAACGCACGCGGCCGGTTGGCTCGAGGGCGGGCTCGTTGCGAGTTACGAGAAGTTCGTGATGGATGCAGATCAGTGCGCCATGATGCAGATGCTCGCCCAGGGCATGGACCTCTCCGAGCGCGGCCAGGCACTGGACGCCATCCGCGAAGTCGGCCCGGGAAGTCACTTCCTCGGCTGCGCACACACGCTCGCCAACTTCGAGACGGCGTTCTATCAATCCACGATCGCTGACCTCTCTTCCTACGAGCAGTGGTCGCTCGAGGGAGGTCTGAGGGCGGAGCAGCGCGCCAACCGCGTGTGGAAGAAGATGCTGGCTGAGTACCAGGATCCGGGCATCGACCCCGCGCAGAATGAGGCGATGCTCGACTTCATTGCGCGCCGCAAGGCAGTGTTGACGGACGCCATCGAAGACGAGTGACGCCGGTCATCGGGCAGCCGAAATTTCGGCTCGCTTGAGCGGCGGTGAAATCTCGCTCGCGACCTGCACCACCCGCGTGCGGGCTGCAGCGTATCTGCCCCGGGAGCGGGCACAATGCGCTGTGCGCTCGCAGGCACACCGGGCGCTCACCGCGCTAAGTCCCTGATGGCCTTGCAGACGGCAGCTGGACGACCTGGTGGCATGCGCGTTGCATTGACCGAGGGGGCTTGTTCCCTGAAATGACCGGAGCGGGAGGCGGGGCGAGCTATATCGATCCCCCTCGAGCGCAATCTCCGCCTCCCGCTTTCGGTGCATACGATCGGCGCGTAAAGGATGGCAAGATGCAGGGTCGCGCGCCTCGTCGCAAGGAAGAACGTCGCCGCTACAAGGAATGCGTCGCGGTTGCAAGGACCACAGACATCGGAGGTTCGAGCGCTTGAGCAAGGTCATTCCCAGGCACTACCTGATCGCGTCGGATTTCGATCAGACGCTGAGCTTCAATGACTCGGGACAGGTTCTCAGCAGTCTTCTCGGAGTGCACGGATTCCAGGAGCGCGTGACCGGGCTTGCCCGCAGCAATCTCGTTCAACAGGGCGGTGAGCTCGCCTACCTCATCAGGCACGACCCGGAGTTTCGCGGCGTGCGGCACGAGCACCTGGTGGAGACCGGCCGGCGTGTGCGGCTGAAGGGCGCCATCCCGGCCCTGGTCAGTTTTCTCGCGCAGGGACTCGAGGGTGTGCGCTTTTCCTTCTTCGTCATTTCCGCGGCGCCGCGCGAGATCGTGGTGTCCGCCCTGGATGGCATCGTGGCGCCTGATCATATCTACGGTACCGAGCTCGAGTTCGATGAGCATTCGGGCGAGGTACACGCAATCAGGCGCGTGCCGGCCGGCTACGGGAAGGTCGCGGTCATCGAGGAATTGCAGCACCGGCTGGGAATCCCGCCCGATCGTGTGATCTACGTCGGTGATGGCAGCTCGGACGTGCACGTCATGCTGCACGTCAACAATCGCGACGGCTTTACGATCGCGGTCTCGGACAACAGGCAGCTGGCACGCATCGCCAGGAGCACGGTCCTGAGCGACAACGCATTCAGCATCGTGGTGCCCGTGCTCGATCAGCTGCTCGACTGGCGCACCGGCGAAATACGTGAGCTGCTGGAGCGCAACGGCCTCACGCTGCAGGCGTGGGAGAAGGCCAGAACCGACCACGTGCAGATCGACACGACGACGGCCACGGCGGCTCCTGCCACGGCTGCAGCGCTTTGAACAACGCGGCGGCGACCGGTCTGGGATGGGCAGCGACCGCGATGTTCGTCGCCTCTTATTTCTTCGTCCGCCCCCTGGCGCTGCGCACGGCGCAGATGCTGGGGGCACTGCTATGGATGATCTACGGTGGCCTCATCGGGGCGCCGCCGGTCATCGTCGCCAACGCGCTGGTCATCGCGGCCGCGGCCTGGTCCGCAGTGCGCGCCTCGCCCCGCCGGGCCCAGGCGCAATAGGCTCGGGGGCCTAGAAGCCCGGCGGTGGCTCTGCAGCCACCTGCAAACGCTCCTCGAGGGCGAGCCCGACGCGTGCCATCGTCCCCTCATCGAACAGCCGTCCGATGAGCGTCACACCGTGAGGCACGCGGCGCGGGGGCTTGAAAGTCGGCAGCGGCCGGCTCGGGTCGGGCGCCCAGTCGCTGCGCGCCTCGCTGATCGGCACGAAGCCCGCGCGCAGTGTCAGCGCGGGGTGGCCGGTGAAGTTGGCGATAGTCAGCATTTCATCCCGCAGCGACGGTACCAGCAGCAGGTCCACCTCGGAGAAGAGTCTGTCCATCTGCTGCGCTACGGCACGCCGCAGGCGATCTGCCTGGACGAAGTCGACCGCAGAAATGAAGCGCGACTGCCGGAAGGTGTTGGGCCACGCATCCGGCGTCTGCACCCTGAGCTTGTCGAGCTGGCGACTGAGTGTCAGCTCCTCGAAGGCAGCGGCCGCCTCGGCAAACAGGATGGTATTGAGACAATCATAGGGCCAGTCGGGGAGCGAGACCTTGATGGGCTGTAGCCCGAGCGCCTGCAGCTGTTGCAGGGCGTCGCGGTCGACCTCGGTCGCCGGAGCTTCGTCCATCCATGTGGGGAAGTAACCGAGGCGCAATCCGTTGACGCCCGCCATGGCGTCGAAGTCGAGATGACTCGGAACACTCGCCAGGTCCGCGGTGTCCACCCCGGAGATCGCCTGCAGCACCAGAATGGCGTCCTCTACGCTGCGCGTCATGGGCCCGAGCTTGTCGAGCGACCAGCACAGCGTCATGGCGCCGGCGCGCGGGACGCGCCCGAAAGTCGGCCGCAGTCCGGTCACCCCGCAACGCATGCTCGGGCTGATGATGCTGCCTTCGGTCTCGCTGCCGATGGCGAACGCCACCAAGCCCGCTGCGGTCGCCGCGCCCGGTCCGGCGCTCGAGCCGGAAGCCCCCTCCTCCGGCAACCAGGGATTCATCGTCTGGCCGCCGAACCAGATGTCGTTCAGCGCGAGAGCGCCGAGACTGAGCTTCGCGATGAGCACCGCCCCGGCATCACGCAGGCGGCGCACCACGGCGGCGTCGGTGTCGGGCACGCGATCCTTGTAGGGCTCGGCGCCGTAGGTGGTGCGGATGCCTGCCGTGTCGAGGAGGTCTTTGCCCCCCCAGGGGATGCCGTGCAGCGGCCCGCGGTATCGCCCCGCAGCGATCTCGCTGTCCGCCTGCCTTGCCTGGGCGAGCGCAAGATCGGCGGTCAGCGTCACCACGCAGCGCAGCCTGGGGTCAAACCTCTCGATCCGTTTCAGATAGATGCGTGTGAGCCGCTCGGAAGTCAGTCGGCGCGCTTCCAGCCAGCGCGACAGTTTCCACAGCGGAGCGAGGGCGATCGCGCGATCGGCAGCGGGGAGGACGCCGGCATCTCTTGCGCTGCGCACGAACCGATCGCTCGTGAGGACCGTGCGGGTCGCGGGCAGAATCGGATTCCAGGTCGAGTACGGGGCAAGCTGCGGGTCCAGCCCGACCTTGCGCGGGCCGGTGCGCCGCTCATAGAGCGCCGCCATGCTGGTACGCCAGCTCTGCGCCGCCTGTTCGCGTTCCGCCGGCGTCAGCTCGAACCGTACGAGCTTTTCCGCTGCCGCAAAGGTCGCAGACTCCACCTCGGGCCCGACGGGCGGTGCGGTGCCCAATACCGGCGGCGAGCCCGGCGGCGCCTCGGATGCCGCCTGTTCGTCCGCCGCGGCAACCGAACCGAGGAACGCGGCGCAGGTGGTAGCGAGGAATTCGCGACGTGAGCTCGACACGCTGGCGCCCCCGGATCACTCACCCAGCGTCATCAGCGCGAACTCCTCGAACAGAACCTGGGCCGCCAGCTGACTGGTGTTGGTGGTTGGGTCGTATTGCGGCGCTACTTCCACGACATCGGCTCCGGCGATGGTCAGGCCCTTGAGCCCGCGCAGCAGCGCCAGACCCTCGCGCGCTTCCAGACCGCCGACTTCCGGCGTACCGGTGCCCGGGGCATAGGCGGGGTCAAAGCCATCAACGTCGACTGAGATGTAGATCGGTCGATCCCCGACCACCGCGCGCGCCTTCTCGATGACGGCCGGCACACCCATGCTCATGAAATCCTCCATGTAGATGACCGTCATGCCGGCGGCGTGCGAGAACTCCCAGAACATGTTCGCCGCTCCGCGGATCCCGATCTGGATCGTGCGCTCAGGGTCCAGCACGCCATCCAGGACAGCGAGCCGGAACGGCCCGCCGTGATGAAATTTCGAGCCGTCATAGGCGCCCATCGTGTCGCAGTGCGCATCGATGTGGACCAGTCCGAGCGGCGCATCCTTCCCCAACGCCTTGAGGATCGGGTAGGTGATCGAGTGATCCCCGCCGACGGATAGCGGGCGGATCCCGCGCGCCTTGAGCTCGAGATAGTAGCGCTCGATGTCCTCGAGCGATTGCTCGAGGCTGTAACGGCTGCGAAACGGCACATCGCCTACGTCCGCAGCGCGCACGCGGCTGGCGGGCACGCCGCGCAACGTCGGATGGTACGGACCGATGCGCTCGATGGAGCGCACGGCGCGCGGGCCGAAGCGCGCGCCGCTGCGGTTGGAGACGCCCAGGTCCATCGGCACACCCACCAGCGCGACGTCCAGATCGGCGGCGCTGGCCGCATAAGGCAGTCCCAGAAAGGTAGGAATGCCGGAATATGGCAGCGCCCGCTTGCCCTCCGGGGATTGCGACTGCAGGTCGCGGGCCGCCCTGGAGAGCACCGGATCGTCGCCGTCGAATGCACCGCGATCCGCGTAGCGCGCACGCAGCCGTCGCAATTTGTCCTGGTCCATCGCTCGCGCTCCCCTCCGGCTCGCTCCGCCAGTGGCTACCGCCGGATATTAAATCAGTGGTATTTGCCGCCGCAGCAATTCGCTCTCGACGTTCAGCAGCGGCAGCTGTTTCTGCAGGCATTCATGGATTCGCAGCCGCTCCGCCAGGCGCGCTTGCGGCGGCTCGACCCAGGCGAAAACCACCATTACCGGCAAGCGGCCCTCCTCCCGGTACATCTGCCTGATCCAGCAGTACAAAGGCCGCAGCCGCGGCGACTTCACCCACCAGGGGGTCTCGTCAGGCAGCCACAGGCGTGCGGCACTCAGATGCTGTAAGAGCCGCCGCCGTGGCGCAAGCGTTTGCCCGACGTAGCGAACGGCGCGGATGTCACGCGGGTCGGACAGCGAGTAGATCGCCACACCCTCGGCGACCGCCCGCGAGTCATCGTACAGCTGCGCACCCAGGCGGCTGCGCAGATGACGCAACAGCTGCGGCTGGGTCAGCGCCGGGGGTTGAAGCATGGGTCATGCTCTGCGGCGCCCGGGTCGCGGCGCCGCGATTCAAAGCCTTCGCGTTCGGAAGGTGATCGAATAGCGCAGCTCCCGGGTCGGTGAAATGGCATGCTGCCATTGCCAGCGCGCCTCGCCGCGCATCCGATACGCCGAGCGGGGTTCGAGCTCGATTGTCTGGCTCGCGCGCTGCTGGGGCTTGGGTGGCCAGGGACGAAAGCGCATTCTCGCCCGGCCGAGCAGTGACACGCCGATGATGTCCTCAAAGTCAGGAACGTCGCGGTGCCAACCGAGCGGCGTGGCCGGGCGGTATTCCGCAATCACGGCGTGCTGAAGGCGCGCCGGCGCTGTGCGGGTCCACGCCCCAATCTGGGCCCGCAGCGCATGCAGGAACTCAGGGATGGGCGGGGCCGGCTTCAGTTGTTGACGGGAGAAATCGTAGCTGCCGCCGAAACTCACGATCCGGCGGCGCGCACGCCATTCCTTGTACTGCGCTTCCTGAAACGACAGTGCCTGAATATGTTCCAGCAGCTGCGCTTCCTGCGCGCCGCTCAGAAAACCCGGCGCGTACGTGAAACCCGCGGGCAGGGCAGGCGGCAAGGCAAACAGTTCCTGCTGATTCACCCTCAGAGTATGCGCGCTGCGGCCGCTTTCGGCCGCACCTCAGGTGCCGCCGCGATCGCTATCCAGTTGGGCGGCCCGCACCCTCCTGTACGTGCAGAGATGCGGACGGCCATCCGCCCCTCGCAGCCATCCGCCCCTCGCACCGATCCCTGGCACGAGGGGCCTATCCCACACGAATGCAACGCCTGGCGATTAGGGCTTCGGGTCGGACTGCGCGCGCGACTGCCTGGCTTTTGCCTTCGCCACGTCGTATTGCGCATCCGCCTGGTCGCGGCAGGACTTCTGCGCCGCGCCGCTCACGGCTTCGCAGCGGGCCAGGGCGACCTTATGGGCGCCCTCCGCGTCGGCCTCGGCCACTTTCTCCTCCTGGACAGCGGTCACGTGGGCCGCATCGCGCTGCTCGTCGCGCACGTCCTTGCGGGCGTCACCTTCCTTCTGCTCCGCGGTGCGTTCCGCCTCTGCGACGCGCTCGCCAGCTTTCTGCTGGGCGGCATGGGTGTCTTTAGCCACCTGGGCCTCGTCCCTGGCGTGACCGCACGCACTCAGCGCGCACACCGCGGCAAGCACGATCCCCATACGAGTAAGTGTTCGCATCATATGTCCACTCCGAAACTGAACCCGATCGGGCAAGAACACGTCGGCCGCAGCTAAACGGGCCCGCCGGCTCAGCAACAACGTGAGCACTGCGCCGATCAGGAAGATGAAAAAGAGAATCTTGGCAATGCCCGCAGCGCCGGCAGCGATTCCAAAGAAGCCGAACGCAGCGGCAATGAGCGCAATAATGAAAAATACAGCTGCATAATAAAGCATGAGGCCCTCGCTTCCCGACCGGCTCTTCCCTGAAACTGACTCTTCCCTGAAGAGCCTGAAATGCTATCTGGCCGTGCAGACACTCTCATCCGGCGGCGATCGAATTTATGTCGGGGGGCTCGCTGATCGCGTGTAGGAGAGCGGCTACAGTGCAATCGGTTGCACTGACCAACAACTAACATGCCTCCGCAGGGGACAATGGACTTGCAACACGACGCCTGCGAAGCGCTGCCGCGGGCGTATGCTTGAGCGCACCGCCATGACCGTGTTTACCGTAGGTCATTCAACGCATCCGATCGCGGATTTCATCGCCTTGCTGCGTGCGGCGGCGGTGCAGTGCGTCATCGACGTGCGCGCGCTCGCACGCTCGCGAACAAATCCTCAGTTCGATGCACAGGCGCTGCACGCTTCGCTCGCGGCCGCCGGGATGGGCTACCTGCACCTGCCGGCACTCGGCGGCCGCCGCCCCCGCAGTGCTTCAGGCTCCTCGCCCAATCTGCTGTGGCGCAACGAGGCGTTCCGCAACTACGCCGACTATGCAGCGAGCGATGCGTTCCGGAGCGGATTGGATCAGCTGAAGACGCTCGCGGCGCGCGAGCGCTGCGCGATCATGTGCGCGGAAGCGGTCTGGTGGCGCTGCCATCGCCGCATCATCGCCGACTACCTTCTGTCGGAGGGGATCGAAGTGGCTCACATCATGGGGGCGGGCAGGATCGACCCCGCCTCGCTTACCCCCGGCGCGCGGCGACTGCCCGACGGTACACTGGTCTACGCAAACGCCTGAGGTCGGCGTCACGAAGCACGCTGACCTCGCCGCTTGCGCACGGAAAAGAACAGCTGCCGGTGTTCGCCGGCGCGCGTGATGCTCGCCCAACGCAGCGCAACGAGGACGTACAGGACGTTCAACGCCAGCAGCCTCGTGGGAATGTGCCGCGTGCGGCGTGCCGCCGCGAGTACGGAGTTCGCGGTCACGCCGCGCGTTCCGCCGACGCGCTCATGCACGTACTCGACGGCCGCCTTGTCGACCAGGTTGAAATAGCCGGACCCACGCCGCGCCCTGGCGCGCGCGAACGAGAGCACGAAGAAATAGCCCTGGCTCTCGAACACATGGTACGTCTGCCGGGTCGCATCGACCCGGCCACAATATTGCAGTCCACGCTGCAGAGTCCGGATGTTCATGTCGTCCCCCCTCGGCGGCCGCGATGTTTGGATGCTGCGGCGGCCACGCGCAGTGTTCATTCTACGGGATAGGGACCCTCGGCAGCTTGTACACCGTGGTAGCCCTTGGAACCGACGAGGCGGGCCAGGGCACTACGCGGATCCTCGCCGGCCCGCAAACGCTCGATGAGTGATCTGAAATCATGGCGCGGCTCCCACCCCAGCTCGGCGCGTGCACGCTCGTTGACATACACGCGATCGATGCGGGGCAGCATCCTCCACCCGCGCCGTGCGTATTCCGCCTGGTATTCGGGGACGTGACGGCGAACCACCGCCGGCGCGTCGCTGCGCAACTGCGCCCGCTCGTCGTGGGTAAACGGGCTGGTGGCGCTGATGATGTAGCGGCGAAAGCCGAGGACCGGGGCGTGCCTGGCCGCCAGCAAGTGTGCGCTCACCACGTCCTCGAGATCCACGCGGCGGAAGAGATATTCGTTCAGCTTGGCGTTAAGGTCGGCGTACGCCTCCCGCACGGCGCGGTCGTCGTCCTCCTCGGGGAAGAAGCGCGATGTCCGCAGCACGACGCAGGCGAGGTGCCGGTTGCGATGAAACACACGGCAGAGGTCCTCGGCTGCGGCCTTGGTTACACCATAGATGTTCTTCGGGATGGGCACGACCTCCTCGGTGATCCACGCAGCGGGAGCGCCCGGGGGCGGCACCAGCGCGTCCACGAAGGCGCTGGTGGTGCTGGTGTAAAGGAACGCTCCGACGCCCGCTGCGGCAGCCTCCTCCAGCAGGTTGAGCGTGCCGGTAATATTCACGTCGACAAAATCCTGCCGCCGGTGGCTCCCCAGATGGGGCTTGTGGAGCGTGGCCGCGTGGAATACCACCTGCACATTGCTCATGGCGACCCGGACATGGGCGCGCTCGGTGACCGAGCCGACCTGGCTCGTGAACCGGGATGGGCGCACATCGAGGCCCACCACTTCGTGACCCAGCTTGCGGAGCGTGCGCACCAGCGCCTCGCCCAGGTGCCCGGAGCTTCCTGTAACCAGTGCCTTCACGATGTCGCTGCCCTTTTTGCCGGTGAGACCCCGCGGCCAGTCAGCATTCGGCACAGCCACCGCGCTGCGCAACCGGGGTGAGGCGCGGCACGTGCCGCCCCCGGTTTCCGGCCTGGCGGCGAGCGCGACCCGCGCGGGGAGCGCGGGCAGCGGAAGGCTAGTTGACGTTGCGCTCCGCCGTGTTCGGTTCGGTTGCAGCGCCGGCGGGCAGACGCCCCAGCAGTTCGGTGAGCTTGCTGATGTCCAGCGGCTTGACCAGGTGCAGGTCGAATCCGGCCTCCGCCGAGCGGCGGCGGTCCGCGTCCTGTCCCCACCCGGTCAGCGCCAGCAGTTTGACCCCCTTGCCCCAGGGCTGCGCGCGGATGCGCCGTGCGACTTCATAGCCATCGAGCAGCGGCATGCCGATATCGAGCAGCGCGACATCAGGCAGGTGGTGTTCGGCGGACTCGAGCGCTGCCCGCCCGTTGGGAGCGCTGAAAACCTCGTGCCCATATAGCTTCAGAACCTCAGTCAGGCTCTCGAGCGCATCGACGTTGTCGTCCGCAACGAGAATGCGGCGGCGGACACCCGCGGCCGCGGTCGTTACCGCAGCCGGCTCCCCGGCGGGAACCGGCCCCGCCACGGTGGTGTGCAACGGCAGACGTATCAGGAACTCACTCCCGCGGCCGTCACCGTCGCTGTGCGCGTTGACGCTGCCGCCGTGCATCTCGATCAGCCGGCGCACCAGGGCCAGGCCGATGCCGAGGCCGCTCTGCGGGAGATCGGATCCGCGCTCGAGCTGAGTGAACAGATTGAAAATCAGCGGCAGCCGCTCGGCCGGAATGCCGATGCCGTTGTCGCGCACCCGGATCTCGACGTGCGCGGCGTCGCGGCGCGCACTGAGCGTGATGCGCCCCCCGCGATGAGTGTACTTGGCCGCATTGCCGAGCACGTTGCCGATAGCCTGCGTGAGACGCAGCGGGTCGCAGTGGACGGTGAGCGTCGCGTCGGGTATCTCGACCGTGAGTTCGTGGCCGCGGTCATCGATCAGTGGTTGTATGGTCTCGACCGCGCGCGCAATGAGGGCCGCAACTGCGACGGCCTCACGCGACAGGGCGATCTTCCCGCGGGTGATGCGCGATACATCCAGAAGGTCGTCCACCAGGCGCGTCAGGTGTGTCAGCTGCCGCTCGATCACCTCGCGCGACCAGCGCAGCTGCTGCTCGGTGAGGTTCATGTGCATGAGATGCACAGCGTTGAGAATGGGCGCCAGGGGATTGCGCAGCTCGTGCGCCAGCATGGCGAGGAACTCGTCCTTGTTGCGGTCGGCTTCCTTCAGCGCCTGCTCCGCCTTGGCCCGCTCGACAACCTCGCCCTGCAGCGCGCGGTTGGCGCGGGCCAGCTCCTCGTTGGCACGCGCGAGCGTCGCATTCAGCGCCTTCAGCTCGCGGGTCTTTTCCGCCTGCAGCGTCTGATTGGCCTCGGCGAGCTGCGCGTTGGTCTGCGCGAGACTGCGGTTCAGCTCGCGCAGCTCACGGCGCTTGCAGTACAGCTCCACCAGCACCGCCACCTTGCTGCGCAGGATCTCCGGCACGACCGGAATGGAGACATAGTCGACCGCGCCGACCTTGTAGCCTTTCAGGCGGTCGAGCTCCGTCACGTGCACGCCGGTGACGAAGATGATGGGGATGCGCTCGAAGCGCGGGTGATCGTGGATCAGCCGCGCCGCCTCGAAACCGTCCATGTCCGGCATGCTGACGTCGAGCAGTACGACGGCGAATTCCTGGTGCATGAGCTTTTCCAGCGCCTCGCGGCCGGAGTGCGCCAGCACCAGGTTCTGGCCGAGCTCGCTGAGCACCGACTGGTAGGTCAGCAGCCGCGCCGGCTGATCATCCACCAGCAGGATGTTCACCCTGTCGTCGGCGTTCGCGGGCCCTCCCTCGACCGCGCCGCGACCTGCGCGCGCCTGCGCTAGCGGTGCAGCCACATGCGCACCAGAGACAGCAGCTGATCGGTGTTCACCGGCTTGGCCACGTAGTCCGAAGCGCCCGCCTCCAGGCACTTTTCGCGGTCGCCTTTCATGGCCTTCGCCGTCAGAGCGATGATCGGCAGCAGGCGAAACTTCTGGTTGCTGCGGATGCGGCGCATGGTCTCATAACCGTCCATCTCCGGCATCATCACGTCCATCAGCACCAGCGACAGGTCATCGGTGCTCTCGACCAGCTGGATCGCCTCCTGTCCGTTGGTGGCCGTGATCACCTGCATGTTATGGCGCTCCAGCAGGCTGTTGAGCGCGAAGATATTGCGGATATCGTCGTCCACCACCAGCACCTTGCGACCGCTCAAGGGCTCGTCGCTCTCGTGCAGGGCCTCGATCATCTTCTGCTTTGCGGGCGGCAGGTCGGCGATTACCCGGTGCAGGAACAGCGCCGTCTCGTCCAGCAGCCGCTCCGGCGAGCGCACGCCCTTCAGCACGATGCTCTTGGCGTTCCTGCGCAGCTCGATCTCCTCGTGATCGGACAGCTCGCGGCCCGTAAAGACGATGATCGGCGTCTGCCGCAGCTTGTCGTCCGCCTGCACCTGCGCCAGCAGCTCGAAGCCTGACATGTCGGGCAGTCTCAGGTCGAGCACTGCGCAGTCGAAAGCACCTGCGCGCATGGCCTCGAGCGCCGCGCTCCCGGTCCCGACGGTGGTGATCTCCACGTCGCTGTGGCCCAGCAGCTCCGCAACGCTCAGCTGCTCGGCCGGCTCGTCCTCGACCACCAGGAGCCGACGCACCCGCGCCGCAGTGAAGCTCTTGAGACGCTCCAGCGCCGCCTCCAGCCCCTCGGTCGTGGCGCTCTTGGTGAGGAAGGAGAAGGCACCGCGTTCGAGCCCGTATTGCCGCTCGTCCTCGACGGTGAGGATCTGCACCGGGATATGGCGGGTGTCGGGATTGCGCTTGAGCTGGTTGAGCACCGTCCAGCCCAGCATGTCCGGCAGGAAGACATCCAGCGAGACCGCCGTTGGGGGATGCTTACGTGCGAGCGCCAGGGCGTCAGCGCCGGTCCTCGCCAGCACGACCTTGAAGCCGCGCTGGCGGCCAAGATCGATCAGTATGCGCGCGTAGTGCGGATCATCCTCCACCACCAGCAGCACCGCGTCCTCGGGCTGCAGGCTCTCGCGATCGTCCGGAATCTCTTCCTGCCGCACCACCGGAAGCACTACCGGCTGAAAGGACGCTGGCGACGGCGTGCCCGCGGCCGGGCTCTGCACCATTGCGCGGTTATAGGCCGAGCCCATGTAGGAGAGCGGCAGGTACAGCGTAAAGGTGCTGCCGCTGCCGTGAATGCTGCTCAGGCGGATTTCGCCGCCGAGCAGGTGGGCCAGCTCGCGGCTGATGGCCAGCCCCAGGCCGGTGCCGCCGTACTTGCGCGCGGTGCCCGCATCGGCCTGCTGGAACGCCTCGAAGATGATCCTCTGCTTCTCCGGCGGGATGCCGATGCCGGTATCGCTGACGGAGAATTCGACCACCGAAGGGGCCTGGCTGAGGATCGGATGCTCCGACGTCCAGCCGCCGGTGGCGATGCCGACGTGCAGCCGCACGCCGCCGTGCTCGGTGAACTTGAACGCGTTCGACAGCAGGTTCTTCAGCACCTGCAGCAGGCGCTTGGAGTCGGTAATGATCGCCCTGCCCAGGCGCGCATCGAAGTCGGCGGTGAAGGACAGCTTGCGCGCGTCCGCCTCGTGGCGGAAGTTGCGCTCGATCGTCTCCCGCAGATGCGTGAACAGCAGGTCCTCGCACTCGACCGTGACCGTGCCGGATTCGATCTTCGACAGGTCGAGGATGTCGCTGATGAGGTTGAGCAGGTCGGTGCCCGCGCCATGAATGGTGTTGGCGAACTCCACCTGCCGCGTCGACAGGTTGCCCTCGGCGTTCTCTGCCAGCTGCTGGCCGAGGATCAGGATGCTGTTGAGCGGCGTGCGCAGCTCGTGCGACATGTTGGCCAGGAACTCGGACTTGTAGCGCGAGGTGAGCGCCAGCTCCGCCGCCTTCTCCTCCAGCGCGCGCCGCGCCAGCTCGATTTCCTGGTTCTTGCGCTCGACTTCCGCGTTCTGCTCGGCCAGCAGCTTCGCCTTGTTGGCCAGCTCCTCGTTGGTCTGCTGCAGCTCGGTCTGCTGCGCCTGCAGCTCGCCGGCAAGCTGCTGCGACTGCTTGAGCAGCCCCTCGGTGCGCATCGTCGCCTCGATGGTGTTGAGCACCACGCCGATGATGCTGCCGGTGAGCTGCTCGAGGAAGGCCAGGTGCGAGGCGGTGAAGTCTCCGAGCGAACCGAGCTCCACGACGGCTTTCACATGGCCTTCGTACAGCACCGGCAGCACGATGACGTTGCGCGGGCGCGCGGTGAACAGGCCACCGCGCACCTGGATGGACTCGGACGGGATATCGGTGAGCAGCAGGCGCTGGCGGTCCGCGGCCGCCTGGCCCACCAGGCCTTCGCCGATGCCGTAGCGGCGCGGCTCGCGTTTCTCGAAGGCCTCATCGGCGTAGCTGGCAAGCTCCTTCAGGTACGGCACGTTGCCCGTGCTGTCCATGACGTAGATGATGCCCTGCTGGGCATTGACCAGCGGCGCCAGCTCCGACAGCAGCAGCTTGCCTACCGTCACGAGATCGCGCTGTCCCTGCATCATGCGGCTGAACTTGGCGAGGTTGGTCTTCAGCCAGTCCTGCTCGGTGTTGCGCTCGGTGGTGACGCGCAGGTTGCCGATCATCGCGTTGATGTTGTCCTTGAGCTCCGACACCTCACCGCGCGCCTCCACCTGGATGGAGCGGGTGAGGTCGCCCTTGGTCACCGCCGTGGCAACCTCGGCGATGGCGCGCACCTGGTTGGTGAGATTGGCCGCGAGCAGGTTCGCGTTCGCGGTCAGGTCCTTCCAGGTGCCCGCGGCTCCCGGCACGTGCGCCTGGCCACCGAGGCGCCCCTCGACACCCACTTCGCGCGCCACGCTGGTGACCTGGTCGGCGAAGATCGCCAGCGTATCGGTCATGCTGTTGATGGTGTCGGCGAGCGCGTTGACTTCACCCTTGGACTCGACCGTGAGGCGCTGGCGCAGGTCGCCGTTGGCGACCGCGGTCACTACCTTGACGATGCCGCGCACCTGGTTGGTCAGGTTGTTCGCCATCACGTTGACGTTGTCGGTGAGATCCTTCCAGGTACCGGCGACGCCGGGCACCACCGCCTGGCCACCGAGCTTGCCCTCGGTGCCGACCTCGCGCGCCAGGCGCGTGACCTCCGCCGCGAAGCCGTTCAGCTGGTCGACCATCGTGTTGATGGTCTCCTTCAGCTGCAGGATCTCGCCCTTCACGTCCACGGTGATCTTGCGCGACAGGTCGCCGCGGGCGATGGCGGTGGAAACTTCGGCGATGTTGCGCACCTGGCCGGTGAGGTTGCGCGCCATGGAGTTCACGTTGTCGGTAAGGTCCTTCCAGGTGCCGGCGACGCCCGGCACGATCGCCTGGCCGCCGAGCTTGCCCTCGGTGCCGACCTCGCGCGCCACGCGGGTCACTTCGGCGGCGAAGCTGTTGAGCTGATCGACCATCGTGTTGACGGTCTCCTTCAGCTGCAGGATCTCCCCGCGCACGTCCACGGTGATCTTGCGCGAGAGGTCGCCGCGGGCGATGGCGGTGGCGACTTCGGCGATGTTGCGCACCTGGCCGGTGAGGTTGCTGGCCATGGAGTTGACCTTGTCGGTGAGGTCCTTCCACACGCCGCTGACGTCCTTCACATCCGCCTGGCCGCCGAGCTTGCCTTCGGAGCCGACCTCGCGCGCCACGCGCGTCACTTCGGCCGCGAAGGCGTTCAGCTGATCGACCATGGTGTTGATGGTCTGCTTGAGCTGCAGGATCTCCCCGCGCACGTCCACGGTGATCTTGCGCGACAGGTCGCCGCGGGCGATGGCGGTGGCGACTTCGGCGATGTTGCGCACCTGGCCGGTGAGGTTGCTGGCCATGGAGTTGACGTTCTCGGTCAGATCCTTCCACACCCCGCTCACGCCCTTGACTTCGGCCTGGCCGCCGAGATTGCCCTCGGTGCCGACCTCGCGCGCCACGCGCGTCACTTCGGCGGCGAAAGCGTTGAGCTGGTCGACCATGGTGTTGATGGATTCCTTCAGCTGCAGGATCTCGCCCTTCACATCGGCGGTGATCTTGCGCGACAGGTCGCCGTTGGCGATGGCGGTGGCCACTTCGGCGATGTTGCGCACCTGGCCGGTGAGGTTGCCGGCCATGGAGTTGACGCTGTCGGTGAGGTCCTTCCAGGTGCCGGCGACGCCGGGCACCACCGCCTGGCCGCCGAGCTTGCCCTCGGTGCCGACCTCGCGCGCCACGCGGGTCACTTCCGAGGCGAATGAGCGCAGCTGATCGACCATGGTGTTGATGGTCTCCTTCAGCTGCAGGATCTCACCGCGCACGTCCACCGTGATCTTGCGCGACAGGTCGCCGCTGGCGATGGCGGTGGAGACTTCGGCGATGTTGCGCACCTGGCCGGTGAGGTTGCCGGCCATGGAGTTGACGTTGTCGGTGAGGTCCTTCCAGGTGCCGGCGACGCCCGGCACCACGGCCTGGCCGCCGAGCTTGCCCTCGGTGCCGACCTCGCGCGCCACGCGGGTCACTTCGGCCGCGAAGCTGTTGAGCTGGTCCACCATGGTGTTGATGGTGTTCTTCAGCTCGAGGATCTCGCCCTTCACGTCCACCGTGATCTTGCGCGACAGGTCGCCGCGCGCCACCGCGGTGGTCACTTCCGCGATGTTGCGCACCTGGCCGGTGAGGTTGGTGGCCATGGCGTTGACCGAGTCGGTGAGGTCCTTCCAGGTGCCGGCGACGCCCGAGACGATCGCCTGGCCGCCGAGCTTGCCTTCGGTAGCCCACCTCGCGCGCGACGCGCGTGACTTCGGAGGCGAACGAGCGCAGCTGGTCGACCATCGTGTTGATGGCTTCCTTCAGCTGCAGGATCTCGCCGCGCACGTCCACCGTGATCTTGCGCGACAGGTCGCCGTTGGCCACCGCGATCGTGACCTCGGAGATGTTGCGCACCTGGCCGGTGAGGTTGCTGGCCATGGAGTTGACGCTGTCGGTCAGATCCTTCCAGGTGCCGGCGACACCGGGCACGGCCGCCTGGCCACCGAGCTTGCCTTCGGTGCCGACTTCGCGCGCGACGCGCGTCACCTCGGAGGTGAACGCGCTCATCTGCGCGATCATGGTGTTGACGATGGTCGCGGAACGCAGGAACTCGCCCTTCAGCGGGCGCCCGCTCACCTCCAGGCTCATCGTCTGCTGCAGGTCGCCCTTGGCGACGGCCGAAATGGTGCGTGTGACCTCGGTGGTGGGCCACAGCAGGTCATCGATGAGGGTGTTGACGGAGTTCTCCATCGCGCCCCAGGCGCCCGAGCGGCGCTCGCTCGACATGCGATGGCGGGTCTTGCCGTCCTTGCCGACGATCTGGCCGACGCGCTCGAGCTCGTGCGCCAGCCGCTGGTTCGCGGTCACGATCTCGTTGAACGTGTCGGCCACCTTGCCGGCGAGCCCGGTCTGATCGCTCGCCAGCCGCACGGAGAAATCTCCGTCACGCACCGCCTGCAGCGCGCGCAGCAGCCGGCGCAGGTCGAGCGTTCCTTCCTCGGCACCGTGCCGGCCGTTGGCGCGGCGTGCACGTGGCTCACGTTCCTGTGGTTGCATCAGCGGGCTCCCGGAGATGATGGCGCCGACACCCCGCCCGGAGGCGCCGGAGATCGAGCGCGGAAATGAAGAGGGCATTCACACGGACGGCGGCGAGCGCGCCGGGCGCAGCGCGGCGGATATGGGGAGTTACGATCGACAGCCGCAGCGAGAGTTGCACTCCGCCCCCCCACGCCACGCAAATTGCGTGGCGACGATGCCTAAAGGCCTCTGGCTCAAAATGTACTGCAGCCGCAGGCGCGCTGATGCACGCCGGCTGCAAACCGTCAGCGCGGGCATATTACTGCCACGCTTCTGACCGCCGGTATCAGGTAGGCTCTGTCCCCGGCTGTAGGAATCGGACTACGCGCTCTACATATAATCTCCGGTCCCGGCAGGACAGCGCCATCTGGCAAGGCGCGTAGCCGGAGCCTTCAGGGCACCGCGGGGAGGGGGCGAAGAAGTGCATAACCACGTATCCAGAGAGGCTTTCACACCCCGCGCCGGGCAGGCTGGGGATGCGCACGGTGCGGCCTGGCGCCAGGACTGGCCCGCGGTGCACCGGGCGCTGATCGAGCGGGCATCTGAGCCTTATCGCAGGGCCGGTCGCTTCGCCTACCATTTTGCCCGCGGCAAGCTGCGTCACGACCCGGTGTTCCGCGAAATCCTCGAGCTCGGCTTGCTGCGCGGACGCCCGCGCATACTCGATCTGGGATGCGGCCAGGGGCTGCTGGCCGCATGGCTACGGGCGGCGGCGCGTGCCTACGAGAGTGGGGCGTGGCCGCGGCGGTGGCCGCCGCCCCCCTCCCCCCGCTCGATCCGGGGCGTCGAGATGATGCGCCGGGACGTCGCCCGCGCGCGCCGGGGGCTGCGGCCGGAGTGCGAAATCACGCACGCCGATATTCGCAACACCGCCTTCGGAACCGCGGACGCCGTGGTGATCCTGGACGTCCTGCATTACATGCCGGAAGCCTCACAGTGCGATGTCCTGCGACGCGTTCGGGCTGCCCTGCCTCCCGGCGGCACGCTGCTGCTGCGGGTCGGCGATGCGGACGCGGGCCTGCGCTTTCACCTGACGCGATGGAGTGACCGGGTCATCATGCTCTTTCGCGGCCACGGACTCGTGCGGCTGCATTGCCGGGGCGTCACAGGCTGGCGCGAGCTGCTGCGCGAATGCGGCTTCGAGAGCCGGACCGAACCGATGAGCCAGGGTACGCCCTTTGCGAACGTGCTGCTGATCGCGCGCGCGATCTGAGGGAGTGCCGGGGGCGAAAACCGCTACGGCTTGTAGGTCATGAGGCTCGTCACCTCGTCCTCGCCCGTGACCGATGCCAGACGACCGTCCGGCCGGAAATTAAGATCGTACTCGCCACGGGTTGAGCGCCACATCTTCCAGAGCGACCCCTCGAGCGGGCCGTTCTCGCTCGTGAGCGGGTAGCCAATCGCGACAATGGCCTGTTCGCGGGTCATGCCGACCATCACCTTGCCCGCCTGAATCGCCTCCCGGATAGCCTGCGGGTATCTTTCGATTCGCGGGCGCGGATCCTCGCTGATCACGATCTTGCCGACCCACGCCTCGAGGGTTTCCTGGTCGCGCCCGTAGTCATGGCCGAGTCGCATGGGCTTGCCGTCGATCTTGACGTTGGCGCGGTGCCGGCCATAGCTCAGCACTTCGATGGGTGTACCGGCGGGAATCATCGGCAGCTCGGCGTAATTGCCGTCGTTGATCCAGTCCTTGCTGTAATGCAGGTTGCAGCAGGCAAATCCCTGCCGCGGAAGGGTTTGAGAACCGGGCGCACCCGGCTGCGGCGGCTTCGGCGTCGGGTGGATGATATCCAGCATGTCGCGAAAGAAGCCCGCCTGAGATGCGACCGGGGCGAGGGTGAGGCCCAGGGTGAGCCCGAAGGCGGCAGTGAGTCCGGCAATGCGCAATTGCAAACTGCGTCTTTTCATTTTTCCCCGCCCGGCCCCTTCAAGGAGCGCTTCCAAAACCGCCCCGGGGAGCGATAATTGCCCTCGGGGACAGCCGCTTCGCCGCCGCTGGGGTGGAACACCCCGTGACGCGGTCAGTCATGGCTGCCCCGAGCGCGTTGGTGCAAAGCAATTATACCGAAACGAGCCGCGCGGCGTGTACCCGATGAAACGCCTGCTCCTTCTCGCCCTCGCGATGCTCGCGCCCGTCTCGGCGGTGGCCGAACCGCGGATTGCGCTGGTCCTCGGGAACAGCGCCTATCCGAGCGGTCCGCTGCGCAACCCCGCCAACGACGCCGGGCTGATGGAAGAGACGCTGAAGAAGGTCGGCTTTGAGGTAATTGCAAAGCGCAACGCCGATCAGGTCACGATGAAGCGTGCCATCCAGAAATTTGGCGAGCGTCTCGAGGAAGCGGGCCCGAGAGCAGTGGGACTCTTCTACTACGCCGGGCATGGTGTGCAGCTCAACGGGCGCAATTACCTGATCCCGACCACGGCCAACATCGACCGCGAAGGCGATGTCGAGATCGAGGCCGTGAGCGCCGAGTGGGTGATCGAGCAGATGCGCTATGCGCGCAACGATCTCAACATCGTGATCCTCGACGCCTGCCGTAACAACCCCTTCGTCCGCGGCATGCGCTCCGCCGGGCGCGGGCTCGCGGTCATGGAAGCGCCGAAGGGGATCTTGATTGCCTACTCCGCCGCACCCGGTGCGGTAGCCGAAGATGGCGAAGGCCGCAACAGCCCTTACACGACTGCACTCACGCACGCCATCCTCGAGGTGCATGAACCGGTGATGGAGGTTTTCCAGGATGCGCGGGAGGCGGTGCTGGCTGCGACCGGGCAAAGGCAGATGCCCGGGGAGTACTCCGAGGTAGTCGGGCATTTCTATTTCATCCGACCCACACCTGTGCCCCTGCCACCCAAGCCTGTACCGCCCGTGCCGGTACCTGGCCCGGCGGACGACTCATCGCGCATGACCGAATCGCCCGGTCTGTTCTCCGCGATGATGAGTTGGCTGGCGAGCGTCTTTTCCTGGCCGGACACGGCCGCCTCGGCGATGCCCAGACCCCCGGACCCCAACGACGGCAACCGGATAGTGACAACGGTCGACGGTCACGCCATAGCTGGAGCGGCCGCCCTGTCGCTGTTCGACCTGCTGGGAATTGCGGCCGAGGGGATCGACGCCGCACACAGCTACCCCGAGGCCACCATCCGCCACATTCTCGAGAGCGCCCCCCGGCATGTGAAGCTCGGCGACACGCCCGAGCAGCTTCGCGCTGCCTTGGTACTGTGCAGGCAGTATTCCTCCCATTGCGACCCGGCCTGGTACGGCGAGGACGAAAAGCTGCGCAGCGCGACGCTGCACCCCTTCCAGCTCGATGAATTACCGGTCAGCGTCCGCGCCTTCCGGGAATTTGCCGACGGCGCCCACTACGTCACGCACGCGGAACGGGTCGGCTTCGCCTTTGCGCTCAAGCCCGACGGCAGCGGTGTCGAGCAGGTAGACGGTGGCAGCTGGCGCAACGCCTTGAAGAGGCACCCCGCGGAAGACGACTCGCCAGTCGTGGGGGTTACCTTCCAGGACGCCCTCGCCTACTGCAAGTCCGTGGGCTCGCGCTTGCCCTCCGAAGACGAGTGGGAATACGTCGCACGCGGGCCTGCGCGCAGCGTCTTTCCCTGGGGCGACGATCCCCCGCCGGTGGCGCGCAACATGAAAATCGCCCCGCATGTGATGGACGGACGCGGTGAAGGTATCGGTGGTCGCTACAAGGGACTTTCCGGAACCGTCTGGCAGTGGGTAGACACCACGCTCTACACCCGGTGCGAGCCGTCCGACCCGTCGAAGTTCTCCGCCTGCAAGGTGCTCAAGGGAGGCTCGTGGCTGGAGTCAAACCCGGCCAACAAACGCGCCGCGACCCGCCGCTACGAGCATCCCAGCACCGCCGATGAAGACAGCGGTTTTCGCTGCGCGCGCACGGTGTCGGTCTGGCCGGATGCCGACGTGTGGTTGTCGCGGCTTCATTAACGCGTAGCCCGCGGGTACAGATACCATTCGACGCACCCGTAGCCGGCATCGTTACGCGCCGCCTGCCGTTGAACTTTTCGGGCACAGTGGCGTCGCAAGGCGGCCGCTCGCGCGGGCGTGAGGAGCACGTCCGCCGCCGACACCTCGGTTACAATGCCGCACGGCTGCCGAGGGAAACATCGTGAGCGCAAGCGGTTCTACCGTCAGACGCGATCCGGGCTACGCGGGCCTGACGACGCCCGTCGAGACACTGCCGGCCGAGTATTACTTCGACCCCGTGCATCACGAGCGGGAGTTGCAGCGGATCTGGTACCGGAACTGGATCTACGTGTGCCGCTCGAGCGACATCGGCAGCGCGCGCAGCTTCCGCACCCTCGGCGTGGGCAATCAGTCAATACTGGTGGTGCGCGATGAGGACGGCGTTGCGCGCGCTTTCCACAACACCTGCCGTCACCGCGGATCGGAACTGTGCAAGGCAACGCAGGGGCGCTTCCCCGCCGCAGGCATCGTGTGCCCCTATCACAGCTGGAGATACAACCTGCGCGGGGAGCTCCTGCAGACCTCCTCGGCGCAGCCGGGCGATGGCTTCGACGTCCACGATTTCCCGCTGTACGCGCTCCCGGCGACCGAGTGGAACGGCTTCGTGTTCGCCGCGCTGACGCCCGAACCGCCGCGACTCGCCGCCAGCTTTGATCTGCCGCTGCAGCGCCTCGATGCCTGGCACCTCGGCGAGCTGGCCGTCGGCCACAGGCTGCGCAGGACCATCGAGTGCAACTGGAAGGTGTTCTGGGAGAACTACAACGAGTGCCTGCATTGTCCGCGAGTTCACCCCAGGCTCGCGCAGCTGGTACCGATCTTCGGCCGCGCCCTCCTCGAGCGGCGCGACGATCCGCGCTGGCAGGATCATGCCGATGACGATGATCCGAAGTATGGCGGTGGGCTGCGCGCCGGAGCCGAGTCCTGGACCATGGACGGCAAACCCGTCGGCGTGTTGTTCCCGCAGTTGAGTCCCGAAGACCGTAAGGCCGGGCATTTGTACCTCACGGGCGTACCCTCGGTGTTCATCGTGGCGCACGTGGATTACGTGCGCGTGGTGCGGCTGCTGCCGCTCGGGCCGGAACGCACCGAAATGAGCATCGAGTTCCTGTTTCTGCCCGAGACCCTTGCCGATCCGACGCGCGACATCATGAAGGCGGTGGAGTTCACCGACATCGTCATGAGCGAGGACGCCGAGATCTGTGAGGTCAATCAGCGCGGGCTGCACGCGTTGCCGCACGCCCGCGGTGTCCTCATGCCGGAAGAGTATGCGATACGGCAGTTCCAGGAGTGGGTCCGCACCGAGCTGACGCGCGCTTAGCGCAGCACGCATGGGGGTGCGGGCGGCGCTGGGGATTTGCACGGCCCTGAGCGCTTTGTGCGTTGGCGGCTGCGGCCACGGCCCGGCGCCCTCGCGCGAGGGTGCACCCCGGAGCGAAGCCGAGGAGCCGGTCCTGCACGTCTACAACTGGGCGGACTACATCGGCTTCGATACGGTCGCCCGATTCGAGCGCACCACGGGCATCAAGGTCGTCTACGACCTGTTCGATTCGAACGAGACGCTGGAGGCCAAACTGCTCGTCGGGGATTCCGGCTACGACATCGTCAGCACCAGCATCGCGTATTACGGCCGCCAGATCCGTTCCGGGCTCTACGAGCCCCTCGACAAGGCGCAGCTGCCCAACTGGAAAAATCTCGACCCGGACGTGCTCGCCGTGCAGGCGCAGGCCGATCCCGCCAACCGCTACGCCGCGCCTTATCTGCACGCCATGAACGGCTTCGCGTACAACGTGCAGCTGGTCCGCGCACGCCTGCCGGATGCCCCGGTCGAGAGTCTCGATATGCTGTTCAAGCCGCAGGTGGTGGCGCGCCTGGCGGACTGCGGCGTGAGCTTCCTCGACTCGCCCGATGACGTGCTGCAGCTTGCCCTGCAGTACCTGCACCTCGACCCCAACTCCCGGCGCATCGAGGACCTGCAGGCGGCGGAGCGGCTGGTGATGTCGGTGCGCCGCTACATCCGCCTGTTCGACTCCAATGACTACGTCTATCAGCTCGCGAGCAACGAGCTGTGCGTGGCGATGGCGTGGTCGAGCGACTACTCGCTTGCAGTGACGCGTTCGCGCGCCGCGGGCCTCGACCTGCACCTCGCCTTTACCCTTCCCAGGGAAGGCTCCAACATCACCTACAACGCACTGCTGATCCCGGCGGCAGCGCCGCACCCGCGCGCGGCCCACAAGTTCATCAACTTCATCCTCGATCCGCACGTGATCGCCGACGTCACGAACGATACTCACTACGGCAACGATAACCTGAGCGCCCGCTCATTCGTGAAGCCGGAAATCCTCAACGATCCTGCGATCTATCCGCCCCCCGAAGTGCGCGCGCGGCTCTACCCGCCGCAGGAATTTGACGCGAAATATCAGCGCCTGCAGACGCGCACCTGGACACGAATCAAGAGCGGACTGTAGGAGGCGCGCCACCGCCCCGCCCGCCCCTAGCCGACGGCGGTCGAGAGGTAGCGTGGATCGTGCGGGGATCGCGCGAAGATGCGCCGCACTATCGGCTCGAAGACCTCCAGCGGCTCGCTTGGATAGTCGGGATCGAAAGAGCATTGATCCCAGGTGGCGCAGAAGTGCACGCACGCCCCGTACCAGGGATGATCCCGCAGGCGCTCGCGGCCGTTGCGATCCCCGCCGAAGTGATGTGCGTAGTAATAGTTCTGGAACAGGCCGTGCTGCGCCACGATCCAGCTCACTTCCGGGCGCACGTACGGGCGCAGCACCGCCGCCGCCAGCTCGGCGTGATTGTAGGGTGCCAGCTCGTCGCCGATGTCGTGAAGCAGCGCCGCCACGATCATCTCCTCGTCCGCACGGTCCTTCATCGCGCGGGTCGCCGCCTGGCGCGAATGCTCGAGTCGGCTGACGGGGTAGCCTTCGAGGGAGTGATCGAGCTGGTGCAGGGCCTGCAGCACGCGATCAGCAAGACCTGCGGCGTACTGGCGCTCGGCCTGATCGAGCAGCAGGTAGTCCTCGCGGGTACCGTACTGCATCTGCCGGAAGCTGACGATGCGGCTCACGCGCGACGCCGTCCGGCGCGGCCACCGGGCCTGAAAGCGCATGATCGCGAAACAACAGCCACGTCCGAGTCTAGCGTCGCCTCCGCAGCGCTGTCCACGGCGCGCTTCAGCTCACGCGTGACTCATAGCCCTCGAAAATCCAATTCACCGCCCGCGCCGGAAAAATAACACAGCGCCGCCTCCCGCTCGGCCGGCCGGCTCGAGCGCATGGTCGCGCCCACGGCTACGGTGTATCTTGGCGACGGGGTCTGCGCCCCGGCCACCAAGGGAGCCGAAGCGCCATGAGCTTGAGCCGCCGTGATCTGTTGAGCGCCTCCGCGTTGCTGCTGGCGGGACCGGGAGCTGCCCTGCGCGCTGCGGGTGAGGAGACGAGCGCGTCCCAAGGGCCGCTCGTGTTGTGTTGGAACGAGAATCCCTATGGACCGTCGCCCGCCGCGCGCGCGGCCGTCGCCGCTACGATTGCGCAAGGCTGCCGTTACCCCTCGGACGCAGAGCTGCAGGAGCTCGTCGCCGCACTCGCGCGGCACGAGGACATCGCTCCCGAGCACATCGTGACCGGCACCGGCTCGGGGGAGCTGCTGTGTGCGCTCGGGTTTATGTACGGGCGCGACGGCGGGGAGATCATCGCCGCGGCGCCCACCTACGAGGAATTGACCGGATACGCGCTGCGGCGTGGGGCGGCGCTCAAATTCGTGCCGCTCGACGCGCGGCAGTATCACGACCTCTCCGCCATGCGCGCCGCCGTGTCGGGGCACACCCGCGCGATCTACCTGTGCAATCCCAACAATCCGACCGGCACGGCACTGCCGGCGGCGCAGATACGCGCTTTCGTGCGCTCGCTCCCCGAATCGGTGGTCACGATCGTCGACGAGGCGTACATGGACTTCGCCAGCGGGAGCGGGGTGGCTACGGTCGCCGACCTGGTGCACGGCGAGCGACGCGTCGTAATCCTCAGAACCTTCTCCAAGATCCACGGCATGGCGGGCCTGCGCTGCGGCTACGGCATCACTCAGCCGGAGCTCGCCGCTGCTCTCGCCGCCACCTGCATGAGCACGCCGAACATTTTCGCGGTGCGCGCGGCGCGCGCCAGCCTCGCGGACCGTGCTTTCCTCGGCGATTGCCGCCGCCGGATCATAGCGAGCCGCACCCGCATCACGAGCGAGCTGACGCGCCTCAACCTGCGCTATGCCGAGCCGCAGGGCAATTTCGTGTTCTTCGATACCGGCATGCCGCTGGCGCGCTTCGCAGCGCTCATGAAGGAGCACGGCATCCTCGTTGGGCGACGCTTCGCACCCTACGAGAACTGGTGTCGCGTGACGATCGGCACCGAGCCTGAGGTCGCCGCGTTCCTGCGCGCCTTGCGCGGGGTCAGCGCATCAGCCTGAGGCCGCGGCCGCATCGTGCAGCAGGCTCAGGCAGGTGAGCGCGGCTTCAGCCTTGTGGAGCTCGCTCACATCGAGCGCCTGCGTGCCGACGCCCGCCGCCTGCAGGTGGCGGCGGGTGTGCGGATAGGCAGCGCTCACCAGCGTCATGCCGCCGATGCTGAGGGTGTTGGCCGCGTACGGCTCGGCCTCGTCGACGGCGATCACGCGCTGCGCGCCGAAGCCCACCGGGTCGACCCAGGACGGATTGACGAGCAGGACATCGGGCGGAATGAAGCTGCAGGCGCTCTTCAGGTGCAGGCAGCCGTCCATCGCCACTGCTCGCACCGCGTAGCCATAGGGCGCGAGCGCCTGCGCCAGCTGCTCGATGCCCGGCGAATTCGTACGCGCCGAGGCTCCGACGAAGAGCGTACGGCCGATGCGCAGCACGTCGCCGCCTTCCAGACAGGCGGGCTCGCTCAGCTGCAGCACCTGAACATGGCGGGCGAGCGCTGCGGCGACGCTCGGCGTCTCACCGCGGCGTGAGGCAGCGCCCGGGCGGGTGACGACCGCGATCTCCGCGAGCATCACCGCCGTATCTTCCACGAATACACCGTCGGGGTGCTGCGGCAACGGCGGCAGCCACTCGAGCCGGCACCCGAGTGTGCGCAGCGCCCCGCAGTACTCGCGGTGCTGACGCACGGCGCGTGCCACATCGATTGCGCTGCGCTCGAGATGCGTAAGCTCGCACTGCGCGAGCTGCGGGCTGACTTCTCTCACGAAGGCGAGCACGGCGCCTCCTACAGCCGTGGCGAGGGTACGTCGCGGGCGGCGATGCGCAGGCACTCGAGCAACGCGCTGGCCGCGGGCGGCAGCTCGCCGGGAGCGCGCAGCATCGCACCCACCGGGCTGTCGATCGACTTCAGCTTCACCGGCAGGATTGACAACAGCTGGTGCTCGACGTCATCCAGCGCCACGTGGTAGGGCATCACACCGATGCAGTCGGACCTGCGCAGCAGCACGCGGTTGGTCAGGATCGAGACCGACTCAATGACGTTGCGCGGAAGCGGAGCATTGGCGTCGAGGAAAGCGCGCTCGATCTGGCGACGCAGCGCGGTCTCCGGCAGTGGCAGCAGCCAGGGCTCGTTCACCAGCTCACGCAGCTTCAACCGGCGTTTACGCAACAGCGGGTGCCCGCAGCGCACGACCAGGCAGATCGGTTCAGTGTAGAACTCCTCGTACACCAGCGCGCGGCTGCGGCCCTGCTCGGGCATGCGCCCGAGTACCATGTCCAGGTCGCCCACGAGCAGCGCCGGCAGAAGAATGTCATACGTGCCGACAACGATGCTGATCGCGACGCCGGGGCGCTCCTTCTTCAGCAACGTGATCGCATCCGGCAGGATGCTGGCGGCGGCGGCAAGCAACGTGCCGACCGTGACCTTGCCACTGTAGCCGGCGCGCAGGTTCTCCAGCTCCTCGGCCGCGTGGCGCAGCTGCGCCAGCACGATCTTGGCGTGCCGCGCGAAGATCTCCCCGTAGGCAGTGGGCTCGAGACCGCGGTTGGTGCGCTTGAAGAGCGGGACATTGAGCGTCGCCTCGATGTCCTGCAACGCCTTGGTGACCGTGGGCTGGGTCAGGTTCAGCCGCCGGGAGGCCTTGAGGATGCTACGCGAGTCGTACACCGCCGCGATCAGCTCCACGTGCCGCAGGCGGAATTTGCGTGTGATCCAGCGCTCGAGGCGTACCGAGGTCATGCGGCGTGGATCATAGCCGGTCCGCTGCGGGGGCAGCGGGGACAACCCACACGGCCCGTCACCTTACGGCGCGGCGTGCTCAGGCGCTGCGCAGTGCCGCCGGCGCCGCGCGCTTCGCCGAATGTGCGCCGCCGAGAGCGAAGAAACGGCTGGCGTTCGCGTGCAGCAGTTTCTCGCGCACCCGTGACGGCAAGTCCGGGTGCGAGCGGATCAGGCTTCCCACCTGTTGCTCCCCGAGCGGGAAGGGATAGTCGGAGCCGAGCATGACGCGATCCTCGCCCATGATCTTCACGAGGAAGCTGAGCGCGTCGTCGCTGAAGACCGCCGCATCGACATAGAAGCGGTCGACGTAGGAGGAAGGCAGGCGCGGGCAGTCCTCGCGCACGATGTCGCGGTTGCGCCAGGCGTTGTCGACCCGCCCGAGCAGATAGGGGAAGCTCCCGCCGCCGTGCGCAAAACACAGCTTGAGCGAGCGCGGCAGGCGCTCGAAGGAGCCGGAGAGGATCAGCCAAAGGATCGACAGCTGCGTCTCAGCCGGCATCGCCACCAGCCACGGCAGCTGATATCTGGCCATGCGCTCCTGGCCCATCATGTCCCAGGGGTGCACGAATACCGCCGCACCTTCGGTTGCGCAGTGCTGCAGGAAGGTGATGATGCCCTCGTCATGCAGGTCACGCGCGCCCACGTGGTTGCCGATGTGCACGCCGACGTGCCCGTCGGCCATCGCACGGGAGAGCTCGTGGCAGGCGAGCTCGGTATCCTGCAGCGGCACCTGGCACAACGACTTCAGCCGGCGCGGCGCGGCGGCGCAGATCTCGAGCGCCGCATCGTTGAAGATGCGCGCGCACTCGAGCGCCTGCGCCGGCGGACGATCATACGAAAACAGGATCGGCGTGGCGCACATGATCTGCACGTCCACTCCGTCGCGGTCCATGGCTTCGAGCCGCACGGCCGGGTCCCAGCACGCCGAGTTCACCGGGCGAAACTCCTTCTCCCCCAGCATGAGCATCGCCAGTCCCTCGCCCGTGTGCTTCAGCCACGGCCAGCCGGGTGTGCCGAAGCGCGCCGCCAGATCCGGCCAGCGGCGCGGCAGGAAGTGCGAATGAATGTCGACCATCTTCACTGACGTCTCCTCGAGTCCGAGACTCGTCAACCCGCTCCGTCGCCGAGCGGGCGGTACGCCACCGCGCGCACCTCGATCAACAGCTGCGGGTGCGGGAGGGAGGCCACCGCCACGGTGGTGCGCGCCGGTCCTTCGTAGCCGAAGAACTCACTGTAGACCTCGTTGTAGCCGCTGAAGTCGGCCATGTTCACCAGGTAGGTACTGACTTCCACCACATCGCTCAGGGCCACGCCCGCGCTGGCGAGGATGTCACGGATGTTCTCGAGCACCGCGCGCGTCTGAACGCGGATGTCGAGCAACGGCCGCCCGCTCGCATCGAGCTCGGCGCCGGCGATCGAATCATCGGCGCGCCGCGCGCTCGTCCCGGAGACGAAGATGAAATCGCCGGCGCGGCGGAAGTGCGGGAAGGTTCCGCGCGGTTGCGCCTTGCCCGCCACCACCCCGCTTTGCGCGCTCGCATCCCTCCGCCGCTCCTCCATCCTCATGCGCGCGCTCCTAGAGCTTGATGCAGATGTTCATCGGCTCGGAGAAGAATGCGAGCGAATGTGCCCCGCCCTCGCGGCCGATCCCCGAGAGCTTCACCCCCCCGAAGGGCGTGCGCAGGTCGCGCAGAAACCAGTCGTTCACCCAGGCGATGCCCACTTCCATCTGGCGCGCCACGCGATGCGCGCGCTGCAGGTTGGATGTCCAGATGGCCCCCGCCAGACCGTAGCGGCTGTCGTTGGCGAGCGCGACCGCCTGCTCCTCGGAGTCGAACGGCGCGATGTGACAGACCGGACCGAAGATTTCCTCCTTGACGCAGCGGGCATCCTCGGCGAGCCCGCGCACGATGGTGGGCTCGATGAAGGCGCCGCCGTCGCGCTCGTCGCCGAAGGTCGGCACCCCGCCGCCGCAGAGAATCTCCCCGTGCTCGGCGCGCGCCAGCCGATAGTAGGACAGCACCTTCTCACGGTGCGCGCGCGAGATCAGCGGCCCGATGTCCGCGCGCTCGTAGGGACCGCCGATTTTCAGCCGTCGCGCGCGCGCGGTGAGCGCCTCTACGAAGCCCTCGAAGATCGAGCGCTCGACATAGACGCGCTCGGAGCACAGGCACACCTGCCCGCAATTGGAGAACACCGAGCGCAGGGTGCCCGCCACTGCCGCCTCGAAATCCGCATCGGCAAACACCAGCGCGGCGTTCTTGCCGCCGAGTTCGAAGGACAGCGCCTTCACCGAGTCGGCGGCGCTTCTCATGATGGCCGCGCCGGTGGCGGATTCGCCGGTGAAGGCGATGGCGTTCACGTCGGGATGACTCACCAGCGCTTCGCCGGCCGAGCCCGGTCCGAAGCCGTGCACGAGGTTGAACACCCCCGGCGGCACGCCCGCCTCCTGCATCACCTCGGCCAGCAGCGCGGCGCTCGAGGGGGTCTCCTCCGAGGGCTTGGCCACCACTGCGTTGCCGCAAGCGAGCGCCGGCGCCACCTTCCAGGTCAGCAGCAGAAAGGGCAGATTCCATGGCGCTATCACCGCGACCACTCCGACGGGCTTGTGCACGGAGTAGTTGAGGGCACCGCGGCCGTCGGAGGTGCCCATCTCGAAGCATTCCGAGGAGCGCGCCAGCGCCAGGTCCGCATAGGCGCGAAAGTTCGCCGCCCCGCGCGGGATATCGAGGCTGCTCGCCTGCTGCAGCGTCTTGCCGGTATCGGCAATCTCCGCGCTCACGAACTCGGCGAAGCGCGCCTCGATGCGATCGGCCACCTTGCGCAGCAGCGCGCAGCGCTCGGGGGTCGTCAGGCGCCCCCACGGTCCGCGCAGTGCGGCGCGCGCCGCCTGCACGGCGCGATCGACCATGGCGCCGTCCGCCTCGGCGACGTTGCAGAGCGTGCGCCCGTTCACCGGACTCAACTTCTCGAAGCGACGGCCGGCGCGGACGAACTCACCGCCGATCAGACAGGGCAACTGCGTGTCGGCGAACGGATAGGGGGCGGGCGGATCGGGCATACGCATGCTGCGCGCATTCTAGGCAGCGGCAGGCTGCGGCAAATAATCGTATTTTGCCCCTTTGGTATGCAATTCCTCTATATCAAACGGGTGCGCCACGGCGCTCCGGGCCCTGGGGCCGCAGCACGGAACGCGTCAGCCCAGCAGCGCCTCGCGCCGCGCGAGGCTCTGCTCACTCCACACCTCGCCCCTCTTGTAATACTGGCTGAAGGCGCGTGCGCCGGCGGGGATCACCACCCAGGGCTGCTTCGATTCGGTATAGATATGCACGTCGGGGGCGAAGCGGTCGGGCTCCTCGAGCGTGCCGACGCGCACGAAACTCACCAGCTCCCCGAGGCCGCCGTAATGGCTCCAGACGGCCACACGGCACAGCGGGCAGCGGGCGATCCTCTGCCCCTTGCCGCTGTTGCTGGGCGTCGGCACGAGCTCCGGTTGGCCGGACAGCGTGACGAGGTGTGCCGATTCGATCAGCGCGTTGAGCGCGAAAGCCGTACCGGTCTCGCGCTGGCACCAGCGGCAATGACAACAGTGCACGATGAGCGGTGCGCGCGTCATCCGATAGCGCAGCGCGCGGCAGGTGCAGCCGCCCGCGGCGGAGAATTGCGCTGTTTCGGTCATCGGCAACGCGGCGCAACGTCGTGCGGCAGCGGCCGGGATCCGCCAGGCCCCAGGGCGCTTCAGCCGGAAGAACCGCTCAGACAGGTCTTCATGAACGCCTTGCGGTCATCACCCTTGAGGCCCTTCGCCTTGGCGTCCGCATTGCAGCTCTTCATCTTCTCCTGCTGGCTATTGCTCTTCGCGGCCGGCGCGGCGGGCTTGTCCGACAGGCAGCTCTTCATGAAGGACTTGCGCTCCTCGCCCTTGAGTCCCTTGGCTGTGGCATCCGCATTGCAGGTCGTCATCTTCTCCTGCTGGCTGTTAGCGTGTGTTGCCTGCGCGAGCGCCGACTGCCCCGCGAGCATCCCCAGCATCGCTCCCATCGTCACCAGCCACGTCGAGCGTCTCATGTGACCTCCTCTTGCGAGCCCCGTGAGTACGAAACAGCGCTATGTTAACCCCGGCGCCGACGGCTACTCCATCTCGGGGTAAGGCCCGCGGCCGCCCTCGGCGATGAAGCGCCCGATGCGTGCCTCGAGCAGCGGTAGCGGCACGGACCCGAGTTCCAGCACCGCATCGTGAAAGGCGCGGATGTTGAAGCGCTCGCCGAGCGCTTTCTCGGCGCGCTCGCGCGCTTCGAGGATCGCGCGCTCGCCCAGGTAATACGAGAGCGCCTGTGCCGGCCAGGCGATGTAGCGGTCTACCTCGGTGGCGATCTCACGCTCGGGGAGCGCGGTGTACTGCCTGAAGTAATCGATCGCCTGCTCGCGCGTCCAGTGCTGCGCATGAATTCCCGTGTCCACCACCAGCCTCGCGGCCCGCCAGATCTGATAGCCGAGCATGCCGAAACGGTCGTAAGCGCTGTCGTACATGCCCATTTCCACCCCGAGCCGCTCGCAATAAAGCGCCCAGCCCTCGCCATACGCGGAGACGTAGGTCAGCTGGCGGAACGCGGGCTGGTCCTTGTGCTCCATGGCGATGGGAATCTGAAACGCGTGCCCCGGAGCCGATTCGTGCAGCGTGAGCGCCGTCAGGCTGTAGAGCGGGCGGCTGGGAAGGTCATAGGTGTTGAGCAGATACACTCCGGCCCCGCCGCGCCCGGCGGTGTAGAAGCGGGCCAGATCATCGGGCACCGGCTTGATGGCGAAGCGCGCCCGAGGCAGGTAGCCGAAGAACTGCGCCGCCTTGCCATCGAAGCTCTTGGCGATCCACGCCGCGCGCATCAGCAGCTCCTGCGGGGTCTTTGCGTAGAAGCGCGGGTCGGTGCGCAGGAACTTCAGGAACGCCGCAAAGTCGCCGGTGAAGCCGCTCTCGCGCATGGCCGCGACCATCGCCTCGTGCAGGCGCTGCACCTCGGAGACACCCAGCTGATGAATCGCCGCCGGATCCAGGTCGAGCGTGGTGAACTCGCGAATCTTGGCGCGATAGTAGTTGGCGCCATCCGGCAGGTCCGTGGCCGCAAGCGTGGTGCGCATGCCAGGCACGTACTCGCTACGCATGAACTTCAGCAGCTCGAGGTACGCCGGCTGTACCGCTTCGCGGATAACCATCAGCGCCTGCGCCCGCAGGCTCGCCTGCCTCTCCGCCGCGATGCCCGGCATGTCCCGGAAGGCCGTATAGAACAGGCTCGCCTCGGGTGTCGCCTGCGTGACGGCGGTGAGGGAGGAATCGCGCCCCTCCATGGTCACCCGCGGCGGCGTGAAGCCGCGCCTCATCCCGGCGCGCATCTCGTCCATCTCCTCGTGGAAGTAGCGCGGAATGTCGCGCATCTGCGCAATCCAGTGCTCGTAGTCGGTGAGGGTGCGGAACGGGCGGCGCGCGGTGTAGCCGATGTCGGTCCAGAAGGTGGTGTCGGAATTCGCCGGCATCTCGAAGTCGCGGAAGCGCTGGTTGGCGATCAACACGCCGATCTGCGCGCCATAGATGTCGTAGTTGAGTTGCTCCGGCGCCGAGAGGCTCGAGCGCGCAATGGCAGAGAGACGCCGCTGCACCTCCTCCCAGTACCTGAGACGCATCTGCTGCGTCGCCGGGTCGACCTTCGGGAGGTGGTCGGCCACGGGGCGGGTGCCGTTCTCGTCATCGGGCTGCTGGTCGCTGCGCCATTTCCACTCGCTGGTATAGATCGAGCGCAGGCGCTCGTCGGCGGCGCGCTGCTGGGATTCTTGCGAGCAGCCGCCCAGGGCCGCAATCAACAGGCCGAGCGCGAGGTGAACTGGCGCGAGACTACGCATGGCGTACTTCCGGGTCCGCAGGGCCGCGCGGCCCGCAAGGCGGGTAAGCATACTCGAACCGTTGCGCACCGCTCGCGCCGTACGGTACAAGGTCCGCCCATGTGGAGAGCGATCGTGGCCATCAGTCTCGGCGCGAGCCTCGGGGCGTTGCTGCGCTGGTGGCTCGGCATGACGCTGAATCAACACTTCCCGCCGATCCCGCCCGGTACCCTCGCCGCGAACCTGATCGGCGGCTACCTCGTCGGAGTCGCCGTCGCGCTCTTCGCCACTTACCCCGCGATCTCTCCCGAGTGGCGATTGTTCGTCATCACCGGCTTCTGCGGCGGGCTCACCACCTTCTCCACTTTCTCCGCCGAGGTGGTAACGCAAATGCAGCAGGGCCGGGCGCTGTGGGCGGTGGGGGCGGCCGCCTCGCATCTGCTCGGATCGGTCATCATGACAATCGCCGGCATTGGCACGGTGGTCTGGATCCGCCGCTGAGAGTTACGGCGGCGCAGCGGCACGGAGCTACAAATGCAAGGCTCGTTCCTGAGGTTCTACGTGCGCGAGGGGCAGCGCCATCAGCACCGCCCGTTGTGGGAGTGGCTCCTCGAGCAGGCAAACGCACTCGGCATCCGTGGCGGCTCCGCGTTCCGCGCCATGGCGGGCTTCGGCCGTCACCACGTGCTGCACGAGGGCAAGTTCTTCGAGCTCGCGGGCACGCTCACCGTGGAAGTCGAGTTCATCGTCACGGACGAGGAAACCCGGCGGCTTCTGGAGCGAGTGCAGTCTGCAGGCATCCGCCTGTTCTACGCGCGGGTGCCGGCGACCTTCGGGGTCATCAATCCCGACGCGGGCGATCCGGCGCAGGGGTAGGTCACTTACGCTCGATCGTGTGCAGCGGCACGGCTGCGGAGGCGCCGAGCCGCGGGCGATTCGCCTCGGGTGCGGCGAGCGGCTGACACTCCTTGAAACTCGCGAGGCAGCGCACGGTGAGATCCTGGTACTCGCGCGTCCCGGCGGCCTTCCAGGCAAGCTCTTCGGGCTTGAGCTGGCGCACGATGCGCGCCGGGACGCCGGTGACCAGCGTGCGACGCGGCACGACGAAGCCGGCGCGCACGAAGCTGGCTGCCCCCACGAAAGCCTCCTCCTCCACCACCACATCGTCCATGAGGATCGCTCCGATGCCGACCAGCGCGCCGCGACGGATGGTGCAGCCATGCAGCACCGCGCCATGGCCGATGTGGGCGTCCTCCTCGATGAGCGCGTCCTTGGACGGGAAGCTGTGCATGATGCAGCCGTCCTGCACGTTGGAGCCCGGCCCCATCACGACGCGGCCGAAGTCCCCGCGTAGCGAGGCGCCCGGCCCGACATAACACCTGGGGCCGACGATCACATCGCCGACGAGCGAGGCTTGCGGGTGTACGAAGGCGGTCGGGTCCACGACCGGGATCAACCCATCCAGGCAATAGATCGCCATGCGGGCGCAGCGGCGCGGGACTCAGCCCGCCCGTCCCCGGGCGAGGAAGGCGCGGATACGCTCGCGAAATTCCTCTGACTGCAGCTGCGCGCCGAAAACGCGCGCTTCCTCCTCGATGCACGCCAGCAGTTGCGCCGGGTCACCGCGCAACAGCCGCCGCGTGGCGGCGAGCGCGCCCGCCGGCTGCTGCGCGAGGGCACGCGCCGAAAGCGCGTGCCTCGGCGGCGAGAGCGTCGTCCTCCACCACGCGGTTCACGATCCCGAGAGTCTGGGCGGTGAGGGCATCGATCGGCTTGCCGAGCAACAGCAGCTCCGCCGCGCGCTGCTGGCCGATGAGGCGCGGCAGCAGCAGCGAGCTGCCCGCTTCTGGCACGAGCCCGAGGGCAACGAACGGCATCGACAGCTGCGTACTGCGGGCGGCGATTACCAGATCGCAATGCAACAGCATGGTGACCCCGATGCCTACCGTCTGCCCGTGTACCGCGGCCAGCAACGGCTTGCCAAACGTCGCCAGCGTACGCATCAGCTCCATCACCGGGTGGGCCGGCGTGAACTGCGGGCCGCTGAGGAAGTCCTGCAGATCATTGCCAGCGCTGAAGCCTGCGCCCTCCCCGCTCAGCAGCACCACCCGCACTGCCTGATCGGCCTGCGCCTCGTGCAGCGCGCGGACGAATGCCTCGTACATGGCGAAGGTGATGGCGTTGCGTTTTTCGGGGCGATTGAAGCGCACCTCGCACACGCCCTCGGCGCATGACACCAGAACCTGATCCATTGGGGCAGCTTGCGGCAGCGCTCGGCGGCGCGCAACTTCGGCCAGGGCCGGCAGCGCGTCAGGGCTGACGGCCTCGACCGCTGCGGCGTCAGGGCTGCGGCGCGGGCGCAGCGTGAGTGCGGAAGTCGACAGCGCTGTCCGCGGCGAGCCAAACGAGCGCGGCCCAGGCGGCGACGTTCTGATCGAGCTGCGCCCGGTCCACCTTGTCGAGGGTGTCGTCGGCGGTGTGATGGATGTCGAAGTAGCGCGTGCCGTCCTGGCCCAGCAAAAAAGCCGGCACGCCCGCCTTCGCCGAGGGGCCGACGTCGGCGCCCACGTCCTGCGGGGGATGAGGCGCGAGCAGAACGCCGATCGGCGTCAGCACCCGCAGCGTCATTTTCGCAAACTCACTGTCCGCCGCCGCCTGCGGGAGCGCGAGGCGGTAGATGCGTTCCGTGCCCAAGTCGCTCTCGCCGGTGAGCACGTGACTCGCCAGCTCCGCCTGATGATTGCGGACATAGGAATTGCCGCCGAACGCCCCGCCGGGTGGGTCGGGCTGGGCCACCTCCTCGGCGCCGAAAAGCACGACCCGTACCGTGCGGCGGGGGCGATGCGGCAGGTCGCGGATGAGTTTCGCCGCCGCGGTGATGATCGCCATGCCGGCGCCGTCATCGATCGCACCGGTCCCCTGGTCCCAGCTGTCGAGGTGCGCGCCGAGCAGCACGACTTCCTCCGGACGCTCGCGGCCGCGCACCTCGGCGATCACGTTCTGCGAATGCGCGTCCCGTACATAGGAGGCGCCCGAGAACAGCCGCACGCGCACGCCGAGCCCCAGTGCGGCGATGCGCTCGATCTGATCCGCATCGGGGTTGCTGAGCGCGAAGGCCGGCACCGGCACCCGGCCGTCCACGTAGCGCGCGGTGCCCGTGTGCGCCAGGCGATGGTTGTCCGTGCCCACCGAGCGCAGGAGGAACGCGATCGCTCCGCGCCGCGCGGCCTCCGCCGGGCCGTCCGTGCGGATCGGCACCGCGGCGCCGTAACCCTCGCCGTCCTGGGCCCGCACCGTGCGCTGCGTCACGAGCGCGATCCTGCCGCTGAGCGAGCCGGGAGGAGCGGCCTTGAGATCCTCCAGCGTCGGGAAGATGGCTACCTCAGCCTCCAGCCCGCCGGCCGGGGTCGGCGGAGTCTCGCCGAGCGCCGCAACCACCAGCGGCTGCGCGGGCGGGCCTATCAGCTGCGCGCTCTCCGTGCCGCGCACCCAGGCGGTGAGCGGGAAGGTTTCCATGTGCACATTCTCAAAGCCGAGCGCCTTCAGCCGCGCCACCGCCCACTCGGCGGCCTGCTGCTCGCTGACCGAACCCGCCGGGCGCGGGCCGAAGCGGGTGGTGAGCTCGCTCACCCACGAATAGGCGATGGTGTGTCCGGACATCGCGGCATCGCGCAGCTGCGCCGCGACGGCTTCAGGCGCAGGCGTCGCGGCGCTGGCACGCGGCGCAGCGCACAGCAGCAGCGCGGCGGCGAGGCTCACTACGCGGCCGATGGTGGCGGGAACGCAAAGTAGGTGAGGCACGGGCGCCCTTTCCTTCCCTGTTGGCGAGCGCATTCTACGTAAAGCGCCGCAGCGCGCACCAGTCAGATTCGGACCACCATCTACTTCGGCAGTTGCGCGATCGGCAGCGGTTGCGCGAGATAGAAGCCCTGCGCGAAATCGACGCCGATGCGCTTGAGCTCGGCGAGCACCGCCTCGCTCTCGACGCATTCGGCGACGGTCGCGATACCGAGAGCGCGCGCCACCTTGCTGATCGCCTCCACCATGCTGCGATCGACCGGCTCCGTGGCGATGTGGCTGATGAACTGCCCGTCGATCTTCAGGAAGTCCACCGGCAGCGTCTTCAGGTACATGAACGAGGACACGCCGGTGCCGAAGTCATCGAGCGCGAACTTGCAGCCGCGGCGCTTGAGCTCGCGCATGAAGTAGCGCGCATTGGAGAGACTCGTGACCGCCGCCGTCTCGGTGATCTCGAAGCACAGTGCGCTGGCGATCGCGGGCTCCCCGACGCTCTGCAGCACGAAATCGGCGAACGACTGCTCGTTGAGCGAGGTGCCGGAGAGATTCACCGCCAGCAGCGGCAGGGCGAGCCCGCGCCGCACCGCTCGCGCAGCAGCTCGACCGCCTGTCCCACGACCCAGCGGTCGATGATCGACATGACGTTGTAGCGCTCGGCCGCCGGAATGAACTCGCTCGGCGGCACGAGCTGGCCGTCGTCGTCGCGCAGCCGTACCGTGAGCTCATGAAAGGCGGCGCTCGCCCGCGGCGCCGATGCGCCACGATCGGCTGGAAGAACAGCTCGAGACGATTGTCCTCGACCGCGCGCGTGACGCGCGCCACCCAGTGCATCTCGCGATGGCGGTCGGGGACGCCCTCCGCCTCGTAGACGTGAATGCGGTTGCGCCCGTCGTCCTTGGCGGCGTAGCAGGCGATGTCCGCCGCGCTCATGATGTTCGCGACGTTCTCGGTCTCGGCGCGGATCTGCACGATGCCGACACTGGCGCCCACCGACAGAGTGCTCGCACCCCACACGAAGCGATAGTCGCGGATCGCCTGGCGCACGCCCTCGGCGATGCGGGTCGCCTGCTCGAGCGTGCAGCCCTCGAGCAGCACGCCGAACTCATCGCCGCCGAGGCGCGCGATGAGTGTCCGAGGCTCGCACACGCGTCTGCAGGAGTGCCGTCACGTCGCGCAGCAGCCGGTCGCCGGCCTGGTGGCCGCAGGTGTCGTTGACGACTTTGAACTGGTCGAGGTCGATGTACAGCAGTGCGTGCGGGCCCTCACCGCGCTGTGCCGCGAGCAACGCCGCGTGCAGGCGATTGTCGAATTCGCGCCGGTTGATCAGGCCGGTGAGCGCATCGTGACTGGCCTGGTAGGACAGCGCGCGCTTCAGGCGCCGCTCCTTAGTGACATCGTGGAAGACGATGACCGCGCCGATGACCCGGCCCTGCCGGTCGCAGATCGGCGCGGCCGATTCCTGGATGGCCACTTCGTGGCCCGAGCGCGTGATGAGCACCGAATGATCGGCCGGCGCGCCGCTCTCGCGAGCGGCCGAGCGCGCCGAAGAGCGGGTTCTCGATCGGCTCGCGGGTGATCTCGTTGACGAGCTTCAGCACGTCGCCGATCGGCTGCCCGCGCGCCTCGGCGAGGCTCCAGGCGGTGAGGCTCTCCGCGACCGGATTGATGTACTCGATGCGGCCCTCCGCATCGGTGCTGATCACCGCATCCCCGATGGACTGCGAGCGTCACCTGCGCCCGCTCCTTCTCGGCGAACATCGCCTGCTCGGCGCGCTTGCGCTCGGTGATGTTGGCAATCGTGCCCTCGTAGCCGGCGATGCGGCCGTGCGCGTCGCAGCACGGCGCGCGCGTTCTCGAGCATCACCAGCTGCTGCCCGTCACGCGTGCGCAGCAGGAATTCTGCATTGCGGATTTCCCCTTCCGCCTCCACGCGCCGCATGAACTCCGCGCGGTCAGCCGGGTTCCAATAGAGCACTCGGCAACGCTTGGCAGCGCGTACAGTTCCTCCGCGCTCGAGTAGCCGAGGATCGCAACGAACGCCGGATTGACCGACAGCAGGCGGCCGTCGCGGCTGCTCTGATAGACGCCTTCGGCAATGCTCTCGAACAGGCCGCGGAACTTGGCCTCGCTGCCGCGCAGCGCCTGCTCGGCGAGGCGCCGCTCGATGGCGATGCCGGCAAGCTGCGCGGCGTGCGCCATGATCTGCGCTTCGCGGCGCGGACGGCAGCCCGGCTTCCTCGCGGTACACGCCGAGCGCGCCCAGCACCTTGCCGCCGGCGGCCTTGATCGGGGTCGACCAGGCCGCGCGCAGCCGCGCAGCGAGCGCCGCCTCGCGCTGCTCGCTGCCCAGAAGGGATCGGTGGCAATGTCGGGCACCAGCACCTGCCGGTCCGAGATACACCGCGGCGGCGCATGAGCCGTTACGGATGTCGATCGCTGGCGTGCTCGAGCGCAGCGCGCAGCGCTTCCGGCAGCTGCGGGGCGACCATGTAGGAAAAGGCCTGGCGGTCCTCGGCAAGGACACTCACAGAGCAGATGGTGCCCGCCGCCGCGGACTCGATGAGGCGCGTGATCGAGCCAGCACCTCGGCAAGGGGCGCGTTGCGCGTGAGCTGCTCGAATACCTCGCGCTCGGCAGCGGCGATCCGCTCGGCGCGCTTGCGCTCGGAGATGTCCGCGATGCTGCCGCGCACCAGGCGGCGGCTGCCGCTCGGCAGGCGCACCAGGCGAACTTCGCAGATGAGCTCCTTGCCGAAGCGGCATCGCAATGCATCCACTCGAACACCTGCGCCTCGCCGGCGAGCGCCTGCTGGATGTAGCCGTGCGCGCGTTGTGCCGAAGGCGAGCCGTCGGGCTGCAGCGGTGGGCTCAGGGTAAATGGGCCCACCTCCAGCAGGCGCGCGCGCTCCAGGCCAAAGAGTCTCTCGGCGTACTCGTTCGCATCGACGAAGCGGCCAGCGTCGACATCGAACACCACGATGGCCTCGGGCGCGTGATCGACCAGCAGTCGATAGCGCGCCTCGCTCTCGCGCATCGGCCTGCTCGGACTCGCGCCGCTCGGTCACATCGCGCAGGCACAGCACAAACATCTCGCGGCGCGACAAGCGCGCCTTGCTGACCGCGATCTCCGCGGGGAAGGCTTCGCCGCTCTTGCGCTGCGCCCACAGCTCGCAGGCGGCGAGATCGAGTGCGTGTCGCCGAGCTCGCCGCGAGACGCTGCAGCGCCTGCGTGAATCGTTTCCCGCTGCGTCGCGATCTGCGGAAGCAGCAGGTCGATGCGCTGCCCGACCACCTCCGCCTCGTCATAGCCGAACACGCGCTCGCCGGTGGGGTTGAAGGTCTGAATGACACCGTCCTCATCGACCGTGAGCACCACATCCTTGATGTGATCGAGGATGACCTGCAGCTGCTCGGAGCTCTGCTCACGCGCCTCGTGCGCCATCGCGCGCGCCTCGTCCGCCATGAGCCGCATCGATTCGGCGATCCCGCGCCGCTCGCCGTCGAGCGTGTGGTAGTAGTCGTTGACCAGCTGCAGCAGCATCGCAACGTCAGGCTCGGCCCGGCCAGTGCGCAGCTGCAGTTCCCGCAGCTGCGCGCGCAACTGCGGGTGCAGCTCCGGGGGCTGCTCGCCGTGCGGCCGCGGCTCAGCCCTTACGAGCGTAGTGGTGGCGCCTCCCGCTGTTTGCTGAGCATCGGGACGCGGCCGAAGCGTCTGAGGATTTGACATAAAGGCGATCAGGGTCCAGCAAAGATCATACGGACCGGCCCGAAGCTTCCCCGTGAAGCCTCTCCCGATTCTGTCGAGTGGGGACGCGCGCGGACCCGAATCGGTCGCGGGCACCTGGATCGTGACTGCCGGAGTTGTGTCACAACTGTGCAAACGGTTTCAAGGCTATGATGCGGCTGATGAAGGAATTTCGCTTCGCCGACTATCTGCAACCCGTGAAGGTGTTGCACTTCCGGCGCCTGATGCGCGAGGCGCCGCACTGGGCAGCGAGCCGCCTGCAGCGCTGGACCCGGGACATGCGCAGCGCGGCCGCCGGGCATGCCTACCATACCGTCCCCTACTACCGAGAGACTTACGACGCCTGCGGCGTCGACATCGATCGGATCGGCGATGAGCAGGCCTGGTTGCAGCTGCCGACAGTCACCAAGAGAGACGTCGTCAGGCACGGTGCGCGGCTGGTGTCACGGGTCGCGGACCGCTCCGCGGTTTGGGCGGCCACCTCGGGCTCCTCGGGCATGCCGATGAAGATTCTGCTCGACGGCGCCGTCAACGCCGCCGCATTTGCCTTGTTCTGGCGGGCCTGGAGCAGCGGCGGCCACTGGCATATCGGGCAGAAACAGGCGGTCATGAAGGGTCCGACGTGCGCGGGCGTGTACAGCCGCAACTGGAAGCTGCGGGCGCTCGAGATCGTCTCGGCACGGCTGACCAGTGACACCGCCGGTTCAGTCCGGGAAGCATTGGCGCGCTTTGCGCCGAGATTCCTGCGCGGCTATCCGTCGTCGCTGTACCTGTTCTGCCGGTTGCTGCGGGAACAGGGGCTGCGACTGCAGCTGCCGATGGTGGTCACGGGCTCCGAGACACTACACGACTTTCAGCGCGCCGAAATCGAGGATTTCCTCGGCGCCCGCGTCTTCAATCACTGGACGCACTGGGAACGGGCGGGCTCGATCCTGGAGTGTGAACTGGGCCAGCTGCACGCTCAGGAGGACTACGGCCATCACGAAATTCTCGACCCCCAGGGACAGCCGGTCGGCCCGGGAGTGGTGGGGGAGATCACCGTTACCAGCCTGCACAATCGCTCGATGCCGCTGATCCGCTACCGCACCGGTGACATCGGCAGCTGGTCGGTCGAGACATGCCGCTGCGGCCAGAGCTTCCCTGGGATCGCCAGAATCGAGGGACGCGAAAACGACTACCTTCATCGCAGCGACGGCATGATGGTCTCGAGCGCCGGTGTTACCAGTCTCATGAAATACTGGCAGGGGATTCGCTACGCGCAGGTCGTGCAGGACAAACCTGGCGAGGTCGAAGTGCGGGTCGTGCCCGCCGGCGATACTGCGCTGACCATCGTCAATCGAATAACGGACGATCTGGGCCACCTCATGGACGACAAAATGACGGTGGCGGTACGCTTTTGCGGTCTGGAGGAATTGGTGCGCAGTCCGGTCGGCAAGATCCGCCCCTGCTTCAACCGCATCCCGGTGGAGCTGCTTCCTGGAAAAGGCAAGGCCTCGGGAACTTCGACTAGGTCCGCTTCCGCCTAAGACGCCTGACCACCATCCACGCCGCCGTGGCCACCCGTAGCGCCCACCCCGCGGCAACGCCGTACACAATCCCGCTCAATCCATAACGAGCGCCAGCGGACGCACCCACCACCGCCACGGCGACGGCGATCCAGCCGATCGCTCCCACAAGGGCCAGCTCCCGATCGCTTGCCAGGGCGGTCATGCAGGCCTTCGCGAATCCACTTGCCACCTTGAGCGCGCCGGAGACGAGCGCCGCGAGGAGCAGGCTCGGGCCCACGAAAACCTTGTCGCGCAGCAAGTAATGAGTCAGGAGCGGGGTGACAAACCACAGCACAACACTCGCCACAAGAACGATCGCCGCGGCCAGCAGCCCTTCATTGATCAGCAGGCGGACGCGCAGGGCGTCAGATTCGGCGGCCCGCAGGCGCGGCTGCAGCGCGTAGCCCGCCGTCATCTGCAGCAGACGGAACGGTGGGCCGACGAGCGCCAGCACGACGCCGAGCGCCGCCAGGTCCTTGAGCGTAAGCAGGCTCGGCGTCAACAGCCGCTCGAGCTGCATCGACAGCGTGCCGGAAAGCTGGACCGACAGGTAAGCGATCGACTCGTACCAGCTTGAGCTCCTCTGGCCGCTACCGGGCTGTACCCGACGTACACCGTCCCGCCACGCCGCGATCGCCACAGCGACGAACGCGCCCGTCAGGTACGCAAAGGGTGTCAGGGCGTGCCGCGCGGATACGGCGATCGCCGCCGCGCTGGCGAACAGCAGCGCGAAATCCTGACTGCGCAGATAGAACAGCGAGCGGGCAAAAGCCTGCGCCGCCTGGAACTGCGCCGCGACCACCAGTGTAATGGCTGCAGCGGAAACACACACGATCAGCAAGCCCGCAATGAGCGGACCGACGCCGGCAGTCAGGCGCAAGTAGATCGCGGCCGCGAAGGCCACCACGACCGCCGCCAGCAGCACGCGGCTCAGCAGCCTGCGGCTGACGGCGGCAGACCCTCGGGCCACGACGCCATCGATACCCAGCGGCGCGGCCACCATCGAGACGTTCACGACGCTCACCAGCAGCGCCATCAGCGCGTACTGCTCCACGGGGAGTACGCGCGCGAGCAGCAGGTTCGCGACCACGAAGGCCGTGCCGGACAGCCCGAAGGAGAGCGGCGCGAGCAACGCTGGTCGCGCGCCAAGACGGCGCAGACCCCTGCCCGGACCGGAAAGGCGCATCGCGTCGGACAAGCCCACTCGCGTGCAGGTCAGCGGTTGACTTCAGTGCGTCGAAGACGGCGGGGACTTCGTCCCGGGAGGGGCCCTCGTGACCGGCGCCCTGGCGGCAGCCGAAGGGGTCGGCAAGTCGGGCATGCCGGCCCCGGCGATTACCGGTATCTGGAACGTCTCTGTCGCGGACTGGGTGCCCGAATCCACCGTCAGCACCGCCCTCAGGGTGAAAATGCCGTCCCGTTTCGGCAGGATCCTGACCGTGTGAGGAAGGGCGACGCCTTCTGCGGGGCGGTCCACCGCGGGGATGTCGCCTCCGGCCAGGAGCTCCAGCCCGTCCTCCGTCGTGACCCGCCCCGCCACCCGATCGAGGCTGTCCGAAACGGGCAGGATCACAACGTCCACGTCCACCGGCTGCCCGATATCCGGACGCCCCTTGATCTCGAATTTCACCTGCACGTGCGCGGAGCCCGGCTTGTCCGCCGCAACCGCGGTCACCAGGTAGCGCGAGCGCGTTTCCGCCGCCCAGGCGTCCTTGCGCGTCGCGGCAGGCGCGCCGCCAGCCTTCGGCGTCGTATTCGGCTCGTGCCCGGATCCGCAGCCCCACAGCAGGCCAATCGCCGCCAGCATCGCTCCGAGGTTTCTCTGGTACATCCCCATGGCTGCGCGCGCTACCTTCCTTACCATATTAAGTCGCGTGTGACCGTCGGCGAGCACAATAACGCTCCCCCAGGGGTGGGTGCACGTATGTAATCGGCATTTCGCTCGGGGAGCGGCCTTTAGCGCTGCAGGATCGGCGGGTCGTCGATGGCCGCGATCTGCTCGATCAGATCGCGCAGGTGACCCTCCCAGTAGCGCGCCTCGGCCGACCAGGGAAATGCGCGCGGAAAGGCCGGATCGAGCCAGCGGTGCGCCACCCAGGCCGCATGGTGCAGCATGCGCAGCGACCGCAGCGGCTCGATCAGGCGCACCTCGCGGAAATCGAAGTCGGCGAACTGCTGATAGCCCTCGAGCAGCTCCTCCACTGCCGCTGCTGCTCGGCAGCCGGGCCCGCCAGCATCATCCACAGGTCCTGCACGCGTACGCCCATCGCGCAGTCGTCAAGGTCGACGAACACCGGGCCGCGCTCGTTCCAGAGCAGATTGCCCAGGTGGCAGTCGCCGTGAATGCGGATGTCGCGCGTGCCCGCCGCCGCCGCGAACGCGGCGCTCGACGCGCTCCAGCAGCGCTCCGCTCACTGATTCGTAGCGCTCGCGCAGGTCCGCGGCAGCAGCTCGCTCGCGAGCACCTGTGCCCGGGCGTCCCAACCCAGCCGCTGGACCCCGAGGCGCGGGCGCACGGCGAAAGGCGCGCGAGCGCCGATCTGGTGCATGCGCGCCAGGGTGCGCCCGAGGATCTGCCGTGCCTCGGGCGCATCGAGCTCCGGGGCGCGCCCGCGCATCCAGGGAAACGCGGCGAAGCGAAAGTCCCGGTACTTGAAAAGGGTCTGCCCTCGATCGCGCACGGGGCCGCCACCGGCAGCTCGGCGGCGGCCAGTTCGTCGGTGAAGTGGTGCTCCTCGCCGATCTGCGCATCGCTCCAGCGCGCCGGGCGATAGAACTTCAGCACCAGCTGCCGCTCGCCCGCGCCGAGCTGGTACACGCGGTTTTCGTAGCTGTTGAGCGCAAACAGCCGCCCATCGACCTCGAGGCCGACCGAAGCGGCGGCATCCAGCACCACATCGGGCCTGAGGCCGGTGAAAGGCTGCAGCATCCGCTGCCGCGGCTTTTTGTTTATCATCGCTTCATAGTCACCGCAGGGATCCATGATCGCGGCACCATCTTAGTCACCGGCGGCGCGGGCTACATCGGCAGCCACATCGTGCTGCAGCTGCGCGCTCGCGGCGAGCGGGTCGTGGTCCTCGACGATCTGTCGCGCGGCTTTCGCCAGGCGGTGCTCGACACACCGCTGGTCGTGGGCAAGGTCGGTGACCGCGACACGGTGCTGCGGGTGCTCACGAGCACGGCGTCGACACCGTCATGCACTTCGCCGCCTACACCATCGTCCCGGAGTCGGTGGCGAGCCCCTCAAGTACTACGGCAACAACACCTGCTCCACGCGCTAATCTGCTGGAGTGCTGCGTCGAGGCGGGCGTGCGGCACTTCGTGTTTTCCTCTACCGCCGCGGTCTACGGCATACCCGCGAGGGGTCGCCGCGGAGGACACGCCCGACGGCGCCGATAAATCCCTACGGCACCTCGAAGCTCATGTCGGAATGGATGCTGCGCGACGTCGCGCACGCCTCCCCCCTGCAACTACGTCGCACTGCGCTATTTCAACGTGGCCGGCTCGGATACGCGGCGGCCGCATCGGCCAGGCGACCCCCAAGGCCACACTGCTGGTCAAGGTCGCCTGTCGAGGCCGCGGTCGGCAAGCGCCGCACAGTCTCGATCTTCGGCACCGACTACCCGACACCGGACGGCACAGGCATCCGCGACTACATCCACGTCGAGGATCTGGCCGCGGCCCACCTGGACGCGCTCGAATACCTGCGCAAAGGCGGCGCCTCCACCGTGCTGAACGTCGGCTACGGCCACGGCTACAGCGTGCGCCAGGTGCTCGAGAGCGTGGAGCGGGTGGCGGGCAAACGCTCAACGTGCGGGAGGAGCCGCGCCGGCGCCGGCGATCCGCCGGCCCTGGTGGCGCGCGCCGACCGCATCCGCGCCGAGCTCGGCTGGCAGCCGCGGCTCGACGACCTCGACACCATCGTGCGCACGGCGCTAGGATGGGAGCAGCGGCTGCTGCGCGAGCCGTGGTGAACCCCGGCGGCGCGGTTGCATTGTAAGACGCGTGGGGCGCTCGCCCGGTAGAATGGCCCTCTATGCAGTGGGCCCGTCCCAAGTCATTGAGCGGACTGATGCTCCTCGGCCTGGCGCTGATCGCCGTGCCGCTTCTGGTCGCCATCCTGACCGCCGCCCTGCAGATCCGCTCGCTGGCCGACACCGGTCAGAAGATCGTGGTCGAGGGCGTCACGGCCGCCCGCGCCAGCCAGGAGCTGTTCAGTCAGATCGCCTCGCTCGAGCGCACCGCGCGCCTCTACGACGTGCTGAACGACTCGAAGCTGCTCGATCTGTACCGCACGCAGGATGCGCGCCTGACCGGCACGCGCGAGCAACTCGCAGCGGCACGCCACGCAGCGCAGCGCGCGCAGACCCTGCAGCGAGGTCGGGCAGCTGCAGCAGAACATCCGCGCCGCGGTGCATGTCCATGCCCGCCGGTAGCGGGACGCCAACAGTGGCCGCGGACCTGTCGCGCGCACTTCACCGCAGCTGAGCAGCGCTCGTCGACACCGTCGCGGAGCAGAGCAACGCGCAGATCGACGCCGAGGTCGCGGCCCTCGAGGAGCAGACACTGGCGCGCGCGCCGGCGCCTGCTCTGGCAGGCGGCGCTGCTGGTGCCGCTGACCATCGTCGCGATCTTCGTCCTGACCGTCGCCGTGGGCCGGCCGCTGCGGCAGCTCGACCGTGCCATCAGCGAGCTCGGCCAGGGCACCTTCACCAACCAGATCGCCGTCGCGGGCCCGCACGACCTGGAGCGCCTCGGCGGCCAGCTCGAATGGCTGCGCCAGCGCCTGCTCGATCTCGCGCACGAGCGGAACCGCTTCCTGCGACACATGTCGCATGAGCTCAAGACGCCGCTCGCCAACATCCGCGAAGGCACGGAGCTGCTCATGGACGGCGCCGTGGGCGAGCTGGACTCCAACCAGCGCGAAGTGGCCGGCAATCCTGCGCGAGAACGGCATCAAACTGCAACGCATGATCGAAAACCTGCTGTCCTTCAGCGCCTGGCAGACCTCGAGCGTCGGCCTCGACGCCAGCGAGTTCCGCCTGCGTCCCGTGGTGAAGCAAGTGCTGGAGAACCAGCAGCTCACCCTCCTGTCCCAGCGCGTGCGCCTGGACGTGCGCGTCGACGACGTCACGCTCATCGCGGACCGCAGCAAGATCCGCCTGATCCTCGAGAACCTGGTGTCGAACGCCGTCAAGTACTCCCCCAAAGGGGGCACGATTCACCTGCAGGCGCGCACCTCGGGCCCGCAGTTGGTGCTCGACGTGGCCGACAGCGGGCCGGGCGTTCCCGTGGAGGATCGCGCGCACGTGTTCGAAGCTTTCTATACTGGCCGCGCCGCCAAGAGCACGGCGGTCAAAGGCACCGGCATCGGGCTGTCGGTCGTGCTCGAATTCGTCGCGGCGCACGGCGGCACCGTCGAGATCATCGACGGTGAGTACCCCGGCGCCCATTTCCGCATCACCATGCCCATCCGCGCCACGAGCGGCGACCGGCCGGCCAAGAGTGAAGCCAAGGCGCAAGCGCATGCGGCATGAGTGCGGATGCCCTGCGCGCTCGCGATACGCAGCCGCGGGGGGCGTCGCAGTGCGCGGCGGCCGGCGCCGTCGTTGCGCTGGCGGTGCTGGCCACTTCCGGCAGCACCCTGATGTCCCAGCAGCCTCCCCTGACGCCGCGCCGGTGGTGAACTCGGGCCGCGGCGACCGCCGCGGTGTTGGCCGACGACCTGCAGCTGCTGCAGACGTTGGTGCAGGGCCCCCCGTCCGAACAGGCGGAAATCGTCGCCACGGCCCAACGCGACTACGACACCGCCCCGACACCGAGCCGGCAGCTGAAGTTTTGCACTGATTCTCGCCACTCCCGGCCATCCCGGGACCGACTTGCCGCGGGCCCAACGGCTGCTGCGCGAGCTTATGGCAAATCCGGAGATGCTGCTGCCAGCGAGCGGGCGCTGGCGTTCTTGGAACTGCAGCAAATTGACGACCATTTGACGTTGGAGGGAGAAAATCGCAGGCTGCAGGCGGACGCTGTACGCGCTGACAGGGAGCGCCTGGCGAATGTGAATCACCGTCTCCAGACTGGAGACAGATGAGAACGCACGTTTGCGCAAGGAACTCGAGGAGGCGCGTGCGAAGCTCGATGCGATAGCCAACATCGAGCGTTCGCTGAACGAGCGCAAACCCAGCAACGAAGGACGACACAGTGAACATTCCCGCGAGCATGTTGCACCCGAGCAGAAGGACGACACCTTGAACCAGATCGGCAAACGCAAAGCGCGCATTCTCGTGGTCGACGACGACCCGGGACTGCTGCGCCTGCTGACTATCCGCCTGCGCGCGGAGAGTTATGACGTCGAGGCGGTGGAGAGCGGCGTGCTGGCGCTCGCGGCGGCGAGCCGTTTCCGACCCGACCTGGTCATCACCGACCTGCGCATGGACCACATGGACGGCATCGGGCTGCTGAAGGAGTTGCAGAACCGCTGGCCGGGGCTGAAGGTCATCATCCTCACCGCCCACGGCACCATTCCCGATGCGGTGCAGGCGACGCAGATGGGCGCATTCGGCTTCCTCACCAAGCCGGTCGACAAGCAGGAGCTGCTCGACCAGGTGCAGAAGGCGCTGCGCATCTCCGGCTTCGGCGCCTCCGACGAGGACTGGCGCGCCGAGATCGTCACGCGCAGCTCGGCGATGGAGGAGAAGCTCGCGCAGGCTCACATGGTCGCCGGCACCGATGCGCGCGTGCTGATCACCGGCGAGAGCGGCACCGGCAAGGAGCTGCTGGCCCGCGCCATCCATCACGGCAGTCCGCGCCGCAACAAGCCCTTCGTCGCCATCAACTGCAGCGCCATGGCGGAGAACCTGCTCGAGTCGGAGCTGTTCGGCCACGAGAAGGGCTCCTTCACGGGCGCGACGCGCGCACACCGCGGACTCTTCATGGCGGCCGACGGCGGCACGCTGATGCTCGATGAGATCGGCGACATGCCGATGCGGCTGCAGGTGAAGCTGCTGCGCGTGCTGCAGGAGAACGTCATCCGTCCGGTGGGCAGCACCGATGCCATTCCGGTGAACGTGCGCGTCATCTCCGCCACGCACCGCGATCTGCAGAAGCTCATGGCGGGCGGACAGTTCCGCGAGGACCTCTACTACCGCCTGAACGTCGTGCACATCGAGATGCCGCCGCTGAACCGGCGCCGCGAGGACATTCCGCTGCTGGTCGCGCATTTCCTCGCGCAGATCGCGAAGGAAAGCGGCGTGCGCAAGATCTACGCGCCCGAGGCGGTGGAGCTGCTCGCCACCGCCGACTGGCCGGGCAACATCCGGCAGCTGCAGAACGTCGTGCGCCAGAACGTGGCGCTGTCGCAGACGCCGATCATTCCGGTCGAGCTGGTGCAGCAGTCGCTCGGCGGTGGCCCGGGGCGGCTGCCCTCCTTCGATGAGGCGCGCGATGAGTTCACCCGCAGCTACCTGTCGCAGATCCTGCAGATCACCGGCGGCAACGTGAGTCAGGCGGCGCGCCTCGCGAAGCGCAACCGCACCGACTTCTACAAGCTGCTCGCCCGCCACCAGCTGACGCCGGAGGAATTCAAGCAGCGCTGACTGGTGCATACCCGCGTGCGCTGCCGTCTGTCTGCGCGCGCCGCGGCCGTGCGCGGTTCCTGCGGCGCGCGCGGCAGAATGATACTTAACATATGGACGGTATAATGAGTGCGCGGCCGCTGCGGTCAGCGTGGCGGTAATCGGCCATTGGCCGGCGTGGCGCCTGCGGTTAGCGCGACGCATCGTGTAACATAAACGACATCATGTGCGGCATCTGCGGTTTCAATTGGACTGACGAGCATCTGCTCGAGCGCATGAAGTCGGTTCTCACCCACCGCGGCCCGGACGCGCACGGCTCGTACGTTTCCGAAGGTATCTCGCTGGGGCATCGCCGGCTCAGCATCGTCGACCTGAGCGAGTCGGGAGCCCAACCCCTCAGCAACGAGGACGGCACGATCTGGATCACCTTCAACGGCGAGATTTACAACTCTCCTGCCCTGCGCAAAGCCCTCAAATCGAAGGGGCACAGGTTTCGCGGCCATAGTGACACCGAAGCCATCGTGCACGCCTACGAAGAGTACGGGCTGGATGTGGTTCAACATCTCACCGGCATGTTTGCATTCGCGATCTGGGACGGTCCGCGACGGCGCCTCCTGCTGGCGCGGGACCGCCTCGGAATCAAGCCGCTCTACTACACGCTCGAACGGGGCAAGGTCCGATTTGCCTCGGAGATCAAGGCACTGCTCGTCGACCCGACATTAGAACGCGCCGTGAACCGGCAAGGGCTGTTCGATCTGCTCGGGTACGAGTTCACTCCTGCCCCGGACACGCTCTTTCGGGGCGTCTACAAGCTACTGCCAGGCCACACATTGGTGATCGAAGCGGATGGGACATCCCAGCTCTGCAGATACTGGACGTTGCGCCACACCGACGTCGATGCGACCCCCGAAGGCCTGTTGAGGCTGCTGGAGACGGTGTGCGCCGATCACTTGATGAGCGATGTGCCGATCGGCTCGTTCCTGTCCGGCGGCATCGATTCGAGCACCGTGGTCGAATTCCTGAGCAAGTCGCTATCGTCCCAGTTGCAGACCTTCGCGCTCGGCTACAGCGAGGAGTCCTACAGTGAGTTTCCCTATGCGCGGCAGGTGGCCAAACACTTCAACACGCTGCACCGCGAGCTGCTGATCAGTCCGATCGATCGTGTCGAGATCGAACGTTCGGTCTGGCACCTCGATGAGCCGACCACGGACCCGTCCAACCTGCCGTTCATGCTGATTTGTGCGCAAGCCAGACGCTACGTGAAAGTCTGTTTCAGCGGTGATGGAGGTGACGAGCTGCTGATGGGCTATGACCGCTTTCGTGCCAGCAAGGCGTCAGAGCTGTTCGACCTGTTGCCACTGCCCTACCGGCAACAGCTCTATCGTGGCATCGTCAACCTGATTTCCGACGATGAGCAAAAGAAGGGCGTGCGCAATATCCTGAAGCGATTTCTGCAAGGCGCAAGCCTGCCCCGCGACGGCGAACACATCCGCTGGCAATATTTCCTGGACGCCGGTCAGGCAGCCGCTTTGTTCAAGCCGCAGTTCCTGCAATCGGTCAATACCGACCCATTCGCACCCGTCAAGCGCTGGTCGGCCCAGGCGCCCAGCGAGTGGGGTGCGCGCGATCAGTTTGTCGAAGTGAACACGGTGCTTCCGGACAGCGTACTGATGAAGGTCGACAAGATGGCGATGGCCGACGGGCTGGAAGTGCGTCCGCCATTCCTTGACCACCGCCTGGTCGAGTACTGCTACTCGCTGCCCACCAACCTCAAGTTGCGGGGATTCACGACTAAGTGGCTGCTCAAGCACGCGATGGAGAAGCGGCTTCCTCCAGGCATCGCCACGCGCAAGAAACAGGGCTTCAGTATCCCGATGAAAAATTGGATCCGCGGGGAACTGATGGACTACACGCGCGATGAGATCTTCTCGTCCCGCCTCATCGCGGAGCATTTGGATGTCAGCGCGCTGGATCGTTTCTGGAATGAGCACCAGCAGCGCCGGCACAACCATAGCCATCTGCTCTGGACCTTGCTCAACCTGAGCCTCTGGGAACGGCTGTTGCTGACGGGGCCGCGTCCTGGAATCACCGCGCGGCCGCCGCGTGCGCTCGCCCACAGCGTCGCCGTGACCGACTGAGGGCGCGGGCGCTCGCCCCGCGAGCGCCCCGCGGAGAAGACATGCGAATCGGTGTGATGCTACGGCACTACGAGCAGCACGAGGGAGGTGTGAAGCACTACACCAAAATGCTGCTGCCTTGGTTGTTCTCACTCGGCAGCAAGCACCAGTTCGTACTGATCTATCAGAATCCCACACTGCTCGGGACCTACGCCCGCTATCCCAATGTCGAGGAGTTGGTGACGCGGATGCCGGGGACCCTGTTGTGGGATCAGGTTGGCGTGCCGTGGGTCACGCGTGATAGGGAACTGGACATCATCTTTAACCCGAAGTTCACAATTCCATTCTTCACCAGGCCCAAGACCATTTTCGTCTTGCACGGCTCCGAGTGGTTCGTGATTCCAGAGGTCTTCCCCTGGTATGACCGGCTGTACACCAAGCGCCTGGTACCGCTGTATTGCCGTCACGCCGACGCGTTCATTTCCGTGGCGGAAGCGGTGAAGGCGGACGCGGTAAGGCATGTCCACGCCGACCCCGACAAGATCTTCACGGTATACAACGGCATTGACCCCCGGCAGTTCCACTTCATCGAGAACGCCGATCAACTGCAGGCGGTTCGTGCAAAATACAAACTGCCCGAGAAGTATATCTTGTGGGTAGGGCAGATCGAATCGAGAAAGAACATCAAGCGCCTGCTGCAGGCATTCGCGCAGCTCGCGCCCGAAGTTTCTCACGATCTGGTCATCGCGGGCGAGCAGAGGTTCGGCGCCAAAGACCAGGAAGAGCTGGCCGTGCTCAAGGAACTGGGCCTGGAGCAGCGCGTGCGTTTCATCGGGTGGGTCTCGCACGACGACCTGCCGGCGATCTACCGCCTGGCAGACCTGTTCCCCTTTCCATCTCTCTATGAGGGATTCGGGATTCCGCTGGTCGAAGCGATGGCCTGCGGCTGTCCGATTGTTACGGCCAATACCTGCGCCCCCCCGGAGGTCGTCGCCGGGGCGGCCTTGTTGGTCGACCCCTACGATGTAGCCGCGATTGCCGAGGCAATGCGTGCGCTGCTGCGCGACGGCAACCTGCGCGCGAAACTCGTGGCGCGCGGACTGGAGCGGGCGAAGAGTTTCAGTTGGGAAAAGTGCGCCAGGCAGGTGCTCGCGGTATTCGATTCGGTTGGCGGCCTCGCCGCCGCGAACTGACAGCGCCAGCTACCTAGTAAACTGGGCGTTTTAGCGTTGATCAGGCAAATTGGCCCGCGCGCTGAGTTCATAGAACTGCCGACTTCACATTTGGGCACGCCTATCGCCTTGATAACCAACACCGGCAGCGCCTGCGCCAATTTGCATTCCTTGGATTCGAGTGAATGCTGAAGTTGCTCCACAAATCACCGGCGTTAGGGGTCGCCGCGGCATTCGGGGTCGGTGGTGCATCGTTTTCAGTGGGCAGCTTGATACTCGCCCGCGAACTGTCGACACAGGAATACGGCCTGGTGTCCCTCGTGATCGGCCTCGCCTCGGTCGCGACCCTGGTTGCGCCGCTGGGGATGGACTCCGTCATTACCCGTCGCGGCTGGCTCGTCGGCTCGCACCTGCGCCGGATCGCGCTCGCAGCCTCGCTGTTCACGGCTGTCGTGACGGTCACCATTGGTTGGACGTTGTACGCTTTACCCGCCTTTCTGCTGATCTGCCTGCTGGTGGCTGCGGTTGCTGGCGGCATCTCACAGGTCGCGGCGGCGCACTTCCAGGCTCAGCGGCAATTCGCACCCTCCGTGGCGCTCATGCAGGCCTCAAACTGGGCGCTGGTGGTGGCAGCAATCCTGACTGCACTGGCCGGCACCAGGGCATCGGCCTTTCCAACCGCAACTTTGGCTGCAACCTCGCTCGCGATCGCTGTCGTCGGCTGGCGGGTGGTAATGCGACGCACTGAGGCGGCCGAACCCCTGGCGAAACCGCAGGAACTGTGGGCCGAATCGATCCCTCTCGTGACAGTGACCGCCGCCAGCGCCTGTTTCCTGCAACTGGAGCGCCTGGTCCTTCCGGCTGCGGTCGGCATTAACGCGCTCTCGCTGTACGGCGTCCTGGCCGCCCTGGTCGGCTCGCCGTTTCGGATGATCCAGGGCGGCACCGCGGTCACGCTCGTGCCTCGACTGCGCGAAGCCGCAACCATCGAAGCCCGGCGGCAACTGCTGCGCCGCGAGGCCGTGTTGCTCCTCGTCGTCATGGTGGCAGGATCGGCCCTGATCTGGCTGCTGGCGCCACCCATCACGCATCTGATCCTCAACGGCCGTTACGAGCTGAGCAACGCGCTGATGCTCGCCACCATCATTTCCGGCTTCTTGAAGGTCGCCAGCGCTTTCGCAATCGCCACGGCAAGCACGCTGGCGCCGGCACGGAGCCTGCGATTGCTGAGTCTCGGCTCGTGGGTCTGCCTCGGCATTGGTGTTGCGGCGTCTTTCGCCGCCTCTCGCTGGGGCCTGGTGGGCGTTCTTTACGGCATCTCTTTCGGCTGGCTGGTGCGCTGCGCTATCGCGAGCTGGATATCCTTGTCCTCCCTGCAACTTCGCAAAGGCGGTCGCTAACCCTACAACCCGAGCCGACCGTAGGGTGGCGCGCTGCGGTTGCGCCTGGATTCAATGGCCTGCATTCGGAAAACGGGCGCGCCACTACGACGCGCGGGCGTCAGCTTGGCGCATCGGTCGCGGGCACTATGCGGGTCAGGCCCTCGGTCAGAGCGACGTAAGCGTTGCGCCGCGCCTCGGCGCTGCAGTGCGCGCTCAGGAACTGGCGTGCGCCGGCCAGGACCTCCATGCGCCGTTGGTAATCGGTAAGCGCGGTCACCACGCCGTCGGCGAAACTCTCCGGGGTGGCTTCGGTGAGAATCGCACAGGAGGAATCGAGCAGCTGGTTATGCACGGGTGTATCGGTGGCGACGACCGGCCGGCCCGAGCCGAGATAGGCGAACAGCTTGCCGGGCGGATTGATGCCGGCATAGCGCGGCGACACCAGCACGTCCGCCGCCGCCATGTAGCCACTCATCTCCACTTGCGGGCGGGTCTCCTCGAGGATGAAGCGCTCGGCGACGTTCAGCCTGGCGGCGAGCGCCCTGAGCGCCTCGACTTCCTCTCGCCCGCCACCCACCAGCAGGAATTTGACGTCGGCGACCCGCGCGCGGATACGCGGCGCGGCTGCGACGAGCATGTCGAGCGCCTGCAGGGCGACGAACGACCCCGTGTAGACAACCAGCTTGGTTGCCGGATCGATCCCGTGACGGGCGCGCACCTGCGCCGCGGTCAGCGATCCGGGTCCGCTCGGCAAGTCGTAGTAATTGACGATGATCACGACCGGCGCCTCCGGCCATACCGTGCGCGCAACTTTCGCGATCGCGGGCGAGATCGCCACCACCACGCGGGCGCCACGGACGGAGAATTTCTCCACCCAGCCGAACAGGTCCACGACCCACTGGTGGCGGCTGAAGCCCCAGTCGCGAATCTGACGTGGCAGGCTCGAGTGCATATCGTAGACGTACGGCGTGCGCGTCACCGCGCCGACGATGCGCGCAAGGAAAGCCCCCTCCTCGTGCGCGTACAGGGCATCGTAACGGCGCCGCGACACGCGGTATATGAGGTTGAGAAACAGCAGCACGTCGTACCAGATCTTCACGCGCGACGGACCCGGCTTGACGTGGCGAGCGAAGTGCGGTCCGCGCGAGCGGTAGATGCGGATCGGAAGATCAGGCGGGTCACCACCCGGCTTGTAGGTCAGCACCTCCACTTCGTGACCTTGGTTGATGAGTTCCCGGATGCGGTGGTAAGCGCTGATGGGCGTACCGCGCGTACTGTAGAACTCCTGGGGTATGATCATCAGAATCCGCACGGTCACACGCTCCAGTAGTTCACGAGCCGGGAGCCCGCGGCTGCCAACAGCTCCCGCATGGGTGGCGAGAGGAGGAACGCGAGTTCGGCTGAGCGACGGCAGCTGCCGGGCTTCTCCTCATCTGCGAGCGGGGTGCCGGGGTGGCAGAACACCTCGAGAATTCCCCAGCCGCGCGCAAGATTCGCCCAGGCCTCGGGGTGGGCGGCGTTCGCCATACAAAACTGAAGGTCCACCAGCCGTCGCGGAAAGCGCAGACCGGCGTCGCGAAATACCCGTTCGGCGTGAAAAGACAGCAGCTCACGCATCGCTGACGACGGCGAGCGGTAAGCGGCCGGTGCGCGCATGGCGGCGAGACGCACTCGCTCGATACCGTGGCGGCGCGCGACTCTGGCCACGGCGCTGCATACCACCGGAAGCTGGTGCAGGTGCTTGTGTCCATCGAGGTGCGAGATACGCACGCCGCCGGCGGCCAGCCGCGTAACCTGCGCATCCACCTCAGCCTCCACCTCGCTTGGCTTGAGGCCCCGGGAGATTGAGCGCAGAAACAGTTGCCGCTTGCTGCAGAAATTGCCGCCTTCATCCACCAGGCTCATCCCGCGCGTGAGCGGCCGGCCCTCGCAGAGCGTGATGTGCACACCGAAACTCGCCCGATCGCGCAGGGCGCACGCACGTTCGATGCCGAATTCCGTTGCCGGCATGTTCGCCATGATGCTGCTGCTGGTCACGACCCCGGCCTCGATTGCGGTGCAGATTCCGAGCGTGATCTGCTCGCTCTCACCGAAATCGTCGGCGTGAACGATGATCGCGGGCACGCTTGAGTTATTGTGGCTTCCCGCACTGTTCATTTTATGCTCACCCGCGAACGCCCCCCGGGTTCGTGCCCTGTCGGGTCGATTCCCGGGCGCATTTCCCCATTAAGTCAAACGCCTGCGCTGTCCGCTCGCGGGCATCTCTCCGCCGGGTCTGTCCCAGTGTGCGCATCATTGTGTCCGTCGCATCCCGGGTGCCGCCGATGGCACGGTGGCCTCGCCACGGGCGCTCAGCGTGCGCCGCACGCCGTCGAGCAACTCGGTCTGCGGCTCATAGCGCAGTGCGCGGCGCGCCGCAGAGATGTCGAAGGCATTGTCGTTTTCGAAGAATGCCAGCGTGCGGCGCGAGATCGGCGGGTTGATCCTCAGAGCCGCGCCGGCCAGCTCCGCCGCCCATCCGGCGCCGAGTCCGAGCCAGCGCGGAATTCGCAGCCGCGGTCGCGCGGCTTCGAGCGCCTGAGCGAAAGTATTGACCATTTCCTCCACGCTCATCCAGCGCGGTCCGGCAAGGTTGAACGTCCTGCCCGCAACTTCCGGACCGGCGCGGGCCGCGAGTACCAGGCCTGCGAGAAAATCGTCGATATACACCGGGTGACGCAGGTTGCGGCCGCCTCCGATGTAGAAGAACCTCCTTTGCTGCAGCGCCCGCAGCAGCTTATCGGTGCGCGGGCAGCCCGGACCGTAGACCCAGGACGGCCGCACGATCACCAGGTCGACGTTAAAACGACGCGCGGCCTCCAGCGCGGCCTTCTCGCCGGCGCACTTGGTCTTCTCGTAGGTATTGATGGGCGCCAGCGGCGCGTCCTCCGCAGCTGGGATGCTGGCGACGTGTCCATACACGCCGACGCTGCTGACATGCACGAGTCTGCCGACCCGCGCCTGCGCGCACGCCTCGACCAGCTGCGCAACCGCAGCGACATTCACCGCTTCGAACTCGGCTTCCCTGGCCGCCACGTCCAGGTGCACGCTGGCGAGATGGAACACGATCTCGATGTTCTCCAGGGCGAGGGCCAGGGCCGGCGTATCGCGCAGATCCTGCTGCCTGAAATCGACACCCAGGCCCGCAAACTCCGGCGGCGCTGCGTGCACGTCGAGGGCACGCACGCGCCAGCGACGCGCGGCGAGATAGCGCACGCAGTGGCTGCCGATGAAGCCGGACGCGCCAGTCACGAGTGCATGAGTTCCCTCGGTCATTTGGGTTTTCTGGCCGCTACCGCTACTGCGTATCCGCCGCGCCCCGGTATCAGCTTGTCGAGCAGCGAAAACATATACATGAACGGATAGATCAGCGAGTACATGCGCATCTCCTTGCGTACCGCCTGCATCTCGTTCTTGTTGGTGGGAGCGATGGTGCCGATGATAACCTCGGGGTGATCTTTCTTCTTTTTGATGACCTTCACGTAGGCGAGATTGATGGCGAGCTCGGCCATCTCGGTGAAAAAGCGCGAATAGCCACCCCAGTCGACCGGCGTCATACCGACCGAGCGCGCCATCTGCTGCAGCTCCCCGACGCGGTAGCCCTGCACCACGTGGGCGTAGATCTCCGGACCCATGCCGACGAATCGCTTCAGCACCGCCACGGGAAGGCGCGTGTCGCCATTGGGGGTGGTGATCACCGCGAGCCCGCCCGGCGCCACCACGCGGGCGATTTCCCGATTCAGGCCGGACAACTCCGCAAAATGCTCGTGCACGTCGATGACGATGAGGACGTCGAACGCGCCGTCCGCGAACGGAAAGCGGTTGATGTCGACGTGCGCCACCGGGTCGCCGAGAAACGCGGACATCTCCGGGATGCCGCTCTGGTAGACCTGCCCCCAGCTCCAGCTGCCGCCGGCGGCGCGAAAGTAGTAGTTCATCGCGCCGTTGTTGTCGTGACCGGAGATCATCAGGCAGCGTTTGCCTTCCACGGGCCCGGCGAGCTTCAACAGTAATTCCACCTTCTGCCGCTTCTTCAGCGACTTGTGGTACATCTGCAGCTGCCAGGGAACGGCGCTGAGCGCCGGTGATGCAGGTGATGGTGTATTCATACGCTTGGTTCCAATTTCAGCCTCAGGCGGCGCGCGACTGCGGTGCTGCGATGCACGTCGCGGAGGCGCCATCAAGATGCGCGCGCAGCCAGTGCTCCAGCACGAACAATGCCCAGATTCTATGCGAGTGATTGTGACGCCGGGCGCGATGCTCATCGAGCATGCGCGTGACCGCGGCCGGGCGAAACAGGCCCCGATTCAGGAACGACGCGCTGCTCAACGTTGCGGCAACGCACTCGCTCAGCGGTCCCGAGTCCCGCAGCCAGTTCTTGAACGGCACCGAGTGACCGAGTTTGTCCTTGCGGTGATTGATGAGGTCCGGCAGCACGCCTTCCATCGCCACGCGGAACAGCCGCTTGGTGCGTTCGACGCCCTCCAGCTTGAGATTCGCGGGAATACGCGCCCCGAATTCCACCAGCTCCCGGTCATAGAATGGCAAGCGCACCTCGAGTCCGAAGGCGCGCGCGAGGAACAGCCGCGAAAAGTAGAAGCTCGAGACCGAGCGGTAGTCGCTGTACAGGCATACCGACAGGCCGTCGTCCGGACCCTGGTAATCGGCAAACGCGTCGGTAACCGGCCGAAACGGATCAACGCTGCGCAGCGCGCCCGTCAGCTGCGGTGCCAGGAGTGAGCGCAGTCCGTCGAAGGTGTAATACATACGCCAGCGAAAGTGCCGCAGCTCATTGGGTAACGCCGGCTCGGGCAGGATGCGCTTCAGCACCACCGGCAGGTTGCGCTTCTTGTCCGAATCCTTGACGAACGCCAGACCGCGCACCAGCGCGCCGCGCAGCGCGCGCGGAATCGGTGCATGGTCGTACCAGCGCATGATGCGCTGGGCCGCGTACACCGGGTGGCTCGCCCACAGCTCATCGCCGCCATCACCGGTGAGCAGATAGTCGACCTGGTCGCGGGCCGCCTGCGCCAGCAGCCAGGTGCCAATTTCTATGCCGATGTCGCAGAACGGCATGTCCATGGCCCCCACGGCAGCCGTCGCCTCGAGCGACTGCCGCTCGCCATAGTCCACTTCCGTGTGTCGCGTGGCGAGCTCGCGCGCAAGCTCGCGCGCGTAGAGCGACTCATCGAACGATGCGCCGACACAGCGAAAGCTGAAGCTGGCGATTTCGGCGGCAGAATGCTTGCGCGCGAACGTCGCCACAGAGCTCGAGTCCATGCCTCCGGACAGAAATACGCCGGTGCGCGTGTCGCCCAGTCGACGCACGACGCTCGCTTCGAGCAGCTCCCGATAGCCTCGCGCGATCTCTCCCTCGTCGGGCGCCATACGGTCGGCGAACGACAAGCGATACCAGAAACTGATGCACGCCGCGCCGGTTTCCGCAGAAAACTCGAGACTCGCCCCGGGCGGCAAGCGCTCGATACCGGCGAACAAGGTACTGTTGCCGGGCAGATAGCAGTAGGTCAGATACTCGACCAGCCCCTGCATCGAGATCGCCGGCGTTCCACCCTGCCACGCGGCAACGTCACGGGCGCGCGTGGCGAACACCAGCTCGCTCCCACGGTGCGCGTAACACAGCGGCTCCATGCCGAAGCGGTCCCGGATCAGTGTAAGTCTCGCTTCGCGCGCGTCCCACCACGCGATCGCGAACTGACCCTCGAGCGCCGCGAGTGAGCGCACACCTCCGCCTTCCAGCATGGCGAGCAGGCGAACGGCTGAAACCGACTCGCCGCGAGCCAGCTCGCCGGCAGCACGTACGGCAAGCGGGTTGCCGGAGAACGCCAGCCACGAGTCACTCGTGCCATCGGTCGCGAGACACTCGGCGGCGGTCAGGGCGCCGCTGCGCGCACCTGTGCGAAACACCCGGCTCGAGAATCGAGCCGGTCGGCGATCCGGCGCCTGCAACGGGAATCCCCCCGGAGCAGCCACATCCGCACTGCCGCCGACGGTTCCGAGAATCATGCTACGAGCTCCCAGCAAACACTGATCACGCTGCAACCCTCACAGTAATCCCGTCGATCTGTACCAGTTCGCGGTGCGCCCGAGGCCTTCCTCGAGCGGTACCTGCGGCACGTATCCGATCTCGCGCGCGGCTTTCGCACTCGAGAAGCCGCGGTCGACCAGAAAAAAATCGAGTCGCCGTTTGTGCAGCGGCGGTTCGATCCCCAGCGGCCGGCAGACCGACTCACAGATCTTCGCCGCGGCCAGCACCGGGCCCGCCGGAATGTGACCGCGCGGCGGCGGCCGGCCCACCGCCCTGGCGACCGCGGCGGCCAGTTCGGTAATCGTGGTGTAGCGCGGTCCGCACAGTATGTAGGTTTGGCCGACCGCGGCCGGATGCTCCCCGCAGCGGATGATTCCCTCCACCAGATCATCGATGTAGGTCATGTGGTAGAGCACGTCGCCGTCGCCGATCATCCGAAAGGTGCCGTTTGCAATGGTGCGGAACAGCTTGTGAAAGCGCATGTCACCCGGTCCGTGGATCCCTACCGGCCGGAAAATTGTCCCCGGCAGCCCGGCATCGAAGTACTGGCGTGCCAGCTGCTCCCCCGCCAACTTGCTCTCCTGATAGACGTCCAGCGGGCCGAACGGAGCGCTCTCATCAGCGGGCGCCTTGACGTCACCATGCACGCCGACGGTGCTGCAATGAATAACGCGGTCGACACCTGCTACACGGCAGGCCTCAAGTACGTGCCGGGTGCCCTCGACATTGATCTGCCGATACACCTCATCGGCGAAGCGCGCCTCCCTGTACACGGCGCCGATGTGATAGACGGCCTCGCATCCCTGCACAGCCTGCAGCACCTCTGCGGCACTGACCAGATCACCCTTGACGACTTCGATACCTGCAGCGCGCAAGCCGTCAGCCTTCGACGGGTCGCGCACCAGCGCGCGTACCCGGTGACCGCGCTCGTGCAGAGCGCGCGCCAGGTGTCCACCCGTAAAGCCGGTCGCCCCTGTGACTAACACGCGCATGACAAGCTCATTGCCTGTGTGCGGTCGACAGAACGGTTATGCCGTCCCCGACGGGAGCGGCTTCCGCCGGCGCGTGCAGCGCGTTGGCAACCAGTCGCTCGAGCGCTGCGGGTTGCGGCGCAGAGAACCGCCAGTTCGTCCGGCGCAGGAAAAAATCCTGGGGATAGATGACTGACTCCGCAGCGGCCGTTGCGCGGATGAAGCGTGTGGCCTCGCCAGGACTCATAGTGGCGACCCGGGCACCGTCAATGAGCAGCCCCGTGCCTTGCGACAGTCGTGGGCGGCCCGGCGGAGAATCATCTGCCGCAGCCCCGCGCGCCTCGGGGAACATCCTGGCAACGGCCCGTGCGGCGACCCGCCGTGCAGTGGTGAATTTCATTCCGCTCAGGCTGAAGAGTCCAGGCGCGCCGCCCCGCTTGCCGTGGTCTATGAACGACTCACGCGCGGTCAGGTCGGTAGTGCCCGGCGAGTGCACCGGCAGGAGTCCTGCGAACACCCGGCGGACATTGTCCAGCGACAGATGCAGGCCGGGGATCGCGCGATTGATCCGTCCGAGGAATCCGCTGATTTCCGCGTCGCTGGCCGCCGCCTCGCGGCACGCCTCAGGACGCGCGACATGCTCGGTTCCTGCCCAGACTCCGAACGGCGTCGGACAGAGGAAATAGACCGGCGCTCCGGGTTCCGGAGCGGCGACCGCGAGCGCGTCATCGCTCAAGGGCTCGCAGTCGAGCAGGACGTTGAAGGCAAGCGACGGAATGAACAGCTCGGGCTGGTCGCGATCGTGTGCGACGGCAAAGGCGCGCGCCTCAGCTCCGGTGCAGTTGCAGACCCGATCGACCTCGAACGTGTAGCGCGCTGCCGTCGATCCGATCCACTGCCTCCAGACCATTGACCCGCCCGGCGACCCGCAGGCGCCGAACGTCGAAGTAGTTGAGCGTCTGCACGCCTGTGGCGCACGCCAGGTGCAGCAGCTCGATGAGAATCCGCTCGGAGCTGCGCATATGGTAGTCGTACCACTGTGCACCTCCCTGCAGGCCCGCGGTGCGTACCCGCGCAAACCGGCGCTGCATGGCAACCGCCGCGAATGTCGTGCTGTCCGGGAGCTGCAGGCGGTCCTCGACCCCGTCGTTCCGGGCACGCGACAGCGCGTCGTTGACGACCAGCGCCGCACGCATAACCCAGGATCGCCTAAAGCCCTGGTCATACAGCGGCATCACGCACGACAACGGCTCGACGAGCTCGGGAAAGGTGCGCGCAAACCAGCGACGCTCCAGCACCGATTCACGGAAGCGCCGCAGGTCAAGACGCTGCAGATAGCGCAATCCGCCGTGCAGCACGCGCAGGGAATTGCCGCTGGCGCCCGAGCCGAAATCCTCACGCTCGAGCAGCAGCACGCGGGCGCCGCGTTCGGCGGCCAGCAACGCGACGCACACGCCGTGGATGCCTGCGCCGATCACGGCCAGGTCGAATCGCTCCGCACCTGCCACGGCCGGCTCGCGGGTAATCATGTGCTCACACTCCACCGGCTCATCCAGTCCTGGAACACGAGCAGGCCCCACAGAATGTGACTGTGATTGGCCCGGTTCGCGAGGTGCTCGTTTTTCAGGCGCATGACCTCCATCACGTCGAACAAACCCTCCGCGCTGATCCGCCGCGGGCTGAGACTGTCCTCGAGCAGATCGCGGAATTCCGTCTTGAGCCAGTTCTTGATCGGGATGCTGAATCCCTGCTTCGGACGATAGACGCATTGCCGCGGCACATGCCGCGCCGCCACACGCTTCAGCAGCACTTTGGTCTGGCTGCTCGTGTACTTGAGCTCGGCGGGTACCTGAAACGCGAGCTCCACGACCTCTTTGTCGAGCAGCGGCACGCGCGCCTCGATCGAGCAGGCCATCGACATGCGATCGACCTTGGTCAGGCAGTTATCGACCAGATAGCTGCCGAAGTCGACGTACAGGGCCCGATCGCGAGCATCAAGCTCGGCCGCCTCGGCGTTGAGCTTCTCGATGTGGGCGCCGACCGGACTCGACAGTTGCGCGTACGCCGGTGCGACGAACAGCCGCCGTCGCTCCGGCTCGTCGAGGAACAGCCGCCAGCGAGCATGTCCGAGCGCCGGATCCATGCTGGCCCCGGCGACGAAGCGCTTCGCCTTGTTGACCAGGCCCTTCTTCGCGGCGGTCGGCGGCAGCGCCTCCACCATCGGGGCGACCACGCCGCGGCGTACCCAGGCGGGTACCGTGTCCCAGAGTTGCGCTTTCTCCTGGGCGAGGAACGTCTCGTAGCCACCGAACAGCTCATCGCCGCCGTCACCGGACAGCACGACCTTGACCTGCCGCGCCGCGAGCTGCGAGACCAGATAGGTGGGGAAGATCGACACGTCGGCGATCGGGTCGTCCAGGAAGTACATCAGCCGGTCAAACAGCCCCCGCACGTCAGGGCGGATGATCTCTGTGTGATGCGACACGCCGAGGTGCGTAGCCACCTGCTGCGACCACTTGAGCTCGTTGTAGCTCGGATCGTCGAACCCGATGCTGAAAGTCTGCGCCTCGCCCATCGCGGCAACCACGATCGAGCTGTCGACGCCGCCGGACAGGAAAGCGCCCAGTGGCACATCGCTGATCAACTGCGCATGGACGCGGCGTGCAATCGTGGCGTCGACTGCCTCCTCGTACTCGGCGGCGCTGCGCGGCGGCGGCTGCACGCTGCCCGCGGCGCGCAGCGGACTCCAGTATCGCCGGATGGAGTGGCGGCCGGATGCGAGGTCGAATTCCAGCAGCGATGCCGGCGGGAGCCGCCGCACGTCCTTCAGCAGTGTCGCGGCGCCGGGCGAATACTCCCAGGCCAGGTACTGGCCGAGTGCGTCCAGATCGAGCCGTCGTGGCACCCAGCCCGACTCCAGCACGACCTTCACCTCGGAGCCGAACACCAGCCCGCGCTCCACGCGCGCGTAGTACAGCGGTTTGATGCCGACGTGGTCGCGTCCCAGCACGAGTTTCCGCTGGCGTCGATCCAGCAGCGCAAAGGCAAACATGCCGTTCAGCTGCGCTGCGAAATCGAGTCCCAGATCCTCCCACAGGTGCACCAGCACTTCCGTATCCGAGGCGGTCTTGAAGCGGTGTCCGCGCGCTACCAACGCCGCGCGCAGCTCGCGATAGTTGTAGATCTCGCCGTTGAACACCACGGCGACGCTGTCATCTTCGTTCGTGATGGGTTGATGGCCGCCCGCCAGATCGATGATGGACAGCCTGCGCATGCCGAGCGCGACGCCCGGATCGATGAGGTAGCCGGCGTCGTCTGGTCCGCGATGTACCATGGCGTCGCACATCCGCTGCACCTGCTCCCGGGACACCGGCGCGGTGCTGCTCGCGACCAATCCTGCGATGCCGCACATCAGGAGACCATCTCCAGCAGACGGCGGATCTTCTGCTCATACACCGGACGCGCGTACTCTTTCTCGTAGAGCACGCGGGCGCGCGCGGCCACTTCGCGCGCGGAGTCCGGATCGTTGATGGCGAGCAGCAGGCCACGCGCCATGGACTCCGGGTTGGGATCGACAAGAATGCACACTCCTTCGTCGAGCACCTGCGTATGGGACCAGATGCGGGTCGCCACCAGTGGCTTGCCGCTGGCGAGCTGCTCATAGATCTTGAGCGGGGTATTGGTGCCGTGCAGCCGCGGCGAAACCAGCACTGTCGCGAGGCGCGTGTAACGCATGGCCGCGTTCTTGCTCATCTTGCCGGTGAGGTAAACGCAGTGCGCCAGGCGCAGCTCGGTAACGATGTCGGCGGCATGCGCCACCTGCTGCGGCGTGCCACCCACCAGCAGCAACTGCGCATCGGTGCGCTGTGCCACCACCTGCGCGAACGCCCGGATCAGCATCTCTATGCCCTGGTATTGTTCGAACGTGCCCGCGTAAAGAACGATCGGTCGCTCGATGTCGAGGGGCGGATTCATCGTCACTGGCGCCGCTGCGGATTCGCGGCCCGTGCCGTGCAATTTACGCAGGTGCACGTCCTCGAAGATCGAGTTCTCGATCAGCACATGCTTCTCCGGGGCTACCCCGGTGCTCAGGGCGTAGTCCCTCAGGTCCGGGCAGATTGTGATGACGGCGTCGGCCGCGCGCAGGCAGGTGTGCTCAAGCGCCCGGAAAGTCGCGAGCAGCAGCTTCGATTTTGAGAAGTTAAAGTTTGTGAGCTGCTGCGGCAGGCTCGAGTGCATGTCGTAGATCAGGCGAAAACGGAACAGAGGCTTGAGAAAACGGCACCAGAACACCGATTCCTCGTGGGCGTGGACGGCGTCGTAACGGTGTCGGGCGAGCAGGCCGACAGTCCACGCGAGCATGATGATGTCGAGGAAAAGCTTCTTCCACGACGGCCCGACCGCCACCGGACCCACCCACGACAGCCGGGGAATGCGGATCAGATTGACGCCCGGAATCTCCACGTCCTCGCCCTCGCCGTAGGAGAGCAGATCGATCCGCGCGCCGTGCTCGGCCATGACCATGGTACGGTAATAGACGCTGAGCGGCGTGCCGCGGGGCGCGAGGAAGGGCTGCGGCGCGACGACCAGAAACTTCACGCGGTCACGCCTCGACGCGCTCGCTTGCGCAGCTGCATTCCAATCTGCAGCCGCACGAACGGCACGATGCCTGTCAGCTCGCCAAACTGCCGCGGCGGATCCGCCGCGGCCTGCAAGCGCCGCGCGAACTCGGCCAGCGGCCGATCGGTCGCCTGCCAGTTGGGCAGCAGCAGGCCGAACGTGCCCACACGTGCCTCCTGGCCTGCAAACGGCAGGGGATCGGTGCCAGGCAATACCTTGTGACCGAGAGTCTCGCCACGCAGCAAGAGCTGCGGGCGAGTCGAGAGGGCCAGCCGTCCACCGTTGTCACCAAGGTACAGGGGTCGCGGGCGCGGTGTACGCATGACGCGATCGATCAATGTGCCGCGTGCACCCCACCACTTGCCGAAACCCCATGGCAAAGCGGTGAGAGCGGCAGCTTCATCGACGGCAGCAACGGTTCGCTCCAGCGGTTCTCCGTCCGGGAAGCGCGCGGTGCTGCCCAGTGCCAGTACTTCGAGGTCCTCGCGGGTCGCAATCTGGCGCCCGGCCACCAACCACAGCGACGGCATGCCGTCGCGGCTGAGCCTCAGTACGGACGGGTCCGCGGTCGCGGTCACACTCCAACGCCGCGGCCTGAGCCGACCGGCCGCGAGCTCCTCGAACGCATGGTCGTTGATGGTTTCGGTGAGCAGCAGCATCCCGTCGCGCGGCGCCTGCGTGACCCCGAGCCGGCTCGCGGCCCGCGCGAAGTTGTCCAGGGCCGCATCGAACAGCGCATCGGGATCGAACACCGGGTAGATGTGAACGTGCGTGTCGACGAACAGCACCCCGGCTCGACGCCCCTCCACTGGGTCTCTACCTGCCATAAAGAACATCCAAACGGCCCAAGCTTCCCTCGGCGATCATAGCAACGTGACCGCGGGCCTCATCCGACCGCCCGTCGGAGGGGCATATCCACCGCCAGACGAAATCGGCGCAATGCCGAGCACGTACTCTAGGTGCGCGAAAGGGCAAAAGGTGCGGCGATCCCCGCCCTACGCGCTCGTTCTTTTTCATCCACAGCAATGAGCGGCAGCGCGCGTAAAGACAGCTTAGCGCCCGCCCTGCAGGTGGCGCAGGGGGGCCGGCCAGGACCGTCGATTGGGTCACAGTTCAGGCCAAACAAACGCATGGGCAATTGTAAGATTTTATTACTTAGGAAACGCCTGTGGGGTTGTCAGGGCGCTATATGGCGGCACGAGCCTCCTGTGATTGCACGGGCCGGTGGTCCGCGAGCCGGGTATAGAGGTCTGTCAACCGCCTCGCGACGGCATCGACCCCGAACTCGTTCGCTGCGGCAAGGGCTTTGTTCGACAACGACTGCCGCAGGGCGTCCTGGCGAGCCAGCCCAAGCATCCCGGCGGCCAGCCCCGCGGGGTCCTTGGGTGGGACCTTCACACCGGTGCCCCACCGGTCGACGATATCCGCAGGCTCCCCCAGATCGGTGACGACTTGAGCTCGGCCATACACCATTGCCTCGATCATGTTCACGGAGCTGAACAGCGGGCTCTCGAAGGGCAGCACCAACAGGTCACTCGCGGCAAAGTAGGGCTCGTGTTTCTCGGGGGCTTCCATCTCAACCAGTGACACGCAATCGTTCAAGCCGAGCTCACTCACGAGATCATCAATGCGCGTGCGCATGGCGAGCGGATCGGATACCCAGGGAATGTCCTGGTACTTGAGCGGCACGCGGTGGTAGAGCGTGGGTCGGTACACGATGCACAGCCGCGCGCTCGGCATTTCCTTGCGGACTTCGGCAAAGGCGGCCAGCAGCGTCTCGTTGCCACGATCGGGACCGAGCTTGGTAACGGCGAGAAAGACGAAATCGTCCGCGCCCCAGCCGAGCTTGCGGCGCGCGCTCTCCCGGTCGAGCGTCCGTGCGATCTGAAATTTCTCTCGCGGCACTGCGTGGTACAGCACCTCGATTTTCTCCAACGGCACACTGCGTTGCGTGTGTACGAAGTCGCGGCAATGGGTCGACGCCGCAAACGCGAAGTCGGTACGACTCGCGAGCAGACGATCCGCGAGCTTGAACATTTTCGGATAAGGGCCGTAGGTCGGGGTATCGAATTCGTGGATGACGGACGGCACGCGATTCCAGATCGAGGCCACGCGCCCGAATGTTGATGCGCCGAAGCAGAACAGGTGCATTACGTCGATCTTGTGACGCCGCACCAGCCGCCCCACCCGCAGCGGCGCGAGCACATCGTACTTGCTCCACGCCAGGGTCTTCACGGGATGTTCGCTGGAGGCAAAGTTCTTCACCACCGCATCCGAGGCGTTCAGGAAATACGGGAAAATTCTCAGGCGCTCAGGGTCCACATGCGGGAACACGTTCATGTACAGCCGCCCACCCGCATGCAGGCTGCCGTCGAAGCACACGTGGTCAATCAGCCAGAGTACGTTCACCGGTCTTGTTGTCATATCGCTGTCATTCAATTCACGAGGTTACTGTACAGGGCCGCGCCCGCCCCAGGCCGGGAGCCCGCGGCATGCTCACAGCGCATGCTATCGCGTTCAGTCACTGGCGGACAGTCGGGAGCGCACATCGATCCTGCCCATGAGGATCGGCACGCCACCTAGCATGTTATATGTCATGGTCATGATCGGCACTATGAGCGCGAACACCAGCGCACCGGCCGCGTTCGCCCCGAAGCCCGTTAACATATACACGATGGCAGCCTGATCACCCCCGTAGCCGGCGACCGAATAGGGAATGATTCCCGACAGCAGATACGCGGGCACCAACGCCAGCCACGCGGGAAACGGCATCTCGACTGCCACCGCCCGCCCAACCATCGCATACATGGTCGCACGCGTAATCAGCGTCAGAAATGCCACGGCCACGATGGGCAGCAGATTCACGTGATAGCGCTCGAACACCAGCATCTTGTGGGTGAAGCGCCGCACCGGCCGCCGCAGCTTGCGCCACGGACCCCGCATCCGGCGCAGAAGGTGCAATAGCAGGCCGCGTTGACTGCTCAACAGCCAATAACAGACGCCCGCCGCGGCGATCGCGCCGACGAAAGCTATCACCGCCAGCAGCCGCACCCCGCGCCCATCCTGGGCGGAACCGAGCCACAGCGCACAGCCGACCCCGATCGTACAGCCGACGATGAGACTGAGCGCATTCATCATCACGATGGCGGCGGCGTGCGCGCTTGCCGGCCCGCCGATGACGCGGGCGGCGATCACGGCCCGCAAAGCGTCGGTCCCCGCCGTCGAGGGCACGACCTGACCGAGAAATGCGCCTGCCCATGCGACGCTCAGCACCCGGCCGTAGCGCACCGCGGGCGCCAGACGCATTGCCCGGATGAGCTGGGTCCAATTCCAGACGCGCACCATACCGTCGATGATGACGACAGCGACGGCGCAGAGAATGAACAGTGGATTCGCGGTTGCCAGACGCTCGAGAGGCTTGGCGTGACCCACTTTCAGGATCAGGAGCGCAAGCACTGCAAGACCGATCGCGATGCGGATCGCCTTGGAAGCCGACCTGGGCATTGGCGCGGAACGGTGGCAGCTGAGGTTGAGGGGGAGAATACGACATCGTGGGAGCTCATGCAGGGCGTAAACGCGCACCGTGCCTGATCAGCTCGGTCCGGGGGGAAGCACGCCCTAAGGGCGCCAATTTGCGAACCACGCACGCGTGCCGGCCGAAGGATATAAGGTACACTGTTAACAAAGCGATCGCTCCTTTGAGGAGCCGTCGCGAATCAACCAAGGCAGCCCGGATCATGCGGGCCGCGGGTCACCGCGACTCGCTGCCAAGCGTGCTGCGCGGTGCCCGTCAAGCTCCGGGGACATGAGATGCGAAGGATATCGTTCGGCGTTTTACTGACTGCGCTCGCCACATTGGTGCTCGAGCTCATGCTGACGCGGGCTTTCGACATCACCCTTGTGCCGAACATCTCCTATTTCATGGTAACGCTCGCGGTGTTCTCCTTCGGGGTGGCCGGCATCTACGCAACCTTGCGTCCGTTGCCGGAGGAGCGTCAGATCCGGCCGATGCTCGCCACACTCAGCATTGGCTTCGCCGTCACCACCTTGCTCCTGATTCCGATCATCAATGCACTGCCGCTCGACTACACGCGCATCGTGCAGCACCCGGCGGCCACATTTGCAGCCTTCGCGACGCTGTACGTCGCGCTGCTCGCGCCGTTCTTCCTGGCAGGTTACGTACTGATCACCGTTTTCTCGCAGTACGCCCCCCGCATTCAACGCCTGTATTTCTGGGACCTGATCGGCGCCGGCATCGGTACCGTGCTGGTGATTCCCCTGATCGCGAAACTCGGCCCCGGAGGTCTGATCGTGTGCGCGGGGGGGCTGGCGCTGCTGGCTGCCGCTCTGTTCTCGGACAACCGCGTGATGACCCGCGCCGCTGCCGCGGCGGCCGTGGTCGTCATCGCAATTCCGTTCGCACGCGCCCCACATTACATCGACTTCGTGCTGCACATGGACAAGCGCGACGTTGCGACGGATCTGCGGGCAGGCCTGGGTGAATTCGAGCGCTGGGATCCGATCTCGAGAATTGATGTCATCGATCAGACGTGGACACCGCAGAAAGCGCGGCCCTGGTGGCCGTCTGGCGACCGCAAGATCATCCAATACGACGGTGGCAATCAGTCGAGCTACTTCTTCCCCTTCGACGGCGACCTGAAGGCGCTCCGGGCCCTTCTCGATCGCGACAAGTCGCACCTCAAGGAGCACTTCTGGCAGATCGGTGTGCTGGCCTCGCATCACCTGAAGCGCGACTCGGGACAGAGCGTGCTCGTTATCGGCAGCGCTGGGGGCCAGGAGACGAAGGCCGCGCTGCTATACGGCGCGGCGCATATCGACGCCGTGGAGCTCGTGCCAACCGTCGTGGAGCTCGCCACAGGGCGGTACTCCCACTATATCGGCGATATCTTTCACAACCCGGCGGTGCAGGCGCACGCGGGCGAAGGCCGCAGCTTCCTGCGCCATACCGGTCGTCGCTACGACATCATCCAGATTTACAGTAACTACACCAGCTCGAGCATCGCGCAGGGCACTGGCGCTCTGGCACCGGACTACCTGAACACCGCCGAGGCTTATCAGGAGTACTTCTCGCATCTGACTACGAACGGCGTGCTGCAGATCAATCATCACGCCTATCCACGCATGATCACTACGGCGGCTCTCGCCTGGAAAAGGATGGGGCGCAGCGATTTCCAGCGACACGTGGCGGTCTATACCTCCGACGCCGAGCCCGTCCTGCCCACCACGCTCATCAAGATGCAGCCATGGACCGCAGCGGAGCTCGCCGATCTCGGAGCTTATCTCGCGCCGCCGGAGCTGACGCCGTTCTACCGGCTGCACCTGGTCGAAAACCCCCTGGATCCGAGCCGCAGCTTCCTGTCGGCGGACTTCTATACAGGAGACTTCCCCGCCGCGCTCGCCGACAGCCTGCCGGTCGACGATACGCCGCGCACGGACAACCGGCCGTACTTCGGCCTGATGCGCCGGTCGATCCGCTACTTGCAGCCGGACCAGGCAAAATTCATCGAACCAAGTACGGCGTTCTATCTGAACGGGATGCTGATCCGCGGCCTTGTGCCGATGGATCTGATCCACCTGATCGTGACCGGCATCGCATCCGCCGTGTTTGTGGTGCTGTTCGTGTTCGTACCGCTGCGATTTTCGAAGGTGGGGCGCGAGGAGGGCGCGGCGGCGGTTCCGCTGCTCGGATACTTCTCCTGCCTGGGGGCCGGTTTCATCATCCTCGAACTGGTCTTCATCCAGAAATTCATGCACCTGATCGGCAGCCCGCTCTACACCTATTCGACGGTGATCTTCACGGTGCTGTTCTCGGCGGGTATCGGCAGCGCCGCCTCGGCGCGCCTCGGCATCGAGCCGACGCGCCGCTGGGCCGTACCGTTCGTCGCCATTCTCCTGATCGGCCTCGCACTCGTGGTCTCGTACCCGATGCTGGCGAAGCTGGCCCTGGCCCTGCCCCTGTATGGGCGCGTCATCGCCTCGAGCCTCATGATGTTCCCGCTCGGTTTCTTCCTCGGCATGCCGTTCCCGCTTGGAATCCTCGCCATTGCACCTCAGCCGCGCGGGGCGATTGCCTGGGCCTGGGGAATGAACGGTCTGTTTACGGTGGTGGGCGGATTTCTGAGCATCATCGTCAGCGCCATGCTCGGCTTCAACTTCGCGGTTCTCCTGGCCCTCGGCATCTACGCGATCGCCTTTGGCTTATTTCGGCGTCTCGGCGCGATCACGGCCCCGGAGGCGAATGGGCGCTCATTGGCGGTCGGTGCCGCAGCGGGACGCCACTGACACCGGGCTCTGAGCCCCAGGGACGGTCAGGCATCACGCGCGGTCGCCCCCGTACTACCGGGCTCCAGGACATACCGTCCAAAATCGCTGAACATCTGCCCAAAACTGAAGTGCTGCTCCACGACCTGGCGCGCCTGCTCCCCCAATTCCCGGCGTGCCGCGCGGTTGGCTATCAAGGGGATCAGCAGGTCACAAAGTGATCCCACGTCCGCGGCCGGGTAGATTCGCCCCCCTCCGTACTGAAGCATCTCTTCCATCCCACCGACGCGCGCCACGACCACAGGACAAGACATCGCCATCGCTTCGAGCACAGCGTTGGAGAATGTCTCTACAGCGGTGGAGGGCAGCACGAACACGTCCATTACCGCTAAGTAAGGTCGAACATCGCGCACTTCTCCGACCAGGTGGACCTGTCGCTCAACGCCCAAACGCCGGATCTCCTGCTCGATATCGGGACGTTGCGGCCCGTCGCCGACGATAATCGCTCCGGCATCGACCCCGCGAGAGCTCAGTTCATGCACAGCTCGAACCAGATCCACCTGTGCCTTTTCGGCGCGCAATGCACCAACCGTACCCAACATAACTCCGCTGCTGCCGTGATGGTCGAGCGCTGCCGGTACCACACTCGGTCTGGAAAACTCCGCGGTGTCCACACCGTTGTAGAGCACGAAACTTCGACCAGGTGCCCGGGCAAGACCGTACCGTGCCAGCCAGAGGCGACGCTGGCATTCGGCGCCAAATACAACCCCATCCACGCGCCGCAGAACGTGCCGGTACAGCAGCATCTGCAGCTGCTCTTTGCGCGTCCCGAACTCGGTCGTATTGACGGAGGCGACAACGCGCAGCGGGCGGCGCTCACACATCGCCTTGGCGAGAACCGCATATAGTGCGGGATACAAATTCACGGCGAAGACAGTATCGACTCCCCGCTCGTCAATGAAGGCAGCGAGCCTGCGTAGTGCCGCGATGGAGAACTTTCCGCGTCGCCCGAGGTTGATCGTCGCGACGCCGGGATCCAGTTGCGACCGGAGCGTCTCTGGCCCGTTGAGATATGCGATCGCGACGCGGCGATTTGATGTCGCAAGTGCGTTCGCCAGGCGCACGGTCTTGCGCTCAGATCCGCCGACGTTGAGTGCGCTGAGCAGGAACATGACACTGCAGTCGCGCGTGTCATGCCGAGCAAGCCTGTCGTCATCGCTATTCATCTCAGACTGATTTATGGACGTCCCGAGCCAGGCCACCGCCGGATAACCCGATGCTGTTCAACATATTGAAGCGTCCCCAGACAGCGATAGCGAATGCGCAAGCGGAGTTCTTCCTCATGACGCCCTGCCCTCCGTCCGAGGCGGATTGTACGGAGCAGGTCATTGAGATCGCAAAGTCCGCTCTGGCCGCGACCTGACCTATAATCCATCCAAGGAGCCTCTGATGTGCGGAATTGCTGGGTTCTACACGCTCAACGTCGCGTCGCATGCGACCGAGACGCTGCGGCGAATGAGCGACACGATCGCTCATCGTGGACCCGACGCTCGGGGAGAATGGTTCGATGCTGCTCATGGAATTGGCCTCGCGCACCGCAGGCTTGCAATCATCGATCTCACGCACGAAGGGCAGCAGCCCATGCGATCTGCGAGTGGACGCTACACGATCGTATTCAATGGTGAGATTTACAATTTTCTCAGGATCCGCGCCGATCTGGAGTCCCTGGGGCAGCGCTTTCGTGGTCACAGCGACACCGAGGTCATGCTGGCCGCGTTCGAGCAATGGGGCTTGCAGCCCTCGCTGCGCCGATTCGTCGGCATGTTCGCATTCGCATTGTGGGATGCCGCCAACAACGAGCTGACACTCGTACGCGACAGGCTCGGAAAGAAGCCTCTCTACTACTGCCTCGAAAATGGCCGATTGATTTTCGGCTCCGAGCTCAAGGCGCTGCGGGCTTTCCCGGGTTTCCGCAACAATATCGATCGACAGGCCCTGGCACTGTACATGCGCTACCTGTACGTTCCGTCGCCTTACACGATCTACGAAGGAGTCAGGAAACTCGAGCCGGCTCATTACATCCGCTTCGGTGCACGGGCGCATTCCGTCGTCGAAATCGACCAGCAGTGCTACTGGAGTGCGGCAGAGGTTCAAAGCAAGGCGGCTGCAAATGCCGCGGCCACCTCTGTTGAGGATGCGGCGCAGGGGCTGAATGAATTGCTTCGTGACGCGGTTCAGCTGCGCATGATCGCCGACGTCCCGCTCGGAGCATTTCTGTCAGGCGGCATAGACTCCTCTCTTGTCGTCGCCATCATGCAGGCACACAGCAGCCGGCCGGTGCGGACGTTCACCATTGGTTTCGACGAGGCTAAGTACAACGAAGCTGAGCATGCCAGACGCGTCGCGCGACATCTGGGTACTGATCATACGGAAGAGTATCTGAGGCCCGAGGAAACCTTGGCCATAATTCCAAAGTTGCCTCGGTTGTACGACGAGCCTTTCGCGGATTCTTCGCAGATACCGACCGCGCTCGTCTGCGCCATGGCGCGAAAACATGTGACCGTCGCCCTGTCCGGCGATGGTGGCGATGAGGGATTTGGCGGTTACAGCAGATACGCGCAGGCCCGCGGCATATGGGGCAGGATTTCACGCGTGCCTCCGGCTCTGCGTCGCACGGCGAGCTTGTCTCTTCGGAACGTCCCCTCCACCGTTTGGGAGAGTCTGGCGAGGCCGCTACGGCCGCTTGCTTCAGAGAAGCTACGGCCGGGGACGCTTGCTTACCGGGCGCTGCGCCTGGCTGACCGCCTCCGGAGCCCGACGCCACGGGAGCTGTACAAGCATCTGATGTCCTACTGGCTCGAGCCCGGCGCGATCGTAGTAGGTGGTAAAGAACCAAGGACCGCTATGGACGATTCGCCAGACAGCGCGGACATCGATCATTTTGTCGAGCAGATGATGCTCGTGGATGTCCTCACGTATCTTCCGGATGACATTCTGGTGAAGGTTGATCGCGCGAGTATGGGCGTGGCCCTTGAGGTGCGCGCACCTCTGCTCGACCACAGGGTTTTGGAGTTCGCATGGGGGCTGCCACTCGATCTGAAGCTCCGCGGTGGTCGAGGCAAAATATTGCTGCGAAAACTGCTCAGCCGCTACCTTCCCGAAGAGCTGTTCGAACGTCCCAAGGCGGGGTTCGCAGTGCCGATTGCCCAATGGCTTCGCGGACCCTTGCGCGACTGGGCCGAAGACCTTCTCAGTGAGCGACGGCTCGAACGCGATGGCTACTTCACACCGGGTCCCGTTCGGCGAACGTGGCACGCCATGCTTGCCGGAGAATCCGAATGGACCTATGGAGGCGAGCTGCTGTGGGGCGTCCTGATGTTCCAGACATGGCTCGAGCACCAGCGGCAGAACCCCGAAGCAGCGCCTTGCGACAGCCACGCTTCCTACGCGTTCGGTCTATCGGCGGCGAGCTAGGAAGTAGCGGAAACTAGCGCTCGGACGGCGTGGTGGGCTCGCGGACCGCCCCGGAAGGTCCCTGCAAGTCGGGTGTCGTGTCCCGCAAGCTACTCTGCCGAGTCGTTCCGGCTTTGTCCGGCGCGGCCAGGATCATCGCCGTGCGGACCATTGCTCCCGTATCGACCAGGATGAACCGCCACAGAGTCAGCGTGTTGAAAAAGTGCGTCACGCCCGGGAGGTCGTACGCGGCCTTCGGTGCGGAGATCGCGGCGTAGAGCGCGTCTCGAACTCGAGCAACATCCTGGAATTCGATCCCGAAGCGGACGAAGTGAACGAAGACGTGCTGTTGCGGCGGTGAAGTGGCGAAATGATCGGCGCCCGAGTAAAACCGGTCGCGGATCGTGCGCATCGTTTCCAACCGCATGCAGCATGGCATGCCGCGGTCGGAGTGAAATTGCCTGATCCAACGGTCCTCCGACTGCGGGTCCCCCGACACCATGGGCCGATCAATCGACCCGGCGAACAGGTAGGCGTCTTCGAGATCGGCACCGTCTGCGAGCCATTTGAGCGCCACATCGACACCCATCGAATGTGCGACGAGCACCGTTCTATTGGGGCGATAGGTCGAATGCACATAGGCCAGGGCTTCCTTCGGTCCGATCGTCGGGTCCCACTCGCTCCAACCGGCGGCGGCATTCGGCACCGGGCTGCCGCCGAAGCCGGGGTGGTCAACTGAGAGGACATCGTAGCCGGAGCGTTCGAGAGCGCCTTGCAGCGCCACCGCGGCAGGTTGGCGCGACGCGAGCGGATCATTGCCGTGAAGCAGGATCGCGAGGCCGCGCGGATCACCGCTCGGGTTCTTCAGCAGCCACGCGGCGGCGCCGGACGGCAGTGTTACGCCGCGTCCCGGCTTGGGTGCTACCAGCGCGAGCCGCAGCCAGGAGGCCGGATCCTCGGCCTGTAGCCGCGGGCCGAAAATGTCCTGATGGCGTACGTGGAAAAATAGAATCACGGCGATCGGAAACGGCACCGCCAGGATATATGGCTGTAACCATCGCCGCTGACGCATGGTCACGCCGTCGAGCACGAACCCCGCCGTCGCAAAGGCAACCGCGGCTGTCGTCACCAGCAGAGCGCGCACCGGGATGACCGACAGCCATGCCAGTGCGCACACCGCGAGAAAATCGGCGATGTACTGGACATTCGCGCCGGTAATCCTGGCAGCGGCCCAGGCACTGCTGGCCAATACCAGACCCACCACCAGCATCTCCCAGAGCGGAACCCACGCCTGCAGTATCGCCCCTGCAATCCAGGCCGCGACACCCAGCCATAGTCCCGATACGAGCCGCTCATAGATCGGCCGCGTGGATAGCGAGCGTCCGAGGCATGCGAGCCGAAACAGCAGGATTAATACCAGACCAGCGAGATCGATGAGCATTCTTGGCGCCGGTTCGGTCGCGCGAGTTGTGCTTTTCAGCGGTGTCGCGTGCGGACGGCTGAAGGAATCGCGACCGATACCCCCACGTGGTGAACGCGCCGCCCCTGTCCTGCCACGGGCGGAGTCTAGTAATACGCCGCGGTGTTATCCCGCTCCGACGATCGGTTCAGTACCACGCCCACAAGATTCATCTCGGCGAGCAGCTCCTTCGACCTTTCCACCGAGGCGCGCTGAGTCTGCCCCTCGGCAACCACCAGCAGCACACCATCGACGTGCGGGGCGAAGGTGAGCACGTCGTCGGACATGAGCAGCGGCGGCATGTCGAATATAACGATGTGGCGCGGCATTTCCGCATCGATCAGCCGCAACAGCTCGAGGGTACGTGCACCGGCCAGCATTTCCGAGGAGTGCTCGAACATGCGGGTGTTCGGAATCACCACCAGACGGGGAATCCCGCAGTTGTAGATCACCTGCGACGCTTCTGCCTCGCCCAGCAGATAGTCGCCGAGCCCCCGCTCGCAGCGGATGCCCATCTGCGCCGCTACTTGCGGGTGCTGCAGATCAAGGTCAACCAGGCACACTTGGGTGTTGGGGTCCTGCGACAGCGCCACCGCAAGATTGATCGCAGTGAGCGTCTTGCCCTGCCCCATCTCTGTGCCGGTCACCGCAACCGAGCGCCATCGGTTGGCGGTAAGACGCTGCAGCAGTCGGGTGCGAAGGATCTTGTAGGCACGCAGGGCTGCGTGGTCGGCCACCTGCGGCAGCACTCTATTGCGTTCCAGCGTCACCGCATCGAGGGTCACCGTCTGGAACTGCTGCAGCGGCGGAGTGTCCACCGCGACGGTCTGAGGCGCCCGGGCGCGCCGCGCAGCCTTATCGGACGGCACGCGCTGACCGCGGTTCTTGACCATGGCGAGGGCATTTTCGATGACGCTCATTGGACGTACCGAACCTTATTCATGGCAGTTTTCACATGGCCCCGCGCGCTTCACGGCACTGCAAACCGAATGAGAAGATACAGGGCGGGAATAGCCACGATCGTGGTCGCGACCAAGGCCGCCATCCGCCGGCCGCGCCGGCGGGCGAACTCGGCGTTGTGAATGACCGGCACGATGCCGATCGGGGTAGTGTTCAACAGCGCGACGATATCGCGGCCGCCGCGTACGGTGGAATCCAGCGCGGTGGCGCCGAGCGCGGCCATGAACGCCAGGAACGTCGCGCCGATCAACCCGATGAGGGCGATGCCCATGCGACGCGGCTTCGTCGGCGTCTTGGGAACTCCCGGAGGACCTACGAGTGTGAACTGATCCGCGTTACCGTTCTGGATCGCCGCAGCCTTGACGTCGGCCTCCATTCGCTTGTTGATCAACTGATCGTACTCTTGCCGCGCGGTGCCCGCATCGCGGTTCAGCGTCTCGTAGGCGCGCTCGACCTCGGGCGTCGACTGCAGACGTCCCTGCAGATTCGCCAGTTTGTCGCGAAGCTCTGCGCGATGCCGCTCCACGGCAGCGAGCTGCGACTCGACCCCGTTCAGCTGCGTCTCCAGCTGAACGACGGCCGGCGTCCGGCCCACATACGTTGTGTCGCCCTTCTCACCGGAAGCGATACGGGCCTGCAAGTTCTGGACGGAGCGCTCGAGGCGTTTCACGTCCGGGTGATCCTCGCTGTAGCGCTGACGCATCTCGGCGAGGGTCGCACGCTGCGCGGCCAACTGCCCCTCGAGATCTGCGCCGACCCCCGCAGCGATGTCACCCCTGCGCATGGCATTGATCTGCGTGCGCAGGGCGATCATGTCTGGATGATTCGGATCGTATACCGCTGCCTTCTTCTGATATTCAGCCTCCAGCGCATTCAGGGTGTCCACGTTGGCGCCTGCGGCGCGCGCCTGGTGCAGCTGCTGCAGGACGAAGGTGCGGTTCTGCTGCAGAGTGCGCAGATCGCGCTCGGTGGCTTCCAGGTCCTGCTCGGTCATATTCTTAACGGTCATGTTGGCCTGGGCAGTATCTGGCAGCCGGTCGAAGTTCTCCTGTTTGAACTTTGCAAGGCGCCCCTCGGTTGCCGTGATCTTGGTGCGCTCGAGGTCGGCCTCGGAGGCATAGAAGCGGCTCTCGTTGATCGCCTGGGCCGCCGCGGCGCGCCGACCCACGAGGATGTACGCGTCGGCCAGCCAGTCCGCAACTCTCTTCGCCACCTCCGGATCGGAATTCGCATAACTGACGGTGAAGCCAGTATTGATGTTTCGCTCCAGACCGGACTGGGGGTCGAGGATCTTCTGGGTAGTCATCTCGGCGCTGACGTCGCTCTGCAGCCTTCTCAGTGCTGCCGGCAGACTCTCGGCGAGGCTCGGATACGGTGCGAGGGTCTTGAGAGCCGCACGCAGATCCGGCGAGCCCAGAACGGTGCTGGTCAAGCCGGAGACATAGCGGTCGGCGTAGTTGTCTCCCTTGGCCGCATCGTTGAAGTCAGTCCTCAGCTGGAACGTGGCTGTCGACACGTACGCGCTCGGCAGGCCGACCGCGAGCAGGGTCGCCACGATAACGATCGGCAGCCAAATCGCCAGAACCAGGGGCCGTCGGCGCCGCAGCGAGCTCACATAATCAGAGAACTCAAAGACCTTTTGCGTTTCCACCCCTGTATCCATTCTGCGACCCCGCCTGAGCGCAGATCGCGCCTTGTTCAGCCATTAAGCCTGACCCGGCCGCGGTTAGCCATCCGCTTTCTACATATTGTGCACGCCGTCGCAAACCTAGTAACCGACCGTGATAGCCGGTCCTTCCGCCGGGCGATGCGGCTCGTAAACCAGGGACACCAGTATCGTGTTGGATCGGGCCGACGGGCCGCCATAGTGGGAGTCCGTGAAGTCATAGGCGCCGATCACGGAAAACCCGCGCTGCACGCGCCACTCGAAGCCCGTAGTGCCGAAATTGTAGCGCTGTGTCTGAGCGGTCGACGGGGCCGACCCTTTGACCGGTTGGTCATAGATGGCCCGCACACCGAGGAAGCCTGCGAACCGCTCGGTAAATCGGCGCGCCACACGCAGCCGCAGCTGGTTGTCATTGACGGCATAGCCCAGGGCCGTCGGCTCGACATTGCGGGTGGCATCGATGAATATCTCAGTCACGCTGTAAGTCCAATGGGTCCCGGCACCTGCAGACACGTTGGTAGAGGCCGACGTGCCAGCGGTGGAAATGGGAGTCCCGGGTGTGCCCGCAACTGAGCCGGAGAAATCCGTGCGGGCGGCGCCGAGCCGCAGGTAATACTGCTTCGTCTGGGAGAACTTCCCATCCCATTGCACTTCGCCACCGTAGGTGTTGGTCTTTAGACCCAAATCCGGTCGGAAGTTCGCCCCCGTCGCCCGCACTGCGAGGGAGCCAGTGACGGTCTCCTGCACTACCAGCCCGGCGGAGCCGGACAAATTCCGATAATCCGTGTAGCCGCCTTCGAACTGGTGGGTGTAGGAAGCGTAAGCATAGTTGACGTTGAGCTCGAGCCGGTAGCGCGGGGTCATCTGCAGGGCGTAGCTCGGACTGAGGTAGCCGAAATTCTGGCGCATGTTGACCAGGGTACCGACGGTCGTGCCGGGCTCCTGGGTCCCGAGTCCCGTACCGAGGTTGGCGGTGGGCAAGTAGGACCTGAGCAGCGATTGCGATGACCCGACCCCATACACGCCGAGCGTATAGCGCGGGCCGGCTCTCTGTCCGTTCAGATACAGGAACTCTCCGTCGGAATCGAGACCTGTGTGGCTCGGATACCAGGTGCCGCGCACCTCCGGCGTCAGCTTCCACTGCCAGTTCGGTTCCTGTGCCAGCAGGTCGGCCCGCGCATCGAGCAGGGCGTCGGCGGCCGCGATTTTGGCGGCACCGCTCTGCGCGAGGTTCGCGTTATCATCGTAACCGCCCTGCAGCTCCACGCGCGGATTGAACTGGTAGTCGGTGGCCGTGGCGGTCGTGGCGCCGATCGACATGCAAACCCCGGCGAGGCCGGCAGCCAGGCAGGCCGGCATTCGCAGAACGCCGTGCTTGCCGTGCGGATGTATCGTCGCGCTCATGGCACGACCACGATGTCACCGGCCTGAAGTTCCACGTTGTGCTGCAGATCCTTGCCATGAACGACATCGTTATAGTGGAAGGGCAATGCCACCTGCCCGGCGGAGCTGCGGCGCAGAATGATGATATTGTTCAACGAGGCGAACGGTGTGGTGCCGCCGGCCATACTCAGCGCCTGCATCACGTTGACACTCGGATTGACGATGAACTCACCGGGCTTGGTGACCTGACCGATCACGTATACCTTGTTACCCTTGATCTCCTGCACCGATACCGTGACGACCGGGTCGGAGATGTATTTGCGCAGCCGCTGCGTCACCAGACTCTGCAGCTCCACGACTCCCTTGCCGCGCGCGTCGACCTGGCCGACCAGCGGAAAGGAGAAGCTCCCGTCAGGACGCACGAGCACGGTGTTGCTGGTAAGGTCGGGCTCCTTCCACACCGCAATAGCCAGCATATCGCCGGGCTTGACCGTGTAGACTGCGTCCTCGGCGTGGGCGAGGCCGAGCACGGCGAAGGCCACAAGTGATCCAAACAGACTGTCGAGCATGGCGCGCATCGGGCCTCCATTCGGCCGGCTCAAACTTGACTTAAACGTTCCCTGAAGGTGCGGCAGAATTCCCCGGTCATGACGCGACAGGCGCGGACCCGGCAGTTCCACCTTGCTGTTGTTCGAATTTGCCAGCCGAGTGCAAAGGTACCTTAAGTCGCCGCCGTGGCGCCAGCATTGCAGCTCGTCAGTCTGTGATTTGCGTCATGTTGCGAGCTGTCTCTCTTGTCGGCGTGCCGGGAATCCGTACTATGGCCCTTCTGTCAGCGCGTGCCGCCCAAGTACCGCAGAAATCGGCACCGCTGGGATGAAGGACTCCTAACGCCGTGGGCGCTCCGCCAAAACTGTCGATCATTGTTCCTTTCTTCAACGAGGAAGAAAGCATCCGGCCACTCTACTGCGCCATCACGGCGGCGGTGGATCCTATTGGGGTGCCGTATGAGATGGTGTTCGTGGACGACGGCAGCTCCGATGCGACGGCTGCGATTGCCACGGAGCTCGCACGCGCCGACGCACGCGTGCGCCTGGTCAGATTCCGGCGCAACTACGGCCAGACACCTGCCATGGCGGCAGGAATCGAGTACGCTGCCGGCGAGATCCTCGTGACCATGGATGGGGATCTGCAGAACGACCCCGGCGACATCCGGCTATTCCTGGAAAAGATCGCCGAGGGCTACGACATCGTCGTCGGGTGGCGTCATAACCGCCAGGACAAGCTTGTCTCGCGCAAGATCCCGTCCCGAATCGCCAATCGGCTCATCGGGCGCGTGACCGGCGTGCCGATCCGTGACAACGGCTGCTCCCTCAAAGCGTTCCGCGCCTCGGTGATCAAGGAGATTCCGCTGTATTCGGAAATGCATCGCTTCATTCCCGCCGTGGCCTCGATTGCCGGACCACGGATCGCCGAGATCAGAGTGCGGCATCATGCCCGCCAATTCGGCAAGTCAAAGTACGGGCTGTCCCGAATCTATAAGGTGCTGCTGGACCTGCTGGTGATCAAGACAGTGACGTCGTTCGTGTCACGGCCGCTGACGTGGTTCGTGCTGCTGTCGCTGCCCGCTATCCTGATCGGGGTCGGGGCGGTCGCGTACAGCATCTTCGACGCAGCGCGCTCACACGGGAGTCTGCCGCTGCCGATCGCCGGCACCGGGCTGATATTCCTGAGTTCGGCCGTCATACTGGTAAGCGCAGGCGCATTTGGCGAACTGGTGTACAAGACCGGCGACATGCGCCAGCATCGGCTCGCCCGACTCACCGAGCGGGTCCAGGGCCGCCAATCGGGCGGAAAGCAGGGTTGAGCCACATGTCGCAGGGAAACTCCGACCTGCAGCTGTCGGTCATTATTCCGGTGGGCGATCGCCATGCCGATGCCGCAGCCTTGTTTGCCGACTACGAGGCAGAGCTGATCCGCACGGGGCTGAGCTACGAGGTGATCTTCGTGCTCGACGGGCCGCAGGCGGATTTCGCGGCCGGACTCCAGACGATCGTGGGACGCGCGGACAACATCCGCGTCGTAACTCTGACGCGCAGCTTCGGTGAGGCCACGGCGCTCATGGCCGGTTTCGAGCACGCCGCTGGCGCGCTCATACTGACGCTGCCGGCTTACCATCAGATCGAGGGTAGCGGAATCGGCCCGCTGCTCGCGGGGCTTGACAGCGTGGACGTCGTGGTCGCGCGCCGCTGGCCCCGCGCCGGCGGCCTGTTCGAGGTGATCCGCCGCAATGCCTTTCATGGGCTTATCGCCTGGATCACCGGCCTGCGCTTTCGCGATCTCGGCTGTGGCGCGCGCGCACTGCGCCGCCGGGTGCTCGAGGAAATCTCGCTGTACGGCGACCAGCACCGCTTCCTCGCACTGCTCGCCGACCGCCAGGGGTTTCGCGTTCGCGAAATCGACGTCGCCCAGTCGCCCCGCGATCGGTTCACGGGACGCTACCGCCCGCGGGAATACGCGCACCGTGTGCTCGACATCTTCACCGTTTTCTTTCTGGTGCGATTCACCAAGAAACCATTGCGCTTCTTCGGCATGCTCGGTGTGATCACCTTCGCGATCGGCGCCGTGTTGCTCGTGTATCTGGTCGTCGACCGGTTAGTGTTCGGGCAGGGACTCGCCGGGCGGCCGGCGCTGCTGTTGTCATCGCTGCTCGTGGTTCTGGGTCTGCAGTTGTTTGCGCTCGGCTTGCTGGGTGAGCTGATCATTTTCACGCATGCGAAGAACATCAAGGACTATCAGGTAGAGGAAGTCGTTCAGTTCGCCGTCTCGCAGCCGCGTCGGCAACTCCCCCCGACAGGAACATGACGGCGTGGCCCCGGCCGCCTGCAGGATCTGAGCCCGCAGCGGCATGCCGCAGGCGCCGCGCTGGAAGCGCAGCCCTCATACGATGAAGAGGCCGAGCATCTGTTTCGTCGGTATCCGCAATCTGCCGGCCCTGGCGCCGGAATTCGGCCACCTCGGCATCGGCGGAGCCGAGTTGCAGCAGGGCCTGCTGGCGAAGGCGCTCGCCGCGCGTGGGCTCAGGGTGTCGATGGTAGTAGCGGATCATGGACAGCCGGACCGGGCCGTGTGGGGCGGTGTCACGACCTATCGCGCATACCGGCCGGACGCGGGTATTCCCGTGATCCGGTTCCTGCATCCTCGCTGGACCGGTGTCTGGGCGGCGCTGCGGCGTGCTGATGCGGATATCTATTACGTGAGTTGCGCCGGCGTGCTGGTGTGGCAGGTGGCGCTGTACGCCCGCCTGTTCGGACGCAAGACAGTGTTCCGCGTCGCCAGCGATTCGGACTGCGACCCCCAGACTCTGCTGATCAGGTTTTGGCGCGACCGCAAGCTTTATGGACGCGGACTACGGCGTGTCGATCTGGTGCTGTCGCAGACGCCGCGCCAGCAGGAACTGTTGCTGCGCAACTTCAGCAGAACCAGTCAGATTGTGCGCCCCATGGCCGAATGGACCGGCCGCAGGCCGCGCTTCGAGGAACGCGACATCGACGTGCTGTGGGTCGGAAACTTCGTGCCGCTCAAGCGCGCGGAATTGTTGCTGCGCCTGGCGGAACAACTCCCGGAGCTGCGCTTCCACATGATCGGCGGCCCGGTGAGCGGCAGCAACGACTATTTCTCGGCCATGAGCCGCAAGGCAGCTGCCTATCCCAACGTCAAGTTCCACGGCGCAATCCCATACCAGGAAATAAGCGCGTATTTCGAGCGTGCGCGGGTGCTCGTGAACACCTCGAACACGGAGGGCTTTCCCAATACCTATCTGCAGGCATGGGGGCACGGCGCGCCGGTGGTGGCCTTTCTCGACCCCGCCAATCTTATCGCCCGCAACGATTTGGGACGGTGCGTGACCGGTTTCGATGAATTGCAGGCCGCGACGGTCGCATTCGCCACCGACAGCAGCATCTGGGAAGCAGCGAGCGCCCGCTGCCGCGAATACATGGATCGCGAGTATGACCCGGCGTCCGTGGTAGAGCCCTACCTCAGCGCGCTCACGGCGCTGTAATCCGCGCATCCTCAGCACAGTACCTCCTGGCAGCGAGCCTAGCGCAATGTGCGGAATCACAGGGTTGCTGACGGTGCAGAGCCTGCCCGCCGAGCGCATGGATGCGGAGCTGCGCACGATGACCGCGGCCCTGGCGCATCGCGGTCCCGATGACGACGGCGTATGGTGCGACGTCGCCGCCGGCATCGGCTTCGGCCACCGCCGCCTCTCGATCATCGATCTGTCGCCGCTCGGCCATCAGCCAATGGCCTCGCGCAGCGGCCGGTTCACCATCACATTCAACGGAGAGATCTACAACTACCGCGAGCTGCGTTCCGAACTGCTAGCTCTCGGACACCCATTTCGAGGCGCTTCCGATACCGAGGTGCTGTTGGCGGCGATCGAACAATGGGGGCTGGAGGCAGCGCTGCAGCGCGCGTCCGGGATGTTCGCAATCGGGCTGTGGGATGCTCGCGAGCGGACCCTGCACCTCGCGCGCGATCGCTTCGGCGAGAAGCCGCTCTATTACGGCGTGCTGGGGGGCACCCTGTTGTTCGGCTCCGAGCTCAAGGCACTGCGCCGCAGCCACTGCTGGCGTGCCGATATCGACAGGGACGCCCTCGTCCTGCTCATGCGGCACGGCTATATACCGGCCCCGTACAGCATATTCCGGCAAGTGAAGAAGGTTTGCCCTGGCAGCATCGTCGTCGTGCGTGCGGGCAACGCTCGAATCTCGGTGACGGAATCCCGCTACTGGGAGCCGCGCGAGCTGTACGAAGCTGCCCTGCAGGCCGGCGTACCGTTCTCGCCGAGCGACCATCTGGAAGCGGTAAACGCCGCGCTGCTGCGCGCCATTCAGCTGCAGATGGTGGCCGATGTTCCGGTGGGAGCTTTCCTTTCCGGCGGGATCGACTCCTCGCTGACCGTGGCGCTGATGCAGCAGTTGAGCGCGCAGCCGGTACGAACCTTTGCCATCGGATTCTCTGAGGAGGAATTCAACGAAGCGCCTTTCGCACGGCGGATCGCGGCGCACCTGGGCACGCAACATCGGGAGCTGCTGGTGACCCCGCGTGACACGCTCGCAGTCATTCCGGACCTTCCCACGATTTACGATGAGCCGTTCGCCGACTCGTCCCAGATACCCACCTTTCTGGTCAGCAGGCTCGCACGGCAGCACGTTACCGTCTCGCTCTCCGGCGATGGTGGGGACGAGCTGTTCGGCGGCTACACGCGTTACCCGGAAGCTCTGTCCCGCTGGAGCCGACTCGCGCGGATCCCGAGGTCGCTGAGGCAGGCAGCCGGCGCAGCCGTGCTGGCTACCCCGAGGCGGGCCCTCGCGCTGCTGACCTCGCCGGCCAGGCTCGGGCGCTGGCGGCATCCGGGAGTGCTCGCCGACAGGATGCGAGAGCGAGCGCCCTTGTGGCGGGCAGCGAAGTTCGCGGATTACTACAATGTCCACCATTCCCTGTGTCAACCCGACGGACTGATCCTCGGCGCCCGGGAACCGGACACCATTGCGAGCAGCGCCGCGCATTGGCCGCGTTCGGCGGACCCCACGCAGCACATGATGTTCGTCGACATGTGTCTGTACCTGCCGGACGACATACTGGTGAAGGTCGATCGCGCGGCGATGGCGGTGTCGCTCGAGACCCGCGTGCCGTTCCTGGATCCCGCAGTTGCTGCAGCCGCATGGCGCACCCCGACGGCGACCCATTTCGCAGACGGTCGAGGCAAGTGGGTCTTGCGTCAGCTGCTGCAGCGTCATGTCCCGCTTTCCCTCTACGACCGCCCGAAGCGCGGATTTCAGGTGCCAGTGGCGATATGGATGCGCTCGGAGCTGCGCGACTGGGCCGAACCGCTCCTCGCAGAAGCGCGCCTGAAGCGCGACGGGTTTTTCGATGCCGCGCTGGTACGGCATCGCTGGCGACAACACCTGGATCAGGACGCCGACTGGTCGTTCGTGCTCTGGACGGTCTTGACGTTTCAGGCGTGGCTCGACGCCTGGAGCACCTGACTCTGCGCGAAGCGCCGGCCGGCACCGACGTCAGGACGACATAATCAGGGCACCTGCTTCAGGCGTGACGCAGATCATGTCACGCGCTCCCCCTCCCCCGGCACCATGTGATGGTAACCGACTCCCCTCGAGGAGCCGGAACGAGAACAACGCATGGGGATTGCATGAATGCGCTGAATGGACGCGTCACGCGGCTGCCGATGTTCGCCATGGCGGCATTGCTGGCGGGATGCAACGTCGTTGAACCCGCGACAAATGGCCCTGTATCCGCCGTAGCTCAGGCGGCGCCGACGATCGTCACGCAGCCGCAAAGCATTACTGCTAACGACGGCAGCTTAGCTTCCTTTGTTGTGCTCGCAAGCGGCAGCCAGCCGTTGAGCTACCAGTGGATGATGAATGGTCAACCCTTTCCCGGCGGCAGCGGCAGTACGCTGAACGTCGCCGCCGTGCTCGCCGAAAACGGCGCGACATTTTCCGTGATCGTCCGCAACAACCTGGGCGGAGCGACAAGCCAGGCGGCGAGGTTGACGGTTAAATCCGTTGCGCCTTCGATCAGCACGCAACCGGTCGCCCAGAGCATCATCGCGGGTTCGCGCGCCACCTTCGCCGTCGCCGCACGCGGCAGCGCGCCGCTCGCGTTCCAGTGGCGCAGGAATGGCATGCCGGTCCCAGGCGCGGTCAGCGCCAGCTATCTCACCCCTGCGACCAGCCTTAGCGATTCAGGCGCCCTGTTCGAAGTCACGATCACGAACATGGCGGGTACGGCGACCAGCAGCGCGGCGCTGCTCACCGTCACCACGGGCGCACCGGCGCTCGGCATTGCTCTGCTCGCGGGACAGCTCGGAGGCAGCGGTTCCATCGACGGAGTCGGCGGCGCAGCCCGTTTCTACAATCCTCAAGGTGTGGCTGTCGACTCCGCCGGCAATGTGTATGTGGCGGACAATACCCGAAACATCATTCGCAAGGTTTCGCCCGCCGGAGTCGTCACGACGATCGCGGGCCTGGCGGAGACCCCCGGTTCCAACGATGGCATCGGGACCGCCGCGCTGTTCAACGCCCCGGGCGCAGTTGCCGTCGACGCAGCCGGCAACATATACGTAACCGACACTGGCAACAACACCATCCGTCAGATCACGCCTGCCGGCGTGGTGACCACCCTCGCCGGCACTCCCGGCACGCCCGGCTCGGCCGACGGCACCGGTGGCGCGGCACTATTCAACGCGCCGGCCGCCATAATTGCTGCCGGCGGCAACCTCTACGTTGCTGACACGGGCAACAACAACATCCGCCAGATCGCGCCGGGCGGAATCGTCACCACGCTGGCCGGAACAGCGGGCGTGACCGGCGCAGCTGACGGCACTGGTCCCGCGGCGCAGTTCTCCGGACCCGAAGGGATCACGGCGGACAGTGCTGGCAATCTGTATGTGGTCGACACCAACAACAATACCGTGCGGCGGATCACACTGGCCGGGGTGGTGACGACAATCGCCGGTACTCCTGGTGTCTTTGGTACGCTCGATGGTCCGGGCAGCGTCGCTCTGTTCAGCCATCCCTTTGGCATCACTATTGATCTGCCGGGCAACCTGTACGTTAGCGACTCGGGGAATAACACCGTCCGCATGATCACGCCCGCTCTGGTGGTCAGTACTCTAGCGGGCTCGGGCGGTGGCGGATTCGCCGATGGCATCGGCCGTGCGGCGTCGTTTCAATCTCCCTGCGGAATCGCTGCAGATGCCGGAGGGAACCTGTATGTCAGCGACTTCGCCAACCATACCATCCGCAAGATCAGTGCGACGGCCGCGGTCACTACGCTAGCCGGCACCGCGCCCCACCCCGGTTCGGCCGATGGCAGCGGCAATCGCGTCTCATTCGATGCCCCAGAGGGCGTCGCGACCGATGCCCTTGGAAACATCTACGTCGCCGACAGGTTGAACAACACGATTCGCACAGTGACTGTTGGAGGCGTGGTTACGACGCTTGCCGGTACTGCTGGCGTTACTGGTTCGAGCGACGGCTCCGGCGGCGCCGCTCGCTTCAATCGCCCGCACTATCTCGCCCTGGACGCCGCGGGCAGCATTTACGTAGCAGACACCGGCAACAACACCATCCGGAAAGTTACCCCCGCCGGCGTCGTGACGACGCTCGCGGGAACCGCCGGAATGAGCGGCACGAGTGATGGCACCGGCGGTGCAGCCCTGTTCAATGCGCCCGCCGGGATCGTGACAGGCATCGCGGGTAACGTGTACGTGGCCGACAGCGGTAACAACACGATCCGCAAAATCACTGCCGCGGGCATCGTTACGACGCTGGCCGGGACTCCGGGGACCATCGGCTCCGCCGACGGCAGCGGAGGTGGGGCGTTATTCAACTCGCCGCATGCACTCAGCATCGACGCGGCCGGAAACATTTACGTCGCAGATACCAACAATAACACCATCCGCAAGATGACCGCGGCAGGCGCGGTAACCACGCTGGCGGGTACCGCCGGTATTGCCGGATCGGCCGACGGCACCGGGCCGGCCGCTCAGTTCAACTCGCCCCACGGCCTTGCGACCGACGCTGCCGGCAACCTTTATGTGGCCGACATGCTGAATCACACCATCCGCATCGTCAGCCCGGCCGGAGTCGTGACCACGGCCGCCGGCGTTCCGCGCTCGGAGGGAGTGATTCAGGGCCCGCTACCGGGATCCCTCAACAGTCCGCAAGGCGTTTCGCTGCTGCCAGGATCCAGCACCACGCTACTGGTTACAGACTCTGTCGAGAACTCGGTACTGTATGTCACCCTACCTTGATCCGCGCTCGCTGCGGAGCGACAGTGAGTTCTTGGGCAGCGTACGCCTCAACGCAGGCGTCGTGCTCGGGGCGGCCAGCTGCCCTTGGATCCGGACCTGCTCGCCGGCATCCGCCATTGCGATGACCGCCAGCCGCATCGCCAGACCTATGTAAGCCCAGATATACAGCCATGGTTTGAACACGAGCGAGAAGAACATCGCGACCGAGACGAAGTAAATGCCAAAAATGAACGCTACGAGGTGTGCTCTGAGCTCCGGCGACGCAACCGCTGCGGCCGAACGCGCGGTAACCACAGCGTTCTGAATGATGAGCAGGTAGCTCACTACACCGATCACCCCCAGCTCGAACCACAGCAGTAAATAGTAATTGTGCGTCGCGTAGAAAAACCCCATCACTGAGTAAGCGTCCCAGCCAAATCCCGTCAGCAGTGACAGCGGGTGGTCCATCATGCGGCTGATTCCCTGCATCCAAATCGAAGTGCGGTCACCGCTGCGAATCGCGGGATCCTGAACCATTTCTATCACCCGATCGGTGAAGATGCTGCCGAACTTGAGGTTAACGAGCAGGAGCACGGGAACGGCCAGAACCACCAGTGCGACCAGCAGCGGGCCAGCCTTGGCGAGAGAAATTAGCCGCCGACACGTATACCAACCGAATATCCCACCGAGCAGAAGTCCGACGAATGCGCCACGCGAACCGGTCATCAGCATCATGCTGGCGGAGATCAGCGCTCCTGCTATCCAGAATACGCGTGTGGCAGCGCGACCCGTAATCGCAACCGCGGCGTATGCAGGGAGCAGGCAGACAATGAGCGCGGCAGTCTCGTTAGCATGGCCGAAGGCTCCCATGGCCCGACCGGCCTCCGCACCCTCCCTGCCCACCATCGTCACACCAATCTGAAACCACCCTGCGATGTCACCAATCGCGATGACGTTCGCGCAGGTGAGCGCACACAGGAGCCACTTGATGACAAATCGGACATCCGCAACGGATTGCACGCCATACAGACACAGCAAGAATATAACCAGGTCGTCGACAAGCTGAGACTTAAGAGCGATGCCGGTCGCCATCAGGCTGTAGGATTGGTAATGGAGCAGGAGACCGACCGTCAGCCAGGTGAGTATCGCGTATCCGATCAGCACGCCGAACCACAGCTGTATGCCTGGAACCTCCAGCTTGAAACCGCCACGAATGACGATGCGCGCAGCCAGCATCAGGGCGGCAAGGTAGAGAAAGGCGTTTTTCACCGACATGCCAGGTGCGATACTCTGAGTCCAGCCGAACACATCACCGGCAATGAGAGCGACAAAGAGAAGCGCCAGCAGATAGCGCATGGTTGACTCCGCGGTCTGTGCTTTACGGGCCGCTCGAGGCTGCTATCGTGTCCTGCACACGAGCCAACCTGCGACAGCGGCGCCTCTCGGGCATCCTCGAGAATCCGATGGGTGAGATTCTACGGCCACACCATACATGAAACCTCACAGCGTCGCCTCGTCGCCAGCCACGGATGGGAAAGTTCTGTCGATTCAATATCTGCGGGCCTGCGCCGCGCTGATGGTCGTGTTCCATCACGCTCGCGAACAGTTTCCGCAGTTTCCCCTGCCCTTCCACACCATTGCAGGTCAGGCTGGCGTCGACCTGTTCTTCGTGATCAGCGGCTTCGTGATGGTGCTGGTGACTTCGACGCGTGAGCAGACGGCTGGCGACTTCCTCATGTCTCGTGCCACCCGGATAGTTCCGATATATTGGTTCTACACCCTGGCATGTTGGGTACTGCTGAAGGCCGCGCCAAATCTGTTCACGGCCAATGAGGCTTCCTGGCGCCATCTGATTTTGTCGCTCCTGTTCGTGCCACACACCATTACAGCAGCGCCGACTGTCTTCCAGCCGCTGGTGAAGCTCGGTTGGACCTTGAATTACGAGGTGTTCTTCTACCTTCTGTTTACCGCGGCCATGCTCGCCTCGATTCGCCGACGGATCGAGCTGACGACCGCGATGCTCGCCTGTCTGCTCGTCGCACCCGCTGTTGCCGCGCTCCTCGGCCTGCGGATCGTCGGCGTTGGTACTTTCTATACCAACCAGATCATAGGGGAGTTCGCACTCGGCATGCTCATCGCCCAGGCCTGGTTTGCGCGACGACTGGATGGCCTGCGATCCGTTCCTGCGGCGCTGCTTATCGCGGTCGGCGCCGCGGTCATGATCATCGGATCCCCCGCTCTCGACACCGCGCGACTCGTAGTGTTCGGACTGCCCGCTGCGGCGATTCTCATCGGCGCTCTGGCCCTGGAACGGCGCGGCAAGATCGGGCGTCATCCGTTGCTGCTTCTTATCGGCGACGCCTCGTACTCGCTCTATCTGGTACAGATCCTGCCCATCGCCGCGCTGAGAACCCTATGGCGTCGCTTCGATGTGCCGGTCGACGGCTGGCTGTGGGCGATCCTGTTCGTGGCGAGCTGCATGGCGGGCGCCGTGCTACTAGCCCTTACGTCCTACGTTGCGATCGAACGGCCCTCCCTACGCGGGTTACGGCGGGTCATTGCCTGGAGGAGGGACAGTTACTCCAGCGCGCGCGCGTAGGCCTCGAGCAGCCGGGGAACCTGGTGGTGCCAGGCGAGCTCGGACTCAACGCGGGCTCGGCCCGCGCGACCCATTCGCTCGCGCAGCGCCGCATCGTCCAGGAGCTCGCAGAGTTTGTCGCCGAAGTCGCGAATATCATTCGGGCGCGCATAGAGCGAAGCGCCGGCGGCCGAAAAGCGCCCCTCGGTGAGATCGAACTGCACGATCGGCTTGCCGAGCGCCATGTACTCGATGATCTTGTTCATCGTCGACTTGTCGTTCATCTCGTTAGCGCGGTCCGGATTGACGCATACGTCGGCCGTTCCCAGTACCTCCCAAAGCTCACGGTCCGGCACTCGCCCGAGGAACTCAACGCAGTCCTCCACCCGGAGAGTGCGGCACAGATCCTTGAGCGCCGGCAGTTCGGTGCCGCCGCCGACAATCGCAAACCGCATATCATCGCGCCGGCGTTCATGGCGTATGTAGGCCACCGATTCAAGCAAGAGGTCCAGACCTTCCTGCTTGCCGATTACCCCGACGTATCCGATCAGATAGCGTTTGCCGCGGCGCAACGCATCATTCGGCGGCACCTGTTGGATCCGCGACAAATCCGGGCCGCTACGCACGATGAACACTCGCGATGGCGGCATCCCGCCTCTTTCGATGGCGATGCGCCGGTACGATTCGTTGGTGGCGATGCTGACGTCCGCGCAACGGAAGGTCCAGCGTTCCAGCCTGCAGAGCAGCCGGTACCAAACGTCACGCCGCGCGAACTTGGCCTCGTAGAGCTCGGGATTGATGTCGTGGTGATCGAAGATGAATCGCTTGCCGAAGATCTTGAACAGGCGTCCGATGAGGAAAATCGTGTCCGGCGGGTTGCAGCCGTGTATCACATCGAAGCCACGTGTTGCAGCGATTCGCAGCGCGAGCCACAGCTCCATCAGCAGTGACAGGCTGTACTCGAGTCCGTAGCCAAGAGCGGAATCCGCTTCGACAAGCAGCGCATGGCGGTAGATGTGGACGCCTTCGAGGCACTCGTAGGAGGCATCGAACCCGCGCCCCTTGGGACAGATGACGCTCACCTGGTAGCCGCTCGCCCGCAGCGCCAGTGCCTCCTGCCACACGCGGCGATCGAACGGGCACGGCAGGTTCTCGACGATGATCAGTACCCGTCTACCACGCGATGCCGTCATAGCTCTTCAGTGCACGTATCACCGCGGGGTTCGAGAGGTCGGCGGTGCCCACCAGGTCGATGACCACTTTTCCGGCCCCGTGACTTGCAATCATGCTACCGAACTCTTTTTCAGCCGTGGCGATCACCACTACATCCGAGGACGCAAACAGCGCAGCGGCATCGTCCAGCAGTAGCCGGCCGATGTGCGGGATATGGTTGAGGATGTAGTCCCGGTTCGCGCCCACCAGGCTGGCGAGCTTCACGTTGCGATCGTAGATTTTCAGTTCAAATCCCTTGCCAATCAGTTGCTCTGCCAGCGTCACGATCGGACTTTCGCGCAGATCGTCGGTACCCTCCTTGAAGCTCAGGCCGAGGAGCCCGACGCGCTTGTGTCCCGTTTCACGGATCAGAGTCAGGGCGCGGTCAACCTGCACCTGATTGCTGCCCAGGATCGACGACAGCACGGGCGTTTCGACGTCCAGCAGCCGTCCCTGGTAGATCAGCGCACGCACGTCTTTTGGCAGGCACGAACCGCCGAAGGCAAAGCCCGGGCGCAGATACGTCGGCGAGATGTTGAGCTTCGTGTCCAGGCAAAACAGCCGCATGAGTGCGCGGCTGTCGACGTTCATCGCCTTGGCCAGCCGACCCATCTCGTTGGCGAACGTGACCTTGAGTGCATGCCAGGAGTTGTCAACGTACTTCACCATCTCGGCGATTCGCAGATCGGTCACGATCAAGGGGGCCGCAAGCTTGCCGTAGATCTCCTTGACGACTGCCGCGGTGCGCTCGTCGTCGGCACCAACCACGGTCTTGGGTGGGTGGTCGTAGTCGTAGACCGCGGTACCCTCACGCAGGAACTCGGGATTGATGCAGATCCCGAAGTGTCTGCCGGCCTGCCTGCGCGACTTCTGCTCCAGTATGGGAATCACCACCGACTGCATCGAGCCCGGCAACAAGGTCGAGCGGATCGCCACGATCTTGAACTCATCGACGCTCGCCAGCGCCTCGCCGATCTGCTCGCAGATACGCCGCACGAAACGCAGATCGAGGCTGCCGTTCGTCGCACCGGGTGTCCCGACACACACCAGCATCAGCTCCGCGTGACGCACGGCCGCCGCGTGATCCGCGCCCGCCTTGAGTCGCCCCGAGGTTACGCTCGACCGAATGAGCTCCGCCAGCCCGGGTTCGATTATCGGGCTGTTGCCCTCGTTGAGTATTTGTGTCTTGACGGGATTGGGATCCACGCCGAGCACGTCGTGCCCATCCCGAGCAAGACAGGCGGCCGATACAACACCGACGTATCCGAGGCCGAATATTGCGATCTTCACGTCGCGGACTTCCTAGATCTGGACTCGTATGCAATACAAATTAATAGTCTGCCTCAGGTCCGCCCCGTGAGCTGCTACATAATTCACGGTCCGACCCGGCCCGCAGACCCAGGAATGCACACTTTGGCCAGACCGTATAGCATGATACGATTTTGTGCGATCTCCCGAGTCCGCATTCGCCTCAATTCCCATGGCGGCAGCAGCCCCGTGGGTAAAGGCCGACTCGGATGGCTCGCGCCGTGAGCTCGTTCCGTGCGCGCGTGCTGCTGCTGGGTCCGTCGCGCTCCGCCGTGAGCGGCGTCTCGACCCATTTGAATCAGCTGTTCCAATCGGAGCTGCCTACGCTCTTCGACCTGAGTCAGTTCCAGGTCGGGCGTGAGGGTCGGCGTGAGGGCGGGTTCGGCACACTGTTACGCCTCCTGGCCAGCCCGTTCGCGCTGTGGGGCTGCCTGATCAGCCGTCGGCCGCAGATCGTACACATCAACACGTCGTTCGATCTGAAAGGCTACTGGCGCGATGTCGTCTACCTCGCAATTGCGGCGGGATTGCGGCGCAAGATCGTGTACCAGGTTCACGGTGGCGCGCTGCCCCAGGAGCTGTTCCCCGCAAATCGCGCGTTGAATTGGTTGCTGCGACGCGTGTTGTCATGCCCGGACGCGGTGGTGCTGCTGACCGAGCGCGAGCTCGCCGCATACCGCCAGTTCGCGCCCGCTGCGCGCGTCTCCCTGATCGCGAACGCGGTCGATATCCCCGCCACCGACCTGAGCCTGGGGCGCTATGCCTCGGGCCGCCCGCTCGAAATCGTCTACGTCGGCCGACTGGCGGAGAGTAAAGGAGTCTTCGACACCGTCGAGGCCATAAAGCTGCTGCGCGAGCGTGGTATCGACACGCATTTCAGGCTCGCCGGCGGCGGTCCGGCGGAGGGTGCATTGCGCGCCGCGATAACCGCAGCCGGACTTGGCGACCGCATCGAGCTGCTGGGAGCGATATTTGGTGGCGCCAAGCAGAAGCTATGGCGCGAGGCGAACATACTTGCATTTCCGACTGCGCACCCCGAAGGCTTGCCCTACGCGCTGCTCGAAGCCATGGCTGCAGGCGCCGTGCCCGTGGTCTCTCCGGCGGGCGGGATACCGGAGGTGATGCACGATCAGGTACACGGCGTGCTGGTTCCGCCGCACGATCCGCACGCGTTGGCCGACGCGCTTGAGGGGCTGCACCACGACCGCGTGCGACTGCATCGCCTCGCACTTGCCGGCCGCCAGCGCATCGTGGATCAGTACTCCGTGGCGCGCCTGGTGGCTCAATTTGAGCAGCTTTACTCGAGTTTGATCTGAGGATCCTCCCATAAGCGTCAAATGGCGAATCAATCGCCTGCGGGCCATGGGCACCGCCGAGATCGCAGGGCGTACCGTGCAATTTCTGCGCAGCCGCCTCGAACGTCACGGCATCGGACTCGCGCCCGCCGAGGCCGCGCGCGGCACATCGGGCCCGCCGTGGGTTAGCCCCCTGCCGGAGGGGTTCGATGCCAGCGTCTACCGCGTCTGCGCAGATCGCATACTGGCGGGCCATTTTCCAGTGTTTGCGCTCGGGGAGGCGTCGCTGGGTTTTCCACCGGATTGGAATCGTGATCCGAAATCCGGGACGCGGGCGCCGCTCTCGTTCGGCAAGACGCTCGACTATCGGCAGGAGCGTCTGGTCGGCGATATCAAGTACCTGTGGGAGCCGAATCGACACGCACAACTGGTCACGCTCGCGCAGGCGTGGCACCTGACGCGCGAGCAGCGCTACGCGGACGGCTGCTGGCAGTTCCTGGACTCCTGGCTGTCGAGCTGTCCCTACCCGCTGGGGATCAATTGGAACAGCAGCCTGGAGCTCGGTCTGCGCCTGGTGAACTGGTCGTTCGCGTGGCATCTGCTGGGCGGGGAATCTGCCCTCATGTTCAGCGGCAGCGCGGGAGAGGCGCGGCGCGAACGCTGGCTCGCTGCCGTGCACCAGCACTGTCACTTCGTCGCCAGCCATCTTTCCCGGCATTCTTCCGCCAACAACCACTTGCTCGGCGAACTGCTCGGTCTGTTCGTGGCCTCGGTCACCTGGCCCCAGTGGCACGAGAGCCTCAGCTGGCGGGTATTCGCGCAGCGCGAGTTCGAGCGGGCAGCGCTCGAGCAGAATGCACCGGACGGTGTGAACCGCGAGCAGGCGGTCTGGTATCACCACGAAGTTGCCGACATGATGCTGGTCGCAATGCTTTACCGCCGGGCCGCCGGCAGCGAGTTCAGTGCCGAGTACCACGACCGCTGGGCCGCCATGCTCGAATTCCTCGCCGCGATCATGGATGTCGCCGGCAACGTGCCGCGCATCGGCGACGCCGATGACGCCGTGATCGCGCGCCTCGATCCACGCGGCGGATTCGACGCCAATCATTCGCTCCTTGCAAGCGGCGCGGTATTGCTGACGGATCCGCTCATGCGTGCGCAGCTGCTCGCCAAGGCGCACGCCTTCGATGACAAGAGCCGCTGGCTGCTGGGCGACGCAGCGGCGAAGGAATTCGCAGCGATCGCCCCGCCTGTACCAGGGGTTTTGCCGCGACGCGCATTCCCGCAGGGGGGCTACTATGTCCTTGGCGGCGATTTCGACTCTGCGCGCGAGGTGCGGATCGTAGCGGACGCAGGGCCGCTCGGTTACCTCTCAATCGCGGCACACGGGCATGCCGACGCGCTGGCGTTCACCCTGTCGGTTTCCGGATGCGAGATCCTGATCGACTCCGGAACCTACGCATATCACACCAATGAGGAATGGCGCAGCTACTTCCGCGGCACACGCGCCCACAACACCCTGGCCGTCGATGGCGTCGACCAATCCGTCGCTGGCGGCAAATTCCTCTGGACGCGGCACGCCGCGGTCACGGCGGTGGGTTTCGCGAGTACCCCGGTCGCGGACACGCTGGTCGCCGAACACGACGGCTATGAGCGGCTCGCGGATCCGGTAAGACATCGGCGCGAGTTGTGCTACTTGAAGAGCTCACACACGCTGCGCATCGTTGACCGCCTGAGCTGCAAGTCCCGCCACCATGTCGAGATCAACTGGCACTTCGCGCCGCAGTGCCAGGTGGAGTTGCTGCGGGAACCAGGCGCGCGGGCCATTCGCGGTGCCGTTACCGTGGAGCTGTCCTGGCGGGCAGACCTGCGCGCCCGCCTGGCACGCGGCGAGTATTGCCCGCCGCGCGGGTGGGCATCGCGCGCGTTTGACGTCAAGGAACCCTGCACCAATCTGCTTCTGGAGTGCGAGATCGAGGGAGACTGGCAAGCAGAAACCGAAATGCGCATCGCCCCGGTGACCGACTGATACCCGCGGCAGAGGACTTCCGCAGCCCTGTTGCGAATCGCCCCCTGGGCGGATATAAGAGCCGCATGCCAGAAAATGCGGTCAGTTTTTATTCCGAGGTCGCTCCTGATTTTCATGCGAGCTACCAGACTGACCCGAATCGCCGCGAGCGGATGCGGGTATGGGATGACTTCCTCAACCGCTACGCCAAAGGTGCCCGCTTCGCCTACGATGTCGGCTGTGGCAGCGGCCTTCTGTCGTGCGAGCTGGCGGCGCGCGGCATCGATACCATCGGAATCGACGGCGCGCCCGGAATGCTCGCCATAGCGCAGCAGACGGCCCGCGACCGGGGTCTGCAGAACCTGAGCTTTCAGCAGCACTTGCTGCCCGTCGCGGATACCAGTGGATTTCGCGCCGCCGATCTGGTCATCTCATCGAGCGCTATCGAGTACCTGGAATCGATACCCGATGCGCTGCGATTTCTGCGCGCGCTGCTGCTGGACTCGGGGGTCGTGGTGTTCTCGGTGTCGAATCACGACTCCCTCAGCCGCAAGCTTGCGCGCGCGGTTCACCGCTTCACCGGACGGCCCCGCTATCTGAAATTTCTGCGCCACTTCATGACGATCGAGGCGCTCAGGCGCGACCTGGCTGACGCAGGCCTCCGCTACCTCGAGCACGCGTATTTTGGCGGCGCTGACCGGCTCAATCGCCTCCTGAGGGGCTTCCTGCCGCCGCGTGCCGCAAGCAACATGATCATCGTGGCCGCCCGCCGCGAGCCTGGCCCGCTGGAGTCGGGTGCGGCCCGGTGAGGAGAGTCCCGCCGCCCGGCGCGGGACCCGAGGTTGCCTATGGCTGGAAGCGTGACGTCCGTCACGCTCCGCGCAATTCCCGACACAAGCACGCGGTTTGATTCGATCCCTTCCGCACGTCTCCAGAAACGACATCTGCAGAGTGCCGCGCCAACACCCGCCGCCAGGAATTGAGGCACAATGCCCCGCACTGTTCCGCCCAGACCGGGAGCCGGCGACAATGGCGCACGACAGCACAAAGCAGCGAATTGCGAGCGAGCGCTGGGGTCGAAAGCACGGATTGCACGTCGTCTGTTTGCTCTATCTTGCGCTCAGTACCATTTTTGCCTCGGTGAACCTGGATATTGATGAATTCGCATTCGTTCGCGAACCGTATGAACTGCTTGGGGGCGACTACACGACCGGTTATCTCCGGGAGCATAACTTTGGCGCAGCGCTCGAGACGTTCGTGAAGTCCTATTATTTCTACTGGAAGTACCGACCACTGTTTTCTCCGATCATTAGTGCGAACGACAAGCAATTGTTTCGATCGGAAGAGATCCATTTCGGCTACGTCAGGCCAGACAGTGTCTCAAAGGAAGACAGCGACTCTCTGACCAAATACAATCAGCGCCTGATCGTTCCGGAGCCGGATCGGTTTTATAGTCACGGCGCAGGCAAACCGCTGTTGGCTGCGCTGGTTTCAATTCCACAATTGGCGCTCGTCAAGGTTCTTACGCCCGGTAGCCGGAATCTGCTCCATTACCAGTATAAGAATAACTATCACCCCATCTTTATTCTTACGCGGTTGGCGCAGATACTATCGGGGCTCATCACCGTTCTTCTCACTTACCGCATCCTCGAGAGAGAGTACGATTGGAGCAAGGCGCTGTTCGGTGCAGCGTTGGTTGCGCTTTTGCCGGTTTCTATAAAATATTTCCCAAATCTTCACCACGATTCCATTCTCGCGCCACTGTCTCTGGCATCCGCCTATTTCTTCTACGAAGGGAAATACAAGCGCTCGGGTCTATTCTTCGGTCTGGCCCTGGCCTCCAAGAATGTCGCAGTGCTGCTGCTGCCGGCGTTTATTGCATTCATAGCAGGTAGCGCGTTGCAGGCACGTCGCGACGGCGCACCCGGCGACAAAGGCTACTCGCTCAACCGGGAGGCGGCTGGCCTCGCCAAAGTAATGATCCTTGGCGTTCTCGTCCTCACACCGTTTGCTAACCCGATTTCGTACGCACAAGAGATCCTGACCCCGGTTACCCATCGCGAGCGGGATCAGCGCGGGGTAGACGTCGAGCAATTCACCTTGCAAGGAAGACTTTCTGGCGCCGGGCCTACTGCAGCGAGTTCTACCCCCAGGCCCGAGATACAACTTACGCAGATGCTGTTTCGCCTGGAGAATAATGATTTTTTCTTTCTGGTGATTGCGTGCGCCCTGTTCTGGTCCGGTCGACGGGATCGATTGTCGAGACTGTGCTTTATATTCTTGTTATGTGCGCTGCCTTACGGACTTGTGTTTGGCTACGGGCTGACCTATCGATCACTGCAGTTTGTACCGTTTTTCGCCATTGCCTGCGCCACACTGGCGCCTCCAAGGTACCTGGTTGGCTTGGTCGTCGCCTTACTGGCAATTGACCTGCTGTATTGTATCGATCCCATAACAACGGATGTCCTGCACGTCCCGATCAGCAAGGAAACACTATGGCGTGGCCTGGAAAAATCGATGTGAACTGACAGTCTGGAATATGCTTGGCAATAGAGGACATCCGAGACCTGCAATGAGAACGATGCTTAACACCGAGTTGGCGGAGGCGGCCGATTCCGTGGCTGACGTCTCGATCGCCGTTCTGATCCCATGCCTGAACGAGGCAACCGCCATATCCAAAGTTGTCGCTCACTTTCGCGCTAATCTGCCGACTGCCACGATATTCGTATACGACAACGGCTCGTCCGACGATACCGTTGAGCTGGCACGTCAGGCCGGGGCTGTTACTCGGATTGAGCCTCTGCGAGGCAAGGGCAATGTCGTACGGCGTATGTTTGCCGACGTCGAGGCGGATGTTTTCGTTCTGGTCGACGGCGACGACACGTACGACGCGGCCGTGGCTCCGAAATTGGTGGAGGCGCTTCTAAGAAATTCTCTCGATATGGTCAACGCTAGCCGGCGGTCCACGGCGGAGGAGGCCTATCGTCTCGGCCATCGCTTCGGAAATCGTGTGCTGACCGGTATGGTGGCTGTATTCTTTGGAAATCGCCTGACGGATCTGCTCTCCGGCTATCGGGTCTTCTCGCGGCGTTTTGTAAAGAGCTTCCCGGCCTTAGCATCGGGCTTCGAAATAGAAACGGAGCTCTCCGTGCACGCGCTCCAGCTCAGAATGCCGTTGGCGGAAGTGCCCACTACCTACAAAGAGCGCCCTCGCGGGTCACAGAGTAAATTGAGTACCTACAAAGACGGCTTTCGCATCCTCAGAACCATCATTTACCTCGTCAAGGAAGAAAGGCCGTTTGCATTTTTCAGCACTGTCGCTGTATTGCTTGGACTTGTCTCTTTGGCGCTGGGCTTTCCCGTTATCCTCGAGTTTCACCGTACCCACCTGGTTCCGCGACTCCCCACCGCGGTGCTGTCCGCCGCGATAGCAATCCTGAGTTTCCTGAGCTTCGCGTGCGCACTTATCCTCGACACGGTAAGTCGTGGTCGTGTGGAAACAAAGCGTCTTGCCTACCTGTCGGTTCCAGTGCGCTTTCGACCGTTCAAGAGCGGTGTTGTTTCGGATGGCACAAAGGCGGCGATTCTCTAGCGCCGAACCGTCAACGAAATTTGGCAACGACAGCCGGCACCGGTACGCGGCTTCTGGAAGCAAGGCGTTCTGACGTGAGTCACGTACTTACGCAAGTCTCAATAGTTATGAGACGACGCAAATTCCTGCCACAATTAACGCACCTCCGGCGAGTATTCGCACCGACAACGGCTCGCCCAGAAAGCTTGCTGCGAGGATCGGAACGAATAGAAAAGCCAGGGCCATGTATGAATACGCAAGCCCAAGCGGAACCACACGCAAGATCAGAACCCAGACCACCGTTGTCGCTCCATAGAGCACCAGTCCGGTCAGCAGGAATGGGTTGAGTGCGAGTTGCTTCGCCAACAGATTGGCGGGCGCGCCCACAGACACGGAGCGCGCGGCTAGTTTGAACAGGATTTGACCGGCCGAAATTCCAGCCACGCAGCTCAAAACTATTAATCTTTGGTGGATATCCATACTTATCAGGCGCCCATGGTTTCGGTGTAGAGGAGATCCCTTCCGAGGACCTTCAGTTCGTGGCTCGCCGGTACCGGTATGATGTGGCGCAGGAAACTGTGGGGGTACGGAAAGAAATGGATGTGTGGATTAAACGTGAAAAGATGCTCTCGCTCCAGCGGTACGACGACAATAAGCCGCCGCGCTGTGACTCGGCGTAACTCCGACATCGCTGCGCGAATATCGAGAATGTGTTCCAGCACGTGCGTGCAAATGACGGTTTCAAAGCTCCTGTCGGGAAACGGCAGCTTCTCGATGGGAGCGCTTACGAAACTGACATCGGGTCGTCGCTCCAGGACCGAGGGGTCGACCAGAAAGTCGACGCCGGTAAAGATGGAGCGCCGAAGATTCTCCCGCTCCTTCAGAAAGCCAATGAGATATCCCGTACCGCAACCAACGTCGCAGACCGCTCCTGGGATTACAAGCTCTGCGATGGCTTGCAGACAGACGAATGAGTTATCGGTTTCGTCCTGGATGCGAGGCATGCGCTCATAAATGTGTCGGTAGTGTTCGGCCGATATCGAAGTAATGTTGGTGCGAAACTTTTCCAGATCGTCGACAAATGTTCCCCAGTGCAATCGAAAAAGGATCTTCATAAAGCGCGAATCTCGCACGAATGGCGGCAGCAGCTCCTCAAGAATGTATCTGATTCGATTGACTGATTCGCGTTTCATTACGATGGCCCTCTTCCTCACCTTTTTCCATTATTGGCCCCGGCAGAGCAAACCTTTTGCCAGACACGCTCTTTGGTTTTGGCAAGTCCACGGCCGATTGCCTCGAGACCAGATTCCGTGGGTCCGATGCGCGCGGTTGGTCCCCGATTGTACTCAGGCCGCGATTTGGGCTTTCACCGTTTGCTCCCGGCCCCGTTGGTAGCCATCCGTGATGGGGATTTGGCCGCTGCCAAAGTCCATTTGTCGTGACGCACCGTCGCCTGCGCCGCGGGGTCAGCGTGCCCCGCTTGAGCCGTGCGGACGATGCACATTGTAGTCCACCGCCAGCGCTCAGGTTCCGGACAGCCATCCTGGCCGCAAGCGCATCCCCACGCGATGGTGCCTCAGCACTTTCAACAGTGGTGCCGCGAGGAAGGGCTGCGTAAAGCGCTCACGGGTCCTGCGATCCCAGCACGCGTGCGCAGCTGTTGATAGTCAGCACAATGCTTCAATAGATGAGCCGCGGCCCCACTATTGCGCTCACCGTTCTCGCTGAGACGAGCGATCTGCCTCGATTCTGGACCGGATTCTGGCCGAAGCCCAGTCGGGAAAAAATCTAGCGCACGGAAACATTGGTTGGCGGCTTCGGTGCGCCAACCCTGAGCAAGAGAATTCCATCGCGATCCTGCAAGGTAAGGGTCTTCACCCCCTGGCCGCTGTTAACCGCGGGCGCCTGATTTTGACAGCTAGGGCAGGTGCTGGATAGCCGCACGTAATCCGTCTCAAGGGTAACCGTGCGGGTCCCATTCCCTTTCGGATTGACGAGTACGATCCCGCTTTGAAAATCGCGTCGATACACCCCGTTCTGCCATGCGGCTGTTGGCTGCGACGCAGTCGCCATGCCTAGTTGTCCTTGCCACGCGTACTCGTCGAACCACGGGTTACTGCCATTATTTTCCGAGCCATCAGAGTTAAGCGAGTTAAACTGGAAATACGCGTCCGTCATGAGACACGACGCGAAACCATAGCGGAACGACTGGTAATCCGTTGGGTGCCCATATTGAGAAAATATCAGAAGTTTGGGCTCGGCCAGGGCCCCCATGGTCTTGCTGACGTAGTTCATCATCGTTCCCCAGCCACCCCAGGATTCCACCGACCATGACAGCCCGATCAGCGCCTCCAGGACGCCACCGTTCAGCATGCCCTGGTACAAGGTGAGATTGGAATTCGGGAGACCCCAGGTCGCGACGTTTCCGATCTGGAACTTGCCTGGCATCAACTGTCTCAGCGCCGCGAAGTGCTGCACGTAGCCCTGCTGCGCCCACAACGCGGCATTCGGATCACTCATCGCGGTCGAAGTTCCGCTGAGATTCCAGTCGCCGTCGACCGCCGGAGCCGCGTAGACATTGTCCGTAACGAAGCCGTCCAGTAATGGGCTCGGCAGATACATGTTGTTGTAGGCCCAATTGGCAAACCAGGTGTTCCAGTTGTAGCCGTTCGAATCCTTGTGGGTAAAGGGAGTGTTGTTGATCTCGGTGGCGCCGGGATACTGCGCGGACACCGGAGTTCCGTTGGTGCCACTCGGGTAGAGAAACCAATGCATTGCGCTGAGCTTGTTCCAGACCTCGGCCTGCGGGCCGTTACTCTGGAAGTTGTCGATTTCGTTGTTCTTGATGTACTGGAAAATCAGCTCGTTGGGATTCTGAGCCTTGATGTTCTGAATGACCTGATTGAGCGTGGTGTTGCGACCATTTTGCCATCCCGGCCACGTGCTGATAATTGCGATGCTCCCCCGCGCGAGCAGCTGCTGAATGGCGGGCTGATCGTAGTTCTGATCCGCGATCCAGTCCACCGCGAGCCTCGGAAACGGCGGCTTGACGAACGTCGCCGGCGTGACCGGCGTTGCTGCTGCTTCCACGGTGAAAGACACCGCGATGCAAGACAGCAGCAGTATCCACAATCGGCGCATATCCGATACCCCCGTCCCGCAGCCAGGATTGAATCGACCGGCGAGAAGATAGTTAGCGTGGGTCCGCTTTGCAAAGAGTCGTCAACTGAAGACACATTTCGGTACAGCGATGAAAATTCGAATGCAACAACCATGTTGCATAATGGCCCCAGCTTTACCTTGATGCTGTTCTCAAATTCAACCCAAATATCACGAAACAGCGACTCCGCACGCCCTGCTCCGCACAACGGGTTTTCCGCTGCCCCTGCTGAGGTCGGAAACCTCTGCGCACCCAGGCCCTGTGGGCTGGTGCTGCAGTGTCACCGCGGGCGAAGCGCCGGGACCGAGCTCCTCAGTCGCCGCAACAATGCGGTCGCCTCTTCGACACGTGTGGCCATCAACAGGACCGCGAACACCGCGCCATAGAGGACGGAGCCGCACACGACGCCGAGCAGGGTCGCGCGCAGCCCGAAGGTGATTCCAAAGGCGATCACTGCACCAGCCAGGGCGCACACGCCGACCTTGGCCACCGTGGCCCAGGGCAGCAGGTCGCGCACTGTGAGCTGATACAGACGGCTCATACTCAAAGCGAGGTACATGGCCTCGACCAAATTGGAGACGACGAGGCCGACGGCGGCCCCCACTACGCCCATCACTGGCAGGAGTAGCGCCAGCGTGAGCCCGTTTCCCAGCGCCGCAACAAGGTTTGCCGTTACCAGGGGCCGCGTTTTATTGATTGCACGCAGGGGCGGCGAAAAATCGAAGCACGAACGCACGATCACGAGTGCGTACCACTGCAGCACCGGAACGGCAGGACGGTAAGCGGCGCCGAACACTTTCAGGACGAGCGGCTCCGCGTACCAGGCGACGATCGCGGCCGGCGGAAAAAGAAGCAGGCAGTTGATCACGGTGGCCCGTCGCCACAGCCGCAGCGAATCGTCCTGCGAGTGCCCCCCCAGGCGCACCAGCTCGGGCAGCACCACGGTCGAAATGGAGTTGCGGAGTGCGAGAATTATCGGCTCGCCATAAGTGCCGATCGTCAACTGCGCCAGAGCCGCAGCGCCGAGATATTTCACGACCACTACATTGCCGAGGTTTCTGCTCAGCAGGTACAGGCACGTGGCCAGGCCGTACGGCACGCAGAATCGCAACTGATCACGCCCTATACCCGCCAGTGGTGGCTCCGAGCGCGAGCGATCGGCGCGCGCCCACACCATGAGCGCGCCCGTCAAACGCAGCGCCTCGAGCACGATCAGCGACCAGATGATTGCCGATACGTCGGCGGTCACGACCGCGACGCACACCACGACCGCCATGCGCACCATCAGTCGCCCGCCGGTGTAAACCAACACGGCAATCGGCCGGTGCATCACAACCCAGAAGGACTCCCACCAGTCCACGTTCACGAACAGGAGCACGTACAGCACCACCGGCACGGCGTAGGGCCCAACCAACCCCCCGGGTACCAATAGATCGAGGGCGAGGAACGCGCCGGCCGCCAGCGAGCTGACGATGGCCGTCAGCAACGTCGTCTCGCGCACAACCCGCCAGGTACTCGCGGTATGAAGCGGAATGAAATAGAGCAGGCTGTCGCTGATGCCGAACGCGGCGATAGTCTGCAAAATCGAGGCATATAGCAGGAATTCGCGATAGCGGCCGAAATCCGTCAGGCTCAGGAAGCGGACCAAAATAATTGGGCTGATGATCATCAGCCCATAGTTCGCGATCCGCGACACCGACAGGATGGCTACCCTATGGGCGATTCCGCGCATGCTGGTCGACGCTTCCGATACGGCCGACTTCAGCTTGAGCCGGGAGCAGCCGCCGGGTCCTGCGCGGGAGCGCTGGCCTTCCAGACTCGCGTTTGCCCATCCCGGCCTACAAACACCTGGCGGAACGTGGGCTCCGACAGCACTGCGTCGATGCCATGGCCGTGGATGTAGTCCACGCCGGCTCCTTTGAATTCGCCGGTGCCAATCACATAAATTGCGCCGCGATCCCGGCGCTCCACCAGCGCCGCCAGTTCCGGTCCAGTGCCGATGAAGGGCACACCCGTGTAGATGTCGCGCAGCACTCCGTTCTTCATCTCCACGAATTGCGCGGCGTCATCGATGGCACGCAACCAGTAGTCGATGTGTCCCAGATAGTAGAACTGCTCGAGTGAATCCTCAGCGACAATGATGTCTGCGGCGGATGGGTGGACGGCACGGATGTATTCGGCGGCACCCTTGTGGTCGGGATGAAGAGCGTAGCCGGCATTGACGGTACGGGCCAATGCGAGGGGATTGACGACCGCGACGCCGAGCACAGCCGCCGTCAGCGCGCAAGCCAGCTGCGCGGATCGGGTATCGGCGCAGGCTGCGCGCGCCCGCATCACCACAACCTGCTGACACACTGCGAACGCGGTGAGGAGCACGGGCACGAGCGCGAACTCCGTGTACCTCGCTTCGACGTTCCAGCCGAAGAATCCGAGAGCGAACAGCGGTAACCAGACCGATAAAGCGAAAAACAGCCAATAGTCTGCAATCGGGAGCCTGCGAGCGACAGACCAGAGTGCCGGCAGCAGTCCCAGACCTGCGACGAGCCAGGCTGCTGGCGAATACACAATGCCGCGCACATAGGGCCAGACGCTCGGCAATCCGGTCATCATTCCGATCGTTTTGCGCGCCGACTCGCCCGCCACCTGCTCGAGATACAGTAACTGGAAGGCCGCCAGCGCGACGCTCGCAATCCAAACCCAGGCGACGCGTCGCCAGACACGCGTGCCGTTGCGCTGGGCCAGAAGCGACCCGGTCAGAACCAACAGGACGCCCACGTGGAAGAACAGAGCCAGCTCACACACCATGCCGAGGAATAGCAGGATTCCAGCCGCCACCGCCGGCCCACGCGCAGTGATGGCGCGTGCCACCCAGCGCGCGAGCAGCGCCGCGCACGCCAGGCCGAGGACGATCGGCAGAGGCGGTACCGCACCGATCTTTGCCAGGGCCCCCACATGCTCGGTGGTCCTTTCCGTCCCATAGATGGGACGCGGCGGATAAAAGCTGTTGATCCAGTGGCTGAGCGCGAAGAACCCCGCCAGCACGACGCCAAAAGCAATCGCGCCGTGCACCAGACGGCGCCGGTCTGCGGCGAGCAGTCCCGGAAAGAGGAGGAGAAAGGCGCCAAACACCGCGAGCACGTGAAACTGCAGGGCCACGAGGATTGCGAGTACGGCTGCAATGAGATGTACAGTGCGGTGGCTGCGCTCCCACTCGAACACCAATGCCGTATACGCCGCCAGGGAGGTCATGAAAAAAATATACATCCTCGCTTCCTGCGAGCTGGCAATCATCTCAGGCAGGAAGGTTACGCTGGCGACAAATCCGATGTTCCACAGGGGCCTGAGAAACCTGCGTCCGCACAAATAAGCGATGGGAATGAGCAGGATGCCGCAGATCACCGAGGGAATGCGGAAGGCCCACTCTGATTGGCCAAAGAGCAGAGCTGAGCCTGCCATAAGGTACAGTTGCCCGATGCCACGCGCGTAGAACATGCCGCTGGGCATCAGGGGGGTACCGAACCGCATGACGTGCAGCGTTGGCAGGGCCATGGTCTTCTCGTCTCCCTCCAGCCCCCATGAACCCAATCCCCACAACCGGACGAACGCTCCGGCGGCAACCAGTACCGCAAGCGCCCATAACTCCCAACGGCCGGGAGACTCGATGTAACACCGTCGCTCGAACAGGGCCGCGAAGCTTCTGAGTTGGTTTTCGACTATAGCCATGTAAATGCCCGCCGTGAGTCCCCGGAAATCCAGTCAGAATCTGCCGCAAGGGCGTTGCTCTCCACGCCCGGGAAGTGCGAGAGTTTACGCAGAGTTTCCGGCCACGGAGCGGGCGACCTCCATTGTGACGCCTATCACAGTCTCGCAAAAAGATTTTCGACCAGGGATCGTGCGGTGGGCGTTTCTGCCGGCCAATAGCTGTCCAAAACCGACATAAGAGGGCATTCGGACCGCGGTAGCACAGCTATGCGCAGACCTCACGGGAAGCCTTGAAATAAGCCCGGCGTGGGATTGTGTTGGCATCATTCAGTTAGTCGCCGCAGATTCTTACGCAAGCTCGTGGGCGCGCAGTCTTACTGCGCAAAGTCGTCACGTAGAGACAATTGCAGAATGTTTCTCCCGGCGTAGTATTCGACTCGTGCTCTCAAAGGGCAAACCCATCGAAAGGTGGGGACGCAAAGCTTCCGGTCTAAGGGCTACGGCCTACGACAGCGGGGTTGCCGGGATCTCCTCAGGGATCTCGTAAGGCACAGTTCGCGTCGGAACCGTGCCGCGCAGCCAAGCTGATTCGGCTTCCCCTATGACCGGCTGGACGGACATCGGGGGGTCGAGATGCGAATTGCCATCGGCGTGGGCGTGCGTGCCTCAGGTCTGTGGGTGGCTGTGGCCGCGGCGGTGCTGCTCGTGGCCTGCGGTGGGGATGGTGGAACGCCAACGCACACGGCCACCTCCGGCCGCGCGGCCCATCGGTACGATCCACTGACCGTTACGGGTACTGCGGCGACCAGCGCCATTGTTGGCCAACCATATTCCTTCACTCCGACTGCGAGCGATCCGCAGGGCGCGATTCTGACATTCTCCATCTCCGGAAAGCCGCGCTGGGCCGCATTCAGCACGACCTCGGGCACTCTATCGGGAACACCGGCATCGCAAGACGTGGGCACCGGCGGGCCGGTTCAGATCATCGTGAGCGATGGTAAGTGGACGAGCGCCCTCCCGAGCTTCGCAATCACGGTGGCAGCCGCGGGAGCCGCCCCCTCACCAGGTCTCACCAACGCGACGATATCCTGGCTACCACCGACACAGAACACGGACGGCTCGCCCGTGGGCCCGCTCAGCGGATACCGGATCTACTACGGCACCGCTTCGCAGCAGTACACGGCGACCATAAGCGTTTCCAACCCAGGCTTGACCACCTACGTGATCGACGCGCTCGACATTGGCACGACGTACTATTTCGCGGTGACGGCCGTCACCACCGGCCGGCGTCGAGAGCGCCTTCTCGCCGGAAATAGCGGCGACGATTTCGTAGCGGCACAAGCCGAGGCGTGTCTGAACAAGGCGACACGCCACGCGCACCCAGCCGAGGCACCTCGCACGCAGGGACTTAAGGCGCAAAGAGCGCACGCCCACGTTTTGCCACTGGTCCGCGTGCGCCATAGCGTCTGCGATCACCGACGGAAATTGCCACGCAGCATCAATCTGTTAGATCAAACGCTGCAGGCAGTGTCGCGCTTCGCCTACACAAATGACCGACCGCCGACGAGGTGCGTGCGCCAAAGCTCGTAAAACTAGGCCTTCAACGCAGCTGGCATGCACGTTGCAGTGCGTAACGGGCTTTTGGGTACGGGCTTTGGGGGGCTCGTCAATCTCAAGAGAAAACCCATCGAAAGGTGGGGACGCAAAGCTTCCGGTCTAAGGGCCTTGGCCTAAGACAGCGGGGTTGCCGGGATCGCGTCTCGCGGTCCCGCCAGAGGGGCGTTCGTATCGCGAACCCTGGTTGGCACCCCGGCTGACTCGCCTCCCCGTAAGACCGCCCAGTCAGTCGGGGGGAGTCAGGATGCGAGTTGCCGATGGAGTGCGCGCAGGCGCATGGATTGGTCTGGCCGCGACGGCGCTGCTGACGGCCTGCAGCGGTGGTGGCGGGAGCAGCGGGACGGCCAACACATCGGCGTCCGCTATCGGCGTGACGAATGTGACCATGTCCTGGGCAGCCCCGACAGAGACTACGGCCGGCTCGCCGTTGAGGGCGCTGAGTGGATACAGGATCTATTACGGGACCGCTTCGGGGCAGTACACAACGACCATCGACGTGCCCAACCCCGGCCTGACAACTTACGTGGTCGATGGGCTCGGGATCGGTATTACCTATTACTTTGCGGTCACTGCCGTCTCGGCCTCCGGAGTCGAGAGTGCTTTCTCACCGGAAGTTGTGGCGACGATCTCCTAGAACGCCGCAGTGTCGCTGAAAACGCGCAACGCGGTCTTCGCAAGGATCTCCATGTCGAGCTCCAGCGACCAGTTGCGCAAATACTCGAGGTCGTAGCGGACGCGGGCTTCCATCTGCGCGAGGGTGCGCGTCTCCCCGCGAAAGCCATTGACTTGGGCAAGGCCGGTGATACCCGGCTTCACCTTGTGCCGCACCATGTAGCCCTTGATGAGCCGGCGATACATCTCATTGTGCGCCACCGCGTGCGGGCGCGGCCCCACCAGGCTCATCCGCCCCTGGAGCACGTTGATCAACTGCGGTAGCTCATCCAGGGAGTAGCGTCGCAGGAAGTTCCCGATGCGCGTCGTGCGTGGATCCGTCCTGCTCGCCTGCACGATCGTCAATCCATCTTCAGTAACTGTCATGGTGCGGAATTTGTAGACGGTGATCTCGTCGCCGTTCAGTCCGTAGCGGCGCTGATGGAAGATGATCGGCCCCGGAGAGCTCAGGCGCACGAGAACCGCGATGGTGAGCATCAGTGGCGCCGCCAGGATCAACATAGCGCCGGAAATCAGTACATCGGTCGCGCGCTTTGCAATCGCACGGTAGCCAAAGAACGGTGTCTCGCACATCGACAGCGCCGGAATACCGTCGATCGCGATGGGGCGCGCCTGGATCAGGTCGAATACGAAGATGTCGGGCAGGTAGTAGATGGAGGCCGTGGTGTCGCGCAGCTCCTCGACCAGGTCCATGACCCGGTCGACCTGGCGCACTGGCAAGGCAATGAAAATCACGCCGATATTGTGCTCACGCACATACCCCGGCAGATCGCTGAGCTTGCCGAGCATGCGCACGTCGCCATTGACGTTCAGACGCTCGGGCCCGCGGTCATCGAAGAGCCCGACCACCGACATGCCGAATTCCGGGTAACGGCTCAAGCGCTTGGCGAGTGCCAGGCTCGAGCCCGTGCACCCGACCAGCACCGTCTGACGGGCGTTGGCCGGATCGCGCAGGTAGCGCCTCAGGATCTCCTGCAATAGGAGCGTCGCGACGATGATGAGCCCGGGCGCCAGCACCGCCCAGGTCAACATGGCGCGCCGCGAGTAGTGCGCGGAGAACTTGGTCAGGTAGCCGATGGCCAGCAAGGCGCACAGCACCACCATCCACCGTACCACCACGCCCAGCGCGATCGGAATCGACGTCGCGAGCAGCCGACTGTGGATCGTCCGCGGCGCGCGCGGCAACAACAGCGTGAGCAACCCAACCAGCAGCGCTGTCGTATGATAAAACTGATCGAGCTCCACGCCCCACGTGCGCAGCACGAGGTAGAACGAGCCCACAGCAATCGCGGCAGGCGCCACCGTCTGCAAAACGGCAAGGACCGCGATCGCGAACGAATTCCTTAAAATGACCGGTTCACTCATCCGGTTCTTTCTTCCCCGGTGATATCCCGCACCGACATACGCACGCGCATTCGCGGCCCCTTCCGAACTGGAGATTGTAGTTTATGATGGTTTAAGGAGTGTGAACCAGCTCACATCCTCGCCCGTCGCAGAACTCCGACACTGCCTAACGATAGCTGCGCTTATTTCACTTAATCGCCGGCGACGCCTCAGGCTCGGTGGGCGTTGCCGCAGCGCGGCCGAACTGGGCCGCATCGATCTGGTGCTTCGCGAGCAGGTCGTACAGCGTCGGACGGGTCACGCCGAGCAGTTTCGCGGCGCGCGACAGATTGCCGCGCGCGACCGCGAGCGACTGCCGGACGGCCTGCGCCTCGGCGCGCTGGCGCGCAACGCGCAGGTTCAGATACTCCGGATCATCGCCAGGGTCCTGCAATCCCAGATCGGTGGCCGTAACCACCGCGCCTTCGGCCATGATCACCGCCCCTTGATGCGATTCTCCAGCTCGCGCACGTTGCCCGGCCAGCGATGCGCCTGGATCGCCCGAATGGCATCGGGCGCCAGCCCGCGCGTGGGCCGGCCGAAGCGCTCCGCCATCTCCTGCACCAGAAACTGCGCCAGCAGCAGGCTGTCTCCCTGCCGCTCGCGCAGCGGCGGAATGCGGATCGTCACTTCGCTGATGCGGTAGTACAGGTCGTCGCGGAACGTGCCGGTGCCGATGAGCGCGTCGAGCTTGCGGTTGGTTGCGCAGATGATGCGCAGGTCGAGCGGAATCGGCGTGCGTCCGCCGATCCGCTCGACGGTGCGCTCCTGCAGTACGCGCAGCAGTTTTGCCTGCAGTGAGGCGGGCATCTCGCCGATCTCATCGAGAAAGACGCGTGCCGCCGTTGGCCGACTCGAGCTTGCCCGGGGTGGGCTTCGCGGCGCCCGTGAACGCGCCCTTCTCGTAGCCGAACAACTCACTTTCCAGCAGGTTGTCCGGGATGGCCGCGCAGTTGATGGCGACGAACGGCTGATGCGAGCGGCCGGAAAGCTTGTGCACGCGCGCGGGCCAGCAGCTCCTTGCCGGTGCCGCTGTCGCCGAGCAGCAGCACCGTGGCGTTGGTCGGCGCCACCTTCTCGATCGCGCGACACAGCGCGCGCATGGCATCGCTCACGCCCATGATGCCTTCGAGCGCCATCGAGCCGGTCTGCTCGCGCAGCCGCCAGTTCTCCTCCTCCAGCTCGCGAATCCGGAACGCGCGCCGCACGACGATGGAGAGCACGCCGGCATCGAGCGGCTTGTGATAGAAATCCGCCGCGCCCAGACCGATCGCCTGCACCGCGAGCTCGCGCGCGTCGTGCTCGGTCATCGCAATGATCTTGGTGTCGGGCGCGAGATTCAGGAACCTGCGCAACAGCTCCAGGCTCTGTGCGGCGACCGCCGGCTCGCGGGGCGCTGCCCAGATCGAACAGGACGACATCGGGCTCCACGCGCCGCAGCACGTGAGCGCCTGCTCGGAAGTCTCGGCGACGTGACGTCAAGATCGGAGAAGATCTGCTCGAGCTCGGCGACGGAGCAAGCGATCGTTCTCCAGAATGAGAAGCTTGCGCCGGTGGGCGACGCCGCTCATTACGACCTGTTGTACCGTCATCGGCGCGCTGCCTCCGCCGGCGCCCGCCAGGCGCTGGGCCCTCGATCGAGCATCACTTTACAGCGAAGTGTAAAGGCTGTGCAGCAACAGTACGGTGAAAGGCATCACGATCGCCTGAATTGGCCCACGGGTGCGAAGGCCTGCGGGCTGTGGATGCAGGCCGAATGCAGGTGCCGCATTTCGCTATGTGGGTGCGATTGCTCGCGAGTCGGCGTACGCCCTCTCGGGCTGCAGGGCGGGCAACGTGATGGACACCAGAAGTCCGGCACCCTGGGCGTTGCGTGCCACGATCCTTCCCCGGTGTACGGCAACCGCACCCGCTGCGATGGCCAACCCCAGCCCCTCACCTCCGCCGGCGCGGTCGCGCGCCGCATCGACGCGATAGAAAGGCTCGAATATCGAGGCGAGATCCTGCTCCGGCACCCCGGGACCATGGTCCCGGATGCTGACCTGCACGCGGTGCTCCGGGTGTTCTACCACGCGACGCGCGCTGATACCGACGACCGTAGCTGCGGGGCTGTAGCGCACGGCGTTGCGGAGGACGTTCTCGAAGGCGCTGCGCAACAGCTCCGGATCACCTGAGACGATGAGCGACCCGGCGTGCATCTCGACCCGACAGCCCCGCGCGTCCGCTTCGATCCCCACGTCCGCGCCGATGCGGCACAGCAGCTCCCCCACGTCAACTCGGATGTGCTCCAGCGCGTTCGCCGGGCGCTCCAGGCGGACCAGCTCCAGCGTGCGGGCAATCAGCAGCTCGAGCCGGTCCGCTTCGCTGGCGACGCGCGCCAGATGACGCTCTGCGCCGCTCTCGGCGCGCCGCGCCAGCGAGAGCGCGAGTTGCAGCCGCGTGAGCGGCGAGCGCAGCTCATGCGACACGTCACGCAACAACTGCTGTTTCGCCTCGAGCAGCTGCCGCAGTCGCTGCGCCATGCGTCAAGGTCCGCCGCGAGCAGCCCCAGATCATCGTGGCGCCCCTTGAGCGCCGAGAGCACGCGCACGTTGAGGTCGCCCGAGGCCATCTGCCGCGTCGCGACCCGCAGGCGGTCGAGCGGCGGGGCAAGATAGCGGGCGAGAAAGAAGCACACTCCAGCGCTCACCGCGAGCGCGATCACGAGAATCGACAGCGGTACGCCCGGCAGCTCCAGCTCCCCGAACAGGCGGGGACTGTCGCGCACCGGCCCGATGACCACGTGGTACGTGCTCCCACCGGCTGCAACCAACACCAGCGCCCCGCCGATGGGAGCAATCGCGCCAGCCGCGGTGCCCGGGCGTGCACCGCCCGCCCCTGCAGAGGTGCCAGGAGAGCCGCTCAGAGAGGGCGGCAGGGGGCGGCCCAGCATTTCCCGGCCTGCGGGCTCGACTACAAAGGTGCGGCTCAGGGGTTCCCCCGGAAGCGACTGCAACCAGCTCCTGAGCGCCGGCGGTCCGCCGGACTCAAAGGCCCGCGCAGCCTGGGCGTAGAGCTGCCCGCGCTGCACCCACGGCCGCTCGGTGCGGTGGGCGGTGGCATTGACGGCGACCGTGACGGTTCCCACGAGAATCAGCGCCAGCGCCGCCCAGAAAGCGAGAAAGATCCTCCAGTACAAGGAGTGCATGCGCCTAGCCCTGGCCATGCGGCGCAGGGGCTGCGGCGCGCGGCGAGACGAGTGTGAGTGCGTAGCCCGAGCCGCGCACACTCTGCACAGTCACCCGATCGGTGTGCTTCGTGAGCTTGCGGCGCAGGTTCGAGACGTGCGTGTCGAGGCTGCGATCGGTGGGCAGGAGCCGGCGGCCGAGCCCCTGCGTCATGAGATCATCGCGCGTGACGGTGCGCGTGTCGGCGCGCACCAGGAGCTCGAGGATCCGCAGCTCCGCGGAGGTCAACCCAAGGTCGCGATCACCGACGTCCGCGCGGCGTCCACGCAGGTCGAGGCGCAGCGGCCCCCAGAGGATCACGCCGGCGCTGCCAGCGCTCTCGGCCGGCAGGCGCCGCAGCACCGCCCTGATGCGCGCCACCAGCTCGCGCGGGCTGAAGGGCTTGGCGAGATAGTCATCGGCCCCCAACTCGAGGCCCACGACCCGATCGACCTCCTCACCGCGGGCCGTGAGCATGATCACCGGCACGCGGCTGACTGAGCGGATGCGCCGCAGCACTTCGAAGCCTGACACCGCCGGCAACATGACGTCGAGAATCACCAGGTCCACCGCCGTGCGCTCGAGCTGCGCCAGTCCTGCCGGGCCCGTGGCTGCGCTGAGGGCGAGGAAGCCCTCCGGAGAGAGGTACTCGACGAGCATCGAGGTCAGCTCCTCATCGTCATCGATGATGAGGAGCGTCGGCTGGGTCTCGCCAGCGGGCTCGGCGCGGGTCTGCATGAGCCGTGACGATACACGCCCGCCGGCGGGCAGGCCGCCACAGATGCAGACTTCTTTGCATTTCTTTGCGACTCGCGTACACAGGCTGACCCTTGGGTGTGCGACCTTGCGCTGTCTCCTCCTGGGGGCGGCAGGGTGGTCCGTGCCGCCCCATTTTTCATGGCAATTGTGTACCTTAGCGCGGCTGAACCCGGCGCTGGCGGCGCGCAGGCAGGCTCTGTACGTGAGGGCATTCGAATAGGCCAATGAACGACGAAAACAGCCCCCCCCACGCTGCCGGGCCGATCGAGACCCGGCCCGCGTGGCGAGTTTTTTCGCCACGAAACGCGTGCTGGTCATCGTGGCCGTGCTGCTTGCGCTCGCCCTCCTCGCGTGGCTTCT
>CAWJVD010000003.1:0-115361 GCA_963846225.1 uncultured Gammaproteobacteria bacterium
CACGTTGAGGTCGCCGGAGCCATCTGGCGCGTGGCGAGCCGCAGGCGGTCGACGGCGGGATGCAAGGTAGCGCGCCAGCAGGAAACACACCCAGCGCTCACCCCGAGCGCGATCGCGAGTATCGACAGCGGTACGCCCGGCAGCTCCAGCTCCCCGAACAGGCGGGGACTGTCGCGCACCGGCCCGATGACCACGTGGTACGTGCTCCCACCGGCTGCAACCAACACCAGCGCCCCGCCGATGGGAGCAATCGCGCCAGCCGCGGTGCCCGGGCGTGCACCGCCCGCCCCTGCCGAGGTGCCAGGAGAGCCGCTCAGAGAGGGCGGCAGGGGGCGGCCCAGCATTTCCCGGCCTGCGGGCTCGACTACAAAGGTGCGGCTCAGGGGTTCCCCCGGAAGCGACTGCAACCAGCTCCTGAGCGCCGGCGGTCCGCCGGACTCAAAGGCCCGCGCAGCCTGGGCGTAGAGCTGCCCGCGCTGCACCCACGGCCGCTCGGTGCGGTGGGCGGTGGCATTGACGGCGACCGTGACGGTTCCCACGAGAATCAGCGCCAGCGCCGCCCAGAAAGCGAGAAAGATCCTCCAGTACAAGGAGTGCATGCGCCTAGCCCTGGCCATGCGGCGCAGGGGCTGCGGCGCGCGGCGAGACGAGTGTGAGTGCGTAGCCCGAGCCGCGCACACTCTGCACAGTCACCCGATCGGTGTGCTTCGTGAGCTTGCGGCGCAGGTTCGAGACGTGCGTGTCGAGGCTGCGATCGGTGGGCAGGAGCCGGCGGCCGAGCCCCTGCGTCATGAGATCATCGCGCGTGACGGTGCGCGTGTCGGCGCGCACCAGGAGCTCGAGGATCCGCAGCTCCGCGGAGGTCAACCCGAGGTCGCGATCACCGACGTCCGCGCGGCGTCCACGCAGGTCGAGGCGCAGCGGCCCCCAGAGGATCACGCCGGCGCTGCCAGCGCTCTCGGCCGGCAGGCGCCGCAGCACCGCCCTGATGCGCGCCACCAGCTCGCGCGGGCTGAAGGGCTTGGCGAGATAGTCATCGGCCCCCAACTCGAGGCCCACGACCCGATCGACCTCCTCACCGCGGGCCGTGAGCATGATCACCGGCACGCGGCTGACTGAGCGGATGCGCCGCAGCACTTCGAAGCCTGACACCGCCGGCAACATGACGTCGAGAATCACCAGGTCCACCGCCGTGCGCTCGAGCTGCGCCAGTCCTGCCGGGCCCGTGGCTGCGCTGAGGGCGAGGAAGCCCTCCGGTGAGAGGTACTCGACGAGCATCGAGGTCAGCTCCTCATCGTCATCGATGATGAGGAGCGTCGGCTGGGTCTCGCCAGGGGGCTCGGCGCGGGTCTGCATGAGCCGTGACGATACACGCCCGCCGGCGGGCAGGCCGCCACAGATGCAGACTTCTTTGCATTTCTTTGCGACTCGCGTACACAGGCTGACCCTTGGGTGTGCGACCTTGCGCTGTCTCCTCCTGGGGGCGGCAGGGTGGTCCGTGCCGCCCCATTTTTCATGGCAATTGTGTACCTTAGCGCGGCTGAACCCGGCGCTGGCGGCGCGCAGGCAGGCTCTGTACGTGAGGGCATTCGAATAGGCCAATGAACGACGAAAACAGCCCCCCCCGCGCTGCCGGGCCGATCGAGAGCCGGCCCGCGTGGCGGAGTTTTTTCGCTACGAAACGCGTGCTGGTCATCGTGGCCGTGCTGCTTGCGCTCGCCCTCCTCGCGTGGCTTCTCACGCCCACGGCCACCAAAACGCCGGCCGGTGGACGATTCGCCGCCGGCGGTCCCATGCCGGTAGTGGTGGCCAGCGCTCACGCCGGCGACATGCCGATCACGCTGATCGGACTCGGCACGGTGACTCCGCTCGCGACGGTGACCGTGCAAAGCCAGATCAGCGGCCAGATCATGCGCATCGCTTTCAAGGAAGGTCAGACGCGTCAGGGCGGGGGATGCCCTGATTCAGATCGATCCGCGACCTTACCAGGTGGCGCTCGAGCAGGCGCAGGGAGCGCTCGCCCGCGATAGGGCGCTGCTCGCCAACGCCCACGTCGATCTCGAGCGCTACCAGACGCTCTTCGCCCAGGACTCCATTGCCGAGCAGCAGCTCGCCACGCAGCGCTCGCTGGTCGCGCAGTACCAGGGTAACGTCAAAGCCGATCAGGGCCAGATCGACGCCGCGAAACTGAACCTGACGTATTGCCACATCGTCTCGCCCATCACCGGACGCGTCGGCCTGCAGCAGATCACCGTCGGCAATTACGTGACGCCGGCGGAGCCGAACGGCCTGGTGGTGGTGACGCAGCTGCAGCCGATCACGGCGGTATTCACCCTGCCGGAAGATGAGATCCCCCCGCTCCTGAAGCGCATGCATTCCGGTGCAATCCTGCCGGTGACCGCTTACGACCGCACCAACACGCACACGCTCGCTGCCGGCACGCTGCAGTCGCTCGACAGTCAGATCGACACCACCACCGGGACGATCCGGCTGAAGGCACTTTTCCCCAATACGGACGAGAGCCTGTTCCCGCAACAGTTCGTGAATGTCGTGTTGCTGCTCGATACGCTGCGCGGCGCAACGCTGATCCCGCAGGCCGCCGTCCAGCGCGGCGCTCCCGGCACCTACGTGTACGTCGTCAATGCGGACCATAGGGTGAACGTGCGAGCGGTGACGCTCGGCCCGGGCGACGCCACCAACGTGTCGATTGCGCAGGGGCTCAAGCCCGCGGAAATGGTGGTAGTGGACGGCGCCGACAAGCTGAAGGACGGCGCCCAGGTCCTGGTCCGCCAGGGCACAGCGGGCGGCGTCCCGGGCACGGGGCAGGGACAGGGACGCTCTCGCGGACAGGGGCAAAGCGGGCAGCGGCACCCGAGTTAGCCGCATGAACCCGTCGCGGATTTTCATACTGCGGCCGGTCGGCACATCGCTGCTGATGGTGGCCATCATGCTGGCGGGTTTCGTCGCCTACCGCTTCCTGCCGCTCTCGGCGCTGCCGCAGGTCGACTATCCGACCATCCAGGTGCAGACCTTCTATCCCGGCGCCAGCCCGGAGGTGATGACCTCGGCCGTCACCGCGCCGCTCGAGGTGCAATTCGGGCAGATGCCGGGGCTCAACCAGATGTCCTCGACCAGCTCCGGAGGCGCCTCCGTCATCACGCTGCAGTTCAGCCTGGGGCTGAGCCTCGATGTTGCCGAGCAGGAAGTGCAGGCGGCCATCAATGCGGCCGGGAACCTGCTGCCCTCGGACCTGCCGGCCCCGCCCATTTACGCGAAGGTGAATCCGGCGGATGCGCCGATCCTCACTCTCGGCATCGTCTCCAAGACCCTGCCGCTGACTGAGCTCGAGGATCTGGCCGATACGCGCCTGGCGCAAAAGATTTCCCAGATCCAGGGGGTGGGCCTGGTGAGCGTGAGCGGCGGCCAGCGCCCGGCGGTGCGCATCATCGCCAACGTGCGTGCGCTGGCCGCCTACGGGCTCAACATCGACGATCTGCGCACCACGATCGCCAACGCCAACGTCAACACGCCCAAGGGGACCCTCGACGGGCCGGCGCGCTCCTGGACGCTGAATGCCAATGACCAGATCCAGAGCCCCGAGGCTTACCAGGGCATTATCGTCTCGTACAAGAACGGCAACCCGGTGCGACTGTCGGATGTCGCCCAGGTGAGAAACGGGGCCCAGAACGTCTATCTGGCCGGCTGGGTGAACAATACTCCGGGCATCATTCTCAACGTCCAGCGCCAGCCGGGCGCCAACGTGATCCAGGTCGTCGACCGCATCCAGCAGCTGCTGCCGGATCTGCGCGACGCGCTGCCCGCCGCGGTCGATGTGGTGCCGCTCACCGACCGCACCAACACCATCCGCGCCTCGGTGCATGACGTCGAGTTCGAGCTGACACTCGCCGTGATCCTGGTGGTATTGGTGATTTTCCTCTTCCTGCGCAGCATCCCGGCGACCGTCATTCCCAGCCTCAGCGTGCCGCTGTCGCTGGTCGGAACGCTCGGGGCGATGTACCTGGTCGGCTTCAGCCTGAATAACCTCTCGCTGATGGCCCTCACCATCGCCACGGGCTTCGTGGTCGATGACGCCATCGTCATGATCGAGAACATCTCACGCTACATCGAGGAAGGCATGGCGCCGCTGCAGGCGGCGCTCAGGGGCGCAGGCGAGATCGGCTTCACCATCGTGTCGCTGACCGTGTCGCTGATCGCGGTACTGATCCCGCTGCTCTTCATGGGCGATGTGGTCGGACGGCTGTTTCACGAGTTTGCCATCACGCTCGCGGTAACCATCGTGCTCTCCGCAGTGGTGTCGCTGACCCTCGTGCCCATGATGTGCGCGCGGCTCCTGCGCCACCGCCCGCAGCAGGAAGAAACCGGGATCGCGCGCTGGGCGAATGCGAAGTTCCAGGCGCTCATCGACCATTACGCGCGCTCGCTGCGCTGGGTGCTCGATCGCCAGCCGCTCACTCTTGCCGTAGCGATCGGAACGCTGCTGCTGACCATCTTGCTGTACATATTCATTCCCAAGGGGTTCTTCCCCGTTCAGGACACCAGCCTCATCCAGGCGATGACCGAGGCTCCGCAATCGGTCTCCTACGGCGACATGGCACGGCGCCAGGAGTCCATGGCGGCGGCGATCCTCAAGGATCCGGACGTGGTCAGCCTGTCTTCGTTCATCGGCGTCGACGGAACCAACATCACGCTCAACAGCGGGCGCATGCTGATCAACCTGAAGCCCGTCAACGACCGCTCGGCGTCCGCCAGCGACATCATCCGCCGCCTGCAGAGACAGACCGCGGGCCTCACCGGCATCTCGATCTACATGCAGCCGGTGCAGGACCTCTCGATCGACACCACCGTGAGCCGCACCCAGTATCAGTTCGTGCTTGAGGACGCAAACCCTGCCGAGTTCGACACCTGGGTACCGAAGCTGGTCGAGCGGCTGCAGCAGGTACCGCAGATCGAGGACGTTGCCAGTGACCAGGAGAACCAGGGGCTGGCCGCCTATCTCACCATCGACCGCGATACCGCCGCTCGCTTCGGCATCACGCCGGCGACGGTCGACAACGCGCTCTACGACGCTTTCGGCCAGCGCATCGTCTCGACGATTTTCACGCAGTCGAATCAGTACCGCGTGATCCTGCAGGCGGATAGCTCGCTGATGGCCTCGCTCGACTCGCTCGGCACCATCTATCTGCCGTCGGCCACTGCGGTGGGCGGGCAGGTGCCGCTCTCGGCGCTGGTGGAGGTGTCGACGCGCACCGCGCCGCTGTCGATCGACCACCTCGGGCAGTTTCCGTCCACGACCGTATCGTTCAATCTCGCGCCGCGTGCCGCGCTCGGCGATGCCGTGAACGCGATCCGCCGGGCGGAGGCCGACATCCACCTGCCGCCGAGCGTCATGACCACATTCCAGGGCGCGGCTCTGGCCTTCCAGGCGACCCTCGGCAACGAGCTGTTCCTCATCATCGCTGCCATCATCACCGTGTACATCGTGCTCGGGGTCCTGTACGAGAGCTTCATTCACCCGATCACCATCCTCTCGACGCTGCCGTCCGCCGGTGTCGGCGCGCTGCTTGCGCTGCTGATCGCGCGCGCCGACCTGGGGGTGATCGGGATCATCGGCATCATCCTGCTGATCGGCATCGTCAAGAAGAACGCCATCATGATGATCGACTTCGCGCTCGTCGCCGAGCGCGAACAGGGCATGGAGCCGCGGGATGCGATCTACCACGCCTCGCTCCTGCGATTCCGGCCGATCCTGATGACCACGTTCGCAGCGCTCCTGGGCGCATTGCCGCTGATGCTCGGTACCGGCACAGGTTCCGAGCTGCGCCACCCGCTCGGCATCACCATCGTTGGCGGCCTGATCCTCAGCCAGCTGCTGACGCTGTTCACCACGCCGGTGATCTACTTGTACTTCGATCGTCTCGAGCGCCGCATGCTCGGCTGGCGCGGCGCAGCCACGGCAGGCGGGTCGGTCGCAGAATGAGCCCGTCTGAGCCCTTCATCCGCCGCCCGGTCGCCACCACGCTGCTGTCGGTGGGCATCGCGCTTGCCGGGTGTATCGCCTATTTCAAGCTGCCGGTGGCACCGCTCCCGCAGGTGGATTTCCCCACCATTTCGGTGAACGCTTCCATGGCCGGTGCGAGTCCCGACGTCATGGCGGCGACCGTGGCGACACCGCTGGAGCGGCACCTCGGACAGATCGCGGATGTGACCGAGATGACCTCCTCCAGCTCCACCGGCGCATCGCACATCACCCTGCAGTTCGGGCTGAACCGCGACATCGACGGCGCTGCACGGGATGTAGAGGCGGCCATAAATGCGGCGCGTGCCGATCTGCCGAGCTCGCTGCGCAGCAATCCGACCTACCACAAGGTCAATCCCGCCGATGCGCCGGTGCTGATCCTGACGCTGACCTCGAGGACGCTGACGCCGGGTCAGCTGTACGACGCCGCCGACACGATCCTGTCGCAGAAGCTGTCGCAGGTGAGCGGCATCGGGCAGGTGCAGATCGGCGGCGGCTCGCTGCCGGCGGTACGGGTCGAGCTGAATCCTAACGCGCTGTTCAAGTACGGTATCGGGCTGGAAGACGTGCGTGCGGCGCTGGCCGCAGCCAACGCCAACACGCCCAAGGGCTCGATCGACGTCGGCGGGCGGCGCTATCAGCTCTATACCAACGACCAGGCGACCCGGGCGGCCGAATACCGGAACCTCGTGGTCGCCTACCGCAACGGCGCAGCGGTGCGCCTTTCGCAGGTGGCCGAGATCCTCGACTCGGTCGAGAACGTCCGCAACCTCGGCCTCGCCAACGGCGACCCCGCGGTGCTGGTCATCCTCTACCGCCAGCCCGGCGCCAACATCATCGACGCGGTCGATCGCGTCAAGGCGCTGATTCCGGCCCTCAAAGCCTCGGTCCCCACCGACATCGACATGCGGGTCGCCATGGACCGCACGCTGACCATTCGCTCCTCGCTCACCGCCGTCAAAGGCACGCTGCTGGTCGCGGTCTCCCTGGTGATCCTCGTCGTGTTTCTGTTCCTGCGTAACGGCCGCGCGACCCTGGTGCCGGCCGTGGCGGTGCCGATTTCGCTGCTCGGAACCTTCGGCGCGATGTACCTGCTCGGCTACAGCCTCGACAACCTGTCGCTCATGGCGTTGATCGTCGCCACCGGCTTCGTGGTGGACGATGCCATCGTCGTGCTCGAGAACATCACACGCCACATGGAAGCGGGCATGCCGCGGTTCCAGGCCGCGATCCAGGGTGCGCGCGAGGTGGGGTTCACGGTGTTGTCGATGAGCCTGTCGCTGGTCGCGGTGTTCGTCCCGATCCTGATGATGGGCGGCATCGTGGGAAGGCTGTTCCGGGAATTTTCCATCACCCTGTCGGTGGCGGTGCTGGTCTCGCTGCTGGTGTCACTCACCGCCACGCCGATGATGTGCTCGCGGCTGATTCGCCCGCGCGACCCCGCCAGCCAGGGAGCCCTGTTCCGAACGAGCGAGCGGGCATTCGAGGCGATGCGCGGCGGCTACGGGCGCTCGCTCCGCTGGGCGCTGCACAACCGTGCGCTCGTGATCGTGCTGCTCGCCGGCACCGTACTGTTCAACATCTATCTCTACTACGTGATTCCCAAGGGGTTCTTCCCGCAGCAGGATACCGGACGATTGATCGGCGGCATCCAGGCCGACCAGGCCATCTCGTTCCAGTCGATGTCGGGCAAGCTCAGGCAGTTCCTGGGGATCGTGAAGGCGGATCCTGCGGTCGACACGGTCGTAGGCTTCACCGGTGGCGGCTCACAGGGCGGCGGGCAGACCAACAGTGGCTTCGTGTTCGTCTCCCTCAAGCCCAAAGCCGATCGCCGGCTCTCGGCCGACCAGGTGATCGGCAGGTTGCGGCCGAAGCTCAACCAGGTGGCCGGGGCGCGCCTGTTCCTGCAGGCGGCGCAGGACGTGCGCGTGGGCGGCCGGCAGAGCAACGCCTTGTATCAGTACACGCTGCAGGCCAACACCGTGGCCGACATATATAAGTGGGCGCCGCAGCTCACGGATGCTCTGCAGCGCGAGCCGGCGCTCACTGACGTCAACTCCGACCAGCAGCAGAACGGGCTGCAGATCCAGCTCGTCATCGATCGTGACACCGCCTCACGCCTGAAGCTGAACCCGGCCACCATCGACAACACTCTCTACGATGCGTTCGGGCAGCGCGACGTATCGACCATCTACAACGCGCTCAATCAGTACCACGTGGTGATGGAGCTGGCGCCGCAGTACTGGCAGAGCCCGGACACGCTGAACAATCTCTGGATCAGCACGGCCGGCGGAACGGTGAGCGGCAGTCAGGCGACGAATGCGGTCGCGGGCACGGTCGCCTCGAAGCAGACAACCTCCAATAGCACCGCCGCAACGATCGCCGCTGACACCGCGCGCAATCTCGCCACCAACAGTCTCGCCAACACCGGGCGCGGAGCGGTCTCCACCGGCGCGGCCGTCACGGTTGCGGCCGAACAGATGGTGCCGCTCGCCGCCTTCAGCCACTACGGACCCGGCAAGACCCCGCTGGCCGTCAACCATCAGGGCACCTTCGTCGCGACCACGATCTCCTTCAACCTGGCGCCGAACGTCTCACTCAGCGACGCCAAGGTGGCGATTGCCGGCGCCGTCAACCGGATCGGCATGCCGGCGACGATTCACGGCAGCTTCCAGGGAACGGCGCGCTCCTTCGAGGAGTCCCTCGCCAACGAACCGGTGCTCATCCTGGCGGCGCTCGCCGCCGTCTATATCGTGCTGGGAGTGCTGTACGAGAGTTACATACACCCGATCACCATCCTCTCCACGCTTCCCTCGGCAGGCGCCGGCGCGGTGCTGGCGTTGCGCCTGTTCGGCAGCGAATTCAGCATCATCGCCCTGATCGGCGTCATCCTTCTCATCGGCATCGTCAAGAAGAACGCGATCATGATGATCGACTTCGCGCTCGATGAGCAGCGTCGCCACGGGCGCGATCCGGAAGGAGCGATCTACGAGGCCTCGCTCCTGCGGTTCCGCCCCATCATGATGACCACCATGGCGGCGATGCTGGGGGCACTGCCACTCGCCTTCGGCAGCGGCGACGGCGCGGAGATACGCCAGCCGCTCGGCGTCTCGATCGTCGGCGGACTGATCGTGAGCCAGGTGCTGACGCTCTACACGACACCGGTGATGTATCTGTACCTGGATCGCTTCGGCCGCTGGTGCAGCCGCCTGTGGTCGCGTCTGCACCCCTTACCGCCGCCCTCTGCACCCGCCGCAGCGGCGCAGGTGCGAACATGAAAGACTTTGCCGAACTCGCAGACGCGAGCGCAAGAGAACCCTTTAGGGGGCGTGCGCGGCCGGGACGCCGCGCCCGCAGCCTCCAGGGATGGACTTGCGGCGGCCCCGAAAGGCTTCTCTTGCGCTCACGGATGCGCACCGTGACGACGGCCGTTCTGTGCAGCTTGCTCGCGCTGGCAGGCTGCGCCGTCGGCCCCAACTACCATCGCCCGGGAGCGCCGGTCCCGCAGCGCTTCAAGGAAGCCGAGGGCTGGAAGCCGGCCGAGCCGCGCCAGGCGGCGAGCGGCACCGACTGGTGGTCGGTGTTCGACGACGCGACGCTCGATGGGCTCGAGAAGCAGATCGACGTGTCGAACCAGACACTCAAGGCATCCGAAGCTGCCTGGCGCCAGGCCGTCGCCCTGGTGAGCCAGGCGCGCGCGGGGCTGTTGCCCACCGTCGCCGTCACGGCAGGCGCGACGCGCTCGGGCGGCTCCGGCGGCAAGGTCGGGACTACAGCCGTGGGCGGCATCATCCCCGCGCCCACGACGCACCCCAGCAATCAGTTCGATCTCACGGCCAACGCCTCCTGGGACATCGACATCTGGGGCAAGATCCGGCGCACGATCGAGAGTGACGTTGCGAACGCGCAGGCGAGTGAGGCGCAACTGGCGGCCGCGCGGTTGTCCGCGCAGGCGACGCTCGCGAGCGACTACATCCAGTTGCGCATCGCGGACGAGCAACGACAATTGTTTGATCGGACGGTCGAGGGCTACAGGCGCGCGCTCGAGATCGCGCAGAATCAGTACAAGGTAGGCGTGGCGGCCAAGGCTGACGTGATCACCGCTCAGACACAGCTGCAGGGTGCCGAGTCGCAGCAGATCGCCATCGGCGTCACACGCGCAACACTCGAGCACGCCATCGCCGTGCTCATCGGCAAGCCGCCGGCCGACTTCTCACTCGCCGTCGCAACGCTCGGCACCACGGTGCCGGTCGTTCCGGCGGGCGTCCCCTCGAGCCTGCTCGAGCGCCGCCCTGACGTCGCCGAGGCGGAGCGCAGAATGGCGGCCGCGAATGCCCAGGTTGGCGTCGCGGTGAGTGCATATTTTCCCGACCTGACGCTGAACGGCTCCTACGGCTTCGTCAGCAACGTGGTCTCGCACCTGGTGAGCGCACCGAACAATCTTTGGTCGTTCGGTGGCAGCGCGACCGACACGCTGCTCGACTTCGGCGCGCGGCCGGCGCAGGTGCGCCAGGCGCGCGCCGCCTACGATGCCGCGGTCGCCACCTACCGTCAGACGGTCCTCGTGGCGTTCCAACAGGTCGAAGACGAGCTCGCCACGCTGCGCATCCTCGAGCAGCAGGTCGCAGTGCAGGAGCAAACGGTTAACTCAGCGAACCTCGCGCTGCAACTCACCCTCAATCAGTACAGGGCGGGCACCGTCGCCTACACCGCCGTCGTGAGCGCGCAGGCCATCGCGCTCGGCGATGCGCAGACGCTGCTCGCCATTCGTCAGAACCGCCTCATCGCGAGCGTCGCACTGATCCAGGCCCTCGGCGGCGGCTGGAACGCGGCCTCCCTGGGCACCAGTAACGGCAGCGCGGCTACCCTGGCTAAGCCGGATTCTCCAGGCTGAACGCCTGGCGGTGGTCGTCGTAGGCGAAGACCTCACCGTAGCGGCCCCAGCTGATGATGGTGCGCAGGGTCCGCTCGGCAGCCTCTTCCGCCATGTAGTCCTCGAGCTCATCGAAGAAGCGGCTCTTGGGCGCCGTATGACTCGCGCGTTCATCCAGCACGCGGCGGATGTGCGCCGCGAGCGGGACGTAGGTAATGAGGTGGCGGGCGAAGAGCTTCTTGCGCTCGTCCGTCTCGCTCTGCACGAACTGCACGCCCGCCTCGGTGAGCTTGATGTCGCCGCCCTCGACCTCCGCGAAGCGCAGCAGCTGCAGGGCCTCGGCCGCGGGAAACAGGTCATCGACTTCCAGGTGCTGCTCCTCGGCGATGGCAGGCAGGTCGGCCTTGCCGTTGTAAGGGGGCCCGTTGACTGTCTCCATGAGCCCCGTCAGCACGTTCGAGGAGACGTGCGTCAGGACGGTGCCGATGCCCGTGCCCGGAAAGCGCTCGGCCTTCGGCCCGGCCCGCGGGTCACTGCGCGGCCGCGCTGTCATTTCCACGTACACCCGATCGATGAGCGCCCGGAAGCGCGGATCCTGCGCGTGGCGCGGCTGCGGCAGGTCGACCGGGATCTCGCTCACGACGCGCCCGGGGTTGGTCGAGAAGATCAGCATGCGGTCGCACATCTGCACCGCCTCCTCGATGTTATGCGTCACGAGCAGCACCGACTTGATCGGCAGCTGCCCCTCGCCCCAGAGGTTCAGGAAGTCGTTGCGCAGCGTCTCCGCGGTGAGCACATCGAGCGCCGAGAACGGCTCGTCCATCAGCAGAATGTTGGGATGTACCACGAGCGCGCGGGCAAAGCCGACCCTCTGCCGCATACCGCCGGACAGCTCCCGTGGGTAGGCGGACTCGAAGCCGTCGAGGCCGATCAGGTCGATCGCCTGCAGCGAGCGTTTGCGCATCTCGGGCTGCGGCATCCCAAGCGCCTCGAGCCCGAGCTGCACGTTCTCGAGCACGGTGAGCCAGGGGAAGAGCGCGAAGCTCTGGAACACCATCGCGATCCCCGAGGCCGCGCCTCGCACCGGGCGGCCGAGATAGTTCACCACTCCGCCGGAGGGCTGATCGAGACCCGCGATCGCCCTAAGCAGCGTGGACTTCCCCGAGCCTGAGCGCCCGAGGAGCCCCACGATTTCCCCCGGGCGCAGCGTCAGGTTGACGTTCTCGAGCACGACGAGCTCATCGCCGTCGGGCTTGCGGAAGGACTTGCAACAGCCCTTCACCTCGAGCAGCGGCGCGAGGTTAAGCGCTGGAGCGGTTACATTCATCGGCGTCTCCTCTTGAGTCTTTCAGTCCTTCAGCTGATGCGGAACTTGCGCTCGGCGCGCGCATACAGCGGACGCCAGAACACGCGGTTCAAGGTAACCACGAACAGGCTCAAGACCACTGTGCCCAGCACGGTGCGCTGAAAGTCCCCCGTCGCGGTGGCATTGGCGATATACGCACCCAGGCCGTGCGCGGTGAGTTTCTCGTCGCCCCAGCTGACCACTTCCGCCACGATGCTCGCGTTCCACGAGCCACCCGAAGCGGTAATCGCACCCGTGACATAGAACGGAAATACCGCCGGCAGGGCCACCCGTCGCCACCACAGCCAGCCGTGCACGCCAAGGTTCTCGCTGGCGTAGCGCAGATCCGGCGCAATGGCGGAGGCGCCGGCGATCACGTTGAAGAGAATGTACCACTGGGTACCGAGGATCATCAGCGGGCTCAACCAGATGTCTGGGGTCAGTCTCAGCACCACGATGGCCGACACCACGATCGGAAACAACAGATTCGCCGGGAAGGCGGCCAGCAACTGCGCTATCGGCTGGGCGATGCTCGCCACCCGCGGCCGCAGCCCCACCCACACCCCGATCGGCACCCAAATGAGGCTCGCGATCGCAATCAGCACTGCCACGCGCAACAGCGTGATGAACCCCAGCCCGATGACGTGCCCGATCTCGGCAAACTGCACCTCGCTCAGCACGAACCACGTCGTTTTCCACAGGGCCCCGAGCCCGATGAGTATCAGCAGGGTGTACCAGGCATGATCGACCCAGCGTGCCTCCCAGCGGCTGGCCGGTCGTGCCATCGCCGCTGCGTCCGTCGCCCGCGGCTTCATACCGACGCGCAGCATGGCGGCAAAGGCACGGCTGACCAGACCGAGCAACCGTGAGCGGCGCATCATCGTGAGTGCCCAGGAGCGCGTCGCGGTGAATCCTGCCTCCTGTTCCAGGCGAAACCAGTCGGCACTCGCGGTCAGCGGGCGGAACAGCAGTTGATCGAACAGCAGTATGACGACGAACATGGCGGCAATCGCCCAGCCGATGGCCGCGAGGTTCTTCTGCTCGATGGCGAGTGCGATGTAGGAACCCACGCCCGGCAGCGTGACCGTGGTGTTGCCGACGCTGATGGCCTCGGAAACCGTGACGAAGAACCAGCCTCCGGACATGGACATCATCATGTTCCAGATGAGCGCCGGCATGCCGAACGGCACTTCCAGGCGCCAGAACTGCATCCAGGGGCTGAGCTGGAAGTTGCGCGCAACCTCCACCAGCTCATCGGGGATGCTGCGCAGCGAGTGATAGAAGCTGAACGCCATGTTCCACGCCTGGCTGGTGAAGATCAGGAAGATCGCGGCCATTTCCGCACCGGCCACGCGCCCGGGCGTGAGCTGCAGGAAGAAGAGGATCGTTATCGAGAAGCTCAGGATCGGCACCGACTGCAGGAAGTCCAGCAGCGGCACCAGGATCACTTCGGCGCGCCGGCTCTTGGCGGCGAGCGTTGCGTAGGTGAAGGTGAATAGCAGTGAGGCGAGCATCGCGATGAGCATGCGCAGGGCGGTGCGCGCGCCATAACCGATGAGCGCCGAGGGCTTGAGCGAGATCGGCATCGCCTGCAGGTGCGCCAGTGAACCGATCAGCCCGTGCGCCGCCTGCGCGGCGTAGATGAAGAAGGCACACACCAGCACGAAGGCGAGCAGGTCCCAGCCGCCCGGCACATAACGGGTCCGCAGTACCGAGATGGGCAGCCGCTCGATGCGCATCCGGCGAAGTTTGCCCCAAGGAGCCGACGATTGGCACCGCAGCGCCCACCCAATGGCGGCCGCCACCGCGCGACAAGCGGCTGCGCCGTGCAAAACCTGCTGCGAGTGTCGTACGATAGTTTCCCATGAAGACAAACTTCCTCCGGGCGGCCGCGGCCGCCACGCTCACCCTGGTCCTGGGCGCCCTCGCGCACGCCGACCCGGAAACCTCCGACGTCAAGACCGCCGTCAAGGAAGACGCCAGGACGGTGGGTCACGCCGTCGAGCACAGCGCCCGAACCGTCGGGCACGCGGTCGCGGACAAGTCCCGGGAGGCGGAGCACACCGTCGCCGCGGATGCCAAGGCCGCCGCGCACACCGTGCGCGAGGATACTAAGAAGGCGGCTCACGCCGTCGAGGACGGCGCCAGGACCGTTGGCGAGAAAGTCAAGGACGACGCCGTCAAGGCGAAGGAGGCCGTGACGCCCAAATCGAACGCGCCTGAGCCGAAGACGTAACGCGTTCGCGCGGCACGCCCGATGCGCGCATCAAGCGGCCTGCATCTGGATTACGTCTCACTTGCCGAGTATCAGGCGGCACGGTGGGGCGATGTGTTGGGCATCGCCTCGTTCAACGGCGCGGCTGCGGGCGCGCCCGCAGCGCTCGCCGAAATTCCGGTCGCGCAGGTCAGCACGCCGGTGCTGCCGGCCGCGGCCCAGGTCTGCGAGGTGTGGCGCTGTGCGGCACCGGCCGAGTCCGGCCGGCGCGCTCGCGTGAGCTTCCGGCGCACTGAGGACATGCTATTCGGTTGCATCGCGGTAACCGAGTCGGAAGTCTCCCCCCCGCTCCACCACACACGCACGGGTCAGCACGCGCTGGTGCGCGCTCCCCGCTCCACGAGGCCACCACGCAGGTGTACCGCGAGATCTGCGCGACGCTCGACGCGGAAGGCTACCCTCACCTGCTGCGCGTGTGGAACTACGTCCCGGACATCAATAGTGATTACCACGGGACCGAGCGCTACCGGCAGTTCAACAGCGCGCGTCAGCACGCGTTGCAGGCGAGCGGCCGGCCCCTAACGGGCAACGTGCCCGCCGCCTCCGCTCTCGGCGCGGCCCGCGACAGTCCGGTGGTCGCCTATTTCCTCGCCGGGCGCACCGCGCCCGCGTTCGTGGAGAATCCGCGCCAGGTGAGCGCTTACCACTACCCGCGCCGCTACGGGACGCACAGTCCGGTCTTCTCGCGCGCAACGCTGCTGCGCCAAGGGGGGAACCTCACGCTCTTCATCTCCGGCACGGCCAGCATCGTCGGGCATCGCTCGCTGCACGTCGGTAATACCGCCGCTCAGACGCGCGAGACGCTCACCAACATCGAGGCGTTGCTCGGAGAGGCAAACCGCGTCGCCCCGGGAGCGCACTTCTGCCTGAGCACTCTCGCCTGCAAGGTCTACGTGCGCCGGCCCGCGGACCTGCCCGTCATCCAGGCGGAGCTCGACTCCGCGCTCGGCGGCGGCGCGCGCGTCATCTACCTGCAGGCGGACATCTGCCGTCAGGATCTGCTGGTGGAGATCGAAGCGACCGCCATGTGCCCGCTTGCGGCCGACGGCTGAGACGGACACCGCTTCGCTCCTCATGCGCGCCGCGGGCCTCCTGCAATCAGCGCTGCTCGCGGGCGCAATGCTCGCCAGCGCGGCGCCCGCGGGCGGGGCCGAGGCGCCGGCGGACGCAGGCAAGCCGCTGTGGGAGCTTGGCCTCGGGGCGGGCATGCTCCTCTTCAACGACTATCGCGGTTCGGCCACCACGCACGCCTATCCGGCGCCAGTGCCCTACTTCATCTACCGCGGCCACTTCCTCAAGTCCGACCGCAACGGTCTGCGCGGCCTGCTGTTGGGGGAGAGGCGCATCGAGCTCAATCTCAGCGTCAACGCCACCACTCCGGTGCGCAGCGACTCGGCGCGCTCCGGGATGCCCGATCTTCGCCCGACGCTCGAGATCGGACCGCAGCTCGAAGCGCACCTGTGGCGCAGTGCGGATGAGCGGCTGAAACTCGACTTGCGGGTGCCGGCGCGCGCAGCGTTCACCGTCGAGGCCCACCCGCACATGATCGGGATGTTTCTCGCGCCGAACCTCAGCCTCGACATCGCGCAGTTTCGCGGTGCGCAGGGCTGGAAGCTCGGTCTGCTCGCCGGGCCGTTGTTCGCGCAACGGCGCTACGACGAGTACTTCTACAGCGTGGCACCTCAGTACGCCACCGCCGGCCGGCCGGCCTACGCTGCACCGGGCGGCTACGCGGGCGCCCAGATGCTCGCGGCGCTGACGCGCCGTTACCCCTCCTGCTGGGTCGGAACGTATGTGCGGCACGACACGCTCGGCGGCGCGAGCTTCGCCACGAGCCCCCTGGTGAAGCGTGACAGCTACTGGTCCGCCGGCTTCGGCTTTGCCTGGATCATCCGCCAGTCCTCGCGGCTCGTTCCAAGCGAGGAGTGATGCGCTCCGCTACCCACCTGGTGCTCATCCCGAGCTACAACCCCGGCAGCAAGGGCATGGAGACGGTGCGGGCAGCGCGCACGCACTGGGAACCGGTGTGGGTGATCGTGGACGGCAGCACCGATGGCAGTGCCGAGGCGCTCAGCGCCGTGGCACGCATCGATCCCGGCTTGCGCGTGCTGGTCCGCGCACGCAACGGCGGCAAGGGCGCCGCGCTCTTCGACGGGCTCGTCGCCGCGCAGCGTGCCGGCTTCACGCACGCGCTCACCATGGACGCCGATGGCCAGCACTCTGCCGATCGCATCGGCGCCTTCATGAGCGCCTCGGCCGCAGCGCCCGAAGCGATGATTCTCGGCGAGCCGGTGTTTGACGCGAGCGTGCCGCCGATCCGCCGGCGCGGGCGCAAGATCTCCAACTGGTGCACCAATATAGCGACCCTGTGGGCGGGCATACGCGATACGCTTTTCGGCTTTCGTGTCTATCCGATCGCACCGCTGCTGGCCGTGATGCGGCGCAGCCGCTGGATGCGGCGTTTCGATTTCGACGCCGAGGCGGCGGTGCGCCTCTCCTGGCGCGGCGTGCCGGCGGTGAACCTCCCCGCGCCGGTCCGGTATTTCACGCCGGAGGAAGGCGGCGTGTCACACTTCAACTACTGGCGCGACAACGTGGTGCTGACATCGATGTATCTGCGCCTCTTGCTGTGCTTCATCCTGCGCTTGCCGATCCTGATCGCACGCCGCCTTTCCTGAGGTAGTGAGCCAGCGTGGGCTGTCGCAGAGGCTCAGCACGGCACAAACAGTTCGACGTGCGAGGCGATGCGCCCGTCGCGCACGTCGATCAGGTCCACCAGCTCCGTCGGCACGACCGCGCCGGTGACCTTGGAGTGAATATCCACGCGCCAGTGGGCCGCTGCGCGCGGTACATCGACGCTCAGCGACAGGATCGTGTACTGGCTCAGGCGGAAGCTCTTCACCAGGATCGACAGCCACGGCCGGATCTCGGCGATGCCAATCGCCGCGATCGCGATCGGCTTGCCGTCGGTCGAGCCCGCAATGCGCAGCCGCGCTTCGCCCGAATACAGTCCGCAGAGTCGCTCGAGATCGCCTGCACATCGCGCCGCATGCAGCTCGCGCACGAGTTGTTCAATTTGCAGGCGGTCCGTCATCCCGTGTCCCCTTTGCGCACCGCCGCCGACGCGAGCAGTTGGCGGATGCCGGCGCGCCTCGCTGCCAAGGCGGCGGCGGCGTGGCTGGCTGCGACGGCCGCCACGCTCGCGGCGCGTGCCCTCAGGTCAGCTGTGGCGGTGGCCCACGCTCCGATACGTGGCTCGGCGATTCGCTGCGCTTCCATTGCGAGGCCCCCGATTAGTTTTCCTTGCGCGCGGGCGGTAATCTGGCCATGTCGTAAACCATACTACAGCAGGACCTTACGCCATCCTTGCCGGGCGGCGTCACCAAAGTCGCTGTCTATCAAGTGAAATACTATGCCGCTGGAGATTGAGCCGTTTACGAGCGCGCGCCGGCCCGCAAGGACAGCCGCGGCCGCGCGCGGCGCCCCGATCCTCATGGGCCTGATCAACAACATGCCCGATGCCGCGCTCGAATCCACGGAGTCGCAGTTCGGGGGATTGCTGCAGGCTGCCTCGGGCACGCAGGCGGTGACGCTGCGCCTGTCCTCAGTCCCGGAATTGCGGCGCTCGCGCGAGGCCCTCGGGCACATCGCGCGGTCCTACTGGCCGATCAATGAGCTCCTGGCCGAGCCGCCCGATGCGCTGATCGTGACGGGAACCGAGCCGCGTACGCCGCTCCTGACTGAGGAGCCGTACTGGCAGCGCTTCGCGCAGTTGCTCGGCTGGGCACAGAGGCACGCGGTCGCGAGCATCTGGTCGTGCCTGGCCGCTCACGCCGTGGTGGAGAATCTGGATGGCATCCGCCGCCAGCGTCTGCCGCAGAAGCGCTGTGGGGTGTACGCGCACAGCATCCTCACCGGGCACCCGCTGCTCGAGGGCATCAGCGCGCCGATGCCGATGCCCCATTCGCGCTGGAACGAGCTCTCCCCGGCGGCACTGCGCGCGGCGGGATATACGCTGCTGAGCTGGTCGGCGGAGACCGGCGCCGATGCCTTCCTGCGGCCCCAGCCCAGCCTGCTGCTTTTCTTCCAGGGCCACCCCGAGTACCAGGACACGACGTTGCTGAAGGAGTACCGCCGCGACGTGGGCCGCTTCCTGAGCGGCCAGCAGGCGCACTACCCGATGCTCCCCAACGGGTACTTTTCCGCGGACGCGACAGCCACACTGAACGCATTTCGGGAGCAGGCGCTCGCCGAGCGCAGCCCGGCGCTGCTCGAGCGCTTCCCCTTCGCCGCGGTCGCCGCCACGCTGACGAACAGCTGGCGTCCCGCCGCCGTGTCGATCTACCGCAACTGGCTTTCGTTCATCGCCGCCGCCCGGGCCACGGCGCGCCCGGCGGACACGCAATCATTGGCCGCTCTATGAGCGATGGGCCCGGGGAGCGCAACTCACTCCCCGAAATCCATGAGCGGCTGCTGCGCCTGGCGGCGCAGATCCTCGGCCAGCCCGAGGCAGCGGCGACGCTACCGGTGGAGGGACGCCTGAGCGAGCTCGGCATGAGCTCGATCAAGATGGTGAACCTGATGCTCGCGGTAGAGACGGAGTTCGATCTCACCATTCCCCAAAGCGACATCACCCCGGACAACTTCCGCTCCGTGGCCTCGATCGGGGCGCTACTCGCAAGGCTCCTGGCGCGCAAGCCGTAACGGCGGGCGGCGCGCGTCGAGCTCGATCATGGCTATAATGCCGCCCGCGTGATCCAAGAAGGATTCCTGAAATCCAATGTCCGACAACGCGCCCCTGCGGCAGGCCTCCCCGGCGAACGCGGCCACGCTCACCGCCGAGGTCGCCGCCCTCATCGTTGAAGCGCTGAACCTCGAAATCGCGCCCGCCGACATCGACCCTGGACAGCCCCTGTATGGTGAAGGCCTCGGCCTGGATTCGATAGACATCCTGGAGATCGCCCTGGTGGTGTCCAAGCAGTACGGGATGCAGCTGCGCGCGGATAGTGAAGAGAATGAGCGTATCTTCGGCTCGCTGCGTCAGCTGGTCGACTACATCATCGCGCACAGGACGAAGTAGGCATCTGGCCACACTGCCGCTGATTGCGCATACCTCTCAGGACGCGGTGGTCGCCTACCGCGCCGGCCTCCCGATTCGCGTTGCGCAATTCCTCGCCGACGTGCGGCGCGTGGCGCGTGCGCTCGGCACAGGCGCGCACGTGGTGAACGCCTGCGCGGATCGCTATCACTTTACGGTGGGTTTTGCGGCGAGCCTGCTGTCGGGCAAGGCGAGCCTGCTGCCCGCGACGAACGCGCCCGAGGTGATGCGCCAGTTGCGCGCCTTCGCGCCGGACGTGATCTGCCTCACCGACGAGCGCGAATGCTCGATCGCCCTGCCGCGCGTGTCCTATCCGACCGCCGAGCGCGCCGACGGCGACGGCGCGAGGGGCAGCGCCACTAGCGGCGACGCGGCGGCCATTCCCGCGATCGATGCGGCGCAGCTGGCGGCCTATGTCTTCACTTCGGGCACCACAGGCGCCCCGCTCCCTTACCGCAAGAGCTGGGGACGGCTGATTGACTGCGTGCGTATCGAAGCCGAGCGGCTCGATCTGCTGCAGCACACGGCGTGCGCGATCGTGGCCACGGTTCCGCCGCAACACATGTACGGTTTCGAATCGAGCGTGCTGATGCCGATGGCCAACGGGCATGCGCTGTGCGCCGAGCGGCCGTTCTACCCCGCCGACATCGCCGCCACCCTGGAGGCACTGCCGCATCCGCGCATCCTCGTTTCGACCCCGGTGCACCTGCGGGCGCTGCTGGCCTCCGGCATCGCGCTGCCGCGGACCGACCTCATCGTGTCCGCCACCGCACCGCTGGCGCAGCAGCTCGCCGCCCAGGCCGAGCAACGCTTCGATACGCAGCTGCTGGAGATCTACGGCGCGACCGAGACCGGACAGATTGCCGTGCGCCGCCCGACGCACACTGTCGAATGGCGCCTGTGGCCCGGAGTGACGCTGTCGCTCGAGGGCGAGAGCACCTGGGCGTTCGGCGGCCACATCGAACAGCGCACGCACCTCTACGACGTGCTGGAAGTGACCGGCGAGGGACGCTTTCTGCTCCACGGGCGGGTGACGGATCTCGTCAACATCGCCGGCAAACGTAGCTCCCTTAGCTTTCTGAGTCACCAGCTGAACTCCATTCCCGGCGTCCTCGACGGCGCGTTCTTCCACGTGGAGGAGTCGCGCGACCTCCCACACCGGCGTCGCGCGCGTCGGCGGCGTGCGTGGTGGCGCCCGGGCTGGATGCGACGCGCGTGCTCGAGGCGCTGCGCCAGCGGATCGACCCCGTGTTCCTGCCGCGCCCGCTGCTGCTCGTCGCGCGCTTGCCCCGCAACAGCACCGGCAAGCTCCCGCAGGCAGCGTCTGCGCTCTCTCGCGGCCGCGGACTGAAGAGCCATGGGCGCTGTCACGACACTCACCATCGCCGCGGAGCACCCGGCGCTTGCCGGTCACTTTCCGGGCGCGCCGATCGTTCCGGGCGTGCTGTTGCTCGATGAGATGGTGCGCGCGGTGGAAGTCGACGGCGGCGCCGGCCCCCCGCGCTGGCGGATCGGCACCGCAAAGTTCCTGAAGCCGGTGCGTCCCGGAGAGACTCTGACTCTTGAGCACGAGCGGCTGCCGAACGGCTCGCTGCGCTTCAGCGTCGCGCGCGCCGGCGAGCCGGTTGCCCACGGCGTGCTGGTTCCCGGCGCCGCGCCTGCGCAACCGGACGATGGCCAACAAGCCGGGTGAGCGCGCGCCAGCCCCGCGCGCCAGCGGGGCGCAGTGGGCGGGCGGGCGCGAGCGCGGCAGCCCGACGCTGCTGAAGATGATGATGTGGGTTGCACTGCGGCTGGGCCGGCCTCCGGCACGGTGCATCCTGTATCTCATCGCCGCCTATTTTTTCGTGTTTGCGCCGGCCGCGCGGCGCAACTCGCGCGCCTACCTGCGGCGCGCCCTGGGGCGCGAACCCACCGGACGCGACCGCTTTCGCCAGGTGTTCGCCTTCGCCTCTACCATCCTCGATCGGCTCTATCTCGTCAAAGAGCGCTACGCGCTGCTCGATGTGACGGCCGAGGGCGAGGAGCTGATGCGCGAGGCAGTCGCGCGCGGCAAGGGCGCGCTGCTGCTCGGAGCGCACCTCGGGAAGCTTCGAGATGATGAGTGCAGTCGGCCGGCGTCAGTCCGGGTGTGCGCGTGGCCGATGGCGATGTATGAAGACAATGCGAACCGTGTCCGGGCGCTGTTTGGAGCCGGCAATCCCGGCGAGCGCACCGGAGATCATTCCCCTCGGCCACCTGCATGCGATGCTGCGCATCCGCGATTGCTTGAGCGAAGGCACCTTCGTCGGCATGCTCGCCGACCGCACCTTCGGCGAGTCGCCTGCGCATGTCGTGAGCTTTCCTGGGCGCGCCGGCGCTGTTTCCCTCCGGCCCGTGCGTGCCGCTGCGGCCTTGCGCTGCCCGGTAATGTTCATCACCGGCCTCTATCGCGGCAGGCAATCGCTATCACGTCGTGTTCCGGCAGCTCGCCGACTTCTCGCAACCGGCTGGTGGCGGACGCGAGGCGGCAGTGCGCGCGGCGATCGAGCGCTACGTCGGCATTGCTCGAGGAGTACTGCCGCAGCGACCCTTACAACTGGTTCAACTTCTACGACTTCTGGCACGGCGCTCCGACGGCCGGCCCCGCCGCGCCCACAGCCGCCCCCCCGGGCGATGCTGCACCCGGAGCGCAGCGGTGAAGCGCCGCTGCACGGCCGCGCGCGCCGCTGGGGCCCTGCGCCGCACCATACCGGCGGTACACGCCGGGCGGTCGGCTGGATGAGCGCCGCCTGCCTGCTCATGCTCGCAGCGCCCGGGCATGCGGCGGCGGCCGAACCCTCGGGCACTGCGGGGCTGGACCAGGTGCTGCAGCTCTTCGCGGCGCGCCGGCACGGCCACGTCGCCTTCAGCGAGGTGCACCAGCTGGCGATGCTCGAGCGGCCGCTGCAGTCCTCGGGCGAGCTCCTGTACGATGCGCCGGATCACCTGGAGAAGCGCACGCTGCGTCCCGAAGGTTGAGACGCTGATTCTCGAGAACGGCGTCCTCACGGCGCATCGCGGCGCGCGCACCTATAGGCTTTCGCTGCGCGAATACCCCCAGGTGGTTCCGTATGTCGAGAGCATCCGCGCGACGCTCGCGGGCGATCGCGCGGCACTGGAACGTTTCTTCACGCCGCAGTTCAGCGGCACGCTTGAACGACTGGGGTCGACCCTCGTCCCGAGCGACGCGACGGTCGCGCGTACGCGTCAGGGAAGTCCGCATCGAAGGCGAGCACGATGCCATCCACACCGTCCGGATCACGCAGACTGACGGCGATGCCTCCGTGCTCAGCATCGGCGCTGAAGTGAGCCCATGACGCGAGCCGGGCGCTCCGGCACGCTGATCTGGGCGCTGCTCGCGCTCCTCGCCGCCGTGATCGTCACGCGCGCCACCTACACCGCCGATCTGTCGGCGTTTCTGCCCGCGGCGGGCGAGCCCACACAGCGCCTGCTGGTGGAGCAGTTGCGTGCGGGGCCCGCGGCGCACCTCATCCTGGCCGCTATCGAGGGTGGCGACGCGCGCAGCTCGCGCGCAGGTCTCGGCGCAGCTCGCGGCGCGGCTGCGAGTCCGACCCGGCCTTCCTCAGCGTCGACAACGGGGATGCGGCGCAACTCGAGCGCGATCGCGGCGTTTCTGTTCCGTCATCGCTACCTGCTGAGCCCGGGCGTCACGCCACAGCGCTTCAGTCCGGACGGCCTGCACGCGGCGATCACCGATTCACTCGCGGCGCTCGCCTCCCCCGCAGGTCTGCTGCTGAAGCCGCTGTTCGTGCACGACCCGACCGGGGAGATGGCCGCGATCATCGATTCCATGGAGAGGGTCACGTCCCGCACACCAGCCTCGGCGTATGGAGCTCGCCCGATGGCACTCGTGCGCTGCTGCTCGCGCGGACGCGTGCTGCGGGATCGGATACCGACGCCCAGCAGGCAGCCTGCGAGGCCATGCGGCGCGCGTTCGCCGTGGCTCGTGCGGAGCGTCCCGACCGCTGCGCGCGCGGAGCTGACCCTGAAGATGAGCGGACCGCCGGTGTTCGCAGTCGCCTCGCGCGCCACGATCAAGGCCGAGGTGCTGCGGCTGTCCTGCATCAGCGCCGCTGTCATCGCGGCGCTGCTGCTGGCGTGTATCGCTCGCTGCCCGCGCTCGCCCTGACGCTGGTGCCGGTGGCCACCGGGGCGCTGGCGGGAGTTGCCGCCGTGGCGCTCGTCTTTCGCGCCGTGCACGGCATCACCCTCGGCTTCGGCGTCACGCTGATCGGCGAGGCGGTCGACTACTCGATCTATCTCTTCATCCAGGGCGCGGCAGACTTTCGTCAGTCGGTCTGGCCCACCATCCGCCTCGGGGTGCTGACCTCGATCTGTGGGTTCGCGGCGCTGCTGCCCTCGGCTTTTCCGGCCTCGCGCAGCTCGGCCTGTTTTCCATCATCGGCCTGATCGCGGCAGCGCTCGTCACGCGCTTCGTGCTGCCGGGTGGCTGCCGCGCAGGCTTGCGATCCGCGACCTCGCCGTACTCGGCGAGCGTCTCGCGTACGCCCTGGCGAAAGATGCGCGGGGCGCGGGCGGTGTTGGTCCTGGTGCCCGTGCTGGCCGGCGCGGCGCTCGTACCTGCATCGCGGCACGCTCTGGAGCCGCGAGCTGTCCGCCTTAAGCCCGATCCCGCCGCGGCCCAGGCGCTCGATGAGCAGCTGCGCACGGACGCTGGCGCGCCGGAGATGCGTTACGTCGTGATCGTATCCGCCGCCGATCGTGAGGGGGCGCTCAACGCAGCGCAGGCCTTGGGCGCGCGATTGACGCCGCTCATGGAGACCGGCGCGATCGGCGGTTTCGAATCGCCGGCCCGTTATCTGCCGGCGCTGGCCGTGCAGCGGGCGCGACAGGCCAGCCTGCCGCCCCGCCGCCGAGCTGGCGCGCGAACCTGAAGCGGGCGGTGGCGGACCTCCCGGTCGAGCCTCGCGCGGCTCGACCCTTTCTGCTCGACGTCGAGCAGGCTCGCACCGCGCCCCTGCTGGCGCAGGCGGATCTGAGGGCACCTCCCTCGCATGGGCCGAGCAGATGCGCTGCTCGTCAGGGCGGCGCAGCGCTGGTCGGCCCTGCTGCCGCTGGAGGCAGCCGGTTCCGGGCGAGCTGTCCGAGGCCGCCGTCGCGCGTCTGCGCGCCGCGTGGCCGCCGAGCGAACCGCGCGGGCGGAGGTGCTGGACCTCAAGGGTGAGGCCGACCGGCTCTACGCGGGCTACTTGAATGGCGCCGTGCACCTGGCCTCGGCGGGCTTCGGCGCCATCGTGCTGTTGCTGCTCGCTTGACGCTGCGCTCCTCGTCGCGCGTGGTCAGGGTCGTGGCGCCGCTGGCGCTGGCGGTATCGGCGGTCGCAGGATGTCTCGTCTCTCTCGGGCCGGCAGCTGACCATCCTGCACGTCGTCGGCATGCTGCTGATCGTGGCAGTGGGCTCGAACTATGCGCTGTTCTTCGATCGCAACAGCGAGCAGCCGCAACGCGGCTCCGTGCCGCTGACGCTCGCCTCGCTCCTGGTCGCGAACCTCGCCACGGTGATCGCGTTTGGTGTGCTCGCGTCCTCGAGCGTTCCGGTGCTCGCCGACCTCGGCTCGACGGTGGCGCCCGGTACGCTGCTCGCCCTGTTGTTTGCCGCCCTGATGGCGCGCCGTGCGACGCCCGGCGCCCGGCGCCGCGCACGGGGGCGATGCGTCCCGCCTCCGGCGCGGGCCGGCCGTGATCCCTACGATCTTCGCTGCAGCGCGGGCCGGTCACACCGCGCCGCGACGGGTGGTGATGTTGCCCGCCGCGTACAGCGGATCCCGATGACTTCGTGCGCGAGGGTTTCGTGCGCCGCCTCGCGAGCGGCGTCTCGACGTCGACCTCGTGTTTGCCGGAGTCGATTTGCAGCAGGTGATCGATCGCAGCGTACTCACGCGCGTGCGGCAGGAGTTGATTCTCCCGGCGCACTCGCTGGGGTGCGCCGTTTGGCTCGGCGGCATCTCGCTCGGCGGCTACCTCGCCCTGTGTTGCGCCGAGCAGCACGCGGCGGAGCTTGCGGGCCTTTGCGTGTTCGCGCCCGTATCTCGGCAGTCATATCGTCACGGGCGAGATCGCGCGTGCCCGGGGCGTCGAGGGCTGGGACCCCGCGGAACTTGCCAGCGACGATGACGAGCGGCGCGTGTGGCGCTTCATCAAGAGCCTGCGTTCGGGAGCTCTCGCGGTTCACCTCGGCCTCGGGAGCGAGGATCGCTTTGCGGAGCGTCATCGACTCCTGGCGGCCGCACTGGCGGCGACCGACGTGGACACCGTCCCGGGCGGGCATGACTGGCCGACCTGGCGCCGGCTGTGGGAAAGATTCCTCGATATACGCCTGGCGCCCCACCCCAGGCAGGCTGGTGACGCTCCCCCTCGCGCGACAGGCCCGAATAGGGGGAGAATTTTCCATGAGCTCTCCGCTGCGCGCCCCGCCGCCTGCCCTGCGGCGATCCTGGCGGCCGTCCCCGCTCATCCGCGGCTCGGTCGCGCTGCATGTTGGCGCCGCGGTCGCGGTGCTGGTGCGCCCGCCGGCGTGGCCGTGGGCGCTCGCGGCCGTGGTGGCCGACCATCTCCTCCTCACCGCCGCGGGGCTGTGGCCGCGGAGCCGCTGGCTCGGGCCGAACTGGACGCACCTGCCCGCTGACAGCCGCGGTCGCCCTCACCCTCGACGACGGTCCCGATCCCGAGGTCACCGGGCGCGTGCTCGACCTGCTCGATGCCCACGGCGCGAGCGCCACATTCTTCTGCATCGGTGATCGGGTGGCGCGGCACCCGGGGCTGGCGCGCGCGATCGTTGCGCGCGGCCATGAGATCGGTAATCACAGTTACCGTCACCTGAAGCGCTTCTCACTGTTAGGTCCGCGCGGGCTCAGCGACGGAAATCCGCCGCGCGCAGCAGGCGATCCTCGATGCGACGGGAGAAGTTCCGCGTTTTTTCCGCGCGCCGGCCGGCCTGCGCAACCCCTTTCTCGAGCCGGTCCTGGCGCAAGAGGGTCTGCAGCTCGTGAGCTGGACGCGCCGCGGCTTCGACACCGTGAACGGCAACCCCGGCGCCGGTGCTCGACAGACTCACCCGGCGCCTGCGGGCCGGTGACATCCTGCTGCTGCACGATGGGCACGCGGCGCGCACCGCCGCGGGCGCGCCGGTGATCCTGGAAGTGTTGCCGCGCCTGCTTGGGGTCCTGGCGACGGCGCATCTCACGCCCATCACGCTCGCGGCGGCCCTGGCACCCGCTGCGGCCCCCGCGGGCTCAATCGTGCCCGGCGGGTCCGTGACGTAGACTGCGCCGCGTGAGCCCCCTTGCACTGACGGCCTTTACCGCCACGAGCGCGATCGGACGAGGACTCGCCGCCACCCACGCTACCTTGCGCGCGGAGCGCACCGGGCTCGCCCCGTGCGGTTTTGAGACGGTGGCGCTCGATACCTGTGTCGGCGAAGTCCCGGGGCGTCGACGCTCAGGCGTTGCCCGCATCGCTGCGCGAGTTCGAGTGCCGCAACAATCGCCTGGCGTGGCTCGCGCTCGCACAGGACGGCTTCGCCGAGGCCGTGCAGCAGAGCGCCGCCCGTCACGGGAGCCATCGCATCGGGATCTTCCTCGGCACCAGCACCTCCGGGATCCTCGAGACCGAGCTCGCCTACCGCGAGCGCGACCCTGCGAGCGGGGCGCTGCCGCAAGGCTTTCGCTACCGCGGTGCCCACAACACCTTCTCGCTCGGCGCTTTTGCGCGGCGCGCGCTGCGCCTCACGGGTCCCGCCGTCGTCATCTCCTCGGCTTGCTCCTCGAGTGCCAAGGCGTTCGCCTCCGCGCAGCGCGCCATCGAGGCGGGCGTGATCGATGCGGCGCTGGTAGGCGGGGTCGACTCGCTGTGCCTCACGACGCTCTACGGTTTTCATTCGCTGCAGCTGGTATCGCGCACGCCTTGCCGCCCGTTCGATGTGGCGCGCGATGGCATTTCCATAGGAGAAGCCGCGGCGTTCGCGCTTCTCGAGCGTCCCGCCGCGAGCCTCGATGCGGATGCGGTGCTGCTGCTCGGGACCGGAGAATCGAGCGATGCCTATCACATGTCATCACCTCCGCCGGACGGCCGCGGGCGCGCGCGCCGCCATGCTGTTGGCGCTCGCGAGCGCCGCCCTCAGCGCGCAGGACATCGACTACATCAACTTCCACGGCACCGGCACGCGAACAACGACGAGGCCGAGGGACATGCCGTGGCGGGTGTGCTCGGCAGCGAGATCCCGGGCAGCTCCACCAAGGGCGCGACCGGCCACACGCTCGGCGCCGCCGGGGCTCTGGAGGCGGTGATCTGCGCGCTCGCGCTCAAGCACGCTCTGATGCCCGCCGGCGTCGACACCACGCAGGTGGACCCGGATCTCCCGGTGCGTTACCTGCGCCAGAATCGCCGTGGCCCGCTCCAGCGCGTGATGAGCAACTCCTTCGGTTTCGGCGGCTCCAACTGCAGCCTCATCTTCGGACGGGCCGGGTAGAGCGATGGCGCCGCTCGCAGCCTGGGTGGACGGCATTGGCGTTCTCGGGCCGGGCATGGCCGACTGGCCGGCGACAGCGCGCGTGCTGACGGGCGAGGCGCCGTGGCAGCGCGCCCCGACGCAGCTGCCCGTGCCGCAGAGCCTGCCGAGCACCGAGCGGCGGCGCACCGGTACACCCGTGAGGCTCACACTCGCGGTGGGACTGGAAGCCACTGCGCGGGCCGGCGCAGACCCGGGCACGCTCGCGACGGTCTTCACCTCCTCCGGAGGCGACGGCCAGAACTGCCACGAGATCTGTCAGGCCCTCGCCACCACCGAGCGGCAGCTCTCCCCTACGCGCTTTCATAACTCGGTGCACAACGCCGCCGCCGGTTATTGGGGAATTGCCACCGGGGCCACGGCCGCCTCCAATGCCCTGTGCGCCTATGATGCGAGCTTTACCGCCGGGCTTCTCGAAGCGCTCATCCAGGTAGCCGTGGAACGCACCGCCGTGTTACTCATCGCCTATGACGCGAGTTATCCCGAGCCGCTGCGCGGCGTTCGCCCGATCCCCGATGCGTTCGGCGTCGCGCTGGTGTTGGCGCCGGTCTGCGGCGCGGCCTCGCTCGCGCATGTCACGGCCGCATGGAGCGATGCTCCGGCGGATGGCATGGCGGATGCGGCGCTCGAGGCGCTGCGCGGCTCGGTGCCGGCGGCTCGCAGCCTGCCGTTGCTGGCACAGCTCGCGCGCCGCGCTCCCGGACGCGTGGCGATCGAGTATCTCGACGGTCCCCGCCTGGCGCTGGAGGTGAGCCCGTGCCGCTAGACCGGCAATGGATCGAGCAGCACATACCGCACAAGGGCCGCATGTGCCTGCTCGATGAGGTGCTGTCGTGGGACGCCGCGCGCATCCGCTGCCGCAGCGCCACGCACCGTGCCTCTGACAACCCGCTGCGCTCGCATGGCCGCCTCGGGGCTGCCTGCGGCATCGAATACGCCGCGCAGGCCATGGCGGTGCACGGCGCGCTGGTAGCGGCGAGTGCGCCGCTCGAGCGCGCCGTGTCGAGCAGCGTTCGCGGCAGCATCGGGGCCGCCGTCGGCTATCTCGCCAGCGTGCGCAACGTCGCCCTGCATGTCGCGCGGCTCGATGACCTGGAGGCGGACCTCATCGCCGCTGCGCAGCGCATCACCGGCGACGGGCGTACGGTGCTGTACGAGTTTTCCGTGTGGAACGCGGGACAGGCGCTGCTGAGCGGCCGGGCCAGCATCGTGTTCGACTCCGCGTTGGACCTGCCCGCCGCCGGCAGCGGAGCGCACGCGTGAGCGGCAGCGGCAGGCGGGCGCTGGTGACCGGCGGCAGCGGCGGGATCGGCGGCGCGCTCTGCCGCCGCCTGGCGCGCGACGGTCATCACGTGTACGTGCACTCGCATCGCGGTGCCGCGGCCGCCGAGACGCTGGTGGGCGAGATTGTCTCCGGCGGCGGACATGCCACGGCGATCGCTTTCGATATCACCGATGCGGCGACCACGCAGCGCTCGCTCGAGACAGTGCTGCAGAGCGGGCCTATCCACATCCTCGTCAACAACGCCGGCGTCCATGACGATGCGGTGCTGCCCGGCATGAGCGCCGCACAGTGGCACCGCGTGATCGACGTCTCCGTGAACGGCTTCTTCAACGCCACCCAGCCGCTGCTGATGCCGATGATCCGCGCGCGCTGGGGCCGCATCGTGAACGTATCCTCCATCGCCGCGCTCATCGGCAACAAGGGACAGGTGAACTATGCGGCGGCCAAGGGCGCTCTCAACTCCGCCAGCAAGGCGCTCGCGCTCGAAGTCGCGACCCGCGGCATCACCGTGAACGCGGTGGCTCCCGGCATCATCGCCACCCCGATGACCAGTGGCCTGTTCGATGAGCGCACCATCGAGCGGCTGGTGCCGATGAACCGCCTCGGGCTCCCCGAGGAGGTGGCGGCAGTCGTGGCATTCCTCGCCTCGGAAGAGGCCTCCTACGTGACCTCCCAGGTCATCTCGGTGAGCGGCGGCATGGCGTAGACTTCCGCGCGATCTCCAGGAGCGTCCAGCATGCCTACCCTGTTTTCATGCGCGGGCGTCAGCGCCCGGCCGGTGCCGCCCGGTGCGTTGGCCGCCGCACTCCTCCTCGGCGCGCTGCTCGCGCTCCCCGCCAGCGTGCGCGCCACCGAGCCGACCCGCGAGGCCGCCAGCCCGCCGGGCCGCGATGCCGGCAGCGACACCCGCGAGGCCGCCGCGCGTCTCATCGAGACGCTCGGGCTGCGCGTGGCGGCGCAGCCGGTGCGCGAGCGGCCGGGCTGGCGGCCACCGCGCGTCGTCCTCATCGCTGACGACAAGGAGCTGCACGAGCTGCTGCCGCAGCTTCAGCGGGCCGCCCCGGGTGCGAAGCTCCTGGAGGTGTCCGCGGCCACGCCGCGCGACCTCGCCACCGCCGACGCTGCCATCGGGGTGTGCTCGCCCGAACTCCTCGCCCAGGCGAAACATCTGCAGTGGATCCAGTGGGAAGCCGCCGGCGTCGACCGCTGCGTGCAGCAGCCGCTGCTGCGCGAGCGTCGTCCGCTCCTGACCAATCTGCAGCGCACCATGGGCCCGAGCATGGCGGAGCACGTGCTGGCGATGATGCTGCTCCTGAGTCGTCACTTCGACTACTTTCTCAAGCAGCAGCAACAGGCTCACTGGGCGCGGGACGGTACGACACCCCAGCTCGCCGACCTGGACGGCAAGACCGTGCTGGTGGTGGGCCTGGGAGGTATCGGCACGGAAGTCGCCCGGCGCGCTCACGCTCTCGGCATGCGCGTGATCGCCACCCGCGCCAGCGGGCGCAGCGGACCGGACTACGTGAGCTACATCGGACTGCCCGACGAACTGCTGCAAACTGGCGCGCGAAGCCGACTTCGTCGTCAATTGCGCGCCGCTGACTGCGCAGACCACCGGTATCTTCAACCGGGAGTTCTTTGCCGCCCTGAAGCCCGCCGCCTATTTCATCAGCGTCGGGCGCGGACGCAGTACCGTGACTGCGGATCTGGTCGCCGCGCTCGACAGCGGGCGGCTCGCCGGCGCGGGCCTCGACGTGGTGGACCCGGAGCCGCTGCCGGCCGAGAGCGCGCTGTGGCGGCTGCCGAATGTCATCATCACGCCGCACGTGTCGGCCGATACGCTGGTATCGGACGAGCAGCGCAAAGTGGTGCTGGGCGAGAATCTGCGCCGCTACGTGGCCGGCGAGCCGATGCTGTCGGTAGTGGACATCGAGCGCGGATACTGAGCGGCGTGAAGGGTGTCAGCGGCGCTCGCTCAGCCAGGAGATGATCCGCCCCGGGACCGCGGCCTGCGCCGCGCGGCTCACGTACATGCCGATGTGCCCGGTCGCGACGGCGCAGTCACTGTAGTCGCGGCTGCCGACCTGGTCCCTGAGCGCCGCCGAGGCCGCCGGCGGAACGATGTGATCCTCTAGCGCGTAGAGATTCAGCAGCGGCTGGCGGATGTCCGCGAGCCGCACCCGGCGCCCAGCGATCTCGAGCGTGCCGCGGATCAGGCGATTTTCCTGGTAGAACCACCTGACGAACTGCGCGAGCGCCACGGCCGCCTGGGGCGGACTGTCGAAAATCCACTTCTCCATGCGCACGAACTCCTCGATGGCCTGCGGCTCGGTGCTGCCGGCGAGCAGACGCACGTACTTCTGCTGCGTCAGGCGAAAGGGCATGAGCGCGAGAAACAGCGCGTTCAGCACTTCGCCCGGGATGTTGCCGCTCGCCTCGATGAGGTGGGTGTCGAGCTGGCGGACCCACTTCGAGAGCAGGTTATCCGGGGTATGGAAGTCCACGGGCGTGGTGAGCGTCACAAGCCTGGCGATGTGCTCGCGGTGCAGCGCGCTGTAGATGAGGCTGAGCACACCCCCCTGACACACTCCGAGCAGGTCGAGCGGCTCGCCACCGTGGCTGGCGAGGATGTGACGCACACAGCCGCCGAGATGGGTTTCGATGTACTCCTCGAGGTCGACGCGGCGATCGGCCTCGTCGGGATCGTTCCAGTCGATCAGGTAGACGCTCAGGCCCGCCTCGAGCAGCCGGCGCACCAGCGAACGATCAGGCTGCAGGTCGAGGATATAGGGGCGATTCACCAGGGCAAAGCAGATGAGCACCGGCCGCGGCGCGCGGGGCCGCGCGACGGAAGCGCCCGCAAGCGGCAGGTAGTGATGGAGCGTCGTCTTGCCGCAGCTCCACACGGGACGTTTCGCCGAGCAGCCGACAGTCACGTCGCGCGCCTGGCGCAGCCGCTCCAGCGTCTTGGCGACGCGCAGCGTCAGTTGCGCAAACGGCGCGCCGGGATCGGCGTCAGGAGTCCTCAAGCGCGCGGCCTGCGCGCGCGGCTGCGCCGCGCGGAGCGGCGGCGGGGCGCTGGCTCCTCACGCCGGCGCGCAGCGCCTCGCTCGTCGCCGCCGGCGCCGCTCTCGCCCGCGCGCGCGCGCGCCGGGCGTGCCGTGCCGGTGAGCTCGGCGAGCTGGCGCCGCAGGTCCTTCACCTGACCGTAGAGCGCATCCACCTCGTTGCGAGTGGGAAGTCCGAACGCACGCACCAGCGTCTCAGCGTGGCGGCGCTGCTCAACCAGCAACGCCGCCGCAGTGTTCGCCAGCTCCGCCTGCAGGCGGGCGAATTCTTCCTTGTGCACCGTGGCCGCATACGCCTCTTCCGCGCAGTTCACCCACAGCTCATAGAGCTTCATCGCCTGCTCGGGAGTCGCCGGAGCGCCCGCTGCGCTGCCCACGCGCGCGACGAAGCGCTGCGCGGCGGTGTTGGCGATCTCGCTCCAGTAGGTCGCGAGCTGCGTCTGCAGCTGCGCGAGCCGCCCCCACAGCTCCCAGGTGCGTTGCACCTCGCCCGCCTGAGCCGCGGCGCGGCCCGAGCGGCAGCGGGCCGAATGAGGCCGAAGGGGGGGCAGTGAATCCCGCCGGCGCACCCGGCCACGCGGCTCCGCCCGCGGCGAGCCACGGTCCTGCGGCCTGTGACATGCGCAGCCACTGCTCGAATTGCCCGGCGAGCGGCGCGGCGAGCGACGACCAGTTCGGTGGCTGTCCTGCGGCCGGGCATGCCGAAAGTCTTCAGCAGCTCGAAAAAGCGCTCGGCGGCGGCCGCAAACGCCGCCTCGGGCCTGGAGGCGGCACTCGTGAAGGGGTTTTCCATGGTTGTATGCGCTGCCGAAAATCGCAACCGACGGGATCGGGACGTCAGCAAAAACCCCCTTGTAGCCCGCGAAGTCGCGGTCTGCAAAGCGTGAAGGCCATCATTGTGCGCTGCATACACAAGGGCTATTATCCGCGCGCCGCCCGCCGGCCGCGCTCAAGGTCCCGCAAGGCCATCGGCGGCTGAAAGACCAACTAACATGGCCGAAGAACGCCTCATACGCAAATACGCCAACCGGCGGCTGTACGACGCGCACGACAGCCGCCACGTCACGCTCGAGGACCTGCGCAAGCTCATCGCCGGCGGCCAGCGCATCAAAGTCGTGGACGACAGGAGCGGCGAGGATCTCACCCGCAGCATCCTGCTGCAGATCATCGCCAGCCAGGAGCAGTTCGGCACCCCGGTGCTGAGCACTCAGCTGCTCGAGGCGATCATCCGCTTCTACGGCAACCCCATTCAACAGATGCTGACCGCGTACCTGGAGCAAAGCATCGGCAGTCTTCTGCGGCAGCAGAACCTGATGCAGGCGGAGATGGCGAAAGCGCTCGAGACGCCGATGGCGCCGCTGGCGGAGATGGCGCGGCAGAACATGGAGATGTGGGCCAAGATGCAGGCCTCGATGCTGTCCGCCTTCACGCCACCCGCGGCCGCCGGAACTGACAAACCCGGCAAGACCGATCCCGGCAAGAAGCGCGGCTGAAGCGCACCCCCGGCGCTCACGCGGACCCCGCCCCGTCGTTTCGTACCCAGGACAGGAGTGGCAGCCAGGTGGATATTCGCGGCAAGACGATTCTCGTGACCGGGGCCGGACGCGGCATCGGCCGCTCGCTCGCCCTGTATTTCGCCAGGAAAGGCGCGCATCTCGCGCTGCTTGACACCAATGCCGCGGACATGGAGGAGACGCGCTCGCAGTGCGCGCAGCTCGGTGTCGTGGCGCGCAGCTACGTCAGCCAACGCGGCCGACGAGGACAGCGTGGTCGGCACGCTCGATCGTGTGAGCGCGGACTTCGGCGGTCTCGACGGACTCGTCAACAACGCGGGCATCGTGCGCGATGCAATGCTGGTCAAGGTGCGGGACGGCAAGGTGGTCGGCAAGATGACGCTCGCCGACTGGCAGGCGGTCATCGATGTGAACCTCACCGGAGTGTTCCTGTGCGCGCGCGAGGCGGCGCAACGCATGATCAGCGCCGCCCGCCGCGGGGTGATCGTCAACGTCTCGAGCATCTGCCGTGCCGGCAACCTCGGACAAAGTAACTACAGCGCCGCCAAGGCAGGCGTCGCCGCGATGACGGTCGTGTGGGCGAAGGAGCTGGCACGTTACGGCATCCGCGTCGGCGCCGTGGCGCCGGGCTTCATCCGCACGCCCATGGTGGAGAGCATGAAACCCGAGGCGCTGGCGAGAATGACCGCGCCGATTCCGCTCGGCCGGCTGGGCGAGCCCGAGGAGATCGCACAGGCGGTGGGGTTCATTTTCGAGAACGAGCTCTTCACCGGCCGCTGCCTCGAGGTGGATGCCGGACTGCGCCTCTGACACGCACCGCGTGAAAATTTTTGTGTGCGGCGCACAATTAAGTGCCCAAAGTACGATCCGGACAGACTCCGATATATAAATAGAATATAATATTAATCAAGTAGTTACTTACATCTGAGTCGGATCGCAGCGAGTTCGAGGTAAGTTTTCTCTTGCAGTGCATACAAAAACCAGTACAATACGACTCACCTGATAACACCTGCACCGGAGTACCTGATCATGAACAGCCGCACTTTCGATCCCAACACCCTGATTGCCGCCGCCCGCGAGGCGTTCGCGCCGATGCTCAAGGCGCAGCAGGAAGGCTTCAAGACTTTCGAGCGCCTGGCGCGCCTGCAGTATGCAGTGGCCGGCGATGTGCTCGAGTCCGGACTGGCCCGCGTGAACGCGAGCTTCGGTGCCGCCACCCCGAGCGAGCTCTTCAACAAGCAGAGCGAGCTCACCAGCCAGCTCGCCGAGAAGCTGCGCGCCCGCGCCGAGGAGTTCGCGACCATGACGTCCGAGGTCCAGGCGAAGTTCACCCAGCTCGGCACCGAGATGGCGGCCCAGGCAGTGCCCACCCGCAAAGCGGCCTGATATCTTGGCGGTATCCTGCACCCGGGGGCCCGAAGCCCCCGGGTGCATTTCTTAAGGAGACCGCCGTCTTGAGCGTCCCCGCGAAGAAAAAAAAGAAAGCGCCCACCTCCAAGGCGGGGGCGTCCCGCAAACCCCTCGCGACCGGGCGCAGGCATCCGGGCCGCAAGGCTCCGGCCCCCCTCAAAGGGCGCCTCACTCCGCCTGAGTCCTCTGCGCAGCCGGAAGCTCCCTCACCATTTCCCTCCTCCGCGACTCATACGCCGCTGAAGACCGAGGTGAAGCGGTATCTGCGCGCGCAGCTTGCCGCGCTCACCGGTGGCCTGGCACCCGATGACTATCTCAACGCCTGGTGGGAGTGGTATCTCAACGTCGCGACTCATCCCAGGCAGCAGGCGCAACTGGCGCAGAGCGCCTACGAGAAGATCCTCGACAGCTGGCAGTTCTTCGCAACTGCCGCAGGCGGCGCGCCCCTGGCCCCCGGCGGCGAGCAACTCGGTTTCAGTGGTGCCGCCTGGAACGTATGGCCTTTCAACGTTTATGCCCGTACCTATGCCAACTGGGTCTCCTGGTGGCAGCAGGCGCTCGCGCCGGCCTCGCCGGCGGCGGATGCGAAGCTCGCGCGCGCGGGCTTTGCCGGCAAGCTGCTGCTCGAAGCGGCTTCGCCCGCGAACTTTCTCTATACCAATCCGGAGCTCCTCAACCGCACGGCCGCCGAGTCCGGCCAGAATCTCATCCGCGGGCTCAAGAACTGGCTCGAGGATGCGCAGCGGGCGGTGGGGGGCGGAGGCACGCCCGGGACGGAGCAGTTCCAGGTCGGCAAGGAGTCGCGGTCACGCCCGGCAAGGTCGTCTTCCGCAACCGCCTGATCGAGCTGCTGCAGTACACGCCGCAGACCCCAACGGTGTACGCGCAGCCGGTGCTCATTACGCCCGCCTGGATCATGAAGTACTACATCCTCGATCTGTCGCCGCGCAATTCGCTGGTGCGCTACCTGGTCGAGAAAGGCCACACCGTCTTCATGATCTCCTGGAAGAACCCTGACGCGGCGGACCGCGAGCTCGGCATCGAGGATTACGTCAAGCTCGGCTTCCTCGATGCACTCGAGGAAGTCCGCCGCATCGTGCCCGCTCAGAGGGTGCACGCGGTCGGCTACTGTATCGGCGGTACGCTGCTCGCGATCGCCGCCGCGCTGCTCACGGCCGCGGGCGACACATCACTCGCCTCCGTCTCGCTGTTCGCCGCCCAGGCAGACTTCAGCGAGCCCGGAGAGCTGTCCGTGTTCATCACCCCGAGCCAGATCGCCATGCTCGAGGCCATGATGCACAAGAGCGGCGTGCTCGAGAGCGAGCGCATGGGCAGCGCTTTCGCGCTGCTGCGCTCGCGCGATCTGCTGTGGCGACCCGCAGTCGATCAGTACGTGCGCGGCGAGCGGCCCGAGCTTAACGACCTCATGGCATGGAACGCCGACGGCACGCGCATGCCCTGGCGCATGCACAGCGACTACCTCGAGCGGCTGTATCTGAAGAACGAGCTCGCGCTCGGCACCTTCGCCCTGAAGGGCAAGCGCGTGGATCTCTCGAAATTGCGGCTGCCGATGTTCGTCGTGGGAACTGAAACCGACCACGTGGCGCCCTGGCGCTCGGTCTACAAGTTCCGCGGCCTCACCCGCAGCCCCGACTACACGTTCCTGCTGACGAGCGGCGGCCACAACGCGGGCATTGTCAGCGGCCCGGTCCACCCCAAGCGCCGCCACCGCATGCAGACCTGGCACGACGCGACCGCGTCGCTCACGGCAGATGATTGGCTGAAGCGCGCGCCGCTCCTCGAGGGGTCGTGGTGGCCTGCCTGGCAGCGCTGGCTGGCGGCGCACTCGGACGCGGCACAGGTTCCGGCGCGCGTCCCCCGCGGGACCGGTGGCAAGGGGGCGGCGGAGCTCGCAGATGATGCGCCCGGAGGCTACGTACGCGGTTGAGTGAAGCTCCTTAGCGGCTGAGCGCAATACTGCGCATGCGAACCATGGACGCCTGAAAAAAATCGGCGTACTAATATCCCAAATTCGAGCCTGATGAACAGACACGGAGACAGGCCATGGGATCAAGAGCCAAGCGCATCGCATACGTCACCGGCGGCATGGGGGGAATCGGCACCGCGATTTGCCAGCGCCTGTGCAAGGAGGGTCATACCGTCATCGCCGGCTGCGGCCCGGGTTCCAGCCGCAAGGACCGCTGGCTGGCGCAGATGCGCGCCGAGGGCTTCGATATCCACGCCTCCGAGGGCAACGTGTCGGATTGGGACTCGACCAAGCGCGCCTTCGACGCGGCGCGCGCGGAGGTCGGACCCATCGACATCCTGGTCAACAACGCCGGCATCACCCGCGACGGTGTCTTCCAGAAGATGACCATCGAGGCGTGGCGCGCGGTCATGGACACCAACCTCAATTCGCTGTTTCATGTCACCAAGCAGGTGATCGACGGCATGATCGAGCGCGGCTGGGGCCGCATCGTCAATATCTCCTCGGTGAACGGCCAGCGCGGGCAGTTCGGTCAGACCAATTATTCGACCGCCAAGGCGGGAATCCACGGCTTCACCATGGCGCTCGCCCAGGAAGTGGCCGCGCGCGGCGTGACGGTCAACACCGTGTCGCCCGGGCTACATCGGCACCGAGATGGTGCGCGCCGTCAAGCCCGAGCGGCTCGAGAAGATCGTGAGCGGCATCCCGGTCAAGCGCCTCGGCGAGCCGGCGGAGATCGCTTCCATCGTCGCCTGGCTGGTGAGCGATGACTCGGCGTTCGCCACCGGCGCCGATTTTTCCCTGAACGGCGGCCTGCACATGGGCTAGCGCTGCCAGCGAGCGCCTGCCCCGCCCGCGCGGAAAGTCTGCCTTGAAGGTCTGCGTAGTCGGCGCCGGCGCCATCGGCGGCTTCCTCGGCACGCACCTGGCGCGCGACGGCAGTGCGCGCGTCTCGGCGCTGGCGCGCGGCACGACGCTCGTGGCGCTGCGCGATCATGGCTGGCGTCTGCAGGAGGGCGGTGCGCTCGTGCAGGCGCCGATCGAGCTGGCCTCGGACGATCCGCGCGAGCTCGGACCTCAGGATCTGGTCATCATCGCGCTGAAGGGCCCATCGTTGCCGGCGCTCGCGCCGAGCCTCGCCCCGCTTTTCAGTGCCGAAACGATCGTGCTGCCGGCGATGAACGGCGTGCCCTGGTGGTTCGGCGCCGGCATCGCGGCGCTCGGGGCACGCCCGCTCGAGAGCGTCGACCCGCAAGGCCGCATCATCGCGGCGATTCCCGTCGAGCGCGTCGTCGGCTGCGTGGTGCACGCCAGCGCCGCGGTCGCAGCCCCCGGCATCAGCGCGCATCGCGCCGGGCGGGGTCTCATCATCGGCGAGCCCGCGGGTGGGACTTCCGCGCGCGTGCAGCGCCTGAGCGCTCTGCTCGGCGGTGCGGGCTTCGAGGTGAGCGCTTCGGAGCGCATCCGCTACGACGTCTGGTACAAGCTCTGGGGCAACATGACCATGAACCCGGTCTCGGCGCTGACCGGTGCGACCCTGGATCGCGTGCTTGATGACGAGCTGGTGCGGGCGTTCTGCTCGCAAGCCATGCGCGAAGCTGCGGCAGTGGGCGCGCGCATCGGCTGCGACGTGCGTGAGTCCGCGGAGGATCGCTACGCTGTGACGCGCAAGCTCGGCGCATTCAAGACTTCGATGCTGCAGGACGCCGAGGCGCTGCGCCCGCTCGAGCTCGACGCGCTCGTCGGCGCGGTGCGCGAGATCGGCCAGCGGCTCGGCGTCGCCATCCCGAGCATCGATGCGCTCTTCGGCCTCACGCGGCTCTTCGGCCGCGTGCGCGGGCTGTATCCGCTGCAATAGCTGTAGCCAGAACCGCACGTCGCAACGTCGAGACATTTGCGGGGCGCGTCGCCGCGCGCTTTACTGCACGCGCTCCACGCAGACTCCTCGACACCACGGTGCTATGCATCTCGCGCCGCACCCGTGCCGGGATCTGCAGATGAGAGCAGGCCCGTCATGAGACGGGACGACACAAGGGGTGGCACTCTCGAAAGCCACGATGGACGCGGCAGCCGGCAGGCCGCCTCGCTCGGGTGGCTTTTGCCTGAATTAAGGGCGCTCGCACGTTGCGCCTCCCCTTGAGCGCTGTGATGTTGAGGGGAGGCACAATGAATCGGCCACGTTTCTTCGCGCGCCAGCCGCTTCGCCGTTTCTTCTTTGGCTCGCTCGCCGGCGCAGTGGTCTGCGGGAGCGCCGCCGCGACGGGCAGCCTCGACATGCCGGTGATCTTGGGCACGCCGCCCACCACCGTGAGTGCCGGCAGCACTTACTCCTTCCAGCCATCGGCCCGGGACCCCGCCGGCAAGGCGCTGTCGTTCTCCGTGCAGCACAAGCCCGCGTGGGCGAATTTCAGCATCGTGAGCGGTGCGCTCTACGGCACCCCGAGCAGTGCGCAGACCGGCACCTACGCCGACGTCGTCATAAGCGCGAGCAACGGAAGGTACTCGAGCGCCCTGCCTGCGTTCAATGTGACGGTCGCCTCCGCAGCACCCAGGCAAGGCACCGCGACGCTCGGCTGGGTGCTGCCGACGGAGAATGCCAACGGCAGCCCGCTTAGCAACCTTGCGGGAGTGCGCATCTACTACGGGACCAACGAAGCGGATCTCACCAGGAGCCTGACAGTGAGCGGGACCTCCGCCACGAGCTATACGCTGAGCGGGCTGAGCGCCGGCACCTGGTTCTTCGCAGCCGCGGCTTACTCGACGAGCGGCATGCAAAGCGCCATGTCAACAATCGTCAGCAAGACGATCCGCTGAGATTCCCCTGAAAGGCGCCGCTACTCCCGCGGGCCACCCCGGCGCTTCCCGCACGCTCAGGTCGCACGAGCCTCGTCTTCGCGGATCGTCACACCGGCCCTCCACAGATGCCAGGCCGCCCAGAACCCGGTGGGAGCGAGCAACAGCATCGCCCAGCGCAGCGAGTCCTCACCGGCTCCGAAGGTCGCTGCAAACCAGTCGCTCAGCCAGCCGATGATCTGCGGCGCGAGAAGCAGATTGGCGATGTTGGCGGCGAACAGCAGGAGCGCGCATACGGTCGCGCGCATGTTCGCGGGGACCACGTTCTGCAACAGACCGAGTATCGGCCCTATATAGAAGTATACTGCCGGCACGAAGATCCACAGCAACACGATCGCGGCCGCGTCCTGCACGAGCCAGTACAGCACGATCGAGGGGATGGTGGTGAGCGCCGTCACCCAGCCGAGCAGGCGCGCCACGTAGCGCGGATCCGCGGCCGCGCGCAATCCCATGAGCAAGGCGGCGAGCAACGTGCTGAGCGTCCCGGCGATCAGGTGCATGGTCCCGAGCAGCTCACCGGCCTGCCCAACTGTCATGTGATGCGAGCGCTGCAGGAACGCGGGCGTCCACCACATCAGCCCCCAACTCCAGAACGTGGCCACTGAGCCGCCCACGAGCAGATGAACCGCCGAGCGCTGTCTCGCAACGAAACGCAGTGTCTCGGTCAGGGAAGCGGACGGCCTCGCCTCGGCGTGGGCGTCGAGCTGCCCGCGGCGCGGCTCGCGCACCGTCAGCCATACGATCAGCGCTACGACCACGCCCGGAATCCCGAGCACCAGGAAAGCCGTGCGCCAGCCGCCTCGCTCCGCCGCTGCGCCAGCGACGGAGGAGCCCAACCACGCACCGAGGCATGTGCCGAGGGCAAAGATCGTGAGCGCCATCGGACGGCGCGCCGGAGGAAACTTGTCGGCCAGGATCGACGTGGAAGGAGCAGTTCCCCCCGCCTCGCCCATGCCCACTCCGAAGCGCGCCAGCAACAACTGAATGTAGCTGTGAGTCAGTCCGCACAGCGCCGTGACGCCGGACCAGACGGCCACTGCCAGTGCCACGATGTTGCGCCGGTTGGCGCGGTCGGCAAGGACCGCGACCCAGATACCGACGGTTACGTAAAACACGCCGAGCGCGCCGCCGGTAAGCCAGGCAACCCGCCCGTCGCTGAGATGCAACTCCTTGCGGATCGGCTCGATCAGCGTCGAGATCGAAAAGCGATCCGCGATGTTGAGCGCGTACACCACGGTGAGCACCGCGAGCACGTACCAGCGATCACGCGGAGCAGCGGCAAGTGGCGGCGGCGGCGCGCTCATCGCGCGTGGCGCGGGTATCGCGGATCAGGGGTGGCGCGCTTTCGGCTCAACGGTAAGCTGGGTTTCAATCGCAATGCACCGGGGCGCATGATACCAACGCCTGGAGGATCCGCGTTGCCCTCGTGCCAGTACCCTGCGCGACGCGCCGGGGCGCTCCCCGGGGTGGTTGGCTACCTGTAGAAGTACGGGTCGAGGACACGCACCTCGGTGATACGTCCGACCGGCAGCCTGCAGCGGCTGGCCGCCCGCCGAATCGCCTCGGGCGAGGGGCCGTCGTACACACAGAACGTCCGGGTCTTGTCGGCGCTTACGTAGGAATGAACCCAGGTCACCTGGTCGGCCAGGTTGCTTTGCGCGACCGCGAGACAGCTCCGCGCGCCGATCTCGTCGACGGGAATTCGCAGACCCTCCGGGAATTCTCGTTCGACCATGTAGCGTGGCATGGCAACCTCTTGCGGTTTCACGGCTTCTGCCGCAGCACGATAGCCGTGCGACGCGGTGCGGCACATAGGATGCTATACCCAGATTGCGCGCTCAGAACCCGCAGATTGGAGCACCCGTACCCAAGCGTTGCGGGTTGTCCGATACTGCCGCCGTGGAACTACTCGAACGCCAGGCTCAGCTCGAGGAGCTCGCACAGCACCTGCGTGAGGCGGGAAGTAGCGCCGGCAAGATGACGTTCGTGAGCGGCGAGGCGGGCGCCGGCAAGAGCGCGCTGGTCGAACAGTTTGCGCAGCAGCCGCCGCGGGGCACGCGCGTGCTGTGGGGTCACTGTGACGCCCTGCAGACCTCACGCGTACTCGGACCCGTCAACGAAGTGGCCGCCAGCCTGTCGCTGTCGGGAACTGCGAGTGATTCGGACGGCTCGCGCGCGCAGCTCTTCTCCCGGCTGCTCGAGCGTCTGTCGGCGCCCAATCCTGTCAGCCTGGTAGTGCTGGAGGACATTCATTGGGCCGATGAGGCCACACTCGACTTTGTGCGCTTCCTCGGCCGGCGCATTCAACGCACGCGTTGCCTGGTGATCGCCACCCACCGTGACGATGAGCTCGAGCCGACGCATCTGCTGCGCGGCGTTCTCGGGGAAGTGACCGGACGGCATACGGCACGCCTGCGCGTCCCGCCACTTTCGCTGGCCGCAGTGGAGAAGCTCGCGCACGGCAGCCGGCATGATGCCCGCCGCGTTTACGAGGTGACCGCGGGGAATGCCTTCTTCGTCCGGGAACTCCTGTCCGCGCCCAGGGACACCGTGCCGGAGACGGTCCGGGATGCGGTGCTGGCGCGCCTCATGCAATGCTCTCCCGTAGCGCGTGAGCTGGCAGAGCTGGTGTCGCTGTTGCCGGGCAGAACGCCTCCCTGGCTCACGCACGCGCTGCTCGGCGACATCGGTGCTGCAACAGATGAGACAGTTGCCCGCGGACTGCTGCGTTACCACGAGGAGGCACTCGCCTTTCGTCATGAGCTCGGGCGGCTCGCGGTCGAGAGCACCGTGCCCCGGGCACGTGCCCGGGGGCTCCACGGCCGCATCCTGCGGGCCCTCGTTGGGCACAATGCCGACCTGTCGCAGCTGGTACATCACGCCTCGCATGCCGAGGACGTGCAGGCGGTGCTCGAGTACGCCCCCCAGGCCGCAGAGCGCGCAGCACGGGCGGGTGCGCATCGGGAAGCCGCCGCGCATCTCGCCACGGCTCTGCGGCACGCCGACTCGCTGAGCACGCTGCAGCGCGCGCAGCTGCTCGAGCGGCATGCGGCCGGATGTAATCTGACCAATGAGGTCTCTGTATCCATAGCCTCCGCGACTGAGGCACTCACGCTATGGCGGAAGCTGGGCGATGTTGCGGCGCAGGCCCGCGTGCGCCTGTTGCTCGCATTCCAATATTGGAAGGCGGGCCAGAAGGTATTCGCCGATCAACACGTGGCGGTGGCGATCACCCTGCTGGAAACCCTGCCGCAGTCGCGCGAGCTGGCCATGGCTTACAGCGCCCGCTCGCGATTGGCGATGACCAGCTTTCGTATCGAGGAGGCTCTCGAGTACGGGCAGCGCGCCCTCGATCTCGCCGCCCAGTTCGGGGACAACGACGTGCGATCGCACGCACTCAACAACATCGGCTCTGCAATGATGATGGCTGGCGACGAGGCTGGACTATGCAAACTGCAACAAGGTCTTGCCGTCGCCCTGCAACACAATCTCCCGCACCACGCCGGCCGTGCTTACTCTAATCTGGTAAGCACCTCGGTGACTCAGCATCGTCCCGACCTCACCGCGCGCTACCTGGCCGAGGGCCTGGAGTATTGCGAGACGCACGAAGTCTGGGATGCTTACTCCTACGCGCGTGCCTACGGCGCACAGTTCGAGCTCAACAGCGGCTGCTGGGACGCGGCTGCGCAGGCGGCGACCGAGCTCATCGAGCATCACGCACCCGCCACCGCGCAACGCATTCCCGCCTTGACCGTGCTGGCCATCGTGCGCGCGCGTCGCGGTGACCCGGGGGTGGATCGGCTCCTCGACGAGGCCATGCGGCTCGCATTGCCGACCGGCGAGATGCAGCGCATTGGACCTGTGGCCGCGATTCGCGCCGAGGTCGCCTGGTATCGCGGTGACCTGAACCGTGTAGCGGAAGAAGTTTCCATCGGACTGCAGGCCGCGGGCGGACACGGCGATGCCTGGATCCGGGGGGCACTTGCGTATTGGGGCCGGCGCGCCGACCCGGCGTTCGAGGTGCCAGCCGGCATCGCCCAGCCGTATGCGCTGATGATTGCCGGAACCTGGCAGGAGGCAGCGGCACTCTGGGAGCAGCTCAACATGCCCTATGAGCGCGCACTCGCCCTGGCCGATGGACCCGAGCAGGCGCTGCGCGAATCACTCGCCATCCTCGAGCCACTCGGTGCCGGCCCGCTCGCGGCGATTGTACGCCAGCGCCTGCGCGAGCTGGGCGTGCACGGGATTCCGCGCGGGCCACGCGCCTCGACACGCGGAAATCCCGCGGGACTGACCTCACGCGAGATTCAGGTGCTGAGACTGCTGGTGCACGGTCATACGAATGCCGAACTCGCGCAGCGGCTGCACGTCGCACCCAAGACCGTCGATCACCACGTCTCCTCCATCCTTGCGAAGCTCGAGGTGCATTCGCGCACAGAAGCCGTGGCGGCCGCGTTCGGGCTTGGGATCGCGAAAGCGGCGGAATAGAGTCTCATCTCCCGCGCGAGAGCGGCAGGACGGTGGGTTCCACCGTCCTCCCGAGGGCCTCATCGCTATCGGCGGGCAACGGTGACCGGCGAGCCTGTCTGCAGGTAGTAGGTCGTCAGCATCGGGGCGTTGACTTCGGCAACCGCGCGCGCGATCGACTGCTCGACGCAATGGCGCGCGTCGATGATTGACTTCAGCTCCCGAGGGTTCGCCGGCCTGCAAACTTCCTGCGCCGCGGATCGGATCCGCCTATAGAGCACGGCGACTCCGGCGCCGTGGCCCAGATCGAGGTCGGCGAAGTGGACGGTGCGCTTCGCGGGCTCATCGCCCGGGCCGGCGGCAGCGACCGCGCTCAGTGAGCCCAGAAACACGGCGAAGATTGTGTGACGGATTGCGGATTTCATGGTCGTTCTCCCATTCAGTTGCGGCGCAATGGATCGGGTGCGTGGAATCGCTTCGATTACGAACCCTTTCCGGACGACCGATACGCTACGTCGTCCGCCCTGCGAGCAACGCGGGGAACCTGCCTATCTTTCGCCAGCCGGCATACTATTTTTCACCAACCGCCGTACCCAGATCAGTGCTGCCGGTGATTATTTAGCGGTTTCGGCTTGCTGCACCCGATCTCGCAGCCCACTCAGCACGGCCGGGACATCCTTGCGCAGCGTACGCGCCACGAGAAATTGCGGGACCCAGAAGCCCGGATCGAGATACAACTCGTACTCCACCACCGTCGCGGTCCGGTCCGGCGTCTGCGTGAGATACCAGGTGCCCGTCTGCTCCTTGAGGTCGCCGCTGATGCTATGGAAGTCGATCCGATGGGGCCGGTCATATTGCGCGCGAAACACGTAGCGAATCGTCGGCAGGAGCCACGAGTATCGGACCTCGTGCTCGATGTCCTCCCAGCGCCCATCCGGCGCGCCATCGATGCGGCGGCAGCGCTTGAGACCGGGCACGTACAAGGGAGCCTGACTGCAGTCGGTCATGACGCTCCAGATGGCCTCGGGCGAGGCCTGAATGCGCACGGCAGCATGGACGCGGCCGCGCGGCGCCGCTGGATCAACCGCGGTCGCGCTTTGCACGACCACCTCACCGGCCGCCAGCCGCTGCTGCACTCCAGGCTCGACGACCCAGCCGGTCTGAGCTGCGAGCGCCAGCGGCTGCAGCAAAGCTATCGCTATATAGATCAGGCCTGATCCTGATGTGCCCAAACTTGCCCCTCCCCGGGTGAGGAACGGCACACGCCGACAAATGTAGGTACGTACAAGAGCGCCGTCAGTTCAATGCTGCGCTTTGCGGCGCGACGGTGGCCCTCATTGCCCGAGCGCCGTCTTCAGCGGCCCGAGCCAGGGCTCGAAGTTGCGCCACTGGTCGACACCTTCGCGGAAGATCGGCTGGCGCACCTGCTCGGAGCTTGCCGTGCGCACGCTACGCTCGGTCTTGTAGAACTCGAGGCAGCCCGGCTCGAACGGCAGGCCGAGAAACTCGAGTATGCGACGCACGCTGGACTCGAGGTCATCGACCACTGCTTCGTGCTGTACGCGCAGGATCTTGCCGGGCAGCACCTGCTCCCAATGGGCCATGAGCTCCAGGTAAGCGCGGTAGTAGCGCCCAATGTCCTCGAGGCTGTAGGTGAACTCCTGTCCCGAAGCGAAGAGCTGCTTGAAATTGCTGAAGCAGCAGGGCATGGGCTCGCGCCGCGCGTCGATGACTCTGGCGTTCGGCAGGATGAGATGGATCAGGCCCAGGTGCCGGAAGTTGTTCGGCATCTTGTCGATGAAGAACGGCTTGCCGCTGCGGTACACCTGGGTGTCCGCCAGGTACTTCTCTCCCAGCCGCAGCGCCTCGCCCGCCGGCAGCTCCGCGAGCACGGCCGGGTAGCGCGGCGCGCGCTCGCTGTGCTCGCGCCCCTGCAGCTGGTGCACCATGCGCGGAATGTCGGCGAGCTCCATCGTCCCCTCCACCTGCGAGTGCGAGGCGAGGATGTGCTCGATGAGCGTCGAGCCCGCCCGCGGCAACCCCACGATGAAGATCGGGTCGGCGCGCGGACTGCCGTAGCCCCGGCGGGCGGCGAAGAACTCCGGCGTGCACAGCGCGCGCTGGCGCGCGAGGGCGCGCTCGAGCACGTCGGGATCGTGGTGACTGTCGCTTTTCTTCAAGGCATTGCCGCGTTCGTAATAACGGAAGGACGCAGCGAAATCGGTGCGATCCTCGAGCGCCTTGCCCAGCGCGAAGCACAGGTGATAACGGTCAACGAGCGGCGCGGACGGCGCCGCCTCCTGCGCCCGCATCCGCTCGATCTCGGCTTCCGTGAAGCGATACGTCTTGAGGTTCGCAAGACTCCAGTAGGCATCTCCGAAACCCGGCCGCGCCACGGCGGCGTAACGATAGGCCTCGATCGCCTCGGGCTGGCGGCCGAGTGTCTTCAGGGCATGCGCGATCGACAGGTGCAACTCCGGCTCAGGCGCCTCCTTCAGCAGCTCGCGATAGGTACGCAGTGCCTCCTCCTGCTGGCCGAGACCGACGCAGGCGGTGGCATACAGCGTACGGAAGGCCCGATTGGCGGGATCGATGCCCAGGAGCTTGCGCGCCTCGGCGAGCGCCGCCGCGTGCTTGTAGCGCCGGGTGAGCACCTGGGCGTAGTCGTAGCGGGCGAGGTGATAGTCGGGTGCGAATGTGAGCAGGCTCTCCAGGAGAAACTCGGCATCGTCGAGGACCTCGAGTTGCAGACCGATCTGCGCAAGCAGTCGCATCGCCTCGACGTGCTGCGGACTCGAGGTGAGAAAGCGCCGCAGGATTGCCTCTGCCGCGTACAGGTTCCCCTCGGCGAGGAGCCCAGAGGCCGCCAGCACCGGCGCAGGCAGCTGCGCGAGAAGCGCCATCTGCTGCGTTGCTGCCGCGGCCTCCGACCGGCGTCCCGCCGCGCCGTGCAGCTCCGCGAGCGCTCGCCAGCTCGCGTGCAGGACCGAATTGAGGTCGACGGCGCGCTGGTACGCAGCGATCGCGGCCGCGGCATCGCCTGCGGCGCGATGGCAGTGGCCGCGCTCCTGGTACAGACGGGCAAACTGCGGATGGGCCGCCTCGAGGCGCTCGAGAGTCGCAAGCGCATCCGCGGTGCGCCCCAGCTGACGCTGGCTCACGGCCACCAGGTACAGCACGTCCCGGTTCTCGGGGACCTCCCCCAGCAGGACAGTCGCGCCCTCCAGCGCTCGGCGGTACGCGTGCCTCTCGATGAGGCCGCGGATGCGGTGGACCTCGGACTCGATGCGGGACTCGACGTGTTGCGGCTGCGCTGCCATTCAGGCTGCTTCTGTGGAGCGTAACGAATCATGCAAATTCTACGCGAAGCTGCCGGCGGGCGGTCCGCCGGCGCCACTTCGCGACGCATGTCCCCGGTAAGGGTAGAATCCAGCATTCGGCTCGAATGCGGATAAGAACAAGCGTGCGATGGGGGGCACAATGAAGGTCAACAGCAAGTTGTCACGTGCGGTCGCAGCCATCCTCGGCGCGCAAGCCGCTCAGACGGCACAGGCGGCGGATACGACAGCCGAAACTGCCGCGGCGGGAGCGCTGCAGGAAGTCATCGTCACCGCCAACCGCCGTGAAGAGAACCTGCAGGATGTGCCGATCACCATTCAGGCGCTCACCGCCGAGACGCTCAGGCAGCTGAATGTGCAGACCTTCGATGATTTCGTGAAATATCTCCCCAACGTCACCGCCACGACCTTCGGCCCGGCGCAGGGCGACATCATCATGCGTGGTCTTTCTACCGGCGGCTCGGGTGGAACGCAGGGGGCCGGCGCCACCGAGAGCTTCCCGAGCGTGGCAGTCTATCTGGATGAACAGTCGGGAGAGGTGCCGGGCCGCAACCTCGATATCTATGCCGTGGATCTCGAGCGCATCGAGGTGCTCGAGGGACCGCAGGGGACGCTGTTTGGCGCGGGAGCCATGGCCGGCGTGCTCCGCTACATTACCAACAAGCCGAAGCTGAACGTCACCGAGGCGAACGTCAATGCGAGCTACGGAGTGACGGCTCACGGTGATCCGAACAGCGCTGTGGACGCCACCCTTAACCTGCCCTTGATCGAGGACCGCCTGGCGGCGCGCGCGACGATTTACAACGACCGGCGAGGCGGCTACATCAACAACATTCCGGCGACGTTCTCGCGTGCTCCGACCGATTTAGTGGTAGCCAATTACTTCGGCGGTTTCGTGCCCCCAAACAGCGGCACGATCAACAACGCCAACAGCCTGGCGAAGGCGATCAACCCGGTCACCTACCAGGGCCTGCGCGCGGAGCTGCTCTATCAGATCAATAACGACTGGCGTGCCCTGATCACCCAGTCCTATCAGAGCATCGATGCCCAAGGGGTCTTTTGGGCCGAAGAGTACGACAGCCTTGCGCAACCGCTGCCGGACCTCTCCGTCGCGCAGTTTGGCCCGAGCTTCAACAAGGACAAGTTCGAGAACACCGCGTGGACGCTCGACGGCCGCATCGCCGCGCTGCGGTTCATCTATACCGGAGCCTACCTGGACCGCAGCGTGGACCAGTTACAGGACTACACCAACTATTCGCGCGGCCGGTACACCGGCTACTACCAATGCAACTATCCCGGCTATCCCTTCAATAGCGGGTTCTACACAGCCGCGAATGCGCCCAATCCCAGTCTCGTCGGAGTAGCGATCCCTACGCCCGGCACCTTCACCCAGTCAAGCTACTACCCGGGAATGGGGGTATCCCCGGGCTACTGCTACTCTCCGAAAGTCTTCTGGACAGACCACGAGACCACGACGCATCAGAGCCACGAGATGCGGCTGAGCACCCCGGATGACTGGCGCTTGCGCGGCCTGGTTGGCGTGTTCTGGGAGCAGTACCGGATTCACGAGAACGCAGACTGGCATTACGGAACGAGCCCGAACTTCTACCCTCTTGGTCCCCCGAGCATCAATCCGTACACGACGCCGCCAACGAACTATCCCGTCACTTCGAACAACCCTCAGGTGCGGCAACTCGGGGACGCGTTCTTCGACGACATTACGCGCGGCTACGAGCAGACTGCGGCCTTCGCCTCGATCGATTTCGACATCATTCCGAAGATTCTGACGCTGACGGGCGGAACACGCTGGTACGACATCCGGGACTTTGAGCTCGGATCCAACGTCGGCAGCTTCGGTTGCGAGATATACGGCTTTTATAACAGCTCCGTACCGCCGAATCCTTGCGTCAGCACGCTCGCCACCGGGGTGCTCAGCAACCTGAACAACCTGGACGCGAAACATCTGCGGAAGACCTACATCGGCACCCGCAGCCGTGCCAATCTCACCTGGCACCTCACCCCGGACATCATGGCCTACTACACCTGGTCGCAAGGGTTCCGCCCGGGTGGGTTCAATCGTGCGCAGGCGGTCGTCAAAGGACCGCTGGCCGGAGTCTGGGTGCCGCCGATCGCGTACGCCCCCGATACCCTCACCAACAACGAGATCGGCTGGAAGACCGAGTGGCTCGATCATCACCTGCAGTTCAACGGCGCCGTCTACCAGGAGTACTGGGACAACGTCCAGCTGAGTATCTTCGATCCCGGCGTAACGGGTAACCTGGTGTTCACGACCAACGGGCCCAACTATCGCGTGCGCGGTGTCGAAACGCAGCTCGTCTGGCGGGTTGTCGGGGGGCTGACCGTCACGGGGGCGGCCGCGTGGAACAGCAGCGAGAACGTGAAGAACCTCAGCCTGATCGGCACAAATGGCCAGCCGATCACCGGCATCGTGAACCCCTTCGGTGAGCTCGGTCAGCCTCTGGCGGTGTCACCGCCCTTCGAGGGCAATCTGCGCGCCCGTTACGATTTCCGGCTCAGCAGCGACTACGACGTGTTCCTGCAGATCGGCACCACCCATCAGGCCCACTCGTACGCCACGACCAACCCGCAACAGAAGACCTTTCAGGGCATTTCCACGAATTTCAACGATCCCGCGTTCACGACCTACGATGCGTCGGCCGGGATTGGCAGGGGACCTTGGAGCGCTACGTTCTACGCCCAGAACTTGACGGACACCCGGGCGATCCTGACCGCTTCCTACGCCGAGTTCGTCAAGATGAACACCGTCAATCGACCGCGCACGCTCGGATTGCGATTCTCTTACCGTTTCGAGGGCAAGTAGCAGGCGGGATTGCCGATCTGTGATGGCGTTTCCCTGATCAGGAGCCCGCCCATGAATGCAAAACCGGCCTACCGAAGTCGCAGCGACTGGGAGCGCCTGGCGGCTCCCTTGCGCCCCGAGGGGCGCGCGGTCATCAACGGCGAACGGGTCGGCGCCCGCAGCGGCAGGGTGTTCGAGAAGCGCACGCCGATTGACGGGCGGGTGATCGCGCAGGTCGCCCGCTGCGAGCAGGCGGATATCGATGCCGCGGTGGCCTCCTCGCGGGCCGCATTCGAGGACGGCCGCTGGCGGCGCACCGAGCCGCAGGAGCGCAAGCGCGTGCTGCTGCGTTTCGCCGAGCTCATCCGCGCCGATCTCGACCACCTCGCGATGCTCGAGACGCTCGACGTCGGCAAACCGATCCAGAACTCGCTCCAGGTCGATGTCCCGAAGGCGAGCGAGGGCATCGCCTACTACGCCGAATACGCCGATAAGTTCTATGACGAGATCGCGCCCACCGGCCCGAATGACCTGGCGCTGATCCGCCGCGAGCCCCTCGGCGTGGTCGCCGCCATCGTGCCGTGGAATTACCCGCTCATCGTGACCAGCTGGAAGATCGGTCCGGCGCTGCTCATGGGCAACTCCGTGGTGCTGAAGCCCGCCGAGCAGTCCCCGCTCACGGCCATCCGCTTGGGTGAGCTCGCGCTCGAGGCGGGTCTGCCTCCCGGGGTGCTGAACGTCGTACCTGGATTCGGGGAGGAGGCGGGCAAGCCGCTCGCGCTTCATCCGGATGTCGACATGGTCAGCTTCACCGGCTCCACCGAGGTGGGCAAGCTGATGCTGCGCTACGCGGGCGAGTCGAACCTGAAGCGCGTATCGCTCGAGTGCGGCGGCAAGAGCCCGCACGTGGTGCTCGCGGATGCTGATATCGATGCCGCCGCCGAAGCCATTGCCTGGGGGATCTATTACAACGCCGGCGAGACCTGCAACGCTGGCTCGCGCCTCATCGTGCACTCGAGCATCCGGGAGCGCCTGCTGGAATCCATCCGCCGGGTGACGGCCGGCATCACCCTCGGAAACCCGCTCGATCCGGCCACCCAGATGGGTGCGCTGATCGATGAGGGGCACATGCGGCGCGTGCTGGGCTACATCGATAGCGGCGTGTCGGAGGGCGCCAGGCTCGCCCTCGGCGGTAAGCGCGCGCTTGCCGAGAGCGGCGGATACTACGTCGAAGCGACGATTCTCGATGCGGTGCGCCCGCAGATGCGCGTCTCGCGCGAGGAAATCTTCGGACCGGTGCTCGCCGTCACGCCCTTTGGCAGCGAGGCGGAGGCGCTGCGCATGGCCAACGACAGTATCTTTGGGCTCGCGGCGGCCGTGTGGACCACGGACATCAACGCCGCGCATCGCGTCTCGGCGGCGCTGCGCGCCGGAACGGTCTGGGTGAACAGTTTCGATCGTTCTTCGCTCGCCACACCGTTCGGCGGCTTCAAGCAGTCGGGCTTCGGGCGCGATCGCTCCGCGCACGCCATCGAGAAGTACGCGGACCTCAAAACCATCTGGACAGCCTATCGATAGACTTTCAGGGAGCGAGGACGCCCTGCTCGCGAAACCAGAGGAGCGCGTCCTCGAACGCCGCGGATGGTGGCCGCCAGTTGTATCCCAGCTCACGCACGGCCTTTTCGCTCGAGAAGTACATGCGCTTTCGAGCCATGCGCACACCCTCGAGCGTCACCCGTGTGCCGCGGCCCCTCACCCGGGCGAGCGCCTCGGATACGTAGGCCAGGGGCAGGAGCGCGGCGTGTGGCAGACGGATGCGCGGGGGCTTGCGCCCCCGTAACCGGCTGATCTGCGCGAGAATCTCACGCAGCGTCAGGTTTTCCCCTCCCAGGATGTAACGCTCTCCGATGCGGCCGCGATCAAAGGCCCGCAGATGCCCCGCGGCGACATCATCGACATGCACGATGTTGAGTCCCGTGTCGACATATGCCGGCATCCGCCCCAAGGCCGCGTCCAGCACGAGCTGTCCGGTCGGCGTGGGCCTGACATCGCCCGGTCCGATCGGCGTGGACGGATTCACGATGATGACGGGTGCGCCCGCCCGGATGAAATCACGCACCAGCTGTTCCGCGAGGAATTTCGAGCGCTTGTAGTGGCCGATCATATCGGCCAGAGCGACTGGTGTGTCCTCCGTCCCGGGCGAGCCGTCTGCCGGCAGGCCGACGGTGGCGACGCTGCTCGTGTAGACGCAGCGTGCAACTTTGGCCCGCCGGGCGGCCTCGAGCACGTTGCGGGTTCCCTCCACGTTGGTTCGATACAGCTGTTGCGGCTCGGGAACCCACAGGCGGTAGTCCGCCGCGACATGAAACAGCGCATCGCAGTCGCGCAGCGGCTCATCGAGTGAGCCATCGTGAGTGATGTCGCCGACGGCGACCTCCACCGGCAGCTGCCGCAGATTGCGCCGGTCGGAATCGACGCGTACCAGGGCGCGCACCTGCCAACCGGCGCGGCTCAAAGCTCTCGCCACCGCCGAGCCGACGAAGCCCGTCACTCCCGTGACCAGCGCCCTCATGGGCCGGCGGTGGCGGACGGGATGTGCAACCCGCGTGGTGCAAGGGCGCCGCAGCCCGCGACGCTCGCGAGCGCCCGCTTTGCGGCGCGGTACGGGCGCACCAGCCGGATGAACGCACCAAGATCTGCGGGACTGCGGGCGAGCGCGACGAGCAAATGCCCGAGGCGCACGGCACCTGCCTCGGCGGCAACGGCCACGAGCGTCCGCGGCAGCGCATCCGCGGCCGTGTCCACGATCGCACGCACGGCGATGAAGGGCAGCTCGTGGCTTGCCGCCACCTGCGCCACGGCGAGACTTTCCATGTCTACTGCGATGGCGGTCGTCTCGCGGAAGGCGCTCGCCTTCTCGGCCACGGAACCGATCGCTGCCGCGCAAGTCAGCAGTCTGCCGCCGCAGACCGGGTGCAGCCCCGCGACCGCGGCGCTCAAACGCTCACGCCACTCGCGCGCAGTGCGGAAGAGCGCTCCATCCCTTGAAACGATTTCGCCCGGTAGCAACACCGTTCCGGCAGCCAGCGCCGGATCGAGCCCCCCGGCCATCCCCCAGCTGATGAGCGCCGTCGCGCCGGCCTCGATGAGCTGGCGCGCGCCCTGCCCGGCTGCCGCCGGGCCCATTCCGCTCACAACCAGGAGCGTGCCGTCGGCAAGGGATGCGGGCCCCGCACGGCGCCGCCGCGCCGCGCCCAGTGGACGCGACTCGGCGGCGAGTGCGCGCCACGATCCCGAGTCCCTTCAATGGCGGTTCCGGGCCGTGACCGTGTGCGGTAGGCCGCCAGTGCCCAGAGCGGGAAATAGGCGCAATACCCGTGATAGCGCAGATAAAAAACCCGCGGGAATCCGGGCGCAGTGAAGCTCGGATCGCTCCACAGACCGTCCGCCTGCTGCGTACGCAGCAGATACTCGATGCCACGCCGCACGGAGCTTGACCGCACCTCGCCCGCTGCCAGGAGCCCCAGAAGCGCCCAGGCGCTCTGGTGAGGGGTGCTCGGCGCGCGCGCGGCGACAAGCTCGCGTGCATAGCTGTCATTGCTCTCACCCCAGCCCCCGTCGGCATTCTGCCGCGCCTCGAGCCAGCTCACCGCGCGCCGCACCGCTGTGTCATCGCGGGCCGATGCCCGCTTGCGCCAACGCGACCAGCACCGACCACGTGCCGTAGAGGTAGTTGGTGCCCCAGCGGCCGAACCACGAGCCGTCGGACTCCTGCTCTCTGCGCAGGTAGGCGATGGCGCGGGCCAGAGCGGCGGCATCGCGCGGACGCCCGACCAGCGACAGCAGCCGCGACGACACGGGCGGTGACATCGCTCGTCGGAGGATCGAGCAGCGCGCCGTGATCCGCGAACGGAATCTCATTGAGGTAGTAGCTGGTGTTGTCCACATCGAACGCGGCAAAGCCGCCGTTGCGGCTCTGCATCCCGACAAGCCAATCGAGCGCCCGGTCCACGGCGTGCGAGTAGCGCTCGGCAGCGCTCGAGCGATGCATGGCCCAGGCGACCACGGCCGTGTCGTCGAGGTCAGGGTAGTGGCTGTTGGCGCGCTGGAACGGCCAGCCTCCGCCCGCGAGCGCCGGGCGCTGTATGCGCCAGTCTCCCGGGCCCTCGAGCACCTGCCGCGGCTCGCAGCCATTCGAGTGCGCGCATCGCCGCGACGCGTGCGCTCGGGCCGCCCACCTCCTGCATCGCCAGAGCGCGCGAGCGCCGTATCCCACACCGGCGAGACGCACGGCTGGCAATAGGCGCTTGAGCTATCGACGACCAGGAGCTGCTCGAGGGCGCTCTTCGCGGTGCGACGCCGCGGGTGGTCGCTCGGGTATCCGAGCACGGCGAGCGCCTCGAGCGCATTCACCATGGCCGGAAAGATGGCGCCCAGGCCATCCTCGCCGTTCAAGCGCTCGAGCATCCACGCTTCGGCACGGCGCAGGGCGCGCGCGCGCAGCGCTCGCGGAATCAGTCCATCGACGCTGCGGGCGAGCCGATCGATCGCCAGGAAGATGCGCGCCAAGGCAGCCGTGCGCGCGCCGGGGCGGCGGAAGTAATGGCGCTCTTCCTCCGGCGGGGTCGTGAACAACTCGCGCAGCTGCACGTTGCGGCGATTGCTCGCAAGCGGCTTGAGGGTGCACAGGATGAGCAGCGGCACCATCACCGTGCGCGACCAGTAGGACACCTTATGGATGTTGAAAGGAAACCAGCGCGGCAGCAGCACGATCTCGACGGGCATGTATGGCACGGCCCGCCACGGGAGCTGTCCAAACAGTGCCAGCGCGATGCGGGTGAACACGTTCGTGGCGGCCGCGCCGCCATGCTGAAGAATCGCCGCCCGCGCCCGCACCATGTGCGGCAACTCGGGGCTGTCACCCACGAGCTTCAGCGCAAAATACGCCTTGACGCTGCAACTGATGTCGAAAGCCCCGTCGTGATAGAGGGGCCAGCCGCCGTGATCCGCCTGGCGGGCGCGCAGGTAGACGGCGATCTTCGCTTCGAGCTGCCGATCCGTCTCGCCCAGAAAGTGCATCATCATGATGTATTCGGCCGGAATCGTGCAGTCGGCCTCGAGCTCGAACTGCCAGCATCCCTGCGGGCTCTGCCGGCGGAGGAGCTCATCGCACGCCGCAGTGATCGCGCGTTCCAGCAATGGCAGTGGCGCTTCCGAAAGTGCCCGCGCCACAAACGGCGCGCCCGCGAGGTCGGTAACCGGAGCGAGCGGAGCGGAGGCGGGCGCGGGACGGCTCAACATGCCGGGCTCTCGCGATCGGGGCGGCGCGGCGCTCACGCTCGCCCGCGCTGGCTGCTGCGCAGCGCCGGCGCCGCGGCGGCGAGTGTCGCTGCCCTGGCCGCGGCCCGGCGCACCGCCAGGGGCGGCGCCAGCGGCAACCCGCGCGCCACTTGCGCGAACAGCCACCTGAGCAGGCGATCGTTGCGCACCGCCAGGCTCGTGGCGACGCGCGTCAGGAGAACCGCCGAGTGCGACACCTTGACCTGTGCGCCGCGGGTGAACTGGGGGTGCGCGGCAATCTTGCGCAGGGTGAGCATGGCTAGCCCGATGGCCCACAGGCAGAAGCGCCGGATGCCGCTTTCCGTGGCGGGGATCAGCAGCGTATAGGCCAGGGCATTGCGCAGGTGCCCGTGGGCCACCGCGATCAACTCGCGCATGCCCGCATGGAATCGGGGGTCGGAGCGCTGCGGTGACAGCTGCGCAAGCTCGACCCCGTGGCGGCTGAAGATGTCCTGCGGCAACCAGCACGCGCCGCGGCTGCGATCCTCCCAGAAATCCTTGAGGATGTTGGTCATCTGCAGCCCCTGAGCGAACGATGCGGAAAGATCGTCCAGGGCGGCGCGCTGCGCGGCGACGGCGGGCGAGTAGCCGCAGAACAGGTCCGGTGAGCATCTCGCCGACGACGCCCGCCACGTAGTAGCAGTAGTCGTCGAGGTCACTCGAGTGCGCGAGACCACGCAGGCTGGCCGTTCGTTGAAACTGGTGCATGCCGTGGCACATCACCTCGATGCAGCGCTGGATGACGAGCGCTGCCGCTCGTCCGAGGCGCGCGGTCACGCGGATGACCCGTTCCATGTTGGCTACCAGTTCGCGCTCTGCCGGCAGGGTGCGATCGGAGAGCCGCGGCACGAGCTCCCGGGCCAGCGGCGCCGCGGCTCGGTGCCCGCTACGACGGCCGCGAAGCGCTGCAGGAAATGCAGCGTCTCGGGCGCCGATAGCGCTGGCTCGTCCTCGATGGTGTCGGCGATGCGGCATACCAGGTAGGCGTTGGTCACCGCCGTGCGCAGCGCCGCCGGCAGCTGCGGGATGGTCAGCGCGAAGGTGCGCGAGACGTGCGGCAGGATCTGCTCCTGGTAGCCTCATCGGAAATGCCGAAATGCATCTGCAAGCTCACTACACTGTAGCTTCGCGCTAGTGGCTGCGCGCGCTAGTGGCTGCGCGCCAGCAACCAATCCGCCACGGCGCGCAGCGGATCGGCAGCCGGACCGAAGGGCCGCAGCGCCTCCACGGCTTGCGTGTGCAGCAGCCGGACCCGCTCCTGCGAAGCCGCGATGCCGATGACCGCCGGATGGGTGGGCTTTGCCGCGCGCATGGTCGGCGCCGGTCGGCCTTGCCGAGCGTCGCCGCGTCGCCCAGCACGTCCAGCAGATCGTCCTGGATCTGGAAGGCAAGCCCGATCGGACCGGCGAATGCGGCCGAGCGCCGTTCGCAGGTGCGGCGCGAGCTGCGGGGCGCACACCGCCGCCATCAGCACACTGGCGCGGATCAGCGCGCCGGTCTTGCGGGCATGCATCGTCCTCGACCTCGGCCAGGTCGAGCTGCTTGCCCTGCACCGCGAGATCGATCGCCTGGCCTCCGGCCATGCCGCACGTGCCGCTGGCCTCCGCCAGCAGCTCGATCAGCTGCAAGCGTATCGCCGGCGCGGCGGGCAGCGCCGGGTCATCGCGCCAGCACCTGGAACGCCAGCGACTGCAGTGCGTCGCCCACGAGGAGCGCGGTCGCCTCGTCATAGGCCTTGTGGCAGGTCGGTCGACCGCGGCGCAGGTCATCATCGTCCATCGCCGGCAGATCGTCGTGCACCAGCGAGTACGCATGTACGAGCTCGATGGCGCAGGCGGCCGCCTCGACCTCGTCCTCGCTCAGCCCGACGGTGCGAGCGCGTGGCAGAACAGCAGCGCCGGTCGAATCCGCTTGCCGCCGCCGAGCACGCTGTAGCGCATCGCCTCGTGCAGGCGCGTCGGTTCCGACTCGGCCTCGGGAAGCCGCGCGGCCAGCGCCTGCTCCATGCGCGCCTGCCACGACTTCGAGCTGAGCTGCGAAGGGCGCGTCGCGCCGCCGTCTCGGCGTCGCGCTCTGCGCGAATTGCCGGCGCACTACTCACGCGGCCGCCCTCGTTGCAGCCGCTCCGGCACGACAGCTCTCGCGATCACTGCAACTCCGCTGCCCGTGCGCCTTCTGACGCATGCCGTCGGGCGCTTGCAGCGCGCTGAGCGGCATGGCGACACGCTGCGGATGCCTGTCACCCGTCGCATACAGGATCGGCAGATCGGGCGCCATCGGGCCCCGTGAGCGCGGCCCGCGCAGGGCAGCCTTCAGCGCCTTGAGCGGATGGGCGAACGTATCGTCGACCGCCGTGCCTTCGAAGCCGCAGTGCGCCATGCAGTTGTCGCAGCGCGGGTTGCGGCCCACGCCGTAGCTCTCCCAGTCGGTATCCTCGCATCAGGGAGCGATAGGTCGGCGCGTAGCCTTCGTCGGTCAGCAGGTAGCACGGCCGCTGCCAGCCGAAGACGTTGTAGGTCGGATTGCTCCAGGGCGTGCACTGGTAGGCCTGGTTGCCGGCGAGGAAGTCCAGAAACAGCGCGGAATGATTGAACGACCAGCGCTGCTGCGCCGGCGCTGCGGCCGCGCTTGAAGATCTCGCGGAACAGCTGCTTGCTGGCGCTGCGCGCCGAGGAACACATCCTGCCGCGGCGCATGGTGGTAGCTGTAGCCGGGCGAGACCATGATGCCTTCGATGCCGAGCGCCATCGCCTCGTCGAAGAAGTCGGCCACCTCGTCCGGATTCTCGCCGCTGAACAGCGTGCAATTGATCGTGACGCGAAAGCCCTTGCTGCGCGCCAGCCGGATGGCCGCGACCGCCTTGTCGAACACGCCCTCCTGGCACACCGACTCGTCGTGACGCTCGCGGTTGCCATCGAGGTGGATCGAGAAGGTCAGGTACGGCGAGGGCTGGTACTCGTCGATGTGCTTGGGCAGCAGAATCGCGTTGGTGCACAGGTACACGAATTTCTTGCGCGCCACGATGCCGGCGACGATCTGCGGCATCTCCTTGTGGATCAGCGGCTCGCCGCCGGGAATGGACACCATCGGCGCGCCGCATTCGTCCACGGCGCGCAGCGCGTCCTCGACGCTCACCCGCTTCTGCAGGATCTCCTTCGGGTAATCGATCTTGCCGCAGCCGGCGCAGGCGAGATTGCACTGGAACAGCGGCTCGAGCATCAGCACCAGCGGATAGCGCTTCTCGCCGCGCAGCTTGCGGCCGGCGATGTAGCGGCCGACGCGATACATCTGAATCAGCGGAACCATGCCTAAATTACCGGCCTCGCGTCTCGCTTAAGGCAAGATTGAGCCTCAGCTAGCTGCAGCGCCAGCACCGCGGCGCGGTGATCCCGCCAGATCCGCTCCCACTCCAGCCTGAACCACGGCGTGAACTTGCCCGCGTCCGGCGCCGGCCATCTCCGCCTGCAGCGCCTCCGGGCTGACCCAGCGCCAGGCGAGAATCTCGTCCCGATTGATCCGCACCGGCTCGGTGCAGCGGCCGATGAACACCGAGCACAGCTCGTGCTCGGCGCCCGCCGCGTCGAATTGCGCCTGATACTGGAACTTGAACAGGAACTGCAGCGGACAGCGCAGCCCGAGCTCCTCGTCCAGGCGCCGATGGATCGCCGTCTCCATGCTCTCGGCGCGGCGCGGATGGCTGCAGCAGCTGTTCGACCAGTACAGCGGCCAGAGCCGCTTGGAGGCGCGCGCGTTGCTGCAGCAGCAGCTCGCCGCGGCCGTTGAAGATCAGCAGCGAGAAGGCCCGGTGCAGGACGCCCCGCCCGTCGTGGCACTGAGCCTTGCTCAGGTGAGCCGACTTCGCGGTCGGCCTCGTCGACCAGGATCAGCGCCTCCGAATCTGCCAGTAAGTTCGCCGTATCTCGCTGCCAAATGTGCAGAACTTGGTCGATCAAAGAGCTGTCTCTCCAGTGGTGCGCACGTTACAGTGGCCGCGTCGACCCGCGGGCATCCCCGCCGCCAGCGGTCGCACATGCATCCGATACGCTTGACGCAGATGATACCCTCACCTGAAACGTCGCGCACAGGAATCTCGCCGACCGGGGCGGCTCGCGCAGCTCGCACGCGCTCCACCGCGCCAGGGCTCGAGCTGCGGATGATGCGCGATGCCCCAGCATTTGGCATGATCTGGTGCGGCACTGCGCTCGCGGCGCTGGCCATGGGCTACACGATCCTCGCCTCGATTGCGCTGCGCGTGCGCGCGCGCTCCGGGCATCGCGTATCGCTCCCCGCACCGCCCGTGACGATCCTGAAACCCCTGTGTGGCGCCGAGCCCGGACTCTACGAACGTCTGCGCTCGTTCTGCGAGCAGAGCTACCCGCGGCATGCAGATCGTCTTCGGCGTGCGCGACGCGGACGATCCCGGCGCTCGACGTGGTGCGCCGGCTGCAGCGCGAGTTTCCGCGACTGGATCTGCGGCTCGCGGTCGATCGACGCAGCACGGCGCCAGCCCAAGGTCAGCAATCTCATCAACATGATGCCGTTCGCGCGCCACGACTATCTGGTGATGGCCGACAGCGACGTTCGCGTGGCGCCCGACTACCTGCGACGAGTCGTGGCGCCGCTGCTCGACCGCGGGGTCGGCATCGTCACGTGTCCCTACCGCGGCTGTCCACGGCGCGGGACTGTGGTCGTTGCTGGGGTCGCTGTTCATCAACGAGTGGTTCATGCCCTCGGTGCGCGTGGCGGCCCTCGTCGGCTCGCGCTCATTCGCCTTCGGCGCAACCATCGCGATGCGCCGTGAAACGCTGGCCCGCATCGGCGGATTCACAGCGATCGCGGATCAGCTGCGCGGACGACTACCGGCTGGGAGAGCTGACGCGGCGCGCGGGCTTGCGCACCGTGCTGTCAGAGGTGGTGGTCGAGACCTGCGTCGACGAAGCGACGCTCGGCGATCTGGTGCGGCACGAGCTGCGATGGCTGCGCACGATTCGCGCGGTGCGACCGCTCGGCTATGCCCTGTCCGTGGTCACGTTCGGCTTGCCAGTGGCGATTCTGGGGACTGTGCTCGCCGGCGGCAGCCTGCGCGGCACTGTGATGCTTGCGATCACGGCACTGGCGCGACTCATGATGCATTCAGCGCCGCGCAAACTCGTATTCCGCTCTGCGGCGCAGTTATGCTCGTGCTGCCGCTCAACGACCTGCTCGGTTCTCGCTGTGGTGCTGGGGCTTTGCGACGCGCCGCGTGCATGGCGGGACGCACGCTATCGCGTGGCGCGCGATGGAACCGCTCACCCGATCCCCTGAGGAGCTGCACGGACGATGAAGAACACTGTTTCTGCATCCGCCTTCATTCGACGGATTCGACGGCGGCGCCGGCGCCCGCTATCAGATGAAGCGCGAGGTGCGCTCGTTCTGGTACCCGACCTGGCTCGCGCAGCCGGCGGCGCTGGTCGAGGGCTCGAAGCTGATCGATGCGCCGCCGCACCGACCTGAAATTCGAGGACATCGTTCCGGAGATCAAGAGCCGCGACCTGGTGGTGATGCACACCTCCACTCCGTCCTTCAAATCGGACGTGAAGACGGCCGAGATGATCAAGGCGGTCAATCCGGACGTCAAGATCGGCTTCATCGGCGCCAAAGTCGCGGTCGAGCCCGAGAAGAGCCTCATCGCGGCAGCGCGCGGTGGATTTCGTGGCCCGCAACGAATTCGACTTCACCATCAAGGAAGTCGCCGACGGCAGGCCCTGGAGCGACATCAAGGGGCTTTCCTACCGCAACCGGCAGGGCGTCATCGTTCACAACGAGAACCGCGAGGTTCTCGAGAACATGGATGCGCTTCCCTGGGTGACGCCGGTCTACAAGCGCGACCTCACGATCGAGAACTATTTCGGCGGCTACCTGAAGCATCCCTACATCTCGTTCTATACCGGACGCGGCTGCAAATCGCGCTGCACCTTCTGCCTGTGGCCGCAGACGGTGGGCGGGCATCGTTATCGCGTGCGCTCGGTCGAAAATGTCGTCGCGGAAATGAAATGGGCGAAGAACGCCTTCCCGCAGGTAAAGGAGTTCTTCTTCGACGACGACACGCTGACCGACAATCTGCCGCGTGTCGAAGCGCTGGCAAAGGAGCTGGGCAAGCTCGGCGTCACCTGGTCGTGCAACGCCAAGGCGAATGTTCCGCGCAAGACGCTGGAAGTCATGAAGGACAACGGCCTGCGTCTGCTGCTGGTCGGCTATGAGTCCGGCAATCAGCAGATCCTGTTCAACATCAAAAAGGGCATGCGGGTGGAGTTCGCGCGCCGCTTCACCAAGGACTGCCACGAGCTCGGCATCGTCATCCACGGCACGTTCATTCTGGGCCTGCCGGGCGAGACACGGGAGACCATCCAGGAGACGCTCGATTTCGCCAAGGAGATCAATCCCCACACGATTCAGGTTTCGCTCGCCGCCCCCTATCCGGGTACCTTCCTGTACCGACAGGCAAAGGAGAACGGTTGGCTCTACAACGAGGAAATCGATCTTCTGACGCAGGAAGGCACGCAGATTGCGCCGCTGAACTATCCGCATCTCAGCCACACGGAGATCTTCGATTCGGTCGAGGATTTCTACAAGAAATTCTATTTCCGCCCGTCCAAGATGGCGTCCATCCTGGCCGAGATGATTGCCAGTCCCGAAATGATGAAGCGCCGTCTGCGCGAGGGCGTGGAGTTCTTTCATTTCCTGCGCTCGCGGCGGGATGCCGTGTGAAGCGCCTGATCGTCACGGCCGACGATTTCGGGGCGGCTCGCGAAGTCAACGACGCCGTCGAAGCCGCGCATCTTGGCGGCATCCTCAGCGCGGCGAGCCTCATGGTTGGCGCGCCGGCGGCGGCCGATGCCATCGCTCGCGCGCGGCGCATGCCATCGCTCGCGTGTCGGGCTGCACCTGGTGCTGGTGGAAGGCCGGCCGCTGCTACCAGCCTCGGCCGTGACTCACCTGGTGGACGACGCCGGCCTTTTTCGTTCCGACCTTGCGGCCTTCGGGGCGCGCATCGCCCTCAGCAGAACCGTGCGCCGGGAGCTCGCCGCGGAAATCACCGCGCAGTTTGCGGCTTTCCGCGACAGCGGTCTGACACTCGATCACTGTAATGCGCACAAGCATTTCCATCTTCATCCGCTGGTGGGGCAGCTGATCACCGCGATCGGCCCTCGCTTCGGCTTGCGCGCAATGCGCGTGCCGCGCGAGCCCACGCGCGTGCTGCGCGAGGTCGAGGGGCATGCCCGCTGGACGCCTGTGCAACTCACGATGCCGTTTGCCCTGGCACTACGGCGCCGAGCGAGCGCTGCCGGCCTCCTGGCGCCCGATTACCTCTTCGGACTGAAATGGTCCGGGCACATGACGGGGGAGCGCCTGCTTGAGGCTGATCCGGAACCTGCCGCCGGGGCTCAGCGAGATCTACCTTCACCCCGCCACCGGGCCCTTCCCCGGCGCGGCCGCCGGCTATCGCTATCGTGAGGAGCTCGAGGCCCTCATGGCTGCGGAGGTCCTCGGGGCGTGCCGCGATGCGTCGCTACGCCTTGGCGGATTCGGCGACTTCCTCGAGCCCGCGGCGGCAGCCGTCGTCGGCGGGCGCCTGTCACGCTGGCGACCCGCAGAGCGGGCCTGAAGTCGTGAATTCAACGCTCCCCGACTCCTGCACTGTTCCAGGATCGCGGCCCGAGGGACGCCCGCGCCTGGGGAGTGATGCCCACAAAACGCTCTTCTGCCGCACGTTGCTGGACACTTTCAATCCCTACAAGCCTGCGGTGATCGATTGGCCCGAGCTCGAGTCCGAGGCGCGCGAGCGGCTGGTGAGCCTGCCTATCTGGGACATTGCCGTGCAGACCGAAGGGCGCGCCCGGCTGAATGTCGCATCCTATGCGGCGGTCATCGGCGACCCGCTGTTGCGGGAGGCGATCGAGCTCAACGCGTTCGAGGAGGGCCGCCACAAGAACGTGCTCTCCAATCTCGTCGCGGCCTACGGCATTGCACTGGCGCCCGAGCCGCAGTATGTCCCGTCGCGCGACCCGGAGTGGGCCTTCATGCTGACCGGGTACAGCGAGTGCATCGACAGCTTCTTCGCCTTCGGCCTGTTCGAGTCGGCCAAACGCTCCGGATTCTTTCCGCCGGCGCTCGTCGACACGTTCGAGCCGGTGATGCAGGAGGAGGCGCGCCACATCCTGTTCTTCGTCAACTGGGCCGCCTGGCACCGGCGCACGATGCCGCTGTGGCGGCGCCCCTGGTTCGAGCTGAAAGTGCTGGCGATTTGGCTGGTTCTCATCTGGGAGCGTATCGGCATCGCGCGTGACGTCGGCAACGGCGCTCAAGACAACAACTTCACCATGACCGGGGCGAAGTCAGTCGGTGAGGAGGTCCGTCTCGCCGGGCTGATCGATCTGTGCCTCGCGGAAAACCTCCGGCGCATGGGCGCGTATGATCAGCGTCTGCTGCGACCTGCTGCGGTTCCAACGCTGGCTCGATTGGCGCGCCGTCTCATGCGATCGTGAGGCGAGGCGCTCAACCCCGGGTGCGCCTGGCTCACATGAAGTTGCGACTCGTCGCCCTCGCGGCGCTGGGATTCGCTGTCGTCCTCTACCTCGTGACGCACGTCGGCTGGCGCGCCGTATTCGCCGCTGCCGCTGCAGTCGGCTGGGGCGGCTTTGCCATCCTCTGCCTGTGTGCCCTGGGGCTGTTTGTGCCGCTGGGTGCTGCCTGGTACGTCCTGCTGTCCGCACCCTCCGGTTCCGGAGCGTGGGTGTTCATCCGGGCGCGCATGGTGCGGGATGCGGTTGCGGAGGTGCTGCCGTTCACGCAGCTCGGCGGAATCGCACTGGGAGTGCGCGCGGCAATCCTGCAGGGCCTTTCGCGCGCCGCTCGCAGTTGCATCGATGATCGCCGATGTGACCACCGAGCTGCTGGCGCAGATCTGTTATGTTGCCCTCGGCGTCGTGATCCTCACGACGCGCGTTCCGCCAAACTTACAGGTGGCATCGCTGACCAGGACCGCCCTGACTGGTCTGGCGCTCGCGGCTATTGCCGCCGCGCTGTTTCTCGCTGTGCAGCGCCACGGCCAGCGAATCACCGCGAGGCTTGCGGCGCCCCTGCTGCGCGGCGCAGGCAGTCAGGCCGCCGCGGCAGTGGGCGCGGCGCTCGAGGCGATCTATCGCTCCCCGAGGCGCGTCACACTTTCAGTCGTGTTGCATTTCGCCGCCTGGATCGCCAATGCCCTCGTCGCATGGATCGGCTTTCGCCTGATCGGCGCGCATATCGGCGTGGCAGCGGTGCTCGCGATCGAGAGCCTCGTCTACGCCATACGCAGCGCTGCCGCTCTCATCCCCAATGCGCTGGGCGTGCAGGAAGCCGCTTATACGCTTCTCGGGCCCCTGTTCGGCGTGGGCGCGGAATTCGCGCTGGCGGTGTCCCTCTTGAAGAGGGCGCGCGATATCACCGTCGGCGTGCCGGTACTGCTGATCTGGCAGGCGGCAGAGAGCCGGCATGCGCTCGCCGCGGGAGCCGCTGCGAGAGATTCGGACGAGGCCTCGACGTAGCGCCCGCTCGATCCATCTAGCTCTGTCGCAAACGTCCCGGGCGCCCGGCGGCACTCGGCGTTGCACACCTGACGCGCAATCAGTGCGCATCCTGACGCGAAGCCTGCACGCTGGCCCGAGACAGTGCGGATCGTCGCGAGATATTGAGACGCTGTCACCACGTGCGGCTAGTACGTACGTGTGCAGGTCGCACTTCCGCGCTCGAGCGCTTTCGCGCGTGTTTCGGCAAATGATAATGCGTCTGAGCATCGCGCCACGCATGCATCCAGATTGACGTGCAGCGCCGAAACACAGGGGGCCCGAGCCCATGGCTTCATGAATGAAAGATCGCAGTCAAGGTGTCAACCGCCGCGTCCTGGTAATTGATGACAACCCGGCGATTCACGAGGACGTGCGCAAGATCCTCGGGCCGGCGCTGGTCGATTGCGCCCGGGTGATCGAATCCGAAGCCGCCTTGTTCGGAGATGCGGAGGCAGCGACTGCTGCCCTACCCGTATTCCAGGTCGATAGCGCACTTCAGGGACAGGACGGCGTAAGCATGGTCGGCCAGGCGCGAGAGGCGAATCAGCCTTACGCCCTAGCGTTCGTCGATGCGCGCATGCCGCCCGGATGGGACGGCCTGGAGACCATTACCAGGCTCTGGGAACAGGACCCGGACGTGCTGGTTGTCCTGTGCACCGCGTATTCGGACTACACCTGGCGCGAGATACGCACACGGCTTGCGCGTCCCGAACGGCTCGTCATCCTCAAGAAGCCGTTCGATAACATGGAAGTCCTGCAGCTTGCCGACAGTCTGACGGAAAAGTGGCAGCTCGCGCGCGGCGAGCGGCGTCATCTTGAAAAACTCGAGACCAGGATCGGCGAGCGCAAGCGCGACAATCTCTCCGAGCTCAGCAGCCACGCGCAGCTCGATGGGGCGAATTCGTCGCCCGCCGCCACGGCGGTAAGATCCGGAGCCGAGATAGAGTGCGCCCTGCAACGTCGTCATGAGTTGGAACGCGCGCTGCAGGATGCGTTGCGCGAGAACGAGTTCACACTGCACTACCAGCCGCTTGTCGATATCGCCAGCCGGCGTGTCGTGAGTCTCGAAGCACTGCTTCGTTGGCAGCATCCCGAATTGGGCTCAGTCTCCCCCGCCGAGTTCATCCCGATCATCGAGGCGAACGGCCTGATCGTTCCGATCGGGGAGTTCGTCCTCCGCAGCGTCTGCCAGCAGGTCGTGCGCTGGGAGCGGGCAGGCGTGCCGGTAGTGCCGGTGGCCGTGAATGTCTCCGGAGTGCAGCTCCAACGGCTGAAAAGCCTGGACTACATCGGGGGCATCATTCGCGAGGAGGGTATGCAACCGCCTCGTCTGGGGCTGGAACTCACCGAGAGCACCTTGATGAGGAGCGCCCAGCGTCACGCGGCGGAGCTGCAGAGATTGCGGGCTGACGGGGTCTGCATAGCCATGGACGACTTTGGTACCGGCTACTCAAGTCTGAGTTATCTCAAGCACCTCCCGCTGGATGTAATCAAGATTGACCGCAGCTTCATCACGCATCTGGACACGAATAAGGCCGATGAGGCGATCGTGAGCGCAATCCTGACCATGGCGCGCAGTCTCGGGCTTGGCGTCGTGGCCGAGGGGGTGGAGAAGCCCGAGCAACTGGAGGTGCTGGCCCGGCACGGCTGCGAAACGGCGCAGGGATTCTACTTCTGTCGGCCGATGCCAGAGAGGGAGTGTGGGCATCTGCTCACCGAACTGGCCGGTCGCTCCTCATTCACGGACACCCTGCGCCTGCGTAAACGCGACCTCGACACGTTCGCCCACTCGAGGAGGCGGTTGGCATCCGCAAGCGACGGACGATGCACAGCATAACTCGCCACTGCCTCGCGCTCCTTATGGTGGTTTTGGCCGCGACGGCACGCGTGCCGCACGCCCTTGCGCAGCAAAGCTCGGTATCCGGGGATCTCGGTGATCTGAGCATCGAGGAGCTGATGAACGAGTCGGTGACGTCGGTCTCGAAGCGAGAACAGAAGCTCTCGCAGGCCGCTGCGGCGCTGTTCGTCATCAACCAGGAAGACATCCGCCAGTCGGGAGCCTTGAATATCCCAGACGTATTGCGCATGGTGCCGGGGCTGGACGTGGCGCAAATCAACGCCAACACCTGGGCCATATCGGCGCGGGGTTTCAACCATCAGTTTTCAGACAAGTTACGGCGATCCACGCAACGGTTGGAATGGAGCCTGGTGGGACAGAACCTGCTCCAAAACCGCCACGTCGAGTCCAACGACCTCGTTACCAGCGTGAATCCCACGCAAGTCAAGCGCAGCGTCTACGCTAAGTTCACCTGGACGTTCTGACCGGCCGTCATCATGGAACTATCGCTGTCAGTGCTTAGTCGCAGGAGTCGGACCATCGCGCTGGCGATCGTACTGCACGTGCTGGCGTTCACGTGGGCGGTGCCGTCGAATGCCGGAGTCGCCGATAGCAGCGCCGCCGCACCCCTCAGAGAGTACGAAACCAAAGCGGCCTTCGTCTACAACTTCACCAAATTCGTCGAGTGGCCCGCTGCGACCTTCGCCGATTCCGGCGCACCGATGGTGATCGGCGTGCTCGGTGATTCCCCGTGCGCCCAGGCGCTGGAGCGTCTGGTCAGGGACCGCACGGTCAATGGCCGGACGATAGTCGTGAGACCCATCGTTTCGGTGGAAGAGGCGAAGGCCACGCAGCTGCTGTTCGTCAGCTCTACGCACGAGGCGCAATTTGCCCGCCTGAAAGGGGCAATCGAGTCGCTACCGATCCTGACTGTCGGAGAGTCTGCCGACTTCGCGACACTGGGAGGCGTGATCGATTTCGTGCCTCAGGGCGACAAAATTCGCTTTGAAATCAACATCGGCGCGGCCGAGCGCGCCGGCCTGAAGATCAGCGCCCAGCTTCAGAAGCTGGCGACGGTCGTACGCAGGAGCGCGACATGAGGCCCATGCGGCTGCGCGACGTTCCCATTCACCGCAAACTCACCATCATTACGATGTTGACGAGCGGCCTGGCGCTCCTGGTGGCGGGCCTTGCGTCCGTGGCTTACGAGCAGGTGGTGTTCCGCGGCTCGATGATCGACCGCCTGTCAATCACGGCATCCATGGTGGCGGAGAACAGCGCGGCGGCCCTGACGTTCAATGACCCCGCCTCCGCTGCACAGACACTGAAGTCGCTGAGTGCAGATCCACACATCGTCGTCGCAGCCATCTATGGCGCCGATGGCAAGCTCTTTGCGCAATACCGTCGCCCCGGCGTGCCAGAAGACCTCAACGCGCCCTCGATGGCCGGTGAGGGCGATCAGTTCGACGGCGACTACTTGACGCTGTCACGCGGCATCACTCTCGCCGGCGAGCATGCCGGCATGGTGGACATCCAGTCCGATCTCATGGAGATGAGAGCACGTGTGCGGCGCTACGCATTGATCACGCTGCTGGTCATGGCGGGGGCGTCCGCGGCCGCCATGTTGCTCGCTATGAAGCTGCGCACGACGATCTCTGGGCCGGTTTCCCATCTCGCCGACGCCGTGCGCATGGTCACGACGCAGAAGAACTACAGCGTGCGTGCGACCAGGCAGGGCAACGATGAACTCGGCAGCCTGATCGACGGTTTCAACGCCATGCTGAGTCAGATCCAGATCCAGGACGGGGCCCTGCAGGATGCGCGCGACGAGCTGGAGAAGCGCGTCGGGGAACGCACCCGGCAGCTGCAGGAGGAGGTGACCGAACATACACAGGCTCAGGAGGAGCTGGAGCGCGTTCACCGGCAGCTCCTGGAGGCTTCGCGGCAGGCCGGCATGGCGGAGATCGCGACCAACGTCCTGCACAACGTGGGCAACGTTCTGAACAGCGTGAATGTGTCCGCGACCGTGGCCTCAGATCTCGCGCAGCAGTCCAAGGCCGCGGGTCTCAACAGAGTGGTGGCGCTGATGCGTGAGCACCAGCACGATCTCGGAGAGTTCATCACCTCCGATCCCCGCGGCAAGCACCTTCCCGTGCATCTGGGGCGTCTCGCGGACCATCTGACGACAGAGCAGGCCGCCATCGTCAAGGAGCTCGACTCGCTGCGCTCAAACATCGAGCACATCAAGGAAATCGTCACGATGCAGCAGAGCTATGCGAGGGTGGCCGGGGTGCGCGACATCGTCGCGGTCGTGGATCTGCTGGAGGATAGCTTGCGGATGAATGCCGGTGCGTTGGCTCGCCACGGCGTGGAAGTCGTCCGTGACTTCGAGGGTGAGCCGCTGGTGAACATCGATAAGCACAAGGTACTGCAGATTCTCGTCAACCTGGTGCGCAATGCAAAGTACGCCTGCTCGGAATCCGGGTTGCCGGGCCGGCGCGTGACCCTCAGCGTACGCAGTGCCAACGAGCTGGCGCGCATCATCGTCGCCGACAATGGCGTCGGTATCGCACCGGAGAATCTCACCCGGATTTTCAGTCATGGTTTCACCACCCGTAAGTCCGGACATGGCTTCGGGCTGCACAGCGGCGCGCTGGCGGCGCGCGAGCTTGGCGGGACGCTGCGCGCACAGAGCGACGGGGTCGGTCACGGCGCGACTTTTACCCTGGAGTTACCTCTGCATTCGATGGAGACGGTCGATGCCTGACAGCGATCAAATGCCCAACCGGCGCATCCTCGTGATCGATGACAATCGCGCGATTCACGAGGATTTTCGCAAGATCTTCGAGCCGGAGCTCGCCAGTGCGCAGCCGCTGGCTGAATCGGAGACTGCCCTGTTCGGCGCTTCGCCTGCCCCCATCCCACAGCCGGTATTTAAGGTAACGTTCGCCTCTCAAGGCGCCGAAGGCGCGGCGTTGGTCGAGCGTGCACGAGCGGAAAACCAACCTTACGCGATGGCGTTCGTCGATATACGTATGCCGCCGGGTTGGGACGGCATCGAGACAACCGCGCGGATTTGGGAGCTGGATCCTGCTGTGCAGATTGTGATCTGCACCGCCTATTCCGACTACTCCTGGGAGCAGATGCGCGAGCGGCTTGGACGCTCCGATCGGCTCGTAATCCTGAAGAAGCCCTTCGATAACGTCGAAGTGCTGCAACTGGCGGATGCGCTCACCGAAAAATGGCGGCTCACGCTGCAGGCGAGAACGCAGGTTATCGATCTGGAGCGGCTGGTCGAGGCTCGGACCCACGCTCTGCAGCAAACCAACGATCAGCTGAGCGCTGCCAATGAACAGCTTGCCACGGCGACCCAGCAAGCCAGGGATATGGCCGCAACGGCGCTGGTGGCGAGCGCAGCCAAGAGCGCCTTTCTCGCCAACATGAGTCACGAGATCCGGACGCCGATGAACGGCGTAATGGGCATGGCGGAGCTGCTGCTGGAGACGCCGCTGAGTGCCTCACAGCGCGATTACGCCGAAACGATTCTGCATAGCGCGCGAGCGCTGCTCACTTTGATCAATGACATTCTCGACTTTTCAAAGATCGAGGCGGGCAAGCTCGAGCTCGAACAGTCCGAATTCGACCTGGGTGAAACACTGGAAGAGGTATTGCGGCTCGTTGCGGTTCAGGCACACGCCAAGGGGCTGGAAGTGACTGCCCACGTGGATCCCGCCGTCCCGGATCTCGTGCTGGGCGACGCGGCTCGTATGCGACAGGTTCTCGTGAATCTATGCGGCAATGCCGTCAAGTTCACCCACCGCGGTGAGGTCGCCGTGAACGTCAAGGTAGTCGCGTCCGACGCCGAGAACATCACCGTCTTGTTCGAGGTCCGCGATACGGGAATCGGAATTCCTGCCGACCGGTTGGAGGCGCTCTTCCGGCCGTTTTCTCAGCTCGACGCCTCGACCACCCGCCACTTCGGCGGCACCGGGCTTGGACTATCGATAGTCAAGAGCCTGGTCGAACTGATGGGCGGACAAGCGGGCGTCGAGAGTCGCGAAGGATCCGGGTCAAACTTCTGGTTTACGGCCCGACTGGGCGCTGCCGTCGGTGCGCAGAGGGTGCGTAAGCCGCTGCCGACCGTGCTCCACGGATATCGAGTCCTGGTCGTTGACGATAATGCGACCAATCGCCTGGTACTGGCGACCCAGCTGCATCGTTGCGGAATCGACCCCGTGTGTGTGGCGTCCGCAGAAGAAGCGATGCGCGCCATGGTGCAGGCCGATGGAGCGGATCGTGCCTTCCAGATCGCCCTCCTCGATCACCAGATGCCGGACTGCGACGGGGCGGAGCTGGGTCAGCGCATCAATGCTGATCCCCGCTTGCGGCAAACCCGGCTCATCCTCTTGACATCCTCCGGCCATCGTGGCGACGGGCACCGTTTCGCTGAGCTCGGCTTTGCTGGCTATCTGTTGAAACCTGTGGCGCAACGTGATCTGGTCGACTGCCTGCTGTTGGCACTCGCCGTGCGCCCCGAGGGTTGGCACACTCAAACCCAGCCGATCATCACTCAGCAGCAATTGCGTGCTCAGCGCGGGAGGCAAAAGCGCCGGATCCTGGTGGCGGAGGACAACATCGTCAATCAGAAGGTCGCCGTGCGCACGCTCGAGAAGCTGGGTTACCGCGTGGACCTGGTGACGGATGGTCGGGAGGCCGTGCTGGGCTGGGAAAGTGGTCGATACGACCTGATCCTCATGGATTGCGAGATGCCGGTGGTCGATGGGTACGAGGCTACCCGCCAAATCCGCAAGCGAGAACACGGTGAGCAGCACATCCCCATCGTAGCGCTGACGGCTCATGCGACTAAGGGTGCCGAGCTCGAATGTCGGGCGGCTGGAATGGATGATTACATCACCAAACCCATCGAACGGAAGCGACTGGAAGCCTGCCTGGAGCGCCTGCTCGACGACGCAGGCGTCAGTCGATCGGAGAAGGAGCCGGATCAGACCGGCAGCTACCGCAACGGGCATCTGGCGGCACCGGTGGATCTCGACGCGCTGCGGGTGCTCGCGGACGGGGACCCGGAGTTCGCACGCGAGCTCATGCGCAGCTTCATCGAGAGCGGAACGAGCGCGTTGCGCGAGATCACACACGCCCTCGCCAGCGATGGTCAGCGCGGCGTCGTTGCCAACAATGCACACATTCTCAAGGGTGCCGGCGCGGCTATCCAGGCCGCCGCCGTCAGTATTGCAGCTGGCCGTCTCGAAGCAGCAGCTCGTTCGGGCGAGAACGAACCCCTCGCGACGCTCACCGAGGAGCTGCGCCACGAGGTTACGCAGGCCGTTCAGTATCTCGAGGCGTCGCAGGCATGAGCCTCGCTGAACCCATGGAGCCTTCGATCGACGATGCCTGCGGCGCGCCGTTTCGACTCCTTCTCGCGGAGGATGAGAAGACGCAACGGCTGCTACTGGAACGGCAGCTGCGGGGCGCGGGCTATATCGTCGAGACGGCGCAGGACGGACTCGAGGCCCTGGAGAAGATTCTGCAGGGGGGCTTCCAGATTCTGGTCACCGACTGGGACATGCCGGGTATCGACGGCGCAACACTTTGCCGGCGGGTTCGGGAGGCGCAGCTCCCGGGCTACCTGTACATCCTCCTGCTGACCGGCCATGACTCCCCCCTCGACACCGTGACAGGACTCGAGGCGGGCGCGGACGACTACGTGAAGAAGCCTGCGCGGGCGGCGGAATTGCTGGCTCGCCTCAAGACGGCGAGTCGAATCGTGCAGCTCGAGCGCTCACTGCGGGCCTCGAACGAGCGGGTGCGGCTTCTCTCAATTACCGACTCGGTTGCGGGCACCTATAACCGCCGCTACCTCAACGAGGAGTTGCTGCGCGAAGTCGAGCGCTCATGCCGCTATGATCGATCGCTCTCCGTGGTGATGGCCGACCTCGATCACTTCAAGCGTATCAACGATCAGCATGGCCACCACACCGGTGATGAAGTGCTGCGAAGCTTCGCCCAACTCGCGAGCTCTTCGCTCCGGGGGAGCGACTGGATCGCCCGGTACGGTGGAGAGGAATTCGTCATGGTGCTGCCTGAGACGGATATCGGCGGCGCAGTGCGGACTGCAGAAAAAATCCGTAAGGCGTGCACAGCTGCGCCCTTCAGCACCTCGGCGGGACCCATCTCCCTGACCGTCAGCTTTGGGGTAGCGGACCTGGAACGGCGATCGGACGCCGCGGCAGCGGGTTCCCAGAGGTTGTTGCGTTCGGCGGACGCCGCTCTCTATCGCAGTAAGCTCGACGGCCGCAATCGTGTGACCGTAGCGAATCGCGAGGCGCGCAGCGTCCCCGGGGTTGCAGTTCCCGCATAAGGCGGCCTCTGGCGGAGCGGTACAGCTCAGCGCTCCCCTGGGGGTCACTCAAGCCCGACCGTTCGGTCGGGAAAGCCTCCCGCATCGTAGTACACGCTCGACCCGACGCTCTGCGTCCGGAGGATGGTTTTCAAGCCGTGGACACTCGGGCGGGATTCGAGCGTTTTCCTCGTCGCCTGAACGGCGTTGCCGGCCGCTCCGTCGCCGCGCAAACTCTCATGTAGCACGCGACCGAGCAAGGGCCCTTTCGGCGTAAAATCCAGTTGCAGCAGGTGGGCCATCGTCATGCCGATGTCGGCATTGCTCGCGGGCAGATCATCCACGTAGTGCGTGCGAAAGTCGGGGCCGCGCGCGGCCATGAAATTCCAGGTATCGGCGCGACTGAAGCCGCCGTGCATGCCCTGCCCCTGCTGCAGCCTGGTGTCGGCGACCTCCGCAGTGCAGAGCAGCGGTTGATCGCAGCCGGTGCCGAAGGATCGAAAGCTCACTGCGATCGCCGGGATCGGTGTGACAGCCTTGCCCTCGAGGCCGATGTCACCCAGCGAGAGGGTGCCGGGGATGTCGCCCAGGCGGCTGCGATCGACAAACAGACCGCTCACGTAGTCCTGCTCGAGCAGCGCGCGCACGAGTGTGACGCTGAGCCGCTTGACTTGCGTCGGCGGCAGGTCGGCAGGGATGTAGATGAGGTCGGATCCGCCATTGGCGGCCACGATGACCTGTGGCGCATCGGGACTCTTGCCGATCAGTCCGTTGCCTTTGCTTGGATGGGAACCAGCGGTCCAGTCGGTCTCGGAGCTGTAGACGTCCGGATCGAACAGCTTAACGGCCGGGTCGTTTTTCCGCAGGGCCGCGGTCAGATCGATCGCCAGGAATCCCACGGGCAGCTCGCCTGAGTTGGTGTCAGCGAAGTGGCTCTTCGCCGCGGCACTGGTCATGCTCTGCTTGGAGATCGTCGAAAAGCCGTGATCGGCCGCCACAACGATGTTTGTCGTCTCGGCAAGTCCGAGCGACGTAAGCGCCTGCTCGATCGCCGCCACGGCGTTATCGGCGGTGCGAATGGCGGACATCGACGTGGGTCCGTTGATCCCGGGCTTGAGCACGTCGAGGCTGTCGCCCTGATAATGCTGAGTGCCGTCGGGATCGCGTGACCAGTAGACGAGCACGAAGGGCTTGTTGGCCGCCTTGAAGCGCGGCAGAACGACTTTGAGCGTCACTTCGAGGAAGTATTGCTGTTGGGCGAGATTTGCTATCCACGTTCCAGGATGCGCGTTGTCGCCAGGGTTGCCGTTGTCGCCACGCCCCGGGGGTTTGAGATTGATTCTTGCGGCTCTCATCGCATCCAGCCAGTCTTGCGGGAGCGCACTGCCGCCGTCGTTGCCCGTGCTGTCGTCGATGATGAGAGTCTGCCCGCCTGCGCTTTGCTGCTTGAGCGCAGGCAGATCAAAGATACCAACGGGGCCGACTTTGCCGATTGCGGCGGTGGACAAGTGCTGGGCACTGGCCGCCGCGGCAGCCAAAATCGCGGTTTCGTCGAGGTAATTGCCGTCAAAGTGCTCGTTGCATTCGGTGAGCACGGAGTCGGCTTCGAGAAAAGGTGTGGCGCTGCCGAGCGCTGCTTTGAGCGGGAATCCGGCGTAGATGGTGTTGCTGAAATCTCCCGTGTCGCCAAGATAGTGGCCAGTCGCGAAGGCGGAAGCATTGGCGGTAGTGGAACTCGGGAACAGGGAGTGGCTGTTCGCGAAATTGACGCCGTCCTCGCGCAGACGCGCCATGGTCGGCGCCGTGTGCGCATTCACTATCTGCGACCGCAAGCCATCGGGGACAAACAGGATCAGGTTGTGCGGGGGCGCTGCGGCCCCGCCGGCTATCGGCCACATGAGCGCCGCGCAGCGCAGGCAGTTTTTTACCGTCATTCGTGAATCTTTCCGAGAGCCGACCCTCACCGAAGGAGCGAGGATGGTGCGGAAAAGTTACGCTAGCGTTGCGCCCTGAGTCGCGGTGGCCACCGTTTCACGTAAGGTACTGATCGTATTGGTGTCTCCGGGCGGATGCGCGCGGCGGCCGCGCGGTCCCGGTCGCTTGCGCACTTTTCGAGTCAGACCAGCTGTTAATTGATCTCCCTCTGCGAAATCGCCGGGGGTGCCGCGCCCGCACCGCTCAGCAGCCCAAGTGCAAGCAACAGGCCCGCTGCTGCCGGCAATTGCCTGTTCAAAGTTCCCCTTTTATCTTCGACGCCCCGGTTGCCGGGTTGCAGTGGCTGCCCCTGCTCAGCCCCCGGGGGATGCGTTGCGCCGGTTGCGGGGCCGCCTGGCGGCAGCTGCGACTCTGCCGGTCTCCGCGCGACAGCGCTTTCCCCGAACTGCTGGCGGACACCCGCGTCGCGAGGCTGGTAATGGTAGTTCTGGCTTCGAAGAGCCAGTTGCTGATCCGCACGGGGATAGCGCTCCGCTGAATACCCGCGCTGGTACGTCGGCAGCGGCGCCCGCGCGGGAGTGATGGCACGGTCCCAGTGATCCCAGCCACTGCGACGCTGTTCCCAATCACGACCCCAGTGCTCGCCCCAGTGGGGCGGGGCCTCGGGAGCCCAGTGGCGAAAGTACGTGGGCGGCTGTCTGTAGTAGAGAACCGGGACTCGCAACACGAAGAACGGCACCCACTCAGGGGCCACCGTATCCCACGGCCCGTCGTACCAGGAACTGGCGTACCAGCCATCCTGTGCGTACGCCCAGTACAGACCGTCGTAGAAGAAGAGGTTCGAGTCCAGTTGCGGGGCGTAGTAGACCGGATAGCCCGGTACCGCCACAAGCTCGGGGTAGGCTCGCAGGTTGATTCCGATGCTGACCTGGGCGGCGACGGGAGCGCACGTACCCAGGAGGATGCAGGCTGTGACGAGTGCTGAGCGCATTTTTCGTGCTCCGGCCCGAAAGCGGAATCGGAGGACTGGGTTGTCAGCGACAGTCGCACCGGCCCACTGTGAGCTTGAATCGATGGATCGCAGTCACAGGCTATCGGATTGGCTTCCCACTGTTCTGTGCGTCACCGTACGGACGATGATGCGACCGGATGGCCCCAGTCCCCCGTTAGGGCATACTGTCGGACAGTCGGGAGGTTCGAACATGAAATGGACCGCTCTTGCCTGCGCGGTGCTGATCGCGGGATGCGCGAACTCCCCGCCCGTCGATAATCGATCGGCTCCGGGTGCGGGTCAGCCCGCCCTGGACGAAAAGCGCGAAGCTCGTGCGCTCGAACAAGCAGAAGCCAATTGCGCGAGTCAGGGTAAGCACGCTGAAGCCAGGCGCATCGAGGGCGCCACAGTGTACGACTGCGTTCAGCGGTAGCCCCCGCCGCCCGGGCACGCTATTGGTACGAGATCGAGCGCGGTCGAGCGATCCGCTACCGCCGAGGGCTTAAAGCTGTGGGTTTTTCGCTGCAGTGTCGTGACGTGGTTTGAGTCATAGCACGGTCCGGCCCTTAGGCCGCCTGCTCGCGAACGCCCTTTCGTTTTGCGCAGCGTACTGGCCTCTGTCGGCGAGCAATCGACGACCACCCGCATCCGCGCTTGAAAGTCCCTCGCGCTCAAGCTCGCAGGCACATCGCGATCGATGGTCCTGCGCACTCCGTGATAGAAGTCGCATTTCGACCAATAATGACTTTCGCTGAGTTCGTTACCGCACAATCCGCTGCGTGGCAAGTGAGCTTGAATCCAGGCTCCGAAGGCTTTGACACGCAGCAGGCACTATGCCACAAACAAATATACTTCTGATCCAGGACGATCCCACCGATACCACGGTGGTTCGAAGCGCGTTGAATGGGTCCTTCAAAGTCGAATGGGTCAGAAGTTGCTCCGCGGGTCTGGAACGACTAGCCCAGGCGAGAAAACAACGAACGTTCGGTATAGGAGCGGTGTTGGTCGACCTCTTCCTGCCCGATTCTCACGGAATTGAGACCTTCGAACGGCTCTTTCATGCCGCGCCGCACATTCCCATCCTGGTCCTCAGTGCTGCGCAAGATGAGGAAGTCGCCAAGTTGGCGGTGCAGCATGGAGCGCAGGATTATCTCCTGAAGAACCACCTCGACGGGTACCTGTTGTCGAAAGCCCTGGTCACCATGATCGAGCGCGCGGCGATCACCGAAGCGTTGTTCAACGAACAAGAACGCGCGCAGGTAACGCTCAACTCTATCGGCGATGCGGTCATGAGCACCGACGTCTGGGCCCAGGTGACCTATCTCAATATCAGTCGCTGAAGTCCTAACGGGCTGGTCGCGGTCAGAGGCGGCAGGTCGTCCGGTTGCGGAGGTGTTTCGAATTATCGATGCCACCACTCGCGAAGCTGCGGAGAATCCCGTAGCGTTGGCGATTCGGGAAAACAAAACCGTAGCCCTTACTCCGAACTGCGTCCTGGTCCGGCGCGACGGAGTTGAGGCCGCTATCGAAGATTCCACCGCACCTATCCACGACCGTCGCGGACAGGTGACCGGCGCGGTCATGGTGTTCCACGACGTTAGCACAACTCGGGCGCTGTCGAGCAAATTGATACATCTTGCCCAGCACGACAGCCTCACCGATTTGCCCAACAGAATATTGTTCAGCGATAGGCTAACCGATGCAATCGCAGCGGCTCACCGTTACCGGCGAAAGCTCGCCGTGCTATTCCTGGACCTGGATCGCTTCAAGCACGTCAACGACTCCCTGGGCCACGTCATCGCCGACCGCGTGCTGCAGTCCGTGGCCAGCCGGTTGCACGCTTGCGTGCGCGCCTCGGACACGGTCAGCCGACGGGGAGGTGATGAATTCGTGATCCTGCTCTCGGAGGTGGCGCGCGCGCAGGATGCAGCCGTCAGTGCTGAAAAAATACTCCTGGGTGTGCGCACGCTGCACCGCATCGACGAGCATGATCTGCACCTCACTGCAAGTATCGGTATCGTCACGTATCCCGATGACGGGACGGACGCGGAGACCTTGATGAAGAACGCGGATTTCGCCATGTACCACGCCAAGGACAGTGGACGAAACAACTATCAGTTCTTCAAGCCGGAGGTGAACCTGCGCGCGGTCGAGCGGCAGTTCCTCGAAGTGGATCTGCGCCGGGCCTTAGAGAACCGGGAATTTGAACTGCATTACCAGCCTAAAGTGAGTCTGGAGACGGGCGCGATCACGGCCGTCGAAGCCCTTATCCGCTGGCGCCACCCCCGGCGCGGCCTCGTGCCGCCTGCGCAATTTATACCGGTCGCGGAAGCCTGTGGTGTCATCGTGCCGATCGGCCGATGGGTCCTGCGCGAAGCCTGCCGCCAATCCCGGGCCTGGCAGGGACGCAGGCCTGCCGCCGGTACGTGTCGCGGTCAACGTCTCGCCGCTGGAATTGCGCGCGAAAGACTTCGTTGCAACCGTGCGTGCGATCCTGACAGAGGAGCGCCTTGAGCCGGGTTATCTGGAACTCGAGCTGACCGAAACCTTCTTGATGCAGGATACGACAGTCACCGCGGCAGTGCTTCAGGCTCTCAAAGACCTGGGCGTAACGCTCGCGCTCGATGATTTCGGTACCGGTTATTCGAGCTTAAGCCACCTGCGGCGCTTTCCGATCGATACTTTGAAGATCGATCAGTCGTTCGTGCGCGATATCGCTACAGATGCTGACGATGCCAGTATCGTCAGCGCGGTGATTAGCATGGGAGAGAGTCTGCATATGCGGGTTGTGGCGGAGGGTGTGGAAACACGAGATCAGTTCGTTTTTCTTCAGGAGCACAGCTGCCCGGAGGCGCAAGGCTACTATTTCAGTCGTCCGGTGGTTGCCACTCAGCTCGCGCGATTGTTGGGGGGCAACCAAGCGGAAACCGCCGTCGCCATGAATGGACTTGGCGAGGGTTTTGGCACGTCAGGACCTTTACCTCAAACACCCTTCTGAGCCGTGGAAGTGCTTGCGTTCTCGAGGTGGAATCACAGGCAAGACGTCCGGACTCACCACTAGGTTGTTGGTGATGCGGGCTCGGCGCCGCCCGCGGCTACCCGATCGGCGTCGAGGACGCGCCGCAGCGCGGCGGCCTCGCGCGGAAATATTCCACAACAGGCTTGATAGGTCTTGTGCAGCTGTTGTGAGCGTTCCTGCGACGGCGGTTCGGCTTCGAAGCGCGTCAACAGTTCAATGGCAAGTCGCGCCGCGCGGCGCTCCGTCTCCGAGCGCAATAGATGCGCCGCCGCCCGAACCCGCGCTAGCGGTTTGACGAGGTGGTTCACTTGCGCGCGGCGGACCACCAGGGCCAGCCCCGACAGCGTGTGCTCCTGCGTCGCGCGCACTCGTGCAGCGTTCAGCAGAAGGATCGCCTGTCGAGCCTTCTCGTCCACGAACAGCTGTGTGACGTTCAAACGAGATTCACTGGATGAAACAGGAGCATCGTCAGACCATAGCGAGATCGGTGAGAATTTGCGCGGACGTATGCACGGTGGGGAGCTATCAGACGCACGTGTCCGGGCGCGACGCGCGGCATCGGCAGCTGTGAACGCGAGAGCGGCGCGGACGTCAGGCAGTTGCCCGTCTGCGTGACCGCACACCTCAAACCGCTAGCCCCGCTTCAAACAGTGACTGCACCGCCTCTGAGAGCCGCGCAAGCATACTCAAGAAAAAGAATGGCCATCACCGTGGCGTACCGCGCGGTCAGTCCCAGACATCACGATAGCATCGTCGGCGCGCGCAAATCTGCGAACCGCATCAGGCTATCGCCGACGAACTCGCCCAAAGCCAAGCTTGTATCTCGCGTGCTGAGCCCGCCGAGCTAGATTAGTTCTCGCGTTGCTCCTAACACAGACCCCAAAAATGTGACGCGCGACACACGGGCGCCTCGCCTATGTACGCTACCGCATAGATCCTCCTTGACCCGAACGGCACCGTGTTGGTTAAGGCTGCGAGTCAGTGCGAATCAGCGGCGACGGTGCATTAGGGGTTAGGGTTGTGTCCCGCGCTTCAGTCAAGGAACGGGACATCTGCTTCAAAAGGGACGCGCATGAATATCATCCAGAGACATCGCCGAATTCCAGCGTGGTTACTGGCATTAGCGCTGGGAGCGTTGCTGACCGCCTGCCGGCAAGATTCGATCCTCGGCACGGCGGCAGTTGCCACTCTTGCTCGGGTCCCACCCACCGTGACTGCGGTGACGCCCGCCAACAATGCAGTCGGTGTGCCGATCAATGACTCCGTTACCGCCGCCTTCAGTGAGCCCATGGCTCCGATTACTGGAGCAGCGAGCTTTACGGTAACTTGCACGGCGCCTTGCGTAAGTCCTGCGGGAACCGTGGCTCTTGATGCCGGCGCCACCAATGCGACCTTTGCGCCGACGGCGAATCTTGCGCCCATGACGACCTACACGGCCACGATTACCGGGGCCACCGCTGTCGCGACGAATCTCGCACTGGCAAGTCCCTATGTTTGGCAATTTAAAACCGGTTTGACGTCGGACACGACCCGCCCCCGAGTACGGCTCACCGACCCCGCCACGACGACTCCGGGACCGACTGGTGGCGCACCGACCAACGCGGCGATCTCCGCGGCCTTCACCAAGGACATGGCACCCGCGACCCTCACCGGCGCGAGCTTCACGGTAACCTGCGCGATGCCCTGCGTCTCCCCTGCTGGCACCGTGAAGTACGAAGTCGGCGCCAGAACCGCGGTCTTTACACCGAAGGCGGCGCTCACCGTCGGAGCGACGTATACCGCAACTATCACTACCGCGGCGACGGATGTGGCGAGCAACGCGTTGGGGGGCAATCAGGCGCCCTTGCCCGCATCCAGTGACTACGTGTGGACCTTCACCACGGTCGCCGCAAGCCCGGCGGGAAACGTCACGGTGAAATCCACCAACCCCGCCGCGGGTAAATCAGGCGTGTGTCCCAATACCTCCGTCAACGCGACGTTCACCGTGCCCTCCGGTCTGCGGATGGATCCCAGCACGATCAGCGCGACAACGTTCACCGTCACAGGACCGTCCCCTGCCCTGACTCCCGTCACCGCGGCATCCGTGGTGCTTGATACCGCAACCGGCACCATTGCGACGTTCACGCCGCAGAGCGCTCTCACAGCTGGCAGCACCTACACGGCCACCGTCATCGGCGGTCCCAGCGGCGTCAAGGATCTCGCGGTTCCGGCCGATCACATGTCGAGCACCGTCACCTGGAGTTTCACCGCAGGCCCCGCGACGGGAAATTGCCTTGCACCCGTGGCTCTCGGCTCGGCGTCGCCGTTCGGGGATTTTGGCGGCACCGCAGGCATGACGAACACTGGGACTCTGACCGTGATCAATGGGGATATCGGGACCATTGCAACGGGCACTTCCTCAATTACCGGCTTTCACGATACGGCCGGAGATATCTACACGGAAACGCCGGCGAACATCGGAACCGTGAACGGCACGATTTTCACGTGCACCAATTCCACCACCGGACCCAATTCGGCGGGACCCAATGCGGCCAATTGCAACATTGCAAAGCAAGCCCGCCTCGACGCGCAAACTGCTTATCTGGCGTTAGCAGGGATGCCGGCCGGGGCCAATCCTGGTGCCAACTTGGGTGGTCTCACGCTCGCACCCGGTGTTTATACCGCTCCGGCGGGGACGTTCATGGTAGAGGGAGCGGATCTAACCCTCGACGCCGGCGGAAACGCGAGCGCGGTCTGGGTGTTCCAGATGGCGCAGACGCTTACCGTGGGCGGCCCGGGAGCGGCAGCCCCTCAAAGCATCATCCTGGCCGGCGGGGCCCAAGCTAAGAACGTGTTCTGGCAGGTGGGCACCGCCGCAACGATCAATGCAGGGGGCGGCGGGACGATGGTAGGAACCATCATTTCCTCGGCAGGCGCCGCATTCTCGACGGTCGGCAACGTTGCTGTCGTGACCCTCAACGGCAGGGTTCTGTCGCTGGGTGCCTCGGTCACTCTGGTGGACACCGTCATTACTGTGCCTCCCCCTTAAGTCTGATCTCGTGGAGCAAACCATGACATTTACGCGAGTCTTTCGGATCTTGAGCGCGGCGGCACTGGGCGTCATCGTGAGTCCGATGTCATTTGCGGCTGACTCCGGCTGGTACGCCGGGGTCAATGTTGGTCAGTCAAAAGCGAAAATCGACGATCCAAGAATCATCGGCGGTCTGCTCGGCGCGGGGATTGACACCACGGCGATCAAAGACGACGACCGCCATTTCGGTTATAAGCTCTTCGGTGGCTACCAATTCAATAAATATTTCGCTCTTGAGGGCGGTTATTTTGATCTAGGCAAGTTCGGATTTTCTGCCACTACCGTGCCGCCTGTCGGACTGACCGGCAACATCAAGCTCAACGGCGTGAATCTCGACGCCGTTGCGACGCTGCCGATCACGGCGCGGTTCGCCGCTTTTGGACGCGTTGGGTTTCAATACGACTACGCTAATGACGCCTTCGCGGGCTCTGGTGCCGTCATCGTGCAAGACCCCAAACGCAGCAAGTATTCCGCCAATTACAAATTCGGTGTTGGCCTTCAGTACGCTTTTACGGAATCGTTCGGAGTGCGTGCGGAAGCGGAACGTTATCGAGTCGACGACGCCGTCGGCAATAAAGGTGACGTCGATCTGTTCTCCGTTGGATTATTGTATCGATTCGGCCGCACCGCCCCGATTGCCGCGTCGCCGCCGCCCGCGCCCGCGCCCATCGTCGCATCTGCGCCCGAGCCCACACCGCCTCCGCCACCACCCCCGCCTGCACCTCCACCACGGAAAAAGGTAAGTTTCTCAGCGGACTCACTGTTTGATTTCGGCAAGGACACGGTGAGACCGGCAGGCAAGCAAGCGCTCGATAACTTCGCTGCAGAACTTAAGGGCACCCGCTTCGAGGTGATCACCGTCACCGGATACACCGACCGGATCGGGTCGCAGGCATATAACATGACGCTATCGACGCGCCGCGCTGAATCGGTGAAGGCTTATTTGGTCGAAGCCGCTGGAATTCCCGCAGACAAGATTACGACCCGAGGAGCCGACGGCTCAGGTCCAGTGACGAAACCGGACGAATGCACCGGGAAGCGGCGAACTCCGAAACTGATCGTCTGTCTGCAGCCTGATCGGCGTGTCGAAGTCGAAGTCGAGGGAACGAAATCCGGTGATCCCCGATGACCGATCCAAAGTCAGGGGCGAAACATGATGCGGTCGATTTCGAGCAGACGCGGGAAATGACCTATAGGTTGTTCCGTACGAAGGCGCTTGGCTCGAATCCACGGCCGCGATAAAACTCCAGCGACTCCGCGTAGCTCGGCGTGTCCTCGTAGAGTCGCTGAATCGCAGCTCACTCTGTAGAGCTACGAGATCGCGCAACCGGTCCCCGACGCCAACGACAACGCTCACATCGATGGGTGTCGAACTCATTCGCCAGCGTTGCGGTGCGCACTTCGGCGCAGCGCTCCAGCACTTCCTCGCGGAATTGCTGCGTGCGACATCCGCCGTCTGGCACGCTGCAGCGATGTGAACGAAAAACAGACAAGTCCCCGAATAAGTTGCCCGCAAAAAGAAACAGGGGCTTCTAGAATCCTTTAGTGAGCGCGAGCCATACGCGCGCCGAGTTGTTGCTGCCGATCAGCGTGGGTGTGGGTCCCAAGGGTGCCGCGACGTAGGCCTTGGCGTTCCACCGTGCTGGCCAACTCCAGTTGAGTCCGAGCCCGGCTCCGCTTAGGGTCGCGCCGTCGGGACCCGCAGCCCAGATGGTATGGTTGATCCTCACATGCTCGGTGTCGGCGAAGGCCACCATCTGCAAACGTCCGCGCCAGAGCATGCCTAGCTCGTGGCGCATTTCGGCGCCAGCACGGATTCCGGTATCGCCCGACAGCGCACCCATGTCATAGGCGCGCACCGTGTAGGCGCCCCCCGCAATCATCTTCTCGACAGGATCCAGATTGGCGTTGGTCCATTGGCCGGATATCGTCACATACAGGGCATCAGTCGGGCTCAAGTACTGCAGACGGGAGAGATTGGCGTTCCATAGCGAGAACCTGCCGCGTGTGTTGGCGGTGGCCGCATCGGCGCGCTGCGCGCTCGCATCGTCGAAGCCGACGCGTCCCGAGGTCCAGCCCAGGCTCAACGTATTCACACCGCCGGACAGGAGCGCATCGCGCAGATCCCCGGCCAGGCTCACCGTACCATCATCCAGATGGCGGTCGATGTGCAGATCGCTCGCGCCAATCGCATCGTCGAGCTGCTTGTGATCATATTGGATCTGGCCGTAGAGGTTGACATGCGGAGTGCGCACGAAGGGATGTTTGACCCAGAGGCTCTCGACCTGCGCGCTGCCGTGGCCATCGAGCGGCGCGAGCGTATCGCCCAGGAGGTAGTGCAGTGCCGAGTAAGAGCCGCCCAGGCGCGTGCCTTCACCGTTCAACAGCGCCTCATAGCTGAGGCTGCCGTAATTCATGTCGCCCGAAGTCAGGCCGGTCAGACTCAGCACATCGCCGCGGTGCGCAGGGTCGATGAGGCTCACCGTGCCGCCCAGCCGTGCTCTGCCGGTATACCGATTGCCGTCATTGTCCAGCGCCACATCGCCGGCCACAGCCGGCGTGGAAGCCGTGACCACCTGCAAGTCCGAGGTACCAGCCCTCTCGCCCGGCTTCAGTGTCGCGATGACGGCTACACCCGGAATGTCGGACAACAGCAGCAGCGCATGATCGAGTGGCGCTGTGCCGACGGCTTGTCCGCTTTGCAGCTGAGCAAGCGTTGCCTGCAGCAGTGAATCGCCGACGCGGCTGCGGTTCTCGAGTTCGATCTGGCCATAGCGCGCTTCGATGATCTCTATGCGTACCAATCCGGCCTGAATGGTCTGTGGCGGGATGATCGCGCGCGCCAGCAGATAGCCGTGGCCGCGGTAGTAATCGGTGATACGCGCCGCGATTTGACCCAACTGGGCGAGTGTGAGGCTTTTGCCTTCTGCCTCTGCGACCAAAGTGTGCAGGACCTGGGTATCGAATGCCGTATTGCCCGATAGTTGTACGGCCTTGACCAGAAAAGGCGCACTCGGCGGCAACGTAACGTTGCCTGGCGGTTCGAGGGCGAGTCCCGTTCCGGTGGCCGAGGGCGCGGGCGGCGTGACCGGCTGGGTCTGTTGCAGGAGCGAGCCCGCGCCGGGTACAACGGGCTCGGCGGCCTGAACCGCCAGCGGCAGGAAAAAAATAGCCAGTGTCGACGCCAGCGTAACTGCGGTCTGCAGCCTCTCAGCGTGCATTCCCGTCGACCAGGTTGTCCGGCAGCTTCACTCCGCCGCGCACGATGCGCAAAGATGGCACCATCGCATCGATGACTTCTCTCCTATCGATGACAATCCCGTTACTGGAGACGGCCGAGGAGGCATCGGCGGCGTCTGAGTCCAAGCGTTGTGCCACGGTAATGTTCGGGTCGACCGACACCAGTTGGATGTTTGTCTGCGAAGAGGGCAAGTCCGCTTCGAGCGTGCCCACCGCATTCCGAGCCTGCATCAACGTTGCCGCGCCAGGACTCGACAAAGGCGCAACGACAGGCGGAATGACAGGCGTAACGCCGGCCTGCAGCGTCAGAGCTGTGGAATTGCCTGCCGCCTCGACAAACACGTAATTCCTGGCGGTCAAGCCTCCGCCGTCCACGGCGTAGTGACCGGGCTGACTGCTGACTCCGGCGGTCGTCGTCCAAATCAGTGCGCCAGCGGTGGCATTGGCCTGGCTGTCCGTTGACACGAATCCGCTCAGCGTCCCGGATAAGCCTGTGAGGATCTGTCCGGCAGTGAAACTTGCTGGCGCGGCAGTGTAGGTTAGTGTCGCCGGCGTGATGTTCGCGACCAGGCCCAGCGGCTCGGTCAGGGTGTAGTTGCTGGCGCTGGTACCGCCTAGACGTATCGCTCGCGGTGACGCCGATGCCGGTGCCGACATTCTTCGAGAGCGAAGCTGCCCGCCTGAGTGAGCGTGACCGCATCGCCCGCGATCACCCCGCTCAGGCTGCCGCCCGTGAGCACCGCGCTGAGCGTGCCATCATAGACCTTATTGCCCGCGCTCTGACCGGCGACCGTGAGGGCGGCCGGCGTGATGTTCGCGACCAGGCCCACCGGCTCGGTCAGGGTGTAGTTGCTGGCGCTGGCACCGCCTAACGTATCGCTCGCGGTGACCCCGATCCCGGTGCCGACATTCTTCGCGAGGAAGCTGCCCGCCTGAGTCAGCGTGACCGCATCTCCCGCGATCACCCCGCTCAGGCTGCCGCCCGTGAGCACGGCGCTGAGCGTGCCATCGTAGACCTTATTGCCCGCGCTCTGACCGGCGACCGTGAGGGCGGCCGGCGTGATGTTCGCGACCAGGCCCACCGGCTCGGTCAGGGTGTAGTTGCTGGCGCTGGCACCGCCTAACGTATCGCTCGCGGTGACCCCGATCCCGGTGCCGACATTCTTCGCGAGGAAGCTGCCCGCCTGAGTCAGCGTGACCGCATCTCCCGCGATCACCCCGCTCAGGCTGCCGCCCGTGAGCACGGCGCTGAGCGTGCCATCGTAGACCTTATTGCCCGCGCTCTGACCGGCGACCGTGAGGGCGGCCGGCGTGATGTTCGCGACCAGGCCCACCGGCTCGGTCAGGGTGTAGTTGCTGGCGCTGGCACCGCCTAACGTATCGCTCGCGGTGACCCCGATCCCGGTGCCGACATTCTTCGCGAGGAAGCTGCCCGCCTGAGTCAGCGTGACCGCATCTCCCGCGATCACCCCGCTCAGGCTGCCGCCCGTGAGCACGGCGCTGAGCGTGCCATCGTAGACCTTATTGCCCGCGCTCTGACCGGCGACCGTGAGGGCGGCCGGCGTGATGTTCGCGACCAGGCCCACCGGCTCGGTCAGGGTGTAGTTGCTGGCGCTGGCACCGCCTAACGTATCGCTCGCGGTGACCCCGATCCCGGTGCCGACATTCTTCGCGAGGAAGCTGCCCGCCTGAGTCAGCGTGACCGCATCTCCCGCGATCACCCCGCTCAGGCTGCCGCCCGTGAGCACGGCGCTGAGCGTGCCATCGTAGACCTTATTGCCCGCGCTCTGACCGGCGACCGTGAGGGCGGCCGGCGTGATGTTCGCGACCAGGCCCACCGGCTCGGTCAGGGTGTAGTTGCTGGCGCTGGCACCGCCTAACGTATCGCTCGCGGTGACCCCGATCCCGGTGCCGACATTCTTCGCGAGGAAGCTGCCCGCCTGAGTCAGCGTGACCGCATCTCCCGCGATCACCCCGCTCAGGCTGCCGCCCGTGAGCACGGCGCTGAGCGTGCCATCGTAGACCTTATTGCCCGCGCTCTGACCGGCGACCGTGAGGGCGGCCGGCGTGATGTTCGCGACCAGGCCCACCGGCTCGGTCAGGGTGTAGTTGCTGGCGCTGGCACCGCCTAACGTATCGCTCGCGGTGACCCCGATCCCGGTGCCGACATTCTTCGCGAGGAAGCTGCCCGCCTGAGTCAGCGTGACCGCATCTCCCGCGATCACCCCGCTCAGGCTGCCGCCCGTGAGCACGGCGCTGAGCGTGCCATCGTAGACCTTATTGCCCGCGCTCTGACCGGCGACCGTGAGGGCGGCCGGCGTGATGTTCGCGACCAGGCCCACCGGCTCGGTCAGGGTGTAGTTGCTGGCGCTGGCACCGCCTAACGTATCGCTCGCGGTGACCCCGATCCCGGTGCCGACATTCTTCGCGAGGAAGCTGCCCGCCTGAGTCAGCGTGACCGCATCTCCCGCGATCACCCCGCTCAGGCTGCCGCCCGTGAGCACGGCGCTGAGCGTGCCATCGTAGACCTTATTGCCCGCGCTCTGACCGGCGACCGTGAGGGCGGCCGGCGTGATGTTCGCGACCAGGCCCACCGGCTCGGTCAGGGTGTAGTTGCTGGCGCTGGCACCGCCTAACGTATCGCTCGCGGTGACCCCGATCCCGGTGCCGACATTCTTCGCGAGGAAGCTGCCCGCCTGAGTCAGCGTGACCGCATCTCCCGCGATCACCCCGCTCAGGCTGCCGCCCGTGAGCACGGCGCTGAGCGTGCCATCGTAGACCTTATTGCCCGCGCTCTGACCGGCGACCGTGAGGGCGGCCGGCGTGATGTTCGCGACCAGGCCCACCGGCTCGGTCAGGGTGTAGTTGCTGGCGCTGGCACCGCCTAACGTATCGCTCGCGGTGACCCCGATCCCGGTGCCGACATTCTTCGCGAGGAAGCTGCCCGCCTGAGTCAGCGTGACCGCATCTCCCGCGATCACCCCGCTCAGGCTGCCGCCCGTGAGCACGGCGCTGAGCGTGCCATCGTAGACCTTATTGCCCGCGCTCTGACCGGCGACCGTGAGGGCGGCCGGCGTGATGTTCGCGACCAGGCCCACCGGCTCGGTCAGGGTGTAGTTGCTGGCGCTGGCACCGCCTAACGTATCGCTCGCGGTGACCCCGATCCCGGTGCCGACATTCTTCGCGAGGAAGCTGCCCGCCTGAGTCAGCGTGACCGCATCTCCCGCGATCACCCCGCTCAGGCTGCCGCCCGTGAGCACGGCGCTGAGCGTGCCATCGTAGACCTTATTGCCCGCGCTCTGACCGGCGACCGTGAGGGCGGCCGGCGTGATGTTCGCGACCAGGCCCACCGGCTCGGTCAGGGTGTAGTTGCTGGCGCTGGCACCGCCTAACGTATCGCTCGCGGTGACCCCGATCCCGGTGCCGACATTCTTCGCGAGGAAGCTGCCCGCCTGAGTCAGCGTGACCGCATCTCCCGCGATCACCCCGCTCAGGCTGCCGCCCGTGAGCACGGCGCTGAGCGTGCCATCGTAGACCTTATTGCCCGCGCTCTGACCGGCGACCGTGAGGGCGGCCGGCGTGATGTTCGCGACCAGGCCCACCGGCTCGGTCAGGGTGTAGTTGCTGGCGCTGGCACCGCCTAACGTATCGCTCGCGGTGACCCCGATCCCGGTGCCGACATTCTTCGCGAGGAAGCTGCCCGCCTGAGTCAGCGTGACCGCATCTCCCGCGATCACCCCGCTCAGGCTGCCGCCCGTGAGCACGGCGCTGAGCGTGCCATCGTAGACCTTATTGCCCGCGCTCTGACCGGCGACCGTGAGGGCGGCCGGCGTGATGTTCGCGACCAGGCCCACCGGCTCGGTCAGGGTGTAGTTGCTGGCGCTGGCACCGCCTAACGTATCGCTCGCGGTGACCCCGATCCCGGTGCCGACATTCTTCGCGAGGAAGCTGCCCGCCTGAGTCAGCGTGACCGCATCTCCCGCGATCACCCCGCTCAGGCTGCCGCCCGTGAGCACGGCGCTGAGCGTGCCATCGTAGACCTTATTGCCCGCGCTCTGACCGGCGACCGTGAGGGCGGCCGGCGTGATGTTCGCGACCAGGCCCACCGGCTCGGTCAGGGTGTAGTTGCTGGCGCTGGCACCGCCTAACGTATCGCTCGCGGTGACCCCGATCCCGGTGCCGACATTCTTCGCGAGGAAGCTGCCCGCCTGAGTCAGCGTGACCGCATCTCCCGCGATCACCCCGCTCAGGCTGCCGCCCGTGAGCACGGCGCTGAGCGTGCCATCGTAGACCTTATTGCCCGCGCTCTGACCGGCGACCGTGAGGGCGGCCGGCGTGATGTTCGCGACCAGGCCCACCGGCTCGGTCAGGGTGTAGTTGCTGGCGCTGGCACCGCCTAACGTATCGCTCGCGGTGACCCCGATCCCGGTGCCGACATTCTTCGCGAGGAAGCTGCCCGCCTGAGTCAGCGTGACCGCATCTCCCGCGATCACCCCGCTCAGGCTGCCGCCCGTGAGCACGGCGCTGAGCGTGCCATCGTAGACCTTATTGCCCGCGCTCTGACCGGCGACCGTGAGGGCGGCCGGCGTGATGTTCGCGACCAGGCCCACCGGCTCGGTCAGGGTGTAGTTGCTGGCGCTGGCACCGCCTAACGTATCGCTCGCGGTGACCCCGATCCCGGTGCCGACATTCTTCGCGAGGAAGCTGCCCGCCTGAGTCAGCGTGACCGCATCTCCCGCGATCACCCCGCTCAGGCTGCCGCCCGTGAGCACGGCGCTGAGCGTGCCATCGTAGACCTTATTGCCCGCCACGGAGCCGGTGATCGTCAGCGTGGCGGGGTCGATACTCAGCGTGCCGTTAGCGTAACTAATGATGTACCCCCGCTGGTTGGAGTACAGCCCACTTGGCACGATGGCGTAGCTGCCGACGTTTGTCGCAGTTTGCGCGGCACCGCTGTAGCTCACCGTGCCGAGCAGATTACCGGTGGGCGTAGCAGAATAGCTCACGCCAAATGCTGGGTTGGCCTGCCCGTAAGTCTTGCTGGCGTTGTTCGCTGTGACCTGAGCGGGGTCATAAAACCGCTCAGGAGAGGGTAGGTAAGCCCCTCGTACATCACCCAGATATTGGCGAAGTTCCATGCCGGGCTATTGGGGCTGTTGGCTGTGGTCGCCGAAACAAAATTCGCTTGCGTCATCATTTGCGCGGTGGTCATGCCAATGCCACCTCCCGCTGAAATTTGCACAAGCGATGTCGATTTGTCCCAGTAGCTATCGGTGACCACGCCTGCGTTGCTACTGCCCAGCAGTGCGCCGAGGCTGGCGCCGGTTCCGCTGACGCCTCCTGCAGCATAAGCGTCGGTAACGGTGCCTGATGTGTTGCTCCCGATCAGGCCGCCGACGCCAGCGCCTGTACCCCCGTTCACGTTGCCCGTGGCGTAGCTATTGCTGATCGGTCCTGAGGTGTTGCTTCCAACCAGCCCGCCGGTGCCGGCAGCGCCGTTCACGCTGCCCGTGGCGTAGCTGTTGCTGATTGCCCCCGATGTGCTGCTCCCGATCAACCCGCCGGTGCCGGCAGCGCCGCTCACGCTGCCCGTGGCATAGCTGCCGCTGATCGCGCCGGTGGTGTTGCTCCCGACCAAGCCGCCACTGCCCGCAGCGCCGCTCACATTGCCCGTGGAATAGCTGCCGCTGATGGCGCCGGTGGTGTTGCTCCCGACCAAGCCGCCACTGCCGGCAGCGCCGCTCACATTGCCCGTGGAATAGCTGTCGCTGATCGGCACTCCCGGACCATTGTCTCCGACCAGTCCGCCGGTCCCGGCACCGCCAATCACACTGCCATCAACCAGGCCCACGTTGCGAATCGTGGCGCCGGTGCTGGTGTAACCGAATAGGCCAACATTGGGTATAGATGGCCAGTTGATCGTGAGATTGCTGATCACGTGGCCCAATCCGTCGAAGGTACCGGCAAAGGGCGTAGCAAGCGTGCCGATCGGCGTGAAGCCTGCGCCGCCATTCCAGCTGGCAGTCGCTGCGGCGTTGATGTTGCTGCCAAGCGCATAATGTCCGGGGAGGCCGCCGTTGAGCCCCTGCAAGTCCGTGCCGGTGGCACTCCCCGCAACCCCTAGCGTGTTGATCACCGTATAGGAGGTGCCCGCAATCGACAGACTCGGCGTCGTTCCGGACAACGTGATGGACATGCCGCTTTGCAGATTGTAGGTTCCCGTCCCGCTCGCCGCGTCGGCGCCGTTCGCCGTGTTGGGCTTGATGAGCAGCGCTGCGGTGTTGCCGGTCGCCGTGAGGTTGGCGTTGATATTGACGTTATTCGATGCCGTGAGTGTCAAGGCGGTGTTGGCGTTCCATGTGACCGCATCATTGACGTTGACATTGCCCGCTCCCGCCGTGGCGCCGTTGCTGCTTTGCAGGCTCACATCGGTCGTCGCGAGATCGCTCGAAAGCGTCGTCCCGGTGATATCGCCACCGCTGGCCGCCACGGTAAGATTCTGCGGATCGATCAGCCAGCTGCCGTATAACCCCGTGAGGGCGGCGGTCGTGACCTTGGCATCATCAGCAACCTTTACGTGCGCGGCGGAGGTTTCGATGAATCCGCCATTGCCGCCGTTGGGGGCAGAGGCATCGAGCGTGCCACCGACATTGACGGTACCTGCCGCCATGCCGCCGAGCAGGATGATGGTGCCCTCATGAGCGTCCACCGTGCGTGCTTCGATCACACCGGAGTTATTGACGACGCTGGCGGTGAGTGCATCTTTGGCGCCGGCCGTCATGATGATCTGCCCGCCGTCGGCTCGGATCAGCCCGCCGTTATCGGCGAGACTTTGCAACACGCTCTGATCCACCTGCAGGCGCACGAGACTGTTGTCGCGGAACGTGAGCGTTGCGGCACTGCCCGCTGCCAAAGCAACGGTACCGTGCTGGGCACTGATCACACCCTGGTTGCTGACGCGGTTGCCGAGCAGCGCCACGTAGCCGCCCGAGGCAGTATTGATCGTGCCCTTGTTGACGACGCTCTGAGCGCTGTTGCCGGCGAACGATTTTGCATTCGGATTGGAGCTGCCCTCATTGAGATCCAGCGTGGTGGCAACTAGGCCGCCGACGTTGACCTCGGCGCCCGGACCAAACAGGATGCCGTTCGGATTGATCAGAAACACCTGGCCATTGGCGTTCAGGTGTCCGAGGATCTGTGTGCCGTTGGTGTCGAAGATGCGATTGATCGCAACCGCGCTCGCCGATGGCTGCACGAAGTTTACGGTTTCCTGCGGCGCTATGTTAAAGCTGGTCCAGCTCAGCGAGAGCCTTGAGCTCTCTTGCGTGATGGTGGTGATGGCGCCGGACTGGGCAATGCTGCTGGTACCGGCGATAACCTGTCCGCCGGAAGGACCGCCCGCCTGCGCATAAGCCGCGCCTAGTGACAGCGTCGCGACGACCAGCGTGCGGCAGGCTCGCCTGCCCCGCCCTCGAGTCTTCTCTGCCACAGGAATCCAGACATTGCGTACCTTGGTCCAGATGAGACGGTAAACGCGGTTCATCGATCCGTGGCGATTCATAGTGTTCAGACTGCTTGGAGCGGTGTTTGTGCGTGCCCCAAACGGAAGCCAATCGGCTTGCATCGGCTTTTAGAAGCGGACAAAAAGGAGGCTCTACCGCGACGGCTACGCGTCTCGATCATTGGACATTGAGCTCTCCTCGGATGATCGGAACCACTTTGTCCTGTGGGCTATCTGGCGCAATTAGCTATATCTCCCTGGCGCAAGGGTGCTCTGTGCGTTGGCAAACTTACCGAGAGCTGTGAGATAGCTCGCCCGCAAACTTGTGACGCACGTCACGTTAATTGCCGATCAAGGGCCGCTCAACCTCGTGCGGAGCTAACCGTGCATCCTGCAGTCCGGCGGTCAAGCTGGCGGTGGCAATTCCCACAACTCCGTCGGCACCCTCGGTACGATTGACAGCGCGAACCTACTTGCCACCGAGACGGTTCAGCGGGCGATGATGCGCGGTCCACCCGCCGCGCACCCCGGGCGAGCTGCCGCCAGCGCAGGCGGTTTCAACTGTTCTCTCCAGGGCGTGGCCCGATTCTTTCGACGCGATCTTCAGAAATCTCCAAACCCACCCCAACACGCGGAGCCATCATCCGCGCGCAGCTAACCATCCGCCGCGGGGGATTCCGGCGGCCTTGGTGAGAGCAAGACAAATCTCGTAACAGAAAGTGCAGGGCATTATCAGGTGTGCTACCTGGACGCTGTTTGGTGATGATTTATGCCGAAAAGCGACGTCCCTTGGGAGCACGAGTGCTCGTAACTACCTGTTTTTATTGGCGTCCCCAAGGGGATTCGAACCCCTGTTACCGCCGTGAAAGGGCGATGTCCTGGGCCTCTAGACGATGGGGACGTGACCTCGGATCCGAGGGGTCTTAGCACAGAGCTCGCTGATTTTACTGGTGGAGCCAGGCGGGATCGAACCGCCGACCTCTTGCATGCCATGCAAGCGCTCTCCCAGCTGAGCTATGGCCCCACGCCGAAGCCGGCGGACGCTACGCAGCCCACCTGAGGTTGTCAAGCCGCTGTGCTGCGTCAGCAAATTCGCCCGAAAGCGCAGAACCTTTCTGGCCTTAGTCAGCGGTGTTCTCGTGACGGCTACTCGGAGAATGGCTGCTTCAGCGCGGCATCCATCCGGGCGAGCGTGCGCTCGCGGCCCAGCAGTGCCAACGTGGCATCGATGGGTGGTGAGACAGCCGTTCCCGTGACCGCCACGCGCAGCGGTTGAGCAACCTTGCCGAGGCCCAGCTGCAGATTCGCAGCGAGTGCATTGATGCACGTGTGGATGGCGGCCGCGGTCCACTCGGGGAGAGCGGCGAGCTGCACATGCGCCGCCACCAGCAGCGCGCGCGCGTCCGTGGTCAGATGCTTGGCAGCCGCCTTAGGGTCGATCTCGACGCGCTCGACGAAAAAAAAGCGGCTGTTGTGCGCCATCTCCTTCAGCGTCTTGGCACGCTCGCGCTGGGCGAGGATCACTCCCTCGAGGAGCGCCTGGTCGTCGCTGTCGACACCGATGCGCCGCAGCTGCGCACGTAGGTAAGGCACCAGCGCAGCCGGTGCTGCGCGCACCATGTGCTGCTGATTGAGCCACAGGAGCTTCTCGGGGTTGAAGGCAGACGCCGCCTTATTCACATCGTGGATGTCGAACGCGGCGATCATCTCCTCACGCGTGAACACTTCCTGATCGCCGTGCGACCAACCCAGGCGCACCAGATAATTAAGGAGTGCCTCGGGGAGATAGCCCTCGTCCTCGTAGTGCAGCACGCTCACTGCGCCGTGACGCTTGGAGAGCTTCGCGCCGTCTGGCCCGAGAATCATGGGTACATGCGCGTAGGCGGGCAAGGTTGCGCCCAATGCGTGCAGCATGTTCATCTGCCGGGGCGTGTTGTTCAAATGGTCATCGCCACGAATGACATGCGTGATTCCCATGTCCATGTCGTCGACGACCACTGAAAAGTTGTAGGTCGGGGTGCCGTCGGCGCGCGCGATGATGAGGTCATCGAGCTCGGCGTTCTGAAAGGTCACAGGCCCGTGCACCAGGTCCTGTACCACCACGGTGCCGTCCAGGGGGTTGCGAAACCGCACCACCGGATCCACCCCCGGCCGCGGCTCGGTGCGCGCGCGACAGATGCCGGTGTAACGCGGTTTCTCCTTGCGTGCGATCTGTTGCTCGCGCAGGGCCTCGAGCTCCTGCTTGGTGCAGTAACAGCGATAGGCCGTGCCCGCCTTGAGCATATCCGCCAGAACGGCGCGATAACGGTCGAAGCGCTGCGTCTGGTAGTACGGGCCTTCATCGGCAGTCAGCCCGAGCCACTCCATGCCCTCCAAAATCACCCGCACCGCATCTTCGGTGGAGCGCTCCCGATCGGTATCCTCGATCCGCAGGATGAATTTCCCGCCGGTTCGCCGCGCGTACAGCCAGCTGAACAGCGCCGTGCGCACGCCGCCGACGTGCAGCATCCCCGTGGGACTTGGCGCGAAGCGGGTGACGACGGTCATGGCTGCGGGGAAATCATTGTGGCGGCAAGGGGCGCGCATGTTACCAAGGCCGCCGCCGCCGCGCCGCGTCGGCCGCGCCTCGCGGCGCTACCGTCGGGCGGAGCGCTGATTTGCCTTTGCGGCAGGCTCGACTATAGACTTCCCGTCCCTCAAAAAAGGGCGGTTAGCTCAGCGGTAGAGCACTGCTTTCACACGGCAGGGGCCACTGGTTCGATCCCAGTACCGCCCACCATTTAGAACAAGAACTTAAAGCGGGTCCCTAAGCTTAATTTGGGACAGTGGTCCACGAGATCCGCACCGACAGGACTCTGTTCAACGGCCCGCGCAGGCGCGGCAATGGTGATTGTATGGTTTGACTCATATGCATCAATGATCCATATTAATGCATATGAGGACTACTCTAATCATCGATGACACCCTGCTAGCAAGGGCCCAGGAGTTAAGCGGTCTACAGGAGAAGACCGCGGTACTGCATGCCGGGCTGCAGGCGCTGATCGCGCGAGAGAATGCGCGCAGATTGGCGGCACTGGGTGGAACTGAACGGCGTCTCAAACCGATCCGTCGCCGCCGGCCGCGCACCGCCCGCTAGCTCGCTGGCTGCCAGATGCTGGTCGATACGTCCGTCTGGGTCGATCACCTGCGTCGACGCAACGCGACACTGGTCGCGCTGCTAGAACAGACGCAGGTTTGGACCCATGCCTTCGTAGTCGGGGAGCTGGCGTGCGGAAACCTCGCGCAACGAGACAAGTTGCTCAGCGCTCTCACTGCGCTACCGCATGCGCCGGTAGCCGCTCACGACGAAGTGCTCGCGTTTCTTGAGAGCCACCGTCTGATGGGGCGAGGCCTGGGCTGGGTAGATGTCCATCTGCTCGCGTCAGCAAGGTTGGCCAAACTTCCTTTTTGGACGCTGGATAAGCGACTTGCGGTCGTAGCCACGGCGCTGCAGTTGCAAAGCTAAGCTCGACGCTGCATCAGCGATCCCTGCTCACAGAGAGCAGCGGCCGGAATGTCTGCAAGCAGGGCCCACAGTGTTCTCTGTCTACTTGCGGCCCAAACCCGGACGATCGTTGTCCGCGAATGCCAGACGCACAGCGGCCATTCACATCACAGCGCATTTCATCCAATTCCGCACAGGTCACGGTGTAAGCTTGGACAGAGCGGGTCCATTAATTCCGAGGAAATGAAATGAAGTCCAGCCTATTGCAATGTTTCAGGATATCCGCGGCCGTCGCGATGGCCATCGGCTTGATGTCTTGGATGCCGGCACACGCGCAGGAAAGCCGCTGGGCAGCTGCAGACGAATCAACGGCAAAGTCTCTGATCGACTATGAGCGCCAGTGGGCCGAGGCCGGCTGTACCCATAACGGCATCCAAAAATCGATTCTCGCGGAGGACTTTTACGGAACTGCTCCGGATGGGTCCCGATACTCGAAAAAGAAGGAGCTCGCTGACGCCCAATCCTCGGTTCTCGAAGAAGCGTGCACGATGTACGAGGTGAAGGTCCATTTTTTTGGTGACGCCATTGCCATTTTGTATGGTAGTGAAAGCGCAGTACACGTTGAGGCTGACGGGCGAAAACACACGGTCAAACTCACTTGGACGGACACTTGGCTAAAACGGCGAGGCACTTGGCAGATTGTGGCAGCGCAAGATATGCCGAGCGAAGTCAAGTAGCTGTACGCATCGACTAGCGGCGAGACGAGCCCCGCTACAAACCTTTCCTGCACAAGTTGCTGGAGTAGGCGCACAGTCGTTTTAATTGCCTGCTCCGGAGCGGACGATCACGGGTTGCAGCAGGGGGTCGTGAGCGGCCGCCCCACTCCCCTGCTCACAGACGGCAGGGCTATCGGACGCAACGCTCGTGACGAGCGGCATGAGCCGGCCTATTCCGTTGAAAAACTCCATTTCTAGCTTGCCCCCATTTTTCGCCGAACGAGCGCGTAGATGAAAACTCGCCACTGGGGTTTGGCCTAACGCACGGACGGCCTTGCAGAGCGGCGCGCGCTTCGATGTCCTGGACTTCGGCCCGTCGCCTTCGTCTAGGACTTCAGCCTCGCCGCCTCGAACTTCCCCTTCGATCGCTGCCGATTCGATCAGAAATTTCGCGAATCAGCGCGCGCAATTCTACGCATGCTTCTGGAGCAGTGTTTGATTATCGGAACGCACTCGCTGCGTCTGTCCCGACGAGAGGCCTAAAAGGTCATCGTGGCGCTGAGCCCAAGGGTTCGCGGCTGTATTGGTGTCCCTTGAAAATAGATCACACCGGTCCTGATGTCCGTGCTTGGACCGCCGAAGTTGAAGGCGAGGAGATTCTTCGCGTAGAGCGAGAGCTCATAGCGACCCTTAGTCATACGCAGGTCGAGATCCACCCAGGAGTATGCCGGCATCAGACCAACTGGAAGACCTCCGATTGTTAGCTGGACCCATCATCTTCAGCGCCGGCGGAGCGCGCTAAGAGTAGCGATACCCCATATAACAGGATGCCAACTGACGCAGCTGGGCACCAAGCGGCCACCAACCACGCCGGGGCTGTACCTAAGATAGCTTTGCTAACTACACCGACCGCGACAAGACAGCTAAAGCCACCAAGAGACAGCTGAGAAACGCGCGTCGCAATTGGCGCTGTCCTTGCAAAGCCGCGGCGCCTTAACACTCGGCCAGTGTTGATCGCGGCTATAAGCACAACCGGGGCAGCCACCAAGACGACGGAAAGCAGAGCGGCCGGTCGAAACCAAGAATCGCTGCCAAGGCACCAAACCAGCATCAGCGCAATTGCGACCGCCGCTGACACAGCGAGCCTTAGTAAGGCGACGAGCGCATCGTGATCCATGGTTCAGCTAACAGTAAAGTTGAGGGGCAGGACGACCACGCCGGCCGGGCACCGCGGGCCTGCGGGAGCGGCTGCGTCGCCTGAACTCTTGTGCAAAGCGATTCACCGGTGGCTTAGCTCTGCATCAATCATTCGCCCAAGCTGCTCCGTCATCCGCTGGTGGCCTGAAGCCTGAAAATAGAAACAAGACCCGTCACGTTTCTTCCACGGTACCCACGGCGTAAACGGCGTGAGATGGACACGCGGTAGCACCGAATCGACCTCCCTCAACGGCAGGCTTTGCCAGAAAGGAGGTACTCCCCAGTGAACCGGCTTCCCCTGGAAGAGCAGCGCGTGCTGCAGTATCACTAGATCTGACGCTTCCCAGTGCCAATCGCCATTTTTCTTGATTTCTTTCATCTCGCATGAGCCCTCCCACCATTGAACATTTGCGGCTCTAGAGATGAAAGGACCAAGCTGTGCGACGAGCGCATCGAACTGAGCCTGCACCGGCTCGGCTTGCTCCCTGGCCGTCCTTTCCTCAATTGGTAGCCTGAAATCTGTTGTCGGGTCGAGCCGATCAAGGAACTCTGTCTGCTGCTTCATCTGGTCCCGGTCGGAGAGCTGATGGGCATCGAGGTCACGACGCGTCGCTTCGATCTTGCTCAGAATGTCGAGGTCCGTGAACTCGCCATCAGGTATTGCATGCGCGGGACAAGGCCGATCACGTTTAAGTTGCAACAGCTCCAATTCACGGCGATCTGCGGCCGTCACGGCCCACCGGAGAGCCTCCAGATCAACTGGTGCGGGAAGCGCGGAACAAGTCCAGCACCCTCCACCCCCACCGCCGCCCCCACCGAAGCCCGTCGCGCCCATCAGCGCGACAATGACGAGTAAGCCCTCTCCCGTGTACTTGAGGGCGTTCCTGCCATACCGGGCGTTGGCCTCGTGCTCGGTAAAGGGTACGACGCCCGGATGTTGTCTCGCGTACCAGCGGATAGTTCCGGCGCGAGCCGTTTCCAGATCCAACTCGTTGCAATTCAGCTTCCGTTCTGCGCTGCCGACAGCGGGGAGGGAAGGGTACTTGTCCTTGACAAGATGGTCGGGTCTTTGATTCGCAGCCGGCGGAATTTCGAAGTAGTAGACGAGCGCCAACTGCTCGAACGGTAGGCGAATGATGGGCGTCTCTGTCTCACCCTTACCGGCCGCTTCCCGGATCAGGATGTGACCCGATAAGGCGTGATCGCCGCTGCCGTCCAGCTGCAGGACGTACTCCTTGCGATCTATCGTCAATACGTCGGCGAGGACATTCGACTTCTGGCTCAGACTCTCGAGCTCCACGGCCGTGCTGCGGGAAGGGACAATAATGTGTGAGTGCGGCGCGTCCGCCGCCCACGTCATGCCACGCGCAGTCACGATAACTGCCAAGACCACAGCGACGCAGACTTTTCCGGTCACGACGCCTGCCCCATGCCAGCGGATCAAGTGAGCCACGGCGGTTCGCGATTGCTCAGTATCCTAACGGAGCCACTGGTTCGATCCCAGTACCGCCCACCATTCAGAACAAGAACTTCGGGCGATTCCCTCATTCTTGACGCCCCAAGGGTAAGGTATTACCTTATGACTACCTAGATAGCGAGGACGAGTCCGCCGATGGCCGCCACAAGCCTGAAACTCCCCGAAGATCTCAAACGCCGTATCGAGCGACTGGCGAATGCCGCGAATAAAACGCCCCATGCCTTCATGGTTGAAGCGCTGGCTCGTGAAGCGGAGCGTTCAGAGCTGAAGGCGCGATTCGCCGACGAAGCGGCACGTTCAGAGGAGGAGGCACTCTCGAACGGAAGGTCGTTTGAACTCGCAGCCACCTTTGACTATCTGACTGCAAGGGCGTCCGGGGCAAAGGCGCGTCGTCCCAAGACTCGTGCATGGCGACGGTCGAAATAACGCAAAGAGCGCTCGCCGACCTCGAACGGCTCTTTGACTTCATCGCTGCCGAGAACCCCCAAAAAGCGCGCGAACAGATCCTGAGCGTGCGAAAGGCTTTTGAGCTCCTGGCCGATCACCCTCTACTCGGGCGGCCTGCGGAAGAAGGTCGGCGCGAACTCATCCTCTCGCGCGGCCGTTACGGAAATATCGCGAAATACCGTTGGCTTCCCGCCGAAGACATTGTCCTGATCCTTGCCGTCCGACATCAGCTCGAGGCGGGATACGCGGGCGAGTAGACCGCTGCCCTCATCGGAGCGAGTCCGGCCACGATCGGTCGCGCGGGATTTTTGGGGGATCGCTCAAGTTCCCTGCTCATAGACGGCAGCGCTCTCGCGCGCAACGCTCGTCACGACGTCAGGAACCGGCCCACAAGCGGACCTTCAGTACGGATGGCGGTGCTACTGTCTTTACTCCGTTTGGCTTAGTCGCAAGCGCCTGATATCGCGCTGAGGCGGAGCGCCAAACAGGCGGCTGTACTCGCGGCTGAACTGGGATGCGCTCTCATAGCCCACGCGGCCCCGGCGTTGCCCGCGTCGAGGCTCTGATTGAGCATCAATTGCCACGCTTCCTGCAGACGCAACTGCTTCTGGAACTGCAACGGGCTCATGCCTGTGATGGCGCGGAAATGCTGTCGAAAGGTCGATGGGTTCATGTGCGTGTGAGCTGCCAGGTCGTCGACGTGCAGCACGTGAGTGAAATTCTGCTTGAGCCAATGAGCAGTCGTTCGGACGGATTGTAATCTGGTGCCGGGAGACACCAGATTGCCCTTGCTCTTGTCAGTTATTTGCCAACACCGATCTGCTTCATCAGCGTGGCGTTGTCCCAGAACAGATATTCCTCGGCCATAACGCCCTGCGTGTTCCAATGCCCCAGGGTCGCCATCGGCAGATGGTAAGCCTTTCCCGTCGGCTGAATGACGGTGCCATCCGCTAGAGTCATGGGCTTCGTAAAAGTGCCATCCAGAAAACCCATGACAGCGGTCCACTCGGCGTCCGCCGTCCCAAAGCGCACCGGATGCTCCGTGATGCGGTTATCCGGAGCAAACGTCCACATGAACTTCAGCTCCTTGATGTGATCGGGAATTCCTTTGGTCGTGTGGCCATCCGGGTAATGCACAACGATGTCTTGTGCATGACTCTTGTGGAGGTTTTCCCACTGCTGGCCGGTGTAAACATGGAAGTCGAGGTCGTCGAAGTTGGCCAGGTTTTTTGCCAGGGCTGCCGGCATACCCATGAGCTTCGGCGTGGGAGCGCTAGCCTTACTAGCTGGCCAGCTCCCCTGATCGGAAGCTGGCACAGGGCCCGTGGCGAGTAGACATGCTGCCGTGAGACCGGCTCCTGTCACGAGCGTTAGGTTGTGCCTTTGCTTCGTCATGATTTTCCCCTTTCGTAGAGAGTGAGCCGCGGCGTTAGACTATGCCCCTCGCATCGCGGCGGCCGCGGGCGGATCGCGGGTCTGGGACAATTTTGGGACAGTCAGATCGTGACGTTGCGTGATATCGCGTGACATCACGTGATACTAAGTGATTGTTGCGCTTGGCCCCTGCCCTCGCATATTGTTGATCTGTAAGCCCCTTCCCCCCCGTTTCACACGGCAGGGGCCACTGGTTCGATCCCAGTACCGCCCACAAAAATCAAGTGCTTACCTAAGTAAGCCGGAAAAAGTACGGCATGATCTGTTGCCGAAATGCGTGGCCGTGCATGGACGCAATTGGACGCGGCCCATGATCCAAGAGCTTTCTTTCTCGGGGTCCATACAGGGCATGACCCGCCCACCGCTTCGGCCACCGCGGGTATCGGACGGCGGGAGAGTCCCTTAGCCGCCGTCGCAGCGCTACAACGCGGTCTGCGCCGCTGGAATCATCCGGTTCTCTTGCCTATTGCCTCGAAGAAGTCCACCACGCCGGTCACGAGCGAATATTCTGCGCCGACGACCACGAGGCCGTCCCGCCGGATCAGTTGCTCGAGGACCGCCGAGCCGTGGCGCAGATGATCGACGGACATGCGGATGTTGGCGCGTACCGCCTGTTGCTCGAGTGTCTCGCGGTCTAGCTGCGGGGCGCGTTCGAGCAGACCCTCCACTGCGGGGCGGATGCGGTCGACGATGGAGCTCAGGTTGCGCGACTGCTCGCGCGACGGTCGCGCGAGCTGCTCGAGGGTTGCGTTGATGGCGCCGCAGTTGGAGTGCCCGAGCACGACCACCAAGCGCGTGCCGAAGGCCTCGGCCGCGAACTCGACGCTGTCGACCTGGGAGGGGGCAACGATGTTGCCCGCCACGCGGATGACGAAGAGGTCGCCGAGCCCCTGGTCGAACACGATCTCCGCCGGCACACGAGCGTCGGAGCATCCGAGGATGATGGCGAGTGGCTCCTGCCTCGCGGGCAGCTCAATCCGGCGCGCGCTGCCGGCTTCGCGACTGAGCTTGCTGACGAAGCGGCGATTGCCCTCGCGCAGGGCTTCTAGTGCGGCGTGTGCGTTGATCATGGTTCGTGCGAATATACTGTACGCTGAGCACCTACGGCACCATCCCCGGACCCGATCGTAATCAATCCGCAATTCAAACATGCCGGCCCAGCACCTCGCGCCGTGCCACTCCCAAGCCCAACGCCACAAACCGGCTGGATGAACTCCGGCACTCACAAGTGAACGGCAAGCCGCGATCACCGGGCCTGGGCCACTCCTGGGACACTTCGGTCGTGACATTGCGTGATATCGCGTGACATCACGTGATAACAAGTGCTTATTGGAACAGGGGCCTCGGCTCGCATATGGTTGATCTGTAAGCCCCTACCCACCGTTCACACGGCAGGGGCCACTGGTTCGATCCCAATACCGCCCACCATTGCGGGATCGGGGGCCGCGGGGTGCCGTTCAACTCCGCGGAGTTACCGGCGGGTGAGAATTGCCGTCCCTACACCCTCGTGGCAATAATGACGCCCTCATTTTGTGCAGTCGTTGACCAGAAGTGGCCCTAATCGAGTCCCTTTTACGTTCCGATGAGTTATGAATCGCTGTGTCCAAATCACGCCCAATATATAAGGACGTCACCATATGCTGCATAAACCAAGGTTCGCGGCTCACCTGTCCCTAGCGGGTGTTGTCACAGTTATCATCACCTCACCTGCCTCCGCACAAGCGACAGATCCTGCTCAGGAAGCCGTCACCAGCGGTTTGCACGCTGGTCTGGCGGCACAGGCGGCCACTATCGAACAGGTCCACATGCATCTACACCACACTGTCAATTGTTTGGTGGGACCCACGGGGCAGGGATTTGATGCCAAGGAGGCGAATCCATGTCAGAAGCTCGGGAATGGGGCGATTCCTGACACGACCGACTCAGCGACGAAGGCCAAACTGGCCGCGGCACTCGCGAAAGCACAGACCGGGTTGAAATCCGACGACCTGACTGCGGCAAAAAAAGCGGCCACCGAAGCGCAAGCAGCCCTCAAATAGTCGTGATTGATCGCGATTCTGCCGATCCTGATGAGGGTCCGCCAAGCCGAGGGATCGCGGTTAAGCGAATGACCTGCTTTCGGTGCGCGCTCGGCAGAGGTGCGCGAGTAACCAAGTGATCGCCTCAGGGCGATCTTGTCGCGCCTTCGTCGCTGCGGATTTGCACGCGCACGTCGCATTCAGCAACGACAGGCAGAATCGCGAGACCCACAAGGAACTACGTTGATGGGACGCGCCAAGTTGTCGCCCACAGCTGCCGCTCTGCAAGGACGTCGCGCGACTTTGCGGCGGCTGACGGCTTGCCTCCTCGGCGGTGCGGCGAGCTGGATGTCAGTTGGGCACGGAAGAGACAAAAAGGACTTGGTCTGCGCCAATCCCAGCGCCCTTAGCCAGGCCGAGAACCGGCAACGCGAATTGGACAACTACACCGAGAAGTCGCTGGATCCTAGTAAGACCTGTAGCCGATGCCGCTTTTTCAACGCTGAGACCGAACCTGCAGCTTGCGGCAAGTGCGAAATATTCAACGGTCCCGCCAATCCGAAGGGCAAGTGCGATGATTGGGCGGCGCGCCGGGTGTGAGCGTCACAGCCCAGTCGCCACCGCCGATCTGCCCTCTCAACGGTCATAAATATCAATATGTTGCGGGGCGAGGAGGGTGAAGCGCGGTGGTCGGACACTTTCGGGCCAGTATCAGCAGGTGATCACCTGCGCGGCTCTCAAGCGATCGGCCGCGAGCGTGGATGAGCTGGGACAGATCGATGCGGCTAGGGTTCCAACACAGCTATTCCGCCTTGCCGAGCCGGTTCTACGCGCGGGCTGATCCGACAGTCGTCGCGAACCCGCAGCTCGTCGTTTTCAACAAACGCCTGGCCGAAGATCTTGGACTGGAACCGAACGTCATCGAGCGTGAAGCGGCGGCCATGCTCTCCGGGAATCAGCTGCCAGAGGATGCAAACCCAATCGCGATGGCTTATGCGGGGCACCAGTTCGGTAGCTTCGTGCCGCGGCTGGGTGACGGGCGCGCTATCCTTCTCGGAGAACTCATAGGGTGTGACGGTATTCTCCGCGACCTTCAGCTGAAGGGCGCAGGCCTCACCCCCTTCTCTCGCAATGGCGATGGCCGGGCCGCCCTGGGACCAATGCTGCGCGAGTACCTCATCAGCGAGGCCATGCATGCACTTGGCATCCCCACCACGCGATCGCTCGCCGTGGTCACGACCGGCGAGCGGGTCTTTCGCGAAGACGCGCTACCCGGTGCAGTGCTGACCCGCGTGGCCGCGAGTCACATTCGGGTCGGGACGTTTCAATACTTTGCCGCCCGGGGCGACCAGGACGCCATCCGCGACCTGCTGGACTATGTAATCGCACGACACTATCCCGAGGCACGAGAGGCCGAAGTGCCCGCAGTCGCAGTGCTGAAGGCGGTCGCGCAGCGACAGGTTGCGCTGATTGCGGACTGGATGCTGGTCGGTTTCATCCATGGCGTCATGAACACCGACAACATGGCGATCTCGGGCGAGACGATCGACTACGGCCCGTGCGCGTTCATGGACAAATACGATCCGAACACGGTATTCAGCTCCATCGATCATAGTGGGCGGTATGCGTATGCGAACCAGGCTGTTGTCGCCCAGTGGAATCTGGCACGATTTGCGGAAACGCTGCTGTTGCTCATCGACCCCGAACCCGAGAAAGCGGTCAGTCTCGCGACAGAAGTAGTCCAGTCCTTCATTGAGCGATTCGACGCGCGCATCCTCGAGCGGATGCGCCGAAAGATAGGCCTCTCATCGGCCATGGAAGGCGATACCGATCTTATTAAGCGTCTACTCGCAACCATGCAGCGTTCTGGGGCGGATTTCACTCTAACGTTCCGCAGGCTTGCTCTCGCCGCTGAGAGCCCCGGCGAGCAGACGACGCTGCGCGAGCTGTTTGCAGAGACTTCTGACATAAATGGGTGGCTGCGGGATTGGCAGGAGCGTCTGACGTGCGATCCGCAAACTATCGCGGAACGCTTAGCGAGCATGCGTACCGTAAATCCCGCCTTCATTCCACGCAATCACCGCGTGGAGGCCGCGCTGAACGCGGCTACCGAGGGCGGTGACTACAGCCCCTTCCGTGAGCTTCTCGGAATTCTGCAGCGCCCCTATGACGACCAGCCTGAAGTGGGCGAGTACGGCCAGCCGCCCCAGCCCTCAGAGCGTGTGCTTCAGACTTTCTGTGGAACCTGAGGAGAATTCGACGTGCCAGTTCGATTCCTGCTAGCGATTGGAGGGTTTGTGCTCGTGAGCCCACGGGGCGGCTATTCCAACCCGAAGTCCTGTAGTGGCACGTCGCGCTAACACGAGGTGCGCGCACTTCGGCTCTCTCACAGGTGGGTGTAGCTAGACCGGCAGCTCAAGCGCATGCAAACCGGGCCAGGATGAGAAACGGCTCGTAACGAGGTACGCTTCACTCTTACTCTCCGAAGAGGCTACACGTGAAACTCAAGGTAATGAGCCTGCTCGCTTGCATCACGCTGGCGCCTTTCGCCATGATCGCGCAAGCAGATGTGCGCATCGGAATCGGTTTCGTGCCGCCGGTGTATGTGGCCCCGCCTGTGTACTACCCTCCCCCGCCCGAACACTACAGCCCGCCGCCGCCTGTCTATTACGGTCCGGAAGTGATTTACGGGGAACCGGCCTGGGAGTACGGTGGCGAGAGATGGCGGGATCCCCGCTGGCGCGGGGAACGTTGGGGCCATGATCACGGGCACGATCGCGGCCGGGGCGATCATCGTGAGCACTGAAGCGACCGATTTTGCGATCCGCCCCCCACACTGATAGGCGCAAACCATGTCGAAACGATACGTAACCAGACTCATGGATGTGTCTCGGCTAGTAGTCAACGCCACTGCCTGGCTAACGATGACCATCGGCGCAGGCCTTGTAGGCTCGGCTGCCCTCGATGCAGCTGCAGCGCAGACTCCGCCTGCCGCTGGCTCCTCCGCGCCTGCTGCGAAAGAGCCGGCCTCCCGCCAGGGAAAGGAAGGGCCGGGTATCGATGCGTTGATCGATCACCTGCACGACAGCTTCAAGGTCACGCCGCAGCAGGAGACGCTGTGGCAAAACGTCGCCAAAGTGATGCGCGAAAACGCGCTAACCCTAAGCAACCTCGCCAAGGCCAGGTCCGAGCATGCAAAGACAGCGACCGCGGTCGACGACCTGAAGTCTTACGCGGAAATCTCGGAAGCCCATGCTGCTGGAACGAAGCGTTTGATCAAGGTGTTCCAGACGCTATATGACAGCATGTCCCCGGAGCAAAAGAGCGCGGCTGACGCCGAATTTCGTGACCACTTCCGCGAGCACCAACATCACGCGCATTGATGCGATGCGCCAGGAACATCGGGACCGAGCCGCCGGCAAGTTCACATAGGCACAGCCAGCTGACCGCAAGAAGATCGCTGCGGTGTTATCCCGGATGATCGACGGAGTAATGGAGAACCCCCGGCTGAGGGCCACCGGCGCTTGGGGCAACCACGCCGTCTGGTCGATGAATCTGCTATCTCGCGATAAACACGTGATGCCGTGGAGAATCGAGAACACGCTGAAAGAGATCGGCGCCAACTATATTCAGGCCGGCCTCTGGCGCGGCTTTGCCGTGCGAGATGGCAATTTGATTACCGGACAGCAGAATTTCTCCGGATCGGAAACGGCCGCCGCCGTGATCCAGGCGCTCGGCGAATAGTTCGCCGGCCCGATCGTCCGAGCGTTACGCGCTTACCTTCCCAGTCCCGGAAATAGCGCCATCCGTCCCTGACGCTTCTTGCCCGGCGGTGCTGTCTGAGGCCTTTGGAGTCTCAAGCGATCTGTTCGATGCAGTCTGCTCGAGCAACCCCTCCGCCAGAAGGGCTTCCGCCGGAAGTCCCGCGCGCGCCTCGATCCAGCGGAAAGCGGAGTCAAGCGTTGGGGATGCCCAGAGCCTGCGGCCTTCTGCCGTACAAATGTCCCACGGCGCAAAGGTCATGCTGTCAGGTCGGTAGCGAATGATGCGAACCGCCCCCGCGATGTCGACGCGCCAGACCTGCGGCGCGATTTCCTTGACGGCGTAATCCATGACGCTTCCCCTTAGCCCTGACGCAGTCCCCAGGGACCCCACTCCCTGGTGCTTATCCCGTGCCTGCGTCCGCGAGATCAGCATAGTGCATCACCAGTACCCGTCTACTCTTGATTGAACATATGTTGGCTGAAGGCCAGGAGTCGGCCTCGCGCGTACGAGCGTCTTGCGCGAGCGTGGGCGGTCCGAATCGCGTGCACAGCTCCCGAGCTGCCGACGCCGCCATTCGGTACATGGCGCTTGGATTCGTGGGATCTGCAGTGCGGTGCGGCGTTACTCGCACGACTATCTTGCTGGCGGGAAGCTGGCCCGTGCATCCAACCGTTGTGGGATCTGGTCACCGCCGGCAAGCTTCGCCCCGGTAAGAGCGCACTGCGGAATTCATGGCGCGCGCCCGCGAATCTCAGGAGCGGATTCTAGACCGGCGGCCGCTGCGGATCACGCAGTGAGCGCGCCGCGTGGCATCAGCCGCCGTTCAAACATGGCTTCGAAGGCCGGCATCACGGTATCGATGACGTTCTGCCACTGTCGCGGCACCCGGCGGTCGCGTACACGGTAAGGCTCGAAGCCCGTCGAGCGCTGCACCGTGGCATACCAGTACGGCGCCCAAACGCCGTCACTCGCGCGCGCTCCGGCCGGCCAGCTCAGCATGCGCGGTGAAAAGCCGATGCCGAGCCGCGCGCAGAGCGCGCAAAGCTGGGCTTCCGGGGCCTGCAGGAACTCCCCGGCGTCGATCACCGGTGGCGTGACACCCGAGAGGCGCTGCACGTACTCGAAGATCTCGAGCTGCTGCAGGACGCCGATGTCCTCTGCGGTGACGCTCGGACGGCTCCTCACATAGGAGAGGAGCACCTCGCGCGGATCGCGGATCAGAAACACATGAGCCAGCTTCCCGAGCCAGCCGCGCTCGATATGCGCCAGCAGGTGGTGCGTCATGTGTTTCTGATACCAGACCGGCTTGCCGCCTGGCACCGGCCCGATCAGCTGCGCTGCGACCTTGCGCCAGTCCGTCTCGCCCGCCGCAATGACCTCTTCCCGTGCAGGATGTTCCAGGCCCGTATGTGAGAGATAGTGCGCGTACAGCGGTTCATCCACGACCGCGCAATCGCCGCGGTTCTCCCAGGCGCGCATCATAGCGGTGGAGATATTTCGCGGACCCGACCACATCGCGAGTCGTAGCGGCTTCATGGGGCCGATGACGCCGCGACGTCGCGCTCGATGAGTCCCTGGTAGAGCTGCTGCAAGCGCTCGACCATGGGGCCGCGGGCGCTGCTGATCTGGCGGCCATCGATCTCAATGACCGGTGCGATGCCGGCGAAGGTACCAGTCACGAATGCTTCCTCCGCGCCGTAAGCCTCAGTGAGACTGAAATTCTTCTCAAGTGCCGCGATGCCGTTCTCGCGGCACAGGCGCAGCACGTTGGCGCGGGTGATGCCCGCGATACAGTAGTCACCGTTCGAGGTCCAGACCTCGCCGCGCCGTACGATGAAGAAATGAGTCGAGTTGCAGGTAGCGACGAAACCATGCGGGTCAAGCATGAGTGCCTCGTCGGCGCCGGCCTTGGACGCCTGGATGCAGGCGGTGATGCAGTTGAGCTTGGAATGCGAGTTGAGCTTGGGATCCTGCACGTCCGGGGCACCGCGCCGGATATGCACCGTGAACAATCGCAGACCTCCTGTCAGGATCTCAGGCCGCGGCAGCTTGTATTCCGGAATGATGACCACGGTGGCCGCGCCGATGCAGGCGCGCGGATCCTGGTAGGGCGTGCTCTTGAGCCCGCGCGTGACCATGAGACGGATGTGAACGCCCTCGGTCATTTGGTTGGCGGCAAGCGTCCGATAGAGCGCCGCCGTGAGCGCGGAACGGTCTAGCCCGACGTCGAGGTCGATGGCCTTGGCGGCTTCGTACAGGCGCTCGAGATGGGCGGCGAGGAACGCAATGCGGCCCCGATGCACGCGCAATCCTTCCCACACACCATCACCGAGAATGAACCCCGCGTCGAACACCGACACTACGGCCTTTTCGCGCGGACACAGTGCGCCATTCACATAGATGAGGATGACGCGGTTGCGCGGATCGTCAGCCGCGTGGTGCGTTCCGGTTGTCATGGCTGTATCTTGCCGGGACCGACGACGTAGATTCTAACCCCGACCTGCTGCTCATCCGCAGCGGTTTACCTGAGGCTCTGCGCGGGCCGTTTGATCGGCGGCGTGCCGGCTGATTTACTTGTCACACCGATGCGCACCGTCACGAGTATTCAGGCGCCGGCCGGCCGGCCGAGGCGCGAGCGGGGCAGCCACGAGACGGCTGCGCGGCGCTGACGCCACTCAGCGGGCGCCCGCCACCCGCAGCTGACGCCCGTGCTGAGGCTCAGCGGCGTGCACGTGCTGCTCGCGACCTGCGCGGCAGTCGCGCTCTGGTGCGCGCGGCGCTGGAGGGTGCTCGAGCACGGTCGCGGCGCCCTGGGGCGTCTGCGCAGCACGGACCTTCTCGTCGGTTTCGGTACCAACTTCTTCGCCACCGTCGGCATCGGCGCTTTCGCACCCACCATCGCCATCTTCAAACTGCAGCGGCGTGATCGTCGTCGTATATGCGGCGGTGTTGATGTTGCTGTCGGCTGGCAAGCCCGAGGATAGCGGCGTGTGAGGAGGCACACCAGCGCTTGGCGCACCGGCGCGAATCCCCTACATTGCGTCCATGCACGAGCTTGCTGCCGATTCTGCCGCCGACCGCACCGCGCTGAGCTACCCCTTTGACTCGGTCCCCTCGCCCGGGCAGGCGCTCGCCGTCGCTCCGGGAGTTCTGTGGCTGCGCATGCGCCTGCCCATGGCGGGACTCGACCACATCAACGTCTGGGCTGTCGAAGACGCGGAGGGTTGGACCCTGGCGGATACGGGCATGCAGATGCCCGACACGGCAGCGGCCTGGCAGAGCGCTTTCGCTGGCCCGTTGCAGCGGCGCCCGGTGAAACGGGTCATCTGCACACACATGCATCCGGATCACATCGGAATGGCGGGCTGGCTCACGCGCCATCATGACTGCCGGCTGTGGACCACGCGCCTCGAGTACGTGACCTGCCGCATGCTGGTGGGCGACACCGGGCGCGAGGCCCCCGCAGATGGCGTGCGCTTCTACCGCGCCGCCGGCTGGGATGAGGAGGCGCTCGAGCACTACAAGGCGCGCTTCGGCGGATTCGGCAAAGCGGTGTACACGCTGCCCGATAGCTATCGACGCATCGTGGACGGCGAGGAGCTCACGATCGGCGGCAGAATCTGGCGCGCGGTGATCGGCCGCGGCCACTCACCCGAGCATCTGTGCCTGTACTGCCCGGAGCTCAAGGTGCTCATCTCGGGCGATCAGGTGTTACCGCGCATCACCTCCAACGTTTCGGTCTTTCCGACCGAGCCGGATGCGGACCCGCTCAGCGAGTGGCTGGAGTCGCTCGCGTCCATCAGACAGCGCGTGCCGGATGAGGTGCTGGTGCTACCCTCGCACAACGAGCCCTTCCGCGGCCTGCACGCGCGCCTGGATACGCTCATTGCCGGCCACGAGGATCGCCTCGCGCGCATGCGCCAGGCGCTTGCGACCCCGAAGCGCGCGGTGGATGTGTTCGGGGTGCTGTTTCGCCGCCGCGTCGGCGTCGACATGCTGAGCTTTGCGACCGGCGAGAGCATCGCGCACCTCAATTGCCTCATCGCCCGGCAGCAGGCGGTGCGTAAAGTCGACGCGTCGGGCATCAGCTGGTACCAAAGCCTCTGAGACACCCGGGCGAAGGCGACAAAGCACGCGCACCGAAAGCGTCCGTCCCGTAAAATTCCCTGATGCAGGAGCACACCCTGGTCACCGTCGCTGAGGAGTCCGGCTTCGCACGCACGGGCCGCATCGATGAAGTGACACGCTTGTGCGCGGCGTTCGCCGCCGCCTGGCCGGGCGTGGTGCGCAGCTTCGAGTTCGGGCGCAGCGCGGAGGGCCGGGCGATGCGCGCGCTCCTCGTCTCACACGCCGATCCGCGCCAGGTGCCGTTGCTCATGCTCCAGGGTGGCATTCACCCGGGCGAGAGCGACGGCAAGGATGCCGGCTTCATCGCGCTGCGCGAGCTGCTCGAAGGGACTGCCGCCGCCGGCGTCCTCGAGCGGGTCGCCGTTCTCTTCGTGCCGGCATTCAACGTCGACGGCCACGAGCGCTTCGGGCGCTGGAACCGACCCAATCAGAACGGACCCGAGGAGACCGGCTGGCGCACCACCGGGCAGAATCTCAATCTCAACCGCGACTACACCAAGGCTGACGCGCCGGAGATGCGCGCCATGCTCGGGCTGATCCGCGCCTGGGATCCGCTGGTGTGTGCCGATCTGCACGTCACCGACGGCGCGGACTTCCAGCCGGACATCTCGCTGCAGGTGGAGCCGAGCAACGAGGGGGATGAGCGCCTGCGCAGCGCCGGTCGCGAGCTGCGCGATGAGCTGATCGCGAGGCTCGCGCGCGTCAGGCTCGCGTCCCCTGCCCTTTTACCCGGATCTTGCGAAGACCGATGACCCGGCTTCGGGCTTTCTCCTCACGGTGTACTCGCCGCGCTTTTCCACCGGCTATTTCCCGCAGCGCAACCGCTTCACCGTGCTGGTGGAGACGCACTCCTGGAAGGACTACGCCACGCGCGTGCGCGTCACGCGCAACACCATCGTGGGCCTTGCCGAGCTCGTTGCCGCCCACGGGGTGCGCTGGCGGGAGCTCACTCGGCAGGCGGACGCTGCCGCCACTGGCCTCGGCGGCACCGAAGTGGTGCTCGATTACAGCTCCGGATGGCGTGAACCCGCAGCCGGCGGGCAACCCGATGCCGCGGGTGCCGGCGAAGCGCAGCTCATCGACTTCCCCGGTTACGCCTACACGCGCGAGGTGTCGCCGATCTCGGGCGAAGCGGTGACCGTCTACGATCCGAGGCGCCCCCAGACCTGGCGGGTGCCCTTCCGCGATCAGGTCTCTCCCTCGCTCGTGGTGAGGGCGCCGCTCGGTGGCTATGTCGTCCCTGGCGCCTGGGCCGCAGACCTCGGCGCACGGCTTTCGCTGCATGGCATCCACTGTGAGCCCGTGCGTGCGGGAAGCGATGCGGTGCGTGTCGAGGCCTTTCGTGCGAGCGGTGTGCAGTTCGCGCCCGCTCCCTTCGAAGGTCGCATGCGCGTGAGCCTCAGCGGAAGCTGGCGGCGTGAAAGCCAGGACATCACCGCCGGAGCGCTGTTCGTGCCGATCGCGCAGCCGGGAGCGCGCCTGCTGATGCATCTGCTCGAGCCGCAGGCCCCGGACTCATTCGCGGCCTGGGGCCTGTTCAACGCCTGCTTCGAGGCAGAAGGAATACCTCGAGCCCTACGTGGCCGAGCAGATCGCGCGCACGATGCTGGCGCAAAATCCGCCACTGCAGGAAGAGTTTGAGCGCCGGCTGAGGGAGGATGCCGCCTTCGCGTCGAATCCGCGCGCGCGGCTGGAATTCTTCCTGCGTCGGCACTCCTCCTGGGACTCTCGTTTGAATCTCTACCCGGTGTTTCGGGTGGACGAGCTGCTGGCTTCATCGAGCGCCGCGCGCTGATCGGATCAACTTGCGAATCACGACCCTTCTGGCACTGCTTCTCGCAACGACAACCGCCGGGGCCTGCGGCGCCGCGTGGGCACAGACGAGCACTCCACAGAGCGCCGGCGCTCCGGGTGCTGACGCGGCCGTGCCCAAGTCCGCCTCCGAGCCGCCTGCACCATCGACCGAGCTCGCAGGTCAACCACCAAACACCGGCCTCGCCAGCGACATCAAGCTCTATTTCACCGCCCCCCTGCGCTGGGACACCCGAGACTGGACCTGGTTCGCTGGCGCGCTCGCGGCGACCGGCGCGGCCCATCACTACGACACCCAGGTGCGCACACACTTCGTCAGGAACCTGAAGCCCGGTCAGACCATCAACTCGAAGGATGTGCAGGATGGTCTCCCCACGCTCGGAGTTCTGGGCCTGACTTGGTTGTATGCCGGCCTCGTCGATGACAGCAACGGCCATCGTGAGGCGTGGGCCATGCTCGAGGCCGCCGGCCTCGGCGGCGTCACGGCCTACGCTCTGAAATACATCGTCGCCCGCCAGGGACCTGATCGGACGAGCAATCCCAACCAGTGGTTCAAGAGTGGCGGAAATTCCTTTCCGTCCTTTCACGCGACAGCAGCGTTCGCCGTGGGCACGGTACTCGCGGAGTCAGGAAACGACGAGTACCGCTGGCTGCGGCGCCTGCTCGGCTACGGCCTCGGTGCCGCCACGAGCTATGAGCGGCTGAACCACAATGCGCACTGGCTGTCGGACACGGTCGCCGGCGCAGCCCTCGGCGCGGCGAGCGCCAACTTCACCATGAAGCGCACGTACCCGAATCACGAAGAGGCCGGCTTATCGGTCGTTCCTGTGCAGGGAGGTGCGATGCTGACTTACCGCATCGAATTGCCGTAGTCTAGGTCAGGCAAGCTCTGACCGCATTCTCTACGGTTCGCGACGAGCATCGCCCGCGGCCCAGCGGATGACCCCGTGGCAGGATTCAAACACCGAACCAAGCTGTGGCACGAATCCCTGGGTGCGAATCAGGGCGAATGCGCGAATGTCTGCGTGAGGCAGCTCCGCCTGCAGTCGCGCTGCGGCGGCGAGCAAT
>CAWJVD010000004.1:0-780756 GCA_963846225.1 uncultured Gammaproteobacteria bacterium
AGCTTGCCGGTGGCGACGTCGAAGACGAAACCGCGCACGGCGTCGGTGTGCGGCACGAACGGGCTGGCCTTGATCCGGGCGATCGACTGGCGCACGTCGCCCTCCAGGTCGCCGAACGCCTCGGCCGCCCACGGCGGCTTGATGCCGGTGTCCGCCTGGATGGCCGCCTTGAAGTCGTCGTCGGTGAACGTGAGCATGCCGCAGTCGGTGTGATGGATCAGGATGATCTCTCGGGTGCCGAGCAGCCGCTGGCTGATCGCGAGGGAGCGGATCTCGTCGTCGGTGACCACCCCGCCCGCGTTGCGGATCACGTGCGCCTCGCCCTCGGCGAGCCCGAGGATCGCGTACACGTTGAGGCGGGCATCCATGCAGGCGATCACGGCCACGCCCCGGGCTGGCGGCAGCGGCAGCTGGCCGCCGAACGTCTCGGCGTAACGCTGGTTATTGGCAAGCAGCTCATCGGTTGCGGACATGCTCTGGTCCTCCCCATCGTGTTCGCGCTCTACCCTCGTCGTCACCGGCTGGGGCCAGCGGCCGCCGCCGTCGCGTTCCACGTAGCCGCCGCCGTCCCGTTCCACATGCCGGCTGAGTAGCCAGGAAAGCCGCGGTCGCAGCGTTAAATCTAACTATTTAGATCGACTTAATCAACATTTTTCGCTCGGACGTTCTGGCTGAACCTTGAGACTGCGCTGGGCGAAACGAGATACTGACCGGGGAATGAACTTGCTGCCGGCATCGCGGTGCCGTGGTTAGTTGGATCATCGGGGGGCGGCACCGCGGCCGGTTCAGTTCGGGGGACGGGGCAATGAATCGATCGGCTGTGCGTGAGTTCGTGGCGCCAGATGTCAGCGTGGCCCCAGGTGAGGTCTTAGTCCCGACCGAGGTCGGCGACGCGGTGCACGGCCCGCTGCCGAGCCCGGCCGCCCAGCTGGTGGCCGGAACACTGCTGCGCAAGGGCAAGCACGTCAGCCATGGTTCCGTGGGCCGCTGTACTGATCCGGGCGGCGACGACGGCGGCGCCGTGCTGTTCGTCGCGACCTGCCAGCAGCGGGATGGCTCGACGGCCGCCGTCGCCGCAGCGGCCAGCCCGGCCGACCGGGTCGCGGTGGCGGCGGCCCGCTCCGCCGTGGATGAGTGGTCGGCCGTGCTCGGCACCCGCAGGCTGCTGACCGGCGCGAGCCCGTGGTGCGCCGGGGCGGCGCAGGCGCTCGCCGACGCGCGGCACGCCGTGGCCGACCGCGGCACCGTGCACGTCTACGGCGAGCTGGCCGGCGGCCCGGACGCGCTAGCCGAACTGGCCGGGCAGGGAGCGCTGTTCGTCAGGTCGCTCGACGAGGTCCCGGACGGCGCCACCGTTTTCTTTCCGGCCCACGGCGTCCCGGCCCAGGTGCGAGCCGCGGCGGCGGCCCGCGGACTCGGGGTCATCGACGCGACGTGCCCGCTGGTCCGGCACGCGCACGCCGAGGCGAGGAAGTTCGCCGAACGCGGCGACGACGTGCTGGTGATCGGCCAGCCCGGCCACGTGGCCGTCGCGGGCATCATCGGCCAGGCACCGGCCGTGGCCACGCTGGTCTCCAGCCCCGGGAGCACGGCGGCGCTGCGCGTGACGGACTCGCGGCGGGTCTCCTACCTGCTGCAGCCCGGCATCCCGGTGGAGGACTCGGCGCCCGTGATCGCCGCGATGCGGTCGCGGTTCCCGGCGCTGCGCGGCCCGCATCCGGACGGGTTCTGCTATGCCGCGTCCGACCGGGCGGAAACCGTGCGCGTGATCGCGTCCGCGTCGGACGCGGTGCTCGTGCTCGGTGCGCCGGACGAGCCGGACAGCCGGCGGATCTCCGCGCTCGCCCGCGACTGCGGTGCGCACACGCACGTCGTCTCTTCCGTCTGCGACATCCTCCCGTCGATGCTGGCCGGGGCGAGCGCCATCGGCCTCGCGGAATCGACGTCGGCGAGCCCGGGGCTGGCCGCGCAGGTGACCGCCGCCCTGTCCGGACTCGGCCCGCTGAGCGTGACCAGCCGCCGGGTCAGCACCGAGGTAGTCGGCGCACCGGCCCGGCGGTCCTGACCGCCCGCCGGGCCCGGGCAGCGGCCTATTGTGGCAGCGGGCACCCGCCGAGCCACCGGAGGCACGCATGCTCTTCCCGACTTCGCTCGTTGGCAGCTATCCGCAGCCGGACTGGCTGATCGACCGGGAGAAGCTCGCCGGGAGGTTCCCGCCCCGGGTCAGGGCCCTCGAGCTGTGGCGGGTGGACCCGGCCTACCTGGAGGAGGCGCAGCAGGACGCCACCCTGCTCGCGATCAGGGCACAGGAGGACGCGGGCCTGGACGTCATCACCGACGGCGAGATCCGCCGCGAGAGCTACTCCAACCGGTTCGCGACCGCGCTCGACGGCGTGGACATCGACAACCCGGGCACCGCGCTGGACCGCAGCGGGCACCCGAACCCGGTGCCGAGGATCGTCGGGCCGATCCGCCGGCGCCATCCGGTTCAGGTCGACGACCTGAAGTTCCTGCGCGCGCACACCGACCGGACGGTCAAGGTGACCGTGCCGGGCCCGTTCACGATGTCCCAGCAGGCGCAGAACGACTACTACCCGAGCCGGGAGGAGGCGGCGTTCGGCTACGCCGAGGCGGTCAACGAGGAGGTCAAGGACCTGTTCGCGGCCGGGGCGGACATCGTGCAGCTCGACGAGCCGTACCTGCAGGCCCGCGCGGACGAGGCACGCGGCTACGGCGTGCCGGCGGTGAACCGGGCGCTCGAGGGCGTGACCGGCACCACCGCCGTGCACCTCTGCTTCGGGTACGCCGCGATCATCCATGACCGGCCGTCCGGCTACTCGTTCCTGCCCGAACTCGCAGCGAGCACCGCGGACCAGATATCGATCGAGACCGCGCAGTCCGGGCTCGACTGCTCCGTGCTCGCCGCGCTGGACGGCAAGACGATCATCCTGGGCGTGCTCAACCTGAACGACGACTCGGTCGAGACGCCGGACCAGGTCGCCGAGCGGGCCCGCCGGGCGCTGCCGTACGTGCCCGCCGAGCGCCTGGTGCTCGCCCCGGACTGCGGGATGAAGTACCTGCCGCGGGAGTCGGCGTCCGGCAAGCTCCGCGCGATGACCGCCGCCGCCGCCCGCCTCCGCACCGAGCTCGGCGCCTAGCGCGCCCTGCCGGCCCATCGAGGTACCAAAGGGTTCGATCTCATGAGCCCAGAGCTGCATCGATGAGCGCGGCCGGCCCTGGGCGTCGGGACTAGGCTCCGTCACATGACCGACGTCACCGATTTCGCCGCCCTGGTGCGGCGCGATCACGGCCTCTGCGTGGTGTCCACGCTGCGGGCCGCCGGCACGATCCAGTCCACGGTGATAAACGCCGGGGTGCTCGACCACCCGGTGCTCGGCGGGCCCGTGGTCGGCTTCACCACCCGCGGCACCGCGGCCAAGCTGGTCAACCTGCGGGCCAGGCCCCGGGCCACGATCGTGGTCAGGGCCGGCTGGGAGTGGGTCGCGGTCGAGGGGCCGACCGAGATCGCGGGCCCGGACGACCCGCTGCCCGGCTTCGACCCGGCCGGGCTGCCGGAACTGCTGCGCGAGGTGTTCAGGGCGGCGGGCGGGACCCACGACGACTGGCCCACCTACGACCGGGTGATGGCCGAGGAACGCCGCGCCGCCGTGCTGATCTCCCCGGAGCGCGTCTACTCGAACGCCTAGCGCTCCGCAGTTGGGCGGTAGGCGCGCACAAACGCGGCGACGCCGCCCGTGATGACTCGCTCAACCTCGGCGTCGCTGATCGGGATCACGCCGAACATCGTCCGGGCGTTGATCTGGTTGACCGTCAGCGCGATGAGGTGCTCGGCCGCCTCGGTCGGGTCGGTGATCGCGAGGCGGCCCTGCCCGGCCAGCCGGGCCAGAAAGGCGCGAATGTGGCCATGCATGGTGGACGCGGGCTGCTGCGTCCTTACCAGCGCGGGAAAGAACGGGGCCTCGGCCATGATCAGCCGGACCACGGCGATCCGGTCCGGCGCGGTGGTCATGGTACGCGCGACCTCTAGAGCGCACGCGGTGAGGCTCTGCTGCACATCAGTGACATCGCTGAGGTGCTTCTCCGCGATCCCGCGGAACGTCGCCATCATCGAGTCGTAGGTGTCCTGCAGCACCGAGCGGAACAGGTTCTCCTTGTCGCCGTACCGGTTGTAGATCGTGCGCTTCGACACCTCGGCCTCGGCCGCGATCGCGTCGACGCTGGTGCGCTCGTAGCCGTCGCGCAGGAACAGCCGCAGCGCGGCCTGCGCGATCGCCTCCCCCTTGGGCCCCGCCGCGCCGACTGCCCGGCCCGCTAGCACGCCCGTCACCGCAGCACCTCGCCCTCTCCGCGTCGCCCAGCGCCCGTTTTTACACTGACCAGTTTACATGCATACACTGCACGGTGTAGTTTACTTCCATGAACGCGGCATCCCCCGCTGACCAGGCCTCATCGGTGAATCCGGTGCGCGAGCGCCTGGATCCGTCCGTGATCAAGCTGATCGTCGTGTTGCTCCTCGGCGCGATCCCGTCACTGCTTGACACCTCGATCGTCAACGTGGCCATCGACACGATCGGCCGCGACCTGCACACCAGCGTCTCCACGATTCAGTGGGTGATCACCGGCTACCTGCTCTCGTTCGCCATGGTCATCCCGCTGAGCGGCTGGGCGCTGGCCCGGTTCGGCGGGCGGGCGGTGTGGACGTTCTCGCTGGCCCTGTTCATGGTTGGGTCGATCGCGTGCGGCGCCGCCTGGAACATCGGCAGCCTGATCGCGTTCCGGGTGGTCCAGGGCGCCGGCGGCGGGATGATGACGCCGCTGATCACCACGCTGCTCGTGCAGGCCGTCGGCACCAGCAAGATCGGGCGGCTGATGTCCGCGATCAGCCTCCCGATTGTCGTCGTCCCGATCTTCGGGCCGGTGATCGCCGGGCTGATCATCAGCAACGTCAGCTGGCGCTGGATCTTCTACGTGAACGTGCCGATTTGCCTGGTCGGGCTCGCGCTCGCCTGGCGGGAGCTGCCGGCGGGGCGGCCGCAAGGCGCCGCGGCACGCATCGACGTGGTCGGGCTCGTGCTGCTGCCGCCGGCGCTCGTGGCGCTGCTGTACGGCCTGGCCGAGGTGAGCACCGATGGCGGCTTCGGCCACGCCGGGGTGATCATCCCGCTGATCGTCGGTGCCGTGCTGCTCGCCGCCTACTGCGTGCATGCGCTGCGGACGTCCGCTACGCCCATGGTCGACCTGAAGCTGTTCCGGTCGCGCACGTTCACCGGCGCGAGCGCCCTGCTGTTCCTCGCCGGGCTCTCGATCTACGGCGCGATGCTGCTGCTGCCGCTGTACTTTCAGCAGGTCCGGCACGACAGCGCGCTCGTGGCTGGCCTGCTGATGGTCCCCCAGGGAATCGGCAGCATCGCCCCGCGGACGATCGCGGGCAGGCTCACCGACAGCATCGGCCCCCGGCTCGTCGTCCTGGCCGGTATCGCGCTGGCCGCCGTCGGCACGATCCCGTTCGCGCTCGCCGGGCTGCATACGAACTACTGGCTGCTCGGCGCCGCCCTGGTCGTCCGCGGCGCCGGGCTGGGCCTCGCGACGATCGCGGTCATGGCCGGCGCGTTCCAGGGGCTGAGCCGGGAGCAGGTGCCGCACGCCAGCAGCGCGACGCGGATCCTGCAGTTCGTCGGCGGCTCATTCGGCGCCGCGATACTGGTGGCCGTCATCCTCGACCGCTACGCCGTCGCCCACGCGGCCGCGGGTGCCGCGGGCCTGGCCACCGCGTTTGCCGACACGTTCTGGTGGTGCACCGGCTTCACGGCCCTGGCCGTGATCCCGGCCCTGCTGCTGGCCGGGCTCAGGCTGGCGAAGGCCGCCGGCGCTTGATCACCGAATCCGACCGCCGCCCACTCCGAGCGCCAGGCCGGCGAAGACGTCTCTTACTTCGACCCAGCCATTTTCAAGGGCGATTTGCCCGGAATATGACCACCGGTCGAAGTAAAAGACGAGTGACCCTAGCGCAGGGACCGGGCGGCGGGCGGGTTGTGTGGGCGGGGTTCTGTGGCGGGGGTTCTGTGGACGGCCACAAGGGGATCTGCTCAGGTTGGACAAGGTTACGGCCTGGTCCTTTGTGTTCGGCCACAAGAGCGAGCAAGCATGACGATGTAGGCTTACGACGTATGGCGGACACGTGGCCGGATACCCGCCAGACGGTGGTCATAGACCACCGCGCGGTGCAGCACGAGAACGCCCTGCTGCGCGAGCTGGTCACGGTCTACCAGCACCTCACCGGGCTGACCCTGCAGAACGCCGACGTGTCCACGGTGGCCCGGCTGCTGGCCGAGCGGACCACGTCGACCGTGGCCGTGGTGAGCCGCGGGCTTGACGTCCTTGCCGCTGCCTCGGCCGACGCTGACGAAGACGTGGCCGACGACGTCCGCGGGTACCTGGCCAGCCCCCGGCTGGCGGCCGTGCTCAATAACGCCGCGCAGACCCGCAGGTCGCTGCGGCTGCCCGACGTCGGGGACGCCGCCAAGGCAACGGCCGCGGGTGTGCCGGGGGCCGGGCCCTCAGCAGGCGGGGTCATCGTCGCGCCGATCCTGGTCGGCGAGGACGTCCCCGCGTACCTGATGACGTTCGGCAGCGATCGCCAGGACGACGACATGAGCCTGCTCGTCACCGAGCACGCCGCGACGATCTGCGGCGTGATCCTCGGCCGGGAGCGGGTCGTCGCCGCGGCGGCTCAGCAGGTCAGGGACGACCTGCTCGAGGGGCTGCTGATCGGCGGCGGGCGCGACAACGGCGAGGTGGCACGGTGGGCCAGGCACCTGGGCTACGACGCCACCCGCGAGCACCGGATCCTGGCGGTCACGTTCGAGACCGCGGGCCCGGCGCGGCCCGCCGGGGCGGCCACGGCGCTCCGGAACCGGGTCGCCGCCGCGATCGACCACTTCTTCACGAACCGGGCGCCGGGCGCGATCACCTCGATCCGCGACGACGAGGTGGTCGTCGTCGTTCCCGAGCCGGCCGGCCAGCATCCCGGTGCCGAGGCTGGCCAGCTGGCCGCTGGCTGCCGGGCCCGGATGCGGGACACGTTCCCCGAGGCGGTGGTCACGATCGGCATCGGCGGCAGCTGCCGCGATCCGGCCGACATCGCCCGCTCCTACGGCCAGGCGCGCCGGACGATCGACGCGGTCCAGCGCCTGGGCGGTCAGGGCCAGGTGGTGGCGTTCGAGGACCTCGGCGTGCACCGGCTGCTGCTGCAGGTCCCCGACCTGGCCGAGCTGAGGTCGTTCGCGGCCGAGATTCTCGGCAAGCTCGGCGCGCAGGAACACCAGCGCGGCGCCGAACTGCTGACGACGCTCGCCTGCTACTTCCGGGAGAACAGCAGCCCGCAGCGGACCGCGCGCAGCCTGCACGTGCACCCGAACACGGTCGCCTACCGGATCAGGCGGATCCAGGAGATCACCGGCATCCAGCTCGACAACTACCGCGACCGGCTGATGGCCCAGGTCGCGCTCGAGATCATCGACGTCCTAGGGGGCCTCCCATGACGGACCTGCGGACCGCACTCGGACGGCAGGTGCTGATCTGCGACGGGGCGATGGGGACGATGCTCCACGCGGCAGGCAACTCGCTGGACCGCGCGCTGCCCGAGCTCAACCTGTCAAATGCCGCGCTGGTCAGCACGATCCACGAGAGCTACCTCAGCGCGGGCGCCGACATGATCCTCACGAACACGTTCGGCGCCAACCGGCTCCGGCTGGCCGACCAGGGCTTCGGTCATCTGGTGCGCGACATCAACGTGGCCGGCGCGCAGATCGCCGCGCAGGCCATGGAGGCAAACGGGCGGCAGGTGTTCGTGGCCGGCTCGGTCTCCCCCGCGGTAACCGCCGGCCAGCGGCGCAGTGTCGCGCAGGCCGAGCGGGCCGCGGCGATCCGGGAGCAGATCGAGGCGCTGGCCGAGGGCGGGGTAGACGCGCTGATCCTGGAGACCTTCGGCTACCTCGACGAGCTGGCCGAGGCCGTGCGCGTGGCGGCGGAGACCACCGACTTGCCCATCATCGCGCTGGCCACCTTCGCCGACGATGGCAGGACGCTCGGCGGCGAGACCCCGCGCGAGGTGGCCACCACGGCGAGCGACCTGCCGATCGTGATGCTCGGCACCAACTGCACCCTCGGCCCGCAGGGAGTGCTCTCGGTCGTGCAGGCGCTGGTGCCGCACACCGACCTTCCGGTTGGCGCGCAGCCGAACGCGGGCCTGCCCCGCCGGGTGGCAGGGCACCGGTTCGAGTACAACACCGACGGCCCGTACTTCGCCCGCTACGCGCGCCGGCTGGTCGAGGCCGGAGCCTCGCTGGTGGGTGGCTGCTGCGGCACCACGCCTGCCCAGATCCAGGCGGCCGCCGCCGAGATCACCGGCATGCCCCCGGTCCGCCGCCGGCGAGCGTCGGCCGCGCCGAGGATCGCGGTGCCCGCAGCCGCTCCGGGGCGGGACGGCAGCCTGGGCGACCGGCTGGCCTCGGGCGAGTTCGTGGTGGCGGCCGGGATCGCGCCGCCGGTCGGCGGCGCGGCCGACGAAGCCGCAGACCAGGCTGCCATGCTGCACGAGCGAGGCGTCGACACGTTCTTCGTCGCACCCAGGCGGAGTCCCCGGGCCCAGCTCAGCTCCATCGACCTGGCGTTCCAGCTGGAGCAGCGTGCGGACGTCGAGACGATCGCCACGGTCACCACCTGGGACAAGACGATCATGGCGCTGCAGGCCGACCTGCTCGGCGCGAACGCGCTCGGGATCCGGAACGTCGTCTGCGAAACCGGGAACCCGCCGCTGCTCGGCGACTACCCCAACGTGGACGGCGTCTGGGACGTCGACTCGGTCGGGCTCGTCGAGCTTGTGGCCGGCCTGAACAAGGGCATCGACTGCAACGGGCTGCCGCTCGCGACAAGGACCTCGTTCTACGCCGGGGCCAGGTTCAACCCGAGCGCGGCCGCGCTCGGGTCCGAGATCGCCCGCACCGCCAGCAAGATCCAGGCCGGTGCGCGGTTCCTGATCAGCCGACCGGTGTATGAGCTCACCCAGCTGCGCTTCATGCTGTCCGAGCTGGCCGATGACAGCGTCCCGGTGCTGCTGTCGATCGTGCCGCTGCGCAGCTTCGAGGAGGCCGACTACCTGTCGCATGAGGTGCTGGACATCAGCATCCCGGCGCAGACGCTCAGGGCGATGGAGCTGGCAGGCTCACACGCCGCCGAGACCGGCATGGAGCTGGCCGCCGACCTCTTCGCCGAGGCTATGCCGCTGGTCAACGGCGTGGTGCTGACGTTCCCCGGCTGGGACCCAGCGAGCGTGGACCACCTGCTCGGGAGCCGCGCATGAGCCAGTTCCGGGCGTCTCTGGAGCGCGGCGACTTCACGGTGACGGCGGAGATCGGGCCGCCGCGCGGCGCCGGCACCGGCGCGATCACACGCAAGGTGGCTACGCTGCGCAACTGGGTCACGGCGGTCAACATCACCGACAACCAGGGCGCCACGGTCCGGCTGTCGAGCTGGGCCGGGAGCCTGGCGGCGATGGCCGCGGGCGTCGAGCCGATCATGCAGGTCACGTGCAGGGACCGGAACCGGATCGCGCTCCAGTCCGACCTGCTCGGCGCGGCGGCCATGGGGATACCGAACATCCTGGTGATGACCGGCGATCACCCCAAGGTCGGCGACCACGCCAGCGCCAAGCCCGTGTTCGACCTGGACAGCATCCAGCTGCTTGGGGCCGCGCGGACCATGCGCGACGAGGGGAGGCTGCTGTCCGGCCGGGAGCTGAAGCCCTCGCCGAGCTGGTTCCTCGGCTCCGTGGAGAACCCGGGCGCCGCGCCGGAGGGCTCGGGCGCCGCCCGCCTGGGCAAGAAGGTCGCCGCGGGCGCGCAGTTCGTGCAGACCCAGTACGTGTTCGACGCCCGGCCGTTTGGCGAGTGGATGTCGCAGGTCCGCGACCTGGGGCTGCACGAGCGCTGCTACATCCTGGCAGGCGTCGGGCCGATCTCGTCGCTGCGCGCGCTCAGTCACCTCGAGGAGCGCGTGCCGGGCGTGCAGGTGCCCGCCGAGCTCAGCCGCCGGCTGCGCGGAGTGCCCGAGGACCGGCTCGCCGACGAGGCGATGACCGCGTGCGCCGAGACGATCAGCGAGCTCAGGCAGATCCCCGGCGTCGCCGGGGTGCACGTCATGGCCGTAGCCAACGAGCACCGCATCCCCGCCATACTCCGACTCGCCGGCCTCAGTGAAGGCAGGGGGCTTGCCAGCCTAAGCCAAGTGGAGAGCGACCCCAGAGGGCTTGCCGGCCTAGCCGAAGTGGGGGGCGCAGCCGGGACAGCCGCGACGGCCGGCCAGAGGCTGGCCCGAGCGGATGGCACGCGGGGGGGTCTGGGGGGGTCGTCCCCCCGAGGCAGTACAGGGGGGTCGTCCCCCCGAGGCAGTACAGGGGGGTCGTCCCCCCGAGGCAGTACAGGGGGGTCGTCCCCCCGAGGAGATACAGATCATGCGGGTTGACGTGCGGCCGGTGGGCCGGCTCCGCGGCAAGGAGCCGCTCGACGTGACCGCGGCTCTCGGGCCGGTCATCGAGGCGCTCTGCGCCAGCGAGGTCGACCTTTCCCGGATCAGCGTGGTGTGCGACTGGATCCAGTACCGCTCCAGCTTCCGCGAGGTCGCCGACTGCCGCCCGGTGCTCGCGCCGTGGCACGGACCCGTGCCGGACGGCGACGCCGTGGACCGGGCCGCGCACGGCGAGCCCCCGGCGGAGGCCGCCCTCGAGATGGCGATCGACCTGCGCCGCTGCGGGGACACCGACCTGCGAACCGTGGTCGCCGCGCTGCTCCGGGAGCACGCGGATCCGGCGAGCTCCACCCGGGTTCCGCTCGAGCCCTGGGCGGCCGGCAGGCAGAGCTGCATCTGGCGGTTCAACGCGCTGTACTGGCAGGCCCTGTCCCTGTGGGAGCAGTCGACCGGCCGCGACTACGAGCAGGCCCTGCCGGGCGGCGAAAGCGACGCCCGCAACACCACGGCCGTGCGCGAGCTGATCCTCGAGCTGTTCAAGACCTGGGACGACCTGGATTCCAGGAACGCGCTGCCGGCCGAGCTCTACGTCGCCGAGCTCGGGGTCGGCAACGGCAACCAGGCGCGGACCTGGCTGGACGAGTTCGTCGAGCTGTCCCGGGCGCACCGCCGCGACTACTACCGCCGCCTGCAATACATCATGGGCGACTACTCGCCGCACGTGCTCGGCCGGGCGATGAAGGCCGTCGCCCACCACGGCGATCACGTCAGCGCGCTCGTCGTCGACGCCACCCGCCCGGCGGTCAGCCTCGGCTTCCTGCGCGGCAAGGCCTTCCTCGTCTACATCTCCAACGTCTACGACAACCTGCCGAGCGACGAGGTGGCCCGCCTCGGCGGCCGTACCTACCAGGTCGAGACCCGTGCCTACCTGCCGGGCGACGATGCGAAGCGGATCGCGCGGACGGTCTCGGCTACGGCCGAGCGGGTTCCCGAGCTGACCGACAAGCTGCTCCGGCTGGGCCCCGAGCTGCTCTGCGAGGCGCTGCCGCAGCACTTCAGCGACGCCGGGCAGGCGGTGACGTTCTGGCGCGACGTGTGGGCCGCGCTGCGGCTCCAGGAACGCTACCGGCCGCTGGAAGGGCTCGACCTGTACCAGGTCAGCCCCGAAATAACCGGTGAGCTGCTCCGCTCGCAGCTGGAGTCACACGGCGACATCCGGGTGCACGTCAACAACGGGGCGCTCAGCAGCTTCGCGCAGACGCTGCCGCTGCTGCACCCGTTCGGCCGGCTGCAGTGCCATGACCTGTTCCTCGACGACGTCCGCCGCTACCACTCGGGGTTCTTCGGGCCGGGCAAGTACGACGGGTCGGTCGTGAACTGGGTCAACGGCCCGCTGCTGCGGCACATCGGCGGCCGGGCCGGCTTCGACGTCCGCATCTCGCCATTCGCGGCCCGGCCGTCATCGAACGTCAAGACGCTGACGGCGGGAGTGCGGGAATGACCGACGGCCACGCGATGCTGCTGCCGACCACCGTGATCGGCTCGTACTCGGTTCCCGAGTGGCTCGGCCAGCTGAAGAACGACTGCTACCGGCACCGGATCAGCCGGAGGTACCTCGACGAGATCCACGAGATGGCGATCAAGGCAGCGGTCAATGACCAGGAGCGGGCAGGCATCGACATCGTCTCCGACGGGGAGCTGCGCCGCGACAACGACGTCGACTACCTGCTCGCGCGGATCCCCGGCGTGCAGATCGCGCGGCCGGACAAGGCCGACTACTTCGACTACTACGACGCCAGCATCAGCCACCCGCTGCCCGCGCCGGGCCGCGCGAACCTCGGCCTGGCCGAGGACTTCCGGTTCGTCAGGCAGCTCACCGACCGGCCGGTGAAGCTGTCCATCACCGGGCCGTACTCGCTGGCTCACCGGATCCGCGACGCGTCGGGCGGCGCGTACGCCGACCACGCCGGCCTGGTGCGGGCGCTCGCCCTGGTGCTCGCCGCCGAGGCAGCGGAACTCGCGAGGGCCGGAGCACGCATGCTTCAGATCGACGAACCGTTCCTGGCGGGCTATCCCGAGGATGTCGGGCTGGCCGTGGAGGCGGTCAACACGGTGACCGAGGGCGCCGACGTCAGCTGGACGCTGCACGTCTGCTACGGCAACAGGTACGCGCGGCCGCTGTGGGAGGGGCACTACGACTTCCTGTTCCCCGCGGTCAAGGAGGCCAGCGTGGGCCAGCTCGCGCTGGAGTTCGCCCGGACCGGGGACGAGGACCTCAGCCTGCTCGAGCAGCACCACTGGGATCGCGGCCTGGGACTCGGCGTGATCGACGTGAAGAGCGAGCAGGTGGAGTCGCCCGACCTGGTCGCGGCCAGGATCCGGCGGGCACTGCGCTTCGTGCCCCCGGACCGGCTGGCGATCAATCCCGACTGCGGCCTGCGGCATCTGCTGCCGGACACAGCGCGCGCGAAGCTTGCGGCTATGGTGGCAGGCGCGGCCATTGTGCGCGCCGAGCTCGCCGCCGCGGGCAGCGCGGCCGACGGCGCCACGCAGGATGCTGCCACCCAGGCCACCGGCCCTGGCACCACCGCCCGATCAGCTGTCCCGAGCAAAGGGTAATCACGTGACACACGAACAGGACGGATACCACTTCACCTCCGAGTCGGTGACCGAAGGACATCCGGACAAGGTCGCCGACCAGATCTCCGATGCCATCCTGGACGCGGCGCTGGCCGAATACCCGGCCTCGCGGGTCGCGGTGGAGACCCTGCTGACCACCGGCCTGGTCGTCATCGCCGGCGAGATCACCACCGACGCCCACATCGACTACGCCGACATCGCCCGCGCCACGATCTGCGGAATCGGCTACGACTCCGGCGATCTCGGCTACGACGGCAACGCCGTGGGCATCCTAACGGCGCTGGACCGGCAGTCCCCCGACATCGCCCAGGGCGTCGACCGCTCGCACGAGAAGCGCGGCAAGGGCGCCAGCGACGACTACGACGAGGTCGGCGCCGGCGACCAGGGGATGATGTTCGGCTACGCGACCAACGAAACGCCGGAGCTGATGCCCGCGCCGATCGCGCTCGCGCACCGGCTCGCCCGGCGCCTGGCCGAGGCGCGGAAGTCCGGCATCCTGCCCTACCTCCGGCCGGACGGCAAGACGCAGGTGACGGTGCGCTACGACGGCGACGGCAGGCCGGTCAGCATCGACAAGGTGCTGATCTCCACCCAGCACGCCGAAGGCGCCGAGGACAAGCTTCCCGATGCCCTGTGGACCGAGGTGGTCACGGCCGTTCTGCCCGGGGAGCTATATGACCCTGTGGAACTACGGGAAAACTTCTACGTGAACCCCACCGGGAGGTTCGTGGTGGGCGGCCCGGTCGGCGACACCGGCCTGACCGGCCGGAAGATCATCGTGGACACCTACGGCGGAGCGGCACGGCACGGCGGCGGCGCGCTGTCCGGCAAGGACCCTTCCAAGGTGGACAGGTCCGCCACCTACGCCGCGCGGCACGTCGCCAAGAACGTCGTGGCCGCAGGCCTGGCTGACCGCGCCGAACTCCAGGTCGCCTACGCGATCGGGATGGCCAGGCCGCTGTCGCTGCACATCGACACTTTCGGCACCGAGAAGATCCCGCGGTCGCAGATCCTCGACCTGGTCCAGCAGAACTTCGACCTCCGCCCGGCCGCGGTGCGCGACAACCTGAACCTGCTCCGCCCGATCTACCAGGCCACCGCCGCCTACGGCCACTTCGGCCGGGACGAGCCGAACTTCACCTGGGAGCGCACAGACGTCGCCGACCGCCTGCGCAAGCAGGCCGGCCTGACGCCCTCCGCCGCCGCGACCAGCTAGCACCTCCCGCGGCACTCGAGCCCAGGCCGGAAAACTGATCCGGCCGGGCGGGGCAGGCATGTCAGAATCCAGGAATGCCTGAACCGTTTGATCTCGTCGTGCGCGGCGCGACCGTGGTGAGCCCGGGCCGCCAGGAGGCGGCCGACATCGGCGTGCGAGACGGGCGCATCGCCCAGGTCGGCGGCGGCATGACCGGCCGGGAGGAGATCGCCGCCGACGGCCTGCTCGCGCTGCCCGGTGGCGTCGACGCCCACGTGCACCTGATGTACCAGGGGCTGTTGGCGCAGCTCCGCGAGGCCGGGGAGTTCGACGAAGACGAGCCGGGCTGGGTGGACGACTTCTGGACCGGCTCGCTGGCCGCGATCGGCGGGGGCATTACCACGATCGGGAACATGACGTTCCCGCTGCCCGGCGAGACCCCGCGGGACGCCGTCGCGCGGGAGATGGCCGGCGCCGCGCCCGAGGCCGCCGTCGACTGGTTCCTGCACCCGGTGCTGACCGGCCTCGCCGCCGCGGCCGACGGGGAGATCGCGGCGCTGGCCGCTGACGGGCACGCGAGCGTCAAGATCTTCCTGACTGTGCCCGAGATCGCGGCCGACGAGCCCGGCCTGCGCGCGGCCCTCGCGGCGGCCCGGGACGCCGGGTCGCTGACGCTGCTGCACTGCGAGGCCGCGGGGCTGCTGGAACAGTGCGGCGATGATCTGATCGCGCACGGCCGCGGCGCGTTGCAGAACTTCCCCGAAGCCCGGCCGGTCACCGCCGAGGTCGAAGCGGTCGACCAGGCGGTCGCGCTGTCCACGGCCACCGGGGCGCCGGTCTACATCGTGCACCTGTCGTCGGCTGCCGCGCTGGACCGGGCCCGGACGGCCCGTTCCGGCGGCATTGGCGTCCACGTGGAGACGCGGCCGCTGTACCTGCACCTGACCAGGGAGCGCTTCGCCCAGCCGGACGCCGGGAAATACGTCGGCGCCCCGCCGCTGCGGGAGCAGTCGGACCGGGACGCGCTGTGGGCCGGGCTCGCGGCCGGGGACGTCGACACGGTCTGCAGCGATCACGCGCCGTGGCTGCTGGCGGACAAGCTCGACCCGTCGCTGAACGTGGTGACGGCCCGGCAGGGAGTCGCCGACCTGGAGACGCTGATGCCCATGCTGTTCTCCGAAGGCGTCGTCACCGGGCGGATCTCGCTGGACCAGTTCGTGGACCTGACCTCAGCAAACGCGGCCCGGCTGTTCGGCCTCTACCCGCGCAAGGGCGTCATATCGGTCGGCTCCGACGCCGACCTGGCGCTGTGGGATCCGCAAGAGCGCCGCACCGTCGACGGCGCCCGCATGCGGTCACGCGCCGACTACTCCGTCTACGACGGCTGGGACGTCCAGGGCTGGCCCAGGATCGTCGTCCAGCGCGGTCAGGTGCTGCTGGCGGACGGCGAGATCATCGCCCGCCCCGGCCAGGGCCAGTGGCTCCGCCGCGGCACAGACCGATGAATCTGCCGGCGGCGGACCGTCCAATCCCCGCGGGCCGCGGGACGGAGGGAGAGACATGTCTGCCGGGCTGACGCCGGGGGGGATCGAGGCGCTCGACGCCGCGCTGAACCGCCATGTAGCACGGGGCAGCATTCCCGGGCTGGTCGCGCTCGTGGCCAGCGGCGATGACGTGCACGTGGCGGCGCTGGGGCACAAGGCCTTCGGTGATGAGGAGCCCATCGGGCGCGATGCCATCTTCCGCATCGCCTCGATCAGCAAGCCGATCTCGGGCGTGGCGGCGATGCTGCTCATCGAGGACGGGGCGATGGCGCTCGGCGACCCGGTCGGGCAGTGGCTGCCCGAACTGGCCGAGCCGCGCGTTCTGCGATCCCTGGAGTCCAGCCTCGACGACACGGTGCCCGCGGAACGGCCGATCACTGTCGAGGACCTGCTGTCGTTTCATATGGGGTTCGGGTCGATCATGTCGCGCGGCGCTTACCCCATCTGGCAAGCCGAGAGCGACCTGGGCCTCAAGACGCTCGGTCCGCCCTGGCCGCCGCCCGACCTGACGCCGGACGAGTGGATCGCCCGGCTCGGCCAGCTGCCGCTGCTCGACCAGCCAGGGACACGCTGGCGCTACAACACCGGCGCCACGGTGGCCGGAGTGCTCATCGAGCGGGTCGCCGGGGCGCCGCTCGCCGATGTGATGCGCGAGCGGGTGTTCGAGCCGCTCGGCATGGCCGATACGGGATTCTGGGTTCCGGCCGGCAAGATGGGCCGCTTCACCACGTTCTACGCTCCCGGTGACGAGGGGGAGCTGCACGTGGTCGACCGGCCGGGCGGCTGGTGGTCGGCGCCGCCCAAGCTGCCCGACGCCGCCGCCTCCCTGGTCTCGACCGTGGATGACCTGTGGGCGTTCGCGGCGATGCTGGCCTCCGGCGGCGGCGACCTGCTCTCGGCCGAATCGGTGCGGTTGATGACGGCCGACCGCATGACGGCCCGGGACCGCGCCGAGAACCAGGTGTTCGTGGGCGACCATGGCGGCTGGGGGCTCATGATGGCGGTCCCGTCGGCGGCCGAGGCTCGGCGGGCTCGGCGGGCTCGCCCGGCTCGGCCCCGGCAGCCGGCTCAGCCGCGCCGGCCGACATCCCCGGCGGGTACGGCTGGGAGGGCGGCGGCGGCACCACCTGGCGCACCGACACCGCCGCCGGCCTCACCGGGATCCTGCTGAGCCAGCGGCAGGCGACGTCGCCCGAGCCAACCGAGATCGCGAAGGACTTCTGGACCGCCGCGTACGCCGCTACCTCCTGACCCTCCGGCTGGCGCGGTCGTCAGCAGCCCGGCTGGCGCGGGCCGTCACGCGGCTCCGCCAGCCCGGCCGGGCGGTGCCGGGAAGCCGCCGACGGCCTCTTCGTACGCCCGCGCCACCCGCAGGCAGGTGCCGTCGGCGAAGTGCCGCCCGACGATCATGAGGCCGACCGGCAGGCCGTCGCTGAGGCCGGCCGGCACGGACGTCGCGGGGTGACCGCTCACGTCGAAAGGCGCGGTGTTGGCGACCATCTCCAGGGACCTGGCGAGGAGCTCATCGCGGCTGGCGTCAGCGGGCGGGATCGTCGAGGCCACGATCGGCAGCGTGGGCATGACCAGCACGTCCGCGTCGGCGAGTGCCGCGTCGTACGCCGCGGCCAGGTCCAGGGCGAGGTTCCTGGCCATCGCGTAGTGCTGGCCGTCGTAGCGGTCGATCATGTAGCGGCCGACCAGCGTGGTCAGCTTCAGCGGCTCGGACATCTCGGCAGCGTGCTCCCGCCGGCCCTTCGCGTAGTGCGCGATGAGCTCGGGGTCGTACCGGCCGCCTGAGTTCATCCCGTACCCGTTGCCGTCGATCATCTGGTTGGTCGCCCCGTCCGTGGCGATCACGTTCCAGACGTGCAGGCCGTCGCGGTGCCACGGAATGCTGATCTCGCTGACCACCGCCCCGGCCGCGGCCAGCGCGGCGACGGCGGCACGAACGGTCTCGTCGACGCCCGGCTGGGACAGGCCGGGGATGCCGAACCCCTCCTCGACCACGGCGATCCTCAGCCCGGCGATCCCGGCCTCGGCTTCGGCCAGGTAGTCGCGGTCCTGGGGTTCGGCCCGCTGCCGGGGGTCCAGTCCGTCAGGGCCGGCCAGCACGCCGAGCAGCAGCGCGGCGTCGCGCACCGTGCGGGTGATCGGGCCAAGGTGGTCAAGGGTGTTCTCGATCGGGAAGGCGCCGGTGTAGGGCACGAGACCGTGCGTCGGCTTGTGCCCGACCGTGCCGCAGAACGCGCTGGGAATCCGGACCGAGCCACCCTGGTCGCCGCCGAGCGCGAGGTCGGCCTCGCCGGCCGCCACCAGGGCGGCGCTGCCGCTCGATGACCCGCCAGCGGACTTTGCCGGGTTCCATGGGTTGCGGACCGGCCCGGTCTTCGACGTGTGGCTGCCGCCCGAGAAGCACAGGTCCTCGCAGACCGCCTTGCCGGTGATCGTGGCCCCGGCGTCGAGCAGGCGGGTGACGACCGTCGCGTCCCGGCGCGGGACGAACCCCTGGACGGTCGCCGAGCCGTTCATCATCGGCAGCCCGGCAACCTCGATGTTGTCCTTGATCGCGACCCGCCGCCCGGCCAGCGGGCCCTCGCCCGTCGTCGTGATGTCGGTCGTGACGTACCAGGCGCCGAGTTCGTTCTCGGCCGCTCCCGGCCACCGGTAGTGCCGCGACGGCGGCTCGGGAAGGCGCGCCTGATGCAGCCGCTCGACCACTTCGTAGGACTCCAGCGCGCCGCCGATGAAGCCGCGCAGCGACTCGATGTCCCCGGCGTCAAGGCCGAACCGGTACCGTGCGGCGAGCTCGGCAAGTTCGTCACTCGTCGGGGGCGTGATGGCCATCGCGATCCTCCTGCCTGCGGAAAGGCGTCCGGGGGCAGCATACATGCCTCAATTACCGCAGAACATGCCATAAATGCGGCCGCGCCAATTTCGTTCACGCAGCGCGCCTTTCGCAGACGGCCCTCCGCCATTGCTGCGTTTGCGCTCAATCCAATTCGGTGAGAAACGCGCCATCGGCGGAAAGGGCCGGGCCGGCAGTACACGGTGGTGGCCCGGACCCGGAGGTGGGGGGGACGCCGCCGGGCCCGGGGCTTGCGTGCAGCCCGGGGATGGCGCCGCCCATGACGTCCCCGTTCGCTGCAGAAGAGCACCTGTCCCAGTATCGCGCGGATGAGGTCGTTTGGCACCTGGCCACGTTCGCCCACTCTGATTATCGGCCTGAACGTTACGCTTCCCGCCCGGTGGAGCCACCGCCGGACTCTGGCGAGAGCCCGAGCAGAGCCGCGGCGTTGTCCTTGAGGATCTTCGGCCGGACCTGCGGCTTGATCGGCAGCGCGTCGAAATCGGCTAGCCAGCGATCGGGGGTGATCAGCGGGTAGTCGGAGCCGAACAGGACCTTGTCCTGCAGCAGCGTGTTCGCGTACTGGATCAGCTGCGGCGGGAAGTACTTCGGCGACCAGCCGGACAGGTCGATGTGGACCAGCGGCTTGTGGGTGGCCACCGCGAGGGCCTCGTCCTGCCACGGGAACGACGGATGGGCGAGCACGATCGGAAGGCCGGGAAAGTCAGCTGCCACGTCGTCGACAAACAGCGGGTTGGAGTACTTCAGCCGGATCCCGCCACCGCCGGGCGCGCCTTGACCAATGCCGCTCTGCCCGGTGTGAAATACCGCCGGCACGGCGAACTCCTCGATCGCCTCATACAGCGGGTAGGCAAGCCGGTCGTTGGGATAGAACGCCTGCACGTTCGGGTGAAACTTGAAGCCGCGCACGCCGTGCTCGGTCACCAGCCTGCGCACCTGGCGAACCCCGGCCTTGCCCCTGGCCGGGTCGATGCTCGCGAACGGGATCATGACGTCCGGGTTGGCGGCGGCCGCCGCGGCCACCTCTTCGTTGGGCACGCCAGGGACGCCGGTTGCCGCCTCGGCGTCAACCGAGAACACCACGCACGCCATCCGCCGCTCCCGGTAGTAAGCCGCAATCTCGGGCAGCGTCGGGGGGCGGCTTTCCGCCTTGAACAGCGCGCGAGAGGCCTGGAACAGCTCCGGGCTCAGCGTGTCCTGGCCAGCCGCCGAGACCTCGGCGTGCGTGTGCACGTCGATCGCCACGAGATCGTCAACGTTCACCCGCGCACCCCGTTCATTGCCGTGACCATCCCCAACCGAGGAGTTTCGTCATGGTAGCCCCCCGTCAGCCGCCCTCTTTTGCATCAATGACGGCCCAGACAACCTTGCCGGGGTCCGCGGTGAAGTATCCCCACTCGGTGCTCAGGGCCGCCACGATCATCAGGCCGCGGCCGCTGTCCGCGTCCGCACCGGCGTTCTTGGGTACGGGCGGCTGCGGGCTTGCGTCCCACACGTTGATGGCGACGCTGCCGCCGTCCGAGCTGAGCCAGATCCTGACGGTCGCCGGTATTCCGGCTAACCCGTGCTCGAGGGCGTTCGTGACCAATTCCGAGACGACGAGCTCGGCTGCCTCCGCCTTATCGGCTGACAGACCCCATTCCCGGAGCACCAGGCGCGCGTGCAGCCGGGCGCTTGGCACGGCACTGCTGATCGCACCCAACTCCAGATGCGACTGATAAGGCCAGCGTGCAGCCTCTTGATCCGGGATCATAGCCGCCGGTACTGCGCCCATTAGCCCCTCACGCCGTTCCGATTTCCCTTGCCGGTCTCAGTTCGGATGGTTCCCCGGCGGACCTAGGATTGCCACCGGGAGCGCACTGCGGTCTGGAGTTGTCCGATCATCCGGCCGCCTTGTCTGTGGCCGGACACTAGTGTCGGCTGCTGTACCGAGGAGCGTGCGTGAATGCGTAATGTCGACGGAACCGCTTCCCCGTTAGCCTTCTTCGGCGCGGAACTGCGGCGGATCCGGAATGAAGCTGGTCTGAGCCAGGAACAGCTTGGCCAGCGGATCGGCTACTCGGGAACGCTGATCGGCAAGGTGGAGATCGGTGAGCGCGCCCCATCCGAGGACCTGGCCGGGCGCTGCGACGCGGCGCTGGACACGAAGGGCCTGCTCCCCCGGATCTATGACCTGGCCCGCCGCTGGGACGGCGGTTACCCGTCCTGGTTCGCCGGATGGGCGGAGCGGGAGCGCACCGCCACATCTATCTGCTGGTGGGAACCATTGCTGATCCCGGGCTTAGTGCAGACCTCCGACTACGCACAGGCGCTCTTCCTCGCATGGCAGTCAGGCGATACCGGCGACGATCAGGTCGAAAAACTTGTGAGCGCCCGGCTGGAGCGTCAGCTGATCTTCGACCAGCCGAAGCCGACCGAACTCTGGGTAATCGTTGACGAGACCGTTCTTCGTCGGTGTATTGGCGCTGCCAAGATCATGTATGACCAGCTCAGCCATTTGGCGGCCCAGGCCAGGCGCCCCAACATCACCGTGCAGGTGGTACCCAGAGAGGTGGGAGCGCACGTAGGCCTCACCGGCGCCTTTGCCATTGCGTCTGGGAATGGGACCGATACGGTATACATGGAGTCACCGGACGAAGGCCAGACCACCGAGGCGGCGAGCGTTGTCGCGAAGCTCACAAAGACGTTCAACATCCTGCGAGGCGAGGCGCTCTCCCAGGCAGCCTCACGAGAGCTGATCATGAAGGTGGCAGAGGAATCATGGACCTGACCAACGCCGAATGGCGCAAGAGCAGCTTCAGCGGCGGCAACGGCGGCGGGTGCATCGAGGTTGCGCGCAACCTCCCGGGCATCGTCGCGGTCCGCGACAGCAAGGACCGCGAAGGACCCGCGCTGGTTTTCACGCCAGACGAATGGCACGCTTTCCTCGATGGTGTCCGCGCCGCCGAGTTCGACCTGCGCTGATTCCCCGGGCCCAGGAACGCATCCCGGCCTTAGCTTGGGACATTGCCGCAGTCAGGCGACGTTGAGTCGTTCGAGCGGCTGGCCGGTGATTGCGGCGATGACCTCGAAGTCCTTGTCGAGGTGCAGGATGGTCAGCCCGGCGAGTTCGGCAGTGGCGGCGATGATCAGATCCGGAATTGACGGTGTCCGGTGCTGGCCACGGTCGGCCAGCAGGGAGAGGACCTCGACAGCCCGGTCCTCGATGGCCGGCGTCTGGTATTCCACCGGCATCGCGGCAAGCGGCGGACGCCTCAGCGCCTCGCGCAGCTCTTCGCCCGAGCGGGCCGAGTAACCAACCTCGAGCCGCGTGACCGTGGAAATCCGGACGAGCCCTCGCTCGATCCGCGCCGCCCACTGCGCAGCATCAGGGCTGGCTGCGAGTCGGACCAGAGCCGACTTGTCGATCAGCCAGTCCGTCACCGCCACGCCCGCGACATGACGGCAGGATCGTCCAGGTCGGCGAAAACCTCAGCGAACTGGGCCAGGTCCTGCGTGGTCACCGTCGAGCCGGCTGAGACGGCGTCCTGTGCCAGCCGACGCCGGACATACTCGCTGCGCGACAGGCCCAGGCGGCTCGCGCGGGCGTCGACGGCGGCGACCACCTCGTCCGGCACGTCACGGATCAGCAGGTCAGTCATGGCACCTCCAGTGATATCCCATGATAGCGCACCTCACGCGGAGCCGGCCGCGCTGGCTTGTCCGCGCGGCCGGCCTCCAGCTCGGTGTGTCAGGAACTTGTGTCGTCCTGGTGGGCGGCGTGCGCCAAGAGGGGCACGAGGTTCTGGGCGTTCGGGCTGCCCCAGCCGGTGACCGGGTCCCAGCCGGGTCCGGCCTGGTAGCCGGTGAAGAGGCCGGTTGGCCAGAACACCGAGTTGTCGCCGGTGACCACGTCGTGGAAGGCGCGGTGGTAGGCGCCGCTGCGGGCGACGGCGTAGATGGCCGGGTTGACGAAGCCGAGGTGCTGGCCGGCTTCTTGGTCGGCAAGGGCGATCACGGCCGCCCATAGCGGGGTGGCGGCGCTGGTGCCTTGCGCTGGGTACAGGACGCCGCCGGAGAACGTCAGCGCCATGGCCGTGGATGCGTCGGCGTCGGCGGCGACGTCGGGCACGCCCCGCATGTGGCCGATGCGCGGGACGCCGTCCTGGTAGGCCGGCCGGGGGAACAGGCTGCTGTAGCCGCCGGCGGAGGCTTCGGTGTCGGCGTTCCAGGCCATCTCGCCGTGGTACGCGCCGGTGGAGATACTGGCGTCAAGTGCGGTGCCGCCGACACCCAGCACCAGCGGGTCGGATGCGGGCAGGCTGACCTGCTCAGGCGGGCCGTTGTCGCTGATAACGCCGGTGTCCCCGGAGGAGGCGGCGACCGTCACATGGTGGCCGGCGGCCTGCTGCAGCGCTGCGTGGATACTGGCCACTTCGGCCCGGGTGAGGAGGTGCTCACCGTTGCTCCCGCTGATTGAGACCACTGCTGCGTTCTGGGTGATGGCAGCGTGGATCGTCCCGGTCACGGCCGCGGTGAAATTCGCGGCGCTGGCCGCGGCATCGAGTGGCACCAGAACCACGTCGAGGGTGGCATCGGGCGCTATCGCATGAACGATTTCGGTGTCCTCGACTTCCTCGGTACCCGCCACGTAGGGCGCGCTGGCCCCGGCGAGGGTCGTGGTGACCTTGAGCTTCGCCGCAGGCAGGCCGAACTTCTTGTCGAAAGCGGCCAGGTCCTTGCGGATGTCGGTGAAATTCGGTCCCGGGGCGTTGGCGAGTTCGGGCATCACCACCGTCTCGCCGCTGCCGGTGATCCCACGGCGGAGCAGCGGCGCCACACCGTAGGCCACCTGGTACTGGCCTGGGCTGTAACACTGGATGAAATAGCCCGCCGGCCCGCACGACACCGCCGGAGTCACCGCAGTTATGCCGGCGCTGGCGGCCGTTCCGGGCCGTGCCGGGCCGGCGGGCGCAGCCGACGCAGACCCCGCGGTCAGGCACGCTATGCAGGCCGCCACGGCGGCCAGGCTCGCAGCCAGCGACACCCGGCGCGGCCTGTGCCCCGGCCGCGTTACGGCGTGCGGCCTCAGATGGGCGATCGGTTTATCGGGCATGACGTACCCCTTCCTCGAGACCGCCGGTATTACTGGGGGTGATCGATGAGCGCGACAGGCAGGTCATGACCGGCTGGCACCGGTGCTGCGGGTCAGTGCGGCGGCGCGCGGTCAGGCGTCGCGGGTGCTGATCCGCAGCCGAGCGTCGGGGCCGCCCGCCATCGCGGCGATCAGCTCATCGTCGTTCTTCGCTTCTCTATTGCGATGAGGCGGCAACCGGTTCGCCCAACCAGCAAGATCTCTCGAGGTTCCGCTCAGGCCCTCAGGGCGCAACCCGACCCACCCAATATGGGGGCAGTTCGCCGCCGAGCCTGATGATCGCGGCCTTGGCCTCCCATGCCAACCCGACCACGGCCGCCAAGGGCTGATGTCTCACGAGCGTCTCACGGACTGACCGGACGTGCCTTCGGGCCAGCACGAAGAAATGTTGCTGCTTGGGCGAACCGGTTGCCGCCGCAGCGTAATAGAGGAGTGTGGACGACGATGAGCTGATCGCCGCGATGGCGGGCGGTGACGACGCTGGGTTGCGGGAGCTGTTCTCGCGGCATGCGCCGTGGCTGGCTGCCCGGCATGAGAGCCTGGCAGGCCACGGCCCCGGGCCCCGCGACGTCGATCTCGGCCGGGTCTGGCTCGGCGTCGCGGCGCACGTCTGGCGCCGCCGTCCCGGCCCAGCCGAGCGGGCCGCCGCACGGCTGCTGCGTTCGCCGGGGCTGGCGCGGGCGCTGGTCACCACACCGTCGCTGCTGGCCGGGTGGCTGATCGCGACCGCGGTCGTGCTGCTGGCCGGAGTGCTCGCCACGCTGGGGACCGGGACGCCATACGTGCCGCTGCTGGCTCCGGCGGTCGCGGCGGCCGGCATCGCATACGCCTACGGGCCGGGCATCGACCCGGCCTGGGAGCTGTCGCGGAGCATGGCGGTCAGCGACCGGATGGTGCTGCTGGCGCGGGCACTGGCGGTGTTCGCGGTGAACGCGGCGCTCGGGCTGGCCGCGGCCGCGGCGGGCGCCGCGGTGGTGCCGACAGCGGCCGCGGTGACCTTCGGCTGGCTGATCCCGATGACCGCGGTCTGCGCGCTCGCGCTGGCCGCCGCGACGCTCGCGCGGTCAGCGAACGTCGGCGTGACAGTGGGCCTGGCCGGCTGGGCGATCGTCGTGCTGGCCGGGCAGACCACCAGCGGGCGGCTCACCGCCGTCTTCACCGACACCGCACTTGTCCTTCCCTATCTGGCGTTCGGGGCGGTCTGCGCCGCGATCGCCTGGGCTGCTACCCGGATCCCGAGAGGAACGTCATGAACGTTGAGATCAGCGATCTGACCCGGCGGTTCGGCCGGGCCCGGGCGGTGGACGGGGTGAGCCTGCAGGCCGGAGCGGGGGTGTTCGGGCTGCTCGGCCCGAACGGGGCGGGCAAGACCACGCTGCTGCGGATGATGGCCACCGTGATCCCGCCCAGCTCCGGCACGCTGCGGCTGCTCGGCCGCGACCCCGGCTCCTACGGCCCGCGGCGGGAGATCCGCCGCCGGGTCGGGTACCTGCCGCAGAATCTCGGCTACTACCCGGGATTCACCGTCGCGGAGTTCGTTGAGTACTTCGCGCTGCTGAAGGATGTGCCGCCGGGGAAGGTGCCGCGGGCCGTGGCGGCCGCCGTCGAGCAGGTGGGCCTGGGCGGCAGGGCCCGGTCGCGGCTGCGTACCCTGTCCGGCGGGATGCTGCGCCGGGCCGGGATCGCGCAGGCGATCGTGAACGAGCCCGAGCTGCTGCTGCTGGATGAGCCGACCGCCGGGCTGGATCCCGAGCAGCGAGTGGCGTTCCGCGCCCTGCTGCGTGACCTGGGAAAGCGGTCGACCGTGATCGTCTCCACGCACCTGGTCGAGGATGTTGGCGCCGCGTGCGGTGAGGTTGCGCTGATGGACGCGGGCAAGATCGTCTTCCGCGGTGCCCCGGATGAGCTGACCGCGCGGGGCGAGGGCAGCGGCGCAGCGGGCGATGCCCCGCTGGAGCGCGGCTACAGCGCGGTACTCGGCGCGGCACGATCGGCCACGGCGGTGCGGCCATGACCGCCGCGACCGACGCCCCGGTGCGGCACCGGCCGCCGCGCGGGGGAGGCGTGTTGACGCTGACAGCGGCCCGGCTGTTGCGGATAGAGCTGCGCCGCAGCGCGATGCCGTGGATCCTGCCGGTGATCGCCGCGCTGTTCTGGTTCGACTCTTACCGGTTCGGCGGGGGCATGCCTCCCTTCTGGGTGCAGCGCACGTTCTGGAGCATGGGGCAGGGGCGGGCTTTCATGGATTTCGCGCCGTTCGTGGCCGGCGTGGCCGCCTGGATGGGGTCGCGAGACGGCAGGCGCCGCACCGCTGACCTGGTGGCCGGCGCCGTCCGGCCGCGGTGGGCGGCCCAGCTCGCCACCTGGGCCGCGGCCGCGATCTGGGCGGTGGGCGCCTACCTGGTCTTCGTGGTCATCATGTTTGCCGTCTACACGCACCAGGGCCTGCAGGGCTCGCCGCCGTGGTGGTGGGTTGCGGTCGGCGCCGTGGCCGTGACTGCGTTCAGCGCCGCGGGGTTCGCGGTCGGCGCTTTCTTCCCCAGCCGGTTCGCCGCGCCGGTGGCCGCTTTCGGCGCCTTCCTGGCGGTGATCGTGTCGTCGCAGAGTGGGTTCCGCGACATCAGCGGGTGGCCGCTGATCTTGCCGAACAACGCCAACGGCAACTACCAGCCGGTCTCCGGGATCTTCTACCCCTACCTGCCGGATCTGCCGATCGCCCGGATGATGTTCCTGGCCGGGATTGCCGTGGTGGCGCTCGGCCTGCTGGGCCTGCCCGCCCGGGCCGGAGGCCCGTGGCTGCGGCGGGCGGCCGCGGTGGTCACGCTGGCCGGGGTGGCGGCGGCCGGGACCGCTTCCGGGCTGGTCCGGACCGCCCAGACTACGTCCCATGGCATTGTCATCCCCGCACTGCACGACGCGGCCAATGACCGGCCCATCGGCTACACCCCGGTGTGCACCCAAGCCGCGGGCATACCGGTGTGCGTGAATCCGGCCTACCGCCGCTACCTGTGGGAGATAGCAGCCGACCTGCGGCAGGTGCTCGCGGAGGTGGCCGGCCTGCCCGGCGCGCCGACCCGAGTCGCCCAGGTGGCCGGCCGGTACGCCAGGGGCATGTTTGAAGACGACGCTGGCGTGACGGTGACGATCAGCGGCACCCCGCCGGTGCTGCGCCTGCCGCTCGATGTGTTCAACACGCTGCCGAGCGCGACCCCCGGGTCCACGGGGCAGTTCGATCAGGAGATGGCACTGCTGTCGGTGCACGAGTTCGTGGCGGGCAACGGCGCCGGCACCGCCGCGCAGCAGGCGGTGCAGGCCGCCCTGCTGCAGCACGCCGGCCTGCCGTTCGCCGCGCAGCCCCAGGCACTGGAAATCTTCGGGATGCCGAACTGGGCGGGAGCAGACTTGCAGGGGCTCGTTCGCAATTCAGAGTCCGCAACCGGGCCAGGAACGCCGCACGGGCCGGTCTATGCCGCGGCACGGCGGTTCGCCGCGCTGCCCGCCGCCGCCCGGCATGCCTGGCTCGCCGCCCACCTGGCCGCGCTGCGGTCCGGCCAGCTCACTCTGGGACAGCTGCCATGACCGCCGCCGGGGTCCAGAACTCGCCGCCAGGAGCCGTCTCCGTCCCGCTGGCAGCCCGGCCCGCCGTCGGCGCGCTGCGGCTGGTGTGGCTGTACCTGCGCAGCCGCCGAGCCCCGGCCGCCCTCGCGCTGCTCGCGGCCCTCGGCGTCCTGCTCTGGGCGGCGCTGCGCTGGCGGTGGAACGTCGCTGGCGGACCCGCCGCGCAGGCCCTGATCCCGCTGACGATCGAGACCGGGGCCGCCGCGGTCATCGCGGTCACTACCCACGGCCCGTTCGGCGACCCGGAACGCGCCACCGGCCGCTGGCTGCCCTGGCTGCGGCTGGCCACCGCCGTCGCGCTCACCGCGGCCGCGTTCGGCGCGCTGGCCGCCGGGGCGGCCGGCGGGGCACTGCCCGGCGGCACCCTAGCCCTGCTCCGCAACCTCGCCGGGATGACCGGCACCGGCCTGCTGGGCGCCGCGGCGCTCGGCGGCGCGTTCGGGTGGACCGGCCCGATGGCCTACTGGCTGGTCACCGAGTCGGTGCTCGCCGCGCACTGGAGCACGCCGTGGATCTGGCCTGCCCGGCCACCGCACGACCGCGGCGCGGCCGTCTGCGCCGCGCTGGTACTCGTCGCCGGGATCGCGGCCGTCACCCTGCTCGGCGCCCGGGACTCCGGCCGCCGCTCCGCCCCCGACTGAACAACCGGCAGACCCGGATCTGCTCGCGCTGGGGCGGCAGCGCAACAGCATGCTGCGGAGGTGACCACTGAGGTCCTGGTGCCTGTGATCGTCAGCCAGCGGGGGTGCCGCCTGAGTGCGGGCAGTCGGGCCGATGCTGTGCTGACAGGTCCAGCAGCAGGCGCAGCCCTGGCTGGGCCGGGAGATATGAGCCCTCTGATGTTCCGGGCGTCCCATAGCTGGCCTGCTGTTGCCAGGGAGCGCCGTCGGCGGGGTCCTCACCGCCCACTGCCAGCAGGATCTCGTTGTGGCGGGACCGGAAGTAGAACTGCTCCCCGCAGGGCAGCACGCCCTCAACCTGTACGGGCGCGGCTAGGCCGGTCATCTCCGCTTGCCATCCGGCTTCGCGCAGTGCGGCCAGCGCCGCGTCCCACTCCTGCTCCTGCGTAACGACCCAACTGGTCCGCCTCTCATCTTTGCCGAGCCCCACTGCCTGCGACAGGCCGACAGCGGCCCAAAAGAAAAAGAACACGGCAAACGCCAGCTCTACCCACCTACTGAAGGGGCCGCCGCCGACGAAGAAGATCACCAGAGCGATGGCACCGAACAGCAGCATGCCACCCGCGCCCAGATACGCTCGCCGAGCCGTCATCTCCGGCTGCCACCAAGATCGCTCAGGAAACCGCATCCCCGCTAGCTGCCCCGCAAGGACCATGCAACACAGGGCAACGGCTACAGGACAGCGCAGACCCGTCGGACCGGGCCCACGGAAACTGTGCCAGAGCCACCACTGATCCGGCGTTGCCTTATCGTCGCTTTCATACCGGATGTCTGGACGCCCGATGATCTGCGGTTTGCGCTCGTCCGCGCTGCGCATCTCAAGCAACCGCGGCAAGTGGCAAACGATCTGCTCGCGGCAGCGGATCAGCCAGGTCTAGCCCTTGGGCGGGTAGTCGACCTGGACGGTCAGGCCGCCCGGGTCCAGCGTCAGGTCGTTGATGAAGGCAGGCGGGCCGTTGCCGACCGCGGTCACGGTCACGGTGACGGTCTCGCCCGCGGTCAGGTCGCCGCTCGCCGGGCTGATAGTCAGCCCAGTCGGGCCGGTGATCGCGAACGACACCGGGCCGCCATTGGCGGTCAGGGTGAATGTGGCGCTGTCATCGAGTTCCGGAATGCGGATCGTGGCCGGTGACTCCGACAGCGTGCCGGGGCTCGGCGGGGGCGAAGGCGACGGCGTCGGGGACTTGGTCGGGGACTTGGTCGGAGCCGGCTTGCTGGTGGCGGTCGGTTTTGGCGCCGCGGCCGGGTTGGTCGAGCTTGGCACGGCCGACGGCGAGGCGGAGGCTGCCGCCTTCTTGTGCTTCACATCCGGCGACTTCCCCGGCCCGGTCGGCGACGATGACGCGGACGCGGTGGGCGACGCGCCGAGCGTGGCGGTACCGTGCGCCGCGGCGTTGGCCGTTCCCCCGCCGTGGCGCAGCATGGCCGCGGCGGCCACCCCGCCCACGAGGATGAGCAGCAGCGCGGCGACGGTGGCGAACGCGATCGTCCGCCCACGCGGGCGCAACCGGGTGAGTGGCGCAACCGAGACCGGGAATCCCGAACGGCCGAACGGCTCCGCCTGGTGTGCCACGTGCTCCCGGTATCGCGCCGCTTGCGGCCTGGGGTCCGAGACCAGCCTGAGCACCTGCTCCCGCAGGCCAGGCGGGAGCATGAAGACCGGCAGCGCGCCGAGCAGCATCGCCGGGCTGAGCTCGCGGCGCTTGCGCTCGCCACAGACGTCACACTGCTCGATGTGCCTGCTGACACGCTTGCGCATCAGCACGGTGAGGTCCCCGTCCCAGCTCGCGAGGATCTCGTTCAGCTCCGGGCAGTCCTCGCGGCCCGAACGGGCCACCAGCAGCGCGCCGAGCGACCGCTCGAGCTGCCCGCGCGCGCGGGACGCGAGCGCGTGCGCCTGGTTAGCCGGAACCCCGAGCGCGTCGGCCAGGTCGGGGCCTTCCAGATCGTGCCCCAGGCTCAGCTCGATGACCTCCCGCTCGCCCGGGTTCAGCCCGGCGATCGCGGCCCTGACCAGGTTGCGCAGCTCGGCGCGCTCTGCAGCGCGGCCAACGTCCGCCGAGGCGTCGTCGGTCATCTCGCCGGCCTCGTCAAGGTCGACGGTCCTGGCGCGAGCGCGCAGCCGCCGGTGACACTCGTTCCGCGCCACCGCGTACAGCCACGGCCTGAGCCGGTCCGGGTCGCGCAGCCCGTCCAGCTTGGCGGCCGCGACAATGAAGGTGTCCTGCACCGCGTCCGCCGCATCGGCCGGCTCTGCCAGCAGCGTGCGGCAGTAGGTATACAGCGAGGTCGCGTACCGGTCGTAGGCGGCCGCGAGCCCGGCCTGGTTGCCGGCCACGATCGCGGCAACGATCTCGCGGTCATGCATGGGCCAACGGTAGGGCCAGAACATACCTGAAGGACAGTCCTCGCATAACTCCTGCCTTCCTGGACTTCAGTGGGGGCTTCGCTGGACGCCAGCGCCGGCTCGGGTGAACGCCAGCGCCGGCTCTCGTGAACGCCAGCGCCGGGACATCCGGGCCCCCGTGCCCGGGTGTCCCGACGACGTTCGAGGTCAGAACGAGGCGCAGTCGGAGTCGATCGGCAGCTCGTTGGACCACCGCCCGGACACCGTGTCGTAGGCGATCACGTAGTCGTTGTCGGTGGTTCCCGGGTCGCTCGAGCAGTCCCCGATCGGTGTCTGCGCGTAGAGCGCGCCGCCGGGGAATCCCGGGTAGTTGGTGGCGGTCACGGTCTGCGACCACAGCACCGCGCCGCTGTTGTTGCGGATCTGCAGCAGCACCTGGCCGAAGTTGAAGTGGTCGCCGTTAATCTGGAAGTTCGGGCCGTCCCAGCCACCGTCGGTCGTGGTGCACACGTCCCCGGAGCAGTTCTGACCCGACGACTGAGTCGGCGGCGTCCAGTCGCTCATCCAGAGGCTGAACAGCGCCACGCGGTTGTTGGCCTGGGAGTTGTCGTACGCCGCCTGGGCGCGGACCGCTGGGGTGACGCAGACGTAGTCGTCGGGCACAACCTGGCGCCACACATAACCCTGCTGGCAGGTGTACTGGCCGTAGGCGCCGCCACCGGGCGCGACCCGGCTGAGCGCAGCTGCGTTATCGGCGGCCGCCTGGGCCCGGTTGGCCGGCGTCACGCAGACGTAGTCTCCGGTGTACGCCTTCCGCCACACGTAGCCCTGCAGGCACGGCACGCCGGGGTCCCCGATCGTGCCGGTCGGGCTGGGGATGGACGTGACAATCGTCGTCAGCGTGTGCGGGAAGTAAGGGATCAGCTTGTGCGGCAGGAAGACGTGGCCGCCCGACGACGAGCCGCCCGACGACGAGCCACCGGACGACGAGTCACCGGACGAAGACGATCCGCCAGACGAAGAGCCGCCCGACGACGAGCTGCCGGACGAGGCTGTGCCGGCCTGGCTGGTGCCGCTGCCTCCGGCCGACGACCCTCCCGACGTCCCGCCAGCAGACCCGCTGCCCTGGCCGTTGCCGGACCCGCTGGCCAGGCTTCCCGACCGTGCCACCGCGCCCTGCTCGGTGCTATGGACGGCCGCGTGCGCGGGCGAGAGCCTGAGCGCGCCGCTGCCGTGCGCCGCCACGGCCAGCGCGACGAGGGCCGCGACAACGGCCACCGTGATGGTCGAGGTCTTGTTCACTAGGTTCATCGCGGGTCTCCTTTACCGCCGCCGACGGCCACCGGGCGGTGGCCCGTGACGGTGGTAGGAGTCCCGGCGCTGCCGGGCGCCAACAACTTTTCGAGGAGAATTTTGCGGCGGCGCCCGGCAGGCCCGCGCGGAACCTAGTTGCCGCGGAGCATGTCCCCCACGATCCCGCCGACGATGCCGCCGCCGGCCGCCTGTTGCGTCGTCCGGTCGTCGTGCTGCATGTACCGCGCAAGCGCCTGCGCCAGCACCGGCAGCGGCATCGACTGCAGCCAGACGCGGCCGGGCCCGGTCAGCATCACCACGTGGAAGCCGTCCTCACCGAACACGGCGTTGGCGATGCCCGGCATCCGGGTCACCGAGAACTGGACGGTGCCCTGGAACATGCCAATGTGACCGGGATGCACGAGCAGGCCCTGCATCGGCGGCAGGTCGTAGGTGGTGAGCTCGCCGGACAGCTCGATCCACGCCGTGCCCTGGCCCTCCAGCTTCTGCAGCACGAACCCCTCGCCGCCAAACATCCCGCCGCGGAAGCTCTGCTGCAGCCCCACGCTCGGGACGATGCCGGGGGTCCCGCACAGCCAGCCGTGCCGGTGCACGAAGTAGGCCTGGCCCGGGTCGATCTCCACGGGCATGATGTGGCCGGGAGCCTTGGCCGCGAACGTGATCGCGCCCGGCCCGCCGTAGTGCGTGATGAAGACCCCGCCACCGCCGACGGCCCGCTTGAGTCCCGCCATGAGCCCGCCGCCAGGGCCGCCGGTGCCCATCCGCTGTGACAGCTGGATGCTCTGCGTCATCCAGGCCAGCTCGCCGTGTGTGGAAATGACCTCCTCGCCGTCATTCAGCGTCACTTCCAATATGGGCATCGTGGTGCCCTTGATGTTGGCCTGCATGACTTGCCCTCCCCATGGCCCGCCGGGCGGCGCCGCAGGCGCGGCGCTTTGGACGACAAACTACTTCCGGGCAAGGCTTGCGGATAGGCGCATTTGGAAGTTGGCGGGCACTCCGCCGGGCGGGACTGGCGTCCCCGTTACCAGGCCTGCCCCGCGCCAGCGAACTGGCCGGGCGCACGACCAGGCCCTGGCGGGCCGGCATAGGCCTGGGCGATGTCCAGCCAGCGATCGGCGTCCGGACCGGTGGCGGCCAGGCTGAGGTCGCCGCGGTGCCGCCGCTGCGTCACCAGCAGGCAGAAGTCGAGCGCCGGGCCGCTCACACTCTGGGCGGCATCCCCCGGGCCCCACGTCCACTCCGCGCCGCTCGGCGCGACGAGCTTGACACCAAACTCCCCGGCCGGCGCGGGCAGGCCCCTGGCCAGGAACGCATAATCCCTGGTGCGCACGCCGAACCAGGCCACGTGCTCGATGCGGTCGGTCGCCCGGCGCTCGACGCCGAGGGCGTCGGCGATGTCCTGGCCGTGCCCGAACAGCTCCATCATCCTGACGCTGGCCATCGTCGCCGGCGAGACCGGCGTCACGATCCAGGGCACCCGCTGGCCGGCGGGCACCGCCGCGAGCGCGTCCAGCAGGCCGCGGCGGGTGTCCCGCCAGTGCGCCAGCAACTGCTCCGGCGGGCTGTCGGCGAACTCGGCCGCGCCCGCGTCGGTGGTCTCGTTGAAATCTCTGCCGATCGCCGCCTTCCGGGCCGCGAACGCTTCGGCGTCCGTGGCCGCCAGCGCGGCTAGCGAGGCCGACGACGCCAGGTGACTGATCTGGTTTGCAATCGTCCACCCGGGCGACGGCGTCGGCAGCCGCCACTGATCCGCGCCGATACCGGACACCAGCGCGTCCAGGTCGTCACCTTCGGCTTCCATGTCGGCCAGGATCTCGTCAATGATCACCGCTGCCCCTCCGATCGCAGGCCCGTCCATTCAGTCAATACGACGGGCGCAAGCCCCCGCCACTGCGATCACTGGACGAGGCGTGGCTCGACCGGTGTGCGGCGAGCAACTAACCGTCGACGTGCGGGAGGCGCACGAGCCGCAGCACGATCCCGGCCGAGCTGCCCGGCGCCGCGACCAGCGTCAGCTTCTGCTTGTGCGCGGCAAGCCGCTCCCGCACCTGGTAGAGGGCGCGAACGCCCGCGCTGGCCAGGCGCGTGACGCGGGTGAGATCGACGGTCAGCGGGAGCGTCCCGCCCCGGCTGGCAGACAGCAGCTGCCGCTCGAGCCGGTCCGCGCTGGTGATGTCGACCGGTCCGCACACCCCCGCACGGGGGATGCTGCCGTCGCCGCCGATGTCGACGCCAAACGGCGGCTCGGCCTCGTAACGGGCGGCTTGCGCGCTGGTGTCCGAGGCCAGGATGGCGGGCCGGCGGAGGCAGTGCCGCAGGGTCACGACCGTGCCCACGTTTCCCGACGGGTCCCCGGTCTGCCCCGCCGGATGGCTGACCACCATGTCGTCGACCATGTGCCCGGCCACCATCAGCCCGTGACCTCGGTAGGCCAGGCCCGGATCCGGCGGCTTCCATTCCCCATAGTCGGTGACCCGGCATTCCACGTACCCGTCGTCGCACAGGGCTGCGTTGACCTGCACCGGTCCGCGCCGGTGCGGTGGGTAGGCGTGCTCGACGGCGTTGGTGACGGCCTCCACGACGGCCAGTTGCAGCGCGTCCCGGTCGTCCTGCGCCAGATCCAGCCGGTCGAACCACTCGCCGAGACCACGCCGCGCCGCGGTCACGCTGTCCAGCCGCCCCGGCAGCTCCATGCGCAGCGCCGGAACCGGTTCGGCCAGCCGCTGCGCGGCCAGCGTGGTCACGTCGTCGGCGTAACCGGTGCGGGTCAGCAGCTCCACCGTCAGCTGGCAGACCCGCTCGGCCGGCACGGGAACGGCGCCGGCCGGCAGCGCCCGGTTGGCCACCGCGTCGGCCGCGACGATGGCGAGCTCGGCCATGCCCTCCGAGATCGTCCGGTTCGGCCGCTCGATCAGCCCGTCGCTGTACAGCAGCACCAGCTCGCCCTCGCGCAGCGTAGTGGTGGCCAGGATCGGCGTTGAACCGGTGCCGAGCGGGCCGGTCCCCGTGCCGTCGAGGAACACCGACTGGCTCCCGTCGGCGTTGACGATCAGGGGCGGGGGGTGCCCGCAGGTCGTGTAGCGCAGCGTGCCGCTGACGGGATCGAGCACGGCGAGAGCCAGGGTGGCCGCGCGCAGCGCTGGCGTCCGCGCGGCAAAGGCGTCGGCGCGCTCGAGCACCCTGGCGAGGTCAGCCTCGGCGATCAGCAGCTCGTTCAGCACGGCACGCAGCTGGCCCATGGCCGCCGAGGCGCTTACGCCATGCCCGACGAGGTCACCGACGATGAGCACGACAGAGCCGTCCGCCAGCGTGATCGCGTCGAACCAGTCACCGCCCGCCGCGTGGTCCTGGCCGGCGGTCAGGTAGCGCGCGGCGATCCTGGCCCGCGGCAGCACCGGCAGCGCGGTGGGCAGCAGCGCTTCCTGCAGCTCGGCGACGAACCCGCGAGCCGCCTCGTAGCCCAGCTCGGCCTCGGCCGCCTGTTCCTGCGCCACTCGCCGCCCGAGCACCTGAAGGGTCACGTCGTCCCCCGTCACGAGCACGCCCGCGATCGTTCCGTCGGCCGCCCGGCGCGGCGCCGCCGTGAAGTCGCCGTAGACCTCCTGGATCCCTTCGGGACCGAGGTCGAGCTGTACCCGCCAGGCCCGGCCCGCCTCCGTCTCCCCGGTCTGGTACACCCGGTCGAGCAGCTCGCAGATCTGCTGCCCGGCGACCTCGGGGACGGCCTCGCGCAGCGGCATGCCGATGAGGCCAGAGCGGCCGAGCAAGGCCCGGCAGGCCGCGTTCATCGCGGTGATCCGGTGCTCCGGGCCGGTCATCGAGAGCACCACGGTCGACATCTGCTCAAAGGCGTCCCGCACGGCGCCCGCCGCGCCCACCTGTCCGGCAAGCGCGTCGTCGTCGTGCGTGGTCCCGGGCAACGCGGCCCCTCCTAGCTATTCGGCATCAACGATCCCCGCTACCCAGCCACGCCTCATGAAACATCGGTCGTGTCACCAACACATGCCCGGGCCCCCGCCGGGTCCGCTATTGCCCGGCGATTGCACGGCCTTGACCCTTGCAGAACAAAAACCGGACTTGCGCACGATGCGGCGCAATCGCCAATCGCCCAAATGCCGGAATAAATAACGCGTGAGTCGCCTCGGGCGCGCGTTTAGGCGAGTACCCGCTGGAGACCGGGGTACATGCCTTACCGGCCGAGCCCTTTCTTTACCGCCGATGGCGGGCGCGGCCGGGCGATGTGTGCCTGATCTTTAATGAATGGCTCAATCGGCGACGAACAGATGGGCTGCGGGGATGAAAGGCGCGCCCGGCCGGGCGCGGAAATCGGGGGGCGAGCAGTGATCACGCGCGCGGGCGACTTCATGGCCTGGCTTGGCGGCGGCGACCGGGAAACCCTTCAGCAGGTGCCGCAGGAACGGGCGCGGTTCGTCCAGATGGCGGGCGTGCTGCTGACAACGGCGGCCATCGCGGTCGTCTCGATGACGTTCGCGCTGCACGATGGCGTCAAGGCGCCGCTCGTGCCGTCGGTGATCCTCGGCGTGGCATGGGGCTTCGTCATCCTCAACCTGGACCGGTTCCTGGTGCTGAGCATGGGCTCCACCCGCGACCGCAAGCGCCTGGTGTTCATCACGCTGCCCCGGCTGGCGCTCGCCGTGGTTCTCGCGCTCGTCATCTCCACACCACTCGTCTTGCGCATATTCGCCAGCGACATCAACCAGCAGCTGTTCGTCATGCAGCAGAAGGAAACGCGCCAGGAAGCGTCTCTGGAGGCGCGCAGCGGAGAGCAGCAGGAAGCCAACAAGGTCGAGGCCCAGATCAACACCGACCAGGGGATACTGAACGGCCATCTGCCGCAGTCGATCACCAGCCCGCAGCTGCAATCCGCGCAGAAACAAGTGAGCACGCTGCAGAAAGAGGCAGCGAGCGACTATCAGGCGGAAGTGAACGCGCGCGAAGCCTGGCAGTGCGAGCTTGACGGCCAGAACTGCCAGAGCTCGTCCGGCACGGTTGGTGACGGCCCGCGGGCGCAGGCGAAATACCAGGAATACCAGCAGGACGTTAAGACGTACAACTCAGTCGAGAGCCAGCTCACCGCGGCTCAGGCCGCCGAGAAGAGCGCGCAGAGCAGCTTCAGCAGCGACCTGAGCGGCCGTGTCCAGCAGCTCAAGACCTCGGCCCGGGCTGCGCTGCCCGGGCTGCAGCGCGAATACACCAAGCTCGAGTCCGGCCTGCAGGCCACCGCGGCGAACGGGTTTAACGTCGCCGCCAAGAACACCGGCATCCTGGCGCAGCTTCAGGCGCTGTCCGCGGCCAGCGCGGCCAACCCCAGCCTGCAGGCCGCGCGGCTGGCCGTCCTGGCGCTGTTCTTCCTCATCGAGATCCTTCCGGTCACCGTGAAGTTCCTGCTCAACATCGGGCCGCCGTCCGCCTATGAGGTCGTGGCCAGGCTCAAGGAGGACGAGCTGGTCGACGCCGCGACCATGCGGCGGATCGAGACCAGGCGCATCGCCGAGTCCGAGTCGCGCACCAGGATCGGCGTCCAGTCCGACATGCAGCAGAAAGAGGAGGACCTTGGCAAGCACGCGAACACCCGCATCGCCGGTGAGATGACCAAGATCCTCGACACGACGGTGCTGGAGTGGGGCAGGCAGGCGCGCGAAGGGCTGCCCGCGGCCAACGGCACCGGGCACCCGGACGCGCAGATCAGCCACGGGTTCGGGCTGCCGGGCGGCACGCCGTGACCGCGGTGGTGCCCCGGATGACGCGCAGGATCGCGTTCTGGCTCGGCGAGGAGGGGGGCGTTCGCGGTAGCGTGCCGTTCGCGGCGGACGGCGGCGGCGATGCCGACGCCCCCAGCCTGGCCGGCCTGGTGTTCCTGTTCCTGGCCGGCGACCAGCGGGCGGACGGCAGCGCTGGCTGGCGCCGGGGCCGCAAGGTCCTGCGCGAGGTGGAAGCCAAGCTGGCCGCGACGCCCGGCATCACGTACCAGGTGCGGGCGCTGCCCGGCAGGGACGGCAGGGCGCTGCGCAAGCCCAGGATGGCCGGCCGGCGGTCGCGCCGGGCGCTGCGGCGCCCGATCGACGGCCTGGACTTTTCCCAGGCGCTGGCCAGCGCCCGGGCCGCGATCCACCGGGACGTGGCCGCGCTCCGGATGGGCGGCGCGATCGTGACCCGGCCCGCGATGGTCTGCTACGCCGTGACCCCGCCGCTCGCCGACGCGATCACCGCCGAGGAATACGGCCGTCTGGCCAGCGAGGCGCTGGTCACCTGGGTGGTGCCGGAGGGCACGGCGGCGCTGATGCCCCCGGCGTTCACGGCCAGCGGCGCGCAGGTCCTCACCGACCACTACGCGGTCGGCGACGAGGCCGCCCACCTGGTACGCGGCGGCACCCGCGGCTGCTAGCCGCGGGTGCCGCCAGCACCAGCGCCCGCCCCGCGCCGTCGCCCCTCACCCGGAGGGCGACGGCGACGGCGCGGGCCTCGCGGCGCCGTAGGTCGGCGTCGGGGTGGGTCCGACAGACAGCAGCACCTGCTGCCGCGCCCAGGGGAGGGCGTCGTAGACATACCAGGTCCCTGGTACCTGACGCGCCGTCAGGGCCCGGCCATAGTCACGGTAGGTCGCCACCGTGACGTGCCTCTTGGCAAGCATCGCCAGCACCTTGGACACGCGCTTGCCGACATAGTTCAGGCCGTGCATCACCTCGCCGGGCGCGCCGGCGCTGGTGGTTGACTCGTACAGTTCCCCGGGCCGGGCCGCGCGGCCGAACACAAGGCTGGCCTGGCCGCGGAAGCCGACCGGAACCCTGAGGCCGACCGGGCACTCGCTGCCGCCGCCGCCGGTCCAGCACCGGCCCTTCGCGGTGATCGTCGTGATCGAGTCTCCGTCCGGGCCCGAGGTGCTGATCTCCACAACGGTGCCGACCAGCGACGGCGACGACGGGACCAGCGACAGCGTGATGTCCAGGCCGTGCGCCTTGAATTCGGCGTTGTAGCTGGCCTCGTCGGCGAGCGGGTCGCGCACGATGACGTCGATGTAGCGGCCCACCCGGGTGAAGGCCAGCGCGTGCGCGTCGGGCCGCAGCTGCCCGGTGCCGCCAGCACCGCCCGGCCCCCCGGTGTGGGCGACGACCACGGCGGCGATGAGCGCGGCGGCAGCCGCCGCGGCCGGGATCCCGGCCAGCCACCACCACCGCCGCCGGGGGCGCGGCGCCCGGTTCGCTGGGGCCGGCCCGGCCGGGGTCATGGTGATCTGCCCCGCCAGGTCGGCCAGCGCGGTGTCGCTGACCAGCCGGGCGGCGTCAGCATCGGAAATTGGTGCGATGCGTCGAATCTGGTTCACGCTGATTCTCCTCTCGGGACGCTGACCGGTTCAGGCGGCGAGGTGACCTGGTGTCGGGCGTACGCGTCGGCAAGCCGGCGCCTGGCGCGGTGCAGCCTGATCCGCAGCGCGTTCCGCGAGCAGCCGAGGGCGGCGGCGGCCTGGCCCCGGTCCAGGCCCTCCCAGCCGACCAGGGCCAGCACTTCCCGGTCTGCCTCGGCCAGGCTGCGGAACGCGGCGGCGAACTCGGCCAGCTCGCCGGTGTAGTGCGCCGGCCGGTAGCCGGCCGAGAGCTCGGCCCGGAGCCGGTCGGCGAGCACCGCCCGCCGCCGCTCGCCACGGCGGTAGTTGGCGAGCACCCGCCTGGCCACGCCGTACAGCCACAGCCGGGCCTCATCGCCGGGCGGCACCGCGTCGAGGCGCCGCCAGGCGGTGAGGAAGGTCTCGGCGATCACGTCCGCCGCGTCGTCCGGGTTGTCGGTGCGGCGCAGCACGTAGCCCAGGATGGGGCCGCAGTTCGCGGCGTACAGCTCCTCGAAGCGGTGCCGCCGCTCATCCGGCCCGCCGGGTTGCGGGTATCTCAAGGTTGCTCCCTTCGACACCCGCCACATGTCCGCGCCCGCGCCGAGCATTTCAGGACGCGCGGCTGCTAACCGGCCCGGCTAATCGCCCAGCTCGGCCCGGCGGCGCGTCACGAACTCCTCGAGTTCCTGCTTGATCGCGCCGTCGAGCGGCGGCTGCTGGTACTCATCCAGCGTCTTGGCGCAGATCTCCGACGCGCGCGCGGTGGCGTCCTTGCCGCCCTGCTTCAGCCAGCGCTCGTAGTTCGCCGTCGACGACAGCAGCGGCCGGTAGAAGCACTCCCGGAACCGTTCCATCGTGTGCGCGGCGCCGAGGAAGTGCCCGCCGTGCCCGACCTCCTCGTGCGCGCCGAACGCCAGCGACGCCTCGTCGATCTCCAGCGGCGTGAACTCGACCCGCAGCATCCGCAGCAGCTCGATGTCCACGATGAACTTCTCGTAGCAGGACACCAGGCCGCCCTCGAGCCAGCCCGCCGCGTGCATTACAAAGTTGGTGCCGGCCAGGAACGTGGGCAGCAGCGTCATCAGCGACTCGTACGCGGCCTGGGCGTCGCAGGTCTGGCTGGCGTTCAGCCCGCCGCCGGTCCGGAACGGCAGCCCGAAGTGCCGGGCAAGCTGCCCGGTGCACAGCAGGCCGATCCCGGACTCGGGGGTCCCGAACGACGGCGACCCGGACTGCATGTCGATGTTGGAGAGGAACGAGCCGAAGATCACCGGGCAGCCCGGCCTGATCAGCTGGGCCAGCGCGATGCCGGACAGCGCCTCGGCGAGCTGCTGCACCAGCGCAGCCGGGATCGTCACCGGCGACATGGCGCCCATCAGCAGGAACGGCGTCAGCACCACGGGCTGGGCCGCCGCGCAGTACTCGAACTGGGCGTCCAGCATCCGGTCGTCCCAGCGCAGCGGGGAGTTGCAGTTGATCAGCGAGATCGTGGCCGGCGTGGCCTCGATCGCCTCCCGCCCGCCGAACAGGATCTCGCTCATCCTGATCGTGTCGGCGGCGTTCGGCCCGGACACCACGTTGCCCATGTAGATCTTGTCGGTGAGGGTCTGCAGCGTGTAGATCATGTCCAGGTGCCGGGAGTCGAGCGGCGCGTCGTTGGGCTCGCAGATCACGCCGCCGGCGGAGTCCAGCTGCGGGAAGGACTGCGACAGCATGCACAGCCGGCGGAAGTCCTCCAGCGTGGCGTCCCGCCGCACGTCGCCCTCGCGGACGAACGGCGACCCGTAGACCGCGCTGAAGACCATCTCGTCACCGCCGATGTGCACGCTGTTCGCCGGGTTGCGCGCCTGGACGTCGAACTCCCGCGGCGCCTTGGCCACCTGCTCGAGCACGAACTCCGGGTCGAGGAAGACCACCTCGCCGTCCACCTTCTGGCCCGCCTTGCGGAACAGCTCCACGGCCTCCGGCTTGGCGAACTGCACCCCGATCTCGGTGACGATGCGCCGCCATCCGGCGTCCAGGACGCCCACGGCGTCCGGGGAGAGGATCTCGTAGCGCGGCATGCGGTTGCGGAACATGGCCACCTCTGGTTCCGGGCGCTTGACCCTGCACAAACCCCAATTTAGGATCACATCGTAGAACAGAGTTCCGCAACATGGAACTAACCCAGGAGGAACCCCTTTGACCAGCCCGAACGGTACACAGGCGGTCGATCGGGCAGCGCAGCTGTTGATCGAGGTCGTGCACTGCCAGGGCCCGGTCACGTTCACGGAGCTGACCTCGGCCTCCGGCCTGGCCAAGAGCACGACCTCGCGGCTGCTGATGGCGCTCGAGCGCAACGGGCTGGTGCAGCGGGACAGCAAGGGCGGGTTCCGGCCCGGTGAGGTGTTCGTCTCCTATGCCTGGCGCAGCGGCGCCGAGGCCGGGCTGATCCCCGTGGCGCAGCCGTTCCTCGACCGGCTCGGCGATGCCACCGGCGAGACCATCAACCTCGGCGTGGCCAGCCGGGGGCTGGTGGAGCAGATCGCACAGGTGGACAGCACCTACATGATCGGCGGGACGAACTGGGTCGGGCTTTCGGTGCCGCTGCACTGCTCGGCGCTCGGCAAGGTACTGCTGGCCCACGACGCCGCGGCGCTGCCGCCTGGCCGCCTGGCCCGCCGCACCGGGCACACGATCACGAGCCGCGAGGCGCTGGCAGCCGACCTCGCCGAGGTACGCCGCCGCGGCTACGCGGTGACCAATGAGGAGCTGGAGCCCGGCCTGGTCGCTGTGGCCGCTCCGGTCTACCGCGACGGGGCGACCGTCGTCGCCGCGCTGTCGGTGTCCGGCCCGGCGAGCCCGGCTGCCCAAGGCCAGGATCCCCCAGATCGCCGCACGGTGCATGACCGAGGCCAGCGCCCTGTCCGCCGTGCTCGGCTACCAGCCGGCCCGACGTCAGCAGCAGAAGGAAGGTGCCGCGTGACCCGAGACGAGCTCCTGAAGCAGCTCTACGACTTCACCCTGGTCGGCAACGGACCCGAGGTGCTCAGCCTGACCCGCGAGGGCCTCGACATGGGACTCGGCCCCGAGGAACTGCTGTACGAGGCGCTGATCCCGTCGCTCGAGGAGGTCGGCGCGCGGTTCGAGCGCGGCGACTTCTTCGTGCCGGAGATGCTGATCGCAGGCAAGGCGATGGCGGGCGCGCTGGAGATCCTGCGGCCGCTGCTGGCCGAGACCGGCGCCCAGACCATCGGCAAGATCGTCATGGGCACGGTCAAGGGCGACGTGCACGACATCGGCAAGAACCTCGTCAACATCATGTTCGAGGGCGCGGGCTTCGAGGTGATCGACCTGGGCGTGCAGGTCGCGCCGGAGAAGTTCATCGACGCGATCAGGGAGCACCAGCCCGACATCGTCGGCTTCTCCGCGTTCCTGACCACGACCATGCCGATGTTCAAGGCCAACATCAACGCGCTGCAGAAGGCCGGCATGCGCGACCAGGTGATCGTGATGGTCGGCGGCGCGCCGGTCACCCAGGAGTACGCGGACGTGGTGGGCGCCGACGGCTACGCCTCGGACGCCTCGGCCGCCGTGGTCAAGGCCAAGGAACTGCTGCGTCATCGCCGCGCGATGGCGCCCGCTTAGAGGGAGCTCGGATGGAGACGGTCCTGCGCTCGGCCAGCCGGGAACTGAGGATCGGCGGGGAGAACCCGTTCTGCATCGTGGGCGAGCGGATCAACCCCACCGGGCGCAAGATTTTCCAGGAGCAGCTGCGCAGCAACGACCTGTCCAGGATCGAGATCGACGTCGCCCAGCAGGTCGCGGGCGGCGCGATGATGCTCGACGTCAACATGGGCGCGCCGCTCGCCGACGAGACGGAGCTGATGGTCGCGGCGGTGAAGCTGATCCAGAACCTGTGCGACCTGCCGCTCTGCCTGGACTCCTCGATCATCGAGGTGCTCGAGGCCGGGCTGACCGCTTACCAGGGCAAGGCCCTGGTCAACTCCGTGACGGCGGAGGACGAGCGGCTCGACGCGATCCTGCCGCTGGTGCGCGAGCACGGCGCGGCCGTGATCGCGCTGCCGAACGACGAGGAGGAGATCCCGGAGGACCCGCGGCGCCGACTGGAACTCGTGCGCAAGATCGTAGACGTGGCCACGGTGAAGTACGGCATCCCGCTCGAGGACATCGTGATCGACCCGCTGGCCATGCCGGTTGGCGCGGACACCTCGCTGGTGCTCAGCACGCTGGAGACGATCCGGCTGGTCCGCGACGAGTTCGGGCTGAACATGACGCTCGGCGCCTCCAACGTCTCGTTCGGCATGCCCGACCGCGCCTCGATCGGCTCCGCGTTCCTGCCGATGGCCATCCTCAGCGGGCTGACCAGCGCGATCATGGATGCCCGCTCGCCGCAGCTGGTCCGCGCGGTCAAGGCGGCCGACCTGCTCACGAACAGGGACGCGTGGGGCGCGAACTGGATCGCCGCGCACCGCGCCGCCCAGGCACAGGCACAGGCGGCCACGTGACGTCCACGGCCGCTGACCCAGCGGTCGGTCTGCCCGCGCGCGTCGACCTGGAGTTCCAGCCGAGCGGTACGCGGGTGCGGGTCCCGCCCGGCGTGACCCTGTTCGACGCCGCGAGCTGGAACGGCATCGCGATCGACTCCACCTGCGGCGGCCACGGCACCTGCAAGAAATGCAAGATCAGGATCGTTGGCGGCGGCGTGCCCGTCTCGCCGCTCGACGTCCGGGCCTTCTCCCCAGACGAGCTGCGGGACGGCTGGCGGCTGGCCTGCCGGGCGCAGGCAGCGACCGACCTGCAGATCGAGGTTCCGCCGCTGGTCACCAGGCCAAAGGCGGCCACCGTGGGGGTCGGCAGGCAGGTCATCCTGCGCCCGGCAGCCCAGAAGCGGTACCTGGAGCTGGAGGAGCCGTCCCTGTCCGATCAGCGGACGGACACCGAGCGGGTACTCGACGCGCTCGACGACCTCGAGCTGCGGGTCGACCTGGCCGTGGTGCGCTCGATCGGCCAGGTGCTCCGCGCCGCCGACTGCAAGGTGACCGCGGTCATCGTCGACGACGTGCTGATCGACGTGCAGCCCGGCGACACCACCGCACGGCTGTATGCGGTCGCGTACGACCTCGGCACCACCACGGTTGTGGCCACGCTGCTCGACCTGGCGACCGGCACGCCGCTGGCTGCGCGTCGATGCTGAACAAGCAGCAGCCGTTCGGCGCGGACGTGATCACGCGGATCAGCGCGATCATGATGGAGCCCGCCACGCTCGCGACGCTGGCCGACCTGGGCCGCGAGACGCTGGCCGAGCTGACCGCCGACGTTTGCGGGCAGGCCGGGGTCGACCCCGCCGACGTCTGCGAGGTGGCGCTGGCCGGCAACGCGACCATGACCCACATCGCGCTCGGCATCGACCCCGAGCCGCTCGGCGTGGCGCCGTTCATCATGGCGGCCCGCCAGTACCCCGAAGTGCTCGCCGCGACCGACCTTGGTTTGCCCGTGCATCCCCGGGCCCGCGCGTTCCTGTTCCCCGCCTTTGGCGCTTATGTCGGCGGGGACGTCGCCGCCGGTCTGCTCGCATCGGGCATGGACCGCGACGCGCGCACCCGGCTGTTCGTCGGCATCGGCACGAACTGCGAGATCGCGCCATGAATGCCGCAAGTCGCGGCGGCACGTCCGCAGCAAAATCCGCTCGGAAGGATTCCGGTTTCTCCTGCACGAATCCTCCTCCAGCCGAAACCACGTTGTTGGAGGGCGGCGGAGTCTTAGCCTGCAGCAAACCGTGCGGTCTCGCCCACCTCGGGTTCAGAAACACGTTGCACATAAACTTGGCTCCAACATTCGGGTGATCACCGGCCTCTGTGATAGGATCATAACCCGCCCCAGCTGTGGCCAACGAGCACGCACGGCCCCGCACGATCCAGTACCAGCCGAGGTGGAGCTACAACATCAGCCTTCAACCCAGTCAAAGGCTCTTGTACGACCTGCACGCTGTAACCGTCGTGCGTCAGGATCGCCCCACTGGCTTGCAGCCGGATCCGTCGGCGAAGGATCCCGTCGACCAGAACGACACTCAGTGACGGCGCTCTCGACCGGAGACGCGAACACAGTTCCGAGCAGAGCCGAAAGAACAGCCATCGCCGTGGTCTTCATAGAATTGTCCCATCATTAGATACCAGCCGCGCCAGCAGATGTATTCGATAGCGGGCGCAACGAGAAAATCAGACTTTGGTATCGTTGCCGTGCCGGCTACGGATCGATGCCCGTCGGTTCTGCTTCCCGAGAGCCCCGTTCCGCCTCGAGGCTGATGAAGGCGTAGGCCTCGAGCCATGCTTCTTCCATCTCCGGGGTGAAGCGATCGCCCAGAGCGTGCTGGAACATCCAGATCAACGCCGAGCCAACCGGGGCGTACTGATCGGCCTTAGACCCATAGCCGCTGTGGCGCGCGCCCAGTTCCCGCATTTCCCTGCAGAGCTCGTCAGGATTCTCCAGATGTGCGATGACCCACGCGAGCATGTCTGAAAATTTCTCTGGCTTGCAGGCCAATCTCGCGAGTGAACAATGGCCGGGCGTCGGGTGCGAGCTCGAATAACCGCCTGTAGAACTCATGGACCGGGTCGAGCTCCCCCATGGGTAGCAGCGAGACGCTCTCTCGCAAACGGCCGATCGTGATCGAGTCCATGTTGAGCTATCCCGCCTCACCGACATTCAGGGCTGTGGAAATGTCACCGCAAATCTCCTCGGCCAACCGCTCCTGCGTGACAAAAATGTCATCCATGGTGGCTCGATAGACATTGGAAAAGCGCGTCGAGCCACCGCCGGTCAGTTCCATCAGGTGGAGCGTCAGCCTGATCTCCGTAGCCGCCCGCCGCACGCTGGCCTCCAGTAAAAAGCGCGGCTTGGGCCCCTCTCCTTGTTCGAGCCAGGCAGCCAGCCGATCTGAGTGATCACCCTTAGTCGCGGATCCTGCGCGAGCCGATGGAGAACCTCCTCGGTCAGCCCATCGCAAAAATTTTGATCGCCCGGATCAGGAGCTGAGGCTGCGGAATGGCGGCACCAGTATGGATAGGTCGGAGGCCAACTGTGCGGCATCCGCCCGCTGACCGAGATGAACTCGCGGAACGTATCGGCCCTTAGGGATATCGATGCGTACCACGTCGGGCGGCGTAGTCTCGTAGTATTCACGCAGACGGGCGCGTAACCTGGCGGCTTCTACACGCACGATAGGATCCGTGCGTGGGTCGTAGTCCGAGCGGCGGTCGTACACAGCCATCCCGATCTCGAATTCCTTGATGGCTGCTTCGGGGGACTGAAGCGCCGCGTCCACAACGAATCGCAAAAATCGGGACTGTCGTTCAGCGTTGCGAAACAGAGGCGAACTCAACGCCCGATCCACATGGCGGCTAACGATGGCTGCATTCAGCGCCAAGAAGTAGGTTCCCTGAAGTCGCTCTCGCGACGTGTTATTGGCTCAAACAAGCCCAAATCCCGCACGAATCATATCACCCGCTGGTGCCATTGGGGTGTCCGAAACCCAAGTCTCCAGGATGGGGGGGCGACTGAATTCACCGTTACGTACCGTACGTTGCCTGGCCGCCTGTACTTCATGCAGGCCTGGCCCTTGATTAGCCTCATCTCTAAGACGATCAAAGTGTCCGGAGATGGATGTAAGACAACTGCGGGAAGTCCTTTCAGACAGGAGATACAGAAATGACAGCGACAATTTTGCATATGCCAATCGTATTCGTTGTCGACGATGATATTTCAGTGCGGGAGTCTCTAGAGGTATTACTGCGCTTCGAGGGGCGGCAGGTGGAGACATTCACGTCCGCTCAGGAATTCCTTACCCGACCTCGTCCCACGGTCCCAAACTGTCTGGTTCTTGACGTGTCTCTTCCAGGTCTGAATGGCCTCGATCTTCAGAAGCGCCTGGCCCTTGAGCGCCCTGAGATGCCGATCATGTTCATCACGGGCTGCGGCGATGTGCCCACATCTGTCCAGGCCATGAAGGCAGGCGCGGTCGAATTTCTGGAGAAGCCACTCAAGCAAGAGGTTCTGTTGGACGCCATCCGGGAGAGCCTCGAATTCAGCCGGATAGCCCTTGCTCACCAGACGGACATGCGCATCCTACGCCGCCGCTATGATCACTCTCCCGCCGCGAACGACAGGTCATGGCACTGGTCGTCTCTGGCCTGCTGAACAAGCAGGTCGCGGCAGAGCTGGAGATCAGTGACATCACCGTGAAGGCACACCGGGGACGGGTGATGCAAAAGATGCAGGTCAGGTCCTTAGCCGACTTGGTCAGGGCCGCTGAGCAGCTCGGCCCCGAGTGCACCGCCATCTCGTCAGGCTCAGCTCACGTTACAGCACGGCGCATGACTCGCAGCCCCTCGTCGCGCGTGAGCAGAGAGACAGGAGCCTCCACGCACAACGAGATCAGCCCCTACTGAAAGGTCCGTCACGGCGTAGCGATGCCCGATAACGCATCGAACGAATATCGACCCGGGCCGGAGATGTACAACAGCAGGAAGCCTCCGATGATGCTCAGGTTTTTGTAAAAGCTTTCCATGCTGGCGAGTCGCTCCGGCCCAGCGGCGCTCCAGTAGCGATGCTCAATGATGGATGTTCCCAAGGTGTATAGAGCCATGAGGAGCGCCACGACACGCGTAAAGGCGCCGAGGGCGACAGCGAAGGCGACTGGAAGCTCCATAAAGGTCGCTACGGCGGCTGCCAATACGGGCATCGGAACGCCATCGCGCACCATCTGGCTTAGCGTACCTGGACGGTCCTTAAGTTTTCTCCACCCAAAGATCAAAAACAGTGCCGCGAGGAAAACTCGTGCCGCGAGAATGACCGCATCGTTGATGACGTTTTCCACCAGTGTTCCTAACTGGGGAGGTTTAATCCCTCGACTGCGGCCCGGGCGACCGCGATGTCCTGCTCAACCGACCCACCGCTCGCACCCACGGCACCGACGACGGAGCCACTGACTCTAACGGGGATTCCGCCGCCAAAAATCACGATGCGACCCTGGTTTGTCGTGTTGATGCCAAAACCCTGTTGCCCGGACTGCGCCAGCTGCGCGAGCGCCTCGGTGGGCATATCCACGGCACGAGCGGTCCAAGCTTTGTCGATAGCGATATCGATGCTGGCAAGCCACGCGCCATCCATGCGTGCGTGCGCGATCAAACCACCGCCTGAATCCACGACCGCGATGTTGTAGGGTATGCCGAGTGCCAGCGCTTTACGTTCACCAGCCGCAATAGCTTTGCGTGCATCTTCCAACGTGAGAGATACGAGCTGACGCGTCATGTTCGCACCTCAGCGAAGTTGCCCCAGATGAAATCCCAGGTGATTCTCGACATCACCGGGTTTGTGGAACCCCTGGTCGAAGAGCGCCTTGAAGTTGCGCTGGGTGGCAGGACGAGTGATCGACTTGATGCAGGTATCCCACCCTTCCGCGATCTCGACGTTTCTTGTGGAAGGCTCGCGTTGGTGAGGCGCTTGGTGTTTGCGATGGCCCATTTTTCGAAGGAGGCAATCCGGTTCGCCAGCGCGTCGACGAATCCGTCGAGCTCGCTGTCCGGAAACGAGCGGTTCACATAGCCATACGCCTGGGCCAGCTCGCCTCCGATGTCCTGAGAACTGAGCAGGACCTCCAGCGCACGCCCGCGCCCAATCAGACGGGGCAGGGCGCCGCTACGGGGCCTCCGCCGGCGACCATGCCTACGCCTACTTCCCATTGCGACAGAATCGCCTTCTCAAGGCTAGCAAAACTCATGTCGCAGGCGAGGGTAAGCTCGCTGCCGTTGCCGGTGGCGCGCCCGCGGATGAGGGCGATCGATACGAACGGCGCGTGCGTGAGCCGCACAAGCACATCCGGCCACGACTCCAGCCCGGTGGGTCCTTGGGGAATGGCGGTCATGTCCTCGATCTTGCCGAGGAAGTCGCTGTGGTTGAGAAAGAATCCCTCAACTGCGCTGTCAAAGACGACCACCTTCAACTCGTCGTTCGCCTCGAGATCATTCATGATCTCGCGGAGCTCCAAGACGAACTGTGCTCCCATGACATTGAGTGGCGGATTGTCAAAAGTAACCCGCATGTAGCCAGGCGCGCGCTGGGTCAATCGGATCTGTGCCTTCTTCGTCGATGCGTCCATTGCCATTCCCCAAACGGTGAGTCTGTAGCGGCCAGTCTCGGTCTGGGTTCGCGCGGTCGCCATTGAACAAAGGTATCGATTGCGTCGGAAGAAAGGGGCGCCGCAGTGTTGTCGAGTGGGGATGACGGGCAAGTGCCGCGCCCAACTCCAGGCGTTGGGCCGTGAGAGTTCCTCCCCGGCGCGTCAGGAACGTCTTTGCTGAAGGTCAGCCGTACGTAAGGTCGGTGCTCTGTCCGACCTCGATAATATAACCATCAGGATCGCGGATGTAGCAGCGGATCTCGCCGTACTTGGGGATCGGCTCCGTGATGAACTCGGCCCCCCGACTTTTCCATAGCTTATAGCAGGCTTGAATATCCGCAACGCGGATATTCATAAAGCTGTTGATTTTATCCGGGTCGCGGGGACGCTCAGCGTTACTGTGGGCTTATCCGGGGTCGGGCCGCCTCCGACGTTCACAATCAGCCACGTATTCGCGATCAGAATGTGCCCGGACGCCTTGCTGTCGCCCATGCTCAGAATACGACCGCCGAAAACTTTTTCATAAAAATCTGCTGATCGATCGATGTCGGCGACGGTGATAAAATATGTGATGGTGAACCCGTCCCGTGGGGGCATCTCATAGCTCTTCTGTCGATTGACTTGATCATGGTGATTCATTTCGTAAAGGTAATGACGTAGTCGCTAACCGTAAGTAAGATCGGTGCTCTGTCCGACCTCAATGATATATCCATCCGGATCGCGGATGTAGCAGCGGATCTCGCCGTATTTGGGGATCGGCTCTGTGATGAACTCGGCTCCCCGACTTTTCCATAATTCATAACACGCATGAATATCCGCAACACGGATATTCATAAAGCTGTTGATCTTGTCAGGGTTGGGGACGCTGAGTATCACCGTCGGTTTATCGGCGTGGGCCCGCCTCCGACGTTGACAAGCAGCCATGTATTTGCGATCTGAATGTAAGCCGGTGCGCCATTGCTGTCGCCATTGCTCAGAATGCGGCCGCCGAAAACCTTTTCATAGAAATCGAGCCGATCGATCGATATCGGCGACGGTGAGGAAAAGTGTGACGGTGAACCCTTCGCTGGGGGCATCTCATAGCTTTTTCTGTTCGATTTGAACACTCACTGACAACCTCAATTCCAATCAGCAGTGGGACTCACCGATCAAAGGTGAGCTGCGTCCATGACCGCCCGCGCGAACTTATGCGGTGCCTCCTGCGGCAGATTGTGTCCAATCCCACCCTTGATGTTCCGATGTACGTATTTGCCAACGAACTTGCTCGCGTAGGCCGCGGGCTCGGGGTGTGGCGCGCCGTTTGCATCGCCTTCGAGCGTGATGGTGGGTACGCTGATCGGCAGAAATGCGGCAAGGCGCTTTTCGAGCTCGCCGTACTGGGATTCGCCCGGTGCCAGCCCAAGCCGCCAGCGGTAGTTGTGCACCACGATGTCGACGTGGTCGGGATTGTCGAAGGAGGCTGCCGAGCGATCAAACGTCGGCTTGATCGAAGTTCCATTTCGGCGAGGCCAGATGCCAGATGAGTTTCGCGAAGTCGTGACGGTACTTTGCGTAACCTTCGCGGCCCCGCTCCGTGGCGAAATAGTACTGATACCACCACTGTAGCTCGGCCGCCGGCGGTAATGGCACTTTTCCTGACTCCTGGCTCCCGATGAGGTAACCACTCACCGAGACCAGCGCTTTGCACCGCTGAGGCCAGAGAGCGGCGACGATATCCGCGCTTCGGCCGCCCCAGTCGAAGCCGGCCAGCGTCGCGCTCTCGATCTTGAGTGCATCCATGAGCGCGATGACGTCGCGCGCCAAGGCGGTGGGCTGACCGTTGCGGACTGTCGTGGCCGACAGAAAGCGCGTGGGCCCATAGCCTCGCAGATACGGCACGATGACCCGATAGCCCTGCGCGGCGAGGAGGGGAGTAACGACGGCGTAACTGTGGATGTCGTAGGGCCAACCATGCAGCAGGAAAACCGCAGGACCATCGGCACGGCCGGCCTCGACGTAGCCGACGTTGAGGAGCCCCGCGTTCACACGCTTCAGCGGGGGAAGTTGGGGTGGCTGACCCGACGCCTCGGCCCCTGAACCTTGTGCCTTTGCCACTTCACTAACCTCGAGTTGGGAGGCGGCAAGAATCATCGCTGCGCTACCGAAAAATCGTCGGCGGTCAGCGTTAACGGTGTCCAAGAGAGGTTACCTCCCAATGATGTCTCGCGGGACCGACGTACGCAGGAGCGGAACAGATCAGATCACAAGCGAGCCACCGCGCGAATTGGACCTTGGTATGGTTCGATGCGCACGGGCCGTGACTATTAGTCGATTGAGACCGATACTCGCGCGCGAGCACTTACTTGGCCGATCCCTCTACCTTTGGACGGAGCGGCTGATCCCTCGCCGCGGAGCGACTGCAAATCCTGGCCGACGGAGGCATCTATGAACAGCAGTGAAAGCACGAATGGTCAACAGGCGAGCTCGCAGGGCCGCGCGGCGCTACACGGTGCACACCTCAGGACGCTCGAAGCCGTGTTCCGACATCCCCCGGCGCACAATCTCGAATGGATGGATGTCCTCGCGCTGATCGAGAAAATAGGGGTCGTGCAGGAGAGGGGCAACAACAAGTTCAGCTTCGACGTTGGCGGAGAGCATTACCTGATGCATAAGCCGCACACCAAGGATCTCGCTAGCTCGGAGGTGGCCGACTTGCGGCATTTCTTGCAGCGCGCGAACTGGTCGCCGGAAGAGCCGGCCCAGGCGGCGGCGCGCGCCGAGCCAGCGCCGCCGCTTACTCTCATGGTAGTGGTGGATCATCATGGCGCGAAAATCTACCGCATCGATCCAGCATCCGGCGATGCTTCCAAGCGGGAAATCACGCCTTACGACCCGCATCATTTCCTGCATCACCTGACGCACAAGGATCAATCACGGGAGCAGGGGCAGCGCGCTCCAGAAAGCGCTGAGTTCTACGAGCGAATCGCCGAGCCCTCGCTGCCGGCGGCGAAATCGTCGTGGTCGGCCACGGAACAGGGAAGAGCAACGCGGCCGAGCACCTGATGGAATACCTGCGCACGCACCACCGCGAAACGTATCAGCGCATCGTGCGTGAAATCGTGGCCGATCTCTCGGCCGCTACGACACCGCAACTGTTGGCGCTCGCGGAGCAGGCGTTAGGTCAAGCATCCTCAGGGCTTCCGACGCCACGCGCCTAGTCGCTGCCTGCATTCGTCTTGGGGGGCGGTCAGGGGTACGGCACTGTAGCTCGCCGGGGGTTTGTTAGGACCGAACGATCGTGCTATTCTAAACCGGTGAGCGTGAAGAGTGGCCGATGGGGAGACGAGATGGGTAAGGGCCAATCCAAGGGTGAACAAACCCGACGTGCCATTGTCTCCCATGCACTGAGCCTCGTCAGCGAGGTTGGCTATGAGGGTCTCTCCATAGGGGTGCTAGCGGAAGAGGCCAAGCTGTCGAAGAGCGGACTGTTTGCGCATTTCAAATCGAAAGAGGCCCTACAGCTCGGCGTGGTCCAGGAAGTGGTCAACCGGATCACGCTGCGGTGTGGTGCAGCCCGCGCTGGCCGCGCCGCGCGGGGAGCCGCGTTTGCGTGTCCTGTTCGAGAAAGAACTGGAATGGATTCGCGGTGAAGCGGGCTGCGCGGCTGCCCACTCCAGAAGGCCGCGCTCGAGTATCACAACCGCCTAGGGCATCCGGTGCGTGAACGCGTGGTGCATGCGTTTCGAGACTGGAGGGAGTTGGTGGCACGGTGCGCGAAGACCGCGATCGACGAAGGTCATTTCCGGGACGATCTGGATCCTGAACAGTTCGCCTACGAATTCGACGGGATCACGATGATGTATCAACAAAGACAAGGGCTGATACGCGATCGAGACGCGGCAAATCATGCGCAGAGGGCCTTCGAATCGCTGCTCAATCGCAGCCGGCGTTCTCCTCGAGTCCGTTAAGCCACCGAGGCGCTCTTCATGATCAGCGCCCAGCTTTCACCGTCAGCTATGGTTATTAAATAGCACGATCGTTCGGTCGTAAACGAATGAATCTTCAACGTTAACGAGATGGCCGACCGGCCAAAGGTTGACTACTATGAAGACGCCGCAAAAAATCTCGCTGCCGATAATCATCATCGCCGGTGCGCTCCTGTCGCCCAGGTTCGCATCGGCGGGGGCCGACATCGTCATCGATACGCCTCCGCCCGCGCCGCGTGTCGAGCACGGCCCCCGCATCGCGACGGATATGTTTGGGCGCCCGGCTATTGGGAATGGACAGGTCATTCTTTTCATTGGGTATCGGGTACCTGACGTGTACGAACGCCGCGGGTATCAGTGGGTTGCGAATCATTGGGGCCCGAGCGGAAGCCAGTGGCATTACACGCCGGGTCATTGGGAGAAGCTATCGGAGTCCTATAACGCCCGGACGCCTTGATTCAGTGCGCCGCCGCCGCCGCGCTGGGTAATCCGATGATCCTGCCGGCGACGATCGTGGCGCCGATCAGCAAGCCGCCGCCCACCGCCTCGATGAGCAGCCATAGCTGAGGATCGGGATTTGGCGTCGCCAACGCGAGGCCCGCGACCGTGAAGAACATGAAGGTATAGTTGTTGAGAACCAGCGGAACCATTTCGCCGAACGCAAAAATCGCGTAAACGGCCGCCAAAATGTAAATCAGTCGGGCCCATTCGGCGCCGATGACGTGCGCGAGCAAGCCGATGACGGGGGGTGCAAGCATCACGAGCCCGATACCGACGGCGGCGCCGATCAGAATATGCGGCGTCTTCTTCGGGTTCATATGTTCGCCGAAGAAGAGAATCCAGGCCACGAACGCCGGCCATGCGGGCAGCTTGAATGGCCGGTGACGAGCTCGGTGAGGGTGATGAGCGCGAGCACATAGAGTCCAAGAATCAGGCGGTGGCGATTGAACTTCATGAAGCAGCTCCCACCGCTTCGACTCGAAGTGCATCGCTGAAGCGCGCCAAATGATGGTCGGCGTCCCCAAAGGTCAGATCGATCAGGGTGAGCCGCTTGAAGTAGTGGCTGACGATGAACTCGTCGACGACACCCATCGCGCCGTGCAGCTGCACGGCCTGTTGACCGACGAAGCGCGAGGCCTGTCCAACATAGGCCTTCGCGGCGGATATCGCGCGACGCCGCTGCGGCGGCATCTTCCGGTCGGCATGCACGGCCGCCAGGATAGCCATCGAGCGAATTTGCTCGCCCGCGATATACATGTCCGCCATCCGATGTTGCAGGGCCTGGAAGGTGCCGATCGGCAATCCCGAACTGTTTGCGGCTTTTCAAATAGCTCAGCGTCGCCTGATTCAAGGCGGTCACGATACCCAGCGCCTCGGCGCAGAGCGCGGCGAGCCCCGATCTACGGCGCGCTCCAGGATGCGAAGCGCCTGCTCCGGGGCGCCGATCACGGCGTCATCCTCGACAGCCACATCATCGAGATGTAGGTCGCCCGCTCTGCTGCCGGAATGAGTTGGATATCCAAGAAGCGTCAGGCCAGGGGCATCGCGGCGCACCAGAAACAGCGAAATGCCGTCGGCTCGGTCGGAGCCGCTGCTGCGCGCCGAAACCAGGAAGTAATCCGCCGACGGCGCATCGAGCACCATGGTCTTGCGCCACGGAGGATCCAGCCTTCCGCGTCACGGACGGCACTGCATGCGACATGTGACAGGTCATAACGGCCGGTGGCCTCGTAGGCGGCGAGTGCAATCTGGAGCTTTCCCGCGGCGATTTCCGGCAATAGGGCCTGCTTGACCGCGTGGCGGCGGCATCGCGAATCAGCCCACCGCACAGCACGACCGTACTCAGGTAGGGCTCCAGCAGCAGTCCCTGGCCGACCAGCTCCATCACGGCCATGACGTCCACGCCATTGCCGCCCAGCCCGCCGAATTCTTCGGGAAAGGGCAGGCCAGCAGGCCCAGGTCGGCATACTGCGCCCAGGCTTCCGCGGAGTAACCCAGCGGCGAGCGCGCGAGCGCGCGGCGCCGCTCGAAATCATAATCGCGGGCAATCAAGCGCCGCAGCGTCTCCTGCAGAGCCAACTGCTCCTCGGTATAGCGGAAATCCAGGCCGCCTTCTCCTTAAAGACCCAGCACCAGTTTGGCGATGATGTTCTTCTGGATCTCGGTCGAGCCCGCATAGATCGTGGTCTTGCGCTGGTTGAAATATTGGCCGGTGAGCGGCGGCGCGAAGGCGGCATAGTGATCCGCGAGCAACGGCGCCGGAACCCAGTCCAGCTTCGAGCGCCTCGCGCAAGTAGGGCAGGGCATCGGGTCCGAGCGCATGCATCTGCAGCTCCGCCAGCTCCTGGATGATCTCCGAGCCTTTGATCTTCAGCAGCGAGACCTCGGGTCCCGGAGCGCGGGATTCCGTCGCGATCGCCGACAGCACGCGCAGGTTCGTGATCTCGAGCGCCATCAGCTCGAGCTCCACCCGCGCGATGCGATCGCGAAAGCGCGCATCCTCGATCAGCGGCCGGCCGTTATCGCGTTCGCGCGTTGCCATCTGCTTGAGCCGCGTCAGGTGCCGTTTGCAATTGCCGATGCCGGCGTTGTTGGTACGCTCGTGCCCGAGCAGGAACTTGGCGTAGGTCCAGCCCTTGTTCTCCTCGCCCACCCGGTTCTCCACCGGCACCTGCACATTATCGAAGAAGATGTCGTTGATCTCGTGCTCGCCGTCGAGGGTGATGATCGGGCGTACCGTGATTCCCGGCGACTTCATGTCGATCAGCAGGAACGAGATGCCTTCCTGCGGGCGCCCTTCGCTGCTGGTGCGGACCAGGCAGAAGATCCAATCGGCATACTGGCCGAGCGTATTCCAGGTCTTCTGGCCATTGACGACGTACTGGTCGCCGTCGCGTACCGCGCCCATGCGCAACGAAGCCAGATCGGAGCCCGAACCCGGCTCGGAATAACCCTGACACCACCAGTGCTCGCCCGAGATGATCCGCGGCAGGAAATAATCCTGTTGGGCGGCACTGCCGAAGGTCATCAACACCGGGGCGACCATTTTCACCGCGAACGGAATCTGGGGCGGAGCGCCGGCGGTCGCACACTCTTCCTCGAAAATGTGTTGCTGGACGACACTCCAGTCGGCGCCGCCGAAGCGGCTCGGCCACATCCCGGCGCCCCATCCGCGGCGATACAGGATCTTTTGCCAGCGCACGATGTCGTCCTTGTGCAGGCGCCCCCGGACGCATCTTGTCGCGGATGTCCTCGGGCAGCTCGGCCGCCAGAAAAGCGCGGACTTCGGCGCGAAACGCCTGTTCTTCGGGGGTGAAATTCAAGTGCATGAGGTATCGTATCGCCTCGCTGGGAAACGGCGGCCTCTTTCACGTTCCTGGAGCTCGCGCCACTGAATCTTGCCGCTGCCGGATTTCGGCAGCGCCTCCACGAAGGCGACCATTCGCGGCACTTTGTATGCCGCCATGTTCTCGCGGCACCAGTCGATGATCGCCTGCTCCGTCGATGCGCCCGCGCCATTCGGGCCGCAACACCACGAGCGCCTTGACGGTCTCGCCGCGATGCGCGTCCTCGCGCCGATCACGCAGGCCTCGAGCACGGCAGGATGCTGATACATCAGCGTCTCGACCTCGCTCGGCCATACCTTGAATCCCGACGCGTTGATCATGCGCTTCAGGCGATCGACCATGAAGAAATAGCCGTCTTCATCGACTCGGCCGAGATCGCCGGTGCGCAGGAAGCGCTTGCCGTCGATCTCGATGAAGGCCGCGCGGTGTCTTCCGGCTTGTTCCAGTAGCCCAGGAACACCTGCGGACCGTGCGTGACGATCTCGCCGACCTCACCGGCGGGCAGTTCCTCAGCGGTACCGGATCGACGATGCGTGAATCCACGCCATAGATCGGGATGCCCAGGCACTGCTGTTTCGCGCGGTCGGGGGGATTGATGTGCGTGGCGGCGATCGTCTCGCTCAGTCCATAGCCTTCGAAGTACGTAATGCCCCGCTTCTGCAGCCGCTGCGCGACGGCTGCCGGCATGGCGGCGCCGCCGCCGCTCAGCCTCCGGATCGAGGACAGATCATAGCGCTCGAGATTCGGGTTGGAGAAGAAATCCTGGATCAGAGTCGGAACCGCAGTCCAGCTCGACGACCCGATAGCGCTGCACACACTCGGCCGCCACGTCGCGATCCCAGCGCGGCAGCATCACCACAGTGTTGCCGAAGTAGAGCGGGCCGTTCATGCTGCCCTGCATGCCGGTCACATGAAAGAAAGGCACGACCGCGAGCAGGGTCGTCTCCGGCTGTGTCGCGAACCAGTGCATCGAGGCCACGAGCGTGTGCATCGTGCTGCGGTGCGTATGCATGCAGCCTTTGGGCTCGCCCGTGGTGCCGGAGGTGTAGGGCATCACGCAGAGATCGTCGGGTCCCGCCGTCAAGGGTCCCGGAGGGAGACCCCTCGCGCTGCACATCACTCCAGAGCGTCAGAGCCGGGCCGCGACAGCTCGACGCGCGGCGCGCAATGAACTCGGGCACCGGAGAGATCGGTGGGCTGCTTCAGATAGTCCGAGTAGGCGGCCACGATCACGTGCTCGAGATCCCGGACTCCGACCAACGGCTCGATGCGCGGAAAGAGCTCCTGCGACACGATCGCAGCCGTGGCTCCCGCGTCCCGGGCGCAGCGCAGGAATTCCTGCGTGAGATACATCGGGTTGAGCGGGACGACGACCGCATTGGCGCGCAGGATCGCGTAGTAGGCGATCACGAATTGCGGGCTGTTCTGCATGTAGAGCAGCACGCGATCGCCCTTGCGGACCCCGCAGCGCTGCTCCAGATATCCCGCGATGCGCTCCGCTGCTCGTGAACCTCGGCAAAAGTGATCCGCGTGTCGTAATAGATGAGACAGGGCTTGTCAGGATGGCGCCGCGCGGAAACCTCCGCGTTGTAAAACACGTTGGTCGCCGGCACGTCCAGGTGATGCCGCGAGCGTTCCGGCCAGAATTTGAAGTGCCTATCCGACATGGGGCGCTCTCAGGCTGATCGGTACCGGGACAGCTCGAGCTTGCCGATCTGCGCGCGGTGCACTTCGTCCGGACCATCGGCGAGCCTCGGCCCAGGACCCTGGAATCGAGAGCCGAGTCTATTAGCGACGGTGGTCTCGATCAATGTAGAGCCAGGCTCGGAGGGCAGCCCCATGTCCAATGCGAATTGGCGCATCGTGCTTGCATCACGGCCAACCGGATCGGTCGTGCCGGAGAATTTTCGGCTCGAGACCCTACCGATTCCGAGTCTCGGTCCGAATGAGGTGCTGTTGCGCAACCACTACCTCTCGCTCGATCCTTACATGCGTGGCCGCATGAACGAGGGGAAGTCGGATACCAGAAACAACCGCCTCGGTACAAGAAGAGCCGATCGAAGCCTCCGTTTATCGCCACGCACATCGGTGGGCTGACGAAATTTAGGCGGTGTGGAGCCGATCGGGATATCCCACTTGCGTCGCCGAGTGGTCCGGATCAATCGGGCGCTCTCGGGGTCAGTAGCTTGCGCGCGGTCTCGTAGAGAATCTTGTCTTTTTCGCTGCGGTCGAGATCGAGGCTCTCGAGTGCATCGACGGTCTGGCGCAGCGTGAATTGCGGATAGTCCGATCCCAGCATCACATGATCGACCCCGATGTTGCGAATCGTCCATACGAACTCTGTTTTGATTGGCGAACCCGCAACCAGGGTGACGGTCGCCGATATATCGAAATAAATGTTATCTTTGTAGAAATCCTTTGCTGTTCGCGCGAACAGAATTGTGTTCCAGAAGCGAAAGTTGGTCGCGCCCATGTGTGCGAAGACGAATTTCGTTCCTGGCGTGTTCACGGCGAGATTGAAAAGGTCCTGACTGTCACCAGGGACGATGTTGGCGTTGTCGAACAGTACGATCATGCCGAGCTGGCCGGCCAGTTGGCACAGAGCGGCTACCCGCGGATCGGTAATCGCGAATTTCTGAGTATGCGGGTGGAGCTTGATCATAGTGACTCCCAGCCCGGCGATGCGTCGCACTTCGTCCAGCGCTGCCTGATCGTCATACGGGTGGACCGATGCGATCGGGAACATCTCGGTATATTTTGCGGCCAGTGCGATCAATTCATCGTTCTTGCGCCGAGTCTCCGCCATTTTGCCGCGTTCCGCGATCAGGATACCCGCGAACCGGGTCACTGTCTGGTGGGTCGCCTTCAGCTGTGCTTCGTATGCGCGCACCGATGTCTCGCCATTCCAGATGTGGACGTGCGTATCGAACACTCGCTGCGCGTTCGCCATCATCGGAACAGCGAGAAGTAGCGAAGCAGCTAAGGCAGCCTTCATGAAAATCTTTCCTGTGTTGTTGTCGCTTGCGCAGGTGAACCTCGCGGCGGTCGCACGCCAGGTGCCAGCTCATTGCTCAATATCGCGCCGCGCACAGCGCTCGAGTTCGGTTTGGTTCGTCGTAGTTCGGCTCTGGTAGGAGTTAGAGGGTAACTGGCTCGGGCGCCTCGGCTTGGCGGAGCGAGGCGAGCCGGGCGTGAATCGCCTGAACGACGACAGATCCCTCGCCGACGGCGGAGGCGACTCTCTTCACCGAGCCCGAGCGGACGTCACCCACCGCAAAGACGCCCGGCAGGTTGGTCTGAAAGACGTTGAAGGGCACCGACGCATCGGGGCCGCAATCCTCTCCTGTCCGCACGAACCCGCGGTCGTCCAGCTGCACCGCGTCTTTGAGCCATCCTGTGCAGGGGTCCGCACCGATCATGATGAACAGGCCGCCGACGGACCGCGCCACCACGCGTCCTTCGCCGTCGCGGATCTGAACGGTTCGAAGATGTTCGTCGCCTGAGAGCTCGACCACTTGGGAGCGCGTCTCGATGCTCACATTTGCGGCATGACGCAGGCGCTCGATGAGGTATTGGGACATGCTGTCCGACAGGTCGCGGCCACGGTGGACGAGGCGCACACAGGAGGCACGAGAGGCGAGGAACATCGCGGCTTGGCCCGCGGAATTGCCTCCGCCGGCGACCACGACCTCCTGGCCCTTGCAGGTCCGAGCCTCCAGCTCGGTGGCGGCGTAGTAGAGACCTGCGCCTTGGAAACGCTCCTCCTCAGGCACTCCGAGCTTGCGGTAGCGGGCTCCGGTCGCGATCACCACTGACCGCCCGAGGAGATTGGTGCCGTCATCCAAAGTGACCTCGTAGTATCCGCGACGGGTGCTGGGCTGAAGCTTCTCCGCGCGGCGTGGGACGGCCACGCGCGCACCGAACTTGATCGCCTGCAGCTCCGCCCGGAAGGCGAGGTCGGCGCCCGAGACACCGGTCGGAAATCCGAGGAAGTTTTCGATTCGGGAAGAGGCGGCTGATTGGCCACCGATCGCCACGTCGTCGAACAGGATGGTTCGCAGTCCCTCGGAGGCGCCGTAGACCGCCGCTGAAAAGCCGGCCGGTCCCGCCCCGGCAATGATCAAGTCCACAGGATCACCATCGCCAGCGGCGAGTTCCAGTCCGAGGGCGCGTGCCACTTCCGCCACGGAGGGCTCCTGCAGTACGCGTCGACCGCGAACCACCACCTTCACGGCGGAGCCCTCAAGCGCGCGTGCCCGGATCTCCTCTTTCTGAACGGGATCGGCAGGGTTCAGCCACCGATACGGGATGCGGTTGCGTTCGGCATACTCGAGCAGCCGCTGCAGAGCGGGTGCCCGCTCGTGGCCCACCAACGTCAGGGTGCCCTGTTGGCGTTGCATCAGCAGCAGGCGCCGCGCGGCGAAGGCGGGCAGCAGGACGTCGCTCACTTCCGGATCGACCTGGACCAGCTCGGCGATCGTCTGCGGCGCGACCAGCAGGACCTCCCCCGGCGTGACGGCGATGCAGTCGGCGAAGGCCGTCTGGCCGAAAAGTAGCGCCAGTTCGCCCGTGAACTGCCCCGGCTCCATGACCCCCAGTACCATTCCGTCGGGATCCCGTATCTGCAGGGTGGCAGAAATCGCGTAGACGAGCGGGTACTGGCGGTCTTCGACCCGGTATAGTGTTTCGCCGCCAGCTACCGAGCGCCGCTCGCCGTGAGCCTTGAGCGTGGCGACCACTCGGTCCGGCAACCGCGAGTTGGCCCGCCTTTTCAGTTCCTCATAGTTGAGATCTTCGAACACTACCTCGATCTCCGTCTTAACAGCCGTCGCGGGGTTGGCCTGCTAAGCCGCGTGACTTAGCAGGCCCGATGCCGCAGACAACCAGCAAGCAGACTCACCCCTCTTTGGTCTTTTGCACATTCAATGCCGCGACCTGTGCTGCCGAGATGCCTTCGAGCGCGAGTCCGTAGGACAAGCTCTCCTGGAGGCGACGGCGGAAGCGAGTCGAAAGCGCCATGCGTGTATACCGCAGCGTCAGCGGGTTCTGCTTCTTGAGATGTCGCGCCAATTCCCAGGCTCGTGGAAGGAGGGCCTCGCGATGGACGACCTCATTAACGGCGCCGTACCCCTTTGCTTCTGCCGCACTGAGTTTTTGGCCGCTCAGCAGAAAGTACCGGCCGCGAATCTCCCCGATGACTTCAGGCCACACGACGTGCAAGCCGTCGCCAGGCACGATACCAAATGCCGGATGCGGTGCATCCTGAAAGTACGCGCCCTCAGCGGCAAGGACGATGTCGCAAAGAAGCGCGTACTCGGAATGCACGGTCACCGGTCCATTGATGGCCGCAATCATGGGTACTTCGATATCGAGTATGTTCTCGAGGATCTTCGTACCCTCGCGCAGGATCTTGTCATAGCCCGTCGGCGTGAAGAAATCGAACCCGTCCGCCGAGATTCGGGCGCAGAACTCGTCTCCCGTACCGGTGAGGATCACGACGTGGTTGTCCGGATCGTCGCCGATGTCGCGGAACGCGTGAACTAGCGCCTCGTGCACGTAGCCGTTGAACACAAGAGAGCCGCCTCGAGTATGCAAAGCTACCTCGAGGATGCCGTCTTCTCGCTTCATCCGCACGTTCTCATATTTGTCGCGATAGCTTTCGAACGCCTGAGTTTTCATCGTTGTCTCCGATCAGTCAGCAGCGGATTTTTCATGGCTGAAAGCACCAGCAGCAGCCGCTCCGGGTCGGGCCGGCGGGTGTAATCGGGTTTGACCTCGGCGTACGCTACCACTCCGTCTGTGCCGATCACATAGCGCCCGGGCATCGTCACGGTCCAGCTCGGGTCACCGTTGACGCGCGAGAGATCGTCTTTGAAGGTTTCGCGGTAGCTCGATAAGGTAGTCGGGCAGCGTGAGGCAAACCAAAGTGTGCCGGACGTCGTTGCCGGGGGCCGAAAGGGGCGCCCACGATGCTGGCGGCATCGTGAAGCACGGCTAGAGCGGTAAATCAAGGCATAATGGCGCCAGCACCAGAACGGAATCCGCGATGGAGCCAGACATGCAAACCGTCAAAGTTGGACTTGATGCAGCGTTTGTGGAAAGGCAGCGCCAGCATTTGCTTCGCTTGCGCGCGAATCTTCTCGCGGCGGCTCGAGCAGCCGAATCTGATGAAGCGGATGTAAGAGGCAGGAACACTCGTGAGGCTGTCGAGTTCGAGGACGATGCACAACGACTCGACACGCTTGAGCGGGATGGCAACTTAGTCGTTCGCGACGTCCAGAGGCTCGAGCGCGTTGATCGTGCCTTGAAAAAAATCGAGGAAGGCACTTACGGTTTGTCCGACATAAGTGGTCAACCGATCCCGCGTGCGAGACTTGAGGCGCTTCCGGAAGCTCTGTACACGCTGAGCGAGGAAGAACGCCGTGAGAAACCGATAGTCGGTTAGGCGTGTCGTGAGCAGCAATGCTACGCCTACAGGGGTTGGCGAGCCTGGCGTGCCCCTGCTTGCTCCCGCCGTCGCCAATGCCATGGCGCGGTTAGGGTGGGCATAGTGGCGGTGGCGAGCGCGGCGGGGTCGGCGTCTTTGCGCAGCTTGCCACGGGTTCTCATGCGGGTGAGGCCGTCCCGGGCGGCACTCTCCGTTTTGGCGGCTTTGGGAATTCGCCATCCGCTGAAGATGGTGCCTCTGCTTCTTCTCCAAATGCTCTACAAGGACATTTGGTTGATAGCTGTTTGGCTTCCGCTGCGGGCCGCTGGTGGGTCGACGTATCTCTTGAAACCGATGCTCATTGGGGCTGTTGTGGAGCTCATCGTAATTCCTTGGCCCTATGTCTTTGGAGCCCTTGTGAAGAGCCCTGGAGATCGATGGGGGATGAGGACGGTACGTCCTCTAGTCCCCACTCGCTGAGCTGCGAGGACCAATGCCCTTTCGCGTTCATCGTCAATAGAAGTGACCTCCTCTTTTGCGTCCGAAAAGCAGCTCTTGGGCGAGTACCTGGGGGCTTTGTCACTCTGATGCAATTGCGCGCGACGTCGCCGAGTTCCTCGTCACGCTGCCTGCGCCGCGGGGAAGCCTTCAGTAGGTGCAGAAGAACATGCCGACCAGGATCGCGGCGATGCAGCCCCACTGCAGCAGCATGATCCGCTCGCGCAGCACGAGTGCCGCGAAGGCGAGCGTGACAAGCGGGTAGGCGCCGGTCAGCGGCGTCACGATCGAGATCTTGCCGTAGCGACTCGCGATCAGCACGCCAAGGTCGCCCGACGCCATCATCCCCATCGGCAGGAACGAGCGCGTCCACTCGATCACGGAGTGCGTGCCGGCGCGTCCCTTCCACAAGCCGTAGACGCCAAGCGTGAGCAGCGCGCCGATCATGCTGTAGAGCGCCATGTTGGCGTCAGTGGCGCCCAGGCTGTAGTCGTACTTGACGATGGTCTGGGCGCCGCCCCACAGCACGAGGGCCGAGAACGCGAGCGGGATCCAGGCCCGCCCGGTCACCTTGTTCGCGGCGTCCGCCGGTTGATAGGCAAGCCCGATACAGCCGCCGATCACGAGAGCCACCGCGCCGTACTGGAGCGGCGAGAGCGTCTCGCCAAGGAACCAGTGCGCGAACACGATGGTGAGCGCGGGATAGGCGGCCGAGAGCGTGCCCACGATCGTGATCGGGCCCGCGATGATCGACTGGAAGTACATGATCCAGCCGGTGCCGTCGAGCAGGTAGGCGAGCACGCCGATGGCGAGCACGTGGCGGCCTTCCGCCGCGAACACCGGCGTATGCGGGTTCGCGAAGAAGTAGCAGACCATCACCAAGGCGCGGGCGCACGCGAAGTAGAGGCAGAAGCGCGCCGGCGGAACCTCCGTGATCCACATCTTCACGAAGCCCTGGCCCAGGCCGTAGAGCAGGAGCGCGAGCAGAGCCGGCGTCAGCCACAGGAGGAGGGGTGCGGCGGTCGGTGAGTAGGCCATCACCAATTCTAGCGCGCCCGGGGCCGCTTTCAGGCGACCGTCCCAGATCGGCCTATTCTGTTGAAAACTCCCCGAGTGGTTTCGGTGAAAAAATTCTTTGCCCGGAATCGGACGCTCGTGAGTGACCGCGTCGGGTCCAATCCGAGACCTGCGGGCCAAATGTGGCGTCAAAGCGCCCAGAAAATTTGCAAAGCCGGCTATGGTGCTAAAACGTCCTGACGTTTCGCCGATCCGGTACGAGTTGATCGTGAAGCCGGCTTGCCTGGCGTACGCCTCGTACCGCCGGTCATCCACACAGTCCGATGGATCAACGTAATCCACAAAGTACCGATTCCAGCGCGTCTCCCGGGTCATTTGCTTGCGGAGGTTGGAGATCTTCGGGTTTCGGAACGGCATCACCAGGATCGCTGCTCCGCCCCGCCTGAGACTGCGGCGGATGCCTTTAAAGGCAGCGGCCTTGTCCGGCACCCACTGTAGACAGAATGTGCTAACCGCGACGTCGAACTCGTTCATGTAGTCCAGGTCGCATACGTCCTTGAGCGCGAAGGATAGATTTGCTTGTGAGGCATGATTCGCTTGAGCGAACTGGACCATGCTTGCAGAGCTGTCAATTGTGCGGTAGCGAACTGAGCGCCAGCCAAAAAACTACTACACGTATCCCGTGGCGGTTTCCTCGTGACATCGGAGAGTGTTCGTGGAGAGTGAGCAATGAACTACTCGAAGGGTTCTGCCTGCAATCTCGTACGTCGAGGGTTGTGTGCCGCGATGCTGTGCGCCGCCGCCACCGCGGCGGTCCACGCGGGGCTGAACGCAGCGGTGGTCCTGCCCGCGCTCACGCAGCCGCCCAGCGGCGAGCGCCACGTCGGCAAGGTCGTCTGGGCCGATCTGGTGACCCCGGACCTCGACGCCGCGAAGCGTTTCTACGGCGGACTGTTCGGGTGGACCTTCCGCGATGTGCCGGGCGATCGGAATTACGCGCTGGCGCTGCTTGAGGGCGAACCAGTAGCCGGGCTGTTCCAGAAGGCGCGGCCGGCGGGGCAAGCGCGGCAGCCGGCCTGGTTGACCTTTTTGGCTGTGCGGGACGTTGATGCCGCGCAGCAGGCGGCCCTGCAGCACGGCGCCAAGGTGCTATTCAAGTCGCACTACTATCCGCAGCGCGGCCGCCAGGCGGTGCTGGCCGATCCCGATGGCGCCGTGTTTGCGATCTTGGCGGCCGAGGGCGGCGATCCGCCGGATTACCTGGCCGGACCGGGCGAGTGGATTTGGAGTTCCGTGCTCGTAAGGGATCCGAAGCAGGAGACCGCCTTCTATAAGAGCCTGTTCGGCTACGACGTTTACGACCTGGCAAGCGAGGGCAGCAGCGGGGGCGATACCCAGCACTACATCCTTTCAAGCGATAATTACGCCCGCGCGGGGCTCCATGCCCTGCCCGCCGATTCGATGCGCCGTCACCCGCACTGGCTGAATTTCGTGCGCGTCACGGATGCGCCAGATACGGCCAGGAAGGCCGTCGCGCTGGGCGGCCGCGTGCTGGTCGAACCGCGCATCGATCGCCACGGCGGGCACGTGGCCGTACTGGCCGATCCGAGCGGAGCGCCGTTTGGCGTCATGGAATGGTCCGACGCCGACACCAAGGAGGAGCCGAAATGAAGCGCATGCCTCGAACCTGGAAGCTGGGTGCCGTCGGCGCGCTCGTGCTGACGAGCCTCGGGGGCTGCGTTGTCGGGGGTTACGGCGGTGGTGTCGGTGTCGGCTATGTGGGAGGGGTCTACGAGCCCGGCGGCTACGAGTACGGCGGCTGGGGGCCCGGTTATCGTGTGGGGCCTCCGCGCGGCGGTGAGCGCGGGCATGGCGACGGTGACCACGGGCACGGCAGCGGTGACCACGGGCCGGGCGGCGGACGGGCGGCGCCCTCGATTCCGCATGAGGCGCGCCACGGCGGTGGCGGTGGCCATCGTGGCGGCGGGAACGGGCACTGACCGCGCAATGTCAGGGTCGACGCGTTTCCACTGGGGCGCGTGCCACACTTCCTTCTTCCAGGCGAGGAAGTGCACATCAGATGGCGATTTCCCGTCCCAATTCGACCACCGAGTCCGGCGGCAGGCGGAAGTAGTCGCTCACGTGCGTGGAATTGCGCTGCAGGTAAGCGAACAAGCTTTGGACAAAACGCGGCAGGCCCTTGCCGTCGTCGCGGTGAATCACGGTCTCATGACCGACGTAGTAGGTGACGTCCTCAAGTTCCAGGCTGCAGCCGAGCGCATTCGCCTGTCGTAGCAGCGCCGGGATGTCCGGCCGCTCCATGAAGCCGAAGCGGGCGGTTGCCCGCCACATGCGCGGCGCGAGGCCCTCTACCTTCAGCCGCTCGCTTCGGTGAACGCGCGGCACCGCCTCAATAAGTGTTGTGAGGATGAACACCCGCTGGTGCAGGGCACGATTGTGCTTGAGGTGCCACACCAGCACCGGTGGCGCATCCTTCTGCGTGCGCGTGAGAAAGACCGCTGTGCCTGGCACGCGGGGGATCTGCTCCTCGGCGAGCTTCCTCAGCAGCTCATCGATGGGCATGAGGTAGTCCTGGATGCGCGCCCACTCGGCTCGCGCGCCGCGATGCCAAACCCACATCACGCTGTACACCGCGGCGGCGAGCAGCAACGGCACATAGCCACCGTCGGTGATCTTCATCAAATTCGCCGCCACGAAGCCTGAGTCCACGAGGATGAAGCAGCCGGCCACCGCACCGGCTGTCGGCAGACTCCAGTGCCACACTTCACGCATGGCGACGAAGAGCATGACCGAGGTCATGAGCATCGTCACGGAGACCGCGATGCCGTACGCTGCGGCCAGATTGTCCGATTTACCGAAGCTCACCGTGAGCCCCAGCGTGACCAGCATCAGCAGCCAGTTCACCGGACCGACGTAGATCTGCCCATACCCGGTGCTCGAGGTCTGCTTGATCGGCAGCCGCGGCATCCATCCGAGCTGAATCGCCTGGCGCGTCATCGAGAACGCGCCTGTGATGATCGACTGGCTGGCGATGATCGTGGCGATGGTCGCCAGAGCCACCATCGGCAAGAGCAGCACGGGAGGGCACAGGCGGAAGAAGACATTGTCGGCCGTGGGCGCCCCTGCAAGCACGAGCCCACCCTGCCCCGCATAGTTCAGCACCAGGCTGGGAAACACCAGCCCACTCCAGGTGAGGCGGATCGGGGTTGCACCGAAGTGGCCCATGTCAGCGTATAAGGCCTCCGCTCCAGTCACGCACAGGAAAACGCCCCCGAGCACCAGGAAGCTATTGAAGCCACCGGAAAACAGATATTCGATGGCATGCCGCGGATCGAGCGCCCACAGTACCGTTGGGTGCTGGGCAATCCCCCACACGCCCAGCGCGCCGATGACCAGGAACCACAGCGTCATGATCGGCCCGAAGGCCTTGCCGATCCGGGCGGTGCCCTGGGGCTGGATCGCGAATAGGCCGATCAGCACCGCAACGGCTGCCGGCAGCACGTAGGGATTGAAAAACGGCGCGACCATCTTCAATCCCTCGAGCGCCGACAGCACGGAGATCGCCGGCGTGATGGCGCCATCGCCATAGATCAGGGCGGCGCCGAAGAGGCCGATCGCGACGATGGCCGCACGATGATGTCCCTTAACGCCCAGCAGGGACATCAGCGCGAGGATGCCACCCTCGCCGTCGTTGTCGATGCGCATGGCGAACGCCACGTATTTGATGGAGGTGATGACGATCAGCGTCCAGATGACGAGCGACAGCGATCCGAGCACGGTGAATGAATCGGGATTGTTGCCCGCCAGGTTGAGCACGGTCTTCAAGGTATAGAGCGGACTCGTTCCAATGTCCCCGAACACCACCCCGAGCGCGGCAACGCTCAGGGAAGTCAGACTCGCCGTATTCTCCGGTCGCGCGCCGTTCGGCGCGGCCGGGGATGGCGATGGCAGCGAATCTTCTGGCGCGGGCGGGGCGGACGGTCCACCTGAGGCCATGACCATTACCTCATGCATCAGTTGATGCGCGATTGCGTGAATCTACCGGTAGAACATCGCAGACGATACCGCAAGATTGTCCGTTATCAACAGAGCACGCGAGTCGCCCTCTGCTGGCGGAATACTGGTAGGCTGTGACCGTCGCTCGAACCATTTGTTTCGCGCATGAAGCGATCCCAAATCGGTCGATTCCGATACTTGTCGGCGCTGTTGGTCTTGGGCGCCGCAGCTCTGGCGTTCGCGACCTGGGCGTGTTTCCGTCTCGGTCTGAGTGCCGCCACGACCGCCTGCGTCTATTTGGTTATCATCGTACTGCTGTCGTTGATGGACAGCTTCGTATCATCGGTCATTTTCTCCTTCATCGTCGTAGGCTGCCTCGACTTCTTTTTTATACAGCCGATTTTCGCTTTCGAGGTAACGAACGCGCAGGACCTCACTACACTCTCTGCGTTTCTTATTACTTCGATTGTCATTACAAGCCTTGTGAGGCGGTTGCGGCGGCTCGGGCAAGCGCATCGCGACCAGGCTCGGCTCCTGGACGTTACACGCGACTCAGTTCTGGTCCGTGACCTGGAGAGTGTGATTACGTACTGGAATCGCGGCGGCGAGGAACTCTATGGTTGGAAAAAAGAGGAAGCGCTCGGGAAAGTCACTCATCAACTCCTGCAAACGATTTTTCCTGCTCCGCCAGAACGGATAACCGAGGAGTTGCTGCGCAGCGGACGTTGGGAGGGAGAGCTTCTCCGTACAAGGCGCGACGGAACGCAGGTCACCGTCGCAAGCCGTTGGCAGAACATTAGAGAGTGGCATATGAAGAAACTCAAACACGAAGCGGAATTGTTCAAAGCGGCCTTGCTCGCCGGCGTTCAATATGCGGAGGGCCGCAAGGCGGTCGAGTTCGAGTTAACGGACTCGGCGAGCGAGAAGGCACTATACATCTATCGCTTGCTCGTGCATGACAAGGTCATCTCGCCAATGCCGGAAGACCAGGTCGGCGAGAAGACGATTCGGCATCGGCTGGCGACCTGGTATGCGCATCAACTGCCTGACGGACATCCGCTGTTGGAATAGCATCAAGCGGCCTCACAAAGCCGTTTCGCGGTCACTGGCCTGCCTGGAGGTGGACGTTGACGAGCGGCAGCAACGGGCCTAATCGCGGCCGGTCCTCCGCAGGCGGCCGAGACGATAAAGGTGCGTGGAGGGCGGGCGAGGCTTTTTGGGTATGCTTGAAGCCAGGGATCAGTATGGTCCGCAGGTAGTGTTTTCTCAGCGGTGACGCTACGCTTCGTCGCTGGGCAGGCTCAAAGGCAATTAGAGAGTCTCAATGCGAACCGGCGGCGGACACACGACGATCGTCCAACGAGTCCTGGAGCGGCGGGCCGAGAAGCCCCCGACAGCTAGCGAGGGGACCACGGCGGCAACCATCGCAGTCATGGCGCGCGTACTGCCGCCCCCGAAGGCGCTGCTCGTCTGCCAGGATTCGCAGATGCGCAAGGAGATCGAGAACCGCATAACCGCCGACTTGCTCGACGTCGAGGTCGTCACCGACGAAAACGAGGCACTACGGCTCTTAGCAACGGAGTTTCGCCCCGTGATCGTGACCGACAGTCTCGAAATGGTGCGCAAGCTCCGAGCGCGGCGCGAGAAGCGTGCGCCATACATCCTTTTTATCGCAGAGCTCGATGAGGCCACCGAGCGGGAAGCCGGCCTCGTCGCTGGTGCGGATCAATGCGTCGGGCACCGTGTATCCGCGCGGGAGCTCGATGCACGGCTCGCCAACGCCCGACGCATCGCCGAGTTGGAATGCGTGCTTCGGATCACTATGAATGAGAACCGCCAGCTGTCTGCCACCGACGATCTGACGCACGTGTCTAGCCGACGCTTCTTTGGCAAGCACTTTCCGCGCGAGGTGGCGCGCGCGGCTCGGTATGGGCACGCTCTGTCTCTCATCCTGTGCGACATCGACCACTTCAGTAAGATCAACGAGGCAGTGGGTCATCCGGGGGGCGACGAGGTCCTGCGACAACTCGGACCGCGCCTGCAGCAGGTCTTGCGGCACGGAATCGATTGGGTTGCGCGTATCGGCGGCGAGGAATTCGTTGTCGTGCTGCCGGAAACTGGCTACGAAGCGGCATTGGGAGTTGCCCGCAAACTGCGGGGCGGGGTGGCAAGTGAGCCCTTCATGATCGAGGGTAAGAAAGTCGCCATCACGGTCAGTTTCGGGGTCTGCGGGCTCGACCTTGTGCCTGCCGGCGAGCGCCATCTCGCCAGCCGGATCATGAAGCTTGCCGACGCGGCGCTCTACCGCAGCAAGCAAGACGGCCGTAATCGCGTCACCGCTACTCGTCTCAAGGGTGCGGCCGGCTGAAACCCTGACCTTCCGTGCCTGGCAGAGTAGGCTGACGATATGCGTTCCTTAAAGCATTTTGCTTCGCTATTGTTCTGTCTCTCCATCAGCGGTGCCGCCATGGTTCCGGCGGCAACCGCAGCCCCGACGGGGGATGCCTGCGCACTGCTCACTCCCGCGCAGGTAGGCGCCGCACTGGGCGTCTCGGTGGGCGCAGGTTCGTACGTCACCCCAACATTCAAGAAAACGTGTACGTGGAACGCGACTACGACCGGCGGCGGCTACGTCACACTCATGCTGCAGGATGTGGGCGGGTTCGAGGGCGGGAAGCAATTGGGCCAGATGGCATCGAAAAACATGTCTCTCACGTCGATCAGCGGTATAGGAGATGACGCCTATTACTTGGCGGTCGGTGACCAAGTTGGCCTCATCGTCAAGAAGGGCAATGCCGCCTTCAAGGTCGCCGTTTACGCCCGCATACCCGTTGAAAGCAAAAAAGCTAAAGAGAAGACTCTCGCCCAGCAAGTGGTGGCCGGGCTCTAACGATAGACGTCGAATTCGTTGCCGTTGGCGCGTGAACGTAAGGCCCGTACCTTCCACCGCAATGGTCAGTTGACTTTTACCGCCGTGCATCCGGCACGCAAGGGCGGTTTGGGTCGGGTTGGGTCTCGCTCGCGAATCTCATGTCTAAAGCGGCGCTGTAAGGCTCCCTTTCGCGCAGTGGCAGGAGCCGCTGCAACAGCGCTGAGCGGCAAGAGTCATCGGCATACCGCGTTCAGGCTATTACAATTGTCTGGCTCGAAGGAGACAACACTATGAACAAGCATTTGCTTAACCGACGTCAATTTAGTTCCCGTTGTGCGGCCTTCGGCTTATCGTTTCCCGCCTTAAGTGCAATGATTGCGGCGCAAGCAACTGCACAGGTTCTTGGTATTGGCGCGGCGTCGACGCCTGCTGCGCGTACCGTAAAGCTTCCAGACGGCACTACCGTCCCGCCGCTCGGTCAAGGCTGCTGGCACCTCGGTCAGGGAAGGCATCCGCCAGCTGTCGAGGAAGAGGCGCTGCGCACAGGTATTTCGCTCGGCATGTCGTTGATCGATACGTCGGGAAACTACGGCAACGGCCGCTCCGAGCAATTCCTTAGTCACGTGATTGCCGGTCAGCGTGACCGCATATTCCTGGTCTCCAAGGTGGAGGGCAATGAAGTGTCTGGCGATGGCATCGCGCGTGCTTGCGCGGCGAGCCTCGCTCGTCTCGGCAGCGAGGATCTGGATCTCTATTTGCTGCATTGGCCGGTTCCCAGCGCGCAATTCTCCGGCGTGGTGGCGGCATTTGAACAACTACGCGCGGCGAGGAAGATTCGAGCTTGGGGCGTATCCAATTTCAACGTTAGCCAGATGGAAGATCTCTTCCGCGTTCCAGACGGCCATCGCTGCGCCACCAATCAGGTCGCTTACAGTCTCAACAACCGTCGCATTGAGCGCGATGTCTTGCCGTGGTGCAAGCAGCACAACCTGCCGGTCATGGCGTACTCTCCGCTCGGCGGCGACAAAAACCTCGTGGTAGGTGACCGCACGCTGGCGCAGGTCGGCACTATCCATGGTTGCTCGGCCGCCGCGGTCGCGCTGGCCTGGGTGATTCGCACCGGGAGCGTTATCGCAATTCCGGAATCCGGCTCTCCAGCGCACGTCAAGGAAAACGCTGTGGCGCTTTCGATAGCCTTCACGCCGCGAGACCTTCAGACTTTGGATGCGGCGTTTCCCGGGCCATTCGGCGCAACCTAGCCCCACTCGTAGGGAACTCGGGGGCTAGCCGAGTGGTGCCGATGCTTTCTAGACGCAGAGCTCCATTCGGCCGCACCTGAAGCGATTCTCTGACACGTGAAGGAGGAGGCCAACTGCGTTCGCTCAGCGCCGTCGTCCCAAGTATCGATCCGTTGTCAGAGCTGTCCCGCGTACCTGACCAGACTGTCGAGGCATCCCGCCCACCCGCGTTCGTGGCTCGTGCGAGCCGCCCCATCCGCAATTCGTTCGTGGGTAACAGTGACCTCTGTGGCAGCATCAAGCCGTTCGAAGCACACGGTTACCCGCTCCGCGAGCGCCTGTTGCGACTCCAATTTCCAGGTGTATATCAGTCGACGGGGCGGCTCGACCAGCTCGAATATGCCCGCTATGCAAACAACGGTGCCGTCAGGAAATCGGTTGGCTATTCGGTAGGCACCGCCGACACGCAGGTCGATCTCGGCCGCGGGACAGGCGACGCCTTCTGGACCCCACCAGTGCACCAGATGCTCTGGCTCAGTCCACGCGGCGAAGAGCTTCTCTGGTGTTGCGTGAATTCGCCGCCGCACAACGAGTGTCGCGCCGAGCTTCTCGTGCGCTAAATCATCCGGTGGTTCGCTCATGAGGACCTCTGCAGCTTACCGATGGTCGCTGTTGCGCTCTTCGGTGTAGCGGGCTAGCGCATCGAGCCGCTTATTCCAGAAGGCTCGGTAATCCGTCAGCCATCTTTCCACCTCCTGCAGCGGCCAGGGCGTGAGAGCACACCGGTGAACGCGGCCGTCGATGGTGCGCGATATCAGGCGCGCTTTCTCGAGTACCCGAAGATGCTTGGAGACAGCGACTCGAGTCATATCAATCGGCCTGGCGAGCTCGCCCACCATAGCCGGGCCTGCCGCTAGTCGCTTAAGGAGCGTCCGGCGCGTCCTGTCGGACAAGGCGTGAAGAATCGCATCGAGACGGTCCTCATTGGAGGGGCGGTTGGCTTGGACTCTCAATGGCATTGATTCTCTCCCGCCTTGTATATGAAACCATTTGGTGTCATATTGCAAGACATCCAAAAGGGTCGAACAACAATAGGAGAGCGCGTATGCTCGTTAACGGAACGCCAACACCAGGTCGGCATGCTTCCACGCGTCGACAGATCATCACTGGAGGCGCGATTGCCGTTGCCGGTGTTGTGATGCGCCCATTGCCGCTCTTGGCTGACGCTAGCGATGAGGTTTCGCACACGGCGGAGGCAATTCATCAGGAACGGCTGTTCAAAGCCGCCCCCAAGCGTATCTACCAAGCGCTTACCGTCTCCAAGCAGTTTGATCAGGTAACGCATGACCTTATGCAATCAGCGGCAATGTCGAAAATGCAAAAACCGACGGCAATCAGCCCGCACATAGGTGGCACGTTCGCCTTGTTTGGCGGGTACATCGTTGGCCGACATATTGAACTCGTACCGAACGAGCTGATCGTCCAGGCGTGGCGCGTTGGCAGCTGGGATCGAGGGATCTATTCGATTATCAGGTTCCAGCTCACGGAACAAGGCGCCGGGACAAAGATCATCTTTGACCATGCCGGATTCCCGAAGGGGCAGGGGGAACACCTGGCCTCGGGTTGGCAAGAGAACTACTGGGGCCCGCTCGAGAAATTTCTGTCTTAACTTCCCGCGAGGATCCAGCGCATCCCTGCGAAAGAAGGCGAAGGCGGCGAATTGGATTTCCCGAGAGCCGCCGGTCGGGACCGCCTGCTATGGGTCCAGTATCCGACAGACGAAGCGCGCTTGCCGCAAATTTGATTGCCGTGGCTGATGAATCGGGGCACCTCTCGCAGCGGCGCGAGGGCCCGCTACACGCGCCAGCGGCGTTGCTCCTCCACCGGCAGATCGTAGCCGGACAGGAAGACGGCGAACCGCTGCCCCTCGGCCGCGGCGTCGACGTCCGGCCGGATCAGATGGCGGGGCGGCAGCGCTACGCCCCGGTGTCGCAGCAGGGGAGCCAGGCGGCGCCAGTGCAGTCCGGCGCCCGGCTCCCCGCGCACCCCGATGGCCACCACCGCGTAGCCGTGGTGCGCATACTCCGCGACCTGATCGGCGATCACAGCGAGCAGCAGGCCATGCTCGCCCGGTGGGGGCATCTGCAGCACACCGTAGCCGTTGTCCTCGAGTACGCCCAGCACGTTGGGCAGCGCCGCGCGGGCCCCGTCCCGCGGATTGATAAGTGTGTCGGGCACCAGCGCCATACGCCAGCCGCGCGCATCGCCGTTCACGGCACGGCCGAATCGTCGCCACGCGAGCCCGCAGCGATCTCGCGACTGTCCAGGAACTGCTCCAGGTCACGCCGCGAGCCGGCCTCATCGAAGCGCCCCATGTCCAGTGCCCAGCCCGTGGCCGGCAGGGGTGGCAGGCCACGACGCGCCAGCTCAGCCTCCAGTTCCTCGATCCACACGCCCCGGCGCGGCACGATTTCCCAGTCATCTTCGGGGCGGTTGGGCCGCCCGCCCCAATCGGGCTTGCTGGAAGTAAAGCGCACGCCGGTTGACGGGCTGCCGTCGAGCCCGATCAGAATCACCTCGTCGCCACGGCGCAAATGCTGCTCAATCAGCGGCGCGATGGCCTGTGCCAGTCGTCGGCAGTGGGCGCGATAGGCCGGCGTGTCATATTGCTCATAGACGGCCCACCAACGTCGCACACCGGCGAAGGCCAGCTCGGGGCAGGGCAGCTGCTGCAGCCAGTAGCCCCGGCTGCGCAGCGCTTCCACTACCGGACTGACCACACCCCGATAGCGGGCGCCCTCGCAGACTTTGGCGTTCTGGTTCAAGAGGCAGTTGGCGATCAGCGCCACCTTGCGCGGCGCATCCTGCTCCACACCTGGCTCCTTCCCGCCGTCGATCTGCTGGCTCGTCGTCACTGGACGATGCGCGGGTGAATCGCGTCGACTTGGTCCGATGCGCCCGCGGCAGCCCTGACTGCGGCCCCCGCGACCGGCAGGAGCCATGCTGCACTCGCATCGAACGAGTTGGCGTGTGTCACTGCTTCCCCTCTGTGTATCAGAAGAGTTTAGCGGAATTGCCGTGGGCACGCTTTATTGGAGAAGGACCGTGCCGATCCTATTGGGCAATTCTGGCCCAAACTCGATACTGCTTCTATCGGCCATAGGACGGCCTTGCAGGACTGCTCCGATTTTTCTCCGACATCAAAGTTGTCGATCCAATGTCTTGGCTTTTATGGATCGCCAAATCTTCTTCCCGCGAGAAAGAGCAGATGTCGGGACAATTCGGGTAGGCGCAGGCGTGGGCGAGGGGCGGAGATCAAAAGCGCGACTCCCGTCACGGGCCAACGGCTGCGAAGGCGTTCTCCATCACTACAACGCGAACCGGCTCTCTAGAAGATAACGCTCCGGTTTCGACTCGAAGAACAACTTCCCTGGAGAGCCAAAAATGGTTTCTTTTGCGACGCCTCGCTGTACACGCATTCTGTTGTTCGCCGCTGCACTCGGAGCCCTCATTCTCGCGGGCTGCGGTGGTGGCGGTAGTAGTCAGAGTGGTGTGGGCACGACGCCAGTCAACGGTGTTCCCGGTATCTGGGGTCAAGCTAACTGGGATCAGGCTGCTTGGCAGTGATATTTGTTGTCCATTTCATTCTCAGGGAGAACTCGCATGCGTAAGTGTTATTCAGTTTCAACGTTCTTAGTTAGCATTTGGAGCACTGGTGCTTTAGCACAGGTTGTCACAGTGCCCAACACCTTTTCAGCAGGTACCGCGATAAGCGCAAGTCAAGTCAATGCCAATTTTCAAACTCTTGCCACTGCGATCAACAGCGGCATTCCTGGATACGAAATGGTAACCTCACAGACGTTCACCGTTCCAGCCAACACCGCGCAGATGGCTCAATTCACCGCCAACTGCCCAACCGGCAAGGTCGTCCTGGGGGGCGGATTCTATCTGGGCGGGGGCGGCTCGGTTGTCCAGAGTCAGCCGACAGTGGGGGGTGGTCTTTGGGGTTGGTTGGTTGGGGTCAACAATCCAATAAACATAGCCTTGCCACTTACCGTATTTGCGATATGCGCCATCGGATCATAGCCCACGGGCTGATCCTGGATCATCAGCGGTGTCATCTACCGGCACCTACCGTGAGACGGAAATTCAGATAAGCGCCTGTATCAGATGATCGTGGATGATGCGGGGTGCAGAATTACGAGAACTGAAAATCCGCGAGTAATCCTGCATTTCCGGAAATGCGGCGCCTCACGCGTCAAGGGGTTATAACTCGAACCTCGTGTCGATTGCCGAAGATGTTTCCATTTTGGTTTCCACTCTTCGAGCATCGACTGACCCAGCCTCAGAGGCGTACTCCGAATGGGCGCAATCGGCCAAAAGCTATGCTAGCAAAGCCGGGAATCTCCGCCGCATAGCGGACATTCCGCGCCGTCGAAACTAAGGCAGTCCATTAAGCGTTGCGCCGGTCCGACACCGGGTTGAAGCCCATCTCGCAGAGGTCCGAAATGGCAACGTCGTGTCCTGCTGCTCTGAGCGCGTGCGTCGCCTCGCGTGTCATCGCCCCGTTGAAGCTCTGCGGTTCCGGGTGGGCATGAACGATGAAGACGCGCATCGGGCTCCTGTCAATTGGATCTCGATCGCTGCATGCTGGTGCGCCAGGGGCTTCAGGGCTGCGCTTCCAGGTACGCCGCGACTGCCTGCATGTCCGCCAGGCGCAGATTCTGGGCGACGCCGTACATGACGGCGACGTTGCGCATGCTGCTCTGGAAGGAGGCCAGCTGCTTCAGGATATATTGCGCGTGCTGAGCTGCGAGGCGCGGGAAGTCCTGCAGGCCGTGCGCGTCGGGTCCGTGACAGCTGCTGCAGGCAGGCACGCCTTGCGACTCGATGCCGTGCGTGTAGATCTCGCGCCCACGTGCTATCAGCGCCAAATCCCGCCCGGCAGAGGGTGCCGCCTTCTGCTCGGCGTAATGGCTGGCGAGCGCATCGATCGTGGTGTCGTCGAGCTGACTGGCCATGCCCCACATGTAGGCGATCGCATCCGGATCGCCGCGCGTCTGGGCGCGAAAGGCCTTGAGCTGCGCGGCCAGGTAAGGCGCGTGCTGACCCGCGAGGCGCGGGAATTTCGGCTGCGTGCTGTTGCCGCCCGGCCCATGACAGCTGCCGCAAACGGTGACGGCGATCTTTTGAATATGTGCCAGACCCGCCGCGTCGGGCTCATCGGCGCGGCCGCCGGAGCCGGCGCTCACGAGCACGGCAGCGCCGGCTACCAGTACCGTCGTGCGCGGCCAACGACTCGCTCGTGAAGGATCGCGGCGGTTCCCTTTCGTGATGCGCATGATGTGAACCTCAGTACGCGAACCACAACAGGAGATACAGGCTGTTGTTGTCGGATGCGCTGCGTCCGACGCCGTCGTGTACCAAAAGCCCTATCGCGCTGGCAGCGAAATTTCGCTGGTTTTCGCCCATCGTTGTGCCTGACCTGCCCGGCTCCCTGTCTAATTCCGGCATGCTGCTACTCTCAACGATTGGTGCGGTTCAGGAGACCGTCAGATCGATCGGATTCTTGCTCCGCGTTGACATCCTGCGAAACTCGAGGACGGTCAGCAGAAGGCCGAGCAGGGTCAGCGAGAAGCAGACCATGCTGTAGTCAAAGAACGAAAGGTCATTCACTGAGTTGTCCTTTCAGAGTGAGTAGCTTGAAATAAAGTCTTGGTTGACGAGCCAGTACTGACGCGGCCACCGCCGCGGCCGGCGACGAGAGTCAGAGCGCCGATTAGCCCGAGCGAAACAGAAGCGGACGCTCTATTTGGAATGGGGCGATGCAGATACATTGGTACTCTCCATGGACGTAGGAACCGCGTTTAGTGGCGATATCCACTGGACTCAGTTCAAATTCCGGGAAAGTCGCCGTTCCCGTCTTAGGGCTACCAGAATCGCTCGCTTTGTCTCTACACGAAGCTCGGATTTGTTACCCGCGAGCTCCTGTCGCTGCTGCAAAGTCCCAAGCTCAATGCCAAGTCTGCTGGTTACGATGTCCGACCGGCTGAAGAGCGCGATGTTGAAGGGTGCAACAAGCTGTGCCGCGAAGTTCACGGCTTTGACCGGGATCGTGAGGTGCGCGATGCGATCCGCGCGCGCTCGGTGCCATGCATTGGCTCGAACGCGCCTGTGCTCAAAAGGACCCGTACTTGATCTATGTCAAGGTGGAGCTGCCGCAGAAAAGCCTCGCAGCGGATCCTCGCTTCAAGGCGTTCCTGCGCAAGATGAACTTGCGCGAGTAGGGGCCCCAACACGAAGGCAAGGCAGAGCGAGGCTAATGGCGCCCTTAGGCAGTCTAATCACGCCTATAGCCAAGCTGAATCCTGAGAGTCCGAGGCTGAAAACAAATCTCAAATCGGGCCCCGCCTTGCATCTGCTAAACGGCCGCTCCCGGTCCAAGAGCTGCCGCTGACGGGGCTCACTTGATTTCCTCTGTTGCGGTCATTCCGCGTCGTGCACTCTGCAAGCGTTGCATGTCTGTTGACCACCGGACCTCCGCGGGTTCGAGCCGATCGCGCTATGACGTCCAACGCGCAACATCTCAGCGCCCCAGAACTGCTGGCGCCCCTTGTCGGAGAGTCGTTAGCCGGCTCATCATGGCGATCACTGCACGGGCGGCGTAGCGGCTACCAATGCTCGTGCTCAAAGTTATTGGGGGAAAGTGTGAAAACTCTGCCGTGTATCGGCCTCGCCGCGGCTCTCGTTGCCGGATTTGTCTCGATAGGCGCTTCAGGAGACGAGCTCTCCACGCTGCCTTCCGACACTCCTGCACAGTTCAAACCTGTCACCGAAAGCTTCGACTACATCAAGCGGGAGGAGATGATCCCGATGCGGGATGGCGTGAAGCTGAAAACGTTTATCCTCGTTCCGAAGAGCGCGCGCAATGCACCAATGCTGTTGAGCCGCACGCCGTATGACGCCGCCGAATTCATCGCACGTTTCCAGAGCCCACGCCTCACCTCGGTGGTACCGGCGATGCTGGAAACCGCTGCGGCCGCCGGCTACATCATCGTGGTGCAGGACGTGCGCGGCAAGCACGGCTCCGAAGGAGATTACGTGATGTCGCGGCCGCTCAAAGGGCCGCTAAATCCAACCGACGTCGATCACTCAACGGACACCTACGACACAATTGACTGGCTGGTCAAAAACGTACAGCAAAGTAACGGCCGCGTGGGCACGCTTGGCGGGTCGTACGGCGGCTTCACGACGCTGATGTCGCTCGTGCATCCGCATCCGGCGCTGAAGGTCGCTGTGCCGTTCGCGCCAGTTGCAGATCTGTGGATGGGCGACGACTGGTTCCACAACGGCGCCTTTCGCCAGGCCTACGCGCTCGACTTCATCTACGATCAGGAAGCGACCCGAAAGAGCGACGAGAAATGGTGGTCAGGCACCTACGACGAGTACGATTCCTATCTGCGCGCAGGCTCGGCCGAAGCGATGGCGGCGTCGCACGGCATGGAGCAACTCGGCCACTGGCGCAACCTCAGCCAGCACCCTGCCTACGACGCGTATTGGCAGAACCAAGCCCTCGACAAAATCGTCGCCAAAGAACCATTGAAGGTGCCAGTGCTGATCGTCTGTGGTCTGTTCGATCAGGAAGACATCTATGGCGGTCCCGCGGTATTCAGGGCACTGGCACCGCTCGATCCCGGCGCGCAGCTTGTGCATCTGGTGTTGGGGCCGTGGAACCACGGGCAGGCGCGGAAAGAAGGTCGAGGCATCGGCCCCATTCTGTTCGAAGGCGACACGGCGGGCTGGTTCCGCCGATATGTGATGCAGCCGTTCCTCGATCAATATCTGAAGGATGGCCCGCGCGCCGACCTCCCGCGCGCACTTGTCTACGAAACCGGTGTTGACGGCTGGCGCCGCTACGACGCCTGGCCGCGCTCGTGCGGCGAAGGCTGCCCCGAAAAGTCGCAGGCGCTCTACTTGCTCCCCGATGGTAAACTCGGTTTCGCCGCGCCGGCAGCCGGCAGCGCGCCCTACGATGAGTACGTCTCCGATCCTGCCAAGCCCGTGCCTTATCGCCAGCGGCCGATTACACAGATCTACGGCCCGGACTCGACGTGGAGTGACTGGCTGGTGGACGATCAGCGTCAAGCCGCTACGCGCACCGATGTTGTGGTTTACGAAACGGAGCCCCTTCGCGGACCGTTGCGCGTCGCGGGGCAACCTTTCGCCGACCTGTACGCCTCTACCAGCGGCACCGACTCGGACTGGGTTGTCAAGCTGATCGACGTCTGGCCCGATGAAGTGCCCGATCATCCGAAGTTGGGTGGCTACCAGCAGCTCCTGTCGGCCGACATCTTTCGCGGGCGTTATCGCGAGGACCTAGCACATCCCCACCCGTTGAAATCAAACGCAGCGCTCGCATATCGGATCCGGCTACCCAACGTCAGCCACACCTTCTTGCCCGGGCACCGCATTATGGTGCAGGTGCAATCCTCGTGGTTCCCGCTCTACGATCGCAACCCGCAGACCTTCGTGCCAAACATCATGTTCGCCAAGCCGGGCGACTATCACAAAGCGACTCAGCGTATCTGGCACGCCGCGGGGAAGATGAGTGCAGTCGAGCTGCCGGTGATTGGCCAAAACTAATATTTGGGGTGTATCCGAAGCGGTCATTGGTATGTCGGCTGACTCGACTTCCGACCGGCCGGTATGTGGAAAGACGCGATGACGGCTGAGGGTCAGATGACGACCTTCGGCCACTTTGAGACAGTCGACAGCATTGCTCAGCAATCTACAAAGCGGCCGCTCGCCGATTGCCGGGCTAACCGGCCCATCCCTGTCGACGAGTAGTGTTTCCGGGCGAGGGCCCGGTGGAATACCCGAAAGGAGGTGTCCGACACCGTGAGCAGATATCCGGCGCGTGGAGGATGTCTTCTACGGACTTGCCGCAATATTTTCTGGCCTTCCACGGTCTCTACATCGGGACAACAGGAGGGACTCGCCATGTCGCGTCGACTCCGACGGAGGTTGACCAGTGAACTACTCAAACGACAGCGAGTCCTCGGACTGCTGGTACTGCTCGTCTTTGCCTCGACCGCCCCGGGTCAGATGGCACAGAGTACTGCTTCCCTGAGTCCTGGTAACTCGCAGCCACAGCCCGCGGCACGAGTCATAGACCTCAGGGCGCCCGACGGCACTCTCCTGAAAGCGAGTTACTTTGCGAGCGCACGGCTGGGCCCCGGTGTGTTGCTGTTCCATCAAACCAACCGGACCCGGACTGCGTGGAGCGAATTGGCGGCGCAGCTGGCCGAGGCCGGGATCAACACGCTCACGCTTGATATTCGCGGATTCGGCGACAGTGGTGGCAAGCCTTACATCACCATGACAGACAAGGAGATCACCGAGGCACGTAAGGCATGGCCCGGCGACATCGAAGTCGCTTGGCAGTTTTTGATCTCTCAACCAGGCGTCATGCAGGATGTTATCGGCCTAGGGGGAGCTGGATACGACGGTGTCGACAATTCTGTGCAGACGGCACGCCGGCATCCCAGGCAGGTGAAATCGCTGGTACTGCTGTCGGGAGAGACCTTCTTGCCGGGCTTGCGTTTCCTCAGACAGGCGTCGCAGCTCCCAGGGTTATTTGTCGTGGCCGATAACGATGAATACCCTCCTACGGTGGACGCAATGGAGCTGCTCTACAACGCCTCGGCAAGCTCGGGAAAAAGACTCATCCATTACGCTGCAGAGAGAGCTCCCTGGAAATGGTACGAGCTGTATGAGATCGGGACCGTTTCCGCAAGCGGTAATCACGGAACTGACATGTTCAGGTCTCACCCCGAGCTCCCCGGCATCGTTGTGCAATGGTTCGTGACTACGCTCATCAAGACACCCGGTCGGGCACCGGCGGACACCGTGGCGTCTGCGCCAATCCTCGACCAGATCGAGCTGCCGGGCGGAGTTGCTCGGATCGAGCAGCAGCTGCGGGAGGCTCGGCTCAGAGATCCCACCGCACAGTTATTCCCGGAAGTCGCCCTCGACATCTTGGGCGCTGATCATCTGCGCGCCGGCGAACCGAAGGCTGCAATCGAGATCTTCAAGCTGAATTTATCAGCATATCCAGAATCGGCCGACGCACACACGGACCTCGCCGACGCTTACCTGGCGGACGGACAGAAGGAATTGGCACGACAACATGCGCAGAAGGCCTTGGTCCTATTGGAATCTCCAGAGAGACCAGAATCGTCGTGGTCTAATTCGAAGCCCAAGCGGGCGCAGGTTCGGCGCAGCGCACAGCGAATACTCGAACAACTAGCGGCAGCTCGCTAGCGGCCAATCGCGCGGCGTCACAGGGTGGAGGAGAACAGACAACTCCGTCTCTTGACAGAAGAGTCGATTTGGTAACGCACGCCTCGTGCGACCTGGCCCGAATGTTCGCTCCGACCGATGTGAATGACTCTTCTGGAGCAGGTTGATCGTCGCTGAAGGGTCAGTATCGGACAGATGCAGGGCGCTTGCCGGAAATCGATTGCCGTGGCTACCGAATCGGGCGCTAAAGGGAGCAGTAAATGCAATTGGCTCGTCAGCGCACGGCACACCCGCCGGTTATCCCGGCTCTGCCACGCCGGTTCGACCTGTTCGCCATCGCTCGGGATGCTCGCAATCGCGGTGGATGACCTCCTCGAGTCAGTCGGGACGCACGGCGTTCAGGCCGCCATGCGCTCCGGTTCGTAGTTCGTTCCGTTTCTGAGCATCGCCCAGGCAACCCGCGCCATCTTGTGGGCGAGTGCGGTGGCCGCGATGTTGGGGTGGGAGCGCTCCGCCAGTGCCAACGCCCAACGACTCAGTCGGTCCGTTTTGCCGGGCGCCGCACGCAGCGCCGAGCGTGCCCCGTGGATCAGGAGCGTGCGGATGTACTTGTCGCCGCGCTTGCTGATCCCGAGCAGCTTCTCCTTGCCGCCGGAGCTGTGTTGGCTCGGCGTCAGACCGAGCGCGACCGCCAGGTGTCGACCATTCTTGAACTGCCGCCCGTCACCGACCATCGCCACCAGCGCTGAAGCAGTCAGCGGGCCGATACCGCGCAACTGCTCGATGCGCCTCACGGCCTCGTTCTCCCGCGCAAGCGCCGCGATCTCCCGATCAAGCTCGTGGACGCGCTCATCGAGCCCTTGCAGGTCTCGATAGAGCGCCGCGAGCAGCGCTCTGAACCGAGCACTCAGCCCGTTCGTCGGGGACGTGCGCAAAGTCCTTGGAGAAAACTTTCTGCGAGTCGCGCGAGCGGTCTGGAAGTAGTGCCGTAAGGCGCTATCGCGGTGATACGATCGGTACACGCAGCCAAGTGGTCAAGTGCGCATAATTTGCCGACCTATACCTGTCGGTCACCAAAGACGGCAACGGAATCATCGTCTTTGACGCGATGACCCGCGGGACAATCCTCGACAGCCGTTGAGAAATAGATTGACGGCGTCGTCAGCCCACGCCTCGAGCTCGCTCGGCGTCATGGGTACGCCCAGACCCATGATGCGACGCTGCGGCAGGGCAACGACCATATGCAGAAACTGCTCGGCTGCAAAGCTTCGAAGCTCGACGGTCAACCGCGGATCTCGAAGCTCGCGCGAGAGCAGATCGCCAATCAACGCCGTCGCCTCCTGAGCCCAACCTTCGTCGTAGACTGCACGAACCAAATTGGGAAAGCGCACTGACTCGGCCGTAATGAGGCGGTGCAGTGCGATCGCCTGAGGGGAGAGCGCCGCGCGCAGGATGAGTCCAGCGAGGCGGCGCAAGATCTCCTGCAACGTCGCGCCCTCAAGGAGGGGCACTCCGGGAGGCGGACGAATCTGCTCGATGATTCGATGGACAACCGCGGCGAACAACGCCGCCTTGTCGTCGAACCGGTGATAGAACGTACGCTTGGAGATGCCAGCGCGCCCGGCCACCGCTTCGATGGATGTCGATCCGTAGCCCTCCGTCAGGAATAGCTCGGTTGCGACTTCTAAGATTCGATCGCGCAGCTCCAAGGCGGCAGCGCGCGGCGGCCTTCCGCCATGGCGTGCCTTGCGAGTCGGCGAGCGGCGGTGATTCTTACCGGCGGCGATAACCGAAACCGCCCGATCGGTCGAAGACGTGGGCACCATAGGAGCCAGAGTAGGCAGCGCGTGGTGCATAGTAACCACGCGGCTGCGCATAGAACTCGCGGCATCCGGGGAGCATACGCGAGCGCGGGCCGGTAGTAAGCCTGAGGCGCACGGTAATACCCTGGGGGCTGCGCGTAATACACCGGGGACGGTGCATAATAATTGGGCGGCGGATAGTAGCCGGCCGGCCCCCCGTAGTAACCGGGAGTCGATGGGTATGGCGCTTGCGGTTGCTCCGCGGAGGCCGCTGCCGAGGCCACGACTAGCGGCAGGGTGGCAAGCGTCGCTGCGACATCGATGACGCGTCCCAATGCCCATGGGGCGAAGAATAAAGGCCCGGCGGCCGCGGCCGGCGTGACTCGGTAGACATAGGAGCGCGGCGGTGGCGGCCGCGGCAAAAACCGTCTGCTTGAGTCCGGGCATGGCTTGCTCCCTTCTGGCTGTATGTGACACCGCGCACGCGCGGACGGTACTCGCTCTGCCGTAGAAACGCAACGGTACCGTTGCGTTATACCAAGCCATCGAGACGTAGATGAGTCACTTATGCTCCACGCCCTCGCGGGTTCGCCCCTGGCCACCACTCCGATCAGGGACTTCCATGTTGTACCCTTTGGTTCCAAGAGTGACGGAAGAGCGGGGAAATCCGCCTCTTTCATTCCGGTTTCCACTCTGGTTTCCAATCCAGGGTCATCTATCGTCAACTATCCGCACTCACGCGTAAGTCCAGATCGCGCAAATGCTTGTCTTTGCTGACCCTGGGTGACGCTGGATGCGGATTTGGACGGACTGAAAATCCGCGTGTCGGTGCTTCGATTCCGCTGCACGCTGGCCGTCTCTTCCTTGAACTCAGGTCTTCGTCTGCAGCGTCTGATCCAGTGCACCGAGCAGGCGATCTGCGTGCGGCAGCTCGAATGTGAGCGGCGGGCGGATCTTCAGCACGTCGCCGTTGCGGCCCGTGGCACCGACTAGAACGCCGAGGCGACGCATGGCGTTCACCACCCGAGTGGTCTCGGCGCGTCCGCTCAGGCCACTCGCCGGATTGACCCCCAGTTCCACACCGATGAATAGACCGGCGCCACGGATGTCGCGAATCGCCGGGTAGCGTTGCGCGAGTGTGCGTAGTCCGCGCTGCAAATAGTCGCCGCTGCGGCGCGCATTCTCGAGAAGCTGCTCGGTGCGGATGACGTGTAGCACCGCGAGTGCTACCGCGCACGACACGGTGTTTCCGCCGTACGTATTGAAATAGTGTGTGCGCTTGGAGAACTCGGCAGACACGCCGGGGCGAGCTGCTACGGCGGCTATGGGATGCCCGTTGCCCATCGGTTTACCCATTGTCACGAGGTCGGGAACGACACCATGACGCTGGAAACCCCACATCGCCTCGCCCACGCGCCCGAAACCCGCCTGCACCTCGTCGGCGATGAAGAGACCGCCGGCAGCGTGCACGTGACGCACGGCATCGGCGAGAAACCCCGGAGGATGTGCGAACACGCCATCGCTGGAGAAAATCGTATCCGCGAGGAAAGCCGCAAGACGCACTCCGTCGGCTTGCATGCGCTCGATGCACTGGCGGACGCGCTCGCCGAATGCTGCGGCACCCACAACGCCACGTGGCGACGGCACAGCGTATACACCGGCCCCAAGCGGAACGCCGTCTTCGGGCGACATACCGGCGATGACGTCCGTCGCACCGTGGTAGGCGAAATCAGTGATGATGAACCCCGTGCCCCCGGTAACCGCCTTGCTTACCCGCACCGCCAGGTCATTGGCCTCGCTGCCGGTGCAGGTGAATATGACGCTACCCAACTCCCGCGGCATTGTGGCCAGTAGCTCCTCGGCGAGCTGCAGCGGTTGCTCGGCCAGATAGCGGGTATGCGTATTGAGAGTACCCGCCTGACGCGCCAGCGCATCGACGACGCAGGGGTGGCAGTGTCCCACGACTGGAACGTTGTTATAGGCGTCCAGATAAGCGCGGCCGTGCTCATCATACATCCACACCCCCTCGGCACGGACGATCTGCAGCGGCTCCTCATAGAAGAGCCGGTAGGTGGGGGCGAGGAAGCGCTCACGGCGCGCCAGCATCGCCGGGCGGTCCCCTTGTGGAATCGTCACAGGTTGAACTCCTCGAGCAACAATTCCTCGGCGATGTCCAGCCGTGCACGGATGAAGTTCGGATCCAGCGCAGCATAATGACCGCCCGAGGGGTTGTGGTGGATGTGCCATTCGTGTACCACCACGTTCGCGACCAGCCGCGCAGCCACCAGCGGCCCCAGCACGACCAGCTCCTGCGGGAGCAGCGGCAGCCTCTCATGATAGGCGGTAGCGATATCGAGGACGGCCGCGCGCGCACGTCCGGTCTGCGCGGTGCAATCCTCCGGAATCAGCTCGGCAGCGGTCACAGCCACATCCGCTATCAGGGCGGTGTGGGTGACGTCGCCGAAATCAATGATCCCTGTTACCCGCCCGTCGTCCGCGGGGTCCACCAGGATGTTGAGTGGGTTCAGATCGTTGTGCACGAGCTGCTGGCGCAGACACGGCAGCTGCGACTCGACGATAGGTACAATGCGCCGTAACAGATCGGCAGCGGCTTGTCGGCATGGCAAATGGGGAAGCTGCTCGAGCAGGCGCCGCACCTGGGCCGCGTGGCGCACGTCCCAGACGATTGCTCGATGCGCGGCTGGATGCTCGAGGTTGCGCAGCGCCGCAGTCAATCGTGCTCCCATTCGTCCGCAGGAAGCTCGTTGGCGCTGTGATCGGGCAGCTGTGCCGAGCAGCTTGCCCGCCAGATACGTCAGGACACGCGCCGTCCGCTCGTGGCCGTCTTCATCCGTAAAACGAACACGGGTGCCGCCGTTGCGCTCGCGCACCACACGCGGACACGGAAAGGTAGGATCGATCTTCTCCAGATGCAGCAAGGCTGCAGTGGGAAGATCGGTCACTGCCGGCTGCTCAGCTGAGTTCGCTATCTTCAATACGTATTCGGTGCCGTCCGGTGCGCTCAGCTTGAAGTTCTCATCCCGCTCTCCCGTCAGTCGTGCGGCGTGCGTTTCGAGACCGTAGTGCTCCCGGACCAGGGCGACCGCGCGCTCGATCAGCACAGGCGACGACTGCACGACCATCGTCGCCATGAAGGCGTCCACATCATTCGCCATGGATTATCCGGGCAGCAACGCGCAGATCCTAGCTTGAATCGCCCGAAGTCGGTCGATCGTCTTTCGCGAACGGTGGGCATCGGCTGTCACCGCGCCTTCACACTGGCGATCCATTCCCTCACCAGCTGCTCAAGAAGAGTCAGGGGTACGCCGCCATTCTCGAGAAGTACGGCGTGAAAGTCCTTCAGCTTGAACTTCGGCCCCAAGGCGGTCTTGGCCTTCTCCCGTAACTCCAGGATCTTCAGTTCGCCGACCTTGTAGGCGCACGCCTGGCCGGGGAGGGCCAGGTAACGTTCGACCTCCGACGTCACATCGGCCTCGACCATTCCGGTGGTGCTGACCATGTAATCGATCGCCTGTTCGCGTGACCAGCCCTCGGCATGAAGGCCCGTGTCGACAACCAGGCGGGCAGCCCGCAGAAGCTCGAGCTGCAGCCGCCCGAGGTCACCCCACGGATCATCCTTGTACATGCCGATTTCGGCTGCGAACTGCTCGGCATACAGAGCCCAGCCCTCCGCGTACGCGGTGTAGAGGGTCTGCTGGCGGATCAGAGGCAGATCCTTCAGGCCCAGTGCGATCGAAATCTGGAAATGGTGCCCGGGAATGCCTTCGTGGTAAGCAAGAGTCTTCATGCTCCATTGCGGAACTTCGTTCATGTCCCGCAGGTTTGCGAAAAAGACTCCCGGCCGCGAGCCGTCCATCGCTGCCCGCTGATAGTAAGCGCTAGAGCTGCCCTTTTCCTGAGAGACCGGAACACGCTCGACCGTGAGATGCTTTGCCGGCAGCGAGCGGAAATATTCAGCCATGCGCGCGCTGACCTCGTCGAGAATCTCCTGATAGCGCGCCAGCGCCTGCTTACGGCCGTCATCGTCGTTCGGATACAGGAAGCGTGGATCTTTGCCTAGCGCCGCCATTCGAACGCCCACACTGCCGGCTGACAGTCCCTGTGCTTTCAGCAGCGTGTCCATCTCCTGGGTAATACGTGCCACTTCTGACTGGCCGAGCGCGCGGATATGCTGCGGTGTGTAGTCGGTAGTCGTCGCCTGCTTCAGCATCGCAGCATAGTAGGCAGCGCCGTCGGGCAGCCTGCTGACGCCTGCGCTTTGGGTGGCAGCCGAGGGTTTCAAAGCCACGAGCGCCGCGCTCATGCGGGCATACGCCGGATAGACGCGCGTCTTGAGTGCTTCGACGGCCTCCCGCTCGAACTCCTGCTTGCTGCCGCCGCCGAGCGACTTGACCTTGTTCATACGCTCAACAAAGGTCGCTACCAGCGCATTCTCCTCGGGTTTGGCCGCTACCGTATCCTGGATGACGATCAGCGAACGATCGAGAAGCGACGCCGGTAACACGACGCCCGCCTGCGTTTGTCGCTGCATCTCCGCGGTAACCTCGTCGAGCTTATCGCCCATCGCTTGCAGGCGCTTGACGTAGTTGCGCGCAGTCTTGTCGTTGCTCACCACATGAGTCGTCTGCATGAAGCCTGGCAACTGTGCTTCCACCCCAAACATGGGGCTGATCGAATACAACGACCCATCGGCAGACAGCCAGTCAAAGCGCTTGAATGCCAGGCCGGTCTGGTACTGATCGACCAGCACGTCGTAGGTAATCTGGCCCTGGCGATCGAGTTTGGCGCGATCGAACTGGCGCACCTCCGTGAGGAACTCAGCGAGTTGCGCGTAGTCGCCGTCGCGTTGCTTGAGGTTGTAAGGAGCGAGCTTGTCGGAGTGATGATCGAAGATTGAACCATCCGCGATACCGACCGCGGTAAATAATTCGGGGTTTCTGATCAGAAACTCGAGGGCCTGCCGATTTGCAAGCAAATTGATGGTAAATGGATTTCCCCAAACGATGCGGTAGGCGCAGTAGCCGAGTGCAGCGACGAGCGCGACCGCGATCCAACCCGCTATGCGCCACGATCTCCTCATTCGGCCTGCTCCATTTTGGGATCCGGTCGTCGGCTAGAATACTCTGAACCAGGATTTGCGAGGCTCCTCGGTCACTAGTTGGTCGAGCTTTCTGCCCGTCGGTCTCGGCCACTGATCTGCGTAGCGGTGCCGCACGTTTCGGGAACGTGATCGCAGTGGAGTCCGGCGTCATGGTCGGCAACATCTCACTGCCCGCGGCGGGACCGGGCAGGCTTCTGGCCCGGTTGCCGTCGCCTTTGCGATAAGGAAGCTACTCGAGGACTACGGGTATGGGAGCTTGCTCAGCATCCTGGCAGCAGGGGCCACGACTGCCGGGCGGTGCGGCCGGCATCGGGGCGTCAACGCGCTCGCAGGAACCACACCTGGTCGTGGCGCGCGAGCGTGTGCCCTCATTGCGATGAGTAGTCGTCTCCGTCTCTGTCCCCGTCACGATCGTCTCGTCTGTCGACCCGGGTCAGGAAGTTGTCGACGACAAAGTCGGCCACTGCGCTGCCGAGTCTTTCGCCGGCATTTTCATCTGAGCGGAAATGCTGGCCTGCGTAGATCCGACTGAGGCTCGCTTCCTTCTCAACGGCCGCGAAGCCGTCGAAGGAGCGGACGACCCCAGGAAGCACTTCAGAAGTGACGCTCAATTGAAACGGCTTGTCGCCGAACAAGGCTCTCAGCACGAACGCGCCGCCGGCGCTGATTGTGGCGTGTGCGCCGGGGTAAGACGGATCGGCGGCGGTTTTACCTGCTTGCGGAAGCCAATTTGGGTCTGCCACCGTGTCGGGGTTGCCGGCCGTCGCGGCGGCTCGAATCGCAGTTACCGGCCGCCAGAAGTTATACGTGTACTTGCTGTCGTAAAATGCGATCACTTCATCTGCAAGGGTGAGATTGAGCAACGCGAACACACGGGCGCTCTGTGCGGTCGTGAGGTGATGCGCTTGAACCGCCGTCTGAGTGATCTCGTTCCAGTAATTCTGAATCGCTCCGTTCCAGAACTGCCCGATAAGCTTCTGGTCGGCTGTAGCCGCGCTGCTGTTGACGATGCCCAGCGACTTTACTTCGTTGAACACGGCGGTGTACTCGGCGCTCGTCAGTGCCGGAGGCGGTCCCAGGCGGAATTGCCTCGCGCGCTCCAGGGCGAAAGGAGTGACTCGAGACCAATGCGTGAACACAGGTTGCGCCGGGAAATTGGGCGGTGTGGACTGGTAATCGCCGGGGGCGTGACCAAAGACAAAAGGAATCGGCGTTGCGGCTGATCCATCGTCGCTGCGCAGAGTCAGGGTGGCCAGCGCAACCGCTCTTCCGACGTCGATCCCGGTGGTTTTGTCCGCACCATCCGGGATTTGCGCCAATGATTGGTCATATTGCTGATCAAGCGTGGTTTGAAACGCGGGATACAGCGTGATGAGTGTCTCGTGGGCTGCCGCTGCAACCGCTGCTTCTTGCGAGGCGTGCGGCGATACACGTCCGATTCGCACGAGGTAAGGCTTGTGAGTCGCGTCGATCGCGTTGACCGTGTCATAAATCGCAGCGTGCATGATCGCGAAACTACGGGTCGGGTGTACGGTTGCCGGTTGCGCCCCCGGAGTGCGGACGATGGTCAGAAGCGTCTTGTTCCATTGTATTACCTCGTTGGCCGGCCCCACTGCAGAGTCAGCGTACGAAGAAGCGCTGTATGTAAGCGCAGTGGCGCACATGAGTGCGAGCGAGGTCCAGAATCGCTGCATGAGTCTCTCCCTCCGTTGCAGTTGCGTGACAGCCGGACGAGCGTGATGTACGCCGGAGTCTTCGCGTATGCATGAGGACTTCGACACTGCAGGATCTATTCCCCCGAGCGTGGGAGCGGGCGTTCCCGACATTGCTGACTATGGGCGGGCACGCGCGCCTCGCAGCGGGAGTGCAGTTAGCCTTAGCTTGTGCGGCTGGCGAGCAAGGTCAATCTCGGGATTGTGCCGAGGCGAACGGGGAGGGCTGGCGCCGCATGAAGTATGAGGGCATTGTCTTTGACTTTAACGGCGTGTTGTTCTGGGACGCCGATTTGCAGGTCAAGTCCTGGCAAGCTGTCGCGAAGAGCCTGCGCGGACACGAGATGACCGACGATGAGCTCACGACTCATATGCACGGTCGTCCGAACTCCTACGTGTTGAGCCACTTGGCCGGCCGAACGATTGTGGGACAGGAGCTTCTCGATCTGATTCAGGTCAAGGAGACGTTCTACCGCGAATTGTGCCTGTTGAACCCACGCCGCCTGGTGCTGTCTCCCGGCGCGCGGGATTTTCTCGAGACGCTCGAGCGCAGCAACGTTCCGCGCACCATCGCGACGTCCTCGGAGATCACGAATCTGAATTTCTTCATCGAACATCTGGGCCTGGAGCGATGGTTCGACGTGGCGAAAATCGTTTACGACGACGGCACCCGCCCTGGAAAGCCCGCACCGGATGTTTATCTGGCGGCCGCACGCAATATCGGCATCGCCCCGAGTGAGTGTGTAGTGGTCGAAGATGCGGTCTCTGGACTCGCCGCCGCCTACGCCGCCGGCATCGGCTATATCATTGCGATGGGTGCGCCTGCAGCATTCCAGCAATTGCTCGCCCGCAACCGTGTGGCCGCCGTGATCAAGAGCCTGAGAGATTTTCCGCGCGAGCGGCTGCTGGCTCGGACCTAGTGGAATCTGGGCGGGTCCCGAAGGTTAGGGAAGCACGCGCAACGGTCACTCGTGATCCCGCGAATCCGTCTGGCCGACTGGCGTGCGGGCGGCACGCGATCCCAGGATTTGGGCTCAATCCGTCGGAGGAGTTTACATTGGAGCCACACGTTCAGTCGGCTCTCCCTGCAGGCACTATGGGGAATCAAGGGCTTGGCCCTTGTGGCATGCGGAATGCAGCAGTTCGCTGCCGGGTTTCGCCACGCCGTGCTCGGGCCACGATAAGAAATCGCGCGACGCGCGGCGCTGATCATTCCCGGCACCATCGCCAGAGCGCCGCCTTCGGGCGGCGCTCTCCTTCAGGACCTCGTCCGATGCGCCGTGAACGCTCCGATTGCCTGCGGTGTGCGGCTGTGCGCATGGATTATCCCTTGCGAATGAGATCGGCGGCGCGCTCGGCGATCATGATGACCGCGGCGTTGATATTGCCGCTCACCATGTCAGGCATGACGGAAGCATCGACGATGCGAAGCCCGTCCATCCCGCGCAGGCGCAGCTCCTCATCGACGACGGCGCCGGCATCCCCCTCCGGTCCCATCCTGCAGGTCCCCAGCGGGTGATGCACAGTGATCGCCGTCTTGCGGATATATGCGTCGAGCTCCGCGTCCGAGGCGTCGCCGGCGGGTAGCCCGATCTGCCGGGCGATGAAGGGAAGCATCGACGCCTGGGCCAGCACATCACGCGCCAGGCGGATACCTGACCGCAGGGCTCGCCAATCCTTGGCGCTGGACAGGAATCGCTGTGCAATCCGCGGGTGGACGGCGGGATTGTTCGACTGCAGCGTTACCCGTCCCCGACTTTGCGGATGCAGCATCACGATGCGGCAGGCAAAGGCATCCTCGAACGGCGCCTTGAAGGGGCGCAGGTACGGCCAGGCGCCAAGCGGTGCGGCCGTGAGGAGTAACTGAATGTCCGGCAGCGCGACGTCGGCTGCGCTCTTGAGGAATGCCGTGATGCCGCCGGGCACATCCGCTGCGAAGCCCCTGCCGAGGAAGTAGGCCTTGCCAAGCTCGCGGGCGATACGGTCATAGCGCATCATTTTCAAAAACGGGCTCGGGAGCTTGCGCTGAAACATCAGGATCGCCGAGACGTGGTCCTGAAGGTTTTGACCCACTCCGCGCAGGCCGAGCCTGACGGGAATGTCGAGCCTTTCCAGCTCGTCCGGGTCACCGAGACCGGAAAGCATCAGTAGCTGCGGCGAATTGATCACCCCGCTGGTGAGGATTACCTCGCGATCGGCGTGCGCGATGCACAGAGCGCCCCCGTGCAGGTACTCGACTCCGCGGGCACGCGTGCCACTCATGAGGATGCGCGTCGCCAGCGCCTCGACCTGGACGGTCAGATTCGGCCGCTGCAGCGCCGGCCTCAGGTAAGCCGTGGCGGCGCTGCAGCGCCGGCCGCGGCGGATGGTCATCTGCAGCCGCGCGAAGCCTGCCTGCTTTTCGCCGTTGTAGTCATCGGTCCACCCATGGCCGGCCGTTCGCCCGGCCTGAGCGAAGGCGTCCAGCAGGGGATCCTGGTAACGGCAGAACTGCGTGGTGAGCGGACCATCGCCGCCACGAAAGGAATTCGCGCCGCCCTCCCAGCTCTCCTGCCTGCGGAAGTAGGGCAGCACAGCAGCGTACGACCAGCCTTCGAGCCCCGCGGCCGCCCAGCGGTCGAAATCACCGCGATTGCCGCGCGCGTAGGCCATGGCATTGGTCGAGGAGCATCCACCGACCACCCGGCCACGCGCGCATTCGACGCGGCGACCCGCCACCGAGTCTTCCGGCTCGCAAAAATACATCCAATCATGACGGCGCTGCTGCAGGATCCTTCCCCAGCCGAGCGGAATGTGGATCCACGGATCGCGATCCCAGCCGCCCGCCTCGAGCAGCAACACCGAGACGCCGGGGTCCGCCGTCAAGCGATTCGCGAGCACGCATCCGGCCGAACCGGCACCAACGAGGACATAGTCATATGTCCTTACCTTGGTCACGATGCACACTCCGCGCGAGCCCGCATGCAGCGTAGCGCACTTTCGCCCGCAGGTTGACGCTGCGACGACGAGGTGGCTACGATCGCCACCGATCTGACGAGACATGTGGTGCACCATTGCGCGTCACGGGCGAGCGGGCCGACCGAGAGCGTCAAGCGGCGTTGGATGGACTTCATGCCGACGTCGCCCGCTTCAACATGGCGCCCTACTGGGTGGTCGATCGCAGCGTCGAGCACGACGAGGACCGCCAGGTCATGGAGCGTCGCAAGGCCGTCCCCTACATCTGGAAGTTCAAGACCGAGATCGAGCCGCTGCTGCAACGCTCGGCCGAGCTCATCTCGAGCGAAACATCGGAGCGCCGCTCGCTGGTACTCGTGAACCCGGGCCTGGCGCCGCGGCGTGCGACCGCAACCACCATGTATGTCGCTTACCGCCTCAACGATCCGCGCGAGATCATGCCGCCGCACCGGCATTCACCCAACGCCATTCGTCTCGGCTTGACGGGCGCCATGAACTTCACCGGCGTCGAGGGGGAGAACATCACCTTTGGCCCCGGCGACCTGGTCCTGACGCCGCACGACACCTGGCACAATCACGGCAACCAGGGCGCGGAGCCGGCGATCAACCTGAGCGTGCTCGATTTGCCCTTGGTCGAGACCCTGAACTCGATGTATTTCGAGCACGATTACAAGGAGGAAGAAGAGGGGAAACTCGTGCGCCGCAGAATGCAGTCGGCACGCTTCGCGCCGGACCACTCGCAGCGGACCTATGGCGAAGGCGGTCTGCTGCCACGCTTCGTCAGCCACCATCGCGGTACCGGTGCCGCCTCTCCCATGTACGTGTATCGCTATGAGAGGATGCGCGAGCTGCTGGAGCGATTTCGCGACCAGGAAGGCGATCCTCACGAGGCGTTGATGGTCGAATACGTCGACCCGACCACCGGCCGCTCTATCTACAGGACCATGACATTCTTCATGCAGATGCTCCGGCCCGGCGAACGCACGCTTGCCTTGAAGCAGAGCGCCAGCCTGATCTGCGCTCCTTTCGAGGGGAGCGGCCGCAGCATCGTCAATGGCCAGCAGCTCGAGTGGGAGAGGTTCGATACTTTCGTGGTGCCGGGGGGTAGCTGGTGCGAGCACGTCAACCTCTCCAACCGGGAGCCCGCCATCCTCTTCGTTGCGAGCGATGAGCCGACGCTGAAAGCGCTGGCGTTCTATCAGAAGCACGGTAAGAACCCGAACGGCGAGATCGTCCGGCTCTGCTGACGCACCCCCGTGGCGCGCTCGCTGAACACGAAGCTTCTCTCTCACATCGACTGTCCTGGCGGCGGACAGGTATGGGTCGATGGGCATACCCTGTATGTGGGCCACATGCGAGCGCCTGCCGGGACCAGCATCATCGACGTCGCCGATCCGCGCAATCCGAAGGTCGTGGCTCAGATAACAATCCCGCCGGGGTGGCATTCGCACAAGGTGCGCGTCGCCAATGGCATCATGATCGTCAATCACGAGCGCCAGGGCTCCGACGGGGATGCCGGCTTCGGCGGTGGCCTCGGCATCTATGACGTTGCAGATCCCGCCGCGCCGCAGCTCATCTGCAACTGGCGCACGCACGGCAAGGGCGTGCACCGCTACGATTTCGACGGGCGCTACGCCTATATCTCCCCGACCGTCGAGGGTTATGTCGGCAATATCGCGATGATCCTCGATCTCGCCGATCCTGCACGACCCGAGGAGATCGGTCGCTGGTGGATTCCCGGGCAATGGAAAGCCGGCGGCGAAGCCTACCCGTGGGACGACTGGACGCCGCCGCGCTGCCATCATCCGATGCGAATGGGTGATCGGCTCTATGTGAGCTATTGGCACCACGGTTACTACATTCTCGATATAGCGGACATGTCGCAGCCGAAGCTCATCGCCAGCGGCAATACGAAGCCGGCCTTCCCGCATCCCACGCACACCTGTTTACCGCTTCCAACCCCAGTCAAGGGGCGCAAGATCATGGTGGTCGCCGATGAGGACGTGGCGAAGCTGTGGCCGGCGGCCCCTGCCTTCACATGGATATACGACATCACCGAGGAGCGCTGCCCCATCCCGATTGCAACCTTTCAGGTCGCCGGCCTGGACAAGGATGGCTCCCCGCAGCCGCCGATGCGAGGCTGCCACCAGCCATCCGAGCGCTTCAAAGGTACCCTGATACCGTTCGCGTGGTTTGCGCAGGGCTTGCGGATCCTGGACATTGCCGACCCGTATGCACCGCGCGAGGTGGCGTTCTTCGAGCCGGATCCGCCGCCGGGATGCGCGCTGACCTCCTCCAATGACGTGACCATCGATGATCGCGGGCTGTGCTATCTCATCGATCGTCAGCGCGGCGTCGACATTATCGAGACCTCGGTCCTGTAAGAGCCCCTGGAGGCGCGATGAGCAGCGAGATCCGCACCATCGGCAAGCGAAATCCCAATCTTCCTTTTCACCCGGCAGTACGCGCCGGCGACTTCATCTTCGTCTCCGGCCAGGTCGCAAAGGATGAGCAAGGCAACATGCGTGCAGGGACGATCGAGGAAGAGACTCGCTGGACCATCGAATGCATCAAACGCATCCTGGAGCTGGATGGCGCCGGCCTCCCCGATGTCGTCAAGGTGACAGCCTATCTCGAGGATGCGCGCAATTTCGGCCGCTACAACAAGGTGTTCGCCGAGTACTTTCCGGAAGGGAGAATCTCGCGCACCACCGTCGAAGCCCGCGCGGTGATCGAATGCAAGATCGAAATGGATGCCATTGCTTATCGGCCGCAGCGTTGACCGGAGAACCAACATGTTGAGAGTCCTGGGCCGCAGCACTTCCGGAAACGTGCAGAAGGTCATCTGGCTACTCGAGGAGCTGGGCACGCCCTACCAGCGCGAGAACTACGGTCGGCAATTCAACAACACCAACGATGCCGCTTACCTGCGGCTCAATCCGAACGGCAAGGTGCCGACCCTCGTCGATGGCGATGTGGTGGTGTGGGAATCGAACACGATTCTGCGCTACCTGTGCAACAGGTATGGAGGTGAAGCGCTCTATCCGACCGACGCGATGGCGCGCAGCCTCGTCGAGCGCTGGATGGACTGGCAGCTCGCCGCGCTCTACGGGCCCTACGTGGCACTGTTCAAGGAAGCCAGGAAGCCCCCCGCCGAACGGGCCGCGAGCTTCGCCGCCGACGCCGTGGAGTTGCAGGCGCAGCTGGAGATTCTCGAGCGGGGCGCATCGCTGCGGCCGTGGGTCGTCGCTGGCGAGCTGTCGCTGGCCGATATCTGCCTCGGCCCCATCGTGCATCGCTGCCTGGATTTTCCCGTCGATCTGCCCGGACTGACGGCGGTCAAAGCGTGGCGCGAGCGGATCGCTGCCCGGCCGGCATTCAAGAAGGCAACCGCGTGAGCCTGCAGGCTGCGGTGATCGGCCTCGGCACCATGGGACCCGGCATTGCCGCGACCCTGGCGCGCTCAGGTATCGCCGTGAAGGCCTTCGATACGGATCCGCAGCAGCGTGCCCGGGCGCAGCGGGAATTCGAGGCGGCCACGGCAATGCTCGCCAAACTGGGGGTTCCCGAGCGAAGCAGCGGTGCGCAGATCTCGATTGCCGACAGCCTCGGGGAATGCGTCGCGGGTGCGGGTCTGGTCGTCGAGACTGTCCCGGAAAACCTTGCGGTCAAAATCGAGGTCCTGCGCGCGGTGGAAGCCGCCGTCGCTGCGGAGTGCATCCTCGCCTCCGATACCTCCGGCATCCCCATCAGCCGGATCCAGGAAGGCCTCGCCGTCCCCGCGCGCGTCATCGGCATGCACTGGTCCAACCCCCCGCACCTCATCCCGATGATCGAAGTCATCGCCGGTTACAGGACGGCACCGCACGTGGTGACGGCAATGGTGGCCATCGTCCGGCAGATGGGCCACCTGCCGATCGTGATCAAGAAGGATGTTGCGGGCTTCGTCGAGAATCGCGTTCTGTATGCGCTGCTGCGCGAGTGCCTCGAGCTCGTCGAGAGCGGCGTCATCGCCGCCGAGGAGCTCGATCAGTGCGTATCCTGGGGCATCGGGTTGAAGCTGGCGGTCGTGGGTCCGATGGCGCTGCTCGACATGGCTGGGCTCGATATCTACGCGGCGGTGGCCGGCTATCTCAACCGGGAGCTGTGCTCTCGCAACGACGTGGCAGGCTACGTTACGCAGCGGACCGTACAGGGCAAGCTGGGAATGAAGACTGGCGGCGGGGTCTTCAACTACACGCCCGAGCGCATCGCCGCTTTGCGGGCCGAGCGCGCCATGAAGCTGCTCGAGGTTCGCAAGGCCCTGCAAAGCGGCCGGCAGCATCAGGAGAAGGAAGCTTGAGGGATCGGGTTCCGCCACGCGGGAGAGCGCTGCGCCAAGTCGCCCGCGGCGCAGCCGCCTGCGCGCTCCTCGCCGTAAGCGGCGCCATCCTGTGTGCGCCGGCGCCGGCCGTCGCAGTCAGGTCCATCGCCGTCATGACGCCGGAGGATCCGAACGACTACGGCTGGAACCAACAGGGCTTCGAAGCCGCGCGAGCCGTCGCTCGCAAATACGGCCTCACCTTCATGCCGGCGACCGGGCTGGGCTATGGCGACGTGCACGCGCAGGCGCGCGAGCTCGCCGACGACGGCGCGAGCCTCATCATCGCTCATGCAAGCGGCTATAACACCGCTGTGCCGGAAGTCGGCGCGGAGAAGCGTGTGCCGGTGGCCATCGTCGATCGACCGGGCGCGAGCAAGCCGGGTGCGGTCGCCGATTACACCCCGAGCGGTCACGAGGGTGCTTATCTCGCCGGAGTCCTGGCCGCCCGCAGCACCCGGACCAGGACCGTGGGTATCGTGGTGTCGGCGGAGTCGCCGCCATGGAACACGCACTCGGCGGCGTTCGCACAAGGTGCCAGAGCGACCGATGCGCGCCTCAAGGTGCTGTACGCCGTGATCGGTCCCGCCGCCTATTCCGATGCCGCCGGGGCCCGGCGTGTCACCGCGGCGGTCATCGCGGCGGGAGCGGACGTCATCTTCGGCCAGGGCGACGGCGCGAGCTTCGGCATGCTGCAGGCCGTCGAGACGACCCCGTCGAGCGGGGGCGGGAAGGTGTGGTTCATCGACGTGGTGGGCGACAAGACGCCGATCGACAAGGGCAATCTCCTCTCCTCGGTCGTGTGGAACCTCGTGCCGGTGTATTCGGCCATGGTGGAGGATCTGCGCGCGAACAGGTTCGGCACACGCCGCTACGCGATCAGGCTCGGCGACGACTCGGTGCAGCTGCTACATACCCGCTACATTCCGGGCGCTGTATGGTCGGAACTGATGGTCATCCGGCAACGTATCGTCGCCGGCGACCTGAAGATCGAGCCGGTCGCGGACATCGCTGGCGTTCACGATCTGATGAGCGCGCTGACCCGTCCACCGAGATAACCACAGGTCGCTAGCAGGAGCGCGGACCGGTCGATGAGTTCCGAGACGACTCTCGCCGCCGTCCGCGACATCAGCAAGCGTTTTCCCGGCGTCCTCGCCAATGAGCGGATCTCGCTCGAGTTCCACGCCGCCGAAATCCATGTCCTGCTCGGCGAAAATGGCGCGGGCAAGTCCACCCTGATCAGCATGCTGGCCGGGATGCAGCAGCCGGACGAAGGGGAGATCTGGATCGGTGGCGGGCCGGTTGTGGTCGCCTCTCCGCGCGTGAGTCTCACATTGGGCGTCGGCACCGTGTTCCAGCATGAGCTGCTGGTGCCGAGCCTCACGGTTATCGAAAACCTGCTGCTCGGCGGACCCTGGTGGCAGCGCATGGGACGGCTGGCTGCCCGGGAGCGGTTTCGTCAGCTATCGGGGCTGCTGGGAGTGGCGATCGATCCGCATGCTGAAGCGGGGCGTCTGTCGCTCGGCGAGCGCCAACAGATTGAAATCATAAGAGCATTGTGGCGCGGCGGGAAACTGCTCATCCTGGACGAGCCGACCTCGATGCTGACACCCCACGGCGTGCAGGACCTCGGCCGGGTCATGCGACGACTGAAGGAGCAGGGAGTGGCCGTGCTCCTGGTCACTCACAAGCTGCCCGAAGCTTTCCAATTCGGGGATCGCATTTCGGTGCTGCGACAGGGGCGCCTCCTGGGCAGCTCGCCCCGGAGCGCATTGCGAAGATGAGCGCGACACAGGCGCAGGACGCGGTGATCGGGATGATGTTCGGGGAACAAGTCGCACCTGACGCCGATACGGCGCCCCGCGTGCACCTCGACCGGCAAAAACCGCTGTCGCAGCGCGACGGGGCGCCGCGCCTGTCGGTACACGCGTTGTGCACCGAGGCTCGCGCCGGCGAATGCGCGCTGCGAGAGGTGAGCTTCGATCTGTGGGCCGGCGAGATTCTGGGAATTGCCGGCGTGGATGGCAACGGCCAGAAGCATCTCGCCGAGGTGCTGGCCGGCCAGCGCTCCGCCGCGCAGGGACGCATCATCCTCGATGGGACGGAGGTGACGCGGGACGGCGTAGGGGCGCGCCGGCAGCGCGGCTTTCGCTACCTCACCGATGATCGCCTCAATGAGGGCACAGTGAGCGCGCTTTCGGTGGCGATCAATCTGTTGTTGAAGGAAATCGGCGAGCCGCCCTACTGGCGCCACGGCCTGGCCGACTGGGATCTCATCCACCGGGACGCGCGCGAGATGATCCGGCGCAACGACATCCGCGCGCCTTCGGAAAGGACTCCGCTCGGCCGGCTCTCGGGGGGCAACATTCAGAAAGTGTTGCTGGCCCGTGAGCTCGACCGCGCAGCCAAGGTAGCGATTCTGAGCAAGCCCACGCATGGGCTCGACTTGCAGAATTGCGCTCTCGCGCATGCGCGCATGCGCGCCGACGCACGGCGTGGCGTCGCGATCGTGGTCATCTCAACCGATCTCGATGACGAGTTGCTGCAGCTGAGTGATCGGATCGGCGTCATGTTTCAGGGCCGCCTGAGCGGCATTGTCCCGAACACCTCCGGCGTCGAGCGCACCGTGGGTCGGCTGATGACGGGAGCCGCGTTGGCATGACCGCCGGGATTCGAGCGCGGGCCGCCGCGACGCTGCGGATGATGCTCCCGGCCGCGCTGGCTCTCACGGTGGGCGGCCTCATTCTGATGGCGCTCGGCAAGGATCCGCTTGCCTATTACGGGTACGTACTGAAGCGCGGGTTGCTGAGCTGGGGCGGATTGCAGGAGACACTGAACCGGATGGCGCCGCTGCTGTTGATCGCGGCCGGATTGATCGTGGCCTTTCGCGCCGGCATCTGGAATCTCGGCGGCGACGGCCAGTTCCTCCTGGCTGCTGTCGTCACCGCAGCGCTCGGGCCGGCCTTGATCGGCGTGCTGCCACGTGCGGCGCTGCTGATCGTGTGCATGACCGCTGCCGCGCTGACGGGAGCGCTATGGTCGCTGATCCCGGCCGTTCTCAAGGCGCGCTTTGGGGTGAATGAGGTGGTCAGCTCGCTGATGATGAGTTTTCTCGGCACGAGCTTCGCCAATCTGCTGGTGAAAACGCTCCTGCGCGATGCCAGCACGAGCGTGCCAAGAACGCCGGACCTGCCGGTGGAGGAACGCCTGCCGCAGATCTTCCACACCAACATCCACGCCGGTGTGCTCATCGCTCTGATCATTGTGGTGGCGGTCCATCTCATGATCACCCGCACCGCCTTTGGACTGAAAGTGCAGGTCGTCGGCGCCAACCCCGCCGCAGCCTTGCACGCGGGACTCAACGTCCGGCGGCTCACCATCGCGACCTTCGCGCTCAGCGCCAGCCTGGTCGGCCTGGCAGGGTCAATCGAGATCCTGGGCGTGTGGGGAACGGTACGGGCCGACTGGAATCCGGCGTTCGGCCTGCTGGTCGTGCCGGTCGTCTTCCTTGCGCGGCTCAATGGCTATGCGGTCATCGCTTTGACGCTGTGTCTGTCCGCATTGATGATCGGAGCCGAAAGCGCGGCGCGGCGCACGGACGTGCAGCAGCATTACGTATGGGTGCTGCTGGCGCTGCTTCTCATTTTTCTGACGGTGGTCGAGCATCTGCACCATCTGCGCCATAAGCGCCTCGCACTCTGAGCCATGCAAGCCCTGCTGACACAGACATTTCTGACATCGCTGATATTCGGGGCGGTGACTGCCGGGGTACCCCTGCTGCTCGCGGCGCTCGGCGAGCAGATCTCGGAGAAGGCCGGCGTGCTCAACATCGGCCTCGAAGGCATGATGCTGTTCGGTGCCTACACGGGCTTTGCGATCGCATATACTTCCGGCTCTTTCGCCCTGGGTTTTCTGGCGGGTGGGCTGGGAGGCATGGCGGTGGCCGCGATGGTCGTGCTCCTTTGCGTCCGCCGCGGGCTGAATCAGATCGTCATCGGCATTGCTGTGACCCTCGGTGTCCAGGGTTTGACCGCATTACTCTATTTCTCTCAATTCAGCCGCACCTATCCGCGCCTCGCCCGGGATCCGGCCTGGCTGCTGCCCGGCCTGAGCCACATTCCGGTTCTCGGTGCCGGCTTGTTCAGTCACGACCCGCTGGTCTATCTGAGCGTGCTCCTGGTGCCTGCCGCGACGCTCCTGTTCCGCTCCAGCCATGTCGGACTGAACCTCGAGGCGGCAGGCAACGCGCCCGCGGCGCTCGATGCCGCCGGAGTCGATGTGATCCGAACGCGCTCGCTGGCCGTGCTGGCCACGGGCTTCCTGGCCGGCGTTGGCGGTGCCTACCTGGCGAATGTCGGCGCGGGGCTGTTCGTACCCTTCATTACCCGCGGCAGCGGCTTCATTGGCATCGTGCTCGCCATGCTCGCGCGCGGTCGCCCCTTGTGGGTGCTGCTCGGGGCCGCGTTATTCGGGGTGAGCCTGTCGCTGACCACGGCGTTGCAGGTGGCCGGCATCGATATCCCGACCGATGTGGTGCAAATGCTGCCTTTCGCCGCAGTGTTGCTGGTTCTGATAATCTTTGCCCGCCACAGCGTGCTCCCGCGCGCTCTGGGCCAGCCCTACGTGCGCGGCGATCGTTGATCGGGCGGCCGCGCGGGGGAACCTCAGCATGCTCGATACCAAGGTCTATCTGCTCGACGGCGGGACGCTGGTGATCGATGGGTTCCACGCCTTCTGGAACCGCGGTCCCGGCGGTGAGTTCCGCTTTCCCTGCTACTCGGTGCTGATCGAGCACGCCGACGGACGCTACATGTTCGATACCGGCTATGACTTCGAGCACGTCATGCGGGTGCTGCCCTTCGAGAAGCCGCTTCAGCCGAAAGAGCACACGATCCCGGGACAGCTGGCGGCACTCGGGCTCAAGACCGGCGACATTAACTACGTGATCAACTCGCATTACCACTTCGACCATTGCGGTGGGAACAAGTATCTGCATCAGGCCTGCACCCTCTGCCATGCCAGGGAGCTGGAGGCGAGCGGCAACTGCCAGCCCTTCGAGCACCTGGGCTATTCCGACCTCAGTTTCGCCCCGGAAATCGCCCGCAAGCGCGGGCTGCAGCTGCCCCCCGATCCAGCGCTCGACCTGTATACGCCACGGTTTCAAACCCTCACCGGGGACCAGGAGATCGCGAAGGGGCTGTGGCTGTTCGAAACCCCCGGTCACACCGCCGGACACTACAGCCTGCTGGTCGAGCTGAAGAACCGCCGGCCCATGCTGTTCACCGCCGATGCCTGCTACAGCAAGAAGAACATGGACATGATGTGCATCAGCAGCTTTCATCTGGATCCGGCCGCGAGTGTCAGGTCGATGCAGAGACTGCGTGCGCTCGCCGAGCAGTACGACGCCGAGCTCTTTTACTCGCACGATCCGGAGAGCTTCGCGCGCTATCAGACCGGCGCGCGCTACTACAGCTGAGGTCGCCGCTCCTCGCGCCGCTCTACCAGCGCACCATCCCGGCGTCCACCGCGAGTGCCTGACCGGTAATCCAATGCGCCTCTTCCGAGGCGAGAAATGCCACTGCCGGCACGATGTCCGCCGGCACGCCGCGTCCCTTGATGGCCTGCAGCATATCGACGAAATCGAAGGCCTCGCGGTGCGGCGTCTCTTGCACGCCTTCGGTATCGGTCAGGCCCGGGCAGATGCAATTCGCCGTGATCTTGTACGGGCCGAGCTCGCTGGCCAATGCGCGGGTAAAGGTGAGGACGCCGCCCTTCGCGGCGACATAGTGCGCCATGTTGGGTGTACCGGCAAAGATCGAGTTCGAGCTGATGTTGACGATGCGGCCATAGCCGCTCTTGCGCATCAGGTCGGAGCCGGCTCGGCACATGAGATACAGTCCGTCGAGGTTCACGCGCATGACGCGCCGCCATTCCTCGAAGGTGAGCTCGTCCCATTTGACGAAGGGGACGATGGCGGCGGCGTTGACCAACACGTCGAGCTTTCCGGCTTGCGCGGTCACCGCGGTAAACAGTGTCGCGACGGAATCCGGATCGCCAATGTCGCATTGCATGGCGATCGAGGGGCCGCCGATCTCGCTGCCGGTGGCCCGAGCCCGCCCGCCGTCGATATCCACCGCTATGACCGTGGCATCCTCTTCGCCGAGGCGTAAGGCGATCGCCTTGCCGATACCGCGTGCGGCCCCGCTGACCAGCGCCACGCGTCCCGTGAACCTCTGCATCGCATCGTCCCCCAAGACCTCAAGCGCGCTTGCATCATAGCTTGGGCGCAATTGCGATCTCTACGGCAATAACTGACAATCGGCACGCGCTCATGGGTCGCCTGATTTACGGGGAGGCGAGCACATGCCTCAAGTGAAGTCGCTTGTGTTAGCGGCGACAGCCGCCGCAGCCGTGTGGCCGACGCACTCGATCGCAGCGGATTCGGGCGCGAGCGCCCCGCTGATTGAAATCGTCGTCACCGCGCAGAAACGCGTCGAGGACATACAGCGCGTCCCGATAAGCGTCTCGGTACTCGACAATTCCTCCTTCGATCGCCTCAACATTCAGAGCCTGTCGGATGTCGCCAACTACACTCCCGGTGTCGATTACCAGGTGACCGGGCCGAAGAATCTGCTGTCGATCCGGGGCGTGTACTCAGGCGGCGGCGCAGCGACCTCCGCCATCTACATTGACGATGTGCCGGTGCAGCTGCGGGTCGGCATCGTCGGGCTGATCGGCGCCACGCTCCCTGCGGTATTCGATCTCGACCGGGTCGAGATACTGCGCGGGCCGCAGGGGACACTGTTCGGCTCGAGCGCGGAGGGCGGCGCGATCCGCTTCATCACACCGGAGCCGGGCCTGACGGCCTACAGCGGTTATTCGCGTGCCGATGTCGGCTACACGGAAAAGGGCGCCCCGAGCTACGAAGCCGGCGCGTGCATTCGGCGGACCGCTCGTGACCGACGAGCTCGGTTTCCGGGTGAGCGCATGGCACCGGCGCGATGGCGGCTACGTCGATCACGTGAGCGCCATCCCCGGCGGTTATGTGTACAGCGACTCGAACTGGGGTGACAGCGACGTGGTACGTGCGGCACTCACGTTCGCGCCGCTCGCCTCGTTGCGCGTCACGCCCTCGCTCTTCTACCAGCACCTGTACTCAAACGACTCATCGGGCTTCGAGCCGGCCGGATCGCCCCAGTCGGCCGACCTTTTCGTGCAGCAGTGGGGGTCGCTCAATCCGCGCTACTCCAATGTCGGGTGACGGCCGCTTCGTCAATCCGCAGCTGCAGCACACCCCGAGCACTGACACGTTTTATCTGCCGGCTCTCAAGGCGCAACTCGAGTTCGCAGGCCTGCAGCTCATCTCCAACACCGGCTATCTGCATCGCGATAACACCACCCACGAGGATTTCACCACCGCCACACCGGTGGCGTTCGGGCTCCCCTGGCCGCTGGTTCCCCAGGCGGCGGACCTTGGCATCATCACCACGACTCAAAACGTGCTGAGTGAGGATCTGCGCCTGCAGTCGGCTGACACCAGGCAACCGCTCGAGTGGACCCTCGGCTTCTCCTACGTCGAGTCCCGCGAGCGCAACTACAACCCGGAGATCAGTCCGTATCTGCCGACCCTGGTTCCCGGCACCGTGCTGCTGCCCGGCAATCTGTCCTACATCGGCGATGAGCGCGCCACCGACAAGCAGGTCGCCCTGTATGGACAGCTCAACTATCACCTGACGGCGCGCTGGAGCATCATTGCCGGCGCCCGCATCGCGCACGATTCAGACGACTACAGTATCTTTCAGACCGGACCCTTCGCCGGCGGGACGAGTTTCGTGGCGGGCAAGCAGAGCGAGACCGTCAAGGACCCGAAGTTCGGTATCAATTTTCAGCTCGACGACAACAATCTGCTGTACGTGAGCGCCGCGAAGGGGGATCGCGTCGGCGGCGTGAATGCGCCCTTTCCGCTCACCGGCGCTTGCCTCGTTCTGCTCAATGAGATCGGCTTGAATGGAATTCCACCGACCTTCAGCGGCGACTCGCTCTGGAGCTACGAGATCGGCTCCAAGAACCGGCTCCTCGACGGGCATTTCGTGCTGCAGGCGAGCGCTTTCCACATCGATTGGTCGAACGTGCAGCAGTCTGTCAGCCTGCCGCCCAGCCTGTGTCCCGGAAACCTTCACGTCCAATCTCGGCAAGGCACCAGCAACGGCGTCGATCTGCAGCTCGCCGCGCGATCGGCGCGCCTGGAGCTGGGTCTCTCCGTGGGCTATACCAATGCGAAGAATCCCAGACACTCGGTACCGAGCACCCTCCAGTACGTGACGCCGGCCAGCAGATCAACCCTACAGCCGCGCCGTGGACGGTGGTGCCTTCGGCGCAGTATTCATTTGCGATCGCCAGCGGGCACAAAGCTTATGTGCGCCTGGACGATGAATTCCACAGCAAGAATCCCGGGCCCTTTGCCCAGCAGTTCGCCGAACAACATCGCCGTTGACCCCAATTTCATCCCCAACCCCTCGACCAATGTGCTGAACGCGCATTTCGGCGCCATATGGAACGGCTGGGACACCTCGATCTATGCGCTGAACGTATTGAACAGCCACCCGCTCCTCTACAACACGGCGCTCGAAACCGCGCAGTTCGTGGGCCCGACCTATACGATTCGCCCGTGACCGTTGGGCAGGAGCCGTATACCGATGGTAGGGTGAGCGGATGATTCGCCTCGATCGACGCCATGGCTCAGATCGCTCGGCTTCGCGATCGGCGGTTTGGGTGTCTCGCGCCTGTCGGCTCGCCCGCATCATCGCCGTCCCCCGCCGGCGCAACGTCACCGGCCGCCGCACGCGGCAGCGGAGTGCAGCTCGCGCGGCTGTCGCTCAACGAGAATCCGTTCGGGCCCGCACCCGGCGCGGCCGAGGCGCTGCAGCGCGAGTGCTCGAATCTTGTCGCTACACGGGTGCGGAATATCGATGCGCTGGTCGGACTGCAATTGCGGCCAGGGAAGGCGTGCCACGGAGCAGATCATCCTCGGCGAGATACTGGAGCCGCTCGGGACCCACCTCAGCCTGCAGGGCGGACCCGGCGGCGAGTTCATCTACTCCGATCCCGGCTATACCGCGCTCATCGATTCGGCCGTGGCGGTCGGGCGGCCGCGCCGTGGCGGTGCCGCTGAACTCGCAGCTTGGAGAACGATCTGCCGGCCATCGCCGCCAAGGTGAGTGAACGCACGCGCGCCATGTTCCTGGTCAACCCGCACAACCCGACCGGCATCGTCGCCGATGCGGATGCAGCTCAAGGGCTTCGCGCGCACGGTCGCGCGCCGCGCGCTGGTCATCGTGGACGAGGCCTATCTCGAGTTTGCCGACCACTTCGCGCAGCGCACGCTGACTGATCTGGTGCGCGGCGGCGAGAACGTGATCGTGTTTCGCACCTTCGCCAAGGTCTATGGACTGGCGGGGCTCGACATCGGCTACGGACTCGTGCCGAAGCCGATTGCCAAGGCGCTGAGCGCGCAGGGGTCGAACAATCCGCATCTGTTCAACCGGCTGGCGGTGGCCGCCGCCGCCGCGAGTTTCAGGATGCGAGCTATGTCGCGCGCGTCACGCGGCAGGTGGCCGAGGAGCGCGAGCAGTGGTTCGGGGCTGCTTGCGCGAGCTTGAAATTGAAATTCACTCCGTCCAGCGGCAACTTCGTATTCTTCGAGACCGGCGTGCCGCACGCGATATTCGCGGCCGCCTTGTTGAAAGACGGGCGTGGCCATCGGCCACGTCTTTCCGCCCTACGACCGCTGGGCGAGGATATCGATCGGACTACCCGAAGAGAACGCCCGCGCGCGCGCTGCCGTGCGCAAGTCGCTGATCAAGGCCCCGCGCGTGCTCTGGAACGGACGATGGCGGCGCTGCACTGATGGCTTGCGGCTACTGTGGCTTGAAGACCAGCACCTTCGCGGTCGTCCAGCCCAGGTGAGGCACCGTCACGAACAGCCGATCGAGTTCGGGCGAGAACAGAGAGGTTCGCGCCATCACCGCGGTATCGACGGGCTCGAGCGCCCGATAGCTCCATCGGATCTGACGCTCATAGATGAATACTTCGCCGACGCCGGTCGAGGCATAAATTCTGTGCCTCGGCGGGTATCGATGAAACATGGAGTCGACCCAGCTGCCGAGCGGGAGCTTTTGCAGCTCCTTGCCCGTCTGCGTGTCAATGACGAGCAGGCTGCCGCGCACGTCGCCGTCATTGCAACCGACATACAGCAGATGATGTTCGGCATCGAGCGCGAACGCCTCGTTGCTGCTGGCGCATGCGTCAACGGCCAGGTGTCGATCAGCGCCCGCTTCTTGAGATCGACGATGGCGATGGGTTATTTTCCGGCATATTCACGTAGAGTCCTGTCCGTCGCCTCGTCCACGACCATCGCCTCGAGCACCGGTGCCTCGACTCGGATGTCTCCGATCTTTGCTTCCGTGCCGTATCGATGACCGAGATCAGCGAGTAGGCTTTCCCGGCCTCGGCTCCGCCATTGCTCACATAAAGCGTAGCCGGCTCTCTGGATCGTAGCCAATGCCGTCGGCGTCGGACTCGAGCTTGATCGATCTGATCTCGGCGATAGGAGGTTGCATCGAGAGACCAGGGCCCCATCGCCGTCGGTGACGAACAGGCGGTTCCGGTCGCCCGGTACAGGATTGCGTGCGGATTGCCGAAACCTCGAATCGTGTCGCAGCTACTTTGCCCGCCGCGAGATCGAGCACGTCGACGGCTTTCTGCGCCTGCGGGGTGGTGAACAAGCCGCCGCCCCTTGACATCGAGCGCCATGTGATCGGCATACGGGCCGGACGGCACTTCCGGCATGTCGATCGTTTGCAGGAGTGTCAGCGGTTGCGCAGTCACCGTGCCCGAAGCGAGCAGACCCAGCCACCCCGACGCAAGCAGCAGCCAGAGCGAGAAGAAATGGCGGCCAGGAGGCGACATGCTCGAGCATCCTAACTTGCCGGGCGGCAGACGTGCATCGAAGGTGAGGTTTCGTCCGCGGCCTGGGCGCCTTTCACGCTGATCGGCCCGGCCGCCCGCTAAGTCGAGAGGTGCGCATATGCTCAGTGTCTTGAAGTGGATGCCATGCGGACAGGGCGCGACGCAGGTGCCGTCGGCACTGCGGGCGAGCCGCGTGGCACTTTGCCTGTCACTCCTTTTGTCCGCAGTCGCGGGCAGCGCAGCAGAGCTGGATACGCGGTTCGACCTGGTGATCGTCCACGGACACATCATCGATGGAACGGGCTCGCCCTGGTATTCGGGCGAGGTCGGCATTCGCGACGGCAGAATTGCGGCCATCGGCAACCTCGAACGCGCCGCGCGCGCGAGAACGATCGATGCTCACGACGATGTAGTCGCTCCCGGGTTCATCGACATGCTGGGGCAATCGGAGCTGAGCATTCTGGTCGAGCCGCGACTCCCCTCCAAGATATTTCAGGGCATTACCACGGAAGTTACCGGCGAGGGAAATTCCGTGGCGCCACTCAACGACTTCATCATCCGCTCGGACCGAAAGGTTTACGAGCATTACGGAGTGACGCCCGATTGGCGCACGCTGCGCCAGTACTTTGCGCGACTCGAAAAGCAGGGCATCGGCATCAATTTCGCTACCTACGTCGGGGCGACGAGCGCCCGCCGGATGGTTCTCGGCGACGAGGACCGGCAGCCGACGCCGCAGCAGCTGCAGGAGATGCGGCGCCTGGTGCAGGAGAGCATGCGCGCCGGCGCCTTCGGGCTCTCCAGTGCACTGGAATATGCGCCGGCGCCGTACGCGAAAACGCAGGAGCTGATCGCCCTGGCACGCGAGGCCGCGAGCTTCGGCGGCATCTACGCCACCCATATGCGCAGTGAGGGCGACGGCATCATGCCAGCTCTCGAGGAGAGCCTCAGGATCGGCCGCGAGGCCGGCATTCCGGTCGAGATCTGGCATCTGAAGGTCGCGGGCAAGCGCAACTGGGGGAAGATGCCGGCGGTGGTGGCGAAGATCGATGCGGCACGCGCGGCAGGAGCGGACATCAGCGCCAACACGTATGCCTACACCGCCTGGTACAACGATCTCTCCGCCTTCATTCCGCCCTGGGCGCATGATGGCGGTAACGCGAAGCTCGTGGCGCGCCTTCGAGATCCAGCGCTGCGCGGGCGCATTCGAAAAGAGATGCTGAGCGCCTCGAGTGATTGGGACAACGAATGGGACGACATCCAGGGCCCCGAGGCGATCCTCATCGGCGTGGTGCACAAGGCTGCCCTCATGCCGCTTCAGGGTAAGACTCTGGCGGCGGTGGCGCGGAGCTGGAAGAAAGATCCAATGGATTCCTTGTTCGATCTCCTCATCGAAGACGACGCGCTCACCCAGGTGGCCGTGTTCGGGATGTCGGAAGGCGACGTCGCGTTGGCACTCGGACAGCCGTGGGTATCGGTGGACAACGATTCCAGCGGTACCTCACCCGAAGGCATCCTGAGCAAGGAGCACCCGCATCCGCGCGCCTACGCAACCTTCCCGCGCATCCTGCGCAAATACGTCAGGGAGGAAAAGAAACTCACCCTCGAGGATGCCATTCGAAAGTTCACCGCCTTGCCTGCGCAGCGGATGCGCTTCACCGAGCGTGGCGTGCTGAAGCAGGGGATGTGGGCCGACATCGTGATCTTCGATCCGGCAACCGTTCGCGATACCGCCACCTTCGAATCTCCCAATCAGCTCTCGCAGGGCATGGAGTACGTGCTGGTCAACGGCGTGCCGGTCATCGACGAGGGCAAGATGACCGGAGCCCTGCCGGGGAAGGTGTTGCATGGACCCGGCTATGAGCCCTGAGCGCCTCAGGTCGGCCTGGAGCCGAATTCGGCGTAGAACCTCTCGAGGACAGGGCGCTGGCCTTTGACGATCTTGAGCAGGGCCTGCGTTCTGTCGAACCATCCGCCGCGATCGACTTCGGGGAATCGCCGGGTGCGCCCCGATTGCGGCGGCCACTCCATCTCGAAGAGATTGCTGCAGAGAGCTGCAGGATCGCAGTCCCCCTCGATTGCCCAGATATGCAGGCGCTTGCCGCTCGGCTGGCGGAATACTCCAAGGTCGTGCTCACGGGCGCGGCCGTTGGCATCGAACCCGGTCTCTTCCCTGAATTCGCGTCGTGCGCAGGTGAGTTCGTCCTCGTGAGGGTCGACGAGACCCTTCGGCACTGACCAGGCGCCGTCGTCCTTCTTTGCCCAATAGGGCCCTCCCGGGTGGACCAGAAAGACTTCCGCGCCAGGGTCACGCCGGCGATAGAGGAGTAAGCCTGCGCTGATAGCCGGCATGGGGGCAGAATGCCGCATGCCCTGCCGAAGTCCAGACCCCTTACGCCCGAGCTCCCGGACCAGCCTCACCCGGCACTGTCGGGGCGCGGCTCCCCGCTTACTTTCGCCTGCGTCCTCACCCGCACGATGAAGTGCTGTACATCGTCGGGCGTCACCACCACTTTCCTGCCGTCGCGATAGCGCAGCAGCACCGCTCGCCCAGGATCGGTGGCGTACGCGCGGAAGCGGCCAATCCTGCGATTCCAGAACCAGCCGCTGATCCCAAAGAGTCCGCCGTTACCGAACAAGCGTACCGAGCCGCGCAGCCCTTCGGGTTCACCGGTCACCGCGAGGAGGTCGGCGAGCGGCAAGCTCGTGCTCCATCCGAGCCTGCGCACCTCGAGGTTCCGCTCCGTCAGGATGTAGCCGCGGATCATGAACGGCAGCGCACCGAGCAGCAGTACGAGCGGCACGGCCACCAGCCCCGCCCGCACCAGCGGCAGCTGCCGCGGGGCCGCGAGGAAGCCCGCCAGGGTCACGATGAGCAGCACTGCAACCGACCCGCCCGTAGCCACAGACAGCGACCTGCTCCAGGGAGCGGAGAATTCTGCGAGGACGAGTCTCATCTGCGCGGTCGATGAACTGCCGCCGGCTGCAGGGGCGCGCTCAGCCCGCCGCACCTGCGACTTTGCCGGTGAGCCGCACCAGGTCCTCGACGGACACGCTGCCACCGCAGCACAGTAGCGCCAGCGTTCGATTCTGGAACTCCCCGCGGTGATGCAGCGCAGCCGCCAGCGCAATCGCGCCGCTCGGCTCGAGCACGATCTTGAATTCCTCGAAGGCGATGCGCATCGCAGCGCGCACGGTGTCGTCGTCGACGGTGATTCCGCGCGAGACCAGGTGTCCGGCAGCCTCGAACGGCACCGCCCCCGGGGTGAACGCCTGCATGGCATCGCAGATCGTCGGCGGATTGCCGACATTCTGCTCGCGCCGGTGCGAGATCAGCGAGCGACGCATGTCATCGCATGCATCCGGCTCGACGGCGATCACCTCCGCACCGCTGCCGAAGTATTTCTCCGCCAGCGCCGTCCCGGCGATCAATCCTCCGCCGCCGACCGGGCACAGAATGCAGTCGAATCGGACCTGCTCACGCGCGGCGTCGAGCTGCACTTCGCGCATGAGCGTCGACTGGCCGGCAACCACCAGGGGGTCGTCGAAGGGGTGCAGGAATACGCGACCTTCCTGCGCAGCAATCTCACGTGCGCGGGCGTTGGCGACTTCTTCGCGGTTGCGGCTGCCGTGATCGGTCAACACCACGGTCGCTCCTGCGCGGCGCGTCAACTCCACTTTCCGCTTCGGAGCGTCGCACGGCATCACGATCGTGACGGGTACATCGGCCAGACGACCGGCGAGCGCCAGCGCCTGTGCGAAGTTGCCGGAGGAGAACGCCACGACGCCGCGGCCGCGTTCGCCGCTCGACAGGCGGCTGACGCGAAAGCACGCACCCCGCATCTTGAACGAGCCCGCCAGCTGCAGGGATTCGGCCTTGAGGAAGACGCGCGCTCCGACCAGGGAGTCTACGTAGTCGGATCGCAACAGCGGTGTCCAGCGGACCACGGGGCGAACCGTCTCCCACGCGGCCTCGAGCAGCGGCTTGTCGATCGTGATCGTCACGCGATGGGCGCGAGCATACCCTAAGTCTTGAGTTTATATCCGGTCCTGAATATCCAGCTTACGACCGCGACGCACAGAACCAGGAAGCCCAGTGTAGCGGCAGTGCTCACGACGACGTCGACGTCGGAAACCCCGTAGAAGCTCCAGCGGAAGCCGCTGATGAGGTAGACGACCGGGTTGAAGAGAGTGATCTTCTGCCAGATCGGCGGCAGCATGCTGATCGAGTAGAAGGCGCCGCCGAGGAAGGTAAGCGGCGTGACGACCATGAGCGGTACGACCTGCAGCTGCTCGAAGCTATCGGCCCACACGCCGATGATGAAACCCAGCAGGCTGAAGGTCACGGCAGTCAATATGAGAAAGCTGGCCATCCAGATGGGGTGGGCAATCCCGAACGGAACAAACAGGCGTGCCGTCAGCAGAATCAGGATGCCGAGCATCACGGATTTGGTTGCCGCAGCGCCGACATAGCCGCAAAGCACCTCGATGTACGACACCGGCGCGGACAGCAGCTCGAAGATGGTGCCCGACCATTTCGGCAGATAGATGCCGAACGACGCATTGGAGACGCTCTCGGTGAGCAGTGACAGCATGACGAGCCCGGGCACGATAAACGCGCCATAACTGACGCCGTCGATGACGCCCATGCGCGCACCGATCGCGGCCCCGAACACGACAAAATACAGCGAGGTCGACAGCACCGGCGAGGCGATGCTCTGCATGAGCGTGCGGAAGGTGCGCGCCATCTCGAAAGTGTAGATCGCGCGGATCGCGTGCACGTTCACGCGCGCGTCCTCACCAGGTCGACGAAGATGTCTTCAAGGGAGCTCTCGCTGGAATGCAGGTCCTTGAAATCGATGTTGAGCTCACCGAGGCGCTTGAGCAGAGTGGCGATGCCGGTCTCGTCGTCTTTGCGCATCGAAGGTGAACAGCAGCGTGTGCCCGTCATCGGCCAGTTCGAGCGGATAGGCGGCAAGCTCCGCGGGTATGTGCGCCAGGGGCTGCTGCAACTGCAGGGTCAGCTGCTTCTTGCCGAGCTTGCGCATGAGCTGCGGCCTTGTCTTCGACCACGACCAACTCGCCTCTGTTGATCACGCCGATGCGGTCGGCCATCTCCTCCGCCTCCTCGATGTAGTGGGTGGTGAGGATGATGGTGACTCCGCTTTGGCGCAGACGCGCGCACCATCTGCCACATGTCACGACGCAGCTCGACGTCGACCCCGGCGGTCGGCTCGTCGAGAAACAGGATGCGCGGCTCATGTGACAGCGCCTTGGCGATCATCACCCGGCGCTTCATCCCTCCGGAGAGCGTCATGATCTTGGCGTCCTTCTTGTCCCACAACGACAGCTCCCGCAGCACCTGCGTCGCAGTGGGCTGGATTCGGCGCCTTGCCGAAGAGGCCGCGACTGAATGTTCACCGTCGCCCACACACTCTCGAACGCATCGGTGTGCAGCTCCTGCGGCACCAGACCGATCTTGCTGCGCGCCGCGCGGTAGTCGCGCACGATATCGTGACCGTCGGCGACTACCGTGCCCTCGCTCGGGGTGACGATGCCGCAGATGATGTTGATCAGGGTCGTCTTGCCGGCGCCGTTGGGGCCGAGCAGAGCGAAGATCTCGCCCGCGCTGATCGTCAGATCGATGTGCTTGAGCGCGCGCAGGCCACCGGCGTAAGTCTTGCTCAGTCCGCTGACCGTAACGATCGGTGCCGCGGCCGCCGGTTGATTGCGGAAAGGCTTATCGACCTCTGGCACCGCGCTCCTCCCGAATTCGCACCGAGGGAATACTCGGACACACAATCTATCAAATGCGAGGGAGGGCCTGCCTGGCTTCCCGCCCGGCGTCTCGATCGGCGTTGCCAACGGGCAGCCGCGCGTGCTCTTGCGATCGGGCCGCGACTACTTCAGACCGAACAACCCCAGCCCCAACAGGCCGGTGATGATCAGATAGATTGCGACGATGTAGTTCAGCAGTCGTGGCATCACGAGGATCAGGATGCCGGCGTTCAGCGACATTACGGGGCTCATCCGTTCGCGGCAGCGCCTGCGCGGCTCGGTGGAGTGCGCTGCCGGCCGCTGCGGCAATCGTTGCCCGGCGAGCCGATCCTGCATACAGTCGTTCGGACGCCAGCCAGAAGTTCGGGGGGACAATGCAAACTCGGGCCGCCGCGGCAGTGACACCGCTCGTGATGTTGCGGAGAATCGCACGCGTACTGGTCCTGGCGGCGGCTGCCGTCGTTCCCGCCGGTCGCGGCCAGGCGCTCGAGGGTCCCGGGAATGACGCGGCTCGGAGCGCGACTGCCCGGCAGGAAGCAGATCCGATCGGGTGGGTCAACACGTACATCGGTACCGGCGGTGGCGGATCGGACTACGGCGGAACGATGCCGTTCGTCACGACGCCTTTTGGGATGACCAACTGGACGGCGCAGACGCGCGAGAACCGTATCAGCGTCAGCTCGTACGCCTCGAGGACAACACCATCTCCGGGTTCATCGGTACCCATCAGCCGGCGATCTGGATGGGCGACTACGGCTACGTGACGCTGATACCCGAGCTCGACGACATCAAGACCGTCGTCCAGGCCCGCAGGCTTCCGTTCTCGCATGGCGATGAGATCACGCGGCCGGATTACTACTCAGTTTCCATGGATGCCGGACACTCTCGGCGTATCCGTGCGGAGATCACCGCCACGGACCACTGCGGGTTCCTGCGATTCACGTTCCCGGCGCACTCCCGGGCGAGCGTCGTGGTCGAAGCAGCTCGCCATGTCCCGGGATTTGTCCGCATTGATCCGGCGGCGCGCGAAATCGTCGGCTATAACCCCGACCGCATGGACGCCTACCTCGCCAACGTACGGCTGCCGAATTTCAAGGGATATTTCGTGGTCAGGTTCAACAGGAGGCTGGTGGCACACGGCGTGTACACGGGCGCGACGCTGCGCGCGGGAGAGGCCACGGCTCAGGGCCCAATGTCGGCGCTTACGCCAGCTTCGACGCTTCCGACGAGGTGGTGGAAGCGGTGGTCGGCACTTCATTCATCAGCATCGCGCAAGCGCGCGCCAATCTGCGCGCCGAGATTCCGTCGTGGAATTTCAACGGCGTCCGAGCGCAGCTGCAGGGCCTCTGGCAGCAGAAACTCGCAGCCGTGTCGATCGAGGGCGCATCCGAGGAGAGCGCCGCATCTTCTATACCGGCCTCTACCACGCGCTCCTGTACCCGAAGCTGTTTTCAGAGCATGGCCGGTACTACAGCGCTTTCGACGATAAGGTGCACGAGGGTGTCTCCTACACGGCGTATTCGCTCTGGGACACGTTCCGCGCCGAGAATAGCCTGTTGACGCTCCTGGTCCCCGAGCGCATCGACGACATGGTGCGCGCGCTCCTGCAGGACTACCGCGAGGGCGGCTGGATGCCGAAGTGGCCGAACCCCTCCTACACCAACATCATGATTGCCACTCACGCGGATGCAGTCGTCGCCGAAGCGATCAACAAGGGCTTTCATGGTTTCGATTACCGCCTGGCGTACGAGGCGGTATACAAGGACGCGATGACGCCGCCCGAGGGCGACACGACGCGGGACTGGCACGACCGCGAGGAGGGAGTGCCCTACGAAGCGCGCGCCGGCCTCACCTATTACAAGCTGCTCGGCTACGTTCCGGCGGACAAAGACCGCGGAGTCGGCCTCGGAGACGCTGGAGGATGCCTACGACGATTATGCGGTGGCGCAGGTCGCGAAAGCGCTCGGGCGGGAGTGCAGATATCCGCTTTTTCATCAATCGCTCCCACAACTACCGCAATCTCTTCAACCCGGCGCGCGGATTCATGCAGGGAAAAAACTCCGACGGCTCCTGGGCGCGCCCGGAGGACGGCTGGACCGAAGGCGATCAGTGGGTCTATACCTATTCGCCGCGCTCCACGATGTCCCCGGCGTGGTCGAGCTCATGGGCGGGCGCGGGCCGGTTCACGCACGACTGGATGAGCACTTCGAGGGCGGGCACAACCAACACGATAACGAGCCCAGCCATCACTACGGATATCTCTACGACTTCAGCGGGCAACCCTGGAAGACGCAGGCAGAGTGCGGCAGATTGCCCGCGACTCGTACTCGAACGAGCCCAACGGCGTGGCCGGAAACGAAGATTGCGGCCAGATGTCCGCCTGGTACATTTTCGCGCGATGGGGTTCTACCCCGTCAATCCCGTCTCAGGGCGATTACATGATCGGCAGCCCGCTGTTCCGCGAGGTCACGCTCACGCTGCCCAGCGGTAAGACGCTTCGACATTTCCGCGCCGAACAATGGCGAGCAAACCTCTACATCCAGTCGGCGCGGCTGAACGGCGAGCCGCTGGACGATCCCGATGATGACGCACGCGCAGATCGAAGCCGGCGGATTGCTCGAGTTCGATATGGGTCCGGCCCCCTCGAAGTGGGCCTCGGATTGGAGAGGAACCCCGCTGCCGCAATTCTCACAGTGAACCCGCACCCCCGAGCGCTCCCTCAATACTCGAACTGGTACAGCATCCCGACGCTGCTTCCCGGATCGTTTTCAGGCGTGGTTCCCTGGGTGGTGGCGGTGCCGTTGCCGAGCCGTGTCTGCAGTTTCAGATGCCTGGAGAGATCCACGTCGACCTCTACCTGGCTGAAGCCGGTCGTGCTTTGTTTCGCACCGACGAACACGCGCTCAGACACATAGCGGCCAGCCTCCACGCTCGCGCCGGCGCTCTGCCCTGTGCCGGTACCGCTGTTGCCTGCGCCGCCGACCGAGAGTCGGTCGAGCCCCAATGCCTTCTGCACCTTGGCCAGCGGGTTGGGTCCGCCTCCGCCCACGCCGCTGAGGGAAGCGAGGGCTGCGCCGATCTGCGCGAGCTGCAGTGCCGTCAGTTGCGAGGCGCTTTCCCCGAACAGGAGACGCGCCACAATCTCGTCCTGCGGAAGCGGTGGGCTGCTGCTCAACTCGAATTGCGGGGAGTCGGCGAAGCCCGTGACGTGCAACGTCGTGCTCGCATCGGCGGCGGCGGTTTGCGCGGTGAAGTCGAGCGTCGGGTCGATCCTGCCCTTGAGTCCGGCGCCATTGAAACTCACCCGCCCGTTGGTGAAGGTCAACTGGCGGCTCGCGAGCGCGAAGGTGCCGCGGATCATGTCGAAGCCACCGCTGACCTGGGGACTGTCAGTAGTGCCTCGGAGGTGAACGTCGCCGCCGAGCTCGGCATTCACCCCACGGCCTTGCACGAGGATTTCCCGCGGGGCGTGCAGCTTGACATCGAGGCCGACTACGAGCTTGCGTGCCGGCGCTGCGGGCAGCGCCTCCCCCGGGCGGCGTACGTCGAGCACCGCGACCTCGGGGGGCAGGGCGTTCGGGATCCCGATGACGGTGCGGTTGAGGTTGATCGTGCCGGTCAGGTCGACTCGCTCCCGAAGCGTCCCGGTCAGTTTGAGATCGGCGTTCACATTCGCAGTGAGAATGTCGCTCGCAATGGGCTGGGCGTTCTTCGTGGTCAGCCGCAGGTCGATGGGGAGCTTTGGCTGCAGGACTCCGATCGTGCCGCTCATCGACAGCTCGCCCGGCGCAGCGCGTGCCTGCAGGCTCGCGAGCCTGAGAGTGCCCCGGTCCCCGATCAGGTGCGCCGAGATGTCGGCCAGATGCACACCCTGCACGTAGTCGCGCAGGTCCCCATGCTGCAGCTCGAGCGTCCCGGCGATCGCGGGCGAGCGCAGGGCGCCGTTCACGGTGGCATTGACGGTGAGCGCGCCCGCCGCGCGCTCACCGCGGGCCTGCAGTATCGGATTGGCGAGTGCTGCATCGAGTTTGCCGGTGAGCTTGAGATTCAATACGCCCTCGGCCGCGAGCGGCGCCGTTCCGCTCAGCGCCAGCTGCGATCCCGGGCCGGCGCTCAGCCGTGCGTCGAGCTGGGCGGTGCTTCCGCTCAGTCGTGCGCTGGCGTGCAGGTCGAGCGCCCGCAGGTCGCGTGCCGCACCGCTGCCGAGGCGCACACCTGCCGCGTCGAGAGTCACCCGGCCCGAAGGCGCAGAAGGGGTCCCCGCGAGCTGCGCCTCCAGGTCGAGGGTGCCTTGCGCCAGGAGGTCGGGCACGAACGCGTTGACCAGGGCAGGATCGACGTGGTTGACGGAGGCGCGCAGCTCGAGCGCCGGGGAAACACGGCCATCGAGCTCGATCACGGCCTGTTGGACGCCGAGCATGAGCCTGCGGATCACAATACCGTCGGCGAAGCTCACCGATGCGGGTGTCAGCAGGCGCACCGCCTGTCGGTGATAGCGCGCTGCGGTGCGCTGCAGGGCGATCTCGTGAGCGGCGAGATTGAGCTGCGCGGCGATGTCGAGACTTGCGGGCTCAGCGCCGACGTCCGGGGACTGCGCCGTGAGGTGCATGGACAACGCATCGGTCGGTCCGGAAGCGGTGAGGCGCGCGTTGGCGGAGATTCCGGCCGCCGCAATGTTCTGCGCGTCGAGGCGCAACTGTACGTCGGTGCCGCCGCCGACCGGCCTCAACGCCACGCTACCCGCGAGGCTGCCCGCAACGCTCGTGCCGAGCAGCGGCTGCAGATCTGCGAGCTGATCGATGCGCAGGCGCAGACTTCCGTGCCCGGGTGCCAGGCCTGCGGCGGTGGTCAAATCGCCTTCCAGGCGCGCGCTCTTCCACTGCGAGCGGCGTACCACGAGGTTGAACGTATCGCCGGCCCCGCGCTCGAGGGAGGCCTGAAGCTGCAGCGGCGCCCCGCCGAAGCGTCCGTCCGCCTGCAGTGTGGTGCTGGCCAGCGCGGGCAGCCCGCGGGCACTGATGTTCGCCCGGATCGTTTCCTGCGGTGAGCCCCGCACGGACAGGCTCGAAGTCATCTGCAACCGGGTCGCCACAGAACCGATCGGGCCGTCGAGGGCGCCCTTGAGCTTCACGTTGCCGGCGAGTGTGGGTGACAGCACGGCCAGATCCCCGACGCTTGCTTCGTAGCGTGCCTGCAGCGATTGCACCGCCGGTGCCGCGCCGCCGGTGCCGCGCCGCGCGCTCCCGCCGGCGGAAATCGACAGGCTGCGCCCGTTGAGCGTCAGACGCTCGAGGTCGAGCGTGCGAGCAGTGACGCTCGCCACGAGCTGCAGGTGCGCGGCGCCTGCCAGCAGTTTCTCGAGGAGGCTGCTCCCTTGCGCCAGGCGGGTATCGGCGTTCAGTTCGAGACGAGTCCCCGCGGAGGTCTCATCGAGTCTTCCCTGCAGATTGGCGCTGCCGCGGATGCCCTGGCCAGCCATTGCGCCGAGCGGGGCGAGGTCGATCAGACGCAGATCGAATGTAGCGCTTGGCCTCCCGGCCGTGACGGCGCGCGCCTGCAGCGTGAACAACCGGTGATTCGCGCTCAGCTGCAGCGGACGCGCGGCGTCATTCAGGTGCATCAGCGCCTCCACACGCACGGGGGACTCCGCAAGCAGTCGCGGCTGCGCTCCGGGAAGCAGCAGGCCTGCGGCCACCGCCTGTATCGCGAGATCACCCCGCTCGGCCTTCACCGTTGCATCGAGCGCGGCCACACCGGTGCCGCCCTGCAGCGCGAGCCCTGCGACGTGGATTCGCCCATCGGCGCGCGGGGCACTGACGCTGCCCTGCCAGCGCCCCTGTAGATCGATCCGCTTCCAGGAGAGGTCGGGCCCGGGAGTCATCGCCGGGGCGTGGACGCTGTAGATGAGATCCGCCGTCTGGTGCGTGAGATCGAGATTCCCCTGCGCCTGCGCGTGCAGCTCTCCCGCCTGCGCCGTGAGCTCGACATGCTCGGCGCTGCGCTCGCCGCTGAGTTTTGCGACGACCGACAAAGCACCGAGACCCGGGTATCGCAGCAGGCTCTCGAGCGGCCCCCCGGGAGGCTCTGCGAGCTTCAGGCTCGCATCCATACGCGACGGATCGAAGCGCAGCGTGAGCTCGTAGTCGCCCCCCGCGCCATCGCTGCGGTGCGCGCTGATGCTGGCGGCGGCGTTCTCGAGTGATACGAGGTGCGCGGTGCCGCGCACCGTGAGCACGGCGCGGGCTGCGGCGAGCTCGGGGCCGAGCTCCAGCGTGTCGATCGAGAATCGCTCCACGTCGATGCGGGGCAGGCTCGTGCCCGTGGCGGCCTTGCGGGGCGGCTCGCTTAGCGGGCGGCGCTCGACATCGAGCCGCGCGAGCCTCAGTTCCGCGACCGTGACGTGCCGCACCAGCAGCGCCAGCGGCGACCAGCGCAGTGAGATGCGCTCGGCGCTGAGCCAGACGCCACGCTCGTCGCTGAGCTGCAATTGCCCGAGATCGATAGCCGCCGGGAAGGAGCCCGAGAGGCCCGAGAGCCGCACATGGCCGTCGCTGAGCCGGGCGGTGGCGCGCTCGAACAGCGCCCGCCCCCCCTTGGTATTGCCGGCAACGAGGACCGCGGCCGCGAGCAGCGCCAGCAGCAGCACGAGCGCGCCAAACGTCCACGCGGTGATTCGCAGTGCGCGGCGCATCAGAAGGCCTGACCGAGGCCGATGTAGACCTCGAAACGGTCGTCGTTGCTGCGACGGGCGGTTGGCACCGCGAAGTCGAGCCGCAGCGGCCCGATCGAGGTGTAGTAGCGCGCGCCGGCGCCGACACCGACCGCCCAACAGGTCGTCGTCGTAGACGCGGTGGCGCTCTGCGCGAGGGAGCTCGAGCTGCAGCGCCGGCCGTGACGAAGTCCGAACAGCGGGTTCACGTTCTCGCCGACTTCGCCGGCGTCCGCGAACAGCGCGGCCCCGAAGCTCGTGCCGATGCGTTGGCGCAACTCCGCGTTGATGGCGCTCATCCCCGCTCCGCCGACCGGGTTGCCGTCGGGAAACTCCGGACCCACGGACTGGTAGCGGTAGCCGCGTACCGTGCCGCTGCCGCCGGCGTAGAAGCGCTGGTCCGGCGGCAGTGCCGGGATACGCACCTGATGGCCTGCGATCGTCTCATCGAGCTGCCCCGCACCCGGCGCGCTCGCCCCAAGCGCGCGCAACGCCAGGATGGTGCGCCCGCGCTCGCTGCCAACGAGCCGGTCCAGGTCGATGTAGCTCGCGATGCTCGCCTGCGAGACGAAGAAAGACGTGTTGGGTTGACCGCGCGAGAGCGTCGGGGCGAGGCTGAGCGAGGCGCGCAGGCCGTGGGTCGCATCGCTCAGGGGCGAGGGGAGATCGGTGGAGTCATAGAGGATGCCGAGTGGAAGCGCGAACAGCGTGTAAACATGCGTCGTCCCCTCCTGCACGATGGTTTCGTGCACGCCGGAGATCCCGACGCTGGCGGACCAGGGGGTCGAGATCTTGCGGCTCAGCGTCACTCCGGAGGTCTCCGCGGTCTGGTTGTACGCCTGCAACGACTGCTTGATGGCACCGACGGCAAACTGCAGCTGCTGGTCGCGGTGCGCAAACTCGGGCAGCAGGTATTTGGCGCTCGTGTCATAGCCGATGCCGGTGCTGGCTGTGCCGCCGAGATTGATCACACGGGCGGTGAGATTCAGCTGCTCGGCATTGCCGCGCAGGTTCCGGTCGACCCAGTTGACACCGGTGCTCCCCCCGAGGTCGCTCGAGTAGCCGGCGCTCACGCTGACGGCATGCCGCGCCCGCTCGCGCATCTGAAACGTGATCGGTACGCGACCCGCAGGCTCGGGCGCTTCGGCGAGCCGCACGCTGACTGCGGCGAAGACGCCGAGCGTCAGCAGATCCTTGCGCGCCTGCTCGACGGCGATGGCGGAGTAGGGTTGGCCGGTATGCAGCAGCAGCCGCCTGCGCACCAGCTTCTCCTGCACGCGCTTCAGGCCCTCGAACCGAATGTCGCCGATCTGAACCTGCGGTCCGGTCGCGACCTGAAAGCTGAGGTTCAGCAGGTGGCGGTCGGCGTCTTCGTAGGCCACCGGCGCATCCACCCTGGCGAATGCGTAGCCATGATTCTCCAGCGTCGTCAGTAATCTCGCCCCGGCGGCCAGGATGTCGGATGCGATCGCCGGGGCTCCGGAGGAAAGCCCCAGGCCGCCGCGCGCGAAGTCCGGGGGGGAGCCTTCGATATCGATGCGGCCGAGGTGGTAGAGGGGGCCGAGGTTGAAGCTGACCTTGCACAGCGCGTCGTTTCCCTCCGGCAACTCGTTCAAAGTATCGCCGAGGTTCGGCGCCTCGAGCGCCAGGGCGTTAATCGTGATCGAGACCGTGCTCTGGTAATAGCCGAAGCTTTGCAGAGCGGTTTTGAGGCGATCGGCGTCGCCGCGGGCGCGCGCGATGAGACCGAAAGGATCCACGGGAGCCGAGGTGCGCAGTGTCTCGAGCTGCGACGTTGCCTTGAGCGTCGCATCGAACTTGCCGTTTCCGGTCGAGGCGAGCTCCACGCGGTAGGGTTGCGGATCCGCCGCCCGCAAGACGGAGGCGTGCACGGCGGCCCCCGTGAGCAGAATCAGGGCGCAGCGCCAGCTCGACAGTGTTGGCGTGCCGCCGGCCGCCGCGCAACCTTGGCAAGAACGCGCGTGTCGCACAGGAGTTTGATCGCCTCCGCGCTCGTGCATTCTACCGGCGGGGAAAAAAAGCGGCCCCATGGACGGCGCGGGCGCCAGACGCAAAGCTACAGGGTTTTGCAACCTGGCACCCTTCTGCGATCCTGCGGGCCCTGATGAGCGGCGCGCGGAGCTCTATCGTCAGCTCGTTCAGGACCTGAGGCGGATCACAGAGCGCTGAGCAGCGGGCGCGCCGGAGCCTAGGCAGCTCCCGTGACCAGGCTCACGTCCGAGAACCAGATCTCGCGCCAGCGCTGCGCCTTGTCGCGATCGGACAGTGACTTCGGCGACACCGGCTGCGGCGCGCCGAACCTCGCGGCCGCGTCGAGGATGGTCGCGTTCACCGCCGCGTAGACACGTTCCTCGCCGCGATAGACGGCACCTACCAGCACGCCGCAATTGCGGCACAAAAGCAGCTCCGCCTGGCCGCTTCCCTGCTGATACCTCCCGGCCTGGCGTTCATCGCTGATGCGGATCAGGAGCGAGCCGCGCGGATCGGATACGTAGGCGGCGCCGTGCTTGCGGCAGAAATCGCAGTCGCAGGCGCGCGGATGGTAAGTGTCCGGGGGGCGCGTCAGCCGCAGCTGCACGAGCAGATTGCCACAGTGACAGCCGCCGCTTAGCTCGTGCATGACTCCGGCCAGCCTTGCCTCAAGCCTTGTCGAGCGGGGTATTGCCGCCGCTGAACTCGGTGCGCGCCTGTGCCAGGCGATAGCTGTGCGCCGCGCGCCAGCGTCGCCAGTCGAGCAGGGCGAGCAGCGCGTAGATCAGCTGGAACAGCCGCAGGCGCCACAGCACCGGCGCCGTATCGAACACATCTCCGGCGAGCATCGAGATCACGCCCTGCTCCAGCTTCAAGCGGTTACTCGGATGGCGGAACATCTCCTTTATCACCGGATTGTTGAAGCGGTAGATGAAGAACGAGAATCGCCTGATGCCGGCGCGCAGGCGCTTTTCGAGCTTGCGCAGCAATGCCATCTCGAGTGCCGGCTCGCGCAGCGCCACATCCACCACGCGCACCGCTTCCTCCGCGCTGCTCATCGCCAGGTACACGCCGGTGGAGAACACCGGATCGAGAAACGCAAAGGCATCGCCGACCAGGATCCAGCCCGGTCCGCCAAGCTGCGCGGAGTCGTAGGAATAGTTGCCGGTGACGCGTACTTCGTTGCCGATCAGCTCGGCGTGCTCGAGACGCCGCCACAGCGCCGGGTTGAGTCGCAGCGTGTCGAACAGGAACTCGACCGTGCGGCCCTTGCGCTGCTTGAGGTAATCCGGCCAGCACACCGCGCCCACGCTCATTACCCCGTGCGGAAGCGGAATCATCCACATCCAGCCGTGCTCGAAGCGGTACATGCTGATGTTGCCGGCGTCCTCGCCCGTGCGCGGCTGCGCGCCGCGGAAGTGGCCGAAGATCGCCGCGCTCTGGTGCCGCAGATTCTTGCGGCGCAGCTTTTTCTTGCCGGCCAGGAAGGTATCGCGGCCGCTGGCATCGATCAGGTAGCGCGCCTGGATACGATAGCCGCGGCCGTCGTCGGTGCGTACCTCGAGCCGCGTGTCGCGCGGACCGTGCTGCTCGGCGCTGACCGCCTCGTGACCCTCGCGGGCTTCCGCACCGCATTCTCGCGCGTGCTCGAACAGCATCCGGTCGAAGTCCTGCCGCCACACCTGGTAGGCGTGCGGCGGACTCCTGCCGATGGCGCGCTCGAACGCGAACGTGTTGTAGCCACGCTCATTGTCCGCCTCGAAATCGGCGCCGCGCTTGAAAACGCCGAGCGCGCGAACCTTCTCCAGTACGCCCAGCCGCTCGAACAGCGGCAGACTCATCGGCAGCAGCGACTCGCCGATATGAAATCGGGGATGGTGCGCCTTCTCCAGCAGCATGACTTTATAGCCGCGCCGCGCGAGCAGCGCCGCGGCAGTGCTGCCGGCGGGGCCGCCGCCGATCACCGCTACATCGCACGGCTCGGCATCGCATGAGGTAGTCGCTGCCATGCGCCAAGCCTAAAGCGACGCCCGGCGAAGCACTAGGGGTGCGACGCGCCGGACTGGGCGGCGTGGATCCTGCGCACCGACTCCATGGTGTCTGCCTCCTCGGGCCGCTTGTCTTCGCGGTAGCGCTTCACGCGCGCCAGGCGTAACGCCAGTCCGCCCGGATAGCGCGTGCTCACCTGCAGGTCGCTGAAGGCAACCTCCACCACGATCTCGGGCCGGACGTAGACAGTCCACTCATCGCGGCGGACCTCCAGCTCCAGAAACCGCCGCGTCTGCCATTCGAGCATGGCATCGGTAAGGCCCTTGAATGTCTTGCCGAGCATGACGTACTCGCCGGAGTCCGGGTCCCTGGCCCCGAGGTGCAGATTCGAGAGCTTGCCGCTGCGGCGGCCGTGGCCCCATTCGGCGGCCAGCACCGCCAGGTCCAGGGTGTAAGCGCGCTTGATCTTGAGCCAGCTCGCGCCGCGATTGCCTGCCTCGTATGCGGCCTCCAGCGACTTCGCCATGAGGCCTTCATGACCGGCTGCGAGGGCCTCCTCGTAGAAAGCGCGCGCCGCCGCCGGCGAGGCCGTGACGAGGCGTGGAACGCGCAGCGGCGCCGGCAGGCTCGCGGCCAGCGCCGCGAAGCGCTCGCGCGCCGGACGATCGGCGATGCTCTGCTCCTCGAGCCGCAGGCAGTCGAAGAAGAAAGCCCGGATCGGCAACCCGGCGCGCGCCGCTTCAACGTTGAGCCGCCGGCCAAAGCGACGCATGGTGATCTGGAAAGGGTGCGGGCGGCCCGCCGCGTCGACCGTGATGGCCTCGCCATCGAGTATCAGCGCGCTGGCGGGCAGGCCGCGCACCACGTCCACGATCTCAGGCACCGCAGCGGTGACGTCGTTCAGGGCGCGCGTATAAATGCGCACCTCGGCGGCCTGCTTGTGCACCTGGATACGGGCGCCATCCATCTTCCACTCGAAAGCCACCTCGCCTGGCATCGCGCGCAGCGCCTCCTCCACGTCGGCCGCCGTCTGCGCGAGCATGGGCGACACCGGAGCGAACAGCTCGAGCTGAAATCGCCCCAGCGCCGCGGCGCCCTCGAGCAGGGCGACGCGGGCGACCTCCCCGAGATTCTTCGAGTACATCACGGCGCGCCTCACCTGCCCGAGGGGCACTTCTGCCGCAGCGGCGATGGCCTCGACCATCACTCCGCCGAGCGCGCCCTGGCGCAGCTCTCCCGGCAGCAGGCGCAGCAGGAACTGCTGCTCCGCGCGGGTGGCGCGCGAGAACAGCTCGCGCAGCGTCTGTGCCCGCTGCGCGGCGGAGCCGCTGCCGCGGATGGCGGCAATCGCAGCGAGGCGGTCATCGAGCTCGCGCAGCGACAGCTCCGGCAGCTGCGCCGCGGGGGCGGCTGCGGCCGCCTGCAGGCTGGCATAGCCGATGCCGATGCGCCCCTGCGGAATCTCGCCCGAGAGGTAGTGTGTGGCGATCTCGATTTCATCGGCGGTAAGTGCTCGCAGCAGCGCCGCCAGCTCCGCGACCTTGATCAGGCGGCCGGAAGTGGCGCTCACCCGCTCGGATGCCTCCACGAGCTCAGCGAGCCGCGTCACGGGTAGCCTTGCGGGCGCTCCGCCCGAACGCCCTCTCAGAAGCTGCCGCGGCGCAGTTGAATGGGAATACCGCGCTCGCCCAGCGTGGCATCGAGCGACCATGCTCCCCCGCCCTCGATCAGCAGATACGTGAGTCCCAGCAGCATGGTGAAGTCGGCACGCGCCTCGTGCATCATGCTCCAGAAGCCGTAGCGGGGCAGTTTCGCCACGTGAAACATCCAGAAATCGTGTCCGAGCAGGACCGGCACCTTGGTCGACACGATCGCCACCAGCATGATCATGATGAGCGGAATCGAGGCGAGCCGCGTGAGCAAGCCGAGAGTAGTGAGTGCCCCGCACACGACTTCGACCCATCCGACCAATGGCCCCATGAGGTCGGGGTAGGGTATGCCGAGACTGGCGAAGCGACCGGCGCCCAGAATCTCGGGAAAGACGAGCTTCTGAATGCCTTCGGGCAGGAAGACCACCAGGCCGACGAGCAGGCGCACCAGGACAGACCAGCCCGGCGCGCGGGTGTCGAAGAGCAGCGTCCGAACGTTCATTGTTGTTTTCCTCGCGTCGGATTATCGCGCATCCCGGGGAGGGTGGCATTTCCTCCAGGCGAATACGGTGAGCGGTTGGCGCCGCGCGCTCAGACGCCGGGCCGCGGGCTCAGAGTTCGCAGGACGCAGGCTGTATCATTGCCCTCGATGTCATTACTCAGCACGCAACCCGCCTCAGTCGCAGGGGTGCTCTTCCTCGGTGCCGCCCTGTGGCAGGCAGTTGCGCTCGGCGCCCAGACGATGCAGGCGGCCGCCATCGATCGGGCCGGGGGCCCCGAGGTCATTACGCTTCACACGCTGCCAGTGCCTGAGCCCGCCGCGGACGAAGTCCTGATCGCACTGCACACCGCGGGAGTCGGAGTGTGGGACGCCGGCCCCCGCCGCCACCCCGACGAGATCAAGCATTCGCGATTTCCGCTGGTGCTCGGTACCGACGGTGCCGGGACGGTTGCCGCTGCGGGCACGCAGGTGCATGGCTTCAAGGTGGGTGACCCGGTGTACTCCTACAGCTGGGACAATCCGCAGGGCGGTTTCTATGCAGAATATGTCGCGGTCCCGGCTCGGCTGGTCGGCCGTGTCCCTGCGGGGCTGAGCCTGCGAGACGCCGGTGCGATCGCAACCACCGGGCTGACCGCGATCCAGGGGATCGATGATGCCCTGCACGTGAAGTCCGGCCAGACCCTCATCATTCACGGCGCGGCCGGTGGGGTCGGAAGCCTCGCGCTGCAGTTTGCGAAGCTGCGCGGCGCGCGCGTGCTCGCGACCGCCTCCGGTGAGGATGGCTTGAGCTTCGTCAGAGGTCTCGGTGCGGACGCCGTCGTCGACGGCCGGCACGGCGACATCGCCGCGGCCGCGCATGCTTTTGCTCCCGCGGGCGTCGATGCCGTGCTGGCCCTCGCCGGTGGCGAGGCGCTCGAGCGTTGCCTCGCGGCGCTGCGACGCGGAGGCCGCGTGGCCTTTCCCTCCGGCGTGCAACCGGAGCCCGGGGCCCGCACCGGCATCAGCATCGTGCGCTACGATGCGATCGCCGGGCCGAAGGAGTACGAGCGCCTGAATGAGGCCATCGAGGCGGCGAAGCTGCGGGTGCCGATCGCGGCGGAATATCCGCTCGCCGAGGCCGCGCGGGCGCACGAGCGCATGGAGGACGGCCATGTGCTCGGCAAGATCGTGCTGCGCATCCGCTGAGGCGCGGCGTACTCAGGAGACCGGCGGGGCGCCCCCCTCGCGGCTGCGCCGCTCGACGAACGCGCCGAGCGCTTCCTGTACGGCAGCGTCCAGCAGCGGCGGCCGAAAGGCGGCGAGCGTGTCGCGCCACACCGCGCCCGCGCGCTCGGTGGCGGTCTTCGCTCCGCCCTCCGACCAGGCGCCGAAGTTGCGCCAGTCGGAGACCAGCGGCGTGTAGAAAGCGTCGCGGTAGCGCAGCATGGTGTGAGCGGCGGCGAAGAAATGCCCCCCGGGGCCCACTTCCGCGACCGCCTCGATGCCGATTTCCTCGGCCGAGGCCGGCACCGGCTGAAACAGCTCGGCGAACATCTGCAGCATCTCGACATCCAGAATGAACTTCTCGTACGAGGCGGTAAGGCCGCCTTCGAGCCAGCCGGCGGCATGCAATACGAAATGACAACCGCCGAGGAGCGCGCCCCACAGGCTCATCTGCGACTCGTAGGCCGCCTGTGCGTCGGGGGCATTGCTCGCGGTGGCGCTCGAGCAGCGCCACGGCACGCCGATGTGCCGCGCCAGCTGCCCGGCGCCGAAGGCGGCCTTGGCGTACTCGGGCGTACCGAATGCCGGCGATCCGGACTTCATGTCGACGTTCGAGGTGAAGCTGCCGTACATGACCGGCGCGCCGGGGCGCACGGTCTGCGTGAGCGTGATGCCGAACAGGGCTTCGGCGTGGGCGAGCGTCAGCGCGCCGGGGATCGTGATCGGCGCCATGGCGCCTGCGAGCGTGAACGGCGTGACGATCATCAACTGCCCCTGCCGGGCAAATTCGATGATGCCTTCGGTCATGGGCACGTCGAGCTGCAGCGGCGAGTTGGTGTTGCAAATGCTGTAACAGCGTGGCTCGGCCTGGAAGGCCGCTTCGTCGATCCCGTGCGCAATCCGCAGCATGGCGAAGCAGTCAGTCAGCTGCCCATCGCCGCGGCAGTAGAAGTAAGGTGGCTTGTCGCCCAGGGTGAGCTGCGCGAGCGTAGTCTCCAGGTGCCGCACGGACACCGCCACATCCTGCGGCTCGGTCATCTGGCCGAGGACGTGGATGACGTCGAAGGCCTGCGACAGCCGCACGAAGTCGCGAAAATCGGCGATCGACCCGGTGCGCTTGCCGCGCTGCAGGTCGCTCACGCTCGGCGGGCCGGCGACCGGTGCGAACACGACGTGCGGGCCGCCGACGCGGCAGGAGCGCGCCGGGTTGCCGGCGATCAGGTTGGCTTCGGCGGGAACCGAGGCGAGCGCCGCGCTGACCTGAGCGCGATCGAGCCGCACCATCTGGCTGGCTTCATCCACGCCGGCGCCCGCGGCGGCGAGCACCGCGCGCCCCCGGGCTGAGAGCACGCGCATGCCCTGGCGCTCGAGTATTCCGAGCGCGGCCGTATGCATGCTCTCCACCTGGTCGTCGGAGAAAATGCGCACCGGTTCGAAAGGGTTGACCAGGTTGCGGTAGCGGGTCGAGCGCTCGGGCTGGCCGGCGGCGCCGGCTCTGTGGGAATCCCGCCTGCGAGGTCTCATCTTGAATTCGAATAAATCCCAACGGCGCCAGCAGGTCAAGCGGCGAAAAGGCATAGGCGCCGGCAAAAAACGCATAGGCCCCGGTGGCGTTGCTCGCGCGTTTGCGGCTCTCTTGATGTTGGAACGGGCAGCCGCTTTGGCTCGGGCTCAGTCGCCGGCCTCGCCTGGGGCGCCGCGCTATCCGGCCGGCAGCCCCTGGCGCACGCGCTCGATGCCGCTCCAGGGATCCGCCGACAGGCGCTGCAGCCGCCGCTGGATGTTGTCGAAGCGGAACTGGTCGGCGGCGCGCACGCGCGCAAGCTCCTCCCAGTGCAGCGGCGTGGCGAGCGGAGCCCCCGCGCGGTTGCGCAGCGAGTACGAGCACACGGCAGTGGCGCCGCGGGCGTTGCGCAGGTAGTCGATGAAAATCCGCCCGCGCCGCTGTGCCTTGGACGCGACACTCAGGTAGCGCCCGGGCTGCTCACGCGCCATGCTCTCGGCGAGAGAGCGCACGAACGACTTGGCCGGCTCCCATTCGGCCGGCGGCTGCAGAGGAATCACCACGTGCAGTCCCTTGCTACCGGAGGTGCGCACGAAACACTCCAGATCGAGCCGGGCAAGCCGCTCTCGCAAGGTCACGGCCGTCTCGATCATCCACTTCCAGGGCACGCCGCTCCCGGGATCCAGGTCGATCACCAGCCGGTCGGCGCGCCCGAGATCGCGCACCGTGCACCCCCAGACGTGGTATTCGAGGGCATTCATCTGCACCAGCGCGAGCAGTCCCTGCAGGCCGTCCACGTACATCCAGCGTTCGCCGCTCGAGCGGTCGGTGACTTCCCGCAGCTGCGGCGGGGAAGTGCGATTGAGGTGTTTCTGGAAGAAGCACGGGCGGCCGCCGCCCTGCGGGCAGCGCAGCAGCAGCAGCGGACGAGCGATCAGGCCCGGGAGGATGTGAGCGCTGATGCTGCGATAGAAGTCCGCGAGCTGCTGCTTGGTGATGCGGGGCTTCTCGAACAGAAGCCGATCCGGATGCGTGAGCCGCACAGCTTGTTCGCCGCTCGCGCGATCTGCCGATCCGTCGGCGGGCGCCGGGTCGGGCGCACTGGGGCGCGCTGCCGCCCGACGGCCGCGCCCGCGCGCTGGCGGCGTGCGCCCCGTAGCCGCCGTCGTGACCGGCGTTCGCACTTCCGCGGCGTCGCGCTGCGATGGACGCAGGGAATCCACGGAGCGATCCTTGCGCACTCCCTTGAGGCTCGCCTGCCGCAGCAGGCCATCCTCGGTGTAGCCACGGAATTCGACCTCGACCACCTTCGCAGGCGCGACCCAGACGGGCGTTGCTCCACGCAACTGTGTCCGCGTCGGAGCGTTCTGCAGAGCCCTCGGCGGGGCGGCCTGCGATCGGGACAGCTCGCGCAGCAGGTCATCGATCATCCGTTCGTCCATCCCGGTGCCGACCCGGCCGCGGTAGCGCCACCCACCCCCGGACGCGGGTGTCGCCAGCAGCAGTGAGCCGAGCCTCGCGCGCGCTCCCTTGCCGCGGGTGTAGCCGATGATTGCGTATTCGTCCGACTGCACGCATTTGACCTTGACCCAGGCTCCGCCCCGGCCAGCTTCGTAGGGCGCGTCGACCCGCTTGGACACGATGCCCTCAAGCTGCTGCGCACATGCTGCGCTTGCCACGCGCGCGCCGTTGCCGACGACGTATTCGCTCAGCTGCAGCGGCAAGCGGGCCTTGCCGAGCAGGGCTGCGAGCCGCTGCTTGCGTTCCAGCTGGGACCTGCGGCGCAGATCCTCGCCGTCGAGATACAACACATCGAACAGCACCAGACGCAGCTGGGACTCGCCGCCGGCCGCGCCGAAGCGCTGCTGCAACAGCCCGAAGCTGCTGCGGCCCTCGGCGTCGAGAGTGATCAGCTCACCGTCTACGATGCAGCTGCGACAAGGCAGGCGGGCGATGGCGGCAGCCACCGCCGGCAGCTTGCCGGTCCAGTCCTGGCCGCCGCGCGAGGTGATGCGCACCTGGGCGCCCTCGCGCCACGCGAGCACGCGGTAGCCATCGATTTTCACTTCATGCAGCCAGCCATCGCCGGCGGGGGCCGCATCGACCAGCCGCGCGAGCTGCAGCCCGACGTGATCGGGCAGGCGAGCTTTGCCGGCTGGCGGGCGCGCGCCGCGCGCGGCGGCGCCGGCGGTGCCGGCGGTGCCGGCGGTGCCGATGAGCAAGTGGCGTCGTTTGATCTGCGGCATCTGCTGGGGGTGAGTGTTCGAGTCAGAGAGTGTCGAGTCCGCCTCGCTCAAATTCAAGCCGCCCACGCTGACAGGGCTCGCGGCAGGCGGGAGGCCCGCCCGGCGTGGTAACTTTGCACTCTGGAAGCCTCAAGGAGTCAGCAGCGGATGCCCAGTAAAGTTCCCGACGGCCGCACGCGCGGTTGGATCGTACCGATCGGCGGTGCAGAGAATAAGGAAAACGACCGCCGCATCCTCGAGCGCTTCGTACGCGTCTCGGGGGCGGAGCAGGCCGACATCGTCGTCATCCCCACCGCCAGCCGCGTGCACGAGACCGGCGAGCGCTACGAGCAGGTGTTTCGCTCCCTCGGCGCCGCGCGCGTCACGGTGATGGATTTCGACACGCGCCGCGACTGCCAGGAGCCCGGGCGCCTCGAGCGCATCGAGGCAGCGAGCGGCATCTTCTTCACCGGCGGCAACCAGCTGCGTCTCACGACGCTCCTCGGCGGCACGCCGGTGGCGAAGCTCATTCGCCTGCGCAACGCCTGCGGCGTCACCGTGGGTGGCACCAGCGCCGGGGCCAGCATCCTCAGCGAGCACATGATCGCCGCCGGAGATGAGGGCTCCTCCATGATCGCCGGGAGCGTGCGCCTCGCCCCGGGCCTGGGGCTCACCAACCGCTTCATCATCGACCAGCATTTCAGCCAGCGCGACCGCCTGGGCAGGCTCCTCACCGCGCTCGCCTACAATCCCTTCTCGGTGGGCATCGGCCTCGATGAGGACACCGCCGCCTTCATCGGACCGGATGAGACAGTCGAGGTCGAGGGGAGCGGCGGCGTCACCATCGTCGATGGGTCGGAAGTCAGTTACTCCTCCATCGATAGTATCGAGGAGGGACAGCCCGTGTGCATGTTGGGACTCAAGCTCCACATGCTGGTGGCGGGCGCCACCTTCAACCTGCACACGCGCATCGCCACCGCCGGTGCGCTGACTCCCGCAAAGGAGTAATCGACAGCTTAAGTCCGACCACGCGCGGCAAGTTGCCTTGGATAACTACTACGACGCTCACGAGCAACACCCATGCGCATCCTCGATCGTTCGGTCTATGTCGGTCCCTCGCTCTACGCGCGCTTTCCCGTCATCCGCCTCGAGCTGGACCTGGGTGCCCTGGAGGCGTGGCCTACCGGGCGGCTGGGCCCGCTCTTCGTGGACAGCGCTGGCTGACGCGCTGCCCGGGCTCGCCGAGCACGGCTGCTCGTACCGCGAGCCGGGCGGCTTCTTCCGCCGCATGCGCGAGGGCGAGGGCACCTGGCTCGGCCACGTGCTCGAGCACGTGGCGATCGAGCTGCAGAACATCGCCGGCGAAGCGGTCACCTTCGGCAAGACGCGCAGCGCGGGCCCGCCCGGGGTGTACACGGTCGTCTACGAGTACGCGCAGCGCGACGAAGGCATCGCCGCCGGCGAGCTCGGCCTGCGCCTGCTCTGCTCGCTGCTGCCCGAGGAGCTGCGCCCCGCGGGCAGCGTACCCGAGGGTTGGAGCTTGCGCCGAGGCGCGCGACGAGTTCATCCGCTTCGCGCAGCGGCGCGCGCTCGGCCCCTCGACCGCATCGCTGGTGCGGGCCGCCGAGGCGCGCGGCATCCCCTGGCTGCGCCTGAACGACCAGTCGCTGGTGCAGCTCGGCCACGGCAAGTACCAGCAGCGCATCCAGGCGACCGTCACCGGACGCACGCCACAATCGCCGTCGAGCTCGCCAGCGACAAGGAAGAGACCAACAAGATCCTCGCCGGCCTCGGCCTGCCGGTGCCGCAGCAGGAACTGGTGCAGAGCGAGACCGCAGGCGGTGCGCGCCGCGCGGCGCATCGGCTTTCCGGTGGTCACCAAGCCCTACAACGGCAACCACGGCCGCGGCATCTCCATCCGCCTCACCACCGAGGAGGAGGTGCGCGCACGGCTTCACGGTCGCCCGCGAGCATTCGCGCTCGGTGATCGTCGAGACCTTCCTCGAAGGCGACGACCATCGGCTGCTGGTGGTGAACGGCGAGCTGGTGGCGGCCACGCGGCGCACGCCCGGCCACGTCGTCGGCGACGGCGAGCACACCATCGCCGAGCTCGTCGATATCGTGAACCAGGATCCGCGCCGCGGCAGTCGGCCACGAGAAGGTGCTCACCCGCCTGGAGCTCGACGCGCAGGCGCACAAGATGCTCGCGCGCGCCGGGCTCACGGCGGAGTCCGTGCCGGCGAAGGGCCAGACGCTCTACCTGCGCTCGACCGCCAACCTCTCCACCGGCGGCACGGCGACCGATGTCACCGACGTCATCCATCCCGACAACCGCGAGATGGCCGAGCGCGCCGTGCGCGCCATCGGCCTCGACGTCGGCGGCGTCGACTTCCTGTCGAAGGACATCACCGAGAGCTACCGCAAGATCGGCGGCGGCATCTGCGAGGTCAACGCCGCGCCCGGCTTCCGCATGCACGTCGCGCCGAGCGAAGGCAGCGCGCGCGACGTCGCCGCCCCGGTGATCGACATGCTGTTCCCGCCGGGGGCGCCCGCGCGCGTGCCGATCGCGGCGATCACCGGCACCAACGGCAAGACCACCACCGCGCGCATGCTCGCGCACATCACCAAGATGGCCGGCTACACCCCCGGGCTCACGACCACCGACGGCGTCTACATCGACGGCCAGCGCACCGTGCCGGGCGACATGACCGGGCCGGTGTCGGCGCGCATGGTGCTGGCCGACCCGCAGATCGACCTGGCGGTGCTCGAGACCGCGCGCGGCGGGTTGCTGCGCGCCGGCATGGGGGTGAACGAGGTCGACGTCGGCGCGGTGCTCAACGTGCAGCCCGACCACCTCGGCCTGAAGGGCATCGATACGCTCGAGCAGCTCGCCGAAGTGAAGCGCATCGTGGTCGAGGTGGCGACCGATTGCGCCGTGCTGAATGCGGACGATCCGCTGGTGCTGAAGATGTCGGGCTATACGGAGGCGAAGCACATCTGCTACGTCACGATGAACCCGCAGCACACGCTGGTGCGCGAGCACATCCGCGCCGGCGGGCGCGCCTGCGCGCTGGAGGCGGGCGTCAACGGCCAGATGATCACCCTCTACGACAAGGGCGGCCACATCCCGCTGCTGTGGACGCACCTGATCCCGGCCACGCTCGAGGGGCGCGCGACGCACAACGTGCAGAACGCGATGTTCGCCGCCGCCATGGCGTTCTCGCTGGGCATCAAGCTCGATGCCATCCGCCAGGGCCTGCGCACCTTCGACTCGACCTTCTTCCAGGCGCCCGGGCGCATGAACGTATTCAACGAGCACCCCTTCAAGGTGCTGTTCGACTACGGCCACAACGCGCATGCGGTGACGGCCATGGCCGATCTCGCGCAGCGCCTCGACGTGGCGGGTCGGCGCATCGTCGTGCTGGCAGGCCCCGGCGATCGGCGCGACGAGGATCTCGTTGCCATCGCCGCAGCGGTCGCCGGCCGCTTCGACCACTACATCTGCCGCCGCGACGACAACCTGCGCGATCGCAAACCCGACGAGGTGCCGCGCCTGCAGGCCGCGGCGCTGCGCGCGGCGGGGGTGGGTGAGGAGGCGATCTCGATCATCCCCGACGAGCAGGAGGCGATCAGCGCGGCACTCAACATGGGACAGGCGGGCGATCTGCTGCTGATATTCGCCGATACGCTGGTGCGCTCCTGGAAGCAGATCACCAAGTTCAGGCCCGCGGGCGTGACGGCGCCCTCACCAGCGCCGCGGCCGGCGCCGGCCTACCTGCCCGAGGCCGGCGTGGACGGCGGCCAGCGCCCGGGTGAGGCGGCGGTCCCCGCCTTCAGCCTCGAGGGCCTCATCCGCGACGAGCGCGGCGTACGCTTCGCCCCGGAGGCCGAAGACTGAGCGCCGCGATCGTGCTGCCGTTCGAGGCCTCGCGGCGTCTCACCGGCGCTAACCTGTTCTTCGCCGGCACCGGGGCGCTGCTGGAAACCGCAGGCGTCACGCCCGATGCCGCTTTGCTCGCGCAGTGGCGCGCGCGTGCCGAGCGCGCCCGTGCGCACCTCGGATGGCGTATGCCGGGCGTGGTGGCGCGCGTGCACGCGCGCGGCGCCTCGCTGGCGCTCGCCGCCCCGGTCGATGCGCTGTTCGTTGCGACCGAGGTGAACGAATGGGCACTGTGTGCGGCGCTCGTGGCACTCGATCCCGGGCGCTGGAGCGCCCTCGAGGCGATGCTTGTTGCTGGGGCGCTCGAGGAGGCTGCCGTTCCGGCCACCCTCATCCTCCCGGTGCTTGAGGAGTCCGCCGCGCTCGCGCGTTTCACGCGCCTCGCCGCGTGCGAGGCGCGTCCGGATCTTCGCGCCCTGCTGGCGCAGGCGAGCGCGCGTCGCCTGCCGCACGTCATGGATGATGACATCCTCACGCTCGGAGCGGGGGCCGGCGGGCGCGACTTTGCTCTCGCCTCGCTCCCGGAGCCGGCGCTGGTGCCGTGGGAGCAGCTGCACGACGTCCCGACCGCGATAGTGACCGGCTCGAACGGCAAGACCACCACGGTGCGCCTGCTCGCAGCCTGCGCGCTTGAGGCAGGCTGGCTGCCGGCCTATTGCTGCACCGACGGGGTGTTTCTGGCCGCGCAGATGCTCGCCAGCGGCGACTACTCCGGCCCGGCGGGTGCCCGGCAGGTGATGCGGCAGCCGCGCGCGCAGGCTGCGCTGCTCGAGACCGCACGTGGCGGGATTCTGCGCCGCGGCATAGCGCTCTCGCACGCCCACGTCGCGCTCGTCACCAACGTGAGCCCGGATCACTTCGGCGAATACGGCATCGACCGTCTCGAGGAGCTGGCCGACGTGAAGCTCACGGTCGCGGGCGTCGTGAGCGCCGCGGGCCTGCTGGTGTTGAACGCGGACGATGCGCAGCTTGTGGCGAAGGCGCCGGGACTGGCGCGGCGTTTCGGCCGCAGGCCGCCGCTCGCATGGTTTGCGCTCGACGCGGATCTTCCTGCGCTGCGCGCGCACCGCACAGGCGGCGGTGCGACCTGCGGCGTGCGCGGCGGACGGCTTACCCTGAGTCATGCAGGTCGAGAGCACGATCTGGGCGAGATCGTCGCCATGCCGTTGAGCGTCGCAGGCAGTGCGGTCTACAACGTTGCCAACCTCGCCGCCGCCGCGCTCGCTGCCGCGGCACTCGGTGTGTCGCCCGCGATTATCGCCCGGGTGTTTGCGCGTTTCGGCGCGCGTGCCGATGACAACTTCGGACGCATGATGCGCTTCGAGCGCGCCGGGGTGCGGATCCTCATCGACTATGCACACAACCCCGAAGGCCTGCGGGGGCTGCTGCGGGTCGCCGAGCATCTGCGTCCCCGCGAGGGCCGCCTCGCCACGCTTCTCGGTCATGCCGGCAACCGCCAGGATGCGGAGATCGAGGCGCTGGCCCGCGCCGCCGCGGAATTTGCCCCCGCGCTGGTCGTCGTCAAGGAGAACGAGGCGCACCTGCGCGGCCGCGCGCCGGGGGAGATCCCGCGTCTCATCCATGGCGCGCTCCTGCGCGCGGGGCTGCCGGAGTCGCACCTGGCGGTGCGCCCGAGCGAGTTGGAGGCCGTGCGCTGCGCGCTCGAATGGGCGCGTCCGGGAGACGTGCTGGCCTTGCCGGTGCACTCGGCGGCGGCGCGCGCCGCGGTGCTCTCGCTCTTGTCCGATGCGGCGCCGGCCGCGCCGCAGCCACCCTGACGCTGCGCGACCTTGCCCGTGGCAGCGCGCTCACTTCAGCGCGCGCCGCTGAGCGCGCCGCTCAGCGTGCTGTAACCGCTCCAGATGATCTCGATGCCGATGCACATGAGGATGAAGGCGGACAGCCGCACCAGCACTTCGACCCCGGTCTCTCCCAGCAACCGCGCCATGTTCTCGGCGAAGCGGTAAGCGAGATAGATGGAGAGAGCGATCGCGACGACGCCGAGCAGTGCGCCGCTGGCGGACTCGGCCAGCTGCGGGAGCTGCGGGAGGCCCGCGGGCTTGTGACTGCCGATGGTGATCGCCACCGACATCGAGCCCGGGCCCACCGTGAGTGGCATGGTGAGCGGATAGAAGCTGCCGATTTTCCTCGCTGTACCCGCTTGCAGGCCCGCGGACCCCCCGTGATCGGACCACTGCTCCTGGGTGAGCAGCTTCCAGCCGAGCGCTGCAACCACCAGGCCGCCGGCGATGCGCACCACCGGCAGCTCGATGCCGAAGAACTCCAGAAGCCACGGACCCAGGACCATCGATCCGAGCAGCAGCGCGAAGCCATTCACCGCCACGTTGCGCGCCATTACCTGGCGCTCGGCACTACTCAGGTTCGCGGTCAGGCCGAAGAAGAACGGCGCCGACTCGATCGGATTGACGATGGGAAACAGCCCGGCGAAGGTCAGCAGGAAGGCGCTGGCGACGCCGTTCACCGCGCCTGCGCCTGCAGCAGCGCATCGACGGCCGCCTCGAGGCGCTTCGCCGGCTCCTGGCCCGCGTGCATCTCGCCGATGGCGCTGCCGTAGAGCAGTCCGTCGCGGCCGATAAGATAGAAGGCCGGCCAGTAATGATTGTCCAGCGCCTTCCAGTAGGAGTAGTCGGCGTCGATCATCACCGGTTGGCCGATGCCGAGCCGCTCGACCGCGCTGCGTACGGCGGCCGGATCTCTCTCCGCGGGCAGCTCCGGAGTGTGCACGGCGACGATCGCCAGGCCCGCAGGGCCCTTGTCACGCTCGAGCGACTTGAGCCAGGCCCTGGAATTCAGGCAGTTCACGCACTCGAAGGCCCAGAATTCCACCAGCACCACCTTGCCCCTGAGCCCGGCGAGCGTGAGGGGAGGGGAGTTGATCCACTCGCTGGCGCGGTGATGAGTGAACTCGGGGGGTGCGCCCGCAGCGAGCGCAGTCGCCGCCCAGGCGGTGAGCATCAGCAGCGCGATACGCCTGATCCCTTTCATATACCATCCTGACCTGGGGATCTTTTCGAGCAGTATGAACGGGCGGTTTGGCATTGTCAGCTGTGCCCGGCGCGCGAGGGCCACGTGAGCCGCGCCTTCGTGCGCGACTCGGACGAGGCTCCCGAGTCGCTGCCGGAGCGGCCTGTGAGCTCGCATCCCAACTTCGTCACCCCGCGCGGGCTGGCGCAGATCGAAGCGCAGGTGCAGCAGCTCACGGCGCAGCGCCAGGTGGCGCGGGCGAGCGACGACCGGGCGGCGCGCCTGCGCATCGAGCGTGACCTGCGCTACTGGAACGCGCGGCGCGCCAGCGCCCGCCTCATCGAGCCGGGTGCCGCGGCGGAGCGTGTGCGCTTTGGCATGCAGGTGACGTTGCGCCCCGCCTCGGGCGCCACTCAGGTATTTCGCCTCGTCGGCGAGGACGAGGCGGATGCCGCGCAGGGCCTGCTCAGCTGGACGGCGCCGCTCGCACAGTCGCTGCTCGGCAGGCACAGCGGCGAGAGCGTCTCCTTTCAGGGCGCCGAGGCTGAAATCGTCAGCATCGAGCCGTGAGGCAAAGCGGCGAGGACGCCCCGCACGATCCGCTCGGTGCGCTCGGGCGTCAGCGGCAACAGCCCCGCCGTGGCCCGCATGCGCCGCACGGCTTCCGCAGCGATCCGCCGATGTGCCCGGTACAGCCGGGTGCGCACGGTGGTCTCGTGCACTGCCAGCGAGGCGGCGGTTTCGATGCCGCTGATGCCCTCGACCACCCGCAACACGAACACCGTGCGGAACACTTCCGGCAGGCAGTCGATCGCCTGCTCGAGCTCGCGCCGCTCCTGCAGGGCATCGCCGGCGGCGCTGTCGGCCGCCGCCGGGGTGGCCTCGGCGCGCGGCACAGCCGCCGTGGGTGCGGCTGAGGGCCGCCCCGAGCGCAGGGCCCGCGCCTCGTTGAATGCCAGGCGTGTCAGCCACGCGGCGAATTTTCCGCTGAGCTCATACCGGTTCAGATCGCCGAATGCGGCGAGGTACGCCTCGAGCACGGCCGCCTCGGCGCGCTCCTCGTCAGGCAGCACGCTGCGCGCGACTCGGAACAGGCGCCGTCCGTAACGGCGGATCAGCGCCTCGATCGCACGCCCATCGCCCGCGCGTGCGCGCTCGATGAGCAGCAGATCGGGCAGAGCGTCTGGCTCGGCGGGCGTGTTTCCCCGCCGGATGTGTGCGCCACTCGTCTCGAGGCTGCGGATCTGAGGTGCGGGTTCCAGCATGTGCATCGACCTCTGCTGTGTATCCTATGGGCCCTATGAGGAGGAGACCGGCCCGGCTCGCATCCTATTGCGCCGCTTGCACCGTGTTGGCGTTTGCAGCCACCCTCGCGGCGTCCGATCGCGACGCGGCGCTGGCCCGCAGCGTGCATCCGCAGCGCTGGCCGAAGCTGCGCCCGGCGCTTGCGCCCGATGCGCGACTCGAAGGGCGCATCGCGGCGCTGCTCGCTCGCATGACGAGCGAGCAGAAGGTGGGCCAGCTGATCCAGGCCGATATCGGCAGCATCACTCCGGATGACTTGCGGCACTATCCCCTCGGGTCGATCCTGAACGGCGGCAACTCCTCGCCCCGCGACGACAAGCTCGCGGCTCCGAGTGAGTGGCTGGCACTCGCCGACCGGTTCTATGAGGCCTCCATCGGCGCCCCGGGGTCCGCCACCATCCCCGCCCTGTGGGGGACGGACGCCGTGCATGGGCACAACAACATCCCCGGGGCCACGATATTCCCGCACAACATCGCCCTGGGGGCGGCGCATGATCCGCAGCTGGTGCGCCGCATCGGCGAGATCACCGCCCTCGAGGTCCGGGTCACCGGGCTCGACTGGGCGTTCTCTCCGACGGTGGCGGTGGCGCGCGATGCCCGCTGGGGGCGCACCTACGAGAGCTACTCCGAGGATCCGCAGCTGGTGCGCGAGTATGCCGCGGCGATGGTGATGGGGCTGCAGGGTGCCCCGGGAACGCCGCAATTCCTCGATGCCGCGCACGTGCTGGCGACGCCGAAGCACTTCCTGGGCGACGGCGGCACCGGCGGCAAGGACCGGGGGGACAATCTGACCACTGAGAGCGAGCTGCGCGATCTCGATAGCCTCGGCTACCAGGCCGCGATTGCCGCGGGGGCACAGACCGTCATGGCGTCCTTCTCGAGCTGGCACGGTGTGAAGATGCACGGCAACCGCGCGCTCCTCACCGACGTGCTGAAGGGCCGCATGGGCTTCGACGGCATACTCCTCGGCGACTGGAACGGACACGAGCAGGTGCCTGGATGCACCCCGGGCAGCTGCGCCGCGGCCCTCAATGCCGGCCTCGACATGCTGATGGCGCCGGACGGGTGGCGGGAGCTTCTCGGTAATACGCAGGCGCAGGTGCGCGAGGGATTGATTTCCGCCGCGCGCCTGGATGATGCCGTGCGGCGTGTGCTGCGCGTGAAGCTGCGCGCTCGCCTCGACAGCGAGGGGCGTCCGTCATCGCGGCCGTTCGCGGGCCGCTACGAGCTGCTCGGCTCCGCGGCGCACCGCGCGGTGGCGCGTCAGGCCGTGCGCGAGTCGCTGGTGCTGCTGAAGAACCGCGATCACCTCCTGCCGCTGTCCCCGCGCGGGCGGGTGCTGGTGGCAGGCGATGCCGCCGACAGCATCGCGCGCCAGAGCGGGGGCTGGACCATCAACTGGCAAGGCACCGAGCCCAACCAGGACTTTCCGCACGGGGAGACGATCTACGCCGCCATCGCGCGCTGCGTGAGCGCCGCGGGCGGGCAGGCCACCTTGAGCCCGATGGGCGAGTTTCACGCCCGTCCGGACGTGGCCGTCGTGGTGTTCGGTGAGCACCCATACGCCGAGTACGAGGGCGACATCGCCACGCTCGAATACAGTCCGGGCGATGCGCACGATCTGGCGCTGCTGCGCCGGCTGCGCGCGCAGGACGTGCCGGTGGTAGCAGTGTTTCTCTCCGGTCGGCCCCTGTGGATCAACCGCGAGCTCAACGCCGCCGACAGCTTCGTCGCCGCCTGGCTCCCCGGTCCTGAAGGCGGCGGCGTGGCGGATGTGCTGTTCGCCACACCGGCCGGCGCGGTGCGCTACGACTTCCGCGGCAGGCTGCCGTTCTCCTGGCCGGCCTCGCCGCGCCCGCCGGCGGTGGATCACGAGAAGGGCGAGGCGCCACTCTTCCCCCTGGGTTACGGGCTCGGCTATCGCGACGACGGTAATCTGCGGCAGCTTCCGGAGAGCTGATAGTCGCGAGCCGTGCGGGCCGCCCCCGCCGCAGCTGCCGGCGGGGCGAGCGGGTGCCGAGGCGAGGTGGCGGCGGCTATTCGCCCGAGCCCGCGCCGACGGCCACCCAGGCGAGATCGGAATTCGATACCGAGCCGAGATTGAACGTGCGCGCCGCGGCTGCCATGCGCGTCAGCGCCTGCGCGAGCGGCATCGGCGGCTCGGTGTCGCCCTTCTTCGCCTTGTGGAAGCGCACCGGGTTGATGCGCGCTACGACGTAGTTGCGCAGGTACGGCGACTTGAAGCCGCGTGCCTGCAGCGCGGCGATGATTGTCTTCACGTGCGCGTCGATCTCGATCAGGCGCGCGGCGTAGTCCTCGCGCTGGCGCAGGCTGGCGCTCAGCGCTCGCTCGCTGAAGCGGTCGACTTTCTTCAGGAACGCGCTGTAGGCGCCGCCGGCAAAGCGCGGACGACTGCTCGTACACCATGCCGAGCGTCAGCAGCTCCGGGGCCTCGAACTCCGCGACGAATGCGACTCGGCTTCGCCGGCGCGTCGCGTCGGCGAGGTTGCGCGCCATGCGGATGACCTCGAGGCTGCGGTCCCTGAGGTTGTGGGCCTTCTCGGTGTTGAGCGCAAGGATGCGGTAGGCGAGCGACTCATCGGGCGAGATGAGGGCGGTGATCTGCTTCAGGCCCAGCACCTTGGCCGCCGCCAGACGATGCCGGCCGTTGGGGGTCCAGAAGCGCCCATCCTCGCCGCGCACGACGATGAGCGGATCGAGAAATGCGGCCGTCTCGTCGATCTGCGTGGCCAGCCGCTTGGCGTGCGTCGGCGACAGATCGCGCTGAAAGGGTGTCGGCTGCACGGCGGCGAGCGGCATGCACGCGAGCAGCAGCGCGCGTCCGCCGAGGGGCTCGCGGTACGCGCCGATCGGCGCGCCGCCGACGCTCGCGCACCAGCGTGGCGAGCGCGGCGATGTCTTCGTGCTCGATCGGGATGGCGACTTGCGCGGCCTCGAGGCCGCGGCTGGTCTTGCGCGGCGCGAGTCGACCGGCGCCGCGCGCTGCGGCGGCGGCGCGCTTGCGCGCCGGGCGCGCTCTTCTTGCGTGTTGCCATGGTGTTGTCGCTCGCTCGTGCAGGGTGTGTGCGAGAATGACCGATTGCGCAGGATGTTGCCATGGATTCCCTCACGCAGTCAGCGAGCGCTGCCGCTCGCTTGCCGGCGCAGCGCATCGACGCCGCCGGCGGCGCGCACGTGGATCAGCGTGCGGTGCTGGCGCTTGCCTTGCCGCTCATGGCCAACAGCGCGGTGCAGATCGTCCTCAACCTCACCGACATGTGGTTCATGGGCCACATCTCCACCCAGGCGCTGGCCGCGGTGGGTGCCGTGCAGTGGCTCATCGTCGCGGTCGTGCTGGTGCTCGGTGGGGCCGGCATGGCCGTGCAGACGCTCGTGGCGCAGAGCGACGGTGCGCGCCGCTACCGGCGCGCGGCCCAGGCGGTGTGGACCGCTCTGTGGGCGATGGCGTGCGCCGTGCCGTTGTTCGTGCTGGTCGGGGCCGCGCGGCACCTGATTCTTGCGCCGTTCGGTTTCGATCCGCAGATCGAGCAGCTGGCTTCGGCATTCTGGTTTCCGCGCGTGGGCGGCGCCGTCGTGGGCGCGGCGGTGTGGGCCATGTTCGGATTTTTCAACGGCGTCGGCCGGCCGCGCGTGACGCTGGCGATCACCATCCTCATCACGGTCACCAACGCGCTGTTCAACCAGGTCTTCATCTTCGGACTGGGGCTGGGGTATCGCCGGCTCCGCCTGGGCGACCAACGTGGCGCAGCCGGTGGGGCTGCTGTTCGCGGTGGCGATGTTCCTGCAGCTCGATTATCGGCGCCGCTATTGCTCACACCTGACGTGGCGGCCGCACGCGCGCCGCATGCTGCAGCAGCTGCGACTCGGCGTGCCGATGGGTTTGTCGCCGGCGGCGGACCTGCTGGCGTTCTCCATGTTCCAGATGATGCAGATGCGGCTCGGCACCGCCGGCGGCGCCGCCACGCAATGGTCATGATGCTGACCTCGATCGCCTACATGCCCGGTTTCGGCATCGCCTCCGCGGGCACGACGCTCGTCGGACAGTCGATCGGCGCCGGGGCGCGTGACTGGGCGCTGCGGGTCGGCAACCGCGTCATCCTGCTCGCCGCGCTCTACATGGGCGGGATCGGCGTCCTCATCGCGCTCGGCGGCCGCTGGATGCTGCCGTTCTTCACCGGCGCGCACGACGCCGATGCCGCTGCCGCGGTCGTGCTCGGCACGCAGCTGCTGTGGCTGGCAGCGGCCTACCAGTTCTTCGACGGCCTCAATCTCGGCAGCAGCATGTGCCTGCGCGGAGCGGGCGACGTGCGGGTGCCGGCCGCCCTGGTGCTGCCGGTGTCGCTGCTGCTGTTTGTGCCGCTCGCGCATGCTTTCACCTTCGCGCCCGGGCAGGGTTGGGTGCATTTCCTGCCGCAGTTCGGCTGGGGCGCCCTCGGCGGCTGGGTTGCGGTGCTCATCTATGTCATGGTGCTCGGCACTGCGCTGTTCCTGCGCTGGCGCTCGCGCGCCTGGCAGGCGATCCGCATCTGAGCTGCCGGAGGTAACGCGCGCCTTATGTTCATCGCGCTGAAGTCGCTGTTACACACACTGCTCCTCCCCCCGGGCGGTCCGCTGCTGCTGGGAATCGCCGGGGCCGGCCTCCTCGGATTACGCAGCGGCGTCCTCGCGCGCCGGACCGGGTGGACGTTGCTCATCACGAGCCTTGCGTCGCTGTGGCTGCTCTCGACGCCGGCGGTGGCGGACAGGCTCGCGCGGGCGGCGCAACGCTGCCCGGCGCTCGACCTGACACGCCCGGTGGCGGCGCAGGCAATCGTCATCCTCGGCGGGGACAAGCCGCGCCCGGGGGCGCCCGAATACGGCGGTGCGGCGGCGGTGGGAGGGAGGCTCCTCGAGCGCATCACCTATGGCGCGTTCGTCGCGCACCGCACCGGGCTGCCGGTGCTGGTATCCGGGGCCAACGAGGCACACCCCATGAGTGCCTCGCTGGCTCGCGACTTCCACATCGAGACGCGCTGGGTCGAAGACCACGCGCTTGACACGTTTCAGAATGCACAGTTCTCGGCGCGGATGCTCAGGGCGGCAGGCGTGAGCCGCATCATTCTGGTGACCGACGCCGAGCATGAGTGGCGTGCGGTCCAGGAGTTCTCCAGCGCTGGCCTCGCCGTCGTGCCGGCGCCCACGGGACTGTGGGTGTGGCGCGGCCACAGCCCGCTGCGCTACGTGCCCAACACCGACGCCCTGCAGGACTCCAGCGCCGCGCTCTACGAGCTTCTCGGGGACCTGGTGCGACGCGCGCTGGCCGCCCTTGACCTGCGCCGGCAGGCGCCGTGAACGAGCGGCACGCGCGCTCCGGTATCAGTGTGGACCGCGAGGAGCTGACCACCGTCTTCCGTTCCCCGCGCCGGCGCGAGTGCAACGAGCGGCTGCTGGTACTGGCAGCGGTCGGCGTCGAGGCGGTAGCGGTGGCGGCAGGCGGTGAGTTCCTGCTGCAGGTGGCCCCCGCCGACGCCGGCTACGCGGCGCAGCACCTGCTGCAGTACGAGGCCGAGAACCGGGCAGCACCGCGCGCGCCGGCGCCGCCGCCGCTCTACCCCAACGCCTGGATCGGCAGCGCCGCATACGCGCTCGTGCTGCTGGGCGTGGCCTGGGTGCTCTCGAACGGTCTGGTGCGGCTGGATGCGTTCGACGTGGGCGAGCTCGATGCCGCGCGCGTGCAGGCCGGCCAATGGTGGCGTGCGTGGACGGCGCTCACGCTGCACCTCGATGGTCCGCACCTCGCCGCGAATCTCGCGGCCGGCGTGTGGTTCGGTTACCTCGCCGGCCGGCAGATGGGCAGCGGCACCGCCTGGCTTCTCGGCGTCACCGGGGCCGCGCTCGCGAACCTGCTCGAGGCGCTGCTCGGTCCGGCCGATCATCGCGCCGTGGGGGCCTCGACCGCGGTGTTCAGCCTCCTCGGGGCAATGTCCGCATATTCGTGGCGCGAGCGCTTCGCGCTGCCACAGCGCTGGGCGCGCCGCTGGGGCCCGCTCATCGCCGGCGTGATCCTGCTCGGCTGGACGGGATCAGCAGGCGAAGGCACTGATGTGCTGGCGCATCTGGGCGGCTTCGCGGTCGGGGCCCTGCTCGGGGCCAGCGCGGCTTTGCCGGGCGCACGCGCGCTGCTTGCTCGTGTGCCGCAGGCCCTGAGCGGTGCCGCGACGCTCACCGCGCTGGCGATCGCCTGGAGCTGCGCACTGCGCAGCTGAGGCGCTGCGCTCACGGACCTTCGACGCTGTAACCCTGGGCTTGGAGCGCGGCGAGCGCGCCATTCGCCCCGAGCAGCCGATCCATCGATTGCACCGCGAGCGTGCCGCTATTGCGCGTAAGGCTCGCGCGCACCGAGATCAGCCAGTCGTCCTGGGCGCGGGCAATCAGTTTGCGCACCCGCTCGGTGGTTGCGACCGCGGCGATGCAGGCGGTGCGATCGTCCGCGTGCGGGAACCTGCGCAGCGTATCGACATCGCCCAGCGCCCAGGCGCGGGCGCGTGCCTGCATCGGACCCAAGTCGGTCTCCAGCAGCGTCACCACCGAATCGAGACACGCCACCTCGCCCGCGAGCGGTGCGGAGCTGACGTCCTTCAGCACGTCGACCGGGTCGTCGATCCTGAGTTTGTCCTGGTGGATGCGCACGCCCTGCTGCCGGGCGAGCGTCAGCACCTCTTCCTGCACTTCGTTGTGGATCGCAAGGCCGGCGGCATCGAACACGCGGGTGAGCAACTCCCGCGCCGCGAGCATCGGGCGCATCTGCTCGATCTTGCTGTCGTGCGGGGCGTAGCGGGCCTTGAGGGCCGCGACACGCGCATACAGCGCCGGCGGCACAGCCTCGCGCAGCGGCATGTGGTCGGGAGGCTTTTGCAGGTGCCGCCACTCGATATAGACGCGCAACGCCGTAAGCGGGTTGGCACCGATGCCGTAGGCGGGCCAGGCGGGCACCACCTCCTGCGTGTGGCGCAGAATCTCCTGCACGGCGTCCGGCTGCCAGATCATGCGTTTCGGCAAGGGCGAGATCGTGCCGAGGATCCACAGCGTGTGGTCGCCCCTGCGCACCGTCCACACACGCGGGCCCTCGTGCCGCCCCTCCACCACGATTTCCTCGGCGGGCGCGGCTTCCGTGCCGCCCCCGCTCCCCGCGGGCGGCTGCGCCGCAGCGCTCAACGCGGCCGGCAGCAGCGCGCACAGCCCGAGTGCCCTGGCCGCCGCAAGCATGGCTGATGTGACTGCCCGAGAGGTACGCAAGTTCAGTCGTTGCTCGGCGGCGGCCGCGGCGCACTCTCGGTGGCCGGGATGTACACGCGCGTCAGATTGACCCCGGGCAGCTCCCCGGCCCCGATATGCAACTTCTCCACCAGTTGCCGGCCGTCGGCGGCCAACCCGTAGCGCTCGGTGACGTCCGGCCCGAGCTGCGCCTTGATCTGGATGACATACTCGCGGCCCTTCCAGCCGGAAGTCTGATCTGCCACGCCGCCCTCCGCGGATACCACGCTGCGGCCGCCGGGCGTGAAACTGCGCTGCGAAGTGCCGTAGTCGAGCACGAGCGCACCCGGTGTCTGGCGCACGGTGAGAAAGTCTCCGCGCGCGACGCTCCTCATGATGATGTGCGCCATGGGCGAGCGCAGCAGCGGGTCGGGCCGATGACTGCCGGGGCCCGGCGGCGGCGCCAGCTCTTCATCCGCCGTCGGCTCGGACCTCTGCGGGCCGCTCATCGTGCCGCGCGGTCCGGGGCGCGGGGCGCTGACGGTCTGCTGCCGGCGGCTCATGATCTTGAGGGCCTGCGCACGCATCCGGTCGAGCACTTTCTGCGGGTCGTCGCTCGCCGCATGGTCGAGCTTCCAGGCGCCCGCGAGACTGACTCCGGCAGGCGGCTCGGGCGAGAGTCCCATACCGACGCACCCCCCCAGAGTAGCGCCGGCCGCGGCACACACGAGCAGCCCCCACGCACGGACCATCGGCATAGTGGCGTATCCTCGCTCACCTTACGCAATGCGCGCAGCATCGCAGTTCGCCACGCGTTTACGCAACGATGAAACGACAGCGCAATACCCGCCTGTCCCGCCTGCAGGAGTCGCTGACGCGACTCGACGACGAGAGCATCGACAGGCTCTATGGCCTCGAGCCAGTGTGGGAGCCGGGCTCCGGGCAGCCGCCCCTGGCGCCGGAGGAGTTCGTGCCGGTGCGCTGCCCGTACTGCGGCGAGCGGCTGGAAACCCGCGTCGACCTGACCTCGGACGAGGCCGTCTTTGTGGAAGATTGCGAGGTCTGCTGCCGCCCGATCGAGTTTCAGGCCGAGCGCGATGAGAGTGGGGCGCTGCTCGCGCTGCAGGTGCGCCGCCTGGATTGAAATCCCGGCATCGGCGCGCGCGTCCAAACATCCGCCGCCTCAGCCGGCGACTGCCGCCTCGAGGAAAGCGAGGCGCGCGGCGTCGGCATCGAGCCGCACCCGCGCGCCGAGCGGCACGGACTCGTTGGCGTCGCCGTGCCCGATGGGAAAACCGGCCGCACAGGGCAGGCCCGTGCCTTGCGCGAGCTCGCGCAGCACCTCGGCGCCCGTGTATGCGGCGCCCGCTTCCTCGCAGCCGGTGAACGCTCCGAGCGCGATGCCGCGCACGCGGTTAAACACACCCGCGAGCTGCAGATGCGTCCACATGCGATCGAGCCGGTACGGACGCTCGCCCTGGTCCTCGAGCAGCAGGATGGCGCCCTCCAGTGCCGGCATGAGAGGCGTACCGAGCAGACGCGAGAACACCGACAGGTTGCCTCCGAGCAGCGCTCCTTCCACCGTGCCGCCCACATACGTGGCCGTACCCTGCAGGGCGGGAGCGGGGCGGGCGGACTCGAGCAGCGCGAACAGCCGCTCGGCGCTCGCCCCCGGCAGCCGCCCGAGCTGCGTGAGTACCGGACCGTGGATGCTGACGCGTCCATTCGCCTGCAGCCACAGGTGCAGCGCAGTGATGTCCGAGAAGCCGATCATCGGTTTCGCGGGAGCGGGCGGAGCGCGCTGCGCGAGCCGCGCCAGCAGCCGCGTGGCACCGTAGCCGCCGCGCGCGCAGAACACCGCGCGGATGTCCGGATCGGCGAGCGCGGCGGTGAGCTCATCGAAACGGCGCGCATCGCTCCCGGCGAGGTAGCGGTGGCGCTCGAAAACCCCCGCTCCGTACTCGGGGCGGTAGCGCGCCGAGAGCACAGCGAGGCCGGCATCGAAAGCGGCGCGCTCGAAGCCGCTGGCCGGCGCGATCACGGCCACGCGCTCGCCGGGATGCAGCGCCGCAGGCGGTTGGAAGGTTGCATTCATCGGGCAGCGGACTCTAGGCGTGCGGGGAAAGGGCCGTCAATGAGTGCCTGCGCGCTCCCCGAGCGCGACGGTCGCCGCGGCGAGCCTCAGTCCGCGAGCGCCTTGAGGTCGCGCCGCAGCGCCGCGCGTCCGCGATCGAGCTCATCGAGGCGCTGCGCCGCCGCGCGCAGCGCAGTCAGGTTCTGCACCGGCGCCTGGTGCAGGCGGCGGTAGACGTTGCGGGCGCTCACCCACAGGCGGTGGATGCGCGCATAGCGCGCGCCGACTTCGCGGCGCAGCGTGATCAGACCCAGATCGCACGGATGCATCGGTGCAATCACGCTTGAAAGCGCTGCCCGGCAACAGTGCAGCCGTCACAGTTCGCTGGCGTGTTTCCTCACGCGGACCTCACAGGCCGGGCAGTATCGTGGCCGTTCCGGTTCGACTCTCGCGGGTGGCCCCGAGTGGACGTCATTTTCATCCTCGCTCTGCTTGCGCTGTACGGCGCGACGCAGTGGCTCATCGCCGCCATCTCCCGCCTCGGGAGCATCGAGTGAGCGTGGTTTACATCGTGAGCGGGGTGCTCGACCGTCGCGCTGCTTGCCTATCTGCTGTACGCGCTGATCAAGCCGGAGAAATTCTGATGACCGCGGTCACGCCGGCGCTGATCGTCATGCTTCCTGCTGCTGCTGCTCGTGTGCGTGAAGCCGCTGGGCCTGTACATGGCGCAACGTGATGGAGGGCCGGCCCATCTGGGCGCTGCGCGTCGGCGCGCCGCTCGAGCGCTGGATTTACCGCCTGTGCGGCGTCGACCCGGCGCGCGAGATGGGCTGGAAGCGCTACGCCGTCGGGCTGCTGCTGTTCAACGCGCTCGGGCGCGCTCGTGCTCTATGCCCTGCAGCGCCTGCAGCTCTGGCTGCCGCTGAATCCGCAGCAGCTTCGCGAACGTCGTCGCCGGACTCGTCCTTCAACACCGCGGTGAGCTTCATCACCAACACCAACTGGCAGGGCTATTCGGGCGAGTCCACCATGAGCTATCTCACGCAGATGGCGGGGCTTGCGGTGCAGAACTTCCTGTCCGCCGCCACCGGCATCGTGGTGGCCGTCGCGCTCATCCGCGGCTTCGCCCGCCACAGCGCCAAGGTCGATCGGCAACTTCTGGGTCGACCTGACCCGCGCGACGCTCTACGTCCTGCTGCCGCTCGTCGATCGCTGCTGGCGATCGTGCTCGTCGGCCAGGGCGTGGTGCAGAACTTCAGCGCCTACAAGGACGTCACGACGCGTCGAGACGCTCACCTACCAGCAGCCGAAGATCGATGCCGCGGGCAATCCGCTGAAGGACGCGGCCGGCAATCCCGTGCATGGAGACGCCTCGACGCACCCAGACGCAGACCCTGCCGATGGGCCCGATCGCCTCGCAGGAGAGCGATCAAGGAGCTCGGCACCAACGGCGGCGGCTTCATCAACGCCAACTCCGCGCATCCGTACGAGAACCCCACGCCGCTCTCGAATTTCCTCGAGATGCTCGCGATCCTGCTCATTCCCGGCGGCGCTGACCTACACCTTCGGCACGGATGGTTGGCGACACGCGCCAGGGCTGGGCGGTGCTTCGCCGCGATGCTGATCCTGTTCGTGCCGCTGCTGTGCGATCGCGGTGCACAGCGAGCAGGTCGGCAATCCGCGCATCGCCGCGCTCGGCGTCGACCAGACGCGCCAGCGCTCATGCAGCCGGGCGGCAACATGGAAGGCAAGGAGGCGCGCTTCGGCATCGCCGCCTCGGCGCTGTTCGCCACGGTCACGACCGGCGACCTCCTGCGGCGCGGTCAACTCCATGCACGACTCGTTCACCCCGCTCGGCGGCTTCGTGCCGCTCTTCAACATGCAGCTCGGCGAGGTGGTGTTCGGCGGCGTCGGCACGGGTCTGTACTCGATGCTGATCTTCGCGATCATCGGCGTCTTCATCGCCGGCCTGATGATCGGACGCACGCCCGAGTATCTCGGCAAGAAGATCGAGGCGTTCGAGATGAAGATGAGCTCGATCGCGATCCTCGTCATGCCCTTCATCGTGCTGGTCGGCACCGCCGTCGCGGTCAGCGTGGCGGCCGGGCAAGGCGGGCGTCGCGAATCCCGGCGCGCACGGCTTCTCCGAGATCCTCTACGCGTTCACCTCCGCCGGCAACAACAACGGCAGCGCGTTCGCGGGCATCTCCGCCAACACGCCGTTCTACAACACGGCGCTCGGCCTCGTGATGTGGCTCGGCCGCTACTGGCCGATCGTCGGCGGTGCTGGCGGTGGCCGGGTCGCTGGCCGCCAAGAAGCGCGTGCCGGTGACCGCCGGCACCATGCCGACGCACGGGCCGACCTTCGTCATTCTGCTGATCGGCACGGTGCTGCTGGTCGGTGCGCTGACCTTCGTGCCGGCGCTCGCGCTGGGCCCGATCGTCGAGCATCTGATGCTGCTGGGCGCACTGACGGCGCACTGAAGGCCAGCCCATGACGCGCCGCGCAAACTTGTCCATGTTCGATCGCGCGCTGCTCGTGCCCGGCGCTGCGTCGACGCGTTGCGCAAGCTCGACCCGCGCGTGCAGTGGCGCAACCCGGTGATGTTCGTCGTCTACATCGGCAGCATTCTGACACCGCGCTGTGGGTGCAGGCGCTCGCCGGGCCGCGGCGAGGCGCCCGCCTGGTTCATCCTCAACGTCGCGATCTGGCTGTGGTTCACGGTGCTGTTCGCGAACTTCGCCGAGGCGCTGGCCGAGGGCCGCAGCAAGGCGCAGGCGGCGGCGCTGCGCGGCCTGAAGCAGACCGTGTCGGCCAAGAAGCTCGCCGACCCGCAGCGATCGCACGCGGCAGCGCCCGGTGCGCGCCGACGAGCTGCGCCGCGGCGATGTGGTGCTGGTCGAGGCGGGCGACTACATGCCGGCCGACGGCGAAGTCATCGAGGGCGCGGCCTCGGTCGATGAGAGCGCCATCACCGGCGAGTCGGCGCCGGTCATCCGCGAGTCCGGCGGCGACTTCTCCGCCGTGACCGGCGGCACGCGCGTGCTGTCCGACTGGATCATCGTGCGCGTCACGGTCAATCCGGGCGAGACCTTCATCGACCGCATGATCGCCATGGTGGAAGGCGCCAAGCGCCAGAAGACCCCGAACGAGATCGCGCTGACCATCCTGCTGGTGGCGCTCACCCTGGTGTTCCTGTTCGCCACCGCGACGCTGCTGCCGTACTCGCTCTACAGCGTCGCGGTCGCCAAGCTCGGTACGCCGATCACCATCACCGCGCTCATCGCGCTGCTGGTGTGCCTGATCCCCACCACGATCGGCGCGCTGCTGTCGGCGATCGGCGTGGCGGGCATGAGCCGCATGATGCAGGCGAACGTCATCGCCACCTCCGGCCGCGCGGTCGAGGCGGCCGGCGACGTCGACGTGCTGCTGCTCGACAAGACCGGCACCATCACGCTCGGCAATCGCCAGGCCGCGGCCTTCATGCCGGCGCCCGGCGTCACGCGAGGAGGAGCTGGCAGAGCGCCGCGCAGCTCGCCTCGCTCGCCGATGAGACTCCCGAAGGGCGCAGCATCGTCGTGCTCGCCAAGCAGCGCTTTCAACCTGCGCGAGCGCGATCTGGCGCGCGCTTGCGCGCCACGTTCGTGCCGTTCTCCGCGCATACGCGCATGAGCGGCGTCGACATCGGCGAGCGCCAGGTCCGCAAGGGCGCGCGCGGACGCCATCCAGAAGCACGTCGAGGCGTTCGGGCAGGTATTTCCCAAGGCCATTCTGACGACCGTGCAGGAGGTGGCGCGCCGCGGCAGCACGCCGCTGCTGGTGAGCGACGGCGCCCGCGTGCTCGGCATCATCGAGCTCAAGGACATCGTCAAGGGCGGCATCAAGGAGCGCTTCGGCGAGCTGCGCCGCATGGGCATCAAGACCATCATGATCACCGGCGACAACCCGCTCACCGCCGCCGCGATCGCCGCCGAGGCGGGCGTCGATGATTTCCTGGCCGAGGCGACCCCGGAGGCGAAGCTGCGCGCTGATCCGCGAGCACCAGGCGCAGGGCCGCCTGGTGGCGATGACCGGCGACGGCACCAACGATGCGCCGGCGCTCGCGCAGGCCGACGTGGCGGTGGCCATGAACACCGGCACGCAGGCGGCCAAGGAAGCCGGCAACATGGTCGATCTCGACTCCAACCCCACCAAGCTCATCGAGGTGGTCGAGACCGGCAAGCAGATGCTGATGACCCGCGGCTCGCTGACCACCTTCAGCATCGCCAACGACGTCGCCAAGTACTTCGCCATCATCCCCGCGGCATTCGCCACCACCTATCCGCAGCTGAACGCGCTCAACGTCATGCGCCTGGCGAGCCCGTTCTCGGCGATCCTGTCGGCCGTGATCTTCAACGCCCTCATCATCGTCGTTGCTGATCCCGCTGGCGCTGAAGGGCGTGAAGTACCGCGCGCTCGGGCGCCGCGGTGCTGCTGCGCCGCAATCTGCTGATCTACGGCCTGGGCGGCATCCTCGTGCCCTTCGCCGGCATCAAGCTCATCGACCTGGGGCTGGTCGCTGGCTCACCTGACCTGAGGCTGACGACTCGCCGTGCACAGCCATCATCCTGCGTCCCGCCGCTCGTCCTGTTCCTGTTCCTGACCGCTGCATGCACCGGCGTCGTCTACCCGCTGGTCGTCACCGGCATCGCGCAGGCGGTCTTTCCGCAGCCAGGCCGCGGGCAGCCTCATCGTGACGCGACGGCACGCGCCGTCGGCTCGCGCGCTCATCGGCCAGAGCTTCAGCGACCCGAAGTATTTCTGGAGCCGTCCGTCGGCCACCACGCCGCAGCCCTACAACGGCACCGCCTCCGGCGGCTCGAACCTCGGGCCGCTCAACCCGGCGCTGACCGATGCCGTCAAGGCGCGCATCGAGGCGCTGCGCGCCGCCGACCCGGGCAACACGGCGCCGATGCCGGTGGATCTCGTGACGGCCTCGGCCAGCGGCCTCGATCCCGAGATCAGCCTCGCCGCCGCGCACTACCAGGCGCCGCGCGTGGCGCGCGCGCGCGGCCTGCACGCCTGCGGCGGTGCAAGCGCTGATTGCGGCTCACGCGCAGGGTCGGCTGGCTCGGCGTCCTCGGCGAGCCCCGCGTCAACGTGCTGGAGCTCAACCTGGCGCTGCGATGCACGCCATCGCCAACGCCTGAGGCGCCTGACAGCGTAGCGCATGCGGCAGCGACATGGTCGGAACGCGGCCCGATCCGGATCAACTGCTCGCGCACGTCCAGGCCGAAGAGGCGCGCGCCAAGCGCGGGCGGCTGCGCATTTTCTTCGGCGCCTCCGCCGGCGTCGGCAAGACCTACGCCATGCTCGAGGCCGCGCGCGGCGTGCGGGCCGGCGGCACCGACGTCGTGGTGGGCTACGTCGAGCCGCACGGGCGCGTCGAGACCGAGCGGCTGCTCGAGGGTCTGGAGCGACTGCCGACGCTGCCGGTCAGCTACCGCGGCATCGTGCGCCAGGAATTCGATCTCGATGCGGCACTCGCGCGCCATCCGGCCATCCTGCTGGTCGACGAGCTCGCGCATTCCAATCTCGTCGGCGGCGAGCCGCCGCCGCGCCACCCCAAGCGCTGGCAGGACGTCGAGGAGCTGCTGGAGGCCGGCATCAACGTGTGGACGACGGTCAACGTCCAGCACCTCGAGAGCCTCAATGATCTCGTCGCCCAGACCACCGGCGTGCGCCAGCGCGAGACGCTGCCCGACCAGGTGTTCGACGAGGCCGACGAGCATCGAGCTCATCGACCTGCCGCCCGATGATCTGCTGGCGCGCCTGCGCGCCGGCAAGGTCTATGTCGCGCGACGAGGCGGCGACTGCGGTCGAGCGCTTCTTCCGCAAGCCGAATCTCATGGCGCTGCGCGAGCTCGCGCTGCGCCGGGTCGCCGATCGCGTCGAGGCGGCCGCGCGCGCCTCTGCCGACCGGATCGCGCGCGCGCACGCGCTTCGCCGGCGATCGCGTGCTGGTGGCCGTCGGCCCGGACGCGCAGGCCGAGCAGCTCGTGCGCGCCGGCAAGCGCATGGCCGATGCGCTCGATGCCGAATGGACCGTGGTGTACGTCGAGACCCCGGCGCTGCTGCGCCTGTCGGAGGCCGAGCGCAACCGGCGCATCGACGTGCTGCGGCTGGCCGAGTCGCTGGGCGCCGAGACCGTCACGCTCGACGGGCCGTCGGCCGCCGCGGCGCTCGCTGGAATATGCGCAGACCCGCCACGCCACGCGCGTCATCGTCGGCGCGCCGAAGCGGCGCGGCTGGCGCGCGTGGCTGCGGCCCTCGACCGCCACCGAGCTGGTGCGGCGCGCGCGCGGCTTCGATGTCGTGACGATCGCGCGCCGACGCGCCGGCGCGCCACGCGCACCGCGAGCCGCCGGCGTCGACAGCGCCGGCTGGATCCGCGGCCGATCCGCTGGGACCGCTACGCCTGGGCGCTGGCACGACCGCGGCCTGCACGCTGGTGGCGCTTCGTCATGTACCCGCACTTCGAGCTCTCGAATCTGGTGATGGTCTACCTGCTCGGCGTGACCGTGGCCGGCCTGCGGCTCGGCCGCGGCCCGTCGGCTGCTGACCGCGCTGCTGAACGTCGTCGCGTTCGATTTCTTCTTCGTGCCGCCGCGATTCAGCTTTGCGGTCTCCGATGCGCAGTACCTGGTCACCTTCGCGCGTCATGCTGACCATCGCGCTGGTCATCGCCAACCTGATGGCGAGCGTGCGGCAGCAGACGCGCGTGGCCGGCGCACGCGAGCGGCGCACCGCGCTGCTGTATGCCATGAGCCGCGAGCTGGCGGCGACGCGCGGCATCGAGCAACATGGCGCGCGTCGCCGTGCAGGCACGTGGCCGAAGTGTTTCGAATGCCAGGCGGTCGGTGCTGCTGCCGGATGCCGAGCGGCAAGCTGCACTATCCGACGCGATCCGCCGCTCGAGAGCTCCTTGCGCGGCGCGGATCTGGCCATCGCGCAGTGGGTTCTCGACCACGGCCGCCAGGCGGGGCTCGGCACCGATACGCTGCCGGCGGCGCCGGCGCTGTACGTGCCGCTCGGCGATGAGCGGCAGGCCGCTGGGCGTGCTGGCGGTGCTGCCCGAGCAATCGCGCGGCGCGTGCTGCTGCCCGAGCAGCGCCACCTGCTCGAGACCTTCGCCGGGCAGATCGGCCTCGCGCTGGAGCGCGCGCGGCTGGCCGAGAGCGCCGAGGCGCGCGCGTCTGACGGCCGAGCGCGAGAGTCTGCGCAACACGCTGCTCGCCTCGATCTCACACGACCTGCGCACGCCGCTCGCGGTGATGGCGGGCGCCGGCAGCACGCTCGCCGAGCACGGCGCGACGCCTGGATGAGGCCACGCGCGTGTCGCTGGCGCGCTCCATCGAGACCAAGGCGCGCGAGATGTCGGAGCTGGTCTCCAACGTGCTCGACCTGATGCGCTTCGAGTCCGGGCAGGTCGTGCTGCGCCGCGACTGGCAGACGCTCGATGATCTCGTCGGCAGCGGCCCTGCACGCGCCTGGAGGCGCAGCTCGCGGACCACCCGGTCGAGCTGCGACTGCCCGCCGGATCTGCCGCCGGTGTACGTGGATGCCACGCTCATCGTGCAGGTGTTCGCCAACCTGTTCGACAACATCGCCAAGTACACGCCCCCCGGCACGCGCGTCGTGCGTGTCGCGCGATCGATGCGACGGCGATGTTCGTGCGCGTCGTCGTGGAGGATGAGGGGCCGGGACTGCCGGCGGGCGATCCCGCGCGGCTGTTCGACAAGTTTCAGCGCGGCAGCGAGGAGGGCGCGGTCGTCGGCGTGGGGCTGGGGCTGGCGATCTGCCAGGCCATCATTCGCGCTCACGGCGGCGAGATCGAGGCGCAGCGCCGCGACGGGCGGCGGGCGCGCGCTTCGACTTCACGCTGCCCGCGCGACGGAGCCGCGTGCACATGACGCAGGCGATGCACCAGATCCTCGTCATCGAGGACGAGCCCGCCATCCGCAGCGTGCTGCGCGTGCTGCTGGAGGCGGAGGGGTATCGCTTCGTCGAGGCCGACACCGCGCATGCGCGCCGAGATCGAGGCGCGCAGCCACAAGCCCGATCTGCTGCTCGTCGACCTGGGGCTTCCGGACGGCGATGGCCTGACGGTGATCCGCGAGCGTGCGCGCCTGGTCGCCCGTGCCCGATCATCGTGCTGTCGGCGCGCACGATGGAGGAGCAGAAGATCGCCGCGCTCGATGCCGGCGCCGACGACTACGTCACCAAGCCCTTCAGCGCGCCGGAGCTGCTCGCGCGGGTGCGCGCGGCGCTGCGCCGCAACGTGCGCGGCGCCGATGCAGTCTCCGCTGCTGCAGTTTGGGCGACATCGCAGGTCGATCTGCGCGGCGCGAGGCGCACGGCCCGCACGGCGAGGTGCACCTGACGCCGCTCGAGTACCGCGTGCTCGAATGCCTGGCGCGGCACCTGGGCTCGATCGTGATGCAGGACCAGCTCATCCGCGAGGTGTGGGGACCGGAGCGGCTGGGGGACTCGCGCAGCCTGCGGGTGTGCATCAAGAATCTGCGCGACAAGCTCGAGCCCGACCCGCGCCAGCCGCGCTATCTGGTCACCGAGGCGGGGCTGGGCTATCGCCTGCGCGCCGATGACGAGGCGATGCCGCGCGCGGTGACTTGGGCATAGGCCGCCGTCAGCGCCGCCGCTGGCGAGCAGGAGTGCCCTGAGCGCTCAGCTCAGGTGAGCGACACGATCAGCTTGGCCGAGTGACTGCGCCAGTTGATCGGAATGACGAACGAGCGCTGAGCCGGGCTTCTGCGGAATCTCCGGGCTTCTCGCCCGCGAGCACGCTCGGCACCGAGATCACGAAGTCGCGGCCGAAATCGCGGCGCGCATTGCCGGAGATGGTGTTGGCCACTTCGCCGACGAGATCGCGCATGGTCTCGTGGCTGAAGTCGTTCTCCTGCATCTTCATGAGCAGCACGGTCAGCATCGCCTTCGGCGCGGTGAAGTACACCACGCCCTCGCGCTTGCCCGAAATGCTGATGACGCCCGGTGTAGTCGTGCACCGACGGCGGCGCTTCCGTCGAGGTACGGCGAGCCGATCGAGGCGGGCTGTTGCGCGGCCACCTCGAAGTAGTTCGTCGTCCCCTCGACGAAGGTTTTGAGCTCCTGTTCCTGCAACATTGTTATGGTCTCAGCTCTATCTCATGAGGTCTGCGATGGCTTCGTTCAGCTGCCGGTCGGTGAACGGCTTGTTGAGAAAACCGTTCGCGCCTTTCTCCATAGCCTCTACCGCGGTCGCCTTGTCCGCCAGCGCGGAGATCACCAGGATCCGCACCGCCGGCTTCAGCGACCACCAGCTTGCGAGATGCACTCGATGCCGTCCATCTGCGGCATGGTGAGGTCCATAGTAACCACGTCCGGGTCGGTCTTCTTGAACAGCTCGAGCGCCTCGAGCCCGTTGCCGGCCGTACCGACCAGCTCGCAGCTCGTCGAACTGCTTCGAGCGCTCGATGCGCCGCCGCATGATGTTCGAGTCGTCGACGATCATCAGTTTGAAGGACTTCGTTTCCGCTTGTCGCTCATTACGTTGCCGCCTGCCGTTGCGTCATCATGCCCGTGCATCCGAGTCTCAGGCGACCGCCGTGCTGCTGACCGCTTCGGCAGCCGGCAGGACGATCTTGAACCGCGTGAACTTGCCCGGATTGGTGCTCACGCCGATCTTGCCGCCGAGCGCGTAGACGCTGCGCGCCACCACGTCCATGCCGACCCCGCGGCCGGCATCCATGGACACTTCCTCCTGGGTTGAGAACCCCGGGCGGAAGATCAGGGCCATCGCGGCGCGCGTATCCATGCCGGCGGCTTCTTCTTCGGTGATGATCTGCTTGCGCACCGCGGCGGACTTGAGGGTATCGGGCGAGATGCCGGCGCCATCGTCCTCGAAAACCAGCTCGTAGCCGTCGCCCGACTTGCGGAAATCCACCCGCACGACGCCGACGTCTTCCTTCGTCTGCGCGCTGGCGGACCTCGCTCGCCTCGATGCCGTGCACGGCCGAGTTGCGCAGCATCTGGATCACGCAATCCTTGATCGTCGGCGATGTACGCGCGGGCACGTCGCGCGAGCCCGGCAGTCGTCAGCTTGAAGCGCTTGTGGTGATCCTGCGCCAGGCGCTCCGCCATCGAGTGCAGCGTCGGCGAGAGGTCCTCGCACGCGGCGCCCGAGCCGCTCCGCGGCGGCCGGCTTGGCGACGGCGCGGCGCTCTTCGGCAGGCGCATTGGCGCGGTGGCCGCGGCAGGCGCGGCAGCCGCGCCGGGAGCGGTGTCCTTGAGCGCCGTGAGGCGCGAGGCCATCTCGCGCACGCCGCGCAAGTGCGCGAGCAGCTCGTCGAGCTTCAGCACCATCGGCAGGAAGTCGTTGCCCGAGAGCTCCGCCTTCTTCTTCAGCTCGCTGACCATGTCCTCGAGCGCGTGCACGCGGCTGCGCGATGCTCATCAGGTTCGAGCGCCGAGGCCTCGCCCTTGATGGAGTGCAGCTCGCGGAACAGCCCGTTCAGCTTCTTGCGGAACTCGGCGTCGGTGCGCGCCGGCTCCTTCAGGATGGCGTTGATCAGCTGCAGGCCGGTCTCGGTGCTGTCCAGGAACGAGACCAGCTGCAGCGGATCGACGTGCATCATGCCGAGCATCATGTCGAGCTGAGCGTTCGCGTTTTCCTGCGACTCCTGCAGCTCCTTGCGCCAGCAGCACGCTGGAGGTGATATCGCCGACCGACGCACAGCACGTGCTTGATGCCCTTCGGGGCCCATGACGCGGTGGAAGTCGAACTGCAGGTAGCGGGTTTCCTTGCCGCCATGCCCGTTATCCATGCGTGATCTCGAGCTGGCCCAGCGGGTTGATGCTCTTCATCAGGTTCTCGTGGGCGCGATCACCCCACAGGAGCTTGATGTACTTCATGGCGGTCGCCAGCGTGGCCGGCGGGCACGAGGTCCTTGAGCAGCTCCTCGAAGGCGAGGCCGGCGAAGTCGTCGCGGCTGAACATGCGGGTCAGCGCCTCCGACCAGACCGAGCCGATGTGGTAGTCGGCGTCGAGCAGGAAGAAGCCTTCCCGCACCGTCTTCAGAATGTCGCGCGTCTGCTCCTGCGCTTCCCGCGCCGCGCGCTCGTGACGTGAGCGAGTGATCTGGAAGTACGCCGGCCGCCGCCGCCAGCACCAGCGCCGCGAGCACACCCGCCGAACAGCAGCAGGCGCAGGCGGGCGGCGGCGTCGGAGGTGCTCTGCTGCAGCGTCGTGGCGAGCGCTGCGAGCTGCGCTGCAGCGGCCGGGCGTTCTCGGCGGCGAACAGCTGCGCGCGCTTTACGTCCGCGTAGTGCTCGCGACCTTCCCTCGAGAACGAGCTGCCGGCGTCGTCCGAATCCACGTACGGCTGGCCGTTGAAGGAGATGACCGGATCGATCACCGGCGCGTACTGGTGCCACAGCAGCAGCGCATGGTCGAGCTGCGGCGACTCGACGTCGCCCGAGGCGCCGAGCTGCCTCAAGCTCCTGGTCGAAGCGCTTGACCGTGCTCTTCAGGTCGGCGAGCGCCTGGCCGGAATAGGCGCGCACCTCGAGCCGATCGCGCAGCGCGTTCAGCTGTCGGGCGATCTCCACCGGGTAGGTCTGCAGGCGGCTCGCCGTCTGCAGCGCCGTGATGCTCGGCGCGCATGTGGCGTGGCGAGGCGAAAGCCCATGAATAGCACGGCGCCCATGACCACCATCAGCGCCGTGCCGATGCCGGCGGTGACGAGTTGGCGGCGACGCTCTGTCCCTGCAACGCTCATTGCGGAGATCTCCTGTGGTCTTATTTGGGCAGCTCGAAGCGCATGCGGGCCTTGACCGGCACCTCGACGGCGCTGCCGTTGACGATCATCGGCGCGTAGCGCCAGTGCTTGACCGCACTGATCGCCGCCTGGTCGAAGACGCCTGGGGGCGTCGCCTCGACCACGTGGATGTCGCGCGTCTCGCCGCGGGTGTCGACGGTGTACTCGAGCGTCACGCTGCCGGTGATGTGTTGCACCAGCGCGCCGGGCGGGTAATCCGGCGGCTCGGCGCGCAGGCGCTTCAGGCTGGCCGCGAGCGCGGCCAGGTTCGGCCCGTCCGGTGCGGCGGCCGGTTGCAGCTGCTGCACCGCCGCCAGGTCTTTCGGATCCGCGCCCCAGCGCTTGGCCTGCGCGAGGTCGGCGTCGCCCGGCTTGCCGGCGAGCACTGCGGTACGCGCCCGCTCGAGGAGCAGCTTCGCGAGCTCGCGGCTGGCCGCGCTGAGGGCCGCATTGGCCGGATCGGCGGCCTGCAGCTGCGTGAGGTACCAGGCGGCGCTGTCCTGCGCCGGATCGGTCAGGCGCCCGTCGCGCAGCCGCTCGCGCGCCAGCTGCAGCGAGCGCTCGCTCTCCGCCTGCGTCGCCCTGGCCCGCGCGCCGCTGAGCTCTTTCTGGAAGGCGGCGAGTTCGGCGGGCTTCAGCCCGGCGGCACGCGCTTCGCCGAGCCAGCGCTCCGCTTCGGCGGTATTTTTCGCCAGTCCCGCCTCGCGGGCCTTGTGCAGGTAGGCGCTGTTGAGATCGTGCGTGGCACGCTGCGTGGCGGCATTGGACGGCGCTGCTGCCACTAGCTGCTGCAGATAGACCCTGGCGCTGTCCTCGGCGTCGATGAGTTTGCCGTCGCGGATGCGCTCGTTGATCGAGTCCCACGAGGTGCTGCACGCGCGCCTCTTCCTGGTGACGCGTGATGTCTGCGCGCCAGCGGCCGAGCTGTTCCGGCGCCACGGTCCGCGACTGCTGCGCCTGCCGCAGGTAGAGGGTGGCGCGCTCGAAGTTGCTCTCGAGGAGCGCGCGGGAGATCTCTGCTGCAAACAGCCGTTGCTCCAAAGCCCCCACGCGGGCATCGCCTGCAGCGGCGGCCCTGAAATTGGCAAGCGTCAGCGCGGCCTCCTCGAAACGGCCGCCGTTCAGCGCCTCATCGAAGCGCCCCGCGAGCACTTCGGCCACGCGCAGCAGCCCGTCACTCGCCTCGGCGCTGGAGGGATCCGCGGCCGCGGCCGAGCGGTAATACAACAGCGCATTGTCGGCGACGGGCTCGCTGAAGCGCCGCTCGTGCATGGCGAGGCGTGCTTTCTCGAGCAGCTCGTCCACCTTGCCCTTCACGATCGCGGTGTCGGCGACCGCCGCGCCGGCGGTGGTGCCGGGCGCCGCGCGTGCGGCGGCGGGCGTTGCGGCGGCGGGCGTTGCGGCGGCGCCTGCCGGTGCAGCGCTGCCGTGCATGAACATCCAGTAGGCGCCAGCCGCCAGGGCGGCGGCTGCCGCTGCGGCTGCGACAGCCAAGGGCTTGCCGGTCAAGCGGCTCGCAGGACGCTCCTGCGGCTGCGGGGCAGACTGCCGCAGCGGCCCGAGGATCGCCGTTGGCTGCGGCGCGGGCGTGACACGCAGCGCGGCTTTGTTCGCCACCGCCTCCGCGATCGCCCCTTCGAGCACCGCCTGCGTCTTACGCGGGTCGATCGGCAGCGGCAGTACCGCAAAAACCTTGCTTCCCTTGAGCGTGGTGCTGAGCAGTTTGTCCGCGGGGCTTTCAGCGAATACCACCACCACGACGCGCGCCAGCGCTGCGTGTGCGGCGTCCACCGCGGCGCGGACGTCGGCGAGCTCGCGCGCGTCGATGGCCAGCACCTGGCCGCGCCTGGCGCCCGACAGGCCCGCGAGCGCCCCCTGCAGCGAATCGACCGGGCGTACGCCGGCCTGACCGCCGAGCGCCTGTCCCAGCTCGAGCAGAAAATCGTCCCGGGTGGTAATCACCGTGACATCCGCCGCGGGCTGCGAGAGGGGCTGCGCGACCGTGGTGGCGCTCGCGGCGGTCTCGGGGCTGCGGGAGGCGGAAGGTGCACTGGCCACGGGGCGTCTCTCCAACAACGAAAACCAACGGGTTGCGCAGGTGTCGATCCCCGCAGCGTGGCGACCGCGACAGACGCAGCTAGCCGCGCGCGCAGAGCCTCGCGTTTGCAGGATATGTCGCCTCTGCGCCAGCGCAGTGCGTCAGTTCACAATAACGACAGGCTGCGTCGGGAGGCTGCGACGCGAGATCTGAAAATTTGGAAGCACTGCTCGCTTTGTACGGGCCACGGAACGCGCGCACGCACGGTGAGCACGGCGCGGCAACGCCCCGAAGCGAAACGCCCGCGCGAGGGGTGGCGAGCAGCTCAGGCGACTGCACCCGTTCGGTGCGTGTCGCGACGCGGCTTTGCAATCAGACACTTAAGCTATGCACTGGCGCGAGCAGAGCGTCCGCGCGCGGCGACGCCGCTGGCGCGCCGGGCGCGAGCGGTGAACAATCCGCGCCTGTGACCGTCTTAACGTAATAGGCGCGTCAGGAACTGAGGGCCATCACTCATTGCGTAAAGCGTTGGGACTAAGTTGAGAGCGACGCTGGCTCGCCGGCACCCGACTCGAGACCCATGAGCTCAACGGGAGGGAAGGACGATGCGATCGCTCGGTGTTGACCCGAATCTCCGCGGTACCACTGCCGAATTCATCGACAGCTTGAGCTCCTTCAGCCGCCTGCACCGCGCGCAGCGCTGGGAAGGCACTTTCGGCGAGTTCCTCGCCGACATCCTGCCCGCCAACCCGACCGCGTTCGCCCGCACCAGCCACGAATACATCTGGGACATGCTGCGCTGGCACGGGCGCGCCGGGCAGCCGGACGCGTCCGAGAGCGCGACGCGCGCGCGAGCTGTTCAAGCGCGAGCTGTTCGGCATCGACGAGCCGCTGTCCCGGGTGGTCGATTACTTCAAGGCCGCCGCCGCCGGCTCCGATGTCGGCCGCCGCCTGCTGCTGCTGCTGGGTCCGCCCTCGGGCGGCAAATCGACGCTCGCCATCCTGCATGAAGCGCGGCCTGGAGGAATACAGCCGCACGGACGAGGGCGCCCTGTACGCCATCAAGGGCTCGCCGCTGCGCGAGAACCCGCTGAACCTGGTTCCCGCCAGCCTGCGCGCCGAGTTCCGCGACCGCTACGGCGTGGACATCCAGGGGGAGCTGTCGCCCTGGGCGCGCGACTACGTCGAGCGCGAATTCGAAGGTGACTTCGTGCGCGTTCCCGTGGAGCGCATGTTTCTCGCCGAAGCTTCGCGCGTCGGCATCGGCACCTATGCGCCCGCACGATCCCACCACCGCGGACATCGCCGACCTGGTCGGCTCGGTGGATCTCGCCAAGGTCGCGCAGATCGGCGATGAGGGCGATCCGCGCGCCTGGTCCTGGTCGGGCGCGGTCTACGCCGCGAGCCGCGGCGTGCTGGAGATGATCGAGATCCTCAAGGTGAAGCGCGAGTTCCTCTACCTGCTGCTTACCATGACGCAGGAGAAGAACGTCAAGGTGTCGCGCTTCCCGCTCATCCATCTGGATGAGACGATTCTCGCGCATACCAATCTCGCGGAGTTCCACAAGTTCCTGCAGGAAAAGGAGAACGAGGCGCTGCTCGACCGCATGGTCATCATCAAGGTCCCGTACGCGCTGTCCTACCGCGACGAGTCGCGCATCTACCAGAAGCTGGTGTCGGGCGCGCCGGCGTTCCGCAACGTGCACCTCGATCCGCACGTGCTGAACCTGGCCGCGGTGTTCGCCATCCTGACGCGCCTCGACGAAGCCCGAGCGCGAGGGCCTGGATATGGCGAAGAAGCTGCGGCTGTATGCCGGCGAGGCGGTCGAGGGCGATCGCCGGACAGCGAGGCCGCGCGGCTGCGCGCCGAGACCCCGGACGAGGGCATGACCGGCGTCAGCCCGCGCTTCGTGATCAATGCCATCTCCAACGCCATCACCCGCGGCAATACCCACAGCCTCACCAGCATGGAGCTGCTGCTGGCGCTCAAGGACTCGCATCGAGAGCGATGCGCGCATGGACGTGCAAGCACAAGAAGGCCTGGATCGATCACCTGGTGACGGCGCGCAAGGAGTTCTACAACCGCTGGGTGAAGGAGGACGTGCACCGCGCGATGTTCGCCTCCTTCGAGGAGGAGGCGCAGCAGCTGCTGGAGAAGTATCTGGACGAGGTCGAGGCTTCGCTCGATCACCGCCAGGTGACCGATCCGATCACCGGCGAGAACCGCGCCCGCCGATGAGCGCTTCCTGCGCTCGGTCGAGGAGAAGATCAAGGTCTCCGACTCCGGCAAGCTGTCGTTCCGCCAGGAAGTGGTGCGCAAGGCGATGGTGGCCTTCAAGACCGGCGAGAAGTTCAAGCTGGCGAGCCACGCGCGCATGCGCGAGGCGATCGAGCAGTACCTGTTCGAGGAGCGCCGCGACGTGCTGCGGCTCGTGACCTCGACCGCGCGCCCGGACGATGAGGCGCGCCAGAAGATCTCGGTGGTGCAGCAGCGCCTGGTGACCGAGTATGGCTACGACGAGCACAGCGCCAAGGAGGCGCTGAGCTACGTCACGACGCTGCTGGCGCAGGAGTAGCGGCGCGCGTGGCAAAAGGAGTACCGAGTAGGACGTGGACGGAGCAGGCGGCAGGCACGGCGACAAACCCGGGCGCGGCGAAGTGGTACGACCTGTTCTCGCGCGGCGCGCGCGACTGGCTGCGCCACGATGAGAAGGTGCGCGAGGCGGTGCGCGACCACCTGCCGCGAAATCATCGCCGGCGGCGATGTCATCAACGACAGCTCCGCGCACCGTGCGCGTGCCGGTGCGGATGCTCGAGCACTATCACTTCCGCCTGCGCCGGCCCGAGGAGTCCCAGGGCGCCGGCCAGGGCAAGGCCAAGCCCGGCGACGTGTTCTCCGATCCCACCCGACCAGCAGGGCCCGGGCGAGAAGGGCGCCGGCGGCCAGGACGAAGGCGAGATCCAGCTGCTGCTCGAGTTCAAGGTCGACGACATCGTCGACTGGCTGTGGGAGGAGATGCAGCTGCCGAACCTCAAGGCGCGCGTCGGACCTTCGGAAGAGACCGACTGGGTGCGCGAGGGTTGGGATCGGCGCGGCGCGCGCTCGCGCCTGGACCGGCGCCGCTCCTTCAAGGAGCTGGTGAAGCGGCGCGGCACTCCGGGGGCGACCCCGACCTTCACCGACGAGGATCTGCGCTTCCGGCAGCTGGCGCGCCGCCGCCAGCCGGCCGTGCACGCGGTGGTGTTCTTCATGCTGGACGTCTCGGGCAGCATGTCGGACCGCGACCGCAAGCTCGCCAAGACCTTCTTCTTCTGGGTGGTGCAGGGACTGCGCCGCGAATACCGCTCGCTCGAGACGGTGTTCGTCGGCGCACACCACCGAGGCCTGGGAGTTCACCGAAGCCGGATTTCTTCCAGGTGAGCGGCACCGGCGGCACCGTGGCCTCGACCGGGCTTCAACAAGGTGCGCGAGATCATCGACGCGCGCTACAACCCCGGCCGCTGCAACATCTATCTCTTCTACGCCTCCGACGGCGACAACTCCGTGAGCGACGCCGCGGACGCGCGAGCCGCGCTCGTCGACCATCGCGGCGGACGCCTGCTTCACCGGCTACGTGGAGGTGTCCTCGGGACTGTCGCGGCAGCTGGCCACCGAGACCGGCACGCCTGTTCGCGGAGCTCGCGGCCGCCGGCTGCGCCGCCGGCAGCTACGCGCTCAACGACTTCGACGACGTCTGGGGCGCGGTGCGCCACTTCTTCACCGCCGAGAGCCGCGCGGACGAGGCCGCTGGCAGCGGCGATCCAGGCGCCTCCGGCAACCCATGAGCGAGGACTGGCAGAGCTACGTGCGGCGCATCGAGGAGCTGGCCGCGCGCTCGGGACTGAAGTTTCACCCGGTCGATTTCGAAGCGGTGCCCGACAGCTTCATGATGGAGATCGCCGTGTACGGCCTGCCGGTGCGCATGCCGCACTGGTCGTTCGGCGTGCGCTACATCTACCAGCTGATCCAGCGCCACATGGGCCACTCGCGCCTGTTCGAGGTGGTGTTTCCCGGCAATCCGGGCCACGCCTACCTCGCCGACGAGCAACGGGCTGGCGGAGAACATCCTCGTGACCGCCCACGTGCTCGGGCACGCGGATTTCTCGCGCAACAACCTGCTGTTCCGGCGCTGCCAGGAGCAGGTGAGCGAGCACATCGTCGAGCACGCGGCCAACCACGCCCGCCAGATCCAGCAGGCGATCGAGACCTACGGCGCGCAGCGCGTGGAGGCGGCGCTCGATGCGGCGCTCGCGCTCGAGCAGCACATCGACATCGATCAGGCGCTGCGCCGCGACGCGCTATCCGGAGTACCTCGCGGACGCCAAGGCGCTGGTCGATGATGAGTTTCCGCCGCCGCTTCGCCTCACTCGATCCCGCCGCCGCCAGCAGCGTCGTGGAGAGCAAGAAACGCGCGCCGGTGCCGCCGCATCCGGAGCGCGATCTGCTGTGGTTCGTCGCGCAATTACGCGCCGGAGATGGAGAGCTGGGAGCGCGACATCTTCCTCGCCGTGCGCGAGGAGTCGTTCTACTTCTATCCGGTGTTCGCCACGCAGATCATGAACGAGGGCTGGGCGTCCTACTGGCACGCGCGGCTGTTGCGCGAGGCGGACTTCGTGCCGCAGCAGGCCTACCTCGACGCCATCAAGTGCCACTCGGACGTGGTGCGGCCGGTGGCCGCCGAGCAGCAGGTCGCGCTCAGCATCAACCCCTATCACCTGGGCTTCTCGATGTGGGAGAAGATCGTCGAGAGGAGGGCCTGGAGGCCGCGCGCCACATCATGGAGCAGGACGATGACTTCGGCTTCGTGCGCAATCACCTCACGCGCGAGCTGGCCGATGAGCTCGGGCTGTTCCGCTTCAGCGCGCGCAGCGACGGGCAGATCAAGGTGCTCGAGCCGGACCTCACGGCCCTGCACGAGGCGCTGCTCGGCCCGAAATACAATTTCGGCGCGCCGACGGTCTCCGCGGTGCGGGTGCGCAATGACGGCACGCTCGAGCTCGCGCACGACAGCTCGCGTCGACGGGCGCGGCCTCGACCTCGAGCGTAGCCGCAAGGTGCTCGACTACCTGCAGAAGCTCTGGCGCCGTCCCATCGTGCTGACGACGGTGAACCAGGCGGGCTCGGCGCTGGAGCTGACCGCGCCCTGAAGGGGCCCACGGCACCTCGGCCCGCCGGGCGCGGCGCACGCCGCGGGCTCAGGATCCGCTGCGCGGCGGGGGTTTCGCCGGCTCCGCCGGGGGAGCGCCCGTCCCCCAGTCCTCCTCTTCGTGCGAGGTGACGATGGACACGGGATCGCTGGCCGGAAAGCTGGCCTCGAGCGCCTCGTCGAGCTGGCGCTGAATCTTCTGCTCCAGTTGACGTTTGCGCGCCTCTTTGACGCGCGTCTCGTCGCTGCGGGAGTCACTCATCTACGCACTCCTCTTGCCGCGCCCACGCCGGCCGCCGGGCTCCCTCGATGACATAGTATCCCTTGCGCCGGTAGCCGGGGTGCGGCCTTGCGAGTAGGCTTTTGTCTGCCGGTGATGCTCGTGCGACGCCGGTCTATCTGCCGGGGGAGCATGCGCCATGGGGTACACGACTTCGGGCATCCGTAATATCGCGCTGGTCGGCCAGGCCGGCGCGGGCAAGACCTCGCTGCTCGAGACGCTGCTGCTGCAGGCCGGCGCGATCCGCGCCAGTGGCAGCCTGCAGCGCGGCACCACGGTGTCGGATTTCGACCCGCAGGAAAAGCGCCTGCAGCACTCCCTCGATACCGCCATCTGCGGCTTCGACTGCGACGGCGATTCACCTCAATCTCATCGACACGCCCGGTTATCCCGATTTCCTCGGCAAGCGCGCTGTCGGTGCTGGAGGCGGTGGAGGCGGTCGCGGTGGTGGTGAGCGCCGCGAGCGGCATCGACACCCTCACCCAGCGGCTGATGGAGTTCGCGCGCGAGCGGGAGCTGTGCCGGCTGATCATCGTCAACAAGATCGACTGCCGCGACGCGCGCTGCCGCAGGTGCTGCAGGAGCTGCGCGAGACGTTCGGCCCCGAGTGCCTGCCGCTCAACCTCCCCGCCGGCGGCGGCGATGCCGTGGTCGATTGCTTCTTCCAGCCGCACGGCCGCGCGGCGGACTTCTCCTCGGTGGAGGCCGCGCACACTCAGATCATCGACCAGGTCGTCGAGCTCGACGAGCAGCTCATGGCCTTGTACCTCGAGCAGGGCGAGGAGCTCTCCCCGGAGCAGCTGCACGACCCGTTCGAGCAGGCGCTGCGCGAGGGCCATCTGGTGCCGGTGTGCTTCGCATCCGCCGAGAGCGGCGCGGGGATTGCGGAGCTGCTGCAGGTGTTCGAGCGGCTCATGCCCAATCCGGCGGAAGGCAACCCGCCGCCGTTCCTCAAGGGCGCGGGCGAGAGTGCGGAGCGGGTGCCGGTCGCTCCCGATCCGGCCAAACACGTGATCGCCCACGTGTTCAAGGTGTCGATCGACCCGTACGTCGGCAAGCTCGGGGTGCTGCGCGTGCACCAGGGCACGGTGCGCCCGGGGAGCCAGCTGTTCGTCGGCGATGCGCGCAAGCCGATCAAGATCGCGCACCTATTCAGGCTGCTCGGCAAGGAAACCACGGAGATCACCGCCGCCGTGCCCGGCGATATCTGCGCCATCGCCAAGGTGGACGAGCTGCACCTGGATGCCGTGCTGCATGACTCCCACGACGAGGACCAGTATCACCTGAAGCCGGTCGCCTTTCCGCCGCCGATGCTCGGCATCGCCATCGAGCCCGAGAGGCGCGGCGACGAGCAGCGCCTCGCCGACACCCTTCACAAGCTCACCGCCGAGGATCCCTGCGTACGCATCGAGCACCACGCGGCGGTGAACGAGACGGTGCTCTACGGCATGGGGGAGTTTCACCTGCGGGTGCTGCTCGAGCGCATGTCCGAGCGCTACGGCGTGCATGTGAAGAGCCATCCGCCGAGCATTCCGTACCGCGAGACCATCACGCGCGCCGCCGAGGGGCACTGCCGCCACAAGAAACAGACCGGCGGCGCGGGGCAGTTCGGCGAGGTCTTCCTGCGCGTGGAAGCGCTCGCGCGGGGCGCGGGGTTCGAGTTCGTCGACGACGTCGTGGGCGGGGCGATTCCCGGGCAGTACATCCCGGCGGTGGAGAAGGGCGTGCGCCAGGTGCTCACCGAGGGCGCGCTCGCGGGCTTTCCGATTCAGGACGTGCGCGTCACGGTCTACGACGGCAAGCATCACCCGGTGGACTCGAAGGAGGTGGCTTTCGTCTCCGCAGGACGCAAGGCCTTCCTCGATGCCCTGCAGAAGGCCGCGCCGATCGTGCTCGAGCCGATCATGCGGCTGGAGATCACCGCTCCCGCCAGCGCCATCGGCGACATCACCGGCGACCTCGCCACCAAGCGCGCGCGCATCAATGGCAGCGACTCACTGCCGGGACAGCGGGCGACCCTCTCGGCCTTCGTGCCGCTCGCGGAAATCTCCGAATACCAGTCGCGCCTCAAGGCGCTGACCGGCGGACAGGGCGCCTACACCATGGAGCTCAGTCACTACGACCCGGTGCCCGCGCGCAAGCAGGGGGAGCTCGTGCAGGCGTGGCGGCCGCGCACCGAAGAAGAGTAAGCCGAGAGAAACCCGTTCCCCGCGCGTTGCTTTTGAGCAACGTTTGCGCCGCGCAGCCGGCCGTCTGGTTAAAATCGGACACGGCTGGACGGAAGAAAAAGCGGTCGACTACCAGCTGACCGCCAGGGGGAGCGTCATGACTCGCAAGCATGTTCCGGTGTGCAGCGCCGCCTCAGCGGCGATGGCGATTGCGATCCTGCTCGGCGCACACGCCGCGCCGGTGGCTGCCCAGACCTCATCAGCGGAGCAACCCCCCTCACCGAAGCTCGAGGAGGTCGTGGTTACGGGAAGCCTGGTGCGCCGGGAGGACATCATCACTCCCTCGCCCGTGACGGTGATCTCGGCCGAGGACATTGAGAAAAGCGGCATGACGACCATTACGGACGTCGTACGCTCCATATCCGCCGACAACAGCGGCACCATTCCGACCGCGTTCGGCGCCGGATTTGCGGCGGGCTCATCGGGGGTTTCGCTTCGCGGTCTGACGGTTAACTCGACCCTGGTGCTGATCAACGGCCGCCGCGCGACCTCGTACCCGTTGGCCGATGACGGCCAGCGCTCCTTCGTCGACCTCAACACGATTCCACTCAGCGCCGTGGACCACGTGGAAGTGCTACGGGACGGCGCCTCCTCGCTCTACGGAGCGGACGCCATCGCAGGCGTCGTCAACATCATCCTGCGCGAGACCTTCCAGGGAGCGACAACCGAGGCCGAGGTCGGTTTTTCCGAGCGCGGCGGCGGCGGTTCCCGCCGCGTGTCGGGACTTTTTGGCGCGGGTGATATCCGCTCCGACCGATACAACGCCTTTATCGACGTCGAATATCAGAAGGACGACCGCATCGCCGTGGGGCGCCGTCCCTTCCCGTTCAACACCAACGATCTCTCGTCGATCGGCGGGGCAAACCTGATCTTTGGGCAGCCAACGCAGTTTACCGGCTCGACCTTCGGCTCCGTGACCCCGGCGACTCTGGGCACCCCCGGCGATCTCACCAGCGGCACACCGATTCCGGGTGCCGTCTCGCAGCCCTTGCGCCCCTGTGGCGCCGGTTCCAAGCAGGCCACCGACGGCAGCGGCAACGTTTACTGCGCCCAGAACCTGGACGCCAATACCGATGACGCGCCTGCGGAAGAGCGGGTGGGCGTTCTGGCGAAGCTTACCGTCGGCGTCAGTGATAACGCTCAAGCGTACGTGACGGGGTCGTTCTACCAGAACACCGTCGTTGTCGACAACACGCAGCGGCAGATACAAAACTCCACTCCGCATAACACCAACACCATCGCGTTACCGCCCACCTTGTCCAACGGCTCCTTGAATCCCAACAACCCGTTCGCAGCCCTTGGCGAGTACGCGCTGATCAACTACGCGTTCGGCGATCTGAACACGCGCCAGATCGAACGTGATCGCGTCATACGCCTGGTGGCGGGTCTGAAGGGGCAGCTCGGTGGCTGGGACTACGATAGCGCGCTGGTCGTGAACCACTCCGCTCTGGATACAGAGATGCCGGGGTTCCCGAGCTTCAGCGGGGTGATCAAGGCGATCACCAACGGCACGTACAGCTTCGTTAATCCAGCCTCGAATTCCGCGGCCGCGCGTGCCCTGGTTTCACCGACTCCGGTCAAGACCTCGACCACCGACATGGATTCGATCGACTTGCGCCTCAGCCGGGATCTCTTCGAGCTGCCGGGCGGTCAGGCCCTGAAGTTCGGCCTCGGTGCCGAGGCACGCTACGAATCCCAGTTTGACCCTGACTTCAACGCCAACCTGGACATCCTCGGTCTCGGCGTGTCGCAGACTGAGGGGTCGCGCCAGATCTATGCCGCGTACGCCGAGCTGGATGCTCCGATCATCAAGCAGCTGGAGATCGACATCTCGGGCCGCTACGATCGTTACGGCGATTTCGGCGGCAAATTCGTGCCGAAAGCGGGGTTCAAATTTACGCCGCTGCCACAGTTCACGCTGCGCGGCACTTATTCGCAGGGCTTCCGAGCCCCGAGTTTTGCGGAGAACGGCTCGAGTTCGGCGGAAGGTTTCGTCAACTACACGCCGCCGCCCTCTTTCGCCGCACTGCACGCCGCGAATCCGGGCTACGTCGCGCAATACTCGCTCGCCTCGCTCAGCATCGCGAACCCCAACATTAAGCCGGAGACCTCTGACAGCTACACCCTCGGTCTGATCGTTCAGCCGGTGAGACAGGTCACCCTCACCGCCGACTACTACTACATCAAGAAGCGCGAGGTCATCGCGCCGGGGACTCCGGCCCGGCGCTGGCGGCGTATTACGCCGGACAACCCCTGCCGCCCGGATACATCATCACGCCGGATGCCCCGGACCCGAGCGCTCCAGCGGCCCTGCCGCGACCCGCGGTAGTCGCGTCACCCTACGTGAACAAAACCTCCCTCACCACCGACGGTCTCGACCTCGGTGCTCGGATAAGCACCGATCTGACGCGTGGCGTGCGACTCACCAGTGACGTGGAAATCACCAAGATCTTCAGCTGGAAGTTCATCGGCGCGGATGGCTCGGCGCTGCAATATGTCGGTACCGAAGGCCCTTATATCCTGTCCTCGGGAGCCGGAACCCCTCGTTACCGCGGCAGATGGTCCAATAGCGTGGACGTGGGGCCCGCGACCGTGAGCGTGAACGCGTACTACGTCAGCGGCTTCTACATGTTCGGACCCGACTTGGGGGCCGGGTGCCTGTATAACGATCCGAACGGCAATCCGTTCCCGCCCAATTGCCACGTGGCGTCGTTCCTCGACATCGACCTGACCGGCGAGTATCGGTTCGGGGATCACCTGCTCGTCTCCGGCGTGGTGGAGAATGTGGCCAACCGCCTGCCGCCCTTTAACCCCGCCAACTACGCGGGGGTCAACTACAACCCGACCTACGCACAGGCGGGGATTATCGGTCGCTTCTTCCGCGTCGGGTTCAGTTACAAGTTCTGACCTATGAAAGCAGCGGTTCCTGCGGTGTTGTTGGGGGTGCTGTTGACGCCCGCAGTGGCGGCCGCGCTCGCCGCTCCCGCCCCCGCGGGCGCTTTGCTGCCGGCAGGCATTGCCGGGTCATCATGCACCGCGCCCCTTCCCCCGGGCGCCAGTGCCGCGGGCTCAAAAGCGAGCTCGTTCGCGCCCCAGCATGGCTCGCGCCGGCGGGTCTACGGGGCACCGATCCAGCGGCCCGTCGTCTCCCGCCGCGGCAAGCACAAGCGGCACGCCGTCGGTCCCGCGCTGGCACCCGTCGCCCATCCGCGCAATCCGCCGTCATAGCGCCCGGAGACACGCGGCGAGCGCCGCCCGCGCGGCAGTGCGCGCACTCTGCGTCACTGCGCCGGTTTTTTCCAGGCCACGGTGTCGCCCACCCGCAGCCCGAGCCTGGCGACCTGCCCGCCCTTCAACTCCAGCACCGCCGCGACCGGGGTGTCGGAGCTCAGCGTCTTCAGCGACATGGGCGCCGCGCGCTCGATGATCTTGCTCACCCGTCCGTCGGAGGCAATGAACAGCATGTCGAGCTCGATGTAGGTGTTCTTCATCCACATCGTCTCGATGCGCGCGGGCTCGAGCGGGAACACCATTCCCATGGTGGCCGGCAGGTCGCTCACGAACATCAGGCCCTGCTCGGCGCGCTCGGGGGTGTCAGCGACCCACACCTCGAAGGAGTACTTGTGCGACACGTGGCGCGGGTCACCGCGGGTGATCTCGAGCGAGGCACGCGGGAAGGTCGCCAGATCCAGCGGCCGGTGCGCCTCCTGCGCGGATGCGGGCGCCACGGCTCCCGACTGCAGCGCAGTCACGCCGAGGGCTGCAACCATCAGCACCGCGAGAGGTGTGGAACACTTCCCTTCTGGCATCGGGTTGCACTAATGGTTGAGTACGGGGAGCCGCTCGGGCGGTGGATCCTCGAACAGCGCGTTGCCGGCGAAATCGAAGCGGCTGATGAGGATGCGTGCATCGCTGTTGAGCGTGCTCGCCGGGCCGACGCAGAAGCCGCGCGCCACGATGCGCCAGGAGCGCTTCGGCCCGCCGAGCGCGCCGAGGCGCTCCTGCCTGAGCTCGTCCACGGTGCAGTTCTTTGCGCCGCGGGTGGCGAACAAGCGCTCTTCGCCTTCGAAGATCACGGTGAGGTTGGTGGGCAGATCGCGCCCGCTCGCTCCCTCTTTGAGCGCGCCGACACCGAATACCATGCGCAGGCGCCGGCCGTCGGGGTGCTGCGGGCCGGCGAAGCTCACACGCACACCGCTGCCGTCCGGGCGCGGGCCGCCCTCGCATTCGATCTCGGCGTTGCGCCAGTCGATATCGAGATTCATCGCCCCGCGGATGCGCGCGCGCAGGTAACCATTGCCGGAGGGCAGGCAGCCGCGCGTTGTGCTGCGCGCCTGCGCGGGCGGCGCAGCCGCGGCGCTCGTCGCTGCGGCGCTGGTTGCCGCCTGCCCGGTGCTCGCCGCCGTAGGGCCGGCGCTGGCGGCCGGCGTCGTGACGAACGCCGGGAGGGTCGCCAGCAGAAACACCGTCAGGCCGCCGTGCATGCGGTGAGTCTACCGCCCCCTCAGGCGCCTGGCTGCACGAGCAACGCCTTGGCGAGACGCGCGTGCGTGCGCGCGATCCAGCGCGCCGCGTGCAAGGTCACGGCCAGGATCACGATGCCGATGACCATGTAGAACAGCGCTCCCACCAGCGTGTGCGGGGAGTGCACGCTGAAACTGTCGAGCTGAATCATGTCGAGCGACACGCCGGGGGGCAGCCAGTACAGGTGCTGTCCGAAGAACACGATCGGCGCCAATGCACAGCGCAAGCCGATCGCCAGCGCTGTGACGGAGAGCGTGAAATAGACGATGCCCAGCGGCAGCATGAGCAGCAGATACAGCAGCGTCGTCCAGGTGCGCAGCGTCCTTCAGCATCTCGCCGATGCGCGCCACCAGCCCGCCGGTGGGTCCCGGATGCACCGGACGCCGCGGCATGCGCTCGCCCGTGATCGCTTCGAGCAGCCGTCCCTCTCCGAGAGAGATCACGCGCGTGATGCCGATGAACGCCAGGAAGAACGGGACGCCGATGATGAGAATCGCGAGACCTGCCGACAGCGACAGCCCGGCGACGACGAAGATGAAATACACGATGCCGGTCGCGAGCGTGAGCAGCATATAGAAGAGCGACGTGTAGGCGCGCGGGTCCAGAAAGATGCCGAAGAAGCGTCGCACGCCACTCGGTCTCGGCTGCCGCCGCGGCGGCGGGGTCCGCAGAGCCGCTTTCACTTTGGCTTCGGTGTCGCGGTAGGCGGCCGCGACCTCCTCGGGGGCGCCGTAGGTGCTCGCGATGAGCTCGAGCACGTCCGCTTCGGACTTGTCCGGGTGCGCGGCGACCTCCGCGCGGAGGTATTCCTCGGCGTCGTACAGTGCGTCCTGGATCAGCGCGGGATCCTCGCCTGCCAGCGCGTCGCGCAACTGCTTCAGGTATTCGATCGATCGAGCGGGGTGCATTGGCAGCTCATACTGTCAGTTCCTTCAATGAAGCGATCGACGAAGTCGCGGGTCTGCCGCCAGATACCGCTCCACTGCTGCAGCACGGCGCGGCCCTCGTCGGTAATGCGGTAGTAGCGGCGCGGCGGCCCCGAGTACGAGGGCACGATGCGGCTGGTCAGCAGCCCGGTCGGCGCGCAAGGCTGCGCAGCACGGGATAAATGGTGCCTTCCTTGAACAGGGCCTCGCCCTCGTTCGCCTTCTGCAGGCGCTTGGCGATCTCGTAGCCGTAGAGATCCTCGGTGCTGCGCTCGAGCACGGCCAGCAGCACCAGCGCCACCAGACCCGCGTTCAGGTCTTTCTGAAATTTGCGCGCCTGCACTCTCGTCCATTGATCAGTACTATTAGAGTGCACAGTACTGTGTGTCAAACAGTATTGGTATAGTCAGCAAGGAGCGGGCCGCAGCGCAGGCGGGAGCTTGCACGGCTCGGGGCCCCGCAGGGGGCTGGCGAGCCCCCGCACGTCGAGGCTGCTAGACTTCGCGCCGCTTCAGAGGTCTCGGAAACGCTGATGAGAAACCCCCTCCTAGAGGTCACCCCGGTCATCCCCGGCCAGCCTGGCGCGCCTGCCCGAGCTGGCCGGTAACCTTTTCTTCAGCTGGCACCGCCCCACCCGGGCGCTGTTCGAGGACCTCGATACCGAGCTGTGGAAGCAGACCGGCGGCAATCCGCGCCTCATGCTGCGCTGCGTCAACCAGGCCACCCTCGATCGCGTGCGCGCAGGATTCCGTCTACCTCGCCCGCTACAACCAGGCCCTCGACACCCTCGACGCCTACCTGCGCGGCGCGCCCCCGCGGCGGACCAGCCCTGGTCGCGTACTTCTGTGCCGAGTACGGCTTTCACGAGAGCTTCCCCATCTACTCCGGCGGCCTCGGCGTGCTGGCCGGGGACTACTGCAAAGCCGCCAGCGACGACGCGCGCGAACTTCGTCGCCGTCGGACTGCTCTATGAGCAAGGCTATTTCACCCAGACCGTCGACAACGACGGCGTCCAACACGCCGAGTACCGCGAGCGCGACCCACGCGACCTGCCCGTCGAGCCGGCGCGCGACGCCGGACGGAGAGTGGGCTGCAGGTCAGCGTGCGCATCGCCGGCCGCGACGTCGTGTCGCGCAGCTCTGGAAGGCGCAGGTCGGGCGGGTCCCCGTGTACCTGCTCGATACCAACTGCCCCGAGAACGCCCCGTCCGATCGCGACATCACTCACCGGCTCTACGGTGGCGACGAGTCCACGCGCATTCGCCAGGAGATGATCCTCGGCATCGGCGGCATCCGCGCCCTGCGCGCGCTCGGGCATCCAGCCGGCCGTGTTGCATCTGAACGAGGGCCACGCGGCCTTCCTGATCCTCGAGCTGCTGCGCGAGCACCTGGGCTCCGGGCTGCCGTTCGACGCCGCGCTGGAAGCCGTGGCGGCCGAGCTGCGTGTTCACGACGCACACGCCGGTCGCCGCCGGCCACGATGCGTTCGGCCACGACCTCATCGTCTCGCACTTCGGCGATTTCATCCGCGAGCTCGGATCCCGGTGGAGCGCTTCCTCGAGCTCGGCGCGCTCCCCGTCGGCGCCCGGCCTGTTCAACATGACGCGCCTGGCGTTGAACGGCACCCGGCACGTGAACGCGCGTGAGCCGCATCCACGGCGTCGGTCTCGGCGCGCCTGTGCGCCGACCAGTGGCCGGAGATCCGGCCCGAAGACAACCCGATGGGCTTCGTGACCAACGGCGTGCACGTGCCCACCTTCCTGCACCAGACCTGGACGGACTTCTTCGACCGCGAGATTGAGCCGCGACTGGCGCGAGCGGCTGCGCGATGCCGGGTTCTGGACCGCGCTCGAGCAGGTTCCGGACGAGCGTTACTGGCCGACGGCGCAGGCCGTGAAGTCGCGCATGCTGGCGAGCGTGCGCGAGCGGCTGCAGCGCGAGTACGCGCGCAAGGGCATGAGCCCCGCGCAGCTGCGCCACGTCACGCGCTTGCTCGATCCGCTGCGGCCCGAACGTGCTGACGATCGGCTTTGCGCGCCGGTTCGCCACCTACAAGCGCGCGACCCTGCTGCTGCGGGATCGCGCCCGCCTGGCGCGACTCGTCAACAATCCCGACGCGTCCGGTGGTGCTCCTGTTCGCCGGCAAGGCGCATCCGGCGGACGAGCCCGGCCAAGCAGGTGCTGCGCGAGATCCGCCAGCTCATGACGACGCCGCGAATTCATGGGGCGCATCATCTTCCTCGAGGACTACGACCTGCAGCTGGCGCGCTGGCTGGTCTCCGGCGTCGACGTCTGGCTCAACAATCCCATCGCACCGCTCGAGGCGAGCGGCACCTCCGGCATCAAGGCCGCCATCAACGGCCGCCTGAACCTGAGCATCCTCGATGGCTGGTGGGCGGAAGGCTGGATGCAGGACAACGGCTGGGGCATCCCGCCGGCCAACGTGCAGGATCCCGAGCGCCGCGACGCGCTCGAGGCGGAGCTGATCTTCGACACGCTCGAGGAGGAGGTGTTGCCGCTTTATTACGACCGCAACGGAGAGCGGCTGTCTCGCCGGAGTGGGTGCGGCGCAGCAAGCGCGCCATGATGACCGTCATCCCGCGGTTCAACATGCGCCGCGTGCTGTTCGATTACACCCAGGGCCTGTACCAGCCGGCCGCGCGCCAGTATCGCGCGCCTGGCGGCGGACGGCTTCGCCGGGGCGCGCACGCTCGCCGAGTGGAAACAGCGCGTGCGGCAGGCCTGTGGCCGCGGGTGAGCCTGCGGCTGCTCGGCGACGCGCTCCGCGATCTGCCGCGCGGGCGAGCGGCTGCGGCTGCGGGTGGCGGCCGGGCTCTGAACGGGCTTGCAGCCGGCCGACGTGCGCGTCGAGTTCGTCGCGCGCCGGCTGCTGCCGGAGGCGGACCTGTCGCCGCCGCCGCTGTCCTCGTATCGGCCACCGCCGCAGCGCCGGGGATCTGGCGTGCCGCGTTCACGGCGACCGGCGAGACAGGATTCCGACGGCGCGGTCGTGTTCGCGCTCGACGCCGCGCCGCAGGAATGCGGCCAGTTTCGCCACCGAGGTGCGCATCTATCCCTGGCACGAGCTGCTGTCGCATCCCTACGAGCTCGGCCTGATGAAATGGCTTGTGAGGCGCGTGCGCGAGTCTGAAGGTTGCGCCCGACTGCCACGACCTTGGGTTGTAGTAGCTGACTCATGTCCCAGCACAGCCCGCGCGCGCCTCTTCCGGACGCTACGTGAGCCGCCTGACGGGCGGCACGCTCGCGATCATCATGGCGGGCGGGCGCGGCGAGCGGCTGAAAGATCTGACCGCGCATCGCTGCAAGCCGGCGACGCCCTTCGGCGGCAAGTTCCGCATCATCGACTTCGTGCTGTCGAACTGCGTGAACTCGGGCATCCGCCAGATTTCCATTCTCACGCAGTACAAGGCGCAGTCGCTCATCCAGCACGTGCAGCGCGGCTGGAGCTACCTGCGCGGCGAGTTCGGCGAGTTCGTCGAGGTCATTCCGGCGCAGCAGCAGATCGGCCCCGTGCTGGTATCGCGGCACCGCCGATGCCGTGCATCAGAACATCGAGCTGATCCTCGTCCCACCGGCCCAAGCACGTGCTGGTGCTCGCCGGCGACCACATCTACAAGATGGACTACGGCCCGATGATCGCCTACCACGTCGAGAAGGGGGCCGACATCACCGTGGGCGTGGTGGAGGTGCCCGCGAGCGAGTCGCGTGCACTTCGGCGTGCTGACCGCCACCGAGTGGAACCGCGTCACCAAGTTCTCGGAGAAGCCCGACGGTGCCCGACACGCTTCCCGGCCGGCCCGACGCGATCCTCGCCTCGATGGGCATTTACGTTTTCAACACGCGGCTGCTCGAGAAGCTGCTGGCTGAGGATGCCGCCGACGAGGCGTCCGGCGCACGACTTCGGCAAGGACATCCTGCCCGAAGGCCATCGCCGCCAACCTGCCAGGTGTTCGCCTACCCGTTCCAGGACGTGAAGACGCGCGCGCAGAGCTACTGGCGCGATGTCGGCACGATCGACGCCTACTACGACGCCAACCTCGAGCTGGTCCACGTGCAAACCCGAGCTCAACATCTACGACCAGGACTGGCCCATCTGGACCTACCAGGTGCAGCAGCCGCCGGCCAAGTTCATCCTCGATGAGGACGGCCGCCGCGGCATGGCCATCAACTCCATGGTGTCCGGCGGCTGCATCATCTCCGGCGCCGTGGTGCGCGAGTCGCTGCTGTTCTCCGACGTGCGCGTCGAGGAGCGCAGCAGCATCCAACGCTCCGTCATCCTGCCGCACGTGGAAATCGGCCGCGGCTGCGTGATCAGCGGACGCGATCATCGATGAGGGCTGCGAGATCCCCGACGGCATGCAGCATCGGCGTCGATCGCGCTGCCGATGCGCGGCGCTTCCACGTCACCGAGAAAGGTGTCGTGCTGGTGACGGCCGACATGCTGCGCAGCCTGCCGCATGGAGCGCAATGACGCTCGCGCCGCGCCTGCCGGTCGTGCTGCTGTGGCACATGCACCAGCCGCAGTACCGCGATGCGCTGACCGGGCAGTACGTGCTGCCCTGGACGTACCTGCACGCCATCAAGGACTACACCGACATGGCCGCGCACCTGGAGGGAAACCCGGCGGCGCGCGCCGTGGTGAACTTCACGCCCGTGCTCATCGAGCAGATCGAGGAGATCGCGCGGCGCGTCGCCGAGCACCTGCAGGACGGCGCGCCTGCTGCCCGACCCGGTGCTGGCGCTGCTCGGGTCCCGATCCGGTGCCGCGCGAGCCGGCCGCGCGGCTGGAGCTGCTGCGCGCCTGCCTGCGCGCGCAGCGCAAGCAGATGATCGAGCGCTTCGGCCCCTACCTCGAGCTCGCGACCATCGCCGAGACGCTCGCGCACCGCCGAGCGCGATCGCCTACGCCTCCGACCAACTCATCCATGATCTCGCGGTCTGGTATCACCTCGCGTGGCTCGGCGAGACGGTGCGGCGCTCCGATCCGCTGGTGCAGCGACCTCACCGAGCGCGGCCGCGATTTCACGCGCCGCCCAGCGGCGCGAGCTGCTCGCGCTGATCGGGGAGCTGGTCGGCCAGGTGGTTCCGCGCTATCGGCGCGCTCGCCGAGCGCGGGCAGTGCGAGCTCTCGGTCACGCCCTACGGGCATCCGATCATTCCGCTGCTGCTCGACTTCCAGCTGCGCGCGCGACGCGGTCCCAGCATGCCGCTGCCCGCAGCACGCTGGCTATCCCGGGCGGTGCCGCGCGCGCCGCCTGGCACGTCGAGGAGGCGCATGCGCGTCTTCACGCGTGCCTTCGGCGCACGCCCGGCGGGCTGCTGGCCCGCCGAGGGCGCGATCAGCGCGCGGCACGCTGCGAACTGCTCGACCGCCGCGGATTCCGCTGGGCCGCGAGCAGCGCCAACGTGCTGCGCGGGCAGCCTGGCGCTCGACGACCGCCGAGGCGGCGCAGCGACCCGCTGGCCTACAACCGCCCCTACCGCCTGCCGCGGCACCGGGATGAGCTGCTTCTTTCGCGACGACGCGCTGTCGGATCTCATCGGCTTCACCTACGCCACCTGGCACGGCGATGACGCCGCGCACAACCTGGTCAACGAGTGGCGCAGCTCGGCGCGCGAGTATGCAACGCTCCCGGCAATCACGCCGTCGCTCATCGCGCTCGATGGCGAGAATGCCTGGGAGCATTATCCGTTCAACGGCTATTACTTCCTGCGCGCGCTGTACGCGCAGCTGGCCAATCACCCGCTGCTCGAGCTGACCACGCTGTCGGATTGCCTCGCGCGCGGCATCGAGCCCGCGCCGCTGCCGCGCGTGATGGCGGGCAGCTGGGTGCACGGCACGCTGGCGACCTGGATGGGCGATGCCGGCAAGAATCGCGCCTGGGATCTGCTGTGCGATGCCAAGCTGGCCTTCGACCGCGTGATGCACGCCGGCGTCGCTCGATGCCGCGCAGCGGGCCGCGGCCGAGCGGCAGCTGGCGCTGTGCGAGAGCTCCGACTGGTTCTGGTGGTTCGGCGACTACAATCCCGCCGACGCCGTCAGCCAGTTCGACCGGCTCTATCCGGCGCCAGCTCGTGAATCTCTACCGGCGGCTCGGACCTTGCCGCCGCCGGGCGAGCTCGCGCTGCCGGTCGCAGCCGGGCACGGAACGCCCGAGCACGGCGGCGTCATGCGCCGCGCCAGCGCCTGAGACGTCGCGCAGCTGCCGGAGCACCTGCATGGCCACTGCGCGCTTGCCCGTCTTCGACCGGCGCCGCGCCGGCGTGCTGCTGCACATGTCCGCGCTCGAGCGGCGCCTGGGACGCGGCGGCCGCGCCTTCATCGACTGGCTCGCGCGAGGCCGGATTTTCCGTGTGGCAGATCCTGCCGGTCAGGCCCGACGGGCTCCGACGGCTCGCCCTACTGGGTGCGCTCGGACTGCGCGGGCAACCCCGCGTTCCTCGATCCGCGCGAGCTGCCCGACCCGAATCGTGCCGATCGGCGCGGACTTCCTCGCCGCCTCGAGCCGCTGGCTCGACGACTATGCGCTGTTCGAAGCGCTGAGCGTCGTCGCACGGCGGCGCCCCGTTCTGGCGCTGGCCGCGCGAGCTGCGCGATCGCGAGCCGGACGCGCTGGCGCAGGCGCGCAACGCGACTGGCGAGTGAAGCTCGAGCCGCATCAAGCGCGAGCAGTTCGCGTTCTATCATGCAGTGGCACCGGCTGCGCGAGCACGCCGCGCTCGCGCGGCGTGCGCCTGTTCGGCGATCTGCCGTTCTACGTCGGCGCCCTCCTCGGCCGAGACCTGGGCGCATCGCGAGCTGTTTCAGCTCGAAGCCCGACGGCGAGCCGGCGCTCGTCGCCGGCGTGCCGCCGGATTACTTCTCCGCGCTCGGGCAGCTGTGGGGCAACCCGCTCTACGACTGGCAGGCGCTCCAGCGCACCGACTTCGCCTGTGGCGGGCGCGCGTGCGCGCGCAGCTGCGAGCGGGTCGATCTGCTGCGCATCGACCACTTCCGCGCGCTCGCCGCCTACTGGGCGGTGCCCGCCGGCGCTGCCGATGCGCGCGGCGGCGCGTGGCGTCAGCACGCCCGGCGAGGAGTCTGCTGACCGCTTGCGCGAGGAATTCGGCGACCTGCCGCTCGTGGCCGAGGATCTCGGGGTCATCACCGAGGACGTGCTGGCGCTGCGGAACGGCTTCGGCCTGCCGGGCATGCGCGTGCTGCAGTTCGGCTTCGACGGCGAGCCCGGCAACCTGCATGTGCCCCACAGGCACGAGCGCGACTGCGTCGTATACACCGGTACGCACGACAACGACACGACGCTCGGCTGGTACTCGAGCCTCGATCGCGAACACGCGCGCAGCGGGTGGATTTCTACCTGCGGGTCACGCCGGGTGCGATGCCCGAGGCGCTGATCCGCGCCGCGCTCGGCTCGGTGGGGCAGCTCGCGGTCATCCCGGCGCAGGATCTGCTCGGGCTGGGCGTCGGAGGCGCGACTCAACACTCCCGGCACTGCCAGCGGAAACTGGACGTGGCGGCTGCCGGCGGGCGCGCTCGACGCCGCAGCTGGCGCGCGGCTGCGCGCAGCTGAACGCCTGCTTCGGTCGCACGTGAAGCGCGCTGCGCCCTGCTGGCCTTGCAACCCATGAGCGCCGCCAGCGGTTGCGCGCTTGCCTGGCGGGCGGCTGCGCCATTCGCCGCCGCGCTGCTCGGCGCTGCGCTGCTCAGTGCCTGCGCGCTCGCGCCGAAGCTCGAGACGCCGCGGCTGTCGGTCGCCGAGGTGCAGATCCTGAGCAGCGACCTGTGGCAGCAGCACCTGCGGGTGCGCCTGCGCGTGCAGAACCCCAACGACCGCGCCCTGGCGGTGAAGGGCCTGAGTACACGCTCGAAGTCGAGGGGCAGCAGTTCGCCAGCGGCGAGTCCGCCGCCAGCTTCACCGTGCCCGCCGCTCGGGGAGGCAGAGTTCGACATGAACGTCACGACCAACCTCGCCGGCAACGCTGCTGCGGCTCCTCGCGCGCGGCCCGGATGCGCTCGGGCAGAGCGTCTCCTATCGGCTCGCCGGAAAGCTGTCGCTTTCGCAGGGATTGCTGCGCTCGATTCCGTTCGAGGAGCGCGGCACGTTCAGGCTGCAATGAGCTGCCGGTAGAGCGCGACGTACTGCTCGCCCTGGCGCTGCCAGGAGAAGTCGCGCTGCATGCCGTTTCGCATCATGCGCGTCCAATGCGCGGGCTCGGCGTACAGGTCGAGCGCCGTATTGAGCGCCCAGGTCCAGCGCCTGCGACGTCGAAGTCGTTGAACACGATCCCGGTGCCCGCGCCGCGTCGCGGGATCGTAGTGCTCGACTGAATCGGCGAGTCCGCCGGTACGGCGCACGATCGGCACCGTGCCGTAGCGCAGGCTGTACATCTGGTTCAGGCCGCAGGGCTCGTAGCGCGAGGGCATGAGAAACATGTCGCTCGCCGCCTCGATCCAGTGGGCAGCTCATCGTCATAGCCGCAGTGAAAGCGCACGCGGCCGGGGAAGCTGCGCTGCGAGGCCGGTGAAGAACTCCTCGTACTGCGGCTCGCCGCTGCCGAGCAGCGCGCAGCCGAGACTGGCGCGCGCGGCGAGCACCTGCGGCAGCGACTCGAACATCAGCTCGATGCCCTTCTGCACGGCGAGCCGGCTGACCATACCCGCCAGCGGCACGTCCGGCGCCGCGGTCGAGCCTGCGGCGCGCGAGGAACTCGCGCTTCAGCTGCGCCTTCACCGCGAGGGTGCCGGCATCGATAATGCCGCGGCAGATAGCGGTCGCGCCGCGGGTCCCACTCGTCGTAATCGACCCCGTTCAGGATGCCGGACACTGCGCCCGCTGCGGCGCGCAGGCGCAGGCTGTCCTGCAATCCCATACCGTACTCATCCGTGCAGATCTCCCGTGCGTGTGTCGGGCTCACCGTGGTGACGGCATCCCGGCGTAAAGGATGCCGTGGCGCAGCGCGTTGATGCGTCCGGCGCGCAGATCGTCCTGGTGCAGCAGGTAGCCAGGCGGGCAGCCCCAGATCGGCCACCTGCGGTGGCGGAGAAGATGCCCTGGTAGCCGATGTTGTGGATGGTGAGCATCGAGCGCGTGCGGCGAACAGCGGCTCCGTGTCGCCACAGCGCTGCGCAGGAACAGCGGCGCGAAGGCCGTGTGCCAGTCGTTGCAGTGCAAGGACCTGCGGCGCCCAACTCAGGCGCTGGCAGGCGATCAGAGCCGCGCGCGTGAAGGCGAGGAAGCGCACGTGCTCGTCGGGGTCGGCCGTGTAGAGCGTGGTGCGCGCGTAGAGGGCCGGGCAGTCGATCAGGTAGGCCGGCGCGCCCGCCCGGGAGCGGTGGTACGCAGCACCGAGAATACATAATGGTGCGGGCCCACCGGGAGCGGGATCTGGGTCAGTCCCGCGACCGGCGCCACGGCCCACGCCGAGCGGTCGATGGAGGCGTAGCAGGGCGTGAACAGCCGCACGTCGTGACCGGCGCCATGCAGGTACTTCGTCAGCGCGCCGGCGACGTCCGCGAGGCCGCCGGTCTTGGACAGCGGCTCCACCTCGGAGGCGAGCAGGCAGATCGCGAGTTTCTGGCACAGCGTGGCGGTTTATGTTGCGCGGCGGTCGTCAGGTTATGATGTAGGCGATGCGGCGCCTGCTGATTGGGCTCACACTCACGTCTACTGACGGTTGTGTCGATGGCGTGGGCGTGGCCGTCGCCCGCTGGCCTCACCCGCACCTGTGGCCGCTGACGCGCGCCCCGGCTGCAGCGGCAGTGTAACCGAAGCGCGTGTTGACCCGCCCGAGGGTCCGTAGCGCCGCAAGAACCGGGTCGCGCAGCGCCGCCGGCGTCGCCTATCATGCTGCATCATGACCCAACACTGACAGCTTTCGTAGACAGCCGCGACTTCGCGCGCATCGCGAAGGCGATCCGCTTCATCGAGAGCCATTTCCGCGAGCAGCCGCGTCTTGCCACCATGGCGCGCCCAGGCCGGCTGTCGGAATTTCACTTCAATCGCCTGTTCCGCCGGTGGGCAGGCGTCACGCCCAAGCAATATCTCGCTTTCGTGACCGGCACGTGCGGCGCGCGGCGAGATCGTCGGCACCGTCCTCGGTACTGGATGCGGCTTACGCCGTCGGCCTGTCCGGTCCCGGGGCGCTTGCACGATCTCATCGTCACGCTCGATGCGGTGACGCCCGGGGAGCTCAAAGCGCTCGGCCGCGGAATCGACGCTCACACTACGGCTTCAGCGAAACGCCTTTCGGCGAGGCGCTGCTCGCGTGCACACGCCGCGTGGCCTATGTCATCTCGCGTTCGTCGAGACCGGCGAGAAGCGCGAGGCTCGCCGTGAGCTGAGCTGCGCGACGCTGGCGGAACGCCGACTGCGTGCGCGACGATGCTCGGGCGCGGCGAATTTGCGAGCCGGATCTGGGCGCGCGAGGTCACGGCGTCGGCCGCCAGCCGGCGCGCCGCTGAAGCTCGCGTCGCAGGGAACCAACTTCCAGCTCAAGGTCTGGCAGGCGCTGCTCGAGGTCGGAGCGCACAGGCGCACGACTTATTCCGCTCTGGCGCGACGCGGCGGGAGTGCCGACGGCAGCGCGCGGCGGTCGGCAACGCCGTCGGCGCGAATCCGATCGGTTGGTTGATTCCCTGCCACAACGTGTTGCGTCGAGATGGTGCTCTCGGCGGCTATCACTGGGGCGAAGATCGCAAGCGCGCCATCCTGGCGTGGCATTCTCTGCGAGCAGACAGCGCAAGACCCGCGCGATGGGCGCACGTGTCGGCGGCGCTCCAGGCGACATAATGAGACCTTAGTCCCGCGAGCGTGTCAATGGTGGAGCGCGTCAATATTGTCTGTCAGTCATAGCATAGGCAGCTTGGCTTTCCTCACTGGTAAACTACTGGCATTCACCCGCGTCGGCGCCGGCGGAGCTGGTAAACTGCGCGTCGTCCTCACGCTGACCGAGTAAGAACCATGTCAGCCTCCCCTTACAAGCAACTCGAGCAGGAGTTCAAGCGACTCCATGCCTTTCGCGGCGCCCTTTCTCTGCTGCGATGGGATGCCGCGGTGATGATGCCGCGTGGTAGCGCGGACGTTCGCGGCGAACAGCTCGCCGCGCTCGAGACCGAGTACCACGCTCTGCTCACCGCGCCGCGCATCACCCGTCTGCTGGACCGGGCGCAGGCCAATATCCAGGTCCTCTCCGACTGGCAGATCGCGAACCTGCGCGAGATGCGCCGGCAGCGCGACCACGCGATCGCCACGCCCGTGAGCCTCGATCTCGCGCCTCACGAAGGCCGCCTCGCGCGCCGAGGCGCGCTGGCTCGAGGCGCGGCGGCAGGGCAAGTTCGAGCTCTTCGCGCCGCACCTCGAAGAGGTCGTCAACCTCGTGCGCGACAAGGCCGCCCTGCTCGGGCAGGCGCTGAACCTCGCGCCCTACGACGCGCTCGTCGACGAGTTCAGCCCGGGCATCACCACCGCCGACATCGACGCGATGTTCAAGGCGCTCTCGCGCCGCCTGCCCTCGCTCATCCGTGAGGCGATCGCGGTGCAGGAGAGTCACGCGCTGCTGCCGCTGACGGGGAAGTTCCCGCCGGGCAAGCAGCGCGCGCTGATCGTCGAAGTCATGAAGGCGGTCGGCTTCCCGTTCGATCGCGGCCGCCTCGACGAGAGCGAGCACCCGTTCACCGAGGGCGTCCCGGGCGACATGCGCGTCACCACGCGCTATCGATCCCGATGACATTTTCTCCGGGCTCCTCGGCGCGCTGCACGAGACCGGCCACGCGATGTACGACCTCGGGCTGCCGCAGGAGTGGCGCGATCAGCCGGTCGGTCGCGACCGCGGCATGGCGCTCGAGGAGAGCCAGTCGCTGCTGATCGAGATGATCGGTCTGCCGCAGCCGTCCGTTCGTGCGCTACGTGCAGCCGCTGCTCGCCAGGCACTTCGGCGTCTCCGGTCCGGAGTGGGACATCGAGAACGTCTACGCCCATCTGACCCGCGTGAAGCGCGGGCTCATTCGCGTGGACGCGGACGAGCTCACCTATCCGCTGCACATCATGCTGCGCTACGAGATCGAGAAGCAGCTGCTGAGCGGCGAGCTCGCGGTGCGCGACCTGCCCGAAGCCTGGAACGCCGGCATGGAGCAGCGGCTGGGAATCCGCCCGGCGAACGACATGGAGGGTTGCCTGCAGGACATCCATTGGGCGGTCGGCTCGTTCGGCTACTTTCCGTCGTACGCGCTGGGCGCGGTCATCGCCGCGCAGCTCTACGAGAGCCTGCGCACCGATGTTCCCGCGCTCGACGAGCAGCTCGCCCGCGGCGAGTTCTCCGGGCTGTTGGACTGGCTGCGCACCAACGTCTATGGCCTGGGCGCCAAGATGCTCGTGCAGGAGCTGTTGAAGGGCGCGACCGGCAAACCGCTGTCGGCCACTTCCTTCATGCGTTACGTCGAGGCAAAGTATCTCGAGAGCGCCGCAGAGCAGCGCCGCTGCCTGATGCGCCGCAGCTCACCGGTAGCCAGTCGCGTCCGGCCGCGACGAAGTAAGAGCCCGTCAGACCGCCGCCGCCGCCGAAGCCTTCCCGCACCCTCAGCGCCTGCAGGCCCAGCTGCGCGGCGCGGTCGGGCAAGGCCATCGAGGATTTCGCGCATGATCGCCGAGGGTGATCGGGTCATGGTGTGCCTGTCGGGCGGCAAGGACTCCTACACGCTGCTCGACATCCTGCTGTCGCTCCAGCGCAGCGCGCCGGTGTCGCTTCGAGCTGATCGCCGTCAATCTCGACCAGAAACAGCCGGGCTTTCCCGCGCACGTGTTGCCGGAGTACCTGCAGCGCATGCGGGTGCCGTTACCACATCATCGAGCAGGACACCTACAGCGTCGTGAAGCGCGTGATCCCGAAGGGCGCACGATGTGCGGGCTGTGCTCGCGGCTGCGGCGCGGGGCGCTGTACCGGTTCGCGGCCGAGAACGGCATCACGCAAGATCGCCCTCGGCCACCATCGCGACGACATCGTCGAGACGTTGTTTCTGAACCTGTTCTTCGGCGGGCGGCTGAAGGCCATGGCGCCGAAGCTGCTCTCGGATGACGGCCGCCACATCGTCATCCGGCCCGCTCGCCTATGTCGCCGAGCGCGACATCGCGCGCTACGCGCGCGGCCGCGATTTCCCGATCATTCCGTGCACGCTGTGCGGCTCGCAGGACAACATGCAGCGCGTGGCCATCAAGAAGATGCTCGCCGACTGGGAGCGCGACTTTCCCGGCCGCACGGAGACCATTTTTCGCGCTCTGCGCCACGTCGAGCCCGAGCATCTGGCCGATCCGCGCCGTTTCGATTTCGCCGGCCTCGATGCGCGCGCGTGCCGCGCCCATGAGCGAGGAGGAAGAAGAAGCTCTCGCGGCACAGTTGCGCCGCGCTCCCAGCCTCGGCCTGAGCGCGCGCACGTGGAGCCAGCCGCCGTCCGCTGCGCCTCCGTTGCCCAACTCCTACTGGGTGATCCCGGGCAGGCTGCTCGCCGGCGAGCACCCGCGCGGCGACGGTGGAGGCGACGCGGGAGCGCCTGCGCGCGGCTGCTGCAGGCGGGCGTCGACTGTTTCATCGACCTCACGCAAGCGGACGAGCTCGCCGCCTATGCCGCCGAGCTGCCCGTCAGCATCGAGTACTTCCGCAAGCCCATCCCCGACCACGGCCATTCCGCCCGAGCGGCGCACATGGCCGAGATCCTCGATTGCCTGCACGATGCGCTGCACGCTCGGGCCGCGTGGTCTACGTGCACTGCCGCGCCGGCATCGGCCGTACGGGCATGGTCGTCGGATGCCTGCTCGCCGAGCGGGGCCTCACGGGGAGGAGGCCCTGGCGGAGCTCAACCGGCTGTGGCACCAGAGCGCGCGCGCGGCGCAGTGGCCGTCGGTTCCCGAGACCGAGGAGCAGATCGACTACGTGCAGCAAGCTGGACGCGGGAGGCCGCAGCCGAGGCCGATCCGCTGTTGGATCCCAGGACGCTCGCGGCCGCCCGCACCTTGCGCGAGCGCTTCCACGGCGCGCTGCTCGGGCTCGCGGTCGGCGATGCCGTCGCCGCCGCGACGCAGTACGCGCGCCGCGGTCACTTCACGCCCGTCGGCGACATGCTCGGCGGCGGCCCCTTCGACCTGCCCCGCGGCGGCTGGAGCGACGACACCGCCATGGCGCTGTGCCTCGCCGAGAGCCTGCTCGAGCGCAAGGCTTCGACGCCCGGGACCAGGTGGAGCGCTACCGCCGCTGGCAGCAGGAGGGGTATCTGTCCGCCACCGGCCAGTGCGTCGGCATCACCGCCAGCACCGCCCGGGCGCTCGCGATGGCCCAATGGCGGCGCCAGCCGTTCTCCGGCTCACACGACCCCGAGGCGCTGGAACCCGAAGCGCTGTCGCGCGTGGCGCCGGTGGTGATGTACTTCTTTGCGCAGCGGCGGCCGCCGCAGACCAGGCCGCCGAGGCCGCCCGCACCACCTGCCAGGCGCCGCCGGTGCTCGAGGCCTGCCGCGCGCTGGCCCGGGCGCTGCACGCGGCGCTCTCCGGCCAGGCCAAGCCCGGCATCCTGGCGGCCCTCGGCGGCGCGCGCGGCTCCGCCGGGGCCCGCTGCAGGCCGCCCTGTCCACTGCGAGCGCGGCGCACAGTGCGTCCGCGGCCCTCGCCGCCGCCACGGATGTCTTTGCGCGACACAGAATTTCCGTGACGCCGTGCTCGCAGCCGCCAACCTCGGCGGCGACTCGGACGTGGTGGCGGCCGTCTGCGGCGCGCTCGCCGGCGCGCACTACGGCGCGAGGCCATTCCCGCTTCCTGGCGCAACGGCCTGATGCAAAGGGATTGATCGAGGGCTGCGCCGACCGGCTGCTCGCCCACGCGCTGCTGGGTCTCGCGGCTGAGCGGCGGGCGCAGGGGCGCATCGCCAGCAGACAGCGCGCGAGCGCGCGGGTTAAGCTCGCACCTCGAAGCTCATCCCTCGCGGAATCCGCCTCGCACGTATGTCCCCGACACCGCCGCCGGCCGCCCCGCATCCGCCGCGACGCCCGCGGGCCCATCGGATCGCGCCGCGCACCGCCCTGCCGTGGACCCGTCTGTCCGACGAGGAGCTGCTGAGCTGCGGTTCTGCGATCTGAAGCTCTCCGTCGAGCGCTCGCCGCTGGCGCGGCAGCTGCGCCGGCTCTACGCTGAGCTGGAGAGCGCGGCATTCATTTCCGTCCGCACGTGTGGCTGTCCGAAGAGTGGTTTTCGCCGGACGGCGTGCCGGGCATCGCCGTGCCGTTCTATCTCGCGCATCCGCGGCTCGAGCAGCTCGAGCGCCGCATCATGCGCGAGGCGGAGGGCGGCAACTCGCGCTGGTTCATGCGCATCCTGCGTCACGAGGCCGGCCACGCGCTCGACAACGCCTATCGCCTGCGCCGGCGTAAACGCTGGCGCGAAGTTTTCGGGCCGGCGTCGCTGCAGTACCCGGCGCACTACAAGGCGCGCGCCCGGCAGCCGCCGGTACGTGCATCACCTCGGCGAATGGTATGCGCAGGCGCATCCCACCGAGGATTTCGCGGAGACCTTCGCGGTATGGCTGAAGCCCGAAATCCGACTGGCGCAAGAGCTACGCCGAATGGCCCGCTTTCAACAAGCTGAGTGCCGTCGAAGAGCTGATGACGAGCGTGCGCGGCCAACGCCCGCCGGTCCGCAATCGCATGCGGATCGAGCCGATCGAGCGACAACACCCGCACCCTCGCGCAACACTACCGGCGCAAGCTCGCCCACAACCGGCTGATCCGGCGCGGTCTTGCCGACGAGCTGCTGCAGCGGATCTTCAGCGCCGAGCGCCTGCGCAAGGGCGCGGTGCGCGCGGCGTCACTGCTGCGCGCCCAACCCATGCCGCTGACCACTGCTGTCGCGCGCGAGCTCGTCCATGGAGCGCTATAGCGTCCAGCAGATTCTGCGCATGCTCATCGAGCGCAGCGAGACTTTGAAGCTGTACGTGCGCGGCAACCGCCGCGATGCCGTGCGCCACTCGCGCTGGATGCTCGAGCGGCTCGCGAGCCTGTATTCCCAAGGCGAGACTCCGCACTTCCACTATGAAGAAACTGCGCACGCTCGTCGTCGTGCACGCGAGCCTGGTGCCGCCCGAAAATCTCGAAGGTCACACCGAAAAGGAAATCGAGGAATGGCGTACGGAGTACGACGTCACCTCGACCTTGCGCAAGCAGCGGCCACGACGTCCGCTGCATCGGCGTGCTCGACAGCCTCACGGAGCTGCGCAGCGCGATCGCCGACTGGAAGCCGGACATCGTCTTCAATCTGCTGGAGGAGTTCGACGGCATCGTCACCTACGACCAGCACGTCGTCGCCTTCCTCGAGCTGATGCGCCAGCCCTACACGGGCAGCAATCCGCGCGGCCTGCTGCTCTCGCGCGACAAGTCGCTCTGCAAGCAACTGCTGGCCTATCCACCGCATTCCAACGCCGCAGTTCACCGTCTTCCGGCGCGGTGCGCGCATCAACGTGCCGCGCCGGCTGCGGTTCCCGCTGTTCGTGAAGTCCACCGTCGAGGACGCCTCGCTCGGCATCGCGCAGGCCTCCGTGGTGGAGGATGCGGCGAAACTCAAGGAGCGCATCGAGTTCGTGCACGAGCAGGTCGGGTCGGACGCGCTCGTCGAGGAGTACATCGAGGGCCGCGAGCTGTACGTCGGCGTCATGGGCAACGATCGCCTGACGCGCCTGCCGGTCTGGGAGATGGTGTTCGGCTCCATGCCGGACTCGCTCGCCGCCATCGCCACCCGCAAGGTGAAATGGGACAAGCGCTACCAGGCGAAGTACGGCATCACCACGCACGCGGCGGAGGATCTGCCGCCGCCGGTGCTCGCCGCGCCTCGACAAGCTCTCGCGCCGCATCTATCGCGCGCTCGGCCTGTCGGGTTATGCGCGCATGGATTTCCGAGTCACCGCGCAGGGGCAGGTCTACGTGCTCGAGGCCAACGCCAATCCCAACCTCGAGGCTGCGGAGGATTTCGCGGAATCCGCGCGCGCCGCCGGGCACCCCTTACGACGAGCTGCTCGAGCGGCTCATGGGCCTCGGGCTGACGTATCGCGCGCAGTGGCGGGCATCCTATGGCTGACGCAGGCTGCGCCAAGGCCGTTGTGCGCGTCGGCTGCCGCGCCGCTCTGGTCATACTCCTCGCGGCGCTCGGGGCGTCCGGCGGCTGCACCGACCAGACGAAGCTGCGCGAAGCGGAGCTCACGCAGCTGCTCAGCTGGCTCCCGGGCACTTACGAGAGCGTCCCGCGCACCGAGCACAATGCGGCTGCAGGCGGGCATGGCCGCCGCACGAGCGGGTCGCGCTCGTGATCGTGCGCGTTTTCGCACCGCGGCTCGGGCATCACGCGCTGTACGCCCAGGAGATGGCCGCGGACGATCCGCGCCGCGTCATGAGCGAGCGGATGTTCAGCTTCAAGGTCGACGAGAAGCGCGGCATCGTCGAGACCGTCTACACGTTCGTCGAGCCGCTGCGCTGGCGCGACGGGCAGAATAATATCGTGCTGTTCAGCAGCGCCCAGCCCGACGACGTGCACAGCGTCCCGGGGTGCGAGCTGGTGTGGAAGAAAGGCGCCGGGCGCTTCACCGCTGCGGCCGATCCTGAGCGCTGCCCGGCCTCCGGCGCGGCCGCGTCCGGCCCCGGCGGTACGCCCGCCGCGGAGCTCACCGCCGAGTTTTTCACATTCGGTGGCTACCAGTTTCGCAGGACTCGCTAGCCCCTCCGGGAACGCAAGGGAGGACACTGGCAGAAGGGTCGGAGTGCTCGGTTGCCGCGGTCAATTTTTCAGATGCGCGTCTAACCCCTGCGCTCCCGCATGTTCCGGAGTGCTCGGCTGCTGCATCAATCTTTCAGATGCTTATCGAGCCCCTGCGCTCCCGCATGTTCCGGAGTGCTCGGCTGCTGCATCAATCTTTCAGATGCTTATCGAGCCCCTGCGCTCCCGCATGTTCCGGAGTGCTCGGCTGCTGCATCAATCTTTCAGATGCTTATCGAGCCACCCGAGCACCGTGTGGTACCACAGGATGCTGTTGGCGGGCTTGAGCACCCAGTGATTCTCTTCCGGGAAGATCAGCAGCTTGCTCTCGATGCCGCGGCGCTGCAGCGCGGTGAAGGCGGCGATCCCCTGGGAGTAGGGAATGCGGAAATCCTGCTCGCCGTGGATCACCAGCATCGGCGTGCGCCACTTCGAGACGAAGTCGACCGGGTTGAACTGCTCGTAGCCCTGCGGGTTCTGGTAATACGGGCCGCCGAACTCCCACTCCGGGAACCACAGCTCCTCGGTCGAGTAGTACATCATGCGCTGGTCGAATATGCCGTCGTGATTGACGATGCAGCGGAAGCGCTCCGGCCAGTTGCCCTCGATCCAGTTCATCATGAAGCCGCCGTACGAGGCGCCCAGCGCGCAGGCGCGCTCGCCGTCGAGCCAGGGGTACTTCTCCAGCGCGGCCGCCAGGCCCTTCTGCAGGTCGACGAGCGGTTTGCCGCCCCAGTCGCCGGCTGATCGAGTCGGTGAACGCCTGCCCGTAGCCCGGCGAGCCGTGGAAGTCGATCATCACCACCGCGTAGCCGCCGCCGGCGAAGGCCTGCGCGTTCCAGCGGTAGGTCCACAGGTTCTGCATGCTCACCTGCGGGCCGCCGTGCACGACGAACGCGATCGGATAGCGCTTGCCGCTCTCGAAGCCGTAGGGCTTCACCACATAGCCGTACACGGTCTCATCGTTCCAGCCCCTGAAGCTGAACTGCTCGTACTCGCTCATGTGGCGCGTGGCGAGCAGATCGTGGTTCACGTCGGTGAGGCGCTGCGGCGTCCCGCCGCGCGACGGCAGCGAGTACAGATCCGCCGGGGCGCCGAGATCGGCGCGTGCGAGCACGACGCGCTCGCGCGCGGCGCTGAACGCCTCTACCGTGCCGCTGGAGGTGAGTCGCGTCGGCACGCCGCTGCTGGGATCGACACGGTAGAGCAGTCGCTGGCCGAGCTCGTCGACGCCCGCGAGCAGCGCCTTGCCGTCGGGCGTAGCGCCAAGATGCGCAACCGAGCGGTCCCAGCCGCCGGTTAGCGAGCGCACTTTGCCGCTGCGGCCGCTCTTCAGCATGATGTGGAAGCGGTCGGACTCGAAGCCCGGGCGCTCCTGGGCGAGCCAGGCGAGATCGCCGTCGGCGAGAAACACCGGCTGCGCGTCCCAGGCAGGATTGTCGGCGGTGAGATTGACCGGTGCGGCGCTGCCGTCCACGGCGGTGAGGAACAGGTCGAAGTTGGTCGACCAGGGCTCGTCGCGTCCGGCGATGCGCGCCGAGAATACCAGCGTGCTGCCGTCGGGGCTGAAGGCGAAGTCCTCGTCGCCGCCGAAGGGTTTGCCGGGAATGTCGGCGTCGAAGCCGCGCGAAACATCGACCGGCGGCTCCGTCGTGCCGCCGGGCGTCAGACGTGCCGTGAACAGGTGCGAGCGCGTGCCGTTGCTCCAGCTGTCCCAGTGGCGCACGAAGATCCGCTCGTACGTGCGTGCATTCGCCTTGTCCTTCCCTCTCGCATCGAGGCGCGCGCGGGTGCAGGCAAGGGTGGGGCAGTCGGGGAATACCTCCATCGTCAGGGCGAGGCGGTCACCGCGCGGAGATACCTTGAGCGAGCCGACATCGAGCGGGTAGTCGGTCACGCGCTGCGCGGCCCTGTCGCCCAGCATGAGCCGCCACACCTGCGAGCTGCCTGAAGCCGTCGAGAGGAAATAGAGCGTGCGGCTGTCGCTCGCCCAGCGCGGGCTCGAGGCGCTGCTGGCGGCGTCGATGAGCCGCTGCGGCTGCGCGCCGGGGGTGACGAGCGGCAGCAGCCAGAGGCTGGTGCGTCCCTTGTTGGCGTCCAGGTCGGTCTCGCGCTGCACGAACACGACGAAGCGGCCGTCGGGCGAGACCTGCGGATCCGTGACGCGCTTGAGAGCATCGAGGTCCTCGAGCGTGAACGGCGCAGCGCCTTGCGCGGCCAGCGCGCGGGCCGCGGGCAGGACGCAGGCGAGGCTGCCCAGCGCGGTCAACGTGCACGCGAGCAGCCACGGCTGCGGGCGCACGTTCAGCGGCATCGGGGAGTTTCCGCCCTCAGCCGACTTCATCGGCGGCGATCGTCCACGGCTCCTGCTTCGCGGCCTGCAGCCACTCCTGCAGCGCCCCATCCTCGAGCACGCTCGCCATGTACCAGCGGGCGGTCTGGGAGATGCGCGCGCCGTAGGTGTTGAAGCGCAGCACCACCGGGGCGTACATCGCATCGGCGATCGAGTATTCGCCGAACAGCCAAGGGCCGCCGCTGCCGAAACGGCCGCGGCAGTCGTTCCAGATCTCGTCGATGCGCTCGATGTCCGCCTCCAGCGCCGCGGTGACGGCGGTGCGGCGATTGCGCGCGCGGGCATTCATGGGCCAGAGCGAGCGCAGGGTGGTGAAGCCGGAGTGCATCTCGGCGCACACCGAGCGCGCCAGCGCGCGCATCTCGCGCGCCTGCGGCCAGCCCTTGCCGGTGAGCTCGGCGACGTACTCGCAGATGGCGAGCGAGTCCCACACGCGCAGGTCGCCGTGGCGCAGCACCGGTACCCGCCCGCTCGGTCCATGCTGGTCGATCTCTTCGCGCGTCTCGGGGGTGTCGAGCGGGATCACGATCTCCTCGAACTGCAGTCCCACGTGCTTCATCAGCAGCCAGGGCCGCAACGACCAGGAGGAATAGTTCTTATTGCCGATGACCAGGGTGAGCGGCGCCATCAGGGGTAACCTGCCTCGAGGAGCTTTCCGCGACGGGCGTGCCATCGCCTTCGATCCCGATAATACACCGGCGGGGTGCCACCCTCACGCAGGCAGCGCGCGGCCGCGGGTCTCCACGATCACGAAGCGCGCGAGGAGCGCGGCAGCGAGCGGCACGAGCGCGAACCACAGGAGAATCCGCACGATCGCCGCGCTCGATCCGCCCGCCGCCGCCGACAGCGCGCCGACCACGAAAGGGCCGCCGGCGGCGAAGATGCGCCCGATGTTGTAGCAGAAGCCCGCGCCGGTCGCGCGCAGGCGGGCCGGAAACAGCTCCGGCAGGTAGAACGTGAACGTGGCGAAGATCCCGTAGACACCGGCGCCCACCACGAACAGCAGTCGAGCCGCACGCGAGGCTCCAGCGCCGTCCCGAATGTCACCAGCAGCGCGGCTGCTGAGAACAGGAAATACACCACGAACATCCGGCGCCGGTCGAGCCCGCGCGCAAGCGGCAGCGCGGCGAGCGCGCCGGCGAGCCCGCCGAGATTGAAGGCGTTGGAGGCATGCGCCTGCCAGGCCGCGGCCAGCAGCCGCGCCGCCGGGGCGGCAAGTCCTGCCTGCTGCGCCTGCTCGTGCGCGAGGGTGCTGCCGAGCAGGGGAATGAAGGCGTTGCATCCCCACCAGGTGACCAGCGCCGTGACGGCGACGAAGAAGCCGCTCAGGGTGGCGCGGCGCATGCCGGGAGCGAACAGCTCGCGCGGCGTAGAGGGGGCGGTGCGCGCGCGGCTCGCCTGCCAGTGCGAGCTCTCGCGCAGGAACAGCCGAACGCCGAGCGCGGCGAGCACCGGCAGCAGGCCGGCGAGAAACACGTAGCGCCAGGAGCTCTGCGGCTGATCGCGAACCAAACGCCCGCGATCTGGTAGTTCACGGCGCTCGCCAGCACGATGCCCAGCGGGGATGAGGTCTGCATGATGACGCCTGCCTCGACGCGCCGCTCTTCCGGCACGCTCTCCGCCACCAGTGCCGCCCCGATCCCCCATTCGCCCCCGATCCCCAGGCTGGCGATGGCGCGGCACAGGATCAACTCGCCGAGGTTCCCGACCAAGGCGCACAGCCCGGTCCCTGCGGCATAGATCGTGATGGTGGCGAACAGCGCCCGCTTGCGCCCGATGCGATCGGCGACCCATCCAAACACCACGCCGCCCACCGCCCAACCGACGAGCAGGATCGACGTGATGGCGCCGGTCCAGAACACCGTGGCCTCGTGCGCCGCGCGCGAGCCGGGCGGCAGATGCAGCAGAGCGGGAATACAGTTCGGAGCGACGAAGTTGAACAGCAGGGCATCGAACACGTCGAAACCCCACCCCGCCCAGCCGGCCGCGATGACCAGCCAGTGATAGCCGGAGAACCCGAGGAAGCGGGTGGGCGAGACGCTCAGCGGCTGCTGATCCAACGGGCCCCCTTGCACAGCTGTTAGCACTGTGCGTGCTGCGCTGCCAGTTTTGAATGTCGACTGAATGCGCACGATCGGCGTAGCGCATCACGGAAATTCCGCGAGCTTATGGTGAACCTTAGGCCATGGACAGCATTCCATATAGTAAGGAGGCTGAGGAGGAGGCTAACAGTGAAGAGTGAAGCGCTGCAAAGCGCGTACTGCCGGTCGCCAACCTGCGCGAGTTCTTCAAGGACACGCTGCACGGGGCGCTGCGGAAGCAGCACCTCGCGGTCGAGGACCAGACCGAGCACTACGTCGTCAACCTGCTGACGCTGTTCGCGCGCTCGGAGGCGCTCTACGAGACCACGCCCGAGGGACTGCGCCTGAAGCCCTGGTGGTCATGCTCTCCGAGGCGCTCGAAGCGCCGCCCGGGACCAGCGCACGCCACCGCGCGCCTGCAGCGCCTGGGCGACGTGTCGCTGTTCGTCGCCGGGTTCTTCGCCCAGAGCTTTGCGCGCAAGCTGATCGACATCGACTATCACATCGCCATGGGCGGTCGCGCCTACGGCCACGCTCGGCGCAGTCACCTGCACGCGGCCGGGGCCGGGTGCTCGGCAGCGGTGTTCGCCGAGCTGTCCGAGAAGTTCCAGCCGATGGTCGATGCGCTGAACGAGGTGAGCGAGGGTTCGGTGCGCGCACTCGGACCGCGACATCCTGCGGCTGTACGAGATCTGGCTGAAGACCGGCAGCGCCCGCTGCTACGGCAGCTCAAGCGCCTCGGCGTCGATCCCACCACCGCCGGCGGCACGGCGTTCACGCACTGATCGCATGCTGCTTCGACGGCTGCAGGACCTGATCGGCGGCATCTACGACGTGAGCATCGCTCACGACGTATACGACTTCCTGGTCACCGACCGCGGCCGACTGCCGGCGGCGGCGCGCCGCGGCACCGCCGAAGAGGAGCTCATCGTGCGCACAGCCGCGAGGGCGGCGGCGAGGTGGCGATGTCGCTGTACCTCGATCCGGCGCTGCTCGAGCGCCTGGCGCGCGCGGATCCGCTGCACGCGGCTGCACGCGGGCAACGTCGCCGACTGCTGGACCGCGCTCGAGGGCGTGAGCCACTTCCTGTACCTCGCCTGGAACGCCGGCCACGACAAGCCGGTGTCGCTCCTCGAGCTTGAGATGCAGGCCGAGGTCGACAAGTACGTCGCCAGCTACTGGCTGCTGCGGCGGCAGTTTCCCGGCTACTTTCCGGCGGAGCTGCTGCCAGTGTTGTTCGAGCGCACGCGCGTCGATCCGCGCGTCGCGGCGGAACGGGCGCAGCTGTATCGCGAGGCGAGCCGCTATGCGGAGAAGTTCTGCCGGCGCCTCGAGCAGACGCTCGCGCGCAAGCGCCACAGCCGCTCGCACGGGGCAGGAGACGGTGAGGTGCTGGCGGAGCTGCGGCGGTTCTATCGGTTGACCCACGCGCGCAAGCGCGCACTCATCGACGGCATCGGCGGCTGACAGCCCAGCGCCGCCTGGGCGAGCCTCTATCAGCCCTCGCGCTCGCCGCCCGCGCACTCGCCGCCCGCGCTCTCGCCGCCCGCGCTCTCGCCGCCGCCGTTGCGCTTGCGCTCCTCGAGCTCGCGCATCAACTTGATCCACTCGGAAAGCTTGCGCAGGTCGGTGCGCGTAGTGTTGCCGGTGCTTTTGCGTGCCTCGTGGTGCGCGTAGGGGTCGTAGGTCTCTTCGGGCTTGATGCTCAGTCCCGGATCGCCGAGAACCTCCAGCACCGGGCGCTCGAGATCCGCAGGCGCATCCTGCCAGCGGACCGAAGCATTGCCGCGGTCGTCGTGCACGACGGTACCGATCCGACGGCGCTCCGCTTCCGGGACGGCTTCCCGGTCGGCGGGTCTCTTTTTGGTCAGCTCGCTCACAGATTATGTACTAACCGCCAAGCGGCGTCTGATTCCCCGAACTGCAGGTTAGCCGGGCACGCAGCCGCGATCCGCGAGGTGGGTCACGAAAGCTTCACGGTGCTGCGTCCCACGGCGGCGAGCGGGCGCGCAGCACGCCGAGGGCAGTCTTGCAGTCCGCGATCGTGCCGTCGAGCGCCCATTCACAGGCCTGCGCCAGGGCATCCAGTGCACCTCGATGACCTCGGCGGCCTCGTGCGCGCTCGGGGTTGGTGCAAGTCCGGTGGCGAGGAACAGATGCAGCCGCTCGGTGAACACCCCCGGCGAGCTCAGTACGTCCCGAGACTGCGCCAGTGCCGCGCGCGCACCCCGGCTTCCTCCGCCAGCTCGCGCTGCGCGGTAGCCAGCGGCGGCTCATCGGGCTCGAGCTTGCCGGCGGGCAGCTCCCACAGCCAGCCGTCGGCGACGTAGCGGTACTGGCGCAGCAGGCAGATGCGCTCCTCGGCATCGAGCGCCACCGCGGCGGCGCCGCCTGGATGATGCACGACCTCTAGGAGCGCGCGGTGGCCGTTGGGCAGCACCACTTCGTCCGTAGTCACCCGGACGACGCGCCCGGTGAACTGCACGGTCTCTTTGTCAGGTTTCATTGTGAGGATCCTAGCGCTGGACGTGACGCGCGTCTCTGATGTGAGCGCGCTGGCTGTTGGTTCGCCAGCCGCTGTTGACGGCGGGTATAGTCGGCGCTGCAGGCTCATGGCCACCACAGCGCACCTCGAAAAGCTCAACGCGCCGCAGCGCAAGGCCGTGACCCATGGCGAGCCCCTTGCGGAGAAGGGCTACCGCGCCGGCCCGCTGCTGATCGTCGCCGGTGCCGGCACCGGCAAGACCGACACGCTGGCTCATCGCGTCGCGCATCTCGTCATCCATGGCGTCGATCCGGCGCGCATCCTGATGCTGACATTCACGCGCCGCGCGGCGACGGAGATGCGCCGCCGCGCGCACGAAATCACCAAGAAGGCGCTCAACGAGACCCTCGGCGGGGTCGAGCCAGACGCATCGCCGCAGCGTCTCACCTGGACGGGCACCTTCCATTCCATCGGCAACCGCCTGCTGCGCCACTACGCGCGCACACCTGAAGCTCGATCCGCAGTTCACCGTCATCGATCGCGCCGATTCCGCGGATCTCATGGACAGCCTGCGCCAGGAGCTCGGGCTCGCGGGCAAGGAGCAGCGCTTTCCGCGCAAGGAAACCTGCCTGCAGATCTACTCCTACCGCGTCAATACCCGGCGCTCGCTGAAGGAGACGCTGGAGCAGCAGTACCCCTGGTGCGCGCAGTGGGAGGCGGATCTCACCCGCCTGTACCGCGCCTACGTGGAGCAGAAGCAGCGCGCCAGCCTCCTCGACTACGACGATCTGCTGCTGTACTGGCACGTCATGATGGCCGAGCCGCGCCTCGCACAGCACGTCGGCGCGCACTTCGATCACGTGCTGGTCGATGAGTACCAGGACACCAACCAGCTGCAGGCGCGAGATCCTGCACGGCGCTGAAGCCCGACGGCGCGGGGCTGGCGGTCGTCGGCGATGACGCGCAGGCGATCTACTCCTTCCGCGCCGCGGCGGTCGAGAACATCCTCGGCTTTCCGCGAGCGCGTTCAAGCCGCGCGCCGAAGTGGTGACGCTGGCGCAGAACTACCGCTCGACCCAGCAGGTGCTGGATGTCGCCAACGCGGTGATGGCGGAGGCGCCGCGCCAGCACCGCAAGCACCTGTTGTCGATCCGTGGCGAGGGCGCGCGGCCGCGCCTCGTGACGGTCGACGAGCTGCAGGCGCAGGCCGAGTACGTCTGCACCGAGGTGCTGCAGGCGGCGCGAGGCCAACGTGCCGCTGCAAGCGCCAGGCGGTGCTGTTCCGCAGCTCCAGCCACAGCGACCTGCTCGAAGTGGAGCTCGCGAAGCGCAAGATCCCGTTCGTGAAGTACGGCGGCCTGAAGTTTCTCGAGGCCGGCGCACATCAAGGACCTGCTCGCGGTGCTGCGCTGGGCGGACAACCCGCGCAATACGCTCGCCGCGTTCCGCGCCCTGCAGCTGCTGCCCGGCATGGGGCCGGTGAACGCGCGCGCAGCGCTCGAGCACCTGCGAGGCGCGCGGCCACTCCTTCGCGGCGCTGGCGAGCTTCGCCCCGCCGCAGCCGCCGAGCGTCGACTGGCGGCGAAGCTGATCGAGCTGATGCTGGCGCTGGCCGAGCCGCAGCGGCCGTGGGCCGGGCCAGGTGCACCTGGTGCGCGAGTGGTACAAGCCGCATTTCGAGCGCATCTACGAGCACTTCCACACCCGCCTCGGGGACCTCGATCAGCTCGAGCTGCTGTCGGGGCAGTATCCCTCGCGCGAGCGCTTCCTCACCGAGCTCACGCTCGATCCGCCGAATGCCACCAGCGACCTCGCCGGCCAGCCGGCGCTCGACGAGGACTACCTGGTGCTGATCGACCATCCATTCGGCCAAGGGCATGGAGTGGGACACGGTGTACGTGCTGAACGTCGTGGACGGCAGCTTTCCGTCCGAGTTCGCCACCGGCAAGGCGGAGCTCATCGAGGAGGAGCGGCGGCTGCTGTACGTCGCGCTCACGCGCGCGCAGAACGAGCTGCGTGCTGATCGTGCCGCTGAAGTTTCACCTCACGAACCAGTCGCAGGCAGGGCGATGCGCACGTCTACGGCGGCCGCAGCCGCTTCATGACCGAGAAGGTGTTGAAGACGCTCGATCCGGTGACCTTCCAGGGCGCGAGCGCTCGCCGGGGACGACGCCCTGCGGAGCGACGGCGCGCACCTCGACGCTCGACGTCAGCGCGCGCGCTGAAAGAGATGTGGTGAGCGCCGCGCCGCGCGCTACTTCGCCGGCTTCACGAACTTCAGCGTAAAGCGGTCGCTCTCGCCGATCGCGGCGTACTTGTCGTGGTCCTTGTCCCCAGCCGATACGTCGGCGGCAGCGTCCACACACCCTGCTCGTAGTCCTTCGTGTCCTTCGGGTTGGCGTTGATCTCGCGACTTGCGCGACCAGCCTGAAGCCCTGCGCCTCGATCAGCCTGATGGCGTAGTCCTCGTTCACATAGCCGCTCTTGGCTTTCGGGTCCTGCGGCACGCCGGGTTGCCGCGGTGCTCGACGACGCCGAGCACGCCGCCGGGCTTGAGCGCCTTGTACATGGTGGCAAACGCCTGCGGCGCCATGCCGTCGCGCCATCCAGTTGTGGATGTTGCGGAAGGTCACGACCATGTCGACCGAGCCCGGCGGCACGACATCGCCCGCCGTCGGCGGGGAAGCGTGACCACGGCCACGCGGTCGTAGAGGTCGGGGCGTGCGCGCGAGCTTCGTGCCGGTAGTCTCCGAGGCGCTGCGTGATGTACTTGTCTGGCGGGTCGGCGGCGATGACCGCCGCGTAGTACTTGCCCTTGTCCCGCACGAGCGGCGCGATGACTCGGTGTACCAGCCCGGCTCCGGCCAGACCTCGAGCACCCTCATCTCCGGGCGGATGCCGAAGAAGAGCAGCGTCTCCTTCGGATGGCGATAGACGTCGCGCGCGCGGTTCTCCGGCGAGCGCTGATGGCCGGCGAGGATGGCGGCGAGCGCCTCGGCGGTGGTCTGCCGCGTGCTCGCCGCGGCGCAGGCCGCGAGCAGCATCGCGCAGGCGATGGCCGCTGCGGCCAGTTTCTGCTTGGCAAACATCGCATCGTCCTCACGGTGCCGTGGGCGCCGGCGAGCCCACCTCGAGGTGCGCACATTACGCGATGTGCGGCACAAAAAAACCCCGCGCGGGCGGGGTTTTTCCGTTGGGCCTTGCCGCGCCGTCAGCGCCGGAACGGACCGCCGCCCTGGCGCGGGCGTTGCGGACGCTCCTGCGCTTCGTTGACGCGCAGCGGCCGGCCGTTCATCTGAAAGCCGTTCAGGGCCTGGATGGCGGCCTGCGCCTCGTTCTGCGGCATATCGACGAAGCCAAAGCCGCGCGGCTTGCCGGTTTCCCGGTCGTTGATGAGCTTCACCGAATCCACTTTGCCGTGACGTTCGAACAGGGCTTTCACGTCCTGCTCGGTGGCGTTGAAGGGCAGATTCCCCACATAGATCGTCGTCATCCGGAAGTCTCTCTTGGAAAAGCGGACAGCGGCGAGCCGCTGCGCGTCGGTCGCATGTACCGCGTGAACGGTCAAACAGGTCAGGGCTTCAAGGCACACGATCGGCAGTTTCAGTCAATGCGCAGCGCTTGGGCCGGCGGCCTGCACCTGCGTTCGCGCATGGATGAGAGGCGCGGGGCGGGAAGGGAATTCAACACGATCTGACAAAGCGCACTCATCCACGACGGATACGAACGCACGTCAGATGCTACTCCCGGCCTTTCCGGAAGCAAACACGGGCAACACAACTCCCGGCGCCGGTGCGGGCCGCGCGCCTGCTGGTGCAGTGCATTGCGCTTCGCGTGCGGAACCGTCGCACGCGGCGCCGCGGCACGCCGCTGCAGCCGGCGGCGCGCTGCGGCTGGCTGCCGCCGGAGGCGCGGGCGGCGCCTCAGGCCCCGGCCGGCTCGAGGTAGGCGTAGCCGTCGAGCTCGCTCTCGTAGAAGCGCTTGAGCGCCTGGCTCTCCGCGATGGTCATGCGCCCGTCGCGGATGGCGCGCTCGCAGTCGCGCGCCAGCGCCGGATAGAGCTCCGCGACGTCGTACTCCATGTACTCGAGCACCTTGTTGGCGGTGTCGCCCTTGACGATCTCCTCGATCCACCAGCCGCCCTCGTCGTGCAGGCGGATGTGCACCACGTGGGTGTCGCCGAAGAGGTTGTGCAGGTCGCCGAGGGTCTCCTGGTAGGCGCCCACCAGGAAGGCCGCCAGGTAGTACTTCTCGCCGGGCCTGCAGCTCGTGCAGCTCGAGCGTGCGCTTCACGTCGCGCAGCGACACGAAGTGGTCGATCTTGCCGTCCGAGTCGCAGGTGATGTCCGCCAGCACGCGCGGTGCGCGTCGGGCGCTCATCCAGGCGGTGGATCGGCATGATCGGGAACAGCTGGTCGATGGCCCAGCTGTCGGGCAGCGACTGGAACACCGAGAAGTTGCAGAAGTAGGTGTCGGAGAGAATCGACTCGAGATCCTCGAGCTCCTCGGGCAGCCGCTCGAGCTTGCGGCAGGAGTCGCGGATCTTGGCGCAGGTCGCCCAGTAGAGCCGCTCGGCGAGCGCCGCGGAACTCGAGCGACAGCAGCCCGAGATTGAACATCTGCAGCATCTGCTCGCGCGCGGTCAGCGCGTCGTGATAGCACTCGACCAGGCGCCGCTCGCTCACCGCAGCGATAGGCCTCGAACAGGTCCTGCACCGGCTGCGGCAGCTCCTCGGCGCCGCCGTAGTCCTCGGCACGATCGCCGGTGACGCGGAACTTGTCGAGCGCGGAGGAGCCGAGCGCATCGAAAATGAGCACGCTGTGATAGGCCGCCACCGCGCGCCCGGACTCGCTCACGATCATCGGATGCGGGATGTCGCGCGCGTTGCAGACGCTCGCGACCCGGTAGACCACATCGCTCGCGTACTCGTTGAGCGTGTAGTTCATCGAGGAGGAGAAATTGGTGCCGCTGCCGTCGTAGTCGACGCCGAGGCCGCCGCCGACGTCGATGTACTGCAGTCCCGCGCCCATGAGCTTGAGCTCCGCGTACACGTGCGCGAGCTCGTTGATCGCGTCCTTGACGCGGCGGATGTCCTGCAGCTGGCTGCCCGGGTGGCAGTGCACCAGCTGCAGGCAGTCGAGCATGTCGCGCGCCTTGAGCACGTTGAACAGCTCGAGGATCTCGGTGATGAACAGGCCGAACTTGGACTTCTCGCCGGCGGAGGCGCTCCAGCGCCCGGAGCCCTCGCTGAAGAGCTTCACGCGCACGCCGATGCGCGGGCGCACCTCGTAGGCGTCCGCGTGCTTGAGGATGAGCCCGAGCTCCTCGAAGTTCTCGACCACCGGGATGATGGTGCGGCCGAGCTTGGTGGCGAGCGTCACCGCCTCGATGTAGCTGTCGTCCTTGAAGCCGTTGCAGACGATGAGGCGCTCGGGCGCGTTCTCGGTCATGGCCATGACCGCGAGCAGCTCGGGCTTGGAGCCCACTTCCAGCCCGAAGCCGAACTCCTTGCCGTAGCGGTAGACCTCCTCGACCACCAGGCGCTGCTGGTTCACCTTGATCGGGTACACCGCCGCGTAGCGATTCTTGTAGTCGTTCTCCGTGATCGCCTGCGCGAACGCCGCGTGCATGTGCTTGCAGGCGGTGCGCGAGGATGTCGGAGAAACGCACGACCACCGGGGTCGTCAGATCGCGCGCCTTGAGACCCTCGACGACCTCGAACAGATCGATCTCGTTGCGCTCCGGCTGCGTGTCGGGGCGCACCACGACGTGGCCGGCGTCGTTGATCGCAGAAGTAGCCCTTGCCCCAGGCGTTGACGTGGTAGAGGTCGAGCGAGTCCTCGATCCGCCAGGGCTGCGCGGGATTGAACTTGCGAGCCGCCGTTGACGGCGCTCTTCGGATCAGCTGCCACGGGTCGCGATTATATCAAAAATGTGTGTCCGGCAAGAGGGACTCGACACGCAGCTGCGGGATCAACCGCACCCGCCGAGCACTCGTGAGACCGGTGATCGCAGGGGCTCAGCCGACGTCTTCGGGCCCGAGCGCGACCGCGTGCGCCGGATCGCGGATCCACTCGCTCCACGAGCCGGCATACAGCCGCGCACCCGCGAAGTCCTGCGACCTCGAGCGCGAGCAGGTTGTGGCACGCGGTCACGCCCGAGCCGCACATCGCGATCACCTGCTGCGGCGCGCTGGCCGCGCAAGCGTCTCCGCCCAGCGCGTCTCGCAGCTGCCGCGGCCGAGGAATCGTCCCTGCGCGTCGAGGTTGCGCGGCGAAGGGTGGTTGCGCGCGCCGGGAATGTGTCCCGCGACCGGGTCGATGGTCTCGTTCTCGCCCGCGAAGCGGTCGGCGCCGCGCGCATCGACCAGCAGCAGCGCGCCGCGCGCGAGCGCGCCCGCGTCGACCGCGCGCGGCGATCTCGAGCGGTGCTGGCGAGCACGGCGTCGTCCGGGACGCGCGCGTGAAGCGGCGCGGCGGCGCGCGCCCGGCGCCGTACTCAGAGCGGCAGGCCCGCCTGCTGCCAGGCGGCGAGCCGCCGTTGAGCACCGCGACCGCGCGGTGCCCGACCCAGCGCAGCAGCCACCACAGCCGCGCGGCGAAGGCGCCGTTGCCCTGGTCGTAGGCGACGACCTGCACGCCGTCGTCGATCCCCAAGCGCCCGAGGGTCGCTGCCAGCGCTGCGACGCTGCGGCAGCGGATGGCGGCCGCTGTGCCGGTGTGAGCGGCGCCGGCCAGGTCGCGGTCGAGATGCGCGTAAAGCGCATGCGGAATGTGGCCGGCGGCGTAGGCGCGCGCGCCCCAGTCGGGCTGCGGCGAGATCGAAACGGCAGTCGAGAATCGCCCAGTGCGCGGTCGCTCGAGATGCGGCGCGCCAGCTCGGCGCGGCTCGATCAGCGTCGTGTACATGGCCTATCTCCTGGCAGCCCGGCCGGCCGCATTTTCGGTGCTGGCGCGTTGCCGTTACAATCGCGCCAACACTTCACGGCGGGGCAACTGATGGCGATCGAGGTCTTACTGGGGCAGCGGCAGTCCCTACGCGTGGCGGGTGCTGCTGGCGCTCGAATACAAGCGGCTGCCGTACACCAGCCATGTGCTGCAGTTCTCCAAGCAGGAGCACAAGTCGCCGCAGATGCTGGCGCTCAACCCGCGCGGCCGCGTGCCGGTGCTCAAGGACGGCGACTACGTCGTGTTTCGAGTCGCTCGCGGTCCTCTACTACCTCGACCTGAAGTATCCGCGAGCCGCCGATCTTCGGCCGCACGCCGGAGGAGGCCGGCGTCATCATGCGCGTCATCTGCGAGTACCAGGCCTACATCGAGCCGCACCTGACGAGCATCGTGCGAGGCATTTTCTACGGCCGATGCGCGACCTGGCGCGGCGACGAGATCACGGCAGCGCATGCACGCGCGTCGCGAGCGAGGCGCGCACCATCGAAGGCCGGCTGTCGAAATCCGACTGGGTCGTGGGCGAGAGCTTCTCCGCGGTCGACATGGTGATCTTCCCCGGGATCCAGCTGCTGCGGCGCGCGCTCGAGCGGCCGGAGGCGCGCGAGCTGTCCTCGCGCTTCCTGCCGGTGGAGGTGAACTATCCGGCGCTCGGCCGCTGGCTCGCGCGCGTCGAGGCGCTGCCGGGCTACGAGCGCACCTATCCGCCGCACTGGCGCGGGAACTGAGTCGCTTGGCTGCCGGTGCCGGCGATTGATACCCTGCGCGCACCTCGCGTGCCGTTGTGCCGCGACTGGTCAGATTGCTAAGCGAGCATCATGAGCAATCACAAGGTACACGTCGATTTCCCGGGCGCATCCTGTTCATCGGTTTCGGCAGCATCGGCCAGGGCGTGTTGCCGCTCATCCTGCGGCACATCGGCATCGCGCCCGAGCGCATCACCATCGTCACGGCGGAGGACGCGGGCAGCGAGGAGGCTGCGAAGTACGGCGTCAAGTTCATCAAGGAGCGCCTGACGCGCGAGAACTACCGCCGCGTGCTGAATCCGCTGCTCGGCCGCGGCGACTTCCTGATCAACGTGTCGGTCGAGGTCGTCGAGCATCGCGCTGGTCAAGCTGTGCTGGGAGAAGGGCGCGATGTACCTCGACACCTGCATCGAGCCCTGGCCGGGCGGCTACACCGATCCGACCGTGCCGGCCGGCCCGACGCACCAACTACGCGCTGCGCGAGGAGGCGCTGGCACTGCGTCCCGGCAACGCGCGCGCGCCGACCGCCGTGCTCACCCACGGCGCGAATCCCGGGCTGGTGTCGCATTTCGTCAAGCAGGCGCTGCTCAACATCGCCGCCGACACCAGCGTCGACGCGGGCAAGCCCGACTCGCGCGCCGACTGGGGCGAGCTCGCGCGCCGGCTCGGCGTCAAGGTGATCCACATCGCCGAGCGCGACACCCAGGTCTCGCAGCATTCCGAAGGAGCCGGGCGAGTTCGTCAACACCTGGTCGATCGACGGCTTCGTGAGCGAGGGCTCGCAGCCGAGCGAGATGGGCTGGGGCACGCACGAGCGCAACTTCCCGCGCGACGGCAAGCGCCACGACTTCGGCTGCATGGCGGCGATCTACCTGATGCAGCCGGGCGCCGGCACGCGCGTGCGCACCTGGACGCCGCGCGCCGGCCATTTTCACGGCTTCTGCATCACCCACGGCGAGTCGATCTCGATCGCCGACTACTACACGGTGCGCGACGGCGCGCAGGTGGTCTACCGGCCGACCGTGCACTACGCCTATCACCCCTGCGATGCCGCGGTCATGTCCATGCACGAGCTCGCCGGACGCAACTACGTGCAGCAGGAACGCCAGCGCATCCTGATGGACGACATCACTCCGGGCATCGACGAGCTCGGCGTGCTGCTCGCCGGGCACAAGAAGAACGCCTACTGGTACGGCTCGCAGCTGTCGATCGACGAGGCGCGCAAGCTCGCGCCCTACAACAACGCCACCAGCCTGCAGGTGACGTGTCGGCCGTGTCTGTCGGGCGTGGTGTGGGCGATGGAGAACCCCAACTGCGGCGTCGTCGAGCCCGACGAGATGGATTTCCGGCGCAACCTCGAGATCTGCATGCCGTATCTCGGGCCGGTGGTCGGGCAGTACACCGACTGGACGCCGCTGCACGAGCGCGAGCGGCTGTTCCCCGAGGACATCGACAAGAGCGATCCCTGGCAGTTCAAGAACGTCGGGTGCATCTGGTAGGCGGTACGGCCGGAGGCACCGTGCGCTCGTACTCGATCGCGACGATCAGGTACACGCAGCGCGCCGCCGGGCGGCTCGACCGTCACCTCGTCGTCGAGTCTCGGCGCATGAGCGCGCGGCCCAGCGGCGAGTCCATGCTGATGTAGTCCGGCGCCAGGTCGAATTCGTCGGGGCCGACGATGCGGTAGCGCGCGCGCGCGCCGTCCTCGGCCTCGAGCGAGCACCCAGGCGCCGAAGAACACCCGCGCGGATCGGCCGGGCGGCTCGTCCACGACCACCATGCCCTCGAGCCGCTGGCGCAGGAAGCGCACGCGGCGGTCGATCTCCCGCAGCCGGCGCTTGCCGTAGATGTATTCGGCATTCTCCGAGCGATCACCCTGCGCTGCCGCTTCGGCCACCGCCTGGGTGACCCTCGGGCGCTCCTCGCGCCACAGCTCGCTCGAGCTCCTCGCGCAGCCGGCGCGCCCCGGCCGGGGTGATGTATTTCGAGCCCGGCGGCGGCGGCGGCCGGAAGCGTCCCATGCGCTGCAGATTCCCTGTGGATTATGTCGCACTCGCTTTTACAGAAATCTGGCCGTGTTCTGTGGAACATTTCACGGACACTTCCGGCGCGGCGCTACTAACCTTTTACCCGTGGCTACCAAGTACTACACGCACTTCGTCACGCACAGCGCCAAGGCGCCGCAGCCGCCGGCTGCGGCAGCGAGTGGAGCGGCGTGGTGGAGCTGCGGCAGCCGCTGGAACACGGCGCGCGGCACGCCGCGAACTGCGCGCGCTGCTGGCACAGAGTTTCGACCTGGACTCGGACGACATCAAGATCCTGCACTGGGCCCGATTGCACTGACGTATCCCCTAGCGGACTTCCTTCCCTTCATCGAAAGTCCGCCCTTACAACCCCAGGCCTCAAAACCTGGGGTTTTTTTTGCGCCACTCAACGCCGGCGTGACACGAGGATCGCAGCACGGCGAAAGCCAGGCTCCCACGTGACGGTCGACGCGGCTTTCTCCAGCATGTGACAATTCACGCCGCCCCGCGGCCGCGGGGCGAAGCGGTGGCATGAGGAGAATCCGATGCGTGCATGGTGTGTGGCGTTTCTGGCTGCCGCGTCGCTGGCGCTTTCCGGCTGCGGCTACAACTCCCTGCAGCAGAAGGACGAGGCTGTCAAGGCCGGCTGGTCGGAGGTCGTGAACCAGTATCAGCGCCGCGCGGATCTCATTCCCAACCTGGTCAACACGGTGAAGGGCTACGCCGCCCAGGAGCAGAGAGTGCTGATCGGCGTGACCGAGGCGCGCGCCAGGGTCGGCTCCATTCAGGTGACCCCGGAGATGCTCAACGACCCGGCCGCGTTCCAGAAGTACCAGGCGGCGCAGGGCGAGCTCACGCAGGCGCTCAAGAGCCTCATGGTGGTGGTGGAGCGTTACCCGGACCTCAAGTCGGACCAGAACTTCCGTGAGCTGCAGTCGCAGCTCGAGGGCACTGAGAACCGCATCACCGTCGCGCGCAACCGTTACATCCAGGCTGTGCAGGACTACAACGTCACGGTGCGCTCCTTCCCAGTCAATCTGACCGCGAAGATGTTTGGTTTCCAGGTGAAGCCGAACTTCACCGTGTCCAACGAGCAGCAGATCTCCGGCGCCCCGCCGGTCAGCTTCGATACGAGTGCGCCCGGAGCGCCCACCGGCAACGCACCTCCACCTCAAGGACAGCCCGCTACGAAATGAGTGAGCGCGCCTGTCGGGCCCGCCGCGGGGCGGGCTTTGCGCTGCTGCTGGCCGTCAGCGTCTGTGCGGTCGCGCAGACCTCTGCGCCTGCGCAAGGGTTGCAGCCCATCCCCCGGCTCACCGCGCGCGTCACCGACCTCACCGGCACGTTGACCCCACAGCAGCAGACCGACCTCGAGCGGAAGCTCGCCGCGTTCGAGGCTGCCAAGGGCTCACAACTCGCGGTGCTCATCGTCCCCACCACCGCGCCTGAGGACATCTTCCAATACTCCTTTCGGGTCGCGGACGCGTGGAAGCTCGGGCGTAAGGCGGTCGGCGGGACGAAGGTGGATGACGGAGCGCTGCTCGTCATTGCCAAGAACGATCGGCACCTTTGGGTCCAGGTCGGCTATGGCCTGGAGGGTGTCCTGACAGACGCCAGCGTCAAGCGCATCGTCGAGGAGATCATCACACCCGCGTTCCGCCAGGGAAATTTCTACGGTGGAATTGACGCCGGCCTCGACCAGATGGTGAAGCTCGTCGAAGGCGAGAGCCTGCCGCCGCCGCAGCACGAGTGGCAGTCGGGGGGCCACCGCGGCGGATCGAATACGCTGGTGCTGCTGTTCTTCGCGGTGATCATCGGCTCGGCGGTGCTGCGGTCGATTTTCGGACGCACGGTGGGCTCGGCCCTGACCGGTGCGGTGGCGGGGGGCCTCGTGTGGCTCACGGTTCACGTACTGTATCTGGCGGGACTCGCAGCCCTCGCTGCCTTTGTGTTTGCCCTGGTCGCGGGACTTGCGCGCGGCAGCGGCTGGTCGAGCTATCCGCGCTCCGGTGGATTGGGAGGCGGGTGGGGTGGCTTCGGGGGCGGGCTGGGTGGCGGGGGCGGGCTCGGTGGTGGCGGAGGTGGATTCAGCGGAGGCGGTGGGGGCTTCGGCGGCGGCGGTGCGGGTGGAAGCTGGTAAGAGGACTCCCGTGAAACTCCTGCGTCTCATGCGTCACGTTGTCACCACGCGCTGGAGCACGCGCCGGCACTTCACGCCGCAGGTCCGCGATGGCATCGAGCGGGCGATCGCAGAGTGCGAAGCGCACCACGCCGGGGAGATCCGCTTCGTTGTCGAAACGGCCTTCGATCTGCCCGAGCTGTGGCACGATCTTTCCGCGCGTCAGCGGGCGCTGCAGCTCTTCGGCCAGCTCGGCGTATGGGATACGGCGCACAACAACGGGGTCCTCATCTACGTGCTCATGGCCGATCGCGCCGTTGAGATCATCGCCGACCGCGGTATCGCCGCGCGTGTTCAGCAGCAGGAGTGGGAGGGGGTGTGCCGCCAGATGGAGCGGTATTACAAGGAAGGAAAGTTCCAGGAGGGCTCCATCGCCGGCATCCAGGGCGTCGGCGCGATCCTCGGTCGGCACTTCCCGGGCAAGCGGCACGGCGACCACGAGCTGCCGAACCAGCCGGTGCTGCTGTAGCGCCTCTTCCCGACGTCCGGCCTGGCGCGACATCGGTCATAATCGGTGGGCATGAAGCTCTCCCGCGCCGCGACCGCGACACTCCTTTGTCTCGCGATCGCGGGTTGCTCGCTCTTTGGGCGAAACGGCTCACCGTCGCCTGCGCCGCCCAAGCCTGCGCCGGCGCCGCCGGCCGAGCCGCTGCCGGTCGCAAGCGAGCGCTTCGAGCTCGCCCCCGGCCAGGACATCGTGGGCATGGTGCAGGTGGTGACGGCGGGCAGGGACGATACGCTCACCGACATCGCGCGACGCTTCAACGTGGGCTACGAGGAAATCCTGCGCGCCAATCCCGGGGTCGACCCCTGGCTGCCAGGCGAGGGGCGCGAAATCATCGTTCCGACGCAGTTCATCCTGCCGGACGCCCCGCGCACCGGCCTCGTGATCAATATCGCGGCCATGCGCATCTTCTATTACCCAGCGCCGGGGAAGCGCGGCGACGGCCAGGTGGTGCTCACCCATCCGATCGGCATCGGCAAGGTGGGGTGGCGCACTCCGGAAGGGGTGACCAAGATCGTGCGCCGCCAGCAGGATCCCACCTGGCGCGTGCCGCTGTCGGTTCGCAAGGAGCATCACGACAACGGCGAGGATCTCGATCCGGTGATCGGCCCGGGCCCCGACAATCCCCTCGGGAAATACGCCTTCTACCTGCAGTGGCCGAGCTACCTGATCCATGGGACCAACAAGCCCGCCGGCGTCGGACTGCGCTCGAGCCACGGCTGCATCCGTCTTTATCCCGAAGACATTGCGCAGTTCTTCGCCTTGATACCCGTCGGCACGCAGGTGCGCGTCGTCAACCAGCCGTTCGTGTTCGGCTGGCGAGACGGGGAGCTGTACCTGCAGCCCTTCGACGTGCTGGAAGACGACACGCGCGACTGGAAGCACGCGCAGAAGAAGCTCATCACCCACTCGCTGGCGGCGAGACTGCAGCAGCAGCTCCAGGCGCAGCATGAGCAGGTGGACTGGAACCTGGTGTCGAGCCTCACGGCGCGCCCGCGCGGAGTGCCGGTGCCGATCACCGTGGTGGACGCGAACGTGGAAGCGGTCCTGGCGGCAGCTGCGCGCGTGCAGAATGTGCTGCCGGAAGGCTCGACCTGGGATGGCAAGTCGGATCTGCCGATGGACGAGGCTTCCTTCAGGCAGATCCTCTCGGACATTGAACCCGGTGCCGGCGGCGCGGATGAACCGGGGGCGGGAGCCTCGGCCGCAGGCGCATCGGCGGAGAGCGCTGCCAAGCGCACCTCACCCGCCGCTCGCAAGAACGGCGGTTGAGGAGCCGAGCGCCTTGCCGGCACCGGAGTCCTCTGTGGTGGCGCTCTCGCAGTGGCTCGAGCTGATGCTGGCGGAGATCGCGCGCAAACGCGAGGAGGAGGAGCACGCACGCAGCGAGCAGGCCCGGCGCGATCTCGAGCGCACAGGCGACACGCGCCGCGAGCACACCGGGAGCGAGGCTGGGCACGCACCCACGCAGCCGAGCGCTCCGCCCGCGCGCCGCTGAGCGCACCCGGCTCGCTCACTGCGTGCGACTGCCAACCGGCGGATACGCTGTGTTAGAGTCGGGCGGGCCGATCCCAAGAGGCGCTCGAGTGGCCGACAGCCCCGCGTCCGGCACAGAACCCGCTCCGCAGAGCCGTGACGGTCACGCGATCGAGCGCGTGCCGACCGCGATCGCCGCCTTCGTCGGCCGCACCCTCAAGGGCCCGGTGAACCAGGCGGTGCCGGTACGCAGCTTCGCCGAGTTCCAGCAGCACTTCGGCGGCCTGTGGCAGCCTTCCACGCTGTCTTACGCCGTCGAGCAATTCTTCGAGAACGGCGGCCACGAGGCGCGCATCGTGCGCGTCGCCAACGGTGCGCGCCCGCCCAGCATCACCCTGCCCGCGGGCCGCGGCGCGCTCCGGCTCACAGCGATCAATCCCGGCTCGCGCGAATACCTGCGTGCCTCGGTCGACTACGATGGCCTGACCGCGGCCGAGCACGAGCGCTTCAATCTCGTGGTGCAGCGCGTGCGCACTGCGGGCTCGGAGCTGGTCGAGGACCAGGAGATCTACCGCCGGGTGTCGGTGGAGGCGGCCTCGGGCCGGTTCGTGACCGACGTGCTGCTCGAATCGCGCCTGGTGCGTGTGCTGGGCGCGGTTCCGACGCAGCGCCCGGACCGCTCCGCCGGCGGCCCCGGCGGTGTGGCCGTGGGCTACACCCTCTCCAATCCGGACGGCGATGACGGCGCACCGCTCACCGATTACGACATCATCGGCGCGGCGAGCGAGGGCACGGGGCTGTTCGCCCTCGCGGCTGTGACGGCCTTCAACCTGCTGTGCATCCCGCCGCTCGCGCGCGATCGAGACGTGGGGCTCTCGACGCTGCTGGTCGCGGCACGGCTGTGCCACGAGCGCCACGCGTTGCTGATCGTCGACCCGCCGGCGGCCTGGACCTCCGCGCAAGCGGCACTCGACAACCTGCGCAGCTGGCCGTTCCGCAGCGACAGCGCTGTCATGTATTTCCCGCGCGTGCAGGCTTTCGATCGGCTGCGCGGACGGGTGGAAATCTTCGGTTCCTGTGGCGCCGCCGCGGGCATGATCGCCCGCTCCGACGAGGCCTGGCCGGTTTGGGCGGCCGCGGAGAGCGAGGAGGCGATCCTGCGCCCGGGATTGCGGCCTGCTATCCCAGTGTCGGATGCCGACCGCGTGCGCCTGGCGCAGGCGGGAGTCAATACCCTGCAGTCGGTGCGCAGCGGCTCGCGCACCGCGGTAAGCCCGCGCACCCTCGCCCCCGGCGGGAGCGGTGCCTCGGACTGGAAGTATCTCTCGGCGCGGCGGCTGGCGCTGTTCGTCGCCGCCAGCATCGAGCAAGGCACGCGCTGGGTGCTGCTCGAGCACAACGGGCCGGCGACCTGGGAACGTGCGCGGGCGCAGGTGGAGAGTTTTCTCGACGCGCTCGCCGTGCAGGGGGCGTTCGCGGGAGCCGCCGCCGAGGAGACTCACTTCGTCATCGCCGACGAGCGGGTCAACCGGCCGCAGACGCTCGCCGAGGGTAAATTCAACCTGTTGTTCGGCTTTGCCACCAGCAAACCGGGCGAGTTCGATACCTGGCTGGTGACGCATCGCGCGGGCGCAAGCCGGGTGCGCCCGGTTTCGGTGAACCGCTCGGCGACCTCCCGCGATCGCGTGGAATGGGAGATCGAGACCTCGATACTCAGGTAGAGGACAGGCGCGAAAGCGCCTGCGGTCGCTTACGAGCGTGAACCGAAGCCTCCGCCGCCGGGCGTAAGGATCGTCAGCTCATCCCCTGCCGCCATCTCGAAGCGCGCCGTGGCGCTCAAGCGTTCCACCGCGCCGCCCGCGCGGCGGATGTAAGCCTCGCCGCGTGCGCCGGCCTGGCCGCCCTCGAGCCCGAAGGGCGCGATGCGGCGGTGATTGGCAAGCAGCGCCCCTGAGAGCGCGCTGCGGAATTCGAGCCGCCGCACGATGCCGTCGCCGCCGTGATGGCGGCCGAGGCCGCCTGAGCCGTGCCGGATCGAGAACTCGCGCACCAGCACCGGGAATTCGGCCTCGAGAATCTCCGGATCGGTGAGACGTGAATTGGTCATGTGGGTCTGCACCGCGTCGCAACCGTCGAAGTCCGCTCCCGCCCCGGCGCCGCCGGCGATGGTTTCGTAGTACTGCAGATGCGCATCGCCGAAAGTCAGGTTGTTCATCGTGCCCTGGGAGGCGGCGAGCACGCCCAGCGCGCCGTAGAGCGCATCCACGATGCACTGTGAGGTCTCGACATTGCCCGCCGCCACCGCCGCCGGCGGGCGTGGATCGAGCATCGAGCCCGGCGGCACCACGATGTCGAGCGGCTCGAGGCAGCCCTCGTTCAGCGGAATCGGCTCATCAATCAGGGTGCGGAACACGTACAGCACCGCCGCGATGCACACCGCGCGTGGCGCATTGAAGTTGTGCGCGCCCTGCGCGGAGGTACCGGTAAAGTCGACGTGCGCGCGCTGGCGTTCGCGGTCAATGCCGACGCGCACCGCGACGACGGAGCCGTCGTCCATCTCGTAGCGGAAGCTCCCGGCTCGCAGCCGTCCGATGACACCCCTCACGCAGTGCGCGGCGTTGTCCTGCACGTGACGCATGTACCGCCGCACGGCGGCCAGCCCATGGCGCTGCACGGCGCGCTCGAGCTCGGCGATGCCGCGCGCGTTGGCGGCGAGCTGGGCGCGCAGGTCGGCGACGTTCTGCGCGGGGTTGCGGGCCGGCCAGGGGCGGGCGGTGAGCAGCGCGCGCAGCTCGCGCTCGCACAGGCTGCCGCCGGCTACCAGGTGGAAGCACTCGAAGAGAACTCCTTCCTCTTCGATGCTGCGACTGAAAGGCGGCATCGATCCAGGCGTCACGCCGCCGATGTCGGCATGGTGCGCGCGTGAGGCGACGAAGAAGTCGGGTTGAACGCCTGCGCTCATGAATACCGGGGTGACGACGGTCAGGTCCGGCAGATGGGTGCCGCCGCAGTAGGGACTGTTCACCAGCCACGAGTCTCCGGCGGGCAGCCGCTCCTGCGCTTCCATCACCGCGCGCACGCTCGCGCCCATCGAGCCGAGGTGCACCGGCATGTGGGGGGCGTTGGCGACCAGTGCGCCGCACGAGTCGAACAGCGCGCAGGAATAGTCGAGACGCTCGCGGATATTGACCGACTGAGCGGTTGCCTTGAGGACCTCGCCCATCTGCCCGGCGATGTGCATGAAGAGGTTGTTGAAGATCTCGATGTGCGCCGGATCGGCGGTGGCCGCCAAGGTCGCCGCCGCCAGGGTCGTGATCGCTGGCGCGCCCGCGGCCCCGCCCTCGTCTGTGAGCAGCAGCTCACCGCCCGGGAGTGGCTGCGCGCGCCAGCCTTCCTCGAGGACCACGGTGGTGTGCGGCTCGACGATCAGCGCGGGCCCGCCGAGCTCCCCGCGCAGCGCGCTCATCGGCACGAGCGGCACCTCGCGCCACGCGCCGAACCAGGCGTGCGCACGCTCGGGGAGTCCCGCCGCCACGGCGGGGGCGGGTATGGTGAGCGCTTCCGGGTCGACGCTCGGAGCGCGCGCCTCCGCGCGCAGCGCCTCGATTATCACGGCGAGCGCATGCGCGGCAAAGCCGAAGCGCCTGAGATGATCCGCATGGAAACGCTCGCGCACCTCCTCGAGCTCTCCCAGCGGTACTGAGAAGCTGATGTCGCTGTCGCCCGCCCGCAGCTCGAGCCACTGCGCCAGCCGCACGGCCGCGCCTTCGCCGGCAGCGCAGGCGAGCTCGGCACGCGCCTGGCGGGCGAGGACGCCGAGCGCGGCGCGCGCCGCGCCGAGCCCCGCCTCGTTCAGCTCCTGCCGCAGGCTGGCGCGGCGCACCGCGAGGCGATCGGCCACGCCGATGCCGAAGGCCGACAGGACGCTCGCGAGCGGATGCACGAGGATGCGCCGCATGCCCGCCGCGCGCGCCACGCGGCAGGCGTGCTGGCCAGCGGCGCCACCGAAGCAGAACAGCATGAAGTCACCGGCATCGCGTCCCTGGCGGGTACTGACCTGGCGGATCGCGTTGGCCATCGACTCGACACCCACCTCGAGGAAAGCCTCGGCGACCGTTTCGGCGGTAGAGCCGCCGGCTCCTTCGGCTGCGGCCCGCGCCGCCAGCGCGCTGAAGTTCTGCTGCGCCGCCCGCACGTCGATGCGTGCGCGGCCGTCGCGCCCGAAGACCGCTGGCAGCGTGTCGGGACGCAGATGCCCGAGCAGCACCTGCACGTCGGTCAGCGTGAGCGGGCCGCCGCGCCCATAGCAGGCGGGCCCGGGGTCCGCGCCGGCGGAGGCCGGACCCACGGCGAAGCGGCCGTCGCGGTAACTGAGGATCGAGCCGCCGCCGGCGGCGATGCTGTGCACGTCGAGCATCGGCTGCACCAGGCGCACACCGCCGATCAGGTGCTCGAAGCGCTGCGGCAGCTCGCCGTCGATCAGCGACACGTCGGTCGAGGTGCCGCCCATGTCGAAGCCGATGAGGCGCGGGTAGCGCAGGCGCTCGCCCACCCAGCGCATTCCGATCAGCCCACCGGCCGGCCCCGAGAGCACGCTCGCCATGGCCTGAAAACTCGCCGCGTCTGCGAGGCCGCCGTTACTTTGCATGAAGGTGAGGCGCGAGTGGGCGTCGAGGGGCGCGAGCTCCTCGCGCAGCGCCCCCACGTAGCGGCGCAGCGGCGCTGCGAGGTAGGCATTGAGCACCGTGGTATCCCCGCGCGTGACGTAGCGCACCAGCGGCGACAGCTCGTGCGACACCGACACTTCCTCGAACCCGAGCTGCCGAGCGCACTCGGCGGCCGCGCGCTCGTGCTGCGGGTGACGCCAGCCGTGCAGGAACACGATGGCGACGGCGCGGCGTCCGGCGCCGCGCGCGCGCGCCAGGTCCTCTCTCAGGCGTGCTGTATCGAGCGGCGTGAGCACCGTGCCTTGAGCGTCGATGCGCTCGCGAGCCTCGATGACGCTCGCGTACAGCCGCTGCGGCAGCACGATATGCCGCGCGAAGATGTCGGGGCGGTTCTGGTAGCCGATGCGCAGGGCGTCGGCGAAACCCGCGGTGGTCACCAGCACCACCGGCTCCCCGCCGCGGGTGAGCAGCGCGTTGGTGGCGACGGTCGTGCCGACCTTGACCGCCGCTACCGCGGAGCTGACCCTGCCGGCAGGCCGCGCGGCGGGAGCGGCGTCCGCGAGGATCGCACGCGCGGCGGCGAGCCCCGGGTCGCCCGCGCCTGCTGTCGCGACCGAGGGGACCTTGCGCACGTGCAGCGCGCCTTGGGGCGACACGCCGATGACATCGGTGAAGGTTCCGCCGCGGTCGATCCAGAACTGCCACCCCGCCTCCGGTGGCAGAGCGTCCGCGAACGCTTGGCTTAAGGTTTCCATTGCCTGCATTATTCGCGCATGCGTTCGAAGCTCCCAGCACGCAACGCCCCGCCATGCAGGCGCCAGTGACCGCCCGACACGTGGTCTTCTCGCACGGCCAGGAGAGCGGCCCGTGGGGGCGCAAGATCTCGGCTCTGGCGGAAGTGGCGCGTGCGGAAGGCTACGATGCCCACTCCGTCGATTACCGCGGCGTCGATGAGCCGCGCGCGCGCGTCGCCCGCCTGGTGGATTTCTGCAAGGAGCTCGCCGGCGACCTGGTACTCGTCGGCTCGAGCCTGGGCGGATACGTTGCGGTCGCCTCCGCATCGCTTCTGCATGCGCGCGGGGTGTTCCTGATGGCGCCGGCGCTGTACCTGGAGGGACTGCCGCAGCTGCGCAGCGGCGTGCTCGACTGCCCCACTGCGGTGGTACACGGCTGGCGCGACGAGGTCGTGCCGTTCGAGCACAGCGTGCGCTTTGCGCAGGCCCACAAGGCCGCCCTGCACCTGGTGGAGAGCGATCATCGGCTGCACAACCAGGTCCGGGTGATCCAGTACCTGTTCGAATATTTCCTCATCGCGCTCGATCTGCCGGCGATCGCCTTCGAGTGAGGCCTTCAGCGGCGCTCGCGAATGGCGCGTGCCGCGAGAGCATCCACGACGGCAGGGGCGATCAGGCGCGCCCAGCGGCCGAGCCGCCCGCGCGCGGAGGTGATCAGCAGCCGCCTCCGGCGGCGCATCGCGCCGACGATGAGCGCCGCGCACTCATCGGCCGTCATGATGTGTGACTCCTGCATCGGGCTCTTGCCGAGCGGTGCGCCATCGGGGCCGAGGGCGCGGCGGTGAATCTCGCTCACGACGAAATCCGGCGCCACGATCGTGACCCCGACGCCGCTGCCGGACAGCTCGATGCGCAGCGACTCGAAGAAGCCGACCATGGCGTGCTTGCTCCCGGCGTAGGCGGTGCGCTCGGGCACCCCCGTCAGCCCTGCGAGACTGGCCACCGCGACGATCAGGCCCTGCGCAGCCTTGATATACGGCAGCGCGGCGGCGGTGCTGTACACCGCGCCGAGGTAGTTGACCGCCAGCACCCGCTCGAACACCGTCAGATCACTGATGGCATCGAAGCGCGACCACATGGTGATGCCGGCGTTGTTGACCAGAACGTCGAGACCGCCGAAGCGCTCCACGGCGCACGCCACCAGCTGCGCGCACTCCTCGCGGCGCGACACGTCCCCGGGCAGCGCGAGCGCCAGCGCGCCGCGTGCCACGCACTCACGCGCGGTCGCGGCGAGTCGCGCCTCGTTGCGCGCGTTCAGCACCAGGTGCGCACGCTGCGCGGCGAGCCTGAGTGCCAGCGCCCGCCCGATGCCCTCCGACGCCCCGGTGATCAACACTGTCTTGCCGGCAAACGCGCTCATCCGCACACCGCTCCCGAGCGTTCAGGCCGCGCGGCGGCCAGCCGGCATCATAACGTGTGGCGCCGGGCGCACAGCTCGTCCCGTGAGCGCGCAGCTCAGCCGGCGCATCGTGCCCATAATGCGCGGCTGAAACGGCTTGCCGCGCTGCGTCGCCGAGTAATAGACTCCCCGCACGCAGGCTTTGTGTTGCGGCAACAAACAAGAATGCGAGGTAGCTTCGCTGCGCGCTGTTCCTGACCGGCGCAATCACCTGAATTGGCAGTGGCCCTGAGGCTTTCAGGCTCAACGAGCCGGCGACGGCGTCCGCGTCGTTCAGGCCTCCAAGGAGAGCGGGGGGGGATAAATGAGCAAAGTTCGTAACGGGCGTGGTCTGGCCATGGTGGCGCTCGCCGCCGGCGTGGCCGCGGGCGCTGCGCCCACCGCGCATGCGGTCAGTTTCCACAGCGAGTCGGGCGACTGGAGCGGCAGCTGGGATACGACCATCGGCTATGGCCAGGGCTGGCGCGTCTCCGGCAAGGACTGCCGTCTGATCGCGATCGCCAACGGCGGCTGCGGGTACTCCCCCAACATCGACGACGGTGATCTCAACTACGGGAAAGGAACCTTCACCAAGGCGCTCACGGGAGTTACCGAGTTCACGCTCAACTACAAGGAGAGGGCCGGCGTGTTCGTACGCGGCTCCGCGCTGTACGACTACTACGTGATGGACTACGACACCCAGCGCACAGCGCTGACGCACGCCGCCAAAGATGTGGTCGGAAGCTACACACGCCTGCTGGACGCATTCGGGTATCTGCGCTTCGATCTCGGCACCCGGCCTTCCGAGTTGCGCCTCGGCAGGCAGGTGGTGGACTGGGGCGAGAGCACCTACATCCCGGGGGGGCTGAACGAGGTCAACCACTTCGACGTGACGGCGCTGCAGGTGCCGGGGTCGGAGCTCAAGCAGGCACTGCTGCCGGACGAGATGGCGGTGTTCAGTCTGCAGCTTTCGAAGAACGCCAGCACCCAGCTGCTCTACCTGTTCGACTGGCACGAGGACATCATCGAGCCCACGGCGCGTACTTCAGCACCAACGACGTTGCCGGACCGGGCGGTAACAAGGTCGTCCTGGGTTTCGGCGCGATTTCCGACCAGGGCGTGGACTTCAGCTCCCTCGGCGGCACACTGAACAGCAACTTTCAGACCATACCTCGCCTGCCCGATCACAAGCCGCCGGATGCCGGCCAGTATGGTGTGAGTTTCAAGCTGTACCTGCCGAACTTCAGCCAGGGCACGCAGCTCGGCGCCTACTTCCTCAACTACACCAGCCGCCTTCCGGTGGTATCGCTCAACACCGGCACACAGGCCGGCTTTGGCAACGCCTTGGGCGCGGTCAACGCCGTGGGCGGTGCCGCGCAGGCGCTCGCCGCAGGCCTGCCTTTCGCGGCCGCCGTGGCCACCGGCGCCGCCGTCGGCCAGCAACGCGCCGCGGCGCTCGGCGGCAACCTGAGCGCCGCGACCGCTCAGCAGTACGCCACCATCGGCGCCAACACGCTGCTCGCGGGCGGCAATGTCAACAACCAGGCGAGCAACATCGCGACCTCCGAATACAGCCAGACCCAGGGCTACTTCGAGGAGTTCCCGCAAAACATCAAGATGCTGGGGCTGTCGTTCAACACGCAGATCCAGAAGACCGGCACCGCGCTGCAGGGCGAGCTCGCGTTTCGCCACAACGTGCCGGTGCAGCTCGATGACGTCGAGCTGATCTACGCCTCGCTGACCCCCTTTGAGTCGGGTATCGCGAAGCTCCTCGGCGCGCCGGTGACCCCGGCCGGGCACCTGCATGCCCGGCTTCGGCCACTCCGATCACCGGATGCAACCAGCTCGGCGCCTTCGGGCTCGGGCAGGAGATCCGCGGCTGGGAGCTGAAGAACACCTGGCAGGCGCGGCTTCACCGCCACACAGGTGTTCGCCAACGTTCTCAAGGCCTCGCAGGCGGTGCTGCTGTTCGAGGCCGCGGCTGGACTGCGTCCCGGGGCTCGAGACAAGTTGAGCGGCGGCCCGACAGGGCTTCGGACTGCGCTACGACGGTCCCGGCACGAACCTGAGCGGCAATCCGACGCTCGGCGGCTACCCGGAGTTCCCGGACCTGGTGGAGCCCGGCTCCGCGTTCGCCGACAGGTTCTCGTGGGGGTACGTCATCGCCGGCCGGCTCGAGTACGACAACGTGATCGCCGCAGTGGAACCTGCTGCCGCACCTCACCTGGGCCCACGACGTCACCGGCGTGTCGCCCGGCCCCGGCGGCAATTTCGTCGCAGGGCCGGCACGCGGTGACGGTAGGTCTCGGTGCGAACCTGCGCGCGGATTGGACTTCGACGTCTCCTACACCGAACTACGGTGGCGCTGGCCAGTACAACCTGCTCAACGATCGCAGACTTCGTTGCGGCCAGCATCAAGTTCTCGTTCTGACGCGGCGTGCGCGCGGCGGGAAGTGCGAATTATGGAGGGGCTGCAATGAAAACGCTATCCGGTTGGCGGCATCGGGACTGCTGTTCGGCTCGCGCTCGCATGGGCGGCCGTGAGCCCACAGGAGGCCGCGCGCCTCGGGCGCCGACCTGACGCCGCTCGGCGGCGAGAAGGCCGGCAACGCCGACGGCAGCATCCCGGCGTGGACCGGCGGCATCAAGTCAGCGGCCGAGGCCGGCTTTCCCAACTATCACTGCCGGCGATCACCATCCCGACCCGTACGCGTGCGACAAGCCGCTGTTCACGATCACCCCGGCCAACATGGGCCAGTACGCAGCGAAGCTCACCGAAGGTCACAAGGCGCTGTTCAAGACCTACCCGGACTACAAGATGGTGGTGTATCCGACGCATCGCAGCGCCGCCTCCCCGCAGCGCGTCTACGAAGCGACCAAGCGCAACGCCACGAGCGCCAAGCTGGTGCCGGACGGCAACGGCGTCAGCGGGGCGCTCGGCGGCACTCCGTTCCCGATTCCGCAGTCGGGGCGTGGAGGTGTTCTGGAACCACGTCACGCGCTATCGCAGCGTTGCCGCGGCGCTGCAGGTCGGGCAGGCGCCCGCTGACCGCCGGCGGCAGCTACACGCTGGTGAACTTCAAGGAGGAGTTCTACTTCCAGTACTACGAGCCGGGCATGACGGAAGCCGCGCTCAACAACATCCTGCTGTATCTTCACCCAGGAGACGACCCCGCCGGCGCGCCTGGCGGGCGAGGTGCTGCTGGTGCAGGAGACCCTCGATCAGGCGAAGGAAGCACGCCGCGCATGGGTCTACAACCCCGGCCAGCGGCGCGTGCGCCGCGCGCCGAACGTCGCTTTCGACAACCCCGGCACGAACTCCGACAACCTGCGTACCGCCGACCAGTTCGACATGTACAACGGCAGCCCGCAGCGCTACGACTGGAAGCTGGTCGGCAAGAGCGAGATGTACGTTCCCTACAACGCCTACCGCCTGCAGAGTGGCAAGCTCAAGTACGGCGACATGCTGCAGAAGAATCACATCAACCAGGACCTGGCGCGCTACGAGCTGCATCGCGTGTGGGTGGTGGACTCGACCCTCAAGCCGGGTATGAGCCACCTGTACAGCCGCCGCACCCTGTATGTCGATGAGGACTCCTGGCAGATCCTGGCCGTGGACTGCTATGACGCCGCGGGCAAGCTGTATCGCGTGCAGGAAGGGCATGCCATGAACTACTACAAGCTGCCGACGCTGTGGACGGATCTGGAGCTGGTGATGGATCTGTCCAACGGGCGTTATCTGGCGCTCGGACTGCAGAGCGAGGAACCGAAGTCCTACGACTTCAGCGTCAAGCGCACGCCCTGCCGACTATCAGCCCAGCGTGCTCGAGCGGCGCGGTATCCGTTAGGGTTCCGGCGCCCCGCGAAGGCAAAAACAGGATTTCGGGGCTGCCGTGGATCCGTCGCCCGCGGGGGCTCTTTTTTGCGCTGGCGCTGAGCGCCTCGGTGCACGCCGCGCAGCCGCCGCCGCTTTCGGCCGAGCCAGCGCGACTCGCTGCGCAGTCACTGCTCATCGCCATCGCACGGGCGGGCGAACGGCTGGTGGCGGTCGGCGACCGCGGCATCGTCGTGCTCTCCGACGACCACGGCGGGAGCTGGGTGCAGGCGGCCGAGGTTCCCACCCAGGCGCTGCTCACCGGGGTGTGCTTCCTCGACGCGCAGCATGGCGTGGCGGTGGGGCACGATGAGGTGATCCTGACGAGCGGCGACGCCGGCCGCACCTGGCAGCGCAGCGCATTACGCCCCCGAGGCGCAACGGCCGTTGCTGGATGTCTGGTGCGGTGCGCCCGGGCGCGTGATCGCCGTCGGCGCATACGGTGCTTACCTGAAAAGCGCAGATGGCGGCGCAAGCTGGCAGGAGAGCGTCTTTACCCCCGCACCGCCGCGCGCGGCACGCGCGGTGGCACGTTCGCCTCGCGCCGGTGCCGCTCGCCGCGCCGGCGCTGTCGCTGTGGGCGGCGCGGCCGCAACTGCAGCAGCGGGTGAGGGCGCGAGCGGGGGTTACCATCTAAACCGCATCGTGTCAGCGCCCGACGCTCGGCTCTACATCGCCGCCGAAGCCGGTCACCTGTATCGCTCGGAAGATGGCGGGGCCAGCTGGCTCACGCTCGGCTCGCCTTACGAGGGCTCGTTCTTCGGTGTGCTGCCGCTTGCGGGCGAGACAGTGCTCGCCTTCGGCCTGCGCGGCAATCTCTTGCGCTCCGAAGACGCCGGCTCGAGCTGGCGGCGGATCGACACCGGCACGGTGGCCATGCTGGATGGTGCCGTGCGCCTCGAGACCGGCGCAGTGGCGATCGTCGGACTCTCGGGCGTGGTGCTCGTCAGCCGCGACGGCGGGCGCACGTTCACGCTGTTGCAGCAGGCCGACCGCGCCGGACTTTCCGCGGCAGTGGAGGCGGGGAACTCCATGCTCGCGGTGGTGGGAGAAGGCGGCGCGAAGCTCATCAGCCTGAGCGGTGCGCCCTGATGTCCGGACCCGGCAACGGCACACTCGCTTCCGTGGCCGGCCGCCTCGAGCGGCTGATCTTCGGGCATCGCGCCGGCATTCTCGCGCTGTTCGCCCTCGGCACCGCGCTGCTCGCGGCGCTCGCCGTGCGGGGGCTGCGCATCGACACCTCCTTCAACAAGACGCTGCCCGTCCGGCACGAGTACATGCGGACCTATCTCGACCCGAAGGTCGCGGAGTTTCGCGGCGCCAACCGCGTGCTGATCGCGCTCATCGCGCGCGACGGCAACATGTTCACGCCGCAGTTCTTCGTGGCGATGCGCCGCGCCACCGACGAAGTCATCGTCATGGACGGCATCGACCGCACGCAGGTGCAATCGATCTTCACCCCGAACGTGCGCTACCTCGAGGTGGTCGAAGACGGCATCGAGGCGGGCAACGTGATTCCAGCGGACTTCACGCCCACGCCGCAGAACATGGCGCGCGTGCGCGACAACATCCGCAAGGCCGGCATCATCGGCCGCCTGGTCGCCAACGATTTCTCCGGCGCCCTGGTGAGCGCCATCGTGCTGGATCAGGACGCGCAGGGCAGGCCCGTGGATCCGATTGCGGTCGCCCACGAGCTCGAGCACAAGGTGCGCCAGGCCCTCGAATCTCCGGCGGGCATCGACGTGCGCGCCCGCGCGAGCAGCGGGGTCGAGGCGGCGGCGTTCCCGCGCCACGGGATCGAAGTGTGCATGATCGGCTTCGCCAAGGTGGTGGGCGACATTGCCGACGGCGCCGCATCCGTCTTCGAGTTTGCCGTGATCACAGTGGTCCTGACGCTGCTGGCGGTACGCCTCTACTGCCAGTCCTGGCGCGTGGCGTTCGTCCCGGTGCTGTGCTCGGGTGTGGCCGTCATCTGGCAGCTCGGCGCGCTGGTGCTGCTGCGCTACGGCATCGACCCCATCGGCCTCCTGGTGCCGTTCCTGATCTTCGCGATCGGGGTGAGCCACGGGGTGCAGAAGATCAGCGCGGTGAGCGATGCGGCGTTCGCCGGCCTCGGCAGCATGGAGGCTGCGCGCCGCACGTTCCGGCAGTTGCTGGCGCCGGCCATCATCGCGCTGCTCGCGGACCTGGTGGGCTTCGTCACCATTCTCATGATACCGGTGCAGGTGATCCGCGAGATGGCGATCACCGCGAGCATCGGCGTTGCGATCGTCATTCTCACCGACCTGGTGCTGCTGCCGGTGCTGGTGTCCTACGTGCACTTCGATGCCGGTTATCACGAGCGCGTCGCGCGGCGCCAACGCCGGCTCGCGGCCCTGTGGCTGCGGCTGTCCGGGATCACCGCGCGCGGCCCCGCGCTCGCCATCATCGCTATCGCCGCAGTGCTGGCGGCGCTCGGGTGGTGGAAGGGACGCGAGACACCGATCGGCGATACGCAGACCGGCGTGCCGGAGCTGCGTCCCGATTCGCGCTACAACCGCGACAACGACGTCATCACTTCCAGGTTCAACATCGGCGTCGACGTGCTCACGGCGATCGTCGAGTCACAGTGAGCCGATGTGCGTCAGTCACGAGCTGATGAGCGCGGTCGACCGCTTCGGCTGGCACATGCGCAACGTCGCGCGGCGTGCAGGACGTCATCACGCTGCCGTTCATCGCCAAGGTGGCGATCGCCGGCTGGAACGAGGGGAGCCTCAAGTGGCGCAGCATCCCGCGCGAGCAGACCCAGCTCACGCAGTCGACCCGCTACATCGAGACCAGCACGGGGCTGCTCAACGAGAACTGCGACGTCGTGCCGGTGATGCTGTTCCTCGCCGATCATCGCGCCGGCACCATCGAGCGCGTCGTGGCCGAGGTGAAACGCTGGCGCAGCCAGAACCCGCTCAACGGGGCGCGGGTGCGCCTCGCCGCCGGCAACGTCGGGGTGATGGCCGCCACCAACGAGACGGTGAAGGCCAAGGAGATCTGGATCCTCGCCGGCGTGTTCGCCGCGGTGATCGTCATGTGCCTGCTGACGTTCCGCTCGGTGGTGGGGACGGTGCTCGTGGTGGGGCCGCTCGCGCTGGTGTCGGTGCTGGTGTACGCCGTCATGGCGCTGGTTGGCATCGGGCTCAAGGTCTCCACGCTGCCCATGGTGGCGCTCGGCGCCGGCATCGGCGTCGATTACGGGATCTATCTGTTCAGCCGCATGCAGGAGTTCCTGCACCAGGGACTGTCCGTGCGCGAGTCCTATGAGCGCACGCTGCGCGTCACCGGCGCGAGCATCATTTTCACCGGCATCACGCTCGCCATCGGCGTCGCCACCTGGGTGTTCTCGCCACTCAAGTTCCAGGCCGACATCGGCATCATGCTGACCTTCATGTTCCTGGTGAACATGCTGGCGGCGATCATCCTGCTGCCGGCACTCGCCGCGTGGCTGATTCACCCGCACGGGCTGCGCCCGGCAGCGCCCGCGCGTCCCGCTGCCTGACCCGGTGGCGCTGCGGCGCGGCCGGCCGCCGGTAGTGGCCCTGAGGTCCTTACTCGTCCCAGCGGGGGCCGCGGCGCAGCCGCTTGGTGCGCTGCTGCCGGGCCTTTCGCTCGAGGCGCCGCTCACTGGCCGCGCGCGGAGGCCTCGTGGCCTTGCGGGGCCGCGGCGCCACGAGCGCACGGCGGATGAGATCGGCGAGCCGCGCCTCGGCTTCGCGCCGATTGTGCTCCTGGGTGCGGTGATTGCGCGCGATGATGAGCATCTCGTCTTCCGCGGTCAGGCGGCGCCCGCTGAGCATCCTCAAGCGCGCTTTGACGCTGTCGGTTAGCGCGTTACTGTGCCCGAGGTCGAAGCGCAGCTGCGCCGCCGTCGCGACCTTGTTGACGTTCTGGCCGCCGGGGCCGGAAGCCCGCACGAACGACACCGACAGCTCGTCGTCCGGGATCTGCACGCCAGCGGCAACCGGCAGCGGCACGGGCAAGTCAGTCGGCGGCCCGGTCCGACCCGGCCGGGGGCGCCTGCTGGGGGGCGAGGCCGGCCAGCGCGCCCGGGCTGCGTTTTTCCAGCATGCGGGTGTCCTGCTGCGGCACCGGGATGGTCACGCCGTGGGCGCGGAAAATGCGCCAGATCGCGCGGTTAACGTCGGAGCGCACGTTGTTGACGCCGTTCACGGGATCGGCGATCCAGAAGCGGACCTCGAGCCGCATGCCGTTGTCGTCGAAGCTGATGAGGCGCGAGACCGGCGGCGGGTCGTGCAGGATGCGCGGGTGGTTTTCGGTGGCCTCGCATCAGCAGCTTGCAGCGCAATCTCCGGATCATCGTCGTAGCTGACCAGTCACCGGAAGCTTCAGGCGCACGCGCTGATCCGAGTAGCTCCAGTTGATGAAGGAGTTGTTGATGAGGTTCTGGTTCGGCACCAGCGTGTCGACGCCGTCGCGGTCGCGCACCACCACGTAGCGCCCGCGCAGCTCCTGCACCCAGCCGAAGTTGCCGGTGCTCGCGCCGTCGTGGCCGGTGAAACTGATGACGTCGCCGGGCTTGATGGACTTGTCCATCAGCAGCACGAAGCCGCTGACGAAATTGCTGGCGACCGACTGCAGGCCGAAGCCGAGTCCGAGGCCGATAGCGCCGGTGAGCACGTTGAGGGTGGTGACATCGACGCCGGCCGCGTTGATGCCCAGCAGCATGCCGAGTGCCACCAGCAGGAAATAGGTGAACTTCGAGATGCCGACCCGCGTCGAAACCGCCAGCTGGTCGAGCCGCATCACGTGGCGCTCGATGGCACGCGCGATCAGGCTGGCCACGACGACGAACGCCGTGACGACCACCAGCCCCTTCAGCAGCCCCCAGAGGCTGAACTGCGTTTTGCCGGGCACCAGATTGACGCGGTTGAGGCTGGCTTCGATCGCGTCCAGCCAGCCGAGCATCGCCGCCGCGGCAATGACCCACAGGACGAGCGTGATGCGCGTTCTCGCGGCTGCGGACCCAGGAGCCCGGTCCGAGCAGCACGCCGAGGACAAACACGCCCAGGCGCACCAGCAGCAGCGCCGCCACGAGCTGCACGCCCGCATCGAGCAGCGCGCGTCGGGATCTCGAGCAGCGCCGAGCGCGACATGCGCGGCGAGCAGCACGGCGAGCGCGGCCATGATGGGCGCCAGGATCACGGCGCCCTCGAGCGCGTGGTGCAGCCAGTGTGCCGGCAGCGGCAGATCCACTGCGGCGTCGCGCGCCCGCCGCTCGCGCAGCACGCGCGCAACGCCGAGCGCGATCAGCCCGGCGAGGAGCACCGCCATGAGGGTGGCGAGTCCCGGCGGGGAGGTGAGCTGCAGCAGAATGCCCCGGGCCGCGCGGTCGGCGCTTTCGGCGCTGTTCATCAGGCGTTCAGGTCCGGGATCAGCTGACTCTCGAGACGTGCGATCTGGTCCTTGAGCATCAGCTTGCGTTTCTTCAGGCGCTTCAGCTGCAACTCATCGACGTGCAGATCGAGCGACAGCCGCGAGATGACCTCGTCGAGATCGCGATGCTCGATACGCAGCTGGCGCAGCTTTTCCACGTTGCGGAACAGCTCGCGGTCGACGTTGTCTTCGATTTCCGCCATGCAGGGATGGCCAAGATCTTGCGGACCCCAAGCTTTGGGGGCCTGTAGCTGTTGGCGGCGGACGCCCCAAAGAAGCAGAGCTTAGCCGAGCGGCGCCCCGAGTGCCACGGCCGCAGCGCCCGATTCCCCCTTCGCCCGCTCAGCGGCCCCGTCCGCGCTGCGGCGGGTGCCGGCGCGATCCCATGCGGTCACGTGCGCCGCCGCCGTGACGGCGCCCGCCGGGGTGGTGGGCCGGTGAGTGTGCGGCGCGGCCACGACGCCCGTGGCCAGCAGCTCCGGGGCGATCGGGGCGAAGGGGATCTTGTGCCCGACGTAACTCCTCGATGTCCGGGCAGCGACACCGCGTATTCCTCGCAGGCGAAGCTGATGGCGTCGCCCTCGGCGCCGGCGCGCGCGGTGCGGCCGATGCGGTGCACGTAGTCCGGGCGCGTCCTGCGGCAGGTCGAAATTGAACACGTGGCTGACATCGGGAATGTGCAGGCCGCGCGAGGCGACGTCGGTGGCGATGAGCACCGCGAGCTTGCCGTCGTGGAAGTCGCGCAGGAAGCTGCAGGCGCTTGTTCTGCGGCACATCGCCCGAGAGCGCCTGGGCATTGAAAGCCATTGGCCCGCAGCACGCTCTCGAGCCGCTCGGCCATGCGCTTGGTGTTGACGAACACCATGGTGCGGACGCGCCTCGGCCTGGCGCAGCAGCCCGATGAGCAGCGGCACCTTCTCCTCCATCGAGGGGTAGTACATGATCTGGCGCACCTGATCGACGGTCATCTTGTCCGGCTCGATGCGCACGAGCTCCGGGTTATTCATGTGCTCGTAGGCGAGCTCCAGCACGCGGTGCGAGAGCGTGGCCGAGAACAGCATCGACTGGCGCCGCTCGGGGGGGGGCAGGCGGCGCAGGATGTAGCGGATGTCGGCGATGAAGCCGAGATCGAACATGCGGTCGGCCTCATCGAGCACCAGCACCTGCACATGACTGCAGGTCGAACACATGCTGCTTGAAATAGTCGATCAGCCGCCCGGGCGTGCCGATCAGCACATCGACGCCTTCGGCGAGCTGCCGGCGCTGCTTCTCGTAGTCGATGCCGCCGAATACCACCGCCTGCTTCAGGCCCGTGTGCGCGACCGAGGGTCTCGCGCGTCGTGATGGATCTGCACCGCCAGCTCGCGCGTCGGGCGCGACGATGAGCGCGCGGATCGAGGTCCGCTGGCGGCTGTCGGCGGCGGGCGACGCGTGAGCAGCGCCTGGTACAGGGCGACCAGGAACGCGGCGGTCTTGCCGGTGCCGGTCTGCGCCTGCCCGGCGACATCGCGGCCCGGCGAGCGCGAGCGGCAGCGTCTGGGCCTGGATCGGCGTGCACTGCGTGAAAAGCCGGCCTCCGGATGCCCTGCATGACCGCGGCTCTCAGGCCGAGCGAGGCGAAGGTAACGGAATCGGAATGTTGATCACTCATCAAAAAGTCGAATGTCATGGGATAAATACCCTCGTAGGGACTTGAAAAACGGGCCCGGAAGCGCTACAAAGTGACTCAGCCAGCGGGCCTCGCAGGTCCGCACCTGCCCAGCCGTTCAAGTCCCTGAAGTCCTTTAGGTTCCATACTCAATCACTAAGTCTGTTAGCTGAACGTTTAGTGTACCGTTTGACGGCGCTTCAGGCACGGCTTTCTGCCGGCCCCCCGGATTCGGTACCCCGAATTCTCAAGCATTCTATCCCACAACTCTGTTGTCTCCACTGGAGGTTGAAATCGCGTGAGTAGCTCGCACATCGTGCACACCACGGACGCCACATTTGCACAGGACGTCCTGAAGTCCGACAAGCCCGTACTCCTGGATTTCTGGGCGGAATGGTGCGGTCCCTGCAAAATGATCGCCCCGATCCTCGATGAAATCGCAGCCGAGTACCACGACCGCATCAAGGTCGCGAAAATCAACATCGACGAGAATCCGCAGACGCCGCCGAAGTTCGGCATCCGCGGCATTCCGACGCTGATTCTCTTCAAGAACGGCACGGTCGAGGCGCAGAAGGTCGGCGCGGTATCCAAATCCCAACTCTCGGCATTTCTGGACAGCAACCTGTGAGAGGCTATCTCGGCAATCAGGGCCGCAACCGGCCCAACAAGGGCCCGCGCCATCGCGGCGGCGGCGGTGACGGCAACCGCGACGGCAACCGCGCGAACGGCCGCCCGACGATGAGATGCAGGAGCCGGAGGTGTTCGACGGCGACAACGACGCGGAGATCATAAGTCCCGCCGAGCTGTCGCAGTCGCGCAGCTCGATGAACCTGACCGAGCTCAAGGCCAAGCCCATCCACGAGCTCGTCAAGCTCGCCGAGTCGATGGGGCATCGAGAACATCGCCCGCTCGCGCAAGCAGGACATCATCTTCTCGATCCTGAAGGCGCACGCGCGCAACGGCGAGAACATCTACGGCGACGGCGTGCTCGAGATCCTGCAGGACGGCTTCGGCTTCCTGCGCTCGGCGGACGGCTCCTATCTCGCCGGCCCCGATGACATCTACGTGAGCCCCAGCCAGATCCGGCGCTTCAACCTGCGCACCGGCGATACGATCTCCGGACTCATCCGTCCGCCGAAGGACGGCGAGCGCTATTTCGCGCTGCTGAAGGTCGGCGAGATCAATTTCGACTCCCCGGACAGCTCGCGCAACAAGGTGCTGTTCGAGAACCTGACGCCGTTCCATCCGACCAAGCGCCTGAAGCTCGAACGCGGCAACGGCTCGACCGAGGACCTCACCGCCCGCACCATCGATCTGGTCGCGCCGATCGGCAAGGGCCAGCGCGGCCTGATCGTCTCCCCGCCGAAGGCCGGCAAGACGATGCTGCTGCAGAACATCGCCACCGCCATCACCTCCAATCATCCCGAGGTCATCCTCATCGTGCTGCTGATCGATGAGCGGCCGGAGGAAGTCACCGAGATGCAGCGCACGGTGAAGGGCGAGGTGGTCTCGAGCACCTTCGATGAGCCCGCCGCGCGCCACGTGCAGGTGGCCGAGATGGTCATCGAGAAGGCCAAGCGCCTGGTCGAGCACAAGAAGGACGTCGTGATCCTGCTCGACTCCATCACGCGCCTCGCGCGCGCCTACAACACCGTCGTGCCCTCCTCGGGCAAGGTGCTGACGGGCGGCGTGGATGCCAATGCGCTGCAGCGCCCGAAGCGCTTCTTCGGCGCGGCGCGCAACATCGAGGAGGGCGGCAGCCTCACGATCCTCGCGACCGCGCTCATCGACACCGGCTCGAAGATGGACGATGTGATCTACGAGGAGTTCAAGGGCACCGGCAACAGCGAGATCCATCTCGACCGGCGCATCTCCGAGAAGCGCGTGTTCCCGGCGGTCAACATCAACCGCTCCGGCACCCGCAAGGAAGAGCTCATCACCGACCAGGGCGAGCTTGCCAAGATGTGGATCCTGCGCAAGCTCCTGCACCCCATGGACGAGCTCGCGTCGATCGAGTTCCTGCTCGACAAGATGAAGGACACGAAGTCGAACGGCGAGTTCTTCGAGGCGATGAAGCGCTGAGCGCGCCGGCGCGCCGCTAAGCGTGCGCAAGTTCACATCTCGCGGCGCGCGGCCCGCCGCGACGCTGGCGCGCGCGCGCCCGATGTAAGAAGATCGAGTCGCGTCGCCGGCCAGCGCGGAGGTCTCGCGCATGCGTAAGTGCGCTGACCCGCGTTGCAGCGTGATGGCGTCCTGCTCGCATGCGCATCGGCTACCGGCCGCCGCGCTGTTGCCGCGCAGCGCAAGCCGCCCCGGCGCTGCCGACCGCGATCCGATTCGGCGCGCATCCGCTAGCCGCCGAGCGCGCACGATGCGCAAGCCCGATCACGGATCATTTCTGCATCTGCGCGGCACTTCTTTCGCGCCGCAGCTGCGACACCGATCTGCGCCTTGATCCCTCCTCGCAGCCGGCGTGCACCGGAACTCTGTTGAGCGCCGAGCACGATCTGGGCCTGAAACAGCCGCCTGAACCAGGGGCGGATGGAGTTCATCTTCCGTCTGCGCGAGCGGCACCGGCTGCGCGTCGACTATTTCGAAGCCGACCGCGACGGCGACCAGCCGCTCGCGCACCGTCATCTTCGGCGGCCAGACCTTCACCGACGGCGATCTCGTGCAGAGCGACGATCAACTCAGCCATGCTCGAGCTTCACCTACACCTACTCGTTCATCCGCAGCGAGCGCTTCGAGGTGGGCGCGGGCCTCGGCCTGCATCTTCTGCAGGCGCGATGCCACGCGGCACGGATGTGACCGCCGCAGAGCAGCGCCAGGAGGCTTCAGGCGTCGGCGCCTTTCCCGACGCTGCGCGCTCGATGCGACCTGGCGCATCTCGCAGCGCTTTGCCTGTGACGGCGCGCGGCCAGTACCTGAGCGCCACCATCAACGGCGTCAGCGGCTGCGCTCGGCGGATTACCACGCGGATCTGCAGTACCGCTGGACGCCAAATTTGCGTTCGGCTTCGGCTAAGGGGACCTGCAGCGCGCTTACCCGCAGGGCGAGCACCTGCCCGGCCAGGCTTCGACCTCAGCGTCAGCGGTCCGGAGGCCTTCCTGCGCGTCAGCTTCTGACGGCGCACGGCCTGCGCCTAGAGCTCTTGATCTGCAGGTCGTTGCGCACTTCCTTGACGCCGGCGACGCCACGGGCGATTAGCGCTGCGCGTGGCTTTCTCGGCCGTGCGAGTCGACGAAGCCGCTCAACTGTACGATGCCTTCGCGGGTGACGACCGTGATGTCGCGCGCTTTGGTCGTCGGCTCGCGCGATCGAGCGCGCGCTTTGACCTTGGTCGTGACGACGCTGTCGTCGACCACTTCGCCCGCCGAGCGGTCGGTGTGCCCGATCGGCGAGGTTGTTGCGCACGTTCTGCACGCCGTTCACCGAGTGCGCGACGCGCGCGCAGGCCGTCCTTCTCGATCCGCCGGGTCGACAAAGCCATTCAGCTGCACCGTGCCGCGAAACGTGTCCACCTCGATCTGGCGCGCCTTGGTCGCCGGATCGTCGATCAGGGCGCGCTTTGACCTTGGCCGTGAGGACGATGTCGTCGATTTGCTCGCCGGTGCTCTGCTGGCGTGCGCGTCCTGCGCAGGCGCACAGCGCCGCGAGCGCAATCACTGGCCGTGCGGCTCAGATCGAGTGTGCCATCGCGTGCTCCTTGCAATGCCTCTGCACGGCGAATCACGGCCGCGCTTCGCGCGCCGCGCGCGCGGTGGCCGATGTCGCGCCGGTACTGCACGCCGGGCCAGCGGATGGCATCGGCGAGCGCGTACGCCTGCGGACTGCGCGGCGCGCACGCTCTGCGCCCATGCCGACCGCGCACAGCACCCGGCCGCCGTTCGTCGAGCACGCGTTGCCGGCATTCGAGCCGCGTGCCGCCGTGGAAGACCTTCCCCGGCAGGCGCGCCGCGCGGTCGAGTCCCTCGATGACATCGCCGCGTGCTGCACACGGCCGGGGTAGCCCGCCGCGGCCATGACGACTCCGAGCGCCGCGCGCGGGTCCCAGTCGGCGCTCGACTGCGTCGAGCCTGCCGGCGAGCGCCGCCTCGCACAGCAGCGTGAGATCGGACTGCAGGCGCATGAGGAGCGGCTGCGTCTCCGGATCGCCGAAGCGGCAGTTGAACTCGAGCACGTTCGGCGTGCCGTCCGGGCGCGATCATGAGACCCGCGTACAGAAAGCCGGTGTACGGCATGCCCTCGTCGGCGAGTGCCCTGCAGCGTGGGATCGATGACCTCGCGCATGATGCGCGCGTGCAGCGCGGGCGTGACGACGCGGCGCGGGCGAATAGGCGCCCATGCCGCCGGTATTGGGGCCCGCGGTCGCCGTCGTCGCGGCGCTTGTGATCCTGCGAGGTCGCAAGCGGCAGCGCGTGCGTGCCGTCCGCGATGACGATGAAGCTCACCTCCTCGCCCGCGCAGGAACTCCTCGATCACCACCTCGCGCCCGGCACTCGCCGAACTCGACCGGCAAACATGGCGCTGCGCGGCCGCGATGCGCCTCGTCGATCGATGCGGCGATGACCACGCCTTTGCCCGCGGCAAGGCCGCTCGCCTTCACCACGAGCGGCGTGCGCTGGCTGCGCACGTAGGCGGCATCGAAGTTGTCGCGCGTGAAGGTCGCACGGCGCGCGGTCGGGATGCTGATGGCGGCGCAGGAATTCCTTGCTGAAGGCCTTCGAGCCCTCGAGCTGCGCGCGGCGCGCGCGCGGCCCGAAGCATTTGAGGCCCGCCGCCGCGAACGCATCGACGATGCCGTGCGACGAGCGGCGCTTCCGGGCCGACGATCGTAAGATCGATGCGCTCGGCGCGCGCGAGCTGCACGAGCGCGGCGATGTCGTCCGCGGCGACCGGCGGCGTTGCGCACCTTCGGCTCGCGCGCGGTGCCGGCGTTGCCGGGCGCGACGAGGACCTCGCGCGACGCGCGCGCGCGGCGGCGCACTTCCAGGCGAGCGCGTGCTCGCGTCCGCCTCGCGCCGACGATCAGGACGCGCATCAGTGACGGAAGTGCCGCATGCCGGTGAACACCATGGCGATGCCGTGCTCATCGGCGGCCTCAATGACCTCGCCGTCGCGCATGCGAGCCGCCCGGCTGGATCGACTGCGCGGATGCCGTAGCCGGCGGCGGCGTCGAGATTGTCGCGAAACGGCAGGAACGCATCCGATGCGAGCACCGCGCCGGCCAGCGCGAGCTTCGCATCGGCCGCCTTCATGGCGGCGATGCGCGTCGCATGGACGCGGCTCATCTGTCCCGCGCCGATCCCGAGGGTCGCCTGCATCGCGCGCGAACACGATGGCGTTCGATTTGACGAACTTGGCCGACGCGCCAGGCGAAGCAGCAGATCCGCGAGTTCGGCGGGCGTCGGCTGGCGGCGCGTGGGTACGGTGAGCGTCCCTGGCGCGACCGGTCGGCGACGATCGCGTGCTGCGCGAGCAGGCCGCCGCTGACGCTGCGGTATTCGAGCTGCTCGCCCGCCGCGGGTGCGCAGCTCGCCGAGCGCCGAGCACGCGCACGTTGGGTTTGCCGGTCGAGCAGCGCGCGGCGTCGGCGTGCACCGCCGGCGCCGCCAGCACTTCGACGAACTGCCGCGCGATGATCGCCGCGGCCGTGGCCGCATCGAGCTCGCGGTTGAACGCGATGATGCCGCCGAAGGCGGAAGCCGGATCGGTGCGGTACGCGCCCTCGTAGGCGGCGAGCAGCGTCGCGGCGTGGCGCGCGCCGCAGGGATTGGCGTGCTTGACGATGACGCAGGCGGCGTCTCGAACTGCCGCACGCACTCGATGGCCGCATCCGCATCGGCGATGTTGTTGAAGGACAGGTCCTTGCCCTGCAGCACGCGCGCGCTCGCCACGCTCGCGCCGCCTGCGCCGAAGGCTCGCGGTAGAGAGCCGCGCGCTGATGCGGGTTCTCGCCGTAGCGCAGCGTCTGCACGCGCTCGAACACGAGCGGCAGCGTGGCCGGGAACGCTTCCTGCGCGCGGCTGCTGCCGCGCCAGACAGGCGGCGACCAGCGTGTCGTACTGCGCGGTGTGCGTGAAGGCCTTGGCGGCCAGGCGCGCGCGCGTGGCGAACGTCGCTCCCGCCATGCTCGCGCGTCGAGCTCGTGCAGCAAGAGCGCGATAGTCGGCCGGATCGACGACGACCGCGACGCGCTCGTGGTTCTTCGCCGCGGCGCGCAGCATCGCCGGGCCGCCGATGTCGATGTTCTCGATCGCCTCGGCGTAGCTGCTGTCGCGCGCGCGCGACGGTGGCGCAAACGGATAGAGATTGACGACCAGGAGGTCGATCGGCGCGATGCCGTGCTGCGGCCATCACCGCCTCGTCGGTGCCGCGGCGCCCGAGGAGCCCGCCGTGGATCTTCGGATGCAGGGTCTTCACGCGCCCGTCCATGATCTCGGGGAAGCCGGTGTAGCTGGAGACGTCGCGACCGCGATGCCGTTCGCGGCGAGGAACTGCGCGGTGCCGCCGGTGGAGAGGATCTCGATGCCGCGCTGCGCGAGGGCGCGCGCGAGTTCGACGAGCCGCGTCTTATCGGAGACGGACAGCAGCGCGCGGCGAACGGGCAGCGGGGCGGGACTCATTCGGCAACGATCCGCCGCGCGCGGCGCGGACGCAAGCGCGTTCAGCCGCCGGAAAGGCCGAACTGCCGCAGTTTCTTGCGCAGTGTGCCGCGATTGATGCCGAGAATACCCGCGGCGCGGACCTGATTGCCCTCGGCGTAGTCGAGCGCGGCACTGCAAACAGCGGCTCCTCGACCTCGCGCAGCACCAGGTCGTAGAGCTGCGCCGGGCGATGACCGTTCAGGCTCGTGAAGTAATCGCTGCAGGGCGCGCTCGGCATGATCGCGCAGCGGCAGATCGCCCGGCCGTTGGGCTCGACGCTGTGCGCCGCTTCGCGCACGCGACTCTTTTTCTTTCGCTGGCATGTCAGACCCCCAGAACGAAAACCGTACATCAGGCCGCCTGCGCGGCCCCGCTCACCCAACCGTCGAGGTGCCTCACGTGCCAGCGCGAACTGCACGGCCGTGTTCGCCGTCGCCATCAGACTCGCGGCGACCGGCGCCGGGCGTCAGGCAATTGCTGCGCAATACCAACCGAGATGTTTACGCGCGATCCTGGTACTCCGCTGTCCTCGCCGTAAAACGGCGTACAGGGAGTCCAGATGCGTCGAGAATGATATCACGCACGTCGGCGCGCGCGAGCGGCTGCGCGATTCCCTCGCGCAAAGTGATGCATTGACAGCGCGAAAAATCCATGGCGCGCCTTGGCTCGCGCGGCCGATCATTACTCCGTCTGCGCCGGTGAAATCAAGTACCTCGCGCGCTTTTTGCGGCGTATCGATGTCGCCATTGGCAAAGACCGGAATGCGCACACGCGACTTGATGTCGCGGATCGTCTCGTACTCGGCGTCGCCCGCGTAAAAATCCGCGCGCGTGCGGCCATGCACGGCGAGCGCGGCGATGCCGCAATCCTCCGCCATGCGTGCGATGCGCACGCCGTTGCGGTGCTGCGCGGTCCCAGCCGGTGCGGATCTTGAGCGTCACCGGCACGTCGACGGCGCGCACGACCGTGTCGAGGATCCGCGCCACCAGCGGCTCATCGCTGAGGAGCGCCGAGCCGCACAACCGGCCGCAGACCTTCTTCGCCGGGCAGCCCATGTTCAGGTCGATGATCTGCGCGCCAAGATCGACGTTCACGCGCGCGGCGAGCGCGAGCGCCTCGGGGTCGGCGCCGGCGAGCTGCACCACGCGCGGCTCGGGCTCGCCCTCGTGGTTCATGCGATGGCGCGACTTGGCCGTAGTCCACAGGCGCACATCGGAGGTGATCATCTCGGAGGCCGCAAGGCCCGCGCCGAATCTGCGGCACAGCGATGCGAAACGGGCGATCGGTGACGCCGGCCATCGGCGCGAGCACGGCGCGCGAAGGCAGGACGTAAGGCCCGATGCGCACGGCGGCCTTCAGCGCGCGCTCGCGTCGTTCGCGCAGGCACGCCGCCGCCGGCGCCGGCAGGCAGGCGTCGATCTCGAATCCGACGGCGTTCGCGGCCCGGATCGACGAAGGCCATCTGCGCATCCACGCGCTGCCCGCCGGCAGGAGCAGGACGCGGCAGGGCGTGCGGGCAGATACGAGCGCGGCGCCACATCGCGCGAGGCGAGTGCGGTTGCCGAAGCGATCGAGCAGCGTGACGCGCAGCAGCGGCAGCGGCTGCGGCTGCTGCGCGGCGTTCTTGATGCTCGCCCGCACCGTGATGATTCCGGCGCTGCCCGGGTCCACCGAGGCGCCGAGCTGGCGCACGTCGTAGGCATGTAAGTCCCAGCGCGGCACCAGCGGCATGCCGAGCAATTCGTACAAGGCGCTCAGCGGGCGATTGAGCGGCGCGGTCGCGGCCAAGGCATCGCGATAGTGGTGCGCGATCTGCGCCAGCAGAACAAGCACGGCGCAGGCGGTGGCGCCGCCCCAGAGGTAGGGGCGTGATGACGCGAGTGCAGCGCCGTCGGGATCGTGCGCAGTGAGATTGCCGTTATCCGGCGCGAGATCGACGAGTGCCGGCGCAGAATGGTGCGCGCTGCGCGCATGCGCGGCCGCTGTCGCCTCGAGGGGTAGGCGCGTCCGAGGCGCCCCGCGTGCCGGGACCCTGGCGGACGTCGCGCGCGCCGGGCTCATCGCATGCCCTGTGGAAGGCGCGCCGCCGGCTGCCTTCCGTGGCGGCTCCGGAAGCTGGGGCGAGGCCGGCTGCGTCTTCGCCGTCGCGCCCGAGTGTGGCGCGTCCTCGGGCGCCGGCTCGGCCGGTGCCGCCTCGAAGTGCAGCATGGACGCGAGGAAGTCCGCGTCGATCTCCACCTCGGTGTGCGAGTCGGAGAGCCCTTCCGCGGGCTCTCCTGCCGCGATCAGCGCCTTGAAGGATCCGGTCGCCGCCGTCCAATGTGGATCCGGCGTCGACTCGACGAAGACTGCGGTCACGTCGGTCTTTTCGGGATGGAATTCGAGCGCATCGTCCGGAATGACATCCTCCGCCATTGCATCCGCCGCGGCGGGCGAGGATTCGGCGGGTGCATCCGGCGCCGGCGCGCTTTCTACAGGTGGCAACAGCGCCGCTTCCGGCTCGGCCTGCGCCGAGGCTTCCGGGGAGTGCGCGGGCGTGGACGGCTCGGTTGGTGCGGGCTCGATCGGCGCGGACGCGGCCGGCTCGGTTGGCGCTGGCGCGGCCGGCTCGGCTTCGCCCGCTTCCTCCGCCGCGTGGCGCTCGTCCGTTAGCTGCGCGAGCGCATTGAATACGCTCGAGCAACGCCCGCAGCGTACGTAGCCCTGGGCGACGCGCAGATCGGCCGCCGTCACCACGAGCGTCAGGGCGCACTTTGGACAGACCGTAAACATGCTCAGGAGGCGCGGGTGCTCGCGGCCGTCAACGGCGCCTCCCCGCGAGACAGACCCAACCGTCGCGGTCACCGAACCGGGCGACATCAAAGCACGCGGCATAAGTCTCTGTCACCTGGGCGGCCTCGGGCACCGCATCGTCGCGAGCGTCGACAAACGTCACGGCGCACGCCCCGCAGGCGAAGGCGGCCTCCTCGGCGGCTTGCGGGTCGAGCGACCCGAGATCGAACGACAGCTCGAGATACATCGCGCCCATTATGCGCCGGCAGCAGCCATGCCTCTTTGCGGCGCGCGGGCCGCGGACCGGGCGGGTCGGCCGATCAACGCAATCCGAGCCGCCGCTCCAGATAGTGGATGTCGAGGCCGCCTTTCTGGAACGCGGCGTGGTTGAAGATCTCCTGGTGCAGGGCGACGTTGGTCTTGATGCCCTCGATCACCATCTCGGCGAGCGCGTTCTTCATGCGCGCGATGGCCGTTTCGCGCGTGTCGCCGTGCGCGATGATCTTGCCGATCAGCGAGTCGTAGTTGGGCGGCACGTTGTAGCCGGAGTACACGTGGCTGTCGACGCGGATCCCCGGGCCGCCCGGGGCGTGCCACAGGCGGATCGGCCCGGGCGAGGGCATGAAGGTCTTGGGGTCCTCGGCGTTGATGCGGCACTCGATGGCGTGGCCGCGGATCTGCACATCGCTCTGCGCGTACGGCAGCCGCTCGCCCGAGGCGATCAGCAGCTGCGCCTTCACCAGATCGATGCCCGTGATGAGCTCGGTCACCGGATGCTCGACCTGGATGCGGGTGTTCATCTCGATGAAGTAGAACTCGCCGTCCTGGTAGAGAAATTCCAGCGTGCCGGCGCTGCGATAGCCGACCGCGCGGCAGGCCTCGACGCAGCGCTCGCCCATGAGGCGCCGCTGGCGCGACGGTGATGCCCGGCGCCGGCGCTTCCTCGATGACCTTCTGGTGGCGCCGCTGCATCGAGCAGTCGCGCTCGCCGAGGTGGATGACGTTGCCGTGCTTGTCGGCGAGCACCTGGAACTCGATGTGCCGCGGCCGCTCGAGGAATCTTCTCCATGTAGACCTGGTCGTTGCCGAAGGCGGCGCGCGCCTCGGCGCTGCGTGATGGCGACGGCGTTCAGGAGCGAGGCTTCGCTGTGCACCACGCGCATGCCGCGGCCGCCGCCGCCGCCGGAGGCCTTGATGATCACCGGATAGCCGAGGTCGCGGGCGATGCGCAGGTTCTCGTCCGCATCGTCGCCCAGCGGGCCGTCGGAGCCCGGCACGCACGGCACGCCCTGCGCCTTCATCATGCGGATCGCCGACACCTTGTCGCCGATGCTTGCGGATGGTCTCGGCCTTGGGGCCGACGAACACGAAGCCGCTCTTCTCCACGCGCTCGGCGAAATCGGCGTTCTCGGACAGGAAGCCGTAGCCGGGGTGGATGGCCACCGAGTCGGTGACTTCGGCAGCGCTGATGATGGCGGGCATGTTGAGATAGCTCGCGCCGAGGGCGGCGGCCCGATGCACACCGACTCATCGGCGAGCAGCACGTGCTTCAGGCTGTAGTCGGCGGTGGAGTGCACCGCGACCGTCTTGATGCCGAGCTCGCGGCAGGCGCGCAGGATTCGCAGCGCGATCTCGCCGCGGTTGGCGATGACGAGCTTGTCGAGCATGGCGCGGTCTATTCGATGACGAACAGCGGCTGGCCGAACTCGACCGGGTCGCCGTTTCGGGCCATGATCGAGGTGATGCGGCCGCCCGGTCGGCTTCGATCTGGTTCATCATCTTCATCGCCTCGATGATGCACAGCACCTGGCCGAGCTTGACCTCATCGCCGATCTCGACGAAGGCCTTGGCGCCGGCGACGGCGCCGCATAGAAGGTGCCCACCATCGGCGCGGTGATCACGTGCTCGTTGGGCTTCGGGCTGGGCGCGGCGCTCTCGGCCGGCGCGGCGGCGCCGCGGCGGCCGGCAGCGGCGCCGGGCGGCGGGCGGCACGGCAGCGCACTGGCGGCGAGCGCGGCGCATGGCGCACTGCCCGGCGCCGGCATGCGGCTGATGCGCACGCCTTCCTCGCCTTCCTTGATCTCGATCTCCGCGATGCCGGACTCCTCCAGCAGCTCGATCAGTTTTTTGATTTTTCTAATATCCATGCCGGAAATGCCTCCTGGTGGAAAGCGTTGGCCAGGATTCTCAGGTGTCCGGGCCAGGCGCTCTGCAGCGGCGAGCACCGCGCTCGTAGCCGAAGCGCGCCCAGGCCCAGATGCAGCCGGCCGCAATATCCGAGAAATAGGAATGCCGGCGGAAGGCTCTCGCGCGCGTGGGTATTGGACAGGTGCACCTCGATGAACGGCAGCCGCACGCCGAGGAGCGCATCGCGCAGCGCGATGCTCGTGTGGGTGAAGGCGCCGGGATTGAAGATCAGGAACGCGCACGCCCTCGTGCGCGCGCCGCGGTGAACGCGCTCGATGAGCTCGTGCTCGGCATTGCTCTGGAAGGCCAGGAGCTCGTGGCCGGCCTGCGCGCGCCAGCTGCGCCGCGCGCTTCTCGATCGACTCGAGCGTGTCGCGTGCCGTAGACCGCCGGTTCCCGGGTGCCGAGCAGATTCAGGTTCGGGCCGTTCAGCAACAGCACGCGGGCCATGGACCCACGGGGACTTCTTTGTGAGCCGAGCATGAGCGAACGGCCGCGAATGTAACCTAATTCGCGCCAATTAGGCTACTTCTTGTTGCGAATTGCGAGGAATCGCAGGCGAGTCTAGCGTTCGTGCGCCCGGCTGGCCTGCGCGCGGCTACAGCGAGCGCTGCAATCCGCGCCGCGATCTGCTCCCGGGCGGCGCGAGGTCGAGCGCCCGCGGTCCGACATCGCGCATGCGATCGAGGATGAGATCTGCCTCATCCCGGTGCAACTCGCCCACCTTCAGCGTGCACGACCCGGCCCGGTGCGGTCGGCGAACACGCTGAAGGGAAGCACGGTGTCCATGCCAAAGGCATTGACCGCCTCAAGGCCCCCCTCCTCGCCGATCAGGACAGGATAGTCGATGCCGCTGGCGCGGGCGTATGTGCGCACGGCGTCGCGGCAAATCGACGGCGATGCCCGACCACCTCGAGCCCCGCGGCGGCGCGCTCGTGCCGCAGCGCTCGAAGCAGCGGGATCTCCCGGCGGCAGGGCTCGCACCAGGTGGCCCAGAAGTTGACGATGAGCGGGTGGTCCTTCCAGTCCGTGAGCCGTGCGTGGCGCCGGCGAGGTCCGGCAAGGCCTGATCTCGGGCAAGCGCTCCGGGATGCGCGGCGGCGGGTGCGCGCGGCGGCCGGCGCTCGAGGCGCGCAGCGGGGCTCGCGGCGGCGGAGGCTGCCGGAGCGTCGTACGGGTCGGAAGTGGTGAGCCGGTAGAGCAGGAACGCCCGCGGCACGAAGCCGCCACGAGCCTGCGGCCAGGATCAGGCGGGTGCGCCCATGGGCCGCGCGGGGCGCCGGCGCGAGTTCACGAAGGCGCGTGCGAGCGCCTGCGCGCGGTGCGCGCGGCGAACTCGGCGCGCCTTCATGTAGCCGACGACCCGATACTGCGGCGCGCTCCTGGCCGTCGGTGCCATAGAAGGCGATGGTCGGCGGCCCGAAGATGCCGAAATGCTTGAGCAGCGCCTGGTCTTCGCGTCGTTGCGCGTGACATCGGCGCGCAGCAGCACGGCGTCTGGCGAGCGCAGCCTGCACCGCCGGGTCGGTGAAGGTGTAGCGCTCCATTTCCTTGCAGGAGGTGCACCAGTCGGCATAGAAATCGACCATGACGCGCGGCCGCTCGAGCGTGGGCCTGCGCCACCTCGCGATCGAGGTCGGCCAGCGATCTTGATCGTGCTGGAAGGTCAGCGCATGCTGTTGTCGCCGCGAAGGCCGGAAGCGGCGCGAGCGGATCGGTGCCGCCGAGCGCCGCGCCCGCCGCGAGCGCCACGCCGTACAGCCCCGCCAGCACGCGCCAACGGCACGCAGCGTCCAGGCGGCCGCGGAAGCGCTGCGGCGTACCGGACCAGAGCAGCCACGCGAGCAGCAGCGCCGGCACCGCCCACAGGACGAGCGCAACACGCTCCGGCACGATGCGCGCCAGCATCCACGCCGCTACCGCGAGCATCATGACCCCGAAGAGCTTCTTGACCGAGTCCATCCAGGGGCCGGCTCTCGGCAGCAGCTTGCCTGCCGAGGCGCCGACAGCGAGAAGCGGCGTGCCCATCCCGAGTCCCATGGCGAACAGTGCGGCGCCGCCGCGGACCATCGCCCCGGTCTGGCCGATGACGACCAGCGCGCGCCACGAGCGCCGGCGCGACGCAGGTCGTGACGATGAGCGCCGACAGCGCACCCATGATCGCGACGCCGCCGAAGCGTGCCGGCAGACTGGCGGTTGCTGACGCTCGGCGATCCGCGTCTGCACGCTGGCGGGCATCTGCAACGTGAACAGGCCGAGCATCGACAGCGCCGAGCGCAACGAACAGCGCCGCGAACAGCACGTGATCACCCACGGCTGCTGGAACACGGCCTGCACCTGCCGGCCCGCCGCGGCGCACGCGATGCCGGCGAGCGTGTAGGTGAGCGCCATGCCGAGCACATAGACGAGCGAAAGGCGAAGGCGCGCGCTGTGGTCACATTGGCGCCGCCGCCGGCGATGATCCCGGAGAGGATGGGCACCATCGGCAGCACGCAGGGCGTGAAGGCGAGCAGCAGGCCGGCGACGATAGAAGGAGCCGAGCATCACGAAGAGGCTTCCCGAGCGGATCAGCGAGGCGAACCAGGTCTGATCGTTTGCCCGGAGGAATGAGCGCCAGCGCCGGCGGCAGAGCTCGGGCGGCGCCGAGGGAGGTCGCTGCCGGGAGAGTGACCGTCACCGTCTTGGTGATCGGCGGATAGCACAGGCCCGCCTCGGCGCAGCCCTGGTAGGTCACCAGCAGCGGCAGGTCGAATGATCCGCCGCGCGCGCGCGCCACCGGCACCGTGCGCGATGAGCTCGTGGTGATAGATCTCCTGCTTGCCGAAATACTCGTCCTTCTTGATCTGGCCCGCCGGGAACTGGGTCGCGCCGAGCTGCGCGCGCGCGCTCGGCGTCGTGACCTTGATGCGCGCCGCGGTACAGGTAGTAGCCCTCTGCGATCTGCCAGTCGAGGCGCACTGCGTCGGTCCCCTCGGCCAGCGCAGCGAAGCGGAAGGCCTGATCGGCCGGCAGGAAGTCCTCGCCGCTCCTCGTCGCGGTCCCCAGGATCGCGCCGATCCCGCCGGAGCGGGCCGCCGCGGCGCTCTGGCCGGGGACGCCTGACGGCGGCCCCTGCGCCTCAAGGCCCAGGCTCACCAAGAGCAGCGCGGTGGCTGCAATATGTCTCGTCGCTCTCACGGCAGGCGGGCTCTTGCGGGTATCGTAGTCTTATAGCTCAGGCGTTTGATGAAAGGCAGGAACTGCGGTTCACCGCGGCCTTCCCCTGGGACGTTCCTGCCGGCGCACGGCCGCCTTGAGCGCCTGGCAGCCCTCAGGACCGTAAAAAAGTCTCCTCCCGGACTTGAAATTCGGGCTTCGTGCCTATCATTAGCAGCCGCGACGGGGGAGTGCTAACAGCCCCGCCGGCGCGCGTAAATCATCCATTCATCAGTGTCTTAAGGAGCGTTCACCATGAAGATTCGTCCTCTTCATGACCGCGTCATCGTGAAGCGTCTGGAGGAGGAGCGTACCTCCCCGGGTGGCATCGTGATTCCCGATACCGCGGCAGAGAAGCCGGTACAGGGAAAGATCGTCGCGGTCGGCAAAGGCAAGATTCTCGAAGACGGCCAGGTCCGTCCTCTCGATGTAAAGGTCGGCGACAAGATCCTGTTCGGCAAGTACAGCGGGACGGAGGTCAAGGTCGACGGCGAAGAGCTGGTGGTCATGCGCGAAGAAGACGTCATGGCCGTGATTGAAGGCAAGTAAGCGAGGATCACGACAATGGCAGCCAAAGAAGTTCGTTTCAGCGATGACGCCCGCCAGCGCATGTTCAGGGGCGTCAACGTTCTCGCCAACGCCGTCAAGGCGACGCTAGGCCCGAAGGGCCGCAACGCCGTGCTCGAGAAGAGCTTCGGCGCCCCCACCGTCACCAAGGACGGTGTGTCGGTCGCGAAGGAAATCGAGCTGAAGGACAAGTTCGAGAACATGGGCGCGCAGATGGTGAAGGAAGTCGCTTCCAACACCTCCGATGAGGCCGGCGACGGCACCACCACCGCCACCGTGCTCGCGCAGGCGATCATCCGCGAGGGCCTGAAGGCCGTCGCCTCGGGCCGCAACCCGATGGACGTCAAGCGCGGCATCGACAAGGGCGTCATCGCCGCCGTCGAGGAGCTGAAGAAGCTCTCCAAGCCCTGCAAGGACTCCAAGGCGATCGCGCAGGTCGGCACGATCTCCGCGAACTCCGACGAGTCGATCGGCAAGACCATCGCCGATGCGATGGAGAAGGTCGGCAAGGAAGGCGTGATCACGGTCGAGGAAGGCTCGGGCCTCGACAACGAGCTGGAAGTGGTCGAGGGCATGCAGTTCGACCGCGGCTACCTCTCGCCGTACTTCATCAACAATCAGCCGAATCAGACGGCCGAGCTCGAGAAGCCGGTGATCCTGCTGGTCGACAAGAAGATCTCCAACATTCGCGAGATGCTGCCGCTGCTCGAGGGCGTCGCGAAGGCCGGCCGGCCGCTGCTGGTCGATGGCCGAGGACGTCGAGGGCGAGGCGCTCGCGACTCTGGTCGTCAACAACATCCGCGGCATTCTCAAGGTCGCGGCCGTCAAGGCGCCGGGCTTCGGCGATCGCCGCAAGGCCATGCTGCAGGACATCGCCACTCTCACCGGCGGCACGGTGATCTCCGACGAGGTCGGGCTGTCGCTCGAGAAGGCGACGCTCAACGATCTCGGCGAGGCGAAGAAGATCGTCGTCGAGAAAGAGAACACCACGATCATCGACGGCGCCGGCAAGCCGTCCGACATCAAGGCGCGCATCGAGTCGATCCGCCAGCAGGCCGAAGAGGCCACTTCCGACTACGACAAGGAGAAGCTGCAGGAGCGTGTTGCCAAGCTCTCCGGCGGCGTCGCCGTGATCAAGGTCGGCGCTGCCACCGAGATCGAGATGAAGGAGAAGAAGGCGCGCGTCGAGGACGCGCTGCATGCCACGCGTGCGGCGGTCGAAGAGGGCGTAGTGCCCGGCGGCGGTGTTGCGCTGATCCGTGCGCAGAGGGCGCTCGAGAAGCTCGAGGGGGCGAATGAGGACCAGACGGTCGGCATGCGCATTCTGCTCCGCTCGATCGAGGAGCCGCTGCGTCAGATCGTCGACAACGCGGGCGAGGATGCCGCGGTGATCCTCAACCGCGTGAAGGAAGGCAAGGGCGCCTTCGGCTACAACGCTGCCACGGGCGAGTTCGGCGACATGCTCGAGGAGGGCATCCTGGACCCGACCAAGGTGCACGCGCTTGCGCTGCAGAACGCAGCCTCGGTTGCGGGACTGCTGCTGACGACCGAGGTCATGATCGCCGAGGCTCCGAAGGATGAGGAGCACAGCCATGGCGGATGCCCGCCCGGCGGCATGGGCGGAATGGACATGTAAGACCCTCCCTAAAGAGGTATCGATTCCGCAGACAACAGCCGATAAGCTTTACATAACAGTTAAGGGTCCCGCCCGGCCTCATGCCGGGCGTCACCCCCAAAGACGCGGAAAAAGACCCCCTATTCCGCGCATACCTCGCAGGCCCCATCATATGGGGCCTGTTTTTTTCTGCCATCGGCCGCGACGCCGCCTCTGTCGCAGCGCAGCTACTTCCCTAACCTCCTGACCGCGGTTTATCGTGCCTGCCTAGGAGGCCCCCCAATGCTTAAGTTTCGCTACGGTGGCCTGTCCGGCGCCGCGTGCGTCGCGCTTATGGCGCTCGTCGCTTGCGGCCGGGAGGCTCAGGACGAGATGAGCTGGGCACGCGCAGCGCTCGAGCGTAATGACACCCTCGAGGTCGTAGCCGCGGATCCGCAGAGCCGCACCTTCACCGTGCGAGTGAAGGATACGGGCGAGTTGCGCATGGTGCGCGCCGATCAGGTGGTCGCCGCGCCGGCGGCCGCCGCCGCCGGAGCGAGTACGACGTCGCCGAGGCCAGTGGAGCACGAAGCGGCGACGGCACAAAACACAACGACCGCGGCGCCGCCACGCGCCACGGGGTCGGGAGCGGGGAGCGGCGGCACCGAGGTGTCCGCGCCCGAGAGCCCCTCGGTGCCATCGGCTCAGCCTTCCTCGCTGCTGCCGCAAACTGCGGCGGCGGTGGAGGAGGCTCCCGGCCGGGTGCTCAAAGCCGGCCCCGGCTACACCATCAAGGCGGCCCCGGCGGCGAGCGCTCCGAGCGCTCGTGTACGTGACAGCAACGTCACCAGCGCGGCGATGGAACGGCGGCACGAGCCGATCGTGTGCCAGGGCTCGCGGCTGCTGCATATCGACAACCGCAACCTGGTGTTCGACGGCAACGCGCTGAGCGCCGAGGACGGCTGCGAGCTCCACATCACCAACAGTCACATCAGCGCCGGCGGCATCGGCGTGCTCGCGCGCGCGGCCAACGTCCACATCGACAACAGCCTCATCGAGGGCGACCAGGGCTCCATCGACGCCTCCGAGGGCGCGCAGGTTTACGCCGGTTCCTCGCGCTTCCGGGGCCTGAGCCGCCGCCTCGACACGGCGGCCTTCCACGACCTCGGGGGCAACGTCTGGAACTGACGCGGGCGGTCGAAGCCTCCGCCGCCCTGGCCGCCCTGGTAGAGCGCTCGCTCGAGCAGCTCGCCGCCAACGACAGCGCGCGAGCTGCCCTCGCGGCGGCGCCCGAGGTGCTGCGAGATTCGATACGGACGGTGTTTGCGGCGAGCGATTTCGTCGCGCACGCGTGCGCGCACGATGCCGGGCTGCTCGCCACGCTCCTCGGCAGCGGCGATCTGCAGCGGCGCCTCACGCCGCAGGAGTTTATCGCGCGCGCCCCCTCGCTCCCGGCCGGACCCGCCGCCGTCGAGCCGCACGCGCAGGCGCAGCTGCGCCGCTGGCGGCGGCGCGAGTTCATCCGTATAGCCTGGCGCGATCTCGCCGGCTGGGCTGATCTCGCCGAGACGCTCGCCGATCTGACCGCCTTCGCCGATGCGGCCATCGGCGCCGCGCTCGCGCACGCGCGGCGCGAGCTCACGGCGCGCTATGGCGAGCCGCGCTCGCTGGCGGGGGAGATTGCAGCCGCTGGTGGTCATCGGCATGGGCAAGCTCGGGGGCGGGAGCTGAATTTCTCCTCCGACGTCGACCTGGTGCTGCTCTTTCCCGAGCACGGCGAGACCGACGGCGCGCGCAGCATCAGCAACGAGGAATTCTTCACCCGTCTCGGTCAGGCACTGGTGCGGCTGCTGGAGACCCCGACGCCGGAGGGGTTCGTGCTGCGCGTCGATCTGCGGCTGCGGCCCTTCGGAGACTCAGGTCCGCTGGTAGCGAGCTTTGCCTCCTTCGAGGACTACCTGCCGCGTCACGGCCGCGACTGGGAGCGTTACGCCTATGTCAAGGCCCGCCCGGTAACGAGCCCGGAACGCTACGCCGAGATCGAGGCGGCGGCCATGCGCCCGTTCGTCTACCGCCGCTATCTTGACTACGGCGTGTTCGAGAGCCTGCGCGAGATGAAGGCGCTCATCGAGCGGGAGATCGAGCGGCGTGAGCTTGCCGATCACATCAAGCTCGGCCCCGGGCGGCATCCGCGAGATCGAGTTCATCGTGCAGGCGCTTGCAGCTGATCGCGCGGCGGCCGCGATCGGCGCCTGCAGACCTCATCGCTCCTCGCCGCGCTGGCGCGCCTCGGCGAGACGCAGCTGCTCTCCGCGCCGGCGGTGAGCGAACTGGCGGCAGCGTACGTCTGTCTGCGCCGCCTCGAGAACCGGCTGCAGATGCTCGACGACCGCCAGGTCCATCGCCTGCCCACCGAGGCGCTGGCGCGCGAGCGCATTGCCCTCGCCATGGGCGCGCGCGACTGGCCTGCGCTTATCGCCGAGCTCGATGCGCAGCGCGAGCGGGTCAGCCACCACTTCCGGCGGTGATCTTCGGCGGCGCCCAGGCCGAGCCCGCCGCGGTGCGCATCGACCTCGGGCGCTTCTGGGACAGCCAGGCCGAAGCCGCCGCGCTCACCGAGGCCCTGGCGCGCGCCGGTTTCAGCGACAGCGCTGAAGTCTCGCGGCTTCTGCTCGAGCTGCGCGCCTCGGCCCTGGTGCGCAAGCTCGATGAGCCGGGTCGCCGGCGCCTGCAGGCGTTGCTGCCCGCGCTGCTGGCGGAGATCGCGCGCAGCGAGCGCGCAGCTGCCGGTGCTGCGGCGGGTGCTCGCCATCATCGAGGCGACCGGCAAACGCTCGGCTGTACTTCGCGCTGTTGCGCGAGAGCGGCGCCGCCCGCCGGCGCCTGGTGGAGCTGTGCCGGCCACGGCGATTTCCTCGCCGCACAGATCGCGGCCTACCCGTTGCTGCTCGACGAGCTCATCGACGAGCGGCTGCTGTCGCAGCTGCCGACGCGCGCCGGCCTCGCGCACGAGCTCACCGAGCGCATGGAGCAGCTGCGCGAGGATGACCCGGAGCAGCAGGTCGAGGCGCTGCGTCAGTTCCAGCGCGCCGCCTTGTTCCGCGTCGCCGTGGCGGATCTCACCGGCCTGCTGCCGCTCATGCAGGTGAGCGATCGGCTCACCGACATCGCCGAGCTCATCGTCGCGCGCGCGATGCAGCTCGGCTGGCGGCAGATCACCGCGCAGTTCGGAGTGCCGATGTGCGGAGGCGGGCGAGCGGCGAGCGGTGAGCATCTGCGCGGTGGGCTACGGCAAGCTCGGCGGCATGGAGCTCGGATACTCCTCGGACCTCGATCTGGTTTTCCTGCACGATTCCGCAGGGCGAGCGCCAGGAAACCAGCGGCGCGCGGCCCATCGACAATCAGCTGTTCTTCGTGCGCCTCGCGCAGCGCATCATGCACCTGCTGACCATGCACTCCGCGGCCGGGCCGCCTCTACGAGGTCGACGTGCGGCTGCGCCCGAGCGGCAAGGGCGGGCTGCTCGTCACCAATATCGAGGCATTCGCGGAGTACCAGCGCGCATGAGGCCTGGACCTGGGAGCACCAGGCGCTGCTGCATGCGCGCGCCGTGGCCGGCGCGCCCGAGCTGCGCGCGCGCATTCGAGACCTGCGGCTGGATGTGCTCTCGCAGCACGTGCGCCGCGACAGCCTGCGCGCGGAAGTTGCGCAGCATGCGCGAGCGCATGCGCCGGGAGCTGTCGCGGGGCGACGCCGAACGCTTCGACATCAAGCAGGATCCGGGCGGCATCGCCGATATCGAGTTCCTCGCCCAGTACTGGGCGCTCAGGTGGGCGCGGGAGTATCCGCCGGTGGCGATGTTCTCCGACACGATCCGCCAGCTCGAGACGGTGGCCTCGGCGGACCTCGTGCCGCAGACGAGCGTCGATGTGCTCACGGCGGCTTACCGGACGTACCGCGGCCGCACGCATCACCTCTCCCTCGAGGGCGCCGCGCCGATCGTGCCGGCGGCCGAGTTCCGCGAGCTGCGCGCCGCGGTGACTGCCCTGTGGGACGCGACGATGGCCGACGGGCCCTGAGCGCGCGCGGGTATAATTGCCGCCACCATCTCGCGGATCGACGAGCCTGACCCATGGTCGCCACGGCCAAGCCGCTCATAGAGCCCAACGCCCAGAACCACTACGAGGTCGGCCCGGAGGATCTGCCGCTGTGCTGCCCGATGCCGCAGATGTACCTGTGGAACTCTCATCCACGGGTGTACCTGGCGATCGAAGAGAGCGGATGGGCGAAATGCCCGTACTGCAGCGCGGAGTACACGTTGCGGCACTGATGGCGCGCCTGGTGTGGCGCGCCGCGTCCGACGCGGGCCTTCAGTCCTCGTCCGCCACGCTGAGGTCGCGCGGCGGCGGCAGCTGCGGTCGTAGCGGCGCGAGACGCGCCGCCTGAAGGCGGCGGTTGAGATGCGGGAGACCGGCAAGCAGATTGCGCCAGTCAGCCAGGAGGCTCCCGAGTGCGCTGCCCTCGGTCTCGGCAGCGCTGAGCTGTGCCGCCGTCGGTGAGCCATCGCCGCGGGTGAGCTCGGCATACAGGCCGGCGATATGCTCCTGCACGTCCTTGAGGCTCGCCTGTGGCGCGGTGTGAGCGGTGGGGCCGTCTTCCTTCTCATCCGCAGATCCCAGCAGCCTCGACAGGCGCGCGTCGTAGGCCTGAGCCGCCTCGGCGGTCGCACCGCTCGGCGCCAGCGCGCGCAGCTGCGCCTGCAGGGAGCCTGCGGTGAGCAGTGCCTGCGAGCTGTCGGTGAGGAGCCTGGCGAGTTGCCTGGCGAGGCGCAGCTGCTGCGCGAGCGCCTCCGGTGGCAGCCGCAGCCGCGGGTCCGCTTTCACCGTGAGCGGTGCCTGGAAGCGCCGCCCCTCGACCGTCAGTCGTACGAGGTAGTGCGCGGGCAGCGCGAACGGCCCCTCGGGGCCGCGCGGGGTCGCGTGCGGCACCGCCGAGATGGGGTAGCCGTGCACGGCGGCAAAGGGCGCGGCGTAGCGCAGGTCCCAGATCCAGCGGTGCATGCCGCCCTGCGCGGACAGGACCTGCGGCTGCTTGAGCCAGTACTGCGGGATCAGCTCGCGCGCTAGCTCCTCTGCGCTCGGCTCGGGGGGATCGTCGCTGCGGAAGCGGCGCACCAGGAGGCCGTCAGCGTCGAAAATCTCGAGCATCACCGCGTGCCGGACATCGCGCGGCAGGAAGTACTCGATGATGGCGCCCGCGGGCGGATTGGAGGTGAGCGGCTCATCGGGCGGCAGGGGCGTGTCGGTCCAGGTGCTGCGCGGCACGCGCCACGCGGCGGCGGGGCGCAACAGCACCACGTCACGCAGCGGGGTGGCGCCGAGCTGCCGCAGGCGCGAGAGGTCGTCGAGGATCCAGATCGAGCGACCGTGAGTCGCCACTATGAGGTCGTCGTCGTGCACGCACAAATCGCGCATCGAGGTGTGCGGGAGATTCAGTTGCAGCGACTGCCAGTGCAATCCATCGTCGAACGAGGTCCACACGGCGTTCTCGGTCGCCGCATACAACAAGCCCCGGCGCTGCGGATCCTCGCGCACCGCATTCACCGGAGCATCCGGCGGCAGGCCCGCGGCGATCGACTCCCAGGTCCCGCCGCGGTCGCGCGTGCGATAGATGTAGGGGCGCAGATCATCGATGCGCATGCGGCTCACCGAGACATAGGCGCTGTTCGCATCGAAATGGGATGCTTCGATCTGGGTGACCTTGCTCCAGGGGATCAGCTCCGCGGGAGTCACGTTCGACCAATGGGCTCCGCCATCGGCAGTCACCCATACCAGGCCGTCATCGGTGCCCGCCCACAAGGTGCCGCCCTCGAGCGGCGAGGCGGCGAGTGCGTAGATGACACCGCGCTGCTGCTCCGCTCCCTTCGGCCGCAGCGCGCCGACGCTTGCCGGGATCGCGCCGGCCGCGCGCGCCAGGTCGGGGCTGATCGCCTGCCAGGTCGCGCCGGCGTCGCGGGTCCGGTAGAGCCGGTCGGCGGCGTAGTAGAGCGTGTGCGGATCGAGCGGCGAGAACAGCAGCGGCTCGGTGCGATCGACGCGCACGCCGCGTCCGCGTACTGGAATCGGCGTGACGTTCTGCACCTGCCCGGTCGACCAATGGAACTTCGAGACCTCGTTCCGGCCGGCGCCATAGATGAGGTCCGGGTCGAGCGGGTCCGGGGCAACGTAGCCGTACTCGATGGCCCCGACCGGATGCCAGTCACGGTCGGTGATCTCGCCGTCGTTGCCGCGGCTGGCGATGCAGAGCGAGCCGCTCTCCTGCTGCGCGGCGCAGACGCGGTACGGGAAGGTGGGCGCGACGCTCACGTGATAGAGCTGTGCCGTCGGCTGGTTGAACCAGCTGCTCCAGGTCTGCGCGCCATTCAGCGTGATGACCGCGCCCTGGTCGCCGACCAGGGCCATGATGCGGGAGTCAGTCGGGTTGATCCACAGGTTCTGGTAGTCATCGCCGCCCGGCGCGCCCCGCAGCGGTACCCAGCTGCGCCCGCCGTCGCTGGACTTCATGGTCACGACGCCGGTGCTGTAGAGCACATCGGGATTCGCCGGGTCGACGCGGATGACCGGCAGATCGCCGCCGCCGATGCGCAGCGCCGGCCGCGGATCCGAGGTGATTCGCACCCAGCTCTCCCCGGCGTCATCGGAACGAAACACGCCGAGCCCGGCGGCCGAGGAGTATTCCCCCGGCTCGCTGCTGCCGACCGCGGCATACAGGCGCCGCGGCGCGCTCGGCGCGATCGCGATGTTGGTCTGCGAGAGATCCGCGGGGAGCCCTGCGGTGAGTGCCCGCCAGGTCGTGCCGCCGTCGGTCGACTTGAAGAGGCCGCCGCCGGTGCCCCGGTACTCGTTCTTGTCCTCCCAGGGGCCGAGCCGCGTCTGCCAGAGCGCTGCGTACACGACCTCGGGGTGCTGAGGATCGATGGCGACCGCAGAGCCGGAGGTGTCCGCGTCGCGGTAGAGAACGCGTTGCCAGCTGAGCCCCGCATCCAGCGAGCGATAGATGCCGCGTTCGGTGCTCGGGCCGTAGGGGTGGCCGAGGACCGCGGCGAACAGACGCCGGGGATCGCGTGGGTCGAGCGCCAGCTCCGCAATCTGCTGCGCATCCCTCAGGCCCAGATGCGACCAGCTGCGTCCGCCGTCGAGGGAGCGGTAGATGCCGTTGCCGACCGACAGGTCCGGCCGGTGCAGTCCTTCGCCGCTGCCTACATAGATGATGTTGGGTTCCGCCGGCGACACCGCGATCGCCCCGATCGACTGCGTCGGCTGCGCGTCGAAGAGCGGGTGCCAGGTGCGGCCGGCATCGTCCGTCTTCCACACTCCACCATCCACCGCGCCGATGAAAAAGACATTCGGCTGCGAGGGTACCCCGCTCAGCGCGCGCGTGCGCCCGCCGCGCAGCGGACCGATCATGCGCCACTGCAGGTCGGCAAAGATCCCGGGTGCCGGCTGCTGCGCGCTGGCGGTGCGCGCGAGGGCCGCGAGCAGCATGAGGCCCAGTGCGGTAATCAACAGCGATCTTTGTGCGCTCATCTGCGGAAAACTCCGGCCTCGGGCGCTCACGCCGGACCCCGCCGCAGCGGCGGGCACCGCCGTCAGGCGCGGGCGCTCTAGCGATACGGCTGGTAGGACTTCTCCTCGATCAGCCGCGAGCCGAGTTGCAGGTTGATGCGTTTCTTGATCGCCGCACGCTCGTCGTTGCACAAATACACCGCGCGCGCCAGCTCGATGAAATCGCGGTCAAAGGTCTGGTGCGCCTCCTTGTCGCGGATGCGGTCCTCGATGTCCCAGAGACGCTCGTTGACGTTCTGCAGCGCGCGCTCATCGAGCGTGACGTCGTGCGCGCTGGCGCCGCAGTCCCTCCAGCTCTGCTCCAGGAGCGACAGTTCCAGCTTCACATGGGCGAGTTTGGCGGCCTCCTGGATGCGCGCCACCTTGATCCTGAGGATCGTGATCTTGTCGAGCAGCTCCCCGGGGGAGACGGGCACGAGAACCTCTTTCATGAGCGCGATCCTAGCAACTCGTCGATCCTTGCGGTCACCCGCTCGACGCCGATGAGGTCCATGACACCCGGCTCTTCGATCTTGTGCGCCCAGGGGAGCTCCTCGGGCTCGCAGCCGCGGAAAGCGCGGGCCGCCTCGGGATAGGCGTTGATGCACCAGCGCCCCGAGAGGTAGGGGCCGGTGCGCGCGGGATTGGTGGCGGCGTACAGACCGACCACGGGCGTACCCACCATGGTGGCCATGTGCGCAGGACCCGAGTCGGGCGCTACCAGCACGGTGGCGCGCGCCAGCAGCCCGAGGAGCTCGGGCAGCGTGTCCCGTCCGATCTGGTTGACGAGCCGCGCGCCGCAGGCGTGCTCGATCTGCGCTCCCATGCGCCGCTCGAGCTCGCTCGGGCCCCCGGCGAGGATCACCCGCATGCCGTGGCGGCCGGCGGCGTAGGTGGCGAGCGCCGCATAACGGGCCGCGCTCCAGTTGCGCAGCTCATGACTCGAGCACGGGCTGATGACCAACGTCGGTCGCTCATCGGGGATCAGCCGCTCGCCGTAGGCACGGGCCGCGGGCGGCAGAGGCAGATCCCAGCGCAGCAGGCGCTCACCTATCCCTAAGGCCGCGAGGAAGCCGAAAAAGCTGTCGAGTACGTGCTCGCGTGTGCGCGCTGCGATGCGTGCATTGGTGAACAGCCATTGCAGCTCACGGGCACGCGCCCGATCGAAGCCGAGCTTGACGCGCGCGCTCACACAGTGCGCCACGAGGCTGGCGCGCAGCGCCAGCTGCATGTGCAGCAACACATCGAAACGACGCCCCTGCAGCTGCGTGCGCAGCGTGGAGCGCGCGGCGAGACTTGCGCGCTTGTCGACGGTGATAAACTCGACGCCTGCGACGAGGCTCATGAGGCGCGCTTCGGTCCGGCCGATGATCCACGTCAGCTGCGTAGCCGGCCAGGCCTGCTGCAAGGTGCGCACGATCGGCACCACGTGGCAGGTATCACCGATTGCCGAGAGCCTGAGGATGCATAGACTGCGCGGCGGTTCGGCGAGGGGCAATGTCATGGAGCAAGGCTTGTGAATGGGCGCTGGGCGCTCGGCCCCGAGGTCAAACACGGCGCCCTGGCGGGCGGCGCCATGCTATATGACGCCTCCCGCGTGGGCAATTTGAGCGCCGAATGGTTTGAACCGAGGTACTGGGCGGCACGCCGCGAGCTCGAGGGCACGGCGCAGGGGCGCGGCGCCGCTGTCTTCATCCGCTCGGCGGAGGGAAAGCGTTACGTGCTGCGCCACTACCGCCGCGGCGGCCTGATCGGGGGCATCTCCGCCGACCGCTACCTCTGGCGCGACGCGGAAGGCACGCGCCCATTCACCGAATGGCAGCTCACCTACCGGCTGCACCGCGCCGGGCTGCCGGTGCCCACGCCGATCGCCGCACGCTACCGGCGCGCGGGCGCCACCTACACGGGCGACATCATCACCGAGCGGCTGCCAGCGGTCGGCTCGCTCGCCGAGTGTCTGCGCACCGGCGCACTGTCGGTGCTCACGTGGATCTCGATCGGCCGCTGTATCCGCCGCTTTCACGACCTGGGCGTATGCCACGCGGACCTCAACGCGCACAACGTGCTGTTGAGCGAGGAGAGCGTGTATTTGGTCGACTTCGATCGTTGCCAGCTGCGCGCACCCGGGATGTGGCGCGATGGCAATCTGGTGCGGCTGCGTCGCTCGCTGGAGAAGATCACCTGGGCACTTCCGCGCGGAGCGCTTCGGCGAGTCCGACTGGCACGGGCTGCTCGACGGCTACCGCCAGTCCTCCGGCACCGGCGAGTCACGACCGGCCTGAGCCTGCCGGGCGCACCCTTGCGGTTTCTCTATCTCCTCGCGGTCTATCTCGCCGCGCCGGTCGTCTCCGCCATGCTCCTGTGGCGCGGCCTGCGCGACCGCAGCTACTGGCGCAATTTCTCCGAGCGCTTCGGACTTGGCGCACGCCTGCCCCCGCAGGGCGTGTGGCTGCACGCGGTCTCGGTCGGCGAAGTGCAGGCCTGCGCGCCGCTGGTCAGCGCGCTCCATCGGCGCCATCCCGCGGCTGCCGTTGATCGTGACCACGTTTACCCCGACGGGCGCGGCGCGCGCGCGCGCGCTGTTCGGCAACCTCGCGCAGGTGCGCTACGTCCCTTACGACCTTCCCGGCGCGGTGCGGCGCTTTTTCGAGCGCGTGCAGCCGCGGCTCGCGATCATTTTCGAGACCGAGCTGTGGCCGAACCTGTATCGCGAATGCGGACGGCGCCGCGTGCCGCTGGTGCTGGCGAGCGCGCGCCTGTCGGCACGCTCAGTGAGCCGCTACCGCTTCCTCGGAGCGCTCTTCAGGGACACGCTGGCGCAGACGGCGGCGGTGGGGGCGCAGGGCCAGCGCGATGCCGAGCGCTTCCGCTCGCTCGGGGCGAATCCGGCCAGCACCCACGTCACCGGCAACCTCAAGTTCGATTTCGAGCTGCCGCCCGACATTGCCGCGCGGGGCGGGCGGCTGCGGCGCAGCTATACGCGCGGACGCGGCCCCTGTGGGTCGCCGGCAGCACCCACGGCGGGGGCGAGGAGCAGGCGGTGCTCGAGGCGCACCGGCGCGTGCGCGCGGCACACCCGGACGCGCTCCTGGTGCTGGCTCCGCGCCATCCGCCGCGCTTTGCGGAAGTGGCCGAGGCGCTCGGGCAGTCGGGTGTGCGCTACCTGCGCCGCTCGCAGGCCGCCGACGACTCTGCCGCCGCAGTGTGCGAAGTGCTGCTGCTCGACTCCCTCGGCGAGCTGCTCGATTTCTACGCGGCGGCGGACGTCGCGTTCGTCGGCGGGAGTCTCGTGCCCGTCGGCGGCCACAACCTTCTCGAGCCGGCGGCGCTCGGCGTGCCGATCCTCACCGGTCCCAACACCTTCAACAGCGAGGAGATCGCGCGGCTGCTGATGGCACGCGGTGCGGCGGAAGTGGTGCACGACGCCGCGGAGCTCGCAGCGCGGCTCGGTCAGCTGCTGGCCGAGCCCGAGCGCGCGCACGCGCATGGGCGAGCAGGGGCGCGCCTCGGTGGATGGCAACCGCGGCGCGCTGGTGAAGCTGCTCGCTCTCATCGAGCCGCTGCTTGCGCAGCGCGACGCTCAGGGCTTGCCGCCCCGCGGTGGGGGCGGTGGGAGCTGAGCAGGCTCAGGGGGAGCTGCGGCGGGCGCGCCGCCCGGCGGCGGGACGGTGGGGGCGAGCGTCTCGGGCGTCTGCACCGCCGGTGAGGTGGGCGCGGGCACGGTCAGCCAGTTGTTGATCTCCGTGAGCTGCGCGCGGTCGAGGTTGCCGGCCGCGAGCCGCAGCTGCAGCACGCTCACGATGTAATCGTAGCGGCTGTTCGCATAATCGGTCTCGGCCTGCACCAGGAGCCTGCGTGCATTGAGGACGTCGACCGAGGTGCGCGTGCCGACGTCGTAGCCTGCCTCGGTCGCCTTCAGCGCGGTGTGGTTGGATTCCACCGCCTGCCGCAGCGCCTGCACGCGCGCAATGCCGCTGATGACGCCGAGGTAAGCGTCGCGCGCCTGGCGCTCGGTGGCGCGCGAGCTCTGCACCACCGCTTCCTTGGCCGCGATCCACTGGTACTGGGTCTGGCGGACCTTCGACTGCGTCGAGCCGCCACTGAAGAGCGGCAGCGTGAACTGCAGGCCGAGTCTGCCGTTCGTTGAAATAGGTGTCGTAGCCGAAAGGCTGGCCCGCGAAGCTCTCGTTGACGCCCTGATTCTGGTAGGAGCGTCCCGCGACCATGTCGAGTGTCGGAAGATGGCCGCCGAAGGCGGCGCGCACGTTGTCCCGCGCGATGTCGGCCGAGAGGCGGCTGGAGATGAGCGACAGGTTCTGCTGCAACGAAATCTCGACCCAGCGGCTCTGGTCGGCGGGCTCGGGGCTTCTCAGCGGCATGTCCGTGCCCGGCTTGGCGAGGCGGTCGTACTTCTGCCCGGTGATCTCCTGGAGCTGATCCTCGGAGGTGGCGAGCGTGCGCTTGGCGGCGATCACGGCCGCCGCGGCCGTGTCGCGCGCCGCCTTGGCATCCTCCACGTCGGTGATGGCGATGAGCCCGACCTCGAAGCGCTTGTTGGCCTGATCGAGCTGGCGGGAGATCGCTTCGAGTGAGGTCTGGTTGGCCTCGAGCCCGGCCTCCGCCGCCAGCACGTTGAAGTAGGCCTGCGAGACGCGCAGGATGAGTTGTTGCTCGGCGGCCTGGTAAGTCGCCTCCGCCTGCGCGACCTCCTTCGCGGCCGCCTTGAGCGCCACCCAGTTGGACCACGAGAAGACGTTCTGGCGCAGATTGACACCCCACTGCCGGGTGGTGGTATCGACCGTCGCACGGCGCGGCTACTACGAAGGGTGTGCCGTTCGGGCTGGTGCCGAAAAACGGCTGTGTGCCCGAGTTGTGGTCTCCGGTCAATGCAGCTGTGGCATTCAGCTGCGGCAGCACCGCCGCCCAGGCCTGCGGGCGCGCCTCGCGCGCGGCGAGCCGGTTGGCGTCGGCCTGGCGGATCACCGGGTCGCTCGTCACCGCGTCCTCAAACACCCCTACGAGATCCTTGGGCTCGGCGGCCCCCGAGAACACGAGCACCACGAGGGCAAAGGCTGAGGCACGCTTCATGACATTCCCTTCGATTCAACAGTCGGCGAGGAGCTTCGGTCAGAAGGTGAATCGCGGCGGCCGTGCGGCATTCACCAGCGGATCGATTACGGTCTCGAACAGACTCTGCGTGGCGAATGCCTCCTCGGCGGTGCGGCGCACCAGCCGTGCATCCATCACCGGCGCCTCGCCCACCACCACGAACAGCCGCCCGCCGACCGCCAACATGCGCTCGAAGCGCGCGTCGTAAAGCGGCAGCGAGGCAGTTACGGCGATGACGTCGTAACGCGCCCCGTTCTCATTCTGCATGGCATCCGCATCCACGACCTCGACATCCCGCAGGCCGAGCGCTGCGAGATTGCGGCGCGCCTCCTCGGCAAGCTCCGGAAATATCTCGAGCGAGCGCACGTTGGTAGCCATGGCGCGCAGACACGCGGTGATGAATCCGCTGCCCGCGCCGACCTCCAGCACCTGCTCGCGGTCCCGCGGGAGCAGCGCCTGCAGCAGTCGCCCGGCGACACTGGGACGCAACATATGCTGCCCGCGCGCCAGGGACACCTCAACGTCCGCGTAGGCGCGATAGCGCTGCGCCTCGGGCACGAACAACGCGCGCGGCACGCGCCGCAGCGCCTCGAGCACGCGCGCATCCAGCACGTCCCAGGCGCGCACCTGTTGCTCGATCATCTGTTCGCGGGCATCCACAGATTGCACGCTTCCTCCGATTGGACTTATTACCGGGCGTCAAAGGCCGGAGAAGTTAAGGGTTTTCCGGCGCGCTGCCAAGCGGGCATGCGACGAGATATGGTGAAATACCGACGGGGCGATGGGCTGCCTGCGCTATGCTTGCCTCATTCGAATCCTCAGGCGCGACAAGTCGAATCAGAGTGCCTGCGGACCCCAGCGGGGTACCCAAGCGGAAGGCTTGAGAAGAAACGCAGATGTCGATCGCCGGCCTTTTGTGCCTCCTGTTCGCGCTCATCGCCGCTCTGGTCCTGATCCTGTATGCGTTGCAACGACGCGACTTGCGAAGCCTGTGGGACCTGTCGCAGCAATTGCACCGTATCGCCATCGGCGGCCGGCTGCCCGGCCGTGTGGATGTCGCGAGCGATAATCCCCAGGTTGTCGCGCTGGCGACGGCGGTCAATCACCTGCTTACACGCGCCGCGACGGGTGCGGAGGGCGAGGCGGCGCACGCTCCCAAACTGTTCGCCGACCTCGGCGATCGCATTCACGAGGCGGTGCTGGTACATCGCGATGTAATCCTGTACGCCAACCGCCAGTTTGCCAGTTTCGTCGGCGTCGATCGCATCGAGCTCGTCGGACGCCGGCTGGCCGATCTGGTGCCGCCGGAATACGCCGAGCTGGTCAGTGAGAACATCCGCCGCCGCCTGGCCGGCGAGACCGCGGCGGAGCGCTACGAGATCGACATGGTCGGTCTGCAGGGCCAGGTGAGTCGCCTGGAGATCAGCTCCACGCCGGTCGCGTATGACAAAGGTAGCGCGCTGCTGATCACGGGCGTGGAGATCATTCCGACACAGACTCAGCCGGCGCTGCGCATGGCGGCCGATACCGCCGCCGAGCCGCAGCTGCTGGCGCTCAATTCGCTCTCCGAAGCGATCATCGCCACCGACAGGGATGGCCGCATCACCCTCATGAATCCGGCCGCGGAGCAGCTGACCGGGACCGAGGCCGGCGCCTCCGCCGGCAAGCTGCTGGAGGACATCGTGAGCCTCGTGGACGAGACCGATCGGCGACTGCTGTCGGATCCGGTGCACCAGGCGCTCACCACCGGTGCTCCGGTTAACCTCAGCCGGCGCGCGCTGCTGCTGTCGCGCAGCAACGGCATCGAGCGCTCCATCGAGCTGTCGGCCTCGCCGATCCGCGACAGCGCCCGGGAGGTGGTGGGCGCGGTCGTGCTGCTGCACGACGTCACCGAGATGCGCGGCCTGGCGCGGCAGATGTCCTACCAGGCGACGCACGATGCGCTCACCGGGCTCATCAACCGGCGCGAATTCGAGCGGCGTCTCGAGGAGGCCATCGAGAGCGGCCACCGCGGCGACGGTCAGCACGTGCTGTGCTATCTGGACCTCGATCACTTCAAGCTCGTCAATGACACCAGCGGACACCTCGCCGGGGACAGCATGCTGCGCGAGGTGGCGAAGCTGCTGCGCGACGCGGTGCGCGACAGCGATACCGTTGGGCGCCTCGGGGGCGATGAGTTCGGAACGCTCCTGGTAGGCTGTCCGCTGGATAAGGCGCGGCAGATCGCCGACGATGTTTGCCGCGCGGTCGGCGATCATCGCTTCGTGTGGAAGGACAAGATCTACAACATCGGCGTGTCGGTCGGCCTGGTGGAGATCTCGCGCGAGAGCGGCACGCTCGAGGAGCTGCTGGCCGCCGCGGATACTGCCTGCTACGTCGCGAAGAACCAGGGCTCGGGCCATGTGGCGGTGTACTCCGCGCGCGACGAGGCACTCGCGCGCCACACCGGCGAGATCCAGTGGCTGCAGCGCCTGCAGGTGGCGCTGAAGGAGAACCGCTTCCTCCTCTACCATCAGGTGATCGTGCCGGCGCACGGCGATGACAGCGGCCCGGCCATGGAGGTGCTGGTGCGGCTGCAGGACGAGGCCGGGCACGAGCTGCTGCCGGCGGACTTCATGCGCGCCGCCGAGCGCTACCGGCTCATGGGGCTGGTGGACCGCTGGGTGGTGCAGACGACGCTGGCCGCGCTCGGGCGCGGCGCGATCGCCGTGCCCGTCCGCCGCAGCGTCGCCATCAACATCTCCGGCCAGACACTCGGCGACGTGCAGTTCCTGGAGTTCGTGGTCGAGTGCCTCGACAGCACCGGCGTCACACCGGGGCAGGTGTGCTTCGAGATCACCGAGAACGCGGTGATCGCCAACCTCGACCACGCCCGCCGATTCGTCGGCGTGCTGCACGGCATGGGCTGCCAGTTCGCCCTCGATAACTTCGGCTCGGGCGTGGGCTCGTTCTCCAACCTCAAGAATCTGCCGCTCGATTACCTGAAGATCGACGGCTCCTTCATGCGCAACCTCGCGCGCGACAGCGTCAATCAGGCGATGGTGACGGCGATGATCAAGCTCGCGCGAACGCTGAACTTCAAGGTGATCGCCGAGCAGGTGGAGGACGCCAGCGCATTGGAAACCGCCCGCCGCATGGGGGTCGATTATCTGCAGGGATACGCCATCGGGCGGCCGCAGCCGCTGGCGCTGGCGGCGTAGGCGGCATTGCCGCGGAGCAGGCGTCGCGGAAGGTACTTTTCGGCAACAGTTAAGTGAGCACTTAACTATGAGTGCTGAGGGCCCTTCATGTGCGCCTTATCGGGCTCGAACTTCAGCGCGACGCCGTTCATACAGTAGCGCTCACCCGTCGGGCGCGGGCCGTCCGGGAAGACGTGACCGAGGTGCCCGCCGCAGCGTGAGCAGTGCACCTCGGTGCGCTGCATGAAGAGGCTGCGGTCCTCTTCGGTGCCGACGGCCCCGGGTATGGGCTTGAAGAAGCTCGGCCAGCCCGAGCCGCTGTCGAACTTGGTGTCGGAGGCGAACAGCGGCTGCCCGCACCCGGCGCAGCGGAACGTGCCGGCGCGGTGCTCGTCATTCAGCGGGCTGCTGCCGGCGCGCTCCGTGCCGTGCCCGCGCAGCACCTGGTAGGCTTCGGGCGCCAGCTCGCGGCGCCACTCCTCGTCGGACTTCTGCAGCGGATAGTGCTCCTCAGCCATGGTTCCTCCTTGTCACTGCCGGCGCGGCGCGGGTGGCCCTAGAGCAGCGGCACCAGCAGCAGCGCTACGATATTGATGATCTTGATCAGCGGGTTGATCGCCGGGCCGGCAGTGTCCTTGTAGGGATCGCCCACGGTATCTCCGGTGACCGCCGCCTTGTGGGCGTCCGAGCCCTTGCCGCCGAAGTTGCCCTCTTCGATGTACTTCTTGGCGTTGTCCCAGGCGCCGCCGCCGGTCGTCATGGAGATGGCGACGAACAGCCCGGTGACGATCGTGCCGATCAGCAGGCCGCCGAGGGCGCGGACCCCGGCGCCGGGACCCATGAGCGAGTTGAGGGCGAACACCAGCACGATCGGCACCAGGATCGGCAGAAGCGAGGGCACGATCATCTCGCGGATCGCGGCACGCGTCAGCAGGTCGACGGCGCGCGAGTAGTCGGGCTTCTCGGTGCCCGCCATGATGCCCTTGATCTCGCGGAACTGGCGGCGCACCTCGTTGACGACCGAGCCTGCCGCGCGACCGACCGCCTCCATGGCCATGGCGGCGAACAGGTAGGGCACCAGGCCGCCGATGAACAGGCCGATGATGACCGCCGGATCGGACAGCGAGAAGTCGACGAGCTTGCCGGCGGCCTGCAGGTTATGCGTGTAGTCGGCGAACAGCACCAGCGCGGCAAGCCCCGCCGAGCCGATGGCGTAGCCCTTGGTGACCGCCTTGGTCGTGTTGCCGACCGCATCCAGCGGATCGGTGATGGCGCGCACTTCCTTCGGCAGGCCCGCCATCTCGGCGATGCCGCCGGCGTTGTCGGTGATCGGTCCGTAGGCATCGAGCGCCACGATCATGCCGGTCATCGACAGCATTGCGGTTGCGGCGATCGCGATGCCGTACAGGCCGGCGAGCGTGAAGGCGCCCCAGATCGCGAGGCACACCGCGATCACCGGCAGCGCCGTCGACTTCATCGACACGCCGAGCCCGGCGATGATGTTGGTGGCGTGGCCGGTCTGCGAGGCCGCAGCGATCTTGCGCACCGGGCTGTACTCGGTGGCCGTGTAGTACTCGGTGATCATGATCATGGCCGCGGTCAGCGCAAGGCCGATGAGCGCGCAGCCGAACAGCGGCGCCACGCCGGCGGGCATGATCTGGCGCGTGATGAAGTAGAAGGCCACCGCCGAGACGATGCCGGAGACGATGACGCCCTTGTAGAGGGCGTTCATGATCTTGCCGCCTTCGCGCGTCGAGACGAAGAACGTGCCGATGATCGAGGAAACGATCGAGGCGGCGCCGAGCGCGAGCGGATAGATCACGGCGGCGAGAGCCGCCTCCGGGCCCTGGCCGGCGAACAGCAGGCCGCCGAGCAGCATGGTCGCGACGATCGTGACGGCGTAGGTCTCGAACAGGTCCGCCGCCATGCCGGCGCAGTCGCCGACGTTGTCGCCGACGTTGTCGGCGATCACCGCCGGGTTGCGCGGATCATCCTCCGGGATGCCGGCTTCGACCTTGCCGACGAGGTCGGCACCGACGTCCGCGCCCTTGGTGAAGATGCCGCCGCCCAGGCGCGCAAAAATCGAGATCAGCGAGCCGCCGAAGGCGAGACCGATGAGCGCGTGCAGCGCGCCCTGCAGCGCCGATCCGGCGACCTGGCGCAGCAGCGTGTAGTAACCGGCGACGCCGATAAGGCCCAGGCCCACCACCAGCATGCCGGTGATCGCGCCGCCGCGAAACGCGACGCTCGAGCGCCGCATTCAGTCCGTTGGTCGCGGCCTGCGCCGTGCGCACGTTGGCGCGCACCGAGATGTTCATGCCGATGTAGCCGGTGAGGCCCGAGAGCATCGCGCCGACCGCGAAGCCGCCGGCGGTCGGCCAGCCGTGCGCGCGAGAAGCCGATGAGCGCAAACAGCACGATGCCGACGACGAGGATCGTGGTGTACTGGCGGTTGAGGTAGGCCTTGGCGCCGGCCTGAATGGCCGCCGCGATCTCCTGCATGCGGGCATTGCCCGCGGGCAGGCGCAGGATCGCCATCGTCGAGAACATGCCGTACAGCACGGCGAGCAGGCCGGCTGCGATTGCGGGCCACAGCCACGTGGTGGCATCCATCAGCAAACCTCCCCGAAAAAAGGCCGCGCACTATAACGCACGGCCGGGGCCGCCCGGGCCTTCGGCGCGGCGCTCGGGCGCGCGCAGCGCTGCTAGAGCTTGAAGTCGCCGGTCAGTTTCCGGCGCACCGGCACACCCTTGATGCGCACGTAGTCGGGCAGGCCGTCGCGGTAGGGCGGGGAGGCCTCGCCGGCGATCAGCGGCTCAAGATAGCGGCGGCAGGCGGCGGTGATGCCAAAGCCGTCCGCGCTGATGAACTCGCGCGGCAGCTTCTTCTCCTTGTTGGCGACCTCGGCGAGCGGCACGTGGCCGACGTCCAGCTGTAGGGGCGCGAGGAGTGGCGCACGATGGTCGGCATCACGGCGTTCACGCCCTTGACGGCGAGCTCCACCGCCGCCTTGCCGACCGCGTAGGCCTGCTCGACGTCGACGCGCGAGGCGATGTGGCGCGCCGCGCTCTGCAGGTAGTCGGCGACCGCCCAGTGGTACTTGTAGCCGTGCGCCTCGCGCATCATGTTGGCGACCACCGGCGCGACCCCGCCGAGCTGGGTGTGGCCGAAGGCATCCTTGGTGCCGGCGTCGGCGAGGAATCTGCCGTCCGCATAGGCGGCGCCCTCGGAGACGACGACGACGCAGTAGCCGTAGTCGCTCACGCACTCGCGCACCCGCTCGAGGAATTTCTGCGGCTCGAACGGGATTTCCGGAAAGAGAATGATGTGCGGCGGCTCCGCGGGTCCGCGGCCGGCAAGGCCGCCCGCCGCGGCGATCCAGCCCGCATGCCGGCCCATCACCTCGAGCACGAACACCTTGGTGGAGGTGCGCGCCATCGAGGCGACATCGAGCGCCGCCTCGCGCGTGGACACCGCGACGTACTTCGCGACCGAGCCGAAGCCCGGGCAGCAGTCGGTATGGGGCAGATCGTTGTCGACCGTCTTCGGCACGCCGACACAGGTGATGGGGTAGCCGAGCGCTGCACCGATCTGCGACACCTTGAGCGCGGTGTCCATCGAGTCGTTGCCGCCGTTGTAGAAGAAATAGCCGATGTTATGCGCGCGGAACACCTCGATCAGCCGCTCATACTCGGCGCGATTCTGCTCGAGGCCCTTCAACTTGAAGCGCGCCGAGCCGAACGCGCCGGCGGGGGTGTGTTTGAGCGCCCGGATGGTCGCGGCGCTCTCGCGGCCCACATCGATCAGGTCCTCGGTGAGCGCGCCGATGATGCCGTCGCGTCCGGCGTATACCTTGCCGATGTGCCGCGAGCGCAGGGCGGTCTCGATGACGCCGCAGGCGGAGGCGTTGATGACGGCGGAAACTCCGCCCGACTGCGCGTAGAGGGCATTGCGTACGACGGTTTTTCTCATGCGCGAAGAATAACGCACCCGCCGCAGGGTGCGCGACGGCGCAGGCGCGCCGCTGCGGACTGCGCGCCGCAGCAGGAGTGGTTTGACCTCTTCCAGGCAGGCCGGTAACGTGGCGAGCCTTTGAGGCCGCCGGCAGCTTCGGCTCGCATCATACAATCATGCGCATCGTACTGTTGGGCGCGCCGGGTTCGGGCAAAGGCACGCAGGCCCAGCGTCTCGTGCGGCGGGCCGCAATGCCGCAGATCTCCACCGGCGACCTGTTGCGCGCAGCGGTCGCCCGCGGCACCGCGCTCGGGCGAGAGGCCAAGGCGGCCATGGAGAGCGGGCGGCTGGTCGACGATGCCCTCGTGCTCGGCATGATCCGCGAGCGGCTCGGGGAGCCCGATGCGCGCAAAGGCTTCATACTCGATGGCTTTCCGCGCAATCTCGCGCAGGCGCACGCGCTCGAGCGGCTGCTCACCGCGCTCGGCAAGCCGCTCGATGCCGTGGTACAGCTGGAAGTCGATTACGGCGAGCTCGTGCGGCGCATCTCCGGCCGACGCACTTGCGCGGACTGCGGGCGGGTGTTCAACCTGCTGACCTCCCCGCCCGCGGCCGATGAGGCCCGTGTCCGAAAACCGGCGCGCCGCACCGCCTCATCCAGCGCCCCGACGACAACGAGGCGACGGTGGCCGAGCGGCTGAGGGTGTACGACGAGAAGACCCGGCCGCTCATCGATTTCTACCGCGCCCGGGGGCTGCTGCGCGTGATCAATGCCGAGGGCGATGTCGACGAGGTGACGCGGCGCCTGGCGCGGGCACTCGCCGCACTGCGTGCGCGGACACCGCGCGCGCGGCGCTCTGCGCCACGCCAACGGGCGCGCAGCGCAGCCGCCCGCCGCGGGCCGACGCCCGGGAAAACAACACGCCGGCGCCACAAGGCGGCAGCCAAGTCGCGTGCGACGCGCGCCGGCGGCGCGCGCCGGCGCGCAGGACTCGCAAAGCTGCGCCGTGCCGGCAGGCGCCGCCGCGCACCTTCTGGCACGCGCCGCTGAGGCCGCCTCATTCCCCGAGCGCGGCCAGCAGCCGCTCTCCGAGCACGCGCTGCCGCCAGCCCCTAAGCGGTGCAGCGTCGCGCCCTCCTGCGGCGAGCTGCTCGAGGTCGCGGCGCGTCGCCAGCACCTCGGGGACGAGGTTCAGCTCCTGCGCAACCGCCTGGACCGTGCTGCCGAGCTTTTTCACCAGCGCAGCCTTCACCGGGTCGGGGCGTGCCCGGCCCGCCAGGGGCGGCGCGGGATCGGGGACCTGCGCGGCGTGTACACAGGCGAGCAGTTGCGCTCCGCGGCGCTTCACGAGCCCCGGCGGCATCGCCGCGATCTGCGCCAGCGCCTCGGGCGTGCGCGGGACCTGCATGACGATCTCGCGCAGCACCGCGTCACTGAGGATCCAGCCGCGCGGGCGGTTGTGCTCCAGGGCGCAGCGCTCACGCCAGGCGGCAAGCGCGCGCGCCAGCCGCTCGCGCGCCGGATCGAGCTCGCGCAGCCCCTTCAGACGCAGCCAGGCGTCCTCAGGCTCCAGGGTGAGCGCGCGCGCGTCATCGAGCGCCGCCAGCTCCTCGCTGAGCCATTCCAGGCGGCCGAGCCGCGCGAGCTGCTCCTGCAGCGCCTCCGCCAGCGGCAGCAGATAGCGCACGTCATCGAGCGCGTATTCGATCTGCTCGGCCGACAGCGGCCGGCGTGACCAGTCGGTGCGCGTGTGCGACTTGGCGAGCCCGTGCCCGAGCAGGCGCTGCACGAGCTCTGCGTAGCCGACCTGCGCCGGCAGTCCCGTCAGACTCGCCGCAATCTGGGTATCGAATACCGGACGCGTGAGACCTGCTACCGGCAACAGCACCTCCAGATCCTGGCGCGAGGCGTGCATGACCTTGGTGATGCCCGGGGCGGCCAGCAGCGCCGCAAGCGGCGACAGATCCTCGAGCGCCAGCGGATCGACGCACACCGCTTCAGCCGGCGCCGACAGCTGCAGCAGGCACAGCTCGGCGCGATAGGTGCGCTCGCGCAGAAACTCCGTGTCGAGGCCGATGCGCGGCTGCAGCGCGCGAGCCGCGCGGCGAGCCCGCCGAGCTCGGGCGCGGTGGTGATTATGGGCTGCAAACGGGCTGTGAGGATGATCTGTACAATCGGGCCTGCCCATTATGCGAGGCCCGCGCCGGGATCGAAAGACATGAAGGAGATCATCCGGCTGTTTACCCAGATCGCCCTGCTGCGGCGAGGACCGCAGGACCTGCCGGCCTCGCTGCTGCTGCTGGTGCTCGCGGTGCTCGGCTACCTGTGCGTGAACTTCCTGGTCAGCAGCGCACTGCCGCCGGATGAGCACTGGCTGGGGCCGCTGGTGGTCGACACGCTGTTCACGCTGCTGTGGTACGTCGCTCTGCTGAAGCTCGTCGGGCGGCCCGAGCGCATGCTGCAGACGGTCACCGCGGTGTTCGGCTTCCAGGCGGTGCTGTCGCCGCTGTTGATCGCCTCCACCTGGCTCATGCGGCGCGTCGGCGAGGATGCAACCTGGCAGGTACCGGTCACCTGTGCCGGCCTGCTGCTGCTCGCCTGGCTGATTGCGGCCAACAGTCACATGGTCAAGGCGGCGCTCGAGTGGCCGGGCTCGGCGAGCGTGGCGCTGGTGATACTGCAGATGCTCGCCGCGTGGCTGCTGCTGTTCGCGCTGTTCCCTCCCGTCAAAGCCTGAAGCACCTCGCGATGCACGTCCACATCCTCGGCATCTGCGGCACTTTCATGGGCGGCGTCGCCGCCCTCGCGCGCGCCGCGGGCTTCACTGTCACCGGCTCGGACCGCAATGTCTATCCGCCGATGAGCACGCAGCTCGAAGCGCTCGGCATCACGCTGACCGAGGGCTTCGAGGCCGCGCAGCTCACCCCCGCGCCGGACATGGTCGTGGTCGGCAACGTCATGACGCGCGGCCAGCCGGTGATCGAGGCGCTGCTCGAGAGCCGCCTGCCGTACGCGTCCGGGCCCGGAGTGGCTGGCGCGCGAGGTGCTCAAGGAGCGCTGGGTGCTGGCGGTCGCCGGCACGCACGGCAAGACCACGACGGCCTCGCTCCTCGCCTGGATTCTCGAGCACGCCGGGCGCAAGCCCGGCTTTCTCATCGGCGGCGTGCCGGCGAACTTCGGCTCGAGCGCGCGCCTCGGCGCCGAGCCGTTCTTCGTCATCGAGGCGGACGAGTACGACACGGCATTCTTCGACAAGCGCGCCAAGTTCGTGCACTACCGCCCGCGCACGCTGATCCTCAACAATCTCGAATACGACCACGCCGACATCTATCCCGGACGTGGCCGCCATCCAGCGCCAGTTCCACCACCTGGTGCGCATCGTGCCGGGCAGCGGCCGCATCATCTGGAACGCCGCCGATGCGCTGCTGCGGAGACGCTGGCGATGGGCTGCTGGACGCCGCTCGAGGGCTTTGCACGCGCCGCGCGACTCCGAAGCGCTGTGGAGCGCGCGCCCGCACCGGTGCCGAGGACTTCTCGCGCTTCGAGGTTCTCGAAGCGGCGCGCCCGCGCGGCACGCGTGCAATGGGCGCTGATCGGCGCGCACAACATGGAGAACGCGCTCGCAGCGATCGCCGCCGCGCGACATGCCGGGGTGGAGCTGCGCGCAGGCGCTCGCGGCGCTCGAGGGCTTTCAAGGGCATCGCGCGGCGCATGCAGCTGCGCGGCGAGGTCGACGGCATCCGCGTGTACGATGATTTTGCGCACCACCCGACGGCGATCGCGACCACCATCGACGGGCTGCGCCGCCGCGCCGGCGCCGCGCGCATCATCGCCGTGCTCGAGCCGCGCTCGCACACCATGCGCATGGGCGTGCACCGGCACACCCTGGCCCGGCGCGCTCGCGGGCGCGGATGAGGTCTGGCTGTACACGCCGGCGCGACCTCGGCTGGGACATCCGCGAGGTGCTCGGCGCTCTCGGCGGTCGCGCGCACGCCAGCGCCGACGTCGAGGCGCTGGCGCGCGAGCTGGCCCGCGCCGCCCGGCCGGGCGATCAGGTGCTCATCATGAGCAACGGCGGCTTCGGCGGGCTGCACGGAAGCTGCTCGCCGGGCTGCGCGCCCGGCCGCTGCGGCCATGAGTGCGCTCCACCCTCCCGCTGTTTCCGCTCACACGGTGTTGTTTCCGGGCGGCCCGCTCAGCCTGCGCATCTTCGAGCCGCGCTACCTCGACATGGTGCGGCAGCTGCCTGAAGGCGCAGGGCTCATTCGGCGTGGTGCTGATTCTCGAGGGCGCCGAGGCGGGCGCCGTCGACGCCGTAGCCGCCACCGGCACGAGCGCGCGGCTGGTGGATTTCGACACGCTGCCGGACGGCCTGCTGGGCGTCATGTGCCTGGGCGAGCGGCGCTTCCGCCTGCTGCGGCGCTGGCAGCAGCCGACGGCCTCAATCTCGCCGAGGTCGACTATCTGCCCCGATGAGGCGCCATGCGCGCTGCCCGCCGAGCTCGCGCACCTCGGCGAGCTGCTGCGCGAGGTGCTGCCGAAGCTCGGCGGCGCCTACGCGTACGTGGAGGCGCACTACGAGGATGCCGGCTGGGTCGGCAACCGCTGGGCGGAGATCCTGCCGCTGAGCGCGGCCGAGAAACTCGCACTGCTGGAGCTCGCCGATCCGCTGGCGCGGCTTGCGCAGGTAGCGGTGTGGTCAGCCCGGCAGTCCGCGGCTGCGGATGTAAAGGCCTAGGTACTTGCGCCGCACGTAGCCCGACTCGATCAGCGCAAATACCAGTCCGCGCCAGCCGTCGAGAAAGCCGAGCCGCAGCAGGTAGCCGCGCACGAAGCGCCATTGCGGATTGAGCAGCACGCGCATCAGGCCGCAGCGCCTGCCGTGCATCGTACAGCGCCTGGGCCATGAGATCGGCGTAGCGTTGCATGCGGTTCTGATGGTCGCCGAGGCTGCGATAGGAGTAGTGCTCGAGCTGGCCGTGCAGCCGCGCCGACGCGGCCGACGACGCGCGTGTTCTCGTGGATCTCGTAGCCGACGCAGCCGCCGCGGCGCCGGTCGAACAGGCGCACCAGGCGGTCGGGATAGGCGTTGCCGTGGCGCAGGAAACGACCGAAGTAGTCGGTGATGCGCGGCACCGAGCAGCCGGCGGCGCCGCGCGAAGCCCTGCGCCCGCAGGGCGATGATCTCGCCGCGCAGCCGCTCGCTCACGCGCTCGTCGGCATCCAGGCACAGCACCCACTCGTGCCGCGCCGCTCTGCACCGCGAACTGCTTCTGCGAGCGATAACCCGGCCAATCGCGCTCGATGACGCGCGCCCCGAAGCCGGCGGCGAGCTCGCGCGTGGCGTCGCTCGAGTGCGAGTCGACGACGATGATCTCGTCGCAGAAGCCGACCGAGTGCAGGCAGGCTTCGATGCGGTCGGCTTCGTTGAACGTGATGATGCACGCCGACAGGCCGCTGTCACTCCCCACGCATGCCCTCACCGTCGCTCGGGTGCCAGGTGCCGTAGAATATCTCACATGAGCTCGGTCCTGTTCTACGACCCGGCGTGCGGTGCGCCTTACGACACGCGCACCCTGCGCGAGCGCGCCATGGGCGGCAGCGAGGCGACTCTCACGCGCGTCGCCGACGCACTCGGGGCGTGGGTGATCCAGCACAACCGCGCCGAGGACTGGGAACGCTACCGCCGGCCCCAGCGCCTGGCGGGCATCACCAGCATCGTCGTGCACCGCGATGCGCGTGTGCTGCGCTGCATGTGCGAGCAGTATCCGGCAGGCGCGGCCATACCTTTGGCTGCATGACCGCTTTCATCCCCATTCGAAACGCGCGCGCTGGCTGGCCGCTGTCGCGGCGACGCCGCTGCGGCGAGGCGGTGACCGCGGTGTGCGTGTCGGATTCGCAGCGCGCCGGCGTGGAGGCAACGCTGCACAGCCTCGGGCTCGCCTCCCGGGTGCGCGCCCTCACCATCTACAATCCGGTCGATGATGCGCTCACGCCCGACGGCACGCCGGTCGATGAGACAAGCTCGTGTTCTTCTCTTCACCCAACAAGGGGCTCGACTTCACGCTCGATGCCTTCGGCGCGCTCCGGCGGCAGATGCCGGATCTGCGCCTGGTTGTCGGCAACCCCGGCTACAGGGCGGACCGCACCGCTGCCCGCGCCGGCGTGCAATTCCTCGGGGCCCAACCGCAGGCGCGCATGCATGCCGAAGTGCGCAGCGCGCTGTGCACGTTCTTTCCCAACTTCGTCATTCCCGAGACCTTCGGACTGGTGTTCGCCGAGTCGCATGCGCTTGGGACGCCGGTGCTGACGCACGACTGCGGTGCGGCGCTTGCGAAGTCGTCGGCGACCGCGCAGCAGGTGTTGCCGCTGACCGCGCCGTGCGCGCCTCTACGAGGGCACTTCTCGGACGACTGCCCGCCGGCTGGCGGCGTGCCGCCGGCGCGGCTGGCGGCGGCCGCGGGGACTGTTCGATGCGCTACGTGGAGCGCATCGCAAGCGTGGCGGCGGGCGCGCGGCCGCAGGCCGCGCCCGATGCCGCGTTTCCGCCTGAGCGCCGTCACGGCGCAGTGGCGGGCGCTGCTGTCGGATTGAGCGCAGCGTCCGGCTGCGGCACACCTGTGCCCGAATCGCTCGCCGACGCCGCGCGCCGCGGGGAGTGCGCGCCAGGCGGCGAACACCGTTTCCGCGGCAATCTGGTCGAGGCGGGTCGAATGCGGCGGACCGCCCACGCCCAACGACGGCGGAGCCGAAGGGACTGCGCGGGAGCCACTGCGCCTGCGATGCGCACCGAACAGCACCACCAGCGGCAGCGACAGCGCCGCTGCGGCGTGCGCAGGGCCGGTGTCCACGGAGATCATGCTGTGCGCCCGCGCGCACAGCGCGAGCAGCCGCGGCAGCGGCAGCTCCACGGCCGCCACCGCCGGCAACTGCGCCGCGGCCGCGATCCAGGACAGCAGCAGCGACTCGCGCGGCGCACCGCACAGCATGATCACCGCCTGCGGCATGCTGCGCGTGCAATCTGCTGCAGCAGCGCCGCCCAGCGCTCGAGCGGCCAGGCCTTGTCGTCTGCCGCTCGAGAGGCGCAGCTTCCTGCCGCGCATGGTGCGGCGGTTGCCGGGCTGCACCAGTACCAGCGGACGAGCGCGCTTGAGCCCCGCGCCTCGAGCCACGCGGCGCAGTCGCGCGCGGCGCCGCAGGCGCCACGCAGGTCGGGGCGCGCACGCGGCGGGGGCGACTGGCCAGGGGTAGTCGGCGGTCTCGAAGGCGGCCGGCGTCACGTGCGCAAAGCTCACCAGCCGGTCGACCCATGCACGGGTGGCGGTGTGCTGGTGCATCGAGCAGCGTGATGAACAGGCAGCAGCGCCGCGTCGGTGCCGCTGAGCGCAGCAGCCGCCGGATGCGCGCGAGCTTGCGCGGATCGTACTCGCACACGTACACCGGATGCTTTGCGCGGCTGGCGCGCAGACGCCGCGAAGCGTGCGCCACCACGCGCCGTCGAACAGGAAGCGCGGTGTAGCGGTGCAGGCACGAGACGCGCGCCACGTCGCGGTGCGCGGCGTAGAGCTCCGCCGGCCAGAAGCCGGCGCCGATCAGGTGGCACGGGGCTTCCGTAGCGGCGGTGCAGGATGTCCAGCAGCGCCGACAGCAGGATCATGTCGCCGACCCGGCCGAACCAGATGACGATCGGTTGCAGCGGGGCTCCGGACATGACTCCTCACAGCTGGCGATCGCCATAAGCTATGCGGCGCCGGGCGCTCTGGCAAGGCAAGCGCAGTTCCGTCCGATGCGTGCATTGGTCGTGGTTTCTCGCTGCTGCATGGCGCTGGCGCTGGCGGCGATCGCGCTTTTCACCTATCCGGCGTGGCTGCTGCTGCACCCGCATTTCAGCTTTCCCGTTCCACCGCATCGGCGAGCGCATCGGCATGCTGGCGCTGCTGCTCGGGTTCGTGCTCGTGGCGCGGCATCTGCGGCCTCGCCGATCGCGCCAGTCTCGGCTACGCCCTGCCGCGGCGCGCGTTCGTGCGCGAGATGTTCACTCGCGCTCGCCCTGGGCGTCGCGACCATGCTCGGCGGTGGTCGGCATCATGAGCGGCGCTCGGGCTGCTCGACTGGAGCCGGGGCCGCCGCTGAGCGCCGCGGCGCTCGCACGGCTGGTCGCTCCTGCGCGCCGCTCAGCGGTTTTGCGGTGGCATTCATCGAGGAGACGTTCCTGCGCGGTGCGATGCACACCGCGCATCGCGCGCGAGTCGGGCACACGGCGCCGCGGTGCTGCTGACCGCGCGTGGTCTATCGCCGCTACGCATTTCTTCGCGAGCTTCCACATCGCGCCGCCGCAGGTCTACCGCGCACAGCGGGCTCGACGCTGCTGCTGGGCACGCTGCACGTGTTTGCGCAGCCCGCTCGCGATCGCCGATGCGTTTCTCGCGCTCCTCGCTGTCGGGAGTGGTGCTCGGGCTGGTGCGCGCGGCGACCGGCAACATCGCCGCCTGCATCGGACTGCACGCCGGCTGGGTGTGGGTGATGCTCGTGGCCCACGAGCTGACGCCGGCCGCGGCGCAGGCGCGCCCCACTGGGCTTTCTGCTGAGCGCTTCGATGGTTTCGTGGGCTGGCTGGTGCTGGCCTGGACGCTGCTGCTGGCCGTGCCGCTGTGGCGCTTCTACTGTGACGCGCACTGCGCGTGCGCGCGTTGCGGCGGTCAGTTCAGCTGCGTCGCCGTAAACCGGCCCTGCGCAGGAGTTCCAGCAGGCCGCCGTCACCCACCAGGTGCAGGGCGCCCACGACGACCAGGCAATTCTCGTGCCCTTCAGGAGCTGCTCGATCTGCGGCAGCCAGCGCTCGTTGCGTGCGGTTACCAGCGGCCGGTAAAGGGCCGGAAAGGAGCGGTATTCGCTTGACCAGGAGCGCGGCCAGCTGCGCGGCATCGCCGCTGGCGCCAGGCGCTGACGACCTCCTGCAGCTGCGCGGGCGACTCCTTGAGCTCGATCGAGCGTCTGGTCGAGCATGCGCAGCTGGTCCTCGCGCGCACAGCGCCTCGAGAGCCGCCGAGCTCCTCGTCGATCGTCTCCAGCCCCGCGGTCGATTTGCCATCGGCCTGCGCACGGCGCACCAGCTGTTCCTCGACGCCCTGTTCCGGGTCGAAGCCGTGGTGCACGTACTCAGATCGGCCAGCTCGAGCCGCATCACCCATGGCGCCTGGCCGTCCAGCAGCTCGGCCGTGAGGCCGAGCTGCTCGGCCGCCGCAGTGACACGCGCTGTAGCGCTCCTCGCCGACGCATGGCACGCAGGCTCGCGCCGGGCGGCAGTGCGCCGTGCTCGCATCATCCAGCCGCGCCACGGCGAGAGGATCGAGCTTGCCCAGGTCGAGCTCCATCACGAGCTTCGCGGAGTCGGCGTAGGCGCGGTCGAACGCCGCCGGGAGCGCCGCGTCCTGCGCAGGCAGCATATGTATGGAGCCGGCCAGGTATACGGTGTTGTGTGCGCCGCGGAGCACCCAGACCGGGCCCGCGGCCCGCGCAGTCAGCGACCGGTGCGGTCAGGCCGCCGAGCAGGCTGAGCGCGAGGAGCCACCGCAGTGTTGTTCGACCCACACGACCTCCGTCAGCAGCGTGCCGTCGGGGCGCAGCTCGAAGGTGCGATAGGCCGGCGGGCGGTGGTCCACGGCGAAGTCATCGGAGTTTGGCAGAAACTGCGCGCAGGTCGAGGGCGTGGCCAGCAGGCGCACACCCTTGCGCAGCCCGTCGTAGCTCTGATGCACATGGCCCCACACTATCGCACGTACGTTGCGATGTGCGTCGATGGTATGCAGGAACTCGGCCGCATTGGCCAGGCCCACGCGATCGAGCCAGCGGCTGGACATCGGCACGGGATGGTGATGCAGGCACACCATGCAGTGGCGCGTCCCGGCGCCGGCCAGCGCCTCCTCGAGCCCTGCCAGAGCGTCCGCGCTCAAGGCGCCGCCGGCAGCGCCGGGAATGCAGCTGTCGAGCAGCACTATGCGCCAGCGTCCCAGGTCGACGAAGCCACCAAGCACGAAAGGCTTGCCGGCGAGCTCGCGGCGCATCGCCTCCGGCTCATCGTGGTTGCCCGGCAGGCACAGCACCGGCAGTCCCAGGCCGCCGAACAGGCGCCGGAAATGCGCATAGCCGGCCGGATCGTCCTGCACCAGATCGCCGGTCACGAGCAACGCATCGGGCGGCCAAATCCCCGCGCGCGCCTGGGCGAGCGCGGCGCGCAGCGCGGGCAGCGTCGCGACGCCACGCAGCGATTCGCTCTCGCTGCCGTAGAGATGCGGGTCGGTGAAATGAACCAGGCGGAGTGCGCTCATTGAGAAAAAGGGTAGCAGAGCCCGCCGGGTTGCCGCAGTGAACCAAGTCCTGCGCAGCGAGGTGTTCCTCGCAGGCGACATGACGCGATACCGTTTCGGGCCGCAGAAGTGTGAAACAGGCCCGCGCGCCTCAAGGCACGCGGAACTTTAAGTCGCCTCGCGGATACACCCCTGCAGCAGCAGACACCGCCGCGGGCAGCAAGCGCCCTGGCGCTCGATGGCGCCGTACGCGCGCGCCGCAACGCTCACAGGCGCAGCGATTGAGCATCGGGCGCGAGTGGTGGAGAATGCGCGCCCCCGGAGCGTTGCGCGCTGCCTGACCGCAAGCGCGGCGCTGGCCGCCTTTGAGATCCGCTGCTGCGGCGACGCGCCGCCCGAAAGAGCCGCATGAGCACACGCCGCGAACTTGCCAATGCCATCCGCGCTCTGTCGATGGACGCCGTGCAGCGCGCCAATTCCGGACACCCGGGCATGCCGATGGGCATGGCCGACATCGCCGAGGTGCTGTGGCGCGACTTCCTCAGATACAACCCGGGCAATCCGCGCTGGGTCGACCGCGACCGCTTCGTGCTCTCCAACGGCCACGCTCGATGCTGCTGTACGCGGTGCTGTACCTGACCGGCTATCCGCTCACCATCGAGGAGATCAAGAACTTCCGCCAGCTCGGCAGCACGACCCCGGGTCATCCGGAGCACGACCTCGACCTTGGGATCGAGACCACCACCGGACCGCTCGGCCAGGGGCTTGCCAACGCGGTCGGCATGGCGCACGGCCGAGAAGCTGCTCGCGCGCGAGTTCAACCGGCCGGGCTTCAACGTCGTCGATCACCACACCTACTGTCTTCATGGGCGACGGCTGCCTCATGGAGGGCGTCTCGCACGAGGCCTGCTCGTTCGCCGGCACGTTCGAGCTCGGCAAGCTCATCGGCTTCTACGACGACAACGGCATCTCGATCGACGGCAAGGTCGCGGGCTGGTTCACCGACGACACGCCCGAAGCGCTTCGAGGCCTACGGCTGGCACGTGATTCCCGACGTCGACGGCCTGGATGCCGCAGGCGGTCACCGCGGCGGTCAAGGCGGCGCGCGCGGAAGACAAGCGCCCCTCGCTCATCTGCTGCAAGACCATCATCGGCTACGGCGCCCCGAACCGGCAGGGCACGAAGGCGGCGCACGGCGAGGCGCTCGGGAGCGGACGAGGTGGCGCTGGCCCGCCAGACCCTCGAACTGGCCGTATCCGCCGTTCGAGGTGCCCGAGGCGATCCGCGCCGCCTGGGATCATCGCGCGGCGGGCGCCGCGGCGCGAGAAGGCCTGGAGCGAGCTTTTCGCGCGCTACCGCGGCGCCGTTCCCGCAGCTCGCGCGCGGAATTCGAGCGCCGCATGCGCGGGGAGCTGCCCGCAGACTGGAGGAGACTGCCGCGCAGCACGCGCAGGCGCTCGCTGCAGGAGAGCGAAGCCGCAGGCCACGCGCCAGACGCTCGCAGGCAGCCCTGAACGTCATCGGCGCCGCCGCTGCCGGAGACTCCTCGGCGGCTCCGCCGATCTCACCGGCTCCAACAACACGCAGCCGAAGGACGCGCGCGCCGTCACGCCGCGACGGATTTCTCCGGCCACTATTTCCACTACGGCGTGCGCGAGTTCGGCATGACCGCGATCATGAACGGCATGGCGCTGCACGGCGGCTACATTCCCTACGGCGGCACCTTCCTGACGTTCTCCGATTACGCGCGCAACGCCGTGCGCCTGGCGTGCGCTCATGAAGCTGCGCGTCATCCTGGTGTATACGCACGATTCGATCGGGCTCGGCGAGGACGGCCCGACCCACCAGCCGATCGAGCACCTGACGAGCCTGCGCGCGATGCCGCACATGAGCCTGTGGCGGCCGTGCGATGCCGCCGAGACCGCCGTCGCCTGGGTCGCCGCCATCGAGCGCCCAGGGGCCGACGCGCGCTCGTCCTCACCCGCCAGGCCTGGCGCAGCAGCCGCGCACCGCGGAGCAGCGCGGCCGACATGCCGCCGCGGCGGCTACGTGCTCATCGACTCGCCAGGCACCCCGGAGGCACTCGTGATCGCGACCGGCTCGGAAGTCGGCATCGCGGCGCAAGCGGTGAACACGCTGAACGCAGCCGGGCGGCGGGTGCGCCTGGTGTCCATGCCCTCGACCGATGTCTTCGATGCCCAGGATGCCGCCTACCGCGAAGCCGTACTGCCGCAGCGCGGTTGACGCGGCGCCTGGCGGTGGAGGCCGGGGCGACGCTCGGCTGGTGGCACTACGTCGGCAGCGCAGGCCGCGTGCTCGGCATCGACCGCTTCGGTGCCTCCGGCAAGGGGCCGGATGCTATTCCCACATTTTGGCTTCACGGCCGATAATATCGCGCAAACAGATCGAAGAACTGCTGGAGGGCTGAGACGACATGCCAATCAAGGTCGGCATCAACGGTTATGGCCGCATCGGCCGCAACATGCTGCGCGCGCTTTACGAGGGCAAGCGCACCCATGAGATCCAGATCGTCGCGATCAACGACCTGTGCGATGCGCAGACCAATGCGCACCTGACGCGCTACGACACCGTGCACGGCAAGTTCCCCGGCGAGGTGAAGCGTCGACGGCGACGCCATGGTCGTGAACGGCGATCGCATCCGCGTGCTCGCGGAGCGCGATCCCGGCCAAGCTGCCCTGGGGCGAGGTCGGCGCCGAATACGTTCTCGAGTGCACCGGACTCTTCACCAGCAAGGCCAAGGCGCGGCGCGCACCTGAAGGGCGGGGCGAAGAAAGTCGTGATCTCCGCGCCGGGCGGCGAGGATGTCGACGCCACCATCGTCTACGGCGTGAATCACCACGTGCTGAAGAGCCTCCTTCACCGTGATCTCCAACGCCTCCTGCACCACCAACTGCCTCGCGCCGGTCGCCAAGGTGCTGCACGACAAGGTCGGCATCGTCGCCGGCCTCATGACGACGATCCACTCCTACACCAACGATCAGGTGCTGACCGACGTCTACCACTCCGATCTGCGCCGCGCGCGCTCGGCGACCATGTCGCAGATCCCGACCAAGACCGGCGCCGCCGCCGCCGTCGGCCTGGTGATGCCGGAGCTCAAGGGCAAGCTCGACGGCTTTTCCGTGCGCGTGCCGACGATCAACGTCTCGCTCGTGGACCTCACGTTCAGCGCCGAAGCGCGCCACCACCGTCGAGGAGGTCAACAAGACTCTGCAGCAGGCCGCCGCCGGCGCGCTCAAGGGCATCCTCGCCTACAACGATGCGCCGCTGGTGTCGGTCGACTTCAATCACGACGCGCACTCGTCGATCTTCGACGCGACGCTCACCAAGGTGATCGAGGGCACGCTGGTCAAGGTGTGCGCCTGGTACGACAACGAGTGGGGCTTCTCCAACCGCATGCTCGATACCACGCTCGCGTGGTCGAAGGCGACATGAGGCTGCTGCGCATGACGGATACGGACCTGCGCAACAAGCGGGTCCTGATCCGGGAGGACCTGAACGTGCCGGTGCAGAACGGGGTGGTCACGAGCGATGCGCGCATCCGCGCCGCGCTCGCCACCATCCGCTACGCCCTCGACCAGCACGCAAAGGTGTTCGTCCTGTCGCATCTCGGCCGGCCGAACGAGGGCGAGGAGGATCCGGCGCTGACGCTGGCGCCGGTGGCCGCGCGGCTGTCGGAGCTGCTGGGCAAGCCCGTGCCGCTGCGCAAGGACTGGATCGACGGCGTCGACTGCGCTCCGGGCAGCGCCGTGCTGTGCGAGAACGTGCGCTTTCTCAGGGGCGAGAAGCAGGACGACGAACTGCTCGCACGCCGGATGGCCGCGCTGTGCGAGGTGTTCGTCATGGATGCCTTCGGCACCGCGCATCGCGCCGAGGCGAGCACGCACGGGGTGGCGCGATTCGCGCCGGTCGCCTGCGCCGGCCCGCTGCTGGTCGGCGAGCTCGAGGCGCTCGAGCGCGCGCTGGAGAAGCCGGCGCGGCCGCTGGTGGCCATCGTCGGCGGCTCCAAGGTGTCGACCAAGCTGATGGTGCTCGAGTCGCTGCTGGAGAAGGTCGATCAGCTGATCGTCGGCGGCGGCATTGCCAATACGTTCCTCGCCGCCACCGGCGTCGACGTCGGCAGCTCGCTGTACGAGGCGGAAATGCTCGACGTCGCGCGGCGGCTCATGGACAAGGCGCGCGCGCGCGGCGCGGAGATCCCGCTGCCCACGGACGTCGTGGTGGCGAGGGAATTCGCCGCGACCGCGCACGCCGACGTGCGCCCGGTGAAGGAAGTGCGCCGCGACGAGATGATCCTGGACATCGGTCCCGACACCGCCGAGCGCTTCAGCGCGCTGCTGCAGGCGGCCGGCACCATCATCTGGAACGGACCGGTGGGCGTGTTCGAGTTCGACCAGTTCGGCGAGGGCACGCGCGCCATCGCCAACGCGATCGCGCGCAGCAAGGCGTTCTCGCTCGCGGGCGGCGGCGACACGCTCGCGGCCATCGAGAAGTACGGCGTCGAGGATGGCATCTCCTACATCTCCACCGGCGGCGGGGCGTTCCTCGAGTTCGTCGAGGGCAAGACGCTGCCGGCGGTTGCCGTGCTGGAGGAGCGCGCCCGTGGATGATGCAACCAACGGCGCTGCTGCGACGCGCCAAGATCGTCGCCACGCTCGGGCCGGCGACCGATGACCTGGCGGTGCTCGACGCAATGATGCGCGAGGGCCTCGACGTCGCGCGCCTCAATGCCTCGCACGGCACGGTCGGCGGACCGCCGGCGCCGCCTGGCGCAGGTGCGCGAGGCCGCGCGGCGCGCTGACCGGTGCGTCGGCGTACTGATGGACCTCGGCGGCCCGAAGATCCGCATCGAGTGCTTTCGCGAGGGGCGCGTGCAGCTCAACGAAGGTGCCCCGTTCACGCTCGACACGGCGCTCGATCCCAAGGCCGGGACTGGGCTCGAGGTCGGCGTCGCCTATCAAGAATCTGCCGCGCGATGTCGCTGCCGGCGACGCGCTGCTGCTCAACGACGGGCAGATCGTGCTCGACGTGTTGCGCGTCTCGCGCACGACGCATCGAGACGCGCGTGCGCGTCGGCGGCGAGCTCTCCGATCGCAAGGGCCTCAATCGCCAGGGCGGCGGCATCTCTGCGCCGGCGCTGTCGGAGCGGGACCACGAGGACATCCGCTTCGCCGCCGAGCAGGGCATCGACTACATCGCGGTGTCGTTTGCGCGCGACGCTGCCGACATCGAGCAGGCGCGCACGCTGCTGCGCGCCGCCGGCGGCGAGGCGCGCCTCGTCGCCAAGATCGAGCGGCACGAGGCGATCGACAATCTCCCCGGCATCATCGAGGCGTCCGACGTCGATCATGGTGGCGCGCGGCGATCTGGGGGTCGAGATGGGCTACGCGGAGCTCACCGGGCTGCAGAAGACCATCATCCACGAGACGCGCGCCCGCAACAAGGTGGTGATCACCGCCACGCAGATGATGGAGTCGATGATCCAGAGTCCCGTCCCGACGCGCGCCGAGGTGAGCGATGTTGCCAACGCCGTGATGGACGGCACCGATGCCGTGATGCTCTCGGCGGAGACCGCCACCGGGCGCTATCCGGTGCGCGCCGTGCGGGCGATGGCGCAGGTCATCGAGGGCGCCGAGAAATACAGCTCACCCATCCGCGCACGCGTCAGCGCAGCGTCGAGGGCGAGTTCCGCGCCACCGAGGAAGCGATCGCGATGGCGGTCATGTACACGGCCAATCACATGAAGGTGCGCGCCATCGTCGCGCTCACCGAGTCGGGCGCGACGCCGCTGTTGATGTCGCGCATCCGCGCGGATATTCCGATCTACGCCTTCACGCGCCACGAGGCGACGCGCCGGCGCGTCACGCTCTATCGCGGCGTCTACCCGGTGATCTTCGATGTCACGGCCGCCATCCGACTCCACGAGTGGACCTGTACCGCGCGCTGTTCACGCGACTGCTCGAGCTGCAGCTGGTGAAGAAGCGGCGACCTGGTGATTCTCACCAAGGGCGAGCTGTCGGGCGTGGAGGGCGGGACCAACTCGATGCAGATCCTCAAGGTCACGCTCGACTGAGGCCGTCGCAGGCGAGGCGCATGCGGCAGGCTCAAGTATTTCGGCGCACTCGCCGCGCTGCTGGTGCTCGCTGCGCTGGCCTGCGCCTATGCGCTGCTGCGTGCCTCGCTCCCACAGCTCGACGGCGAGCTGCGCCAGAAGGGCCCTACGGCGAGCGTGCGCATCAAGCGCGATGCGCGCGGCGTGCCCACGATCGAAGCCGCCAATCGCCTCGACCTCGCCTACGCGCACCGGCTTCGTGCACGCCCAGGATCGTTACTTCCAGATGGATCTCGCGCGCCGCCTCGCCGCCGGCGAGCTGGCGGAGCTCTTCGGCACGGTGGCGCTCGAGGAGGACCGCGCACGCGCCTGTTCCGGTTCCGTCACGTGGCGCGCGAGGTGCTGACCGCCGCTACGGCGCAGCAGCGCGCCCTGCTCGAAGCGTACGCCCGCGGCGTCAACGCCGGCCTCGCCAGCCTCGCCGGCCGGCCGTGGGAGTACTGGGTGCTCGGGCACGCCCCGGCAGCGTGGCGGCCGGAGGACACGGTTCTCGTCGAGTACGCCATGTGGTGGGATCTGCAGGCGAGCAGCCTGCGCCGCGAGATCCTGCGGCGCGAGATCAACGCGCGCCTCGGCGGCCCGACGTGCTCGGCGGGCTGGAAGTGCGCGTTGCATTTCCTGTATCCGCTCGGCACGAGCTGGGATGCGCCCGACGGCCCCACGCCCGCGGCGACCGCAGGCGCGGCGCCGGTGCCCGATGCCACCGCGCTCAACGTACGCGACAGCGGCGTGTCGCCCGACTCGGCCGTACCCGCAACGCGCACGCCCGCCGCGGGCAGCAACAGCTGGGCGGTCGCGGGACGCCTGACGGCGAGCGGCGCCGCGCTCGTCGCCAACGACATGCACCTCGGGCTGCGCGTGCCGCCGGTTTGGTATCACGCGCGCCTGAAGAGCGCGGCCGCCGGCACGGCGGCGGCACTCGATCTGAACGGGGTCACATTGCCCGGGACGCCGCTGCTGGTGGCCGGATCGAACGGTCACATCGCCTGGGGCTTCACCAACAGCTACGGCAAATGGCTGGATGTCGAGCAGGTGCCGTGCCTCGGCCTCGCGCAGCACGCGCTGTTGACGCCGCAGGGGAGCCTCGCGCTGTCGGTGGTGCGCGAGGAGATCCGCGTGCACGGCGGGGCTCCCGTAGTGCTGGAGGTGAAGTCAGGACCGGCAGGAGTGTTGCTGCGCGTGGACACGGCGCAACACAGCTGCTGGTTCGGCTCGCTGGCTGGCGCAGCTGCCGCAGGCGACCAACATCAAGCTGATGGAGCTGGAACGGGCGCGCTCGGTCGATGAGGCGCTCGCGCTCGCGCCCGAGGTCGGCATCCCGCACCAGAACGTCGTGGTCGGCGACGCGGCGGGCCATATCGCCTGGACCATTTTCGGCCGCATTCCCGCGGACACGACGGGAAAGCGCGCCCGCATCGGCGGCGCCCGTGGACAACCGCGGCCGAGCACCCGCAGATCGTCGATCCGCCGCTCGGACGGCTGTGGACCGCCAACGCACGCGTGACGGACGATCAGCACCAGCAGGAGCTCATCGGCGGCGATGTGGCCGCGCTCGGCGCCGAGTACGATCTCGGTGCGCGCGCCGGCCAGATCCGCGATGACCTGGCGGCCCTTTCCGGCAGCATCACTCCGGCCGACATGCTGCGCATCCAGCTCGATGACCGAGCCGTGTTCCTCGAGCGCTGGCGCACGCTGTTGCTCGCGCTGCTGGATGCGGACAGCGTGCGCGGGTCGGCGCGCCGCGCCGAGTTCCGCGCGCTCATCGAGCATTGGAACGCGCGCGCGAGCGTCGACTCGGTCGGCTACCGCCTGGTGCGCGCCTACCACGAACGCACGCGCGAGGCCGTGTGGGGCATGCTGCTTGCGGGCGCTGCGCATCCCTGCCGGCGATGACGCCTGGCCGCCGGAGCAGTTCGAAGGTCCGCTGTGGGAGCTGGTGACTGCGCAGCCCCTGCATCTGCTTGCGAAGCAGTACGCGAGCTGGCGGGAGTTCCTGCGCGCGCAGGTCGACGCCACCATCGCAGGCCTCGATGCCAGCTGCCCCGAGCTCGCGCGCTGCACCTGGGGGGCGCGTAATGTGGTGCGCATCCGCCATCCGCTCTCGCACGCCCTGCCGTGGCTCGCGGCTTCCTCGACATGCCGGCCCAGCAGCTGCCCGGCGATCACGACATGCCGCGCGTGCAGGATGGCACGCTGTTCGGCGCCTCGGAGCGCTTCGCCGTCTCGCCCGGCCACGAGAGCGAGGGCTATCTGCACATTCCCGGCGGCCAGAGCGGGCATCCGCTCTCGCCCTACTACCGGGCGGGCTTCCTGGAGTGGGCGCGGGGCGAGCCGTTGCCGTTCCTTCCGGGGCCCGCGCAACACGCTCTCACGCTGACGCCGGAGTGAAAGCCACAGCGCGGCTGCAGCGAAGCAACCCGTGTTGCCGCCAAGCCAAGGGGTTTCCCCCGGCCAGAGTTTGCGGGTGACGCCGCGCTCAGACGCCTGGAAAAACTGCGGGATTCCGTCCACATTGGCGTTCACGATTAGAGTGGTCGTATATGACTGACGTGCGCCGCAATGCACCCGGCACGGGATCCCCCCGAGGGGGGCTTGCGGGCGCGACTTCTGTCACACAGGAACCGCCGCCAGGGGTTTCATAATAGGCGCCGATGAGCGCAAGCATGGACGTCCTCGCTGAAACTACCTCCCGACCGGACCTGCGCCCGAGCGTCGGGCTGGTGCTGACCGGGGGCGGCGCGCGCTCGGCCTACCAGGTCGGGGTGCTGCTGGCGCTCGCGGAGCTGCTGCCGCGGGCGCGCAACCCGTTCCAGGTCATCGTCGGCACCTCCGCGGGCGCCGTTGCAGCGAGCGTCCTGGCCGCGGAAGCACACCACTGGCGGCGCGCGGTGGCAGGACTCGAGCGCGTCTGGGCGAACTTCCGCTCGAGCCAGGTCTTCCACGTGGACGCGGCACACATGCTGCGCGCCGGCGCGCACTGGGTGCTGGCGCTGCTCTCGGGCGGCATGGTGCTGGCGCCCCCGAGATCGATGCTCGACAACAGCCCGCTGCGTGAACTGCTCGGGGTGCACGTGGACTGCTCCGGTATCCGCCGCAGCATCGCACGCGGGCATCTGCGCGCCTTTGCGCTGTGCTCGACCAGCTACAGCAGCGGTCAGTCGGTCGCCTTCTACGACGGCATCGACTCCATCGGCGACTGGTCGCGTGTGCAGCGCATCGGCCGCCGCACGCAGTTCACCCTCGATCACCTGATGGCGAGCGTAGCGATCCCGCTGCTGTTTCCGCCGATCAAAATCGGCGAGGACTATTTCGGCGACGGCGCGATGCGCCAGCTGAATCCCTTGAGCCCGGCGATCCACCTGGGGGCCGACCGGCTGCTGATCATCGGCGTGCGCGCCCGGCGCGCTGCGGGCGTGGTGGTGAATCGCCTGGCCACCCTCATGCCGACCCCGGGCGAGATCTTCGGCTACATGCTCGACACGCTGTTCACCGATCAGATCTACGGCGACCTCGAGCAGCTCGAGCGCATCAACACGCTGGTGCACAGCGCGCCGCAAGCCACGCGCGGCGAGCGCAGCGTCGAGACGCTGATGCTGGCGCCGTAGCGTGGACCCGCGCGAAATCGCCGGGCGCTACGCGGGCGAGATGCCGCTCGGGGCTGCGCGCGCTGCTGCGCGTGATCGGCGGGCGCGACGCCTCCGGCTATCAGCTGGCGAGCTACCTCATGTTCGAGGCCGGCTACACGCGCGCGCTGATCGAGCTCGGTTACCGCGATGCCATGGAAGCGCGCGCCGCGCTGCTCGCGTTCATGGGCGGGGAGAAGCTGCCGCAGGTGATGACTGCCGCCGGCGTCGCACAGGCGACCTGAGGGGCCCGCCCGCGGGCGCTCACGCGGAGCCTCGCAACGCCGCGGCAGCGGGCTTTACGGGGTTGCAGCGCCGGTCGCCGCGCGCGGACGGGGCTGAAAGAGCTTCGCCCCCGGCAGTCCGCTATGCCTGACGGTGACGTTGGGGAACTCGGCGGCGAAAATCTCCGCCAGACGATCCACGATGTATACCGAGCGGTGCTGGCCGCCGGTGCAGCCTACGGCGACGGTGAGATAACCGCGGTTACTGGCCTGGTATTCCGGCACGCGTCCGCGCACGAAACGGGCGATGTCCGCCACGAGCCCGGCAACGTTGGTGTGCGTCTCGAGGAAGCGCATGACCTCGGCGTCGCGCCCGGTGAGATTGCGCAGCCCCGGCTCCCAGTACGGGTTGGGGAGCGCCCGCGCATCGAACACGAAATCCGCATCTGCCAGGGATGCCGCGCTTGAAGCCGAAGGACTCGAAGGTGATCGACAGCCGTCCGGCGGAGCGCTGCTCGACGCGCTTGTGGATGATATCGCGCAGCGCATGCACGGAGAGCCTTGAGGTGTCGATCAGCAGGTCGGCGCAGGAGGCGATCGGCTCGAGCAGCGCACGCTCCAGGGTCATCGCCTCGCGCAGACCGACTCCGCCGTCGCTCATGGGATGCTTGCGGCGCGTTTCCGCGAAGCGCCGCAGCAGCTCGTCCTCCGCCGCCACCAGGAAGATCACTTCGCACTGCAGGCCGCTGCGCTTCAGTTCGTCGAGCAGCTGCGGGACGCTGGCTACCTCGGCGGCGGTGTTGCGCGCGTCGAGACCGATCGCGGTGCGCTCATAGGTCGGCTCGGGGCTGCGCACCGTGTAGGAGACGAACGGCTTGAGGAGCGCTGCGGGGATATTGTCGATGCAGTAAAAGCCGAGATCCTCGAGCATGTGCAGGGCGACGCTCTTGCCCGAGCCGGACAGCCCGCTGAGGATGATGATGCGCACGCCGCAATGGTTATCCAGCGGCCCGGCGGCCGCAAGTCCTTAGCGCGCGCCGTGCGCCGCGGGGCGCTCTTCAGATCCGCAGCGCGCGCGCCTCGGCGGCATGGTGGTCGGTGCGCTTTTCCTTGTGCTTCTTGATGCAGCGATCGAGCTTGTCCGCCAGCAGATCGATGGCCGCGTACATGTCCTCTTCGGTCGCGTCCGCATGGATGGCGCTGCCGCTCACGTGCAGGGTCGCCTCGGCCTTCTGTCGCAGCTTCTCCACCGTCAGCACGCAGTGCACGTCGATGACCTGATCGAAGTGTCTGCCGATGCGCTCGAGTTTCTTCTCCACATAGCCTCGCAATGACGGGGTGACTTCGACGTGGTGGCCGGTGACGTTGAGCTGCATAAGTCCGTCTCCTGTTATTGGGGTGCTGCCTTCACATCTGTGTTCACATCTGCTTCAAACCTGCGCGCCGCCGCTCGTTGGAAGGGGCGATGCCCATCGCCTCGCGGTATTTGGCGACCGTGCGGCGCGCGACCGGGATGCCCTCCGCGGAGAGCAGCTCCGCAATGCGGCCGTCGCTCAGAGGGAGTCTCCGCGATCCTCGTCCTTGACGAGCTTCCTGATCTTGGCGCGGATGGCGGTCGAGGAGGTGCCCGAGCCGTCGGCGCCCTCGACCTGGCTCGAGAAGAAGTAGCGCAGCTCGAACACGCCGCGCGGGGTGTGCATGTACTTGCCGGAGGTCACGCGCGAGATGGTCGACTCGTGCATCGCGACCGCTTCGGCGATGTCCTTGAGGATCATCGGCCGCATGTGCTCTTCGCCGTGCTCGAGGAACGCCGTCTGGCGCTCGACGATGGAGCGGGCGACCTTCATCAGCGTCTCGTGGCGGATCTCGAGGCTCTTCAGCAGCCAGCGCGCTTCCTGCAGCTGCGCGCGCATGCTCGCGTGGCTGGCGGTTGCGGCCGATGAGGCTGGCGTAGCTGTGGTTGAGGCGCACGCGCGGCAGCGTGGCGGGGTTGATCTCCACCCCCCAGCCGTGCTCGGTGCGGCGCACGAACACATCCGGCACGACGTACTCCGCCGCTGCCGGCGCTCACCGTGGCTCCCGGGCGCGGGATGGCAGGAGCGCACCAGCGCCAGCGCCGCGGCGAGCTCCTCTTCGGTGGCGCGCAGCTCGCGGCGCAGCAGCGACAGCTCGCGCTCGGCGACCAGCGCCGAGATGGTGGCGCGCGATCTGCACCGCGGTCGCGAAGCCCGGGGTGGCGGGATCGAGCTGGCGCAGCTGCAGCTCGATGCACTCGCCGACCGAGCGCGCGCCGACGCCGGGCGGGTCGAGCGCCTGCACGCCGCGCGAGCACGGCCGCCACTTCCGCGGCCGCGCATTCGATCTCGGGCCGCAGCGTCTGCGCGATCTCCTCCAGCGACTCGGTCAGATAGCCGTCGTCGCTGATCGCGTCGACGATGGCGCGCGCGATGGCCAGCTCGCGCGGCGCGAGGCTGCGCGAGCTCGAGCTGCCACAGCAGGTGCTCCTGCAGCGACTGCCCGGCGGCGTCGGCGAACTCCTGCTGCCGCTCGTCGTCATCGCCGCTCCAGGGCGTCTCGGCCGGCCCGACGCTGTGCTCGCCCCAGCCCTCGTCGAGCACCTCGACCGTGCTCTCCGCGGTGCGCTCGGGCGGGCTTGGGCTGCTGCCGGCGGCCGTGACCACGGCCTCGAAGGTGGCGGTGCGCCTCGGCCTCCTCCATCGGCTCGAGCATGACGTTGCGTTTCGAGCAGCTCGCGGATATGCGCCTGCAGCTCGAGGGCGGGCAGCTGCAGGAGCCGGATGGCCTGCTGCAGCTGCGGGGTCATGGTCAGTTGCTGACCCAGCTTGAGCTGCAGAGAGGGTTTCAGCATGGTGAGTTGCGGAAGGCTGAGCGTCGCGCTTCCAGATTATCTTAGTAACTAATTGAAAACATGAGTTCGGCTTTCGCGCTGCCGCGGCGTCACAGCCGGAACGACTCGACCCAAGTACACCTCACGCACTTGGGGGTTGGCAAGGATTTCTTCCGCAGTTCCGGAGGCGATCACCGTTCCCTGATTGACGATGTAGGCGCGGCTGCAGACCCCCAGGGTTTCGCGCACATTATGGTCAGTGATCAGCACGCCGATGCCGCGGCTGCGTGAGCTCGCGGATGATGCGCTGGATGTCGAGCACCGAGAGCGGATCGACGCCCGCGAAGGGCTCATCGAGCAGCATGAAGCGCGGCTCGGCCGCGAGCGCCCGGGCGATCTCGACGCGCCGGCGCTCGCCGCCGGAGAGCGACAGCCCCAGGCTCTTGCGCACGTGGCCGATGCGCAGCTCCTCGAGCAGCTCCTCCAGGCGCTCGCTCGCGCGCGCGCGCGCTCCAGGTCTCGCGCGTCTCGAGGATCGCCAGCACGTTGTCCTCGACCGAGAGCTTGCGGAAGACCGAGGCTTCCTGCGGCAGGTAGCCGAGCGCCGAGCTGGGCGCGTCGGTGCATCGGCAGGAGCGTGACGTCCGTGTCGCCGAGGTAGATGCGGCCGGCATCGCAGGGCACGAGCCCGACGATCATGTAGAACGCGGTGGTCTTGCCGGCGCCGTTCGGGCCGAGCAGCCCGACCACCTCGCCGTTCGTGACCTCGAGCGACAGGTCGCGCACGACCTGGCGGGACTTGTAGCTCTTGGCGAGGCCCGTGGCCTTGAGGCGCGTCATGGGCTGGGGCGTTCGGTTGCGGCTTGCGGGCACGGTCCTGGTGGAGGCCCTGCGGAGTGATGGTGATGTGCACGCGCTGGTCGCTGCCGGGCGCGGTGGCCGCCTCCACGTGCTGCTGCGCGGATGTTGTAGACGAGCAGCGGGCCGGGGATCTCGTTGTGGCCGTCCGAGAGCCAGGCGTCCTTCGACAGGCGCACGCGTGCCGTCGTTCGGGTCGTAGACGATCTCGTCGGCATGACCGCGCGCCACTGCCGCGTGTCGCCGCGCTGCTGCTCGAACTCCGCGGGCTTGCCGGTGACCGTGGCGCGCTCGATGCTGATTGTCGTGAACTCGACCACGGCCTGATCCGAGCGCAGGCTGCCGCGCTGCTCGGCACGTCGATGCGCACGTTGCCCTGAAGGTCCAGTGGCTGTTGTTGAAATCGACCGGGTCGCTGCCGCGGCGCGGATCGGCCTGCAGCTTGAATGTCGCCCTGGGTGATGACGATGTCGCTGAACTCGCCGGTGTCTTCTTGTAGTCGACCTCGCTCGAGGCGGCATCGAGGGTGATCGGCTGATTCCGAGCGGGGCACGAGCGTGCGGCCGGCGGCTGCGCCGCGCGGCGCTGCGGCGACGGCACAGCGATGCAGCCGCAGGCGACGCCAGCAGCGCGCGAGTCTAAGGCTGGAAAGTGCCATGGACGGCCGATTCTAGCTGCACGTGACGGTCCTTCAAGCTCGCGATCGAGCCCGATGGCGTTCGAGCTGCCGACCCGGCCCATGAGAGCGTCACCGGATCGCGCGTGGTCACGACCTGCGTGGCGGTGTCGAAGGAGAGGTGCTCGCTCGATGATCTGTGCCGGCTCGTCGGTGCCGGGCAGGATGCCCGCAGACGTGCACGTCGCCGTCGAGCTTCACTATGCCGCGTCTCTGCGCGAGCTCGCCGCGCTGCGGCGCGCGCCGTCCACGCGTTGCCGCTCGGATCGCGAAAGCTCGAGTCTGCACCTGCGTCAAGCTCCACCAGCCCTCTGTCGGGCTGCTGCTGGATCTGGCTGGCATTGAGCGGTGTAGATGGGCATTCCGTCGGCTCCGGTCTGCATGAGGCTGCGCCTCGCGCGCCGAATAGCCCGGATCGTGCGGCGGTCCGACCCGTGCGGCGGCCGGCGCGCTGGACTCGCGCTGCGGAGCTGACAGCAGGACGACGCCGATGATCAGCGCGAGCAGCGCCAGCAGCACCAGGATGCGGTAGATCATCGCGGCCGCCTCCGGCGCGCGCGCAGCGCCAGCAGGTGATCGCACACCTCGCGCACCGCGCCGCGTCCGCCCGGCAGGCGGGTGACGATGTGCGGCGGCGCGGCGCACTTCGCGGTGCGCATCCGCGACGGCAAAGGACAGCCCCGCCGCGCGCATCAGCGGCACGATCCGGCACGTCATCGCCCACGCAGGCGCAGGCGGCGGGCGCGAGCTTGAGGCGCACGCACAGGCGTGCGAACACGCCGAGCTTGTCCGTCGACGCCCTGGAACACATGGCGCATGCCCAGCTCGCGGCAGCGCACGGCCATCATCGGCGAGCGCCGCCCGGAGATGATGGCCACCTCGAGCCCGGCGCGCTGCAGCTGCACCATGCCGTAGCCGTCGCGCACGTGAAACACCTTGAGCGCCTCGCCGCGCGGGCCGAAATACAGCCGGCCGTCGGTGAGCACGCCATCGACGTCGAGCACCAGCAGGCGGATGGCGGTCGCTGCGGGCATGCGCTATCGCGGCTCACACCACGCCGGCGCGCATCAGGTCGTGCACGTTGAGTGCGCCGATGAGGCGCCCCTGCGCATCCGCGACCGGCAGCGCCGTGATGCGGTGCAGCTCCATCAGGTGCACCGCCTCGGCGGCGAGTTCGCGCGGCCCGATGGTCTTGCGGCTGCGCGGTCATGACCGCGCTCATGACGCGTGGCGTGGACGTCGATCTGCCGGTCGAGCGCACGGCGCAGGTCGCCGTCGGTGAACACGCCGAGGATCCGTTGCCCGCCATCGACCACCACCGTCATCCCCAGGCCCTTGCGCGACATCTCCAGCAGTCCCGCGCTGAGCGGTGCGTCGGGAGGGACGCGCGGCAGGGCATCGCCGGTGCGCATCAGCTCCTCGACGTGCAGCAGCAGCCTGCGGCCGAGCGTGCCGCCCGGATGCGAGCGCGCGAAATCCTGCTCGCGTGAAGCCGCGCGCCTCGAGCACCGCGACCGCCAGCGCATCTCCCATGGCGAGCGTCGCGGTGGTGCTCGCCGTGGGCGCAAGATTCAGCGGACAGGCTTCTTCGGGGACGCTCGACATCGAGCGTCACGTTCGCCGCGCGCGCCGAGCGTCGAGTCGGTCCTGCCGGTCATGACGATGAGCGGCACGGCGAGGCGCTTCAGATGCGGCAGCAGCAGCACGAGCTCGGGCGTCTCGCCGGAGTTCGACAGCGCCAGCACCACATCGCTGCGCGTGATCATGCCGAGATCGCCGTGGCCGGCCTCCGCGGGATGCAGAAAGAAGGCGGGGGTGCCGGTGCTGGCGAGCGTCGCGGCGATCTTGCGCGCGATATGGCCGGACTTGCCCATGCCGGTGACGACGACGCGGCCCTGGCAGGCGAGGCAGATCCGGCAGGCGTGCGCAAATGCGGAGCCGAGCCGCGGCGCGAGCGCCTCGACGCGCGCGCGCCTCGATAGCGAGCGCCCGCGCGCGCGGAGGCGAGCAGCTGCTCGTCCTCGGCGCCCGGGGCGGGGTTGGCCGCAGCGGCCGGATGCAAATCCATGCCGGCATTATAGTCACGATAGGCGCGCGCACGACCGGCCCATGTAATATCACGCTCATGAGCCCTGAAGAAGTCGCGCGGCTGATCCGCGCGGGCCTGCCCGGAGCGCAGGTGCGCGTGCAATCGGACGACCACACTCATTTCCAGCGCGCGTCGTGGCGCAGGAGTTCGCCGGCAAGCGCAGCCTGGCACGCCACCAGCTCGTCTATCGCGCGCTCGGCGAGCTGATGGGACGCGAGATCCACGCTCTCTCCATCGAGGCGCTGGCCCCCGAGGAGGCCGGGCAGAGCTAGCATGGACAAGCTGCAGATCCAGGGCGGCGTGCCGCTCGAGGGCGAGGTGCGCATTTCCGGCGCCAAGAACGCTACGCTGCCGATCCTCGCCGCCGCGCTGCTCGCCGAGGACCCGGTGGTGGTCGGCGAACGTCCCGCACCTGAAGGACGTCACCACTACCGTCGAGCTCCTCGGGCGGATGGGCGCGACCGTCACCATCGATGAGCGCATGCGCATCGAGGTCGACGGCTCGACCGTGCGCGAGTGCTTCGCGCCTTACGACCTGGTCAAGACCATGCGCGCCTCGATCCTGGTGCTGGGGCCGCTGGTGGCGCGCTTCGGGCGCGCCGACGTATCGCTCCCGGGCGGCTGCGCGATCGGCGCGCGGCCGGTCAATATCCACGTCGCGGGTCTGCAGGCCATGGGCGCCGACATCACCATCGAGGGCGGCTACATCCGCGCGCGCGCCTGCAAGCGCTGAAGGGCGCGCGTCTGGTGCTCGACACGGTCACCGTGACCGGCACGGAGAATCTGATGATGGCGGCGACGCTCGCCGACGGCGAGACGATCATCGAGAACGCCGCGCGCGAGCCGGAGGTCGTCGACCTGGCGAATTTTCTCGTCGCGATGGGCGCGAAGATCCAGGGCGCCGGCACCGACAAGATCGTCGTGACGGGCGTCGAGCGGCTGCGCGGCACCACCTACGAGGTGCTGCCCGGACCGCATCGAGAGCGGCACCTATCTGGTGGCCGGCGCCATCACCCGCGGCCACGTGCGCATCAAGAACACCCGTCCCGATCACCTCGACGCGGTGCTCGCCAAGCTGCGGGAGGCGGGCGCCAGGGTCGGCGTCGGCGAGAACTGGGTCGAGGTGGACATGCGCGGGCGGGCTTGAGGGCCGTGGACGTGCGCACTGCGCCGTATCCGGCTTTCCCGACCGACATGCAGGCGCAGTTCGCCGCGCTCAATACCGTGGCCGAGCGGCGTCGGCACGATCACCGAGACGATCTTCGAGAATCGCTTCATGCACATGCTGGAGATGCGCCGCATGGGCGCGGAGATTCGCCTCGAGGGGAACACCGCCATCATTCACGGCGTGGAGAAGCTCACCGCGGCGCCGGTGATGGCGACCGACCTGCGCGCCTCGGCGAGCCTCGTGCTGGCGGGACTGGTCGCCGAGGGGCGCACCGACGTCGAGCGCATCTATCACATCGATCGCGGCTACGAGGCGATCGAGGAGAAGCTCGCGCAGCTCGGCGCGCAGATCCGGCGCGTGCCGAACTAGTTGGATTGGCCGAAATCGCAGGAAGCGATTTCGGCGGACATCAGCTTCGTTGCCGCCGGCAAAAGGGCGGGGCTCGAAGCGCATCTGTTACGATCACCTCAGCAGCCGAGCACTTCGTGGCAAAGCTGCCGCACGGGCTTTTTGCCGGCTGCGCCGGTAACAGAAGGAGTCGCTGCCATGCGAATTGGGATGATCGGACTCGGGCGCATGGGCGCCAACATGGTGCGGCGCCTGGTGAAGGGCGGCCACGAGTGCGTGGCGTACGATCGCTCGAGCGCCGCGCTGCAGAGCGGTCGCTGCACACGGGGCGCAGCGCGGCGGGCTCGCCCGAGGAGCTGGTGCGCGCGCTCGCGCCTCCGCGGGCTGTGTGGATCATGGTGCCGGCGGCGCTCGTCGACTCGGTGATCGGCGAGCTGCGCGCCGCTGCTTGCAGCGCGGCGACGTGCTCATCGACGGCGGCAACTCCAACTACCGCGATGACATCCGCCGCGCCGACGAGCTGCAACGCGCGGGTGTGCATTACCTCGATGTGGGCACCAGTGGCGGCGTGCTCGGGTTCGAGCAGGGCTACTGCCTGATGATCGGCGGCGAGAGCGACGCGGTGGCGCTCGTGGAGCCCGCGCTGGCGACGCTTGCACCCGGCGGGCGGATGCCGCGGGCGGTCCGGGTAGCGCCGGCGGCGCGGCCGGCAAGGCCGCCAGCGCGGCGGCCGCCGCGCTCGGCTACCTGCACTGCGGTCCCTCCGGGGCGGGCCATTTCGTGAAAATGGTGCACAACGGCATCGAGTACGGCCTGATGGCGGCGTACGCGGAGGGCCTCAACCTCCTCGCACACGCCGACGCGGGTCTCGCCGCACGCGAGCGCGGATGCGGAGACGGCGCCGCTGTCGGATCCGCGCTTCTTCCAGTACCGCCTCGACATCGCCGCGATCGCGGAAGTCTGGCGCCACGGCAGCATCGTCGCCTCGCGCCTGCTGGATCTGACCGCGGCGGCACTCGCCCGGGACTCAAGCTCGAGGGCTTCGCCGGACACGTGGCCGACTCGGGCGAGGGGCGCTGGACGGTGGAGGCGGCGATCGAGGTGGGCGTGCCCGCGCAGGTACTCACCGCGGCGCTCTACGCGCGCTTCGAATCGCGCGGCCGCGCAGAGTTCGCCAACAAGCTGCTGTCGGCGATGCGTCTCGGGTTCGGCGGCCACCTCGAGAGGGCGCCGTGAGACCCGCCGCGCCACGCGGCACAGGAGGATGGCATGGAGCGGCGTGACTGCGATGCGATCGTGCTGTTCGGCGCGACCGGGGACCTGTGCTATCGCAAGATCTTTCCCGCGCTCTATCACCTCGTGCGCCGCGGCCTCCTTGCCGTGCCGGTGATCGGAGTGGCGCGCCAGGGGGGCGACGTCGCCTGGCTGGCCAGGCGCGTGCGCGAGAGCCTCAAGGAGTTCGTGCCGGAGGCGGAGGAGGCGGTGGTGCAGCGCTTCGTCGCGCTGCTGCGCTACGTGGACGGCGACTACCACGATCGCAGCACGTTCGACAGGCTGCGGCCAGGCGCTCGGTGAGGCGCAGCGCCCGCTGCATTACCTCGCCATGCCGCCGAGCATGTTTGCGGTCGTCATCGAGCACCTGAGCGCCTCGGGCTGCGCGCAGGGCGCGCGGATCGTGGTCGAGAAGCCCTTCGGACGCGACCTCGCTTCCGCGCGTGCGCTGAATGAGACGCTGCACGCGCATTTTCCCGAGTCGAGCATCTTTCGCATCGATCACTACCTCGGCAAGGAGGCGGTGCAGAACCTGCTGTACTTCCGCTTCGCCAATTCCTTTCTCGAGCCGGTGTGGAACCGCAACTTCGTCGCCAGCGTGCAGGTCACCATGGCGGAGAAGATCGGCGTCGCCGGTCGCGGCCGCTTTTACGAGGAGGCGGGCGCCATCCGCGACGTGATGCAGAACCATCTGCTGCAGATCGTGGCGCTGCTCACCATGGAGCCGCCGGTGAACGCCGAGGGTGAGTCGTTGCGCGATGAGAAAGTGAAGCTGCTGAAAGCCGTGCGGCCCCGTGCGCCGCCCGCAACTGGTGCGCGGTCAGTTCGGCGGCTACCGCCAGGAGCCCGGCGTCGCGCCCGATTCCCGGGTCGAGACCTATGCCGCGCTCGCGCTGCAGATCGACTCGTGGCGCTGGAGCGGTGTGCCCTTCTATCTGCGCGCCGGCAAGTGCCTGCCCGTCACGGCCACCGAGGTGGTCGTGGAGCTCAAGCCGCCCCCGGCGAACGTGTTCGGGGACTTGGGTCCCGAGCAGCCGAATCACGTGCGCTTTCGCGTCGGCCCCGACGTGGCGATCGCGCTCGGAGCGCACATCAAGAAACCGGGCCCCGTCATGACCGGGCGCGACGTGGAGCTGTCCGTGGCGCAGCAGCAGGGCGATGACATGGACGCCTACGAGGTGCTGATCAGCGCCGCGCTCATCGGCGACACCTCGCATTTCGCGCGCGAGGACGAGGTGGAGGCCGCCTGGGCGATCGTCGACCCGGTGCTGAAGGCAACCGCGCCCCCCGTCGAGTACCTTCAGGGGACCTGGGGTCCGCCCGAGGCGGAGAACCTGCTGCAGGGCCCGTGCGGTTGGCACAACCCGGGAGCGAAGCCGCAGGACTGGACACGTTCCTGCGGGCGCGGCGTTCCCGGCTGACGATGCTGCGCGCCGCAGTGGGAAGAGCGGAACGCCTCAAAGGCCGGCGCCGTCATCGCGGGGCCCTCCGCATTGGGCGTGTGCGCTTGCACCGGCTGAGTTTGCGGGCTTAGGATGAAGTCGAGGTGGCGGCCATGTTCAACAAGGTCCTGATCGGCGCCTGCTTGACTCTCTGCGTCGCGGGCTGCACGAGTTCCCCGTCCGCGCCCAGCGCGGCGAAGGCTGCTGCGGACGCCGGGTCGCCGCCGGCCGGCTGCGTAGCCGGTACTGCCACACGCATCCCTGTGAGTCCGCATGACTGCGCGGCCTTTGGTCGCACATGGACCGAGCAGGATGTCAAGAGCACCGGTGCGACCGACGCGGCGCAGGCGCTGCGCCAGCTTGATCCCACCGTCGTCGTGACCCACTAGGGCGCGGCGCCAAGTCCCCTGAGTGATTTGAGGAGCGGCATCGTGACTAGATGCGTCCGCCGGTTATGGCCGATCATCCTGTTGTTGGTTGCATTCGCGGCACGCGCCGACATCGTTACCGATTGGGGCGACACGGCCACGGAGATCGCAGACGACGGTCCCAACACGATACGGACCATGGCGCTGGCCCAGAATGCCGTGTACGAGGCGGTGAATGCCATCACCGCCCGCTACCCGCGCGACCGCATCGATCTGGGACCCGCGCAGGGAGCCTCCATTGAGGCGGCCGTGGCGGCCGCGAGCCGTGCCGTGCTGCTGCAGGAGGCCCCCGAGCTGAAGGAGAAAATCGAGGCGGCCTATGCGCGGGCGCTGGCTACGATCGCCGAAGGCGAGGCGCGCACCAACGGGATCCGCGTGGGCGAGCGGGCGGCGGCGGACGTGCTAACCAAACACAGCCACGACCTGGAGTCCATAGAGCCTTACCGGCCGGTCACTTCACCGGGCGTCTACGTGCCAACCACGATTCCGACCGGGTGGTCGCTGGGTCAACGCCGACCCTGGTTCATGAAGGGCGCGGCACAGCTTCGCCCTGGACCTCCGCCGGCGCTGAAGAGTGAGCTGTGGGCACGAGACTACAACGAGATCAAAGCCATCGGTTCCGCGACGAGTACCGTGCGCACGCCGGAGCAGACCGACATTGCGAGGTTTTGGGCCACTGCCCTGCCCGACATCCATATCGGCCTCACGCGCTCCGTCGCGACTGCCCCTGGCCGCGAGGTCACGCGCAATGCGCGACTGTACGCGGCGGTGGCCGCCGCGATGAACGAGACTGAAACCGCCGTTTTTGAAGCCAAGTACCACTATCTGTTCTGGCGACCCATCACGGCCATCCGCAACGGCGACCGTGACGACAATCCCGCGACCGAGCGCGACGCCGACTGGGTACCGCTGATCGCCACGCCGATGCAACCCGAATATCCGTGCGCGCATTGCATGCTGGCAGCCGCCATCACCACGGTGCTGCGCGCCGAGGGCGGTGGCAGTTCTGCGCTCAACCTCAGCACGACCAGCAATACTGCGCGTGGCGTCACCCGCCGCTGGACGAGCACCGACGCCGTGGTGCAGGAGGTGTCCATGGCGCGCATCTGGGCCGGCGTGCACTACCGCAACTCGACGGAAGTCGGGAACCGCAGTGGGCGCAGCAGGTCGGCGAGCTCGTGGCCGAGGGCCTGCGGCCTGCACGAGTATTGTGGTGGAGCCTATGGCGGTCGATGATCGGCTGCCCGCCGAAGGAGATCTGCAGGCTTGATCGAGGTAACTCCGTTCTTTGCGGTGCCTTTCGGCTTCGCGACGTTGGAAAACTGTACGACCTTGAACGGTGAACTTCGCGAGCTGTTTCTGCGCCGCGCGGCGGAAGGTTCACGTCATGCCAATCCCCGGCCACTCACGCAGCGCAACAGGGAGGTCTTCGAGAGCGAGTTCCAGATTTTTCGCTGGCCGGACCCTTGTGTGCAGCAACTGAAGGACTTCTGCTGGAGTCACATGCTGCAGATGATCGGTGCGCTGAACGGCTACGACGGTGCAACGATCAAGCGACTGTTGATCTACAACGACGCCTGGTTCCATGTCACGCGTCGTGGCGGGTTCTTCGCCCTCCACAACCATCCAAACGCATCCTGGTCGGGCGTCTATTGTGTCGATCCGGGCCAGCACGATGTCGACAAGCCGGAGAGCGGCTTACTGAGTTTTGTAAGTCCTGCGGTAATTACAAGCATGTATATGGATGCGGCCACGGCGAACCTCCGGGATCCCTTTGCCCCGAACATTCGCGCCGTACGGCTGGAGCCGGGCCAGCTGGTGGTATTCCCTTCATGGATCCTGCATGACGTGAAACCATTCCAGGGAGAGGGCACCCGCATCACGGTCGCCTTCAATTGCTGGTTTCAATTGCCGGAGCCCGCCGGTTAGATCCACACCGCGACCGGCGCAGGTACAGGACGTCTATTTGTGCTGCAGCGTGCTCGAAAGGTTGCCAGTCGGCGTGAAGGGCATGGTGTTGGTTCGTGAGCTCGTGAAATAGACGTCCTCGTTCTTGAAATCGATGCCCAGGGAGCTGACCGTACCCAGGACGTCCATGCCGACGATCATAGCGGGCGTGTTCTGCATCTCCCACACCTTGAAAATGTGGAAGTCGCCGTAGACGACCTGGACATCGTTGATTCGCATCGTATCGATGAGGATGGTCGGTGCCCGCCAGATCTCGCCGCGCTCGACCTGCGCGGTGGCGCCGTAAACGGAGGTGACCACCGCCTCGGTGCCGGTCCGGGTCCGCAGCTTGAGCGCCTCACGCAGCGCCGGATTCCCGAGCGTACGCTCGGAGCCGGTGTCGATCACGGCGAGCGCACGGACGCCGCCCACTTGCATCGACAGGATCATCAGCCCGTGCGTGACACGAATGGCGTGGATTTTCAACGCCTCCCCACGCACCGCCATCTCGACACCCCGAGCAATCCTCACGCTGTTGCGCTGGAAGTCGACCGACAGACTCTTCCCGTCAGTCCAGCGGCGCCGAGAATGCCGTCGGCCCCCGCCATGACCGGGGCCCAGACCACCGGGGCCACGAGCTGATCGAAGGTCATATCGCCGGCCTGCAGCCTGTCGAGCGTTACCGCAGACACCTGCGCGGTGCCGGTAATGCCATTCAACACGATCGAGGCCGCCTCGGTCGGCTGCAGCCCGAGCTCGCGCACCAGTCGAGGCGAAACAGTGGAGTTTGTTGCCCCGGTGTCGACGATGAAGCGAAACGGCCCCTTGCCGTTGACCATGGCCGCGACGACCACACGGCCGATATGGTCGTGGGTGGTCGGCAGAGCGAACTGTGACGCCTCCTCGGACGCCGCCGTCGACAGGGGTCGATCACTACCCGATGCCCCGGGGTTGGGTGGCGAGCCGGCGGGCGCGGCAGCCACCGGCGCGCCCGGACTCGAAAGTAGCGCGACCAACACGATCCCGGCCCATATAGCGGGCTGAAGCCGGCCAGGCTCGAGCGCCCCGATACGCACGTTGAAAAGCTAGCACGAACCGTCCTCTCCCGTCGTGCTCTCCCGCGCAGTTCCGTCGCATCTGCCGCGCGCCCCGCCCGAAAATGCGGGGAACGCAGGTCCGTGGTGCCCGGGCGTCCACTTAGCCGCTACAATTCCGGCCCGGGCAATGCCTGCCCCATCAAGAATTATGCGCCGCCACCTTGAACGCGACCCCGATCAGTGAAGCTGAAGCCCGCGCACTAGCCGACGCCATCGAGCAGGTGTCCGAAACTCAGTCCCCCGACGCCGCCCTGAAGCTCGTGGAAATGGCCCTGGCCCGTGCGCCGCGCCAACCGCTGGTGCTGAATGCCGCGGGTGGCCATATGCTGAAGACCGGTAAGGCGCGCCGCGCCCGGGAACTCTTCAACCAGGCGATTGCCGGCAATCGCGACTCAAAGATTCTGTGGCTCAATCTCGCCAGCGCTTGCCGCGCGCTCGGGGACACCAAGTCGGAGGCGGAGGCGTTGGAGCGGGCACTGGCGATCGAGCCCCGCTACGTGGTCGCACTGCTGGCCAAGGCTGAGCTGATGCAGCGCCTCGCGCAGCCCAAGGCAGCGGCGATACTTTACCAGGCGGCGCTCGACTCGGCGGCCTCCGGCGCCCCCGCCCCACGGCAGGCAGCCGGTGCGCTCGCGCGGGCTCAGGAAGCGGTGCTTGCGAGCCGGCGCGAACTCGAGCAGTTCCTCGAGACAGAAGTCGCGCCGGCGCGGGCGCTGCACGCCGCGACGGATCAACACCGCTTTGACGCCTGTCGCGATGTGTACCTGCGCAAGCGCCCCGTGTATCACAGTTATCCGAAAGAGGTGCTGTTTCCCTATCTTCCCGGCATCGAGTTCTCTCCGCGCGAGCACTTCCCCTGGCTCGAGGCTCTCGAGGCGGCAACTGAGGACATCGCCACCGAGGCTCTCGCTGCGCTCGCCGGTGACCGCGCCGGGTTTAGGCCCTATGTCGACTTTCCGCCCGGTACACCGGTCGACCAGTGGGGACCACTCAATCACTCACTCGACTGGAGCGTATATCGGCTTTGGCACGACAGTGCGCCGATCCAGGATCACCAGCAGAAGTGTCCCAAGACCACGGCGGTGCTTTCGCAGCTGCCCATGTGCGATATTCCCGGGTGGTCGCCCGGCGCTTTCTTTTCGGTGCTCAAGCCGCACGCTCACCTGCCAGCGCACACCGGCACGAGCAACGTGCGCTCGATCGTGCACTTGCCGCTCGTGATCCCCGCGGGCTGCCGCTTTCGGGTCGGTGTCGACGTGCGCCCCTGGCAGAAGGGTAAAGCCTGGGTATTCGACGACTGCATCGAGCACGAAGCCTGGAATGACAGCGATGAGATTCGCATCATCCTGATCTTCGATATCTGGAACCCGCTGCTGTCGGCTGCGGAACGCGATCTGATGCGCGCTTTCTTTGTCGGCATCAGCCATTACTACGGAGCAGACGGTCCGCAGTTGGGCTCGCGATGAGGCACGCGGCGCGAGCGTTGCTGCTGCTCCTTGCGGTCTCGGTGCTGCCACTCGCCGCCGCCAGCGCAGAGCCGTTGAGCGATGGCCTGCAGCGGTGTGCGCGGGAAACGGATGAGCATCTGCGGCTGAAGTGCTTCGATGACCTCGCCGCCTCCCTCCCGCAGCGCAAGCGGGATGAGTTCGGAATGACAGCTGCGATTGCGGAGCGAAAAGATCCGTCCGCCCCCAAGGCCCCCCTGGTCGGCCCTGAGTTGCTCGACGCCAAGATCGCCGGGCTGCGACAAGGATCGCACGGCGAGTACACCTTCACGCTGGACAATGGCCAGGTCTGGGTAGAGCAGGAATTTCGCCCCGGCGAGCGCTTCAGCGTGGGCGAGGCCGTGCAAATCAAGCACGGATTCTTGGGCTCACTGTGGCTGTCGGCGTCCGATCACCGCATGACACGGGTCAAACGGATCAGCTGATCGCACTCAGCCGCAGCGGGCGCGTTCGGCCGCGAGCGGCTCGAGTGCTGCTGCGAGCGCCGCGACCACCGACTCCCAGTCACCACGGCGCGTCTGCCGGAAGAGGCGCATCGTCGGGTACCACGGACTGTCGCTGCGATCGAGCAGCCAGCGCCATTCGGGGACTACGGGCAGCGCCGTCCAGACGGGGCGAGCGAGCGCGCCGGCGAGATGCGCGACCGACGTGTCGGTACTGATCACGAGGTCGAGCGCCGACACGGCGGCGGCCGTGTCGAGAAAGGCATCCGGCCCGCCATCGAACTCCGGTCCCAGATCGAGCAGCGGGAATCCCGCATCCTTCAGCTGCTCGGAGCCCGCCCCCTTCTGCAGCGAAACCAGGCTCACACCGGGGATCTTCGCCAGCGGCGCGAGCGCCGCGAGCGGCATGGACCGCCCGCGCGCCCACACAAACTGCTCGACGTGCGGATTCCCCTGCCAGGCAATTCCAACACGCAGGCCGGGGACTGCGCGGATGAGCGGGTTCCAGCGCGCCGCCCGTTGCGGGTCGACGGCCAGGTAGGGCGTCTGTGACGGGATGCTGCCGAGGTCAGTCGCGAACGCCAGCGGCAGGCTGAGGAGTGGACAGTGGTAATCGAACGGCGGCGGCGGCACGCCGCGCGCGGTGAGCCGCACGCTGCCGGGCAGCGTGCGCATCAACGCTGTGAGCTGGGGCATCACCTCGAAGACTACGTCGATGCCCCGCGCCGCGAGCAGCGGCACGTATCGACAGAAGTGCATGGTATCGCCAAGGCCCTGCTCGGCGTGCACCAGCAGGGTTTTCCCCGTGAGATCCTCGCGTCCGGTCCAGCGCGGCACCGTGAAATCCCGCCGGGTCGCACCGAGCGTCGGATCGTCGATGCGTGCTTCGTAGAGCGGCCAGCCGTCGCTGAAGTTGCCGAGCGTCAGGTGCACGAAGGCGAGGCCGAAGTGCGCGGTAGGGTCCCCGGGCTTGCGTGCGAGGGTGCGCTCGAAGCTCGCGATGGCCTCGCCGTAGCGGCCAAGCGACCTCAGCAGGACCCCGATGTTGGTATAGGTGTCGGCCGTCGCCCCTCTCAATGCCAGCGCGCGCTCGAAGCTCACCAGCGCTTCCTCCGGGCGCTCGAGTGCATGGAGCATCACGCCACGGTTGTTGAGCACCTCCGGATCGGGCTCGATCTCAAGCGCGCGATCGAAGCTCGCAAGCGCCTCGGCGTGACGCTCGAGACGCATCAGAGCCACTCCACGCTGAGCATGCGCCGTCAGATCGTCCGGGCGGAGCGCGATCGCCCGCTCGAGCGGCACGAGGGCCTCGGTGTGGCGCCGCAGTTGCACCAATGCTCGGCCGCGCCCGATGAGATCCGCTGCGCGGTCGGGATCCCGCGCGAGCACCTCATCGTAGTCGCGCAGCGCTTCGGCGTACCGCCCGAGGAGGCTGTAGGCGACGGCACGGTTGTGCCGATAATCCAGGCTGCCCGGCTCGAGCGCGAGGGCGAACGCGTAGCTATCCAGGGCCTCTGCGAGGCGGCCGAGCTCTTTCAGTGAATTACCGCGGTGGCAGTGCAGCTCTGCGCTGTGAGGCTGCAGCGCGATCGCCCGGTCGAAGCTCTGCAACGCACGCTCGTGCTGCCCCGCCCGTGCGACGAGCACGCCGCGATTGTGAAGCGCCGCGAGGAGATCCGGATCGAGCTCGAGGGCACGATCGAAGCACGCCAGAGCGTCCTCGTGTCGCCCACCCGCGGACAGTGCGACGCCCAAGTCGGTCAACGCCCCCGCATCCGCCGGCGCGAGGCGCACCGCCTGAGCATAGCTCGCCAGGGCTTCATCAGCGCGTCCGAGGGCTGCGAGCGCCGCGGCGCGCGTCTGGTAGGCACCGGCGAGAGAGGCATCCAGCGCGAGCGAACGGTTGCAAGCCTCGAGCGCTTCCGCTTCGCGCCCGAGCGTGTGCAGCGCGCGGGCGAGATTCAGCAGTACCGAAGGGCGGTCGGGCGAGAGCTCAGAGAGCGCGCGAGGAAGCGGACACCGTCGGCATGACGGCCGAGTTGAGCGAGCGCGACGCCCAGCAGCTGCAGGAGGTCAGCGTCATCGGGTGTACGACGCAGCAGATTTTCGTAGGCGGAGATCGCCTCACGCAACCGGCCGGCACGGTGGTGACGAACGGCGTCCTGAAAACTGACGTGCTTGGCTTGATCGGTTGCGCCCATGGAACTTGCGGGAGGTCTCGGGTGTGCCGGCGCGCGGCGCCGCCTTAAGGAAAGGCTAGCATGTTTCCGCGCGGAAGCCGTGAGGCGCGCGTCGACCCTCGGCGCGGCTTGTCTTATGCTCGCTTTCGATGTCTCTATCCTCCGATCCCGAAGTGCTGGTGGAGCAGGCCCGGCAGGAATGGGCTGGCAACCAGCTGTCCGCCGCGGAGGCGAAGTGCTTGGTTGTGCTCGGCGCGCACCGCCATCATCCCGGCGCGCTCGAGGTGCTCGGATGCGTCCTCAACTCGCAAGGCCGGTACGAGGACGCGGTGCGAGTCTTCAATGCGCTCACCCTCATGCAGCCGACCGTCGCGGCGCACTGGCAGCATCTCGGCACCGTGCTGCGCCCGGCCAAGCGCTACGACCAAGCGCTCGCGGCGTTCGAGCGCGCCCTGCAACTCGGCGCGCCCAGTCCGATGCTGTTGTACAACCTGGGCGTGCTGCAGATGGATCGCTGCGATTTTCGCGCGGCGCACCTGGCACTGCGCGACGGCATGGCGCTCGCGCCGAAGGACGCCGCGCTTCGTTGGGCCTTCGCACGCTGCTCCTGGGACCTCGGCCGGCCCGAAGAGGCGCTGGCAGCCCTCGATGACTGGCAGGACCTCGAGGACCTTGGAGTCGAGTTCACCGTGCTGATCTTGCTGCTGCTTGCCAGGATGGGAGCCATCGAGCAGGCGCAGCCAGCGCTGGCGAGGCTACTCGCGAATCCCCCACAGCAAGGACCCTCCGTGCTCAGAGTCGCGGCCATCTTCGAGCGCCTGCATCGGCTGGATGAGGCCCGTGCGCTGTTGAGTCGGCTCGAGCGCAACGATCGCAGTACCGAAGCAGTTCCCGAGAGGCTGCTTTTATCGGCCGCGCTCGCCGAGAGAGCCGGTCAGCACGAGGAAGCTTACGGACAACTGGCGCAGGCGCTACAGGGCCACCAGGAGTTCGTCCACCGGCACCATCTCCTGTTTCCGTTTGCCCGGGTGTGTGACGCGCTCGGGCGCTACGAAGAGGCGTACGCCGCAGCCGAGGAGGCGCACCGCTCGCAGCTTCAGTTCCTCGAGCTCGCAACCGGCGAAACGGCAGTCGAAAACTTAGTGTTCTGGTCGGCCAGCTCGAGCGGATGCGACCCGCAGGATGTCGCTACCTGGGCGAACGAGGGACCTCCGATCGAAGACAGTCCGATCTTCATCGTGGGTTTTCCCCGCTCCGGAACGACGCTGTTGGAGCAGGTGCTGGACGCGCACCCGGGGCTCAAGTCCATGGACGAGCAGCCTTTAGTATGGACGGCCGTGACCGAACTCGCGGCGCGCGGTATCCGCTATCCCGCCGAGCTCGGCAGACTGAGCGCGCAGGACCTGGATGAGATCCGCGCGCACTACTGGGAGCGTGCACGCAAGCGCTCGGGGCTGCAGCCGGGCCAGCGTCTGGTGGACAAGAACCCGTTGAACCTTACTCTGCTGCCGATGATGCGGCGCTTGTTTCCGCAGGCGAGCATCATTCTTGCCATTCGTCATCCGTGCGATACGCTCTTGAGCTGCTTCCTGCAGCACTTCGGCTCACCGGGGCTCGCGGTCGCGTGCCGCGATCTGACGACGCTCGCCCGGAGCTACTCCCGCGCCTACGGCTACTGGTATGCGCAGTGGCCGCTGCTGCGCCCTTCGAGCTACGAGCTGCGCTACGAGTCACTCACCACGGACTTCGCCGTCGAGGTACGCAAGCTCGCCGCATTTCTGCAGTTACCCTGGCACGAGGCGATGCTCGCTCCCGGGAAGCACGCGCGGGAGAAGGGATTCATCAGCACGCCGAGCTACGCGCAGGTCACCGAGCCGGTCAGCAGCCGCTCCGTGGGCCGGTGGACGCACTACCAGGGGCACTTCGCCGAGGCGTTGGCCATTCTCGCGCCCTGGATCGAGCGCTGGGGCTACTAAAAAAGACGGCGGGCTTGCGGCCCGCCGTCGTGCGATCAAAGCTCCCTGAGCGCTTTAGAAGTCGACCGTCAGGTTCGCATACACGTAGCGTCCGCTGGTGTCGTACACCCCTGGGTAGGTGTTGGCTGATGCCCCGCTGTTGTTGCCTGCCGTAGCCAGGGTGACGGGCGACGGATCCCTGTCGGCTACGTTGTTGCAGCCGACCCGTAGGGTGGCCTTGCCTAAGACGTAGGACGCGCGCAGATCGATGTAGCTCATCGTCGGGAGGCGTGTGTCGTGGTTTGGGAAAAGCGGGATGTAATCCGGGGACCCTGGGGTATTGAACGTATTGGTGGCCGAGCCGTAGTAACGCCACGTCGCCCCGAAACCCAGTCCCTGTAGCGGCGTATCCCAATCTCCGGACAAGCGATGACGCCATTTCGGCGTGACCGGCGAGCAGGAGGGGCCGAAATGGCCGGCGCAGTCGTAAGTGGCGGCCCCGCCTCCCGGGGTGGTGATGATGTTCAGAAGTTCAGTGCCATCCAGGCGTGCGCGGAGCTGTCCGAAGTTCCCTAAGCTCTGACGATAAGAGAAGCCCACATCGACCGATTTGTTCCGCAGCCCACCAACGTTAACCAGCGGATCGATCACGTAGCCCACCGGGTTCGACCACAACGAACCAACCGCGTTGCGATGGATGCCCGGTTGATAGGGAGGTGGGGTCGCCGAGCACCAGAACGGGCTGCCGGTGTTTAAACACTGGGTCTGGATGAAGTTCGAACCGTAGGAGGAAATGACATTCGTGATCTTGATGTCCGAGTAGTCGACCGTGGCGCTGAACGCCGGCAGGAACGTGGGTGTGAACACAAGGCCAACGGCTGTGGTCTTGCCGGTTTCGGGTTGCAGGTTCGGATTGCCGCCGATCTGCCCGTTGTACTGGCTCGCGGGCGATTTTGCCGCCGGGTATTGACTCGCCAGAAGCCCGGTTTGGGCGCACTGCGCAGCCGAGAATCCCGTTCCCGTGGCGCAGAGATCGGTACTGCCATCCAGAGCGACGTACGTGGGCTTGCCGAGCTCCGCGGCGTTGGGGGCGCGTACCGCCTTGTTGTAGCTGCCGCGGAAGCGGATATCCTTGATCGGCGCCCAGGTCAGGCCGACTTTGTAGGTCTCGGTGTTGAAGCCGCTGGTGTAGCTCGAGTAGCGGAAACCGCCCTCGAGGTCGAGGACCTGGAATCCTGTCATGTTGCGCACCAGCGGCAATCGCGCTTCCGTGAACCCCTCCCAGACGTGGAAGCCAGCTTCGTAGCCGATGGTCGGCGATCCGAGACCGGCGAGGTCTGCCTGGATGAGTTCCGCATCCGGGGAGAAGCTGATGGTCTCCTGGCGGTACTCGGTACCTAGCACCAGCTTCAGGCCGTCATCGGCGGTTGGCAGCTTCACCCCCGCATGGGTCAGGTCGCCATCGACGAAGGTCGTCCAGATCTGCTCCGTTCCGGAGCCCTGTAACTCTCCAGGCACGGAGAAGTAAGGCACCGCGAGGCCGGCGCTCGGGCCGGCCGGATTCCAGATATTCCACGGAACGCAGCCCGCATTGCCGCTGCGGCAAACGATCGCGCCCGTGACCGGATCCTTCACGGCGAGCATCGCGTCCTGCATGAGTCTCGAGGAGGTATCGTTGTTGTGGAAGTCGGTGACCCGCACGCCGCTGTAGGTCAAGGAGGTGTCGTAGGTCCAGTCGGAGTTGATCTCGCCCTTCATCCCGAACACGCCGCGCCAGGTGGTGTGCGTGTACGTGTCTTCGCGTGGGCCGCCTTCCACGTTGCGCCGTGCCATGACCAGCTGGATATCGCCGTTCGGCAAGGTGTGACCGTTGGCGTCGGCGTACTGCGCGTAAGCGTTACCCGGAGTGCAGAGAGTGTTGTACTCATTCTGCGTCAGGTACGGGTTCATCCCCGGGTTGCCGTAGGCGCCCAGGCCGCAATTGACGGTCCAGGCGCCGTTTCTGAGTCCCGCCCCCGGATTGCCGGGGGAGTGACAGAGAAACCGCTTCCGGAGAACAGGCCCGCGGGTCCGTAGTTGCCGCGCGTCTGGTCGTCCATGAACATGAACTCGGTGTACGGCTCCGCGTGCTCATTCAACTTGAGGTTGCCGAAGAATCCGGCGGTGTAGCGCTCATCGATGCGCTGAAGGTAGAAAAAGTTCGCGAAGTTGAAGTGATTGTACTGGTTCACGATAGCCCCGGCCGCACTCACCTGGGAGGAGGTAGCCAAGTCAGCTGTTTTGATGACCGCCGGCGCCGAGTTGCTCGAGCCGGCGCAGCTATAAAATGGTGGGACGCCAGTAAACGACAGTCCGCAAGCGGCGTGATCGCGATGACTCGCAGCGAGGGGGCTCGCGCGCCGGTAGCCGAGGTAGCCTTCGAAGTGCCCCCTGCCGTCGGCGAAGCTACTGCCGAGGATGAGCGTCAGGTCCTTGTTCCCGCCGTCCCAGTTGGTGCCGGTGACGGGGGCGAAACCCGCCGCCTGGAAGATAGGAGTCAGCGACTGTTCATGGTTGTCGTGGTTATAGATTCCGATATTGGCATCGACGCGGAAGCCATCGAAGTGCGTGTTCATGATGAAGTTCACGACGCCCGCGACCGCATCCGCGCCGTACGTCGAGGAAGCGCCGCCCGTGAGCACGTCCACGCGCTCGATCAGCGCCACCGGAATCTGGTTGATATCCGCAGCCGAGGCGCCGGAGAGGTTGGTGATGCTGGCGCCGCCGCCGGTGGGGTCGCCGCCGATCACACGCCGCCCGTTGATGAGGATGAGGGTGCGGGCCGAGCCGAGATCGCGCAGATTGATGTTGGCGACACCGCTCGTGCCCATCGAGAGGCCCGAGTTCTGGTCGGCGGTCACTTGCGGGAGACTGTTGAGCAGGTCCTCGACGCGCGTGACGCCGGTATCTTTGATTTCCTTGGCGGTCACGGCAGTGACTGGACTGATGGCCTCGAGATTGGGTGAGCTGATGCGCGACCCCGTGACCACGACCTCTGTGATGGGTGCGGCTTCGGTCTGTTCCTTAGCCGGTGCGACCTGTGCCTGCGCGACCTGCGTGTGCGTCGCGACGCTGGTGGCGAACGCGCCGCCTGTCAGCAGAGCAATGCGTACAGCCCGCCTCAGGATTCGGTTGTTTCCCGTCGTCATTTGTCGTAACTCCCCAGGTTTGAGTTCGGACGTCTGCCAGTGAGTCTGGCGATCGGTCTAGCGCGATTTGACGGCTCGCTGTGCTTTTTGCAACAACTGCCGCAACCTCTCCTAACTCCCCGCAGTCGGGCGGCGTCCGTGTTGGGGCGTGAAGCTATAACATTTCACTCAAAGCTACAACAACCGCACGCTGGTCTGTTGCCAAATTACAACAACCCTGGACCGCGCCTGAGCCCACAGCTCGGCACTTCAGGCGAACCACAGCTGCACGGCCGGACTCCCCTGCACGGCGCGCCAGGCGGTGAGCTGCGGATCCTGCCCCACGAATGCGCGGATAGCTTCCTGCTTGCCGTCGCCGGCGACCACGAACAGCAACTCCCCGATGCGCGACAGGAAATCCGGCGTGACACTCACCGCTGACATGCCATCCGGGCGATGCACCGCGATCGCGAGGTGCCCGCGCGCGCGTTCCAGGTCCGCCGCGCCAAAGAGCGACGCGGTGTGGCCATCGGCGCCCAGGCCGAGCAGCCCCAATCCAATGCGCACGCCGGAATTCAACAGCGCGGCGAGCTGGCGCTCATAGTCCGCCGCGGCCTCCTCGAGCGGCAACTCGGTCCGCACCCGCAGCGCTGCCGCTGCCGGCAGTGCGAGAGCATCGAGGAACGCGCGCGACTGATGATAGTTGCTCGCCGGCGAGTCGCAGGGCACGTAGCGCTCATCCGAGAACAGGATCCGCAGCTCGTCATCGTGGGGCAATGCGCGCTGCGCGAGCGCGCGATACGCCGGCATCGGCGTGGTCCCGCCCGCGAGCATGATGGCCGAGGGTCCGCGGGCGCTGATCGCGCGCGCCAGGCGCTCTTCGAGCGCCGCATCGAGCGCGGCACGCGAATCGAAGCGGCGCGTGGTGAGTACGGTCATGCTCAGCCGCTGCGCGGACGCTCTCCTACCTGCGCCCGCACCTCGAATGCGCGTCCGCGGCGCAACCCGCGCAGCAGCACGCTGCTGCCGGGCGCGTGGCTGGCGATGCGACCGAGCGCGTCCTGCGCACCGTGCGGAGCGCTCCCGTCGATGCCAAGCAGCAGATCGCCGGGCTGCAGCCCGGCGTGCTGGGCGGGGCTGCCGACGTAGAGATTGCCGATGATGACGCCCGCCTGCGCGAGGCCGAGCTGCTGTGCCTCCTCCTCGGGGACGTCCTCCGGCACGATGCCGATCCAGCCGCGGATGACGCGCCCATGCGCGATGATGTCGTCGAGCACCCCGCGCACCATGTTGACCGGGATGGCGAAGCCGATGCCCTCGACGCCGAGGTTCTTGGCGACGATGGCGGTGTTGATGCCGACCAGCGCGCCGCTCGTATCGATCAGCGCGCCGCCGGAGTTGCCGAAGTTGATGGGCGCGTCGGTCTGGATGAAGTCCTCGAGCGGTGCGATGCCGAGCTGCTGGCGGCTCGTGGCGCTGACGATGCCGTGAGTCACGGTCTGCGAGAGGCCGATCGGATTGCCGATCGCGAGCACGACATCGCCCACCTTCAGCTGATCGGAGCGGCCGAAGGTGGCGACCGGCAGCGGCGAGAGATCGATCTTCAGGACCGCAAGATCGGTGTCCGGATCGCGCCCCACGATGCGCGCATCCGCCACGCGGCCGTCGGCGAGCTGCACGCTGATCGAGTCGGCGTTGGCGATGACGTGATGATTGGTGACGATGTGCCCGCTCTTGTCGACGATGACCCCGGAGCCGAGGCTGCGCTCGATGCGCTGCCGGTAGCGCGGCAGGAAATCGCCGAACAGCTCGCCGAGCGAGGGCGCGATGCGCTCGGTCACGAGCCGCGCGGTGTAGATATTGACCACCGCCGGCGCGGCGCGCTGCACCGCATCCGCGTAGCTCACGCGCGCCGGCGCCGGAACCGTCTGCGGCGGCACCGCTGCCGCCACGGGCAGCGCCGTGCGGGTGCTGCCGCGGATGAGATCCGGGCGCAGCGCCACGATCAGGAAGGCGAGCGCGAGACCCCCGACCACCGATCCCGTGACGAATATCAACGCGCTGCCAAGCGCCCGAGCATTGTCAGACTCCGGGAAAACCTGCGCGCGCACCGGCCTGCAGCGCCCGGGAGGGGGTGTCGTTTGTGTATAATGCGCCGCCCCCCGCAAGGACGCAATCTCGCGTGCGCACGCCTCTCTCGGCACGGTGCGCGAGACGCGAACGAAGTGGAGACGGTTGGATGGCGGATCACACACTCGTCGCTGAGGATGATGTCGATCTGAGCCGACGCAAGTTCCTCACCCGTGCCACGATCGCCACCGGGGCGGTCGGCGCGGCGTTCGCCGCCGTGCCGTTCATCGAGTCCTGGAAGCCCTCCGAGCGTGCGCGCGCCCTGGGGGTACCCGACCGAGCTGGATCTCTCCAAGCTCGATCCGGGCCAGATGGCCATCACGGTGTGGCGCAAGCAGCCGATCTATGTCGTGCGAGCGCACACCGGAGATGGTGGCGAGCCTCGCGGGGCACGACGACGCAGCTGAAGGATCCGAGCTCCGGCCAGCTCCGACCAGCCGAAGTACGCGAAGAACGTGCTGCGCTCGCGCACGCCGGAGTTCCTGGTGCTGATCGGCGATCTGCACGCACCTCGGCTGCCTGCCCAAGCAGCGCTTCGAGGCGGGTTCCCGAGCTCTGCGCCGACTGGCCGGGCGGCTTCTTCTGCCCGTGCCACGGCTCGCGCTTTGACCTTGCCGGGCCGGGTGTTCGACGGCTCCCCCGCCTCGGTCAATCTGCGCGTGCCGCCGTACTCCTATCCCGAATGCGCAGCACGCTGGTGATCGGCGTCGATGAGAAAGGGATCGCCTCATGAGCGCGAAGACCGGAACCGCGTGCATGGCGCCGCCGCCGGCCGCCAGCAGGCGCGCCGGCTGCAAGAAAGGCTCTGGGCGTGGCTCAACAAGCGCATGCCGATCGACGAGTTCATCGAGACCAGCTGACCGGCTACTACGCGCCGAAGAACTTCAACATCTGGTATTTCTTCGGCTCGCTCGCGCTCGTCGTGCTGGTGCTGCAGCTCGTGACCGGCATCTTCCTCACCATGTTCTACAAGCCGGGCGAGCTCACCTCGTTCGACTCGGTCGAGTACATCATGCGCGAGGTGGACTGGGGCTGGCTCATCCGCTACCTGCATTCCACCGGCGCCTCGGCGTTCTTCATCGTCGTCTACCTGCACATGTTCCGCGCGCTGCTCTACGGCTCGTACAAGGCGCCGCGCGAGCTGCTGTGGCTCATCGGCATGCTCGTCTACCTCGCCCTCATGGCCGAGGCGTTCTTGGGCTACGTGCTGCCCTGGGGCAACATGTCCTTCTGGGGCGCGCAGGTGATCGTGAACCTGTTCGGCACGATTCCCGGCATCGGTCCGGGCCTGGTGGGGTGGATCCGCGGCGACTACGGCATCGCCGATGCCACGCTCAACCGCTTCTTCGCGCTGCACGTCGCCGCCGTGCCGCTGGCGCTGCTGCTGCTCGTGATGCTGCACCTCGTCGCGCTGCGGCAGACCGGCTCGAACAATCCCGACGGCATCGAGATCAAGGAGCGCGTCGGCGCCGACGGCCATCCGCTCGACGGCATTCCGTTCCACCCCTATTACACGGTGAAGGACATCGTCGGCGATCGGCGTGATGCTCGTGCTGCTTCGCGATCGTGGTGTTCTTCGTGCCGACGCTTCGGCGGGCTGTTCCTCGAGGCGCCGAACTTCGAGCCCGCCAATCCGATGTCGACGCCCGAGCACATCGCGCCGGTGTGGTACTTCACGCCCTACTACGCGATCCTGCGCGCCGTGCCCGACCAGCGCCTGGGCGCGCTGCTGATGTTCCTCGCGGTGGTGCTCGTTCCTGTTCCTGCCGTGGCTGGACCGCTCGCCGGTGAAATCGATGCGCTATCGCGGCTGGCTGTCGCGCGGCGCGCTGGCGCTGTTTGCCGTCTCCTTCGTCGTGCTCGGCTACCTCGGCCTGCAGCCGGCCGAAGGGCTGTACGTGATGCTGGCGCGCATCTTCGCGGTCCTGTATTTCGGCTTCTTCCTGCTGATGCCGTGGTACACGAGCATCGACAAGGTGAAGCCCGTGCCCGAGAGGGTGATCTATCCATGCGCACTGAGGCCGACGGCCGCTGGCTCGGCACACGCGCGGCGCGCGCCGCGATGCTGGCCGAGCGGCGTTGCGCTTCTCGCGAGCGATCGCAGGCGGCGGAAGAGCCGCGCGGCAGGAGGAGGCCGCCGCCAGGGCGCGGCGCGGACTGGGCAGAGCTGGCAGCGCGCAACAACGACGTCAGCAACATGGCCTCGCTGCAGCGCGGCGCGCGCAACTTCATCAGCTACTGTCTCGGCTGCCACTCGCTCAAGTACGAGCGCTAGTCGCGCCTCGGACAGGATCTGGCTCGATATCCCGCGCGAGGTGCTGCAGAAGTACCTGATCGCCGCCCGGCGACAAGGCGACCGACTACATCCTGACGACGCATGCCGGCCGCCGATGCGGCCACCTGGTTCGGCAAGACCCCGCCCGATCTGTCGCTGATGGCGCGCGCGCGCGGCCGCGACTACCTCTATCAGTTCCTCAAGACTTTCTACGTGGACCCCACGCGAGCAGACCGGTGCCAACAATCTGCGCCTGCGCCGCGACGGCGATGCCGGCAGGTGCTGTCGGAGCTCGAGGGCCTGAAGCGCGCCGTGTTCAAGCGAGGTCAGCCACGCGCGCCGACGGCAAGAGCGCGGCCACTGCGAGTCTTCGACCACTTCGAGCAGCTCGCGCCCGGACGGCTGACGGCCGACGCAGTACGACGGTTTCGTGCACGACACCGTCAACTTTCTCGACTATGTCAGCGAGCCGACGCAGGACGGCGCGGCGCGCGCTCGGCATCTGGGTGGTTCTGTTCCTGCTGGTGTTCACATGGCTCGCCTGGCTCGTGAAGCAGCGAATACTGGAAAGACGTGCACTAATCTCCACCCTGGCAGGTGGCGCCCGGGGCGCTCACGGCGGCGGTCGCGGGAGCGGAAATTTGTCGAGCAGACGATCCATCATGACGCTGTTCTCTGCGCCCAGCGGACCCTGGAGTCATCGCACGCGCATCGTGCTGGCGGAGAAGGGCATCAGCATCGAGATCGTGAGCGTCGAAGCCGGGGCGCTTTCCCGAGGATCTGCTCGACCTCAATCCGTATCACAGCGTGCCGACGCTGGTCGACCGCGAGCTCGTGCTGTATGACTCGCGCGTCATCATCGAGTATCTCGATGAGCGCTTTCCGCATCCGCCGCTGATGCCGGTCGATCCGGTGACGCGCGCGCAGTTTCGCCTCGCGCTGTATCGCATCGAGCGCGACTGGTACGGCCTCGCGCAGCAGATCGAGCAGGAGCCGGACAAGAAGCAGACGGTGAAACTCAAGAAGATCCTGCGCGACATCATCCTGCAGAGCACCGAGCTGTTCAACGTGAAGCCGTACTTCCTGTCGGAGGAGTTTTCGCTCGTCGACGCCACCATCGCGCCGATCCTGTGGCGCCTGCCCTACTACGAGATCGACCTGCCGCCGCAGGCGCAGCCGATCGAGAAGTACGCGCAGATGGTATTTGCGCGTCCGGCGTTTCGCGACGGCCTGTCGGAGCGCGAGCAGGAGATGCGGCTGCTGTAAGTTCATGAAAAAGGATACTCCCCCAAGCGACCTTTCCTGCTGCGCGCCATGCACGAGTGGATGACCGACTGCGGACATACCCCGCACGTCATCGTCGATGCCGAGCGCACGGCGCGGAGGTGCCGCGCGCCTACGTCAAGGACGGCAAGATCGTGCTCAACCTGAGCTCAGGGCGCGACCCAGCGCCTGCGCCTCGGCAACGAGTGGATCGAGTTCGGCGCGCGCTTCGCGGGCGTCGTGCACCACATCCGCGTTCCGATCAGCGCGGTGCTCGGCATCTACGCCCGCGAGACGGGCGAGGGCATGGTGTTCTCCGAGCAGGACCTCGGTCCCGAGCCGCCCACCCGGCCGACACCGGCGGAGGAGGGCGGCCCGCGCCGCCCGCAGCTGAAGGTCGTGAAGTAGCGCGTAGTTCTTGAATCCTCCCGGCGCGTTCTCGCGCCGGTCAGATGGACGAGGTTCGCGTTCGGCGCGAAGCTCGTAGATTCCGCGCGCCAGCGCGTAGTTCCTGGATCCTCGCTGCGCTTCGCCGGCTTCATGAACGGGGTTTGCTCTTGCGAACCCCGTTGAATCCCGCGCGCCAGCGCGTAGTTCCTGGATCCTCGCTGCGCTTCGCCGGCTTCATGAACGGGGTTTGCTCTTGCGAACCCCGTTGAATCCCGCGCGCCAGCGCGTAGAAAGAGTCGGCCTGTAAGCCGGGTTCTGTCGAGGGCAATCATTCCTCTGGGGTCCGCGTCACCGTGGACCTCTAGCGGCCTACCCGGAAGCGCGCGCGGATCGACGCTGCTTCCGCCCTTGCGAGCGGAAGCGACTTCCCTATTTGGCCTTGCTCCAGGTGGGGTTTACCGTGCCGTCGCGTGTTGCCACCGACGCGGTGCGCTCTTACCGCACCGTTTCACCCTTGCCGGTCCCGTAAGGGACTTGGGCGGTCTGCTCTCTGTTGCACTTTCCGTGGGCTCGCGCCCCCCAGGCGTTACCTGGCACCCGATCCGCCGGAGCCCGGACTTTCCTCCACCCCAGGGTTTGATTTCTGGAGCAGCGATTGCCCGGCCGACTCTGGCGGACCACGATACGGGGGCGTGCGGCGAAGTCAAATCCCCTACGCCCCTGCCGGGGGCGAATCGTCTTCAGGCTCCGGCGCGCGGGGCGCCCTATCGCTTCCGGCTTGCCCGCGTGTCACGAGCGCGTACGCCGCGGCGCGCGAGGCGCCAGTCAGCGCCGCCGCGAGCGCCGCGGCCCGCCCCGGCGGCAACTCTTTCGCGAGCAGCTGCACGGTGCGGCGAAGCAGCTGCTGGTCGACGCCGCCGGCGGCAGCGGCTCCCTGCACCACGAGCGTGATTTCGCCGCGCGCGAAATTCGTTTCCACCCGCGCCCGGGCCGCGAGCTCGCCCAGCGTGCCGCGATAGATCGTCTCGTGCGACCTTGCTTAGCTCGCGCGCCACCACCGCCTGGCGCTCGGAGCCGAACTCGGCCGCCAGGTCCTCGAGCGCCGCGACGATGCGGTGCGGCGCCTCGAAGAGCACCAGCGTGCGCTTCTCGTGCGCCAGAGCTGCGAGCGCTGTGCGGCGCTCGCGCGAGCGCGCCGGCAGGAACCCCTCGAAGCAGAAGCGATCGGTGGGCAGCCCCGCGAGCGAGAGCGCGGTTGTGATCGCCGACGGTCCGGGAATCGCCCGCACTTCGAAGCCCGCGCGCAGGGCGCGCTGCACCAGCTCGAAGCCGGGATCCGACAGCAGCGGCGTGCCCGCATCGCTCACCAGCGCGATGGTTTCGCCCGCCGCGAGGCGTGCCAGCAGCGCGGCGGTGCGCCGTGACTCGTTGTGCTCGTGCAGCGACAGCAGGGGCCTTGCGATACCGAGAGCCTTGAGCAGCGCGCCGGTGTGGCGCGTGTCTTCAGCGGCGATCAGGTCGGCTCCCGCGAGCACCTCGCGTGCGCGCGGGCTCAGATCCGCAAGATTGCCGATCGGCGTGGCGACGACTTGCAGCCGCCCGGGCGTGCTGGTCACTCTATAATCCCGCCTCATGCCGCTGGAGTGAGCGGCCGCACCGTCCGGCATCCTGCCCGCCAACGAGAGGCTGTTCAACCGATGCTGCCGCGCCCGATCGCCCACCCGGCACTCCTGCTGCTCGCTGTCCTCGGGCTCGCCGGCTGTCCGAGTCTCACCGAGCGGGCCGGCTTGCCGCCCTCGGTGGAGCGCGCCGAGACGCTGGAGCGCGCGGGCGATGCGGCGGGCGCGGCTCGCGTGTACGAGGATCTGGCAGCCCAGAACAGCGGCACGCAGCGCAACGATCTGCTGCTGCGCGCGGCGCGCGCCTACCTCGCGCTGCGGCGCCCCGAAGATGCCGCGCGCGTGCTGGCGAAGACCGAAACTCCGTTGCCGCCCGAGCAGGACACCGAGCGCTTGCTCCTCGGCGTGGAGGTGGCGCTCGAGCGCGGCCAGGGACAGGAAGCGTTGCGCCAGCTCGGCGCGATGGCCGCGCCGCGCACTGCGGCGCAGGCGGCGCGTTACCGCGATCTGCAGGCACGGGCCGCGGCACCAGGCGCCAGGCCGCACGAGCTCCCCCCGGGGCTCGAGCCGGGGCCGCATATTGCGCTGCTGCTGCCGGTCACAGGCCGTGCCGCCGGCGCCGCGATCAGCGTGCGGGACGGCTTCCTGACCGCTTATTACCAGGCGCCGGCGGATGAGCGCCCGCGGGTGCGCGTCTATGACACCGGAGTACAGAGCGTCGCGGTGGCGCTGACGCAGGCGGCGAGTGCGGGCTGCGACTTCATCGTAGGTCCCCTGACGCGCGAGGAGGTTGCTGCCGCGGCGGATTACCCCGGGTTGCACGCACCGCTCCTGGCGCTCAACTTCCTGCCGCCGGAGCGGGCCCCCCCCGCGCAGTTCTACCAGTACGCGCTGTCGCCCGAGGACGAGGCGCGTCTCGCAGCACGGCGGGTGCTTGAGGATCATCATCGCCGCGGCGTGGCACTGGTGCCCGCGGGCGACTGGGGTGCGCGCGTGCTGGCCGCCTTCCAGCAGGAGCTGCAGAGCGGCGGCGGCGACCTGATCGGCACCGGTGTCATCGAAGCCGGGCGCACCGACTTCAGCGCCGCGATCACCGACGTGCTGCGCATCAGCGACAGCACGGCGCGCCATCGCCGCCTGGAAACGATCCTTGGGACGAAGCTGCAGTTTGAACCCCGGCGCCGCCGGGACATCGAGTTCATCTTCGCGCCCGCGCAGGCCAACATCGAGCGGCTGCTGCGCCCGCAGCTGCGCTTTCACTACGCCGGCGACCTTCCCACTTACGCGACCTCGGACGCGTTCGAGCCCGACGTGCGCGCCAACGAGGATCTCGAGGGCCTGATGTTTCCCGACATGCCGTGGATGCTCGGCGGGGATCTGGCGGAGGCGGTGCGCGCCGCAACGCGCGAGGCGTGGCCTTCCGGCGGACCGTACCGCGGGCGCCTGTTCGCCTTCGGCTTCGACGCATTCCGACTCGCGCAGGCGCTGCGTCGTGCGGGGGCGGCCGGCAACATCAGCGTCGACGGGCTGACCGGGCACCTGAGCCTCGATGCGGAGCGGCGCGTACGGCGCGAAATCGGCTGGGCACAGCTGCACAACGGCGAGCTGCGGTTGTTGCCGGCGGCTGCGCGCTGACAGGCATGCTCACCCGGCGACAGCGCAGCGGACGGCGCGCCGAAGAGCTCGCCGCCGCATTTCTGCGCGATGCGGGATGTGAGATTCTGCAATGCAACTATCGCCGCCGCCTCGGCGAGCTCGACATCATCGCGCGCCACGCGGGCGTGTTGGTTGTTGCCGAAGTGCGCACTCGCGCCAACAGCGCCTACGGCGGCGCAGCCGCGAGCGTCGATCGGCGCAAGCAGCAACGCATCACGCGCGCCGCGAGTCAGCTGCTGCAGCAGCAGCGCGATCTCGCGCGGCTGCCGGTGCGCTTCGACGTCATAGTGGTGAGCGATCCACACGGCGCAACGCCCGCCATCGAGTGGATCCAACACGCTTTCCTCGCTTCCTGATCGGGGAAGCTTCCCTTCCCGCATCGCCCGGCGCTGTGCCCGCATCGCCGGGCTGGCCGCGGATTGATCATGTGGGATCCGTGCCGGCCACACAGGCCGCGAGTTTTCGAACCACTGTATAAATCTGGCCGGGCAAGCCGCTGATTCTGGGAACGAATACCCGACGAGGCGGCTGGCCGCCGCCAGGGCGTTCGCACCCCCACCTGTGGTTATCTACATAAGTTCTTGTGATTGCGACGAATTTCACACTAATTCAATTGACATAGTTCCCCCCCGATTCCTATAGTGGCGCCCAGTGGGAGAAAGTGGGGGGAAATGGGCGAACCCTCGCCTCACAGGTCGTGTTTCGCGGTGCAACAAAAATCACCCTGGATGACAAGGGCCGGATGGTCTTGCCCACCCGCTACCGGGAGCAGATCGCCGAACTCGCCCAGGGGAAATTGGTCGTCACCATCGACAAGGACCAGTGTCTCCTCATTTATCCCCTGCCCGAGTGGGAGCAGATCGAACGCAAGCTGATGAGCCTGCCAAGCCTGAATGCAACCGCGCGCCGGCTGCAGCGGCTGATGGTGGGCCACGCGACCGATCTGCCCCTGGACGGGCACGGCAGGGTGCTGCTGCCGCCTGAGCTGCGGGAGTTCGCCAGTCTCGGGCGGCACGGAATGCTGATTGGTCAGGGCAATCGGTTCGAGCTGTGGGACGAGGTCCGCTGGAACGAGCGGCGCGACCAGTGGCTGAAGAACGAGGAAGTCGCTACCGATCTGCCCTCCGAGCTCGAGTCCCTGTCGCTGTAGGGGTTCTGCGGACGAGTGTGGCTGGGCTTGGGCCCGTGGCAAGAGCACTCAGGGGGGCGGGGGCACACCGCTTCGCAAGTGGATGAGCACACACCCGTGCTCGCTGCTGAGGCGCTCGACGGGCTGGCCCTGGAAGCGGGCGGTTACTATGTCGATGCGACGTTCGGGCGTGGCGGTCATTCGGCACTCATACTCCAGGCCCTGGGTCGAGAAGGCCGCCTGCTCGCGCTCGACAGGGATCCGCACGCCATTGCGGCCGGCCGCCGCCGCTTTGCCGACGAAATGCGGCTTACGCTCGTCCATGCGTCGTTTGCCGATCTCGCCACGCTCGTGCCGGCGCACGCGCACGAGCATGCGTGCCGCGGTGTGCTCTTCGACCTCGGCGTGTCCTCACCGCAGCTCGATGACGCGCAGCGGGGCTTCAGCTTCAGAGCCGACGGCCCGCTCGATATGCGCATGGACCCGACGCGCGGTGAGCCCGTCTCTGCCTGGCTCGCTCGCGCGAGCGTCGATGAGATACGCCAGGTGATCGTCACTTTCGGGGAGGAGCGCTTCGCGCGTCGCGTGGCGCAGGCCATTGTCGCGGCACGGCGCGAGCGCGCCCTCAGCCGCACCGGTGAGCTCGCGGCCCTGGTCGCGGGCGCGGTGCGCAGCCGCGAGCCTGGCAAGCATCCCGCGACGCGCACTTTTCAGGCGCTGCGCATGTTCATCAACGACGAGCTCGGGCAGCTCGCGCGCGGACTCGCGGCAGCGCTCGAGGTGCTCTCCCCCGGCGGACGCCTCGCGGTGATCAGCTTCCACTCCCTCGAGGATCGCGCCGTGAAGCGCTTCATGCAGCGCGAGTCGCAGACCGATCCGGCGCTGAAGCGGCTGCCGGAGCTCCCCGCCGGGGCGCGCCCGCGTCTGAAACTCATCGGGCGCAAGACCCGTCCCGGGGCGGCCGAGCTTGCGCGCAACCCCAGCGCCCGCAGCGCGCTGCTGCGCGTGGCGGAGCGCCTCGCATGAGCCGCGGCACGCTCGCGCTCGCCGTCGGGGTGCTGTGGGTGGCGGTGCTCGGCTCGGCCGCCGGAGCGATCTGGTGCAAGCACCGCGCCCGGGAGCTGTTCGTCGAGCTCGAGGCGCTGAATGCGCGCCGCGACAACCTGGAGATCGAATGGGGCCAGCTGCAGCTCGAGCAGAGTGCCTGGTCCAGCCACGCCTTCGTCGAGCGCGTCGCCAGCGCCAGGCTCCACATGGGGATGCCGCCGCCGAAGGAGATCGAGATCATCGCTCCATGAAGGCGCGCAGCTCCCGCGATGGCGCGCAGGACTCGTTCCGCTGGCGCGCGTACCTGTTGATCGCAGTGCTCATGGCCAGCGCCCTGGGCCTGGTGTGGCGTGCCATCGACCTGCAGCTCGTGGATCACGGCTTTCTCGCGCGCGAGGGCGATGCGCGCTTCTCGCGGGTGCTCGACATTGCAGCGCACCGCGGCACCATCACCGACCGCTACGGCGAGCCGCTCGCGGTCAGCACGCCGGTGGATTCCCTGTGGGTCAATCCGCGCGAGCTGGCCCTCGCCACCGACCAGATTCCGCGCCTCGCTGCGGCGCTGAAGCTCGACCGTCAGGAGCTCGCCCGGCGCGTCACGAGCAATCTCGACCGCGAGTTTCTCTACCTGGCCCGCCACCGCCAGCCCGCCGAGGCCGCGCAGATCAAGGCGCTCGGCATCCCCGGGGTCTACAGCTCGCGCGAGTACCGCCGCTATTACCCGGGCGGGGAGGTTAGCGGGACACCTGCTCGGCTTCACCAACGTCGACGACGCCGGGCAGGAGGGCCTCGAGCTCGCATTCGATCACTGGCTCGCCGGCGAGGCCGGCGCCAAGCGCGTCATCCAGGATCGCTACGGGCGTATCGTGCAGAACGTCGAGAGCATCCGCCCGGCGCGCCCCGGGCGGGATCTGGTGCTGTCGATCGACCTGCGCATCCAGTATCTCGCCTACCGCGAGCTGAAGGCCGCGATCCGCGACCAGCGCGCCCGCGCCGGATCCGTGGTGGTGCTGGACGTGGCCACGGGCGAAGTGCTCGCCATGGTGAACCAGCCCGCGTACAACCCCAACGACCGCGAGCAGATCGAGGCGGCCAGCTACCGCAACCGCGCCGCCACCGATATCTTCGAGCCCGGCTCCTCCATCAAGCCGTTCTTCGTGGCCGCAGGCCTCGCCTCGGGCAAGTACGACAGCCACAGCATCATCGACACCTCGCCCGGGTTCTTCAAAGTGGGCGCCAAGATCTTCGAGGACGAGCACAACCTCGGCGCGATCAACATCACGACCGTGCTCGCCAAGAGCTCGAACGTCGGCATGGCGCATATCGCCCTCACTCTCCCGCCGCGTCAGATCTGGAGCACGCTCACCGGGCTCGGTTTCGGCCAGGTCTCTACCAGCGGCTATCCCGGCGAGTCGGCCGGGCTCCTGCCGCCGTACTCGCAGTGGCGCCCCATCGGCATCGTCACCATGTCCCACGGCTACGGCCTGTCGGTGACGCCCCTGCAGCTGGCACACGCCTACGCGATCCTCGGCGGCTTCGGCATCGCGCGGGCGGTCTCCTTCCTGCGCGTCGAGGCGGCCCCGCTCGGGGAGCGCTCGCTCGGCCCCGAAGTCTGCCGCGAGCTGCTCGGAATGCTCGAGTCGGTCGTGACGGCCGAGGGCACGGGCAAGCTTGCCGCGATCCCGGGGTATCGCGTCTCGGGCAAGACCGGCACCGCGTGGAAGGCCACCGCGGGGGGCTATTCAACCGATCGCTACATGGCGGTGTTCGGCGGCGTGGCGCCGGCGACCGAGCCGCGCCTGGCGGCGGTGGTGGTGATCGATGAGCCGGGCGCGGGACTGCACATGGGCGGCCAGGTGGCTGCACCAGTGTTCTCCAGCGTGGTGGGCGGCGCGCTGCGGCTGCTGGCGGTGGCGCCGGACCAGCCGGTGAAATCCCCCGAAGAGCTGCCGGCGAGCCCCACGATCGGCGGCGTACGCACCGCGGCACTGCCATGACGGACTCGGCCCGCGGCCGCCCGGTTTCTGCGCCGCGCTCGCTCGCCGAGCTCGTGGCGGGGTGGATCGCCGCGCCGCCGGAGCTGCGGGTGAGCGACCTGACGCTCGACAGCCGCGGCGCGACTCCGGGCGCGCTGTTCCTTGCCTGTCGCGGCCGCACCCACCATGGCCTGAAGTTCGCGCCCGAGGCGGTGGCACGCGGCGCACGCGCGGTGCTCTACGAGCCCGAGGGCGCGCCGCCGGAGGCGGCACGGCTCGCTGCTGACACCTTCGTCGCGGCGCTGCCGCACTTGGCCGCCCGCGCCGGCCTCATCGCCGACCGCTTCTTCGGGGCGCCCTCGCAGCACCTCACCGTGGCCGGCATCACCGGCACCAACGGCAAGACCACCTGCGCGTGGCTCCTGGCCCAGGCGCTGCAGCGCTGCCGCAGGCACGCCGGCTACATCGGTACGCTCGGCATGGGCGTGCCGCCGCAGATCACGCCCACCCCGCACACCACCGCCGATGCAGTGACCGTGCATCGGCAACTCGCGCAGCTCAAGGCGCAGGGGGCCGAATGCGTGAGCATGGAGGTGTCCAGCCATGCGCTCGATCAGGAGCGCGTCAACGGCGTGCGCTTCCGCACCGCCGCTTTCACCAACCTGACCCGCGACCACCTCGACTATCACGGCAGCATGGAGGCCTACGCCGCGGCCAAGGCGCGCCTGTTCAGCTTCCCCGGCCTCGCCGAGCGCGTCATCAACGTCGATGATCCCTTTGGCGCGGCCCTGGCGGGTGCGGGCGGCCACGCGGCACCGGCGCCGCCGCCCGGATCGAGCTCATCCGCCGCCCGGCTCATCGTCACCACGCGGGAGAGCCGCAAGCCGCCGCCGGCCGCGCAATTCGTGCGCGCCACGCGCGTGCGGCCCGATTCCGGCGGCCTCACCATCGAGGTGGACTCGAGCTTCGGCAGCGTGGAGCTGTCGGTGCGCCTCATGGGGGATTTCAACGTCGACAACGTGCTCACGGTGCTGGCGGTGTTGCTGGCGTGGGACGTTCCGCTGCCAGAGGCGGCGCAGGCGCTCTCCAGGGTGCGTCCCGCGAGCGGGCGCATGGAGATGTTCGGCGGGCGCGGGCGCAGCCCCCTCGCCATCGTCGACTACGCACACACGCCCGATGCGCTCGCGAAGGCACTGCGCGCCGCGCGGTTGCATTGCCGCGGCCAGCTGCGCGTGGTGTTCGGCTGCGGCGGCGACCGCGATGTGGGCAAGCGCCCACTGATGGGCCAGGTCGCGGCCGAGCTCGCCGACGACGTCGTCCTCACCGACGACAATCCGCGCAGCGAAGATCCGCAGCGCATCGTGGCCGATATCGTCGCCGGCGTGGCGCAGCGCGCGCCGCTCACCATCGAACACGATCGCGCGCTCGCCATCCGCATGGCGCTGCAGCGCTCGACGCCCGACGACGTCGTGCTGATCGCCGGCAAAGGGCACGAGGACTACCAGATCCGCGGCAGCGAGCGGCGCGCCTTCCGCGATCAGGCGATCGTCGGGGATGAGCTGGCGAGGCTGCTCGCATGAAGCGCACGTTGGCCGAATTTGCGCGTGCCTGCGGCGGCGAGCTCGTCGGTGCCGATGCCGCCTTTACCGAGGTGGCGAGCGACACGCGCACCCTCGCTCGCGGACAGCTGTTCATCGCGCTGCGCGGCCCGCACTTCAACGGCAACGAGTTCGTGGCCGCTGCGCTGGCCCTGGGGGCCGCTGGCGCCGTGGTCGATGCCGCGCAGCCGGTGGCGCTGGCGCAGATCGTGGTGCGCGACACGCAGGCGGCGCTGACGCGCGCCGCGCGCGCCTGGCGCGCCGCCTTCACCGGACCCCTGGTGGGGGTTGCAGGCAGCAACGGCAAGACGACCGCCAAGGAGATGACCGCGGCGATCCTCAGTGAGGCCGGCAGCTGCCTCGCCACGCGCGGTAATCTCAATAATCACATCGGCGTGCCGCTCACACTGCTGCGCCTTGCGCCCGAGCATCGTTTTGCGGTGGTGGAGATGGGCGCTAACCGCGCCGGCGAGGTTGCGGCGCTCGTCGAGCTCGCGCGTCCCTCCGTCGGCATGATTACCAACGCCGGCGCCGAGCACCTCGAGGGCTTCGGGAGCCTCGAGGGAGTGGCGCGCGCGGAAGGGGAAATGGTCGCCGGGCTCGACGCGACCGCCACCGCCGTCATCAACGCGGACGATGAGTTCGCAGCGCTGTGGCGCGGATCGACACGGGCTCACGTGGTCACCTTCGGAGTGTGCTCGCGCGCGGATTTCAGCGCTGGCGAGGTGCGCACCGAAGTCGCAGCCGCCGGCTTTCGCACTCATTTCCGCCTGACTGCCCCCAAGGGGAGCGCGCGCATCGAGCTCGCCGTCGGCGGCGCGCACAACGTCGCCAACGCGCTCGCCGCCGCGGCCGCCGGCGCGGCCGCCGGCGCCACGCTCGAGCAGATCACCGCAGGGCTTGCGCGCGTGCGCGCCGTCCCCGGCCGGCTGCAGTTCCGGCAGGCAAGAAATGGCGCGTGGCTGGTCGACGACTCCTACAACGCCAACCCGAGCTCGGTGCGCGCCGCGATCGAGGTGCTGGGCGGGCTCAACGGGAGCAGGTGGCTGGTGCTCGGCGACATGGCCGAGCTGGGTGATTACGCGCCACAGGCGCACGCCGGGATCGGCGAGTTCGCGCGCGAGCGCGGCATCGAGCGGCTGTATGCAACCGGAGCGCTCATGGCGAGCGCGGTCGCGAGCTTCGGCGCCGGCGCGTAGTGGTTTGCCGACGTCGCGGCGCTCACCGCCGCACTCGGCGAGGCGCTCGCCGCCGCGGGCCCCGGGGTGCGCATGCTCATCAAGGGCTCGCGCTTCAACCGGCTCGAGCGGGTGGTGGCGGCTCTGAGCGGCGAGGGTGCCGCCGCAACAGGCGGGCATTGAGTGCTGTACTGGCTCACACAACAGTTCGCCGGCCGCATCGTCGGGCTGCACGTGTTCTCCTACCTGACGTTCCGCGCCATCCTGGCGACGGCTTCCGCGCTCGGCCTGTCGCTCCTCGTGGGCCCTTCGATGATTGCGCGCCTGTCGCGCTACCAGATCGGCCAGGTGGTGCGCGACGACGGTCCGCCCACCCATCTGCTCAAGGCCGGCACGCCGACCATGGGCGGCACGCTGATCCTCGTCACCACGCTGGTGAGCACGCTGCTGTGGGCGGAGCCGTCCAATCGCCTCGTGTGGACCGTGCTGGGCGTGACCTTCGCCTTCGGCCTGATCGGTTTCTACGACGATTATCTGAAGCTCGTGGTGCGCAACCCGCAGGGCCTGCGGCCGCGCTGGAAATACCTGTGGCAGTCAGTCGCCGGGCTCGCCACCGCCGCGACGCTCTACTACACCGCCACGGAGCCGGCGGAGACGACGCTCTTCCTGCCGTTCTTCAAGACCTTTCACGCCCCGCTCACCGCCTTCGGGTTCATCGTGATCGCCTATCTCATGATCGTCGGCATGAGCAACGCGGTGAATCTCACCGACGGGCTCGACGGGCTCGCGATCATGCCCGCCGCGCTCGTGGCCTCCGCGCTCGGCATCTTCGCCTACGCGAGCGGCAACGCGGTGTTCGCCCACTACCTGCAGATCCCGGACATCCGCGGCGCGGGCGAGCTGCTGATCTTCTGCGCCTCGCTCGCCGGCGCGGGCCTCGGCTTTCTGTGGTTCAACTCCTATCCCGCGCAGGTGTTCATGGGCGACGTCGGCGCGCTGGCGATCGGCGCCGCCATCGGTGTGCTGGCGGTGATCGTGCGCCAGGAGCTGGTCGCGCTGGTGATGGGCGGGGTGTTCGTGCTCGAGACCGCCTCGGTCATCCTGCAGGTGGCTTCCTACAAGTCTCACCGGCCGGCGCATTTTCAGGATGGCGCCGATCCACCACCACTTCGAGCTCAAGGGCTGGGCGGAGCCGAAGGTCATCGTGCGCTTCTGGATCATCTCGCTGCTGCTCGTGCTGGCCGGGCTCGCGACGCTGAAACTGCGATGAGCACTAAAACCGCAGGCTCGCCGTATGCCGTGATCGTGGGCCTCGGACGCACCGGGCTCTCGTGCGCACGCTATCTGCACGCGCGCGGCTGGCGCCTCGCCGTCACCGATACGCGCCCGGCGCCGCCGCAGCTGGCAGCACTGACCGCGCTCGATGCGCGCATCCCGGTGCGTCTGGGCGGCCTCGATACGGCGCTGCTCGATGATGCGGTGTGCGTGGTGGCATCCCCGGGGCTGCCGCTCGACATGCCGTTCTTCGCCGAGGCGCGGCGCCGCGGGCTGCAGATCGTCGGCGACATCGAGCTGTTCGCTCGTGCCGCGACGGCGCCGGTTGCCGGCATCACCGGCACCAACGGCAAGAGCACGGTGACGACGCTGCTGGCGCGCATGGCGCAGCGTGCCGGACTCGCCGTGCGAGTCGGCGGCAACCTCGGGGAGCCGGCGCTGGACCTGCTCACGCCGGACACCGAGCTGTACGTGCTGGAGCTGTCGAGCTATCAGCTCGAGACCAGCATGAGCCTTCACTGCCGCGCGGCGACGGTGCTCAACGTGAGCCCCGACCATCTCGACCGCTACGATTCGCTTGCGAGCTACGCGGCGGCCAAGGCGCGCATCTTCGCCCGCTGCGATACGGCGGTCATCAACCTGGATGATCCGCTGGTCGCGGCGATGCCGCGCCGGGCGACGCGCACCCTGAGCTTCTCGCTGCGCGCCAGCATCGGCGCGGACTACGCGCTCGCTCAGCACGGGCGCGAATGGTGGCTGACGCCGCCGCGGCGAGCCCCTGATGCCGGTGGCCGCGCTGAAGATCAAGGGCCTGCACAACGCCGCCAACGCGCTCGCGGCGCTCGCGCTCGGCGAGGCACTCGCGCTGCCGCTGCCGGCGATGCTCGCGGAGCTCGCCGCCTTCGCGGGCCTGCCGCACCGCTCGCAGTGGGTGGCGCGAGGTGCGCGGCGTGACCTACATCGATGATTCCAAGGGCACCAATGTCGGCGCGACGCTCGCCGCGGTGGCCGGCATGCCCGGGCCGCTGGTGCTGATCGCCGGCGGCGACGGCAAGAACCAGGACTTCACGCCCCTGGCTGGCGCGTTCCGCGGCAAGGTGCGTCACGCGGTTCTCATCGGCCGTGATGCGGCGCGCATCGCCGCCGCGCTCGCGGGCGTATGCACGCTCGAGACCTGCGCCACACTCGCCGCAGGCGGTAGAGGCGGCCGCACGCGCGGCGCGCCCGGGCGACACCGTGCTGCTCTCGCCCGCGTGCGCGAGCCTCGACATGTTCCGCGACTACGCGCATCGCGGCGCCGTGTTCGCGCAGGCCGTGCGGGAGCTGGCGGCATGAGCAGCTCCCTGCAGTCGGCGCTGCCGGGTCTGGCGCGCGCCCACGGCCGCGGCGCCAGTGTGCATCTGACCCCGTGACGCTCGCCCTCGTCCTCGGAATCGTGCTGCTCGGACTCGTGATGGTGACTTCCGCCTCGATCTCGATTGCCAGCCAGGAATCCGGGCAGCCGTTCTTGTACCTCGAGCGCCAGCTGCTGCTCACGCTTATCGGCGCGGCTCTCGCGCTGCTCCTGTTCGCGATCCGCACCGAGTTTCTCGAGCGCATCTCGGTGGCGCTGCTCGTCGCTCGCGATCGTGCTGCTCGTCGTGGTGCTCGTGCCGGGCCTCGGCCACGTCGTGAACGGCAGCCGTCGCTGGCTGCGCATCGCCGGCGCCAACTTCCAGGTATCGGAGCTGGCGCGCGTGCTGGTGCTCATCTACGTGGCCAGCTACGCCGTGCGCCGCGAGAGCGAGCTGCGCGCATCCTTCATCGGGCTCGCGAAACCCCTGGCACTGCTGGTGGGCGTGGGCGCACTGCTGCTCGCCGAGCCCGACTTCGGCGCCGCCACGGTGCTGTTCGCGACCGGCTTCGGCCTGCTGTTCCTCGCCGGCGCGCGCCTGCGCTACGTGATCGCCATGACGGCGATCGCAGCCGCGGGCTTCGGCGTGCTGGCGGTGAGCTCCAGTTACCGGCTGCGCCGCCTGACGACATTCCTCGATCCGTGGGCGGATCCCTACAACAGCGGCTTTCAGCTCACGCAGTCGCTGATCGCCATCGGGCGCGGCGAGTGGTTCGGCGTGGGGCTGGGCGAGAGCGTGCAGAAGCTGTTCTACCTGCCCGAGGCGCACACCGATTTCCTGTTCGCGGTGCTGGCCGAGGAGCTGGGACTCCTCGGAGTGATCGTGACGCTCGGCCTTTTTCTCGGGTTCATCTGGCGCAGCTTTCACATCGCGCGCCTCGCTTCGGAGGCGGGACTGAAGTTTCCCGCCTACCTCGCGGCGGGCTTTGGCCTGTGGGTCGGCATCCAGGCCTTCATCAACATCGGCGTCAACATGGGGGTGCTGCCCACCAAGGGACTGACGCTGCCGCTCATGAGCTACGGCCGCTCGAGCCTCATCGTGGCGCTGGCGTGGGTGGGGCTGCTGCTGCGCGTCTATCACGAGGCCTGCGCCAGGCAGCGCGGCTCCGCCACCGTGAGGGGCGCATCGTGAGCCGGCCCATCCTCATCATGGCCGGCGGCACCGGCGGCCACGTGTTCCCGGCGCTGGCGCTCGCGCGGCTGCTGCGCGAGCGATCACTCGAGGTGGTGTGGCTCGGCACCGCGCCGCGGGCTCGAGGCGCGCGTCATTCCCGCCGAGCGCATTCCGATCGAGTGGCTGTCGGTCGGCGGGCTGCGCGGCAAGGGCGTGCTCACCTGGCTCACCGCGCCGTTCCGGCTGAGCGTGGCGCTGCTGCAGGCGCTTGCCGTCATGCGGCGCCACCGCCCGCTGGTCGTGGTCGGGCTGGGCGGGTTCGTCACCGGGCCGGGCGGGGTCGCGGCCTGGCTCACGCGCCGGCCGCTCGTCATTCACGAGCAGAATGCCATTGCCGGCTTCACCAACCGCTGCCTCGCGCATCTCGCGCGCGAGGTGCTCGAGGCGTTTCCCGGCAGCTTCGGCCGCGACGTGCACGCGCGCGTGATCGGCAATCCGGTGCGTGCCGACATCAGCGCGCTGCCGCCGCCCAGCGTGCGTTTTGCCGGTCGCAGCGGCGCGGTGCGGATCCTGGTGATCGGCGGCAGCCAGGGCGCGACGCGTCTGAACGCGGTCGTGCCGTTTGCGCTGAAGCGCCTCTCGGGGTGGCTCGCCTTCGACGTTCGCCACCAGGCCGGGGAGCGCTGGCTCGATGCCGGCCGGGCGAGCTACGCGCAGGCGGGCGTGCGTGCCGACGTGCGTCCCTTCATCGAGGACATGGCGAGGCTTACGGCTGGGCGGATCTGGTGATCTGCCGCGCCGGCGCGCTCACGGTGTCGGAGCTTGCGGCCGCCGGGGTCGGCGCGATCCTGGTGCCGTTCCCGGGCGCGGTCGACGATCACCAGGCCTACAACGCGCAGTATCTGGTACGCGAGGGCGCCGCGGTGCTGATCCCCGACCGCGAGCTGAGTCCGCGAGCGCCTCGCTTCCGAGGTGCAGCGCCTGTGCGCCGGGCGCGGCAAGCTTCTCGCCATGGCCGAGCGCGCGCGCCTGCTCGCCCGGCCGCGTGCCGCGGATGAGCTCGCGGCGTCCTGCCTGGAGCTCGCGCGGGGGGCCGCATGAGCGGTGAGCAGGGAACGCTGCGCCAGCGGCCGCGCGAGGAGCGGCGCGCGCAACCCGAGCGGCGCGACCGCATGCGGCGCATCAACACCATCCACTTCGTCGGCATCGGCGGCAGCGGCATGAGCGGCATCGCCGAGGTGCTGCTCAATCTCGGCTATACCGTGCAGGGCTCGGACCTGCGCGCCAGCGCGGTGACCGAGTGGCTGGCGAGCCTCGGCGCGCGTGTCAGCATCGGACATGCGGCCGCGAACATCGCCGGTGCCGACGTCGTCGTCGTCTCCGGCGCCGTGCCGCGCGACAACCCCGAAATCGCCGCGGCACTCGAGCGGCGCATCCCGGTGGTGGCGCGCGCCGAGATGCTCGGCGAGCTCATGCGCTTCCGCTACTCCATCGCGGTCGCCGGCACGCACGGCAAGACCACGACCACGAGCCTCGTCGCGAGCATCCTCGCCGAGGGCGGCGAGGATCCGACCTTCGTCATCGGCGGCCGCCTGAAGAGCGCGGCCAGCAACGCGCGCCTCGGCGCGGGGCGCTATCTGGTCGCCGAGGCCGACGAGAGCGATGCCTCCTTCACGCACCTGCAGCCGCTGATCGCGATCGTCACCAACATCGACAACGATCACCTGAGCACCCACGGCGGGGACTTCGGCCTGCTCAAGCAGAGCTTCGTCGACTTCCTGCACAACCTGCCGTTCTACGGGCTCGCGGTGCTGTGCGTCGACGACGAGCACGTGCGCAGCATCGCGCAGGAAGTCGGCCGCCCGATCCGCTCCTACGGGCTCGAGGCAGGCGCGGACGTCCGCGCGGAGCGCATCCGTCCCGCGGGGCTGCAGACGCACTTCGAGGTGACGCGCGCGGCGACGGCGCCGCTGAGGTGACGCTGAATCTGCCCGGGCCGCACAACGTGCTCAACGCGCTCGCCGCCATCGTGGTCGCCACCGAGCTCGGCATCGACGATCCGGCGATCCGGGCCGCGCTCGGCAGTTTCCAGGGCGTCGAACGGCGCCTGCAGCACGTCGCCGATGTGCTGACCGCGGTCGGCGCCGTCAGCATCATCGATGACTACGGCCATCACCCGACCGAGATCACCGCGACGCTCGAGGCGGTGCGCCAGGGCTATCCGGGGCGGCGCGTGGTGCTCGCGTTCCAGCCGCATCGCTACACGCGCACCCGCGATCTGATCGACGATTTCGGCAAGGCGCTGTCGGGGGCCGATGCGCTGTGCGTCACCGAGGTGTACGCCGCGGGAGAGGCGCCGATCGCCGGCGCCGACGGCCGCGCCATCTGCCGCGCGGTGCGCAGCCGCGGCCAGCTCGAGCCGCTGTTCGTCGAGAAGGTCGAGGAGCTCGCGCGCTCTCTCAAGGACGTGATCCAGGCGGGCGATGTGGTCGTCGCCATGGGCGCGGGCAACATCAGTGGCATCGCGCACGCGCTGCCGCAGACACTGGCGCGGCTGCTGCCGCCAGGGAGGGCGTCATGAGCCTCGCCGTGGCGCCGGAATTCATCGCGCGCGTTCGCCGCAACGAGCCCATGAGCCGGCATACCTCCTGGCACGTCGGGGGACCGGCGGAGGTGTTCTTCAATCCGCGCGACGTCGCCGATCTCGCCGCTTTCCTGCGCGCCGTGCCCGCCGGCGTGCCGATCCACTGGATCGGCCTCGGCAGCAACCTGCTGGTGCGCGACGGCGGCCTGCAGGGGGTCGTGATCAGCACCCACGGCACGCTCGACCGGCTCGAGCGCCGCAACGAGACGGGCGTGCTCGCCGAGGCCGGAGTCGCCTGCGCGCGCATCGCCCGGCAGTGCATCAACTGGGGCCTGGGTCCGGCGGAGTTCTTCGCCGGCATCCCCGGCACGCTCGGCGGTGCGCTGGCGATGAACGCCGGCGCCTTCGGCGGGGAGACCTGGCAGCACGTGCTCGGCGTCCAGACCATCGACCGCGCGGGGCGTACGCACTCGCGCGCGCCGTCGGAATACCGGGTCGGCTATCGCCAGGTGATCGCGCCCGCCGCGGATGAGTGGTTCATCGCCGCGGATTTGAGTTTCGAGCACCGTCCCGGCGCGCACACCGCCGAAGTGCGCGATGCTGCTCGCGCGCCGCAAGGCCTCGCAGCCGATCGGCGAGTGGAGCTGCGGCTCGGTGTTCACCAATCCGCCGGGCGATCACGCCGCGCGCCTCATCGAGGCGTGCGGGCTCAAGGGCTTTCGCATCGGCGATGCCGCGGTGTCGCAGAAGCACGCGAACTTCATCATCAACTACGGCGAGGCCACCGCGGCCGACCTCGAGCGCCTGATCGAGCACGTGCGCGACACAGTCGAGCGCGTGCACGGCGTCGCGCTGCACCCCGAAGTGCGCATCGTGGGAGTGCCCTGATCATGCACCTGCGCTACGACCCGCAGGGGCTGCGACGCGTGAGCGATGCGCGCGACTTCGGCCGCGTCGCGGTGCTGTTCGGCGGCGACTCGAGCGAGCGCGAGATCTCGCTGCTCACCGGGAACGCGGTGCTGGAGGCGCTCAAGCGCCGCGGCGTCGATGCGCACGCCTTCGATCCGCGCGAGCGGGCGCTCCCGCGACCTCCTCGAGGAGCGTTTCGATCGCGTCTGGATCGCGCTGCACGGGCCCGGGGGCGAGGACGGCACGCTGCAGGGCGCGCTCGAGTACCTGGGCGTGCCCTATACCGGCAGCGGCGTCATGGGCTCGGCGATCGGCATGGACAAGCTGCGCACCAAGCGCCTGGCGCTCGCGATCGGCGTTGCGACCTGCGACTTCGTGGTGCTCACGGGGCCGCAGGATTTCGACCTCGCGCTCGAGCAGCTCGAGCTGCCGCTCATCGTGAAGCCCGCCACGCAGGGCTCGAGCGTCGGCATGAGCAAGGTCGAGCGCGCCGCGGACTTGCCGCCGCCTACGCGGCCGCCGCCCAGCTCGAACCGCTGGTGTTCGCCGAGCCCTGGATCACGGGCGCGGAGTACACGGTGGCGATCCTGCAGGGCGAGGCGCTGCCCTCGATCCGCATCGAGACGCCGCGCACCTTCTACGACTACGAGGCCAAATATTTTCGCGACGACACGCGCTACTACTGTCCCTCGGGACTGCCCGCCATGGCCGAGGAGCACCTCGCCAGTCTTGCGCTCGCGGCCTTCGGCGCCATCGGCGCCTGCGGCTGGGGACGCGCGGATTTCATGATGGATGAGACCGGGCGGCCGCTGCTGCTGGAGATCAACACCGTTCCGGGCATGACCGATCACAGCCTCGTGCCGATGGCCGCGCGCGCCGCGGCATCGATTTCGATGAGCTCGTCTGGCGCGTGCTCGAGACGAGCTTCACGCGCCGGCTCGCGCGCGCCGCCGGCGCAGGAGCGTGAGCGACATGCTGGGCCGACCGAAGAACCGCCGCAAGCCAGGGCGAAGCGCCGCTTGCGGCTGCCGGCGATCAACTGGCGCCGCTGGGCGATGACGCGCTCGGCGCCGTCGCGGCTCGCTGCGGCGGCGCGGCTGGCGCGTCGCCTGGGCGCTCGATCAGCCGATCGAGCGCGTGTCTCGATCTCCGGGCGCTTCCAGCGCGTCTCGCCCGGCGATGTCGAGCGCGCGGTCAAGGAGCGGCTGCGCGGCGCGGGCCTGGTGTCGGTGGATCTCGAGGCGGTGCGGCGCGCGGTCGCACGCGCTGCCCTGGGTCGATGCGGTGAGCGTGCAGCGCGCCTGGCCGCGCGGGCTGACGGTGCTCGTCGTCGAGCAGGTCGCGGCGGCGCGCTGGGGCGAGAGCGGGCTGCTCAACACCCGCGGCGAGCTGTTCGCGAGCGACGCGACGCCACATTCCGCCCGAGCTTGCGCGGCTCTCGGGTCCCGCGGGCACGCAGGCGGTCGTCGCCGCGCGCTATCTCGCCGCCGCAGGGCGCCTGATCGAGGCGGGCATGCACCTGACGGCGCTCTGCGGCTCGATGAGCGCGGCGCCTGGGAGCTCGATCTCGCCAACGGCATCACGGTGCGCCTGGGCAGCCGCCAGGTCGATGAGCGCTTCGAGCGCTTCATGATCACGGCGATCGAAGCTCGTCGCGCAGCGCGCCGACGACATCGCCTACGTCGACATGCGCTACAGCAACGGCTTTGCCATCGGCTGGCGGGGCACGCGGCGCGCATCGCGCGGGCGACGACGGAGGCAAGGATGCTTAAGCGCTCCGACCGCAGCCTCATCGTGGGACTCGACATCGGCACCTCCAAGGTCGTGGCGCTCGTGGGCGAGATCGGCGCCGACGGCGCGATCGAGGTGCTGGGCCTGGGCTCGCACCCCTCGCGCGGCCTGAAGAAGGGCGTGGTGGTCAACATCGAGTCGACCGTGCAGTCGATCCAGCGCGCGGTCGAAGAGGCCGAGCTCATGGCCGGCTGCGAGATCCACTCGGTGTACGCCGGCATCGCCGGCAGCCACGTGCGCAGCCTGAACTCCCACGGCGTGGTGGCGATCCGCGACAAGGAGGTGACGCCACGGCGACGTCGAGCACGTGATCGATGCGGCCAAGGCGGTCGCCATCCCCGCCGATCAGAAGATCCTGCACGTGCTGCCGCAGGAGTTCATCGTCGACGGCCAGGAGGGCATCCGCGATCCGATCGGCATGTCCGGCGTGCGCCTCGAGGCGAAGGTGCACATCGTCACCGGCGCCGACAGCGCGGCGCAGAACATCGAGAAGTGCATTCAGCGCTGCGGGCTCACGGTCGAGGACGTGGTGCTCGAGCAGCTCGCCTCGAGTTTCGCGGTGCTGACCGAGGATGAGAAGGAGCTCGGCGTGTGCCTGGTCGACATCGGCGGCGGCACCACCGACCTTGCGGTGTTCGCCAACGGCGCGATCCGCCACACCGCGGTGATTCCGATCGCCGGCGACCAGGTCACGAACGACATCGCCGTGTCGATGCGCACGCCGACGCAGTACGCCGAGGACATCAAGATCCGCTACGCCTGCGCGCTCTCGCAGCTCGCCAATCCCGACGAGAGCATCGAGGTGCCGAGCGTCGGCGATCGGCCGGCGCGGCGCCTCGCGCGCCAGACGCTCGCCGAGATCGTCGAGCCGCGCTACGAGGAGCTCTTCGGCCTGGTGCGCGAGGAGCTGCGCCGCAGCGGCTTCGAGGAGCTGATCGCCGCCGGCATCGTGCTGACCGGCGGCAGCGCCAAGATGGAAGGCGCGATCGAGCTTGCCGAGGAAGTGTTCCACGTGCCGGTGCGCCTCGGGCATGCCGCAGCAGGTGCAGGGGCTCTCCGACGTGGTGCGCAATCCGATTTTTTCCACGGGCATGGGGCTTCTGCTCTATGCCCGCGACAACGTCTTGCCCGCGCGACGAAGGGCGCTCCCTGGGGAGCGCGAAGACGGCGCTCGAGCGCATGCGCTCCTGGTTCCAGGGAAACTTTTGAAGCTGACAGAGCGATAGAGCGATAGTTCAACCAACCACTTCTATTCGTGTAGGAGCGACAACAATGTTTGAACTGATGGACGCATACAGCCAAAGCGCGGTGATCAAGGTCATCGGCGTCGGCGGCGGCGGCGGCAACGCCGTCACGCACATGGTCCCGAGCGGCATCGACGGAGTCGACTTCATGTGCATCAACACCGATGCGCAGGCGCTCAAGCACGCCAAGGTGAAGACGGCGCTGCAGATCGGCTGCAACATCACCAAGGGCCTGGGCGCCGGCGCCGATCCGGAAGTCGGCCGCCAGGCGGCGATGGAGGATCGCGACCGCATCATCGAGCTGGTCGAAGGCTGCGACATGCTGTTCATCACCGCCGGCATGGGCGGCGGCACCGGCACGGGCGCGGCGCCGGTCGTGGCGCAGGTCGCCAAGGAGCTCGGCATCCTCACCGTGGCGGTCGTGACCAAGCCCTTCGAGATGGAAGGCGGCAAGCGCTCCTGATCGCCGACCACGGCATCGCCGAGCTCGGCAAGTTCTGCGACTCGCTCATCACCATTCCGAACCAGAAGCTGCTGACGGTGCTTGGGGCCGCAGACGACGCTGCTCGATGCGTTCAAGTCGGCGAACCAGGTGTTGCAGGGCGCGGTGCAGGGCATCGCCGAGCTCATCACCCGGCCGGGCCTCATCAACGTCGACTTTGCCGACGTGCGCACCGTGATGGCCGAGACCGGCATGGCGATGATGGGCTCGGGTGCGGCGAGCGGCGAAGGCCGCGCGCGCGTTGCGGCGGAGGCGGCCGTTTCCTCGCCGTTGCTCGAGGACATCAATCTCGCCGGCGCTCACGGCATTCTGGTCAACGTCACGCGCGGGCATGGACCTCTCGATCGGCGAGTTCCAGGAAGTCGGGCAGATCGTCAAGCAGTTCGCCTCCGAGGACGCAACGGTGGTCGTGGGCACGGTGATCGATCCGGAACTCTCCAACGAGGTGCGCGTTACGGTGGTGGCCACCGGCCTCGGCCGACCCGCTGCGGCATCGCGTGCGCCACCGTCCCCGCCGCGGGAGCGCGAGAGTGCCGCCGGTGCGCGAGCGCGACCCGCGCGCGAACGCGCGATGCGCGTGGTGCGGCGCAGACCGCTGTCGAGCAGTGACTATGCCGCGTCTGGACAAGCCCACGGTCCAGCGCCAACGGGCGGTTGGCGACGGGCTGCGCTCGGAGGCCGAGCCGGAGGAGCTGCTGGACATTCCGGCATTTCTGCGCCGGCAGGCCGATTGATGTGATACGGTAAAGCGCCTTACGCAAAGCCTCTATAGGTGAGGGGCCTGCCAGGCTTACGGCGGCCTCTCTCCAAGGGTCGCGTATGGCGCGCCTGTCATCCGCGGTAGGCTGCGGACGTTAGGGCGAGCACGACGCATGGTTGGACAACGCACCCTCAAGAACTCGATCCGCGCCACCGGCGTCGGGTCTGCATACCGGCAAGAAGGTGCTGATGACCCTGCGGCCGCGCCGACCGGATACCGGCATCGTTTTCCGGCGCACCGATCTGCCGCAGCCCGTCGACATCCGCGCACACGCCGAGAACGTCGGCGACACCGTCCTCGGCACCACACTCGTCAAGGGCGAGTCGCGCGTCTCGACCGTCGAGCACCTGCTGTCGGCCTTCGCAGGCCTCGGCATCGACAACGCGATCGTGGAGGTGTGCGCCCCGGAAGTGCCGATCATGGACGGCAGCGCGGGCCCGTTCGTGTTCCTGCTGCAGTCCGCCGGCATCGAGGAGCAGCGCGCGCCGAAGCAATTCATGCGCGTGAGGAAGCGCCTGCGCGTCGAGGATGGCGACAAGTGGGCGCAGTTCGATCCCTTCGATGGCTTCAAGGTGAATTTCGAGATCGAGTTCAATCACCCGATCTTCAAGCGCCGCTCGCAGAAGCGCCTCGATGGATTTCTCCACCACTTCGTTCCTGAAGGAAGTGAGCCGCGCGCGCACCTTCGGCTTCATGCGCGACCTCGAGACGCTGCGCTCGCACAGCCTCGCCCTCGGCGGCAGTCTCGACAACGCCATCGTGCTCGATGACTTCCGCGTGCTGAACGAGGACGGGCTGCGCTACGAGGACGAGTTCGTCAAGCACAAGATCCTCGATGCGATCGGCGATCTGTATCTGCTCGGGCACAGCCTGATCGGCGAATTCAGCGGCCACAAGTCCGGCCACGCGCTCAACAACAAGCTCCTGCGCGCGCTGCTCGCCGACGGCTCCGCCTGGGAAGAGGTCGTGTTCGAGCCCTACGCGGATGCGCCGATCTCCTACATCGAGACGCCGGCCCTGCATCCCCCGCGCGGCTGAAGCCACCCGCAGCGCGGACTGAGCGCTGGATAGTGGGTCGACCCACTACCGACCGCAGGGTAGTGAGTCAGAACCGACCCACCCCCGACCGCAGCGCTTCGTTGACAGCCCGGCCGGCGAGGTGTAATAGCCCCGCAAACTCCCGAGCGTCAAACAACCTCAAGGGGGTACAACGTGAATCGTCTTACCTGTTCACTGTGTTGCACTCTGGCGACCCTGGGTATCACCGGCGTTTCGAGCCACCTCAACGCTGCCGAGCCCGCGCCCGCCAACAGCGACAAGGCCGCGATCCAGGCACTCGAGGAGCGCTACGCCGCGGCCTTCAACGCCAAGGACGTCGATGCGATCATGAAGGCATACGCGCCCGGTCCCAGTCTGTTCGTGTTCGATGTGACGCCGCCGCGGCAGCACGTCGGATGGGAGGACTACAGGAAGGATTGGCAGGAGCTGTTTGCCGCTCTCCCCGGCTCGATCAAGTTCTCCATATCCGGTCTTGAGGTCACGACGGCAGGTGCGGTCGCTTACAGTCACAGTATTCAGGCCGCGCAATTCACACGCAAGGACGGTTCCAAATTTGAACTGGTGGTCAGAGTCACCGACGTGTATCGCAAGCTGCACGGTCAATGGCTGATCGTGCAGGAGCACGTGTCAGTACCGGTGGATTTGGACACCGGCAAGGCGGATCTGCTGTCGAAACCGTAGCGTTGCCGGCACCCGGCATCGGCCCGAGCGCGGCCTGGGCTCGAGCGGCGCTCGCTGTATCACGGCGCCACTCAGCGGCGCGGCAGTACGCGAACCTCGATGGCGGTGACGGCAGGGTCGGCGGCGTGAATCTCCCGCTGCAGCTCGAGAATCGCGTAGCGCAGCCGCGCCGACCAGGCGGCGGTTTCGGCGAAGATCACCAGCGTGCCGTCGCGCTCGGCGATAGCGCATATTCTCTGCGTGAGTGGGCGGCGCAAGATGCGCCGCGAGCCAGGCGCTCCAGAAGCTCGCGCGCGCGGCCTGATCTGCCACGCGATCTGTGACGCGCTTCAAAGTGGGCCGGCTGCTCCCGAGCAGCTCTTTGACAGAATGGGCCGGCGGCGGTTTTAGTGCCGCCCTGACACTCATTCGGGGCCTGCCGCGCTTGTTTCGGCGCGCTTTATTCGGCATATTGCTTAGAGCTGCTTGGGCAAACCCGCCGAAAGGCGGGGACGCAAAGCCACCGGTCTAAAGCGAGGAGCCATGACAGCGGGGTTGCCAGCAGCGTACAGGCTTTTTAAAGCAAAACAGGGCGCTTCACGCCCGGGCTCGCCCACGCGGTATCGCTGGGGTTGCCTGCCTAGAGGGGGAACCAGGCCATCGGAACGCCGCGCATGAACGTCATTTTTCTTCCCAGGCGTGAGGGGCGGGCCCGGCAGCTCAATCTGACGCGTCCGCTGACCCTCGACCGTCCTGGCCGCCCTCATGCTCGCCATCCTCGGCAGCGCCTTCGCCTGGGGCTGCAGCTCGGCGCGGCAGTCACGAGCGCTTCCTGCTCAGCGACACGACGCGCCTCGGAAATCTCCTCGCCGAGCAGAAACAGCAGATCGCCGCTCTCAGGCAACAACTGCAGCTGCGCGTCGACGCCATGGCGATGCGCCTCGGCGAGGTGAACGCGCACGTCATCCGTCTCGATGCCCTCGGCAAGCGCCTCACCGAGATGGCGGACATCGACAGCCGCGAGTTCAACTTCGAGCGCGACCCGCCCAGCGGCGGCCCCGAGGGCGAGGGCGTGAGTGCACAGATCCCCGACCTGTCCGTCATGCTCACTCAGCTCGAGCAGCGGGTCGACCTGCGCGAATCGCAGCTCTCGGCGCTGGAGAACGTGATTCTCGCGCGCGAGCTGAAGGCGCAGATCCACCCGGAAGGGCGCCCGGTGAGCAACGGCTTCATCTCGTCCTATTTCGGCGAGCGCGCCGATCCCTTCGACGGCCGCGAGGCGTTTCACAAGGGCGTGGACTTCGCCGGCACCGCCGGCTCGAAAGTGGTCGCGGTCGCCGCCGGCGTCGTGACCTGGGCGGGCGAGCGCTCGGGCTTCGGCAAACTGGTCGAGATCAACCACGGCGACGGCTACCTCACCCGCTACGCTCACAACGAGCGCATGCTGGTGAGCGTGGGCGAGACGGTCAAGCGCGGCGAGCCGATCGCGCTCATGGGCTCGACCGGCCGCTCGACCGGGCCGCACGTGCATTTCGAAGTGCTGCGCAACGGCCGACAGGTCGATCCGCTGTCTTTCATCGGGCGCTGAGCGCGCATCTGCCGGGCGTCGCCGGCCCGAAGCAAGTCGCACCTCACTGACCACTCTTGCCGCTGCCGCGCCTTGCGCGCTGCTCGCTCGCACGCGAGCGCGCTCCTTGAATTTCCTCACGCCAGAACCAATTGGGCGGTAGCGGACGTCTATTGCGTACAATACGCCGCTTTCCAAGGCCCGCCTGTACGATAAGTGCTTGTCGGGAAAGAAAGTTTCTCCCTGAACGAGTCACCGCTTGCGCCAACTTCTCACCCGCGTTTTCGGCAGCCGCAACGAGCGCATCGTCCGCGGCTAGGGCCGCTATGTGCGCGCCGCCAACCAGCTCGAAGCGCAGATCAAGGAGCTCAGCGATGAGGCGCTGCGCGCCAAGACCGAGGAATTCCGCGAGCGCCTGAAGCAGGGCGCGACGCTCGATGAGCTGCTGCCCGAGGCCTTCGCCGTGGTGCGCGAGGCCGCGCGGCGCACGCTCGAAGATGCGCCACTTCGACGTGCAGCTGATCGGCGGCATCACGCTGCACAAGGGCAAGATCGCCGAGATGCGCACCGGCGAGGGCAAGACGCTGGTCGCGACGCTGCCGGCGTATCTGAATGCGCTCGGCGGCGAGGGCGTGCACATCGTCACCGTGAACGAGTATCTCGCGCAGCGCGACGCGGACTGGATGGGCCCGGTGTACCGCTTCCTCGGCCTCACGGTCGGTGTGATCAAGAACGCCCAGAGCCCGAATGAGAAGCGCGCCGCCTACGCCTGCGACATCACCTACGGCACCAACAACGAATTCGGCTTCGACTACCTGCGCGACAACCTCGCCTACCGCCTGGAGGAGCGCGTGCAGCGCTCGCTCAGCTTCGCCGTCGTCGACGAGGTCGACTCGATTCTGATCGACGAGGCGCGCACCCCGCTCATCATCTCCGGTCCCGCCGAGGAGAGCACCGAGCTGTACCTGCGCATCAACCAGCTCGTGCCGCGCCTCGCCCGCCAGAAAGAGGAGGACGGCCCGGGGGACTTCGCGGTGGAGGAGAAGACCAAGCAGGTGCACATCACCGAGGCCGGGCACGAGCACGTCGAGCAGCTGATGCTGCAGGCGGGGCTGCTGAAGGAGGGCGAGAGCCTGTACGACCCCGCCAATATCCGCCTGATGCATCATCTGAACGCGGCGCTGCGCGCGCACGCGCTCTACAAGCGCGATGTCGAATACATCGTGCGCGGCGGCGAGGTCATCATCGTCGATGAATTCACCGGACGCACCATGCCGGGCCGACGCTGGTCGGACGGGCTGCACCAGGCGGTCGAGGCCAAGGAAGGCGTGCGGGTGCGCGAGGAGAACCAGACGGTCGCCTCGATCACCTTCCAGAACTATTTCCGCCTCTACAAGAAGCTCTCCGGCATGACCGGTACCGCCGACACCGAGGCGCCGGAGTTCATGCAGATCTACGGCCTGGAAGTGGTCGTGATCCCGACGCACCGGCCGATGGTCCGCAAGGACAATCCGGACTTCGTGTACCTGACGCAGAGCGACAAGTTCAAGGCCATCATCGAGGACATCCGTGACTGCGTCACGCGCGAGCAGCCGGTGCTGGTCGGCACCACCTCGATCGAGACATCGGAATTTCTCTCGGGGCTGCTGCAGAAGGAACAGGCCGCCGCACCAGGTGCTCAACGCCAAGCAGCACGAGCGCGAGGCGCACATCGTCGCCCAGGCCGGGCGTCCGGGCGCGGTGACCATCGCCACCAACATGGCGGGCCGCGGCACCGACATCGTGCTCGGCGGCAATCTCGAGGCCGAGCTGGCCGCCGCCGGCGAGCTCGACGAGCCGGCGCGCGAGCGACTGCGCGCGGAATGGCAGGCGCGTCACGACAAGGTGCTCGCCGCCGGCGGACTGCACATCGTCGGCACCGAGCGCCACGAATCGCGCCGCATCGACAATCAGCTGCGCGGCCGCTCCGGCCGCCAGGGTGATCCCGGCTCGAGCCGCTTCTACCTGTCGATGGAGGACAACCTGATGCGCATCTTCGGCGACCCGGTGCGCACGCAGCGGCTGCTGAAGATGGCCGGCATGAAGGAAGGCGAGGTGATCGAGAGCGGCATGCTCACCCGCCAGATCGAGAAGGCGCAGCGCAAGGTCGAGTCGCACAACTTCGACATCCGCAAGAACCTGCTGCTGTTCGACGACGTTGCCAACGATCAGCGCAAGGTCGTCTACAGCCAGCGCACCGAGATCATGGCCACCGAGGATCTGTCGGGCGCCATCCACGGCCTGATGGAGGATTCGGTCGGCACGCTGCTCGACCAGTACCTGCCGCGCCAGGCGGTGCCGGCGGACTGGGACCTGCAGGGGCTCGCCGCCGCGGTGCAGAAGGATTTCAACACGCGCATCGACCCGAAGGGCTGGCTGGAAAAGGAGCCGGAGCTCGAGGAGCAGGCGCTGCGCCAGCGCGTGGTGCGCGCGGTGCACGAGGCCTACGACGCCAAGGTCGCGCGTACCGGCACGGTGGCCGATAGCGGCGTGCCGATCATGCGCCACGTCGAGAAGCAGGTGATGCTGCGGAAGCTCGATCAGCACTGGCGCGAGCACCTGGCGGCGATGGACTACCTGCGCCAGGGCATTCACCTGCGCGGCTACGCGCAGAAGGACTACCGCTTCGAGTTCAAGCGCGAGGCCTTCGAGATGTTCGCCGCCATGCTCGAGCGCATCAAGTTCGAGACCTCCTCGCTCATGGCGACGCTCGAAGTGCGCACCCAGGAGGAGATCGAGCGCGAGGAGGAGGAGCGCCGGCAGCGGCTGATGCGCGCGCTGCAGGCGCAGCACGCCGAGGCCGCATCCGCGCTGGCCGGGGCCGAGGAGCAGGCGCTGCCGGCTCCGCCCGCCGCGCCGCCGGCGCACTTGCGGAGCGGCGCGCCGGCGCGGGGGCTGTCGCGCCGCCGCCCGCGCCGCCGGAGAGCCAGGGCACTTTCGTGCGCAGCGAGCGCAAGGTCGGCCGCAACGAGCCGTGTCCGTGCGGCTCGGGCAAGAAGTACAAGCACTGCCACGGCGCGCTCTCCAGCGTGGAATAACGCGAAGGCGTGGCTTGCGGCGCGCAGCTCTCAACGCCAAAGCGCCGATCCGGGTGGTGGCGGCGGCGCTGTACGACCGCGCCGGGCGCGTCCTGATCGCGCAGCGCCCGCCGGGCAAGCATCTCGCCGGCCGCTGGGAATTCCCCGGCGGCAAGGTGGGGAGCCGGCGAGAGCGAGCTCGAGGCGCTCGACGCGTGAGCTGCTCGAGGAGCTCGGCGTCGCGGTGACGGCAGCGCGGCCCTGCATGCGCCTCACGCACGCCTACCCGGATCGCGCGGTCGAGCTGTCGCTGTGGATCGTCGAGGGCTTCGGCGGCACGCCCCGCGCACTCGACGGTCAGCGCCTCAAATGGGTCGCGCCGCACTCGACTTGGCGCACAGGACATTCTCGAAGCCGACCGGCCGTTCATCGACGCGCTGCGCTCGCTCGCTGCCGCCGCCGTGACGGCGGGGGTCGCGGGCAGGCGCGTACAATGCAAGCAGCGGTCAGCGGAGGCAGCAATTCCATGGCAGCGCAGAACGATCTTCCCGAAATCCAGCTCGACCCCAAGGGGCTTGTACCGCGAGGACGTGTTCACCGATCGCCGCGCCGGCAGCATCCGCCGGCTGACGCCGGTGACGCGCCGATGGCGCGCCGGATCCTGCGCGCCCGGTGCTGTTCTCCGGGCAGACGCAGCTGCTCACGCCCGCGGGCGTGCTGCCGCTCGGCTTCGAGATCGAGGCGAAGACCCTCGAGGAGGCGCTGAGGAAGTTCCCCGACGGCGTGAAAGTCGCGCTCGAGCAGGCGATCGACGAGGCGCGCGAAATGCGCCGCGAGGCCGCCTCGCGCATCGTCGTGCCCGAAGTCGGCGGCGGCGTGGGCCCGGGTCCCGGCGGCCGGCGGCGGCAAGATCAAGTTTCCCTGATGGCGCCCCGGGCGATGCCCGCGATCGTCCTGCATCGCGTACGCTGCCTGTCAGCTCGCCGCGTGCGCCGGGGCCCGACGGTCGGCGGCGGCCCGCAGCCGTTCCCCGGCAGCGGGCCGGGCGGCAAGCCCATGCGCACCGTCACCGAGACCGCGGTCGGCATGCCGCCGGCGGCGAATGCGCCGGTGTATCCGGTCACCGCGCGGGTCGGAGGTCTCCGACAGCTACTTCGGCACCCGGGTCGCTGACCCCTACCGCTGGCTCGAGAATCTCGATTCGCCCGAGGTCGCGCACTGGGTCAAGCGTGCAGAACGCGCTCTCGCAGCCGCGCCTCGCCGCACTGCCGCAGCGCGCCTGGCTCAAGGCGCGTCTGACGCAGCTGTGGAACTACGAGCGCTACGAAGTGCCGGTGAAGCGCGGCGGACGCTACTTCTATCTGCACAACGACGGCCGGCAGAACCAGAGCGTGCTCTAGGTCGCCGACCGTCTCGATGGCCCCGGGCGGCTGCTCTTCGATCCCAACACGGCGCGCGAGGATGCGACCATCGCACTGTCCGACTTCACTCCCGACGTGCGCGGCGACGTGGTCGCCTACGCGGTCTCGGACGGCGGCACGGACTGGCAGCTGTGGCGCTTCAGGCGGGTCGCCGACGGCGCGGACCTCGCCCGACACGCTGCGCTTCACCAAGTTCTGCGGCGTTTCCTGGGCGCGCGACGACTCGGGCGTCTACTACAGCCGCTACCCAGCGCTGCCCGACGGCCGCGGCGATGACTCCGGCCGGCCGGCGGTGTACTTCCACAGGCTCGGCACGCCCCAGGATCACGATCGCCTGGTGTATCAGGTAACCAACCATCCCACGCACATCCCCTGGGCGCAAGGTGACCGAGGATGGTCACTACCTGGTCATCACGCTGGTCGAGGGATACGAGACCAACGGCGTCGAGTTGCTCGACCTGCGCCGCCCGGGTGCCAGGCCGCGGCCGTTGTTCGCCGCCTGGGATGCGCTCTACGAATTTGTCGGCGCCTACGGCCGCGAGCTGTATTTCCGGACCACCCACGAGGCGCCGCTCGGCCGCGTGATCGCCGTCGACCCGAGCGACCCGGGCGTGCGGCGCACCGTCGTGCCCGAGGGCTCGGGCGCGCTCGAGCAGGCGACCTACGTCGGCGGGCGCATCATCGCCCGCTACGTCGAGGATGCCCACAGCGTCGCGCGCCTCTACGAACGCGACGGCCGGCCGGTCGGCAGCGTGTCGCTGCCGGGACTCGGCGGCATCGAAGGATTCGGCGGCGAGGGCAGCGACTCCGAGACTTTCTTTCGTACACGGACTACCTGACGCCGCGGCGCATCTATCGCCTGGACGTGCCGGCCAACCAGGCGAGCCTGTGGCGCGACGCACCCGCTCCACCTGCCAGCGCGGATTTCGTCACCGAACAGGTCTTCTACAACAGCAAGGACGGCACGCGCGTGCCGATGTACATCACCCACCGGCGCGACACGGCGCGCGACGGCGACCAGCCGATGCTGCTTTACGGCTACGGCGGCTTCGACATCTCGCTCACCCCCGAGCTACCGCCCTCAGGTGCAGGCGTGGCTCGAAATGGGCGGTGCTTATGCCGAGGCCAATCTGCGCGGCGGGGGCGAATACGGGGAGGCCTGGCACCGCGCCGGTACGCTCGCCAACAAACAGCAGGTGTTCGATGACTTCATCGCAGCGGCGGAGTACCTCACACGGGAGCGCTACACCCGCACCGCGCGCTTAGGGATGCACGGCCGCAGCAACGGCGGGCTGCTGGTCGGTGCGGTGTTGACGCAGCGGCCGGAGCTGTTCGCCGCGGCGCTGCCCGCGGTCGGTGTGCTCGACATGCTGCGCTACCATACCGCCAGCGCCAATGCCCGGCAGTGGTCCTCCGACTACGGGCTCGCGGAGGATCCGGAGCAGTTCGACGCGCTCTATGCCTACTCGCCGGTGCAGAACGTGAAGCAGGGCGTGTGCTATCCGCCCACCCTCATCACCACGGCGGATCACGATGATCGCGTGGTGCCCTGGCACAGCTACAAGTTCGCCGCCGCGCTGCAGGCGGCGCAGATCTGCCCCAATCCCATTCTCATCCGCGTCGAGACCCGTGCGGGACATGGCGCGGGCAAGCCGGTGTGGATGCAGATCGATGAGTTCGCGGACCAGTGGGCGTTCCTGGCGAAGTGGCTGGGCGATGAGCGCACCGCCGGCGGAGCGCCGCAGTGATGCGAGCGGACGTCCGCCCGAACTCAGTCTCCTCGGAGGATCGCCTGGATGCGCAGGCTCGGCGATCGAACACCGCCAGCAGGGGCCGCGCGCTCCCCCACATGATCAGCGTGTTCGGCTGCTCGCTCGCAAGCCCAGCGCGTGCCATGCGCGTCTTGAGCGTGGCTTTTTCAGTGGCGGAGAAGCCCGGGACCTGGTCCACCGGCCGCAGTTGCTTGCGCAGCTCGGCAGGCCCTCGCTGCCAGGGCCTGAAGTAGCGCGGCATGTCGAATGACATCGCCGCCGCCGAACAACGAGCCCGTGACGATCTTGGCAGCCTCATCCGGATCATCCGGCAGTGGTGCCTAGATCCAGCGCGGCAGGCTGTACCAGTGCGGCGCAAGTGCGGATTCTGCTGCCGTGCCGCGCGCGATCTCGCGTCGGTCTGAGATCCGATGCCTGCACCATCTCCAGCCGATCGACGGAGAACGTGTAGTAGAGCGGGCGCCCGTGCCACAGGGTCACGGCGCCGTAGACGAGCGCGGACATCTGCACGGCCACGATGATCCCGATGTCGCGGGCCAGGGCTCGCGGCGTGGCTTGGCCGGGTTGGCAATGATCAGCGTCAGGGTCGGTCCGAGACGCCAGGTCGACGAGCACGGCACCAGCGCCACCGTGCGGGGCGTCCGGCCAGGTACCAGCCCGGCCAGCAATACCAGCCGAGATAAAGCCCGCCGAGAACCAGCGTCAGTGCGTGGCGCTGCCGCCCAGGTGCAGGCCGAACGCCGTGAGACGAAATCTCATTCCCGCTGGCGTCCCTGCTCCGCTGCTCTTCAGGCGTCGGTGCCAGCCGAGCGCCGCGGCGCCGTCTCGCCGGGAATCGGCGCGCTGCTCGGAGAGCCACGCGCCCAGATCGATCAGCCGGCAGCGCTCGCTGCAGAAAGGCCGGAACGGCGACGTCGACCAGTCGATCTCGCGCCGGCAGGTCGGACATTTGACGCGACGGACCGTCAGGCGCTGCGATGCGCTTCAGGTGCAGCAGCTCAGCATGAACGGCACGTCGGCCTCGGTCTGCGTCGGGCGTGTCGCCAGGCCATTCCAGGCGAGGAAGCGCACGCTGCAGCGGTAGTGGCTGCCGCTGATCTCCGGATACAGCCCGGCGGCGGCCGGCAGCGAGATGCGCAGCAGCTGCAGCGGATTGTCGCGCTCGAAGGTGATGTTGAAGGTGCCGCCGCGCGGCGACTTCCTTGCGGCTGCGGCCGTTCTGGCGCGTCAGCCACAGCAGCTCCGCGATCGCATCGCACAGCGGCCGCAGCAGTCCCGAGCCACTGGTTGAAGGTGCGCATGCGCGCTTCGTCGGGCTGTGCGAGCCAGAAATAATAGTCCGGCAGGTCGAACTCGCAGGTGCCGCCGGGAATGGCGCTGCGGTGCTTGATGGCGCTCAGGAATTCCGAGTCGCGCAGCGGCTGCAGGAAGGCGGAGCCGGCGCTCATGCAGGTCGGCGCGCAGGCGCAGCAGGTTCGACATGAGCGTCTTGCAGCCGCTGCGCGATCGACGCCGGGCTTCGACTGGAACTCGTTGAGGGCGGCGAGCTGCCGCTCGAGCTCCTTCAGCACATCCGAGCGCACATCGCCGCGCGTGGTGATGGCGAGGATGTCGATGAGGCTAGCACATCGCGGCGCGGCTGCCCCACTGGCTGCGCCATCTCGTTGTGATAGAGCGCCTGGTTGTAGAGGAAATCCAGGCGCAGGAAGGTGCGCATCCGCTCGTTCAGCGGCTGCTCGAAAACCAGCGATCGCCGCTGTCGGCCGGCGAGTCGCAGCGCTGCGGCCTGCGGATGCATCGGTTTCCGTCATCGTCCTATTGTGCTTGACGCGCGCATGCGCCCGTAAACGGCACGCTCGTGCAGCGCGCGCATCAGCTGCGCTAGGCCGCGCTTGCGCGCGAGCTCGAGATAGCGCGCGTGCAGCGCCGCAACCTGGTCGCGCACCGCGCTCATGTCGCCGTCGTTCTTGATGACGTCGTGCGCGGCCTTCAGCCGCGCCGCGCGCGAGGCCTGCGCATTGAGGATGGCCGCGCCTGCTGCGGGCGTCGAGCCGTCGCGCGCCTGCAGGCGCCGGATCTGCAGCTCCTCGTCGCAGTCGACGACCAGCACGCGATCGAGCTGCGAGCCGAGGTTCTTTTCCACCAGCAGCGGGATGACGAGGATCTGATAGGGGCCGCCGGCGGTCGCCGAGCGCGCCTCCACCGCCGCGCCGATCGCCGGATGCGTGAGCGCCTCGAGGTCGGCGCGCGCCTTCGGGATCGGAGAACACGATGTTGCGCAGCGCCGGGCGGTCGAGATGGCCGTCGGGAGTCAGGATCGAGCGGCCGAAGCGCTCGACCAGCCGCTCGAGCGGCGGCTGGCCCGGCTCGACCACGTCGCGCGCGACCTGGTCGGTGTCGATGATCGGCACGCCCAGAGCGCCGAAGAATTTCGCGGCGGTGGATTTGCCGCTGGCGATGCCGCCGGTCAGGCCGACGCGGAAGACTCGGCGCTCATGCGGCTGCGCTCACGGGTGGCGCGAAACAGGCCGAGGTAGCCGCGCGACGAGCTCGCTGGCCGAACATCAGCATCAGCCAGCCGGCGGCGGCGAGGAAGGGCCCGAAGGCGATCGGCGTCGCGCGATCCTGCCCGCGCATCGCGATGCATGGCGATGCCGACCACGGCGCCGACCGCTGCGGCGATCAGGATGATCGGCAGCAGCATCTGCCAGCCGAGCCAGGCGCCGAGCGCCGCGAACAGCTTGAAGTCCCCGTACCCCATGCCTTCCTTGCCGGTGAGCAGGCGGAACAGATGATAGACGCTCCACAGGCTCAGGTAACCCGCAATCGCGCCGATGAGGCTCGAGCGCAGGTCCACCGGGACCGGTCGCAGCCGCCCGCGCGGCCGCCACGAGGCTCAGCAGCAGGCCGAGCCACAGCAGCGGCAGCGTCAGGCTGTCCGGCAGCAGCTGGTGATCGATGTCGATGAAGGTGAGCGCGATCAGGAACCAGGTGAGCACGAGCGCGGCCAGCGCCGGCCAGCCGAAGCCGAATTTCCAGGCCACCGCCGCGCTGAGCACGCCGGTGAGAGCCTCGACCAGCGGATAGCGCAGCGCTGATGCGGCTGCCGCAGCTGGCGCAGCGGCCCCTGCAGCAGCACCAGGTAGCTCAGGACCGGGATGTTCTGCCAGGCCGTGATCGGGCGCCTTGCAGGCGGGGCAGGCGGAGCGCGGGACGACCAGATTGAAGCGCTGCGGCGCGCCGCGGCGACTGCGGCGGCGGCCGTTGCGCCGCCGCAGCTCCGCGCACTGCTCGCGCCATTGCCGCTCGAGCATGACCGGCAGGCGGTAGATGACGACGTTCAGGAAGCTGCCGACGAGCAGCCCGAGCACCAGGCAGGTGCCGATGAAGACGCCAGGCGAGGCGGCCAGCAGCTCGATCACGGCCATGATTGTCTTGCCTGAAAGAAAACGCCGCGCGGAGCGCGGCGCTTGCAGCGTCGAGCCGCGTCGCGGGTCAGACGACCGAACCCAGCTTGAAGATGGGCAGGTACATCGCGATCACGAGGCCGCCGACCAGCACGCCCAGGATCACCATGATCAGCGGCTCGAGCAGGCTCGACATGGCATCGACGGCGTTGTCGACCTCGGCCTCGTAGAACGTCGCGACCTTGCCCGACATCGCATCCAGCGAGCCCGATTCCTCGCCGACCGCGATCATCTGGATCGACCATGTTCGGAAACAGCCCGGTCGCTCTCCATCGCGCGCTGCAGGCGCTGGCCGGTGGCGACCTCGTCGCGCATCCTGCAGCACCGCGTTCTCGTAGACGATGTTGCCGGTCGCGCCGGCGACCGACTCGAGCGCCTCGACCAGCGGCACGCCGGCGGCGAACATGGTGGACAGCGTGCGCGCGTAGCGCGCGATCGCCGCCTTGTTGAGGATCGGGCCGATGATCGGGAATCTTGAGCGACAGCGCGGTCGAGGAACTCGCGCATTCGCCTGCGAGCGCTTCTTGAAATAGAAGAACGTGTAGCACGAGCCGCCGCCACGACGATCGCGATGAAGATGCCGTCGTGCTGCACGAAGCGCGAGAGGTTGATGACCATCTGCGTGAAGGCCGGCAGGTCGGCGCCGAAGCCCTTGAAGAGGCTCTCGAACTGCGGGATGACGAAGATCAGCAGAATGACGGTCACGATGACCGCGACGGCCAGCACCGCCGCCGGATAGAAGAGGGCCTTCTTGACCTTCTTCTTCAGCGCCTCGGTCTTCTCCTTGTAGGTCGCGATCTTGTCGAGCAGCGCCTCGAGCGCGCCCGCCTGCTCGCCGGCCTCGACCAGATTCACGAACAGATCGTCGAAATACAGCGGATGCTTGGCGAGCGATTCGTGCAGCGAAGTGCCGCCCTCGACATCGGCCTTGATGTCGAGGATCAGCTTCTGCATCGACGGCTTGTCGTGGCCGTTGCCGACGATCTCGAAGGCCTGCACCAGCGGAATGCCGGCCGCCAGCATGGTCGCGAGCTGGCGGCTGAACACCGCGATGTCGTCGCGGCTTGACCTTGCCGCCGCTGCCGACGCCTGCGTCTGCTTGCGGATCTTCGAGGGCGCGATGCCCTGGCGGCGCAGGTCCGCGCGCAGCGCGGCCTCATCGGGCGCGAGGCTCTTGCCCTTGACCCGCTTGCCGCGTCTTGTCCTTGCCCTCCCAGGCGAACGGAATGTCGCGCTTGATCGTTCTGACGGTGCGGTTGCTGCCTGTGCCATAGTACTTACTCGTCCTGCGCTCACTCGACCGTGACGCTGTTGACTTCCTCGAGACTGGTGAGGCCCGCTCTTGACCTTCTCGAGTCCCGCGCGGCGCAGATCCCACACGCCTTCCTTGGCCGCCTGCTCGCCGATATCCACGGCGCTGCCCGCCGCGAGAATGATGCGCGCGATGGACTCGGTGACCGGCAGCACCTGGTAGATGCCGACGCGGCCCTTGTAGCCGTCGGTGCAGCTCGCGCAGCCCTTGGGACGAAGATGCTTGAGCCCGCTGGCGACGTCGGCTTCGCTGGAAGCCTTCCTTCAGCAGCGCCTCCTTGGGAATGTCCATCGGCTGCTTGCAGTGCGTGCACAGCCGCCGCGCCAGGCGCTGCGCGATGATGAGACTCACCGAGGTCGCGATCGCGTAGGGCTTGACGCCCATGTCGACGAGGCGCGTCAGCGTCTGCGGCGCATCGTTGGTGTGCAGCGTCGACAGCACCAGGTGGCCGGTCTGCGCCGCCTTGATGGCGATCTCCGCGGTCTCGAGGTCACGGATCTCACCGACCATGATGACGTCGGGATCCTGGCGCAGGAAGGCGCGCATCGCCGCGGCGAAGGTGAGTCCCACCTTGGGATTGACGTTGACCTGGTTGACGCCGGGCAGATTGATTTCCGCCGGATCCTCGGCCGTGGAGATGTTGGTGTCTTCGCGGTTGAGGATGTGCAGGCCGGTGTAGAGCGAGACCGTCTTGCCGCTGCCGGTGGGTCCGGTGACGAGGATCATGCCCTGGGGCTTGGCCAGGTACTTGATGTACAGATCTTTCTGAAACGGCTCGTAGCCGAGCGAGTCGATGCCCAGCGCCGCCTGCGCCGGGTCGAGAATACGCAGCACGATCTTCTCGCCGAACAGCGTCGGGCAGGTGCTGACGCGAAAGTCGATGGCGCGGTTCTTCGACAGCCGCATCTTGATGCGCCCGTCCTGCGGGACGCGCCGCTCGGCGATGTCGAGGCGCGACATGACCTTCAGACGGGCCGACAGCTTGCCGGCCAGCTGCACCGGGCGGCTGCGCGATCTCCTTCAGCACGCCGTCCATGCGGAAGCGCACGCGATAGATCTTCTCGTACGGCTCGAAGTGGATGTCCGAGGCGCCGCGGCGGATGGCATCGAGCATGACCTTGTTGACGAAGCGCACGATCGGCGCGTCTTCGACATCGTCGCGCGCCGACCTTGTCGTCGAGCTCGTCCTCGCCGCCGGTGACTTCGAGGGACTCGAGATCGACGCCGTCTTCTTCGGTGAGGGCGGACATCTGGCTGTCGACCTGCTCGATGCGCCTTGTCGACGGCCTTCTGCAGCTTGTCGTCCTCGACGACGATGGCCTCGATGCCGAGGCTGGTCTGGAACTTGATCTCGTCGATCGCATGCAGGTTGGTCGGATCGGCGACCGCCGAGGAACAGCCGCTTGCCGCGCCGGAAGAGCGGCAGCACGCGGTGCTTGGCGAGCAGCTTGTCGCTGACGAGGCGGACGGTTTCGAGGTCGAGGTTGACCGCGTCCAGATCGAACAGCGGCACGCCGAATTCGTTCGAGGCGGCGACGGCGATGTCGCGCGCGTTGGCGGCGCCGCTCGTCGACGAGCTGCGTGACGATGCTGGTCTTGCGCTCGCGGGCCGCGTTCAGCGCCTCGAGCATGGCCGCCTCCTCGACGACGCCGTCCTGCACGAGGCGCTGCGGCAGGCCGCCGAAGCCCGGAGCGCGGGCCCTCCGAGCGCCAAAGAAGCGTTATCATTCATGGACTTATGGCAAGCGAGCCTCGTCCCGAGAGCTTCAGTCTACCGGAGAGGCGAGGCGAAGGCAATTGTCAAATCCGCCAATTCGAATGACCCGTACGCACAGGCGGCGGGGCGCGCGTCACATTTGCGTGACTCGGTGTTCCCAAAAGAAGAAAGCCCCTCACGAGGCAGGGGCTTCGAAGCTCCGTCCGAGTAGGATTCGAGAGTCGATTACTGTGACAGCTGCGTCGGAACGTACTTGGCCGGGACCGTACCGGCGACCCACGCCGGTGAACGCCGTCAGCTGTCGCGACTGCGTCGGTGGCCGATGCGCAGGCCCAGTCCATGGCGCCCTGAGCGCCCGCAACCGGCGGCAATCCGTTGATGTTCGGGGTCAGGACGAGCGTGTTGCCGCCCGCAAGCTGCGGGATGCCGTTAGCGCCCGTGTCGTACGTCACGGTAATGCGGCCAGTACCCGCGTTGTCGATCTGCGATGTTGCTGGACATACTTCGTCTGGATGAACGCGACGTTCCAGGCAGTCGCCGCGGCATCATGCCGGTGATGTCGCCCGACTGGAAGCCTTCTGACACCGCGGTCTTCAGCCGAGGCAGCCAGGTTCAGGCCTTCCGTCACCTGCGAGCGCGACCGTGTAGTCCTGGTACGCCGGGATCGCGATCGCGGCCAAGAATGCCGATGATCGCGACCACGATCATCAACTCGATGAGGGTAAAACCCTTTTGCACAGCCTTCATTGCAAGAACTCCTAAGAAATTTCGGGAGTCAAATAAGCGGCGCAAAAAGGCGCCTGCGAGTGAGAGGAGCAAGGCCCGTGCCATCCTCGATTTACGTCGTAAGACGATGCTAAGAGAGCAGCGTCCCGGCGGAACTGACTTGACGTAACATCGTTGTAGATTGACGTCAGGCGGGCTGCTGCGTCAGCACGTGACGCAGCACTGTCACCCAGACCTGACGCAGCCCGCTGCGGCGTCGACGTCACAAAGTGACGCTGAGCCGTCAGCCGCGCGCGAGGCTACTCGATGCCGAGCTTCTTGATCCGGTAGCGCAGCGCCCGGAAGCTCATCCCCAGCAGCTTCGCGGCCGCGGTCTTGTTGTAGCGGGTCTTCTCCAGCGCCTTGACGATGGCGTCGCGCTCGATGTCCTCGAGCTGCGTCACCGAGCGCGCCGCTGCCCTCTGCGAGGCCGTGGCTGCGGCTGCAGTCGCCGGCTTCCGCCGCGGGCGCTCGCGCGCGCGCAGGTGGATGTGCTCGGCGGTGATCACGTCCGCCGGTGCACAGCGTGAGCGCGCGCTCGAGGACGTTCTCGAGCTCGCGCACGTTGCCGGGGAAGGGATAGGCCTCGAGCAGCTCGATCGCGTCCTGCGCGAGATCTGCGGCGGCTCGCTGTTCGGTGCGCCGCGCCAGGCGCTGCAGGATGGCGCTCGGCGATGTCGCGGAATGTCCTCGCTGCGCTCGCGCAGCGCCGGCACGCGCAGCTCGATGACGTTGATGCGGTAGAAGAGGTCCTCGCGGAACAGTCCCTGGGCGACCAGCTCGGCCGAGGTTCTTGTGCGTGGCGGAGAGGATGCGCACGTCGACCGTCTCCTCGCGCGCCTCGCCGACCGGGCGCACGGTCTTCTCCTGCACGACCCGCAGCAGCTTCACCTGCATGTGCAGCGGCAGGTCGGCCACCTCGTCGAGGAACAGCGTGCCGCCTTCGGCGCTCTGCACGAGCCCCTTCTTGTCGGCGACGGCGCCCGTGAAGCTGCCGCGCTTGTGGCCGAAGAGCTCGCTCTCCATGAGCTCGGTCGGGATGGCGCCGCAGTTCACGGCCACGAACGGGCCCTCGCGGCGCGCGCCGCTCTCGTGAATCAGGCGCGCGACCAGCTCCTTGCCGGTGCCGGACTCGCCGTAGATGTGCACCGGCGCCTGGCTGCGCGCGACGCGCGCGATCATCTCGCGCAGCTGCTCCATGACCGTGGAGCTGGCCGAGGAGGCGCGGCGCCTGCAGGTCAGCGTGGTCGCATCGTCCTCAGCGTCGCGGCGCCGAGCTTGATCGCGCTGCCGACGAGCTTGCGCAGCACGCCCAGGTCGAGCGGCTTGGAGACAAAATCGAAGGCGCCGAGCTTGAGCGCCCGCACGGCGGACTCGACGTTGCCGTGCGCGGTGATGACGGCGACGGGCACGTCGGCGCGGTTCTCCTGGATCCAGGCGACCAGATCGAGGCCGTCGCCGTCGGGCAGGCGCATGTCGGTGAGGCACAGGTCGAAGCTGCTCGGCTTTCAGCAGCCGCCGCGCGCGTGCCGACGATCCGCGCGGTGCGCGGTCTGCAGGTTCATGCGGCTCAGCGTGAGGCTCACGAGCTCGAGCAGGTCGGGCTCGTCGTCGACGATCAGCACCGGCGGCTTGCCTCGGCGCTGACTCTGCTGTCGACTGACTGCGATCATTCATCAAGCCTCCCACCGCCGCGGGTCGGCGAACACCAGCCGGAAGATGCTGCCGCCGCCCGGCGCGCGGCTCGTACAGGAGCGTGGCGCCGTTGGTCTGCGCGAGCTCGCGCGCGAGGAACAGCCCGAGGCCCGTGCCGCGGCCGCCGCTGAAGAAGGGCTCGAAGATCCGCTCGGCGTGCTCGGCGGCCACGCCGGGCCCGCGGTCGGCGACCTCGAGGAACGGGCGCGCGCTGCGGGCTCATGCGGCCGTATCGTATCTCGACGCACTGCGTCGGGGCGTCTCCCGACGGCGTGCTTGAGCGCGTTCTCGCACAGATTCCAGACGATCTGGCGCAACTGGCTCGGGATCGACACGCACTTCGACCTCGGAGCTCGTGGCGCTCGAGCGTGCAGCCGCTCGCGCGGCCATTGCATGGTCTCGCAGAACTCCTCGTGGAACTCCTCGGTCCACGCGGCTGCAGCGGCAGCCGCTCGAGCCGTGCGCCTCCTCGCGCCGCGACAGGCGCAGCACGTTGTTGATGATGCCGCTCACCCGCTCGGCATTGGTGCGGATGATCTCGCGTCAGCCGCCGGTCCTCGGCCGTCAGGTGCGGCGATTCGCCGAGCAGCTGCCCGGCGTGGCTCATGGCGCCGACGGGATTGCGGATCTCGTGCGCGATGCTGGCGCTCAGGCGGCCGAGGGCCGCGAGCTTCGACTGCTGGACCTTCTCGGCGAGCAGGCTCGTGTCCTCCAGGAAGACCAGCACGGGCGCGGGGCTCGCCGCGCCGAGCGGCGCGAAATGCGGCGCGGATCAGCCGCGCGCCGTCGGCGGCGACGAATGTCGGGTCCGCGGCGGGCACGGTGCCGCTGTCGCCGCTCCTCTGGCGCCAGGTCTCCAGCAGATAGAGCAGCCGCGGTGAGGCCTCGCCGAGCAGCGCGTCCGGGTAGGCGCTTGTCGTCGCCCAGGATCTGCGCGGCGGACTCGTTGATGAGGCGGATGCGGTCCTGGCGTATCGATCACCAGGATGCTCTCGCGCAGGTGCTGCACGATGTACTGCGAGAGCTGCGCGAGGTTGGCGAGGTCGACTTCCTGGCGGCGCACCAGCGCTTCGCTCTCGCGCAGGCGGTTGGCGACCGGCCACAGTGGCGAGCGCGACCAGCGAACAGCACGACGCCGAGCACGCCCGCGGTCGGTGTAGTCGGCGGCCGGAGCGGCGCCGGCGATGCTGACGAACACCTGCTGCACCAGCACGCCGAGGGCGGCGACCGCGGCGATCAGAAAGCGCGTCGCGATGATCCGGCCAGCACCGCGAGCGCGCAGACCGGCAGCACGAGCAGAATGCCCAGCCCGCTCGCCACGCCGCCGCTCGCATAGAGGATGAGTGCGATGGCGAGCGCATCCACGCTGGCGTTGACGAGCGCCACGATGCGCAGGCTGGACCAGTGCAGCCGCCGCGCGATGACCAGCAGCACGGCCGCCGTGAAATAGGCGATGCAGGCGGCGACGAACAGTCTCGGGCGCGCCGTCGAGCGGGGCCCAGTCGGGGCCGGCGAACGACTGCATCGAGAGCAGCACCGAGCGGCACCAGCAGCCGATAGAGATTGAGGAGCCCGATGACGCGCCAGGCGAGATCGCTCGGGGTCCGGACGGGGCGGCAGCGCTGGCCGGCATTGAGGCAAGATGTCGGCGCGGAGTTGAAACTTCGGGCGACTGTAGCATCTTCGCCGCGCGCGGAAACGCGACTCGATCGCACGGCGCTGCGCTGCGCAGCGAGGGACCAGTCGCGTCGCACCGCATGCTGGTCACGAGCGGGCATTTTCGAGAGAATGCGCGCTTTGCGCGCAGCAGGCCGGTGACGATGAATCTGCACGAGTATCAGGCGAAGGACGTCTTCCGCAGCTACGGCATCGCGGTGCCGGCGGGGCGCGTGGCGGCGAGCGCCGGCGAGGCCGCGGCGGCCGCCGCGCGCACTCGGCGGCGCTGTCTGGGTGGTGAAGGCGCAGGTGCATGCCGGCGGCCGCGGCAAGGCGGGCGGCGTGAAGCTGGTGCGGGACCTGGCGGCCGTGCGGGCGGCGGCGGCGGCACATGCTCGGCAAGCGCCTGGTCACCCAGCAGACGGGCCCGGAGGGGCTGCCGGTCGAGCGCGTCTACGTCGAGTCGGGCTCCGACATCGAGCGCGAGATCTACCTCTCGCTCACGCTCAATCGCGAGCGCGGGCGCATCGCCCTCATCGCCTCGGCCGCCGGCGGCATGGACATCGAGGAAGTCGCGCACAAGACGCCCGGAGAAGATCCTCGCGGTCAACATTCATCCGGCGGCGGGCTTGCAGCCCTACCAGGCGCGCCAGCTCGCGTTCGGCCTGGGGCTGAACGGCGCGCAGATCGCCGAGTTCCAGTCGATCGCGACGGCGCTCTACCGGCTCTATATCGAGAAGGACGCGAGCCTGCGTCGAGGTCAATCCGCTGATCGTCACGAGGGCCGGCAACGCTCGTGGCGCTCGATGCCAAGATCAACATCGATGCCAACGCGCTCTTCCGTCATCCGGAGCTCGCGCAGCTGCGCGACCCGAGCCAGGAAGATCCGATGGAGCGGCGCGCCAGCGAGCACGACCTCAACTACGTCTCGCTCGACGGCGACATCGCCTGCATGGTGAACGGCGCGGGCCTCGCCATGGCGACCATGGATCTCATCAAGCTGCACGGCGGCCAGCCGGCGAATTTCCTCGACGTCGGCGGCGGCGCCACCAGCGAGCGCGTGACCGCGGCGTTCGAGCTCATCCTCTCCAATCCCAAGGTGCGCGCGGTGCTGGTGAATATCTTCGGCGGCATCGTGCGCTGCGACCTCATCGCCGAGGGCGTCATCAACGCCGTGAAGAAAGTCGGCGTGAAGGTCCCGGTGGTCGTGCGCCTCGAGGGCACGAACGCGGACAAGGCGCGCGAGATGCTGGCCAGGAGCGGCCTCACCATCACGCCGGCCACCGATCTGACAGATGCCGCGCGCAAAGTCGTCGCGCTGGCCAGGAAGGGCAAGACATGAGCATTCTGGTCAACAAGAACACCACGCGTCATCTGCCAGGGCTTCACCGGCAAGCAGGGCACGTTTCACTCCGAGCAGGCGCTCGCCTACGGCACGAAGCTCGTCGGCGGCGTGACTCCCGGACGCGGCGGCCAGACGCACCTGGGCCTGCCGGTATTCGACACCGTGCAGGAGGCGGTGCGCGAGACCGGCGCCACCGCGAGCATGATCTACGTGCCGGCCGCGGGCGCTGCGGACTCGATTCTCGAGGCGGCGGATGCGGGCATCGAGCTCGTGGTGTGCATCACCGAAGGCGTGCCGGTCAATGACATGGTGCGCGTGAAGGCGGTGCTCGCCGGCTCGCGCCACGCGGCTGGTCGGGCCGAACTGCCCCGGGCGTCATCACGCCCGAGGAATGCAAGATCGGCATCATGCCGGGCTTCATTCACAAGAAGGGCGCGGTGGGCATCGTGTCGCGCTCGGGCACGCTGACCTACGAGGCGGTGTTCCAGACGACCAACATCGGGCTCGGCCAGAGCACCTGCGTCGGCATCGGCGGCGATCCGGTGCGCGGCATGAATTTCATCGACGTGCTGGAGCTGTTCGAGCGCGACCCGCGCACCGAGGGCATCATCCTGGTCGGCGAGATCGGCGGCAGCGACGAGGAAGCGGCCGCGGACTACATCCACAAGCTTCGTCACCAAGCCCGTGGTGGCCTACATCGCGGGCGTCACCGCGCCGCCGGGCAAGCGCATGGGCCACGCGGGCGCGATCGTCGCCGGCGGCAAGGGCACGGCGGCGGACAAGTACGAGGCGTTCGACGGCCGCGGGCGTGCGCACGGTGAAGTCTCCCGCCGAGCTGGGCTCGGCGATGGCGCAGCTGCTGCGGCGCGCTCGCGCGCGCGGCGGCGCCGCAAGAGTGCGCGCCCCGCGCGTCGCCCGGCCCGGCGGCAAGCGGCGCCGAGTCGTGAAACAATACGCGGCGAGCCGCGGGGGATGCAGCGCCGCGGCAGGCCCGAAGGCCGCGCACATGGCACAGTCGTTGAAAATCGCACTGGCGCAGCTCGACCTGCTGGTCGGCGACGTGCACGGCAACGCGACGCGCGTGATCGCGACGCGCGCGCCGCGCGCACGCGAGCTGGGTGCGGACCTGGTGCTGTTTCCCGGAGCTGACGCTCTCGGGCTATCCGCCGGAGGATCTGCTGTTCCATCGCGGCTTCCGGCGCCAGATCGAGATGGGCCTGGAGCGGGTGCGCCAGGAGGTGCACGGACGCCGCGTCATGGTCGGCTTTCCCGAATACACGCGCGCCGGCATCTACAACTCCGCCGCGCTCATCGCCGGCGGCGAGATCGTCGCGCCATCCACCGCAAGGCGGAGCTGCCCAACTACAAGGTGTTCGACGAGAAGCGCTACTTCCAGGCCGGCGCGCAGCCGACGGTGGTCGACTGCCGGGCTTCCGGGTCGGCATGCTCGTTTGCGAGGACATCTGGGAGCCGGAGTCGGCGCAGCTGGCGCGCTCGGCCGGCGCGCGAGCTGCTGGTCGTGATCAATGCCTCGCCCTACGAGATCCACAAGCAGCGCGAGCGCGAGGACGTCGCGCGCGCCCGCGCCCGCGATGTCGGATCTGCCGCTCGCCTACGTGAATCTCGTCGGGCGGCCAGGACGAGCTGGTCTTCGACGGCAACTCGTTCGTCATGGATGCCGACGGGCGAGGTGCGTCATGCGCGCGCCGGCCTTCGAGGAAGGCATCTGGCTGGTCGAGTTCGTGCGTCAGGCGCGCGGCAGGGTGGTGCCGACGGCCGGGGCCGATCGCGCCGGAGCTGTCCGATGAGGCGAGCGTCTACGGCGCGCTCGGTGCTCGGCGTGCGCGACTACGTCAACAAGCACGGCTTTCCCGGGCGTCGTCATGGGTCTTTCCGGCGGCGTCGATTCCGCGCTGACGCTCGCCATCGCCGTGGATGCGCTCGGCGCCGACCGCGTGCACGCCGTCATGATGCCTTCGCGCTACACCTCCGACATGAGTCTTGAGGATGCGCGAGGAGCAGGCGCAGCATGCTCGGCGTGAAGTACAGCATGCTCTCGATCGAGGGCATGTTCGAGGCGACGCTCGCGACGCTCGAAGACGAGTTCGCCGGGCGGCCGCCGGATGCCACCGAGGAGAACATCCAGTCGCGCTGCCGCATGCTGCTGCTCATGGGCATCTCCAACAAGACCGGGAAGATGCTGCTGACCACCGGCAACAAGAGCGAGATGGCGGTCGGCTACGCCACGCTCTACGGCGACATGGCGGGCGGCTTTGCGCCGATCAAGGACTGCAGCAAGCTGCTGGTCTATCGCCTCGCGGACTACCGCAACTCGCTCGGCCGGGTCATTCCGCAGCGGGTGATCGAGCGGCCGCCGTCCGCGGAGCTGCGGCCCGAGCAGAAGGATTCCGACTCGCTGCCGCCTTATGACGTGCTCGATCCGATCCTCGAGGCGTTCATCGAGGAGGATCTGTCGGTGGATGAGATCGAGGCGCGCGGCTTCGACCGCGCGACCGTCGGGCGCGTGCTGGATCTGGTGAAGCGCAACGAATACAAGCGCCGGCAGGCGCCGCCCGGGCGTGCGCGTCAGCCGGCGCGCCTTTGGGCGCGACTGGCGCTATCCGATCACCAACGGCTACCGGCGCTGAGGCTGCGGCGAGGCCGTGGCGCGGCTCGCCGCCGCGGGGGCTACCAGAACTGCCACCAGGCTTCTTCGACCTCGGCGGTCGCCGTGCGTACTCGCCGGAGTAGTTGGCTGCGTAGACCTCGCGGGCCTTCTCGGCGAGCGGCTGCAGGTTCAGCGGTCGTAGCCCTCGATCATGATCTCCAGCGCCTCGTGCACCGCGGGGGCGCCGTCGTATTGCTCGATCGCAGCCCTTGGCGCGCTGCGCGGCGGCGACGTAGGCGCCGCGCTTCATGTAGTAGCGCGCGACGTGCACCTCGTAGCTCGCCAGGCGGTTGCGCAGGTAGATCATCCGCTGCAGCGAATCGTGGGCGTACTCGCTCTTCGGGTACTGCTCGACCACGGTCTCGGAAGGCCGCGAATGACTTGCGGGCGGTGCTCGGGGGCCGCTGCGTGAGGTCGGCGCGGAACAGCCGCTCGATGCGCGTTCGGCGGGCGCTCGAAGTCGACGAGACCCTTGACGTACCAGGCGTAGTCGACGCGCGGATGCGTCGGGTTCTCGCGGATGAAGGTCTCGGCCGCGTCGGTCGCGGACTCCTTTTCGCCCGCGCGGTAATATGCGTAGATCAGATCGAGTCGCGCCTGGCGCGCCTGGTCGGTGAACGGGAAGCGTGCGGTCAGCTGCTCATACGTCTTGATCGCGCTGTTGTAGTCGTAAGACTCGAGAGCTCTTGTGGGCCTTCTTGTAGAGGACGTCCGGGGTACTTTCTTGTCTGCAGCTGGCGGTGCTGTGCGCGCAGCCGGAGACGGCGAGCAGGACGATACACAGCGCGACCACGGTGCCGCGCAGGGGACCGGGCAGGGACATTAAGAAGGGCCTTTTCTTTGGCAATCGCGCCGTGTAATTGGGGGGAGTATAGCGAATCCCCAGCCTGCACTTCCGACCGCGCAGCCGGGCGCGGAGTTCCGCTACTCACGCTCTGGCTTTGCCGCCGCAGAGCGCCGGGGCTGCGCCTCGACCAGGCCCTGGCGCGGGCGCTGCCGCAGTATTCGCGCGCGCGCTGCAGAGCTGGATCGAGCGCGGGCGCGGTCCAGGTCGACGGCCGGCCGCTGCGCGGCAAGGACAGGGTGCTGGGCGGCGAGCGGGTGCGAGATCGAGGCGCAGCTGCCAGTGGACGACGCAGGTCGCGCGCCGAGGCCTGCCGCTCGAGGTGGTGTTCAAGGACCGCGCGCTCCTGGTGATCAACAAGCCGGCGGGCACTGGTGGTGCACCCCGGCGCGGGCAATGCCCGCCACACCCTGCAGAATGCGCTGCTGGCGCTCGATCCGAAGCTCGCGGTCGTGCCGCGCGCCGGGCTCGTGCACCGGCTCGACAAGGACACGAGCGGGCTGCTGGTGGTGGCGCGCACACCCGAAGCGCACACCGCGCTGGTCGCCGCACTGGCCGAGCGCGAGATCGACGCGCGCAGTACATGGCGCTGTGCACGGGCGTGATGACCGGCAGGCGGCACGGTCGATGAGCCGATCGGACGCCACCGCAGCCAGCGCACGCGCATGGCGGTGCGCGCCGACGGGCGTCCGCGCCGTTACGCACTATCGCGTTGATGAAGCGTTTCCGTGCGCACACCCTGTTGCATGTGAAGCTCGAGAGCGGACGCACGCATCAGATCCGCGTGCATCTCGCGCAATCGGTTATCCGCTGGTGGGTGATCCGGTCTACGGCGGGCGGCGTGGCTTCCCCCCGGCTGCGCACCGGCGCTCGCCGCGGAGCTGCGCAGCTTCCCGCGCCAGGCGCTGCATGCCGCGCGCTCGAACTCGCGCATCCCCTTACCGGCACGCGAGATGCAATGGGAGGCGCCGCTCCCGCAGGACATGCGCCGGCTCCTGCACGCTCTCGAGGCCGAGCGGGCGTGAGCAGGCCAGCCGCCGGCGCGCGCCTCGCTATCCTGGTGCCGCAATGGCCCGCCCGCCCGGCCGTGCGCGCCGCATTCACCCTGCGCGACGGCGGGGTGAGCAGCGGCCCGTACGACTCGCTCAATCTCGGCGCGCATGTCGGTGATGCCGACGCCGCCGTTGCCGAGAACCGCCGCCGCGTCGCTGGCGCACCTGCATCTGCCGGCCGAGCCGGCCTGGCTCGAGCAGGTGCATGGCGTCGGGGTGCTCGATCTCGATGCGGCCACCGATGCGACCACTCGTGCGCCGCCGCCAGCCACTGCGGCAGCCAGCCCGTTGGCGCTGCCGCTCTCGCACTCCCCGCCATGCGCCGATGCCATCGTCGCCCGGCGCGCCGGGCGCGTGTGCGTTGTGCAGGTGGCGGACTGCCTGCCGGTGCTCCTTGCCGCGCGCGATGCCGGCGCGGTCGCCGCCGCGCACGCCGGGTGGCGTGGCCTGGCAGCGGGCGTGCTGGAAGCAACGGTGCGCACAACTCGGCATTGACCCGGCGCAACTGATCGCCTGGCTCGGGCCAGCGATCGGCGCAGAGCATTTCGAAGTAGGTGAGGAGGTGCGGCGAGCTCTTCATGGCGCACGACCGCGCTGCTGCGGCCGCCTTCGCGGCCAATGCGCGCGGGCGCTGGCAGTGCGATCTCGGCAGCTCGCCCGGCGGCGGCTCACAGCCCTCGGAGTCGGCGCAGTGTACGGGGGCGAATGGTGCACCTTCTCCGATCCCCTGCGCTTCTTTTCCTATCGTCGCGACGGGCGGTGCGGCCGCATGGCGGCGCTCGTCTGGCTTGGCGAAGGCACGTGTTAGGATGATCAGGTGCCGCTGTTGCTCACGATCATGCTGTTCACCGCCCTCGGCGGCATCGCCAGCGCGGCGTTCGCAGGCGTGTTCCTGTTGGTGCCGCGAGGCAGCCAGCACGCGCATCCTGCCGCACTTCATCAGCTTCGCCACGGGGGCGTTGCTCGGCGCGGCGCTGCTGGCGCTGTTGCCCGAGGCGATCGAGGGTGCCGGCACCGCGGGCGCGCACGCGCATCGGGCTCGTCCTGTTGCGGCCTTGGCGTGTTTTTCGTCATCGAGAAGCTCGTGCTGTGGTGGCACTCGCATGCGCACGATGAGAGCCACGCGGATGCCGGTGCATGTGCGCAGCACGCGCACGACCCGCCGGCCGCGCACGCTGCCGCCCGTCACGCCGGGCACTCCCATGCCAGCCACGATCACGCCCGTGAACACGCCTCCGGCGTGCTGGTGCTGATCGGCGACAGCCTGCACAACGCGCTCGATGGGGTGCTGATCGCGGCGGCGTTTCTCACGAGCGTGCCGCTCGGGATGGTGACGACCTTCGCGGTCGCGGCGCACGAGATCCCGCACCGCGTCGGGGATTTCGCCATCCTGGTACAGGCAGGGCTGTCGCGCCCGCGGGCGCTGCTGATGAATCTGGCCACCGGCCTCGCTTCGGTGGCCGGCGCGGCCGCCGCCTACTTCGGCCTGCGCCAGGCGATTGGGCGCTGCCCTACGCGCTGGCCTTTGCGGCCGCCGGCTTCCTGTACATCGCGGTCGCGGGCCTCATCCCCGGGCTGCATCGCCGCGTCGACCTGCGCACGAGCGTCGCCCAGGTGATCCTCATCGGCATCGGCATCGCTGTCATCGCCTGGGCCGAGAGCCTGACTCACCAGTAACTCCCTGCCGGCCAGACGTCACCCCAGAAAGTTCAGCCGCTGCTCGAGCTCGCGGGACCTGGGCCCGGCCTGGCGCGGCGCATCACGCGCAAGCCCGGCGCAGGCCTGCTGCATGCGCTATCTTACGGGTCGCCGGCAGATACCTGGCGTCGGCGAAAGCGCTGCAGCCCCTTGAACGGACAGCGGTTTGTCCCCACAAAGCACCTGTCCCCACGGTCCCACCGCAAGGTTGAATTCACATGCGACAGGACAAACTCACCAGCCGTTTCCAGCAGGCGCTGGCCGATGCGCAGTCGCTCGCGCTCGGCCGCGACCACCAGTTGCTCGAGCCCGCGCACGTCCTGCTGGCGCTGCTCGACGCTCCGGCGGCTCGGTGCGTCCGCTCCTGATCAAGGCGGGCGCTGACGTCAACAAGCTGCGCTCGGAGCTGCGGCACTGCTCGACGGGCTGCCGAAGGTCGAAGGCGGGACGCCGGGGGAGATCCACATCTCCAATGACCTCAACCGCGTGCTCAATGTCACCGACAAGCTCGCGCAGCAGCGCGGGGATCAGTTCATCGCGAGCGAGCTGTTCGTGCTGGCCGCGTTCGAGGATCGCGCATCTGGCGCGGCTGCTTCAAGGAAGCGGCGTCGGTCACGCGGCGCGGTCGAGAAGGCGATCGAGGAGGTGCGCGGCGGCGAGAAAGTGACCGATCCCAATGCCGAGGAAAGCCGCCAGGCGCTCGAGAAGTACACCGTCGATCTGACCGCGCGCGCCGCCTCCGGCAAGCTCGATCCGGTGATCGGCCGCGACGACGAGATCCGCCGCACCATCCAGGTGCTGCAGCGCCGCACCAAGAACAACCCGGTGCTGATCGGCGAGCCCGGCGTCGGCAAGACCGCGATCGTCGAGGGGCTGGCGCAGCGCATCATCAACGGCGAGGTGCCCGAGGGGCTGAAGAACAAGCGCATCCTCGCGCTCGACATGGGCGCGCTCATTGCCGGCGCGAAGTTCCGCGGCGAGTTCGAGGAGCGCCTCAAGGCGGTGCTCAACGATCTCGCCAAGCAGGAAGGCCAGATCATTCTCTTCATCGACGAGCTGCACACCATGGTGGGCGCAGGCAAGGCCGAGGGCGCCATGGACGCCGGCAACATGCTCAAGCCCGCGCTCGCGCGCGGCGAGCTGCATTGCGTGGGCGCAACGACCCTCGATGAGTACCGCAAGTACATCGAGAAGGATGCCGCCCTCGAGCGGCGCTTCCAGAAGGTGCTGGTGGATGAGCCCTCGGTGGAGGACACCATCGCGATCCTGCGCGGGCTGCAGGAGCGCTACGAGGTGCACCACAAGGTTGAGATCACCGATCCCGCGATCGTCGCGGCCGCCACCCTCTCGCACCGCTACATCACCGACCGCCAGCTTCCCGACAAGGCGATCGACCTCATCGACGAGGCGGCGGCGCGCATCCGCATGGAGATCGACTCCAAGCCCGAGGCGCTCGACCGGCTCGAGCGGCGCATCATCCAGCTTAAGATCGAGCAGGAGGCGCTGAAGAAGGAGAAGGACGAGGCTTCGCGCAAGCGCCTGGCGACACTCGAGAGCACGCTGCGCCGGCCTGGAAAAGGAGTACGCCGATCTCGAGGAGGTCTGGAAGTCCGAGAAGGCGGCGCTGCAGGGCGCCGCGCAGATTCGCGAGGAGCTCGATCGCGCGCGCCTGGAGCTCGAAGCGGCGCGCCGCGCCGGCAACCTCGGGCGCATGGCGGAGCTGCAGTACGGCAAGATCCCCGAGCTCGAGAGGCGCTCTGGCCAGTGCGACTGCCGCGGAGGAGAAGGCGCCCACACTGGTGCGCAACAAGGTGACCGAGGAGGAGATCGCGGAAGTCGTCTCCAAATGGACCGGCATTCCGGTCTCGAAGATGCTGCAGGGGGAGAAGGAGAAGCTGCTGCACATGGAGGAGGCTCTCGCGAAGCGCGTGGTGGGCCAGGATGAGGCGCTGCGCATCGTCTCCAATGCCATCCGTCGCTCGCGCGCGGGACTCTCGGATGCGCGCCGTCCGAACGGCTCATTCCTGTTCCTCGGTCCCACCGGCGTCGGCAAGACGGAGCTCTGCAAGGCGCTCGCCGAATTCCTGTTCGACACCGAGGACGCCATGGTGCGCATCGACATGTCGGAGTTCATGGAGAAGCACTCGGTGGCCCGCCTGATCGGCGCGCCACCCGGCTACGTCGGCTACGAGGAGGGCGGCTATCTCACCGAAGCGGTGCGGCGCCGCCCGTACTCCGTGATCCTGCTCGATGAGGTGGAGAAGGCCCATCCCGGACGTTTTCAACGTGCTGCTGCAGGTGCTCGACGACGGGCGGCTCACCGACGGGCAGGGCCGCACGGTCGACTTCCGCAACACCGTCATCATCATGACGTCGAACCTCGGCTCGCAGGTGATCCAGGAATTGCCGGCGAGCAGAACTACACCCGGATGAAGAGCGCGGTGATGGAGATCGTGCAGCAGAGCTTCCGGCCCGAGTTCATCAACCGCATCGACGACATCGTGGTGTTTCATCCGCTCGGCACCCGGCAGATCCGCGCCATCGTCGACATCCAGCTCGTCTACCTGCGCAAGCGCCTCGCCGAGCGCAACATGGATATCACGCTCGATGACGGCGCCCGCGACCTGCTCGGGGAGGCGGGATTCGACCCGGTGTACGGGGCGCGGCCGCTGAAGCGCGCCATCCAGCAGCAGATCGAGAATCCGCTGGCGCAGAAGATCCTGCAGGGCGAGTTCGCTCCCGGCGATCGCATCCGTGTCAGCGCGCGCGACGGGCAGCTGACCTTCACCAAGGCTGACGAGCGCCGCGCGGCGCGCGCTTAGCGGTGCGCCCGACCGGCTGAGCGCGCCGCGCGTCCGCTATACTTGCGATACAACACTGCTGCAGTACATCTCATGCCGTTCTACGAATACGAATGCCAGGCCTGCAAGTACTACACCGAGGTCATGCAGAAGATCACCGACGCGGCGCTCACGAGCTGCCCCTCCTGCGGCAAGCGGCGGCTCAGAAAGCTGGTGTCGGCGCCGGTTTTCCGCCTCAAGGGCGGCGGCTGGTACGAGACCGACTTCAAGTCCGACAAGGAAAACAAGCGCAACCTGCTCGCGGCCGAGAAGGAAGAGCCCAAGCCCGAAGCGAAGGAATCCAAGGAATCCAAGGAGTCCAAGGAATCCAAGGAATCCAAGGATACGAAGCCTGAGCGCAAGGAGGTGAAGGAGTCGAGGGAGTCCGCGGACAGCGCCGCGGCGCCGGCGAAGGCGTCTGCGGGCGGCGAGGCCGGCGGCGAACGCCGCAGCCGCGTGAGCGTTCCACCCAAGGCCGCGCGCGTCGCCGCGGCGCGTCGCCCGTCGCGGCCGGCTCGCTCCGGCAAGGCGCGCCGGAGCCGGCGCTAGTGCGATGAACGGCGCAGGCAGTACGAAAAAGTGGGGACTACGGCGCTACATGGTCGCCGGGATCCTCGTGTGGCTGCCGATCCTCGCCACCATCTGGGTGGTGACTTTCATGCTCCATCTCATGGACCGCACGCTCCTGCTGCTGCCATCCGCCTACCGCCCGGAGGCACTGGTGGGCTTCACGCTGCCCGGCGTCGGACTGCTGTTCGCACTCATCGTGGTGCTCCTCACGGGACTGCTGGTGACGAACCTGATCGGCCATCGACTGCTGGCCTGGGGGGAGGAGCTGCTCGATCGCATCCCGCTGGTGCGCACCGTGTACGGGGGCGTCAAGAGCTTCGCCGAGAGCGTCCTCTCGCAATCCAACTCCTTCCGCAAAGTGGTAATGGTGGAGTACCCGCGTGCCGGAGCCTGGAGCATCGGCTTTCTCACCGCGGAGGACGTTCCCGAGGTGAGCGAAAAGCTGGGTGAGCCGCACGCGGTCGTGTACATCTCGATGGCGCTGAACGCCACCGCGGGCAACCTGGTCATCGTGCCGCGCCGCCAGGTGGTGGAGCTCGACATGTCGGTGGATGCGGCCATGAAGATGATCATCACCTGCGGCGTCGTGGTCCCCCCGGCCGCCGCCAAGGCGCAGCTGGCAAAACCCGCTGCCTGAGCGCCCGTGAAGGCCATGCGACTGTTGGCCCCGGCCTGCGCGCTCACCCCGACCGAGGTCACGCTGCCCGCCCCCGGCCCGCAGGAGCTGCTGATCCGGGTTGAGGCCTGCGGCGTGTGCCGCACGGACCTGCACCTCATCGACGACGAGCTCCCCGGCATTCACTTCCCTATCACCCCCGGACACGAAATCGTCGGCAGCGTCGCGGCGCTCGGAAGCGAGGTGTCGCGTTTTCGCCTGGGCGAGCGCGTCGGCGTGCCATGGCTCGCCTCGACGTGCGGGGTCTGTGAATACTGCCGCGCAGGGAGCGAGAACCTCTGCCCGCAGGCGCGCTTCACCGGTTACACGCGCGACGGCGGCTATGCGCAGGAAGTGCTCGCCGACGCGCGCTATTGCCTGGCGCTGCCGCGCGACACCGCGGCCGCCGAGCTCGCCCCGCTCCTGTGTGCCGGGCTCATCGGCTACCGCGCCTACCGCAAGGTGGGCGCGGCGCGCAACCTCGGCATCTACGGTTTCGGTGCCGCCGCGCACCTGCTCGCGCAGGTGGCGAACCACGAGGGCCGGCGCGTGTTTGCGTTCACACGCGCCGGCGACTCTGCGGGGCAGCGCTTTGCGCGCGAGCTCGGGGCCGTGTGGGCCGGCAGCTCCGCTGGCGGGGCTCCGGAGCTTCTCGATGCCGCGATCCTCTTCGCCCCCGTCGGCGAGCTGATACCGGCCGCGCTCGCCACAGTGCGCCCCGGCGGGCGCGTGGTGTGCGCGGGCATCCACATGAGCGACGTGCCGGCGTTTCCCTATCGCTTGCTGTGGGGGGAGCGCTCGGTGTCATCGGTCGCGAACCTCACCCGCGCCGACGGCGAGGAATTCCTCGCCCTGGCTGCGCGCTTGCGCCTCAAGCCCACGGTGGAGCGTTTCGCGCTCGCCGATGCCAACCTTGCCCTCGGGCGGCTGCGCAGCGGGACTCTCAGGGGGGCTGCGGTCCTGGAACCGGCGCACAACTGATCTGCGGTTGCGGGCACCTGCACGGCTTCCGTAACATCGCGCGCCTCATGCGCTCACATTACTGCGGACAGGTCGACGAGCGGCTCCTCGGGCAGCAGGTCACGGTGGCCGGCTGGGTGCATCGCCGGCGCGACCATGGCGGGGTCATTTTCGTCGACCTGCGCGATCGCGAGGGGTTGCTGCAGATCGTGTTCGATCCGCAGGCGGCCGCCGTGTTCGGTGAGGCCGAGCGGCTGCGCAACGAATTCGTCATCCGGGTGGCCGGCAGGGTGCGCGCGCGGCCGGACGGCACGGCCAACGCCAATCTCGCTTCCGGGCGGGTGGAGGTGCTGGCGCAGGAGCTCGAGCTGCTCAACCGTTCCGAGCCGCTGCCGTTTCAGCTCGATGAGCAGGTGGGCGAGGAAGTGCGGCTGCGCTATCGCTACCTGGATCTGCGCCGCGAAGTCATGAGCGAACGCCTGAAGCTGCGGCATCGACTCACGCGCTCGATGCGCGCCTACCTCGATGCCCACGGCTTCATCGATCTCGAGACGCCGATGCTCACCAAGGCGACCCCGGAAGGGGCGCGCGACTATCTGGTGCCCAGCCGCACGCACCCGGGCAAGTTCTTTGCGCTGCCGCAGTCGCCGCAGATCTTCAAGCAGCTGCTGATGATCGCCGGCTTCGATCGCTACTACCAGATCGTGCGCTGCTTCCGCGACGAGGATCTGCGCGCCGACCGCCAGCCGGAATTCACCCAGCTTGACGTCGAGACCTCCTTCCTCGCGCAAGTCGACATCATGGCGCTCATGGAAGGGCTGGTGCGGCACTTCTTCGGCGAGGTCCTGGGGGTCGCGCTGCCCGACCCGTTCCCGCGCATGACGTTTGCGGAGGCCCTGCGCCGCTACGGCTCCGACAAGCCGGATCTGCGTATTGCGCTCGAGCTCGTCGACGTGGCGGACCTGGTGAGGGATTGTGACTTCAAGGTGTTCGCCGCGCCGGCGAAGGACCCGCACGGACGCGTCGCGGCGCTGCGCGTGCCGGGCGGGGGCGCGATGCCGCGCTCGCAGATCGATGCGTGCACCGAGTGGGTCGCCCGCTACGGGGCGAAGGGGCTCGCCTACATCAAGGTGAACGAGCGCGGCGCGCGGGCGCGAGGGCCTGCAGTCGCCCATCATCAAGTTCCTGAGCGATGCCGCGCTCGCGGGTATTCTCGAGCGCACGCAGGCTGCTGACAATGACCTGATCTTCTTCGGTGCCGATGTGGCGGGCGTGGTCAACGACGCCCTCGGCGCGCTGCGCCTGAAGATCGGCCAGGAGCTCAAGCTGGTGACGAGCGGGCTGGCGGCCGCTATGGGTGGTCGACTTTCCGATGTTCGAGTGGGACGCCGAGGAGAAACGCTGGGTCGCCATGCACCATCCGTTCACGGCGCCAAAGAACGACGACCCGGCGGCGCTGCGTGCCGCGCCCGGCGAGGCGCTCGCCCGGGCCTACGACCTGGTGTTGAACGGCTCTGAAATCGGCGGCGGCTCGGTGCGCATTCACCGCCAGGAGATGCAATCGACGGTGTTCGATCTGCTCGGCATCCCCGCGGAGGAAGCGCAGCGAAAATTCGGCTTCCTGCTCGATGCGCTCAAGTTCGGCGCGCCGCCGCACGGCGGCATCGCCTTCGGGCTCGATCGCCTGGCGATGCTGATGGCGGGTGCCGACAGCATCCGCGAGGTCATCGCCTTTCCCAAGACTCAGACGGCTGCCGATCCGCTCACCGACGCGCCGACGGAAGTGAGCGAGGCGCAGCTGCGCGAGCTGCACATACGCGTGCGCCTGCCGCAGCCCTGATCCGCCCGCCGCGCAGCGGGCGCCGGACGGTTTGAGCGGTGGCGCCGGTCGTCTACGTGCACGGTCTGTGGATGCCCGGGGAAGAGTCCCTGATCCTGCGCCACCGCCTGGCCCAGGAATTCGGCCTCACGCTGCATTCGTTCCGCTACTCCGCCGCCTTCCTCCAGCATGAGTGCGGTGACGGAACGCCTCGAGGCCTTCGTGCGCGAGTTGCGCTCACCCGTGGTACACCTCGTCGGCCACAGCCTCGGCGGACTGGTGATCTACCGCTTCCTCGAGCGCTTCCCCGAGCAGCCCGCGGGCGGCGTGGTATTTCTCGGCACGCCCTGCGTGGGGAGCCGTGCCGCGGAGCGGGCCGCGCGCTTCGCGCCGATTGCTCATCTCATGGGGCAGTCGGTGGCCGAGGAGCTGTTGCAGCCGCAGGAGCGGCGCTGGACGCACCCGCGGCCGCTCGGGATCATCGCCGGCACGCGACCCCTCGGCGTCGGGCAGCTGCTGGCCGACTTCGAGGAGCAGAACGACGGCACCATCGCGGTGAGCGAGACGCGCATGCCCGGAGCCGCCGATCATATCGTCCTGCCGGTGAGCCACATGGGAATGCTGTTCTCGGCGCGCGTCGCGCGCGAGACCGGGCTCTTTCTCACCGCGGGGCGCTTCTCGCTGCGTTAGCCGCGGCGCGCTCACGGCGGAGCATCGAGCAGACGGCGCAGGCGCGTAGAGTGCCTCGAGCGCGGCTCTGGGGGAGAGCTCGTCCGGGTCGATGGCCGCCAGCGCCCGCCGCAGAGCATCCGCCGCGGCGCCCGCAGGGGCGCGCCGCCGGCCTGGCTGGCGCCAAACAGCGGCAGCTCGTTCTGCGCCGCGCTCGCCTCGCCCGCTGCGATGGCGAGCCCGCGATGGCGATCGCGCTCGGACTCCAGGTGCTCGAGGTAGCGCCGCGCCTGCGACGATCACGTTGGCGCGGCACGCCGGCAAGCTGCGCCACCTGCAGCCCGTAGCTGCGGTTGGCGGGCCCGTCCTTCACCGCATGCAGGAACACGATGCCCGTCGCCATGCTCGGTCGCATCCAGGTGCACGTTGGCGCAGCCCTCGACTTCACTGGCGAGCGTCGTGAGCTCGAAGTAGTGCGTGGCGAACAGCGTGAAGGACTTAGGCGCGTGGCGATGTCGCGCGCCATCGCCCAGGCGAGCGACAGGCCGTCGAAGGTGCTGGTGCCGCGCCCGATCTCATCCATGCAGAATCAGGCTGCGCGCGCTGGCGTTGTGCAGGATGTTGGCGGCTTCGGTCATTTCCACCATGAAGGTGGAGCGGCCGCCGGCCAGGTCGTCCGCCGCGCCGATGCGCGTGAAGATGCGATCGAGCGGACCGATGCAGCGCGCGATCGGCCGGCACATAACTGCCGATGTGCGCCAGCAGCGCAATGAGCGCGGCCTGGCGCATGTAGGTCGATTTCCCGCCCATGTTGGGTCCGGTGATGATGAGCATGCGCCGCTCGGCATCGAGACGCAGATCATTGGGCACGAAGGGCGCGTCGGCGAAGCGCTCGACCACCGGGTGGCGACCGCCCTCGATGGTCAGGCGCGCCTCGGCGCTGAGTTCCGGACGGCTCCACTCGAGCGCTACGGCGCGCTCGCCAAGCGCGGCGAGCGCATCGAGCTCCGCGAGCGCTGCGGCGCTGGCCTGCAGCGGACCGAGCGCATCGATCAGCTGCGTCAGCACCTGCTCGTAGAGCTCGCCGCTCGCGCGCCAGCGCGCGCTCGCGCGCGCCCGAGCACCCGGTCCTCGAAGCTCTTGCAGCTCCGCGGTGATGAAACGTTCGGCGGACTTCACCGTCTGGCGCCGGATATAGTCCTTCGGCACCCGCTCGGCGTCGCGCCGCGGGATCTCGATGAAGAAGCCCTGCACGCGGTTGTAGCCGAGCTTGAGGCTGGCGATGCCCGGTGCGCTCGCGCTCGCGCCTTTCCAGCTCCAGCAGGAATTCGTCGGTGTGGGTGGAGATGCGCCGCAGCTCATCGAGCTCGCTGTCGTAGCCTCGGGCGATCACGTCTCCGTCGCGCACCAGTGTCGCGGGCTCTGCGGCAATCGCGGCGGCGAGCAGCCGCAGTACGTCGTCGTGAGTGGCCGATGCGCGAATGCAGCTGCTGCAGGAGCGGGGAGTCGAGCCCCGCGAGCGCGCTGCGCAGCGCCGGCAACAGCGGCGAGCGAGCTGCGCAGCTGCGTCAGGTCGCGCGGGCGCGCCGAGCGCAGCGCCACGCGCGCGAGAATGCGCTCGACATCGCCGACCGCTCCCAGCTGCCCGCGCAGCGCCTCGAAGCGCCGGCCGTCGATCAGCGTGGCGAGCGCGTGATGGCGCTCGCGCAGCAGCGGCTGGCTGCGCAGCGGCCGGTTGAGCCAGCGGCGCAGTTGGCGCGAACCCATGTACGTGACGCAGCTGTCGATCAGGGCGAAGAGCGTCGCGTCCTCGTTGCCCGTGAGGCTCACGTCGATCTCGAGATTGCGGCGGGTGGCCGCATCGAGCAGCAGCGCATCGCTGCGTTCCTCGACGCTGCAGCGCGCGGATGTGCGGCAGCGCCGAGCTGCTGCGTGTCGCGCACGTACTGCAGCAGCGCCCCGGCGGCGCAGATGGCGAGCGGCAGCTCGTCGGCGCCGAAGCCCTTGAGGTCGAGCGTGCCGAGCTGGTCGGTGAGCAGGCGCGAGGCGCTCGCGAGCTCGAAATGCCACGGCGGTCGCGTGCGTACCGCGCAGCCGGGACGCGCGCATTCCTCCCCCGCTGCGCCTTCCGCCAGCAGCAATTCCGCGGGCTTGAGGCGCTCGAGCTCAGCCACGAGCTCCGCGCGGCCCTCACTCTGCAATACGGTGAAACGCCCGGCGGCCAGATCGAGCCAGGCCAGGCCGAAATGCACCGCCATCGCGGGCCAGCGCGGCGACCAGCGTGTCGGCGCGTGCCTCGAGGAGCGCCTCGTCGGTCACCGTGCCGGGCGTGATGACGCGCACCACCTGCCGCTCGAGCGGGCCCCTGGCGTTCGCCGGATCGCCCAGCTGCTCGCAGATGGCGACGCTTTCGCCCTTGCGGACGAGCCGCGCAAGGTAGCTGTCCAGCGGCATGAAAGGGCACGCCGGCCATGGGGATGGGCGCCCCGGCCGATTGACCGCGCGCGGTCAGGGTGATGTCGAGCAATGCCGCGGCGCGGCGGGCGTCCTCGTAGAACAGCTCGTAGAAGTCGCCCATCCGATAAAAGAGGAGGGTGTCCGGATACTGACTCTTGATGCGCAGATACTGCTGCATCATCGGCGTATGTCTGTCAACCTTATCGTTCAAGAACTTACGCGTGCCCCTGTCTAATATTGTCTAAAACTCTGTGCTGATCGCGTCATTTTGTCGCCTTCGGGACAGCCGCCGTCAGTCCGGCCCCAGCCGTCGCGGCGTCTATCGCAGCTCCGAAGCTAGGGCCTTCCGCCATCACTTCCTCGCGGTCCCGCAGGTATCGGGTAGTCTGCGCAACGCTCGCGTGCCCCAGCAGCAGCGTAGCGTCTTTCCCCTGCTTGCGTGCCCAGGTAGCCGCCACGGCCCGCAGATCGTGCAAGGTCGCATCGAGGATGCCGGCGGCCTTCCTGGCCTTGTCCCATTGGATCTTGACCGTTGAGTAGTCCGGGGCTTTGCCCCGGCGATTGTGGAGCAGCGTCAGCGCTCTAATGTTCCCGTGCAGGCTCTTCGCCCGCTCGACCACGGTCCGTAGCTCCGGCGTCCAAGGGACGGTGCGCTTGGCCCCTGTCTTCATCTGCTCGAACCGGATGCCGTCTTCGGTGAGATCGGTGCGTCGGATCTTCAACACGTCCGAGATACGCTCCCCGGTGCGGATGCAAAGATCCATGACCACTTGCAGGCGCGGGCCTGCCTTCTCCCTGATGGCAATGTATTCTGGAATGGAAATCAGCCGCGTTCGCTTAGGTTCCTTGTATCGCTTCACGCCAACAACAGGGTTGCTGTCAACAAGCTGCTGCTCCAACGCGTAAGCGAACACCTGGCGCAACAGCGACAGGCAGCGGTTCGCCATGTTAGGCGTCGCGGCCATGGCCTTCTTAAGCTGCGCGACGTGTCTCCCCCGCACTTCATGCGGGGCGAACTGTACGAACTTCCGTTTGAGCGCCTTCGCCGCGATAATGTACTGCTTGACGGTCGAAGGCTTTATGTTGCGGCAGATCTCGCGCATCGCTTCATCAACCAGCGCCGCCATACCTCCCTGCTGCTGCCCATCGGCTGTTAGCGATTTGTTCCAAATCTCGGGGAGATTCGCATACGCAGCCATTGCTTCCCGCGGGCTGCTGCCCAGTTTCGTCCACTTGCCCCCCTTCACGTACCAGTAGCTTCCGTGCTGCTGATACACGCATGGAGGCAAGTTGCTTTTGTGCTTTCTCGGACGCGCCATGTGCGGGCCTACGGTTGTAGTTCGGGCATTGATTGCGGCCTAGCTAGCCAGCTAGCCGGCGGCGCGTCAACGATCTCGACGTGAGTGCGCATAACCACCGGAGAGCCGTCCGGCCTCGTCCGATGCGGAATGCCCATGCGTGTGAGTGCTCGCGCTTGTGCTTTCGGGCGCTCTTTACCTGTGAGCGCCGCAAGTTCTTCCTTGCTCAAAAACATCCATTCCCCCTGTAATCCGGTTTACTTCGTAAACCGTCCCGTCCTTGGGATCTACTTCTGTCGTCTTTCTAGCGACTCTCTAACAGTCGCGGAGCTAAGTACGTCGCGGTGTAACACAACCAGGGTGCCATCACGCCGCTGGCTGTAATCAATGCCCATGTGATCTAGCTCCAGCACCTGATCGTGCGGGAGCATTTTTCCAGTCAGTTCTATCAGCGCTTCTGGAGACAGCACAAAGTCTCCAATGGCGTATCCGCCGTAGTACCGCCCGCCTGCCGGGCGCCGACGCCTTCTCCTGCCAACAGACTGCAGCTTGTCGTCCGCTGGGTTTGCATCCTCGGGAGTAGAGCTGAGCTTTGATCGATTTGGCTCACGGCGTATCTGGACTGATTTAGACGCCAATGCATCTCTGAGTAGTACAGATTTGCATTCATTCAGCCAGCGATTTTCAGGCGATGGCTGCTTAAGAAAGCCAGAATCTAATGCCACCCGATTCCGCGCATTCCCGTAATCGTCAGCAGTCTTCTCATTCTCATCATAGTGGTCATGCTGCCGCAGCTGCGCGGTATGCCCCAGCGGATAATCGATAATCTCGGGCTCTGCGGAATAAGCAGCGAGAATTGCTCGCCGTTGCTCGTGCGACAGCGCTGCAACGAATGCAGAGAGACGCGATGCGGCTTTGCGCAGGTGCTCCCGCACAACATCTTCACCAACACCCAGTAGTTCCGCGATTGCAGCCTTCGCCATCCCGACGCCCAGGCAAACCGTTGTGCCTTCGGCAGCGACGTGGTGGCGCATCCGCCAGATATCCAGCTGCCGATCTGTCAGTGTCGCTAGGCCGGCGTTGTAGAGCGCCTCCCCTTCCGCTGTGGTCTGTTCATTGATTACCACGTTCTCCGGGGTACGGGTTTCAGCACGAGCGTGCTTGGCTACCCAGTCAGAAGCTATGCGCGGGCTTTGTCTATCAACAGCAGCAAGCCGCTCCGCCTCGCGTGCAGCTGCGCGCTGGCTTCTCCATACGTCCATGACGGCCAACTCTTCCGGAGTTGGCTGGCGACTGCCGGCGGGGCTTGGATTCGCCGGCGAATCGCTTTTAGCGCCTTCGGCGCCAGCGGCGCTACTCAGACCGTTATCAGTCAGTCCGACTGCCATCGTCCTCGCTCCTTGGTGCCGGCGCCGCCGGCCTCTTGGCCGGCTTGAGCTGCCGGAGGCGCTGACCCCGAAGGGGTCGAGCCTAGTCCGGCAGAGCCGGATGGTGGCAGCGGACTCAGGCGTTGGAATCCTTGGCGCCCGACAGCTCCGTGTCGGCGCTTGCGCTCCCAGTAAATCTGTAAGGCCAACTTCGCGTCGCAGCGACGGAATAGCAGCCGCCCGCTTGAGTCCCGCTTGGCGGGCAGCAGTCCTTGCTCGACGTAGTTTTGAAGCGTGCTGCCGGACGGCCCGCGCCCGTTTCGGGCGTCGGTTGCCGCACGAACAAACTCACTCATTCGCAAAAGGTATTCATCATCACCAATCGCGCCTGTGATAGCAGGCGCCGTGCTTTCGGCACTAGCTGGCCTGCTTGTGGCAGGCGGCGTTGTTACAGTGTCCAATTGAAACTCCAAGCAAAAGAAAGGCGCCTGGTAGGCGCTTTGTCAGCGGTGTGTGTCTGTATCTAGCAGGCTATCCGGCGGTGCGATCAGTCCTTGATCACGCGCCCTCTAGGGGCCGACTAGTCGTAAATCGCGGGCTTGGGGTTACTAAGAGCCATGCTCCAGCAGTTTCGGGGCCAACTTTTTTGCTTTTATGTGCCTGCTCTTTACCTGCTCCGTCTCGTAACCCGTTGGAATATCTCGCAGATAAATTCATGATTTTCATTAGCAGCACCGACCGTCCTGCGGACGGCTTTTGCTCGCTGGCAGACCTGACGAAAAATCTGCTCCCCATATCTACCAAGAGCGCCATTCCCATCAATTTTGATCCAACTTTTTTCTAAGCCAGTATAATCAATGACTTACGTAGATGGGGTAGATCAAAGCCGGCCTCCGGCCGGATAGATCATCTAGTCCCTACAAAAAACACAGCCCCCATACTTACCAAGAGAGCCGATTTAGCAGCCGCGAGGCCAACTGTTTTGCTTTTACGTGCGCTTTCAGAATCAATGAGTTGGAAAGGCCGCCTGCAGACAGCACATACCGACGTTCCTGTTATCGCCCCTGATCTAACATCTAACCTGTTGATTTCTGCGGATCGAAGCAGCGATAGATCTGCACACCGGAGCCCTTCAAAGACGATTGATAAAAGCAATCGTGCCTCTACGCGGGGATAGTGCTTTAAGCCGCGAGCTGGCGGGCTTCCATATCCAGCAGGCTTTCGACTAGCCGGCGCTCAACTTCGGGACCGCTGGTCGCGCCTTCGAGCAGCCGCCCGAGCGCCTCCGGCCCAAACATTCGGGATATTAATTCGCGGTTGATCAGGGCCTGCATCCATCCCTCAGACAAAAGCTCGTCGTATGCCTCTTCAGCCGTCATTTTTGGTTGCCGTGGCACAAACTTCGTTTGCTTCACTTCTTAGCCCTCCGCGCGAGCAGGCGCTCAACCAGCTTACGTATCAGCGGCCAGTCCGCAGGATGCGCCCAAACTTCAAACGGTCTTAAGCCCTGCGCTCTGCGTCTGGTCCGTTCATCAGCCTTGCGCTCTGCATCCGTCTTGCCCATACGGAGAGGCTATCATAGTGACTAGTCACAATCTAGCTGCCTTGTGGAGGCAGCGGCTGCTGGTCAGCTGCTGGCTGCGGCACACTACCTCCGGCGGCGTACCCTCCGGCTCCCGCCCCAATTCGCCTGCCTGCCTGCCCGGCTGCTGCCGCAGCCTTGCTGGCGATCTGAGAACCAGCCCACCGCTGCAGCCATGCTCTGCCGGCCTGCGACTCGACAATTGCGCGAGCAGCAGAGGGGCCAAAGCCGGCCATACCGGGCGATTCCTGCCATCTCGGCAGGGCTGACTGGCTTGCCGGTAGCGTAGTGATAGAGCGTGTCTAGCCCGGCTGCGCCGGCGACCGTGCCCGCTGCCAACAGCTTGCTAGAGCCTCTCCCCAACACCATCTCCCCAGCGTTAGCGAGCTGCACAAGCCGCTGATCACCTCGGCCGTACACGGATTGCCCCGCGTTGCGGTTTGCGTTGATCGCTCGCGCCAGGGCAGAGGGGTCAACATCATCTGTGCAACGGACTGATTCCCCGTCGGGTTTACTTCATTGCCCGGTATTGCTGCCGGGCCGTCTGCAGGCTGGCAAGATCCTGCGGAGATGCTTGCCGCTCTAGAGCATCGTCCAGGCCGCTGCGGATGTCTCTCGCAAAATCCGCCATGCTCTGACTGGGATTTTTGGACAGCCTATCCAGGGACGATCTGATCGCCTGATAGGCGCTGCCGCTCAATGCTTCCGTTAGCACTCGCCTTGTTGATGATGTTGTCTATCTGCGCTTTTACCGGAGCAGCTTCCGCACCAGATAGTGTCATCTCCGTGGCTTTGTGCAGATCCGCCAGAGTGGTAAGCAGCGGCTGATCGAGTGCGACAGGGTTCCTGGCTGCGATGTCATCGAACACGGCGCCAATGCGGTTCTCCGCTCGCTGCATCACGTCGGCGGATGCCTTGGTAGCAGTCTCGCCGAATGTCCGAAGCACGGCGCCGTTATATGCGTCCTGCTGCGTCCGTGAGAAGGTAGGGGAAACACTGCCCGCAACACCCTTCAGCCAGTCCGCTACTCGCGAGCCTGTCGCCTGTGCCAGATCGAGCGGAACACCAGCCTGCCGCAGAGTCTGCAACGCCTGAAGCCGGGCAGAATCGAGCACATTGCGAATTGGAACCCCAAAAAAAAAAAAAAAAAAAAAAAAAAAAAAAAAAAAAAAAAAAAAAAAAAAAAAAAAAAATTTTTTTTTTTTTTTTTTTTTTTTTTTTTTTTTTTTTTTTTTTTTTTTTTTTTTTTTTTTTTTTTTTTTTTTTTTTTTTTTTTTTTTTTTTTTTTTTTTTTTTTTTTTTTTTTTTTTTTTTTTTTTTTTTTTTTTTTTTTTTTTTTTTTTTTTTTTTTTTTTTTTTTTTTTTTTTTTTTTTTTTTTTTTTTTTTTTTTTTTTTTTTTTTTTTTTTTTTTTTTTTTTTTTTTTTTTTTTTTTTTTTTTTTTTTTTTTTTTTTTTTTTTTTTTTTTTTTTTTTTTTTTTTTTTTTTTTTTTTTTTTTTTTTTTTTTTTTTTTTTTTTTTTTTTTTTTTTTTTTTTTTTTTTTTTTTTTTTTTTTTTTTTTTTTTTTTTTTTTTTTTTTTTTTTTTTTTTTTTTTTTTTTTTTTTTTTTTTTTTTTTTTTTTTTTTTTTTTTTTTTTTTTTTTTTTTTTTTTTTTTTTTTTTTTTTTTTTTTTTTTTTTTTTTTTTTTTTTTTTTTTTTTTTTTTTTTTTTTTTTTTTTTTTTTTTTTTTTTTTTTTTTTTTTTTTTTTTTTTTTTTTTTTTTTTTTTTTTTTTTTTTTTTTTTTTTTTTTTTTTTTTTTTTTTTTTTTTTTTTTTTTTTTTTTTTTTTTTTTTTTTTTTTTTTTTTTTTTTTTTTTTTTTTTTTTTTTTTTTTTTTTTTTTTTTTTTTTTTTTTTTTTTTTTTTTTTTTTTTTTTTTTTTTTTTTTTTTTTTTTTTTTTTTTTTTTTTTTTTTTTTTTTTTTTTTTTTTTTTTTTTTTTTTTTTTTTTTTTTTTTTTTTTTTTTTTTTTTTTTTTTTTTTTTTTTTTTTTTTTTTTTTTTTTTTTTTTTTTTTTTTTTTTTTTTTTTTTTTTTTTTTTTTTTTTTTTTTTTTTTTTTTTTTTTTTTTTTTTTTTTTTTTTTTTTTTTTTTTTTTTTTTTTTTTTTTTTTTTTTTTTTTTTTTTTTTTTTTTTTTTTTTTTTTTTTTTTTTTTTTTTTTTTTTTTTTTTTTTTTTTTTTTTTTTTTTTTTTTTTTTTTTTTTTTTTTTTTTTTTTTTTTTTTTTTTTTTTTTTTTTTTTTTTTTTTTTTTTTTTTTTTTTTTTTTTTTTTTTTTTTTTTTTTTTTTTTTTTTTTTTTTTTTTTTTTTTTTTTTTTTTTTTTTTTTTTTTTTTTTTTTTTTTTTTTTTTTTTTTTTTTTTTTTTTTTTTTTTTTTTTTTTTTTTTTTTTTTTTTTTTTTTTTTTTTTTTTTTTTTTTTTTTTTTTTTTTTTTTTTTTTTTTTTTTTTTTTTTTTTTTTTTTTTTTTTTTTTTTTTTTTTTTTTTTTTTTTTTTTTTTTTTTTTTTTTTTTTTTTTTTTTTTTTTTTTTTTTTTTTTTTTTTTTTTTTTTTTTTTTTTTTTTTTTTTTTTTTTTTTTTTTTTTTTTTTTTTTTTTTTTTTTTTTTTTTTTTTTTTTTTTTTTTTTTTTTTTTTTTTTTTTTTTTTTTTTTTTTTTTTTTTTTTTTTTTTTTTTTTTTTTTTTTTTTTTTTTTTTTTTTTTTTTTTTTTTTTTTTTTTTTTTTTTTTTTTTTTTTTTTTTTTTTTTTTTTTTTTTTTTTTTTTTTTTTTTTTTTTTTTTTTTTTTTTTTTTTTTTTTTTTTTTTTTTTTTTTTTTTTTTTTTTTTTTTTTTTTTTTTTTTTTTTTTTTTTTTTTTTTTTTTTTTTTTTTTTTTTTTTTTTTTTTTTTTTTTTTTTTTTTTTTTTTTTTTTTTTTTTTTTTTTTTTTTTTTTTTTTTTTTTTTTTTTTTTTTTTTTTTTTTTTTTTTTTTTTTTTTTTTTTTTTTTTTTTTTTTTTTTTTTTTTTTTTTTTTTTTTTTTTTTTTTTTTTTTTTTTTTTTTTTTTTTTTTTTTTTTTTTTTTTTTTTTTTTTTTTTTTTTTTTTTTTTTTTTTTTTTTTTTTTTTTTTTTTTTTTTTTTTTTTTTTTTTTTTTTTTTTTTTTTTTTTTTTTTTTTTTTTTTTTTTTTTTTTTTTTTTTTTTTTTTTTTTTTTTTTTTTTTTTTTTTTTTTTTTTTTTTTTTTTTTTTTTTTTTTTTTTTTTTTTTTTTTTTTTTTTTTTTTTTTTTTTTTTTTTTTTTTTTTTTTTTTTTTTTTTTTTTTTTTTTTTTTTTTTTTTTTTTTTTTTTTTTTTTTTTTTTTTTTTTTTTTTTTTTTTTTTTTTTTTTTTTTTTTTTTTTTTTTTTTTTTTTTTTTTTTTTTTTTTTTTTTTTTTTTTTTTTTTTTTTTTTTTTTTTTTTTTTTTTTTTTTTTTTTTTTTTTTTTTTTTTTTTTTTTTTTTTTTTTTTTTTTTTTTTTTTTTTTTTTTTTTTTTTTTTTTTTTTTTTTTTTTTTTTTTTTTTTTTTTTTTTTTTTTTTTTTTTTTTTTTTTTTTTTTTTTTTTTTTTTTTTTTTTTTTTTTTTTTTTTTTTTTTTTTTTTTTTTTTTTTTTTTTTTTTTTTTTTTTTTTTTTTTTTTTTTTTTTTTTTTTTTTTTTTTTTTTTTTTTTTTTTTTTTTTTTTTTTTTTTTTTTTTTTTTTTTTTTTTTTTTTTTTTTTTTTTTTTTTTTTTTTTTTTTTTTTTTTTTTTTTTTTTTTTTTTTTTTTTTTTTTTTTTTTTTTTTTTTTTTTTTTTTTTTTTTTTTTTTTTTTTTTTTTTTTTTTTTTTTTTTTTTTTTTTTTTTTTTTTTTTTTTTTTTTTTTTTTTTTTTTTTTTTTTTTTTTTTTTTTTTTTTTTTTTTTTTTTTTTTTTTTTTTTTTTTTTTTTTTTTTTTTTTTTTTTTTTTTTTTTTTTTTTTTTTTTTTTTTTTTTTTTTTTTTTTTTTTTTTTTTTTTTTTTTTTTTTTTTTTTTTTTTTTTTTTTTTTTTTTTTTTTTTTTTTTTTTTTTTTTTTTTTTTTTTTTTTTTTTTTTTTTTTTTTTTTTTTTTTTTTTTTTTTTTTTTTTTTTTTTTTTTTTTTTTTTTTTTTTTTTTTTTTTTTTTTTTTTTTTTTTTTTTTTTTTTTTTTTTTTTTTTTTTTTTTTTTTTTTTTTTTTTTTTTTTTTTTTTTTTTTTTTTTTTTTTTTTTTTTTTTTTTTTTTTTTTTTTTTTTTTTTTTTTTTTTTTTTTTTTTTTTTTTTTTTTTTTTTTTTTTTTTTTTTTTTTTTTTTTTTTTTTTTTTTTTTTTTTTTTTTTTTTTTTTTTTTTTTTTTTTTTTTTTTTTTTTTTTTTTTTTTTTTTTTTTTTTTTTTTTTTTTTTTTTTTTTTTTTTTTTTTTTTTTTTTTTTTTTTTTTTTTTTTTTTTTTTTTTTTTTTTTTTTTTTTTTTTTTTTTTTTTTTTTTTTTTTTTTTTTTTTTTTTTTTTTTTTTTTTTTTTTTTTTTTTTTTTTTTTTTTTTTTTTTTTTTTTTTTTTTTTTTTTTTTTTTTTTTTTTTTTTTTTTTTTTTTTTTTTTTTTTTTTTTTTTTTTTTTTTTTTTTTTTTTTTTTTTTTTTTTTTTTTTTTTTTTTTTTTTTTTTTTTTTTTTTTTTTTTTTTTTTTTTTTTTTTTTTTTTTTTTTTTTTTTTTTTTTTTTTTTTTTTTTTTTTTTTTTTTTTTTTTTTTTTTTTTTTTTTTTTTTTTTTTTTTTTTTTTTTTTTTTTTTTTTTTTTTTTTTTTTTTTTTTTTTTTTTTTTTTTTTTTTTTTTTTTTTTTTTTTTTTTTTTTTTTTTTTTTTTTTTTTTTTTTTTTTTTTTTTTTTTTTTTTTTTTTTTTTTTTTTTTTTTTTTTTTTTTTTTTTTTTTTTTTTTTTTTTTTTTTTTTTTTTTTTTTTTTTTTTTTTTTTTTTTTTTTTTTTTTTTTTTTTTTTTTTTTTTTTTTTTTTTTTTTTTTTTTTTTTTTTTTTTTTTTTTTTTTTTTTTTTTTTTTTTTTTTTTTTTTTTTTTTTTTTTTTTTTTTTTTTTTTTTTTTTTTTTTTTTTTTTTTTTTTTTTTTTTTTTTTTTTTTTTTTTTTTTTTTTTTTTTTTTTTTTTTTTTTTTTTTTTTTTTTTTTTTTTTTTTTTTTTTTTTTTTTTTTTTTTTTTTTTTTTTTTTTTTTTTTTTTTTTTTTTTTTTTTTTTTTTTTTTTTTTTTTTTTTTTTTTTTTTTTTTTTTTTTTTTTTTTTTTTTTTTTTTTTTTTTTTTTTTTTTTTTTTTTTTTTTTTTTTTTTTTTTTTTTTTTTTTTTTTTTTTTTTTTTTTTTTTTTTTTTTTTTTTTTTTTTTTTTTTTTTTTTTTTTTTTTTTTTTTTTTTTTTTTTTTTTTTTTTTTTTTTTTTTTTTTTTTTTTTTTTTTTTTTTTTTTTTTTTTTTTTTTTTTTTTTTTTTTTTTTTTTTTTTTTTTTTTTTTTTTTTTTTTTTTTTTTTTTTTTTTTTTTTTTTTTTTTTTTTTTTTTTTTTTTTTTTTTTTTTTTTTTTTTTTTTTTTTTTTTTTTTTTTTTTTTTTTTTTTTTTTTTTTTTTTTTTTTTTTTTTTTTTTTTTTTTTTTTTTTTTTTTTTTTTTTTTTTTTTTTTTTTTTTTTTTTTTTTTTTTTTTTTTTTTTTTTTTTTTTTTTTTTTTTTTTTTTTTTTTTTTTTTTTTTTTTTTTTTTTTTTTTTTTTTTTTTTTTTTTTTTTTTTTTTTTTTTTTTTTTTTTTTTTTTTTTTTTTTTTTTTTTTTTTTTTTTTTTTTTTTTTTTTTTTTTTTTTTTTTTTTTTTTTTTTTTTTTTTTTTTTTTTTTTTTTTTTTTTTTTTTTTTTTTTTTTTTTTTTTTTTTTTTTTTTTTTTTTTTTTTTTTTTTTTTTTTTTTTTTTTTTTTTTTTTTTTTTTTTTTTTTTTTTTTTTTTTTTTTTTTTTTTTTTTTTTTTTTTTTTTTTTTTTTTTTTTTTTTTTTTTTTTTTTTTTTTTTTTTTTTTTTTTTTTTTTTTTTTTTTTTTTTTTTTTTTTTTTTTTTTTTTTTTTTTTTTTTTTTTTTTTTTTTTTTTTTTTTTTTTTTTTTTTTTTTTTTTTTTTTTTTTTTTTTTTTTTTTTTTTTTTTTTTTTTTTTTTTTTTTTTTTTTTTTTTTTTTTTTTTTTTTTTTTTTTTTTTTTTTTTTTTTTTTCTGTTCCTGTGTGCTCACCCGCAGGTAGGCGATGGCATTTGTGGCCGCCAGTATCAAGCGGGGAGTGCTTATACGTCAATCCCTCTGACCCTCGTTGGAGGCTATGACAGGCTGTAGGAACAGGCACTGGCGGAGGCTAGCAGCTCGCGCCCGAGGGGCTATCTGCCAGGCCGCCTGGCGACCTTCCTATGCGGCTGGAGACTCCCTGTTTTATTGATGCAAGTCGTCTTGGTTCTGGGCCGCATTCCCATCTATCCCATCTATGGAATGCCCCGACCAGGCAGGCGGAGGGCCTGGCAGGCCCCAGGTCGCGAACCGTGGAATGGCTAAGGCATTTATTTCGTGGTTAATTGTATCTCTTAGTGCGACAATATACTGCCTACATGTCCATCCTGTATCTTTCCTGCTACAGTCGTGGCGATAGAGCCACAACAGGGAGGCGTAGGGAGGGTGCGGCACCCATGTGTGCTTCGTCGCCTGGGGTGTCAGGGCTGGGAGCGGATCGGCACCTAAGTCCGGCGCCTGCCCCTGCGGCGGCAGCCAGGCCTGCCGCACACCAGCCGGTCCGCAGTCTGCTGAGTCGTTTATAGGGAGTTTATCGGCCGCGGGAGTAAACTCTCTACACATCAAGAAGGCCGGTGCACCTGTGGACCCGCACAGAAACCCATTCTCGCCCGGCGCCGGGAGTCCGCCGCCGGAACTCGCTGGCCGAGCCGAGCTGTTGACCCAAGCCGGTATTACGTTGGCTCGAACCAAGGCAGCTCGCTTTGAGCAAAGCCTCATGCTGGTTGGACTGCGCGGTGTAGGTAAGACGGTGCTCCTTAATCGCATTCAAGAGATGGCCATAGCTGACAGCTTTGGGGTCGCCATGGTCGAAGCCACTGAGGCCCGCACCCTGCCCGAGCTGTTGGTCCCGGCCTTTCGCCAGATTCTCTTCCGACTCGACGCCCTTGCGAATGTCAGTGACAAGGTGAAAAGAGGGCTACGCGTGCTGCGTAGCTTTATAGGCTCCGTAGAACTCACCTACGGTGAATACGGCATAAATGTCGAGCCCGAGCGCGGGACCGCGGACTCAGGACAGCTTGAGGCTGATTTGGCGGAGCTATTCGACGCCATAGGCGAGGCTGCACGCGACCGCGGAGTTGCTATAGCCGTGATTGTGGATGAAATGCAGTACCTCAGTGAAGACGAAATGAGCGCACTAATCATGTCGATTCACCGCTGCGCTCAGCGGCAACTTCCAATTGTCTTGATCGGTGCTGGCTTGCCGCAGCTGGTAGGGCTGGCCGGGCGTTCAAAGTCCTATGCGGAGGCGGCTATTTAGCTACCCAACTGTCGGTCCTCTATCAACCGATGATGCGAAGGAAGCACTGCGCTGGCCGGTCCAACAGCAAAATGTGTCGTTCACGAATGAGGCTCTTGATGAGTTGGTGCGCGTGACTCACGGATACCCGTATTTTCTTCAGGAGTGGGGATACCAAACTTGGAACCTCGCAACCGAGTCTCCGATAAAAGCAGAAGTTATCTATGGGGCAACTACTGCATCCATAAAAAAGCTGGATGAAAGCTTTTTCAGGGTGAGGTTTGACCGTCTTACACCACGGGAAAAGGATTATATGCGTGCACTAGCCGCGCTGGGTCCTGGTCAACATCGCTCGGGGGACATAGCCGACTGTTTGAAAGTTAGGGTGCAATCAATCGCGCCGCTACGGTCGGGACTTATCAAGAAAGGAATGATCTATAGCCCAGCGCACGGAGACACGGCGTTTACCGTGCCATTGTTTGATCAATTCATGCTGCGCACGATGCCAGATTGGAAGCCGGGCGGGACTCGTTAACTGCTGCTGCAACCGGGAGACCCGGAAGTGCTGACGTGGCTCAACGCTAACAAGCAATGGCTTTACCGAATACCGCTTCACCGAACCACTACTCGAATCCTTCATCATCATGAGCGGGCTCGCGCACCGCCTCATTTCTCCGTCACTCTTGGCGTCACTGACCGCGGAGTAAAAGGCTAGGTAACAGCGCCAATGAATAAGGCGGCCACCAAAGGCTCCGGATGGAAGGACAAAGCCCGCGAGACGGTTATTGGAAAGCTCGTGGAGAAGTCCTTTGACTACATCCTGATTGGCCTTGGAGTCTTGGGCGCCCCGGCGTTGGTTGGATGGTTCACCCGCTCTACCGTTACCGTGCCTGTTTGGGTGTTGGTGGGACTCATCGCTGCAGTAGTCGGCTTTGCGGTGGTAGCAGCCCTGCTGTGGTGGCGACTGCGTGAGAACGTTCGCCAGCTCCGGGAAATTGAGAGGGAGCGGCGCTTCCTTAAGGATGCTCTGAAGGAGGGGCTCAGCCTTCAGCCCTGGCATCCCCAGGAGCCGAGCACGCCTCCGAAGTTCGAGCCGTTCCCAGCGGAGGACCACAAGCTGCAAATCGGCTGGAGCATAAGGACTCAGCCGCGGCACTGGATCGAGACTGACCTATCCGGCGTCTCGCAGAAGTACATGCAACAACTTCTCGATGGTCCGTTCCACATTCGGCAGGAATGTCATGAGAGGCTGAGCGTGAATTATGCTGGCGTTCTTGCCCACGGCCCGATGCTCGACAAGCGATGTCCGGGCTGCCGTGAGATCGTGTTTCAGCCGAGCGCTCCGACATGGTGGTGGGACATACGCAGGGAGGCCGCCCTTGAGCTGCAGAGGCTGCATCGGTTGGGCAGACCGATAGCTGCCCCGAAGGTTGTCCTTGAGAATCCCCGCTATTGGGCTTATCTGGAAGCACCCCCTTAAGTAGGGCGCGGCGGCGGGCAAGCCTTAATCAAACCAACCAAGTAACCTCGCGCCACCATGAGGGAACAGCTAAAGCGCGTCTGGCACGATCCGGTAGGGTCGCAGGTCATCGCAGGCAGCGTCCTGGCCGCACTTGGCCTCGCGTGGGGGTATCGGGCCGGGCTCAAGACCAACAGAGACTGGCTGTTTGTCGGCGCCGCAGTCTTGGCGATCCTCGTAATTGGTGGGCTTGTTCGCTGGCTCTGGAGGCGTCGCAAGTCCCCGCTAGGAACCGCAATGGTTCGGCATGTGGAGGCGGCAACAGTGCAGCCGACGACAGCACCGGCGCCACCGCCTGTGCGGAACACGAGAATTTCAGCGCTTACAATCGACGAAATCACTAAGCCGATTAGGGATGCTCCGCCATTGCAGCGCGCATCCGTAGCGAAGCATAGCGAAGGAATCATGGTTCAGTGGAAGGCAAAGCTGTCCTCAGCTTATCCACGGGACGGTGGCCGCGTGCGGCTGGTACTGCACTTTGACGGTGTTCCGCATCAGAGTGTCGAATGCACAATCAAACTTTCCGACTATCCGGAGCTTGGCGTCCTGCAACAATACACGCCGATAACGGTTACTGGTCGCATCAGCCGTGCTGAACGCTATGACGTGGAACTCGAAGACGCGCAGCTGAGTCATTCATCCCGCCACTTCCTAGCGCCTCCGGCTAGCCCTTTTTTATTGCTTGGGCTTTCCAATATAGATTGGCGATTGGCTTGTTGATTGGCAAACCATCTGTCCAGGCGTCGTCGTAGCACAGTAGCCCACCCCATCAGGGGCTGGATACGCCTGCTTGCAAACAACGCCGGGCTCTAGTCGCGCCATGTTCATGCACTCAGCCTGATTGTTGAACATGCCTACGATGTTTCCTGCGACGATGATGGCCCACATGGATCTTCCTCTGCCTCCGGCATGACGGGAGAAAGAGTCTGCTTTCATCGTGCGCCACTTCGCAATTGAGTCCGGTGCGGTCCCGGGCTTCCAACTTGTTTTCCCTAACCACTCAGATTAGAACCTGACCACATGATCACTGTTCCGACGACTCTGATCCTCGGCGCTGGCGCGAGCAAGCCCTACGGGTATCCGCTAGGGGAGGAGCTGTTAGCTGGGATCACAGGGGGAGCATTCAACCTAATGCCTGATCTGCGCTCGCTTGGCATTGACCAGGACATCATCGAGGACTTTCAAAAGAGCCTCGCAGAGTCGGGCGTGGGCTCGATTGACGTCTACCTCGCTCGGGTGGCGCGCCATCTTCAGGTTGGGAAGATCGCTCTCGCGCATCAGATGCTCCACCACGACTCCCGCGCGCTAAACTTCCATCTGAATTGGCTCGGGTACATCTGGCGGCTACTCATTGAGGACGTAACTGATCCGAGAGAACTTAACAACAACAAGCTAAGTATCGTCACGTTTAACTACGACACGTCCGTTGAGCGCTTCCTCGCCAACGCCATCCGGAGCACGTTCGACGTTCCTTCGCCGGACGCCCAGCGGTATGCCCAAGCGATTCCCATCGTCCATGTTTACGGGAGCCTGCCAGTGCAGTCGAGCAGTCACCGCGTCGGCCCGACGCAACCGTCACCGTCGTCAGCTCAGGCTGTGGCGGAGAGGCTCATCATCCTGCACGAAGGACAAGATGACTCGTCAGAATTCAAACGGGCGAGGGAGCTACTCGCTGCGGCTCGGTTTCGCGCTTTCCTCGGCTTCGGGTATCTGAGGGAAAACGTAAAGCGCCTGAAGGTGGAATCGTGGCTTACAGCCGGGGCGCAGGCTCCGTGGGGCACCACCTTCGGCATGACACCCGGCGAGGTCAATCGCATGCAGCGTCTGTTCCCCAATACGCACCCGGTCAACGTACTAAGCGCGGATTGCCTCAGTGCCGTGCGCGATTGGGTAAGCCTGATGACTTCTTAACGCGCTATACAGCGCGCCCAGCTTTCCTACACTGGGGCGGAATCAGGGCGCGCTACGCGCGTATGGTTGTGGACAAGACAATGGCCAGTGGAGCTAACTACTCCATCGGCTCATAAGGAGCAACCGATCAATACTTCGATCATCGTGGCGATTGTCGGCGTCGTGTCAACCGTCGTAGGCGGGGTTATCGGCGCAGCCACCACCTATGCCCTCGCTGTCAGACGCGAAAAGGCCGACATGGCGAGGGAGCACCGCAATGAGGCAATCGAAGTCAAGAGGGTGGCACGCCTGATTGACGTTGAACTCAACCGTGCGGCGGCTGCGGCGCGCATATGTGTTGAGAAAAGGCGCTGGTGGAGTGCAGATGTCGCGCCGCTCTCGACCGAAGCGTGGGAGAAGTTTGGTGGCACCATCGCTCCGTACCTATCAGATCAGGCATGGGCGGCCATCATCGTTTCTGCGGAAGCAGTAGACAACCTCAGAAGATACAGGGCTGTTGCTGTCGAGGTCGGGCTAATAGCCCAGCCTATTTCCGACTCGACTGCGGCCCAGTTGGCTCCAGTGCTAAGGGATCTAGAGCTTGGACGTGCTGCCCTGGCTTCGCTCGTCTTCGATGCGCTTCCGCCACCCGGCAAGCTACCCCAGCCGCATGGCTGAGTTCTTCTGCGACACGTTACAGCCACGAGTGCGGTTTTTGCGTCACGGATGGTAACTTAGGTGCGTGTACGTACCCGGAGAAGCACCCCGCGGTGCTTCGGCGGGACCGCGCCATCTAGCCCACGCCTTTAGGCAATGATCTGCGGCAGTGCATCCGGCGGAGCCGGCTGCTCTTCGGTGTTCTCGAACGTCTTGTATTTGTCCAACTCCGCACGAAGCGCGGAAATCTGTGCATGCATCAATGGCACGCTGAGCGCGTCATCCCGCCGGATCTCCCATCCATCCGGGCTAATGATCGCATCCCCTTGGATACGCCATCCCTGCCAATGCGGGCTGAATGCCCCCAGGTCGCCAGAGAGTAACGCTGCCGCGGCGTGTGGGGTTCTGCTTATACCGGCCTTCCAGCGCCGGGCAGTGGCGATGTCTACCTGACAAAGCTCCGCGATAATCTCTGCCCGCACACCGTAGGTGGCGTGGCTAGTCCGCGGAGCGGACGGCGCCTTGATCCCGTAGGTAGCACCGGCCGCCTTGCGGCTGGGCTTGGCATCCGCGGCTTTTGTGGGTGCCTTCGAGCCCGGCACGAGCTGCTGCCAGTCGAGCATGTCTGAAATTGCGGGCTCTAGCGATTCGTTCCGAATCGTGGACTCATTCATTTGGTGATTGCCCTCGGCTGTCCTTCGGACCGCTTGAGCGGGCTAGAGCCCGCGGATGCGTCGCGCGGTACACCTTGGCCAGGTGCGCGGCGCTGAGGTGTGTGTAGATCTGCACGGTAGAAACGCTGGCATGCCCGAGGAACTCCTGTACCTCGCGGAGCGCTCCGCTCGATTCGAGCAGGTGTGTGGCGCAGGAGTGGCGGAAGAGGTGCGGATGCACCCGCACTGTGATGCCCTGCTGCTCTGCCCAATAGGCGATCCGTACCTGCACATTGCGGGGGCTCAGGCGCGTATGCCTGCGTACCCCAACAAAGAGCGCCGCGCTTTCAGCGCTAGCTTGCTGGCCGGAGGCCAGCGGCGCTGGCTCAATCGGCTCTGCAATGCGTCGTCGCATGCCGAGCCATTCCTTCAGTGCGGCAAGCGCGCGGGAGCCCACGGGGACAATCCTCGCAATGTTCCCTTTGCCGAGCACCCGCACGGTCCTATCTGCAAGGTCGAGGTCAGACACGTTCAGGCGGATCAGTTCGCCTAGGCGCAGGCCCGACGAGTACAGCAGCTCCATCATTGCCCGGTCGCGGACTGTCAGGGGATCTGAGCCGCTGACGCTTAGCAGCTTGGCCATCTGATCCTTGTCGAGCGCGCCAGGCAGGTGCCGCCCGCGCTTGGGAGCTTGAACCAGCTCCGCGGGATTGCCGGAGATCACCCGCTCACGCATCAGGAACCTCATAAAGCTGCGGACGGCGGACAGCCGTCGCGACACGCTGGCAGGTGATAGGCCGGCCGCGTTCTGGCCTGATATGAATGTCCTGACGTGACTCGCTTGCAGCTCCTGCCACTTGGCAATCTGCTGCTCGCCCGCTGGCCCCTGGCCAGCTGAGCCGGCCGGAGGCCGGCGGTCGCAGAAGTCAACCAGTGCAGCCAGATCGAGCCGGTATGCAGCAACCGTGTGCTTTGAAACCTGGCGCTCTGTTTCCAGATACCGCCAGAACCGGCCAAGCAGCCCGAGAGCTTGTGTGTGCATGTGGAAGCTAGCCGGCCGGAGGCCGGGCAGCGTCCGCCGGCTTCTCGGCCGGCTTGAGCTGTCCACTTCGGACAGCGGCGGCCTGCTTCTGCAGGTCAGCCAGGTAATCCATGAGCAGATAGCTGGTCACTCCGTACGCCGCGTCACCATTCGCGAAGGTGCGCCAGATCCACACCAGCTGAGGCGCCAGGGCTACCCTGCACATGCTGGCAGCGTGAAGGTACTCAGCTGCCACCGTACGGTCATGGGCATCGGGTGTCCCAGGGTCGGAGAGCTGCGCCGCAGTCGCACCCCCTGGCTGGTGCCAGCCCAGCCGGATGAACAGCGCTACAACTGGCGCCTGTGCCTCTGCGCGCTGCAGACAGCGCATATCGGCGGATGGCCGCGGGTCATTGGCAGGTGTCAGTGTGCTGAAATCTAGAATGGTCGGGCTCGCGTGCGCGAGGCCGGTAGCCGCTGCGATTGCCAGCGACAGAATCGCGAGAAACGTCTTCACGAGTTGACCCCTCCGCTGTCGAAAACTCAGGGCAGCACAGCTGAAATCACCGAGGAAAAACGCCAGCTAAATCGGCTTTCGTTTTAGACAGGCGCCGCGGGCTTTGCCCGCTTAAACAACCGCTTGCTGCAGCTCAGAGGCAATAATGCTGCATCATCGGCGTATGCCGCGGCAGGGCCGAGTCGTTCATGGTGCGCGAAGGCTACCCCAAGACGCCCCCGCTTGCGTGCCGCCCGAGGCGGGCGTCGCCTGACCCCGCCTGTGGCTTCCGGCCGGGGCGCCCGCTGGGGTAGCCTCGCTCCCATGGGGAGCGATCCGGAGCTGTACGAGCTCGCGGCCCGCGTCGGCCACAAGCTGCGCGCCGCCGAGCGTCGCATTGTGACCGCCGAGTCGTGCACCGGGGGCTGGGTGGCCAAGGCGCTCACGGATATTCCCGGCAGCTCGCAGTGGTTCGAGTGCGGCTATGTGCACCTACTCCAACGCCGCGAAAGTGCGCGATCTGGGCGTCTCCGCCGCCACACTCGAGAGCTTCGGCGCGGTGAGCGAGCAGGCCGTGCGCGAGATGGCGGAAGGGGCGCTGCGGGTTGCGCACGCCAGTGTGGCGCTGGCGCTCAGCGGGATCGCAGGTCCCGATGGCGGAACGCCCGCCAAGCCCGTCGGCACGGTGTGGTTCTGCGCCGTCGCCCGCTCGGGTGCCTCCGCAGACATCATCGCCGAGGAGAAGCTCTTCGGCGGGGATCGTGCCTTCGTGCGCAGCCGTTCGGTCCAGCATGCCCTGCGGCTCATCCTGCGCCTCGACCTGCCGGTGCGCGCGGAAGTGTCGCGCACGGACGCAGATTGAGTCCCACTGCTTCCGAGCCGACGCAGCGCCTGTTCTTTGCGCTGTGGCCGCAGGAGCAGGAGCAGCAGGCGCTCGCGCGGGCCACGGCCAAGGCCGCCCGGAGCTGCGGCGGCCGGCCGGTGCCGGCGCCGAACCTGCACGTGACGCTGGCCTTCCTCGGCAGCGTCCCACTGCGGCGGGTGGGAGAACTCCGTACCCTCGCGCAGCGCACGGCTCGCGCTTTTTCCACGGACGCGCCGCTGGCGCTGCGCTTCGAGACGCTGGCGCACTGGCCCCGGCAGCAGATCCTGTGTGCGCTCGCCGCCGCTGCACCCCCCGCGCGCGCAGGCACTCGCCGAAACGCTCAAGGATTGCGCAGCCGCCGCAGAATTCAGCCCGGATCTCAAGCCCTTCCACGCACATGTCACGGTAGCGCGCAAGGTCACGCACGCCCCGCCCCGGCCCGCGCTGCGCGCGGTCGTGTGGCGCTTCGACGCGTTCGCACTCCTCGACAGCCGCACCGAGCCCGCCGGCCCCATATACAGTGTCATCGAATCGTATCCACTGGCTAACACGGAGAAAGCGCACGAATAGCGGCAAAACGGCGCGCGCGGCGCGCGCCGGGCGCCATGGCTTTGTGTGATAATTGCGTCTCATGTATCCGCTCGCCGCTCACGCAACACTGCCGGGAAATCCATCGATGGAAGAAAATCGCAAGAAGGCGCTCGCCGCCGCACTGGGCCAGATCGAGAAGCAGTTCGGCAAGGGAACGGTGATGCGCTTGGGCGATGCCGCCGCAAGCTACGACGTGGAGACAGTGTCCACCGGATCACTCGGGCTCGACATCGCGCTCGGCGTCGGCGGTCTGCCGCGCGGCCGCGTGGTGGAGATCTTCGGGCCCGAGGCCTCGGGCAAGACCACCCTGACCCTGCAGGTGATTGCCGAGGTGCAGAGGGGCGGCGGCACGGCCGCGTTCGTCGACGCCGAACACGCGCTCGACCCGGCCTACGCCGGGAAGCTCGGCGTCAACATCAACGATCTGCTCGTGTCGCAGCCGGACACCGGCGAGCAGGCGCTCGAGATCACCGACATGCTGGTGCGCTCGAACGCCGTTGACATCGTGGTGATGGACTCCGTGGCGGCGCTCACGCCCAAGGCCGAGATCGAGGGCGAAATGGGCGAGATGCAGGTGGGACTGCAGGCGCGCCTCATGTCGCAGGCGCTGCGCAAACTCGCCGGCAACATCAAGCGCTCCAACACGATCGTGGTCTTCATCAACCAGATGCGCATGAAGATCGGCGTGATGTTCGGCAATCCGGAAACCACCACCGGCGGCAACGCGCTGAAGTTCTATGCCTCGGTGCGCCTGGATATCCGGCGCATCGGCGCGATCAAGAACGGCGAGGAAGTCACCGGCAACATGACGCGCGTCAAGGTGGTGAAGAACAAGGTGGCCCCGCCGTTCCGCGAGGCGGAATTCGAGATCATGTACGGGCAGGGCATCTCGCGCGAGGGCGAGATCATCGAGCTCGCGAGCTCGCTCGGGATCATCGAGAAGTCCGGCGCCTGGTATGCCTACAAGGGCAACCGCATCGGCCAGGGCAAGGACAACGCACGCACGTACCTGCAGTCGAACAAGGAGATCGCGCGCGAGATCGAGGAGCTGGTGAGAGCGCGCCTGCTGCCCCCGCGCCAGGAGCGCCGAGCCGATCAGGCGGCCAATTCCGCATGAGCCTGGAGGCGCGGCGGGTCGCGTAGTCCCGCCGGGTCGCGTAGTCCCGCCGGGTCGTGTCGGACACCTGGCTTCAGTGACCGGCGGGATTCACTTCAGTGCGCTGCATTCGATCGGCCTCCCGCCGGGAGTTCTGGATCTCGTCCTTCAGCTGCGTGGCGGTGCCGCAGTGGATTACCGCGTCGATGCGCGACCCCAAGACAGGTTGTCGCCTGCAGAAGAGCTTCTCGCCATGGTGCATCTCGGGCTTGTAGCCCAGCGCCATGAGCTGCTTCTCCGCGGGGTCGACGGCAGAGGTCTGAGGAGCTGCCGTGGCGGGGGTGACTTGCGAGGCGGCGGACGCTGGCGCTGCAATGGAGGCGGCCGCGTCCGAGGATGAGGCGGTAGCAGCTGCCGGCGAGGCGGGAGTCGCAGGCGGCGGATCCGCGAGAGCGAGGGACAGTCCGCTTACGCACGCCAGTAGGCCAGCAATTAGTCGCATCATGGGTTCCTGATCCTTGGCTACTGAACAGCGGCGGCTCACGCAGATAGCCCTCCATCGTTCACTATACTGCAATCGATGCCCTGGCGTAGATCAGCCAAAGCGTGCAGCGGGGAAGCGCGTACCGATGCTCAGGCCGCCCGGGCGGCGGCGATTGCGCTGCTCGCGCGGCGCGATTTCGCGAGCGCTGCGTTGCTCGTGAGGTTGTGCGCGAAGGGCTTTAACGTCGATACCGCGGCGGCGGCGCTCGCCGAGCTCACCGCCGAGGGCGCACTCAACGACGAGCGCTATGCGCAGAACTACGTTGCCTTTCACGCCGCGCGCGGCCACGGCCCGATCCGCATCGCCGCCGAGCTGCGCAGGGACGGTCTCTCTGCCGAACTGGTCGCTGCCGCCCTCGGTGCCGGCCCGGACTGGAGCGCGCTCGCCCGCAAGGCGCGCAGCGCCAGATTTGGCCGGCAGCCGCCGGCGAGCTGGGCGGAGAAGGCGCGGCAAGCACGCTTTTTGCAGTATCGTGGCTTTTCATCGGATCATATCCGGGCGGCCACTGGTGCCGACCCCGATGCTGGATTGAAGGAACTTGAGCAAACCCTCTTACATGAGCGCTGCGGACGTGCGCAGCGCCTTCCTGGAGTTCTTCCGCGGGCACAGCCACATGATCGTGCCCTCGAGCCCGCTCGTGCCCGCGAATGACCCGACGCTGCTCTTCACCAACGCCGGGATGGTGCAGTTCAAGGATGTGTTCCTGGGGCGCGAGCAGCGTGACTATCTGCGTGCCGCCTCCAGCCAGCGCTGCGTGCGCGCCGGCGGCAAGCACAACGATCTGGAGAACGTGGGCTACACGGCCCGGCACCACACCTTCTTCGAAATGCTGGGCAACTTCTCCTTCGGAGACTACTTCAAGCGCGAGGCGATTCATTTCGCGTGGGATTTCCTCATCTACAACCTCGGGCTCGATCCCGCGCGGCTGTGGTGCACCGTGTATCGCGATGACGACGAGGCGGCGGACATCTGGCTGAAGGACATCGGCATCAGCCCGCAGCGCTTCGCGCGGCTCGGTGAGAGCTCCAACTTCTGGGCGATGGGCGACACCGGACCGTGCGGGCCGTGCAGCGAGATCTTCTACGACCATGGGCCGACGATCGCCGGCGGCCCCCCGGGCTCTCCCGAAGAGGAAGGCGACCGCTACGTCGAGATCTGGAACCTGGTCTTCATGCAGTTCGAGCGCGCCGCGGACGGCACGATGACGCCGCTGCCCAAACCCTCGGTCGATACCGGCATGGGGCTCGAGCGCATCGCCGCGGTCATGCAGGGAGTGCATTCCAACTACGACATCGACCTGTTCAAGAACCTGATCCGTGCCGCCGGCAGGCTCGCCGGGACCTCGGTGCTGACCTCGAGCTCGCTGCGCGTGATCGCCGATCACATCCGCGCCAGCACGTTCCTCATCGTCGACGGCGTGCTGCCCTCCAACGAAGGCCGCGGCTACGTGCTGCGCCGGATCATCCGCCGCGCCATCCGTCACGGCTACAAGCTCGGCATCCAGGGGCCGTTCTTCTACAAGCTGGTCACCGTGCTCGAGCAGGAGATGGGGGCGGCGTACCCCGAACTCACGCGCGGCCGCGAGCTGGCCGAGCGCGTGCTGAGGCAGGAGGAGGAGCGCTTCGCGGAAACCCTCGCCAACGGCATGGTGCTGCTCGAGAGCGCGATCCGCAATCTGCGCGGCGCGAAGATGATCGACGGCGACACCGTCTTCAAGCTCTACGATACCTTCGGCTTTCCCGTCGACCTGACGGCCGACATCGCACGCGAGCGCGGGCTCAGCATCGATCAGGCACGCTTCGATGCGGCCATGGAGGAACAGCGGCGCCGCTCCCAGGAGGCGAGCAAGTTCGGCGTCGATCTGCGGGCTGGCGCATCGTTCGATGAGCGCACGCTGTTTCGCGGCTACGACGGCCTTGAGCGCTACCGGTCGCGTGCTGGCGCTGCTGAAGCAGGGTGCGCAGGTCGAGTCGCTCGCCGAGGGCGAGGAGGGCGAGGTGGTGCTCGATCGCACACCGTTCTACGCCGAGGCTGGCGGACAGGTGGGAGATGCGGGCGAGCTCAGCGCCCCGGGCGTGCGTTTCCTGGTGAACGACACGCAAAAGCGCGGCGCCGCCCATGCGCACCTCGGACGCGTCACGCAAGGCAGCATCCGCCTGGGCGACACGCTGGATGCCCAGGTCGACGGCGCGCGGCGCCAGGCAACCGTGCTCAATCACAGCGCCACGCATCTGCTGCACGCCGCGCTGCGCAAGGTGCTCGGTGCGCACGTCCAGCAAAAAGGATCGCTCGTGGCTCCCGACCGGCTGCGCTTCGACTTCGCGCATTTCCAGGCGCTCACCCCGGCGCAGATCACCGAGATCGAGCGGCTGGTGAACGCGCAGATCCGCGCCAACACTGCGGCTGAGACGCGCGTCATGGACTATGAGAGTGCGGTGGCGGAGGGCGCCGTGGCGCTGTTCGGCGAGAAATACGAGAAGGACGTGCGCGTGCTGCGGCTCGGGGATTTTTCCATGGAGCTGTGCGGCGGCACCCACGTGCAGCGCGCCGGCGACATCGGACTGTTCAAGATCGTGAGCGAGAGCGGCATCGCCTCCGGTGTGCGCCGCATCGAGGCGCTCACCGGCGCCGCCGCGCTCGACTACGTCGAGCAGAATGACGCGCTGCTGCAGGAGCTGGCCGCCCTGGTGCGCGGCTCGCGCGATGAGCTGAAAGACAAGGTGCGCGAGCAACTCGAGCGCGCGCGCCAGCTCGAGCGCGAGGTTCGCGCCCTCAAGGACCGGCTGGCATCGGGGCGGGGTGTGGATCTGGCCGCCGGCGCCATCGACGTGCAGGGCGTCAAGGTAGTCGCCACCAAGGTTGACGGCGCGGACGCCGGCGCGCTGCGCAATGCAGTGGACCAGCTCAAGGACCGGCTCAAGTCGGCGGTCGTGGTGTTGGCCAGCGTGGAGAATGCCGCCAAGGTAGTGCTGGTCGTGGGCGTCACCGCCGATCAGACCTCCCGCATCAAGGCAGGCGAGCTCGCCGGCGCGGTGGCTGCGCAGGTGGGTGGGCGCGGGGGTGGACGCGCGGACTTCGCCCAGGCCGGCGGCAGCAAGCCCGAGGCGCTGGATGCGGCGCTGGAATCGGTGGCGGAGCTGGTGCGCGCGCGGCTGGCAGCGTGAGGTGAGCGCGCGTCGCCTTTGGCGCCGCCGGAACCGTTTGAGTATCATGGCCGCCCCCGCGCCGCCCGCATGGGCGACGCAGCCGCTTCCGGGAATTCAACTACAAGCGTTTGCGGTGAGCGGAGAGATGGCCGAGTGGTCGAAGGCGCACCCCTGCTAAGGGTGTAAGGGTCAAAAGCCCTTCGAGGGTTCGAATCCCTCTCTCTCCGCCAGTCCATTCTCTTCGCTATTCAATCGCTTAGGCAAAAGCACCTCGCCTCTGGTGCTTAATCCAGTGCCAAATACTGAAAAGCGGCCTGGCAAATCGGTTGTGACGGGTGGCCGAGCTCCACTCCGCAGACACCGCAACGCGAACCGCGCGCACTGGAATCGTCGCGCCACTCAGTCCCATCGCACGCTCGATCGCCTCGATGTCTGACTCGATGGCACCCTCCGCCCACGCCGCATAGACCTCGAGCATCGTTCGCACGCTGTGGCCGTGCTGTCTTGCCACCCAAAGCGGGTTCTTGCCGATCATGAGATTCCAGCTCACCGAGCTATGGCGGGCGCAGTATGGTCTGCGACGTCGGATCGGCAACTTCGCTAAAGTGCGATTTGTTCAGAGGGGCAAAGACCGCTGAAGAACCGAAACTCATCGTAATTGCCTTGCGCCTCAACCGAATCGGCATGGATCGCCGCGATCAGCGCTTCCGCGTCCTGAATGCGGAACGGATCGGGCCGCGGACGATCCTTGCGCGCCATCCGACCGCACTTCAGTCCCAACGCGGGGTTTAGTTGCTGTGGATGATTGCGATACCCAAAGACGAAGGCACTTCGCAAGACACTGATGGCATTGTTGTACCTCTTCTTGCTCCACCTCTTGTTCGCATCCGCGATCCTGTTGAGCACCAAGTGGCTAACTTGCAAGAACAATTTGTCGCCGAGCTCTGGGCGCCAAACGCTAGCGAGAATTCTTCGATACGAAGCGGGTGTGATGCGCGCAAGATCGTTCCTGTTCAGGCGTGCCTCGCAGTGTTCGATGAACTGATCGAAAACCTGGTTGCATGTTCGTATCTGAGACGGATCGATTACCTTGTGCAAATAGCGAAGGTTCGGAAACTCGTCCTCAAAACAGAATGTGCCCATCCGGATACGCTCTTTTATTCCTTTAAGCTGCTCACGCGCTCGTTGCAGGTTTGCTTCCGTGGGCAGTCTTACCAAGGTGGGCCGATATCGCACGCCGTCCACAATGAAATAGAACTGAATTCTTCGCTGGCCCTTTGCGGTTACTCCGCCGACTCTCATTCTTTTTCTGCTCACTCGATGCCCCGAATAATGAATTCGAAACACACCAGCATAGTAAAGGGGTCGTATCTCTCCGTTGGCCATGTACCTGCCTGGCGTTCCTCGCGGCTGTGGCTATGCCGCTCCCATGGTCAATATTGGGCGCCGGACACTGGTCAACCCTCGATGCCGGTTTACACCCCGAGTAGTGGTCCCCGGGTTCAGGCGGCATGTGGCGGCGCGGGGTAGGGCGCTACCTTAGCTGTAGGCGTCGCCAACGGCGCGGCGGCGAGGAACAGAGGGGCGCGCACTTATCTACCGGCGGCAACCGGCCACAAGGAGACATTCGACAGCAGAGTCCAGCTTTCTCGTAAGCGGACTATCCAGGTCACTGCCATGGCTCCGCTTCCTCGGGAGATGCGCTTTGATGTCTGTCGGTAATGTCGGCCCATTTCTTCGCGTGCAGTTTCACGGCCCTCGTCAGCAATCAGTCAACCTTCCTCGATTCGCTCGCATCGAGCCACGAAGCCCGGACGAGCCAGATCAAGATCCGCGAGACCGGAATATCTTGCCAGCGAGCGGGGCCGGCGCGACGGACTGCTGCACTAATGCAGCAGCTGGAGGCGGCGCAATAGATCCTGGAAGCGCTGATCCGAGCGGTAGCCGTCGAATACGGGATCGACAGCGAGATACGACATCCAGACCGCACGGCCGTCGTAGGACACCTGAAGCCATTTGAAGGTCTGCTCCTTGTCTTTGAGAACAGCGTAGATTTGCGCGAGCCCGTACGGAGACACGTATCGGCTAGCTGAAGTCGTCTTCAGCTGATCAACAATCTGAAGGGCTTCCGTCCTCCTTCCGATTGAAGCGTAGGCGACAGCCACCTGAGCGAGATAAAGCGGATTGTTTCCCGAGAGGCTCGCCGCGCTCTGTAGCTCAGCGAGACCTTTCTCGCGAAAACCCTTCTGCACGTAGGCCTCGCCGAGCAGGAGGTGGGAAGCCGCAAAATTTGGGTCCAAGTCGACGGTATTGCGGCCCTGTTCGATTGCGCTCTCATAATTGCGAGCGAGGTAGTAGCGCAGCCCTAACCATGTGCCGATCATAAGGTTGAGCGGATCAAGATCGGATGCCTTCCTCGCCTCGAGCAGTGCCTCGTCATGCCGTCCTCGTATCGACAGGTTGTCTCCATACCAATGGTGGGCATTCGCATAGCGGCGGTCCAACTGCAGCGCACGCTTGAATTCCGTCTCTGCTCCACTCCAATCCCATTCGTGATCCAGTACCAGGCCCAGAGAGGCATGGGCTTCAGCGGACTGTGGGTCGATTTCAATGGCCTTGAGCGCGGCCGCATGAGCCCGGGGAAGCGTTTCTGACGGAGACGTGAAGCCGTGCCAGGTGAGTCCGCTATTGCAATCAGCCAGGCCTGAATAGGCGACGCCGTAGCTCGGGTCCTTGTCGATGGCTTGCTGGAAGTAGACTTCGGCCTTCTGCATGCCCTCTGCGGTGCGCTTATTCCAGTAGTAGCGACCCTTGAGATAGGCCTCATATGCGGCAGGATCGACGCTGCGCGGAGTCGCGAGCGGGGATGCCTTGGCTGGCGCCAGGGTGATGTTGATCTGATTGGCGATCGTTCGCGCGACCGAATCCTGCAGCGCCAGAATGTCCTTGACGTTGCGATCATAGCTCTCGGCCCAGCGATCGGTCTGATCCGAGACCTGAATCAGATGAACGGTGATTCGTACGCGGTCTGGCACGCGGCGAACGCTACCTTCAACAAGGTAGTCAGTGTGCAGCTCTCTGCCGATCTGGTTTACGCTCAGCGCACTGCGTTTGTATTTTGCAACAGAGCCACGCGCAATGACTGTGAGCCGGTCCGGATTCAGCTTCCCCAGTTGAGCGATCATCTCCTCAGTCAAGCCATCGCTAAAGAATTCCTGGTCCGGATCACCGCTCAGGTTGTCAAATGGCAAGACTGCCAGGGTGATCCTATCGGACGATGGTGCGGTGCGCTGGGCCGATTGATGCCACACCCAATACCCGAAAGCGGCGAGGAGAACCGCGGTCAGGCCGATTGCAATTGCATTCCGGAAAGCGCGTGATCCGAGCGGGAACTGAGGTTGGGGGAGTGGCGCCGGAACCGCGCTCACCGGGGAAATGAAGCGATAACCGTGCCTGGCAAGGGTCTCGATCAATCTGGGGCTGTCCGCTGAGTCTCCCAGCGCTTCGCGGACTTTCTTGATCGCGTTGTTCAGGCCCTGATCGAAATCGACATACACATGGCTGGGCCAGACCTTCTGCCGTAGCTCGTCCCGCGTTACCACCTGTCCGGCGTGCTCGACTAGCACGGCAAGCACACGAAACGGCTGGTCCTGCAATTTGACCTTGACGCCTGCCTTGTGCAGCTCGCCCGCGTTCAGGTCGAGTTGAAAGACGCCGAACTGAAAGATACCGGTGAGCGGACTGGTCGTTGGCATGGTCGGCTGTGAGGAATCCGCATGTTACCGACAAAGAAATGGCCATCCAAGAACCGCTCGGCCGGCTTATCCAGTATCGCTTCGCCGTTACGAATCAGAGACTTGGCGGGATACGGGAAAGTCATGAACAAAACATTTGCGAACGATTGATTCGACGAGGGTGATGCAAGAGGTTCGGACGCACCCGGGCCACATCCGCGCCGCGGGAAAGGAATCATCATGAAGAAGACATTGCGATGGGGGCTCGCCCTAACTGCCCTCGCGATCATTGGAGTAACGAACGCCCAGGCTAGTGACCCGATCGCGGCTTGGAACCAGATCAGTGAGAGCGCCGTAAAGGCCTCCGGCCACCCACCGCCGGTGGCCGCTCTGGATTTCGCCATCGTGCAACTGGCAATCTACGATGCGGTGGAGTCGATCGACGGCCGCTACGAGCCGTACTACACCCGCATACCCGGTGCGACGGGCTCGCTGAGCGCCGCGGCGGCCAAGGCTGGCCATGACACCTTGGTCGGGCTCTTCCCTGCACAAACGGCGGCCGTGGATGTGGCCTATGCGGATTTCCTGGCAGCAAACGGCGTGGATCCTCTTGATCCGGGAACGGCGGTGGGGGCCCAGACCGCTGCCAATATTCTTGCGCTGCGTGCGAACGACGGCCGCTTCCCTCTCAGTCCGCCACCCTTCCTTGGCAGCACCACAATCGGTCAGTGGAGGCCAACACTGTCCCTGCTGCCGGGACCGCCGCCAAGCCTGGCGCCGGGGCTGACTCCCTGGGTGGCCACAGTCAGGCCCTTCACGATGCAGAGCGACTCGCAGTTCCGCGTCGACCCGCCAGCTGACCTGACGAGCCAACTATGGGCGGACAACTACAACGAAACGAAGGCCCTGGGTTCGTTGACCAGCGCCACACGTACCGCCGAGCAAACCGAAATTGGCTATTTCTGGGCCGATAGCGGCCCGGTGTTGTGGCAGAACGCCCTGCGGTACATCTCGCAGAACTACGTGAATGACACTGGCGACTCCGCTCGCATGTATGCGCTCGCCGAGGCCGCTATGGCCGATGCTCAGATCGCCTGTTGGGACAGCAAGTACTTCTACAACTTCTGGCGCCCCATCACGGCAATCCGCCTGGGGGACCAGGACGGCAATCCAGCAACGACAGTCGATCCTGAATGGCAGCCGCTCATCAACACGCCCAACTTTCCCGAGTACCCCTCGGGTCACGCCGACATCAGCGGTGCGGTCTCTCGTATGCTGCGCCTATTCTTCGGCACAGATGAGGTGACCTTCCAGATGACCACTACCAACGCCCTGGCCCCGCAGAAGACGCGTACCTTCACGCGCTTCTCTCAGGCGGAGCAGGAGGTCATCGACGCCCGTGTGTACGTCGGTATCCACTACCGCAACTCGGACCGTGTCGCGGGAGTGCAAGGCCGCCATGTCGCGAATTGGGTCTTCCGGCACACTCTGCGTCCAGTTGAAAAGCCGCGCGACGAGAGAGAGGACTGATTTAGACAAGCGCTCGCGGATTTTCTGCCGGGGACGATGGCGTCCCCGGCAGAGGTGTGCCTGATGGCGTCACAGCGCGATCGTCCGCTTTTCGCCAGCTGAGGGGCCGTTATTGGGAAGACCGAGAGACCGCTCGGGGTCAATTGCCGCCGTTCCACGAACCAGCTTAAGTTCGAAGCAGCAAGTTCATACGCAGGGCAGGACCTGAACCTGCGACTCCTAACGTCCCGAACCTCTGACCCCGCCAACGAGGCTCGCGGCGGCTTTAGTAGACTACGCATGACGCCACCATGCTCTGTTGGTGGCAAATCTGGTGGCGAATTCGGGGATTTCAGGGGAAGTGAGGGGACGAGAGTTAGCTTGATTTCAGTAAGTTGCTGATCTACAAAGTCACTCCCCTGAGTTCGAATCCCTCTCTCCGCCAATCAGTCTGAGTGCCTTACCCGGAAGCGGGTTCTCTCGTCGAACTGCACGCTTTCTGCGGGCTTTTCGCATCCAGACGTTTCTCAGTTTCCGAAAGAGACGGCGGAACCAGCCGTGCGCAACCCGTTTTTCTCAGTCGCCCGATTGGGCATGGGACTTTGCCGGGCGGGTGGGAGATATCGGCCTCTGTGATTTGAGCTCACGAACCTTCAGATGAATCGATAAGTGAGCTGCCGGTGTTGCCGTAGGCGACGGTGGCGAACGGCGGCTGGCCGCGCTTCCAGCTAAAATCTGGACCATGGTTCGAGCGGCGCTGATGAGAAGATCCAGACACTGCGCGAAGGCCAATAGCCTCTAGCCGGTCGTTGCCCGGTGCGATGCCGTGTGCCGAGCTACGGCGCGGCGACCGGGCGCGTGCAAACAACGTAGGAGCAAGTCACTATGGGTCTCATCGACGCTATCGTGGACCGCTCGTTCCGGGAGACACAAGCCGGGCGGGTCGTCGTCTTTTCCGGCGACCCACGCAAACGAGCCTACCTCGTGAGATCTCTGGCCGAGGAACAGAAGATCAGGTCGTTCCTCAAGATGTTCTATTTCGCGCACCTCTACATTCTGGCGTTCGGGACGATGCTCTCGCAGGGCTGGGCTTTATGGCTCACCCATGGATCGTACGACCGGCCGGCGCACCATCTGCTAGGGAGCGTGTCGATCTTCCTCGCGATCTATTGCCTCGTGGTGGGACTGCCGTACGTGCTCCTGTGGCGAGCCTACAAGCGAGCGCTCCCGCGTTTCACCGCCCCCGAGGATGAGGTTTCGCTGACTGGGACCAACGCGCCGGGCCGCCAATGGATCCTGCTGGCAGTTGTCGGCTTCGCGCTTCTGATCCTGGCTGTGATCCTGGTGCTGGCGGTGCGGCCCAGGGTCCCATAGCGGGGTGTTGCACTCGGCTAGGCAGGCTCGAGGGTTCGAGTCCTGGTGCTGACGTACCGAGTGGATCGGGTATGGGACTTTGCCGGGCGGGCGGGAGATACCGGCACGTTGCCTGCGCCGGGCGCCTTAAGCTGACCCTGATATTGTATCAGCCGACGAACCGCGGTGGCGTGCGCGACGGGTGGACAATAGAGCTTAGGAAGCGAGGGTCTGATGCCAACCAAGACGGTCACGCGGCATTGGTGGGTCAACCACAAGCAGACGTCCCGGCAAGAGATCGACGGTAGTTATCTGTGGTCCCCGAAAAAGAACAAAAATGGAGCGAGAAATGTTTCCTACGACAATATGACGCGGGCCATGCCGGGTGACGTCGTGTTCTCGTATGCTGATGGGAAGATTGGTGCCGTGGGAGTTGTCATCGATCGGGTCCGGACAGCGCCCACGCCGGAGGAATTCGGTAAGAAGGCGGGACAGTGGCAAACCGATGAAGGGTGGCTCCTGCCGGTTCGATTTGAGGTGCTGGGACAACCGCTACTCCCCAAGGATCACCTCACACAGCTCGCGCCCTTGCTCCCACGAAAGCATTCGCCAATACGCGCCACGGGCGTCTGGAATCAAGGTATCTATCTGGCGGAGATACCGCAGAAGATGGGCGCGCTCCTGCAAGATCTGCTGGGCGGAGAGCTGAAAAGGATCGAAGAAAAGATAGCAATCGAAGCGGACGATCAGCTCACCGACGCCGCGATTGAGGAAGAAATCTGGCAACGCACCAATTTAGGTCCCCGCGAGAAACGCCAACTCATCTACGCGCGAATAGGTCAAGGCATCTATCGAGAGAATGTTGAGCGCATCGAAAAGGCCTGCCGAGTGACGGGCGTGCCAGATCGCCGACATCTTCGTGCGAGCCATATCAAGCCGTGGAAAATGTCCGATGATCGCGAGAAGCTCGACGGCCTCAATGGTTTACTGCTCTCGCCCCATATCGATCACCTATTTGATCGAGGCCACATTTCGTTTACTGACGACGGTCAGATGCTGATCTCAAAGCACTTAAACCCGTTTGTGACGAAAGCCTGGGGACTGGACAAGACTCGTCCCCCTCAGCCGTTTCGACCGGAGCAGTGCAAGTACCTGGATTTTCACCGCCAGCACATCTTTGAGAAGGTCGGCGGCGGCCGCCGGAGCTAGCGGCACAAGGTAGCCAGAACCCCTCCCGGGACTTTCCCTGCTCACTCGGCACGACCGTCCGAGCCGGACCGCACCCGACTCCGAGCGCATAGAGCGGGCGGCAGCCAATAAAACCTCAGCGCTTGCGGGAATGGGGCATCTTCTTGCGTGCTTGCGCCTTCGCAGCAGTTTTTTCGCGTCGGGATCCTTTCCAGGACACTACCTGACGGCCCGCTATGCTTGCCATCCCAAAGGGATCGTCGCTAGCAATCTGAGATAACGCTCTTGCAGCCGAAAGAAATTTCGGCCAGGCGTCGGCTGCCGGTCCGGAAGTCAGCTTGGCGTAGAGTTGGGCGAGCGTTCCGCCTGTTCCAAGCGTTACCATCGTTGGGGCGATTGTGTTTAGGGGGTAACCGAGTTTCTGCAGCCAAGACAAAAAGGCCATCCCACATCCAGTGCTGATTTCGTTTTGATCCGTGCCGTCGGTCTTATTTACAAAGTCAGGCATCCCTTTCTGTGCCCATGCGGGCGCCGTTGCGAAGTCCGCCAGGGCGTTGTTGCCGACCACCACAGCGCACCAGCGCGAGAGAGCTTCTCCGGTGCTGACACCGCACAGGTTGCCGCCCATCGAGCATTCACTTAACTCAGCCTCAAAGAGCGCGGACACTCTAGCGGAGTTGCCGAAGGAGGCACACACTTCAACATTTCCGCCATTTGTGAAGTCGCAGGTATTGTGGTCCGCTCCGCCGGTACCATCGGTTCTTCCGTTCAAGGCAAAAATAATTACATTTACCGGCTCGCTGGGAGTCTGGAAGATCGCATTATTCGCTTTTACCACTCGGTCCGCGTCGCCGACCAAATCCTTGCCGTTTTGGAGTGCGGGATCGCCGAGCGAAGGATCCACATAGACCGCGACCTGTGTCGTTGGACTCGTACCGATATAGTGTGAAACGCCGGTGTAACTTGGCCACTTCGGCGTTGGGCTAACCCGTCGAATTGGGTGACTCATAGTCTCGCCTCCAGTACGAAACCAGAGGAGATCGCTTCTGGGTGTGTGGTGGTCATACAAAGCTCCTCATAAACATAATAGCGAGGCAACGTTCTGGCTGATGTCGTGATCGCGCGTGCCGGCCAGAACCTGCTCGGCGTTCTGCGCGCTTGACCGCGCGCCAGCGCGTGTGCGCGCTGCCGCCGCTCGCCACAGCGGCTTGCTCAGATTCTGCGTGAACGAAGAGAACATGATGTTGAAGCTGATGCTGATTCTCTCCTCTTCGCTCGCGCTCGCGTCGACGGAATGCTGCAGGTAGGAGGGAAACACGAGCATCGTTCCGTCCTTCACTCTCACCACGACCTGGTCGGTATTCTCGGCCGTGAGCTCGACGACCGGCGGCCGGATGATCCCGGTCTGATTTCGCGGGTCATGGAAGTTGATGGTGTCCGCACCCGCGTGGGTGCGTACGTAGTACACACCGCTCAGGAAGTTGTTGGGATGCTGGTGCATCTTGTGCGCCGCGCCTCTCGCGAGGACTGTCGCCCAACAGGCAGTAACCTGGTACGCGTCGTAACCGATCCTGAGGAATCGGAGGATTCCGGGCACCACACGGTGCACGCAAGACACGAGATCCCGGAAGTCATCGAGCTCGTGGAGTGACTGGACGGACTGCCACCCTTGGCCGGGCGTAAGCGGCGGCAGGTCCCGCCTTAAGCGCGCGATCGCTGCGAGCGCCCGAGCGCAGATCGCTTCGCGCAACCGTGCCTCGAGCTCGAGTTTCCACACGAGTGTGGCAAACATCGGAATCACATCCGACGTCTCTCTCCAGCCGGGGTTCTGAGGGTCCAATGGCGGGTCGCGCTGCATGGCCGAACTGCACGCCAGATGATGCGCCGAGAGCGAAAGCCCGGGCAGCATCGGCTGCCCGGGGCTTTCCCGGGCTTCAACCGCTCAGACGGTTTCCAGCTCGGGCTCGATTTTATTCGGCTTGTCCGTCTCGGGTTTCGGACGATCGGGTGGCGCGCTCGACCGCAGACGGTCGACCACAGACTTGGGCTCTTCGCGCTTCGGGACCTTCGTCGTTGCCCGCTGCAAGAAGAATCGTTCCTCGTAGCACATGGCCGTCCTCCTGCGATTACTTTATTGTGGGCTCCCTGGGCAAAGGATAGCATCGTGGCGCCCACTCCGGCGGTAGTCTCAGGAATACCGATGCCGAACACGATTCGCAAAGTGAGCTATGCATACGTCACGGCCGCCAGCAAGCCCGGCGAGGCGGCGCGCGTCCTCCAGGCGCTGCGCGACGCGAACGTCAACCTGCTCGCGTTTTCCGGTTTTCCACAGGGGCGAAGCAGGGCGCAGATAGACGTCGTGACCGAGGACCTCGACGCTCTGAAAAGCGTCGCCCGGAGCCAGAAATGGAAGCTGAGCAGGATCAAGCGGGCCTTCCTGGTGCAGGGAGCCGACGAGGCGGGCGCGGCGGTTGCGCCGCTCGCAAAACTGGGGGCGGCGAACATTAACGTGATCGCGGCCGATGCGATCGCCGCGGGCGAGGGCCGCTTCGGCATGATCTTCTGGGTCGAGGCGCGTAACTACAACCGCGCTGCAACGCTGCTAGACGCCGCTTGAGCCCGCGTTTGCTTTGATCACAGCACGCACGCGGGCTTTCCGGCGCTCGCTTATCCGCTCTCGCAATCCTGGCAAATACTCGCCCAGCAGATCCGCAGCGTCGATTACGTCTTCTCGGGCTGCGACCTGACTGGACTCAGCCCACCCAGTCAGTCTGAACCCTTTTCCCGGGAGTGCTCTTGCGCGACGGTCGACTGCAAGTGCAATGACGAGGGGTCGAGGACGTTCTTGATGTCCTTGCATTGCGGGAGCGAGGCGCCCCTGTAGCTGTCCGTCGGGAAGTACTTGGTCTGCCAGATTGCGAAGCCCCAAACGTCAAGATCGGCCTTGAGATACTTGCCGGCGCGGTCGGCAGCCTCGCAGTCGTATTGGGACCGGTGCAAGTGCTGCTGAGTCTCCCGGAGCAGGTCGGCACGAGCTTTTGCTTCGGACCGCTCCAGGAGCGTCTCCTTCAGACTCAAAGAGGTTCTCCCATGGTGCACTTGGCGGTGGACCTTAAAATCTGAGTCGGCGTATGGGTCGACGTTGTCGACCGGAACCGCTGTAGAGGGGTCGCCCTTGGGGGCCGTGAGTCCTGCAGCCTGGTCCAGAGAGCCATCCGGGTCCGATATCGGTGCTGATGTTTGGGAATCGAAGGCGTTCGCCAGCGCCGCGCTGCGCTCAGATGTCGCTGCCAAATGGTCTCTGACAGCCCACACGCCCAAGGTGATGACAGCCGCGCTGGCTCCTGCCAGGGCTGCGTACTTGGCGAACCCGTCGATGAAGGTGGACCTTAGCGAAGGAGTTAGCTTGCGACTCCGCTTATGCACCTCCTGCTCGCGCTGAAGCCAGCCGATGAGTTGCTTGATACCGTAGAGCACACCTTGGGCGGCGATGAAGCCGAGGGCGCTGCCGATGACGAGTTGAATCATGCTCATGAGTAATACCGTACGCGCGCATACCTCTTGCCGAGTAGACATTCTGCGGGTCGGTCCAACAGCCATCCGTGAGCGGGATCACGTCGGAACCCCGCAGACCGTGCATGTAGCACGCAAACGAACGTGAAACTGCGAGGCAAGCCCAGCTGAGCTGGATCACGGGCCAGTCGACGCTGTGCTCGGGGAACACCGATCCCTTCGTACGGTGGCGCACAGAACACCGGGAAGCCAATCCGATAGCCTGTGACTGCGAATCATCGTTTTAAGTTAACAACGTGTCGGTGCGACTGTCGCTGACAACCCAGTCCTCCGATTCCGCTTTCGGACCGGAGCACGAAAAATGCGCTTAGCACTCGTCACAGCCTGCATGCTTCTTGGTACGTGCGCTCCCGCCGCCGCCCAGGTCAGCATCGGAATCAACCTGCGAGCCTACCCCGATCTTGTGGCGGTACCGGGCTACCCGGTCTACTACGCCCCGCAACTGGACTCGAACTTCTTCTTCTACGACGGTCGGTACTGGGTGTACGCCCAGGATGGCTGGTACACCAGTTCCTGGTACGACGGGCCGTGGGACGCTGTGGCTCCTGAGTGGGTGCCGTTGTTCGTGTTGCGAGTCCCGGTTCGCTACTACAGACAGCCGCCTCAGTACTTTGGCGGCTGGGCTCCCGAAGCTCCGCCCCACTGGGGCGAGCACTGGGGTCGTGATTGGGAACAGCGTCGCAGTGGCTGGGATCGCTGGGACCGCGCCGCCACTCCCGCGCCGGCTCCGCTGCCGACGTACCAGCGGGAGTATTCAGGGGAGCGCTATCCCCGCGCGGATCAGCAACTGGCTCTTCGGAACCAGAACTACCATTACCAGCCTCGCGACGCGGGTGTCCGCCAGCAGTTCGCGCACCCGCCTACCCAAGCGGCGCCGCCACAGCGCCAGGCGCAGAGTGAGCGTGACTGGCAAGGTACGCCGCGACCGGATATCCGTCGCGGTAACACAGCAGTGGCCGGGGAAAGCGCTGTCGCGCCGCGACGGGCGGACTCGCATCCGCCTCCCGGAGACCATGCAGCTGAGGCAACGCACCCACCCCAGGCCGAACGCGGGAAGCCGCCGCAATCCGGCAATTCGGGCGTCGAAGATAAGAGGGGGCGAGCCGAGCCAGTGGCGCCGCAGCGCGAGTCACAGTCGTCGCGCTCGCGGGAGCAGACCGACCGACCGCCGGCGAGCGCTCCGGCGCAGGCGCCAAGAGGAGATGCGGAGCACGAGCGCGATCACTGACGCACCCGCGAGACCAGCTGTGGACCTCGCAAACAGCGGGCGCTTTGCGCTTGTCATACTCATCGCCACGGTCGTCGGTGGCTGCGCTGGGCTTCCGCCCGGTGCAGACTTTCCCAAGGTCGCCTCCGTGGCGCTCGCTCATCCGGAAGAAACCCGCCTGGGCGGACGATTTGCAACTGCCGCGCGCGAACATGGTGGGACTTCCGGATTTCGCATCATAACAGTCGGGATCGACGGGTTTCTGGCCCGGGTACAGATGATCGATGCCGCGGAACGGACCCTCGACCTGCAATATTTCATTTTTCGCGGCGACGAGACCGGTCGGTTGTTGACCGAGGCTCTGCTGCGGGCGGCCGATCGCGGTGTGCGCGTGCGCGTGCTGATCGACGATGGGGACACCCTCCCCGGGGATGAGCAGATCATCGCGCTGGACGGCCATCCGGCAATCGAGATCCGCATCTTCAATCCGTTCGCGTATCGCGGTCATGCCAGGCTGCGGCGAAACGGCGAGTTCCTGCTCAACGCCCGAAGGCTCGACTATCGAATGCACAATAAACTGCTGGTCGTCGACAACGCGGTGGCGCTCGTCGGCGGACGCAACATCGGCAATCAATACTTCCAGATGGATCCGGAATCCCAGTTCGCCGACGACGATGTCTTTGCCGCCGGGCCGATAGCCGCACAGCTCTCCGCGACATTCGATGAATATTGGAACAGCCAGTTCGCGATCCCGGCCGAGGCTCTGGGCCGCAAGGGCCGGACCGCTACTGCGTTAGCGGTTCATCGCGAGCGAGCGAGCGAGCGCCGCGGAGAGCAATTGCAGCCCTTGAAGGGGAGCGGCGTCGATTACGTCAAACGGATTGCGACCGGTGAGCCCTATGCGGGAATGGTCTCCGGCCAGTTGCCGCTCGTGTGGGCGCACGCGCAAGTGGTCAGCGACAGCCCCGACAAGAAGCATGTGGAAAATGGCTCCCTGGCGGGGCGGCTGATGACCCGGCCCGTGGGCGATGCCGCCAGCGCAGTGCAGTCCGAGCTGCTGATGGTGACGCCGTTCTACGTTCCCGCGGACGAAGAAGTGCAGCTGCTGAAAGACTTGCGCCAACGCAAGGTGCGCGTGCGCATTCTGACCAACTCGCTCGAGTCGGCCCCCGAGCTCGGCGCTCACTCCGGCTATGTGCACTATCGGGTTGCGCTGCTCGAGGACGGCGTGGAACTCTATGAGATACGCTCGCTGTTGGGCAACGCCAGGGGCAGCGGTCAGACCGCCATGCTATCGCGCTACGGTAACTATGCACTGCACGCCAAACTGTTTGTGTTCGACCGTCAGAAGCTGTTCATAGGTTCGATGAACTTCGATCAGCGATCGAAGCGCCTCAATACGGAGGTCGGCTTGATCATCGACAGCCCGGAGCTTGCACGGCAAACCGCCGCACGCTTCGAGGCCATGGCGCAGCCGGAAAATTCCTACGTCGTGGCATTGCGCCCGGGTGGCGCGGCGAGCTCACCACACCTGGTGTGGCGCACCCAGGAGGATGGGAAAGCCGTTGAATACGTCCGCGAGCCCGCGCGCAGCCGCTGGCAAAGACTCAAGGTCAAGCTCTTGTCGCTATTGCCCCTTGCCGGTGAGCTGTGAGCAGGCAGCTGCCAGGAGCATTGGGCCTGTTGCTTGGACTTGTGCTTCTGACCGTTGCGAGCGCGGCACCCCCGGCGACTGCGCAGAGCGAGATCAACTATCTGCTGGGGTTTGTCGGAAGTTCGGGCTGTGAGCTCTATCGCAACGGCAGCTGGTATGACTCGAAACGGGCGCAAGCGCATCTGCGCTCCAAGTACGAAATGCTGGCAGTCCAGGATCGAATCAATACGGCCGAAGACTTTATCGAGACGGCCGCCACGAAAAGCAGCTCAAGCGGTCAGCCGTATCGGGTCAGATGTCGCGGCGCTGAAGCGCTGACGAGCAACCAATGGCTGCGCGATGTGCTGGCGCGCTATCGCGCACTACGCGCACCACGCTCAACGCGTGGTGCGGCTGGGACCGACGCATCCGGTCCAGAGAGGTACCTCAGTCGTCCTTCTTGATTTTAATCTCGCTGTGGACCGCCTTTACACCTTCGGTCTCTCGCGCAATGGACTCGGCCTTGTCCGCCGCCCGCTGGGATCTGGCGCTGCCGGTCAACCATACGACTCCATCCTTGTCGGTGTCGACATGAATGCGCCCCAAGCTGGTGATGTGCTCCGCGCTCAGCTTGGCCTTGATTTTCATCGTAATCGCCGAGTCCTTCACGAATGCCGTCGGGTGTGAACGGTCCGTGTCGGAGTCCTGGGCGACGACCGCCGCGGGCCCGAGCAATGTGCCGAAGAGCACGCAGGTCGTTGCAAATGTTGCCTTCATATTCTTTCCTCGTTTGTAAACATGCCCGATTGTGTTGCTCGTCGCCGTGATTCTCTGTTCGCTATCGCACCAAGCCCCACAAAAAGAGCATGCGCAGGCGTCGGCATCGCGGTTTCGTTGTAGAGAACACGCGTGCGCGCCTCTGCGCAGGCAGCGCACGGAGCGGGCGCCTGTGTTCGACAGCGCACGGAGCCGTACCGGGCACGCGCCTACGCTCATCGAGCGCGGTAGCGTCCGCAGACGAATCCACTCACCTGAGGAGAAGGCCCGTGACTTTGGGGACTGTTTTATTGATCATTCTGGTACTGATGCTGATCGGCGCGATGCCGCGATGGTCGCATAGCCGCAGTTGGGGCTACGGACCTAGTGGTGGCTTAGGACTGGTGTTGGTTGTTGTGGTCGTGCTGCTTTTGATGGGACGGCTGTGACGGGGCGCTCGTTGGTATTTGTTTGACCTTGTACGACTAAGAGTTGTGCACGGTTCGGTTTCATGCTTGACCTCGATTGCGCTCAAGTGGACGCCGAATCATGGCCGGATCGCTGATCGCCACCCGATCTTTGCGGGAAAGCTGTGAAATGACCGGCCGTCTTGCTCCAGTTTCTGCGCGGTCCCCATTCGTAGAGCCTCTAAGGGGTACAGCCTCTATGGGCGTTATGTCACAGACCCTGACTCGAACCGACTTTCTCTCGGCACCGGGCCAATGTGTGCTGCCGAACCGACCTTGAGGGAGATGAGGGGGACAACAGAGGTAGTACCTGCAATGGAGACTGGGCGTGTTGGGGAAACCCACGAGCTGGCTCGCGAGCCTGACCCTGCTGGGCGGTGCCTCGATGGTTTCGATCAGCGCGGCCTGCGCAGGCGATGTCGTCAGCGCGGCACCTAGTTCCCGCAGCCCGCAAATCATGCTGTACGTGAGTCAACCGTTGTGGTCCGGCGGCGGCTCATCGGCGCTCTTGTACGGCCTGCGTATCGGGCAGCTTCGGATGCCGCCGACTTCGCCTCAGTTGACTGCGAGACCTCCGATCCAGCGCGAGCTGATCGATCTACAGTTCGTGGCTCATTCGGAGGTTCGCATCGAATTCGCCAGTCGCTTTACCTGGAATATCACGCGCGGGGCGTTTGGCCAGCAGTCCAATCGGGCGGTCCTCGCAATCGGAGTGCTGCTCAAGGGTATCAGGCGTTCGGACGCGGCAAATCAACAGGTTTGGGATCCCGGAAGCCCGGGAATGAGCGCGCTGACGGGCAATCCTGTGCCACGACGGCAGGCTGACAGCGAGAGTCTTGCGATTGTCCATCTGGTCATCCCTTCACACTGGACCCCGGGCGGCGACCGGGCCGATTATGTGCAACTCAGGCCGACCATCCAACTCACCGGAGCGGCGCTCCTGCTCCGCAGCACAGAAACACGTTGAGCGTAGCCGCAAGCTTCAGGCTTTGCCGCGGCATCAGCGTCCCGGCGGACCACCGAATGAATGGGAACAGGCGGGGGCCTTATGCCATCGAGCTTTGAATGGCACGCCGCAGGTGTCGCCCCTGCTTGAGCTATGTACGCTACCGCACCGACTAGCCCAGGTTCGCCCGGCAAAGTGGCACGCCTGAATCCAGAACTCCCAAATGAACGTCCTCGCCTCCCCGAGGGACGGTTCGACGGATTCAGCATGGGTCCGCTGCCGTGGTTATGCACGGTAGCGGACCTCTTTTTGCGCACCATCGGTGGAAATCCGGGTTCCGCGCCAAATGTCTCGATTGGCGGGCTCACTTTCACAGCGGGATCGTCGGCATCAGACTGAGGCAATCGCAAATGGCTCGGTCACATCCGCCTTCAAATCCTCTCTACTGAAGCGCTGGGCGCGGCAACAGGCGATCGCTTTCCTTCCTGACCACGGCGTAGCACTCGCAACACATCTCTTCCAGCTTGGGCCGGTCCAGTACCGTGATGTGCCCACGGGCGTAGCGGATAACACCGAGCTTGTGCAGCTTGCCGGCGGCTTCGGTGACGCCTTCCCGGCGCACCCCGAGCATGTTGGCGATCAGCTCCTGCGTCATGGTCAATTGGTTGGATGACAGCCGATCGAGAGAGAGCAGCAGCCAGCGGCACAGTTGCTGGTCCACCGAGTGATGGCGATTACACACCGCCGTCTGCGCCATCTGCGTGATCAGGGCCTGCGTGTAGCGCAGCAGCAGGATCTGCATCTGGCCGTTGCGATGGAACTCGTCCTTGAGGCGCTGTCCGATCAGCTGGTAAGCGTGGCCGCCGCTCTGCACGATCGCTCGGCTCGGGGTGGTTTCACCCCCCATGAACAGCGCGATGCCGATGAGGCCCTCGTTGCCGACGACCGAAATCTCTGCGGAGGCGCCGTCCTCCAGCACATACAACAGCGATACGATGGAATCGATCGGAAAATAAACGTGGCGCAGGACATCGCCGGATTCGTACAAGACCTCCCCGAGCGGCATCGGGACGAGCCGCAGGTGCGGATAGATTCGTTCGCGCTCGGCGGGGGACAGCGCAGCCAGCAGGTGATTTTGTTGCGGATCGTGAGAGCTGTCCACGAAAAAACGTCCCTTGAACGCAACCACGGCGGTATTTAGCGTACAAAGTATAGCTCAGCCGTTCTCCCTCCGTGCGGTATCGCACACAGAGCTCTTACTGCCGAATCTCTCTCTTCGCACACCCGGCAAACGGAGCGGCGGCCCGAAAATCAAGCCCTTGGGTGCCAGACGCGGTCGATGTGGTAGGATGCGCGCCCGCGACGCGGCCGGGGCCTGTCCGCGGGGGAATATAAGGGCGCGGCCAGGCTTAACGGGATTCGGTGAGTGATCTTGTTTCAGCCTGTTTCCGGCCGACAGTCCCCGCTCTGCTTTCTCAAGATCGGCGCGCCCGTAGCTCAGTTGGATAGAGTACCTGGCTACGAACCAGGGGGTCGGGAGTTCGAATCTCTCCGGGCGCGCCAATAAATTAAGGTCCATTCTGGTCACATGGGTGACGATTTATACCGGGCACATGGGTGACACTTTAGCACCGAAGGGATTTGGGCGCATTCGACGCGCCCGGATTCGCTGATCGAAGAAGCCTAGATCGTAATGCATGAAGCTGACCAGCCAGATTTATCGCTTGACTCCCAGACACCGACGGTCTGACCGGCGAAGACCTGGCTGAGGTTGATCTTGCGACACCGAAGCAAAGGCGCACAGCAGCGTGACGATGACGGTACGATCGTGGAAGGGATATTCGAGATCAGCTTAGGCCCTGATAAGGGCGAGTGGAGGGCTGGTAGAGCTCGGCCGGGTAGCGCATGTTCAGAGCCTGGTGCGGGCGCTCCTGGTTGTAGCACTCGATGAAGCGATCGAACTTCGCCTGCTGCTGCAGGAAGTTCTTTGCAGCCGGCTTGGTGGCTTCCTTCTTCAAGGTCAGATGCATGCGCTCGTGGCGAGCCGTTCTGCTGGGGGTTGCCGGGCTTGATGCGCTCAAGGCCGATCCCGAAGCGCAGCCACGACACGGAGAGCTTGCTCAAACCGAAGAAGGCGCGCGCTGGCGAAGGGTACACCGTTGTCGCTGCGGATGGCGAGCGGCAAGCCGAAGTCCTTGAAAGTTCGCTCAAAGACACTGAAAGCGAAGTGCTGCTTGGTCGAGCCCAGGGCATCGCAACACAGTAGATAGCGGGAGGCGAAGTCGGTGATGGTGAATGGATAACAGTAACGATGATCGGCGAGCATGAACTCACCCTTGTAATCGGCACACCACAGATCGTTGGGTGCGGTAGGCTCGGACAGTGATGTGCCTTGCGCGCGGTAGTGCGTGCTGCGGCGTGAGCGCGAGACTAAGCGGTGTGGATGTAGCACTGCATGCACGGTACTAATGGCTGGCGGAGTGATGTCGCTGTGATGTCGCGCAGCTTCTCGCGAATCTTAGGAGCACGTAGCTGGGGTGCTCTTTTCAAGCGGAACGATGAGCTTCTCGATCTGGAAGGGCAGAGACGGCTTGTAGATAAGGTCTTCGACTGCGGTCGTAACATCTAGCGCGCAGTGCTTGTAACGGGAGAACAGCTTGTAGCAGGTCTTGCGGGAGATATCGAACTCAAGGCGCGGAAGGCAATCTTCTCTCTAGCAGTGAGCAAAAGGACTTCCGGTCACATCGCTGACGTTTTATACCGGACACATGGGTGACATGTATGGACCCGTGCCCGGAGCACCGCGCGCGCCGGCATTGACTGCCAGTGGGCCATGTTCGCTGCCGCACAGACCGGCTCACGCCGGCCGGAATAAAGTCCGAGACCTGAACCCGGGACTCCCCCATGAACGTCCTCGCTCCCCGAGCGACTGTTCGAACGGGTTCAGCAGGGCCGGCGGGCGCGGGCATCCGCGCCGGCGGCCCTTTTTTTTGGCGTAGAAATTCATCTATCACAGGCGTGAAGCCCTTAACCTCGGCATGGCATCTTTCTTGCCTGATGCCTGATGGGTTGGTGCCCCAGCGCACCGACGCTAGCCTGCGGCGCAGCTACCGTGCGCGTGAGTGGAAAACCGGAGGATTCAAATGAGACTAGCATTAAGCTGCGCGTTGCTCGCTAGCGCATTACTGGGCCTGTCGGCCTGCAACAAGGCCGAATCTCCCAAGGCCGAATCTGCTGAAGGTTCAAGCGGACGTCGCCAAAGCCAAGAGCGATGCGGCCGAGGCGAACGCCAAGGCTGACGAGAAACAGAAGCAAGTCGAGGCCGAGGCCGCTAAAGACCGGGCGGATGCGCAAGCCAAGGCGGCCGACAAAAGGTCGGCGCTCTGGTGGACTCTGCGGTTACCCAGGCTGAGGGTGAAACAAAAGTCGCTCTAGCGAAGTGCGAAGCGCTGGAAGGTGATGCTCAAAAAGCGTGCAAAGACAAGGCCAACGCCCATCTCGATGCAGTAAAAAAGAAAGCGAAAGCTGCCAAGTCCGACTGAGTGACATCCGCTGGCGGATTTCAAACGACGCTGCGGTTGAGTGTTACCAGACTCGATCACAGCGGGCTCGCGTCCTGCGGCGGGTTGGGCTGCGCTGCGACACCTCGCGTCACATCGAACTCGATGTCCTGGCGCGCCTGGTGGTTGGTCGACCCGATGGTCCGCGTGCCAGGGTGAGCGCCTGATTCCGACTTGGGTCGATTACTCCCGCAGCGCACTCCGTCACATCCATGGGCGTCATGACGTGATGCCGGTCACAGCAGTTATGTCTCATCGTGGCGTCTCATATGTCAACTCCGGTCGGCAGGGGGGTCGTCGCAGTGATGCTACGGGGAATTCACCCAACGGTGATTGTCGAGTGCGGGACACCAGCCGCCGCGCGACCGTGAAAACTCCCTAAGGCGATTGCACGATGGTACGCGCACCAGCAGCAATCCAGGATTTGCTCAGGAAATACGCCGCGCAGTTGCGCAAGGCAGTACTTCTGTACTTCTACGGTTACGGTCTTTGCAGGCTGCAGCCGTGGCTGTGCCTCCTCAAACCGTAGGGATCAGGCGAACGCCGGGAGCCCCAGGTTCAACGTGTCTATTCCGGTTACCTCGTCCTCACCAGGGTCGCCAAGGCCACGAGCAGCCGAATGATCAGCGCAGGTTGCTGAGTCAGAAAGCGCATCGTCCGGCTGCGCGGGTAGCTACCATTCATTCCGGATTCTGGCCCAAGCTGCTCGGCGATCACCTGGCGTTGTGCCTGCAATCGGCGGCACAGGCTTTCCCGCTGCTGGATGAGAGAAGTGTCGGTGATCGAGCTCATAGCTTGCTCCTGAGCAGGGCTAGATCCGCAGCAAGCTCCATCCGTGTTGCCGCAAAGCTCTGGCCACCGAGCGCCGACAGCGCGGTCAGGCGATGCCACGCGAAGCCGGCTGCGAGTCCGTACAGACCAACCAGCGCCGTAGCTGCCGGGATTCTGTATCCCGTCTCCCAGCACAACGCCAGCACCAAGGCTCCGGCAGAAAGCATGACGCACACGAGGCAGGCAAAGCCCAGGAGCGCACCGACGAGCATCTTGAGCAGACGGTTTTTCTCCTCGCCCCACTCCACCTGCGCGAGTTGCCCATGCAAAGCGACCTGATCGAGCAGGGCTCCACCGGCTGAGCGTAGTATGCGAATTGCGCCGATCGCATTGATCGCGGTGGAGTCCGACGTCATTGTCGGAAACACCTCAAGGTCCACGGCGACCAAGCAGGAAGCCGATGAGCAATCCGACAGCCGCTGTGACACCCATTGCCTGCCAGGGCTGTTCGCGCACATAGCCGTCAGCGACTTTGACCGTATTGCGGGCTCGATCGGAGATCTCTCCAGGGATCTCTTCAAGGAATGCTCTGGCCGTTGCGACGCGGGCATAGACGTTGGCCTTGGCACGGGCCAAATCCTCACCCGTTAGCGAGGTGCTTGCCTTGATCAGGTCCTCCATATCCGCGACGAAATTCTTGAACTCCTGAGTAATGCGTGACGGTGCCGCATCGGCCACGGCATCCTTTGTGGGCGCTGATCCAGCGGTGTGTCCGTTCGAGGCTAGCTCTGTGAGCAGTGGTTTGGTTTGCATGGTTAGTTCCTACAGGCCAGGGGTGTTTGTGTGCAACGGCCCGGTCGCCCTTGCCCTAAAATTAAGTGGTTACCTTACGCCCTGCGACGCTGGGGTCTGTTCGATTCCACGCTTAACAGAAGAGGCTTGACCCGCGAGAGTACCAACCAAGCGGACTTCCCCTCGGCCCCTCAACGCCTGCCAGGCGCTACTCGGACTGCGTATCGAGTGACCTGGCCTGTACTCAGGACCTGCCGAAGACGACTATGTGCGCTACCGCACCGACTGGCTCACGTTCGCCGGGTAACTAAAGCCCCATGGCATTTGACGCCTGAATCCAGCCCTCCCTGATGAACGTCGCTCGCTCCCCGAGCGACTGTTTGACCGGCGGATTCAGCATTGGTCCGCGGGCGCGGTCATCCACGCTGGCGGCCCTCTTTTTTAACCGTCGCTGAGCGACACCTCACCGCACCCGTATCGTGACGTGCATGCCCGTACAGGAAGGCTTTTGAGTTCCGGCACCTCCCTGGAGCGATACGCTTACCCTAACGTAGCGTATCAAGCCTACGTGCGCTGGTGCACGGAAGCACTTCCGCCTTCGGCCTATTTCTCTCGTATCTGCAGCGGCTTCCTTGGATGCAGAAGAAGCGCGGTGCGTCAATGCCCCTGAACTTCCTCTATGGCGCAATTCGCCTCCCATGGTGGGGCTATGCCGCATTCACGTTCGCGATGGTACAGCTGATGTTTCTCGGGGTGACCTTGTACCTGCACCGCGACCAGTCCCACGGCGGCCTGGTGCTGCACCCGGTGCTGCGACACTTCTTCCGATTCTGGCTGTGGTTTTGCTCGGGCACGGTGACCCGGGAATGGGTTGCGGTCCACCGCCGACACCACGCGTATGCCGATCTGCCCGGAGACCCCCATAGCCCGGTAGTCTTTGGTCTCGGGCGCGTCTTGCTGCAGGGCTACGAGCTCTACGCCGCGGCGGCGCGAGATCCGAAAATTCTGGACAACTATGGGCGTGGCACACCCGACGATTGGCTCGAGCACAATCTCTACAGCCGCTTCCCCAAGGTGGGCATTTCGCTATTCGTGGTCTTACAACTGGTCATGTTCGGCGTACCGGCCATCGCCATGCTCGGCATGCAACTCATCGCTCAACCGTTGTTCGCCGCTGGCGTCATCAATGGGCTCGGCCACCGCCTCGGGTATCGAAGTTTCGAAATGCCCACCGCGGCCACCAACATCGTGCCCTGGGGCGTGCTGATCGCAGGCGAGGAGCTGCACAATAATCACCATGCGTTTCCCTCGTCCCCGCGCTTTGCCGTGCAGGGCTGGGAGATCGACCTGGGTTGGCTATTCATTTGCCTGTTTCGAGCGCTTGGTCTCGCTCGTGTCCGCAGCCTGGCGCCGAGGCCGCACATCGTCCTCGACCGGGCCGAGATAGACGCCGATACAGCGCAGGCTTTGTTCACCAACCGCATGCACGTCCTGCGTGATTACCGGCGCCGCGTGATACGGCCAGTGTTTCGCGCGCTTAGGAAGCAGCAGAGTCCCGCTGTGCTGGCGCAGCGCTCACCGCGACTACTCGTTCGACATCCGAAGCTGCTCGACGAGCGGGCCCGCCAGCAGTTGCGCGAGCTTCTCGACCGACATGAGGTCCTGCGAACCGTCATCGAATTTCGCGACCGGTTGCAGCGGCTTTGGGATGAAACGGCCGCGAGCCATGGGCGTGCCCTGGAGCAATTGCGCGAGCTATGCGCCCAGGCGGAAGGCAGCAGAATCCTGGCGCTCAGGAAATTTGCGCTGAGGCTGCGTACTTACACGTCAGGAGCTGGATCGGATTGAAGCAATCGAGACTGGTCCGGTCACGTCGGCCTTCAAATCCTCCCTGAAAGCACCGGACGCGGCGGCAGGCGATCAGGTCGTGCGTACGCCGGCGTACAGACGCAGTCGCTGCAAGCCGGGTAGTTTCCAGCGGCCAGTTGGAGGATACATTCTATGAACATCATCATGTGGCTCGTGGTCGGTGGATTGATCGGATGGGCGGCGAGCACGGTCATGCGAACCCAGGAGACCCTGCTGCTCAACGTGGTAGTTGGAATCGTCGGCGCGGCTCTCGGCGGATGGTTCTTGAGCCCGCTCGTTGGGGTGTCGACCATCAATCAGAGCAACTTCAGCGCGGCCAGCTTGGTCGTGTCGTTTCTCGGAGCGATCACTCTGCTCGCCATTGTCAATCTCGTGCGGCGAGGTGCACCCAGATAGCGCCGATTCGCATCGTGAGCGGCCGTCATGAGCGGCCGTGATGGGCGCTGCGGGACTCAATATCGAGAGTGCGCTCACTTCTGCGAGCGGTCGCAGAGCTTCCGCGGCGTCCGAATTGCACTTCTCAGGACATAGCAGACGCACGGAACCTATGTACGTTCCCGTACGGACGTCCTGACCAGCGAGCGCGCACACTTCACGCTTCTGTTGGATGACCGGTGAGCCGGTATCCACCGTCAATCCAAGTAGAGAACTGAAATGAACGCAACATCGCAAGCACGCCAGGGCTCTCGCCTGGGTATAGCAGTCGGCCTCGCGGGCGTGCTCATGCTCGCAGCCGCGTGCGCATCGACGCCACCGGCGCCTACCGCGAGCCTCCAGGCCGCGCAACGGGCCATTTCCACCGCCGAGCGTGCAGAGGCTGGACGCTACGCTTCCGAGGAGCTGAGTGAGGCGCGGACCAGGCTCGCGTCCGCGGACACCGCCGTGAAGGAACAGAGAATGACGATGGCAGAGCAGTTTGCGGAGGAGGCGCGCGTCGAAGCCGAGCTCGCTTCCGCAAAGACCGCGAACGTCAAGGCCAAAGCGGTGAACGATGACATGACGCGCAGCAACGGTACTCTGATCGATGAGATGCAGCGCAACTCAGGAGACAAGCCATGAACACGATCAACCACAAGGGCGTGATGCTGGGCAAGACGCTGATCGCCACGACCGTGGCTGCCGTGTTGCTTGCCGCCTGTGCGGCGGCACCTCTGAAGCCGGACGGCGCTGCGGAAGCGCGCATCAAGCTGACGCAGTTGCAGTCCGATCCGAATCTGGCGAGCCGCGCGCCGCTGGCGATGAAAGAGGCGGACATTGCCGTGCGTGCCGCCGAGCAGCCGCAGGCCGATAAGGATCTGGGAGCGTACCGGGTTTACCTGGCCGATCGGAAAGTCGAGATCGCGAGAGCACAGGCTGAGACCAGCCTCGCAGAAGATCAGCGTGGCGCGCTCAGCGCGCAGCGCGAGAGTGCGCGCCTTGATGCCCGCACGCGCGAGGCTGACGCCGCCAGGGGTCAGGCCGCGACCGCCCGCGCCGAAGGTGCCGAACAGAAGGTGGCGGCTGATCATGCACGTGGTGACGCGGATGCCGCGTACCTGGCCGCGGCGAGCTCGGAGCAGCAAGCCACGGAGTCGCAGCGCGAGGCTGACGCCGCCAGGGATCAGGTCGCGACCGCCCGCGCCGAAGGTGCCGAACAGAAGGTGGCAGCTGATCATGCACGTGGTGACGCGGATGCCGCGCACCTGGCCGCGGCGAGCTCGGAGCAGCAAGCCACGGAGTTGCAGCGCCAGATCGACGTGCTGCAGGCCAGGCCGACGGATCGCGGGTTGGTGCTGACGCTTGGCGATGTGCTGTTCGAGAGCGGAAGAGCGGATTTTAAGTCAGGTGCCACGAGCAATCTGAAGAAGCTCGTCGCCTTCCTCGGTAGATATCCGGACCGCACTGTCGCCATCGAGGGCTACACGGACAGCGTCGGCAGTGAAGGCTACAACCAGAGGCTGTCCGAGCGGCGCGCCGACTCAGTGAAGTCGTATCTGATTGGGCAGGGTATCAGCTCAATACGGCTTTCGGCATCGGGCAGAGGCGAGAGCGATCCAGTGGCAGGCAACGATTCCGCAGCCGGGCGCCAGCAGAACCGTCGCGTTGAAGTGATCATCAGCAATCCGTCAGCCGCGTTGAGATAACCGAAACCCAGACGGCAGTGGTGCTTGATCCCCGTCGAGCCCGCGCAGCGGATGCAGCGCGGGCCGCGGGTCGACCCCCGCAAGCGGCGCAGCGATGAAGCCGGGTCTAGTTCAAAACCCTGGCGTAGGTCTTCTTGACCGCCGCATAACACCCGCAAGCAGCGCCTTCCAGGCCGCGACCGTTGAGGATCGTGAGCTTGCCGCGGCTGTAGCGGATCAGCTTGCGCCTGCGCAGAGAGCTGGCGGCTCGAGTAACCCCTGCTCGACGCACGCCCAGCATGTAGGCCAGGAATTCATGCGTGATGCGAAACTCATCGGCGTGGGCGCGATCGCGAGTCATCAAGAGCCAACGGGCCAGGCGCGCCTCCACGAGATGGAAGCGGGTGCACGCGGCCGTTTGTGCCAACTGGGTCAGCGTTACATAGAGGTAACGGTTCAGACCTCGTTGCAGCGCCGGGCTGTGTTTGAGCTCACCGCAAAATGTCGCCGCCTCCATTCGCCACGCCGCGCCCGCGCCCTGCACCAGGGCTTGTAGCGGTGCAGCGCTTACGCCGAGCATCAACGAGATCCCCCACATACCCTCGTTGCCGACGAGGCCGACTTCGAGATTGGCGTGGCCGTCGATCGGGGTAATCAGAGAGATGAAGCTGTCGGTGGGGAAGAAGACGTGGCGAATGCGCTCACCGGGCCTGCAGAGCACGTCGGCAAGGCGAAGCTCGACCTGCTCGCAGCGTGCCAGCAGATGCTGCCGATCCTGGCTGGGCAAAGCGGCGAGCAGGCGGTTTTCAGCGACGGCCCGCGACGGTAGTGACATAACCCTCGATCAGTCGCTTGTGGGAGACAAGTCCCGATATCGCAGCATGAGGGGCTGCCGAGCGATGGTCTGTTCGGTGGGCCACTGACCGTCAAACCCGGTACCGGGGGCCCCTGTGTACGCTGGCGCACAGACCACCGCGTCAGGCCCCCCATCCTAGCGGGTAGTGGTGGAACCTATGTCCCGGAACGTACTTCTTGTCCTGTCGGATGCCGCGGAAGCCAAGGCCGTTCGACGGTCGCTGGTCAATTCGCGCGACGGTCCTTTCAAAGTCGAGTGGCTGCGCCGCTGCGACGATGCCCTCAAACGACTCGGCAGCCAGGAAGGAGAAGAAATCGCAGCGGTCGTGGTCGATCTTTTCCTGCCTGATAGCCGGGGAATCGAGACTTTCGACCAGCTGCTGCGCGTATCGCCCCACGTTCCCATCCTCATCTTGAGCCATTTGCACCACGAGGATGTCGCGCGGCTCGCCGTGCAGCACGGAGCGCAAGACTATCTGCTGCACGAGCGACTCGACAGTTATTCGTTGTCAAAGGCTTTGACCTGCATGCTCGAGCGCTCGGCGTATGCAGAAGCCCTGTTCCTGGAAAGGGAGCGCGCGCAGGTCATGCTCAATTCGATCGGGGATGGCGTCCTCAGCACCGACGCCGCAGGCACCATCACCTACCTTAATGCGGTTGCCGAGAGCATGACGGGCTGGTCGCGCCAGGACGCCTGCGGCCGGCCGCTTCCGGAAGTGTTGCGGGTCATCGACGGGGATAGCCGCCTACCGGCTCTGAATCCACTGGCGATGGCGATCCTGCAAAACAAGTCCGTCAGCCTGAGTGCGAACTGCGTCCTGATTCGCCGCGACGGCCATGAATCGGCCATCGAAGACACCGCCGCCCCGATTCACGATCGGCGCGGACGGGTGACGGGCGCTGTGATCGTTTTCCACGACGTCGGTGTGGCCCGTGCGATGTCGCTCAAAATGTCTTATTTGGCCGAGCACGACTTTCTCACCGAGTTGCCCAATCGCATGCTGCTGAACGACCGACTGACGCAGGCGATGACGTTGGCGCACCGTCACGGTAAATCACTCGCAGTTCTATTCCTGGATGTGGATCATTTCAAGCACATCAACGATTCGCTGGGTCATGCGATCGGCGATAAACTTTTGAGATCGATTGCCCGACGCCTGGTGGCCTGCGTGCGCAGTTCGGACACCGTCAGTCGCCAAGGTGGGGATGAATTCGTGATTCTGCTTCCGGAAGTGACTCACGCGCACGATGCGGTCTTCACCGCTGAGAAGATACTCGCCGCAGTGAGCAGACCTCACCATATCGACCACCGGGATTTGCAAGTCACGGTGAGTGTGGGCATCGGTGTGTACCCCGATGACGGCGCGGATGCCGAAGCACTGTTGAAGAATGCGGACCTTGCACTCTTGCACGCCAAGCACGATGGCGGCGCCCACCATAAGCTCTTCGAGCCGGACATGCGTGTGCTCAGCAAGTGGCCGCGTGAGGCAGTGAATGGATAAATCTCCTATCGTGGCGGTGGCTTCCTCTGCAACCGACCTTGAGGCTGTCTGCGAACTGTTGTCCGCTTGGCCGGCTGAGTGCAGTGCAGCCTTTATCATCGTTCAACAGCTCGATTCGGGCCGCGAGAGCTTGCTGGCCGGATCGCTCGCCGAGAGGACGATTCTTGCGGTGACGCAGGCGCACGACGGCGTGTTGGTGGAGCAGGACCATGTCTACGTGATAACCGCAAACACCACCCTTACAATGAGCGCTGGCCGCATTCGCGTGACACCCAAGGGAAGCGGACTCCATCATCCTGGGGACATTCTGTTCACCTCGCTCGCCAAAGAGCGTGGCCATAGCGCGATCGGCGTGGTCCTCTCCGGCGAAGGCTCCGACGGTGCCCTCGGCATACAAGCGATCAAGCAAGGCGGCGGCGCCACATTCGCGCAGTACCCGGGATCGGCACGCTTTCCCGGCATGCCCATCAGCGCCATTGAAACCGGATGCGTGGGTTTCGTATTGCGCCCGAATGAAATCGCGCGCGAGCTGACCTCCCGAAGCCGCCAGACTGCTTCTCCTGCAGACGGTGCACGTTGTGCGCTGGTCGTCGATGACAATGCGGGACTTGCTCGCCGGCGCATCATGGCATCGCGGTCTTCTATTGCCTCTTGAGGCGTGGTTGAGCGATCGCGGTTAGACCGCGCCCCATCCCTAACGATGTTCTGCGTCCTGACAACGGTCACGCTGCTGCTCTGAGTCGCAGCCCCTATCCCCCTCATGGTACCTACCATTGCCGTGATCGCCGCGCGCCTCAGCTTGGCGGGCACCGCGGTCGTTGTAGCCCGGGCCGGCGAACACACAGGCAGAGAGACCAAAGAGTCCTGTGATCAGCAAGCAAGTAGCGACGCGATTGAAGGATTTCATGGACTGTCTCCAAAGGATCGACAACGTGAACAGGAACCGCAGTGTCACCTTACCCGGCGACCCTGCGCTCGAGTCGCGCGCTACGCAGGAGAGCCGCAGGCGATTCGTTGACAGCCACGGTAGACATGCAGGGCAATGCGGTCGGTGCGGTCGCACACACAGACCGTGGGGGCGTTCGAGCTCAGCGTGTCCAACGATAGACCGCCCCGGGAACGGCGCTTTCCACTGCTCGAAGGCGCCGGTGACGAACACGGTATCCGCTCCGTTCGGACCAAAGGCGATGTTGGTGACGTAAGGCGTCGCGACGTCGATCGCGCGCACCAGCTGCCTGTCTTCGCCCACGACCAGGACGCGCCCGGAACCGTTCTGCGCGATGTAGTAGTTGCCGTCGGGACCGAGCTTCACACCGTCAGGCCCGTTGTAGGCGTCCTCGTGCGGCGTCGGTGGCGCGAGATCCTGCAGGCGCGCCCACACAGTCCGCGGGCCGAGCTTGCCGTCTGCCCCGATGGGAAACGAGAGAACACGTCCTGCGAGCATCTCGGCGACCAGCAGATGCTGCCCATCCCTGGCAAGGGTCAGTCCGTTCGAATAATGGACGGTATTGGCCACCTCGGTGATTGTGTTGCCGTCCGCCGTCATGTGCAGGACGGTGCCGCTGATCGGCGCCTTGATGTCGTACACGCCCGAGGCGGAGAAGTAGATGCCACCGTGGCCGTCGGCCGCGAAATCGTTGGGTCCGACGAAGCGCTTGCCGCTGCTGTCCGCGCGAATCGCGCGAACCTCTTTGCCGCTGGTATCGAGCTCTGCGAGGGAGTTGTCGTCGTAACAGGCGACCAGGAGGTGGCTCCTGAAATCGATGAGCGCGTTGGCACCGCAGCCGTCTTTGTGCCAATAGACGCTGGTGTGTGCCCCGTCCCAGGTCTTGATGTTGCTGGCAGAGTATTCCACGTAAAAGAGCTTGCCCGCGCGCCACAGCGGACCTTCGGGGTAGTGCGCATCCGCATCGATGGTCGTGAGCTGCGCGCCCAGGGCGGGCGCGCCTGCCAGACCGAGAAGCACTGCGGCGAGACACGTGCCTCGCATCCCAGGCGTTGCCCGGATTTTCGCCGTTGGTAAGATCGCTTTCGCGACTCGCAACGCGCCTTCCGCCCACATCACGATCTCTTGCCCCACCCAAGAACACTTTGCAATCGTTGGCGTGACCCGCCAGCGGACTCATCCACCCGAGGCATCGATCCGCTCGTCTTGATGCGCAGGCATGTAGCACAACGTACCAGGCGGCGCTATTTATTTTTGATAAAGTGAGATGACTTTTTCCTGAGCGCGGCGCAGCGGCTCACGGGTGTGCCAGCAGCTCTTGCAGCAGATTCAGGAACTGTGCCGAATCCACGGGCTTGCCGGCGACCCGCGTGAGCGGATCTGGCGGAAGGCTGCTGACTGCCGCGGAGGTGTCGCCGCTCATCAGCACCGCCCGCAGCGGCCGCTCGAGCAGTTGCCGCAGCGATGCGATGACCTGCACGCCCGTTTCGCCATTGGAAAGGTGGTAGTCGGTCACCAGCAGATCCACGCCGGAGCCGTCGCCCGCCGCTTCGAGCGCCTCGGCGAGCGAGGCAACTGCGGTGACCTGATAGCCGGCGCTCACCAGCAGCATGCGGGTTGCATTGCGCACCGCCGCGTTGTCCTCCACCAGCAGTATGCGAGAACGACTCATCGCCGCGTGGCTCAGATCGGCTGCTCTATCGATCGGGCGAGCGGGGTGAAGGTCTTCGGACCGGCCTCGGTCATGTACCAGCAATCCTCCAGGCGGATGCCGAACGCTCCGGGAATGTAGAGTCCGGGTTCGTCCGAGAAGCACATACCGGCCCGCAGGGGCGTCTCATCGTTGCGTACCAGATAGGGCGGCTCGTGCACGTCCATCCCGATGCCGTGCCCGGTCCGATGCGACAGGCCGGGCAGGGCGTAGTCCCTGCTCCACCCCTGCTGCTCGTAGAGTGTGCGCACCGCGCGGTCGATCGCCCCGACCGGGGTGTCGAGCTTGGCCGTCTCGAGGGCGACTTCCTGGCCGCGTCTCACGGACCCCCAGATCTCGCGCTGGCGAGCGGAGGGCTCACCGAATATCCAGCTTCTCGAGATGTCGGACTGATAGCCGTGCACGCTGCAGCCCGTGTCGATGAGGATCACCGAGCCCTCGCGCACCTGCTGCGGTTTGACGGAACCATGGGGATAGGCACTCGCCTCATTCAGCAGCACCAGCGAGAACTCGTGCGAGCCGCCGAGCTTCCCGGTGGTCGCAATCATCAGGCTCATGATGTCGGAGGCGTGCATGCCGGCTTCGATGCGTGCGTGCACCTGTCGCAGCGCCGTGATCGTGACGTCGTTCGCGGCCTGCATCAGAGCGAGCTCCGCTGCGGACTTGATCATGCGGCAGGCACTGACCAGCTCCTCTCCCGGAACCACGTTGCCCGTCGTGCCGGCGGCCCTGCTCACCCGCTCGACGATGAAGAAGCGCGTAGTGGCCTCCACGGCGAGCGGACCCTCCTTCGTCGCGTGATCGCGCCAGGCCAGCGCAATAAGCTCGAAGGGACTCTCATCCTCCTTCCACGGCCGCACGTCGGCCGCGATCTTCAGCGTCTCACGGATGGAGGGCTCCTCGAAAAAAGGAGCGACGACCAGCACGCGACCTGCAGCGGGTATCACGGCGGCGGTCGTCCTCTCCGAGCGCCACCAGCGGATGCCGGTGAAATACTCGAGGGAGGATCCGGACTCGACCAGCAGTGCGCCGATCCTGCGCCGCTGCATCAACCCCTGCACCCGGGCAATCCTCGCCCCATGCTCCTCCGCGCTGATGGGCCGCGCGGCCTCCGTGATCGAGCTCGGGGCGGCGGCGCGCGCCGGGCCCGCCGCCTTTGCGCCGGCCGCAGCAGCCGCCCCCGCAGCAGCGGCCGCGCCCCCAGCGGCCAACTCGAGCCAGGCCCTTCTCGAGATTGTCGTCATGGTTTTCTCCCGCGGCTCACAGGCGCCGGCACTTTGGCAGCCAAACCGCATCTCCTATTGTCAGAAGTTGTGTGACGCGCGTCACTTCCCGCACTTTTCGCCGCCGCCGCGACGGTCGATTTTGAGAGGCCGGCACACAAAGAGAGTGGGGTTTCGATTTAGCTTAAGTCGGTGAACATACGCCCAAAAGTGATCGCAGCGATCGCCGCGATATTCGCCATTCTCGGGCTGGCCGAGGTCCTGGTCGAGCGCTACATCATCATGCCGAGCTTCGCGGAGCTCGAGCGCGCTGACGCTGGCGTGGCGATGCGGCGCATTCAGTATGCCTTCGACCTGACGCTCGAGCGGCTTGGAGTGATGGCGATCGACTGGGGCAACTGGGCGGACGTGTACCGCTTCATGGGGGACCGCAATCCCACCGCGGTCAACGTCGACATGTCGACCTCTGCCATCCGCGAGATCGGCGTCAATCTGGTGCTGTTCGTCGACCTCGAGGGCAACGTCGTGTTCTCGCGTCTGGTCGATCTGCCCCCCGGTCAGACGCTGGACCTGGCGGCGCGCTCCTCGCTCCCGGCGCAGTTTCCCTGGCGGGCCAACCTGCGCAGCGCTGAGCCGGTGAAAGGCCTGCTGCCCACGAATCTCGGCACCCTGTTGCTGGCCGCCGGTCCCGATCCTCGACGGGGACGCGCGCGGGCCGAGCCGCGGCATGATCATCCTCGGAAGGATGCTGAGAGCTGCCGAAATCCGCAATATCGCCGCGCAGGCGCAGGCGAGCCTGTCGCTGCTGCCGGCGCCCGCCGTTGCGCGTCCCGACCAGCTCACCCAGACCAGCAGCATCACCCACGTGGATCGGGACTTCGTGGATATCTTCGGCCATCCGATCCTGACGCTGCGCGTCGACGTGCCGCGGGAGATCACCGCGCGCGGCCGCACGGCAGTGGCCTACGCGTCCGCCTGCCTGCTGGCAGCCGCCGTCATCATCCTCATCCTGCTGGTCGTGGTGCTGAGTCGCGTGATCCTCGACCCGCTGGCCGCCGTCACGCGTCATGCAGTGGCCATCGGCGAGGAGAAGGATCTGACGACGCGGCTCGATCTCGAGCGCCAGGACGAGATCGGCGTGCTGGCGCGCGAGTTCGACCGCATGGTGGAGCGTGTCGCCCGATCGCGCACCCAGCTGGTGGATCAATCCTTCCAGGCGGGTTTCGCCGAGCTCGCCAAAGGCGTGCTGCACAATCTCGGCAATGCCATGACGCCGATCGGGGTGCGCCTGGCGAGCCTTGCGCAGCGGCTGCGCGGCGCGCCGGGCGACGATGCCGCGCAGGCCGCGGCCGAGCTGCAGGAGGGCAGGGCGGACGCCGCGCGCCGCGCCGACCTCGAGGAGTTCCTGCGCCTCGCCTGCCAGGAGATCGCCGATACGCGTGCGGGCCGCGCAGGATGACGTGGCCGTCATGACCCGCCAGGCCGCCTCGTGCAGGGCGACGCTCGCCGAGCAGCTGCGCTCGGCACGCAATGAGCACGTCATCGAGCCGGTGCGACTGCCGGAGCTCGTAGCGCAGTCGCTGGAGATCGTGCCGGATGCCTGTCGCCAGCGCCTGGTGGTACAGCCCGACGACAGCTTGCGCAGACTCGGAGTGGTGCGCGTGGCGCGCACCGTCCTGCGCCTGATCCTGCAGAACCTGATCATCAACGCGGCCGATGCGGTGCGCGATGCCGGCAAGGACCAGGGTGTGCTGCGCGTCAGCGCGCGAGATCGTGCGCGAGGCGGACGGCGAGCAGTTGCACCTGCAATGCGCGGACGATGGCGTCGGCATTGCCGCGCACAACCTGCAGCGCGTGTTCGAGAAGGGATTTTCCACCAAATCGCCTGAAACCAACCACGGCATCGGCCTGCACTGGTGTGCCAACGCCATCGGCGCGCTGGGCGGGCGGATCTGGGCCGCCAGCGACGGCCCCGGGCGCGGCGCCTCGATGCATCTGATGGTGCCGCTCGCCACCCGTGAAACCGCTCCGCTCGCCGGAGCTGCCTGAGGTCCCCATGGCTGAATCCAACGCCAGCTCCATCCGGGTGCTCGTCGTCGACGACGAAGCCGAGATCCGCGATGCCTACCGGCAGATCCTGCTCGACAGCGAAGCGAGCCAGGACGATGGCGGGCTTCCGCGAGCTGCGCAGCCGGCTGTTCAGGAAATCTCCGAGCGAGGGCCAGCGTGCCCGGGCCCCTTCGCGCAGCGTGGTCTTCGACGCGGTGTTCTGCGACCAGGCCGAGGCGGCGGTCGCCGCGGTCAAGGAGGGGCTGGCGCGCAACGAGCCCTTCGCGCGTGGTGTTCCTCGATATGCGCATGCCTCCGGGCAAGGACGGGGTGTGGGCGGCCACGCAGATTCGCGAGCTCGATCCGGCGATCGAGATCGTCATCTGCACCGCCTATTCCGACGCCGACCCGAGCGAGATCGGCGGCATGGTGCCGCCCGAGGACAAGCTCTCCTACCTGCAGAAGCCGTTTCATCCGCATGAAGTGCGGCAGATGACCATCGCGCTGGCCAGCAAATGGCGCGCCGAGCGGCGCATCGTGAGGCTCGCCTATTTCGATACGCTGACCGGGCTGCCCAACCGCGAGCAGTCGCGCAACCGCCTGGCCGGGGCGCTGCAGGCGGCCAAGGAGAACGTGCGCACGTCTGGCCGTGCTGTACCTGGATCTGGACAACTTCAAGCGCGTCAACGACACCCTCGGCCACGCGGTGGGCGATCGAGCTGCTGTGCGTCGTCGCGGACCGCCTGCGCAGCTCGCTGCGTTATGGGGCCGACGCGACGCGCCGCGGCCGGCGCCTGCCGCCCCGGCGATATCGCGCGGCTCGGCGGCGATGAGTTCCTGGTGCTGCTGCCGCACCTGCGCACCACCGTCGATGCCGGCAGCGTGGCCGAGCGGCTGATCCTTGCGCTGCGCGAGCCGATTCAGCTCGGCTCGAACTCGCTGGTCGTGACCCCGAGCGTCGGCATCGCGCTCTATCCGCAGGATGGGAGCGATGCGGAGACGCTGCTGCGTAATGCGGATCTGGCGATGTACTTCGCCAAGCGCCGCAACCCAGGCACGTTCGCTTTCTTCGACGTGTCGATGAACGCCACCGCACTGCACCGCTTCACCATCGAAGAGCAGCTGCGCGGTGCCCTCGATCGCAACGAGTTCTCGCTGGAGTACCAGCCGCAGTTCGACGTGCGCACGGGCGGCATCTCGGGCATGGAGGCGCTGCTGCGCTGGACGAACGCCGAGCTCGGCGCCGTGAGCCCCGCCGAATTCATCCCGGTCGCGGAGGAGACCGGGCTGATCCTGCGCCATCGGCGAGTGGGCGCTGCACAGCGCCTGCCGGCAGGCCCAGGCCTGGCACGCCGAGGGCCTGCCCGTACGGGCGCATGGCGGTCAACGTCTCCGGGACGTCAGTTCGCGCTCGCCGAATACCCGCGCGAGGTCGCCGACGATTCTGCAAGGAGACCGGCCTCGGCCCGCGATGCTGGAGCTCGAGATCACCGAGTCGGTGGTCATGGCGGATGAGAGCGTGGGCGGAGAAGGCCATCGCGCAGCTCAAGGAGCTCGGTGTCTCGCTCGCCATCGATGATTTCGGCACCGGCTATTCGAGTTTCGGCCGCCTGCGCAACTTCGCAGTCGACCGCCTCAAGATCGACCGCTCCTTCGTCACCAGCATCACCGATTGCAGCGACGATCGTGCGATCGCCGCGGCCATCATCGCCATGTCGCGCATCGCTGCACATCAACGTGACCGCTGAAGGCGTGGAGAACTTCCCGCAGCTCGCGTTCCTGCAGGAGCAGGACTGCAAGGATGCCCAGGGCTTCCTCCTCAGCCGGCCGCTGCAGCCGGATGCCGACGCGCGAGCTGCTGCGGCGGGTGAGCGAGATCGGCGATGCCTCGCGCACCCAGCGCCTGAAGGTCATCACCGGCTGAAGCCGGCGGCGAGACCGCCCGGCACGATCGCGCGCGTAGCCGTGCACCATCGCGGTTTCGGGCTCACCACTCGCTCAGCGGCAATTGCGCGTAGAATCGGCCGCCTTCCGACTCCGTCTGCAGGGAATCGGGAGGCCATGCAGACCGCGCTCGCCGATTTCATCAGGGACACTCCGCTCGGGCGCGAGGCAGATGCGATTCTGCGCAGCTGCGTGCACTGCGGTTTCTGTCTGCCCGCCTGTCCGACCTACCAGCTACTCGGCGATGAGCTCGACAGTCCGCGCGGGCGCATCTATCTGATGAAGCAGCTGCTGGAGGGCGAGCCGGTGACGGCGCGCACGCAGCTGCACCTGGATCGCTGTCTCACCTGCCGCGCCTGCGAGAGCGCCTGTCCTTCGGGCGTGCAGTACGGGAGGCTCCTGGACATCGGCCGTGCGCTGACCGAGGAGCGTGTGCCCCGCGGGCCGGTGGCTAGCGCCGGCGCCTGCTGCTGCGCAAGATCGTGCCGCACCGGCGGCGCGTGCACGCGCTCCTCGCTCTCGCCCAGGCGGTGCGACCGCTGCTGCCACGCGCGCTCAAGCGGCGCCTGCCGCAGCGGGGCACCCGCTGGCGCCACCGCCCACCTGGCCTGCCGCGCGCCATGCGCGGCGAGTGGTGCTGCTCGAGGGCTGCGTCCAGCCGGGGCTCGCACGCCGGCATCAACGTCGCTGCGGCCCAGGTGCTCGATCGACTCGGAATCTCCGCGCTGCGCGGCCGCGCGGCCGGATGCTGTGGCGCGCTCGAGCCATCATCTCAGTCGGCTCAGACGGAAGCGCTCGGGCAGATGCGCCGCAACGTCGATGCGCTATGGCCGCAGGTAGAGGCGGGCGCGGAAGCGGTGGTGGTGACGCGCGAGTGCCTGCGCATCGATGCTGCGGCGACTACGGCCGGCTGCTGCAGGATGAAGCCGGCCTATGCCGCGCGCGCGGCGCGCATCAGCTCGCTCGCCCGGGACATCAGCCAGGTGCTCGCGGCCGAGGCGCCCGCGCTGCGCGCGCGCTCGCGGCGGCGGGCAGTGGGTCCTCGCCCGGCAGGCCGCGGGCGCGGGTCGCTTTCAGGCGCCCTGCACCTTGCAACATGCGCTCAAGGTCACCGGCGTGGTCGAGCCGCTGCTCGCTGCCGCCGGTTTCACTCTCACCGCCGATGACAGACGGGCAGCGCTGCTGCGGTTCCGCCGGTACCTATTCGATACTGCAGCCGCAGCTGCCGGGCAGCTGCTGCAGTGCCAAGATGGCGGCGCTGGAGGGCGGCGCGCCCTGCGTCATCGCCACCGCCAACATCGGTTGCCTGGCGCACATCCGCAGCGGCACATGGCTGCCCGTACGGCATTGGGTGGAGCTGCTCGCGGCGAGACTGATGGATGGCTGACCAGTGGGGCGAGCGCATGCCGCGCTCGGTAGGCCTGCTGCAGACCATCGCTGTTTCCGTGGGAGTGGCGATCGGCAGCGGCATCTTCCGCGTGCCGGCTACGGTCGCCGCGCAGCTGCAGGCGCCTGGGCCGATCCTGCTGTGTTGGGTGTTGGGCGGAATCGTCGCGCTGTGCGGCGCGCTAACGGTTGCGGAGCTGGCCGGCGCGCTGCCACGCTCCGGCGGCATCTTCGCCTACCTGCTGGAGAGTTACGGTCCGCTGCCTGCGTTCCTGTTCGGCTGGACCGAGCTGGTGGTGATCCGCGCCGCGGCGCTCGGGGCGATCGCCACCATCTTCGCGGAGTATCTCGGCTACTTCGTGCCACTCTCGGGCGCACAGGTGCGCTATACCGCCGCGCTCGCCATAGTGCTGATCGGCGCCATCAACTACGTAGGCGTGCAGCGCGCGGCGGCAGTGCTCGGCGCCACGACTGCCGTGAAGTTCGCGCTGCTCCTGGCTCTCGGGCTGCTGGCGTTTACCGCCCGCGGAGGGAGCGTTGCGCATTTCACAGCGGCGTGGCCGGCAGTGTTGCCGCTATCGGCGCTGGCGAGCGCACTGATCCCGGTGCTGTGGACTTACGACGGCTGGGCGGACCCGGCCTCGATGGCGGGGGAAATCAGCAACCCGCAACGCAACCTGCCGCTCGCGCTGATTGCGGGCGCCGCGTGCGTCATGCTGGTGTATCTCGTGGTCAACGTCGGCTTCCTGTACGCGCTTGCACCGGGACAGATGGCGGGCGCGAAGCTGATCGCCGCCACGGTGGCCGGGCGCATACCGCTTCTGGGCGGGGCGGGTGCCGCAGCCATAGCGGTGGCGGTGGTGATATCGGCCTTCAGCGGCCTGAACGCCTCGATGATGACCGGCTCGCGGATCTTCTTTGCCATGGCCGACCGCGGGCTGTTCTTTCACCTGGCGGCACGTGTTTCGCCGCGCTTCCACAGTCCATCCGTCGCCATCTGCCTGGCCAGCGTGCTCGGTGTGATCTACGTCTTGCAGAATGACTTCGCGCAGCTGGCCGACAAGTTCATCCTCGGTATATGGCCCTTTTACGCGCTCGCCGTGGCGGGCGTATTCGTATTGCGTCGCCGCCGCCCCGACCTGGCGCGCCCCTACCGCGTGTGGGGGTACCCCTGGGCACCGGCGGCGTTCCTGGCGGCATCCGCGTTCATGGTGCTCAATGCGTTGTTCACCGACCCGCGCAACAGCGGCATCACCTTCGCCGTTATTCTCGCCGGAGTGCCGGTGTTCTGGTTGCGCGGGCGGATGCTACGCCGGGATTAATTCTGCAGCCGGTGGTGGCGGATACTTCTCGGCACGCGCGAATTCCAAGCACAATATCGGCCGGGCCCCGAGGAGCCAGGTCCCGGGCACTGCCATGACAACCAACCCTGACAGAGCGCGCACTGCAGCGGCGCGGCCGGCGGGGGGCGCGGCGTATAAGATAGCGCGCCCCCCGAGGTATGACCCCGCCCATGAGCGCTCGCAAAGCCGGCAACGCCGCCTTCGTCTTCATCTTCATCGCGGTGCTGCTCGACTCGATCGGCTTCGGAATCATTCTGCCGGTGCTGCCGCGCCTGATCATACAGCTCACCGGGGTGACCATGGACCGAGCGGCGGTTTACGGCGGCTGGCTGTCGTTCGTGTACGCGCTGATGCAGTTCTTCTGCGCGCCGGTGCTGGGAAACCTGAGTGACCGCTTCGGCCGCCGCCCGGTGCTGCTCTTCGCGCTGCTGGCCCTGGGGTGCGATTATCTGATCATGGGCCTGGCGCCGACGATCGCGTGGCTGTTCGTCGGGCGCATGATCGCGGGGATCGCTGGCGCTTCGTTCACCCCGGCCTACGCGTACGTCGCGGACATCACCGAGCCGGCCCGGCGCGCGCAGAGCTTCGGTCTCATGAGCGCGGCGTTCGGCATCGGTTTCATCGTCGGTCCGGCGATCGGCGGGCTGCTCGGCGGCTTAGGTCCGCGGGCGCCGTTTTTCGCCGCCGGCGCCGTGGCGCTCATCAACGTGACGCTCGGCTACTTCGCGCTGCCCGAATCACTGCCCCCGAGCGGCGCCGCCCGTTCCACTGGGCGCGCGCCAATCCCCTCGGCACGCTCACGCAGATGCGCAGGTATCCGGTCGTGTTGCTGTTGCTCGGGGCGCTGTTCCTGTGGCAAGTCGGCCATCAGGTGCTCCCCAGCACCTGGGCGTTCTATACCATCTCCAAGTTCCACTGGACGAGCGCCGAGGTCGGCTACTCGCTCGCCTGGGTCGGGCTGCTGATGGCCGTGGCGCAGGGCGTGCTGACACGGGTGCTCATTCCGTGGATCGGCGGGGAACGGCGCGCCGCGCTCGCCGGCATGGCTGCGGCTCTGGTCGCCTACCTCGGATATGCCCTGGTGCCCCACGGCTGGATGATGTACGTGGTGTCGCTCAGCACATTCATTTTCGCGCTCACCTACCCCTCGATGAACGCACTGGCCTCGCACCAGATCCCCGCCAACGCGCAAGGCGAGCTGCAGGGCGCCGTCGCCTGCCTCTACAGCCTGAGCGCGATAGTGGGTCCGCCGCTCATGACGCAGGTGTTCGGCTACTTCTCCTCGCGTGCTGCGCCGGTGTATTTTCCAGGCGCTGCCTTCCTCACCGCCGCCGGCCTCACTGCAGGCTGCGCGGCCCTGTTCATGCGAGCGCTGCGCCTTGCGCCGCTGCCTGCGCTCGGGCGCAGCGCCTCCGTGACACCGGAGGTGTGAATGGCGCCCCGCGTTGCCATCGCCTGTGCGTGGTTGCTCGCGCTCACCGCACGCGCCAGCGTGGCCGCGCCGGCGCCCGCACCTGCGGCGCGGGCGTTGCCGCCCATCCGCCACGTGTTCCTGCTGCTGCTGGAGAATCAGTCCTACGACATCAGCTTCGCGCCGGGCCTCGCGCGCGGCGTATCTGGCACACGCGCTTCCCGCGCGCGGCGCGCTGCTCACACACTACTACGCCATCGGCCATGCGAGCCTTGGCAACTACGTGGCGCTAGTGAGCGGCCAGGCGCCGAACGAGGCGACCCAGCTCGACTGTCCGACGCTGGTGGACTTCGCGCCGACGGCCACGCACCTCGATGCACACGGTCAGCTCCCGGGATCCGGGTGTGTGTATCCGGTCATGGTGAAAACGCTGCCCGATCAGCTGGAGGCCGCCGGCCTCAACTGGAGGGGCTACATGGAGGACATGGGCAAGGAACCCCGCAGCGAAGCCGCCACCTGCGGGCACGTGCCGCTCGGGAAGCCCGACAACACGCTGATGGCAAGAGTGTCGGATCAGTACGCCGCGAAGCACGACCCGTTCGTGTACTTTCATTCGATCATCGACGATCAGGCGCGCTGCGATGCGCATGTGGTCAATCTCGAGCGCCTGCCGCAGGATCTGTCCGCCGCTGCCACGACGCCTAACTACGTGTTCATCACGCCGAACCTCTGCAACGACGGACACGACGATCCGTGTCTCGATGGCCGCCGCGGCGGACTCACCGCCATCAACAGCTTCCTGAAGAAATGGGTGCCGCTGATCGTGGACTCGCCCGCGTTCCGCGCCGACGGGCTGCTCGTCATCACCTTCGACGAGTCGGACGGGAGCGGACCGGAGGGTTCGCGCGCCTGCTGCGGCGAGCGCGCGCTCCCGGGGGCGAAATACCCGCCGGGCTTCGGCGGTCCGGGGGGCGGCCGGGTCGGGGCGGTGGCGCTCTCGCCCTTCGTGAAGCCCGGAACCGTCTCGGCAGTTCACTATAACCATTACTCGCTGCTGCGCACCGTGGAGGCGATCTTCGCGCTGCCCTACCTGGGCTACGCGGCGGAGCGCGATCTCAGTATTTTCGGCGCCGACGTGTTCACCGCCGCGACCGGGCTGGATAGATAGCTGCCGAGGCAGTAATATCGTCGGCAGTAACTTGCTTCTGACTACCCGATGAGCCGCAGAGCCACTTTGAAAGCCGAGCCGCGTGCGCTGGCGCGCGCCCCCGCGGAGGGGCTGAGTGTCGGGTATCTGATGGGCCGGGCGCGCGCCTCACTCCTTTCGAGCCTCGACCGCGAGCTCGAGCCCTTCGGACTGAGCGGCATGCAGTTCGCGGTGGTGAAATTTCTGGCGGAAGGTACCGCACACACCGCCGCCGAGCTGTGCCGCTGCATGCACCACGACACCGGCGCCATGACCCGCATCCTCGACCGGCTCGAGCACAAAGGGCTGGTGCGCCGCGAGCGCGGCCACGAGGACCGGCGCACGGTTTTGCTGCGCATTGCGCCGGGGGGTCGCGCGCAGCTGCCGCGCCTGATGTTGGTCGGAACCCGGGTGCTCGAGGCGCACCTGGCCGGCTTCACTGTGGCGGAGATCGACACCCTAAAGACCTACCTCGGACGGATGATCGATAACGGGCAGCGACAAGGCGACAATCGAGCGTTTCTTTCAGGCAGTAAATCATGATCCCGCGCACGTCCTGGCTCGCACTGCCTGCGGCACTCGCCCTCGCCGCAGGTTGCGTCGATCGCGGCGACTGGAAGCCGGCGCCACAGCTCGCACCGCAAGCGCTCGAGGCCAGCCGCACGCTCGAGGGCGCGAAGGTCGATGCGGGGTCCTGGCCGGCCGCGGCCTGGTGGCACAGTTACGGCGATCCGCAGCTGGATGCGCTGGTCGACCAAGCCGTGGCCGGAAGTCCGGCGCTGGAAACCGCACAGGCGCGGCTGCGGGCCGCCCAGGCGCAGGTGATCGCCGCCGCCGGCGCACGTCTGCCCGAGGGCGCGCTGGATGCCGAAGCGACCCGCCAGCGATATCCGCAGCACTACCTGTTCCCGCCGCCATTCGCCGGCAGTTACATCACCGACGCACGCGCAGCGCTCGATCTGCGCTACGACCTCGACTTCTGGGGACACAACCGGGCGCTGCAGTCCGCGGCGCGCTCGGGGGAGCAGGCGGCACTGGCCGGTCAGGCGGCGGCACGCCTGGCGCTGGCCGTCGCGGTGGTGCGCACCTACATCCAGCTCGATCTGCAGTACGCGCTGCTGGATGTGACCAATGACAACCTGCAGCAGCAGACGACGATTCTCGAGCTGACGCAGCAGCGCGTCAGCGCGGGGTTGGAGAACACCGCCCGCGTCAAGCAGTCGGAGGGTCAGCTCGCGCTGACCCGCGCGGCGGTCGTCGCGGTGCAAGCCAACATCGACCTGGCCCGCAATCAGCTGGCCGACCTGGTCGGGGCCGGACCCGACCGCGGGCAGCAGCTGAAGCGGCCGCGACTCGCAGCGCCGGCGAGCATGGCGCTGCCGGCGGTGCTGCCGGCCGACCTTCTTGGGCGCCGCCCGGACGTAGCGGCAGCGCGGGCGCAGGTCGAGGCCGCTTCCCAGGGGATCAGGGCGGCAGAGGCGGACTTCTATCCCAACATCAACCTGACAGCCTTCGCCGGCTTCCAGAGCCTGGGCCTCTCGCAGCTGTTCGACGCGTCGGACCGCGTTGTCGGCGGCGGCGCGGCGCTGTCCTTGCCCGTCTTCAACCGCGGCGCGCTGCGTGGTGCGCTCTATGCCCGTCAGGCCCAGGTGGACGAGTCAGTGGCGCAGTACAACCAGACGCTCCTCGATGCGGTGCGTGAAGTTGCCGACGTGGTGGCGAACTGGCGCGCCCTCGAGCGTGAGAGCAGCGAGCAGCAGATCGCGCTCGATGCCGCGCAGCGCGCCTACGACCTGACCACCGAACGCTATCGCGCCGGGCTCGACAATTACCTGAGCGTGCTCTCGAGCCAGAACCAGGTGCTGCAGGCGCAGGGACTGCGGGCGCAGCTGCAGGGGCGGCGGCTGTCCTTCAGCGTCGATCTGGTGCGTGCGCTCGGCGGCGGCTTCAGCGCGCTGCCGAGCGGCTGAGCGACGATGGATGCTTCCGTCGGGAACGCCCGAGCGCCGGTGACCTTGCAGCAGCGCCGCCGCACCTGGCTCGCGCTGCTCGGGCTGGCACTCGTGCTCGCGGCTGCGCTCATTAGCGGGTGGTGGCTGCTGTACGCGCGCTTTTATCAGAGCACCGACGATGCCTATGTCGCCGGTGATCTCGTGAATGTGATGTCGCAGGTGAACGGCACGGTCGTGGCCATCGGCGCCGACGAGACCGATCCGGTGCAGGCCGGCCAGGAGCTCGTCAGGCTCGACGACACCGACGCGCGCATCGCGCTGCAGGATGCCGAGCAGCAGTTGGCGCGCGCCGTGCGCCAGACACGTACCGTGTTCGCCAATCGCGACCAGCTGCTCGCGGTGGTCGGCGAGCGTCGCGCCGACCTCGCCAGAGCACAGGCCGACTTCAATCGCCGCAAGGATCTCATCGCTTCCGGCGCGGTGTCCGCGGAGGAGCTCGGGCACGCGCGCGACGCGCTCAGCGCGGCCCGCGATGCACTGAATGCGGCGCAGAAGAATCTCGCCGCCAGCCTCGCACTGGTCGGGCGTACCGGCGTAGCCGACAACCCCGACGTGCAGGCGGCGGCGACCGGGGTCGAGCGCGCCTGGCTCACGCTGTTACGCACCCGCGTGCGCGCGCCGGTGAGCGGCTACGTCGCCAAGCGCAGCGTGCAGCTCGGGCAGCGCATACCCCCGGGCGCACCGCTCATGGCCGTCGTCCCGCTCGAGCGGTTGCGGGTCGATGCTAACTTCAAGGAGGTGCAGCTGCGGCGCATGCGCATCGGTCAAGCGGCGAAAGTCATCGCTGATCTGTACGGCGGACACGTCGAGTACCACGGCACGGTGAGCGGACTGGGCCTCGGCACTGGCGCTGCATTTGCGCTGCTGCCGGCACAGAACGCGACCGGTAACTGGATCAAGGTGGTGCAGCGCGTGCCGGTGCGGATCGCGCTCGACCCGGGCGAGCTGCGCCGGCATCCGCTGCGCATCGGACTCTCGACCAACGTGACGGTCGACGTGCACGATGACGCCGGGGCGCAGCTCGCTCAGACGCCACCGCGCGAGCCGGTGCTCGCCACCGACGCCTTCGATATCGACCGCGCCGCGGTCACCGCCCGCATCGCCCAGATCATCCGCGAGAACACGCGCGAGGGCAGCGCGCCGCCGGCGGCCGAATGAGCCGCGCCGCTCGCGGCAACCCGCGCATCAGTCGAGCCGGGCGTAGCACAGGGGCAGCGCCGTGGTGTACTTGAGAGTCTCGAGGACGAAGCTCGCGCTCACGTCCTGAAACTCGACTGCGCAGATGAGGCGCTTGTACACCACGTCGTAGGCGTCGATGTCCGGCACCACTATGCGGATCAGGTAATCGACATCACCGCTCATGCGGTGGATTTCGGTCACCTCGGGGATGTCGCGCACCGCGCGCACGAACTTCTCGAACCACGCCTCGCTGTGGTTGCCGGTCTTGAGCGTCACGAACACCGTGGTGCCGACGTTCAGGGCATGCGCATCGAGCAGTGCCACGGTGCGGCGGATGACGCCCTCGTGCTGCAGCTTCTGAATGCGCCGCCAGCAGGGTGCTTTCGACAGCCCGACGCGATCGGCAATGTCCGCCGCGCTGAGCTCGGCGTTGCTCTGCAGCAGGTCCAGGATTTTGGCATCGAGCTTATCCATGAAACATTGTTCCACGATCGGCCAGCAGCGCGCAATATTGTTGCGCGGCCTGGGGGGCTTGGCCAGGTCTTTGCAACCGCGTAGCGCTCGCTCAGGGCTAGCATGGTCCAATGAATCTGATCCGCGCCTTTACCGAGCATCCGGCCTCGGTGGGTGAGAGCTATGGCGAGCATCTTGGGCGGGCGGTTTGCTTTGGCACCCGCATGATGTTGGCCGGCATCGCCTGCCTGGTGCATGGGGTGCTGCCGTTCCTGTTCGTGCGCACCGGCAGCCAGGCAATCAGCGAGCTGAACGATCGCATGGTCACCAACCGCCGGAGCCCCCCGCTGGCCCCGATCGCGAGCGACAAGCGGCTTCCGCTGTAGCCCTGCGCACACTCAGGCGCGCCTCGCTTGCGGGGTGGGCCGCGCTGCGCCAGGCGGCGCCGGGTCTCGCCGTCGCGATCGTCCTCGCTTTCGTCGCGCGCGGCATGGCGGCGGGAGTGGCCCAGGGGGCCGTCGGCCTGCCGAAGTTTCCCCTGAGTCCGGTGATGTGCGCCGTCGTGCTCGGCATGCTGTGGCGGAATACGGTCGGCGTACCCGCGTGGGCCACCCGCGGACTCGACTGGGCCATGCACCGGCTGCTGCGCATCGGCATTGCGCTGGTCGGGCTGCGGCTCACGCTGTCGGGCGCGACCGCGATTGCCGTGACGGCGCTGCCGGTTGCGCTGATGTGTCTCACAGTGGCGCTGCTCGCCGGCACGGCCATCGCACGGGTGCTCGCGGTACCGCGGCGGCTTGGGCTGCTGCTCGCCGTTGGCACCGCGGTGTGCGGCTGCACCGCCGTGGTGGCGATGTCGCCGGTGATCCGCGCGCGCCACGCCGAGACGGCGTTCGCCGTGACCTGCGTGGTGCTCTTCGGCTGCACCGCCATGTTGTTCTACCCCTGGGTAGCCGGCCGCTTCCTCGCCGTCTCCCCGCTGCACGCCGGCATCTTCCTCGGTACCGCGATTCACGACACCTCCCAGGTGATCGGCGCGGCGCTCATCTACTCGCAGCAGGCGGCCGCACCCGCGGCGCTGGCCGCGGCGAGCGTGGCGAAGCTGTTACGCAACCTGTCGATCGCGTTGCTCCTGCCCGCCGCCGCCTGGCTCACGCAGCGGCAGGACGCGGCACAGCGGCCGGCGCCTTATCCCGAGCCGCTCGCGGGGCGCGCTGCGGCCGCGGGCCGCGCGGCGCTGGTACCCTTTTTCGTCGTGGCGTTCGTCGCCTTCATCGTAGTGCGCACCGCCGGCGACGCACTGCTGCATGCCTCGCCGGCGTGGCAGGCGCTGGTCAACACCGGTTACACCACTTCGGATCTGTTCCTGACCTGCGGCATGACGGCCGTGGGCCTGTCGGTCGCGTTCACCGACATGTGGCGCATTGGCTGGCGGCCGCTCGCGGCCGGGTTCACGATCGCAACGCTCGCGGGCGGCTGCAGCCTGCTGCTCACCCTCGGCCTGCTGCACTTCTTCGGCTGACAGCTTTTGCGCGCGCGTGCGCCCCGTGCACGCTACACTTCCTGCCGGGAGGAGCCGATGGCGAGCGCAGCATCCAGGGTTTCACGGCGTGCGGCGGAAAGTGCGGTACGCACGCTATTGCGTTGGGCGGGCGAGGATCCGCACCGCGAGGGCCTGCGTGACACGCCACAGCGTGTGCTGGAGGCCTACCGCGACTGGTTTTCCGGCTACCAGATCGATCCGGCCGCGTACCTGCGGCGCACCTTCGAGGAAGTGGGCGGTTACGACGAGATGATCGTGTTGCGCGACATCTCGTTCGAGTCGCATTGCGAGCACCACATGGCGCCGATCATCGGGCGTGTACACGTCGGCTATCTGCCCGCCGACAAGGTGGTCGGCATCAGCAAGCTGGCGCGCGTGGTCGATGGCTACGCGCGGCGTTTCCAGGTGCAGGAGAATCTCACGGCGCAGATCGCCGACTGCATCGCCGACGTGCTCAAGCCGCGCGGGGTGGGGGTGGTGGTGGATGCCGTGCACCAATGCATGACGACGCGCGGCGTGCACAAGCGCGGGGTGTCGATGGTGACGAGCCGTATGACGGGAACTTTCCGCAGTGACGCCCGCACCCGCGCCGAGTTCCTGCGCTTCATCGGCATGCCCACCGGGCAGGAGCCGTAGCCCGTCTCACGCGGTCGCGGCGGCGCTCTCGCGCGCCGCGCGCTTGCGCTCCTGCTCCTTCAGGAAGCGCTTGCGTATGCGGATGGAGGTCGGCGTCACCTCGACCAGCTCGTCATCGGCGATGAACTCCACGGCATATTCCAGCGTCAGCTGGATGGGCGGCGTCAGCAGTATCGCATCGTCCTTTCCAGCGGCGCGGATGTTGGTGAGCTTCTTGGTCCTGATGGGGTTCACCACCAGGTCGTTGTCCCGGCTGTGGATACCGATGATCATACCCTCGTAGAGGCGCTCGCCGGGACCGACGAACAGCCGGCCGCGCTCCTGCAGGTTGAACAGCGCATAGGCAACCGCTTCGCCGTGCTCGTTGCTCACCAGCACGCCGTTGCGCCGCTCGGGGATGTCGCCCCTGAGAGCCGCGAAGCCATCGAAGATGTGACTGATGAGGCCGGTGCCGCGCGTGAGGGTGAGGAACTCGCCCTGAAAGCCGATCAGGCCGCGCGCCGGGACGCGGTAGTCGAGCCGTACGCGCCCGCGACCGTCCGCGCTCATGTCGGCCAGCTCTGCGCGGCGGGTACCGAGCGCCTCCATCACCGCACCCTGATGCGCCTCCTCGATGTCGACCGTGAGCGCCTCGTAGGGCTCCTGCACTTCGCCGTTCACCAGCTTGGTGATGACCTGCGGACGCGAGACCGCGAGCTCGTAGCCCTCGCGGCGCATGTTCTCGATGAGCACCGTCAAATGCAGCTCGCCGCGGCCGCACACGCGCAGCACGTCGGCCTCGTCGGTGTCCTCCACGCGCAACGCCACGTTGCTCTGCAATTCGCGGTACAGGCGCTCGCGCAGCTGCCGGCTGGTGACGAAGCGGCCCTCCCGGCCGGCGAGCGGGGAGGTATTGACCTGGAAATTCATTGCCAGCGTCGGCTCGTCCACGTGGATCGGCGGCAGCCCTTCAGCGTACTCGGGGTCGCAGACCGTGAGCCCGATGTTGACGCTCTCAACGCCGGTGATCGCGACGATGTCCCCGGCAGCGGCCAGCTCGACCGGCTCTCGTTGCAGGCCGGTGAAGGTGAGCACCTGGCCGACTTTCGCCACCCCGCGGTCCTCGGCGCCGAAGCGCAGCGCCACGCTCTGCCCGGGGCGCACCACGCCGCGGCGAATGCGCCCGATGCCGATGCGCCCGACGTAAGAGTTGTAATCGAGTGTGGAGATCTGCAGCTGCAGCGGCAGGTCCGCCTGCGCGGCCGGTGGCCGCACGTGCGTCAGGATTGCCTCGAACAGCGCCGACATGTCCGGGCGACGCTCGGTGTAGTCGGTACTCGCCCAGCCCTGCAGCGCCGATGCGTAGATGACCGGGAAGTCGAGCTGCGCGTCGCTGGCACCGAGCTTATCGAACAGGTCGAAGGTCTGATCGACGACCCAGGCCGGCCGGCTCCCGGGCCGGTCGATCTTGTTGACCACGACGATCGCCTTGAGCCCCTGCGCGAGCGCCTTGCGCGTGACGAAGCGCGTCTGCGGCATCGGTCCCTCCACGGCATCCACCAGCAGCAGCACCCCGTCCACCATGGACAGCACCCGCTCGACCTCGCCGCCGAAGTCGGCGTGCCCGGGCGTGTCGACGATGTTGATGCGCGTGCCGCCGTACTCGATGGCGCAGTTCTTGGCGAGGATCGTGATGCCGCGCTCGCGCTCGATTTCATTGAAGTCCATGATGCGCTCCCCCGGGCGCTCGTGGGCGGCGAAGGTTCCCGACTGCTTCAGCAGGCAATCGACCAGCGTGGTCTTTCCGTGGTCGACGTGGGCGATGATGGCGATGTTGCGGATCGGGCGATTCATGGCTTGGCAAGGACCCGGCGCGCTGCGGCGCCGCGGCGGGCCGGGCCCGCGGCTCTAGGCGGTTCAAAAAGGGTGCGCAGGGTAGCAGATTCGTCCGCCGGCCGCCTCCGAAGCCGCCGTCGGGTGCACGCTGCGCCTCAGGCGCGGGGTAAGCCGATGCGCAGCGTCCTCACCGCGAGCCGCACCTCGATGAAGAACGCGATGAACGCGGCGGCTAGGCACACCATGCCCCCGACGAACAGCAGCGCGATGACAATGCCGAGCTCCGAGCCGACGAATGCGTTGGCAAACAGCGTGACGACCACCAGCGCCACCAGCAGGGCTGCGATCGCGCACAGCGAGATCGCCACGTTGATGTAGCCGGCGCGCCGTGCCAGCACCTTGAGATCCGCATGCAGCCGCGCCGCGCTCCCGGGATGGCCCTGCAGCTGCTCCTCGAGCCGGCGCGCGCGGTCTACGATGCGCGCCAGGCGACTGGTCAGCACGCCGAGCGTCGCCGCGACGCCGGAAAAAAGGAACACCGGTGCGATAGATGACTGGACCAGACGGGCAATATCCATGGCTGAGGCTCCCGCAAGAGGCGCGGCGTGCGCACAGGGGCGCGGCTGCGATCCGCCGCGCGCTGATGCGCAAGCGAGCGCTCCGCCCCTTGTATCACAACAGGCTCCAGCGCATTGGGGCTGCGAATTGGAATAGCCGATAATCGCCCCCACATCATGGGCAGTCCAACTGCAGACGGAGGCGCGCCTTGAGCAGCGCGGCGCGAGCGCGGATCGTGATCGTCGGTTGCGGCTTCGGCGGCCTGTTCGCCGCCAAAGCGCTGCGGGGGGCGCCCGCCGACGTGCTCGTCATCGACCGCAACAACTACCACTTGTTTCAGCCGCTGTTGTACCAGGTGGCCTGTGCCGCGCTCGCGCCAGCGGACATCGCCCAGCCCATCCGCACGATCCTGCGCTATCAGAACAACGTGCGGGTGATGCTCGCCGAAGTCGCGCGCGTGGACCTGACCGCGCGCTGTCTGTACGGCGCCGGCAGCCGTGTGCCGTACGATTATCTGGTGCTCGCCCCGGGGGCGGTTGACAACTATTTCGGTCACGAGGAATGGCGGCAGTTCGCGCCGGGCATGAAGGAAGTCGAGGAAGCCATCCTCATTCGCTCGCGCCTGCTGCGCTCGTTCGAGGCGGCAGAGATCGAGACCGACCCCGGTGAGCGCGCCGCGCAGCTGACTTTCATCATCGTCGGGGCCGGCCCGACGGGCGTCGAGCTCGCGGGTGCGATCAAGGAGCTGGCGGTGGATGTGATCCCGCGCGACTACCGCGTCGCCGATACGCGCCATGCACGCGTCATCCTGATCGAAGCGGGCGCGCGCGTGCTGCCGGCACTGCACGCCGATTCCTCGGCCCGGGCGCTGGCGCAACTGCAAACCCTGGGCGTGGAGGTGCGCCTCGGCGCGCCGGTGACCGGGGTGTTTGCCGACGGCGTCGAGGTCGCCGCAGAGCGGCTGCGCAGTTACAACGTCATCTGGACGGCGGGGGTGCGCGCGCCGCCCCTCACTGCCACGCTCGGCGTGCCCCTCGGGCCGGGCGGCCGCGTGCCGGTGCTCCCGGATTGCTCGGTCGCGGGACACAGGGAAGTCTTCGTGATCGGCGATGCCGCCTGGCTCATCGACCCGGCCCGCGGTGCGGCCGTACCAGGAGTGTCACAGGGCGCCATGCAGATGGGACGTTATGTCGCGCGCCTGATCGCTGTCGAGCTGCGTGGCAGGCCCGGCGCGCGCGCGCAGGCCTTCCGCTACCGCGATCGCGGCTCCATGGCGACTGTCGGCAAGTCGCGCGCCGTCGTCGAGCTCGGACGCGTGCGCTTCGGAGGACTCCTGGCGTGGCTGGCATGGATGGCGCTGCACATTACGGTGCTCATCGGCTTTCGCAACCGCCTCGCCGTACTCGCGTCCTGGATCTACAGCTATGTATTCTTCAGGCGTGGCTCGCGACTCATCACCAGGCTCTCGCCCGGCGCGGTGCGCGAGCCGATTGCGTCGGCGACGCCCGCGGAGCCTCCGGAGCGCCGTCCCTGATGGCGACCCCGGTTCACCCCCCGCGTCATGCCGGCAACGCCGCTGGCGCGAGCGAGGCGTTCACACTGCGCGGCTTCTTCGGCGTGTTCCGTTACAGCCGCCGCGCACTCGAGCTGGTCTGGAGCACCAACCGCGCTCTCACCCTCGCGCTGGCGCTGCTCACGCTGATCGCCGGCATCCTGCCGGCCTCCGTCGCCTACGTCGGCTCGCTCATCGTCGATGCGGTCGTGTCCGCCATGCGAGGCGGCGGCGCCGGCGCGACGCGCGTGGCGCAGCTGGTCGCCCTCGAGGGAGCCCTGGTGGCTGCGATCGCAGCGGGGCAGCGCGGGCTGTCGCTGTGCCAGTCGCTGCTGCGCGCGCAGCTCGGGCAGCGCGTCAACGTCATGATTCTGGAAAAGGCCCTGACGCTCGAGCTGCAGCACTTCGAGGACTCGGAGTTCTACGACAAGCTGACCCGGGCGCGCCGCGAAGCCTCGACCCGGCCGCTGAGTCTCGTCACGCGCACCTTCGGCCTGGTGCAGAACGGCATCTCGCTGGCGAGTTACGGCGTGTTGCTCGCACACTTCTCGCCCTGGGCGGTGGCGGTACTGCTGCTGGCAGGGCTGCCGGCGTTCGTGGCGGAGGCCAAGTTCTCCGGGGACGCTTTTCGCCTCTTCCGCTGGCGCTCACCCGAGACGCGCATGCAGATTTACCTCGAGACGGTCATCGCGCGCGAGGATCACGCCAAGGAAGTGATGCTGTACGGTCTCGGGCCGCGGCTGCTCGAGCGCTACCGCGACATTTTCCGCCGCCTGTACGCAGAGGATCGGGCGCTCACCATGCGGCGCGACGCCTGGGGCTTCGCGCTGGGGCTCATCGCCACCGCGGCGCTCTATGGCGCGTATGCCTGGATCGCGATCACCACCGTGCGGCGCGTCATCACCCTCGGCCAGATGACCATGTACGTGGCGCTGTTCCGCCAGGGGCAGGCGGCGGTGTCGGCGATGCTGGCAGCGGTGGGCGGAATGTACGAGGACAACCTCTACCTGTCGACGCTCTACGAATACCTGGAAGCGCATATGCCGCGTGCCAGCGGCAGCGTGGTGCGCGGCCCGCATCCGCAGGATGGCGTGCGCTTCGAGGATGTGAGTTTCACTTATCCGGGAGCGGAGGAGCCGGCCCTCGAGCACGTCACGCTGCACCTTACGCCGGGCACGAGCCTGGCGCTGGTGGGCGAGAACGGCTCGGGCAAGACCACGCTGATCAAGCTGCTCACCCGGCTGTACGCGCCTACCGCCGGGCGCATCCTGCTGGACGGCCAGGACCTCGCCGAGTGGGACGAGGGGGCGCTGCGCCAGCGCATCGGCGTCATCTTCCAGGACTTCGTGCGCTACCAGATGCTCGTGGGCGAGAACGTCGGTGCCGGAGACGAGCGCTTCTTCGAGGACGAGGAGCGCTGGCGCGCTGCGGCCGTGAAGGGGCGCGCGAGCGATTTCATCGAGGCCTTGCCCGGCGGCTATCGCACGCAGCTCGGCAAGTGGTTCCGCGACGGACGCGAGCTCTCCGGCGGGCAGTGGCAGAAGATCGCGCTGGCGCGCGCCTTCATGCGCACCCGTGCGGATATCCTGGTGCTGGATGAGCCCACCGCCGCCATGGACGCGCAGGCGGAGGCGGAGGTGTTCGAGCATTTCCGCCAGCTCGCCCGCGATCGCATCACCATCCTCATCTCGCACCGCTTCTCAACGGTGCGCATGGCGGATCAGATCCTGGTGCTCAATCGCGGGCGTATCGTCGAGCGCGGCACCCATGAGGAGCTGATGCTCCTCAACGGCCGCTACGCGCAGCTCTTCACGCTGCAGGCACGCGGCTATCGCTGATGCGTCGCGGCGCTCTGCGCCCGCATGTCCGCCCTCATGCGCTTGTAGTCGACTTTGCGGATCTCATCGATCGGGCAGCGCAGCGGTCCGGTTCCCGCGCTGTTTACCGTGACGGAGTCGAGCCGCGCGTACACCGTGTGGCTCGTGGAAGTGAGCCCGATGGCATTGATGACGAAGCGCAAATCGCAGGGCGGCCACACCTTCAGCAGGTAGGCATCGCCCGGGGTGGTGAACACCACCAGCCGGTCCCTGCCGAGCGGCTCCCAGCTGTAGAAACGTCCGAGCCAGCTGAACTGATCGATCGGCGGACCGGCGTAGGCGCTGTAGCGCTCGAGCGCCTGCTGCAGCGAGGTTTTCGCGGGCGCAGCGCCCGGCGCCGGGCTGCCGTCCGCTCCGAGCAGCGCGAGTCCCGCCGCCGCTGCCGCGAGTGCCCGGGTTATGTGCCGCATGCCAGGCTCCTAACGCGCCACGCCCGGAGGCGTTTACGCCGTTCCCGGCGCGGCCCCATCCGCCTCATCGCCGCTCAGCACGGCCACCGGAAACTCGGCCAGTGCCTGCGCGACCGCTACGCCGCTGATGTCGCCGTGCCGCACCGGCGCAAGCTGCGCGCCATCGAGCACCCCACGCAGGGAACGCCGGAAACGCTCCTCGCGCGGCAGCTCGACGAGCGTGTCCTGCCACACGGCCTCACCGAGCGGCAGCAGCGCCGGATCATCGAGGAGCCGGCGGTACAGGCGCGGTGCGATGACGATAAGCGACTGCCCGGCGCGCAGTCGTGCGAAGGCGCACACGTGGTGCGCGCGCGCACCGCGCACGCGCAGCCGCCGGTAGCTGCCGTGGCTGAAGAGCCGCGGTCGCTCGCGCCGCAGCTGCAGGACTTTCCAGGTGAGCAGCAGCTTGCAGCGTCCATTCTCGAGGTTCCCGACGAGCTCGCGCAGCTCGAGGCTCGCGGCACTGCGTTCGAGCTCCTCGAGCGCCGCGCGGCGACCCTGGTAGTCGACCGGGCGACGGTTGTCCGGATCCACCAGCGAGAAGTCCCACAGCTCGTTGCCCTGGTAGATGTCCGGCACGCCCGGCGCGGTCAGCTTGCACAGCGTCTGCGAAAGGCTGTTGAGCAGGCCGAAGCGCGCGACGCCTCGCTGGAACTCGAGGAAATCGGCAAGGAACAGGTTGTTGTCGCGCGGCTCGAGAATGCTGCGCACGAACTGCAGCAACGCCTCCTCGTAAGCCGCGTCAATCTCCGTCCAGCTGGTGCGCAGCTTCGCCTCCCGCATCGCTTTTATCATGTACGCTTCGATGCGCTCGCGATAGGCAGCGGCGCCGGCTGCGTCGGGTTGCGTGAGCGGCCAGCTGCCGAGCAGGGTCTGGTAGAGGTGGTATTCGTCGTTGCGCGAAGGCGCCGCCTCGCCGTCGATCTCGCGCTTGCGGGTGCGGTTGATACGCGTCCAGCGCCGCACCGCGTCGCGCCACGGCGTGGTCATCTCCGAGAGCACGTTGAGCCGCGCGCGCACGTCCTCGGAGCGCTTGGTGTCGTGCGTCGAGGTGGCCAGCATCTCGTGCGGCCAGTGGCGCGCCCGGTACTCGGCATCGGCATGGAAGGCGCGCACGCCGCCGCCGCCATAGTTGTTGGGGTCGCCGCCGACTTCGTTGAGCGAGATCAGCCGGTTGAAGCGGTAAAGCGCCGTGTCCTCGATCCCCTTGGCGGTGATCGGCGCGGTGATCTGCTGGAACTTCATGACAAAGGCGCGCATGGCGCGCAGCTGTCGCTTCGGTCGGCGCGGGCAGCTCGAGCAGCAGCGCCGCGCGCACGAAATCGAACACCGAGCGTCTCGGTGGCGGCGCGCCGCCGCCGGGCGCTGGCGATCGCCCACTCGATGTAACGCCGGTCGCTGTCGGCAACCGTGTCAGCGATGTAAGTGCGGTACACGGGGAAGCAGGCGATCACCTCGGCGAGCGCGTGCGCGCAGCGTTGCCGAAGGTGAAGTCGCGGGTGTTGCGGTCGGAGCGCGCGATGCGCGCCAGCTGATTGGTGGCGACGTTGAGCTCGGAGGCCAGCGAGCGGCGCAGTACCAGCTGCTGGCACTCGTAGGCCACGTCGCGCCACTCGTGCGACTCCCCGGTCGTGCCGCGGTAGACGCGGTCCATGCGCGTGCGCGTCGCCGAGTCGATCAGCATGCGGTTGACGACGTTGGCGAAGTGGTAGCCGGTCTCGCCGTGCACCGGCCAGTCGCGGCGGCAGGTGCTCGAACGAGGCGGTGATCTTCTCGACCACCAGGTAGAGCGCGCGCGCTCGCGGTACGGCCGCGGACCTGCCTGATCGCCGCTGCAGCCGACGCACGTAGCCGGCCGGATCGTACAGGCCGTCGACGTGATCGACGCGCAGGCCGTCGATCCTGCCTGGCGCCGATCAGCTGCAGCACGCAGGCGGTGCGTGACCTCGAACACCGCCTCGTTGTCGACCCGCAGCGCGGCCAGATCGTTGACGTCGAAGAAGCGCCGGTAGTTGATGTCGTCGGCGGCGACCCGCCAGTAGGCGAGGTGGTAAGCCTGCAGCTCGAGCAGCTCGTGCAGCGCATCGAAGCTGGCCGGCTCGGCCGCCGTGCCAGTGAAGCTGCGCACCGCGGCCTCGAGCGCCGCGGCGACCGCGGCGTTGGCGGCGGCCAGCGCCGCCAGGCGCTGCTTGTGCAGCTCCTTGGCGCGGCTGCGCTCGGCGATCTGCTCGGGCGTGGCATCGCTGCGGTCGGGAAGCGCCGCGAGCGCGCGGCGGATGTTCTCCAGCTCGCTGTTGGAGACCAGCGCCGCCACGCGGTCGAGAATGCGCGGGTAGGTGCGCGGATCGAGCGGCAGGCGGTGCGACGTGGTAGAAGACGGCGAATGACCCCGCTGGCGGGCTCGAAGCGCAGCTCGAGCTCGCCGCGCTCGAGCACCGATGCCGTACGGAGCGCGCCAGCACCGGCACCAGCACCTTGTGCGCGCGCTCGGGGTTGGGGGGCGCCCAGTCGATGTCGAAGAAGCCGGCGTAGGCGGACGCCTCACCGTTCTCGAGCACGTCCATCCACCAGTGCGTTGTCGGCGCCGAGGATGCCGACGTGGTTGGGCACGATGTCGACGATGTGCCCCATGCCGTGCGCGCGCAGTGCCGCCACGAAGCGCTCGAAATCGTGCGCTGCTCGCCGATCTCGGGATTGAAGGAGTTATGGTCGACCACGTCGTAGCCGTGCGTGCTGCCGGCGCGGGCGCGGAAGTAGGGCGAGCAGTAGACATGGCTGATGCCGAGCGCGGCCAGGTAGGGCACGATCGCGATCGCGTCGCGGAACGTGAAGCCGGCGTTGAGCTGCAGCCGGTAGGTGGCCCGCGGGATGGCGTCGTCGGCCGCATCCGGCGCGGCCGCCTGGCGGCAGCCGCCGCGCGGCGCGGCGCCGCTCAGCGCCCGTCACTGGCGGCGCTCGAGCAGCCACAGCACGCTCCACGGCGGCGAGCGTGCTTGCGGGCGAGCGTCGCGCGGACGCCCGGATGGGTGGCGAACAGCACGCGCCCGGCGGGCGCGCCGGCAAGCGGGCGCGGCGTGGTCGTTGCAGGTTCGCGATGCAGGTGCAGCACCTGCTGCTTCGCCACCCAGTCGACCGCGAATGCAGCACTGTCGGCTGCAGGCTGCAGCGCGCCGCGGCGCAGCTCGCGGGATGAGCGGCGCGATGTCGCGACGCCGGATGGTCGAGCAGCCGGCGGTAGTGCAGTGAGCACGCGCGCGTGCGGCGCTGGGCGCAGCGCAGCTCCAGTCCAGTTGCGCCGCGGCGTAAGGTTGCCTCTCGCCCGGGTCGGGGCCGCCCGGAAACTCGCGCTCGCGGCCTCGCGTCACGCGCGCCTGCAGTTGCGGCTCGAAGTCGCAGAACCAGGGGAAGGGCTCGGCGCGCCGCCCATTCCTCGCCCATGAACAGCAGCGGCGGCGCAGGCGCGAGCAGCAGCAGCGCGGTCGCGGCGCGCAGCGCCGCGGGCTCGCTGCACCAGACGCGTGAGGCGCTCGCCCTGCGCGCGGTTGCCGATCTGGTCGTGATTCTGCAGGAAGTTGATGAACGCGGTCGGCGGCAGAGCGGCGCTGGCTCTCTCCGCGCGGCGCGCCGGCAATAGCGCGACATGCTCGCCCTGGTAGGCGAAGCCTTCGGCGAGCGCGCGGCACAGCAGCGCGTGCGGCCGCTCGCGCGTAGTCGCTGTAGTAGCTGTGCGTTTCGCCGCGTCAGGAGCACGTGCAGGCAGTGATGCACGTCATCGTTCCATTGCGCATCACAGCTCGCGGCCGCGCCCGGCGGTGCCGAGCAAAGTGCGCCGCGTTGTCGAAGTTCTCGAGCGTCAGGTAGATGGTGCGCTCGTCGCCGGCGGCCGCGCGCGCGGCGCGGCGCCAGCTCGGTGACGAAGTGCGGCGCGGCTCGCGTCGTGCACGGCGTGGATCGCGTCCAGACGCAGGCCGTCGAAGTGGTACTCCTGCGAGCCAGTAGAGGGCATTGTGGATGAAGAAGTCACGCACCGTGCGGCTGTGCGGCCCGTCGAAGTTGATCGCCGCGCCCCAGGGGGTGGCTGTGCGCTCATTGAAGAACTGCGGCGCGTACAGGTGCAGGTAGTTGCCCTCGGGACCGAAGTGGTTGTAGACCACATCGAGAATGCACCGCGAGGCCGTGGCGATGCGCGGCGGCAATCAGCGCCTTGAGCTCCTCGGGCCTGCCGTAGGACGGCCTGCGGGGCATAATGCAGCACGCCGTCGTAGCCCCAGCCGCGCGTCGCCGGGGAAGGCCGCGAGCGGCATCAGCTCGATGGCGGTCACGCCGAGGCGTGCCAGGTGCGCGAGCCGTGCCGCGATCGCGGCGTAGGTGCCCGGCGCGCTGAAGGTACCGACGTGCAGCTCGTAGATGACCGCCGCGTGCCACGGCGGGGCGCGCCAGCCGTGGTCGTGCCAGGCGTAGGCGGCCGGGTCGATCACCTCGCTCGGCCCGTGCACGCCTTGCGGGTTGAAGCGCGCGGCCGGGATCGGCGACTTCCTGGTCGCCGTCGATGCGATAGCGGTAAAGGCTGCCCGGCTGCGCCGCGCGGGTCTCCAGTGCGAACCAGCCATCCTGCAGCGGCTGCAGCGGTCGCTGCGCCTGCGCGCGCCTTCGTACAGCACGCAGTTCGACGCTCTGCGCCGCGGGCGCCCACAGCCGGAAGCGCACCGCGCCGGCCGCGGTGACCTGCGCGCCGAACGGCATCTGGATGACGCCGCCGCAGCGGCGGCCGCCTGTCAGTCGATCGTCCATGATCTACCCGCTGCCCCGGCGGCCGGGATGTGAAACGCCTGGTGTCAGGGCGGCATTGCGGCCAGGGGCGCAGCGGCACGCCCGCCCAGTCCGGCCGGCTCGACCAGCTCGTGCTGCAGATCGAGCGCACGCCGCCTGCAGCTCGAACAGGCGCAGCAGCGGGCCGCATGTCCGCGAAGGAGCTGTACAGACCCTGCCGCGCGCGCGATCTCGTCGTAGGTCGAGAGGAACGCGTCGCGGGTCTGCTGCTCCCAGGCATCCAGCTGCGGCTCCCATCGGCTGCGCTCCTCGGCGGAGATCAGCGAGCATTGTTGTAACGCCATGCAGCGCGCGTATGCAAACGAACGCAGCATGCCGGCCACGTCCGTCAGCGGCGAGCACTTGCGTCGCTGCGCGGCGACGCCTCGACTCGGGTGAGGCCCTCGAAGTCGGTGATCACGAAGTCGTTGCGCTTCAGCAGCACCTGGCGCAGATGGTAGTCGCCGTGGCAGCGGATTTTCAGCGCCCTGGGCGTGCGGCCTGCGCCCGCCAAGCTGCGCAGCAGCGCGGCGCGACGCGCCAGCACGCTGCTGCGGCGTCCGCCGCCGCCGCCGGCGGCAGCTGGGCGGCCTGCTCGGCCAGCATGCTTGAGCGCGGCGGTGCGCGGCGCTGCGTCGCATGCGCGCCACGCGCTTGAGGTCGGCGGCGGGGATCGGCTCGGGCGCCAGGGCTCGGGTCGGAAGTGGCGGCCGCCAGCGCGGCGTGCAGCTGCGCGGTGCGCGTGGCGAGTGTGCGCACGAGCGCCAGGTACAGGCCGTGCGCGTCCGTCGGCCAGCGGGACGTGCGTGACGCGTTCCTCGAGGAAGCGCACCAGATAGTTGACGGTGTAGTCCCAGCCGTCGCCCTGGTTGGTCGATGAACGCCTGCAGCAGCGCGAGCGTAGTACACGTGCCGTCGGACTGGTGGTACTCGACGGAGCCGAGCAGCGGCACGCTGTGCGGGAAATGCGCGACCTCGGTGAGGTAGCGGCCGATCTCGACGCCCGGGTTGACGCCGGGATGCAGCCGCCGGCAGATCTTGAGGAAGAACGACATCGCCCGATGCGACGGTGGTATTGGCGCCCTGCGCGCCGGCGAAGAGTGACGGGCAGCTCGCGCGGCATGCGCTGCGCGCAGCGGCGCGAAGCGCCGCGGTCGCCGCGCAGCGCAGCCGTCCCGTGCTGCATGGGAAACTCGCGCGCCGCGCCGATGGCCTCGATCACGGCGCGGCAGAAGTCCTCATCCGCGGCGGCGTCCGCCAGCACGCCGGTGGCGGCGTGCTGGCGCACGCGCGCCAAGAGCTGCGGGCAGAAGCTTGCGGTAGCGCGCCTCTTCGCTGTCCTCGAACGCGAGCGCGAGCGGCACGAAGTAGCGCCCGGCCTGTGCGCCGCTCTTGACCTCGAAGATCGCCACCAGCCAGCGATCGCTTCGACTCCGGCAACACCCAGTCGGCGAGCGCGGCTCCGGCGCAGGCCCGCGCCGCGCGCTGCCGGCGGTCGCCGGCTGCGCGAGCCCGGCGGGTGCGGCCCAGCGCTGGGTGGCGAGAAATCCCGGCACGACGCGGCTCTCGAGCTGCGTGCGCAGCGCTGCCGGCGAGATTGTGCGCGCCAGGGCGCGACACGCTCGGGAAAGAAGCTGCGCCAGCCCTCGATCAGCACCAGCACCGGCAGATCCTCGCGCGCCGCGCGCTCATCGTGCCAGGGCGGCGCCTCGGCTTCGCGGCTGAGGCGAAACCAGTAGAACGCGTAGCCGGGCAGGGTCAGCAGGTAGGGCAGCTCGCCGATCGGCGGAAATGCCGCGCGTCCCAGCAGCTCGATCGGCACCGCGCCCTTTGTGCTCGGCCAGATCGAGCTCCACCGGCTGCGCCGAGCGCGACAGGTTGGCCACGCACAGGATCGTGTCCTCGCCGTACTGGCGCAGGTACACGAGCACGCGGCGGTTGCCGGGACGGATGAAGCGCAGCGTGCCGCGGCCGAAGGCCTGCGAGCCGCGCCGCACCTGCAGCATGCCGCTTCATCCAGTTGAGGAGCGAAGAGCGGTCGCGCGTCTGCGCCTCCACGTTCACCGCCTGGTAGCCGTATACCGGGTCCATGATCGGCGGCAGGTACAGCTGCTGCGGGTCGGCGCGCGAGAAGCCGGCGTTGCGGTCCGGGCTCCATTGCATCGGCGTGCGCAGCCCGTTGCGGTCGCCGAGGAAGACATTGTCGCCCATGCCGATCTCGTCGCCGTAGTAGATGATCGGCGAGCCGGGCATGGAGAGCAGCAGGCTGTTCATCAGCTTGATGCGCTCGAGGTCATTGTCGAGAAGCGGCGCGAGGCGGCGGCGGATGCCGAGGTTGAGGCGGCGCGCGCGCATCGGCGGCGTACGACTGGTACATGTAGTCGCGCTCGCGGCTGGTCACCATCTCCAGCGTCAGCTCGTCGTGGTTGCGCAGGAAAATCGCCCACTGGCAGGTGTCGGGGATGTCCGGCGTCTGCTCCATGATCTCGACGATCGGATGGCGATCTTCCTGGGCGATCGCCATGTACATGCGCGGCATCAGCGGGAAGTGGTAGGCCATCTGGCATTCGTCGCGGCCGTCGCCGAAGTAGTCGCGCACGTCCTCCGGCCATTGATTGGCCTCGGCCAGCAGCATGCGGTCCGGGTACTTGCTGGCGATGGCGCGGCGGATGAGCCTGATGACCTCGTGCGTCTCGCGCAGGTTCTCGTTGTTGGTGCCCTCGCGCTCCACCAGGTAGGGGATGGCGTCCAGGCGGAAGCCGTCGACCCCGAGCCGCGCCCAGAAATCAATGACGTGCAGCATCGCCCGCAGCACGTGCGGGTTGTCGAAGTTCAGATCCGGCTGATGGCTGAAGAAGCGATGCCAGTAGTAGGCCTGCGCCTGCGGGTCCCAGGCCCAGTTGGACGTCTCCGCGTCGCGGAAGATGATGCGCGTGCCGGCATAGCGCTGCGGCGTATCGCTCCAGACGTAGTAGTTGCGCTTCATCGATCCGGGCGGGGCGCGGCGTGCCGCCTGGAACCACGGGTGCGCGTCGGAGGTGTGGTTGAGAACCAGCTCGGTGATCACGCGCAGGTTGCGCCGATGCGCTTCGCGCACGAAGGCGCGGAACTCGGCGCGCGTGCCGTAGTGCGCATGGATGTTGCGGTAGTCGGCGATGTCGTAGCCGTCGTCGCGTCCCGGGGAGGGGTAGAAGGGCAGCAGCCAGATGGTGTTGACGCCGAGATCCTGGATGTACTCGAGCTTGCGCGTCAGGCCGGCGAAGTCGCCGACCGCCGTCGTCGTTGCCGTCGAAGAAGGCGCGCACGTGCACCTCGTAGATCACGGCGTCCTTGAACCACAGCGGATCGTCGCCGGCTGAGACCGTGCGCCGCGCTTTCATGCGTTCGACTCCGCTCCTCAGTCCGGCGTCAGCACCACTACCGCCAGCGGCGGCAGCCGCACGCTGAGGGAGTGCGCGTGGCCATGCGCGCCGCCGGGCGAGCGCCTGCACCGCGCCGAGATTCCCCTGGCCGCTGCCGCCATAGTCGGCGGCATCGCTGTTGAGGCGTTCGCGCCAGCGGCCGCCCCGCGGTACGCCGATGCGATAGCCCTGGCGCGGCACCGGGGTGAAATTGCATGCCACCAGGAGCGGTGCGCCGGAGGTGTCCTTGCGCAGGAACGAGATCACGCTCACGTCCGCGTCATCGCGGTCGACCCACTGGAAGCCCTCCGGGCTGAAGTCCAGCTCGTACAGCGCCGGCGTCGTGCGGTAGAGCAGGTTCAGGTCGCGCACCCAGCGCCGCACGCCGGCGTGCAGCGGATACTGGAGAACGTGCCACTCGAGACTCTCCTCGTGCTGCCACTCGCGCCGCTGGCCGAACTCCCCGCCCATGAACAGCAGCTTCTTGCCCGGGTGGGTCCACATGTAGCCGAAGAGCAGGCGCAGGCTCGCGAACTGCTGCCATTCGTCGCCCGGCATCTTGCCTATGAGGGAGCCCTTGCCGTGCACCACTTCGTCGTGCGAGAGCGGCAGCACGAAATTCTCCGTGAAAGCGTACCAGAGGCTGAAAGTGAGGCCGCTGTGGTGGTACTTGCGGTGCAGCGGGTCCTGCTGGAAGTACTTGAGCGTGTCGTGCATCCAGCCCATGTTCCATTTGAGGCCGAAGCCGAGCCCCCCGAGATAGGTCGGGCGCGACACCATCGGCCAGGCCGTGGATTCCTCGGCGATCGTCTGGGTAGCGGCATGATCGCGATACACCGCGAGGTTCAGCTGCTTGAGGAACTCAACGGCGTCGAGATTCTCATGGCCGCCGAAGCGGTTCGGAATCCACTCGCCCGCGCGGCGTCCGTAGTCGAGGTACAGCATCGATGCCACGGCGTCGACGCGCAGCGCGTCGATGTGGTAGGTGTCGAGCCAGAACAGCGCGCTGCTCGCCAGGAAGTTGCGCACCTCGGCGCGGCCGTAGTTGAAGATGGAGCTGCTCCACTCCGGATGAAATCCCTGGCGCGGATCGGCGTGCTCGTAGAGGTACGTGCCGTCAAAGCGCGCCAGGCCGTGCGCGTCGGTCGGAAAATGCGACGGCACCCAGTCGAGAATCACGCCGATGCCGCGCTGGTGCAGATGATCGACGAAGTACATGAAGTCCTGGGGCGTGCCGTAGCGCGCGCTCGGCGCGAAGTAGCCGGTGACCTGGTAGCCCCACGAGCCGTAGAACGGATGCTCCAACACCGGCATCAGCTCGACGTGCGTGAAGCCGAGCTCGGTCACGTAGTCGGCCACCGCTGCGGCAAGCTCGCGGTAGGTGAGGAAGCGGTCGTGCTCCTCAGGCACGCGCCGCCACGACCCGACGTGCAGCTCGTAGATCGACCAGGGGGCGCCGAGAGAGTTGGCCTGGGCACGCCGCTGCATCCAGTCGCCATCCTGCCACTGGTAGCCGAGGTCCCATACGATCGAAGCGGTGCGCGGCGGCACCTCGGTGCGGAACGCGTACGGGTCACTTTTGTCGACCGCAGAACCGCTCTGCTGCGAGACGACATGGTACTTGTAGAGCGCCCCCGGCCCTACCCCTGCCACCACGCCTTCCCAGAGTCCCGAGGAGTCGGCGCGGGGCGCGAGCGGGTTGAGCCCGCTACCCCAGCCGTTGAAATCGCCGATTACGGAAACCGCGGCGGCGTTCGGCGCCCAGACGGCGAAGCGCGTGCCGCCGGGCGTACCGCTCGACGGCGCAGGCAGCGCGTGGGCACCGAGGTTCTCGTACGCGCGGAAGTAAGTGCCTTCGCGGAAGTGATAGATGTCCTGGTCGGTGAGCAGCACGCACGAAAGTCTAGCAAGTCGCCTGCCGCTGTGCTGGTATGGTCCGTCAATGAGCGAGGTTCCGATCGTCATTGGCCATCGCGGGGCCAGCGGCTACGCGCCCGAGCACACGCTCGCGTCCTATTTCCTCGCCATGCAGCATGGCGCCGACTACGTCGAGCCCGATCTGGTCATGACGCGCGACGGCGCCCTGGTGGCGCGGCATGAGAACGAGATCAGCGCCACCACCGACGTCGCGGCGCACCCCGAGTTCGCCGCCCGCCGCGCTACGCGGGTCATCGACGGTGCGCCCGTTCAGGGTTGGTTTACAGAGGACTTCACGCTCGCCGAGCTCAAGACGTTGCGGGCCCGCGAGCGGATCCCGCAACTGCGCCCGGCCAACACGCGCTTCGACGGACAGTTCGAGATCCCGACGCTCGAGGAAATTCTCGTCCTGGTGCAGGGCGTGGAGGCACAGCGCGTGCAGCGTGCGCGCCAGCTCGGCGCCCCGCCGCCGCCGCACATCGGCGTTTACCCCGAGACCAAGCACCCGAGCTATTTCGCAAGTCTCGGCCTGGCGATGGAGCAGGCGCTGGTGGCAGCCCTGGCCCGTCACGGTTATCAGGGACGCGAGGCGCCGGTGTGGCTGCAGTCGTTCGAAGTGGCGAACCTGGGCGCGCTCAGCCGTCTGACGCAGCTGCGGCGTGTGCAGCTGATCGAGGACGGCGGGGCGCCGTACGACTTCATCGCGGCAGGCGATGCGCGCACCTACGCCGACCTGATCACGCCGGCGGGGCTGGCGCAGATCGCCGCCTACGCGCAGGCGATCGGCCCGAACAAGTCGCTCGTCATCCCGCGGCGGGCGGATGACACGCTCGGCGAACCGACCGCGCTGGTGGCGAACGCCCACGCCCAGGGGCTCGCGGTGCACCCCTGGACCTTTCGCGCGGAGAATGTCTTTCTGCCCGCGCAATTTCGCGCCGGCGCGGCGCCCGCGGAGCGGGGCGATCTGGCGGGTGAGCTGCTCGAGTACCTGCGCTGCGGCATCGACGGATTCTTCACCGACCAGGCGGATCTCGGCGTCGCAGCACGCCGCGCCTTTCTCGGGCGCGCCTAGCGCTTGCGGCCGCCTCAGGTGGCGCGCCGCCGTCCCGAACTGCCGAGCAACACCACCGATTCACCAGCCTCGCGGCGCGGCTGCCGCTCCGCCGACTCGAGCGACATCCGGACGCGCGCCGCCGCAGCCTGCGCTTCGGCGGCGGCACCGGCGGCCTCGACCGGGTGCGCCAGCAGGTAGCCCTGCACGCCGATCGGCCCGCACAGCGCGAGAAATTCCAGTTGCGCAGGCCGCTCCACCCCCTCGGCGACCACCTGCAGGCCGAGGCCGTGACACAGGGCGACGATCGAGCGCACGATCGCCGCCGAGCGCGGGTTGCTGTCTACGCCCGCTATCAACAGCCGATCGAGCTTTACGCGCGTGATGGGCAACTGCTCGAGCGAGGTGAGCGAGGAGTACCCGATGCCGAAGTCATCGAGCGCGATCGACACGCCGAGCGCGCGCAGGCGGCGCAACGACTCGATGGTGGCGGGGCCGGTCTGGAACACCGTCTCGGTGATCTCGAGCTCGAGCGCGCTGGCTGGCAGCCCGGTGACTTCCAGCGTGCGGGCCACATGTTCGACGAAGTTGCCCTCGAAGAACTGCGGTGGGGAGACATTGATGGCGACGCTCGCCCGCGGCCAGCCCTGCGTGCGCCACGCCGCCGCCGCTGCCGCCGCGGTGTGCAGGATCCAGTCGGTGAGCTCGTGGATGAGCCCGGTTCTTTCGGCGACGTGAATGAATTCCTCCGCGCTGGCGCAGCGGCCGTCGGGCTTGCGCCAGCGCAGCAGCGCCTCGAGGTGCGTCGCCTCGAAGGTGTGTAACATCACCTGCGGCTGGTACACCAGCTCCAGCTCCCCGCCCTCCACCGCGCGGCGCAGCGATTGCTCGAGCCGGAAGCGCTGCGCCGCGGCGTCGTACAGTTCGGGACTGTAGAGGGCGAAGCGGTTGCGGCCGAGCTCCTTGGCGCGGAACAGCGCCACGTCGGCGGCGCGCAGCAGCCCTTCCGCGTCCCCGGCATGATCGGGGTAAAGACTGGCACCGATACTGGCGCTGGTGGTGAGCACGCGGCCGTCGACGATGAGCGGCTGCTGCAGCGTCGCGACCAGCTGCGCCGCATGCTCCTCCACCTGCTCGCTGGAGTGCACCTGCTCCAGCAGCAGCGTGAACTCGTCACCACCCAGGCGCGCCAGCAATCCGGTGGCGCCGGCGGCGGCGTGCAGCCGCTGAGCGATGTGCTGCAGCACCCGGTCGCCGAAGTTGTGTCCCAGGGTGTCGTTGATCGATTTGAAGTTATCCAGGTCCACGAACAGCAGCGCCAGGCGCTGCCCGGCGCCGGCGCGCGCCAGCGCCTCTTCCAGGTGCGCCGAGAGCTTGCGCCGGTTCGGCAGCTGGGTGAGCGGATCGTGGTGGGCGAGATGGTGCAACTGCTGGGTGCGCTCGGCGACGTGACGCTCGAGCTTCGCCTGGTGGGCGCGCAGCTCCCCCTCGGCGGAGGCGATGCGGTCGGCCATGGTGTTGAAGGACTCGGCGAGCTGGTCGATCTCCGCCGAGCCGCCGCGGCGCGCGCGTGCCGCGCGATCGCCGGCCGCGAACAGCCGCGTGGCCGCGGTCAGGCGACGCACCGGCAGGCTGATGCTCACCGCCAGCAGCACCGAGACCACCAGCAGCACCCCCAGTACCGCCGAGCCGGTGCTCCTGAGCATGCGCTCCGCCACCTCCGCTGCCGTAGCGGCATGCTGCGCCGCCTGCAGCAGCGCGCGGTCGGCCGGCTTTTGCAGCTGCTCCTGGATGCCCTCGGTGAGCGCGGCACTGTCTTCGAACAGGTTGTGCCACTCCGGCCCGCTCTGCGCGTCGTAGCGCTCCATCCGCCGCCGCAGGCGCGCCGCCTGCTGAAAGTCGTGCTGTACCAGGCCGAGCCAGGCCCGTCCCGGGGAGTTTTCGAATTCCTGCAGGTGCGCATCGAGCAGGGCCATGAAGTCGCGCTCGCGCCGCGCAATCACTGCGGCGGTGTCGACGTTGCCGCGCACCGCGTTGATCGCCGACTCGAGCTCGGCGAGCGAGCGGCGTGCCACCACCTGGGTGCCGTTGATGGCCAGTCCCGAGCCGCCCGCGGCGGCGATGCGCTGGTAAACGCGATTGAGTGCCGCTCGCCGCTCCTCCGCCCACTGCGCGCGCTCCGCGGCGCGGGCGGCCAGCTGCCGTGCGACGGCGATATGGCGCGTGAGCTGCGCGCGCAGCCCGGTGGCCGTCGTGGCAGGCGGCGCGGAGCTGCCGAAGTAGCGGGCGACCGCCGCCTCGAGTGCATCGCCGGCGGTGGTGATGGCGCCCGCGTCGGCGGCGGCGCTTGGCGCCTGAGCGTACTCGCCGACCGCGCGGTCGTACGCGACCAGCTTTTCCAGCACTGCGCTGACGCTGTCGGCGAGCGCCTCGTGCTCATTGCGCATGCTGCGCACGGCCTCGAGCGCTTCGCGGGTGGTGCGCGTGGCGATCTGCTCGCCGCCGAGCAGCACCGCCGCGACTGCGGCGAGGCCGAGGACCCAGGCGCCAGCCGATCCCCAGCCGGGGCGCACGCAGCCGCCACGGGCGGCGCGCGGGCCTCGCCGGCACGGCAGATACAGCAGACAGCGGCGCGGCTTCGGTCATCTTTATTCTGGATACGACATAAGCCGCGGCCGGCAGCCGGGGCCATCCGGACCATGATGCACGCGCGTATTGCCACGCTTCCGTGGCCGGTATCGCACAAAGTGCAGGGGTGCCGTGACGGGGTCGCGACTTTAACTGCCGGCCGGGGCGACGCGCCGGGGCAGCGGCCTGAACCGGCGCTGGCCGCTCCCGGAGCCCGTGGGGGCGGCTGCTTTTGCCCTATACTAGGGGCAAACGATGAAGGGCGGCCGAAAGAATGAGCGAGCTCGCTGATACCTTTGATGCGGCCTTTTCAAAGGCCGTCGATCTGGGCAACCGCATCGCGGACAAGGACAAGGACGCGGATCTGTGGGACATCGCCGACGGGCTGCTCGCCGGCGCCATCCAGTACTGGCTGTACTCGCGCCAGCCGTGCGGCGATCCGCGCTGCCAGGACTGCATGCCGATCAGCACCGCTCAGGGCCGCATGGCGGAGCTGAACCGCCTGCATCGAGCAGCTCGCCTCCGAGAGCGAGTACTTCCACACGCCGACCGACGCCAACGCCGGCCGCGCCTGAGCGCGCCGCAGCCCCCGGCCCTTGCCTGAACGCGCCGCAGGCTAGGCGTCACCGCCGCCCGCGCCTCACCGCTCCCCGGCGACTTCATCGAGCGCCGGCTCGAAGAGGCGGAAGCCTTCCTTCAGCAGCGCGTCGGGAATGGTGAGCGGTGCAAGGAAGCGGATCACGTTCGCGTAGACGCCGCACGACAGAATGATCAGCCCGTGCCGTCCGGCCGCCTGCACCAGGGCGCGGGTGAGCTCCGGATCCGGTGATCGGCGCGGCCGTTCTTCACCAGCTCGACTGCCACCATCGCGCCGAGGGCGCGCACCTCGCCGAAGCACGGGAAGCGCACCTGCAGGCCCTTGAGACGCGTGAGTCATGAAGCGCCCGATGTCCTGCGCGCGCGTCAGCAGCTGCTCCTCGCGCATCACCTCGAGCACCGCAAGCCCGGCGGCGCAGGCGAGCGGCGAGCCGGCGAAGGTGCCGCCCAGACCGCCCGGGCCGGGGCGCATCCATGATCTCCGCCTTGCCGGTGACCGCCGACAGCGGCACGCCGCCGGCCACGCTCTTGGCGATGGTGATCAGGTCGGGCTCGACGCCGGAGTGTTCGATGGCGAACATGCGCCCGGTGCGGCCAAAGCCCGACTGGATCTCATCGGCGATGAGCACGATGCCGTGCGTGTCGCACACGCTGCGCAGCCGTGCGCAGCAGCTCGGGCGGGCGCGGCGTAGAAACCGCCTTCTCCGAGCACCGGCTCGATGATGATGGCGGCGACGCGCGCCGGGTCGACGTCAGCCTTGAACAGCTGCTCGAGCGCCTGCAGCGAGTGCTCGACCGTCACCCCGTGATAGGGCATGGGGAAGGGCAGGTGATAGATCTCCGGCAGCATCGGCCCGAAGCCTGCCTTGTAGGGCTGCACCTTGCCGGTGAGGCTGATGCACGCGAGCGTGCGGCCGTGGAAGCCGCCGGAGAAGGCGATCACCGCCGGAGCGCTTGGTGTGAAAGCGCGCGATCTTGATGGCGTTCTCGACCGCCTCCGCGCCGGTGGTGAGGAAGATGGTCTTCTTCGGCGTCGGCGCCGGGAGCCAGGGCGTTCAAGGCCTCCGCCAGCGCGATGTAGCTCTCGTACGGCGTGACCTGGAAAGCAGGTGTGCGTGAGCTTCTCCAGCTGCCGCGCGATCGCCTCGGCCACCTTCGGGTGCACGTGACCGGTGTTGAGCACCGAGATGCCGCTGGCGAAGTCGACGTAGCGCCGGCCCTCGACGTCCCACAGCTCGGCAGTTGCTGGCGCGCTCGGCATACACCGCCAGCGAGTTGCTCGACGCCGCGCGGCACGGCCTGCTGGCGGCGGGCTTGCAGATCGGCATTCGATGTCAAGGTCGTTCACGTCAATATCACGTTTCAGGCGAAGTTATGGCGTGCGAGCGGGAGCGATCGCAGGCGCTGGCAAGTCGCGGCGCGGTGAATCGCGGCGCGGATGCGCTGATAGGTGCCGCAGCGGCAGATGTTGCCGGACATGGCCGCATCGATGTCGGCGTCGGAGGGCTGCGGCGTCTGTGCCAGCAGCGCCGCCGCCGACATGATCTGGCCGGACTGGCAGTAGCCGCACTGCGGGACGTCCAGCTCGACCCAGGCCTTCTGCACCGGATGGCTGCTGTCGCTGGACAGGCCTTCGATGGTGATCACCGCGCTTGCCGATTGCGGCGCTGACAGGGCGTCACGCAGGAGCGGATCGGCTGCGCCGTCGAGGTGCACGGTGCAGGCGCCGCACAGCGCCATGCCGCAGCCGAACTTGGTGCCGGTGAGCCCCAGCGTATCGCGCAGGACCCACAGCAGCGGCATGTCGCCGTCGACGTCGACCTCGGTGTCATTGCCGTTGAGATTGAGTTTGATCATTGAACACCCTTCGCTGGCGCCGCGCCGAAAGCGCGTGCCTCTGAAGACCCGAGGGAGCGCCGGCGAGTTGGTGCAAGGCCCGCATCTCCCGCGGCACGCGTACTATACGGCCAGCCGCAAGCGCTGCGCATCTTGCGCCCCGCGGCCGCCCGGCATGCGACTCGGGGGCGACCCTCTACAATGCTGGCGCCACGACTGCCTGCGAAAGCTACCGTCTTGAGCCAAGTCTCCACACGCCGGCGCCGCCGCACCGATCAGCGCCGAAGCCGTCATCATCGGCGCCGGCCCCTGCGGGCTGTTCCAGGTGTTCGAGCTGGGACTGCTCGGCATCAGCGCCCACGTCGTCGATTCGCTGGCGCACCCGGGCGGACAGTGCGCCGAGCTCTACCCCGACAAGCCGATCTACGACATTCCGGCGCTGCCGGTGTGCGGCGCGCAGGAACTGGTCGACCGGCTGCTGCAGCAGATCAAGCCCTTCAACCCGCAGCTGCACCTCGGCCACGAAGTGGTCGAGTTCGCGCGGCGCGAGGACGGCCGCTTTCACCTCGCCACCGCCGGCGGCGTCAGCTTCGACGCCGGCACGGTGGTCATCGCCGCGGGCGTCGGCTCGTTCCAGCCGCGGCGCATCGGCATCGAGGGTGCCGATGCCTTCGAGGGCGGCGCCATCCAGTACCGCGTCAAGAGCGCCGCGCGACTTGCCGGCAAGCACCTGGTGATCTTCGGCGGCGGCGATTCCGCGCTCGACTGGACGCTGGAGCTGCTGCCGCGCGCGGCAGCCATGACACTGGTGCACCGGCGGCGCGAGTTCCGCGCCGCGCCCGCCTCGGTGGCGCGCATGCAGCGAGCACGTCAGCGGCGGGCCGCATGCGCTGCTTCGAGGCGCTGCCGCACTCGCTGCATGGTGGAGAACGGCGCGCTGCGGGGCGTCAACATCAAGCTCCCGGACGGCGCCGTGCATGCGCTGCCGGCCGATCAGCTGCTGGTGTTCTTCGGCCTGCATCCCAAGCTCGGGCCGATCGCCGAATGGGGGCTGGCGCTGGAGAAGAAGGCGCTGAAGGTCGATACCGAGAAGTTCCAGACGAGCCTGCCGGGCGTGTTTGCGGTCGGCGATATCAACACCTACCCGGGCAAGAAGAAGCTGATCCTGTCCGGCTTTCACGAGGCGGCGCTGGCCGCCTTCGCCATCCAGCACCACCTGTATCCGCAGAAGAAGCAGTTCCTGCAGTACACCACCACGAGCCCGATCATGCATCAGCGGCTCGGGCGTGCCGGACTGATCGCCCGGCAGTTAGGCGCGCAGCTCATGGACCAGCGAGCTCGCGGATCTGCTGCAGCTGCTCGAGCTGGAGCAGCTCGAGGTCAACCTGTTCCGCGGCGAGAGCCGCGACATCGGCAGCCCGCAGGTGTTCGGCGGCCAGGTGCTGGGCCAGGCGCTGTCCGGCCGCTGCCGCGACGGTGGCGGGGCGCGTGGTGCACTCGCTGCACGCCTACTTCCTGCGCCGCGGCGACTGCAACGCGCCGATCGTCTACGAGGTGGACCGCAGCCTCGACGGCCACAGCTTCTCCAACCGCCGCGTCGTCGCCATCCAGCACGGCGCAGCAGATCTTCAACATGACCGCCTCCTTCCAGGTGGCCGAGAGCGGCTTCGATCACCAGATCGCATGCCGCCGGTGCCGCCGCCGGAGAGCCTGCCGGAGTCGAGCGGGCCGCCGCCGGAGGTGCTGGCGCGCCTGCCGGAGCGGGTGCGGCGCTTCTTCGAGCAGCCGCGGCCCTTCGAGTTCCGCGCCGGTGCAGCCGATCGACTACCTGCGGCCGCGCCGCGCGGCGCCGGCGCGCGAGGTCTGGTTCCGCGCCGTGGGTACGCTGCCCGACGATGAGATGCTGCACCGCCGCCTGCTGGCGTACGTGTCGGACTTCTTCCTGCTCGACACGGCGACGCTGCCGCACGGCACCTCGCTCCTGACGGTCGAGCATCGTCATGGCGAGCATCGATCACGCCATGTGGTTCCACCGCCCGCTGCGCGTGGATGACTGGTTGCTGTACGCCATGGAGAGCCCGAGCGCTTCGGGCGCGCGCGGCTTTGCCCGCGCCAGCGTGTTTGCGCGCGACGGCCGGCTGGTGGCGAGCGCCGCCCAGGAAGGCCTGGTGCGCATGCGCAAGGACACCTGAAGCCGCACCGGCGCGTGCCGCAGGCCATGGTCGCGCTTCTTGCAGTCTCGGTCGCGCTGGCGGCCGCGGCGGACGGCGGCGACGTAGGCGGCGCTGGAGCGCCTGTGGTCCGGCGTGCGCGATTCCAGCGAGCAGGTGGTGATGAGCCTCGAGCGCGGCCCGGCGCGTGGCCGCAGACGAGCGAGCGGCGCGTGCGCACCATCGTGGCGCCGGTGAACGTCGCCTGGCTGGGCGCGCACGTGCTGTACCTCGAGGAGTTTCTCGAGGACGATCCGCAGCGATCCGCGCCGCCAACTGCTGATGCAGCTCGAGCCCGCGGCGAGGCCGCGCACGCGGTGCGCGCGCGCCTGTATACGTTCGTGGCGCCGCGCGCTGGACGCACCTCAACTACCGCGCCGCAGCTGCCGCGGCACTGCATGGCGCCGACGTCGTGCCGGCGAGCGGCTGCGACCTGGTGCTGACGCGCTCGGGAGACCAGTTCCGCGGCGGCACGCTGGGGCGGCACTGCATCGATGCGCGCGCCGGCGGTGGCGCGCTACCTCGACTACCAGCTGGTCATCAGCGAGGACCTCTACTGGTATCGCCGCCGCGTGCTGCGCCAGAGCGATGGCGAACTGCAGCAGGAGGTGATCGGCTTCAATCGCTTCGAGCCGAACGAGGCGCGGCTGTACGCCTGCCGCATCGCCTGGTCGGCGAGCGGGCAGCGCGCGCGACCTGCGCCCGCTCGCTGACGCTCGATCTGTTACGAGCAGGGCGGGCGCGGCCACTTCGCCACCCCCGATGGCCGCACGCTGCGAGCTGACGCTGCACGGACGCGACTGGCCGTTCGCAGTCGGATCGCGATGCGCTGCTGCTGCTGCTGCAGGAGGCGGGTGGGACGGCCGCTCGCCACCGCCTGGGCGCAGATGGATGCGCAGCAGATCGCGCTCGAGCTCGGCTGGCTCGCAGGTGCGCTGTGGTCGATCGCGCCCGACTCGGACGAACTCGCTCAGTGAGCGCGCGCGCTGCGTGATGGCTGCCATGTCCTTCAGCAGCAGCGGATTGAAGCGCGCCGGATCCTCCATCATGAGGAAATGGCCGCTGTGATCGAGCACGTCGAGGGTGAAGTCCGGCAGTGACCTTGCGGATGCGTGCGGCATCGGTCGGCGCCAGATCGGAGTTGATCGCGTACACCGGCACGTGGATAGCCGGCAGACACGGCCGCTCAGATCGAGCGACAGCAGCGAGCGCATGCTGGCGATCGCCACCGCCGGCGGCTCGAGCGACATGTCGTAGGCGACCTTCTGCACCAGTGCGGCGTTGGCGTCGCTTGCGAAACAGCGAGGTGGTGACGAGCTTGCGCGGTCGCGCCGATGAAGTCGGCGCTGAACGGCGCCAGGCGCCGCTCTATGTCCGGCGCGCCGCAGCGGCGGCTGCCCCGACCGAGCGCAGCGCATCGACCGCGATCACGCCGATGACGCGCGATGCCGAGCAGCGGCGTGGCGGCGAGCGCCACGGCGGCACCCATGGAGTGCCCGACCAGCATCAGCTCGCGGGTTGGGGATCTCGCGCGCCACGGCGGCCACGTCCTGCGCGTAGTTGGCGATCGACCAGTCGCTGCGATTGCTGCCCGAGGCGCCGTGACCGGCGAGATTCATCGCCACGACCGTGTAGCGCGTCCTTGAGCGCATCGAGCTGCGCGTTCCAGTAGTTGGCGTCAGGAGGCCCAGCCGTGCACCAGCACGACGGCCGGGTCGCCATGGCCGTAGACGTGGTACTCGATGTGCACGTTATCCGGGGACAGCGTGATGCGCGGCCCGCCCTCCGGGTCCGGCACGGCCGCGCTCGCTCTGGCGGGGGCGCTTGCGGCCGCGTTGCCGGGGGCGGAGGCCGCCGCCCCGACGCGTGCCGGCGGCGGCTGCTGCCCGCACGCCGTCAGCGCGGCGAGGCACAGGCCGAGCGCGGCGGTGCGCCCGTCAATCATCCGCCGAGGGCGCCCTCCTGCCGCAGGACCTTGCCGGGGTTCATGATGCCGTGCGGATCGAAGGCGCGCTTCACGGCGCGCATCAGCTCGAGCTCCACCGGCGGAGGCATAGCGCTCGAGCTCGGCGACCTTGAGCCGGCCGATGCCGTGCTCGGCGCTGAAGCTGCCGCCGAACTCGCGCACCAGGTCGTGCATCGCGCGCTGCACGCGCTTCGGCGCGCGCGAGGAAAGCGCTCGCGGTCGGCGCCGGGGCCTGGTTCAGATTGAAGTGCAGGTTGCCATCGCCGACGTGGCCGTAGGCGATCGAGCCGCCCGTCGGGCACGTTGGCGCGGATCCAGCGGCGCGGCGCGTGCGACGAAATCCGCGAGCGCGCCGACGGGAAGCGAGATGTCGTGCTTGAGACTGGCGCCCTCGTGGCGCTGCGCCTCGGGAATGCTCTCGCGCAGCTTCCACAGCGCGGCGCGCTCGCGCTCGCTGCGCGTGAGCACCGCATCGCAGCACCAGGCCGCTGCGCGAGCGCCGCAGCGAGCGCCTCCTCGAGCACCTCATCGAGCGGCTCGGCGGCGCGCGACGAGGACAGCTCGCACAGCACGTACCAGTCGTGCGGGCCGGGCAGCGGATCGCTCACCCCGGGTATGTGGCGCGTGGTGAGCTCGATGCCGATGCGCGGAATGAGCTCGAAGGAGCTGACGCGATCGCCGCTGCGCCTCGCGCAGCTCGTCCGAGCAGCGCCACCGCGGCGCGCACGTCGGGCAACGCGGCAAGCGCCGTAGCGCGGGCGCGCACCTTCGGGAACAGCTTGAGGCTCGCGGCGGTGATGACGCCGAGTGTGCCCTCGGCGCCGAGAAACAGCGACTTGATGTCGTAGCCGGTGTTGTCCTTGCGCAGCGTCGAGAGCGCCTCCAGCACGCGCCCGTCGGGCAGCACCACCTCGAGCCCGAGCACCAGGTCGCGCATCATTCCATAGCGCAGCACGTTGACGCCGCCGGCGTTGGTGGAAAGATTGCCGCCGATCTGGCAGCTGCCCTCGCGAGCCGAGGCTCAGCGGGAAGAAGCGTCCGGCCGCCTCCGCCGCCTGCTGCACCTGCGCGAGCATGCAGCCGGCCTCGGCGGCGAGCGAGTAGTTGCGCGGATCGATGCTGCGGATGCGGTTCAGGCGACGCAGCGAGAATACCAGCTGCCTGCCCGGACTCATCCGGCGTGGCGCCGCCGCAGTAGCTGGTGTTGCCGCCCTGCGGCACGACGCCGATGCGCTCGCTCGTCGCACAGCGCCAGGAGCTGCGAGACCTGCGCCACGGAGCGCGGCTGCACCACCGCCACGGCGCGCGCCCTGGCAGAGCCCGCGATGGTCGACGAGGAACGGAGCGCAGTCCGCGGGATCCGTCAGTACGCCGTCAACGCCGAGGATCTCCCGCAGCCTGCCGGGCAGGCCTGACGCTGCCGCTGTCAATGGCCGCCGAGCGGGCTGCCGAGCGCGCGCAGCGCCGCGATGCGCTCATCGAGCGGCGGGTGACTCATGAACAGCCGTCTCAGCCCGCCGCGCCCGTGCTGCCGTCGGCAATGCCGAAAGCGGCGAACTGCTGCGACGGCAGCGGCTCGTGCACGCGCTTCAGCTCCTCCAGCGCCGCGATCATGTTCGGCGTGCCGGCGAGCTGCGCGCCGCCGCGGTCGGCGCGGAACTCGCGCCGCCGTGAGAACCACATGACGATGAGGCTGGCGAGGATGCCGAGCACCAACTGCAGCACGATGACCGTGAGGAACGAGGCGATGCCGCGGCCGTCCTCGGAGCGGAAGACCGCGCGGTCGATGATGTTGCCGATGACGCGCGACAGGAAGATCACGAACGTGTTGACCACGCCCTGCAACAGGGCCAGCGTCACCATGTCGCCGTTGGCGACGTGCGTCATCTCGTGCCCGAGCACCGCCTCGATCTCCTGGCGGTTCATGCGCTGCAGCAGCCCGGTGCTCACCGCCACCAGGGCGGAGTTGCGGCTGGCGCCGGTCGCAAACGCGTTGGGCTCGGGGGAGTCGAAGATGCCCGACCTCCGGCATGCCGACCCCGACGGTGCGCGCGTGCTGCTCCACCACCGCGAGCAGCCACTGCTCGGTGGGATCGCCGGAGTGGCCTGATGACGCGCACGCCCATGGACATCTTGGCCATGGACTTGGACATGGCAGCGAGATGAACGAGCCGCCGAAGCCGAAGAACGCAGCGAACACCAGCAGACCGCCGAGGCTGCTGGCCGTGGACGGCGAGCCAGGCGTCGAGCCCGGTGAGCCGCGCCACGACCGACAGCACCAGCAGCACGGCGAGGTTGGTCGCGAGGAACAGACAGGATGCGTTTCATGAGGGGAGCCCTGTCCTTAAATGGGTTGGGCGGTGCGCGGGATTCCGGCCCTGCACGGCACTGTACCGTTACTGCCTGATGCCCGCCAGCGTGGGGCGCAGGAGCGGTTTTTTCAAGGCGCCTCAGCCGATCGCCACGCCCAGCGCCCGGCCTACCAGGAAGCTCACCGTGCCGGCGCCGCCGCCGATCAGCACCATGCGCAATGCGCTGCGCAGCGCCTGCCGGCCGGTGAACAGCGACTGAGCGAGCCCGACGGCGAACAGCGCGACGAGCGTGATGAGCGCCGAGCGCGAGCGTGGCACGCACGGCGCTCAAGCCGGCGAGAAACGGCATCAGCGGGACGGCGGCACCGGCCGCAAATGCGACGAAGGAGGCCGCGGCCGCCTGCCAGGGCGAGCCGAGATCATCCGGGTTCAGCCCGAGTTCTTCCCGCGCCAGCACATCGAGCGCAGCCTGCGGGCGGGACAGCAGCGCGCGGCTCAGCTCGCGCGCCTGCTCGAGCTGCACGCCGCGCGCCTCATAGATGAGCGCCAGTTCCTCGGCTTCCTCCTCGGGATACTCGGCGAGCTCCTCGCGCTCGAGCGCGATCTGATATTCGTACATCTCGCGCTGCGAGCGCACCGAGACGTATTCGCCGGCCGCCATCGAGAGCGCGCCGGCGAGCAGTCCGGCCGCACCGGCGGTCAGCACGTAACGCGCTGGCGGCGCCGGCGCCGGCGACACCGAGCACCAGGCTCAGCGTTCGATACCAGCCCGTCGTTCACGCCGAACACGGCGGCGCGCAGGTTGCCGCCGAGGCCGCTGCGGTGGCGTGCGCCGACTTGCGCCAGCGAAGTCGGCATTGCGTGGCCGGCCGCAGCGGCCGGCGCGGCTGTAGACGGACAGCCCGCGCAGCTTCATGGCGGCCAGCACCGGGCGCAGCGCGCGCGGCTCGAAGCGCCTCAGCAGCCGCGCGACGATGCGGGCGCGCAGCGAGGGCACGAACACGCGCGGCGGACGCTGCGGCGTCGGCGCGCGCTGCGCGAGCACGCTGCCACTTGGCCGCCTGCTCCTCGGCGGCCGCGGCGAGCTGCAGGAACAGATCGCTGCTTGTGCGGGTCAGGCTCGGCGGCGGCGACCTGGCGGTACAGCCAGGCGGATTCTTTCTCGTGGTACCAACTATCGAGGCACCGGGCTGCGGTCAATACTCATCCCGCTGCGTCGTCAGCGCTCGTCCTCCTCGTCCTCGTCCCATCGTCTCGTCCTCGTCGTCGTCATCGTCCTCGTCGTCGTCCTCGTCCCAGTCGTCCTCGTCTTCTTCGTTCGTCCTCGTCCTCGGACTCGGACCAGCCCTCGGGCTCCTGATCGCTCCAGGTCCATCTCGTGCCAGGTCTCGAGGTCGATTTCCTCGATGTCGCCGTCGAGGTACTCGATCTCGAGCGAGCTCCGAGTCCTCGTCCACCGACAGCACGCGGAACGATTCTTCTTCTTCCAGGTTCTCGTACCACTGGCCGGGTACCGGCTCGTAATCTCTGCTCACCGCGCAAGCCATCCTGTCGTCTTCGCCGTCGGATAAGTGTAGGGGCTGCGCGTCGCTCTTGGGCAACGCGCTCGCGTATTGCGTATAGTTTTCCTCATGACCAGCCGACGGCCCGATTCCGCCTCGCCCCTCTCGCAGGCGCGGCGTATCGTCGTCAAGGTGGGCTCCGCGCTGCTGGTGGATGCCGAGAGCGGCCGCGTCAACCGCGCCTGGCTCGAAACCCTGGTCGAGGACCTGCTGCGGCTGCGCAAGCGCGGGCAGCGGTCATCCTGGTGTCCTCCGGGCGCCATCGCGCTCGGCCGGCGGCGGCTCGGCCTGCAGCACGGCACGCTGCGCCTGGAGGAAAGCCAGGCGGCCGCCGCCGTCGGGCAGATCCGTCTGGCGCACGCCTACAAGGAGCTGCTGGAGAGCCACGACGTGACCGTGGCGCAGGTGCTGCTCACCCTGGAGGACAGCGAGCAGCCGCCGCCGCTATCTGAACGCTCGCGCCACGCTCGAATCGCTGCTGGCCCTCGGCGCGCTGCCGGTGATCAACGAGAACGACACGGTCGCCACGGCCGAGATCCGCTACGGCGACAACGATCGCCTGGCGCGCGCGCGTGGCGCAGATGGCCGGCGCGGACTGCCTGGTGCTGCTGTCGGACGTCGACGGGCCTGTACACCGCCGATCCGAACAAGGACCCGGACGCGCGCTTCATCACACGAGGTACGGCAGATCACGCCCGAGATCGAGGCCATGGCGGGACGGTCGGCCTCGGCGCTGGGCTCGGGCGGCATGAGCGCCAAGATCGTGGCCGCACGGATCGCCGTGGCGGCCGGCTGCCACATGTGCATCGCGGCCGGAGCACCACCGGCACCCGCTGCGGCGCATCGAGGAGGGCGCGGACTGCACCTGGTTCGTGCCGACGCGACGCCGGCGGCGGCGCGCAAGCAGTGGATCGCCGGCACGCTGCGCCCGGCCGGTGCCATGACCATCGACGCGGGCGCGCTGCGGGCGCTGCTCGAGGGCAAGAGCCTGCTGCCCGCCGGGCGTCACGCGCTGCGCGCGGACGCTTCGACCGCGGCGACACCGTGAGCGTGCTCAGCGCCGACGGCGCCGAAGTCGCCCGCGGCATCATCGCCTATTCCGACGCCGATGCGGCGCGCATCATGGGCCGCAGGTCCGCCGAAATCGAGAGCTCCTCGGCTTTCGCGGCCGCGACGAGATGATTCACCGCGACGACCTGGTGCTGATGCGCCAGGAGTCCCGGCGACCGCCGCTGCGGCGCGGGCAGCGCAGCTCGTGAGCGCCAAGCCATGAACGCGGAGCGCTCGGCGAGCTGATGGAGAGGCTCGGCAAGGCGGCCGCTCGCCGCCGCCGCGGTGCTGGCGCTGGCCCCGAGCAGCGCAGAAGAACGGCGCGCTCGCGGCGGCGGCGGCGGCGGTGCGCGCGCGGTGCGCCGCGCATCCTCGCCGCCAACGCAGCAGGACATGGCGGCGGCGCGCGCCGCGGCACCTGAGCGGCCGCGCTGCTCGATCGGCTGCGGCTCGATGAGCGGCGCATCGAGGCGATCGCCGCGCAGCATCGAGGAGGTGATCGAGCTGACCCGATCCCGATCGGCACCACGGCGGCGGAATGGGAGCGGCCGAACGGCCTGAGGATTCAGCGCGTGCGCGTGCCGCTCGGGCGTCATCGGCATCATCTACGAGAGCCGCCCCAACGTGACCGCCGATGCCGGCGCGCTGTGCCTGAAGTCCGGCAACGCCGCCATCCTGCGCGGCGGCTCGGAGAGCGCAGCACTCGAATCGCGCGCTGCACGCGTGCCTGGTGGCGGGGCTGACGGCGGCGGCGCTTGCCCGCGGACTGCATCCAGCTCGTGCCGACCACGGACCGCGCCGCGGTCGGCTACATGCTCGCGGGCATGAGCGAGTACATCGACGTCATCGTGCCGCGCGGCGGCAAGAGCCTGGTCGAGCGCGTGCAGCGCGAGGCGCGCGTGCCGGTGATCGGCCACCTGGAAGGCAACTGCCACGTGTACATCGATCGCGACGCCGATGTGCGCATGGCGCGCACCATCGCGCTCAACGCCAAGATGCGGCGCACCGGCATCTGCGGCGCCGCCGAGACGCTGCTCGTCGACCGCGCCTGCGTCGCGCACGCACCTCGCGCCCATCGTGCGCGATCTGCTCGATGCCGGCTGCGAGGTGCGCGGCGATGCCACCGTGCAGCGCGCCGATCCGCGCGTGCGCGCGGCGAGCGAGGACGACTGGTACACCGAATACCTGGACGCGATCATCGCCGCGCGCGTCGTCGAGGGGGTGGATGAGGCGATCGCGCACATCGCGCGCTACGGCTCGGCGCACACCGAATCGATCGTCACCGAGAATGCGGCCACAGCCGAGCGCTTCCTGCAGCGCGTCGACAGCGCCATCGTGCTGCACAACGCCTCGACGCAGTTCGCCGACGGCGGCGAGTTCGGCATGGGCGCGGAGATCGGCATTTCCACCGATCGCTTTCATGCCCGCGGGCCGGTCGGCGTGCGAGCAGCTCACCAGCTACAAGTACGTCGTGCGCGGCAGCGGGCCAGGTGCGCCCCTAGGCGCGGCGGGGCGAATTTCAGCGCCGGCGCTCGTGCGCGTGAGTGTGCTCCGGGGTTTCCGAGGCGGCGTGCGCTGCCGGGGCGGCACAGCGCTCGCAGTTCACCCAGCCGGAGTCGCCGTCGAGGTAGTGCTCTTTCTTCCAGATCGGCAGGCGGTGCTTGACCTCGTCGATGATGTAGCGGCAGGCGCGAAAGGCCTCGTCGCGGTGCGGCGCGCTCACTCCCACCCACACCGCCAGCTCGCCCACCGCCAGATCCCCCACGCCGGTGCACGCAGGCGGCGCGCGCAACGCCGAAGCGCGCGATCGCCTCAGCGAAGATGCGCTCGCCTTCGCGCACCGCGAGCGGCTCGAAGGCCTCGTACTCCAGGCGCCGCACGCCTGCGCCTTCGTTGTGGTCGCGCACCCAGCCCTCGAATGCCGCATAGCCGCCGCAGGCCGGATCGGCGAGCGCGCGCGCAGCGACCCGGTTTCGATCGGCGTGCGGCTGAAGGCGAAGGCCGGCATGGCGGCGGTCCGGCAGGCTCAGCCGCCGGCGACCGGCGGGATGAACACCACCGCATCGCCCTCGGCGAGCGGCGTCGACCAGTCGCGGAACTCGTTGTTGATGGCCACGCGCAGCATTTCCGGCGCGAGCGTGAACGGATAGCGCGCGCCGAGCTCGGCGTACAGCTCGCGCGGCGTGCGCGCCGCGGTCGCCACGCGTCTCCTCGCGCCGCCCGGCCTGCTCGCGCAGCAGCGCGTAGTACTGCACGTTGATCTGCTTGAGATCCGCGCAGCCCTGCGGGCGCAGTTCGGCCATGGCGTCCCGTACTCCTCGGGCGTGTTGACATTGTCGAGCGCGCGCGGATCGGGCTCATCGAGCAGCTGCGGCGTCCGCGCTGCATCAGGAACTTGCGCGGACAGTGGCTGCCGCCGGCGACGTAGGCGGCGAGCGGCGCGCGGCTGCGCGGCTCGTAGATCGCGCACAGCGGCTCGGGCAGGCCGTCGTGGCTCGAGCGGATAGGCGGTGGCCGCGCGCTGCGGTGCCGCGCGCGCGCAACAGGTGCGCAAGCGTCGCCCGCGTCGAGCAGCGGCAGGTCGCAGGCCAGCACCAGCCAGGCGGCCTCGGGGTGGCGTGCCTGCGCGGCGAGCAGGCCGGCGATGGGGCCGAGGTTCGCGTGGCGTATCGGCGATCTGCGCGAAGCGGGCGCGCAGCGGGTCGGCCGCCTGGTCGGCGCGCACCGAGACGAAGGCGCGCGCCACGAGCGGCTGCAGAGCGCCATGGCGCGCTCGAGCTGCGTGCGCCCCGCGTAGGTGAGCGCCGCCTTGTCACGCCGCATGCGCGTGCTGCGGCCGCCGGCGAGCACCAGGCCGTAGAGCGGCGGCGCCGGCTCGCTGCGCCGCGGCAAGTGCGGCGCTCACGCGCCGCCGCCTCACGGCGCGGCGCGCAAAGCGCCGGCGGCCGCCGGATTTCGCCAGCAGCCGCACGCCTGTGATCTCGATGTCGTGCGACAGCGCCTTGCACATGTCGTAGATCGTCAGGGCCGCCACCGCGGCGCCGGTGAGGGCCTCCATTTCCACCCCGGTGCGGTGATGCACCGAGACCTGGCAGCGCATCACGATCTCTGCCGCGCGCGCGTGCTCGATCTCGAGCTGGCAGTTGTCCAGGCCCAGCGGATGGCAGAAAGGGATGAGCTCGTGCGTGCGTTTGGCCGCCATGACGCCGGCGATGATGGCGGTGTCGAACACCGGGCCCTTCTTGGTGCGGTGACCGCTGGCGCGCAGCGCGCGGCGCACGCCGCGCGGCAGGCGGATGCGCGCCTCGGCGACGCGCGACGCGCTGGGTCACCTCCTTGTCGCCGACATCCACCATGGCGGGCTGATGACGCGGCGTCGAGATGCGTGAGGCCGCGGCCACGCCATCAGCCACCGATGTAGAACATCTCGACCTTGCGCTCATCGTGCGCGGCGCGCGCGCAGGCTCGCGCGCTGCTCGCTGTAGCGGTCGGCGCGCTTCAGCCATACCTCGCGGATCAGCTCGAGCAGCTGATCGTCGCTCGCGCCGCCGCGCAGCGCATCGCGCAGGCTCGTGCCGTGCGTCGCGAACAGGCAGGTGTACAGCACGCCGTCGGAGGACAGCCGCGCGCGCGAGCAGTCGCCGCAGAAGGGCTGCGAGACCGAGGAGATGAAGCCCACTTCGCCCTGCGCCGTCGGCGAAACGCGTAGCGCCGCGCAACTTCGCCGCGATAGCCGCGCTCGAGCGGCGTGAGCGGCCAGCGCGCAGCGATGCGCGCCAGCAGCTCCTTGGAGGGCACCACCAGCTCGCGCGCGCCAGTGGTTGCGGTTGCCGACGTCCATGTACTCGATGAAGCGCACGATCACGCCGGTGCCGCGGAAGCGCTCGACCAGATCGAGCACGGTGTGATCGTTGACGCCGCGCTGCACGACGGCGTTGATCTTGATGGGCGTGAGCTCGGCGCGGCGCGCCTGCTCGATGCCGTCGAGTACCTCGTCGACGCCGCCGAAACCGCCGCTCATGCGCGCAAACACGTCCGGATCGAGGCTGTCGAGGCTCACGGTGATGCGCTTCAGGCCGGCCGCCTTGAGTTCGGCCGCGTAGCGCGCCAGCAGCACGCCGTTGGTGGTCAGCGCCACGTCCTCGACCCCGGCGATGTCGGTGAGGTCGCCGATGAGGTCGGCGAGGTTCGCGCGCAGCAGCGGCTCGCCGCCGGTCAGGCGCAGCTTGCGCACGCCGAGCTGCACGAACAGCCGCGCCAGGCGCACGATCTCATCGAACGACAGCCGCTCGTGCGAGCCGAGGAAGCGGTAGCGCTCGTGGTAGGTCTCGCGCGGCATGCAGTACGGGCAGCGGAAGTTGCAGCGGTCCATGACCGAGATGCGCAGGTCGCGCATCGGGCGCGCGAGCGTGTCGCGCGGGGCGGGCAGCGCGGTAAGCGGAACGATGACTTCGCGTTGGCCATGGCTGCCGCAAGTATGAGCACCGGACGGGGCAAATGGCTATCAGCCGAAGGGGGGCTGGGCCGCAGCGCAGGCGCGGGCCGCGCACCCGCCCGATGGGCGCGCGGGCGTCTGCGGCTGCAAGGCTTACGACCAGCGATACAGGCGCGTCACGAAGCCCTTGGGGTAGGTATTGGGGCCCGGCGGCAGCTCGACGAAGCCGTCGGTGCCGGCCAGCGCGGTGAAGTCGCCCGAGCCGTTGGTGGGAGCGGGCAGGGCCCAGTCCCGGCCCCAGTCGTCCTGCTCGAGGCGCACGGGCATGAAGTGCGTCAGCGGGGGCGTCACGGTGACGGGCGCGCCGAGCGCCAGTCGCGTCTGCGGGGTTCAGGGTCTGCCCGATGCGCCGCGCAGCGCCGGCAGCACGTAGCGGGTCAGGCACACGAGCGTCGAGACCGGGTTGCCGGGCAGGGCGAAGACCGCTGCGCCCGATGGGGCGACGCCGAACCACAGGGGCTTGCCGGGGCGCTGCGCGACCTTATGGAAAACCGCGCGCACGCCGAGCTCTTCGAGCACCTTGGGCACCAGGTCGAAGCGGCCCATCGACACGCCGCCCCTGAGCACCAGCACGTCGTGGGTCTCCAGATGGAAGCGCAGACGCTCGCGCAGCTCGCTGGGCATCGTCCAGCATGTGATCGTCCGCCACGCGCTGGAAGCCGTGCTCGCGCAGCGCGCGCGACGATGGCGTAGACGTTGGAGCGGCGTACCTGGTGCGGCAGCACCGGCTCGCCGGGCTCGATCAGCTCGTTGCCGGTCGAGATGACGGCCAGCATGGGCTGGCTGCTGACCCGAATGCGCGCCATGCCGGCGGAGGCGGCGATGGCGATCTCCGGCGGCCGCAGCCGCGCGCCGGCGCCGACGAGCAGCGTGCCCTGGCGCGTGTCGGTGCCGCGGCGGTGCACGTTCTGCCAGGGCTCGACGCGCACATGCGCGGCGAGCGCCGCCTGGCCGCTGCGCGACGTGAGCTCCTCCACCGGCACGACGCTGTCGCAGCCCGACGGGCAGCACCGCGCCGGTCATGACCTCGATGCAGTCCCGGTGCGCTGCCAGGGTGAGCGGCGCATCGCCGGCCGCCTGCGTCGCCTGGATGCGGAAGGAGCGCGTGCCGGCGGCCACGCGCGCGGCTGTCGAGCGCGATGCCGTCCATGGCGACGCGATCGAAAGGCGGCTGATCGCGCTCGGCGTAGATGTTCTCGCGCAGCACCGCGCCGGCACATTGCGCCAGCGGCAGCGACTCGATCGGCAGGCACTGCAGATGCTGCCCGATCAGCCGGTCGGCCTGCGGCCGGGGTCAGCACTCAGCCCTTCTTGTCGCCGTCTTGGCCTTGAAGACCTTGACCTGCTCGTTGAATCGGTCGGCGACGCTCTGCAGCTGATCGATGGCGGCGTTGTGCTTCTGCGCCTCGACCCTCTGCATGTCGGCCTTCTGCTGGGGCTTGAGCTGATCGCCGGCCTTGGCGATCTTATCCTCGAGCTCCTTGTCGATGCAGGCGACGTAGTCGTTGATCGCTTTGTCGTATTCCTTGACGGCCTTTTGCCCCTCGACCATCTCCTGGAGCGTTGCGGAGGCGCCGTCGGGCAGTTTGCCGGGGCCGGCGGGTAGGGACAGTCGGCATAGGCCGGTCCCGCCGTGAGTGCCGCGATAGCGCCATCGCCAGAAATGCCTTCATAGTCGCAGGTCCTGAAACGTTTGAATCGGGCCGCTATCTTAAGAGGCGCTCGCGCCACAAGGCTACTGCGGCCTGGAAGCCGCGGCGCGCCGGCGGCGCGGCGGCGAAGCGCGCCACCCGGCGCGGGTCGAAGCCGGCGCGCTTGCGCAGGAAGGCGATCGCCTGGCCGCTGACTACTTAGGCGTAGCTGCTGACGCTGGTGCTGCGGAGGGAGCGGCCGGTGCGGCATCCGAATTCCAGGTATCGCGGATGATCATCCACTTCCCGCCCTTTCGCTGAAACACCTTAATGTATTTCCCAGCGTCCACCGCCGTACCCGACTTGTCGGTGATCTTGAAGGTCCCTGACTGCCAGTGCGAGATCGCCCGATACCCCGACGTCGCTCGAGGGGTCGTCCACGAGCGCGAATCCCGCAGCCGCCGACTCCGCGGCGCTCTTCAGATAAAACTCGCTGATCGAAGCCTTGCCGCGCGCAGCCGGCGCACCCGGGGCGTTGAGCACGGCATCCTCGGCGTAGAGCGCAGCCACGGCCGCGCCATCGCCGGCATTGTAGGCCTTGTACCATGCGACGTTGACCGCCCGGGCTGCAGCCTCGTCCGCCGCCGTATCCGGCGCCGCGGTCTTGGCGCAGGCCGCCAGCGCAGCGAAAATCGCCGCGAGGACCACCAGCTTGCTGAGGTTGATCATGGGATGTCACCGTGCTTTGGTTTGTGGGATGACGGGCGAGCGTACTCCTGTGCTCTGCAGCAATGGGCCGCGCGCGGAGAAAACCGGTACGCCTCATGCTCCTGCCAGCGGCGCTCCCGGGAGTTAGCGCACTCGAGCCGATTCTCAAGATCGCGCGCCCGGAGAGATTCGAACTCCCGACCCTCAGGTTCGAAGCCTGATGCTCTATCCAACTGAGCTACGGGCGCGGTCAATCCGATCTTACTAAAGAATCCAGCGCGAGCAGTGCCTGGCCGCAGTTCCTTCGCCGGCGCGGGCGCGGCAGAATGCTGCGCGGATCGCCGCCGGGGGAGCAGCGCATGAGCATGTTCGATCTTTCCGGACAGGTTGCCCTCGTTACGGGCTCGAGCCGCGGCATCGGCAAAGCGATCGCCGTGCAGATGGCGGCGCACGGTGCGCGCGTCGTCATCTCGAGCCGCAAGGCCGAAGCTGCGAGGCGGTGGCCGCCGAGATCGGTGCCGCCGGCGGGACGGCCATGGCACACGCCTGTCACGTCGGGCACAAGGAGGAGCTGCGGGCGCTGGTCGATGCGACGCTCGCGAAGTGGGGCCGCATCGACATCGTGGTGTGCAATGCGGCCGCGAATCCCCACTTCGGCCCCTCGATCACCCTGCCCGACGAGGCATTCGACAAGGTCATCTACACCAACCTGCGCAGCAACCTCTGGCTGTGCAACATGACCTTGCCCGCGATGGCCGAACGCAAGGACGGGGTGGTGATCATCGTCTCCTCGGTGGCAGGCTTCATCGGCAGTGCGAACCTCGGGGCCTACGGGATCTCAAAGGCGGCTGATATGCAGCTGGCGCGCAACCTCGCGGTCGAATGGGGACCGCACAATATCCGCGCCAATTGCATCGCCCCGGGCATCATCCGCACGCATTTCTCCAAGGCGCTGTGGGCGGATGCGAAGCGCGCCGCGGCTTTCGCCCGCCTGAATCCGCTGCGCCGCCTGGGCGACCCGGACGATGTCGCCGGAGTCGCGGTGCTGCTCGCGGCGCGTGCCGGAAACTTCATCACCGGACAGACGCTCGTTGTGGACGGCGGCAGCCTCATCGGCGGCGGCGAGCCGATGTAGCCGCACCGCCTGGGCGTGCAGCAGGCGCCGCAGCAGTCAGCGGGGCGAGCGTGCGCCGCAGGGTGACGGGCGCGCCCGGCTACCCGGGAGGCCGACCCTTCAGCTTCAGGTAACCAACACCGAGCAGCGCGAACCACACGGGCGCCACATACAAGGCGACGCGCGTGTCGTCATCGGGCCACGAGCAGGGCCGTCACCGCCAGCAGGAACGCCAGCACCAGCCAGTTCGCGAACGGCGCGCCCGGCATGCGAAACGGTGCCGCGCGTACGCGCCCCGCCTGCTACCGCGCGCCGATAGTTGCGGTGCGCGACCAGGATGATTCCCCAGGTCCACAGCGTGCCGATGAGCGAGATGCTCGTGACACAGATGAAGACCTTTTTCGGCACGAGGTAGTTCAGCGCCACCGCCAGCAGCATGACGGCGGCGGAGACATGGATGCCCGCGGCGGGGACGTGGTGCGCGTTGAGCACGCCGAAGCGACGCGGCGCCTGGCCCCGTTGCGCGAGCGAGCAGAGCATGCGGCCGGTGCTGAACAGTCCGCTGTTGCAGGAAGAGGTGGCCGCCGTAATGACCACGAGGTGATGATGGTGGCGGCGCCGGGGACCCGATTTTCTCGAACACGAACACGAACGGGCTGATGTCGGGCTCAGCTCCGTCCAGGGCACGAGCGCCATGATGACCAGCAGCGCGCCGAGGTAGAAGATGAGAATGCGTAGGATGATGCCGTTGGTGGCCTTCGGCAGCGCCTGCTGCGGGTTTTCCGCTTCGCCGGCGGTTACGCCGATCAACTCGACACCCTGGTAGGCGAACGTCACCATCTGCAGCGTGAGCAGTACCGCGACGATGCCGAAGGGCAGAAAGCCGCCGTGCGACCAGAGATTGCTGAAGCTCGCCGTGGCGCCGAAGCTGCCGACGTGGAAGAAAATCACGAACAGGCCGCCGACGATGAGCGCCACGATGGTGACGACTTTGATGAGCGCGAACCAGAATTCGAGCTCGCCGAAGACGCGCACGGCGAGTTGGTTCGACGCCATACAGGACCGCCAGCGCGACCAGCGCCGGCAGCCATTGCGGCACGTGCGGAAACCAGTAGCGCACGTAGATGCCGATGGCGGTCAGCTCCGCCATGGCGGTGACCACCCACATGAACCAGTAGGACCAGCCGGTGGCGAAGCCCGCGAAAGGTCCGCAGAACTCATCCGCGTAGACCGCGAACGATCCGGCGACCGGTCGATAGGTGAGCAGCTCCCCCAACGCGCGCATGATGAGGAAGATCGCCAACCCGCCGAGGGCGTAGGCGAGCAGCAGTCCGGGGCCGGCGTGGTGGATGGCCTTGGCGGAGCCGAGAAACAACCCCACCCCGATGGTGCCGCCGATCGCGATGAGCTGGATGTGCCGTTCGCGCAGGTTGCGCGAGAGAGTCGAGGCCAGGTTGCGACATGCGGATTTCTCTTTGCGCGGAGGTGGTGGTGGGCTTCAGGGAGGCGGTCCGAGCAGGGCGTAACGGCGTCCCTGGGGCAGCTCGTAGCGCTGTACCAGTGCGGCGGTCCCGGCGGCCACGAGCGCGGCGGCGACCCGTCGTCTGGCGGCGCGCTGCGGTGGAAGCGCTCGAGCAGCGCGGAGAGGTCGCCACGCGCGTGGCCGGGCAGCAGCACCAGCACGCGCGCCTGCGCCCGTGCAGGCGAGCCACTCGCCGACCCGCTGCCGCGGGGTGTGCGGCTCGTCCGGCAGAACGCCATCGGTGCCGCTGATCAGAACGGTAAATGGCGTGTCGAGCCCGTGATCCAGCATTGCGATCGTGGTCTCGTCCGGATCGAGCAGCGCGAGATGCTGCTGTGCGGTGTCGGCATGGATGCGTTGCGCGAGTTGGGGCAGATCCTGCCAGCGGTCGATGATCGGCAACGTGGCAAGGGCCATCACACACACCGCGGTGGCGTAGCCGGTGTACGTCCAGCCGAAACTGCGCTGCATCTGCCCCGCGCCTGTGCACGTGCTCCCTGCAGCACGGCCGCTTGCGCTGCCGCGATCACGCCCAGCGCCGCGGTGAGGCACGCGAGGCGCGACCCCGCGCCCGCGGCGGCCAGGACGCGAGCGCACCTGCCAGTAACCAGGCGACGCCCGCAACCAGCCAGCGGGTCCAGCGCAGCGCCAGGTGGTCGACAGGCGTCGGCGAGAGCTGCGCGTCGTGCGTCCACAGGCCGACGAGCAGCCCGAAACCCAGCAGCGCGGGGGCGGAATAGATGTCGCGCGCCGTGGCCGCCAGCGACAACAGTATCAGGAATGGAAGGCTGGCGCAGACGGCGAAGCGCCACGGCGTACCCGCGGGGCCGGGCTCGCGCACGCGATCCCAGGCGCGCCGCAGTGCCGCCGCCACGAGCAGCGTCCACGGCAGCAGGTAAACCGGCAGCTCGAGGAAGTATTTGCCGGGGAAGTTGTGATGGCCGCCGCTGTAGTCGAGAGCCGCCGGGGCGGGGAGGCGCGTGAAGCGTCCCACCACGTTGTGCCAGAAGAGCGCGCGCAGCGCCTCCGCCCCTCGGTCGTGTGCGCGACCGCGAGATCCAGGGGCCGATGATGAGCGCCTGCAGCGCAAACCCGCGTACAGCTCCCAACGCCGCAGCTCCGACCAGCGCCGCTCCCAGGCGATGAGGTGAGCAGCGCCAGCGCCGGCGCCATCCACCCGGGGCGCTCTTCGCCATGAAGCCGATCGCGGCGCCGATGTGCATCACGCAGTAGCCGAGGCCTTGCGACGCCCGCGGGCGCGCGGTAGCCCAGCCACGCTCCGAGCAGCGCGAGCGCGCAGCCCGCCAGCAGACAGGCATCGGGTGCGAGCCAGATGCTCACCCGGAAGACGATGATCGCGGTCATGCGCGACGAGCGCCGCGACGATCGCCGCGGCACCGTCCGCCTCATGGCGAATGCAAGAGCGCCGATCCGCGAGCGCGGTGATCAGCGCATACAGAAGGTTGGGCGCCCGGGCCGCGGCAGGCGAGTCACCCGCGAGCGACGACGGCGCGCGCCGACATCCAGTACGACAGCGGCGGCTTCTCGAGAAAGGGCCGGCCGGCGAGCTGCGGCAGCGTCCGATCGCTCTGCAGGCTCATGCGCCAGGCGATATCCGCCTCGCGCGGCTCATCGGGCGTCCACAGTGCGCGTCCGAAGATCCCGACCAGCCACAGCGGCGCGAGCGCCAGCACGATCAGCACGGCCGCTGAGCGCGCAGGCGCGGACGGACGCGGCGGTGCGATCAACGGCTCCCCCGGGGTCAACGCTCGCAGGGGGTGATTATGCGCAGTTCACGCCTGTACAGAGTAGCGCACGATCACGCGCACCACGCGGGCGTGCTCGGCGGACCAGTGCACGAATCCCTGGCACACCTGCCGCACGCCCTCCTCGGATGCGCCTTCGGTAGTATTTTTCCGCGAACCGCGCCTGGCCCGACTCCTGCCCCGGGAGGAAGCGGCTCGCGCTCCAGGGTGCATCCGAGTCGGCGGGGCGGCTGAAGAGGGCGACCTCGCTCACCGTGGCGTTGCCCGGGATACTGGCGCAGAGCGTCACCGGGCTCGCCTCGGCCTCGGTGCAGGCGCGCGACGACGCCGGCGCGACGTCGCGCCGTGACCGCGGCGGGGGCGGCCGCGCCGGATGCGCTCACCCCAAGCGCCGGCCGACACGCCGGCACGGTCGCTATGACTACCACCCCCTCGCTGCCGATCCTGCGCAGCACGCCGCTCTCGATCTCGGCGCGCTCGCTCCCGCGGGTAAGTTCGAGCTGGCTGGCGGTGCGGCTGATCTCGGCCACGCGCGCCTGCAGCTCGCGTTGCATCACCCCCTGCGCCGCCCGCTCACCGTTGGTGAGCCATTGCGAGAGCGCAAAACCCGACACCGCCGCGGCGCCGGCGATGACCAGCACGAGGATCAGCTGCACACGGCTCTTGCGGCGGGAGGCGGACGAGGAACTGCGCGGCCGCCGCCTCCCTGAGCAGCGCGGAGCGAAGCTGCAGGAGCGAGGCGGAGAGCGTCGCGCTTCCCGCGATGATGGCGGCTAGGACTGAGTCGGGCATCAGCATGGCGGCGGCCAGAAGCTCCGGGCGGCCACGCTAGCACGGGACATGGCGGCGTTGCCCGCGCCCGCGCGGACAGAAGCGGAAAAACGCGATGCCGGTCACACGCTGCGTGTCGGCGCCGCGCGACGCGCGGCCTTCTCGCCCGGGCTTTCCGCCAGCCAGCGCTCGAGCGGGCTCACGTCCGTCTTCAGCAGATGCAGGCCGAGCTTGGAGCGCCGCCACAGGATGTCCTCGGCGCTGCGCGCGAATTCCTCGCGGCACAGGTACTCGATCTCGCGCTCGTACAGTTGCGGCAGTATCTGCGCACCCAGACCTGCGAGCGCCTGCGGCGCCACCGAGCACGCGCTCGAGGCGCGTGCCGTAGGCATGCGCGTAGCGCCGCCGCAGCGCGGCGGGCAGCCAGGGGTAACGCCGCTCGAGGGTGCGCAGGAACACCGCCAGGCTCCCCTGCGGCAGATCTCCGCCCGGGAGCTTCGCGCGCGCGGTCCACGCCGTGGCGCTTGCCCCGAGCAGCGGCGCCAGCATGTTCACCGCATCCTCGGCCAGGCGGCGGTAGGTGGTGATCTTGCCGCCGAACACCGACAGCAGTGGCGCCGGGTGGCGCTCGAGCTCGAGCGCGTAGTCGCGCGTCACGCTCATCGGGTCGCTCGACTCATCCGCCAGCAGCGGCCGCACTCCGGAATAGCTCCACAGCACATCGGCCGGCGTGAGCTGCTGCCTGAAGTAGCGGTTGGCGAGGGTGCACAGGTAGGACGACCTCGGCGGCGTCGATGCCGACCGCCGCCGGGTCGCCGTGATAATCGACGTCGGTGGTGCCGAGGAGCGTGAAGTCGTGCTCATAAGGAATCGCGAACACAATGCGCCGGTCTTCGTTCTGGAAGATGTAGGCGAAGCGATGCGTGAACAGCCGCGGCACGATGACGTGGCTGCCCTTGACCAGACGCACCTGATGCGCCGCCCGCACCGGCGTGGCCTCGCTCAGGAAGCGGCTCACCCACGGGCCGGTTGCGTTCACCACCGCGCGCGCCTCGACTACGCAATTGCCGGCCGCCCCGCAAGCGTGGCGCGCCAGCCCCGCGGCTGCGCGGGCGAGGCGCTCACAGCGGGTGCGGGTGAGGATGCTCGCGCCGCGTGCCTGCGCATCGAGCGCGTTGAGCACCACGAGCCGCGCGTCATCGGTCTGCCCGTCGGAGTACACGAACCCGCGCTGGTAGCCCTCCTTGAGCGGCGCGCCGGCGATGTGCGTGCGCAGGTCGATGGCGGAGGAAGCCGCGAGGCGCTCGCGGGTGGCGAGGTGATCGTAGAGAAAGAGCCCCGCGCGGATCATCCATGCCGGGCGCAGGTGTGCGGCGTGTGGCATCACGAAATGCAGCGGACGCATGATGTGCGGCGCGGCGCCCAGCAGCACCTCGCGCTCCTTGAGTGCCTTGCGCACCAGCGAGAAATGAAACTCCTCCAGATAGCGCAGGCCGCCGTGGATCAGCTTGGTACTGGCGGAGGAGGTATGTGCGGCCAGGTCGTGCTGTTCGCACAGCAGCACCGCGAGGCCCCTGCCGGCGGCATCGCGGGCAATACCGGTGCCGTTGACGCCTCCGCCAACGACCAGCAGGTCGCAGCTTGCCGGTGGTGCGGCGCTCACGCCCGGCGCGGCGCCTGCCGTCCGTAGTAGTCGGGGTAGTCGGGGGAGAGCCCCTTGAAGCGGCGGTGAATCCACAGGTACTGCTCGGGCACGCGGCGCACCTGCGCTTCGATCATGCGATTGAAGCGCGCGGTATCTTCCGCGGGCGAGTCGCTCGGGAAGTTCTCCAGCGGCGGATGGATGACGGCGCGGTACCCCTGTGTTCCGGGCAGGCGCTCGAAGAAATAAGGCAACACCGCAGCGCCCGACATGCGCGCCAGGCGCGAGGTGAGCGTGTTGGTGGCGGCGGGAATGCCGAACATCGGCACCATTTCCGCGCCCTTCTTGCGATAGCTCTGGTCGGGCGCGTACCAGACACACCGGCCGTGCCTGAGCGCGGAGATGAAGGCGCGGATGTCATCCTTCGGGATCGGATAGCCACCGTAGCCGGTGCGAAAGCGCTCGAGCGCGTAGGCCAGCACTTCGTTCTTCGTCGCGCGATACAGGAAGCCCACCGGCGCGATGGACACGAGCGTGCGTCCGGCCATTTCCATCGAAGTGAAGTGGGCAGTGAGAACGATGACGCCGCGCTTGCGCGCCAGCGCGGCGTGCAGGTGCTCGGCCCCCTCGATGCGCACGAGCTTCGCAAGCGGCGCCGGTGTGATCCACCAGGCCAGCGGGGTTTCCAGCAGTGCGATACCCAAGCTCGCGAAATGCGCATTGAGCAGCCGCTCGCGCGCCTCGGCAGACAGCTCCGGAAGGCACAACTCGATATTGCGTCGCGCGGTGCGAACGAAGCCGGGCGCCAGCCTGCGCACCACCGCCCCGAGCAGCCGCCCGAGCCGCACGATGGCGGCGTAGGGCAGCAACGCCAGCAGCCGCAACAGGCCGAGCCCGGCCCACGTGAGCCAATATCGTGGCGCGAGCAGGCGCAATCGCATGGGACCCCCTAAGGTCTGCGTGCAGGCCTTAGAGCGCGAGAATAACCTATCCCCGGCGGCCACTGTGATCGAATGCGGCGAATGCGGCCACGCTTCCTCAAGCGCCTGATGCTTGCGGCCACAGGGCTCGCGAGTGCCAGTCTGGCGCGCGTGCTCGGGCCTTTGACGTCCGGGCCGCTGTACGCACTGCTCGGTCCGTCCACACCGTTTGCGAGCGGTGCGTGTGTCACCGTGGCGGGACTTTGGCTGCTGCGGCGCGCGTCGCAGGCCACGCCCGCCTAAGCCGCGACGGCACTCACTGCCACCTCGATCGCGCCCTCGACGACGCGCACGCGCGTGAGTGGGCAGCGGCAGTACCGCGGGCGGCCCCAGGACCCGGCCGTCGCGGATGTCGAACGACGCGCCGTGCAGCGGGCAGACCAGCCGCGTCGCCCGCAGCCGTCCCTCACACAGCCGCGCATGCGCGTGCGTGCAGATGTTGTCGAGCGCGAATAGGCCCTCGCGCGTGTGACAGATCACGATCTCGCGACCGTCGATGACACAGCTGCGCATGCTTCCCGCCGGAAGGTCGCTCAGCTTCATCACCGGCTCGAACTGTGCCATGCGGCCGTTACAGCTCGATTTCGGTCTGGAAAATCGACACGGCCTGGCCGATGATCCAGACACTGGCGAGCTCCGTGCCACTGAATTCCAGACTCGACCTCGACCCGTCCGGGCCGGTGCAGCGAGTGTCCCTGTATGCCGCAGAAGCCGGCGCGCTTGTCGCTGCGGCTGAGCAGGCCCAGGTGCGCAAGGTAGGCGCCAAGCAGCCCGTGCGCGTTGCCGCTCACCGGGTCCTCGGCGATTCCGAGCGCCGGGCAGAACATGCGCGACTCGGTGAGGTGGTCGGTGGCGTCCGGGGTGAGCGTGAAGACGAAGTAGCCGGCGGCGCCGATCTGCGCCGACAGTGTCGTGAGTCGCGCCAGGTCGGGCTTCAGGTGCTTGCAGCGGTTCCGGGCCGCGCACGCCGATCAGCAGCCGCGTGCCGGCCGAGCCGACGATGCGCGGTGGCATGCGGGTGTCGAGACTTTCGGTGGCGAGCGCCAGCGCGTCGAGCACGGCGAGCCGCTCGCGGTCGTTCAGCTCGCGCCCGAGCGGTGGAGCGTTGCGGCGGATGGCGATGCGGCGGTCCGCGTCGCTGCCGCGCACCTCCACGTCCACGATGCCCGCCTTGGATTTCTGGCGCTGCCAGCGCGGCGCATCGTGCCGGCGCGACAGCACGTACTGCGCCGCGACCGTGGCGTGGCCGACGAAGCCCGCCTCGCTGCGCGGGGTGAAGAAGCGCGCGCGCACCGTATGGTCGTCGGCGTCGGGAGCGAGGATGAAGGCGGTTTCCGCGTTGTTGAGCTCGCGCGCGATGGCGAGCATCTGCGCCTCGGTAAGCGCGTCGGCATTCAGCACCACCCCGGCCGGGTTGCCGGTAAAGGGCTCGCGGGTGAATGCATCGACCTGATGAACCTGGATCTTCCGCGTCATCTGCGCAACCGCCGTGTCGCCCCGTTAGCGGCCCATTCTAGTCCGTAGGGACGATCATTGCCGCAGCGCCGTGAGTGCGGCGCGCGTGTCATACTGGCGTCGGCCGGCGACGGAGCGACATGCATGGACATCGGGGTCGAGATCAGCCTGTATCCGCTGCAGGCGGATTTCGTTCCCGCCATCCACGAATTCCTCGAGCGCCTGAGCGCGGACGGGGGTCTGCGGGTAGTCACCAACAGCATGAGCACGCAGGTGTTCGGGGCGTACGACGAGGTCATGGAGGCGTTGCGCCGCGAGCTGCGCCCGACGTTCGAGGCGGCGGCAGATCGTGCTGGCAAGGCCGTGTTCGTGATGAAGGTGTTCGGGCCCCTGCCGCCGGCCTGAGTCTGCGGGCGCGCCGGCGCGCGGCGCTGGCGGCCCGCACGACGAACCGGCAAACTACCAGATCCCGGACGCATCGCCGCAGACAATTTCCGGGGCTCACGGGGTGCAGAAGCATGGCGCTTTTGCGTGTCGTCGATCGCGACGGAGTCGAGCATGAGGTGGAGGGCAAGACGGGACTGAAGGTCATGGAGAATCTGCGCGAGCTCGATTACGGCGTCGCGGCCATCTGCGGCGGCATGTGCTCCTGCGCGACCTGTCACGTGTACGTCGATCCGGAGTGGCAGGCGCGGCTGCCGGCGGCCATGTCGGACGAGCGCGAGCTGCTCTCCGAGCTGTCGCATTACCAGGAAAACTCGCGCCTGTCCTGCCAGCTGGAATTCACCCCGGATCTGTCCGGCTTGCGCGTCAGGATCGCGCCCGACGAGTAGCCGTGTCCGCACCTACCGTACAGGTCGAGACGCGCGGCGCGGTGGCGCTGGTCACGCTGAACCGTCCCGACAGCGGCAACGCGCTCAACCTGCAGATGGCCATGGATCTGCTCGCCGCCGCCATGACCTGCGCCCGCAACAGCGCCGTGCGCGCCGTGGTGCTCAGCGGCGCCGGGCGCAACTTCTGCTTCGGCGGCGACCTGCGCGCCATGGCCTCGCGCGATACCGCCGGCGACGACTACATCCGCGAGCTCACCACCTACCTGCACGCGGCCATTTCGCAACTTCGTGCGCATGGACGCGCCGGTGATCGCGGCCGTCAACGGCACGGCGGCTGGCGCCGGCGTGGGACTGGTTGCCATGGCGGACCTCGCGCTGTGCGGACGAGCTCGAAATTCAACCTCGCCTACACCAATGCCGGCCTGACTCCCGATGCCGGCACCTCGTTCCTGCTGCCGCGCATGCTCGGCGTGAAGCGCACGATGGAGCTGCTGTTGCTCAATCGCACGCTTCCGGCCGCCGAGGCCCTCGCCTGGGGACTGGTCAACGAAGTGGTGAGTGATGAGCAGCTGCTCGAGCGTGCCCTCGAGATTGCCGAGCAGCTGGCACAGGGCCCGAGCGGGGCCTACGGCGCGACCAAGCGGCTGCTGGCACACTCCCTCGGCGCGCTGGAGTCGCAGATGGTGCTCGAGAGCGAGACCATCGCCTCGCACGCGGTGGGGGCGGAGGGCACCGAGGGCATCCGCGCTTTCCTCGAGAAGCGCAAGCCGCACTTCCCCGACAAGGGCTCGCGTTAGCGGCTGAGTCACAGTCATGACGTGGACCCTGTTGGCACTGCTGGCGGCGCTTGGCCATCATCCTGCTGCGCATCTATTTCAAGCTGCGCGCCGCCCAAAAATCGCGCGCGAAAGCTGGGACGAGCAGATCATCGGGCGGCTGCGCTCACAGGGCTACGCACCGTTCAATGACTACCCCGTGGATTTCTTTCTGGCGCTGCCGGACGAGGCGGCCTGCCAGGGCGTGCCCGGGCGCGCCTCGAGCCGGAGTTCAGCGTGGACGTGAAGCCGCTGGAGAACGACCCCGAGCTCGGCTTCAGCCTGCATGCCAGCAAGACCATGCGGCTGATCGTGCCGGACATGCAGGAAATGAGCCGGCGCCTGACCGCGCTCGCCAGCGAGTTCAAGGGGCGCTACGACGGCTGGGCGGCGTAGGCAGCGGCGAATTACTCGACCGCTCGATCAACGTCGGTAGTTCGCGGGCCGCGGTCAAAACACAGACCTTTCGGGAACGCCGTGAACCCATCCCTGGGGGCTCCGGAAAAACGTCCCTGTTTTTCAAGGTCCCGAAAGCTCTGTGTTTCGCCCGGGGCCCTCGCGCCCGCGCTTGACGCTCGCGCTCCCGGTGGCGTCGTCAGCGCTTCTCGGTCTGGCGCCTGACGGCTTCGGCGGCGGCGGCGATGGCCGCCGGATCGCCGAGATAGCGGCTGCCGAGCGGCTTGAGGCCCGCGTCGAGCTCGTAGAGCAACGGCACGCCGGTCGGGATGTTGAGCTCGGTGATCTCGCTCTCGGCGACATCGTCGAGCATCTTCACCATGGCGCGCAGGCTGTTGCCGTGCGCGACCACCATCACGTTGCGCGCCGGAGCGCAACTCGGCGGCGATGCGCGCGTGCCAGAAGGGCAGCACGCGCGCGAGCGTGTCCTTGAGCGATTCGGTGGCGGGCAGATCCTGCGGATCGAGGCCGGCGTAGCGCGGATCGAAACGCGGGTGGCGCGGGTCATCGGCAGCCAGCGGCGGCGGCGGGATGTCGTAACTGCGCCGCCAGATCTTCACCTGCGCCTCGCCGTGCTGCGCAACCGTCTGCGCCTTGTTGAGTCCCTGCAGCGCGCCGTAGTGGCGCTCGTTGAGCCGCCAGGAGCGCTCCACCGGAATCCACATGCGGTCCATCTCATCGAGCATGATCCACAGCGTGCGGATGGCGCGCTTCAGCACCGAGGTGAAGGCGATGTCGACGCGTGAGCTTCTCCTGCAGCAGCTCGCGCGCCGGCCTGCGCAGCTTCGCCGCGGCCGCCGGCCGACAGGTCGACGTCGGTCCAGCCGGTGAACAGGTTGTCGACGTTCCAGATGCTCTGGCCGTGGCGGACCAGGATCAGTTTGCCCGGCACGGTCAGTTCGCCAGCTTGCGCACCGACTCGACGCCCACGGTGAGCGTGGCGAAGTCGCCGGCGCCCGCGGCGCGCATGTCCGCGAGCGTGCGCTGCCAGTGCGCCAGATCCTTGCCGGCGGACTCGACCCAGGCGGTGACGCGCGCCTGGGCGCTGCCGCGTTCCCTGCGCGCCAGCACGCGCTCGGTCAGGCGGCGGTGCACGCGCAGCGCCGCATCGCGCAGCCCGGTGCGGGCGATCGCCTGCCACGGGCCCTCGACGGTGAGCTTCTCGATGCGCGCGCGCAGCCAGTCGAAGCCGATGCGCGTGCCGACCTCGAAATACACGCGCGCGGTCTCGGCGACACTGACGCGGTGGCTGGCCGCGATCTCGACGATGTCGAGCGCGGCGTTGAGCGCCTCCAGGCTCGCGATGCGTGCCGCCAGCACCGGCGGCAGCCCCGCCTCGAGTGTAGTGCTCGCCGTCCCTCCTCGAAACGCGCCAGCTCGGCGCCGGTGAGTACCCCGGCGATTTCCGCCTCGAGCTGCTGCACGCCGGCGCGGAACTCGCCGACCGCGGCATCGACCTGCAGCCCGCTGGCTGCGCGAGGTGAGCAGCCAGTAGGTCACGTGTCGCAGCAGCCGGCTGGTCTGGAAGGCGGCCTCGTACTGCAGCTTCGCCGGGACCTTGTTGTCGAGCGCCTCGATCTGCTCCCACACCTCGCGCATCGCGAAGATCTCGCGCGCCGCGGTGTAGGCTCGCGCGATCTGGGCCGGCTCGGCGCCGGTGTCTTCCTGGGCGCGCGGCACGAATGTCGGCCCCATGCGGTTCACCAGGCTGTTGGTGGTCGCGGTGGCGATGATCTCGCGCCGCAGCCGGTGGTGGCGTGATGGCGCGCGCGAAGCGCTCGCGCACCGGCGCGGGGAAGTAGCGCTCCAGCTCCGTCGACAGGTAGGGATCCTCCGGAACGTCGGAGGCCAGCAGGTGGTTGTTCAGCCAGATCTTGCTGTAGGCGAGCAGGATCGCGAGCTCCGGCCGCGTGAGACCGGCGCCGCTCTTGCGGCGCTCGGCGAGCTCGTCGTCGCTCGGCAGGAACTCGAGCGCGCGGTTGAGTTCGCCGGAGCGCTCGAGCGAGCGGATGAGGTGCTGGAACTCCGGCAGCCGCGCCGCGCCCTGCAGCTCGAGCGTGCTGATCGCCTGGCTCTGCAGGTAGTTGTTGCGCAGCACGAGCGCTGCGACTTCGTCGGTCATGCGCGCCAGCAGGCGGTTGCGCTCGCCGCGGGGGAGCTTGCCGCTCGGCACCAGCGGGTTGAGCAGGATCTTGATGTTGACCTCGACGTCCGAGGTGTTGACGCCCGCGGAGTTGTCGATGAAGTCGGTGTTGAGGCGACCGCTTGGCGAGGGCATATTCGACGCGGCCGCGCTGCGACAGGCCCAGATTGCCGCCTTCACCGACTACCTTGGCTTTGAGCTCGCGGCCGTTGATGCGCACCGCATCGTTGGTGCGATCGCCGACCTCGGCGTTGCGCTCATCGCTCGCCTTGACGTAGGTGCCGATGCCGCCGTTCCACAGCAGGTCCACCGGCATGCGCAGGATGGCGCGGATGACGTCGTTGGGCGCAGCGGCGGCGCTCTCCACTCCGAGCAGCGCGCGCGCCTCCGCCGACAGCGCGATGGATTTCGCCGAGCGCGGGAATATGCCGCCGCCGCGGGAGAGCTTGCGTGCGGTCGTAGTCGTCCCAGCTCGAGCGCGGCAGCGCGAACAGCCGGGCGCGCTCGGCGAAGCTCACCGCCGGATCCGGATCAGGATCGAGGAAGATATGGCGGTGATCGAAGGCGGCCTGCAGGCGGATGTGGCGCGACAGCAGCATGCCGTTGCCGAAGACGTCGCCGGACATGTCGCCGATGCCGGCGACGGTGAAGTCCATTTTCTGCGTGTCGATGCCCATCTCGCGGAAGTGGCGCTTGACGCACTCCCACGCGCCGCGCGCCGTGATGCCCATCTTCTTGTGGTCGTATCCGGCGGAGCCGCCGGAGGCGAAGGCATCGCCCAGCCAGAAGCCGTATTCGGCGGAGATGGCGTTGGCGATGTCGGAGAACGTGGCCGTGCCCTTGTCGGCCGCCACCACCAGGTAGGGGTCAGTCGCCGTCGCGCCGCACCACCTGCGCGGGCGGCACGATGCGCCCGGCGACGATGTTGTCGGTGAGATCGAGCAGTCCGCGGATGAAGGTCTGGTAGCAGGCGATCACCTCCGCCTGCACCTCCTCGCGAGTACCGGTGGCGGGCAGGCGTTTCGGCACGAAGCCGCCCTTGGCGCCGACCGGCACGATGACGGTGTTCTTGACGTTCTGCGCCTTCATCAGGCCGAGGACCTCGGTACGGAAATCCTCGCGCCGGTCGGACCAGCGGATGCCGCCGCGCGCGACCTCGCCCATGCGCAGATGCACGCCCTCGACCCGCGGGCTGTAGACGAAGATCTCGAATTTCGGCTTCGGCAGCGGCAGGTCCGGGATCCTGGCGGGGTCGAGCTTGAAGGACACGTAGCGCTTCGGCTGCCCATCCGCGCCGAGCTGGTAGAAGTTGGTGCGCAGCGTCGCCTGAATGAGTGTCAGGTAGGCGCGCAGGATCCGATCGTCATCGAGGCTCGCCACAGCATCGAGGCCGGTGCGGATCTGTTCGATGATGCTGTCCGCCTCACGCTCGCGGCCGCGGGGGCTGCGTCCGGCCGCCGGCTGGAAGCGCGCCTGAAAAAGCCGCACCAGGCTTCTGGCGATGGCGGCGTTGGCGCCGAGGGCGCGCTCCATGGAGGTCTGGCTGAAGGGCACGCCGGTCTGCAGCAGGTAGCGGCAGCAGGCGCGCAGCACCAGGATCTGGCGCGCGGTGAGATCGGCGCCGAGCAGCAGGCGGTTGAAGCCGTCGTTCTCGATGTCGCCGTTCCAGGCCGCGGCGAAGCCCTCGCGGAAGTTGGCTTCGACGCGCGCGATGTCGACGAGCAGCCCGTCGCGATGCTCGAGCTCGAAGTCCTGGATCCAGGCCGCGCCACCTTCCGGCCAGGCTGAGCTCGTAGGGGTGCTCGGATATCACCCGCAGGCCGAAGTTCTCCAGCATCGGCAGCACGTCCGAGATCGGCACCGGGTCTGCGAGCCGCGCGATCTTCAGGTGCACGCGCTCGGGCCGCCCTCCGGCGGGACGGTGCAGACTCAGCTGCAGAGTGCGCGGCTGCTGGCGCAGCGCCTCGAGGTCGCGCAGATCGTCGAGCACCTCCTGCGGGGGTACGTCCTCCTGGTAGGCGAGCGGAAAGGCGTGCCGGTAGCGCGCCACGAGCGCCAGTCCCGCCGCCTCCCCGCGCTGGCCGATGAGCACCTCGCGCAGCCTGTCGGCCCAGGTGAGCGCCGCCTCGGCGATGCGACGCTCGATTGCGGCGAAATCGGGCTTGTGACGCCGGCCCGGATCGGTGCGCACTACCACGTGCACGCGCGCGTGGCTCGAGCCGGAGATCTGCGCCTGGCTCTCGACGCTGGTGCCGGCGAAGCCCTCGAGCGCAATCTGCTCGATGCGCTGGCGCACTTCGGTGTTGTAACGATCGCGCGGCACGTACACCAGGCATGAGTAGAAGCGGTGATACGGATCGCGCCGCACCAGCAGCCGCACGGTACGGCGCTCATACAGGTTGACCACCCCGCGCACGATGCGGATCAGGTCGGGCACGCCTGCCTGGAACAGCTCGTCGCGCGGGTACGTTTCGAGCACGTTCAGCACCGCCTTGCCATCGTGGCTGGCGGGATCGAGGCCGAAGTGCTCGATGACGCGCTCGACCTTGCGGCGCAGCACCGGAATATCGCGCGGGCTGCCGTGGTAGGCGGTCGAGGTCCAGAGCCCGAGGAAACGATGCTCGCCGTCGACGCGCCCGCGGCTGTCGAAGGTCTTGACTCCGACGTAGTCGAGCAGCTCCGGCGCGGTGCACGGTGGCGCTCGAGTTCGCCTTGGTCACGACCAGCGGCTCCGGCTCGCGCGCGCGCGCACGCACGTCCCCGCGCAGCAGCGTGACGCGCGGGCGCCGCCCGCTCGCGGCGCGCCGCGCGCAGGATGCCGAGCCCCGAGCTGCATGTCCGGCACCAGGCGGTCCTCGGATGCGGCCGCGCTCGCAGGCGGTAGTGGCGGTAGCCGAGGAACACGAAGTGGCGCGCCTCCATCCAGTCGAGCAGGTGGCGCCGCCTCGCTCACCTCGGCGGGCGGCAGCGGCGGCGGGTCGTTCTCCAGGCGCGTGATGATCTCGCGCACCCGCTCGCGCATCGCCGCGCCAGTCGGTGACCGCGGCGCGCACGTCGCCCAGCGTGCTCTCCAGATCGTGCTGCAGCCTGCGCAGCTGCTCGGGATCGGTTACGCGGTCGATCTCGTACAGCTGCCAGGACTCCGGGTGCGCGGCATGGGCGCCGTTGGCGCCGATATCGATGAGCTGCCCGCGGCGGTCACGGCGCACCTGCAGCACCGGGTGCACGATCAGGTGGACCGCGAGGTCGGCGCGGCCGAAGGCCATGCCGAGCGAATCGACCAGGAACGGCATGTCATCGGTGACCGAGAGCACCAGGGTGTGCGCCGACTCGAAGCCGTCCGCGTGCGGATCGGGATTGAAGCACGCGCACCAGCGAGCGGCCGGGAGGGCGCCGCGCCGCGAAAGCGAGATGCGCCAGCGCCGCCCTGGCGAGATGCCGCGGGGGACGCTCGGCGAGATCCTCCTCCGCCACGCCGCGGAAATAGGCGCGCAGGAAGCGTTGCAGGAGCGCGTTGCGACCGCCACTGCTGTCGGCAGCCGCGCGGGCAATGCGCTCGATCAGCGCGACACGTGCCGCGGGGATGCTGCGGAGCAGCCGGTTATCTTCAACAGCAACTGGCGCGTGCATGCCCAATCATCCTGGTCGGGAAGGGGCGGTGCCGCGTGCGCGTGGCGCATCTTGTGCTGTAACGGCGCGGCCGCAGATCCCGCGGTGGCGCGCGATTATACATGCCGCGGCCGACCTCCCGCTTGCGTGTAGCGCGCGGTCGAGCGCGGGCGGCTGCGCGGTGCCACCCCCGCGGGGCGGCTATAATGCTCGCGGATTGCGCGGTTCCTGGCTCCCGCAGGAGCAGAAGGTGAGCTCTTGAGCGACGCACCCGACAACCCGATGGGCACGGATGGGTTCGAATTTGTCGAATACACCGCGCCCGACCCGCAGCTGCTGCGCACGCTGTTCGAACGGCTGGGCTTCCCGGTAGTGGCGCGCCATCGCTCCAAGAACGTGACGCTGCACGGCCAGGGTGAGATCAACTTCATCATCAATGCGGAAGCCGGAGTCCTTCGCCCAGGCGTTTGCCCGCGCGCACGGCCCGTCGGCCTGCGCCATGGCGTTCCGGGTGCGCGATGCTGCCGGCGCCTACGCGCGCGCGCTCGCGCTCGGCGCCAAGCCCGGTCCGCAGAGCGCCGGTCCGATGGAGCTCAACATTCCGTGCATCGAAGGCATCGGCGGCTCGCTCATCTATCTCGTCGACCGTTACGGCGAGCACTCGATCTACGACGTGGATTTCCGCCCGGTCGCAGAGCGTCGCCCGCCACGGAAGCGGCGGGCCTCGTGCTGATCGATCATCTCACCCACAACGTCGGCCGCGGCCGCATGGACCTGTGGGCCGGCTTCTACGAGAAGCTGTTCAACTTCCGCGAGATCCGCTACTTCGACATCGAGGGCAAGCTGACCGGGCTGCTGTCGCGCGCCATGACCAGCCCCTGCGGCAAGATCCGCATCCCGATCAACGAATCGCAGGACGACAAGAGCCAGATCGAGGAATACCTGCGCGAGTACCACGGCGAGGGCATCCAGCACATCGCGCTCGCCAGCGACGACATCTACCGCACGGTGGACGTGCTGCGCCGCCACGGCGTGGCCTTCCAGGACACGCCCGACACCTATTACGAGGGTGTCGCAGCGCGCGTCCCCGGGCATCGCGAGTCGCTGGCGGAGCTGCGCTCGCGCGGCATCCTGATCGACGGCAACCCCGAGCGCGGCGAGGGCGTGCTGCTGCAGATCTTCACGCAGAACGTCATCGGCCCGATCTTCTTCGAGATCATCCAGCGCAAGGGCAACGAGGGCTTCGGCGAGGGCAATTTCCGCGCGCTGTTCGAATCGATCGAGCAGGACCAGATCCGGCGCGGGGTGATCTAGTCGATCGGCTGCGGCGCAAGCCAAGCCGGTTGCGGCGCTGGCGCACGTCAGGGGCGATGCTCGCGCGCCAGGTACTCCTCGCTCTGCATCTCGGTCAGGCGGCTCGCGGTGCGCGCGAACAACTCCCGCAGGCGCTCGCCGCGGTAAAGCTGCGGCGGGCGGCGCGGCCGCCGACGACGATGAGATTGACGTTGCGATCGTAGAGCTCATCGACCAGCGCGATGAAGCGCCGCGCCTCGTCCTCCTGCGCGCGCATCGAACACCGGCACGCCGGACGACGATCACCGACTGGTACTCGCGCGCGATCTCGATGTAGTCGTCCGGACTGCGCGGAGCCGGCGCACAGCGCCGCGAAGTCGAACCACACGACGCTGCCTCGCCGCACCGACACGGCGATCGGGCGCCCTTCGATCTCGATGCTGCCGCCTGCCCGGCTCGCCGTGAGCGGCCAGCTCGGCGAACAGCGCCTCGAGGCGCGCGCCGGTGTCTGCTGCGCCGAGCGGCAGGTAGATGCCCGCCTGGGTGAGCTGGCGCAGCCGATAGTCGGTGCTGCCCGCGAGCCGCAGCACCTCCAGATGGCGCTCGAGCAGCGCGATGGCGGGCAGGAAGCGCTGGCGCTGCAGACCCTCCTTGTACTGATCCGCGCGGCGCGAGATTCGAGGTGGCGACCAGAGTGACGCCGCGCCGGAACAGACCCCTCGAACAGACCGCCGAGGATCATGGCATCGGCGATGTCCGCCACGTACAGCTCATCGAAGCACAGCACCCGGGTATCGCTGCGCGATGGTCCGCGCGATTTCCTCGAGCGGCGCGCGCCGGCCAGACAGCCGCCGCAGCTGCTCATGCACCTCGTGCATGAAGCGATGAAAATGACGGCGGCGCCGCTGCTCGAAGGGCAGGCTGTCGAAGAACAGGTCCATGAGCCAGGTTTTGCCGCGCCCGACTCCGCCCCACAGGTACAGCCCCGGCACCGGTGCGCGCGCTGCGCGGCGGGTGAAGGCGCCGAGCCAGCGGGGCAGGCGCACGCGCGGCGGCGGTGCTGAGGCGATCAGCCGGCGGCGCAGATCCTCGAGTCGCGCGAGCGCGGCGAGTTGCGCGGGGTCGGACTGGAAGTAGCGTGCGGTGAGCTCGCGCTGGTAGCGCTGGTGCAGGTCCACACGCCTCGCTCCGCTGCTGCGTCAGGACTGCAGATCGGGCAGGTCGCGGAAATACTCCAGCGCATCCGGGTTGGCGAGCGCATCGAGGTTTTTCACCGGCAGGCCGTGGATGACGTTGCGCACCGCCAGCTCGGTGAGCTTGCCGGAGAGCGTGCGCGGCAGGTCCGGCACGGCGATGATCTTGGCCGGCACGTGCCGCGCGGTGGTATGCGCGCGGATGGTGGCGCGGATCTCCTTCCTCAGCGCCTCATCGAGCTCGACCCCCGCGCGCAGCCGCACGAACAGCACCACCCGCACATCGCCGTGCCAGTCCTGTCCGACCGCCAGTGCCTCGCATGATCTGCGGCAGGCTCTCGACCGCGGAGTAGATCTCCGCGGTACCGATGCGCACCCCGCCGGGGTTGAGCACCGCGTCCGAGCGTCCGTAGATGACCAGACCATCGTGCGCGGTGAGCGCGGCGTAGTCGCCGTGGTGCCACACGCCCGGGAAGCGCTCGAAGTAGGCGGCGCGGTACTTCGCGCCCGTCGGATCGTTCCAGAATCCCAGCGGCATGGAGGGGAAGGGGGCCGTGCATACCAGCTCGCCGCGCTCGCCGCGCAGCGGGCGGCCGCCATCGTCGAAAATGTCGACCGCCATGCCCAGTCCGCGGCACTGGATCTCGCCGCGATACACGGGGCGGGTCGGACAGCCGAGTGCGAAGCACGACACGATATCGGTGCCGCCGGAGATCGAGGCGAGCTGCAGGTCGGTCTTCACGGCGCGGTAGACGTAATCGAACCCCTCGGGCAGGAGCGGCGAGCCGGTCGACAGCAGCGTGCGCAGCGCGCTGAGGTCCACCTTCTGCGCCGGCACGAAGTCGCTCTTCTGCAGCGAGGAGAGATACTTGGCGCTGGTGCCGAAGACGGTGAGGCGCTCCTCCTGCGCCATGTGCCACAGCGCCCCGGGGCCCGGGTGGAACGGGCTGCCGTCGTAGAGCACCAGCGTCGCGCCGCTCGCCAGCGCGCTCATCAGCCAGTTCCACATCATCCAGCCGCAGGTGGTGAAGTAGAACAGCCGATCGCTGCGCTTCAGATCGGTGTGCAGCAGGTGCTCCTTCAGGTGCTGCAGCAGCGTGCCGCCGGCGCCGTGCACGATGCACTTCGGAGCGCCGGTCGTGCCCGAGGAATACAGGATGTAGAGCGGGTGATTGAAGGGCAGCTGCGCAAAGAGCGCCGGGCTGCCGCGCGCCCCGAACTCCTGCCACAGCGTGGCGCGTACGGCCGCCGGCCCCGAGTGCGCCGAGCCGCGGCTCACTGTCCGCGTAGGGAATGACCACCACGCGCTCGATCGCCGGCAGCTGTGCCAGCACCTCGGCCACCGTTTGCAGCGAATCGAGCTTCTTGCCCGCATAGAAGTAGCCGTCGGCGGCGAACAGCACCTTCGGCGCGATCTGCCCGAAACGATCGAGCACGCCGTGCACGCCGAAGTCCGGCGAGCAGGAGGACCAGATCGCACCGAGGCTCGCCGTGGCGAGCATGGCGATGGCGGCTCTCCGGCAGGTTCGGCAGGTAACCGGCCACGCGATCGCCGGCGACCACGCCTGCGGCCCTGAGCCCCGCGGCGATGCGCGCAACCTCGCGCGTGCAGCTCGCGGTAGGAGAGCGTGCGCCGCGCGCCGCGCTCGTTGCGGAACACGAGCGCCGGCTGCTCGTCTTCGAACCGCGAGCAGGTTGTCGGCGAAGTTCAGCTGCGCAGCGGGAAAGAAGCGCGCGCCGGGCATGCGCTGCGGCTTCTCCGAGCACCGGCCCCTCGCCCCAGCTCGGCGCGCAGGTCGGCAAAGCGCGCCACTTCGCGTCCAGAAGGCCTCCGGCGCGCTGAGCAGACCAGGCGTACAGGTTGCGCGTAGTCGCTCGAGCTGCAGGCCGCGGCGCGCATTCACGCAGCGCATGAAGCGCGTCAGGTTCGCGTCCGCGATGCGCTCGGCAGAGGGGCGCCAGAGCTCAGTCATGCAAGGTCGAGCTACAACGACTGGTAGTTCGGTCCCGAGCCCCCTTCGGGCGTGGTCCAGGTGATGATCCCGTAGGGATCCTTGATGTCGCAGGCCTTGCAGTGCACGCAGTTGGCGGCGTTGATCTGCAGGCGCCGCCCGCCCTGCCGCCGTCGTCGACCATCTCGTAGACGCCGGCCGGGCAGAAGCGCTCGCACGGGTTGCCGAACTCGCTCGCCGCAGCGCTCGGCGCAGATGCTGGTGTCGGCCACCTTCAGGTGCACCGGCTGGCTCTCCTCGTGCGCGTTGCCGGCGAAGAACACGAACGACACGCGATCGCGCGGCGGCAGCGTGCGCTCCACCCAGTGCCGATCGGGCGAGGTGAACTCGTCGAGCTTCTGCAGACGCGACCAGTCGCGGTGTTCTTCAGTGTCCAGGGCGACGTGCCGCCGGTGAGCATCTCCCACGCCGAATTGATCAGTCCGAGCCACATGCCGCGCTTGAACGCGGGCTTGAAGTTGCGCACGCGCTTGAGCTCCTGGCCGCCCGGCGAGGCGCGCCAGCGGGCATCGAACCCGGTGCCCGCTGCCGCTCTGCGCCATGTGCTCAGCCGGCGAGCGCGCCGCGAGCGTATCGCCTGGTGCACGCCCTTGATCTTGGCGAAGTTGAGCGTGCCGCCGGCATCGCCGATCAGGATCGCGCCCGGCATCTCCAGCGTCGGGGTCGACTGCCAGCCGCCGGCCGCGATGGTGCGCGCCCCGGCGGAGAGGATCTCCCCGCCCTCGAGCAGCGGCTTGACGCTCGGGTGATTCTTGTATTGCTGGAACGCCTCGAACGGCTGCAGGCGCGGATCCTCGTAGTCGAGGCCGACGATGTAGCCGACGTACACGCGGTCGTTGTCGAGGTGGTAGAGGAAGCTGCCGGCGTAGGTGCGCGAGTCGGCCGGCCAGCCCAGGCCGTGCTCGATGCGGCCCGGGCGTACCCGCCCGGCCGGCAGCTGCCACAGCTCCTTGTAGCCGAGCGCGAAGGTCTGCGGGCAGTGCCCGCGCGGCGAGATCGAATCTGCGCGATGAGCTGCTTGGCGAGCGAGCCGCGCGCGCCTTCCGCCAGCACCGTGAGCGGCGCGTGGATCTCGACGCCGGGGGTGAAGTTGGGGCCGGGCTCGCCCGTCGCTGATCGAGCCCCATGTCGCCGATGCGCACGCCCTTGACGCCGCCATGCTCGTCGAACACGCGGCCGCCGCCGCAAAGCCCGGGAAGATCTCCACGCCGAGCGCTTCCGCCTTCGCGGCGAGCCAGGGCGTCAGCTGCCCGAGCGAGATGATGTAGTTGCCGTGATTGTTGAACGGTGTCGAGTAAGTCATCGAGCGCGGCAGGAGCCTTACCAGCCAGTCGGGCACCGGCTTGAACGAGCCACGCTGCGTGAGGATGCGGAAATCATCGTCCCCGGCCGGCACCTTCATGCCGGGGTACTCGCGGCTCCATTCCGGCAGCAGCTGCTCGAGCGGCCCGGGCTCGAGCACCGCGCCCGGAAAGCGAGTGCGCGCCCACCGCCGCGGCCTTCTCCAGCACGCAGACGCTCGCCGTCGGGCTTGCAGCTGCTTCAGGCGGATGGCGCAGGCGAGCCCGGCCGGGCCCCGCTCCCACGATCACGACGTCGTATTGCATGACGTCGCGCTCGATGCCGTCGGGGCCGCTGCGCGCGGCGGCGGTGCTCGCGTCGCTCATCGGGCACTACTTCGGCTGCATGCGGATTGCGCCGTCGAGGCGAATGGTCTCGCCGTTCAGCATCGGGATCTCGAACACGCTGGCCACCAGCTGCGCGAACTCTTCTGGCTTGCCGAGGCGCGCCGGGAAGGGCACCTGCGCGGCGAGGGAGTCCTGCACCTCCTGCGGCATGCCGTCCATCATGGGCGTGTGGAAGATGCCCGGGGCGATCGACACGCAGCGGATCCCGAAGCGCGCCAGCTCGCGCGCGATCGGCAGCGTCATGCCGGCGACCGCCGCCTTGGTGGCGGAGTAGGCCGCCTGGCCGATCTGGCCTTCGAAGGCGGCGACCGAGGAGGTATGGATCGAGCAGGCCGCGCTCGCCGTCCGCGCCCGGGGGCGTTGTTCTGCATCAGGGCCGCGGCGGCCTTGTCGCACAGGAAGGTGCCGATCAGGTTGATATGGATCACCTTGGTGAAGAACTCGCCCGCCATCGGGCCCGTTCTTGCCGAGCACGCGCCCGGCGCCGACCACGCCGGCGCAGTTCACCAGCAGATTGAGTCCGCCGCAGGCGCGCGTGCGCCGCGTCCATGGCGGCATTGACCTCCGCCTCGGAGGTGACATCGCAGCGCACGAAGCTCGCGTTCGCGCCCGAGCGCTGCGGCGGCCGCGCCGGCCCGGGCCTTCCTGCACATCGAGCATCATGACCTTGCCGCCGGCGCGCGACGATGTGGCGCGCGACCGCGTGGCCCGAGGCCCGAAGCGCCGCCGGTGACGACGGCGCGTGCGTCCTGAACCTTCATCGACTCCCCCTCGAAGGCGCGTGCGCAGCTAGAGCAGTCTCGACCGCCAGCGCCACGGCTTCGCCGCCGCCGATGCACAGCGAGGCGATGCCGCGCTTGCCGCCGCGGCGGCGCAACGCGTGCAGCAGCGTCGTCAGGATACGCGCGCCGGTCGCGCCGATCGGATGACCGAGCGCGCAGGCGCCGCCGTTGCACGTTGACGCGCGCATGATCGATGTCGATGTCGCGCATCGCGGCCATGGTGACCACCGCGAACGCCTCGTTGATCTCGTACAGGTCGGCATCGTGCGGCTTCCAGCCGAGCTGGCTGAGCACCTTGCGGATCGCGCCCACCGGGGCGGTCGTGAACCACTCCGGCTCATGCGCGTGCTCGCGTACGCCGAGCGATGCGCGCCAGCGGCTTCAGGCCCCGCGCGTCCGCGGCCTTGGCGCTCATGACCACGAGCGCCGCCGCGCCGTCGGCAATCGAAGAGGAGCTCGCGGCCGTCACCGTGCCGTCCTTGCCGAAGGCAGGCTTCAGGGTCGGCGATCTTGCTCACGTCGCAGGTGCCCGGGGTCTCATCGCGCGCCACGACCGTCTCGCCCTTGCGGCCCTTCACCGTGACCGGTGTGACCTCGGCGTCGAACTCGCCCGCCTGCAGCGCGCGCATGGCGCGCCGCACCGATTCGGTCGGCAAAGGCGTCCTGCTGCGCGCGCGTGAAGGCGTACTTGGCCGCGGTGGAGTCCGCGAAGCAGCCCATCGACTTGCCGTCGAACGGGCTCTGCAGGCCGTCGCGCAGCATGTGGTCGATGCACCTCGCCGTGGCCCATGCGATAGCCGCTGCGGGCCTTCGGCAGCAGGTAGGGGGCATTGCTCATCGACTCGAGGCCGCCCGCGAGCACGATGTCCGCATTGCCGGCGCGGATCTGGTCGGCGGCCATCATCACCGCCTTGAGTCCCGAGCCACACATCTTGTTGATGGTGGTGGCGGGCACGCCGATGGGCACGCCGGCCGCCGAGGGCGGCCTGGCGGGCCGGCGCCTGGCCGAGGCCGGCCGGCAGCACGCAGCCCATGATGACTTCCTGCACGTCGCCGGCGGCGACGCCGGCGGCCTCGAGGGCGCGCCTTGATGGCGGCGCTGCCGAGCTGCACGGCGGTGAGCGGTGACGAGGGCGCCGAGGAACGCCCCGATCGGGGTGCGCCTGGCGGAGACGATGACGACATCTGAACTGGACATGGGACCCTCGCTTTAAGCTGTCGCTTCTTCAGGCCTGTAGCGCGACGAGCGCGCCAGCGACGCGCGCCCCCGGCGTACGGTCACGGGCGCTCGACCCGGAGGCGCTGCGCGGACGCAGGCCCGCCTCGAATATGGTGACGAACGCGTCGGCGATCTGCGCGCCCGTCAGGGATCGGTCCTCACGATACCAGTGCGCGATCCAGTTGAGCGCGCCGGCGAGCGCAAAGGCCGTCATTTTCGGGTCGCACGGCTGGATCGAGCCGTCCTGCACCCCCTCGCGGATCAGACGGCGGATGCCGTGGTCGATCTCGGACTTGAGCGCCTTGATGTGGCGGCTCATGGCCGGCGACAAGTCCTGGTCCTCCGCCCGCACCATGCACCAGCCGAATTCCGAGGCGACCGCCTCCCGTAATGGCGCAGCACGGCATTGAGCCGCTCGCGCGCCGGGCACCTGCGAGATGCGCGCACCTCGCGGAATGCGGCGCGGATCTGCTCGACCCCGGCCACGAAGCACTCGAACAGCAGCTGCTCCTTGCTGGTGACGTAGTAGTAGACGGTGGGCTTGGTGACCTCGAGCCGGGCGGCAATGTCATCGAGGGAGGTGTTGTGGTAGCCCTTGCGGTTGAACTCGCGTGCCGCGGCGCGGATCACCGCATCGCGCTTGAGCTCGCGGTCGCGCAGCCGCTCGCGGCTGGCCCGCCAGGGGGAGGGGCGGCGGCAGCGCGGCTTTGCCCGCGGGGGGCGGGGCGATACGGCGGCTGTTCATGGCGGCAGGGTATTATAGCGGCGCGGCCGCGGCTGGGTGACCGCCGCGGCGCGCCGGGCGGCGCAGCGCGGCCTGCGTTGACCGGCGCCGGCGGCTCAATCATACTCATCAGTAGGCATCCTACCCGCGGGTAAAGAGGTAAGTCCAATGGGTACCAGGCATGAACGCGCCGTCTCAAGGGGAGCGAGCGCCGCTGCCGAGCGGCGTAGCGGCGGCAGCGCCGCCGCCGCTGCGCTTCGTGTCCGCCGCCTCGCTGTTCGACGGTCACGACGCGGCCATCAACATGATCCGCCGCCTGCTGCAGGCGCACGGCGCCGAGGTGGTGCACCTCGGTCACAACCGCAGCGTCGCCGACATCGTGCGCGCCGCCATCGAGGAGGACGCCGACGCGATCGCCGTGAGCTCCTATCAGGGCGGCCACAACGAGTACTTCACCTACATGGTCGACATGCTGCGCGAGCGCGGCTACCAGCATGTGCGCGATCGTGGTCGGCGGCGGCGGCACCATCGCGCCGCAGGAGATCGAGGCGCTCGAGCGCTACGGGGTGGAGAAGATCTACACGCCCGAGGACGGCCGCCGGCTCGGGCTCGCCGGCATGATCGACGATGTGTTCGCGCGCATCGGCGCGGTGCAGAAGCCCCCCTACGAGTTCCGGCCGCTGAATGCCCGCGACCACGGCCTGATCGCGCGCACGATCACGGTGCTGGAAGGCGCGGATGGCGCGGGCGGCGTGGCGGCGGCGCCAGGTGGAGCAGATCCGCCGGGCGCTCGCGCGCTCGCGACACCAGGTGCCGGTCATCGGCATCACCGGCACCGGCGGGGCGGGCAAGTCGAGCCTGACCGATGAGCTGCTGTCACGGCTGGTGCGGCATTTCCCGCGAGCGCAGATCGCGGTCGTGGCGATGGATCCGACGCGGCGGCGCAGCGGCGGCGCGCTGCTCGGCGATCGGATCCGCATGAACAGCCTGTCGGCCGACAGCATCTTCATGCGCTCGCTCGCCACGCGGCGGGCGCATCTGGCGACCTCCGCGGTGCTGAAGGACGTGATCGAGCTGTACCAGGCGGCCGGCTTCGATCTGGTTATGGTCGAGACCGCCGGCATCGGACAGTCCGACACCGAGATCGTGGATCTGGTGGACGTGTCGCTGTACGTCATGACCAGCGAGTACGGTGCGGCCAGCCAGCTCGAGAAGATCGACATGCTCGACTATCGCCGACTTCATCGTGCTCAACAAGAGCGAGAAGCGCGGCGCCGAGGACAGCCTGCGCGATGTGCGCAAGCAGTGGCGGCGCAATCATCCCGAGCGCGCGCGGCTGGCGGATGCGCAGCTGCCGGTGTTCCCGACCATCGCCAGCCGCTTCAACGATCCGGGCGTCAACCGCCTGTTCGCCGCGATCTGCGCCACCCTCGCCGAGCGCGGCATCGGCCGCGGCTCCTGGAAGCTCGCCGATCCCGGTCCCACCGAGCTCAGCGCGCGCGCCCCGCTGATTCCCGGCCGCGCGCACCCGCTATCTGGCGGAGATCGCGCAGGGCGGTCGCGCGGCGCGCGCGCGCATCGAGGCGCAGGCCGAGGCGGCGCGTCGCGCGTTCGGCCTGTACGAGTCGCTGCGCGCGCTGCACGATGCGCCGCTGCCGGCGCCGCTCGAGCGCTATGCGCCGCAGGCGCTCGCGGAGGCCTCGCGCCGATGCGCACGCGCCGCGAGCTGCGCGCGCGCCTACAACCGCGCGCTCGATGAGATGGGGGCCGAAGCGCTCGCGGAGCTCAAGGCCTGGCCGGCGCGCGTGCGCCGCGGCCACGGATGCGACCTATTCCTACAAGGTGCGCGAGCGCCTGGTGACAGGCGAGAACTACACCGAGAGCCTGTCGCGCTCGCCGATCCCGAAGCTCGCCGTGCCGAGCCTGAAGGACTGGGGCGAGCTGCTGCACTTCATCCTCAGCGAGAACCTGCCCGGCTCCTACCCCTACACCGGCGGGTATATCCCTATCGGCGCGAGGAGGAGGATCCGACGCGCATGTTCGCCGGCGAGGGGGGGCCGGAGCGCACCAACCGGCGCTTCCATTACCTGGCGCATGGCCACGGTCCGCGGCTGTCCACGGCCTTCGATTCGACCACGCTCTACGGCGAGGATCCGGACACGCGCCCGGACGTGTACGGACGGACCGGCAACTCCGGCGTGTCGATCGCGACGCTCGATGACATGAAGAAGCTCTACTCGGGCTTCGACCTGTGCGCGCCCACGACCTCGGTGTCGATGACCATCAACGGGCCGGCGCCGATGATCCTGGCGATGTTCATGAACACCGCGATCGACCAGCAGGTCGAGCGCTACCTGAAAAGCGCAGGCAAGTGGGAGGCGGCGCAGCAGAAGATCGCCGCGCGCAACGCCGAGGCTGCCGCGCGCGGCCTGGCCCCGCCCTCCTACAAGGGCGCGCTGCCCGCGGATCACGACGGCTCAGGGCTGGCGCTGCTCGGCGTCACCGGCGAGGAGCTGGTGCGAGCGCGAAGTGTACGAGCGCATCCGCGCGCAGGCGCTGCAGTCAGGTGCGCGGCACGGTGCAGGCCGACATCCTCAAGGAGGATCAGGCGCAGAACACCTGCATCTTCTCCACCGAGTTCGCGCTGCGCATGATGGGCGACGTGCAGCAGTACTTCATCGAGCAGCGGGTGCGCAACTTCTACTCGGTGTCGATTTCCGGCTACCACATCGCCGAGGCCGGCGCCAATCCGATCTCGCAGCTCGCCTTCACGCTCGCCAACGGCTTCACCATCGTCGAGTACTACCTGGCGCGCGGCATGAAGATCGATGACTTCGCGCCCAACCTGTCGTTCTTCTTCTCCAACGGCATGGACCCCGAGTACGTGGTCATCGGGCGCGTGGCGCGGCGCATCTGGGCGCGCGCCATGCGCGAGCGCTACCAGGCCGGTCCGCGCAGCCAGATGCTGAAGTACCACGTGCAGACTTCCGGCCGCAGCCTGCACGCGCAGGAGATCTCCTTCAACGACATCCGCACGACGCTGCAGGCGCTGTACGCGCTGTTCGACAACTGCAACAGCCTGCATACCAATGCCTACGACGAGGCGCTCACCACGCCCACCGAGGAGAGCGTGCGCCGCGCGGTCGCCATCCAGCTCATCATCAATCGCGAGCTCGGCCTCAACAAGATCCAGAACCCCTGGCAGGGCTCCTTCGCCATCGACTATCTGACGGACCTGGTGGAGGAGGCGGTCTACAAGGAGTTCGAAGCGCTCTCGGAGCGCGGCGGCGTACTCGGGCGCGATGGAGACCATGTACCAGCGCGGCAAGATCCAGGAGGAATCGCTCTACTACGAGACCAGGAAGCACGACGGCTCGCTGCCGATCGTCGGCGTCAATACTTTTCTCTCCGGCGCCGATGCCGCCGCCGAGCACAAGGGGGCGCAGCTGATCCGCTCCAGCGAAGAGGAGAAGCAGGATCAGGTCGCCGCGGTGCGCGCCTTCCAGGCGCGCAACGCGCAGCGCTGCGCCGGCAGCGCTCGAGCGGCTGCAGCAGGCGGCCGCCCGCGACGCGCAACGTGTTTGCCGAGCTCATGGAATGCGTCAAGGTCTGCTCGCTCGGGCAGATCTCGCGTGCGCTGTACCAGGTGGGCGGTCAGTATCGTCGCAACATGTGAGGTCGGGTTCCCCCAGGGCGGCGAGCATCGCGGCGCGGGCGCGGTCGCGCAGCTCCGGCGCCGCCTGATCGGAGCCGTCGGCAGCCTGCAGCGGCGGCAGGATCTCCATCTCGATCGCTCCGGGCAGCGGCAGGGCGCCGCTCGGCGCCAGGGCGCGACGCGTGCCGCGCAGTACCGCCGGCACCAGCGGGCACCCGACGCGCGTCGCGGTAGCGAAGGCGCCGGTGTGGAACTTCAACAGGCCCGGCCGGCGCGTGAACGTTCCCTCCGGGAAGAACACGAGCGAATGCCCCTGGGCGGCGTTGCGCAGCACGCGGCGTGCGTCGCTCGCGCCACGCCGGCGATCGAAGCGCTCGACGAACTCCGAGCCCAGGCGCCGCAGTAGTGCTCCCGCCAGCGGCACACGCGCCATCTCGCGCTTGATGACGAAGCCAAAGCGCGCCGGGAGCGCGGCGGTGAGCACGATGCCGTCGAGGTAACTGGCGTGATTGCACACCACGACGCACTGCCCGGCGGGTATCCTTTCCGGGAACTTCAGCGTCAGCGGCATGCCGGCAAGGCGCAGGAGAACGCGCGCTGCGCCGCGCGCTGCGGCGCGGCGCAGCGCCAGGCGCGGCAACAGCGCCAGCAGCACCAGCACGGCGAGGCCCACGGCGAGAAATGCCAACAGCGTCCACAGGGCGTAGGCCAGGCGCGCCGGGGCGAGTGCCGTGGCCCGCAGGATGGCGGCGGGTTGCTTCACGACGAGGCTAAAGCGGACATGACTGCAGGAGCGGCTCCGAATCTGAAGTGTGAACGGGTTCTCTTTATGTTAATGCCGGATTGCAGATGTGAAGGTGGTCACGTCGATGGCGGGGCTGCGCTCACCATACTGCGTCAGCACCTTACCGGGAAACCGGGGCCAGCAGCGCATGAAGTGCGCGCGTGACAAGCTCAGGCTTCCAGCGAGACATGGTTTGTCCAATACCGCCATCGCCGTGACTGCCAACACCGATTCCGCAGATCCTGCGGTGTCCCGCTTTCTCGACGCGGTATGGATGGAGCGTGGCCTGTCGCCGAATACGCTGGCGGCCTACCGTGCCGACCTCACGGCACTCGCTCGCTGGCTCGCCGAGCGCAACGTATCGATCATGCACACCTCGCGCGCCGACCTGCAGGACTTCATCGCCGCCCGGGTACGCGCCGGCGCCCGCCCGCGCTCGACCGCCCGCCAGCTGTCGAGCTTCCGGCGCTTCTTTCGCTACTACATGCGCGAGGGCGTGATCCGCGAGGATCCCACCGCGCAGATCGCGATGCCGAAGATCGGGCGCTCCCTGCCGCGCTCGCTGACCGAGGAGGAGGTCGAGGCGCTGCTCTCGGCCCCGGTGGTGAGCGATCCGCTCGGCAACCGCGACCGCACCATGCTCGAGGTCCTGTACGCCACGGGGCTGCGCGTCTCGGAGCTCGTAAACCTGCGCCAGAGCCAGATCAACCTGAATCAGGGCGTGATCCGCATCCTCGGCAAGGGCGATCGGGAACGGCTGATTCCCCTCGGCGAGGAGGCGATGCGCACGCTCAAGGAATTCGGCAAGGGCGCCCGCGGCGAGATCCTGCTCGAGCGGCAGACCGATTACCTGTTCCCGACGCGGCGCGGCGATCGCATGACGCGCCAGGCTTTCTGGCACATCATCAAGCGCTACGCCCGCAAGGCCGGCATAGCCAAGCAGCTCTCCCCGCACACCCTGCGCCATGCCTTCGCTACCCACCTGCTCAATCACGGCGCGGACCTGCGCGTGGTGCAGATGCTGCTCGGGCACAGCGACCTGTCCACCACGCAGATCTATACGCACGTGGCGCGCGAGCGGCTGAAGGATCTGCACGCGCAGCATCATCCGCGCGGCTGAAGAGCGCGGCGTCCTGGCGCTCCCCGCCCCTGCGACAGCGTGCCATCACGGACGCCGTGGTAGACTGCCGCGCCGTTTGCCACTTAGCTGAAGTCGAACCTCCGGCGGTCGCGCCGGTCCAAGAAAATCCATCCATACGAGCCGTGGACGCATTCATGCTTGCCAAGAGGTTGGTGGTGTTGCTGGCGCTGTGCGCCACGGCGCAGGTGATTCCGGCGCAGCCGACTCCGCCCCAGGCGGATCCGCGCGCCGCGATCGCGACTCACATCCCCGGCACACGCCCCGATGACCTGCGCGCTTCGCCCGTGCCCGGTGTCTACGAGCTGACGCGCGGCAGCGACATCGCCTACGTGACCGCCGACGGCAAATACGCTTTCAGCGGCGACCTCTACGACCTCGCGAGCAACAACAATCTCACCGAGCAGCACCGGCGCGAGCTGCGCGTCAAGCGGATCGCGGCCGTTCCCGAGAGCGAAATGCTGATCTTTGGCCCGCAGGCGCCGAAGTACACCGTCACGGTGTTCACGGATGTGGATTGCCCGTACTGCCGCAAGCTCCACAGTCAGATCGCCCTGTACAACCATCTGGGGGTGCGGGTGCGTTACCTCCTTTATCCGCGCGAGGGCCCCCACACCGTGTCCTGGACGAAAGCGGAGCAGGTGTGGTGCTCCGGCGATCGCAACGATGCCTTGACCCGCGCCAAGCTCGGGCAGGAGCTCAAGACCAAGCCCTGCCCCAACAACCCGGTGGCGCACAGCTACGCGCTCGGCCAGGACTTCGCGCTGCAGGGAACGCCCGCCATCATCCTGCCCGACGGCGAGCTGCTGCCGGGCTACGTCCCGCCGGATGTGCTGGTGCAGCATCTGAAGGACGTGGGCAAGTAGGGGCCGCACGGCGCGGGCAGGCAGTGGACGCCCGCTGCGCGGGCAGGGCGCGGCGGCCGCAACGGCGGATCAAAGCTCTCGCGGGCTCAGCGCTCGAGCAGCTTCAGCTTGTCGGGTTTGCCTTCCCACTCCTTGGCGTCGGCAGGCGCGTCCTTTTTCTCCGTGATGACCGGCCATTGCTTGGCGAGCTCGGCGTTCAACTCTTTGAAGTGCTCCTGTCCGGCGGGTAGTTCCTCTTCGGAGAAGATCGCCTCCACCGGACACTCCGGCTCGCACAGCGTGCAGTCGATGCATTCCTCCGGATCGATCGTGAGGAAATTCGGCCCCTCGTGGAAGCAGTCGACCGGGCAGACCTCCACGCAATCCATGTACTTGCACTTGATGCAGTTTTCAGTGACGACAAAAGTCATTCGGGGTCCTCAAACGGGGAAAGCGGCGCCGCACGGCGCTCGCGGCCGGCCGGTGCGCACCGCGGGCATTGTGCCATGGCTCACGCGCTGCGGGGGAATCAGCCCCCGGGGGCGCGCCGCGGCGGTTGCTCGATGCTCGTGAAGTGATACGGCTCGGCGCCGGCCGCCTTGTCCTCCAGGTAGCGGCGCAGCGCGAAGTCCGTACTGCGGAAGGCAATGTCCGCCCAGGGAATGTCCGCAGGAGCCACGAGGACCACTTCGAGACTCTCCGGGCCGGCCGCGTAGCGTGCCGCCGGCAAGCCCGCGCGGAAGAACACGTGTACCTGCTCGGCGTGCAGCACGTGCACGACCGCGAGCAGCGAGCCGATGGTCACCTCGGCGAACGCCTCTTCCTGCGACTCGCGTGCTGCCGCCTGCTGCAGCGTCTCGCCGTTTTCCATGAATCCCGCCGGCACCGTCCAGTAGCCGCGGCGCGGCTCGATCGCGCGGCGGCACAGGAGGATGCGGTCCTCGTGCTGGGGCACGCAGCCGACCACCAGCCGTGGGTTGCGATAGTGGATCCGGCCGCACGCCTCGCAGACGTGCCGCGGCAGATGATCCCCGGCGGGGATGCTCAGGCGCACCGGAGCGCCGCACTCTTCGCAGAATTTCATGATCGGCGGCGAGGATACGGGTGGCGCCGCGGCTTGTCGACGCTGCGCAAGAAACGCAATGCGCGCGTCGCGGCTGCGCCTCCACAATCGCGCCTGCGCCCGCCGCGCCCGCGGCGGCGTGTCAGTGCAGCAGCCCGAACACCGCTACACCGTTCTGCGTTCCCACGAACACCTTGCCGTCGGCAATGGTGGGCGTGATGAACTTGTTGCCGGCGCCGAATCCGTCGCGGCCGCCGGCCGCCTGGGAGCTGTTATACAGCTCGTGCGCCAGATTGCCGGCGTCGTAGGCGTGCAGTACCGCGGGGCTGGAGTTCTCATGAGCCCACACAATGCCGTTGGCGCTCCCGTTTGCGGAAACCGCCGGCGCGCTTCCCGGATAGGGGAAGCTCGCAGGGCTCTGCGAGGCGGGGCTCGCCGCGAAGCGCGCACTCGCCACGCTGAAGGCCAACAGACTCCCCCCGCTCGGCCCGTAGTAGAGGGTGCCGTTGAACCACGCGGGAGTCGACGAGATGCCCCCGGCGAGCACGCCCGACAGCTGCTGCCAGATGTTGTTGCCGCCGGGGCTGAACCTGCCGATGGAGTCACGGTCGACGACGTACAGATTGGCGTCCTTGCCGGCACCGACCATGAGATGGCGCACCGTGCCGCCGGAGTCGGTGAGGTCCGGCAGCAGCAGCACGCCCCCCGAGCCGAGGTCCTCGTCCATAGCCGACTCGGCCTCCTCGTTGAACATGGTGAAGTAATCCGCCACCGCGAGCGAGCTTCCGCCGCCGGTGGCGAGCTTCAGGAAGGAGTTGCCGTAATCACCCCTGTTGGGAAAGCCGTTGACATCGGGGGTGGTTTCGAAGGCGCCGTTAGCGGTCAGCAGGTAGACGTTCCCGGCCGCATCCGCCGCCGGGCCGCCGCCGCTCATCCAGATGGCAGGCCCGGCGAGCGTGAACCCATCGCCGGTCCCGTTCGGAGCCACATTGAGCACGGCCGTCTGTGCGAGAGTCTTTTCGCTGTAGCCAATGATCCAGCCGGTGTACGGCGCCTGGTCGCAGTGCGAGGTCCAGCTGGTATAGAGCGTGCCCTGCGACAGCAGGAGTGCTGCGCGTTCCGCGTACTGCCCGGGGTCGAAGCTGCGCGTTCCGCCGCCGGGGGCAGGGTAGCTGGCGGTGATTTCCTTCGGTCCGCCTAACAGCTCGGTACCGGTGGTGACGTCGAGGGCGTGAAGGCGCTGGTGATCGGCGCCAGCGTTGGACATGGCGACCAGGAAGATCGCGCCGTGCGCACCGGCGGAGCGATCGATGACCGGCGTGGCAGTCACCCCGATGACCGGTACCAGCTGGTTGCAGCCGTGCGGCCCGCTGGGGCTTTCTGCGGGGCCGAGCAGAGACACGTGCCAGAGCGCAGCGCCGCTGTCGGCATCGAAGGCGTACACCGAGTCGTTCTCGGTGGCCACGAACACCACGTTGTGCGGCGCGCCGCCGACGGCGAGGCCCGAGAGGTACAGCGGCTGCGCGTCCACCTTGCCGTCGACCGAGAGCATGCGCAGTAGCCCGAAGCTCGAGCAGTTGACGTTCGCAGGTGTCAGCACCGATTCGGTGAGGTTCTGCCCGGTGCGCGAGTGATCATTCTTGTAGGTCACCACGTCGGTGCGCTGCGTGGGTGGGGGCGGTGGGCCGCCGGGCGGGGGCGCTGTGCAGGCCGCCGGGCTCGGGTTGCCCGGCGCGGCCGTGCCGCCGCCTCCACAGGCAGCGAGCAACAGGCACAGGACGCAGCCGGGAGCTGAACGCATGGGCGATGTTCTGACACGCCCGTGCATGCCCGTGCAAGTCGTCGTCGTGGCACGACAGGGGGTCCAACCGCGTGTCATACCGTACGCCCGGATTGCGGCTCGGCTGCCGGCGAGTCACGCTTTCGAAGGTCCGGCAAGTGCGACTGCTCGCAGACCAGAACTTATGGTGCCCGAGGTCGGAGTCGAACCGACACGCTTTTAAGGGCGGCGGATTTTCTTACCACTTCGGCTTTCGCGGCCCCGAGCAACCATACAGCTCGGGTTCGTGGTCTGGAGCACGCCTTCACCATAGCCTTCTAGGCAGTAGGTGCCCGCCGTCTGCTCTCTACACCTTCCTTCGCGCTTGCGAAGGCTTGGCTCGGCATCAGCTCGAGCAGGGAACTGCTGAGGGCCTTCACCGAGTTTGACGGGCTTCACCCCGAGGATTTCTCCGCGAGGGCTCAAGTCGGTAGTCTGAGTCCGCTGCGTCTACCAATTCCGCCACTCGGGCATCGAGTGCGCAGGGGCAGTATAGGATTCCGCAAGCGGGAAAGGTACGGGAAAGCGGCGCGGCTCAGCCTGACGTGGCAGACCCGTAGCGGCAGAGCATGTGACTCAGGCGCGAGGCGCCCACAGCAGAGAGCACCGGCCCAGCGTGTAACATGCGCGCGTGCGCCGCCAGGACTTCTCCTACGATCTTCCCACCGAGTTGATCGCCCAGGCGCCGCTCGCCGAGCGCTCCGCAGGTCGCATGCTGGTGCTCGATGGGCCGAGCGGAGCGCTCAGCGACTGCACCATACGCGAGCTGCCGGCGCATCTGCGCCGCGGCGACCTGCTGGTCCTCAACGACACGCGCGTCGTCGCCGCGCGCCTCATCGGCACCAAGCCCTCCGGCGGACGCGTCGAGATCTTTCTCGAGCGCGCGCTCGAGGGACAGCAGGCGCTCGCGCAGCTCTCCGCCAGCAAACCCATCCGCGAGGGGCTGGCGGTGGCAACCGCCGGCGGCGCGGTCCGTGTACTGGCGCGCGAGCAGCAACTGTGGCGCATCCTGCTGCCGGGGCGGGCGCTCGAGTTCTTCGAGCGCTTCGGCGAGGTGCCGTTGCCGCCGTACATACGGCGCCCGCCGCAGCCGGCCGACCGCGAACGGTACCAGAGCATCTTTGCACGCCAACCGGGCGCGGTGGCGGCGCCGACTGCAAGCCTGCATTTTGACGCAGCGCTCCTCGCGGCGCTCGACGAACGCGGCGTGAGTCGCGCGCTGGTCACGCTGCACGTCGGAGCCGGCACGTTTCAACCGGTGCGAAGCGACGACCTTGCCACACACGTGCTGCACGCCGAGCGCGCCGCGGTCGGTGCTGCGACCTGCGAGGCCATTGCCGGCGCGCGCGCGGCGGGTGGCCGCGTGGTGGCGGTGGGTACCACGGTGGTGCGCGCGCTCGAGTCGGCGGCCCTGGCGGTTGACCCGCTTGCGCCGGGGAAACGGCCGCTTGAACCAGCGCTTGCGCCGGGGAAACCGCGGCTAGAACCAGCGCTTGCGCCGGGGAAACCGCGGCTAGAACCAGCGCTTGCGCCGTGGTCCGGTGAGACGCGGCTCTTCATCACGCCGGGCTTTCGCTTCCAGGTGACCGACGTGCTGCTGACCAACTTCCACCTGCCCGAGTCGACGCTTCTCATGCTGGTGTGCGCGTTTGCGGGACACCGACAGGTGCTCGACGGCCTACCGCCATGCCGTGCAGGGGCGCTACCGATTCTTCAGCTACGGCGATGCCATGCTGCTGACGCGGGGAGCCGCTTGACGCTCGCATTCACCGTGCAGTCGCGCGACGGTGCCGCCCGTGTCGGGCGGCTGGTGACGGCTCACGGGGTCGTCGAGACCCCGGCTTTCATGCCGGTGGGCACCTACGGCACGGTGAAGGCCATGACGCCCGAGGAGCTCGAGGGCCTCGGTGCGCAGATCATCCTCGGCAACACCTTTCACCTGATGCTGCGGCCGGGATCCGCAATCATCGCCGCGCACGGCGGACTGCACCGCTTCATGCACTGGTCACATCCCATTCTCACCGACTCGGGCGGTTTCCAGGTGTTCAGCCTGAAGAGCCTGCGCCGCATCAGCGAGGAGGGCGTGCGCTTTCGCTCGCCGGTCGACGGGCGCGAGGTGCGGCTGACGCCGGAGGATTCGATGGAGGTACAGCTCGCGCTGCGCTCGGACATCGCCATGGCGCTCGATGACTGCACCGCGCATCCGGCGACCGAGGCGGAGGCCCGCGACCTCCATGGAGCGCTCGATGCGCTGGGCGGCGCGCAGCCACGCACACTACTACCGCGCCGGCCCGGAGCCCTCCCCGGGAGGCCTCTTCGGCATCGTGCAGGGGGGCATGTACCCGGCGCTGCGGCTCGGCTTCGCTCGAGGCGCTGCTGCGGCTCGACTGGCCGGGCCTGGCCATCGGCGGGCTCGCGGTCGGGGAGCCGGAGGAGGAGCGGCTCGGGGTGCTCGAGTCGCTCGTTCCTCACATGCCGGCCGGGCGGCCGCGTTACCTGATGGGCGTCGGGCGGCCCGAGGACATCGTGGCGGCGGTGATGCGTGGCATCGACCTGTTCGACTGCGTCATGCCGACGCGCCACGCCCGCAACGGACACCTGTTCACCTCGAGCGGCGTCATCAACATCCGCAACAGCGCCTTCGCCTCCGACCTCCTGCCCATCGACCCCGCCTGCGACTGCTACACCTGCCGCAACTTCAGCCGCGCTTACCTGCGCCACCTCGACCGCTGCAACGAGATCCTCGGCTCGCGGCTCAACACGCATCCACAACCTGCATTTCTACATCAGCCTGCTGCGCTCGCTGCGCACCGCCATCGCGGCCGGACGCCTCAAGGAGTGGGCCAGGGGATTCCTCGGCGCCCGGCGCGAGGGCGGTGCTGTGGCATAATGCCGCCCTTTTTCACTTCCCGGACGGCATACATGAATGGCTTGATTTCCGACGCCTGGGCGCAGGCCGCCCCCGGCGCACCCGGCGGGCAGTTTCAATTCGCGCTGCTGATGGCGGCGTTCATCGCACTGTTCTATTTCATGCTCATCCGCCCGCAGCAGAAGCGTGCCCGCGAGCACCAGGCGCTCATGTCGAAGCTCGCCGCCGGCGATGAGGTGGTGACCGAGCGGCGGGCTGCTCGGCAAGGTCACCGAGGTGGGCGACACCTTCGTCACGCTCGAAGTGGCTGACGGCGTGCGCGTCAAGGTGCAGAAGGTGCAGATCACGCAGCTCATGCCCAAAGGGACGCTGAAGAGCGCCTGACGATGCTCGAGTACGCCCGCTGGAAGTACATTCTCGTTGCGGTGGTGCTGCTGCTGGCGCTGCTGTTTGCGCTGCCGAATTTCTTCGGCGAGGACCCGGCGCTGCAGGTGGCGCGCAAGGACCACAACCCCGTCAGCGCCGAGGCCGAGCAGGCGCTGGAGGCATTTCTCAGGCAGCGCACCGTTCACTTCGTGAAGAGCTACATCGACAGCGGGACGGGTCATGGTGCGCTTCGCCAACGTGCCCGATCAGCTCGCGGCGCGCGACGCCGTCGAGGAGCAGTACAAAGGCACCTACATCACCGCGCTGTCGTTCGCGCCGCGCACGCCCGAGGTGTTGCGCATGCTGGGCCTGCGCCCGATGCCCCTCGGGCTGGATCTGCGCGGCGGTCTCTATCTGCTCTACCAGGTGGACGTGAACGCTGCGGTCAACCAGGCGCTCGAGGGCTACGCGCAGGACGCGCGCCGCGCCCTCGCCGCAGCCAACATCCCGATGAAGGACGTGACCGCGGTCGGCGGCGGGGAGCGATAAACCCTACTCGGTGCGCATCGTGCTGCCGCCCGACGCCGACCTCAAGGCGGCGCGCGACGCCCTCGCTGCTCCGCTGCAGGGGCTGTCGATCAGCACCGAGAGCCTTGCCAGCGGCTCGGCCATCACAGCAACTCTGACCACCGCGCAGATCCGCGAGCGCCAGGACTATGCCATCCAGCAGAACATCACGACATTGCGCAACCGCGTCAACGAGCTCGGCGTGTCTGAGCCGATCGTGCAGCGCCAGGGAATCGATCGCATCAACGTGCAGCTGCCGGGCGTGCAGAACTCCGCCGAAGTGAAGGACATCCTCGGGCGGGTGGCGACGCTCGAGTTCCGCCTCGAGGACATGCAGAACAACGCCATCGAGGCGGCGCAGACCGGACACGTGCCGCTCGGCTCGAAGCTCTACAACCACACCCGCTTCGGCCGCCCGGTGCTGCTGAAGCGCGAAGTGATCGCCACCGGCGACCAGCTGACCAACGCCACCAGCGGGCAGTCGCAGGAGGGACCGGCGGTGAACGTGAAGCTCGATGCGCGCGCCGGCGAGAACATGCTCAGGACCACGCGCCAGAACGTCAACAAGCGCATGGCGGTGGTGCTCATCGAGAAACGCCGCGAGAGCAGCGAGGTCGGCGGCAAGAAGGTATCCCGCGAGGTGACCGACGAGCAGGTCATCAACGATGCCACCATCCGCGGGGTGTTCAGCAACAACTTCCAGATCACCGGGCTTGGCGCTGGCGAAGCGCGCGAGCTGGCGCTGCTGCTGCGCTCGGGCTCCCTGGCGACGGTGATCTACGAGATCGAGGAGCGCGCCGTGGGACCCAGCCTCGGGCGCGACAACATCGACAAGGGCGTGACCGCGCTGATCGTCGGCATGGCAGGCGTGTTCGTGTTCATGGCGATCTACTACAAGACCTTCGGGCTGGTCGCCGACCTGGTGCTGCTCGCGAACGTGGTGCTGCTGACCGCGCTGCTGTCGATGATGCGCGCTTCGCTGTCGCTGCCGGGCATCGCCGGCATCATCCTCACCGTGGGCATGGCGGTAGATGCCAACGTGCTGATCTACGAGCGCATTCGCGAGGAGCTGCGCAAGGGCGTCTCGCCGCAGGCGGCCATCCGCGCCGGCTTCGAGAAGGCCTTCTCGGCGATCAGCGATTCCAACATCACCGCGCTCATCGCCGGGGTCGTGCTGTGGGTGCTGGGCACCGGTCCGATCCGCGGTTTTGCCGTCGTGCTCACCCTCGGCATCGCGACCTCGATGTTCACCTCGCTCATGGGCAGCCGCGCGCTGCTCACCCTCATGTACGGCGGCCGCCGCAAGATCGCGCGGCTGTCGATCTGACCGCGGGACTTAATTCGGCCGCAAGGACCAGCTGTGGAATTTTTCAGCCATCAGACCAGCTACCCGTTCATGGCCACCCGCAAGGTGTGGTACACGCTCTCGGCCGTTCTGATGATCGTGTCGCTCGCCTCGTTCTTCACGCGTGGCCTGAATCTCGCCATCGACTTCACCGGCGGCGTGAGCGCGGAGGTGCGCTTCCCGCGGGCCGTCAACGTCGACGACGTGCGCGCGCGACTGACGGCGGCCGGCTTTCACGAGCCGCAGGTGCAGAACTTCGGCTCCTCGCGTGACATCGCCATCCGTCTGCCGCCGGAGGCGAAGCAGACCGCGGCCGAGGTGCGTGCGCGGCTCGAGGCAGCACTGAAGAGCGCGGACCCCGGCGTGCAGGTGGCGCAACTGGACGTCGTCGGCCCGCAGGTGGGCAATGAGCTCAGGATGAGCGCCATATGGGCGCTGTTCTTCACGCTGCTGGGGATATTCCTCTACATCGCCTTCCGCTTTCATACCTGGCGGCTCTCGCTCGGGGCGATCTTCGCGGTGCTGCACGACCCGATCCTGGTGGTGGGCTTTTTCTCCCTCACGCAGATGTCGTTCGACCTGGCGGTCGTGGCGGCGATTCTCGCCGTCATCGGTTACTCGCTGAACGACACCGTGGTGGTGTTCGATCGCATACGCGAGCGCTTCGAGACCAACCGCCGCTCCCCGCCCGACGTGGTGCTCGACCAGTCGATCAACCAGACGCTCTCGCGCACCATCATGACCAAGGTGGTCACCTCGATCGTGGTAGTGGCGCTGCTGTTCCTCGGCGGCCCCGTGCTCAAGGGCTTCTCGGCGGCGCTGCTGATCGGCATCATCGCCGGGACCTACTCCTCGATCTACATCTCCAGCGCCATCGCGCTCGACTTCGGCCTGACGGCCGAGCACGTGTTCCCGACGGTGAAGAAGGCGGCTTTTGATCAGCCGTAGCGGAGCGCCGGTACGCTGATCGCCGATCCGCACGTCTGGCTGGCGTTCATCACGCTGTCGCTGCTCGAGATCGTTCTCGGGATCGACAACATCATTTTCCTCTCCATCCTGGTGCAGCAGCTGCCCGCGCGCCTGCAGCAGCGCGCGCGTGTCGGCGGGCTCGCCCTGGCAATGCTGACGCGCATTGCGCTGCTGTTCTCGATCGTCTGGCTGACGCGCCTGTTGCAACCCTTGCTGCAGGTCGCCGGCCGCAGCTTTTCTGCGCGCGACGTGGTGCTGCTGGGCGGTGGCCTGTTCCTGCTGGGCAAGAGCGTGCTCGAGATCCACCAGGCGCTCGAAGGGCGTCCGCCCGATGCGACCGGGAGGCGGCTGCACGGCAGCCTCCCCGCCGTGCTCGCGCAGATCGCGCTCATCGACATCGTGTTCTCGCTCGACTCGGTGTTCACCGCGGTGGGGCTGGTGCGGGAGCTGTCCGTCATGGTGGGCGCCATCGTGGTGGCGATGCTCTTCATGATGTGGGTAGCGCGCTCCATCGGCGCGTTCATCACGCGCCATCCAACCATCAAGATGCTGGCGCTCGCGTTTCTGATCCTGATCGGCGTGGCGCTGATCGCCGAGAGCCTGCACTTCGAGATCCCCAAGGGCTATCTGTATTTCGCGATGGCGTTCTCGGTGGCTGTGGAGCTGATCAATACGCGTCTGCGCCACCGGCGGGACGACGGCAAGCGCTGATGACGATGCGTGCGCCTCAGGCCGTGTGGGCGTTGGCGACGGTCCCCGCGCGCAGGCAGCTGTGCCGGTAGCCGTACAGCACGTAGACGAGCACGCCGACCACCGTCCACACGATCAGACGCCACCAGGTCTCCTTTCCCAGGGACGCCATCATCAGGCCGCACACCGCGGCGCCGGCGATGCAGGTGAACCACGGCGCCGGCGTGCGGAATGGGCGCGGCAGGTCGGGACGCGTCTGGCGCAGCACCAGGATGCCGAGGCACACGGTGACGAACGCCGCGAGGGTGCCGATCGATACCAGGTGCCCAAGCAGGCCGACCGGGAAGAGCCCGCCGATGAGCGCGGCAAACACCCCGGTCACCACCGTGCCGGTGGAAGGGGTGCGGAAACGCGGATGCACGCGGCCAAAGACCGGCGGCAGCAGGCCATCACGTGCCATGGCGAAGAAAATGCGCGCCTGCGCGATGGTCATGACCAGCATGACCGAGGTCATACCGGCGACGGCGCCGAGTTTCACCGGTATCCCCAGCCAGTGCAGCCCCGGGTACTTGTCGAGGGCGAGGGCCACCGGTGCGGGGACGTTCAACTCCCTGTAGCTCACCATGCCGGTGAGCACCGCGGAGACGATCACGTACAGGATGGTGCAGATGACGAGGCTCGCCAGGATGCCGATCGGCATGTCGCGTTGCGGATTCTTGGACTCCTGGGCCGCCGTCGAGATGGCATCGAAACCGATGTAGGCGAAGAAGATGACGCCCGAAGCCGCCAGGATGCCGCTGAGACCGTACTTGCCCCATGCACCGGCGTTGGGTGGCACGAACGGGTGCCAGTTGTCGGTGTTGATGTAGCTCACGCCGAAGAGGATGAACAGCACGATCACCGTGACTTTGATGGTGACGATGACTGAGTTGAAGACGGCCGACTGCTTGATGCCGATGTAACAGATGGTGGCGATGGCGGCGACGATCAATATGGCGGGCAGGTTGATGATGGCCCCGGTGAACCTCAGATGCAGTGCGTCCGCGCCCTGATCGAGCGGTGCGTGCGAGAGTGCGGCGGGGATGTGAATGTGCAGCTGATCGAGGAGACTCACCGCGTAACCCGACCAGCCGACCGAGACCGTGGCGACCGCGAACAGATATTCCAGTATCAGGTTCCAGCCGATGAACCAGGCGATGCCTTCGCCGAGGGTGGCGTAGGAGTAGGAGTAGGCGCTGCCGGACACCGGGATCATGGCGGCGAACTCCGCGTAGCACAGCCCGGCGAACGTGCAGCCGATGCCCGCGACGATAAACGACAGCGGCAGCGCGGGGCCTGCGTTTTGGGCGGCCGCGACGCCGGTGAGCACGAAAATGCCCGTGCCGATGACTCCACCGATGCCGAGCAGCGTCAGCTGCGTCGCCGTGAGCGCGCGGCGCAGCTGGTTGCCGGAGGATTCCTGCTCGTGAAGCTCGGCAATGGACTTGGTCGCAAGAAGTTGTCGCGCCATGGAGCCCCCCGGCTTTTTCGCGAGGACTCTACACAAGCGACCTGGGGAAAGCGAGCCAAGCGCCCGCTGCGCGCGGCGCGCGCGCAGCGTCCTCAGGAGCTGCGCAGCTCCGCCGGCACATGCGGTGCGAGCAGCTCCACCAGCGCGGCGTACACCTTGGGCGTACCGGCGACGATGTGTCCGCCCTGCGCGTACTCCTCACCGGTGAGCGTGCCGCTGCGGCCTCCCGCCTCCTGGATGAGAAGCGTACCCGCGGCCGTATCCCAGGCGCTCAAGCCGATTTCCCAGAACGCGTCCACGCGTCCGGCGGCGACGTAAGCCAGGTCGAGCGAGGCAGCGCCGGGGCGGCGCACACCGGCCGCGTGCTCGGTGACCGCCTTGAGCATGCCGAGGTACGCATCGAGGTAGCGCGCATTGGCACGGTACGGGAAGCCGGTGGAGATCAGCGCGCCCTCGATGGCGCGCGCCTTGCTGACACGCATGCGGTGATTGTCGAGATGCGCGCCGCCGCCGCGGCTGGCGGTAAACAGCTCCTGGCGCATTGGGTCGTAGACGACCGCGTGCTCGAGGCGGCCTCTGATCTGGCAGGCAATCGAGACGGCGAACACCGGGAAGCCGTGCAGGAAGTTGGTGGTACCATCGAGCGGGTCGACGATCCACAGCGTGTCGTGCGTGCCGCTCGCCCCGCTTTCCTCGGCGAGGAATGCATGCTGCGGATAATGGCGGCGGATGGTGGCGATGATTTCCTGCTCGGCCGCGTGGTCCACCTCGGTGACGAAGTCGTTGCGCCCCTTGGAAGTAACGGTCAGCGACTCCAGGCGGTTCAGGCTGCGGACGATGATCTCGCCGGCACGGCGCGCGGCGCGCACGGCGATGTTGAGAAGCGGCGGCACGGTCCTTAAGCTCGTATGCCCGATGGGCGTCGATGTAAGCCTAGCAGATGGATTCTTCCGACATTCGCATGGTGCTCATGGCGCCCTCGCATCCCGGCAACATCGGCGCGGCGGCGCGCGCCATGAAGAACATGGCGCTCAGCACCCTGGTGCTGGTGGAGCCGAAGCAGTTCCCGCACCCGGAGGCCAGCGCACGCGCCTCGGGCGCCGACGACGTGCTGGCGGCGGCGCGCGTCGTCCCCTCGCTCGCTGAGGCCGTCGCCGGCTGCGGTTTCGTCGCCGCGACGACCGCGCGCGACCGCGATCAGCACTTCCGCGTGGTGGATGTGCGCGAGGCGGCGGTTCGCATCGTGGCTGAGGCGCGCCGCGCGCCCGCGGCGGTGTTGTTCGGGGCCGAGCGCAGCGGGCTCACCAACGAGCAGCTCGAGACGGCGCACGCCCTGGTGCGTATCCCCGCGAGCGCCGCTTACCCCGCGCTGAATCTCGCCATGGCGGTGCAGCTGGTCGCGTATGAGCTGTTTCGCGCCGCCGGCCCCGGCGCCGCAACGCCCGCGGCCCCCGCGACGCCTCTGGCGACGGCGCAGGAGATGCAGCGGCTGTACGCGCACTTCGCGCAGGTGCTGGAGGAGATCGATTTCCGCGACCGCACCCAGGGCGGCACGCACCTGATGAGCCGTATCCGCCGCTTCCTGCAGCGTGCCGAGCTCGATGAGAACGAAGTCCACATCCTGCGCGGCATCCTCACCGCCGTGCAGGGCCGCCGCCGCCACGCCGGCGAGGCCCCCCGATGAGCACGGCGCCGCTGTACCTGGACTACGCGGCGACGACGCCGGTGGACCCGCGCGTCGCGCAGGCGATGAGCGGCTGCCTCACGCTCGGGGGAGATTTCGGCAATCCCTCCTCGGCGCATGCCTACGGGACGGGCGCGGCCGCGCGCATTGCCACGGCGCGCGCGCAGGTTGCCTCCCTGGTCGCAGCGCAGCCCGAAGAGATCGTGTTCACCTCGGGGGCGACCGAATCCAACAACCTGGCGATCCTCGGGTGCGCGCGCGCCAACGCCGACCGCGGCCGGCACCTCGTGAGCGTGCGCACCGAGCACAAGTCGGTGCTGGACGCCTGCCGCCAGCTCGAGAAGGAGGGCTTCCGCGTCAGCTGGCTGACGCCCGCACGCACCGGCCGCATCGAGGCGGAGGCGCTCGCGGCGGCGCTGCGCCCCGACACCGTGCTCGTGTCGGTCATGTACACCAACAACGAGACCGGCATCCTCGAGGACGTGAGCGCGATCGGCGCGTTGTGCCGCGAGCGCGGCGTCGCCTTTCACAGCGACTGTGCCCAGGCGGCGGGCAAGGTGCCCCTCGAGCTGCGGGCCCTGCCGGTGGACTTCGCCTCCTTCACCGCTCACAAGCTGTATGGTCCCAAGGGGATCGGCGCGCTTTACGTGCGCCGCGCTGCCCGGGGTCTGCTGCAGCCGCTCCTGCACGGTGGCGGGCAGGAGCGCGCGCTGCGTCCCGGTACGCTCGCAACGCACCAGATTGTCGGCTTCGGAGCCGCGTGCGAGCTGGCCGCGCGCGAGCTGCCCGCCGAGAGGGCGCGCCTCCTGGGCCTGCGCGAGCGGTTGTGGAGCGGGCTTGCGGCGCTCGGCGGTACGCACCTCAACGGCGCCGCGGCGCCACGGGTGCCCGGAATACTGAACGTATCGTTCGAGGGCGTGCAGGGCGAGAGCCTGGTCGCGGGCCTCACGGGGCTGGCCTTGTCCACCGGTTCGGCCTGCAGCTCGGGGTCCCCCGAGCCTTCCTATGTGCTGCGCGCGCTCGGGCGCGACGTCCAGCTGGCCCAGAGCTCGCTGCGCTTCAGCCTGGGGCGCTTCACGAGCGAGGCGGATATCGAGTTCGCACTCACGGCCGTAGGGCACGAGCTGGCGCGGCTGCGCGCGCTGTCACCGGCTGCGCCGGCGCCGCCGGGCCGCCCCGGCGCCTGGCCGGGCGGCCCGCCGGAGGCGGGCCGGGCGGTGATCAGCGGCGAAGCCGGTGGGCCCGGCCAGGACACGTGGGTGCGATTTCAGCTCCTGGTCGCGGACGACATTGTGAAAGAGGCACGTTTTCAAGCCTTCGCGTGCCCCCATACTATGGAGACGGCGGCCTGGTTGTGCGGTGAGCTGCGCGGGCGGCCCCGCCGGGCACTGATTCCGGGCACCGCGTCGGCGTGGGCCGCGGCGCGGGGTATTCCGGTCGAGAAACTGGGCCGGCTGCTGCTGGTCGAAGACGCGTTGCGTGCCTGTCTGACGCACTGGCCCTGAGACGTTAGAATGCGAGGAGCGATGAGCATTTCTTTGACCGAATCCGCGGCCAACCGGGTCAAGACCTTCCTGGCCGCACGCGGGCAGGGCATCGGCTTGCGGCTCGGGGTGCGCAAGACCGGCTGTTCGGGCTTCGCCTACGTGATCAATTACGCCGAGGGGCCGCAGCCGGGGGATGCCATCTTCGAAGACCGCGGCGTACCGGTGTTCGTGGATGCAGCGAGCCTCACGCTCCTGGACGGCACGATCGTCGATTTCGTCAAGGAGGGCCTGAACGAGGCCTTCCGCTTCCGCAATCCCAACGTCAAGGGCGAGTGCGGATGCGGGGAGAGCTTCTCGGTCTGAAGCTCGCCGGGTGCGCGTTGCCCCCGGCGGCTCGCGCAAAAACCCCTTACCAAACCGGTACTTCCACCGTTCAGTCATTTGCCGGGGGTGCGCGACCCAAGGTAAACTGCGCCGCTTGCCCGTTCGGCCGGTGCGCATGCCGCCGGAACTTCCCCCACCCTGACCCGAATTTTCGAAAGGCAAACGCGAATGGTGCTCGAGCGCACCCTGTCCATCGTCAAACCCGACGGCGTGAGTGCCAATCTCATCGGCGAGGTGTGTCGGCGCTTCGAGCAGGCCGGGTTGTCGATCATCGCCGCGCGCATGCTGCAGCTGTCGCAACGCGAGGCGGAGAGCTTCTACGCGGTGCACCGCGAGCGCCCCTTCTTCGGCGACCTGGTGCGCTACATGAGCTCGGGACCGGTCATGGTGCAGGTGCTGGAGGGCGAGGATGCGATCGCCCGCAATCGCGACATCATGGGCGCGACCGACCCTGCCAGGGCGGCGCCGGGCACCATCCGCGCCGATCTCGCCAGCAGCATCGAGCGCAACGTCGTGCACGGCTCGGACGCGCCGCAGAGCGCGGCGCGCGAGATCGCCTTCTTCTTCAGCGAGACGGAGCTGCATCCGCGCGCGTAAGTGCGCACGTCCCGCCATGAGCACGACACCCACGGAGCGCACCAACCTGCTCGGCCTTCCGCGCCCGGCGCTGGAGGCGCTCGTGGCGCAGCTCGGCAGCAAGCCCTTTCGCGCCCGCCAGCTGATGAACTGGATATACAAGCGCCGGACGAGCTCGTTCGCGGAGATGACCGATCTCGCCAGGGAGTTTCGTGCGCGCCTCAATGCTGCGGCGGAAGTGCGCGCGCCGCAGATCATCTCGGTGCAACGCTCCACCGATGGCACCCGCAAGTGGCTGCTGCAGGCGGACGCGCAGCAGGCGTTCGAGATGGTGTTCATTCCCGAGCCCGATCGCGGCACGCTGTGCATCTCCTCACAGGTGGGCTGCGCACTCGATTGCACCTTCTGCTCTACGGCGCAGCAGGGCTTCAACCGCAACCTGAGCACCGCCGAGATCGTCGGCCAGGTATGGCTCGCCGCGAGCGAGCTGGCGTGCGGGGAAGAACGCGCGGCCGCGCCGGACGCCTCTGGCGCAGCGCGCCGCGTGACCAACGTGGTGCTGATGGGCATGGGCGAGCCGCTCGCGAACTTGCGCAACGTGGTGCCGGCACTCGACATACTGCTCGATGATTTCGGCTTTGATCTGTCGCGGCGGCGCGTGACGTTGTCGACCTCGGGACTGGTGCCGCAGATCTACCGCCTCGCCGCGACGAGCAACGTCGCCCTGGCCGTTTCACTGCACGCTGCGGACGACGCCCTGCGCAGCGAGCTGGTACCGATCAACCGCAAGCATCCGATCGCGGAGCTGCTCGAGGCGTGCTGGCACTACCTCGACGAGCAAAATGGGCGCAGCGTCACCTTCGAGTACGTGATGCTCGATGGCGTGAACGACTCGCCGTCCCAGGCGCGTGCCCTGGCACGGCTGCTCAGGGGTCACCCGGCCAAGGTCAACCTCATTCCCTTCAATCCCTTTCCCGGCACCCGCTACCGGCGCTCCCCCGTGCCCGTGATCGAGCGCTTCCGCGACGAGCTGCTGCAGCGCGGCGTACTGGCGACCATCCGGCGCACGCGCGGCGATGACATCGACGCCGCCTGCGGGCAGCTCGCCGGGCGGGTCATCGATCGCACTACGGTGCGTCTCGGCAACAAGGTCATCGGCGTCGCGGTTCAGCCATGAGAAAGCAAGCGAACGACATCCCGGGTTTGTCCGTGGCGCGGCTCACGCTGAGCGCCGCAACGGCGCTGCTGCTCGCGGCCTGCGCAACGACTTCGCCGCACGCGGCCTCCAAGCAACGCGATGCGGCCGCCTACAACGTGCAGCTCGGGCTCGATTACATGAACCAGGGAGAGCTCGCACGTGCCAAGGAGAAGCTCGACCGCGCGCTCAGCGAGAACCCCAGCAGCGCCGATGTGCACAGCGCCCGCGCGTTGTTGTTCCAGCGCATGGGCAGTGCGAACCAGGCGGACGCGGAGTTCCGCACCGCGCTGCGACTAGCCCCGCACGACCCGCAGATCGTGAACAGCTACGCCGCGTACCTGTGCCAGAACGGCCGCACCGACGAGGGCGTGAAGCAATTCCTGGAAGCGGCGCATAACGCGCTCTACCGCACCCCGTGGTTCGCCTACACCAATGCCGGCGTGTGCCAGCGCACGGCAAAACGCGACGATGAGGCGCGGGCCAACTTCACACGGGCGTTGCAGCTGCAAGCCGAACTACGCCGAGGCGGCGTTCCAGCTCGCGACGCTCCAGTTCCAGCATGGCGAACTCGCGCCCGCGCGTGCCAGCATCGATACCTTCATGGGTAGCTTCTCCGAGACCCCGGACCTGCTGCTGCTCGGGGTGCGTGTGGCGCGCGCCCAGGGCGATCGGCTGGCCGCGCAGCGCTACGCGCGCAAGCTGCAACTGGATTTTCCGGGAACCGACCAGGCGCGCGCCCTGGCCGAGCTCGATCACAACCCGGGCTGACGCCGAATGACGAACGAAGCTGGCGGCGAGAGGGTCCGCGGCATCGGCGCACGGCTGCGTGCCGCGCGCGAAAAGCGCGGCCTGACGGTGCTGCAGGCCGCGGAAAAGCTGCACGTCGACGCCCGCATCCTGGAGGCTCTGGAAGCGCAGGACTTCGCGCTGCTCGGCGCCGACGTTTACGTGCGCGGGCACCTGCGCCGCTACGCGGAAGCCGTCGGCGAGTCGCCCGCCGAACTGCAGGAGCTGTACGCCGGCAGCGCGCGGCCGGCACCGCCAGATCTGACGCGCATAGCGCGCGGCGACTCCGGCAGGCGCTCCTCCCCGCTGGTGCGGCCGGCGTTGCTGCTGGTGGTGGGATGTGCGCTCGCGGGGCTGCTGTGGTGGTTTCTCAACCTGCCGCACGAGAGCGCGCAGCTGCTGTCGGCCGCGCCGCCGCCGCCGGCCGCCAGCACCAGCAGCGCCGCGCGGGGAGCCGCCGGGGCGAACGGGACGGCCGCAACGCCCGAGCGCGGCGCTGCAAGGGCGCCGGTGGCGGGCTCCCTGCCCACCAGCAGCACCGGCCAGATGCAGCTGGATCTCAGCTTCTCGGCACTCAGCTGGGTCGAGATCTCCGATGCAGATGGACGGCGCCTGCTGCACGGACTGTATGCACCCGGCAGTGCGCGCGAGGTCACCGGTACGGCGCCGCTGCGGGTGGTGCTCGGCAACGCCCCCGCCGTCGCCCTCAAGCTCAACGGCCGCCCGGTCACGACCGCCGGGCTGGTGCACCGCGACGGCAGCGCGCATCTGCTGATCGACGCTACGGGACGCGCGAGCGCCGCGGCTGCGCGCCTGGCGCATGGTGAGTGACGTGGCGGAGCCGATCCCGCCGGTTCGCGGAATGAATGACGTGCTGCCCGCCGAAATCGCAGCCTGGCAGCACTTCGAGGCCTGCACGCGCGAGCTGCTCGGCGCGTACGGCTACGAGGAGATTCGCGTCCCGGTGCTCGAGCACACCGAGCTCTTCAAGCGCGCGATCGGCGAGCACACCGATGTCGTAGGCAAGGAGATGTACACGTTCACCGACCGCGGCGGCGAAAGCCTGACGCTGCGTCCCGAGGCGACCGCCGGCATCGTGCGTGCCCTGATCTCCAACGGCCTGCTGCGCGGACAGCGGCACAAGCTGTGGTGCCTCGGTCCCATGTTCCGGCACGAGGCACCGCAGGCCGGGCGCTACCGCCAGTTCTGGCAGGTGGACGTGGAAGCGGTCGGCTGCCCCGGGCCCGACGTGGATGCGGAGCTCATAGCGATGAGCGCGCGGCTGTGGCAGCGCTTAGGGATCGCGCGCCTGAAGCTGCAGCTCAATTCCCTCGGCACGCCGGAGAGCCGCCGCATCTACCGGGCGCGGCTGCTCGAGTATCTGCGCGCGCGCGAATCACAGCTGGACACCGACAGCCAGCGACGTCTGGCGGGCAACCCGCTGCGCGTGCTCGACAGCAAGAACCCGGCCATGCAGGAGCTCATCAGCGGCGCGCCGCAGCTCACCGAGTACCTGGATGCGGAGTCGCGCGAGCATTTCGAGGCGCTCTGCAGCATGCTGCACGCCGTCGGGGTGAGCTACGAGATCAACCCCCGGCTGGTGCGCGGGCTCGATTACTACACCCGCACCGTGTTCGAGTGGGTCACCGACTCGACCCACGCCCAGAATGCCGTATGCTCGGGCGGCCGCTACGACGGTCTCATTGCACAGCTCGGTGGCGATGCCACTCCCGCGGTCGGTTTTGCGATGGGGGTGGAGCGCCTGGTGGCGCTGCTGGTGGCAGCGGGCCGCGCGCCGGCGGCGGCGCGCGCGGACGTGTTCGTGGTCGTCGGCGGCCCGCCGGCCGCGGCAGCGGCGCTGCAGCTGGTGGAACGTCTGCGCAGCGAGCTTCCCGCGGTACGCTTCGAGCTGAATGTCGGCGCCGGCAACTTCAAGGCCCAGTTCCGCCGCGCGGACAAGAGCGGGGCGGCGCTCGCGCTCGTCATCGGGGAGGACGAGCTCGCGCGCGGCATGGTCGGCGTGAAACCTTTGCGGGCGAGCTCCGGTCAGAGCGAGTGTCCGATAACACAACTCGGGCCCGGGGTCGAAGCCGCGCTGGCCGCCGCGCGCGCGGACGCCACGCCGGCGCCGTAATGCTGGGGAGGATGCGTGGACGATTACCTGTCGGAAAAAGAGCAATGGGAGTGGGTCAAGGCGCAGGTGCGCGAGAACGGCCCGGCGGTGATCGTCGCCGTGGGGCTGGCGGTGCTGCTCGTGTTCGGCTGGCGCTGGTGGCAAGCACGTCTGGATAATGAGCGCCTCGCGGCGGCTGACAAGTACATGCAGATGGTCCACGCGCTCGATTCCGGTGATCGCACCCAGGCGCTGGTAGCGCTCGGGGAGCTGGAGCGCGAGCACGCGGGCTCGCCCTACACCGACCAGGGAAAGCTCCTTGCGGCGCGGGTGTACGTCGATGAGGGCGCGCTCGATAGGGCGGACGGCGAGCTCGCCAGCGTCGCCGGGCATTCGCAGGACCAGGAGCTGGCGCTCGTTGCCCGGCTGCGACTGGCGCGGGTGCAGATCGCGCAGGGCAAACCCGACGCCGCGCTCGCCACGCTCGGCGGCGTGAAACCCGGGGCGTTCGCCGGGCGCTACCACGAGGCGCGCGGCGACGCCTACTACGCCAAGGGCGACAAGGCGGCGGCGCTCAATGAATATCGCAGCGCCCAGGCAGCCGGTGAGGGGGGCGAGTCGGCGCTGCTGGGGCTGAAAGTCGCGGACCTGGCCGCGGATGCGCCGGCGCCCGCAGCCGGGGCAAAACCTGCCGCACGCGCCGGCGGCAAGTAACAGCATGCGCAGCCTGCAACACCCGAGGCGCCCGGCCGGCGCGCTGACCGTCGCTTCCGGCCTCGCGGCACTGCTGATCATCGCCGCCTGTTCGAAGGACAAGGCCATCGACCAGCCCGCGAAACTCACGCCGCTCGCCTCCCCGAGCCTGCGCGTGCAGCGCATCTGGAGCGCTTCCGTCGACGACAGGAAGGCCGCGGTGCTGCGCCTTGGGCTCGGAGTCTCGGTGGCCGACAACCGCGTCTACGCCGCCGGGCACCGCGGCGATGTGGTGGCGCTCGATCTCGGCTCGGGCCGCCTCCTCTGGAGAACCAGGATGCGCGCACCGCTCTCGGGCGGCACGGCCGCGAGCGCCGACCTGGTGCTCGTTGGTTCGAGCGATGGTCGGCTGTTTGCCTTCGACCCGGCCAACGGGGCAAGCCGCTGGCAGGTGCGTTTGAACGGGGAGGTGCTCGCGCCTGCGGCCATCTCCGCACGGCTCATCGCCGTGCGCACCGTCGATGGCAAGCTCCACGGCCTCAGTCCGGCCGACGGGCACGAGCTGTGGTCGCAGGAGCAACAGGTGCCGCGCCTGTCGCTGCGCGGCACGGCGCGCCCGGTGATCGTCGGGGACGTGGTGCTGTGCGGCTTCGACAACGGCAAGGTGCTGGCGGTCAGCGTGAACGACGGCTCGGTGCAATGGGAGGCCACGGTGACCCCGCCGCACGGCCGTACGGAGCTCGAGCGGCTCGCCGACATCGATTCGGCGGTCGGCGTATCCGGGCAGGACGTATACGCGGTTGGCTTTCAGGGCCGGGTGGCGATGCTGGCGCTCGACACCGGGCAGGTCTGGTGGTCCCACGAGGCCTCGAGCTACCGCGGGCTCACGCTCGACGGCGATGCGCTGTACCTGTCGACGGCCGACGGCGAGGTGGTGGCGCTCAAGGCGCGCACCGGAGCGGAAGTCTGGCGCCAGAATGCGCTGCTGCACCGCGGGCTGTCCGCGGTTGCGGCCATGGACGACAGCCTCGTCATCGCCGACTTCCAGGGCTACCTGCACTGGCTGGACAAGGCGAGCGGCGCGCTCGCCGCACGCGTTGCGACCGGCAAGGCGCGCGTCAGTACCCCTCCGGTGGTCGCCGGCAACACGGTGGTCGTCATCAACGATCGGGGGCGCATCGATGCCTTTCGCGTGACGCCGCGCGCCACCGCGCTCGCGCAGGGCAGGAAGAGCGCACCGCCCCCCGCACCCACGCCCGCGCCGGACAGGTGAGGGGCGGGCAGCGCCGCAGCGGCAGCGCTTTGCCATGTTGCCTGTCATCGCCGTGGTGGGCCGGCCGAATGTCGGCAAGTCGACGCTGTTCAACGTGCTCACCGGTACGCGTGACGCCATCGTCGCCGACGTGCCGGGACTGACGCGCGACCGGCAGTACGGCTTCGGGCGCTTAGGTCCCGTCCCCTACGTGGTCATCGATACCGGCGGCCTGCTCGAGAACCCGAGCGGCATCGAAGCGCAGATGCGCGCGCAGACCGAGCGCGCCGTTCTCGAGGCCGACCGGTTGATATTCGTGGCAGACGCGCGCGCGGGCCTCGCGCCGCAGGACCGGTTCGTGGCAAACGAGCTGCACCGCTCGGGCAAGCCGGTGACGCTTGCCCTCAACAAGGCCGAGGGGCTCGACGCCGACATCGCCGCGGCCGACTTCCACGCGCTCGGCTTCGGCGCCCCGCTCGCCATCTCCGCCAGTCACGGCAGCGGGTGCGAGGAGCTCATGGAGCAGGTGCTGGCGGGATTGGAAGCGCAAGCGGCTGACGAGTCCGACAGCGGCGCCATTCGCATCGCCGTCATCGGCCGACCGAACGTCGGCAAGTCCACACTCGTCAACCGCCTGCTCGGGGAGGAGCGCGTGATCGCCAGCGAGCAGCCCGGCACCACGCGCGACAGCATCCTGGTGCCCTTCGAGCGCGACGGCCGCGCCTTCGCGCTCATCGACACTGCGGGCCTGCGGCGGCGCGCGAAGGTCGAAGACGTCGTCGAGCGCGCCAGCGTCGTCAAGGCGCTGCAGGCCATCGACGAGGCGCACGTGGTCATCCTCGTGCTCGACGCACACGACACCGTCGCGGAGCAGGATGCCAGCGTGCTGGGCCTGGCGCTCGAGCGCGGGCGCGCCCTCATCATCGCCGTCAACAAGTGGGACGGAATTCCCGCCGAACAGCGCGCGCAGATCCACCGTCAGCTCGCGCTGCGGCTCGACTTCGTGCCGTTCGCGCCGCTGCACTTCATCTCGGCGCGTCACGGGAGCGGGGTGGGGGAACTGATGCAGTCGGCCGTGCGCGCCTACGAGGCGGCGATGCGCGCCCTGCCGACGCGTGAGCTGACGCGCACGCTCGAGCACGCGCTCAGCGCTCACCAGCCGCCGCTGGTGCGCGGCCGGCGCATCAAGCTGCGCTACGCGCACCAGGGCGGCCGCAATCCGCCGCGCATCGTGATCCACGGAAACCAGACCGCCTCGGTTCCGGAAAGCTACACGCGCTATCTTGCCAACGTCTTTCGCAAGGCCTACGACCTGTTCGCCACGCCGGTGTTCGTCGAGTACCGCACCGACGCCAATCCGTACCAGCGTGAGGGGCGCACCAAGCCCGGCGGCGGGCGTCCGCGACGAGCTGCGGGGAAGCGGCGCCGCTGATGCCGTGCCGCGCCGGCGGCCGCGGATTGAGATGAACGCCGATCTGCAGACGGCGTTGCGCGCCCCGTTCCGATGTGGTGCCATTCGGCTCCGGTTGCGAACATGCGGGTGTGGGCTCATGGGCACGAGGTCGGGATGGGCGATGGCGGTGGGATTGGCCTGGCTCGCGACGTCGAGTGCGCTCGCGCAGCCGACGGACAGCGCATCCTACCTATCGCTTCGCGCTGCCAGCGTGGCGCTGCGGCATGTGGAGATAATCGACGGCACCGGCGCAGCCCCGCGCACCGATCAAACACTGCTCATCAGCAACGGCAGAATCGCAGCCGTCGGTCCCGCTGCCAGCACGCCAATCCCGAGTGACGCGGTGGTGCGCGATTATGCCGGGTACACCGTGCTGCCGGGGCTCGTGGGTATGCATGATCATCTCTTCTACACCGCGTCGCGGGAGACGCAGCGCAGTTCGACCAGTGGCGTGGAACCCGGCATTGTGGTCAATGAAATCCCTTACTCGGCCCCGCGACTGTATCTCGCTGCCGGCGTGACGACCTTACGCACCACCGGAAGCATCGAGCCCTACACCGACCTCAGGGTGCGCTCACGTATCGAGGCGGGGGCAATGCCGGGTCCGCACCTGGAGCTGACGGCCCCCTACCTTGAAGGTCAGGGGACGTTCTTTGCGCAGATGCACGAGCTCGCGGGACCCGAGGAGGCGGGAAAATTCGTGGACTACTGGGCCGCGACTGGCATGAACTCGTTCAAGGCCTACATGAACATCACGCGCGTCGAGCTCGCAGCGGCGGCTGCGGCCGCACATCGGCACGGACTTCGAATCACGGCACATCTGTGCTCGGTGAGCTGGCCTGAAGCCATCGCGGCGGGCCTGGATGATTTTGAGCACGGACCGGTCTACACCGACAGCGAATTCGTCGCAGACAGACAGCCCGATCGGTGCCCGAACAGGGCAGCATTGGAGGGATCCTGGATCGGCAAGCGAGCAGCCGATCCCGACATCGCCCGGCTGATTCGTACGCTTGTCGAGCACCATATCGCGGTGACCTCCACCTTGCCCGTCTTTGAACTCGAGGTCCCCGGTCGGGCGCCCGCGCAGCGCCGGGCACTCATTGCCATGTCGAGCGCGGCGCGCGAAAGCTACCTGACATACCGGGCGACCCTTGATCCGGCGAATACCACGCCAGCCAGGCTGTTTCGGACCGAAATGGACTTTGAGCATGCTTTTGCAGCGGCCGGAGGTCTGCTCCTGGCCGGGTCCGACCCGACCGGCGCCGGAGGCGTGCTGCCGGGGTTCGGGAATCAACGAGAGATTGAGCTACTGGTGGAAGCCGGCTTCACTGCGCCGCAGGCGATCGAGATCGGGACGCAGAACGGCGCCCGCTTCCTGGGCCGGGAGCGCGACATTGGCACGATCGCAGAGGGCAAGCGCGCCGATCTCATACTGGTGCATGGAGATCCGGCCGCGCGCATCGAAGACCTGGAAAACGTCGAAATCGTATTCAAGGACGGTCTGGGTTACGACCCGCAGCGACTGATTGAAGCCGTACGCGGACAGGTGGGCATTCGCTAGCGACGATCTATTCCCATTCGATCGTCGCCGGCGGCTTGCCGGAGATGTCGTACACGACGCGTGAGATGCCGGCGACCTCGTTGACGATGCGCCGCGAGACATGATCGAGAAACTCGTACGGCAGGCGCGCCCAGTGCGCCGTCATGAAATCCACCGTCTCCACCGCGCGTAGTGCGATGACGTAGTCGTAACGGCGCCCGTCTCCCATGACGCCCACCGAGCGCACCGGCAGGAAGACCGCGAACGCCTGCGAGGTGCGCTCGTAGAGATCGTGCTTGCGCAGTTCCTCGATGTAGATGGCATCGGCGCGCCGCAGGAGGTCTGCGTACTCCTTGCGCACCTCGCCGAGAATGCGCACGCCGAGTCCCGGACCCGGAAAGGGATGGCGATGGACCAGCTCGCGCGGCAGGCCGAGCTCCACACCGAGGCGGCGCACCTCGTCCTTGAACAGCTCGCGCAGCGGCTCCACCAGCTCGAGATGCATCTTCTCCGGCAGCCCGCCGACGTTGTGGTGCGACTTGATGATGTGCGCCTTGCCGGTGCGGGCGCCGGCGGACTCGATCACGTCGGGGTAGATGGTGCCCTGGGCGAGGAACTGCACACCGGGGAGCCTGCGCGCCTCCTCGCTCGAACACCTCGACAAAGGTGCGGCCGATGATCTTGCGCTTGGCCTCCGGGTCGGTAATGCCCGCCAGCGCCTTCAGGAAACGTGCTTCCGCGTCGACCCGGATCACGTGCACCCCGAGGTGCTGCGCGAAGGTGCTCATCACCTGGTCACCTTCGGCGAGGCGCAGGAGCCCATGGTCGACGAACACGCACACCAGCTTATCGCCGATGGCGCGATGCAGGAGGGCGGCGACCACCGAGGAGTCGACCCCGCCAGACAAGCCGAGCAGCACCTTGCCCTTGCCAACCTGCGCGCGCACGCGCTCGATGGCATCCTCGATGATGTTGCCGACACTCCACAGCGCGTCGCTCCCGCAGATCTCGCGCACGAAGCGCTCGAGCAGCCGCGCGCCCTGCGGGGTGTGGGTGACTTCCGGGTGGAACTGCACGCCGTAGAAGCGCCGGCGCTCGTCGCTCATCGCCGCGAACGGGATGTTGGTGGTGGCGGCGGTGGCCGCGAACCCAGCCGGCAGCGCGGCCACGCGATCGCCGTGGCTCATCCACACGTCGAGCACTGCCTCGCCGGCCGCATTGCGGCGGTCCGCGAGGTGATCGAGCAGGCGCGAGGTGCCGGTCACGGTCACTTCCGCGTAACCGAACTCGCGCTCGGTGGAAGGCGCGACCCGGCCGCCGAGCTGCTGCGCCATGGTCTGCATGCCGTAGCAGATGCCGAGTACCGGCACGCCGAGCTCGTACACCGCCGCCGGCGCCCGCGGCGGGTCCTTGTCGGTCACCGACTCCGGTCCCCGGAGAGGATCACGCCGCGTGGCCGGAAGGCGCGCAGCTCGGCGTCGCTCACGTCTGAGGGTGGATCTCGCAGTAAACACCCAGTTCACGCACGCGCCGCGCGATGAGCTGCGTGTACTGCGCCCCAAAGTCCAGGATCAGGATGCGGTGCGCGTGGATGTCCCGGTGCGCGGCGGTGCCGGGCTCACGGGCACCGGCAGGTCGGGGAACACTCGCCATGGGCGTGGGGCTTCAGGACACCCGGTAGTTGGGTGCTTCCTTGGTGATGCTGACATCGTGCACGTGACTCTCGCGCATGCCGGCGGTGGTGATGCGCACGAACACCGGTCGCGTGCGCATCTCGCTGATATCGCGGCTGCCGGTGTAGCCCATTGCCGCGCGCAGGCCGCCGGAGAGCTGCTGCAGGATGGTGACGACGCTGCCCTTGTACGGCACGCGGCCTTCGACGCCCTCGGGCACGAGCTTCTCGAGCTCGCTGGCGGCGTCCTGGAAGTAGCGGTCCGCCGAGCCATGGCGTTCGCCCATGGCGCCCAGGGACCCCATGCCGCGGTAGGACTTGTAGGAGGCGCCCTGGTACAGCTCGACCTCTCCGGGGGATTCCTCGGTGCCGGCAAACAGGCCGCCGATCATGACGGCATGCGCGCCCGCGGCGATCGCCTTGGCGATGTCGCCGGAGAAGCGAATGCCGCCATCGGAGATCACCGGCACGTCCGCGTCCCGCAGCGCCTCGGCGACGTTGGCGACCGCGGAGATCTGCGGCACGCCTACGCCGGCGACGATGCGCGTGGTGCAGATCGAGCCCGGGCCGATGCCGACCTTGACGGCGTCCGCGCCCGCATCGACCAGCGCCTGCGCGGCTTGCGCCGTGGCGATGTTGCCGGCGATGACCTGACTATCGGCCCACTTCGCCTTGATGCGCTTCACCGTCTCGATCACACCCTTGGAATGGCCGTGCGCGGTATCCACCACCACCAGGTCCACGCCCGCGTCGCGCAGCGCCGCGACGCGATCGAGCGTGTCGGGGGTGGTGCCGACCGCGGCGCCCACGCGCAACCGTCCGCCGCCGTCCTTGCAGGCGCGTGGGAACTCGGTGGCCTTCTGGAAATCCTTGACAGTGATCATTCCGACGAGCTCATGGGCGCCGTTCACCACCAGGAGCTTCTCGATGCGGTGCTTGTGCAACAGCGCCAGCACCTCATCCTTCGGCGCATCTTCGCGCACCGTGACCAGGCGCTCCTTGGGCGTCATGACCGAGGACACCGGCGCGTCGAACTTGTCCTCGAAACGCAGGTCGCGGTGGGTCACGATGCCGACCGCCTTCTTGCCCACCACCACCGGTACTCCGGAAATGCCGCGTGAGCGTGTCAGGTCGAGCACCTCGCGGATGGTCATGTTGGGGGAGACGGTGATCGGATCCTTGATGACGCCACTTTCGAACTTCTTCACCCGGCCGACCTCGCGGGCCTGTGCCTCGATGGTCATGCTCTTGTGGATGATGCCCATGCCGCCTTCCTGAGCGATGGTGATCGCCAGGCGCGCTTCGGTGACGGTGTCCATGGCCGCGGACAGCAGCGGCACATTCAGGCGGATACGGCGCGTGACGCGCGTGGAAAGATCGACCTCGCGTGGCAGAATTTCCGAGTAGGCCGGAACCAGGAGGACGTCGTCGAAGGTGAGAGCTTCTTCGAGGATGCGCATGCGTAATTATAAGCGGCGGGCCCCTGGCGGTAAACCTCATGTTATGGTGCCCTGATGCGCTCAGGTCATGAGATGGACATAGGCCCCGCGCCAACCCGGGACGTATACAGCGTGTCGCGCCTCAACCGCGAGGTGCGCGTACTCCTCGAGCGCGGGCTCGGGGTGCTGTGGGTGGAAGGGGAGCTGTCGAACTTCTCGCAGCCCGCATCGGGCCACTGGTACTTCTCGCTCAAGGATCGCGAGGCGCAGCTGCGCTGCGCCATGTTCCGCACCAAGAACGTGCTGGTGGGCTTCACGCCGCGCGCCGGAACGCAGCTGCTGGTGCGCGGCCGCATCAGCGTGTACGAGGCGCGGGGCGAATACCAGCTGATCGTCGAGCATCTGGAAGAAGCGGGCGTCGGCGCGCTGCGGCGCGAGTTCGAGCGCCTCAGGACGCGGCTCTCCGCCGAGGGGCTCTTTGCCCTGGAGCGCAAGCGCGCCCTGCCGCGTTTCCCGCAGCGCATCGGCGTCATCACCTCGCCCTCGGGCGCGGCGCTGCACGATATCCTGCAGATCCTCGCGCGGCGCTATCCGCCCGCGGCGGTGCTCATATACCCGAGCCCGGTGCAGGGCCCCGCCGCGGCGCCGGCGCTGGTCGCGGCGATCCGGACCGCCTCCGCGCGCGCCGAATGCGACGTGCTCATCCTGGCGCGCGGCGGCGGGTCGCTCGAGGACCTGTGGGCGTTCAACGACGAGCGCGTGGCGCGCGCCATCCACGCGTGTGCGCTGCCGCTGGTCTCGGCGGTGGGGCACGAGATCGATTTCACCATCGCTGACTTCGTGGCGGATGCGCGCGCACCGACGCCCTCGGCGGCCGCCGAGCTGGTCGTGCCGGATGGCGCCGCCTGCCGGGAGGCGCTGGAGCGCATCGCGCTTCGCCTCGGCGCCGGCATGCGCCGCGAGCTGCGCGTCAACGGCACACGCCTCGCGGGGACGGAGCGGCGGCTGCAGCTGGCGCACCCGGGAGTTACGCCTGCATCAGCAGATGCAGCGACTCGATGACCTTGCGCAGCGCCTCGGCGGGGCGGCGCTGGCGGGGATGCACCGCGCCGGCCGACGCTTCGCGGAGGCGCACGGGCGGCTTCTGCGCCGCTCGCCGCTGCACGCCTTGAGCGAATGGCGCGCGCGCAACCAGAGCCTGCATGCGCGGCTCCATCATGCCGCGGTCGATAGTGTGGCGCGCGCCGCGCACCGTCTGGCGCTGGCACAGCGCGGGCTCGATGCCGTCAGCCCGCTCGCTACGCTCACGCGTGGGTTCGCCATCGTGACACGCGCCGACGGTGCGCTGCTGACCGACGCCGGGTCGGTGAGTGCCGGGCGAGGACATTGAGGCGCGACTCGCCCGCGGGACCCTCACCGCGCGGGTGACCGGCAGGAAATGACGGGCGCGGCGCACGATCGCAGCAGGCAGATGACGGGGGCCTCAGCGGCCGGGGCGATCGCGATGGCGCTCGCGGCGCTGATCTGCTGCCTGGCGCCGGCGCGCGCAACGGCGGCGCCCTCCGAGCCGACAGCCGAGCGCGCGCCGAGCGCGTTGCCCGAGGAGGAGCGGGTGCCGGGCGGAGTTGCGCTGGTGAGCATCGAGGCGCCGGCCGCCGTGGCCCCGCTCGTAACCTTCGACGGGCAGCGCGTGCTCGTTCTGCGCAGGGACGAAGAATGGTTGGCCGTGGTCGGCATCCCGCTTTCGCAGAGTCCCGGGCATGCGTTGGTGCGGGTGCAGGACGGCACGCCCGCGGGCAGGGCCATCGGTTTTGAAGTCGGCGACAAGCAATACGCCGTGCAGCGCCTCACCGTCCCCCCGCGCCAGGTGAACCTCTCGGCGAAGGATCTGGCGCGCTACAAACGCGAGCAGCCGCGTCTTCACAAGGATTACGGCACGTTCTCGCAGAATGCCCCCGCCACGCTGCGATTCCTGCAGCCCGTGCCGGGCGTGCGCTCGAGCTCCTACGGTTCGCGTCGGGTCTTCAACAACGAGACACGCAGTCCCCACAGCGGCATGGACATCGCCGCGCAGACCGGCACGCCCGTGCAGGCGGCGGCCGACGGTCGCGTGCTGGACACCGGCAACTTCTTCTTCAATGGCAATACGGTGATCCTCGATCACGGCGCAGGGCTCATCACTCTGTATTGCCACCTGCGCGCCATCGGCGTGAAGCCGGGCAAACAGGTGCGCGCCGGGGAAACCATCGGCGCAGTGGGCTCGACCGGGCGTGCGACCGGTCCGCATCTGCATTTCGGTGTGGCGCTGAACGCCGCCTTCGTTGACCCTGCGCTGTTCCTCCCGCCCTTGCCCGAGTCCGAGCCGCATGACGGACCGCGGTGAGGGAGGGCGCGATGCCGCGTTCATGCGCGTCGCGCTGGCGCACGCCGCAGCCGCGGGGGCCGGCGGCGAGGTGCCGGTGGGTGCCGTGCTGGTGCGCGGCGAGGAAATCATCGCGGCAGGCGCCAACTCACCCATTGCGAGCCACGATGCGAGTGCGCACGCCGAGATCGCAGCGCTGCGTGCCGGCGGACAGGTGCTGCGCAGTTACCGCCTCACCGACACCACGCTGTACGTGACACTCGAGCCGTGTGTCATGTGCGCCGCCGCCATCGTGCACGCGCGCGTGCGCCGCGTGGTCTTCGGAGCCTGGGACCCGCGTGCTGGCGCTGCCGGGAGCATCACCGATGTGTTCGCCCTGCCGAGCCTCAATCATCGCGTCGACGTGTTCGGCGGCGTGCTGATGGACGAGTGCGCGCGGCTGCTGCAGGAATTCTTCGCGCAGCGGCGCGGGTGACGCGGTACGGGCGCCGCCTGGCCGCCCGTCAGGCGCCGGGAGTGCTGCCGTGCGCGACCGGAGCGGACGCCCCGGGGCCTGCGGCATGAGAAGTCGAGGCAGGCGGCGGTGGCGGGATGCGTGGTGGCGGCGGGCGGAGCCGTCGCCGGGGGAGCCGCCACGGCGGGTGCTCCCTGCACCGAAAGCTGCGTGCTGCCGCTGTCGCCGGGCTGCCATTCGAGCAGCCTCAGGAAACGCTGAATGCGATCGACAAACTGCACGGGCTCCCAGCCGCGCGCGTAACCGCGCCTGGCGCGCGTGTACCAGCGCGGCTGCGCGAGCAGCGGCAAGCGCTCGCGTACCTCCGCCCACGAGTCGGGATTCCTGCCGAGCGCCTGCGTGATGATGCGCGCGTCCTCGAGATGCCCGAAGCCGACGTTGTAGGCCGCGACGGTAAGCCAGGTGCGGTCGGGCTCCGCGATGCGCTCCGGGATCATCTCCCGCACCTGCGCGAGGTAGCGCGCCCCGGCAAAGATGCTCTGCTCGGGGTTGGCACGGTCGCGAATCCCCAGGGCCCGCGCGGTGTCCGCAGTGAGCATCATGACCCCGAGCGCCCCGTCACCGGAGGCGGCATGCGGGTCCCATTTCGACTCCTGGTAGCCGATGGCCGCGAGCAGCCGCCAGTCGAGGCCGGATTGCGCCGCAGCCCGCTCGAACCAGGAACGATAGCCGGGCAGCCGCTCGCCGACGTGCGTCTGAAACTCGCGCGACTCCTCGTATTCGAACGTGCGCGTGTCTCCGGAGGACTGCTCGACCAGCTGAGTGAGGCGGCCCGAGGCGCTCAGATCGTGGAAGAAGGCGTTGACACTTGCGAGCAGTTGCGGCGCGCCGCGGCGCACGATCCATTGCACCGGCCGCTCCTCGGGCAGCGCAAAGCCCACCAGCACCTTCGGATACAGGTGCCGGGCGAAGGAGAACTCGCGCGCATCGCTGATGGCATATTGCGCTTCGCCGGCGTCGACATCTTCTACCGGGTCGGCGGAGCTCGGCGCCGTCTCCACCCACTGCAGAGCGGGCGCCGTGGTGCTCTTCAGTCGCTCGAGGATGCGCTCCTGCGGACTGCCGGCACGCACCGCGAGCTTTGCCGACTCCAGCTGCAACGTGTCGCGCGGACGCACGCCGCTTCGCTGGTAGACGACCAGCTGCGGGATGCGCGCGTACACCTCGGCCGCCTCCCCGGCGCGGCTCCACTCGGGCGTGTTGGTGAGCGAGGCGGCGGCAATGTCGGCGCGCCCGGCGGCGATCTCCGCCTGCATCGCTCCCTCGTTGGCGACGGTATACATCGTGAGCTTCACGCGCAGCCGCGCGGCAAAAGCGCTGGCCAGCTCGAATTCCAGGCCCTCGGTACGCTGCGCGCCGAGGTAGTAGCAGGTCGGCAGGTTGAGCGTCACCACGCGCAGCTCGCCGCGTGAGCGAACCGTATCGGTGGACGAGGGCGTGAGCTTACCGCAGCCGGCAAGTGCGGCAAGCACAGCGGCGGCGGCGACAGTCCATGTGCGCAACGTGAGCACCCCTCGCGCTCAGCGGCTTTCCGCTAGAATACCCGCGCCGCGAAACGGGCGTGCCCGCGGAGAGGTACCGAAGCGGTCACAACGGCGCCGACTCGAAATCGGATGGTCGGGTAAAACCGGCACGTGGGTTCGAATCCCACCCTCTCCGCCATCTTCCTTTCCATGAGTATCCCGCCGAAAGTTGTGCTGCGGGCATTATAGGCGCCCAGGGCCCGAGCGCTCGCTGCAAGCGCAGCCGCCCCCGTACCCGCGCCTCACGCCGGCGGTTTCTTCAATGCCTCGCGATACGCGGCGGCGAAGGCCTCCACGAACGTGTGTGGCAGGTGATCCGCCGGCATCTCGATGAGGTTGCGGTAGAAAGTCGTGAACAGCTCCCAGTACTGCGCCTTGTCGGCGGAGCGCGCCTTGCCGCGGCGCGCGGCGCGCTCGAAGCGCGCTTCGAGCTCCGCCGGATCCAGCCGGTCGAGGAATTCGATGAAGGCGGCGCGCGTCGCCTGAGCGGCGGCATGCTCGTGCCGCTTCGCCTCGGCGACCGTCTCGCGCAGCCACTGCACCGAGTCGAGCCGGCGCCCCTCGTGCTGCACGAACAGCGCGATCAGCAGATCCTCGACCATGGAGTTGGCGAGCGAGGGACGCGGATCGTCGTGCTCGGCAGGCGGCAACTCGATGCGATAGCGGTTGCGCGTGTCGCCGCGGCTGCGCTCCAGATCCTTGAAGCCGACCAGGGCCTCGCGCAGCAGGCGGCCCGCCAGATGCAGCAGCCGTCCCTGCGCATCCGCGGGCAGCTGCTCTGGCGCGATGCCCGCGCCGCGGCAGAAGGCGTCGAGGCCGCGTATGCACGTCCTCGAGCGCCATGATCCCGCCGGCACCTTTCGGCTCGCGGCCCACCGCCTCGGCGAGGCGCTGCCATGCGTTCGGCGAGCGACTGCGCATCCGCAGGCTCCGCGGCCGGGGAGACGTGCTCGGTGAGCACGACGGCGGGCGACGGCTCCTGCGCCTGCGCGAGCGCCTGCACGCGCCCCGAGTCGACCGCCTGGCCGTAGGCGCCGACCGGGAGAACAGAGTCCATGTCGATGACCGGCACCAGCAATTCCTCGACATTGAGCTTCGCGCCGATGTCGCGGTCGCTCGCGCGTCGTCCGAAGCGTGTGCAGCGCATGGATGCTGGTCGGTACCGCAGCGTCCTCCTGCTCGCCCTGCGCCAGCCGACTCGAGCGCGGCGACGATGTGATAGTCGCCCATGCGCAGAACGTCGCCGTTGGTGAGCCGGTAGCCGCTCGAGCCGCGCTTGGCGAGGGGCTCCATGTCGTCGTTGACGTACACGCCGTTGGTGCTCACGTCCTGCAGGTAGAAGTGGCCTTCGCGAAACTGCACGCGCGCGTGATGCGCCGAGACGTAGCGCAGCGGATCGGGCAGCACCCAGTCGTTGTCGGCGGAGCGGCCGATGGTGCCGCCCTCCACCGAGAAAATGGCGCTGCTGCGCTCCGCGAGCGAGCGCCGTTGATCACTCACGATGCGCAGCTTGAGCATGATTCCCCGACTCAAAGAGTCATCCGTCCGTTGAGCGTTGGCCTGTGACTTACGTTCCAGCCGGGCGCGGCAGCTTCCCCGGTGCGCCCGGACATATAATGTCGGCGTCAAAGTAGCAGCGAGCCCCAATTTAAGCCATGGCAGCCAGTCACATTTTCCGCATTATGTTCGTGAATCAGGGCAAGGTTTACGAGGTCTACGCCCGGCGCGTGAGCCATGGGGAGCTGTTCGGATTCATCGAGGTGGAGGAGCTGCTGTTCGGCGAGCGCTCCTCGGTGGTGCTCGACCCCTCCGAGGAGCGTATCAAGGGTGAATTCGCGGGGGTCAAGCGCACTTTCCTGCCCATGCACTCGATTCTGCGCATCGACGAGGTGAAGAAGCACGGGGTGAGCAAGATCACCGTGCTGGAAAGCGGCGCCAACGGTGGCGCAGTTCCCCGATGCCCATGTATTCGACGCCGCCGGGCGAGAAGAAGTGAGGCGCGCCTAAGCCCATGCTGCAGGTACCCGGTCCGCCGGCGCTTTCCGCATTCCGCCTCGCGAAACTCCTCGATCGCCTCACGCGCTCTCGACTCCGCCGTGAGCGGGCTCGAGGCCCGCTTCATGCATTTCGTCGACCTCGCGCGGCCGCTGGGCGCCGATGAGCAGCGCGTGCTGATGCAGCTTCTCACCTACGGGCCGCGCTCGACCGCCGCCGGCTGCCACGAGCGCGCAAGCGTGCATCCTGGTCGTGCCGCGCCCGGCACCATCTCGCCCTGGTCGAGCAAGGCGAGCGACATCGCGCAGGTCTGCGGGCTCGCCGCGGTGCGGCGCATCGAGCGCGGCATCGAGTATCGGCTGCGCGCCGCGCCGCTCCTGGGGACAGCAGCGGCTGCTGCGGCTCGCGCCGGTGCTGCACGACCGCATGACGGAGGTGGCGCTGCTCGATGCCGGCGCAGGCGGCGCGACTGTTCGAGCATCGCAGCGGCGCGGCCGCTGGCGCGCGTGCCGCTGGCCGCAGGCCGCGCGGCGCTCGAGGAGGCGGACCGCGAGCTGGGCCTGGCGCTCTCGGCCGATGAGATGGACTACCTGCTCGAGAGCTTTCGCCGCCTGGGGCGCGATCCGACCGACGTCGAGCTCATGATGTTCGCGCAGGCGAACTCCGAGCATTGCCGCCACAAGATCTTCAACGCCGACTGGATCATCGACGGACAGGCCGCGCGATGAATCGCTGTTCGCGATGATCCGCAACACGCACGCGCGCAATCCGCACCGGGGTGTTGTCTCGCCTACCGCGACAATGCCGCGGTCATCGAGCGGCACCGACGGCGCGCGCTATTTCCCCGACCCGCGGAGCGGCATCTACCGCGCCAGCCGCGAGCCGATCGACATCCTCATGAAGGTCGAGACGCACAACCATCCGACCGCCATCTCGCCGTTTCCCGGGCGCGGCCACCGGCTCGGGCGGCGAGATCCGCGATGAGGGCGCGACCGGGCGCGGCGCCAAGCCGAAGGCGGGGCTCACCGGCTTCTCGGTGTCGAACCTGCGCATCCCCGGCTTCGAGCGGCCCTGGGAGCGCGACTTCGGCGCCCCCGCACGCATCGCCTCCGCGCTCGACATCATGATCGAGGGGCCGATCGGCGCCGCCTCCTTCAACAATGAGTTCGGCCGGCCCGGCGATCTGCGGTTACTTCCGCACCTTCGAGCAGCAGGCAGCCGGCGATCCGCCGCAGCGCCGGCGCGGCTACCACAAGCCCATCATGATCGCCGGCGGCCTCGGCAACATGCGCCGCGCGCACGTCGAGAAAGCCGAGGTGCCGGTCGGCGCGCAGCTGGTCGTGCTCGGCGGACCTGCGATGCTCATCGGCCTCGGCGGCGGCGCCGCCTCCTCGGTCGGCAGCGGCAGCTCGAGCGCCGATCTCGACTTCGCCTCCGTGCAGCGCGGCAACCCCGAGATGCAGCGCCGCGCGCAGGAAGTGATCGATCGCTGCTGGGCGCTCGGCGAGGACAATCCGATCGCGCTCATCCACGATGTCGGCGCCGGCGGCCTTTCCAACGCCGTGCCCGAGGCCGTAGCCCACAGCGCGGCGCGGCGCGCGCATCGACCTGCGTGCCATCCCGAGCGCCGAAGCGCGGCCTGTCGCCGCTGGAGCTCTGGTGCAACGAGGCGCAGGAGCGCTACGTGCTCGTCATCGACGCGCGACGCCCTGCGAGCAGTTTGCGGCCATTGCGACGCGCGAGCGTTGCCCGTTTGCGGTGATCGGCGAGATCGACGCCAGCGGACGGCTCACGGTGCGCGATCCGCTGTTCGACGACACGCCGGTCGACATGCCGCATCGACGTGCTGCTCGGCAAGCCGCCGCGCCTGACGCGCGACGTGCACGAGCGATCGTCGCTGCGCGCGCGGCGCTTCGATAGCCACGCGCATCGATCTGCGCGAGGCCGCGTACCGCGTGCTGCGCCTGCCGGCGGTGGCCGACAAGACCTTCCTCATCACCATCGGCGACCGCACCGTCGGCGGCCTCATCAGCCGCGACCAGCTGGTCGGGCCCGTGGCAGGTGCCGGTGAGCGATGTCGCGGTGACGCTCGCCGACTATCGGGGCCGCGCGGGCGAGGCGATGGCGATGGGCGAGCGCACGCCGGTGGCGGTGCTCGATGCGCCCGCCTCCGGGACGGCTCGCGGTGGCCGAGGCCATCACCAACATCCTCGCGGCGGATATCGGTTCGCTGTCGCAGATCCGCCTGTCGGCCAACTGGATGGCCGCCTGCGGCGAGCCGGGCGAGGACGCGGCGCTCTACGCGACGGTGCAGTGCCGTGGCCAAGGAGCTGTGTCCGCAGCTCGGCATCGCGATCCCGGTCGGCAAGGACTCGCTGTCGATGAGGACCGCGTGGCGCGAGGCTGGCGTTGAGAAGAGCGTGGTGGCGCCGGTGTCGCTGATCGTGTCGGCCTTTGCGCCGGTCGCCGATGCGCGGCCGCACGCTGACCCCGGCGCTGCAGCTCGATGAGCGTCCGACCTCGCTGTGGCTCATCGACCTCGCCGGCGGCCGCAACCGCCTGGGCGGCTCGGCGCTGGCGCAGGTCTACGGCGAGCTCGGCGAGGAGCCGCCCGACCTCGATGCAGCCGCAGCGGCTGACGCAGCTCGCCGCCGCGCTCGCGCGAGCTGCGCGCCGCCGGGCATGCTGCGCGCCTACCACGACCGCTCGGACGGCGGCCTGTTCGTCACGCTGCTGGAGATGGCGTTCGCCGGCCACTGCGGGCTCGACATCGCGCTGCCGCGCGGCCCGCGGTGCAGCGCGCTCGCGCAGCTGTTCGCCGAGGAGCCGGGCGTGGTGGTGCAGATCATGGCGGGCGATGAGGCCGCGTTCCTGGAGATCCTGGCGCGCCACGGGCTCGCACGCAGCCGCGCTCTACCTCGGCGCACCGGTGCAGCGAGCTGCGCGTGCAGATCCGCGTCGGGCGAGGCGCTGCTCGATGAGCCCTGGGTGGATCTGCGGCGCGCCTGGTCGGAGACCTCCTGGCGACTGCGGCGCCTGCGCGACGATCCGCAGTGCGCCGACGAGGAGTTCGCCGCGCAGCGCAGCGGACGCCGAGCCCGGTCTGAGCGTCGAGCTGAGCTTCGATCCGCGAGGAGGATGTCGCCGCGCCCTACATCGGCGCGCGGCGCGCGGCCGGCCGTGGCAATCCTGCGCGAGCAGGGCGTCAACAGTCAGGTCGAGACCGCAGCGGTGTTCGATGCCGGCGGGCTTCAGCGCGCACGACGTGCACATGACCGACGTGCTCGCCGGGCGGCGCAGCCTCGGCGAGTTCCAGGGACTGGTCGCCTGCGGCGGCTTCTCCTACGGCGATGTGCTGGGAGCGGGCGAGGGCTGGGCGAAGTCGATCCTGTTCCACGAGGCGGTGCGCGAGGAGTTCCAGCGCTTCTTTGCGCGCGCGCGACACTTTCGCGCTCGGCATCTGCAACGGCTGCCAGATGTTCGCCGCGCTGCAAGCAGCATCATCCCGGGCACCGCGCACTGGCCGCGCTTCGTGCAGAACCGCAGCGAGCAGTACGAGGCGCGCTTCTCGCTGGTCGAGGTGCTGCCCTCGCCCTCGGTGCTGCTCGCGGGCATGGCAGGCTCGGTGCTGCCGATCGCGGTGTCGCACGGCGAGGGGCGCGCGGAGTTTGCGAGCCGCTGCCGCGGCGCGAGGCCTGCGCCGCGAGCGGCCTGGTCGGCCTGCGCTACGTCAACGGCGACCGCAGCGTCGCCGCCAGCCTATCCCGGCCAATCCGAGCGGCACGCCGCTCGGCATCGCGGCGCTGTCGAACTCCGACGGGCGCGTGACCATCACCATGCCGCACCCGGAGCGCTCGTTCCGTTACCTGCAGAATTCCTGGCGGCCGCGCGAGGCGGGCGAGTACAGCGGCTGGATGCGGCTGTTCCGCAACGCGCGGCGCTTCGTGGACTAGCCCCTGCGGGGCAGGCGAGTCAGCTCGCCGACACGAACGGCGCGAGCTGCGCTGCCGGTCTCGTCGAGGAAGAAGCGCCGCACCATCATGGCCTGCTGCAGCTTGCCCTTGCGCACGTAGGCCTCGTAAAGCAGGTCCTTGACGACCTCGAGCATGATGCCCGCCTCGTAGCCATCGAGCAGCGGCAGCGGGGAGCGCGCATCCAGCTCCGCTCCGAACAGCACGTTCTTCATCTTGGTGAAGATGTCGGGAGCGATGTTGGCCAGCTCGCGTACGGCATTGAGCTCATCGAACAGGCGCAGCTTCCCGGCTTCACCCAGATCCGCGAACATCGCCTGCGCGGTGCGGCGGCACATGGACGCGAAGGCGTTGAACGCGCCCTGCGAGAAACACACGAGCGCTTCGCGGAACAGCAGCTCGACGTCCTCGGGTACGTAGGTGAAGCTGAATTTCTCGCGCGCCCGCTCGATCTCGGTGAACTGAGGCGACAGCTCGATGCGCGCGGCGCCGTATACCCGCACGGTGAAGCGCAGGAAGATCGGCATGTGGCAGGCGTCGCACAGGTAGACGAGGCCCACCTGCCGCGGACGGTACAGCTGCAGGTCCTCGAATCGCGGCACGGCGCTCGGGGTGATATGCGCCACGGCCTGGCAATGCGGGCAGGTGACGACCAGGTTCTTGTCCAGGTCGTGATGCAGGTGGCTGGTCGAATCGATGTACAGGGACATGTTCCGCCAGCGGCTCATGTTGTTGTGTGTGCCGCTTATTCCATGTTAACCCAGCGCGCGTGCCGCATCGTCCCGCATCCGTCGCGCGAACGGCGCGCGCGTTATGTCACCGAGCGGCTGCGGGCGAAGGCGAGGATGCGGTCCGCGAGGGTTGCGTAGTCGCCGCTGAAGTGGTGGCCCTTGCCGACACGCTCGCGCGCAATGGCTGCCGGCGGCAGTCCCGGGCAGATGGAATCCTCTTCGCCCTCGCCATAGATGCACAGCACCGGCAGGGGAGCGAGCTCGGCCAGCTCCGGCCGCGTGGGTGGGCCGTCGTTGTCACCGCCGACCCAGTCGGCGACGTGCACCTCGAAGGAGGCGTGGGCGTCGATCCCGAGCAGGCTCACGCTCGCGACGCGCTCGCGCAGCTCCGCCGGCAGGCGGTTGACCACGAACGGCAGCACGTCGGCGCCGAAGGAGTAGCCGACGAGCAGCACGCGCTGCTTGTCCCAGGCCGTGAGGTAGTGGCGCAGCACGCGCGCCACGTCGCGCGCAGTCTCATCGGGCGTGCGCCGCGTCCAGAAGTACTTGAGCGAGTTCAGTCCCACGGTGGGTACGCCGCTGGCGGCGAGGCGCGCGGCGAGCTCCTGATCCAGTCCGGCCCAGCCGCCATCGCCGGTGAGCAGCAGCGCGAACTCTGCGCCGATGCCGCTGGCGTGCACTTCCTGCACCGGCAGGTCGCTGATCTCGGGCGGGCTGCTGGCCGGGCGCCACGGCGCGCGCGGCGAGGCGCGCGTAGGCGTCGCGGAACTGCGGCATCCAGTTGCGCTCGACCGAGAAGCCGTGCCCTACCAGCGGCAGCCGCACCATCTGCGCCGCCGGCCACCTGCGCGGCAAACTCATCCGCGGCGTGCGGGTCGCACACCTGATCCTTCTGTCCCTGCAGCGCGATCCACGGCTCTTGCAGGGTGGCGCCGGGCGCGAGTACCAGCTCGTGCTGCGCGTTCGGCGGTGTAGTGCAGCCCGGCGCCGGGGCACAGCGTAGCGCGCCGGCGAAATCCTGGTCGGCGCAGAAGCCGAGACTCAGCGCGCCGGCGAACGTGCCCGGTGGCGACTGCACCAGCGTCGCGTACACCACGGTGGCGCCCGAGGAGTAACCGACCAGCACCGGCACGTGGTATTCGCTCATGCCGATCTGCTTCTGCACCTTGTGGCTGAGCGTCTCGAAGTCTGCGGCGATCATCTGGCAGGGGGCAGCGGGCCGTGCGGCCGCGTGGCGCAGGCTGGCGAAGTACTGGCGCATGTCGACGCCGATGACCACGGCGCCCATTCGCTGAGTGCGCGCGCCATGTTGACGACGCCGAGCTCCCAGCCGCCATCGCCGGAGACGAAGATCGCGACACTGTGCGGCGCGCCGGCCGGCATGTAGACGGTAACCGTGCCGAAGCGGCCGGCAGCGCGTCGAGATCGGCGCGGCACTGCGTCGTCAGTGGCGGAGCCGCCGGGGGTTTGCCGCGACGCCGTGGCGGTGCTGGGCACGGGCGCGGCGGCCGCGGCGGCGCGTGGCGGCACAGGCCAGGCCGCGAGCCGCAGCGCATGAGCGTGGCCGCCACGCGCCCCGCCAGCGCAGGGCGGCCGCACGCGGCCGGCTATCGCTTCATCGGGCGAACAGCTCCTTCATGCCGCCGGCGATCAGCACCGACACATCCATCAGCACCCGCGGCAGCGCGATGCCGCCGCGGGCCACCAGGTACCGCGGCTCCCAGGCCGGATCGAACTTCGCCTTGTAGCGCCGCAGGCCCTCGAAATTATAGAAGTGCTCGCCGTGGCGGAAGATGAAGTTGCCGACGCGGTGCCAGGCCGGCGCCAGCGGATGGCTTCCAGCCCCGACAGCGGCGCCATGCCGAGATTGAACCAGCGGTAGCCCTGCGCGCGGCCCCACAGCATCAGCTCGATGAACAGGTAGTCCATGGCGCCGCGCGGCGCGTCCGGGCCGAAGCGCATCAGATCCACCGACAGCTCGGCCTTGCGTGCCGGTGGTCCACAGATTGGCGAAGCCGACCGGCGTACCCTCGCGCGCGCACCACGCGCGAGCGGAAACTGCCGCAGGTACTGCGCGCGAGAATGACCCGACCGAAAAGCGCTTCTCGCCGGTGGCCTTGCTGCGTAGAGCCACGCGTCCGAGATGCGCTTGCAGCGCCGGCAGCAGCGCCTCGACCCGCTCGGGCGGCACGACTTCGAAGCTGGCGCCGTCGCGCTGCGCGCGCCGGTGCGCCTGGCGCAGCTCGGCGCGCGCCGCGCCCTCCAGCGAGAAATCCGCGAGCGGCACGCGCGCCTCCTCGCCGATCTTCATCGCCGCGAGCCCGAGGTCGACGTACAGCGCCAGGCGCTCGGCGCTCGACCTGGTAGAACACCGGTCGGCCGCCGTGCTGGTCGGACATCTCGCGCAACCGCCACACCAGCTCTTCGGCGCCGCTCGCGCGAGCCGACCGGATCGCCGAGCGCGATCCAGCTGCGGCCGGCGACCTGGTACATGAGGAAGGCGTCGCCGGCATCGCTGAACAGCAGGCGCTTGTCGCCGGTCAGCGCGGCGTTGGCGAGCGTGAGGTCGGAGGCGGCGATGAGCGCGCGCGCGCGCGCCAGATCCTCCGGCTCCGGCGACTGCCGGCTCCGGGCGCGCCGGCCGCAGCAGGTTCAGCAGCAGGTAGGCGCGCGCCGAGCACGACCACCGCGAGCGAGGCGCGCAGCATGCGCGGCGCGTTGGCATCCAACGCGAACGTCCACCACAGATCGTCGCGAGTACTCGACGTGGCGGTAGGCAGACAGGCCGATCCAGACGCCATGGCGATCACGCCGACGATGCTGGCGACCCAGGCGGGCGTGAAGCGCTCGGCAGGATGCGCGGTGGGGCGGTAGAAGGCGCGCCGCCCGAGCATCAGCACGCCGAGCACGAGCGACGAGCAGGCTCGCCTCCTCGAAGTCGAGTCCCTTGAGGAGGGAGGCGAAGATGCCCGCCACCAGCAGCCAGACGGTAGATGTGATAGGCGGCCTGCACGCGGCGGAACAGCGCGCGCGCCAGCACGAGCAGCGCCAGCCCGACGACGCTGCCGGCGAGGTGCGAGAGCTTCCAGCACCGCGAGCGGCAGGAACCGGCGAGGAAGGCCAGGCGCGCGTCGACGCGCCGGGGTCGCGCCGGAGAACAGCAGCAGTGCCCCGGCGAGGAAGGTGAGGCGCGCCGGCGACCTGCGGCACCACCGGCGCGATGTACAGGCGCGGCCAGCTCCTGCGCCCGGGCGAGGCGGCCGCGCTGCGCGCGCGAGCTCCTTGGAGCCGAACAGCAGCGTGCCGAACACCAGCGGCACCAGGTAGTACACGGCGCGGTAGGCAAGCAGCGACCCGAGCAGCGCATCCGCGGGCACGTTGGGCAGCGTGAACAGCGATCACCGCCTCGAAGACGCCGACGCCGCCCGGCACGTGGCTGACGATGCCGGCGATCACCGCGGCGGCGTACACGCCGAGGAAGGTGACGAAGCCGATGTGCGGCGCTCGCCGGCAGCAGCGACCACAGCACCGCCGCAGACAGCGCCAGGTCGAGCACCGACAGCACGATCTGCGTGGCCCGATCGCCGGCCCCGGGGCGCGCAGCGCCCAGCCGCGGATCTCGAGGGCGCCGCGCGCCAGGCACGCCCACAGCGCGTAGGCGCCGACCGCCGCCAGCAGCAGCGAGCCGATCAGCAGCGGCCAGTGTGTGATGCAGGTGCAGCACCGCGGCGGCGTGCTCGGGCGCGAGCAGCAGCGACAGCGCCGAGGAGGTCGCCAGGCCGATGCCGAGCGACAGACTGGAGAAGGCCGGAGAGGTCGCCACATCGATGGCGGTGAGGCCCGCGGTCGCATACAGGCGGAAGCGGAACGCGGCGCCAGTGAAGGCGGCGAACCCAGGGTGTGCCCGAAGGCGTTGGCGATGAAGGAGGTGAACACGATGCGCGTGTAGGGGAGCAGCCGTCGCAGGTAGCGCAGCGCCAGCACCTCGTAAGTGGAAAGCAGCCAGTAGCTGAGCGCGGTGAAGCCGAGCGCCGCCAGCAGCTGGCGGCGCGGGATGGCGTGCAGGTGCGCGAAGATGCTCTTGACATGCAGCTGCGCGAGCTGGTGATGCAGGATCAGCACCACCGCCGGCGAACACCACCAGCGCGGCGAGCGGGCCCACCCACGCGCCACGCGTGCGCTTCTCGGGCTTGCGCCGTCTGCGCTGTCGAGGGGCGGGACAAGGCTTGACTCCGCAGCCTCAGCGCGTCAGCGGCTTGTAGCGGATGCGGTGCGGCTGAGCGGCATCCTCGCCCTTGCGCCGCCTGAAGTCCTCGGTGTACTCCTGGTAGTTGCCCTCGAACCAGACCACCTGGGAGTCACCCTCGAAGGCGAGGATGTGGGTGGCGATGCGGTCGAGGAACCAGCGGTCGTGCGAGATCACCACCGCGCAGCCCGGGAAGTTGAGCAGCGCCTCCTCGAGCGCGCGCAGCGTCTCGACGTCCAGGTCGTTGGTCGGCTCATCGAGCAGCAGCACGTTGCCGCCGGCGCGCAGCACCTTGGCCAGGTGCACGCGGTTGCGCTCGCCGCCGGAGAGCTCCCCGATCAGCTGCTGCTGCTGCGCGCCCTTGAAGTTGAAGCGCCCGACGTAGCCGCGCGAGGGCGTCTCGTAGTTGCCGACCTTGATGATGTCGAGCCCGCCGGAGATCTCCTGCCAGACGGTCTTCTTGTCATCGAGCGTCTGGCGCGACTGATCGACGTACGCGAGCTTCACGCTCGGGCCGATGCGGATCTCGCCGGCGTCGGGCGGCTCCGCACCGGTCAGCATGCGGAACAGCGTGGTCTTGCCGGCGCCGTTCGGGCCGATGATGCCGACGATGCCGCCGCGCGGCAGGTTGAAGGACAGGTTGTCGATCAGCAGCCGCTCGCCGTAGCCCTTGCGCAGGCCCTGCACCTCGATGACCAGATCGCCGAGCCGCTCGCCCGGGCGGGATGTAGATCTCGTTGGTCTCGTTGCGCTCCTGGAACTCGCGCGAGGCGAGCTCCTCGTAGCGCTGCAGGCGCGCCTTGCTCTTGGCCTGGCGCGCCTTGGGGTTCTGCCGCACCCACTCGAGCTCGTGCGCGAGCGTCTTGCGCAGCGCTTCGCGCTCGCGCTCCTCGAGCGCGAGGCGCTGCTCCTTCTGCTCGAGCCACGAGGAGTAGTTGCCGTGCCAGGGGATGCCGTAGCCGCGGTCGAGCTCCAGGATCCACTCGGCGACGTTGTCGAGGAAGTAGCGATCGTGCGTCACGGCGATGACCGTGCTCGGGTATTCCTCGAGGTAGCGCTCGAGCCAGGCGATCGATTCGGCATCGAGATGGTTGGTCGGCTCATCGAGCAGCAGCATGTCGGGAGCCGACAGCAGCAGCCGGCACAGCGCGACGCGGCGCTTCTCGCCGCCCGAGAGCGTGCCGATGCTGCGCCTCCCACGGCGGCAGCCGCAGCGCATCGGCAGCGATCTCGAGCTTGCGCTCGAGCTCCCAGCCGCCGGCCGGCGTCGATGGCGTCCTGCAGCTTGCGCCTGCCGTGCGAGCAGCGTGTTCATCTGCTCATCGTCCATGGGCTCGCGCGAACCGGTCGCTGATCGATTGAACTCCTCGAGCTGGCGGAAGGTCTCGCCCAGCCCCTCCATGACGGTGGTGCGCACGTCCCTGGCGGCATCGAGCTGCGGCTCCTGCGGCAGAAAGCCGATGCGGATGCCGCTCTGCGGGCGCGCCTCGCCATCGAAGCTCGGGTCGATGCCCGCCATGATCTTGAGCAGCGAGGACTTGCCGGAGCCGTTCAGGCCCAGCACGCCGATCTTGGCGCCCGGGAAAGAACGACAGGCTGATGTCGCGCAGGATGACCCGCTTCGGCGGCACCACCTTGGAAACGCGGTTCATGGTGTAGATGTATTGGGCCATGCGAGTGATTATCTTCGAGGGCGGCGCCGATGGCGATGGCCGCGCCACGGCTGGCGGCGCGCGCCGCTGTGTTAGGCTTGCGCGCCTTGACACGTGCCGCGAGGTAAGTGCGTGACAGAGCGCCAGCCGAACGTCGCAGTGGTCGTCAGCGAGCGCCTGGCGCGCTACGGCTTTGGCGACGGCCACCCCTTCGGACCGGACCGTCTGGCGGCCTTCGTGCGCGAGTTCGCCGCGCGCGGCCTGGCCGAACGCGTGCCGGTGCTCGAGCCGCGCGCGGCCAGCGACGAGGAGCTGCGCTCGTTCCACACCCCGGAGTACCTGGAGTTCGTGCGCGAACGCTCAGCCAGCGGCACGGGTTCCTCGATGGCGGCGACACGCCGGCCTTCCAGGGCGTGTACGAGGCGGCTGCGGGCGTCGTGGGCGCGACGCTCAGCGCCATGGAAGCCATCATGAAGGGCGAGTGCCGGCGCGCCTTCGTGCCGATCGCGGGACTGCATCACGCGGCGCGCAACCGCGCCGCGGGCTTTTGCGTGTTCAACGACTGCGGCGTCGCCATCGAGCAGCTCAAGCGCGCCGGACTCAAGCGCATCGCCTACGTCGACATCGATGCGCATCACGGCGACGGCGTGTTCTACGCGTTCGAGGATGACGCGGCGGTGGTGTTCGCCGACCTGCACGAGGATGGTCGCTACCTGTATCCGGGCACTGGCGCGGCCGCGGAGACCGGGCGCGGTGCGGCCGTCGGCATGAAGCTCAACGTGCCGCTGCCGCCGGGAGCGGACGACGAGACTTTCGACGCCGTCTGGCCGCGGGTGCTCGCGCACCTGACCAAGTACTCCCCCGAATTCATCATCCTGCAGTGCGGCGCCGACAGCCTCGAGGGCGATCCGATCACCCACCTGCGCTTCTCGCCCCGCACGCACGGTCGCGCGGCCCGCGAGCTGTCAGCGCTCGCGGAGAGTCTCGGTCACGGCCGGGTGCTCGCCCTGGGGGGCGGGGGCTACAACCGCGCCAACCTCGCCCACGCCTGGACGGCAGTGGTCGAGAATCTCCTGAACGGCGCGTCGTAGCGGCCCGGCGGACGCGCCGCCGAGGCTCCGGCTGGCTTCCCCGCTGGCGCCGTCGCGATCCTTGCGCGCCTGCGGCGCGCCGCAATAAGGGCGGCCATCGGGTCGTTCCGGTACAATTCGCGCCCCCTGACTCTGCGCACTGCGAAGGCGGCGCTACGCATGTTCCGGACGACCATGACGATCGAAGGCTTCGATCCCGAGCTGGCCGGCGCGATCGCCGGCGAGCGCCGCCGCCAGGAGGAGCACGTCGAGCTCATCGCCTCGGAGAACTACGCGAGCCCGCGCGTGCTCGAGGCGCAGGGGTCGGTGCTCACCAACAAGTACGCCGAGGGCTATCCCGGCAAGCGCTACTACGGCGGCTGCGAGTACGTGGATGTCGCCGAGCAGCTCGCCATCGATCGCGCCAAGCAGCTGTTCGGCGCCGACTTCGCCAACGTGCAGCCGCACTCCGGCTCGCAGGCTAATGCCGCCGCCTACTTCGCGCTTGCCGCACCGGGCGATGCCGATTCTCGGCATGAGTCTCGACCACGGCGGTCACCTGACGCACGGCGCCAAGGTCAATTTCTCCGGCAAGTTCTTTCGCGCCGCGCAGTACGGCATCCGCCCCGACACCGGCGAGATCGATTATGCGCAGGTGCAGCGCCTCGCCGAGGAGCACCGTCCGAAGATGATCATCGCCGGATTCTCGGCGTACTCGCGCGTCATCGACTGGGCGCGCTTCGCCGAGATCGCCCGTAGCGTGGGCGCGTACTTCGTGGTCGACATGGCGCACGTCGCGGGGCTGGTGGCTGCGGGCATCTATCCCAACCCCGTGCCGCACGCCGACGTCGTGACCACGACCACGCACAAGACCCTGCGCGGTCCGCGCGGCGGCCTGATCCTGGCGCGTGCCAACGAGGAAATCGCCAAGAAGCTCAACTCGCTGGTGTTTCCCGGCACGCAGGGCGGCCCGCTCATGCACGTCATCGCCGCCAAGGCGGTGGCCCTGCTCGAGGCGCTGCAGCCGGAGTTTCGCGACTACCAGCGCCAGGTGCTCGCCAACGCCCGTGCCATGGCGGCGCGGCTCATGCAGCGCGGCTACCAGATCGTCTCCGGCGGCACCGACAATCATCTGTTCCTGATGAGCCTCGCCGACCGCAACATCACCGGCAAGGACGCGGATGCCGCGCTGGGGCGTGCCAACATCACCGTGAACAAGAACGCCGTGCCCAACGATCCGCGCCCGCCGATGATCGCGAGTGGCCTGCGCATCGGCACGCCGGCCTCCACCACGCGCGGCTTCCGCGAGGCGGAGGTCGAACACGTGGCGGACCTCATTGCGCAGGTGCTCGATGCGGAAGGCGCGGCCGCGGCGATCGAGCGCGTGCGGCCACAGGTGATCGAGCTGTGCCGGCGCTTCCCGGTCTACGGACCTTAGACTGACGCAAGGTGCATCGCCCGCATGCACTGCCCGTTCTGCGGCTACGTCGAGACCAAGGTCAACGACTCGCGGCTCGCGGGCGAGGGGCGCCAGATCCGTCGCCGCCGCGAGTGCCTCAAGTGCGGCGAGCGCTTCACCACCTTCGAAACCGCGGAGCTGCTCATGCCGCTGGTCATCAAGGGCGATCGCGGACGCGAGGCGTTCGATGAGGGAAAGCTGCGCGCCGGCATGGAGAAGGCACTGGAGAAACGCCCGGTGCCCCGCGAGCAGATCGACGAGGCCATAAGCCGCATCGTTCACAAAGTGCGCAGCCTCGGTGATCGCGAGGTCACCTCGCGGGCCATCGGGGAGCTGGTGATGGAGGAGCTGCGGCACCTGGACGAGGTCGCTTACGTGCGCTTTGCTTCGGTCTATCGGCAGTTCGAGGACGTCGAGGCGTTCCACGAGGAAATCCAGCGGCTGCGCGATGCGCGCCCGCCCGCAGCGGCGCACGCGGCCCAGGCACGCGGCCACAAGCGCGAGCCGCGCCGCGCACCGAACCGCGACCAGCTGCCGCTGCTGCCGGCGGACCCGGCCGCCAACGACGATCCCGCGACGGACGGCAAGAAGTGAGACGCACGGCCGCGCGCTGCGTGGCGCCCGCCGGGATGTGGCGGAATAATCAGCTCCCGAAGAGAGTCTGGTAGCAGCCGTGTTCTCTGATTTCGACCGCTTCGCCATGCAGCGCGCGCTGACCCTCGCCGCCCGCGGGCTCGAGACGACCGACCCGAACCCACGCGTCGGCTGTGTCATCGCGCAGCGCAGCCGCATCGTCGGCGAGGGCTGGCACGAGCGCGCCGGCGAGGCGCACGCGGAGGTCGCGGCGCTGCGCGCCGCAGGCGGCGCAGCCGCCGGAGCCGCGGTTTACGTGACGCTCGAGCCCTGCAGCCACCACGGCCGCACGCCCCCGTGCGTCGAGGCGCTCAGTGCGGCAGCGCGTGGCGCGGGTCGTCTATGCCACCGCCGATCCGAACCCGCTCGTCAACGGCCGCGGCGCGGCGGCGTTGCGCGCCGCGGGCATCGCCGTGGAGTCGGGCCTGCTCGAGCAGGAGGCGGCCGAGCTGAACGCCGGGTTCATCAAGCGCATGCGCTGCGGACGGCCGCTGGTGCGCGTGAAGCTCGCCATGAGTCTCGACGGCCGCACTGCGCTCGCCGACGGAGCGAGCCGCTGGATCAGCGGCGAGGCGGCCCGGCAGGACGTACAGCACTGGCGCGCGCGCAGCTCCGCGGTGCTCACCGGCGTCGGCACGGTGCTCGCCGATGATCCGCGCCTGACCGTGCGGCTGGCAGACCAGGCGGGTGGCGCGAGCGGGCGTCAGCCGCTGCGAGTCGTGCTCGATGCGCGATTGCGCACTCCGCCCGGCGCGCGGCTGTTCGAGCGGGACGGGGAGGTGTTGATCCTGACTTCGGCTAGCGAACCCGGACGATGCACGCGTCGCTACGCTCAGTGCGCGTGGCGCGCGCGTCGAGTCGCTGCCCGGGACTGACGAGCGGGTGGCGCTGCCGGCGGTCCTCGAGCGCCTCGGCGAGCTCGAGGCGAACGAGGTGCTGGTGGAAGCCGGAGCGACGCTCGCCGGGGAGCTGATGCGCGCAGGGGCTGGTGGACGAGCTGCTGCTGTACGTGGCGCCCAAGCTCCTCGGGCCCGCGGCGCGCGCGCTCGTGCAGTTGCCGCGCCTCACGCAGCTCAGCGAGGCGCCGCAGTTCGTCTTGATCGAGATGCAGCAGATCGGCGCGGACGTGAGGCTGCGACTGCGGCCGATCGCGGCGCCGGACGCACCGGCGGCGGGCAACCTCTCGTAAGGAGCGGGCGTGTTTACGGGAATCGTTCAGGATGTCGGTCGCGTGCAGACAAGCGAGCCTCGCGGCGGCGATCTGCGCCTGCTGATCGCCTGCACCCGCCTCGACATGTCGGCGCTGCGCGTCGGCGACAGCGTCTGCGTGCAGGGCTGCTGTCTCACTGCGACCGAAGTGCAGCGGCGGACCTTCAGCGCCGACATATCGCGCGAGACCCTCGAGCTCACCACCCTCGGGGAACTCGGCCCCGGGGCGCCGGTGAATCTCGAGCCGGCGCTCGGGCCGGGGATGCGCTCGGCGGTCACCTGGTGTCGGGGCACGTCGACGGGGTGGCCCGGATCCTGGAGGCGAGCGGCGATGCGCGCTCGCGGCGCCTGACCATCGGCGTGCCGGCGCCGCTGGCGCGCTATCTTGCCCCCAAGGGCTCGGTGGCCGTGGACGGGGTGAGTCTCACCGTCAACGCAATGGATGCGAGGAGCTTCGGCGTCAACATCATTCCCCACACCCAGACGGCCACCACGCTCGGTGCTCTCCGCGCGGGCGCGCGCGTCAATCTCGAGGTCGATCAGGTGGCCCGCTACCTGGCGCGCCTGCTGGCGGTCCCGGAGGCCTGACGCATGGGTTCGTCACCGCGCCAGCGCTCAAGTAGAGTGCAGAGTGTGACTACGGCGCTTCCCTACCTGCGAAGACGGCGAGGGCGGCTCGCGCTGCTGGTGCTGCCGGCGCTGCTGCTGCGGGCGCTGATCCCGATGGGTTTCATGCCGCTGGCCGACGCCACGGGGGTATCCATCGGGTTCTGCCCGGGGGCGGGCGCGATGCCCGGCCTGCCGGCCGATGCCGTGCATGCGCAGCACTTCGGCCATGCTCACGCGCATCACGCGGGCGGCAGGGCCGGTGGAGGCGGCGCGCTGCATCACGTGCCCTGCCTCTTTGCCTCCGGCGCGGCGTCCGCGTTCGCCGCTGCGCTGCCCGCACCGGCGCTGGCCGCTGCCGCACTGCCGTCGACCGATGATCGCGCCGTCCGGCGGGTTTTCTGCCCGCCATCCGGCGCGCGCAATTCGCGCGCGCTCCGCCGCTCCTCGCCTGAAGGCCTCAGGACTCTGGCCGCGCCGCGTCCGCTGCGGCGCGCCAGTGGCAATTCAAACACGCGTGCGCGCGTCCCCGGCAATGGGCGCACGTCCCGCGCGGCACCGGGTCGAGCGAGACAATGCTGAACCCAGTTCTGACTCATCACAGGCCGGCCAGCGCGCGCCGCCGGCCCCCGGCGCGCGCTGCGGCGGCGCCCGCTCTGATACTCCTGGCGAGCGCGCTAGGGCGGCCCGACGGTGTCCAGGCCTGTGCAACGTGCGGCTGTACCCTGAGCGCGGATGCCGCGATGGGCTATTCGGCCATCGCCGGCTGGCGTGTGAGCGTCGAATACGACTACATACATCAGGATCAGCTGCGCAGCGGCACCTCGGCAGTGGCCGCTGTACCCGACGGTCACGAGCTCGAGCGTGAGACGCTCAACCGCTACCTCACCACGGGCCTCAGCTACGGGCCCAGCTCCTCGTGGAACTTCAGCCTGCTGATACCGTACGTAGAGCGCACTCATTCGACCTACGGCACCTTCTCTTCCACCCAGCCGCTAAACGATCTGAGCAGCTCGCGCAGCTCAAGCCTCGGGGACCTTCGGCTCATCGGCAGCTATCAGGGACTGTTGCCGACCAGGAACCTCGGCATTCAGCTCGGCGTCAAGCTGCCCACCGGGCACTACGGCACCGCGATCGACTTCTATGGAGGTCCGAATGTGGGAACGCCGCTCGATGCCAGTCTGCAGCCCGGCACCGGCAGCACCGATGTCATCGTCGGCGCTTACTACTATCGGGCGATCAGTCAGGACTTCGACGTGTTCATCAACGCACAATTCCAAAGCGCCGTAAGGCACCATATGGACAGGCCAGGCAACGACTATCGTCCGGGCAACTCGACCACCGTAAGCTTCGGATTACGATACGAAGCCAACCCACGCTGGGTTCCCCAGCTGCAGGTGAACCTGCTGCACAAATCCCCCGACCAGGGTGCGCTCGCCGACATTCAAAGCACTGCGGGCACGGTAGCGTACGCAAGCCCGGGGCTGACTGCGCAAGTCGCGGGCAGGCTCCACGTCTTTGGGTTCGTGCAGGTTCCCCTGTACAGCAATCTATACGGCTACCAGTTATTTCCTCGTTACACCGCCACCGTGGGTGCAAGTTATGCCTTCTGAGTGCGCGCCGCCTTGCTCGCAGCGCCGCGCGTTCCTGACGGGCTTCGTGACCTTCATCGCATGGGAGAGCCTGCCAGGCTCCCGGGCGCAGGCCGGGGAGCTGCGCGTCGGTGCGCCGGCACCCGCGGCGACTCTCGTGACTCTCGACGGCGAGAAAATCTCGACGGTGGATCTGACGGGCCAGGTCGTCATCCTCAGCTTCTGGGCGACGTGGTGCGCGCCCTGCCGCGAGGAGCTGCCCATGTTGTCGGAGTATTTCGTGCAGCACGCGCAGGCGGGACTGCGAGTCCTCGGTTTCAGTCTTGACGAGCGAGAGAAGTTGCCCGAGGTGCGGCAGATCGCGCAGTCACTGCGCTTCCCGGTCGGGCTCATGGCGGACTCGAGCGCTCCCAGTTACGGGCGCATCTGGCGCCTGCCCGTCAACTTCACCATCGATCGCGCGGGGCGACTCGTCGGGAATGGCTGGAAAGAGAAGCCACCCGGCTGGACCCGTCAGCGACTGAATGAGGTCGTGACTCCGCTCCTCGCCCCGCCGGATCGCAGCGGTGTTTCGTAGACGCGCTGTTGCTGTTGCGGTGGCAAGGTGCGGCCGCAGTGCGATGAGGACCCGCCCGGGAACGCCGCGCAGGCCTTCCCCATTGCAGATCGATCCCAGTGGCCAAATTTCCCTACCTCACCGCGGGTGTGGGCAGCACGCATCAACAGTCCGGGATCGACCCCTTCACGGGTATACTGGAGCGCCGTATCACCCGGCGCACCGCCATGTCCAAAGTCCTGTCCCTGCCCGGTAAGGGCGCGCCCCCAGGGTCCGCGCCGCCGCTCAATTCCGTGGCGGAGATCCTCGCGGAGCTGCGCGCCGGGCGCATGGTGCTCATCATGGACGATGAGGATCGCGAGAACGAGGGCGACCTCATCATGGCCGCCGAGCGCGCCACGCCCGAGGCCATCGCCTTCATGATCCGCCATACCAGCGGCATCATCTGCGTGCCGATGGAGGAGGAGCGGCTGGCGCGGCTCGAGCTGCCGCAGATGGTGCCCGCTCAACAGCGAGTCGCACCGCACCGCCTTCACCGTGTCGGTCGACTGCGCGCCGGGACGACCACCGGCGTGTCCTCGGCCGATCGCGCCGCCACCATCCGCGCGCTCGCGGATCCGGCATCGGCGGCCGCCGATTTCGCCCGTCCCGGTCACATCTTTCCGCTGCGCTCGCGCCGCGGCGGCGTGCTGGTGCGCGCCGGGCACACCGAGGCGGCGGTGGACCTGTGCCGGCTGGCGGGCTTGACGCCGCGTCGGGCGTGCTGTGCGAGGTGATGAACGACGATGGCACCATGGCGCGGCGCCCGCAGCTGCGAGGAGTTCGCGCGCCGGCACGACGCTGAAGATCGGCACGATCGCCGACCTGATCCGCTATCGGCTGCGCAACGAGCGCTCCGTCGAGCGCATGTCCGAGCAGACCGTGCAGACCGAGTTCGGCGAGTTCCGCCTGTACGCCTACCAGGACAGCGTCAGTCTCGAGGTGCACCTGGCGCTGGCGCACGGCCGGCTCGACGGCCCGGAGGCGCCGCTGGTGCGCGTGCACGTGGCCGATACGCTGCGCGATCTCGCTCGGCGTGCAGGGCGCGGCGCGCGCCTGGACGCTGCGCGCGGCCATGCAGCGCATCGTCGAGGCGGGCAACGGCGTGGTGGTGATGCTGCGCCAGCAGGAGCGCGCGCGCGAGCTGGCCGAGGCGCTGCGCGGCTCGCCGCGCACCGCCGGCGGCAGGCGGCACCGCGTGCGAGCAGCGCCGAGGCGCGAGGCGCGGTGCTGCGCACCTTCGGTGTCGGCGCGCAGATCCTCAAGGACCTCGGCGTGAGCCGCATGCGCGTGCTGTCGGCCCCAAGCAGATGCACGGCATTTCGGCCTTCGGCCTGGAGGTCGAAGGCTACGTCGGGGAAGAGGGGTGACTGCACGCCGCAACTCATCGAGGGCGAAGTGAGCGCGCGCGGCCGGAAGGTCGCGATCGTCGCCGCGCGCTTCAACGATTTCATCGTCGCGAGTCTGCTGAAGGGCGCGCACGGCGCCTGGCTCGCGCACGGCGGCGCTGCGCGAGGACCTACTGGTGGCGCGCGTGCCGGGCGCCTTCGAGCTGCCGGTGGTCGGCGCGCAAGCTCGCCGTCAGCGGCCGCTACGAGGCGGTGGTGGCGCTGGGCTGCGTGATCCGCGGCGACACGCCGCATTTCGACTACGTCGCCGGCGAGTGCGCGCGCGGCCTGCAGCTCGCGGCCTCGAGACCGGCGTGCCGGTGGTCTTCGGCGTGCTGACCGTGGACACCGCTCGAGCAGGCGCTGGAGCGCGCGGCAACCACCGACGGCGAACAAGGGCGGCGAGGCGATGGAGAGCGCGCTCGAGATGGCCGCCTGTCATGGCCGCGCCTGTGACAGCGAGCTGCAGCGCGATGACATCCGCCAGCCCGCCCGCGCGTTCAGCCGGCACCCGCTCGCGTGGCGCGCAAGCTGGCGCTGCAGGCGCTGTACCGCTGGCAGCTCAACGACGGTCCGTGGCAGGACCTGGTGCAGGAGTTCGCCGATGCCGAGGACATGCCGCGCGCCGACCGCGAGTATTTCCGCGCGCTGGTCGAGGGCGTGTGGCGCGCCGCGAGGAGCTCGACGCGCGACTCGCCAGTGGACCGACCGCGAGCCGCGGCTGCTGGATCCGATCGAGCACGCGCGTGCTGCTCATCGGCCTGTACGAGCTCACCTCGCGCCCGGAAGTGCCGTTCCGCGTGGCCATCAACGAGGCGGTCGGACTGGCGAAGCGCTTCGGCGCCACCGACGGCCACAAGTTCGTCAACGCCGTGCTCGATCGCGCCGCGCGCGCAGCTGCGGCCCGCACGAGCACTGAAGCCGGCGCGAGGGAGTCGCATGCCACTGTCGGAATTCGCGCTGATCGAGCGCTACTTCCGCAGCTGCGGGCGCGTCGCGCGCCGATGTGATCCTGGGCGTCGGTGATGATGCGGCGCTGCTCGGTACGCCGCCCGGCTGCGAGCTGGTCGCCGCCACCGATACGCTGGTCGAGGGCGTGCACTTTCCTCCCGGGTCGCCGCCGGCCTCGATCGGTCACCGTGCGCTGGCGGTGAACCTGAGCGACCTCGCGGCCATGGGCGCGCGGCCGGCGTGGGCGCTGCTGGCGCTGACGCTGCCGAGGCCGATGAGGCGTGGCTGGGCGAGTTCGCCGCCGGCTTCGCTGCGCTGGCGCGCGCGCACGAGGTGGCGCTGGTGGGCGGCGACACCACGCGCGGGCCGCTGTGCGTCACGGTGCAGCTCCTCGGCCACGTGCCGCGCGGCACGGCGCTCACGCGCAGCGGCGGATGCGCCGGGGATGCGGTGTTCGTCTCCGGCACGCCGGGGGATGCCGCCGCCGGACTGGCCTGGAGCAGGGGCGGCTGCGCCGCGCAGGCTGAGGCGCGCGCGTACCTGCGCGAGCGCTTCCTGCTTCCGACGCCGCGGCTGGCGCTCGGGGAGCGGCTGCGCGGCCACGCCAGCGCCTGTATCGATGTGTCCGACGGACTGCTGGGGGATGCCGGCAAGCTCGCGGCGGCGAGCGGCTGCGGGCGCGGAGCTCGACTACGACGCCGTGCCGCTATCCGAGCCGCTGCTCGCGGCGCGCTGGGTGAGGAGCGCGCACGCGAGCTGGCCTTCACCGGCGGCGATGACTACGAGTTGTGTTTCGCCGTGCACCTCAGCGATGTCGCGGGGCTGCTCACGGAGCTGCCGCCGCAACGCTGGGGTTACACGCGCATCGGCGTGCTGCGCGCGGGGGCCGGCGTGCCGTGGTGCGGGCGGGTACTGTGATGGAGTTCTCGCATTCCGGGCTATGAGCATTTCAGCTGAGCGGCGTTGAGCGGCCGGCGTCCGGCATCTGCGACGAAGCCTCGCAGACCCCGCAGGGCGCGTGAGGGGTGCATCACAGTCGCCCTGGCGGATGAGACCGTATCCTGACGTGCCGTCTGCAATCACGCCGCGCGTCATGTCAGTACCGGTTTCAAGAACCGTTCCACCCGCCAGGCCCGCGGCACGCATGCCGGACAAGATCGGCAAGTACGTGGTCATCACGCGAAGTCGGCCGCGGCAGCACCGGGATCGTCTACCTGTCGCACGACGCCTATTACGGGCGCGACGTGGCGATCAAGGTCTACAACATGGACACCGGCGGCGACGAGGATCGCGCGCGCATCGCCCGCAAGATGTTCCTCTCCGAAGCGCACCTGGTCGGGATGCTGCAGCATCCGAACATCCTGCCCATCTACGATGCCGGCGAGGAAAACGGTCACTGCTACATCGTCACCGAGCACGTGCACGGCGCGCGCACGCTCGCGGCCTACTGCCGCCCCGACAACCTGCTGCGCATCGATGACACGGTGGAGATCATGTTCAAGTGCGCCAAGGCGCTGCACTACGCGCATTCGCGCGGCGTCATCCATCGCGACATCAAGCCCTCGAACATCATGCTCACGCAGGACAGCGACGTGCGCATCATCGACTTCGGCATCGCGCTGGTGTCGGACTCGGACATCTCGCGCATCGAGGGCATCGCCGGCAGCCCCTCCTACATGTCCCCCGAGCAGGTGCAGAGCCTGGAGCTCACCAACCGCTCGGACCTGTATTCGCTCGGCGCGGTCATGTACGAGCTGCTGACCGGCTCGCGCCCGTTCCGCGCCGGTAACCTGCAGAAGCTGCTGCACCAGATCGTCTACGCGACCGCGCCGCCGATCCACACGCTGCGCAAGGACGTGCCCGAGGAGCTCGAGAACGTCGTGGCGCCGCGCTGCAGAAGGAGCCGGAGAAGCGCTGCAAGAGCGGCCTCGATTTCGCCGCCGAGCTCACCCGCGTGCACCAGCGGCTGCGTGAGGCCAACGCGCGCATCGACCGGCAGGAGCAGTTCGGTGTCCTGCGGCGTCTGAAGTTCTTCCACGAGTTCTCGCATGCCGAGATCTGGGAAGTGCTGCGCGCCAGCAGCTGGCAGGACTACGCCGCGGCGAGGAGATCGTCAAGGAAGGCGAGATGGACGACCGCTTCTACATCCTCGTGACCGGCGGCTGTGTGGTGGAGCGGCACGGCCAGCGCGTCGGCGTCGCTCGACACCGGCGACTGTTTCGGCGAGGCGAGCTACGTGCCGGGCGCCAAGCGCACCGCCACCATCCGCGCCGGCAGCGCGGTGACGGTGCTGAAGGTCAGCTCGACGCTGCTGGAGCAGGTGTCGGCCTCCTGCCAGCTGCGCTTCAACCGGGTATTCCTGAGCGCGCTGATCGCGCGCCTGCAGAGCGCCGAACGCGCCCCCATACGGGCTTCCTGACACGGCGCCGCCGCGGCGGACGCCCACCCTTGCGTGCCGCCGCCGGCGCCTCCTACCCTGTGCGCCCGTGCACGTACTGCTCATCGAGGATGACACCGAGGCTGCGCGTTTCCTGGTGAAGGGTCTGCGCGAAAGCGGCTACTAGTGTCGATCACGCCGCCGACGGGCGCGAGGGGCTGTTTCGCGCCACCGGAAGGACAGTTCGACCTCATCGTCACCGACCGCATGCTGCCGCACATCGACGGCCTGGCCATCATCGAGCTGCTGCGGGCCAAGGGCGCTCGCCACCCCGGTGCTGGTGCTGTCGGCGCTCGGCAGCGTCGATGACCGCGTGCGCGGACTCAAGGCCGGAGGCGATGACTATCTCACCAAGCCGTTCGCGTTCGCCGAGCTGCTGGCGCGCATCGAGGCGCTGCTGCGCCGCCGACCGAGCACGCCGCATACCACGCGTCTCAAGGTGGAGGACCTGGAGTTCGACCTGCTGGCGCGGCGCGTGACACGCGCCGGACGCGAGGTCGAGCTCACCGCGCGTGAACTGAAGCTGCTGGAGTTCCTCATGCGCCGCGCCGGGCAGGTGGTGACGCGCACCATGCTGCTCGAGGGGGTATGGGACCTGCATTTCGACCCGCAGAGCAATCTCATCGACGTGCACATCAGCCGGCTGCGCCAGGCGATCGATCGCGGCAGCGATCACCCGCTGATCCACACCGTGCGTGGCTCGGGTTACGTGCTGCGCAGCGAGGCCTGATCCAGCCCGTGCGGTCGAGCTCTTCAATACCACCGCCTTCCGCCTGTCGGTGGGCTACACGCTGCTGGTGATGCTCGCCGTCGGTGTGACGCTCGGCAGCGCCTACCTTCTCACCGAGAGCCTGATCACCGACGAGGTCGACCTGATCATCGACACCGAGCTGAAGAGCCTGCGAGGACAAATACGCCCGCAGCGGCCTGCCCGGGGTCACCGACGAGATCGAATCTGCGCATCGACAGCTGGGGCCGCATCGGCGCGGTGTACATGATGGCGGATGCGAATTACGAGCGCCTCGCCGGCAACGTCACCCACTGGCCGTTCGACGGCATGCCCGCGGAAGCGCTGGCCGGAGTTCGAGATCGCCACCATCGAGCCGGGCCGGCGCGCCGTGCATCCGGTGCGCGCCGCGGTGCGCGTCCTTCCGGGCGGGGACCTGCTGCTGGTCGGTACCGACATCTCGCAGGGGCGTCGCTTCGCCGAGAAGTTCCGCTTCGCGACGCTCATGGGCATCGGCCTGTCAACGCTGGCGGCGGCGCTCGCCGGGTTCTGGTTCAGCTACCGGCTGGCGCGGCGCGTGGGGGACGTGACCCGCACCTGCCAGCGCATCATGGCGGGGGAAACCGGGCGGCGGTTGCCGGTCGCGGGCGTCAACGACGAGTTCGATGCCCTGGCGGCGTCCGTCAACCGCGTGCTCGACCGTCTCGAGGAGCAGGCCGGCACGCTGCGTGCCACTTTCGACAGCACCGCCCACGATCTGCGGGCGCCATTGCACCGACTGCGCACGCGCATGGACGCGCTGCTGCTGCGCTCACCGCCGCCCGAGCCGGCGGTGCGGGAGTCGATCGAGTCGGCGCTGCGCGAGGTCGATCACCTGCAACGCACACTCGCGACACTGCTGCAGATCGCACTCGCCGAGTCCGGCGCGCCGCTCGCTGCGCCGGCGGCGGTAGACGTTGGTGAGCTCGCCGTGGAGCTGGTCGAGCTGTTCGAGCCGGTCGCAGGTGCGCGCGGACTCACGCTGGCGTGCCGCTTTGAAGGCGCGGCCGTCGTGCAGGGCAACCGCCAACTGCTCGCACAGCTGCTCACCAACCTGATCGAGAATGGTCTGAAGTACGTGCCCGCCGGCGGCCGCATCGAGGTCGCGGTGCGGCGCCTGAGCGAGGGAGTGCGCCTCATCGTGAGTGACGACGGCCCGGGCATGGCCGCGGGGGACCGCTCGCGCGCGCCACAACCCTTCGTGCGCTTCGGCGCCCCCGCAGGTCAGGAAGGCAGCGGGCTCGGGCTCTCCCTGGTTGCCGCCATTGCGCGATTGCATCGCGGCCGGCTCGAGCTGCACAGCAACCACCCGGGCTTGCGGGTCATCGTCGACCTGCCCGGCTGAGGCGCACGTTCAGGCGCAGCGGGGGTGCACCTCAGGCGCGCCGCCGCTTCACATCTTGCCTTCGGTGCAGTCCTTGACGAACTGCGCGCGCGCTGCACCCGTGAGGTGCCTCGCGTCTGCCCGCTTGTTGCATACGATAAGTGTTGGGCGCTTCACCGGCGTCGCCGAGGGCGCCGCGGGGCCTTGCGCGGCTGCGGCGGCCTGGCAGGTGAGCACGGCCACGGCGGCCAAGGCGCTGATGATCTTCATGCCCTCTCTACCTCATGCCGGCGACCTGAGGTGCGGAAGTTAGAGGGTGGCACCTCACGCCGCCATGACGGCGGCATTAAGAAATCTTCATGCGCGGCGGGGCGCCGCCGCGGCGTGCCGCTCAGGCGTCCTTATCGCGCTCGATGCGCGCGTAGGCGGAGTGGTTATGGATGGACTCGAAGTTCTCCGCTTCCACGAAGTAGGCGGCGACGCGCGGGTCATCGTTGAGGCGCATGGCGACGTCGCGCACCATGTCCTCGACGAATTTCGGGTTGTCGTAGGCGCGCTCGGTCACGTACTTCTCGTCCGGGCGCTTGAGAATACCGTAGAGCTCGCAGGACGCCTCGCTCTCGGCGATCTCGATAAATTCCTCGATCCAGATGTGGGTGCGCAGCTTCGCCGCGATGGTGACGTGCGAGCGCTGGTTGTGGGCGCCGTAGTCGGAGATCTTCTTGGAGCAGGGGCACAGGCTCGTCACCGGCACGATACGCGCACCCACATCTCGGTGTGGCCGTGCCGGTGCTCGCCGATCAGGCTGGCGCGGTAATCCATCAGGCTCTCGACTCCGGAGACCGGAGCCTTCTTCATGACGAAGAAGGGAAAGCTCATCTCGATGTGCCCGGCATCGGCTTCCAGCCGCGTGGTCATCGTGCGCAGCATGCCGCGGAAGGACTCGACCGAGATCTCCCGTTCGGCGTGCAGGATCTCCACGAAGCGCGACATGTGCGTGCCCTTGAAGTTGTGGGGCAGGCTCACGTACATGTTGAAGGTGGCGATGGTGTGCTGCTCGCCGGCCGAGCGGTCCTTGACACGCACCGGATGGCTGATGTCCTTGATGCCGACGCGGTTGATGGGCAGGCGGCGCGTGTCGGCGCGCGCCTGCACATCCTCGACTTCGGTGTCGCTGGGGCGCACGAGGCTGGCGGGGGCGGCCGGAGGATTCATCGGCGCGAGCGTAGCGGAAACAGCGGGAAATCCGCCACTTCCATTGTCTGCCGCGCACTGGCGGCGCGGGAATACCCCTTAAGGGAGTGGGGTGCTCGCCGGGGAACGCGCCAGGGAACGGGCCGGGGAACGCGCCCGCGCGAGTGCGCGCTCAGGCTCCGCCGGCCGAGCGCATGCGCTCCGGGGCCTGCAGCGCCCACCAGCGCTCGATACTGGCCGTAGGCCCGCGGCATCGAGCCCCGCCGCCGCGAGACAGCCCTCGCGCGAGCCGTGCTCGATGAAGCGGTCGGGAATGCCGAGCTGCAGCAGCGGCACCTGCAGGCCCTCGGCGGCGAGAAGCTCGCGCGACCGCGGAGCCGGCGCCGCCCAGCATGGCGTTCTCCTCGAGCGTCACCAGCGCGCGGTGGCGCGCGGCGACGGCGAGGATCAGCTCCTCATCGAGCGGTTTGACGAAGCGCATGTTGACGAGCGTGGCATCGAGCCGCTTCGGCGATCTGGCGCCGCGGATCGACCAGCGCGCCGAAGGCCAGCAGCGCCAGCCCGCTCTTGCCCTCGCGCCGCAGCTGCGCCTTGCCGACCGGCAGGGCGCTCATCTCCGCCACGACGGGTACGCCCGGGCCGGCTGCCGCGCGGGTAGCGCACCAGCGCCGGGCCTGCGAGGGTGCTCGCGGTATAGAGCATCTGCCGGCACTCGTTCTCGTCCGCGGGCGCCATGATCACGGTGTTGGGGATGCAGCGCAGGAAGGACAGATCGTAGCTGCCCTGATGAGTGGCGCCGTCGCTGCCGACGAGGCCGGCGCGATCGATCGCGAACACCACCGGCAGGTTCTGCAGCGCGACGTCGTGGATGAGCTGATCGTAGGCGCGCTGCAGGAACGTCGAGTAGATCGCGACCACGGGCTTCAGGCCCTCGACCGCCAGTCCCGCGGCAAAGGTGACCGCGTGCTGCTCGGCGATGGCCACGTCGAAGTAGCGATCCGGAAAGCGCTTGGAGAATTCGACCAGCCCCGAGCCTTCGCGCATGGCGGGCGTGATGCCGACGATGCGCGGATCGCGCTTCCGCCATGTCGCACAGCCATTGGCCGAACACCTGCGAGTAGGTCGGTCCGCTGCTCTTTTCCTTGAAGATCGTGCCGCTGTTCGGATCGAAGGGGCCCGGGCCGTGCCATTTGATCGGGTCGGCCTCGGCCGGGGCGTAGCCCTTGCCCTTGCGCGTGACGACGTGCAGAAACTGCGGGCCATGCAGCTTGCTGCACATTGCGCAGCGTGCTCACCAGCGCCTTGACGTCGTGACCGTCCATCGGGCCGATGTAGTTGAATCCCATCTCCTCGAACAGCGTGCCGGGCAGCACCATGCCCTTCAGGTGTTCCTCGGAGCGGCGCGCGAGCTCCCACACGGTGGGCATCGGGCGCAGTACCTTCTTGCCGCCCTCGCGCAGGTGCGCGTACACGCGGCCGGAGAGCGCGCGCGCGAAGTGATTGGACAGCGCGCCGACGTTTTCCGAAATCGACATGTCGTTGTCGTTCAGGATCACCAGCAGGTCCGCCGGCAGCGAGCCGGCGTGATTCAGCGCCTCGAATGCCATGCCGGCCGTCATCGCGCCATCGCCGATGACGGCCACCACGCGGCGATCCTCACCAGCGCGCGCCGCCGCCACCGCCATGCCGAGCGCGGCGCTGATCGAGGTGCTCGAGTGGCCGACGCCGAAGGTGTCGTACTCGCTCTCCGCGCGCGTCGGAAAGGGCGCAAGCCCGCCGTCCTGCTTGATGGTGTGCAGCCGATCGCGCCGGCCGGTGAGCACCTTGTGCGGATAGGCCTGGTGGCCGACGTCCCACACCAGGCGGTCGCGCGGGGTGTCGTAGACGTAGTGCAGCGCGATGGTGAGCTCCACGGTACCGAGGCCCGCGGCGAAGTGGCCGCCACGGGTGCTGACGCTGTGGATCAGGAACTCGCGCAGCTCCTGCGGCCAGCGCCGGAAGCTTCGCGGGCGGCAGCTGGCGCAGGTCCGCCGGGCGTCTCGATGGCGTCGAGCAGCGGGTAGTTGTCGGGCGCGTTGCTCATCGGCCGTCAGTTGTACACGGGCGGCCACGCCTGGCCGAAAGCCGCTGCCGCTGCGCCGCTGCGCCGTCAGCTGCGCCGTCAGCTGGCGCGACTCGACGACGAAGCTGGCGAGCTCGACGCAAGCGCGCGCGCCGCGCCCCCGAGTGGCTCGAGCGCCGCAATCGCCGCGTCGCGCAGCTCACGGGCGCGCACGCGGGCAGCCGCCAGCCCGACCGTGCTCGGGTAGGTGGGCTTCTCGCGCGCCGCGTCCGCGCCGGTGGACTTGCCGAGCACCGCAGGGTCGCCCTCGACATCGAGGATGTCGTCCTGGATCTGGAAGGCGAGACCGATCTCGGCGCCAAACTGCTGCAGCGCTGCGAACTCCGGGCCGCCGGTCACGCCGCGGCCGAGCGCCCCGAGCAGCACGCTGCCCTCAATCAGGGCGCCGGTCTTGCGCCGGTGCATGTTCTCGATCGCCTCGACGGTGAGGGTCGCGGCCGACGGCGGCCAGATCGACGGCCTGGCCACCGGCCATGCCGCCGGTGCCGGTGGCGCGTGCCAGAAGGTCGGATCATCTCCAGGCGCACCTGCGCAGCTCGGCCCCGCCACCGGCTCGTTCGCGAGCACGGCGAAGGCGAGCGCCTGCAGCGCATCGCCGACCAGGATCGCCGTGGCCTCGTCGTAGGCGCGGTGGCAGGTGGGTCGGCCGCGCCGCAGATCGTCATCGTCCATTGCCGGCAGGTCATCATGCACGAGGCTGTAGACGTGGATCAGCTCGACCGCGGCGGCGGGGGCATCGAGCATCGCGAGCGGCGCGCCCAGGGAGTCTCCGGTGAGATACACGAGCGTGGGCCGCAGCCGCTTGCCGCCCCCGAGCACGCTGTAGCGCATCGCTTCCCGCAGCCGCAGCGTGCCCGGATCGGGCAGCGCCAGAGCATGCTCGAGAACCCTCGATGCGCGCCCGGCAGCTGGCGATGCGAGCGGGAAATCGGTGCCGGTGCGCGCGCCGGCAGTGGCCGCGGCGCCTCTCACTCCGGGTCCAGGTCGCAGCGCCGGCCTCGGTGTCGGACTCCGCGAAGGGCTTGAGCTCGGGCTGCCCGCTGCGTTTCAGCAGAATCTCGACTTTCTGCTGCGCGGCCTGCAGGCACGCCTGGCAGTGCCGCGTGAGCGCCACGCCGCGCTCGAAGGTCTGCAGTGCCTCATCGAGCGGCAGATCGCCGCGCTCGAGCCGCTCGACCAGGCTCTCGAGCTCCGCGAGCGCCTGTTCGAAATCGGGGCCCTTGCTGTTCTGCGACACCGCTGTGTACCTCGCCCGGCGGAGCGGAACGCTCGTGGGGCGCGCAACGTTACACAGCGCCCCTGTCGAGGGTCAACGCGCCGTTGACGGCGCTCACGCCGCGGCGATACAGTCGCCGCACCTGCGTTAGACCAAGTCTAAGTGAGGAGGAGTCATGAATCTCAAAGGCAGCAAGACGGAGAAGAACCTCAAGGATGCGTTCGCGGGGGAATCACAGGCCAATCGCCGCTACCTGTACTTCGCCGCGAAGGCCGACGTGGAGGGCTTCAACGACGTGTCGGCCGTGTTCCGCTCGACCGCGGAGGGCGAGACTGGCCATGCGCACGGGCACCTCGAGTATCTCGAAGCCGTGGGCGACCCGGCCACGGGTTTGCCCATCGGCGAGACAAGCTCAATCTGAAGGCCGCCATCGCCGGCGAAACCCACGAGTACACCGACATGTACCCCGGCATGGCGAAGTCGGCACGCGAGGAAGGCTTCGGGGAGATCGCCGACTGGTTCGAGACGCTGGCCAAGGCCGAGCGCTCGCACGCCAATCGTTTCCAGAAGGCGCTGGACGCGATCTGAGCTCGCCCGGGTCGGGCTTGTTCGCGGTGAGCGGCGCGAGGCGCGCATGAGCACGGCATCGCCCGGCCCGCCTTCGGTGGAGGCGCGGCGCGAAGGCAGCCTCGAGGCCCCCACCCGCCATCCGCTCGACGTGGCGCGACGGCCGAGTTCTACGACAGTGCCGCGCTGGAGCAGGAGCTCGAGCGCGTGTTTGACATCTGCCACGGCTGCCGGCGCTGCTTCAGCCTGTGCAACGCCTTTCCGACATTGTTCGATGCGGTGGATGCGCACCGAGGCGGGTGAAGTCGACGCCGTGGACCGCAAGGTATTACTGGGAGGTCGTGGATCACTGCTACCTCTGCGACATGTGCTTCATGACGAAGTGTCCCGTACGTGCCGCCGCATCCCTGGAACGTCGACTTCCCGCACCTGATGCTGCGGGCGAAGGCGGTACGCGTGCGCCGCGAGGGCCTGGGCCTCGCCGATCGCGTGCTCGCTGCCACCGACACGGTGGGCACGCTCGCCGGCATACCGGTGGTGGCGGAAGCGGTCAACGCGCTCGACGCCACGCGCGCAGGTCGTGCGCTGCTCGAGAGGACGCTCGGGGTTGACCGCAGCGCACCGCTGCCGGCCTACCAGGCGCGCAGCGCGCGCAGGCGCCTGGCACGGTTGGGGACGGCTGCGCCATCCCGCCGACGCCGCGGCGCGTGCCACCGAGCACACCAGCGGCAAAGTGGCGCTGTTCGCCACCTGCTACGGCAATCGCAACGAGCCGGAGCTCGATGAGGACCTGGCGGCGGTCTTCGACCACAACGGCATCGCGGTGACGCTGGTCGCGGCCGAGCGCTGCTGCGGCATGCCGCGGCTCGAGCTGGGGGACCTGGAGGGCGTCGCGAAGCTCAAGGAATACAACATTCCGCAGCTCGCCGCCGCGGTCGACGCCGGCTACGACATCGTGGCGCCGATTCCCTCCTGCGTGCTGATGTTCAAGCAGGAGCTGCCGCTGATGTATCCCGAGGACGCGCGACGTGCGCGCGGTCGCCGCGCGCACGTTCGATCCCTTCGAGTACCTGATGCTGCGCCACGAAGCGGGACTGCTGCGCACCGACTTCAAGGACCCCCTCGGCAAGGTGAGCTACCACGTGCCCTGCCACCTGCGCGTGCAGAACCTCGGACTCAAGACACGCGATCTGCTCAAGCTCGTGCCCGGAACCACCCTCGACACCATCGAGCGCTGCTCCGGGCACAACGGCACTTATGGCGTGAAGCGCCGCTTTCGCGCCGCCTCGGTCAAGATCGGCCGGCCGGTCATGCAACGCGTGCAGGCTGCGCAGTGCGACCACTACGCGAGCGATTGCCCGATGGCCGGTCAGCAGATCGAGAGCGGCCTCGAGGATGCGCGTGCCCCCGAGCACCCCTTGCGGCTGCTGCGGATCGCCTATGGACTCTAGCGACGGATGCCCCGGGCGCGGCGGCGGCCGGCAAGGAGGGCTGGCATGAACAAGCTTGCGCCCGCTGATCTGATGTCCCTGGAGCAATATGCGCGCGAGCGGCCGGCATTCCGCGCGCGGGTGATGGCGCACAAGGGCGAGCGCCAGCTCGCGGTCGGACCCAATGCCACCTGGTGCTTCGAGGACCGCCTCACCGTGCAGTACCAGGTGCAGGAGATGCTGCGCGTGGAGCGCATCTTCGAGTCCGAGGGCATCGCCGACGAGCTCGGCGCCTACAACCCGCTGATCCCGGACGGCAGCAACTGGAAAGTGACGCTGCTGATCGAGTTCCCGCAGCCGGCCGAGCGAGCGCGCGCGCTGGCACGACTGAAGGGAATCGAGGATCGCTGCTGGGTGCAGGTCGCCGGGCACGAGCGCGTGTTCGCGATCGCTGACGAGGACCTCGAGCGCGAGAACGAGGAGAAGACCTCGGCGGTGCACTTTCTGCGCTTCGAGTTGAGCGCGCCCATGATCGCGAGCCTGCGCGCCGGGGCGACGCTCGCCGCGGGCATCGATCACGAGCATTACCGCTACCAGGTGCCTGCGGTTCCCGAGCCGCTGCGGCAGGCGCTGACGGCCGACTTTTCCTAGGGGTCGCGCGGTCAGGTGCTAAGATCGCGCCGCGCCCTGCGACGGGCGCAGCACCTCCGCGCCCTCGCGGCGCACAGCAGGGATGATTCGCGCAGCGGATGAGCCAGTCGTACACCGCATCCGACATCGAGGTCCTGAGCGGCCTCGAGCCCGTCCGGCGACGGCCGGGCATGTACACCCACACACAGCGTCCCAATCACCTCGCGCACGAGGTTATCGACAACAGCGTGGATGAGGCGATCGCCGGCTACTGCAAGCAGATCGACGTCGTGCTCTACAAGGACAGCTCGCTCGAGGTCGCCGATGACGGCCGCGGCATGCCGGTCGACATTCATCCGAAGGAAAAGGTGAGCGGCGCGGAGCTCATCCTCACGCGCCTGCACGCCGGCGGCAAGTTCTCCGACAAGACCTACAAGTTCTCCGGCGGCCTGCACGGCGTCGGCGTCTCGGTGGTGAACGCGCTCTCCAGGCACCTCGAGTGCTGGATCAAGCGCGGCGGCAAGGAATACAACATCAGTTTCAAGGACGGCAAGATCGCCTCGAAGCTCGAAGAGATCGGCACCGTCGGGCAGCGCAACACCGGCACCACCCTCCGCTTCTGGCCGGATCCGAAATTCTTCGACTCGGCCACGTTCTCTGCTCCATTGCTGAAGCACACGCTGAAGGCGAAAGCGGTGCTGTGCCCGGGCCTGCGCGTCACCTTCAAGAACGAGGCGAACGGCGAGCGGGACGAGTGGTTCTATACGGGCGACCTGGGCGCCTATCTCATCGAGGAGCTAGGCAAGCACGAGCGCATCCCTGCCGAACCCATCACCGGCACGCGCGAGGGCGACAACGATGCGGTGAACTACGCGCTGTGCTGGGCGCCGGATGCGGAAACCTCCATCGGCGAGAGCTACGTCAACCTGATCCCCACCCCCGAGGGCGGCACACACGTCAACGGGCTGCGCGCCGGCGTCGCGCAGGCGGTGCGCGAGTTCTGCGAGTTCAGGAACCTCGTGCCGCGCGGCCTCAAGCTCACCCCCGAGGACGTGTGGGACAAGGCGAGCTACGTGCTGTCGGTGAAGATCCAGGAGCCGCAGTTCGCCGGCCAGATGAAGGAGCGCTTAGGATCGCGCGACGCCGCGCCGCTGGTGGAGGGCTTCGTGCGCGACTCGCTCGCGCTGTGGCTCAACCGCCATCCGGACGCGGGCGAGCGCATCGCGCAGTTTGCGATCGCCAACGCGCAGGAACGCGCCCGCGCCGCAGCCCGCGTGGTGCGCAAGCGCATGACCGGTGGTCCGGCTCTGCCGGGCAAGCTCGCTGACTGCACGAGCCAGGAGCCGAAGCGCTCGGAGCTGTTCCTGGTGGAGGGCGATTCCGCGGGCGGCTCAGCCAAGCAGGCGCGCGATAAGGACTTCCAGGCCATCATGCCGCTGCGCGGCAAGATCCTGAATACCTGGGAGCTCGATCCGGGTGAGATTGCCGCCAGCCAGGAGGTGCACGACATCAGCGTGGCCCTCGGCATCGAGCCGGGCTCGACGGACTTGAGCGGGCTGCGCTACCACAAGATCTGCATTCTCGCGGACGCGGACTCCGACGGGCAGCACATCGCGACGCTCCTGTGCGCGCTGTTCCTGCGGCACTTCCGTCCGCTGGTGGCACAGGGGCACGTGTACGTGGCGATGCCGCCGCTCTATCGCATCGATGCCGGCAAGCAGGTGCACTACGCGCTCGATGACGCCGAGCGCGAACAGCTGCTCAGGAAGATCGAGAAAGAGGGCCCGCGCACCAAGGCAACCGTCACGCGCTTCAAGGGCCTGGGGGAAATGAACCCCACGCAGCTGCGCGAGACCACCATCGACCCGCGCACGCGGCGTCTCGTGCAGCTCACCATCGACGGCAAGGACAACACCGATCAGCTGATGGACATGCTGCTCGCCAAGAAGCGCGCCGCCGACCGGCGCGAGTGGCTCGAGGAGAAGGGCAACCTCGCGGAAGTGCAGGTGTAGGCATGGCCCCCGAGAACCAGGAACTGAACTTCGAGGGCATCGAGCGCCAGCCGCTGCGCACTTTCACCGAGAAAGCCTATCTCGACTACTCGATGTACGTGATTCTCGACCGGGCGCTGCCGGCGCTCGGCGACGGGCTCAAGCCCGTGCAGCGACGCATCGTTTACGCCATGAGCGAGCTCGGGCTCTCCGCGGTCTCCAAGCACAAGAAGTCCGCGCGCACCGTGGGCGATGTCCTCGGCAAGTTCCATCCGCACGGGGACACGGCCTGCTACGAGGCCATGGTGCTCATGGCGCAGCCCTTTGCCTATCGGTATCCCCTGGTCGACGGCCAGGGCAACTGGGGCTCGCAGGATGACCCCAAGTCCTTCGCCGCCATGCGCTACACGGAGGCGAAGCTCACGCGCTATGCCGAGGTGCTGCTCGGGGAGCTGTCCGACGGCACTGTCGACTGGTCGCCCAATTTCGACGGAACGCTGGAAGAGCCGGTCATCCTGCCGGCGCGGCTGCCGAACCTGCTGCTGAACGGCACGACCGGGATCGCGGTAGGCATGGCGACCGATATTCCGCCCCACAATCTGCGCGAGGTGGCGGCAGCCGCCATCCACCTGCTGGAGGATCCCGAGGCCACGCTCGCTGCGCTCATGAAGCACGTCAAGGGGCCGGACCTGCCGACGGGAGCGGAGATCATCTCGCCGCGCGCGGATCTCAAGGAGTTCTACGACAAGGGTGTCGGCACGTTCAAGGCGCGCGCCACCTGGGAGATCGAGGACGGCAACGTCGTCGTCACCGCATTCCCCTACCCGGTGTCCCCGGCGCGCGTGCAGGAGCAGATCGCCGAGCAGATGCGCACCAAAAAGCTGCCGATGGTGGACGATCTGCGCGACGAATCCGATCACGAGAATCCGACGCGCCTCGTCATCGTGCCGCGCTCCATCCGCGTCGATCTCGTCGAGCTGATGAACCACCTGTTCGCGACCACCGACCTGGAGCGCAACTACCGCGTCAATCTCAACATCATTGCGCTCGATGGCCGGCCGCGGGTCATGGGGCTGAAGGAGATCCTGGGCGAGTGGCTCGAGTTCCGCACCTCGACCGTCACGCGGCGCCTGCAGCATCGCCTGGAGAAAGTCGCGAAGCGGCTGCACATCCTCGACGGTCTCCTGATCGCCTTTCTCAACCTCGACGAGGTGATCCGCATCATCCGTCGCGAGGACGAGCCGAAGCCGGTGCTGATGAAGCGCTTCAAGCTCTCCGAGGAGCAGACCGAGGAGATTCTCAACACCCGCCTGCGCCACCTGGCGAAGCTCGAGGAGATGAAGATCCGCGAGGAGCAGAAGGCGCTCTCCAGCGAGCGCGAGGAGCTCGAGGCGCTCCTGAAGAGCAAGGCGAAGCTGAAAAAGCTCATCGCCGCCGAGATCCGCGCCGATGCCGACAGGTATGGCGACGAGCGGCGCACGAAGATCATCGAGCGCGAGGCCGCGCAGGCGATCGATGAGACGGCCCTCATTCCCAACGAGCCGGTGACGGTGGTGTTGTCCACCGGCGGCTGGGTGCGCTCGGCGAAGGGCCACGACATCGAAGTGGGTGCGCTCTCCTACAAGAGCGGGGACGCGTTCCAGGCGCTCGCTCGTGGACGCAGTCTGCAGCCTGCGGTGTTCATCGACAGCACCGGCCGCACCTACACCCTGCCGGCGCACTCTTTGCCGGGGGCGCGCGGATATGGCGAACCGCTCTCCGGACGCCTGGATCCACCGGATGGGGCCAAGTTCGCAGGCGTCATGATCGGCGAGCCGGAGGACTTGTGGCTGCTGGCGAGCGATGCCGGCTACGGCTTCACCGCTCGCCTGAAGGATCTGATCAGCGACCGCCGCGCCGGCAAGACCGTGCTCAACGTGCCGGAAAATGCGCACGTGCTTCCCCCCGCTCCGGTGCCCTGTGCCGACGCGCTCGTTGCCGTGGTCTCGAGCGAAGGGAAACTGCTCGCCTTCCCGGTAGGGGAGGTGCCGGAAATGCCGCGCGGCAAGGGCAACAAGCTCTACGACATTGCCGGCAAGAAAGCGGCCGCGCGCACCGAGCTCATGACTGGCGGTCGCGGTCGTGCCGCCGAAGGCGAGCCTCGTGCTCTGGTCGGGCGGGAATAAGAAGACCCTCGACTGGCGCGACCTGCAGGATTATCTGGGGGAGCGCGCGCAGCGGGGTGCGGTCCTGAAGCGCGGCTGGCCGCGCAGGATCGAGCGCATGGAAGCGCAGCTGCCGCCGCCGCAGCCAGCCTGAGCCTTCCGACCCAACACCGATAAGTCTCGCGCCGGTGCGCGCGCGGCCCACGGAGGCGTGCGCCGCTGACAGCGGCCCGCACTCTGCAGCTGTTTTGTTGCGAATGGGAATTATTCGCATTAGCATCCTGCGTGCCCAGGTCGACAAGACGCACGGGGTCGCAAGCCATGCCCTCTCAGCCGCTATCCGCCCTGCCAGGCGTGCGCGCCCTGGCCGCCGCGTGTTTGCTGCTCATCGCCGTCGCTGCGGCCGCCACGAGCGCGGCCAGGGCAGCCGAAGCGCGGGCGGTACGCGCGCCCACCCTGCGAGAGCAGCTCGGGCAGCTGCAGGCGCAGCTGCGCGGGCTGGCGCAGGAGAACCGCGCCCTGCGCGAGCATCAGGAGCTTCAGGACCGACAGCTCGCGCAACTGCTGGGCGCTCCATCGCAGACCGCGGCGGCGGCAGCAGACGGGCGGGGCACCAGCGCGCAGGGCGCGGACCGCGCCGCAGCACCGGCTGCGGCCATGGCGGCGCCGGACGCGGACGCCTTCGCCCTGCCCGCGCCCGCGGCTGCGCCGGTGGGCACGCTGGCGGCACTGGCCGGGGTGCGGCTATGGGGTTACGGCGAGATGTACTACACCGACCCGACGAGGGAGCACCGCAAGGCGCAGGCGGATCTTGCGCGTGCGGTGTTCGGCCTCGGCTACTCCTTCGATGCGCGCACCGAATTCAACTCCGAGTATGAGGTCGAGCACGCGGTGGCGTCGGCGGCGGATGTGGGCGAGTTCGAGGTCGAGCAGTTCTACGTCGATCGGCGCATAACTGACGCGCTCGGCGTGCGCGGCGGGCTCTTCCTCATGCCCTTTGGGCTCCTCAACGAGCATCACGAGCCCACGAGCTTCTACGGCGTGCAGCGCAACTTCGTCGAAACACTCATCATCCCGAGCACCTGGCGGGAAGGCGGCCTCGCGCTGCACGGGGACAGCGCCGGCGCCGTCGGCTGGGATATCGGCCTCACGACCGGATTCGATCTGTCGAAGTGGAGCTTTGCGCCGCAGTTTCCTGCGTACGCCACGGCACTCGGACTGGAGGACAGCCACGTGGCACCGCTGCAGGCGGCGCATCAGGAGCTTTCGCTCGCCAACGCCCGCGACCTCTCTGAGTACGCCGCGCTGAGCTACGCCGGCCTCACCGGCGTGCTGCTCGGCGCCGCGATCAGTACCGGCCAGGCAGTGCCGGCTCCCGTGCAATCCCATGCCGGCGCCGGGGGGGGCGAGCGCGTCACGTTGTGGGAGGCGCACGCGCGCTGGATGCCGGCGCGCTGGGACCTGTCGGGGCTCTACGCGCACGGCGCGATCAGCAATACCGCGCCCGCCAATGCCGCCAACCCGGGCTCGCCCAACCCGATCCCCTCATCGTTCTATGGGTACTTCCTGCAGGGCGCTTACGGGCTGTGGCAGCAGGCGGACTATCGCCTGGTGCCCTTCGTGCGGCTCGAGCGATACAACCTGGGCGCCAGTTACGCCGGCACCGCGGGAGCTGCGATTCCAACAGGTCTCGTGCCGCTCTCGAGCGCGCCGGGCGACCTCGGGCACTGGCCGCAGAGCCACGACCGCGTCTGGACCACCGGGGCGAACTTCTACCTCGGGCCGCACCTGGTGGTGAAGGGCGACTATCAGTGGTTCGAGATCAACCAGGGCCTGCGGCGTTTCGATCTGGGGTTGGGCCTGAGTTTCTAGCGCTCGGCGCGCAGCACGACCTGCTCGGGCTCGTGCACGAAGTAGCCCTGGATGTACTGCACGCCCGCCTGCCACAGCACCGCCATGGTGTTGGCGTCCTCGACACGCTCGCCGATCGTCTGGATGCCGCGCTTGCGCGCGGCTTCGACCAGCGCGCGCACCTGCAACTGCAGCTGCGGGTCCGTGGCCAGGCCCTGAATCAGCGTGCCATCGATCTTCACGAAGTCCAGCGGGAACGGCCGCCAGCAGCCCCAGGCTGTCGCGTCCGGAGCCGAAGCCCTCGAGCGCGAAACGGAAGCCCCGCTGGCGCAGCGCGGCGGCGAGCGCAGTGACCTGCGGCACGTAGCTCGCCGCGCTCTCCTCGGTGACCTGGAAGCACAGGCGCTGCGGTTCGGCACGGCTCGAGCGCAGATGATTGTCGAGCCACTCGGCGAAGCTGGCGTCGCGGGCGGTCTCCTTCGACAAACGCACGAACAGGCACTGGGGTTTCTTCTGCGCCGCGAACGACAGCGATGCGCCCACCACCCAGCGATCGATGTTCTTCAGCAGGTCATTGCGGCCGGCCGCCGCCATGAACTCCGAGGGCAGGACCTCCTTGCCCTGGCTGTCAATCATGCGCACCAGCACGTCAAACATGCCGGGGTCCTCGCCCTGCAGGCTCGCAATGGGCTGTTGCACCAGGCGGAAGCGATTCTCCATGAGCGCCGCCTTGATGTGCTTTACCCACACCTGGTCGTAGGACATCACGCGGCTGTCGTTGTCGGCGCGATCGGAGACGACGCTCTGGTTGCCGCCACGCGTCGTGCCTCTGCGTACGCACTCGAGCGCATCGGCGATCACCGCATCGAGCCGCGCGTCCTTGGGCGACACCACCGACAGCCCGATCGTGCAGGTCACCGAGACCGACTTGTCGTGGATGCGCATGAGGTGCTTGCGCAGCCGCTCGAGCAGGCGCTCACACCAGGCGCTGATGTCGTGCTCGTTGCCTCGCTCGAGGAGCGCCAGGAAACGCACGCCGCCGAAGCGGCCGACGAGCTCTTTCGGATGCAAGGTCTCCTTCAGCAGCCGGCCGGCCTCGAGCAGCACATCCTCGCTCGCGCTGGCACCCACCGCGAGCTCGAGGGCGGCGAATTTGTCGAGCTTGATGAGCGCTACGCAGCGCATGCCCCCGGCGGCCGGCGTCGCGAGGCGCTTGCCGAGCGCCTCGAGCAGCTCCGGGCGGCGCAGCAGGCCGCCGCCGGCCTCCAGGCGCGGCGCCGTCGCGGGTTTCTCGACCATTTCGCGCGGCCGCGAGGGCACCACCAGCCGTACGCACGGCTCGCCCTCGTGCTGCCCGAGCGCGAGCGTCATCTCGATCGATACCACGGTGCCGTCCGCGAGCAGCGCATTGGCGCGCAGCGCGTGATCGCTCCAGCGTCCCTGCAGGCACGCTGCCAGCGCGGCGCGCAGCGCCGCGTGCGTGGACTCCTCGAACAGGTCCATGACCGGCTGGCCCGCGACGCCTTCCTCGACGCCGAACAGCTCCAGCCACGCGGGGTTGGCCTCGATGACGATGCCTTCCTGCACCTGGATGATGGCGTCGTTCGAGCGCAGCAGCACGGTCTCGAGCTGGCTGCGTGCATCGTGCGCGGATTTCACCGTCGCATCGAGCGCCTGCTGGGTGCGAAACGCCCGCAGCTCGCGCAGCGTCACCGCCTGCAGGCGCGCCGGGTTGGCGAGCGTCACCACGTCGCGCGCACCGAGCCCCATGGCTTCCGCGATCTGCGCCTCATCCACCTCCGTTGCGAGCACCAGCACCGGGACCGAGGGCGCCAGCTTGTCGCGCACGCGGGTGACGGCGCCGAGCTCCTCGGCGGTCGTTGCGACGTGCACCAGCAGTTCGGGATTGAGCTGCGTGAGCGCATCGGCGAGGTCGCGCAGCGCCGGTATCCAGGTGCAATGCGCCGGCTGCCCGGCGCGCCGCAGCAGGCTGTTGATCGCTTCGACGGGGTCGCGTGCGGCGCTGAGCACGATGAGCGGAACGGCGCTCTGCTCCGTCATTAGCGGCCTCCAGCTGTGCACTCGCAGAAGCGGCGGATCTTAGCACCCAGGTAGCGGCGTGCTGCGTGAGCCACCTCCCGAAAGCAGCCCCGCCGATGTGCCGACAGAACCGCTGCCCCCGCGCATGTGTTAGCGACTCGCTGCACCATCGCAGTGCCGGCGTCGCTGCCTGCAGAACAATCCGCAGAAAGTGATAGGCGCGCCCCGCGCATGCCTCGCCGGCCGCCGGCGGCGGGAGCGCTGGCTTCCGGCAGGACGATGCCGTTATCATACGCGGCTCTTTGCTGAGCGGGCGGCATCCTCTGCAGCCCGAAACCGCGAGAGAGCCATGGCCAGCTATACCACCAGCGAGATCCGCGGCGGTCTCAAAGTCCTGCTCGACGGCGATCCGTACACCGTGATCGAGAACGAGTTCGTCAAGCCGGGCAAGGGCCAGGCGTTCAACCGCATCAAGATCCGCAACCTCAAGACCGGCCGCACCATCGAGCGGACCTTCAAGTCCGGTGAGTCGCTGGAGGCGGCCGACGTCGTCGACACCGACATGCAGTACCTCTACCGCGACGGGGATTTCTGGCATTTCATGGTGCCGGAGAGCTTCGAGCAATACACCGCCGGCAAGTCTGCGCTGGGCGAGAATGCGCAGTGGCTCAAGGACGGCGTGATCTGCATCGTGACGCTGTGGAACAACGTGCCGCTGCTCGTCACCCCGCCACCGCACATCGAGCTGAAGATCGTGCAGACCGACCCGGGGTTGCGCGGGGACACCGCCACGGGCGGCCAGAAACCTGCGACGCTCGAGACCGGTGCGGTGGTACGGGTGCCGCTGTTCATCAACGAGGGCGAAGTGATCCGCATCGATACGCGCACCGGCGAATACATCTCGCGCGCCAAGCAGTAGCCGCGCTGGCGACGGGCGGCGGTGTGCCCGGCTCGCCCTCAGGCGGGTGCTGCGCGCAGGGCACTGCGGGTCTGACGCCAGCCGTCGACGGCATAGATCAGCAGCGCCAGCCAGATCAGTGCAAAGCCTGCCGCCCGTGCCGTCCCGAAGCTCTCGTGGTAGAGGAGCACGCCGCACAGCAGCTGCAGGCTGGGCGCGATGTACTGCAGTACCCCGACGGTCGAGTACGGCAGCGCACGCGCGCCGAATGCGAACAGAAACAGCGGGATTGCAGTCACCAGACCGCTGCCGATCAGCAGCGCGGCGACGCCTGGGCCCTGCTGCGTCAACGCTCCGCTGCCGCTAGCCTGACACCACACGAGATAGGCGACCGAGAGCGGCATGAGCAACAGCGTCTCGGTCGCAAGCCCCGGCAGGGCATCGACGCTGATCACCTTGCGCAGCAGGCCGTAGAGGGAAAAGCTCAGCGCGAGCGCGCCGGCGATCCACGGAGGACGTCCGGCGAGCAGACCGAGGTACAACACGGCGAGCGCCGCCAGCGTCACCGCGGTCCACTGCGCGCCGTTCAGCCGCTCGCGCAACACCACCACCCCGAGAAGGACATTCACGAGTGGGTTGATGTAGTAACCGAGACTGGTATCGACGATGTGCCCGTGCGTCACGCTCCAGACATACACCAGCCAGTTGCCGCTGACGAGGAGCGCGGTCAGCGTCAGCCGCGCCAGCAGCGGCGGCCGCATGAGAGTGGCGGAGAGCCGATCCAGCTCCCCGCGTGCGAACATCCAGGCGAGCAGAAACAGGCACGACCAGGTCACGCGGTGCGCAATCACCTGGATGGCCGGCACCGCGCTCAGCGGGTGCAGGTAAACCGGGAACAGGCCCCAGATGGAGAAGGCTACCGCGGCCGCCGCGAGTCCGCGGGGCGAGAGTCGTGCCGCTGTCATCTGTCGGCGTCTTAGCGCGTGGACGGCGCTGCGCTGCCCGCGACGAACACGCGCGCCAGACCTTCGAGCCCGCGGGCGTCGGCGTCATCGAAACGCCCGGCACGGGCGCTGTCGATGTCGAGCACGCCGAGCAGCGCGCCGGCGGTCGCAAGCGGCACCACGATCTCCGAGCGCGACGCCACATCGCAGGCGATGTGGCCGGGGAACTTCTGCACATCCGGCACCACCAGGGTGCGCCGCTGCACCGCCGCCGCGCCGCAGACGCCCTGGCCGAGCGCGATGCGCACGCACGCGGGCTTGCCCTGGAACGGGCCGAGCACGAGTTCGCCTCCGCGCTGGAAGTAGAAACCAGCCCAGCTGACCTCGGGAAGCGCCGCGAAGATCAGCGCGGCCGTGTTGGCGGCGTTGGCGATGAGGTCACTCTCGCCGGCGAGCAGCGCGCCCAAGTCCTGGGCGAGGCGCGCGTAGTCCGCGGGCTTGTCGTGAAATTCGTAGTGTTTGGCGGTGTAGCCCATGTACTCCTATTTTTATCCATATCGAGGATCGGTGCAGTAGCGTTGCGCTATGAGCTCATGAGCGCCCGGTTGCGCGCGCGCTCCTGGCCGGCTGGCGGCGCTGAACGCGGGCGGACATATTTCATGCCCGTGCCGTGGGGAACGGCAGCACCTGCTCGATGTGTGCGGCACCGAGCGCGAGCATCAGCGTGCGGTCGAACCCGAGCGCCACGCCGGCGCAGTCCGGCAGGCCCGCCGCGAGCGCCGCCAGCAGCCGCTCGTCGGGCGCGGCCAGCGCGAGCCCCAGCCGGCGTCGCTCGGCGTTGTCGCGCTCGAAGCGCGCGCGCTGCTCATCGGCGGCGGCGAGCTCATGAAAGCCGTTGGCGAGCTCGATGCCCTCGCAGTACAGCTCGAATCGCTCCGCCACGCGCGCATCCGCGCGATCCAGCCGCGCCAGGGCCGCTTGCGAGGCCGGGTAGCTGTGCACGAAGGTGAGCGCGCTGCGGCCGAGCCGCGGTCCGACGAGCGAGGCCATCAGCAGCTCGAGCCACTCATCGCGTGCGCCGGCTGAGGCGCCGGAGGTTGCACTGCCGGCGCCGCGGTCAGCCTGCGGCAACGGCGGCGCGCGGCGAAACCCGAGCGGCTGCGCCGCGCGTGCCAGCGCCTCCTCGCTTGCGCTGAGGGGGTCGAGGGCCAGCTCGCGCAGGAACGCCTCGCGGTAACTCAACCGTTCGCTCGCGCGCGAGGGCGACGCCGCGCCGAGCAACGTGCGCACCAGCGCCTCCACCTCGTCCATCAGGGACGCGAGCGTGAAGCCCCTGCGGTACCACTCGATGAGGGTGAATTCCGGGTTGTGCAGCCGCCCGCACTCGAGGCCGCGCACCACGTGGCAGATCTGGTAGATGTCGCCGCTGCCGGCGGCGAGCAGGCGCTTCATGGCGTACTCGGGCGAGGTGTGCAGGAACAACGGTGGCGCAGGCGCGGCGGACCCAGGCGCGGCCGCCCCGGACTGGGCGGATCCAGGCTCGGTCAGCCGCACGCGGGCGCAGTGCAGGTGTACATCGCTGACCGGGGCGTTGACGAGAAGGGGGGTATCCACCTCGAGTACTCCGCGAGCGGCAAAGAACTCGCGCGCGCGCCTGAGAAGCGCGGCGCGCTCCACGAGGTGCGCGTGCGAGGCGCTCGGGCGCCAGTCTTCGCCGGCCGCGGTCATGTCAGCTGCGCGAGCGGCTGGCCCACGCGGACGGCGCTGCCCGGCGCGAGCTGCGCGAGCCAGGCCGCGCGCCCCGACGGCAGCAGCACGATGACGGTCGAACCCATGTTGAAGCGGCCGACTTCCGCCCCCTTCGCCAGCGTGAGGCTCGCGCGGCTGGCATCGAGCGGCAGCTCCGCGCGGCGCCGCGCGCTGCGCGGGGTGATTTCGCCGTGCCACACCGTCGCCATGCTGCCGACGAACAGCGCCCCCACCAGCACCAGCGCCCAGCTGAGCTCGCCGGTGCCGAACACGCACACCACGCGCTCGTTGCGGGCGAAGAGCCCGGGGACGGCGGCGGTGGTGGTGGCGTTGACGCTGAACAGCCGACCCGGCACGTACCATGCGGCGCGCAGCGTGGCTGGCAGCGGCATGTGAACGCGATGGTAATTGAACGGCGCCAGGTACAGCGTGGCGAACGATCCGCCGCGGAACAGTTCCGCCCACGCCGCATCCGCCGCCAGCAACGCCTCGAGGGTGTAGGCATGACCCTTGGCCTGCACCAGCCAGGAGCCATCGAGGCGTCCGAGCTGGCTGATGCTGCCATCGACCGGGGAGACCAGCGCCGCGGGGTCGGGATCGACGGGGCGCGCATCGGTGCGCAGAGCGCGCGTAAAGAAGTCGTTGAAGCTCGCGAAGGCGAGCGGATCGGGTTGCTCGGCATCGCTCAGGTCGGGACGAAAATGGCTGACGAAGCTACGGATGAGCGCGTTCTTCAACCAGCGCACGCGGCTGCGCGCGAGCTGGTGCACGAGCTGCGAGAGCGAGTGCTGCGGCAGCAGGTACTGCAGGGCGACGAACAGCCGCGCCCCCGCGCTGTCGGCATCCGCGCCGTTCATGTCGCAGTCCGTGCGCGGCCCCCGCCGAGATACGGCGCCGCGCGGGCCAGGTCCGCGGTGAGCGCCGGCACGTCGAAGGGCGGGGTGAAGATGGCGGCGATGCGCGCGGAAGTATCAAGCAGGAACACCACCGCCGAATGGTCCATGGTGTAGTCGCCTCCCGGCAGCTCCACGCGATTGACCGCCACTCCGAAAGTGGCAGCGAGCCGCGCGAGCACCGCGGGGTCGCCGGTGAGTCCCAGGAAGGCCGGATCGAACGCGTGCACGTAGCTGCCCAGCATGGGCGCAGTGTCGCGCTGCGGATCGATGCTGATGAACAGGACCCTCAGGCCCGCGATCGCGGCTGCGCTTTCTGACCTGCGCCAGCTTCAGCAGCGTCGTGGGACACACGTCCGGGCAGTGAGTGAAACCGAAAAATACCAGCGCGGGCGCGCCCGCGAGCTCGCGCCGCGTGAAGGGGCGGCCGCTCGAGTCGGTGAGAGTGAAGTCGCCGACCACCTTCGCCTGCGGCAGCCAGGTGCCGCTTGCCAGCCGCGGGCCTCCCCTGTCAAGTTGCTGTGCCAGCCAGAAGCCCGCGAGCGCCGCGCAGGCGGCGGCGGCGCCGAGGAGCCAGCGGGCGCGTAGCGAGGTCATGCGCGGATTATTTCATACAGGCACGGCGGCCGGGCGCAGCGCCGGGCGGCGCGCGCCAGGCGCCGCCGCGCGCGGCAATCGCAACGTGTCGGTGCGGGCGCTCATCGCGCGCGGCGCCGCGCGGCTTGCGCGCGCGCATGTGTTCTTCGGGCACGGCACGGACAACGCCTGGGACGAGGCCGCAGCGCTCGTGCTGCACGCCCTGCACGTGCCTGCGCGCGGCGCTGCGGCCCGCTACCGCCGGCGCGTCGGCGCCGCTGCACAGCGGCGCGTGCGACAGCTGCTCACGCGCCGCATCGCCGAGCGCATTCCCGCGGCCTACCTCACCGGGGGCGCCTCCTTCGCCGGCGTGCGCTTCAAGGTCGATGCGCGCGCTCTGATCCCGCGCTCGCCGCTCGCGGAAGTGATCGAGCGGCGCTTCGCGCCCTGGATCGAGTCGTCAGGCGTGCGGCGCGTGCTGGATGTCGGCACCGGCTGCGGTTGTATCGCTATTGCCTGCGCAAAGTACCTGCCGCGCGCCCGCGTGGATGCCCTCGACATCTCGGATGCAGCGCTCGAGCTGGCGCGCGAAAACGTGCGGCGCCATCGCCTCGCTCGGCGCGTGCGGCTGCTCAAGTCCGACCACTTCCGCGCGCTGCGCGGCGCAACCTACGATATCATCGTGGCGAATCCGCCTTACGTCGGCAGGGCGGAGCTCGCGAGCCTGCCCCCGGAGTACCGGCACGAGCCGCGCGTGGCACTGGCGGCGGGGGTTCACGGGCTCGACTCGGTACGCATCATCCTGCGCAAGGCCGCGCGGCACCTGCGGCCCGGGGGGCTGCTCATCGTCGAGGTGGGCAACACCGAGCACGCGGTACGTCGGGCCTACCCGCGGCTGCCGTTCGTGTGGCTTCAGTTCGCGCACGGCGGGGGCGGGGTGTTTCTGCTGACGCGCGAGCAACTGCAGGGGCGCCGCAGGCGCAGGGGCTGATCCGCACGGCACCGTCATGTCGGGCAACACCATCGGCAAGCTGTTCTCGGTGACCACCTTCGGTGAGAGCCACGGGCCGGCGATGGGCTGCGTCGTCGACGGCTGCCCGCCCGGCCTGCCGCTTACCGAGGCGGATCTGCAGCAGGATGTCGACCGCCGCCGCAGCGGCACCTCGCACTTCGTCAGCCAGCGCCGTGAAGGCGACCAGGTACGCATCCTCTCGGGGGTGTTCGAAGGGCAAACCACCGGCACGCCGATCGGTATTCTCATCGAGAACACCGATGCGCGGCCGCGCGACTACGAGAAGATCCGCGACCGCTTCCGTCCCGGACACGCCGACTACACCTACCAGCAGAAATACGGGGTGCGCGACTATCGCGGCGGGGGCCGCGCCTCGGCGCGCGAAACGGTGATGCGCACCGCGGCGGGTGCGATCGCGCGCCGCTATCTCGCCGCGCGCCTCGGAGTGCGCATCTACGGTTACCTGAGCCAGGTCGGAGCGCTGCGGCTCGAGCCGGTGGATCCCGCGTTCGCGTACCAGAATCCTTTCTTCTGCCCCGACCCCGGCCGCATCGCCGAGATCGAGGAGCTGATCTGGAAGATCCGCGGCGAAGGCGATTCGATCGGTGCGCGTGTGACGGTGGTGGCGAGCGGCGTGCCGCCCGGGCTGGGCGAGCCGGTGTTCGATCGGCTGGATGCGGACATTGCGCACGCGCTCATGAGCATCAACGCCGTGAAGGCGGTGGAGCTCGGGGCCGGAGTGCGCGCCGCCGCGCAGCGCGGCAGCGAGCATCGCGACGAGCTCTCTCCCAGCGGCTTTCGCAGCAACCACGCCGGTGGCGTGCTCGGCGGCATTTCCTCCGGCCAGGACGTGGTCGCGCACCTGACGCTCAAGCCCACCTCGAGCATCCAGGTGCCGGGCCGCACCATCGATACCGCCGGCAACGCGGCCGAAATCGTGACCACGGGGCGGCACGACCCGTGCGTCGGACTGCGGGCGACGCCGATCGCCGAGGCCATGCTCGCCATCGTGCTGATGGATCACTATCTGCGCCACCGCGCGCAGAATGCGGACGTGAAATCTCCGACCCCGGACATCAGCGCCGCGGGCCCCGGGCGCGGCCCGCGCGCGTGAATTGCCCGGAAATGCGTCCGCCGTCACGGTTCCGGACGCAGCGCGCACCGCCCGCTACCCCGCAGCGCTATTGAGGCAGCGAAACGCGACACAGTTTATGTCTGAAGAATCCGTAAAGATCTGCCCTCTGAACGGGACTTAACTTATGGATTGTCACCGCCAACGTACGCAATCTCAGCCCTGCGAGGCGCGTGCCGGGCGCCAAGGCTTTGGCCCGGCAGCGTATTTAAGTTATATTGCCGCCGGATCTTATGGGGGGTCGCAACGTATGGCCCATCCTTTTGTTTTCGCTAAGTTTTTTACCCAAATAATGCCTTCTGGGGTGTTCTGATGGTCGCCAAACGCTCAATCCGGGCGCTGGCATTGCTGCTGGCCCTGCCGTCAGCTGCATTTGCCCTGGGTATGGGAGACATTCGACTCCTGTCGCCGCTCAACGCACCGCTGGATGCGGAGATCGAGCTCGTCGACGTTGCACCCGATGAGATCAATACCGTGCAAGCGCAGGTCGCCTCGCGCGACACCTTCGCGCGTTATGGCCTCGACTGGCCGGGATTCCTCGCCGGGGTTCAGGTGCGCACGGTGCGCACCGGCGACGGGCGCGCGGTGATCAAGCTCAAATCCACCGAGGCGATTTCCGAGCCCTTCATTACGATGCTCGTCGAAGTGAACTGGTCGCGCGGGCGGCTGGTGCGCGAATACACCGTGCTGCTGGATCCGCCGGTCTACGCTCCGGGGCAATCGTCGGTGGCGAGTGCGCCGGTCAGTGCGCCGGCCACGGGCGAGGGCGCGCGCGAAGGGGCCATCACGCGTGCCGCCACGAATGCAGCACCCGCCGCGACTGCCGCCCCGGCCGAAGCGGCTGCAGCTGCTGCGCCCCCGCCGACGCAGCCCGCCGCCGCTCCCGCCGCAGGGAGCACTTCGAGCGAGGGCTCGACGCACGTGGTCCGCCGCGGCGAGACTCTCTCGCACATTGCCGCGGGGGCCGCGGGCGAGAGCGCGAACTCCGCGCGTGCGCGCAGCTGGATGCTCGCGATCTACCAGGCCAACCCGCGCGCCTTCGAGCAGAACATGAACCGGCTGCGCTCGGGCGCGGTGTTGCGCATGCCCGATGCGGCGACAGTTGCCACCGTCTCCCCGAGCGAGGCGCTCAGCGAGATCCGCCGCCAGAGCACCGCCTGGCGCAGCGCCGGCGCTGCGGCCGAGTCCGCTGCCGCGCAGCCCGGACGGCTGAAACTCGTCACGCCCTCGGAAGGGGCTGCCGCCGGCACCGCGCCCGCCGCAGCGCGCGGCGAAGTGAATGCCCTGCAGGGCCGCGTGCACGATCTCGAGTCGCAGCTCGCAGAGTCCAAGCGGCTCCTCGAGCTGAAGAACGCCGACCTCGCGCGGCTGCAGGCGCAGCTCGCCGCGAAGCAGGGGGCACAGCCCCCGGCATCCGCACCGGCCCCCCAAGCCCCGGCGCCCGAGGCCGCTGCGCCGCCACCGGTTGCACAGCCGAGCGCCCCTGCGCCCGAAGAGAAGGCGCCGGCGCCGGTTGCGCAGGCTGCACCGCCGCCGGCCCCGCAGCCGACAGCGCCCGCGAAGCCGAAGGCCACCGTGCCGGCTTCGGGCGGCTCGGTGCTCGATACGCTCAAGGATTATTGGTGGGCGCTGCTGGTGGTGCTGCTCGCGCTCATCGGGTTCGTTGCCGCGAGGATCGTGCGTTCGCGGCGCGCCTCGGAGTTCGATGACTCGCTCGGCCGCCTCGCGGTCGCCGGCTCCGGCGGATCCGGTCCCGACCTCGGGTCGGGTGGCAGAACCCGCGGCTTTGCCACCGACGACACGCCGGTGCGCGCCACGGCGCCTGCCGTGCTGCCCGAGGCAGCGTTCCTGGTGGAGGAGTCCGGCTCGCACGAGCGTCCGCGCCTCGCAGCAGGCGCAGCGCCCGCGCCGCGTCATGTGGCGAGCGATGACACGATCAGCAGCGACACGGCCATCAATCTCGACCAGGGTGATCCGCTCGCCGAAGCCGACTTTCATATGGCTTACGGCCTGTATGACCAGGCCGCAGACCTCATCCGCATTGCCATCACGCGCGAGCCCGGGCGTCGCGATCTGAAGCTGAAGCTCCTCGAAGTGTTCTTCGTATGGGGCAACAAGGAGCAGTTCCTGCAGAGCGCGCGCGAGCTGGCCGACAGCCGCACCGAGGCAGCGCCCGGGGAGTGGGAAAAGATCCTCATCATGGGCAAGCAGCTGGCCCCCGAGGATTCATTGTTCTCCGGTGCGGGAGCGGTGAGTGGCGCGACCGCCGGCGGCGTGGATCTGGACCTGGAAGGCGGCCAGAGCCGCGTCGATTTCGATCTGCTCGGCGAGCCGGTCGCAGGGGAGGCTCCGCAGGGAGTGGACCTCGATATCGGCGCGGCCGCCGGTGATCACGGCGGCACCGGCGAGTCCACCACCAACGTCACGGACGCCAACGCGGCACTGCTCGAGAACAGCTTCCTCGGCACTACCGGCACGACGCGACAGATGACACAGCGCGTGCACTCGGACGTGGCCGCGACCGGTGAGATGGAAGGGCCGACGGTGGAGCAGCCGACGATGTCCACGGCGGACAGTCCCACCATCCGCCAGAAGGTCGAGACGGCATTACGACAGGCCGGCACGGACCAGACCGCCGAGCTCGCGATCGATGATCTCGGGCTCGACGTGGGCTCGGTCGACACCATCGACCAGCCGGGAATGGCGGCGCCTGGCGGCTCGACCCCCGATTCCCCGACGCTGGTCGCAGGGCTCGACGAGCACTCGCGTGAGTTCATGCAGGATGCACAGACGCGCGAGATGACGCGCGAGGTGCGACCCGAGGGCGCCTCGTCCACCGGTGCATGGCAGTTCGACCAGACCGAGCTCGAGGCAGCGCTGACGCAGAGCACCCTCGCGCCGGATATCTCGGCCACTGCCCGCCTGGAAGCGCTCGGCGGCGAAGCCATCGACGTCGACCTCGGCGAGGCGACCGGCGCGCATCTGGCCCCGACAGGTGAAGTCGACCTCGACCTCGGCGAGGCGACCGGCGCGCATCTGGCTCCGGCAGAAGACGTCGACCTCGACGTCGGCGCAGCGACCGGAACGCATCAGGCCAACGGCGGACTGGACCTCGATGTTGGCACCGCGACCGTGCCGGACAGCGCTTTCGCTGCCACTCAGAGGTTGTCCTCGGAGGAGCTGGCGTTGCCGGACCTGGAGCCGGTCACCCTGAGCGAGGTCGGAACGAAGCTCGATCTGGCGCGTGCCTACATGGACATGGGCGACCCGGACGGAGCGCGCAACATTCTCGAGGAAGTGCTCAGCGAGGGCTCTGCCGCGCAGAAGCAGGAAGCCCAGCGCCTGATGGAGGCGCTCCCCGGCTGAGGCGGCGTCTCGCACGCCGATGTCCCGAGTCGCCGTCGCCATCGAGTACGACGGCAGCGCGTATGCGGGCTGGCAGGCGCAGCCCGCGCTGCGCACTATCCAACAGGTGAGTGAGCAGGCCCTGGGCGCCGTCGCGGCGCATCCGGTGAGCCTCACCTGCGCCGGGCGCACCGATGCCGGCGTGCACGCCTGCGGCCAGGTGGCGCACTTCGACACGCATGCCGTGCGCAGCGCGCGCAGCTGGATTCTCGGGGCGAACAGCGAGCTGCCCCGCGACGTGAGCCTGCGCTGGGCCGCCCCCGTGCCGGCGCACTTCCACGCGCGCTATTGCGCGAGGCTCGCACCTACCGTTACCTCATCGTCAATCGACTTGCCCGGGCGGCGCTGCTCGCCTCGCGCGCCGCCTGGGTGCACCGCCGGCTCGATCACGAGCACATGGGCGAGGCGGCGCGGGCCCTGGAGGGGGAACATGACTTCAGCGCCTTCCGCGCCGCCGAGTGTCAGGCCCACTCGCCGATCCGGCGCATGGAGCGCATCAGCGTCGAGCGCCGCGGCGACTTCGTGCTCATCGAGGCCACGGCCAACGCGTTTCTGCACCACATGATGCGCAACATCGCCGGGCTCCTGATCGCCATCGGTAAGGCGGAGGCGCCCACATCCTGGGCCCAGGAGGTGCTCGAGGGGCGCGATCGCACCCGCAACGCCGCCACGGCCCCCGCTGCGGGGCTGTACCTGCTGTCGGTGCGCTACCCGGCGGCGTTCGCATTGCCCGCCGCGCCGCCCCAGGAGGTGTTCCCGGCCTGATCGGCTATGATCTTCGCACCCTATACGAGCCGCGCGGGTGCGCCGGATGTCCTGGTTCGAGAAGATCATGCCCTCGCGCATCAAGACCGAGCGGCGCACGCGCTCGGTGCCCGAGGGGCTGTGGATCAAGTGCCCGGCGTGCGATGCCGTGCTGTACCGCGCCGAGCTCGAGCGCAATCTCTATGTCTGCCCCAAGTGCAGCCACCACATGCGCATGGGCGCGCGCGAGCGACTGGAGCGCTTCCTCGACCCGGGCTCGGGCGAGGAGATCGGCGCGCGGGATCGCGCCGGAGGATCCGCTGAAGTTCCGTGACAGCAAGCGCTACCGCGACCGCCTCGTCCAGGCGCAAAAGGCGACCGGCGAGAAGGATGCGCTCGTGGTGCTGTGCGGGCACGCTGCATGCACTGCCGATCGTGGCGGGCGCCTTCGAATTCCAGTTTCTCGGCGGCTCGATGGGCTCGGTGGTCGGTGAGCGCTTCAAGCGCGGCGTCGACTACTGCATCCAGGAGCGCCGTCCCCTGGTGTGCTTCTCGGCCAGCGGCGGCGCGCGCATGCAGGAGGCGCTGTACTCGCTGCTGCAGATGGCGAAGACCGCGCGGCGCTCTCGCGGCTGGCGCAGGCGCATCTGCCGTTCATCTCGGTGCTGACCGACCCGACCACCGGAGGGGTATCGGCGAGCCTGGCGCTGCTCGGGGACCTGAATCTCGCCGAGCCGCGCGCGCTCATCGGCTTCGCGGGCCCGCGCGTCATCCAGCAGACCGTGCGCGAGACGCTGCCCGAGGGCTTCCAGCGCAGCGAGTTCCTGCTCGATCACGGGGCGATCGACATGATCGTCGACCGCCGCGACATGCGCGACCGGATCGCAGCGCTACTGCGGCTGCTGCTGAAGCTGCCGGTCGCCGCCGCCTGAACGCGCCTCGTTCGTGCCCACCGATGCGCACGCTCGCGGAGTGGCTCACGCTGCAGGAGTCGGTGCATCCGAAGAGCATCGACATGGGGCTGGAACGGGTGGGCGCGGTAGCGGCCACGCTCGGGCTCAGCGAGCCGGATTTTGCCGCCATCACGGTCGGAGGCACCAACGGTAAGGGCTCGACGGCGGCGCACCTGGAGGCGATCCTCGGCTCACTCGGCGCCTCGACTGGTCTGTTCACCTCCCCGCACCTCATCCGCTACAACGAGCGCATCCGCGTCGACGGCAGCGAGGTCAGCGATGCCGAGCTGATCACGGCGTTCGAGCGCATCGAGCGCGCGCGCGGGGATACCACGCTCACTTTTTTCGAATACAACACGCTGGCGGCGCTGCTCGTCTTTGCACACCGCCGCGTCGACGTCGCGGTGCTCGAGGTGGGCCTGGGCGGCCGACTCGATGCCACCAACCTGCTCGCCGCCGATGTGGCGGTCCTCGCCTCGGTCGGTCTCGATCACCGCGACTACCTCGGCGATACCCTGGAGATGATCGGCGCCGAGAAGGCCGGCATCTTCCGCCGCGACCGCCCCGCGGTGCTTGGCACGCCGCAGATGCCCGACAGCGTGTTCAGCGCGCTCGCCGCGGTCGGGGCGCTACCTATGGTGGCCGAGCGCGACTTCAGCTGGCGCGTGCACGCGGCCGGCTGGGATTACCAGGGCCTGCGGGTTGCGCTGCGCAACCTGGCGCCCTCGGCGCTGGCCGGTTCCATCCAGTATCGCAACGCCGCCACCGCGCTGGCGGCGGTGGAGGCGCTGTACGGCGGTGACGCTCCGCGCGCGCCGGTGCGCGCGCTGCGTCGGCGGCTCGCCGCGCCCGAGAGCCGCGCGCTCGGGGCGGCGCTCGCGCGTGTGCGGCTTCCCGGCCGCTTCCAGGTCGTGCCGGGAAAAGTGGAGTGGATACTCGACATCGCGCACAACGAGCCCGCCGCGCTCACTCTCGCCGGACAACTGCGCGAGCGGCCCCTGCCTCGCCCGAGCACGCAGCCGCGCGCTGCGGGGCGCACCTTCGCGGTGATCGGGGTACTCGCGGACAAGGATGCCGCGGCCATCGCCGCGGCACTTTCCCCGCTGATCGACCGCTGGATCGTGTGTGCGTTGCCCGGTCCGCGCGGCACGAGCGCAGCGCAGCTGGCGCAGCGCCTCGCGCTGCCGGCGCACATCGTGCAACTGGCGGAGTCGGTGAGCGCGGGCTGCGAGGCGGCGCGGACCGCAGCCACGGCCGGCGACCGCGTCGTCGTGTGTGGCTCGGTCTATACGGTCGGGCCGGCGTTGCAGTGGCTTCGGCTATACTAGCTGGGCGCGGCTGCGCGGTACGGTGGCCGGCGGCGCGGCGCGGTGTCCGCCGTGCTTGGCTTTCGCGGTTTCGCCCCCTCGCTGGATGGTCAAGGTGAAAGAACGGCTGACGGGCGCGATCATCCTCGTGGCCCTGATCGTGTTGTGGGTCCCCGAGCTGTTGACAGGACCGATCCGGTCCGCACCACGGGCCGCGGCGCCGACGCCACCCGCAGGGGAGCCGCCATTACGCTCCTACACCATCAATCTCACGGACGATGCGCATGCGCGCCCGCCGGCCGAGCACCCGAGCGGACCCGAGCCGCCGGCCCCGCTGGCGGTTGCCGCGTTGCCCCAGGGCGCCACGGCGGAGAGTGCAGCGGCAGCTGTGCCGCAAACCCCGGCGCAGGAGGCGGGCGCACAGCCGGCAGCGGCGCACGCACCACCGGCCGTGGCGCACGCGCAGGCGCGAAGCGAGGCACCCCCGACTGCCGCGCCAGCTGCTGTGGCGACGAGCGCCAGCGCGGCCACCGCCAGCTCGGGGGCAGGGGTCACGAGCGCCGCCGGTGCCTGGATGGTGCAGCTCGGCAGCTTCGCGAGCCGCACGAACGCGGAGCACCTCGCGCGGCAAGTGCGGGCGCAGGGCTTTCCGGTGAGCGTGTCGCAGGGAGCCTCGGGGCGGCGGCTGTACCGCGTGCGGGTCGGTCCGGCGCGCGATCGCCCCGCCGCTGCCCAGCTGGCGCAGAGATTGCGCGCGAGCGGGCACAGCGGGTCGCTGGTTTCGAAGTAGGAGCACGCGTGACGGGCTCCGCAGGCAACAGGGGCGGCGCTCTTGTACAATCCGCGCCGCGCGAGGTGACCGCGCTCACGACGGGCTGCGATGAACTCGACCGATTACGTGGTGATTGCCGCCGTCGTGCTGTCGGCGGGCATTGGGGCGGCGCGCGGCTTTCTGCGCGAAGCCGTCGCGCTGGGCGCCTGGGTGATCGCGCTGTTTCTCGCCTGGCATTTCTCCGATCTCATCGCGCCGCATCTCGGGGGGCTGCTGTCGGACTCCGAAGTGCGTCCGTGGGCGGCGCGGGTCATCATCGTGACGCTGGTGCTGCTGCTCGGTGCGCTCGTGGGAGCGACGCTCGCACACTTCGTGCGGCTGTCGATCTTCAGCGGCGTGGATCGGCTCCTCGGCTTCGCTTTCGGCGTGCTGCGCGGCTTCGTGCTGCTCGGCGTATTCGTCATTCTCGGCCAGCTGCTGCGCCTGCAGGACGAGCGTTGGTGGCGGCACTCGGTGCTGATTCCGTACGGGGAGTCGATCGCGAACGGGCTGCGAACGCTGGTCGGAGAGGAGCGCGTGCGCCACGCCAGCCGCGAGCAGGTATGAGGAGCTGAAGCGGCCATGTGCGGCATCGTCGGCATCGTCGGGACCAGCGCGGTCAACCAGCGCCTCTATGACGCACTGACGGTGCTGCAGCATCGCGGCCAGGATGCCGCCGGCATCGCCACTTCCTCGCACGATGGCGAGCTGTGCGTGCGCAAGGGGAGCGGGCTGGTGCGCGATGTGTTCCAGCAGCACCACATGCTCGAGCTCAAGGGGAATGTGGGTATCGGGCACGTGCGCTATCCGACCGCCGGCTGCGACAGCGCCACCGAGGCGCAGCCCTTCTACGTCAACGCGCCCTACGGCATCTGCCTCGGTCACAACGGCAATCTCACCAACGCCGCCGAGCTCGCCGAGATCCTGATCCGCGAGGACCGCCGTCATCTGAACACCACCTCCGATTCCGAGGTGCTGCTGAACGTGTTCGCCTCCGAGCTGCAGCGCGTCGGCACCGCGCGCATCACGCCCGCGGACATGTTTGCCGCCCTGAATGCGCTCTATCGCCGCTGCCGCGGCGGCTATGCCGTGATCGCCATGATCATCGGCCACGGGATCCTCGGCTTTCGCGATCCGAACGGTATTCGCCCGCTGGTTCTCGGCGAGCGCCGCACGCCGCGCGGCACCGAGTGGATGCTGGCCTCCGAGAGCGTCGCGCTCGACAGCCTCTCGTTCCGCTTCGTGCGCGACGTGGCCCCAGGCGAGGCGGTCTTCATCGACGAGCAGGGCCGGCTGCACACACAGCAGTGCGTGGCCACGACCCGCCACACGCCGTGCATCTTCGAATACGTCTACTTCGCACGCCCCGACTCGAAGATCGACAACATCTCGGTGTACCGCGCGCGCATGCGCATGGGCGATCGGCTCGCGGACAAGATCCTGCGCCAGCGTCCCGCAGCACGACATCGACGTCGTCATCCCGATCCCCGATACCAGCCGCACCAGCGCGCTGCAGGTGGCGCAGCGCCTCGGGGTCAAGTATCGCGAGGGCTTCATCAAGAACCGCTATATCGGCCGCACCTTCATCATGCCCGGCCAGGACGAGCGCGAGCGCTCGGTGCGCCGCAAGCTGAACGCCATCGACCTCGAGTTCCGCGGCAAGACGGTGCTGCTGGTCGATGACTCGATCGTGCGCGGCACCACCTCGGCGCAGATCATCGAGCTGGCGCGCGAAGCGGGGGCGAGAAAGGTGTACTTTGCCTCCGCCGCCCCGCCGGTGCGCTTCCCGAACGTCTACGGCATCGACATGCCGGCGGTGAGCGAGCTGGTCGCGAGCGGCCGCAGCGTGGACGAGGTGACGCGCCTGATCGGCGCGGACTGGCTGGTCTATCAGGATCTCGAGGACCTGATCGCCGCCTGCAAGCACGAGGATGCGCGCATCGAGGAGTTCGATACCTCCTGCTTCTCCGGCCTCTACGTCACCGGCGACGTCACGCCGGAGTATCTCGAGCGGCTGCAGCTGCAGCGCTCGGATGCCGCCAAGCTTGCCCGCCGCGAGCGGCGCAGCAAGCTCAAGATCGTGCGCGGGAGCTGAGAGCCGCGGACGCCAGCGATCCGCGCCGCGAGCTGCTGCTCGGCCTGCTGCAGGCGGGCCTGGCGCGCGTGGATGGACGGCGCTGTGTGCGCGCCGCGCTCGCGGCCGCGGCCGCGGCCCCATCCTCCCCCGGGCGCATCTGGTTGGCCGCGATCGGCAAGGCCGCCACCGCCATGGCGCTCGGCGCGCATGATGCTCTCGGCGCCGCCATCGAACGCACGCTCATCATCACGCGCGATTCCGACGGCCTGAGCGAGCTCGCCACCCGCGCGGCACCGGAAGTATTGCTCAGCGCGCACCCGGTGCCCGATGAGCGCTCGCTCCGTGCCGGGCAGCGGCTACTCGCCTGGGTCGATGAGCTGCCCCCCCTGTGCAGCCGCTGTTCCTCGTTTCCGGCGGCTCCTCCGCGCTGGTGGAGGTGCTGGAAACGGGCGCGACGCTCGCCGACCTCGAGCAGCTCACCCGCGAGGCGTTCGCGAGCGGCATCGCGATCGGCGAGCTCAACGCGCGGCGCGCCGCGCTCTCGCGCATCAAGGGCGGCCGGCTGGCAGCGCGCCTGGCGGGACGCGCCGGGCGCGCGCTGTTCATATCGGACGTGCCGCAGGATGACCCGAGCGTAATCGGATCGGGCCTGCTGGGACCGGCCAGCCGCGGCCCCGACCAGATCGAGCGGGCGGTGGTGGCCAGCGTCGATCACGCCGTGGCTGCCGTCGCGGCGGCGGGGGCGCATCTCGGGCTCGAAGTGCACGCGGCGCCGCAGCGCTTCGCGGGTGATGCCACGCGGCTGGCGGCGCGCTTCGCACACGAGCTGCGCATGGCGGCGGCGCAGCTCCTGCGTATGGGGCGGGGAATCCACGGTGCAGCTGCCGGCGCATCCGGGGCTCGGCGGACGCAACCAACACCTGGCGCTCGCCGCGGCGCGACTCATCGCCGGCCACGCGGACCTGCTGCTGCTCGCCGCCGGCACAGACGGCACCGACGGAGTGACCGCGGACGCCGGCGCCCTCGTCGATGCCGACACCTGCGCGCGGCTCGCGCTCGCGGAGCTCGATGCCGACCTTTGCCTGCAACAGGCGGACTCCGCGCGCGCGCTCGCCGCGAGCGGCGATCTGCTCCACACCGGCCCCACCGGCACGAACGTCGGCGATCTGGTGATCGGACTGAAACTCTCCGTGGGAGATTCGCGGCTTCTGGCGCAGCGCCATGGCGGCGTACGCCCGCGCGTGCTGTAATTCCAGGGATGCGCTTGCTGCTGATCGAAGAAGACGCGTACCGCTGCGCGCATATCCGGGAGCGGCTCACCGCCTGGCGCCCGCACGCGCAGCTGGTGGTGCACAGCCCCGTCTCGCAGGGCGCGCTGGCGAGCGAGTTCCTCGCGCAGGGCTTTGATGCGGTGCTGCTGGCCGATGAATGGCCTGGTGGCCGCGGCCTCAACTGGGCGCGCGAGCTCACCGGCCGCGCCGGCTTCGCCCCCATCGTGCTGTTGTGCCAGGGCGCGGACCCCACCGTGGCACGCGAGGCGTGCGCGCTGGGCGCGTTCGCGGTCAGCCGCGAGGATCTCGATGGCGAGACGTTCGTGCACGTGCTCGCGGCCGCGGAGCGGCGCCAGGCGCATGCGCGCGCCCTCTGGCGCAGCAGCCGTGCGGGGCGCGACACGCAACGCTTCGGCGACGCGTTCGTGCGCGGCTACCGCTGCATCCGCCGGCTCGCCGCCGGCGCCACCACCGACCTGTACGTGGCGGAAAGCGAGCGCGCCGGAACGCTGGTGGCGCTCAAGGTGGCGCGCGACCGCCAGGACGAGGGACAGCCGGTGGACGCCTTCCGCCGCTTCCTGCAGGAATACGAGATCGCGCAGAGAATCGACAGCCCGGCCGTAGTGCGCTTCTACGACCTCGGCGTGAGCGACGAGCACGCCTGGCTGGTCATGGAGTACTTTGCGCTCGGCGACCTGCGCCGGCGGATGCGCGCAGCGCCGCTCAGCCCGCGCGAGGCGCTGCGCTATGCGGTCGCGATCGCGCGTGCCCTCGCCACGGTGCACGCCGCCGGCGTGCTGCATCGGGACCTTAAGCCGGGTAACGTGATGCTGCGCGAGGATGGCAGCATCGCGCTCATCGATTTCGGCCTGTCCAAGGACGCAGCTCTCGCGCTCGATATGACCGACACCGGCACCATCTTCGGCACGCCGCACTACATGAGTCCGGAGCAGGGCCACGCGGAAGCTCTCGATGCGCGCAGCGACCTCTACAGCCTCGGGGTCATCCTGTTCGAGATGCTCACGGGCGAGAAACCGTATCGCGCCGACAATCCCATGGCGATCGTCTACAAACACCGCAAGGAGCCCGTGCCGCAGCTGCCGCCGCAGTTAGCGGCCGTGCAGCCGGTGCTGGAGCGGCTGCTGGCGAAGCTGCCCGCCGACCGCTGCGCCGATGCTAGTGAGGCGGCGGATGCGCTCGAGGAGACGCTCGCCGGGTGGCTGAAGCGCGGGGCGCAGTCGTGAGCAGCGTACCCGCGCGCTGCCGGGGAAGCGGCCTCGATCCTGCTGGCGGCGACGCCGCGCCCCTGGGTCGAGGATGCACTCGAGCACTGGCCGCAACTGCTGCTCGATCATGCCAACTGCGAGAAGAAGGCCGCGTCCACCGCGCTGGCGCTGATGTTCGCCTATCCCGAGGACTGCGCGCTGGTGCTCGCGCTGGCGCGCGTGGCGCGCGAGGAGCTGCGGCACTTCGAGCAGGTGCAGCAGGCCATGAGCACGCTCGGCGTGGCCTTCGCGCGCTCGCGCCCGGGGCGCTACGCCCAGTCGCTGCGCGGCGCAGTGCGCGCTGCCGACCCCGGGCGCAAGCTCGATCTCTTGCTGATGAGCGCGCTCATCGAGGCGCGCTCTGCCGAGCGCTTCGCGCTTCTCGCCCCGCACCTCGCCCCGCCGCTGGCACGGCTGTATCGCGAGCTCGGGACCTCGGAGGCGCGGCATTTCCTGCTGTATGTGGGCTTTGCCCGCAGCACCGATCCCGCGCAGTGGCGCGCACGCCTGGCGGTGCTTGCCGCGCACGAGGCGGAGCTGGCCACCGCGCCCGATCCCACGCTGCGCTTTCATTCCGGTCCGCTGCCGCGCCCGTCCGCGAGTTAGACCCACAGTTGCTTACAACCCGAGTGGCACGAAAACGGCTGCCGCGGGTCTGTTGCCTTCGGTATCCTGAGCTTTCGCAGGGCGCGCACCCGTGAACGACCGACCCCACCTGCTCATTGTCGACGACGACCGCGAGATTCGCGGCCTGCTCGCACAGTACCTGGAGAAGCATCAATTCCGCACCACGGCGGTAGCGGACGGCAAGGAGATGCGCCGCGTGCTCGAGCGCGCACACGTCGACCTGCTGGTGCTCGACCTGATGCTCCCCGGGGAGGACGGCCTGTCCTTGTGCCGCGAGCTGCGCACCCGCTCGCAGTTGCCCGTCATCATGCTCACCGCGCGCGGCGAGGAAGTCGACCGCATCGTCGGACTCGAGCTCGGCGCCGACGATTATGTCGCCAAGCCCTTCAACCCGCGCGAGCTCCTGGGGAGGATCAAGGCGATCCTGCGCCGCTCGCAGCACGCTCCGCGGGACCCGCGTCCCGAGAGCGTGCGCGGCTTCTCCTTCGGCGGCTGGCGTCTCGACACCGTGACGCGCACCCTTACCGACGCCGCCGGCAGCGAAGTGGCGCTCAGCGGCGCGGAATACCGCCTGCTCGCCGTACTGCTCTCATCTGCCAACCGCGTGCTCACGCGCGCCCAGCTGACCGAGCTGCTGCGCGGACGCGACGCCGACCCCTTCGACCGCAGCATCGATGTGCGCGTCAGCCGCCTGCGCCAGATACTGGCCGACGATGCCCGCGCGCCGCAGATCATCAAGACCGTGTACGGTGAGGGTTATGTCATCGGCGTCAACGTCGTGAGCGACTGACGCGCCGCTGCACGCATGCGCCTGCCTTTCTGGCCACAGTCGCTGTTCGGCCGACTCCTGGCGGCCTCGGTCGCCGCGGTGCTGCTGGCGCAGGCGGTGGGACTCTTCCTCATCGCACAGGAACGCGAACACTTCATCCTGCAGGGGACCGTGCGCGAGTGGACACGCCGCATCGCTGAGACCACCCTGATGCTGCAGCCCATGAGCGCCGCCGAGCGCAGCGTCGCGGTCGCCGAGCTGTCGGCACCGCGCGGCTGGGCGCATGCGCCCCACCCCCCCGGCGGCCCGCATGACGGGCACGGCGCGCACGCCCTGCAGCGCGGCTTCGTGCGCCTGCCGCTGCTGTCGGACTTCGAGCGGGCACTCAAGGAGCAGCTGCACGCATCCCTCGGACCCGCGTACGGCGTCGAGGTGGACGCAACCCCGGAACCCGCACCACCGGCGATCCTCCTGCCGGCGCCGTTCTACGCGGCGTACGAGCTCGCCGCCCACCAGCGCTCGGTTCGGCGTTATGACGTGACGGTGAACTTTGCCGACGGCGACGCAGTGACCTATCGCGTCACGCGCCTGGCCGGCGGCGTGCCGCTGCCGCGCAACCTGTTCGTCAACCTGACGCTCTTGGTGCTGCTGCTGGTCATCCTGCTGTATGTCGCGGCGCGCAACATCACCCGGCCGCTGTCGGATCTGGCGCGTGCCGCCGACAGCATGGGCCGGGACATGCGTCCGGCGCAGCTCGCGGAGCGCGGCGCGCGCGAGCTGCGCGATGCGGCGCGCGCCTTCAACACCATGCAGGACCGCCTGCGACGCTACCTCGACAGCCGCACGCGGGTGCTGGCCGCTATGTCGCACGACCTGAAGACGCCGCTCACCCGGATGCGCCTGCAGGTGGAGGCCCTCGACAATCCGCCCATGCAGGCGCGCATCGGCCGCGAGCTCGATGAGATGGAGAGCATGGTGCGCGAGGCGCTGGCGCTGTTTCGCGGCCTGGACGACGGCGAGCCGGCCGCCCCCATCGACGTCGACGCGCTGCTGGCGCAGCTGCGCGGCGAGTTCACCGATATGGGCGCGCCGGTGACGCTCGCCGGGCGCGCCCTGCAGCCATACCTCGGCAAGCCGCAGGCCCTCAAGCGCTGCCTCACCAACCTCATCGCTAACGCCGTCAAGTTCGGCACGCGCGCCGACATCCTGGTGGAGGACGGCGCGGAGCTCGTGATCCGTGTGCGCGATCAGGGACCGGGGATCCCGCCGGACGAGCTGGAGCGCGTGTTCGAGCCCTTCTACCGGCTCGAGTCCTCGCGCAACCGCGACAGCGGCGGCAGCGGGCTGGGACTGTCGATCGCGCGCGACATCGCCCAGTCGCACGGCGGCTGGCTCACGCTCCACAACCTGCCCGCCGGGGGCCTCGAGGCGCTGTTGCGCCTACCGCGGCGGCGCTGAGTCAACCTCCTGCCGCAGCCGGCGGGCGCTCCGGCGCAGCGCGCCGCCGCTTTCACACTCCCTCACTATTGCTCACCGCCTGCGCCGCGCGCGCCGTTAGCGTACGAGTGCGACGCGGGCCCCCACGACCAACCCCGCAAGGAGACTCTCATGAAAGCCAGTATGCTAACGCTCGCCTTGCTGTGCGCCGGCGCAGTGTTCGCCCAGACTCCTGCGCCGCAGGCTGCCCACGCGGCGCGCCACATGGACGATCTCGCGACGCTCCTGGATCTGACCGAGGCGCAGAAGGCGCAGGTACAGGCGATTCTGCAGGAACAGCACGCCAAGATGAGACAGAGCTTCGAGCAGGCGAGGGCCTCGGGCGTGAAGCCGGACGTCGTGCAGATGCAAGCGCTGCACCAGCAGCTGCAGCAGGAGACGTTGCAGAAACTGACGCTGGTGCTCTCGGCTGTACAGCTGAAGAAGTTCCAGATCCTAGGCCAGCGGATGCACGGCATGCACGGCCACTTCGCTCATGGCGGGCCCGGTAATGGTGCTGCGCAGGGCGCCGCGCCGCCGGCGCAGAACTGAGCCGGCACGCAACTGACAGACGTGTGCGCCGGCAAAGGGAAGATCTTTTGCCGGCGCGGCGGGAGCGCTGCGGCTAGCGCGGCAGCTCGCGCAGCTGGTACCGCCCGCGCTCGTAACTGAGATAGCTCCCCTGCTCGTACCAGGCGCCCAGCACGATGCGCTGTGCGGCGCTGCCGTCGACCTCCAGGTCCTGCACACCGGGGCGGTGGGTGTGACCGTGGATCATGCGTCGCACTTGCGCCGCGCGAAACGCCGCCGTCACGGCGGCGGCATTCACGTCCATGATGTACGGCACGGTGCGTGCGGTATGCCGTCGGCTCCCCGCGCGTGCTTCATCGGCCAGCAGCTCGCGATGCGCGCGCGGCAGCGCCAGGAAGCGCCGCTGCCAGGCGGGATCGCGCACGACGCTGCGCAGCTCCTGGTAGGGGTGATCGTCGGTGCACAGCGCATCACCGTGGGTGAGCAGCACCCGCTCACCGTCGAGCTGAGTGATCACCGGATCGCTCAACAACCGGCAGCCGCTACGCTCGCTGAAGCCCGCACCGAGCAGAAAGTCCCGGTTGCCGTGCAGCGCAAAGCATGCCACGCCGCGCGCGGCGAGCGCGCGCAGCGCGCGGCACACACGCTCGTTGTCCTGCTCCTGGTCATCGTCTCCGACCCAGGCTTCGAACAGGTCGCCGAGAATGTAGAGCGCTTCGGCGCCGGCGGCCTCGGCGCTGAGAAAACCGAGGAACTGCTCGGTGGCTTCAGCGCGCTGCGCGTCCAGGTGCACATCCGAGACGAACAGGCGCGCCATCGGCTCACTTAGGCGAAAGGATCGTGTTCTGCGGCGGAGGCGTCACCGGGGTCGCCGGGGGCGTGGCGGCGCTGCCGCCCGGGGAGATGATCTCCATCTTCTCGATGATCACCGGCTTCAGCGGCGCATCGGCCTTCCACGGTCCCTTGGCGCCCGTGGCCGTCTCGCCGATGCGATCGATCACGTCCATCCCCTGCAGGACGCGGCCGAAGACCGTGTAGCCCCAGCGGGTCGGCACCGGGTCGAGATCCGGGTTGTCGACCAGGTTCACGTAGAATTGCGAGTTGCCCGAGTGCGGCGCCTCTCCGCGCGCCAGTCCCACGGTGCCGCGCTTGTTCTGCAGGCCGCTGCCGGACTCGTTGAAGACGCTCTCGTGGGTGGGCTTCAGGGCGAGCGTGGTGGCGTCGTGGCCGCCGCCCTGGATGACGAAGTTCGCGATCACGCGATGGAACACGGTGTTGGAATAGAACCCCTCGCGCACATAGCGCAGGAAGTTCGCCGTCGTGAGCGGCACGCGGTCGGCGCGCACCTCGATGACGAACTCGCCCATGCTGGTGCTCACCCTGACCTGGGAGTTCGGCTCCTCCGCCCGCGTCGCGCCGAGCGGCAGCAGCAGCAGCGCGCACAGCGCGGCCGCGAGTGCGGCAATCCGGGTGCTGGACGGAATGAGCATCGATCCTCCACTTCGTGGACTGGCGGCACACGCGCGCCGGCCGCGAATTCTATAGCAGCGCGGCGCGCGGCGGCGCTTTGTTGCGATCATCGGGTTTCCCGTACCATGGCGTCATGAGCGCAAGCGCACTTCCAGCGCCCGGCGAGCACGCGCAGCCGGTCACCCGCTTCGCCCCCAGTCCCACCGGCGAGCTGCACCTGGGGAATGCGCGCACGGCGCTGTTCAACTTCCTGCTGGCGCGGCACGGCGGCGGCCGGTTCCTGCTGCGGATCGAGGATACCGATACGGAGCGCAGCCGCGAGAGCCATAGCGCGGCGCTGATGGCGGACCTGCGCTGGCTCGGCCTCGAATGGGACGCCGGCCCGGACCACGAGGACGAGCGCGGGCCTTACCGGCAGTCGCAGCGCGGTGCGCTCTACGCGCGCTACTTCGCCGAGCTCGAGCGCCAGGGCGCCGTCTATCCGTGCTTCTGCACGCCGCTGGAGCTGTCGCTGTCGCGGCGCGCCCAGCTGGCCGCCGGCCGGCCGCCGCGCTACGCGGGCACCTGCCGCGACCTGCCGCCAGCAGAGCGCGCGCGCCGGGAAGGGCAGGGCCTGCCTGCCACGCTGCGCTTTCGCGTCCCGCCCGGCGAGCGCGTCGCCTTCGACGACCTCGTGCACGGGCCGCAGAGCTTCCTCAGCGACGACATCGGCGACTTCATCGTCCGGCGCGCGGACGGCACCGCCGCCTTTTTCTTTTCCAATGCCGTGGACGATGCCTGCATGGGTGTGACGCACGCTGCGCGGGGAGGATCACCTCACCAACACCCCGCGGCAGCTGCTGATCCTTGCGGCCCTGGGGCTGCCGGCGCCCGCCTACGGACACGTCGCCCTGCTGGTCGGTGCCGACGGCGCGCCGCTCTCCAAGCGCCACGGGGCGGTGAGCGTGCGAGAATACCGCGAGCGCGGCTACCACCCGGCGGCGCTCGCCAATCACCTGTTCCGCCTGGGCCACTCGACGCCGCTCCACGGACTTCTCAGCCTCGCCGAGATGGCGCGAGGCGTTCGATCTCGCGCACCTGCGGCGCGCCCCGGCGCGCTTCGATGAGCAGCAGCTCGCGGTGTGGCAGAAGCGAGGCGGTGCATCAGCTCTCGCCGGCGGCGGCGCGCACCTGGCTCGCGCCGATCCTGCCGGCCGGGCTCGAGGCGCGCGCCGCGGACGCCTTCATCGCCGCGGTCCTGCCCAACGTCGTGCTGCCCGAGGATGCGCGGCCCTGGGTCGAGATCGTCTTCGGCGACCCGCCGCCGCTCGAGCCCGCCGGCGAGGAACTGGTGCGGCAGGCGGGCACGGACTACTTCTCCGCGGCGGCGGCGGCCGCCGCGCGCGCGGGGAACGACCTCGCGGCGATCGCCGCCGCGGTGCGCGCGGCCACCGGGCGCAAGGGGGCGCAGCTCTTCATGCCGCTGCGTGTGGCGCTCACCGGACGCGCGCACGGCCCGGAGCTGGCGCCGCTCCTCAAGGCTATGCCGCCCGGCAAGGCGCGCGAGCGGCTGGCGCGCTTCGCATGATCCGCATCCATAATTCGCTGACGGGCACGAAGCAGGAGCTCAGGCCGATCACACCGGGCGCGCTGCGCATGTACGTGTGCGGCCTTACGGTGTACGACTACTGCCACATCGGTCATGCGCGCATGCTATTGGTGTTCGATGTCGTGAGCCGTTGGCTGCGCCACCGCGGCTACCACCTCACCTACGTGCGCAACATCACCGACATCGACGACAAGATCATCCGCCGCGCGGCGGAGAACGGCGAGCCGATCGAGGCGCTCACCGCAGCGCTTCATCGACGCCATGCACGAGGATTGCGCGCGACTCGGCATCGCGCGCCCCGATCACGAGCCGCGCGCCACGCAGTACATGCCGCAGATCATCGCGATGATCACGCAGCTGCTCGCGGCAGGCTACGCCTACCGGGCCGCGAGCGGCGACGTGCATGTACGCGGTGGCGCGCTTCGCCGCTTACGGCAAGCTCTCCGGCAAACGCCTCGCGGACCTGCGCGCCGGTGCGCGCGTCGAGGTGGATGAGGCCAAGCGCGATCCGCTCGACTTCGTGCTGTGGAAGCATGCCAAGCCCGGCGAGCCGGCATGGCCGTCGCCCTGGGGCAAGGGCCGGCCCGGCTGGCACATCGAATGCTCGGCCATGTCGACGGCGCTGCTCGGCACGCACTTCGACCTGCACGGCGGAGGCATGGACCTGAAGTTCCCACATCACGAGAACGAGATCGCGCAGTCGTGCGCGGCCAGCGGCGACGCGTTCGTCAACGTCTGGATGCACAACGGCTTCGTCAACATCGACGACGAGAAGATGTCGAAGTCGCTCGGCAACTTCTTCACCCTGCGCGAGGTGCTGCCGCGCGCTGCGCCACCCGGAGGTGCTGCGCCTCTTCCTGCTCTCGAGCCACTATCGCGGACCGATCAACTACTCGCTCGAGCAGCTCGAGCAGGCGGACGCCGCCCTCGGGCGCCTGTACACGGCGCTGCGCGACCTGCCGGACGTCGCGCCCGCGGCCGGCGAGCACAGCGCGCGCTTTCACGCGAGCATGGACGATGATTTCAATACCCCGGAGGCGCTTGCGGTGCTGCAGACGCTCGCCCGGGAGGTGAACTCGGCACGCGATGCGGGCGAGGAGCGGCGCGCCGCCGGGCTCGCCGCCGAGCTGCGCTCGCTCGGGGCGGTTCTCGGGCTCTTCACGCTGGCGCCAGCGCAATGGTTCAGGCTGGCGAGGCCGGCGGTGCCGGCAACGAGCTCCGGGCGGCCCGAACTGAGCGGCCAGGCCCGGCAGGTGAGCCCGGCGATCAGCGACGCGGAGGTGGAGGCGCGCATCGCCGCGCGCGCCGCGGCGCGCCGTGCGAAGAACTGGGCTGAATCCGATCGCATCCGAGCGGAGCTCGCGGCCGCAGGCGTCATTCTCGAGGACAAGTCCGATGGGCAAACCGCCTGGCGTCGCGCCTAGGTCCCGCACGCCAAGAACCGCCGCGTGGAATTTGGTCGAGCAATGATAGTGCAAACGAGAGTATGATTTTTTCGCCGCGGTTCGGGGCATGGCGCAGTCTGGTAGCGCATCTGCTTTGGGAGCAGAGGGTCGGGGGTTCAAATCCCTCTGCCCCGACCATTTCCGCGGGGGTCCATTCCGGACACATCGGTGACAGTTTCGGACTTCGCGCCACCTGAAACCGCAACGGACAGCGGGATTGAAGTCACCGCCGGCTGATCAGAGCGAGAATGTTATCGATACTGCCTACCTCGTTCTGGTCGAAGCCGTTCTCCGCGAAGTCGATCCCATACTTCTCTTCTAAAAAAAGCACCACTTCCAGCGTATCGATAGACTGCAGCCGCCCCCCGGCGATCAATTGCTCGTTGTCTGAGAAGGCTCCCTGGTCGCCTTTCCGGCTCAGCAGGGCCTGCAAGAACTCGCGTATCACCAGGCTGTCGTTCATGACAGGAACGCCTCAAACCGGAATCAAGAACAGACGCAGAAAAAACCGCAGGTCTTCGCCGAAGTGGTAGGAAAGCTCCTGGTCGAAAATACCCAACAGGGCAAAAAATGAGACCACGCTCCCCGCCGCGAGCGCCCGGCGCCACCACGGCGCATCGTCGCCTATGCGTTCCTTGTCGGCGTTACGCAACTGCGAGATCCCGATCGCTAGTCCGAGCGCCGTGGCGTAAAACGCGTACTCCTGATACCCGATCAACGCCCTCCACAAGCCGACCTGGGCGACCCACGCGAAATTTTTCAGAAAATGATAAATCATGTTTCCAATTGTCGCGGCAGCCATTGTCGCGGCGAATATTCGGAAGCGTTTATTTTTCTTGAAATAGCGCGTGAACGCCGGGAAGAAAAAGAATTCGACTAACAATTCCTTGAAATAGTAGGTAAAGCGGTTCCAGAATTCTGCTATCGTTCGCGAATACAAAAATCGGTAGCTATTTCGGAGTGCGTTGAATCCAGCCATCCGGCAGCAAGCGATGATGACGTGTCCAGTGCCTGTTATGTACAGTGCCCGCGACGCGAAATTAGCGATCACGCTTGCCCATGCAAGATAGAGTGGCACTGGGTGTTGCAACGCCACCGCTAATTCCGGCACTTTCAAGGTTGGAATTTCCCAACCGAGCTTCGACAACACACGCGACGGCGCGCCGTACACGAAGACCTGAAGCGCATGCAGAGATGCAGTGATAATGCAGGTCCAGATCAGCAGCTTGATCGCTTTAAGCTGCGCAACGCTGAGGTCGTTGGGGTTTCGCGCCTCAATCCTGCGAAGATTTCCGGCGCCTTTCGGAACCGGTGTGAACACATCAATCGCGCTACTCCAAAATGGGCGTAGCGCGCCAAATTGCAGGGTGATGCCATCGGCTGCCTTCGTTGTCGCATCTTTGAGCGCGTATGCAAAGAACCAGAGGTGCGCTCCCACGACAGCGAGGACAGCCCATAACAACACGCGGGGCGTTCCGCTGAGCGGCACTGACGCCGCGACTGCGAGCACCGCCGCGTAGCCGGTGACCAGGCACAGTACGGGCCGCTTCGCCACGAAAGGCATGCTCGCTGTGCGCGCGCGACGGATGAACTCAAAGAGCCATAAGAACACAAGAAAGGTCGCCGCGATGACGCCGGCAACCAGCGCCGTCAGGGTCCAATCCGTCGGTTGCCCCTCGGCCTTTGCAACTGCCACCAGGAAATCAGAGTCCAACCACATGGAACGAAACAGCAGCAGGTGCAACGCCGACAACAAGCTGAGGAGAAGCCGCCGCCGCGCCGGAAAGTACGTCATAAGAGCTACCGCGACGGTTAACTCTTGCCACGCGTGCGGATAGAGGAAGCCGGCATTCAGGCGAAGCCCGGCTGCGAAGGTCACGAGCAACACAGCCCTGCCGAGCGCCGTCTGGCCAAATCTCACCATCCGTGGATACGTGTCGAGCTGCGGGACGACCCTCACAAACCAACTTTTTCCGGGGCCTGTTCGAGCCGCAGGAACAGCGCCTTGCGGTCAAACTTTCCGCTCGGGCCGAGCGGCATCGAGTCAATCTCCAGAATTCGCTGAGGGACCATATAGCTTGGAATCCGCTGGCGCAGCGCCTCGCGCGCCGCGTTCTCATCGAGTCGACTGCCGCTGACAAAGGCCACGATCCCTTTGGCGCAGCCATCTTCTATCGGCCAAGCGAGCGCAACAACCGAGTCGGTTTCCGTAATCGCGCGAAGATGCGCTTCCACTTCCTCAAGTTCCACCCGGTGCCCGAGTACCTTGATCTGATTGTCCAGGCGCCCCAGGTGGTGCAAAGCACCGCTTGCGTCGCGATAGGCCAGGTCGCCTGTCCTGTACCAGCGCTTTCCCTTGAGAGTCGGAAACTTAATCGCCGTCATTTCAGGGTCGTTCCAATAGCCTCTTGCCAACTGGCGGCCGGACAACAAAAGCTCCCCGGGCGCAGCTCCAGCTACCGGGCGCAGAGAGGAGTCAACTATGTCTGCTTCCACACCGTCGAATGGATAGCCGATCGCAACTGTGCCTCGATTCGGCGTGGAACTAGGTATCTCGGTCAGTCTCTGTCCGGCGCATATGACAGTCGCTTCGGTAGGTCCGTAAAGATTTTCAACGATACTGTTTGGAGCCGCCGCCTGCCACGCCTGCGCCACGGCCAGTGGCAACGCCTCGCCGCAGAACAACGAGTAGCGTAGTGATGGAAATGCTCCCGCCTTGAGCATGCGCATGCGTTGCATGAACAAGGCCATCGAAGGGACGCAGAACCACACCGTCAGTTGGTTGTCCTTTATGAACTTCCCGGGAGCCATCAGTTGCGATGCTGGCACGACGAACAGGGCTGCTCCGGAGCTCCAAGCCATGAACATATCGAACACGGATAAGTCGAACGTCAGCTCGAAGGTCTGTGACATCCGGTCCTTATCGTGGAAGCGAAACCGGTCCTGCATCAGGTGGATCAGCTGGGCGACGCTACCGTGTTCGGTCATGACGCCTTTCGGAACGCCGGTTGTTCCGGACGTGAACATGATGTATGCGAGATCTGTCTCAGAAACGTCCGCCGGACGGTAATGTCGGTCGAAACTCCTGAAGCTGAACTCGGAAGGACTGACTATCACCCCAGGCGCCACCTCAGCTACTCGCCCCTGGATGCGTTGTGATCCGGCACGATCGGTAACCAGTGCATCTAGCTCCGTTATTCTCAGTAGTTGTATAAGTCGTTCTTCAGGAAGTGCAGGGTTGATCGGTACATAAGCCGCTCCGGACCATAAGGTACCGAGTACGCCCGCATACGCCTCCAGGGTGCGCGACGCGAGGATACCCACTCGTGAGCGCCGGTCTAAACGGCGTGAGACTTCCTGACTGATTCCCGCCAATTTTTCATACGAATACGAATCTGTACCGATTACAAGCGCAAGTCGTCTTGGATACGTTACGGCATGGTTGTAGAACGCCGCCAGGATATTTGGATCGACGCGCCCTACGTTCCCTTGCGCACGCGCATGGACTCTGGTCTTAGGCACGCGCCCTCCTGAAGTCACTCCCGGGCGTTGCCGCGCTGCTGCAACTGGTAAGCCAGCTCTCAGTCAGATCGCCGACGGCCTGCAGAATCTTTTGCGCGATATTTCGTCGTCGTGCTTGCGGGCGAGAAATGCTGACGGCCACTCTGATCGGCGGCAGCCCTGTGCGACCCGACATCTCGGCCCAGATTCGTGCGCCGCGGACGCCGAGCGATGCGGATCCGAGCCGCGTTTTGGGCCAGCCAATCGAGCGCACGAGCCTGCCCATCTCGCCGCCCCTGGTCAGCCAGTCTGCGGCGCGCGTCCCTCTATCGTCCCCCGGAAGCCCCGAGGTTCGGTCCTTCATCTCTACAACTCGTCGCCCGGTCAAGTCATCCGTCCCGCACCGCTTACCGTAGGCGGTACTAGACTCGAACGACTCTACATTGTCCGTGAGCCCTTGCTCAAACAGCGCTGGCTTATAAGCTGAGCAGCGGAAGCTCTGCACTTGCGAACCAAGTCATGGCTTTTCGCACAGTTCTGCGTAGGAAAGCCCGAGCAAGCGGGGCTCCGCTCGCCGACGCTGCACGGCAGGGCGCGGTCGCGCGCCTTGCACAGGCATTGCAGCCTGCCCGGGCAATCAAGGCCTTGACAATCACAGCCTAGGCAACTACATTTCGCTGCCTACCCCGCCAGGCGCGGGGCTCTCCCCCCGAAGGGGAGATTCGAAGGAGCACGAACTTGGGCGACATTTACGACAGCAGCAGTTACCAGCCGGGCAAGAGCATCGGGGCTCTCCTGAGCCGCGTGCGGGTTGAGATGCTGGCGGCCATCGACCGGGAGCTGGCGGCCGACAAGCGCCTCGCACCGCTCGAGATCAGTGCCGCGCAGTACATCATCGTCGCCAATCTCGCGGGGCCGGAGGGACCGAAGTCGGCCGCGGATCTGTGCAAGGGCATCTCCTACGACGCAGGAGCCATGACACGCATGCTCGATCGCCTCGAGGGCAAGGGTCTGATCCGACGCAGCCGCAGCGCGCACGACCGCCGGCTGATGGACCTGGAGCTGACCGAAGAGGGCCGTGCCGCCTATCCGCGAATGCGCGAGATCTCGATGACTGTGGCGAACCGCTTTCTGCACGGCTTCAGCAAGAGCGAAGCGCGCCAGCTCGAGGCCCTTCTCAGTCGCATGCTCGAGAACGCACACGGCGCTACTCCCCGAGCAAGCGCCTGACGGACATTTTTTTGCATAGATATCTGCCTGGCATTAGCCGCCGCGGCAGCAAGGAATCATCATGAGCACCCAGAACAGCAAGCCAACTTCGACTCCTACGCGGCGCTGGCGCTGGCTTGGCGCCGTGCTCGGGGTGACGCTCACTGCGGCCGCCGCCTGGGGTGCTTACTGGGCACAGGTGCTGCGCTACCACCAGTCGACAGACGACGCATACGTCGGCGGCAACGTGGTACAGATCACGCCGCAGATCTACGGCACCGTGGTGGCGATCGGCGCCGACGACACGCAGTTCGTGAAGGCCGGGCAGCCACTCGTGCGCCTCGATGAGGCCGACGCGCGCGTCGCGCTCGACCAGGCCGAGGCGCAGCTGGCGCGTACCGTGCGCGATGTGCGCAATCTCTTTGCCACCACCTCGCAGCTCGGGGCCACTGTGCAGGCACGCCAGACCGATCTCAGCGCGGCACAGAGCGATCTCGCCCGGCGACAGCGTCTCGGCGCCTCAGGTGCGGTCTCCGGCGAGGAACTGCAGCATGCGACCGATGCGGTCAAGGCCGCGCAGGCCGGGCTGCAGGCGGCGCAGCAGCAGCTCGCCGCCAACCGTGCACGGGTCGACGGCACGACGCTTGAGGATCATCCCCAGGTGCGCGATGCGGCCGCCGCGGTGCGCAGCGCCTACCTCACGCTGGCCCGCACGGAGCTGCCCGCACCCGTGGCCGGCTTCGTGGCCCGACGCAACGTGCAGCTCGGTCAGCGCGTGAGCCCTGGAACGCCGCTCATGGCTGTCGTGCCACTCGATCAGGTATGGGTGGATGCCAATTTCAAGGAGCCGCAGCTCGCGCGCATGCGGGTCGGGCAGGTCGTGACGCTCACCGCCGACCTCTACGGCACGCGCGTCCGCTACCATGGCACCGTCGCGGGCTTCGGGGCAGGCACCGGGGCAGCGTTCTCGCTCCTGCCGGCACAGAACGCCACGGGCAACTGGATCAAGATCGTGCAGCGCGTACCGGTGCGAGTAGCGCTGGACCCGCACGAGATCGCCGCACACCCCCTGCAGATCGGCCTCTCCATGAAGGCGGATGTGGACGTGCGCGGCGGCGACGACGGCGCGCGCCTGCCGCAGCTGGCGAGCCGGGATTCCGCCTGGTCGACCGACGTGTTCGACTCGAGCAATGCGCTGGCCGATGCGCGCGTGGCGGCGATCATCGCGGCCAACCAGTCGACACCGGCGCCGCATGCGGCGAGGGCGCCGGCGACGGCTCAAGGTGACCTCCTGGCGAGCGCGCATCTGTCCGGAGCGGCCGCGGCGCCACGGCTGCACTGAAGGAGAGCGCGGGCACTCACGCCAGGAGCAGTCAGGAGATGTCGGGCGAGAATGCTGACAGACCGGCGGGCGGCGGCGCTCCGGGAGGGGCGCCCCCCGCCGCGCCGCCCCTCACGGGCGCAAAGCTCGCGCTCGGCACCGTGGCGCTGTCGCTCGCCACCTTCATGAACGTGCTCGACACCTCGATCGCGAACGTGTCAATCCCTTCCATCGCCGGCGACCTGGGCGTCTCTCCCGATCAGGGCACGTGGGTGATCACCTCCTTCGGCGTCGCCAACGCCATCTCGCTGCCGCTGACCGGCTGGCTGACCCGACGATTCGGGCAGGTGAAGCTGTTCACCGTCGCCGTGGTGCTGTTCGTCATCGCCTCCTTCCTGTGCGCGCTGGCGCCGAGCCTGTCGCTGCTGATCCTGGCCCGCGTGGTGCAGGGGGCGGTGGCCGGCCCGATGATTCCGCTCTCGCAGTCGCTGTTGCTGGCGAGCTACCCGAAGAGCCGCGCGGGCACCGCGCTAGCGATGTGGTCGATCACCACGCTGGTCGCGCCCGTGGTGGGACCGGTGCTCGGCGGCTGGATCACGGACAACATCTCCTGGCCGTGGATCTTCTACATCAACATCCCGGTCGGTATCGCGGCCGCCTTCGCGACCTGGGCGATCTATCGCCGCCGCGAGACTGCGACCGCAAAAGTACCGGTCGATGCCGTCGGGCTGGGACTGCTCATGATCTGGGTCGGCGCGATGCAGGTCATGCTGGACAAGGGGAAGGACCTCGACTGGTTCAACTCTGGCGCCATCGTGACGCTCGCCTGCGTGGCCGTGGTGGGGTTCGCGGTATTCCTGATCTGGGAGCTCACCGAGGAGCATCCCATCGTCGATCTGACGCTGTTCCGCTCGCGCAATTTCTCCGTGAGCACGGTGGCCATGCTATTTGCCTATGGGCTGTTCTTCGGCAACGTGGTGCTGCTGCCGCTGTGGCTGCAGCAGTACATGGGCTACACCGCGACGCTCGCCGGCTGGGTGCTGGCCCCCGTGGGGTTCCTGGCGATCCTGCTCAGCCCGGTGGTCGGGCGCTTCAACGACCGCGTCGATCCGCGCATCATGGTGACGATCTCCTTCGCGGTGTTCTCGCTCGTGCTCTTCATGCGCGCGCATTTCAACACCGATGCCACCATCGGCACGCTCATGCTGCCGACCGTGATTCAGGGGGCCGGCATGGCGGCGTTCTTTATTCCGCTGGTATCGATCTCGCTCTCGGGGCTACCGCCCGAGCGCATCCCGGCAGCCTCCGGGCTGTTCAATTTCGCGCGCATCACCGCGGGCTCCTTCGGCACCTCGCATCACGACCACCGTCTGGGACCGGCGCGCGACGCTGCACCATGCCCAGCTCATCGAGCGCATGAGCTCGGGCGACCCGGTGACCTCGCAAGCGCTCGGTACTCTGCAACGCGAGTGGCGTGGGGACCGACCAGAGCTATGCCCTGATCAACCGCCTCGTCGATGCGCAGGCGTTCATGCTCTCGGCGGACGATATTTTCTACGTCTCGGCCGTGGCCTTCCTCGGCCTGATCTTTCTAGTGTGGTTGGCGCACCCGGTGCGCGGGGCGGGCGCGGCCGCCTCGGCTTCGGGGGCTCACTGAGGGCGCAGGGCTGCGCGAAAGCTGCGCCGCGGCGCGCGACATCAGCGGGCAGCGCGCAGCACTCGCGGCGGCACGAGCCAGAGGAGCTCGCCGCGCCCGGCGCGCGCTGTGCCGGGAAAAGCCACGAGAGCGATGCCCATCTTGCGCAGGTCGAACGTCGCGCTCCCCGCGTCGCCGGCGAGGCAGCTCGCCAGTAGCCGGCCGAGTCCCGGCTGGTGCCCGATGAGCGCAATGCGCGGCTCCTGAGCGCGCGCGAGCAGCGCGAAAACGGACGCCGGTGAGACATCGGGCAGCAGCTGCGGGCAAGGGTGCGGCCGCGGCCACGCGGCAAACTGGGTGAGGATCGCCGCGGTCTGCTGCGCGCGCAGCAAAGGGCTTGCGAGGACGCGCGTCGGCCGCGGCACGAGGCGTTTCACTCCTGCCGCGGCCTGGCGGGCGCGCACCACGCCGCGCGAGGACAGCGGGCGCTCGGAGTCGTCCGGCCAGCGTTTCGTATCACGCTCGCAGGCGATGGCATGCCGCACGATGAGCAGCTCCATACCCGGCGAGCCGCGTGTGGTCAGTGCTTGAGCGGGCGCGCTTCGGGCGCCGGCGCATGCACGACCGGGGCCGCCTCCTGAGCAGCGATGTCCGCAGCAGCCGCACCCTGCAGCGGCAAACGCGCCGTTGGCCGCTTTGGCGCGGTCGGCCAGTTCCGCCAGCCTTGCGCGCAGCACTCTCCAGCGCTTGCCGCGCACCTTGCGCCAGGAGCGCGTCAGCGTACGGTGCGCCTGCGAGGTCAGGCGCGCGTGATGCTCGGCGAGGCGGCCCATCAGGAACAGCGTGGCGGGCGGAAGGCCGCTGCCGGGATCGGCGGCGAGCGCTGCCAGATGGCTCTGAGCCATGTAAGCGTCCTGATGCACACCGAGCCGGTCCTGCAGGCGGCGCAGCGCCTTGAGCAGGTCCTCGGCCGCCCTCCCGAACATGAGGGCGCCGCATTCGGTTGCGTAGCGCAGCTGCTTGGCGCGGCGGCGCACCTGGTGATAGGCCTCCAGCGGTGACTTCGGCCGCAGTTTTCCCACCGACTTCCTGAGCTTGCGAAAGCGCCGCCGCACGCGCTGCGGCATGAGCACCATGGCGCGCTCGCCGCCATTTGTCTCGGCGCCCGCCGCGCAGGCCAGGGTGAGCGTTTCCAGCCAGCGCCGCGTAGGCTCGGAGTCGAGCGCGCGTACCAGGCGTGCGCGCGAGCGGCTGCGATCGCTCTCGAGGCGTGCCCGCAGGGGCTCGGCCGCCGCGCGCTCGCTCTCCGGCAGCCCCGCGCAGTAGCGGGCGAGCTCGCTCAGCTGCACGTCCAGGTCGCGCGCCGCCCCGAGGCTGCGCAACACCGCCTTGGTGCTGCGGCGGATGCGCACCAGTGCTGCGGGGAGCTGGTTCTTGAACAGGCCGAGAGTCGCATCGATGCGCCGCGCAGTTACGCGCAGCTGGTGCAGCTCCTCGGGATCCCGGCCGATGCGCGCGCCGGGCTCGTGGGTGCGCCACACGGCGAGCAAGCGGCGCAGCTCCGCCATCGCCACCTCGCACGCGGAGGTGGAGGCGTCGAACGCGGGCTCGGGCGCGGAGAGCGCGGCCGCAGCCGCAGGCGTCACATCAGCGCCGCCGTCAGCGGCACTCGGCTCAGCCTCGCTGGCGCTCGAGGGAATCTTCATGGATGGGTGAAGTGTAAGACTTGTGGTCACCAGAGTGTAACAAGGGCGAGGCCCCCGATGGCGCTCGAGCTGGGACTGCGCATGCCACCGGGCGCATGCGAAACGCGCCCCAACGACGCTCGGACGGCGTCCTCATCATCGTCGCAACCTTTTGAAGTATCCGGAGAAGGTGCAATGAAGCCAGGAGCACCAGCACCGCGCAGAAGGCGACGAAAGCGGCGCTCGAAGTCCTCAGCGGTGAGAGTTTCGACAAGTCCTATATCAAGTCGCAGGTGAAGGCGCACACGCAGACGCTCGCGTTGCTGCACAAGGAGATCGCCTCGGGGCAGCACGCCGATGCCAAGGCGTTCGCAAAGTCGATTCTGCCGACGGTGCGCTCTCACCTGAAGGCGATTCGGGCGATCGCGGCCGAGCGGGGCGGGAAATTGACGCTGCTTAAGCCACTTACGTATGATTCGCGCCCCCGTGCGGCGGGGCCGGCTAGGGGCGCCCTTGGGGTCGTGCCCGTAGCTCAGGCGGATAGAGCATCGGCCTTCTAAGCCGAGGGTCGCAGGTTCGAGTCCTGCCGGGCACGCCAGCCGCGCGACAAGGGTCGGACGGTGGACGTAGCTCAGTTGGTAGAGCCCCGGGTTGTGATCCCGGTCGTCGTGGGTTCGAGTCCCATCGTCCACCCCAATTGCCAGGGCCGTTAGCTCAGCTGGTAGAGCAGGAGACTCTTAATCTCTTGGTCGTAGGTTCGATCCCTACACGGCCCACCAAATTCCCGCTTGGGGCGCGTCGGGCTGCCTCCCCAAACCAGTTGGCAGTACCCGGGAAACTGCTGATTCTGCGAATTATTGTATCAGTATTGAGATAATAGGCCGCATGTCGAACTCTTTCATGCTCTTACTCGATACAATATTTACATAGTAGTGTCTGACAATTTTACAGTAGGAAGGCGCGGGGAGGATGCGGCACCCACGCCGGGACCGGGGGAGGGGAACCGGAGCTTTCCGTTTCCCCACACCCCTAAGCGACTGCCTTCCCGGGGGGGCGCAGCGAACAATTCAGGACGAGCAGCCGTCTCAGGTTGCCCGTCGCCTCGCTTTGGCTCGCGCTTCAGTACGAAAAGCTCGTGCAGTGCATTGAGGCAGTGTCCGAATTTCGTACGAATCCCCGACAGGTCCGCACTCAGGCTGAGTTTGATCCGCAGGGCCAACCCGGCGTCGGGACTGAGTGTCGAATCGCGCGGCTCCCGCCGAGGCGCTCTAAGCGCCCTACCACACAGACGAATGACGGAGCGCGCGGATACGCTGAAGGATCAGAGAGGGGGAAACGTATGGAACCAACATTTCGGAAGAACATCTTCGGCTTTGCGGACTGCAGCGGCCCCGCAGACGCCTGCCGATAACCGCGCCGCGAGCAGGCAGACTCGTCGCAGGCGCGCCGAGTTGGACCGATCTACAAGTGAGAATTTCGCAGGTCGCTTACTACAAAGCCGAGCAGCGCGGCTTCGAACCCGGCCACGATTGGGAAGACTGGTTTGCGGCCGAGAGCGAAGTGACAGGGTCAGACGGCACCGGTGCGCAGCGAACCTTGTAGTCCGTATGCAGTGGCGTGCTCGGACTCCCGACCTCCGCCCACGGTCAAGAACAGTTCCGGCGGGGGCGGATTTCAAACGCCGCTGCGGTTGATCGAAGTCCCTAGCGTGACCGGCACTCGCTGAACGAATCTCCGGGATTCAGTGAGCCTGGGCGCGGCGGCGTCAGCAGTAGGAGAAGCAGCGGCGCGAGCAGCCGGAAGTAAGCGCGCCCGCAGGCCCGGCCTGCATTAGAAGGGGGGTTGCGAATGTCAATCGAAAGCCTGGCGAACGAGCTGCAGTCGGCGGAAAGCTTCGACGTCGTAGAAGTGCGCGCGAAGACCCAAAAAGAGTTCGGCGCCGCCACGACAAGCGATCAGCGGGCCAAAGTGCTCGCGACCTTTAAGGCGACGATGGATCTCATTGAGCGGAACCTGACTAGCCGAGGCGACCAGGAGGCGCTGCTCGCGGACTTCAGAAAGGCGCGCGCTGAGGACTACAAGATATTCATCTATCAGGAATGCACCGTCGGCCTCGATTCACCTGGCGGCGGCGACATATCAGTGGAGATGCTTTTGGCGGTGACCAACCGCGAAATTGCAGCGGGTCGTATGACTGAGGACCATTCGGCGCGGAAGATCGCGGTGGAGGGTGCCGCGGCTTCTCACCTCTGCACGCAGAGTTACTCGCGAAACACGCCAAGTTGAAGGACGAAGCCGAAAAGTCGAAGGCCGCGCCCGCCGCGCAGACTCCGCCGGGCAAAGCCACGCTTGCTTACGCCTTCGGCGCGACGCTGGGGAAAAAGCTCAAGGGTCTCTTTCGGAAGTAGACGCGATGCAGCGCGAGGCAGAGGCTTCAGGCCACTCCGCCGCGTGGGTGACGGTCGTAGCCTCCTGTCGATGATGCTCGATCCTGCCTGGCCCCCAAGTACTTGATTTTCGGAGTGTCGGTGTCGCCACCCAGCCGTGCGACGCGCTGACTCTGGAGATCAGCTGCTGTGTGCTGCACCGCACAAAGGGAACTGCTAAGCTATATTCTGCGTACCACAGCGTGGTCGTACCGGAGGAGGGCTCTCCATGGCCGGCTCCCACGATCCCCAACAAAATCACCTGCTCGCTGCGCTGTCGCCCGCGGAGCGCGAGCGAATCTATCCGCACCTGCAGCTCGTCCCGATGCCGCTCGGCAAGGTCTTGTACGAGTCCGGCGATGTCCTGCGCCACGTTTATTTTCCGACCGACTCCATCGTGTCGCTGCTGTACGTGATGGCAGACGGCGCGTCGGCGGAAATCTCGGTGGTGGGCAACGAGGGCCTGATCGGCGTGGCGCTGTTCATGGGCGGTGAAACCACCCCGAGCCGGGCGATCGTGCAGAGCGCCGGCCACGCTTACCGGCTGGTCGGACAGCGGCTCAAGGACGAGTTCCATCGCAATGGTGAGATGCAGCTGTTGCTGCTGCGTTACACGCAGGCCCTGATCACGCAGATGGCTCAGACGGCGGTGTGCAACCGGCATCACTCGGTGGATCAGCAGCTGTGCCGCTGGCTGCTGCTGTCTCTGGACCGGCTGCCATCCAACCAATTGACCATGACGCAGGAACTCATCGCCAACATGCTCGGCGTGCGCCGTGAAGGCGTCACCGAAGCCGCCGGCAAGTTGCAGAAGCTGGGTGTCATCCACTACGCCCGCGGGCAGATCACGGTGCTGGACCGGCCAAAGCTGGAGCAGCTGTGTTGCGAGTGTTATGCCGTGGTCAAGAAGGAGACCGATCGCCTGCTGCCGCGTGCGGTGCTGTGAGGGGTCGCTCGGGTGACGTCAAAAAGAGGCCGCCAGCGTGGATGACCGCGCCAGCGGACCAAAGCTGAATCCGGTCGAACAGCTCGAGATTCTTTCCAAGGCCGCGGCTCTGCCTTCCTGTGAAGGGAGGGCAGAGCTCAAACAAATCCCAGGCTTAGCTTACGAACGCCCGCCGTCTCGCGCGCTTGTGCTAGGGCGGCTCATTCCAGCTTCAACATCGCGGTAGGCTGCCGTGACGCGATCGAAGCCTTCAAGCACTCGCCGATTCTGATCTGCATATCCCTCGTCAGCGAGTTGGCTATGCAATTGTTCGTAACTGTCCGTGACTCGGCGATACTCGCCCTCGACATCATCGCGCGAACTACCGTTCTGCAACGCTCGATCTAGGTTGCGAGCCGCCTTCGCCAGAGCCTCTGCATCGCGGCTGACGCGGCCCCGGCGACTGTCATCGCCCTGATACTGGATTTGCGAAGCGAAGTGACTGCTCGCATCATCGAGACGGGACGCGGATGCCCGCACTGACTCCGTGCGCGTGGTTGCGCAGGCGGCCAACAAACATATCGCAGCGCAACCACTCAGCAGTACGAAATACTTTCGCAGGTAGGTATTCATGTGTCTCTCCTACAACCTCGGTTCCTTGGGGTAGCTCGCTCGCCGCGTCGCCGAAAGACGCAATCGATCACCTTCAGATCCTCGTTGAAGTGCCGCCATGAGTAGGTCGCCCGCTCCTTAGAAGGAGGAGTCATACTCTGCGCAGCACAAAGACGATGAGAGCGATGACGAGAATCGCCCCGAGTAGGCCGCCGATATACATGGTGCTCTCCGTTAACAACGTCCGAGGTGACAGTAGAGCATGCGGCGGACCCTCCGTCGGGGCGCTAGCGCACACAGATCGCCCGAACGCACATCCACGGCGTAAAGCGCCTGGAGCGCGGGGGAGGGCGACCTCCACCTCCGGACTGTCAGGTGCGTGCGCGCAGCATGACTAGCGAGGGAAGCGCGTGCCTTGTTTTTCGAGGGGGTGCGATAGCGAACAGAGAATTACGGCAGTGAGGGCGACAATCAAGCCTGTTCACACATCAAGGAAAAATCATGAAAACAGCATTTGTAACCACCTGCCTGGTCTTCGGCACGCTGCTCGGGTCCGCTGTGGCCTGGGCCGGCGAAGATTCGGATACGGATCGTTCACACCCGGCGGCCTTCGTGAAGGATTCGGCCATCACAACGGCGATCAAGGCCAAGCTCGCTGCGGAGCATCTGACCAGCCTGGCGCGCATTCACGTTGACACGGATAAGGATGGAGTCGTGTGGCTGACCGGCAGCGCGGTAACCCAGGAAGCGGCGGACAAGGCTGCGTCCATTGCGCGTGACACCGAAAACGTGAAGAGGGTTCACAGCGACATTAAGGTCGAGAAGGACGGCTGAGGTTCCGTTTGGATCGATGCGTCGGTCCCAGGCGCACCACGCGTTGGGCGTGGTGCGCCTCATTCGGTCTGTAGGACTGTAGGCACTAGGGGACCTCTGCGCAGGCGGCCGTGCGAAAGGCGATTGAGTTTAGATCGTGTGCAACGATCGCGAGCGCGGGAGATGCTGAAAAGACTCTGCTTCACACTGAAGCAAACATTCTGGGCGTGGAACGACCATGAGGCTCCCAGGCTCGGCGCAGCCCTATCCTTTTACACGATGCTGTCACTTGCACCCCTGGTCATCTTGGTCATTGCAATCGCCTCTATAGTATTCGGGCATTCCGCGGCGCAGAACGAAATCATCCGCCAGGTCCAGGGCATCATGGGCGCAGAAGGGGCAAAGGCCGTTGAGACGGTTATTCAACACGGCCACAAACCTACCGGTGTATTCGCATCGGTGATCGGTGCGATCACGTTGTTAGTCGGGGCATCAGGGGCCTTCAGTGAGCTCCAGTCTGCGCTGAATAAGATCTGGGATGTTCAAGCGAAGGAGGGAAGCGGTGTCACAAGTCTGATCAAATCGCGGCTTTTTTCATTTGGAATGGTCCTGGCCGTCAGCTTTCTGCTGCTTGTTTCTCTGGTGATTACCGCGGGATTGGCGGTTCTGGGCAAATTCTTCGGCGAAATCCTGCCAATGCCAGAACTTCTCATGCACACGATCAACTTTTTGGTTTCGTTCGCCGGCATCTCGGCATTGTTTGCGCTGATCTTTAAATACGTACCGGAAGCGAGCATCAAGTGGCAAGACGTGTGGGAGGGGGCAATTGTGACCGCTCTGCTCTTCACCATTGGAAAGTCACTGATCGGGGTTTATCTGGGTAAGGCTGCTGTCGGTTCGGCCTACGGCGCTGCAGGCTCGCTGATCGTAGTGATCGTGTGGGTTTATTATTCTGCGCTGATTTTCTTTTTCGGCGCGGAGTTTGCACATGTACGTGCTACTGATCGGCAGAGCGCCCACGCAGCGAGGACAAGCTTCGTGAATTGACTCGCCCGCCGACCCAAGCGCACCGACCCACGCTCAATATCCCGCCCGATCCAGGGGGAGCTGCCGCAGGTGCGCGGCGAGTCGCAGCGACAGCGCAATTACCGTAAGCGTCGGGTTGGCGAAACCGGCTGTCGGAAACACCGAGCTGCCGCTGATGAACAGATTGTCCACGCCGTGCACGCGGCAGTTTCGGTCCACGACTCCTTGCGACGGGTCATCGTGCATCCGCGTAGTGCCCGCGTGATGCATGCCAGGCTGTGCCGCGGCAAGCCATTCGTCCCAGCGTTCACTGCGCAGACGCAGATGGCCGGCGCGAGCCGCGCGTAAGGCTTCATCCAATATCATGTGTGAGCGTACAACGCTCTGCAGGTCGGAAGCCCGCATGCGCCAGCACAGGCGCGCCATCGGGCGGCCCATTGCATCGCGCGCGCTGCTCAGCTCGACACGGTTGTCCGGGTCGGCTGCACACTCGAACAGCGCGCGCATGCGCCATTGTGGCGCGCCATCGGGCCCATCGCGAAGCTTGCTCCACGCTGCGCGTGCCAGCGCGTAGGGGGAGCGGGCAGCATAGGAGAGCCTGGTCCATATCCGGTCGGGTACGGCGCGCCCTTTCAACATGTCCCACACCTGCAGCAGCGCCTGCACGCGTGGGTTGTCGAACGCCGGATGCGTTTCGTAAGCTGGACGGAAATACATTGCGCAGTTGAGCAGCCCGTCGCGAAGTTGACGCGAGCCGGGGACTGCCAAGACCCCTCGCGCAACGCGGATACGGCCATCTATCCGCACAGGATTCTGCAGGTAGAACCGCAGCGAAGTACTGTACACGGCAGGTACGTAGATGGCCGAATCGACGTAACCGTGTTCGGTGAAGCAGCGCCCCACCTGGCCATGGGCGTTGGCGGGTCCCCGTGGACTGCCTGGTGCCGATAACAACAGCAAGCGGGCGTTTTCGATGCCACCGGCTGCGAGTATGGCGAGGCGCGGACGTATTTCGAACCTATGACCGTTGGGCGTTGCCACCTCGACGGATGTGATGGACCTAGCAGCGACCGAAAACCTCAGGCGCGCGGCGCTGGCGTGAAGATAGACGTGCACGTCGGGAGACTTGGCCAGCGCGGCTGCGTATGAACTGCCGAACCTCACCGGTGATTGTCGAAACAACAGAGTAGTAATGCGTTCGTCCGTCAGCGGCAAGCGGGCTGTGCCGCTGCTTTGTTCCCATGCGGTTGGATCGTAGTCATACGGGCCCAGCTGCAGCACCTCGTGCGCTTGCGCGTAGAAGGGTTGCAGATCGGCGAGACTGAGCGGCCAGCCGGAATGAGGCATCTCCGGTCGGCGCTCGAAGTCGATCGCGTCGAGCGGGCGACACCAGCCGCTCCACACGTGCGTCGAACCGCCCAGAGCCGCCACTCGCGTGGTACGCAGCGGCGGATAGCTCGGATCACTTTCACCTTCCAGCAGCGCCTGCGATGCACGTCGCAGGGAGAGTCCTCCTCCTTCGAGCATACAGATTGACCGGTGAGGACTATCCAGCTTCATGGCAAGCGTGATCCCCGCGGCGCCTGCGCCGATGATGCACACATCGCAATCGACCGGCTGCCGCGGGGCGTTGCGGCGGGCGTCCGTGATCACTCGGCTGAAACCAGCGGGAGGGGACTACCGTGCAACGACGAGTCAGGCTGCAGCCCGAGAAGACCTCGTGCCGTCGGCGCGAGATCGAGGATGTCGTGCATGGCCAAGCTGGCTTTGGCTGCTATGCCGGGCCCTGTGGCGACGAACCAGCCCGTCGGCAGATGATTGCCCGACCGCCCGGAAGGCAACCAGCGCGGCACCGGGCATCGATACCGCGGCAGCCGGCTCGATATCAGGCCCGGCACCTCGCTGGTGCGTAACTCCGTCCAGCGAACGATCAGATCCGGTTGACCGTCACGGTAGGGTGCCGCATCCGGCGTCTGTTCATACGCGCGCACGATACTGGAGACTATCGGGCGGCCGCTGGCGCAATCGCGCAGCGAGCTGAAGAACTCCTCAAGTTGACCGCACAATGCTTCGTAGTCCCTCCCCGGCGACACGATCCCATCTCGCTCGCGCAGGCGCAGATTGACTCGTAACAGTCCGGTAAGGTCCATGGGCAACGGGAAAACGCTCGTGCGCGACCACTCGAACATCCGTGAAGACCACAGCGGCACCAGTTGGGCGGCGAGGCTCGCGGGGATCAGCCTCCGCAGCGGGCGTGCCGTGCCGCCCAATGCCCTGCGCAATGCGTAGAGCGCTCCACGACGGGCAGCTTGCTGCGAAAGTGACCTGCGCCAGCTGTCCAGCATCTCGGGGACGATTTCGCTCCAGCCGCCATTTGGTCCCATGCCGTGCAGCGAGAACACGATCACTCTGGCGTCCGCGCCGACTTGCGGGAGCAACTCACCGAGGGCGCCGTCCAGCGCCTCGTAGACGCATTCCACCGCCTTGGCCAGCCGTACGCGTTGCTTCGCATCCGCGAGATCCGCACCCTGCGCCTGCTCCAGGTCCCATAGATAGTGGCCGGCACGGTGTGCTGCTCCGAACACGATGCAGGTGAAGTCCCATCTCTCGCGTCGCAGTAACGAAAGCGACACGCGCTGCAACTGCTCGGTTGCGCGCAGCAGTTCACCGAGCAGCCGCTCCAGAGAACGCGTGTTCTGCGGGCCGAAATTCTCGACCGGCATCGTGCGACGGCCGAACTCACGCTGCAGGGCGCGCCACAGGCTCGCTGGCGCTGAGCGCGTTGCCGTAAGATCGTGAGTAGCCCACCCGCTCAGATACACGCCGTTCGAGGATCGAGCGTTACCGAGAATCAACGGCACGTCGACGATGCAGGTGCGGATAGCGGCGTCGCCCGGAGACTCCCAGAACGGGCGCGCCCGATAGGTGCGCCCGTCGGGCACGGCGCAGCACATGCGGCCAGGCTGCCACAGCTTGTTGTGGTACACGCCGTGCCAGGGAACTCTCTGCCCACTGTAGAACGTCGGCCACACGGCGCCGGAATACAGATCCGCAGGGGACCGCAGTAGTCCGTAGGTGCCGAGCTGACGCAATCGCCCGAGTGTTGGCATGCGCCCGCGCGCTATCAGCGATTCGACTACACTGTGCTCGGCCGCATCAAGGCCCAGCATCACCACCGGCCCGCCTGCGACAGCCCCAGTCACCGTGCGCCCTTGCGCCTGCTGCGCCCGGGGTTGCTCAATCAGTCTCCCCAGGAACGTTCGCGAGTTGGCGCTGCCTCGCCCGAAGCACGTGCTGGTACACGCGCTCCACTCCTGCCGCAACCTGGTCCCAGCTGAACTGATCCGTAACGAGCGCGCGCGCACGCTCGCCGAGTCGGGCGGCCAGGTCGGGGTCGCGCATCAGCCGGATGATCCCCGCCGCCAGCGCTGCGACGTCTCCGTCGCGCACGACCAGCCCTGACTTCTCGTGTTCCAGCATTTTGGCGGAGCCCGCGAACGACACCACCGGCCGCCCGCTCGCCATGTAGTTGAGCAGCTTTTGTGGCATACCGCTGCACTCGACGCGCGGATTCACGAGCACCGTGGCCGCACGCAATTGATCGGGCAGTGCCGCGTAGCTTACTGGCGCCACTTCTATCCTGGAGATGACACCGAGCTCCTGCGCCAGCGCGCGCAGACGGCTGAAGTCGCCATCGCTTAACAATCGCAACCGCGCGGTCGGCTCGGCACGCAGCACCAGGGCAAAAGCCCGCAGCAGCAGATCAAGCCGTTGATAGGGCGCGAGATTCCCTGCAAAGCCGACCACATCGCGCCCACAACCTGTCGTATCGCGGCGAAAATGCGCAGCCTCAACCCCGTTGCTGACGACGCTCAACCGCGAGCTGGGAATTCGTCCGTGCCGTTCGAGATGTTGTCGCAATTCCTCGGAAACCGCGATCACATGATCGGCCCGAGCGGGCAGATTCCGATCCACGGCGCGACCAACACACTTCAGCAGGCCGCCTGCCGTGACGCTGTACGACGGCAGCTCGCTCTCAAGCAGTGTATGGGCATCGAATACCAGCGGCGGTCCGCGCCTGCCGCGCGCCAGCAGACCGCACAGCAATCCCTCGTAGTGATGTGCGTGGATGATTTCGATGTGCTGGGCGCGCAGCACCAGCCGCACCTTGCGCGTGAGCAGTGGATCGAGCAGCGCTAACTTAATCAGCGTGGGACCCGGCGCTGCATGGGCATAACCGAGCGGGCCGGCAATCCGGTGCAGGGTCATGTGCGGTGTCGAGGTGTCATCGCCGAAGTGATACGTGACCACGTGAATACTGTGGCCGCGCCGACCCAATGCTTCGGCCATTCGATGGACACGAATCGGAGTACCACGCTGCCACGGAAAGGGGCAGGCCGCTACCATCGCGATCCTCATACGGACGGCGACGCCTAGATCAGGGGACGCACCATTCGCCAATACACATTGACGATGGCCTGAAGCGCACCCACCGCGATCCGCTCGGCAGGTGTTGAGCTCACCGCAACGGTCAGTGGCAATGGCCCGCTCTTCAGAAGCGAGCGATCGCCCACGCGGCGACTCGCCTGTACGGCACTTCGATCACGTAGCAGACGCGGCAGCTCGCGCCAGTAGTCACGTGCCGCTGCCCACCAGGAGCGCCGCCAGCCTTTGTACAACGCGCCGATAAACTGGTTGACCTCGTACAGCAGCAGTACCGGAGCCAGCACAACGAGCGTGCGCCGGGCGAAAACTTTGGTCAGTATGTACCAGCGATTGCGTATCAGGTAATACACGCGTGGTGCGTACACTGTGCCGCCGGGCCGAAAGGACAGCCCCGGGGTTCCGCCCGCATGCAGCACCTGCGCGTGCGGCTCGACCAGCAATTCGTAGCCGCTCACGCAGAGGCGAACGCCAAAGTCGTGGTCCTCGTAATTGAAGCCGAAGCGCTCGTCGAACAGCGTTGGTGAATGCCAACGTGCCCGATCGAGCAGAAAGCAAGCGCTGACCAAAGAGGTGGTCGAGGCCGGCTCGTCGGCGGTCAACGCGGCACGCCGGTTGGCGTTGCGCGTTATCATGAGCCCGAGAACGTGACAATCCGCACTATCGTACTGCACGATGTCAGGATCGTGGCCATACAGTACGCGCGGAGCGACTAACAAGGCCCGGGGCGACCGCTGCAGCGCGGCGAGCAGATAACCCACGCATCCCGGGGTCAGCTGAACGTCGTTGTCCTGGAACAGAATCAGATCGCACCGCGCAGCAACGAGAGCGGCGTTGCGCGCAGCGGCCGGACCCCGATTGCTGTCCAGCTGCACGATCCGTACATGCGAATACCTGCTCTGCAGCAGTGCGACGCTGCCGTCGGTCGACGCGTTGTCGACCACCAGAATCTCGGCGAATTGCGCGTGTGCCTGCGCGGCATCGAGCGCTTGGGGCAGACATTGCACCCCGTTGAAGTTGATCAGGCACAGTGTGACGGGTCGCGCTGTCATGCAGGTGCGGGTAACGGCCGCAGCGCATTAACGACGCGAACCGCAAGTTGCAGGACGACACCCGCAACGATCCACCGCGGCGAGGCGCCGCGCCACGCGGCGCCTGCGGCCGCGAGCGGCAATTTGGTCAGCAAGTGCCGCGCAACGCCGCCCGTCAGCAGGCACTTGGCAGCCAGAACCCACAGTGGCCGGGCCTGAAAGCCCGGATGGCGGTGCACAGGGTCGTCCGTTGCGTGAGCCCAGATAACGGCATCATTGCGTGACTTGATTGTGCCGGATGCAACCTGGCCGCGGAAGCGAACATATTGCACCCCCGGCAGTGCGCACCGGCCGATGCGCACTGCCGGTCGATCAACCAACGCTCCGGGTGGCTGACGGCTCCCGGCAGCTGCGGGAGCTGCGCGCTGCAGCGATCGGGTCGCTCCCGCAGCATCAGTTATAATGCGCTTCAACCCCTACGCGCGGCCGATAGGCGTGGCGCACGAGCATCGTCCGGGCGCGCACGGACGCGAAAGTGGCGGAATTGGTAGACGCGCTGGATTTAGGATCCAGTGGGGTAACCCGTGAGAGTTCGAGTCTCTCCTTTCGCACCAGATTGCTCGCATAGCTCTCAGATCGCAGCGCTCGGACGCGGATTGCTCAAGGTCGAGGATTCAAGATGCAGGTATCACTGACCGCCACCGGCGGGCTCGAGCGGCGGCTCGAAGTGGCCGTGCCCGCCGACGCGAGTCGCCAGCGAGGTCGAGCAGCGGCTGAAGCAGCTCTCCCGCACCGCGCGCCTGAAGGGCTTCCGTCCCGGCAAGGCGCCGCTACGCGGTGGTGCGCGAAGCAGTTCGGCGACCAGGTGCACGCCGAGGTCGTGAGCGACCTGATGCGCAGCACGTTCGCGGAGGCGGTCAGCCAGGAGAAGCTGCCACCCGCCGGCGGACCCGCGCATCGAGCCGATCGCGATGGGGCCCGGCACGGATCTGAAGTACGCGGCGCGTCTTCGAGGTGATGCCCGAGGTGCAAGGTGAACGCCGCTCGGAGGGCATCGCGGTCGAGCGGCCCGGCGGCCACGGTCACCGAGGCGGACATCGACGCGATGATCGAGAGCATGCGCCGCCAGCGGCCGGTGTTCACCGCGGTGGAGCGCGCCGGCGCAGCGACACGGATCGGGTGACGATCGACTACGAGGGCCGCATCGACGGCAAGCCATTCGAGGGCGGCGATGGCAACGCGATGTCAGCGTCATCATCGGCGCGCAGTCAGTCCATGCCCGAGCTCGAAGAGGGCCTGAAGGGCGCGGCCGCCGGCGAGAGCCGCACGGTCGAGCGTGCGCTTTCCCGCGGAGCACCCGAACACAAGCCGTCGCCGGCCAGACCGCGGAGCTGCAAGCTCACCATAAAGAGGGTCGAGGAGCAGACTCTTCCGGCGGTGGACGAGGAGTTCGTGTCGCGCGTTCGGTGTCGAAGAGGGCGGCGTGGAGGCGCTGCGCGCCGAGGTGCGCAAGAGCATGGAGCGAGAGCTGCGCGGATGTGATCCGCAACCGCGTTCGCGGGCAGGTGCTCGATGCGCTCTACCGCGACAATCCCGTCGACGTGCCGCGCGCGCTGCTCGAAGAGCAGGTGCAGCAGCTGCAGATGGATACGGCGCGGCGCATGGGAGTCAAGGATGCCAGCCAGATGCCCGCGCGCGCGAGCCGTTCGAGGAGCCGGCGCGCCGGCGCGTGGCGCTCGGATTGCTGATGGCGAGATCGTGCAGGCGGAACGGATCAAGGTGGATCGCGAGCGGGTGCAGACGCGCCTCGAGTGATCTGGTCGCCGAGCTATCCGGATCCGCAGCAGGAGAGGCGCGCCGCGCGTACCTGCAGAATGCAGGACGCGATGCGGCAGATCGAGTCCGCGGCGCTCGAGGACCAGGTCGTCGACTGGGTGCTGGGACGGGCGAAGGTCACCGACAAGCCGATGACCTTCAGGGAGCTCACCGGCTTTGGTCAGGAACAGGCAGGCTTGAATCATGAATGAACGCGGCATTGAATCTGGTCCCGATGGTCGTCGAGCAGACCGCGCGCGGCGAGCGCGCTTATGACATCTATTCGCGCCTGCTCAAGGAGCGCGTGATTTTCATCGTCGGCCCGGTCGACGACTACATGGCCAACATCGTGGTGGCGCAGCTGCTGTTCCTGGAGTCGGAGAACCCGGACAAGGACGTCGCGCTGTACATCAATTCGCCCGGCGGCGTCGTGACCGCGGGCTTGGCGATCTACGACACCATGCAGTTCATCAAGCCGGACGTCAGCACCATCTGCATCGGCCAGGCGGCCAGCATGGGCGCGGTGCTGCTCGCCGGCGGCGCCAAGGGCAAGCGCTTCGCGCTGCCGCATGCGCGCGTCATGATCCACCAGCCGCTGGGCGGCTTCCAGGGCCAGGCGGCGGACATGGAGATCCACGCCAAGGAAATGCTCGAGACGCGCGACCGGCTGAACAAAATCCTGGCCAAGCACACCGGCCAGAGCGTCGAGAAGATCAAGCACGACACCGACCGCGACAATTTCATGGACTGGCACGAGGCGCAGTCGCTACGGTCTGATCGACAAGGTGCTCGAGAAGCGCGGTGAGCTGCCGCCGGCGCCCGTCACAGGCGTGATACGGCGCTCAAAATCGCGACATAACAAGGCCTTGACGCGCGACGCAGTTCTTTGCCACAACGGCTTAGCCGTGCACCAGTGCTTTGCATAGGCATCGGACGCCGTGCTATAAGAACCTGCGCCCTGCATTCGCGGGTCTACCGATCGGTGCGAGTGCCATGAGGGCTTCGATGAGTGAAGATCCCCGCGGCCGTCACGATGACGGCAAGCTGCTGTACTGCTCGTTCTGCGGCAAGAGCCAGCACGAGGTCCGCAAGCTCATCGCCGGCCCATCGGTGTTCGTCTGCGACGAGTGCGTCGAGCTCTGCAACGACATCATCCGCGAGGAGCTCGAGGATCGCGCCGAGCGCGCGCGCGACAAGCTGCCCAAGCCGCACGAGATCAAGAAGGTCCTCGACGAGTACGTCATCGGCCAGGACCGCGCCAAGAAGGTGCTGTCGGTCGCGGTCTACAACCACTACAAGCGCCTGCAGACGCGCAGCGGCGGCACGCGCTCCAAGGACGAGGTCGAGCTCGCCAAGAGCAACATCCTGCTGATCGGCCCGACCGGCTGCGGCAAGACGCTGCTCGCCGAGACGCTGGCGCGCCTGCTGAACGTGCCGTTCACGATCGCCGATGCGACCACGCTGACCGAAGCCGGCTACGTCGGCGAGGACGTCGAGAACATCATCCAGAAGCTGCTGCAGAAGTGCGACTACGACGTCGAGAAGGCGCAGACCGGCATCGTCTACATCGACGAGATCGACAAGATCTCGCGCAAGTCCGACAACCCGTCGATCACCCGCGACGTCTCGGGCGAGGGCGTGCAGCAGGCGCTGCTGAAGCTCATCGAAGGCACGATCGCCTCGGTGCCGCCGCAGGGCGGCCGCAAGCATCCGCAGCAGGAATTCCTGCAGGTCGACACCACCAACATCCTGTTCATCTGCGGCGGCGCGTTCGCCGGGCCTGGAAAAGATCATCCTGAACCGCACGCAGAAGAGCGGCATCGGCTTCACCTCCGAGGTGCGCGACGTCAATGCGCGGCCGCACGGCAGCGACCTGTTCCACGACGTCGAGCCCGAGGACCTGATCAAGTTCGGCCTGATCCCGGAGTTCGTCGGCCGCCTGCCGGTGGTGGCGACGCTCGATGAGCTCGACGAGGCGGCGCTGATGTCGATCCTGACCGAGCCGAAGAACGCGCTGACCAAGCAGTACCGGCAAGCTGTTCGAGATGGAAGGCGCCGAGCTCGAGTTCCGCGAGGAGGCGCTGCGGGCGGTGGCGCGCAAGGCGCATGCAGCGCAAGACCGGCGCCCGCGGCCTGCGCACCATCCTCGAGACGGTGCTGCTCGACACCATGTACGACCTGCCGTCGCTGCGCAACGTCGGCCAAGGTCGTGGTCGACGAGACCGTCATCGAAGGGCACGACCAAGCCCTACATCGTCTATCGGCTCCGACGAGGGCCGGCTGCGCCGGCGTCGAGGAGCCGCGGCGCGCTCGGCGGCTCGATCCACCACTGAGCCGCTGGCGCGCTGCCGCACCGGGTCCGCCGGTCGCTGATCCCGTGAGCGCGTCGCCATTGAAACGCGCGGCGGCGGCCCTCATTTCCCGTTACACTAGCGTCATGACGCCGTCGGCCGGTCGCCTGACGACGCCGAGCGCGTGCCTCAACCGCATCCGAGGGCTTGAGCGTGTCCGAACCGACCAGCCGTGACCGAGCCGCCGCCGCCGTGCCGCAGAACGTGCCGGTGCTGCCGCTGCGCGACGTGGTGGTCTACCCGCACATGGTGATCCCGCTGTTCGTCGGCCGCGAGAAGTCGATCCAGGCGCTCGACGCGGCCATGCGCACCGACAAGCGCATCATGCTGGTGGCGCAGAAGCAGGCCGACGTCGACGATCCGAAGCTCGACGACCTGTACCGCTTCGGCACCGTCGCCACCATCCTGCAGATGCTGAAGCTGCCCGACGGCACGGTCAAGGTGCTGGTCGAGGGCGTGGATCGCGCGCGCATCGAGCAGCTGCACGCCGGGCGAGTACTACTCCGTCCGATCGCGACGTTGCTGCCGGATGCCGAGGCAGTACGACGAGCGCGAGATGGACGTGCTGGCGCGCTCGGTGGTCTCGCAGTTCGAGCAGTACGTGAAGCTCAACAAGAAGGTGCCGCCCGAGGTGCTGACCGCGCTGGCCGGCATCGAGCAGCCGGGCCGCCTGGCCGACACCGTCGCCGCGCACATGTCGCTGAAGCTGGCCGAGAAGCAGAAGGTGCTGGAGATCCTCGACGTGCGCAAGCGCCTCGAGCACATCCTGGTCGCCATCGAAGGCGAGATGGACGTGCTGCAGATCGAGAAGCGCATCCGCGGCCGCGTCAAGGCGCAGATGGAGAAGAGCCAGCGCGAGTACTACCTCAACGAGCAGATGAAGGCGATCCAGAAAGAGCTCGGCGAGATGGACGAGGGCGGCAACGAGATCGCCGAGCTCGAGCAGAAGATCGCCAAGGCCGGCATGCCGAAGGAGGCGCGCGAGAAGGCCACCGCCGAGATCAACAAGCTCAAGATGATGTCGCCGATGTCGGCCGAAGCGACCGTGGTGCGCAACTACATCGACTGGCTGGTGAAGGTGCCGTGGAAGAAGCGCACGCAAGATCATCAAGGACATCGCCAACGCGCAGAAGGTGCTGGACGAGGATCACTATGGCCTGGAGAAGGTCAAGGAGCGCATCGTCGAGTACCTCGCGGTGCAGCAGCGGGTCGAGAAGATCAAGGGCCCGATCCTGTGCCTGGTCGGCCCGCCGGGCGTCGGCAAGACCTCGCTCGGCCAGAGCATGGCGCGCGCGACCAACCGCAAGTTCGTGCGCATGTCGCTCGGCGGCGTGCGCGACGAGGCCGAGATCCGCGGCCATCGGCGCACCTACATCGGCTCGATGCCCGGCAAGATCGTGCAGAACATGGCCAAGGCCGGCGTGCACAATCCGCTGTTCCTGCTGGACGAAGTCGACAAGATGGCGATGGACTTCCGCGGCGATCCGTCCTCGGCGCTGCTCGAGGTGCTCGATCCGGAGCAGAACGCGACCTTCAACGATCATTACCTCGAGGTCGATTTCGACCTGTCCGAGGTGATGTTCGTGTGCACGGCGAACTCGCTGAACATTCCGCCGCCGCTGCTGGATCGCATGGAAGTCATCCGTCTGCCCGGCTACACCGAAGACGAGAAGATGCAACATCGCGCGGCGCTACCTGGTGCCGAAGCAGATGAAGCAGCAACGGCCTGAAGGACGACGAGCTGAAGGTCTCCGATCCGGCGCTGCTCGACATCGTGCGCTACTACACGCGCGAGGCCGGCGTGCGCAATCTCGAGCGCGAGATCGCCAAGATCAGCCGCAAGGCCGTCAAGCAGCTGCTGCTCGACAAGAAGGACAAGAAGCGCGCGTCGTCGGTCACGCCGCGCAACCTCGACAAGTACCTGGGCGTGCGCCGCTTCCGCTACGGCAAGGCCGAGGAGCATGAACCGCGTCGGCCAGGTGACCGGCCTTGCCTGGACCGAGGTCGGCGGCGAGCTGCTGACCATCGAAGCGGCGGTCGTGCCGGGCAAGGGCAAGCTGCAGCACACCGGCCAGCTCGGCGAGGTGATGCAGGAGTCGATCCAGGCGGCGATGTCGGTGGTGCGCAGCCGCGCGCAGGTGCTCGGGCCTCGAGCCCGAGTTCTACCAGAAGCACGACGTGCACCTGCACATGCCCGAGGGCGCGACGCCGAAGGACGGCCCGAGCGCCGGCATCGGCATGTGCACGGCGCTGGTGTCGGCGCTGACGCGCATTCCGGTGCGCTCGGATGTGGCGATGACCGGCGAGATCACGCTGCGCGGCGAGGTGCTGCCGATCGGCGGCCTGAAGGAGAAGCTGCTGGCGGCGCAGCGCGGCGGCATCAAGACGGTGCTGATCCCGGAGGAGAACCAGAAGGATCTGGTCGAGATTCCGGACAACATCAAGGGCAATCTCGAGATCAAGCCGGTGACGCTGGATCGACGAGGTGCTGCAGATGGCGCTGCACGCCAGCCAGCCGACGCCGCAGACGCCGGACGAGGCCGCCGGCGCCGTCGTCGGCCCAGCGGCAGCGGCGGCGGCAAGCGCGATGACAAGCGGCACAGCGCGCAACGGTCGGCGCCCGAAGCCGGTGCGGCGCACCGCCGCGCACTGAGCGCGTCGCGGCAGCGCCGTGCCGGCTCACGGGATGGGTGCTTAGCTCAGCTGGTAGAGCGTCGCCTTTACACGGCGAATGTCGGCGGTTCGATCCCGTCAGCACCCACCAATTACTCCCCTCTACCAGCCGCGTCCCGGGCGTTGGGGCAGTCAACCGTCTCCCTGCAATGACGTTGAACATAACTGGCGCGCGCTGTTGTTGCTCGAGCCCCCCAGCAACGCACCACCTGACTGTACGACCGAGTCAGGCGGCGGTACTGTAGATGGGGAGTCGTCGCGCAGCGGCACCACGCGGCGGCATAGACCGATCCAGGTTGTCATCGGGAGGACGACGTGGACCCGAAAGGTCGCATCATTGCCGCGCTCTGCATGCTGGCACCCACCAGCCTATTGCTTGGGTCGTGCGGTGGTGGCGGAGGCGATAGCGGCGGCTCTCCTCCCCCGGCCGCTGCACCCCTTAGCTATCCTTCACCGCAGGTGTACGTGGCCGGAACGGCGATCGCGCCGCTCACTCCGGTGACCACGGAGAGTCTTTCCGGATTCAGCACCTTTCCCGCTCTGCCTCCGGGCCTGGTACTCAACCCGATGACGGGCGTCATCAGCGGAACACCGACCACGGTAGCCAGCAGCAGCGCTTGCGGCTGCAGGATCAGTGCATCCGGCCCAGGCGGGGAGGGCGCGAGCGCCGTGGTGAATATCACGGTCAACGCGGTGGGTGCGAACGTCATCAGCTATGGTGCATCCGCCTTAACCTTCACCGCAGGCATGGCCGCGCGGACTCTGACTCCGGAGACCGGCAGTGGCAGCGTCACGGGCTGGTCGATAACCCCGCAACTGCCGGCCGGGCTCGCGTTCAACACCGCCAACGGAGTCATCACGGGTACGCCGAGCGCGGCCTTGCCACCGACCCTGTACACGGTGAAGGCGCAGAACGCTGCAGGCCCGATCAGCGGGCAATTCACAGCCAAGGTCGACACAAAGGTCCTGGTCGATCTGGGCCACGACACCGACATCACGCTTCTGCAGTTCAACGGATCGAGCCTCCTCAGTGAAGATCAGGACGGGCACTGGGTGCTCTGGAACTATGCCACCGGCGCGATGATCGCCAGCGGCACGGGCTGTGCCTTTAACGGACCGGGTCCCATACCGTGTGTGCGAGGTCCCTACGCCGCTATGGCGGGACCCACCGCAGTGATCAGGGCGTACAACGGATTCGAAGTGCGGTCGGCGGCAACGGGCGCGTTGATCGCGAAGATCCCCGTGATGCTCACCTCATCTTCTGAAGACACGGGAGGGTCGTGGTGGCTTCTTGCCACGGACGGCAGTTACATCGTTGCGGGCACCACGACGGGCTTGAGCGCATGGTCGCCCACGGGGCAACTCCTCTTCTCCCGCTCCGGGGACTATTCAGCCGCCATCCCCTTCGCCTCACCCGGTGCGCTGCGCATCGCCGTCGGACCGGCCGGCTCGAACGTCGTGGAGACCATCTCGCTCCCGGGCGGAACCGACACCATCAGCCCGACCTTCAACGGACAGTTCACCTCGTGGTTCGCTGATGGTAGCGCCTTCCTTAGCACGGTCGGTACTACGGTTCTGGTCTACACGGATGCCGTTGTGCAGGAAGCCGTCCTCAACATGCCCTCGGGCCCAGTCTACGGAGAGGGTCCATGGCTGTGGATCTTCTCCGGCGCAGCGATGAACATCTATGCGCTGGCTTCTCCGGCAGTACCCGTCGCCAGCTACCCCTGCACTGGCCCTGCACTTTCCTCTGCTTCGACACTCCTCGCCTTTGGTTCCAACAGTAATACGGTCTGCGTGATCGATCTTTCCGGGGCGGCACCCTCGGAAGTCGTCTACACCCTGCCGTTCGCAGGCGCGGGGTTCTACGCAGCCGTTTCGGCTTCGCAGTGGGTCATTGGGTCCGGCTTCGGCATACTGCTCGACGGGGCGAGCTTGGCGGGCACGCCGCGCTACTTTGGCTACGGACAAGCGCTGAGCATTGCGGGCAACGCCAACCAGATCGCCATTGCGACCGCATCGGGCCGCATTCTGTACTTCAACGCCGTGACGCTCGCACTGGAAGGGACTATCCAGTTTTCCAGCACGCAGCTCGCGCTGTCGCCCGACGGATCAATACTGGCGGCTACGCCCTCGCCGCTCAGCAGCCCGCCGACCCAATCCCTCAACATCTATTCGTTGCCGTCCGGATCGCTCCTTTACGGCTGGCCCGATCCGAACATGACGGTGGCAAGTATCTCTCTGTGGGGCTCAGGCCCGGGCACCGTCCTCGGGCAGGTGCTGTCCAGCGGCACAGTGATGGTCACTGCGCCGACCGGTGGCACGCCGATCTTTACGACCACCGGACAGGGCCTGCTGCAGCTCTCACCGAACGGTACCCTCATCGCCACATCGAGACCGGCGACCCGGCGAACGTAGCGCCCGGTTTTACGGAGTTTGGAACGAACATCTGGCAGAACGATAAGGTGCTTACCGCGGTCTCGGGATGGCCCGCCGGCTGGATTGACGATGCGCATCTGCTCGTGGACTCGTACCGGTCGGACTTTTGGGTTGACACACAAACCGATTACATCGGATGCGCAATTTATGGCCCGACCGGAACGAACGCCGGCGCCTGCGACCTGCCGCAGGTGCTGAGTTTTCAGACCGTGACGTCAGACACCCTTTATGCGCTTAATCTGAATGCGATTGTCTCCGTGAGCACCGGAGCTGTGAGTTGGGCCAGCGGCGATGCTGTTGCGCCTGCTATCAACCTTCTCAACGGGTCCAATCTCAGATTCATGGACACCCTTGCAGGCAACCACGTGGTATTCGTCTCCGGTTCACAGGTAGTCGCGCAGTCCTACTGAAAGATCGGCAGCGCACCAGTCGCGCGGGCTGAAGGAGTGTGCTCCCTTTGTGCTCCGGTGTGCCCGCGGAATCCGCATTGCGCTGCACCGACCGGACCGAGAGCCTTGAACAAGGCTCTCGGGCGGTCTTCAATAGGAGTGGCTTAATTCTTTGTGGTAAGCACGTCGCTCCTGACGCCAAACTCGTGCGCTGAATAGACACCATTTTTGTCGATATACACCTGCGCGAGGTTTGAGCTCTTCGTGGCATTTACCGCTCGGGCAATGGCGCCCCGTACACACGGGCTGTTGCCGCGCATTATGAAGTCGATATCGGTATGTGAAGTGCCGCAGACAGTGTTAGCCGCTGCCTCAATGCGCGAATAGATGTAGTGGGCGCCTTCGCTGGTGCTTAGGTCAGAATTCGAGTATTTGACGACGCGCTCCGCGGCTTGTGCCGACTCGTCGGCATGACTGCAGATTGGAGCGGATACAATGACCGTCGCAGCGAGCGCGAGCAGCATGCCCGCATTCGATTTCAGTGTTCTCTTGCCAAACATAAATTAACTCTCCAGAGGTTGATGTCGCAGAACAGGTGGGCTGAGTATCGACCTATTGCTGGAGTTTGTGAGTGCAGACTGCCGGTTGAGCTTTTTCTTTAGGGAATATTTCCGCTGGTGCTAAGCAGTTCGCACAATTCAGGCGGCTCTGCTTGATCCACTACCGCCGCACGCGTTCCACACTGTACGTACTTCCCGCACGATGATGCGATTAACGCTTAACGATAGGACGCCGCGTGCCAACCAAGAGAGTGCGCACCCTTTCGTTTCTGCGAACCTCGTCCGTAAGCGCAATCGCGATTCGCGTGGATTTCCATGGCGATCTCGCCGGACGGACAATTCGTGTCCGTCGTCGCGACTGGCGGGTGCACACATTCTCGATCAATGCTGCGACGGGGGCGCTCAGCGCGGTCGGCGCTGACTCCGCTGCGGATCGAACCGAGTGGGCAGTTCCTGTACGCGAGCGCCAGCGCCGGCACTGGTCAACAAGGGATTTATGCCTACGCGATCGATGCCAGCACAGGCGCCCCGACACAAGTCGTCGGGAGCCCTCCGTTGCAGACGGCAGTCGTGGACTGATAAGACACTGCGGCCGAGCCGTTCAGGTCGTGCGGCTTAACGCTTGCGCGTTCGCGCGTGCAGCAGCGTGAGCAGGATCGCATCGAGCTTCAGGACCTGTGAGCGCATAGCTTGCGCGAGAGCCTGCTGTTCGTGCAGCTCGCCGAGGGACTTCGCCATGGCAGCGATGTCCGCATCCACCACGCATTTCTCGATCCTCGCGATGTGCTCCTGCGGCGTCATGCGGTCCGGCCGAACTGCACCGCCAGCATCGACACCGAGCCGCCGTCCATGCCTTCGACGGGAAAGCTCAGCCGCTCCTCCGGCTCGCTCGCGCCCAGCACGTACAACAGCGGCAGGTAATGCTCGGGCGTGGGGACGGCCAGCAGCGCGTCACGACCGAGAGCCTCGTAGTCGATCAGCGGGGTGTGATCGCCCGCCGCGAGGCATTCGCGCACGCGCGCCTCAAAACGCAGCGCCCAGTCGTAAGGCTCCTGCACCTTCCTGCCCCAGGCGTAGGCGTGCAGGTTGTGCACCACGTCTCCGCTGCCCATGAGCAGCACCCCTTCCTTGCGCAGCGGCCGCAGCCGCGCGCCGAGGGCGTAGTGGAACGCCGCCGGCTGCGTCTCATCGATACTCAGCTGCACTACCGGGACGTCGGCCTGCGGGAATACGTGGCGCAACACCGACCAGCTGCCGTGATCGAGTCCCCAGGACTGATCGGCAGACACCGACAGCGGAGCGAGCAGCTCCTGCACGCGGCCGGCGAGTTGCGTATCCCCGGGCGCGGGGTAGCGCACCTCGAACAACTCGCGCGGGAAGCCGCCAAAGTCGTGGATCGTGCGCGGCGCGGCCATCGCCGTTACGGCGGTGCCCGGGAGATACCAGTGAGCGGAGATCGCCAGCACGGCGCGCGGGCGCGGCAGAGCGGCCCCGAGCGCCGCCCAGGCGCGCGTCCAGGGGTTCTCCCACACGGCGTTCATCGGGTTGCCGTGGCCCAGGAACAGCGCCGGCAGGGGTGCGCTCATGTGTCAGGCCGGCTGTGCGAGCAGCTGCACGGCCGACTGGTACAACCGCGCGCGCAGCGCCAGACGCTCGCTCGCACGAGTGACGTAGCGCACCGCGATTTCCACGCCGCCGGCGGCCGGCCGCACCGCTATGGCCGGCTGCGTGGTGAAACTGACATCGCGCCCGCGTGCGGCGCGGCGCCATTCCTCCTCGGCCTGACCGGCATCCTTCGCCGTCGCCGCGGTCACCTCCTTCTCGATCGCCGCGGCGATGGCATGCGGGTCGCGCCCGTACGGGACCATCACTGACAGCTCGTCCCATAGCCACTGGCCCGAGGTCGAGAAATTGAAATAGTGGCCGGCGATGGCGAAGCTGTTGGTGAAAGTCACCCGCCGGCCAGTCGGATGCCCGGCATCCGTCCAGTTGCCCGTCTCGAGCAACACGGTGTGAAACATGTTGAGCTCGACCACCTCGCCGCTGACGCCGTTGATCTCCACCCAGTCGCCGAGGCGGATGCCGTTCCTGCCCATCAGCACGAACCAGCCGATGAAAGCGACGATGAAGTCTTTCAGTGCCACCGTCAGGCCCGCGCCGACGATGCCGAGCATGGTGCCGAACTGACCCGGCACGCCCACCAGCACGACCAGGATCACCGCCAGGCCGATGACCTGGAGAGCGACCCCGACCACGCTGCGCAAGGTGCCGAGCTGGCGGCGGTCGATGCGCGCGCGCCCGAGGAGCCGCTCGAGCCAGCGGTTCGCCAACAATGGGAGCAGAACCGCTGCGAGCACGATAGCGGCGCCCTTAAGACACTCGTGCAGCGCGGCGCGGGCCTGCGCTGCGACCAGCGCGTCCCACTGGCCGTAGACCGCGGCGAGCCGACGGCGTGCCGTGATCCTCTGATCGCGCAGCGTCAGGCGGTGTTGCTCGGCGGCGATCCGGCGCGTGAGGTCGAGGAGTGTGGGCTCGGCGGCGGCAGCCGCCTGCGGGGCAGGCGATTGCGGCGAGGTTGCGGCCGGCGCCGCAGCCGGGGCTCCGGTCGGGCCCGGCGTACGGGGGGGCGCAGGGCCCGGTGGGGGCGCTCTGGCCGGCGAAGGTGCGCGGGTCGGCGTGGGGGCCTGGGTCGAGGCGGATGCCTGGGACGGCGCCGCAGTGGCTGTTGCGGCGGCCGGCGCTTCGGCGGATTTCGCGTGTTGCCCGCGAGCCGCGAGCTCGGGGACGCGTGCCTTGTTGGCGGCGAGCTCGGCAGCGATCCGCGCGCGCTCCACTGCGAGCTGCGCTGCGCTCATCGTGGCCTGTCGCTGGGCCGTGGTCAGCCAGCGCTGCTTATCGTGCAGCGCCAGCCACTCGCGCAGCTCGCCGACCATTCCCTTGAGCTTGCCGAGGGCACTCGCGGGGGCGGCGGACGGCGCGGGGAGGTTGCGCTCGGCGGCCTGATGCTCCTGCTTCATCATCTGGATGCGCTGGTGCACGTTGCCGCCCGCCTGCAGCAGGTCAGTGTTCGCCTCCTGCACTTCATCCTCCTCGAGCTCCACCTGCGACTGCATCAGGTCCACCTGGTCCTGGATCGCCGGTTTCTCGGCGTCCGGGGCCGCCGCGAGCCGGGCCTGCAGGCGCTTGAGGTTCTCCGTGTCGCTCGCCAGCGCCTTCTGGGCGTTCAGCAGGCGCTCCTGGATCTCCTTCGCCGCGGCATTTAACGGGGGTGGATGGGCTTCAAGCTCGTGCAGGGCGGCATCGAAGGCGAGATCCAGCTCGTGATCGGCGATCTGGACGGCCGACTGGGCGAGGGACTGCTCCTCGGCAGTGGCGGCGAGGCGCGCCAGGCGCCGTGCGGTGAGGAACGTGCTCTCGTCAATCACCGGCATGTCGTCCGTTCCGGACGCGGGCGGCCTGGCGGTTCCTTTCAGCGCCCGCACTGGCGTTGCCCCCAGCTGATTCGTCGCCCACAAGCCCCAGCCCACGACCAGCAGCAGCACCCCCAGCACCGCCGCGACGATCTTCTGCAGTGTGCTCATGCGGCTATGATGCCACGGCGCTTAAGCGCGAGGCCGCCGGGGGCAGCGCGGCGAGCGCCAGCGCCCGCAGGCTAGCGCGCGGCGGCCGGCCTGCGCGCTTCGCAGCATTCGACGGCGAATCCTTGCGCGAGCCACCCCCGCATACCGCCGATCATCAGCTTGACTGGTAGTTCCAAGCTGCGCGAGACGGATGGCGCCCGATGCGCGCCGTTGCAATGGGGCCCGGGGCGGCCCAGCACTGCCGCGGGCATCTCTGGCTCAGGCCGTCCGGTGGCGGCCCACGTCAGTGGCAGTAGTAGTAGTTGGCGGACTGCGACCCCGGCATGCAGTCCCCGCCGCTGTTGCAGTCGTTGACGAAGGGACCGACGCCGAGGATTCCGTTGGCACCGAAGTCGTTGACGGTGTTCTCTGGTTGGCCGGTGCAGGAAGCGGGCGGGCTGCCCGCCGAGGTCGCGCCGATCACGTGAATGTTGACATTCTTTACAGTGACGCCGGACACGGGCAGCGTGACGTCGGCGGTGGCGAGGGAGCCCCAGCTCGTCCCGTCGGCGAACTGAATGCATTCGGCGAGCGGGCGGTTGGAGCTGTCCATCACCGCGGGCAGGCTCAGGCTGACTTGCGAAGAAATGAGCCGCAGGCCGATCGACCCGGTATCCACCTCGACGTGATCGATGACCTCGCAGGTGGTCGTTCCCGGAACGCAGATCTTGACGCTGACGAACCCGCTGTTGACCGCTGTCGGGTTGAGGCCTGTCGGTCCGCCATCGACCGTGAGGGTCTCGACGTTCGGCGGCCCGGGCGTCGCCGTGGGGAGCGTGCCGCCGACGGCGAAGTAGGGCGCCGCGGCGGTCGTGAGGTTCTCGAAGCCCGTAAAGATGTTTTGACCGAAGAAAAAGGACAGACCCAGGTCGACGACCGTGGAATTGGGCCCCGCCAGGTCATTGAACGCGGTGAAACTCGAGTTACTGAACAGCGTGTTGGCATTCTCGACGTTGAAATTCACTGCCAGCACACTGGGCGGCCCCTGCAAACTTGGCGTCTCGTTCACAATCGACGTTGGGCAGTACCACTTGTCGTTGGGGCTCGGGCAGGTTTGGAGCGCGCTGTCGGCAGGAAAGAAATTGCCGTTCGAGCCGCTGTCGAGATAGCTCGGGTAGTTGGTCCCGTGCAGCGTCGCGGTGATATCTCCGGTCGACGGATCCGCGGACAACTTCGTGGCGCCGCTCAGCCCGTTGTTGGTTTCGGTCCCAATGCCGAACACGAGCGATCCGGTCGGATTCGCAGCGCCGGCTGCAGGCACGGGTGGCAGCTGGACGATGACCCCGTTGTTGTCCGTGGCGAGGAGAGTCACAGGATTCGGTAGCTGCTGCGCAGTGGTCGCGGACTCCGCAACGCAGGTGGGGCCGCCGCCACCACCACCCCCACCGCCACCTCCGACATAACCACCGCCACCGCCGCCGCAGCCGGCGACGAACATCAGGGGGATCAAGATAAAGGCAAAGAGCTTACGCACGGAAGTTCCCTCATCCGCCGGTGGCGACTAGTTGATATCGTTCGGGACGAAATTCTGCGGCAGGAGCGCCGGCACCCAGGCGCGCCCTAAGAAGGAGCGTGCGTGCCCGCTCGACTGCACCACGACGTTCGCTGTCTGCACGCTCAGGTGATGGTGGTTGTAATGCGGCTGGCTCGCTGCCTGCGCGAACTCCCCGTAATAGCTCCCGAGCATCTGCCGCAGGTCGGGGATTCCCGCCCCGCGCCAGCTGACTGCAAACACCTTACCTGCGGGGGAGACGTACTCATGAACCTGCATGCCGTCGGAGCTGTTGATCTCGTGCACGGCGTAACTCGCGGCGCTCGTGATGTGCAGCGCCCCTTTCAGACTCGCGCGGTCCGCCTCTACGGACGTGGCGTCTCCGCCCAACCCCGCCAGGGCGGGGGCGCAGGCCAAGCCGATGGCGACCGAAGAGATCACAGTGCGGGTCAGCTTCATGAGCGGCCTCCTCACTCACTTCCGAAAGGCATTGTGCCTTACGGAACGGGCTCGCGCGGCGTGTCTTAAGTTGCCGACGCAAAATCGATGCGGGCCGCGCCCGGGACGTAGAGTGCACAGCGTTCAACATGCTGATCGGTTGACACGAGGCCTTCAGCATCGGTTCAGGTCCGGCTTGCGCCGGCGCGCTGCGCCTCGCTGTGCCCGTGGGAACGAAACTGCTTGTAGCCTTATTGATCAATCCGTTAGCATTCGCCCCCCAAAATTCGGAGCGGTAGTTCAGCTGGTTAGAATACCGGCCTGTCACGCCGGGGGTCGCGGGTTCGAGTCCCGTCCGCTCCGCCACACTCCTGCCATAAGCCGCTGGCCGACACATGCTTCAGAGGATCGGAGACACCCTTAAAGGCCAGAAATGGCTCGCATACCTGGTGTTGGGGGCGCTCGCCCTCGTGTTCGCCGCCTGGGGTGCCTACGGCATCGTGAACCTGAATTTCGGCGGCTCCAACTACGCCGCCGAGGCGAACGGCAGCAAGATCGCCCTGGAGGATGCCCACAACGCCTGGATGCGCCAGCAGACCCAGTGGCAACAGCGCCTGGGCGGAGCGGATCTGCCCGTGGAGCTGCGCGCGCGGTTTCAGGACCAGGTGCTCGAGGGCCTGATCCGCAACGCGCTGCTCACCGAGCGCACCCGGAACCTGGGATATCGGGTGAGTCGCGCCTCGCTGCGCGAGGCGGTACAGAAAGAACCGGCGTTCCAGATCGGCGGGCAGTACTCACCCGAGGCCGCGAAGGCGGCGCTCGCCCAGGCGGGCATCTCGCTCGAGGCCTACCAGAATCAGCTGCGCAACGAGGTGCAGCGCATCCAACTCGAGGGCGGCATCGGCGCGTCGGATTTTCTCACCGCGACGGAGCTGGCGCGCCTGAGTGAGCTGGAGAACCAGGAACGCGAGGTGCGCTACCTCCTCGTGCCGGCCGAGCAGTTCAAGGCGGCGGCGAAGGTCGAGGAGGCGGCGGTGCAGGCTTACTACAAGGAACATTCGGCACAGTACATGAGACCGGAGTCGGCGCATCTGCAGTACGCGGAGCTGCGCCTGGAGGCGTTGGCGGCGCAGCAGTCGGTGAGCGACGCTGACCTGCACGCCGCATACGAGAAAAACCGGAGCCGCCTCGAAGTGCCCGAAAAGCGCCACGCGCATCACATCCTCGTCACGGCCAAGGATGACGCGACGGCCCTCGCCCAGGCCCAACAGGTGTTGGCCGAGGCGAAGGCGGGCAAGGATTTTGCGCAGCTTGCGAAGCAGTACTCGCAGGATCCGGGCTCGGCGCACAACGGCGGAGATCTCGGCTGGGCCGACCGCAACAGCTTCGTGGCGCCCTTTGCGGACGCCCTGTTCGGCATGAAAGTGGGCGAGATCAAAGGCCCGGTAAAGACGCAATTCGGCTATCACATCATCCGCCTCGATGAGATTCAGCCGGGCAAGGGCAAGAGCTTCGAGGAAGCGCGCCCCGAGCTCGAGGCGCAGCTGCGCCGTGACCGCGCCACCGACCGTTTCGGGGAGATCCAGGAGCAGCTGCAGAGCAAACTCGCCGAGCCCGGTGCCGATCTCGACGCGCTCGCGCAGCAGTACAAGCTGCAGCCGGGGGATGTGCCGGGTTTCGCCAAAGGCGCGGGCGCGCCACCGCTCGGTCCCGCGCCGCAGCTGCAGCAGCTGGTGTTCGCCGATCCACCCCTCGCCGTTGGACGCCTGGGCGGCCCCGTGCTTCTCGGCGATGACCGGCTGGTGCTCATGAAAGTGCTGGAGCGCCGCCAGCCGCAACCCCAGCCGCTCGCGGAAGTCCGCGAAGGCATCATTGCCGCGATCACGCGCGAGCAGGAGACAGCCGCCGCCTTGAAGGCTGCGCAAAGCGCGCGCGAGAAGCTGGCCGCCGGCGCCGCGTTCGACACGATCGCGCAGGAGCTCAAGGTGCACGCCGATCCAGCCCACTTCATCGGCCGGGGCGACCCGTCGATTCCGGCCCAGGTGCGCGACGCTGCCTTCGCCGCCCCGCGACCTGCAGGCCATCCCATGTGGCAGGTACTCGCGCTCAACGACGGTGGCGCGGCGATCGTTGGCGTCAGCGCCGTACGCACCGCAGCGCACGACCGCCAGGCGCAGTCAGATCGCGCTTTGCAGGAAGCGCAGCGCCAGGGGAACGCCGATGTGCTCGCTTACGTCGAAGAAGTGCGCCGCACTGCGGATGTGCGCAAGAACCCCAAGGCCTTCGAGTGAGCGCCTCCGGCGGCCGCGAGGGCCGGCGCGCGTGAGCTTCAGCCCTCGGCCTCGAGCGGGAAGCTCATGCCGACGGTGCTGAAGCCGCTGTCGACGTAGAGGATCTCGCCGGTGATGCCGGCCGCCAGATCCGAGCACAGGAAGGCGGCGGCATTGCCGACGTCCTCCAGCGTCACATTGCGCCGCAGGGGCGCGACTTCCGCGACCCGGGCCAGCATCTTGCGAAACCCGGCGATGCCGGCGGCGGCGAGCGTCTTGATCGGACCTGCGGAGATGCCATTGACGCGGATGCCCTGCGGGACCCAGGTCCGCGGCCAGGAAGCGCACGTTCGCTTCCAGGCTCGCCTTGGCGAGTCCCATGACGTTGTAGCTCGGGGATGGAGCGCACCGCGCCCAGGTAGGACAGCGTCAGCAGCGCGCCCGCGGCGGCCCGCCATCAGCGGCTGCGCGCGCGGGCGAGGGCGGTGAAGCTGTAGCTGGAGACGTCGTGGGCGATGCGGAAGGCCTCGCGCGTGGTGTTGTCGACGAAGCTGCCCGTGAGCGCCTCGCGCGGCGCGAACGCCACCGCGTGCACGACGATGTCGAGCTGGCCCCATTCACGCTTGAGCAGTGCGAAGGCCGCGTCGATCTGCTCGTCGACCGTGACATCGAGCGGCATGGTGAGGTTCGAGCCGAGCGAGGCGGCGAGCGGCTCGACGCGCTCCTTCATCTTGTCGTTGGCGTAGGAGAAGGCGAGCTCGGCGCCTTCGCGATGCATCGCCTGGGCGATGCCCCAGGCGATGGAGCGATCGGTGGCGACGCCGACGATCAGCGCGCGCTTGCCGGCAAGAAATCCCATGATGCGTGCCTCCCGGCGCGGATTATGCCGGAAAGCCTGCAGCTGCGGCCGGTCGGGCCCGCCAGGTCGGTCAGCTGTGATGGCTCCTGACGGCTGGATGCGCAGCTTCTGGCCTGGTATGAATGGGCGACGTGCGAGCTCATGCCGTTCCAGGCGAGCAGCTGCGGGCACGCTGCACTGGAAGAGCCTGCGCAATCTCCGTCAGCGTGTCGCCGGCGCGCACGGTGTACATCGACACGCCGCCGTGACGGCATGCGGCGACTGCCCGTGCCCGTGGACAGCCGGATCCGCTGTCCGGCGCGCAGCGCGGTCGCCGGCTGCATGCCGTTCATCATGCGCCAGGGTATTCACGTTCATGCCGTGGCGGCGCGCGATGGCCCAGAGCGTCTCGCCGCGGCGCACGATCTGCACGTGCGGGCGCGACGGTCCGGCCGCGCCCATCGACCCGCGCGGCGGCGAGCATGACCTTGGCCGGCAAGCTCCGTCACGGCATCGGCACGCGCAGGTCGTCGCCGACCGTGAGGCGCCCCGGCCGGCAGGTCATTCAGCTCGCGAATGACATTCGACCGTGGTGTCGAAGCGCTCGCGCCACCGAGACGATCGAGTCGCCCTCGCCGCACCGTGTAGTGCGCGACGTCCATGCGCTGCTCTTCGGTGAGCTGCGACGACGTTCTCGGCGAACACCTCGGCGGCATCGACCGGCACAGCAGGTAGTACGGGCCGGCGGGTCGGTGGCCCAGCGATGGAACGCCGGGTTGAGCTCGTAGAGCTCCTCGGCGGCTGACGCCGGCGATCTCGGCCGCGACCTTCAGGTCGATCTGGCCCTGCGGTGTCGACTCGCGCACGAAGTAGGGCTGGTTCGGGAATCGGGCTGAAGGAGAGGCCGTAGGCTTCCGGGTCGAGCACCAGGCGCCTCATGGCCAGCAGCTTCGGCACATAGGCGCGCGTCTCGCGTCGGCAGCTTCAGGTTCCAGAAATCGGTCGGCCTGCCCGCGCGCTGGTTGCGCTCGACCGCGCGCTCGACCGTCATCTCGCCGCAGTTGTAGGCGGCGATCGCCAGCAGCCAGTCGCCGTTGAATTCGTCGTGCAGCGCCTGCAGGTAATCGAGCGCGGCGCGCGTGGATTCGACGATGTCGCGGCGGCCGTCGTACCACCAGTCCTGCTTCAGGCCGAAGCGCGAGCCGGTGTCCGGAATGAACTGCCACAGGCCCGAGGCGCGCGCGCGCGAGTAGGCGTAGGGCTCGAAGGCGCTCTCGACCACCGGCAGCAGCGCCAGCTCGAGCGGCATGCCGCGCGCTTCGAGCTGGGTGACGATGTGGTAGAGGTACAGGTCGGCGCGGCCGAAGGCGCGCTGCAGATAGTCCGGGTTCGATGGCGAACCAGTTGCAGCTGCTGCGTCGATCGCGCGGCTGTCGGTCGCGTCGTCGAGCTTGAAGCCGGCGCGCATGCGATCGAAGAGGTCCGCGTACTGCGCCGGGGTGAGGCCGGCGACCTGCGTCGGGCTCCTGCGGCGCTGCGGCTGCCGCCGCCGCAGGCGTCGGCGCCGCGGCTGGCTGCGGGCGTGTCGGCGTCGGGCGCTGCGCGCCGGCGCGGACAGCGCCTCGGACTCACGGCCAGCGCGGGTGCGCGGCGGCTGCGGGCATCGCCGCCGGCAGCGAGGGCGACCGTCGACCGGAGCGAGTCTCGGGGGCTCAGCGGGGTAGCGGGCGCGGGCGCTGTGGCGCATGCGCGCAGGCGGCGAGGACGAGCACAGTCAGAGCCAGTAGCGCGCAGAGAGGCGCGTCGGATCGCTGTCCGTCGCCAAGTTCCGAACCCTCTGTGGGCGTGCTACTTTCCCGGACGTGGGATCACGGGCGTTCGAAATTTAGACGCTGTACAGGATTCGACGCTATTTAACCGGTAAGTTCACACTATTACCAGCATTTCGTCGTGCCAGTTCGCACTTCACGCATTCCGGATCGTGATGCCGCTCTCAGCTGCCTGGTGGCAAACACCGCTCGGGCGCGCGCTGCTTGCGGCCGAAGCGCGAGTTGCTGGGCGAGGCGCTCGAAGATGTTTTCGGCTGGGAATTCCTGCAGGTCGGCGCCTGGGGCACGCTCGCGGACTGCTGGCCGGCTGCCGCACCCGCCGTCAGAGCGTCGTCGCCGCCGCGGCGTGTTCCGGGCGGCGCCGACATCATTGCCCGACCCTCGCACTTACCCGTCACCAGCGACTGCGTCGATGCGGTGCTGCTGCCGCACACGCTCGAATTCGCGGCCGACCCCTACGCGGTGGTGCGCGAGGTGGACCGCGTGCTGGTGGCCGAGGGGCAGCTGCTCGTGCTGGGGTTTCGGCCCCTGGAGCCTGTGGGGCATGCGCGCGCGCTGGAGTCGGAGCGGCTTCCCGCCGGGCATGCGCCGCGTGCTCTCCGAGCGGCTGCTGCGCGAGTGGCTCGGTGCTGCTCGGCTACGAAGTCGTCGCGCACGCAGCGCTACCTGTACTGCAGTCCGTGGAGCCGCGGCCTGTCGACGGGCGAGGGCACCGGCCGGATGCTGCGCGCGGGCCTCACCTATCCGCTGCCCGGCGGGCGCCTATCTGCTCAAGGCCCGCAAGCGCGTCTACACCCTGACCCCGATCCGCCCGCGCTTGCGCGAGAAACCTGCGCGTGCTCGGCGGTCTGGTCAAGCCCACGACGCGCTCGCGGGCGTGATCGAGATTTACACCGATGGCGCCTGCCGCGGCAATCCGGGGCCGGGCGGCTGGGCCGCGCTGCTGCAGCGCGGCGAGCACGAGAAAGAGATCTGCGGCGCGGAGCCGCTGACCACCAACAACCGCATGGAGCTCACGGCGGTGATCCGCGCGCTCGAGGCGCTGAAGCGCCCGGTGCGGCGCGCTCCTCTACACCGACTCCAGTACGTGCGCCGCGGCATCACCGAGTGGCTGACGAACTGGAAGGCGCGCGGCTGGAAGACGGCGGACCGCAAGCCGGTCAAGAACCAGGACCTGTGGGAGCAGCTCGACGCAGCTCGCCGCCGGACACCAGATCGAGTGGCACTGGGTGACGGGCTCACGCCGGCGTGCCCGGGCAACGAGCGTGTCGATCGGCTCGCCAATGACGCGATCGACGCCATGCTCGCCGGAGGCTTGCGGTAGACTCGCGCCACCCATGCGCCAGATCGTCCTCGACACCGAAACCACCGGCCTCGAACCCGAGCTCGGTCACCGCATCATCGAGATCGGCTGCGTCGAGCTGGTGAACCGGCGCGCGACCGGCCGCAACTTTCATCGCTATCTGAATCCCGAGCGCGAGATCGACGAGGGCGCGCTGGCGGTGCACGGCATCACGCGCACCGACCTCGACGGCCAGCCGCGCTTCGCCGAAATCGCCGAGGAGCTGCTGGCTTCATCTGCCGGCGCCGAGCTCGTCATCCACAACGCCGCATTCGACGTGGCGTTCCTCGATGCGGAGCTGGCGCGCCTGCCGGGCGAGCGGCGCCACGCTCGCGTGCGCATCGTGTCAGGTGCTCGACACCCTGGCACTGGCGCGCGAGCTGCACCCGGGCCAGCGCAACAACCTGGATGCGCTGTGCAAGCGCTACGACGTCGACAACTCGCGTCGCGAGCTGCACGGCGCGCTGCTGGATGCGCGCATCCTGGCGGACGTCTATCTGGCGATGACCGGCGGCCAGGGTGCGCTGGCGCTCGGCGAGAGCCCGCACTGCCCGCGCACGCCGGCGACGGTGCGCGTCACGGTGCGCGCGCCATGCGCTGGGCGTGCCCCTGTCCGTCGTGACGGCGACAGAGGAAGAACTCGATGGCGCACGAGGCATGCTGGAAGTGATCGCCAAGGCGAGCGGCGGACAAGTGCCTGTGGGCTGCGCTGAGCCGCGCGATGCTGCCGTGCGCCTCGGCCGTCGCTCAGTGCCAGCACTCGAGTCCGCAGACCGACTCAAGCGCCTGAACAAGTACTGATCGATGGTGCTCAATTTGCGTAAATGCCGCATCGGCGTCGTTGGTCTCGGTTATGTCGGCCTGCCGCTGGCGGTGGAGTTCGGCAAACATTTCGATACGACCGGCTTCGACGTCAACGCCGGGCGCATCGCCGAGCTCGAAAGCCGGCGCGACAGCACCCTCGAGGTCACGCGCGCGGAGCTCAAGGCGCGCGCAGCCGCCTGCACGTTCACGACCGACCTCGCGCGGCTGAACGCTGCCAGGTCTACATCGTCACGGTGCCGACCCCGATCGACGAGTACAAGCGGCCGGATCTCACGCCGCTGGTGAGGGCGAGCGAGAGCGTCGGCAAGGTGCTGGAAGGGCGCTGTCGTGATCTACGAATCCACCGTCTACCCCGGCTGCACCGAAGAGGTCTGCGTGCCGATTCTCGAGCGCGGTCTCGGGCCTGAAGTTCAACAGGGACTTCTTCGCCGGCTACAGCCCCGAGCGCATCAATCCGGGCGACAAGGAGCACCGGCTCCCCACCATCAAGAAGGTCACCTCCGGCTCGACGCCCGAGGTCGCCGACTTCGTCGATAAGCTGTACGCCACGCATCATCACCGCCGGCACGCACAAGGCCTCCAGCATCAACGTGGCCGAGGCCGCGAAGGTCATCGAGAACACCCAGCGCGACGTCAACATCGCGCTCATCAACGAGCTGGCGCTGATCTTCAACCGCCTCGGCATCGATACCGAGGAGGTGCTGAACGCCGCCGGCAGCAAGTGGAACTTCCTGCCCTTCCGGCCGGGGCTGGTCGGCGGCCATTGCATCGGCGTGGATCCGTACTACCTGACCCACAAGGCGCAGGAGATCGGCTATCACCCGGAGATGATCCTCGCCGGCCGGCGCCTGAACGACAACATGGCGCTGTACGTGGCCGGGCAGATCACGCAGCTGATGGCCAGCAAGCGCATCCACGTGAAGGGCGCGCGGGCGCTGATGCTCGGCATCACGTTCAAGGAGAACTGCCCCGACATCCGCAACTCGAAAGTCGTGGACGTGGTGCGCGAGCTGCAGAAACACGGCGCGCACGTCGATATCTACGACCCGTGGGCGACAGCGCCGAGCGCCGGCACGAGTACGGCCTGCGGCCGATGCGCGACGCTGAAGCCCGGGCGCTACGATGCGGCGTCGTGGCGGTGGCGCATCGGCAGTTCAGCGAGCTTGGCGCACGAGGCGTGCGCCGGCTGTGCAGGAAGAAGCACGTGCTCTACGACATCAAGCACGTCTTTCCCGCGCCGCGGTGGACGGGCGGCTGTGAAGATCCTGGTCACCGGCGCCGCGGGCTTCATCGGCTCGCGTACCTCGCAGCTCCTGCTGGAGCGGGGCCACGAGGTCGTCGGCCTCGACAACCTGAACGACTACTACGACGTCACCCTCAAGCAGGCGCGACTCGAGCGGCTCGCGAATGCGCGCTTTCGCTTCGTGAAGCTCGATCTCGCCGACAACGCCGGAATCGCCGAGCTGTTCGCGCGCGAGAAGTTCCCGCGCGTAGTGCATCTGGCCGCGCAGGCCGGCGTGCGCTACTCGCTCAAAGACTCCGCACGCCTACGTGCAGCAGCAACGTCGACCGGCACGCTGAATGTGCTCGAGGGCTGCCGCCACAACGGCGTCGAGCATCTGGTGTACGCCTCGACGAGCTCGGTGTACGGCGCGAACACCAACATGCCGTTCTCGGTCCACAACAGCGCCGATCATCCGCTGTCGCTCTACGCGGCGACGAAGCGCGCGAACGAGCTGATGGCGCACAACTACTCGTCGCTGTTCAAGCTGCCGACCACGGGCCTGCGTTTCTTCACGGTCTACGGCCCGTGGGGCCGCCCCGACATGGCGTTGTTCATGTTCACGCGCAACATCCTCGAAGGCAAGCCGATCGACGTTTTCAACAACGGCCACCACAAGCGCGATTTCACCTTCGTCGAGGACATCGCCGAAGGCGTGGTGCGGGCCTTCGAGCGCGTCGCGCAGCCCGATCCGAACTGGAACAGCGACGCGCCCGATCCGGCAACGAGCAACGCGCCGTTCCGCATCTATAACATCGGCAACAATCAGCCCGTGCAGCTCATGCGCTACATCGAGGTGATCGAGGAGTGCCTGGGGCGCAAGGCGCAGAAGAACTTGCTGCCGCTGCAGCTGGGGGATGTGCCCGAGACGTTCGCCGACATCGACGATCTGGTCAGGGACGTCGGCTACCGGCCGGCGACGCCGGTCGAGGTCGGCGTGCGGAAGTTCGTCGACTGGTTCTGCGAGTATTACGGCTACAAGCGCTAAGCGGTGCCGCTGTGAGCACGCCGCAATCCATCCGCCCAGCAGGTGCCGCTGCTGGACCTGAAGCTGCAGTACCAGCCGCTCGCCGCGCAGATCGAGGCGGCGATCGAGGCGGTGTGCGCGAGTCAGCACTTCATTCTGGGCCCTGCGGTGCGCGAGCTCGAGGCCAACATCGCCGCCTACAGCCAGTGCCGTCATGGCGTCGGGGTGTCCTCGGGAACGGACGCGCTGCTGCTTGCCCTCATGGCGCTCGACATCGGGCCGGGCGATGCGGTCATCACCAGCCCGTTCACGTTCTTTGCCACCGCGGGCACCATTGCGCGCAGCGGCGCGCGGCCGCTTTTCGTCGACATCGATCCGCTGACCTTCAATCTCAGCCCCGGCGCGCTGGCAGAATTTCTCGCGCAGCACTGCGAGCGGCGCGGCGAGCGAGCTCATCCATCGCGGCAGCGGCGCACGCGTGCGCGCCCTCATGCCGGTGCACCTGTACGGGCAGCTCGCCGACATGGAGCCGCTCATGCAGAGCGCGCACCGCTATGGCCTGAGAGTCATCGAGGATGCCGCGCAGGCGATCGGCGCCGCCGACGCGCGGCAGCGGCGCGCCGGCAGCTTCGGCGACGTCGGCTGCCTGTCTTTCTTTCCCACCAAGAATCTCGGCGCCTTCGGCGATGCCGGCATGTGCGTCACCAACGACGCCGCCCTCGCCGAGCGCATGGGGTATCCTGCGCGTGCACGGCGGCAAGCCGAAGTACTACCATGCGCTCATCGGCGGCAATTTCCGCATCGACGAGCTGCAGGCCGCGGTGCTCAACGTCAAGATGCCGCACCTGGATGCGTGGACCGCCGGCCGGCAGCGCAACGCCGCCTTCTACGACGCGGCGTTCGCGCGAGCGCAGCTCGGGGACGCGCGTGCGGACACCGCGCGCGGTGCCGGGCGGGCGCCACATCTACAACCAGTACGTCATCCGCGCGCGCGAGCGCGACGCACTGCGAGCGCACCTGGCGGCCGCCGGCGTGGGCACCGAGATTTACTACCCGGTGCCCCTGCACCTGCAGCAGTGCTTCGCCTACCTCGGCTGCAAGGCCGGAGATTATCCGCATTCCGAGCGCGCCGCGGCAGAGACGCTGGCGCTGCCGATCTTCCCGGAGCTGACCGAAACGCAACTACAATACGTCGTCGACTCGGTCGCCGCCTGCTACAGCGGCTGAAATAAGGCTCGGCATGACCGTGGCAACGCCGGCGATGGCCGGCGGGGGTTGCGGCCGCGCATCCGGGTAAGGAGAGCGGTGATGACACTCACGATACGTCCCGGTCCGCGCACACCCTTGTGGGCGGAGCTCGACGCGCACGCCGCGCACCTCGCAGAGGTGCCGGTGCCCGAGCTGTTCGAGCGCGATCCGAAGCGCTTCGAGCGCTTCTCGCGCGAGCAGGCCGGGCTGCTCATGGATTTCTCGCGCCAGCGGCTCGATGAGATCGCGCTCGCTAAGCTCTTCCAGCTCGCCGATGCGGTGGGCCTGCGAGGCAGGATCGACGCCATGTGGAGCGGCGAGCGGATCAACAGCACCGAGGACCGCGCCGTACTGCACGTGGCGCTGCGCCAGCCGCCGGGCGCGGCGATCGGCGGCGCGGACATCGAGAAGCTGGTCATGGCCGAGCGCGCCCGCATGCTCGCCTTTGCGCAGGACGTGCGCGGCGGGGCGATCACGGGCAGCAGCGGGCAGCGGTTCCGGCTCGTGGTGAATATCGGCATCGGCGGCTCGGACCTGGGTCCCGCCATGGCGGTGCAGGCGCTGCAGCGCCTACGGCGCCGGCGCGCCGCGCTGCGAATTCGTTTCCAACATCGACGGCTGTTACCTGGCGCAGGTGCTGGAATCGGCGGATCCCGCCACGACGCTGTTCATCGTGTCTCCAAGACCTTCACCACGCTCGAGACGCAGACCAACGCGCGCACCGCGCGCGCCTGGCTCGTGGCGAAGATCGGCGAAGCGGCCGTGCCGCGGCACTTCGCCGCGGTGTCGGTGAACACCAAGGCGATGGATGAGTTCGGCGTGCACCCGCAGTATCGATTCCAGATGTGGGACTGGGTCGGCGGGCGCTACTCGCTGTGGTCCTCGATCGGCGTGTCGCTCGCCATCGCGATCGGCGAGCGCAACTTCCTCGACTTCCTTGGCGGCGGGCATGAGATGGACGAGCACTTCCGCAGCGCCCCCTGGCAGGAGAACCTGCCGGTGCTGATGGGGCTCGCCGGCCGTGTGGAACATCAACTTCATGAAGCTGCCGACGCTTGCTGTGCTGCCCTACGACGACTCGCTGCGCCGCTTCCCGGCCTACCTGCAGCAGCTCGAGATGGAGAGCAACGGCAAATCGGTCGCAGCTGGATGGCAAGCCGGTGGAATGCGCCGACCGCCGCGGTGATCTGGGGCGAGCCCGGCAACAACGGGCAGCATTCGTTCTTCCAGCTGCTGCACCAGGGCAGCGCGCGCGCGGCGCTGGATTTCCTGCTCCCGGCGCGCTCCTCCTGCGGCAACCAGGCGCAGCAGAACCTCGCGATTGCGAGCTGCCTGGCGCAGGCGGAGGCGCTCAGCAACGGCCAGTCCGCGGAAGCGGTGCGCCTGGAGCTCGAGCACGCGGGCATGCCGGCGGCGCAGCTGGAGGCGCTCATCCCCCACAAGGTCGACCCTGGCAGCCGCCCCAGCACGATCGTGCTGTTTCGAGCAGCTCGACCCCGCGACCCTCGGCCGCCTCATCGCGCTCTACGAGCACAGCGTGCTCACGCAGAGCGTGGTGTGGGGGATCAATGCCTTCGATCAGTGGGGCGTCGAGCTCGGCAAGAAGCTGACGGCGCAGCTCGCCCCAGCGGTGCAGGATCCCGCTGGCGGCCATGCGGCGCCGGCCTCGGTGATGAAGCTGCTCGCGACCGTGCAGACGTGGCGAGATTGAGCGCCGGCGCTACTCCCGCATCGGAGCTACACGAACGGGCGCTCTTCAGTACAATCGCCCATTCACGCGTGGGGGGTCGGCCCCGGAGCCGACCGCACGTGCCGCGTGCCAAGAGCTACAAGAGATAAAGGTTTCTAATGCGCTTGATGCAACGCCTTGCGGGGCTGGTGATTGTCTTCCTTCTTTCGGCCGCGCTTCTTATCGGCGTCTATCCGGCCCACGGGCAGAGCTCCATGGCAGACACCGGCTTGCAGATCCTGCAGGGTCTGTCTCCCGAGCAACGGGATGCGCTTTCGCAGCAGCTCGGGGGAGTCGGGGGCCTCGGTGGCACATTAGGCTCACAAGGCGGGATGGGCGTTCGCACGACGCCACTGACCGAAGAGCAGCAGAGTCTCATGCTGCAGCAACAGCGTGAGATGCTGCTCGAGCAACAGAAGCAGCGCGGTGAGCTGCAGCGCCTGAGTCCGTTCCTGCAGGCCGAGGACTGGGTCGTCATCACCATCGACTCCATCCCGCTACCGTCCGGCAACCAGCCGCCGCCGGGCGCGCCGCAGGCAGGCGCGTTGGGCGCGCTCGGTGGTGTCACTCCCTCGCAGCAGCAGAACCTCCTCGGTAGTCTTGCGCCTGCTCTGGCGGCGAATCAGGGTTCTGCCAACCAGACGAATGGCGGGGGCAATTCCACCTCTAGCGGGGTGGCCGCAGCCACGGCGGCGGCGATGGCGCCGAGCGGCGCGCAGAACGTGACGGCGGGCGGTTACGCGCAGCTGCCACCCAGCTGCGTGGGACAGCCGAATTGCGATACGTCGCAGCCGATACGCCCGGACCTGACCGACGAGGAGAAAAAGCATCGGCAAGCCCTCATCGACCTGATCCGTTCAAATAATCCGTATCAGCTCTCGCGCGACGGCGTGCTCGCGCTGCCTGGATTTGCGCCCATTCCGCTTGCCGGGCTTACCGAACAGCTTGCGACGTTGCGCCTTGGGGTCGAGCCGGCACTGCGTGATCTTTTCATACGGCTCACCAAACTGCCGCTGACCAAAGTGGGTCCCACGGCGTTGAAGCCCTTCGGCTACGACCTGTTCGATCGGCCGATCTCCACCTTCGCTCCGACGACGAATGTGCCGGTGCCTGCGGACTACGTCGTCGGTCCCGGCGATGAGCTCGATGTCCAGCTGTACGGCACAAAGAATGCGAATCTCAAGCTCTTGGTCGGACGCGATGGCCACGTGAGCTTTCCAGAACTGGGGCCGATCAGCGTCGGGGGACAAACCTTCGCGAACGTGAAGGCCGCGCTGGAATCGCGCGTTGAAAGGCAGATGGTCGGCGTGCGTGCCAACGTTACCATGGGTGACATACGCACCATCCGCGTGTTCGTGTTGGGAGATGCGAAGTCTCCCGGCTCATACGCCATCAGTGGGTTGGGTACTATCACCTCGGCACTGTTTGCCGCGGGCGGCGTGCAACCGGTGGGCTCGCTGCGCAATATTCAGCTGAAACGAAGCGGCGGGCTGGTGCGCCGGCTGGATCTCTATGACATGCTGATTCGCGGCGACACCACTGACGACGCGAAGCTTCTGCCCGGGGATGTCATTTTCATCCCGCCGATCGGGCCCACGGTCACTGTCGCAGGTGAAGTCCACCGGCCGGCGATCTATGAGATTCGCAATGAGACCTCGGTGGCCGACGTGGTCCAGCTTGCAGGCGGGCTCACGCCGGAAGCCGACACTGCGAAACTGGCGCTCACGCGCATTGATGCCAGTCTGCATCGGGTCGTGCTGCAGGTCGACCTGAGCGCGCGTGCCGGACAGTCCGAGGCCGTGCGCAACGGCGACAGCCTCCGGGTCTCGCGTCTGCGTCCCACGCTGGACGCGGGGGTAGTGGTGCAGGGCTACGTTTACACCTCCGGCGCCTTCGCATATCACGACGGCATGCGGCTCACCGACGTGATCCGTTCCGTGGACGACCTGAAGCCCAACGCAGACCTGCACTACATCCTGATCCGCCGGGAATCGCCGCCGGACCGGCGCGTCACGGTATTGTCCGCGGATCTGGTGGCGGCATTGCGCGACCCCGGCTCGGCGGCAGACCTGCCGTTGATGGCACGCGATCGTCTGATGGTCTTCGACCTGCAGTCGAGCCGCGACCGCGTTATCCAGCCGCTGCTTGATGACCTCAAGTTGCAGTCCAACATCGGGCGGCCTGATGAGGTGGTGCGGATCGATGGACGTGCCAATGTGCCCGGACAATATCCGCTCGAGACCGGCATGACGGTGAGGGACCTGATCAGAGCCGGTGGCGGGCTGAGTGATGCGGCGTACGGCGGCAACGCCGAGCTCACGCGTTACAAAGTGGTAAATGGCGAGTCGCGGCGAACCGAGCTGATCCCGGTTGACCTGGCAGCGGTCCTGCGCGGTGATCCGGCAGCCAACCTGCAACTCGAGCCGTTCGACAATCTCAGCATCAGGGAGGTTCAGGCGTGGACCGATCAGGAAACTGTCACGCTGCGCGGGCAGGTTAAGTTTCCCGGCAGGTACTCAGTCAAGCCCGGTGACACTTTGAAGTCGGTATTGCAGCGCGCGGGCGGCCTGACGCAGTACGCTTTCCCCGAGGGCAGCGTGTTCACCCGCAGGGAGCTGCGTGACCGCGAGCAGAAGGAACTCGATATGCTCGCCGTGCGCATGCAGAGCGACATCGCATTCGTCGCGCTGCAGGGCACGGTCGCAAACCAGGGTGGGGCGGCATCGGCCTTGAGTGTCGGCCAGTCTCTGCTCTCGCAGCTTCGCCAGGCCAAGGCCGTGGGCCGGCTGGTGATCAACCTTCCTCGCGTAATGCGCGCACCAGCCAGGTCCCAATACGACGTCGTGCTTCGTGACGGAGACGAGCTCATCGTGCCGAAATTCCAGCAGGAAGTAACCGTCATTGGGGAGGTTCAAACGGTAACGTCACACCTCTACAAAGCGGGACTGTCGCGCGACGACTACATCGCCATGAGTGGCGGCGAGACGGTGCGTGCCGACAGGGGTCGCATCTACGTGGTGCGCGCCGACGGCAGCGTTGTCGCTTCCGGAGGGGGCCGCTGGTTCCGTACCTCGCGGGTGCAGATGGAGCCGGGCGACACCGTGGTGGTGCCGCTGAACGCCGAGCACATGCCGCCGTTACCCTTGTGGCAGGCGGTGTCGCAGATTCTGTACAACGTCGCGATCGCATTCCTGGCCGTGCACACGGCGGCGCCGTAATCCGCCACGCTGCCGCCGCGGGATTTGCGGAAAGTGTTGGTTGACACTGCAAATCCGCGTCCATAGACTTGGCCCGTTCAGACGTTGAACGCACCGCTGCAGGTGCCCGTGTTGCGTTGGTACCTGATTCTTACTAAGCCATCGGCTGAGGCGGTGGCGCAGTCCAACCTCGAGCGCCAGGGCTACGAGGTCTACCTGCCGCGGCTCGTGGAGCCGCTCCTGTGTCGTCAGCAGCGGCGCGAGCGAATCGTCCCGCTCTTCCCGCGCTACCTCTTTCTGCGACTCATGGAAGGCTCGCAGCCGCTCGCACCCGTGCGCTCCTCGGTCGGAGTGTCGGGGGTCGTTCGCTTCGGGTGCCGCTACGCCATTGTCCCCGACGAGACGATCTGCCGGTTGCGAAGGCGGGCGGATCCGATGACCGGGCTGCATCATCTGGCCAAGCCTGCACCGCTAGTGAGCGGTACCGCAGTGCTCATCGCGAGCGGACCGTTCGATGGGCTGGAAGGCATCTTTCAGCGCGAGGATGGCGCCGAACGCGCAATCGTGTTGCTCAATCTCCTCGGCCACGACACGCCGGTGCGCGTGCCCACCGCGTGGATCCTGCCGCAGGGCGATTCGCGCCGCGCGGCGCCGCCTCGACCGGGCATATGGTGAGGCTCGGTGCTTGAGTTCGCGGCCAAGTAGCTCGCGCTATCGGCTGTCCAAATGGTCACCGACGAAGTCCGCTACAAGCTTCTGAAGCTGCTCAAACCGAATCCTGCGCTGAGTCAGCGCGATGTCGCGCGGGAGCTCGGAATCAGCCTGGGAAAGGTCAATTACTGTCTCCAGGCGTTGATCGAGAGGGGTTGGATCAAGGTCGCGAACTTCAAGAACAGCAAAAACAAGATTGGCTACATGTATTTGCTCACTCCGCGCGGCATCGAGGCCAAGGCAAGGCTGACGGCAGAGTTCCTGCGTTACAAGGTGCAGGAGCACAAGGCGCTCACGGACGAGATCGACCAGATCCGCGATGAGGTAGAGCGCGACTCGCGCCGTTAGGCGCTGTGCGACACTGCACGCCGGGCAGCGGCTGCGGTCGTAACTCCGGATGCGATGGCCTGCTGGGGCCGCGTCGCAGGGCGGTAGCGTACCTGGACTTCTTTGCAAAGCGTCAGCACAGTCATGAAACACACCCTGGCCACTCCCCCATCCGCCGCGTCCCGCGGTTCGAAGGCGACACTGTGAAAGTGCTGGTTACCGGCGCCGAGGGTTTCATCGGATCCCACCTCACCGAGGCGCTGGTACGGGCGGGGCACGACGTGCGGGCGTTCGTTCTCTACAATTCGTTCAATTCCCGCGGCTGGCTGGACCACTGCGCCGCTGATGTCGCCGGCAAGTTCGAGGTGTTTGCAGGCGACGTCCGCGACCTGAACGCTGTGCGCGAGGCGACCCGCCGCTGCGACGCGGTGCTGCACCTGGCAGCGTTGATTGCCATTCCCTACTCGTATCGCTCGCCGGACAGCTACGTCGACACCAACATCAAAGGCACGCTCAACGTCGTGCAGGCCGCCCGTGATCTGAGCGTCGCACGGGTGGTGCACACCTCCACCAGCGAGGTCTATGGCACGGCACGGTTCGTCCCGATCACGGAGGAGCATCCTCTGCAGGGGCAGTCGCCGTATTCCGCCACCAAGATCGGCGCCGATCAGCTGGCGATGTCGTTCTACACATCCTTCGCCACGCCGGTGACTATCCTGCGGCCGTTCAACACCTATGGTCCGCGGCAATCCGCCCGTGCGGTGATTCCGACCATCATCACGCAGATCGCGAGCGGCGCCCGCCAGATCAAGCTCGGCGCATTGCATCCAACGCGCGACTTCAATTATGTGACCGATACCGTGGCCGGGTTTCTGGCTGCGCTGGGTTCCGATAGCGCTGTCGGCCAGGTCATAAATCTCGGCAGCAACTTTGAAATTTCGATAGGCGATGTCGCCCGCGCCATTGCCGGCGCCATGGGCGTCGAGATCGAAATCATCTCCGACTCGCAACGCCTGCGTCCGCGCAACAGCGAGGTGGAGCGGCTGTGGGCTGCGACGGACAAGGCCCGCGAACTGCTGAGCTGGCAGCCGCGCTACGGCGGCCTGGAAGGCTTCCGCCGTGGGCTCGCAGAGACTGTCGACTGGTACCGTAAACCGGCGAACCTCACGTCCTACCGCACCGATGAATACACCCTGTAATGACGCGCCGCAGTCCGCTTGCGCCCGCCAGGTGCTCGAGGCGCTGCGGGTGGTGCTGGGGCCGGGTCCAGTCGCCCTGCACGAGCCTCGCTTTGCCGGTAACGAGTGGGCCTATCTCAAGGAATGTCTCGATTCGAACTATGTCTCGTCCGTAGGCAGGTTTGTCGATCGGTTCGAAGCCGAGCTTGGCGCCTGCACCGGGGCAAAGCACGCGGTCGCCGTCGTAAACGGAACCGCTGCGTTGCATATCGCCCTGCGCCTGGCGGGGGTGCGGGCCGGGGATGAGGTGCTGGTTCCCGCGATGACTTTTGTCGCAACCTCCAACGCCGTCAGCTACTGCGGTGCGACCCCTCATTTCGCCGACAGTGAGGAGCGCACTCTCGGAATGGATCCGTGCGCCCTGCGCGATTATCTGAAGAGCGCCACCGAGTCGCGCGCCGGCGTGTGCATCAATCGACAAACCGGATGCATTATTCGCGCCCTGGTGCCCATGCACGTCTTCGGCCATCCGGTCGACGCTGATGGGTTGCTGGCGGTGGCCCGCGACTTTGGCCTGGTGATGGTCGAAGATGCGGCCGAATCACTCGGGAGCCTCTACCAGGGCATCCACACGGGATGCCTGGGCCTGCTTGGCACGCTGAGCTTCAACGGCAACAAGACCATTACCACCGGCGGCGGCGGTGCGATTCTCACCAACAATGCAGAGCTTGCCCGCGCCGCGAAGCATCTCAGCACGACGGCCAAAATGCCCCATCGCTGGGAACACCGTCACGACGAGATCGCCTTCAACTACCGCTTGCCGAACCTCAACGCCGCGCTCGGCTGCGCCCAGCTCGAACAATTGCCGGAGCTGCTGGCAGCAAAACGCCGGCTTCACCAGCGCTACGCCGCGGCGTTTGCGACGGTGCCCGACGTACGCCTGGTCGCGGAGCCCGCAGGCTGCCGCAGCAACTACTGGTTGCAGACGCTGTTGCTGGACCGATCGGTTGCGGTCGAGCGCGATGAGGTATTGAAGCTCAGCAACGATGCCGGATTCATGACGCGGCCGGTCTGGGTGTTAAATCATCGCTTGCCCGCATTTCGCGATAGTCCGCGGATGCCGCTGCCGGTGGCGGAGTCCCTCGAGCAACGGGTCGTCAACATGCCGAGCAGCGCGCAACTCGCTATGGGGCCGCTGCAGTGAAGACAGTCTCGGTCCTTCTTGTCGGGGCCGGAGGCCACGCCGGCGCCTGCATTGATGTGATCGAGACGGACGGCAGGTTTACGGTCGTGGGGCTGGTAGGGGCGAGTGCGCAGGTCGGCGAGCGGGTTCTGGGGTACCCGGTACTCGGCACCGATGAGGATCTGCCTGCTCTCGCGGAGCGTCACCCGACCGCGCTTGTGGCTGTCGGCCACATCCAGACCGCGGAGCCGAGGATCCGCCTGTTCGAACGGTTGCGGCAACTGAAGTGCGAGTTGCCGGTCATCGTCTCACCCCTGGCACACGTCTCGAAGCACGCCACGCTCGGCCCGGGCACGATTGTCATGCACGGCGCGGTCATCAATGCGGGCGCGGTCGTTGGCTGCAATTGCATCATCAACAGCCAGGCGCTGGTGGAGCACGACACGCACATCGGCGACCACTGCCACATCGCCACCGCTGCGGTCCTGAACGGCGGCGTGCGCGTCGGCACGGGCACCTTCGTCGGCAGTAACGCCACGGTACGGCAGAACGTCAGCATCGGCGAGCGTTGCCTCATCGGCATGGGCGAGTCGCTGCTGGTCGATTGCGAAGCCGGGACGATTACGCCGGCGCGAACGAGCCGCTCGTGAGGACGCTCGTAATCGCCGAAGCGGGCGTCAACCATAATGGCGATCCCGTCCTGGCACGCAGGCTGATCGATGTGGCGGCCGCAGCGGGCGCCGACCGCGTCAAGTTCCAGACCTTCAGCGCGGATCGGCTGGTCACGATGGGCGCGGCCAAGGCGTCATATCAGAAGGCGAGCAGCGGTGGCGAGGAAACCCAGCATGCGATGCTGCGCCGGCTGGAGCTGTCGCGCGCAATGCACGTCGAGCTGATCTCTTACTGTAAGAGTCGCGGCATTCAGTTTTTCTCAACCGGCTTCGATGCGCAGAGTGTCGACCTGCTCGCCGAGCTCGGAGCGGATTGCTTCAAGATCCCCTCCGGCGAAATCACTAATCTGCCCTATCTGCGCCATGTGGGCCGCTACGGCAGGCCGGTGATCCTTTCGACCGGCATGTCTGACTTGAACGAGATCGAGGCGGCGCTCGCGACGCTGGAACACAGCGGCACACCGCGCAGCTGCATCACCGTGCTGCAGTGCACGACGGAGTATCCGGCTCCCATGGCGGAGGTGAATCTGCGCGCCATGCTCACGATCCGCGATGCCTGCGGTGTCGCGGTGGGCTATTCCGACCACACCGCCGGCATCGAGGCGGCCATTGCCGCCGTTGCGCTCGGTGCAGCGGTCATCGAGAAGCATTTCACTGTGGACCGCAATCTCCCGGGGCCGGACCACCGGGCGAGTCTCGAGCCCGACGAGCTGCACACATTGGTCAAGGCCATACGCAATATCGAGCTCGCGCTCGGCGACGGTGCCAAGCGGCCCACGCCGAGCGAGCTGCACAACAGATCCGTAGCGCGCAAGTCGATCGTGGCGGCGCGTCCCATCGTGGCAGGCGAGAGGTTCAGCGCCGAGAACCTGACGGCGAAGCGGCCCGGCACCGGCATTTCGCCCATGCGCTGGGACGACCTGCTCGGTCGGCGCGCACCGCGCGATTTCGCGGCCGACGAGCTCATCGAGCTGTAGCAATGCGTCGAAGATCATGAAACGAATCCTTGCAATCACCGCCATCCGTTCCGACTACGACCTGATGAGCGGTCTGTACCGGATGCTGCACGAGGATCCGGACATCGATTTCAGGCTGCTCGTGGGAGGAGCGCACCTGTCACCGAGCTTCGGGCGCAGCGTCGAGATGATCTATCGTGACGGATTCAGGATTCTCGGTGAGATCGAGAGCCTGATCGATGGCGATTCTCCGCGCTCGAGGCTCAAGACGGCCAGCATTTTTCTCCAGTCAGCGGTCGACCTGGTTTCGAACTGGGATCCCGAGCTCATTATCTTCGCGGGCGACCGCGAGGAGGTGGTGATCGGCGGTATGCTGGGCACATACCTGCGAATTCCCACGGTGCATTTCTTCGGGGGGGACCATGAGTGCGATGGCCATGCCGATACCCCGATCCGCAACTGCGCCTCCAAGCTCGCCACGGCGCATGTCGTCTCCATCGAGGAGCACAGGGCTCGCCTGATGGCGATGGGAGAATCGCCGGCGCGGATATTCGTCTCCGGCAGCATTGCGCTGGACAAGTTCGTGCAGACCAAGCCCTTGAGCAGGCAGGAAGTGCTGGCGCGGATGCCGCCGGGTAAACGCATGGATGGCTACGCGCTGCTCATCTATCACGTCCTGGACGGAGAGGAGCACTCGGCCGCGGCGCAGTTCGGAAATATTCTGCTGGCCCTCAGGGACCAAGGTATTCCGGTGGCCGGCAACTATCCCAACACCGATCCCGGGCACAGTCACATTGTGGATGTGATCAGCCGGCACGAGGGCGACCCGGATCGCTGGTTCTTCAAGAATCTCGAACGCCAATGGTTCCTGTCGCTCTACAAGCACGCGCAGTTCATCATCGGCAACTCATCGTCCGGGATTCTCGAGGCAGCATCGCTACCGTTGCCGGCCATCAACGTCGGCCTCAGGCAGCGCGGCCGCCGCGCCGGCGAAAACGTCATTTTCTGCGACTCCGATCGCGCGGCCATCGGACAGGCTATCGCGGCTGCGCAGCGTCCCGCCTTCCGGGACCTGGTGGCGCGGATGAAGAACCTCTATGGCGACGGGAACAGCGTGGTGAAGGCTTACCAGTACCTCAAGCAAACCGACTTCGCCGCCATGCGCCTGAAAACCGAAGATCCGCTGCTGCTGCGCGAGCGACCATAGTCGATACGAGCCCTGATTTGCCACAAGAGCCCACCACTGCAGAAAAGAGCTGGCGGAAGACACTGCTGCCTGCCACCGCAACACTGCAGGAGGCCATCCGCAATCTGGATGAATCAGCGCTGCAGATTATTCTGGTGGTATCGGAAAACGAGGTGTTGCTCGGCACGCTGACTGACGGCGATATCCGCCGCGCGCTGCTGCGGGGGTTCGATCTGCACTCGGCGATCGATTCGTTGATGACGCGCGAGCCACTGGTGGTTCCCGAGGGGATACCCGCGAAGACCGCGGTGCAGATCATGCAAATGAACCGGATTCATCAGTTACCCGTGGTCGATCAGCGCCGGCGGGTAGTGGGACTGCGTGTGTGGTACGAGCTGCAGGCGACCAGTCAGCGGCCACACCTGATGGTGATCATGGCGGGCGGCCTCGGCACACGATTGCGCCCTTACACCGAGGATTGTCCCAAGCCGCTGCTGCCGGTGAGCGGCAAGCCGATGATGGAGCACATCATCGAGCGCGCCAAGGGAGAGGGCTTTCACCACTTCGTGATAGCGATCAATTATCTCGGGCAGATGATCGAGCAGCACTTCGGCGACGGCGCCCGTTGGCAGGTCGAGATTGAATACCTGCGCGAGAAGTCGCCGCTCGGCACGGCCGGTGCGATCGCCTTGCTCGAGCCGCGCCCTGACCTGCCGTTCCTGGTATCGAACGGGGACGTGCTGACCGACATCCGCTACGGGGAGTTCCTCGACTTCCATTGCCGCCATGGGGCGGCGGCGACGATGGCCGTGCGCCAGCACGAGTGGCAGCATCCGTTCGGCGTCGTGCGTACCAGCGGCATCGAAATCGTCGGATTCGACGAGAAGCCCGTGGCCCGCACCCACATCAACGCCGGCATCTACGTGCTGGAGCCGAGCTGCCTCGATGCTCTCGACGCCGGCGAGCCGTGTAACATGCCGACGCTCTTCGCCCGCCTGCAGGAGCGGGGTGCCCGTACGATCGCTTATCCCATGCACGAGCCGTGGCTCGACGTGGGGCGCGAGGACGATCTGCAGCGGGCGTCCTCATTGAAGCTGCAGAGTGATGGCAAAGAGGGCAAATAGTCGCAGGCCCTCACCATGTCTGTGCGCGCCATGAGCTGGGAGTTCGGCCCGGGCGACTTAGTCGCGGACGACGTTCGCAACGCCTTTCGGGTTTTTGGCTTTGTGGTGGTAAGGAGCGTTCTCGACCGACAGGAGTTGGTCCTGCTGCGCTCGGAACTCGACCGGGCCTTCGACAGCGTTCACCTGCGCGAACTGCCGGTGATGTGTACTACCGAGTCACTCAAGCACGCACCCGCGTGGAGATGCCTGTTCAACGATCGCGTGGTGCAGTCGCTCCGGGCTGCCCTGGGTCCCGAGTTGTGCTACCAGAGCGATCTACACGTGCAGCGGAATTCGTACGGGCAGGTGGGCTTGCAGCGTCACAGCGGCTGGCACATGGACGCCGGCAGCGAGACTGGCAATGCCTATCTGCGATCGGCGGAGTACCGCTTCGCCAAATGCGGAGTATTTCTGCAGGATTTCGCCAACGGCTGGGGCGGCGGGATCAGGGTCAAGCCGAAGAGCCACAGGAGGCTTTTCGAATCCAATCCGCTCATACGCAATCTCTTCTTTCTCAGACGGGTGGCCGATCGCGCTGCCATAAGACTGCGCATCGATCTGGATACGCTCGCGGTGCCCACCAGGGCAGGAGATCTGTGCTTTTTTGATTCGCGGTTGCTGCACTCGTCGGTACTTCCGGATTCCGGGAACATCAGAGCGATCGGGTACAATCAAAGAAAGGACGTTGGCTCGTTCTGGCCGGAGATACCAAGAGCGCATACCAAATATGTGATCTACTGGGACGCCTGCAACAGTGCGATGGCCAAGGACTTTCTTTGCAACAGCATGAGCCGCGCCGAGGCTGAGGCGAGCGGCATGCACGAGCAGCCCTGCCATCCGGCAGCGTTCACACGCTACCTGTCGGTCATGTACCCGGATGACTATCCCGCGGACTTTGTGAGCGCTGCAAGCAGTCGTGACGTCAGAATAGCGAGCCTCGGTGCGGAATCGGCCGCGTTCTACAAGCAGAAATTGCAATCGATGCGTTTGTTGCATCCCTAAATGGAAGTTGTGGCACTGATCTGCGCCCGGGGCGGCTCGCAGGGATTGCCGGGCAAGAACATTCGACCCCTGGCGGGGCGCCCGCTGATTGCCTGGTCGATCGCTCAGGCCCGCGCCGTGCCGCGGATCGGGCGCGTCATAGTCTCGACCGATTCCGAGGCAATTGCGGCGGTGGCGCGTGAGGCCGGGGCGGAAGTGCCGTTCATGCGACCGGCGCACCTGGCCCGCGACGACAGTCCGGAATGGCTCGCGTGGCGTCACGCGCTGAACCATCTGAAGGAGTCCGTCGGTGCCTACCCGGATGCCTTGATCGCAGTGCCCGCTACCGCACCGTTGCGTGCCTGCGCTGATCTGGAGAATTGCCTGGACGAGTTCGAGAAGGGTGCGTCTGACGTAGTGATCACGGTTACGGAGGCGCGTCGCAACCCGTATTTCAGCATGGTCAAACGCGACGCAGATGGAACGGTCAGTCTGGTCATACGGCCGCAAGGTGCGGTGTTCCGACGCCAGGACGCACCGCTCGTCTATGACATCACACCCGTGGCGTATGTAGTCAGACCCGAATTTGTGATGACGCGCAACGGGATCTTCGAGGGCCGCGTCCACCCGGTGCAGGTGCCGGCGGAGCGAGCGCTGGACATCGACACACTGGTTGATTTCACCGTCGCAGAATGCCTGTTGTCCAAGGCAGCCGGCGGTCCGGCACAGGCAACGTCGCGATGAGCCTGCGTCGGCAGATCGTGCAATATGGTCGCGCTGCGTGACGCGGAAGGTCATCTACGTAGCGGTGGTGCGACTGACGGACAAGATGGCGGCCGACTGGCATATCGACTACCTGATCGAGAAGGGCGTGCCAGTTGAATATTGGGACATCGTGTCGCTGGTGCGTGAGGAGCACGCCGAGCGCGGCGCGAGGAATCCGCAATGGCTGCGCGTCCTGCGCAGCTTCGCTGAGCTCGAAGGGCTATTGCGCCTGTCGGCGAATCGCCAGGCGTTGTACGTAATGCTCATGTCCTACGGCGGCCGGATGACGCGGATTTTCCGCCTGCTCTCCAAACATGATTGCCGCATGGTGAATTTCGCTGCGGGAGCGCTGCCGCACGATCCGCTTTACAAGTGGCGCAAGATAGCCGCCTGGCTTGCCACTCCGGACCGGTTGGCGAAGGAAATTGCGAGCAGACTGAAGGGTTCAGCCTTGCGAAGGCTGAGACTCGTGAGGCCCTTTGCAATCACGTTCGCCGCAGGCAACTTGGCACTCGCCGGCAGCAGCTATGCGGCCAAGGTTGTGCCTATCAATTTCTTCGATTACGACAGCTACATGAAGGCCAGGGCAGCCGGCGGCCGCCGGATCGTTACCGGCCGGTATGTCGTGTTTCTGGACAGCAATCTCCCCTATCATTCAGATCTTGCGTTTGTCGGCTATCAACGGATCGATCCCGCCGGCTACTACCGCTCCCTCAATCGGTTCTTTGGTTTGCTGGAGCGGGCATACCGAGTCAGCGTCGTGATCGCCGCTCACCCGCGGGCCGACTACGACAGCACGACCTTCGAGGGGCGGGAGATTCATCGTCTGGTAACCGCCGAACTGGTGAGAGATGCTGAATTCGTGCTTACGCATACCAGCACCGCGATGAGCTTCGCCGTACTCAGTGCCAAACCGCTGATATTCATCTATACCAATGGCATGGCGGTCGCATATGAGCGCTCGTACATCCGGGGAATGCGCTGTTATGCAGACTGCCTCGATGCGCCCGTCTACAACGTCGATGAAATAAGTGATGCGCGCCAGATTTTCGTCAGGCCCGCCAATCTGACGTGTTATGAGCGCTACAAGTATGACTTCCTGACATCACGCCAGTCAGAAAGCACCCCGACGCAGGAGATCGTGTGGCGGGAGATCCACGCGCACTGAGGCGTCGGCTGCGCGGCCCCCAACAGGGGGTCCGGGCACTGCAGCAAGAGACGTGACGCGATCCGGGCAACTTCGAGATGTGTGGACTTGTCGGTTATTTCGGTTCCAAAGACGTCGACCTGACCCTCGCGGCCCAGGCGATATTGCACCGCGGTCCCGACATGCAGGGTATGACGTCCGGACTGGGGTGGAAGATCGCTTTCAACAGGCTCGCGATCATAGACACCAGCGAGCGGGGCATGCAGCCGTTCACGTTCGACGGCGTGATAGTGATCATGAATGGCGAGATCTATAACTATCGGGAGCTGAAGGACGCGCATAAGCACGAATACACCTGCCGATCGGACAGCGATGTGGAGATCGTGCCATTCCTTTACAGAAAGTACGGAATTCAGTTTCTGCAGCGACTCAACGGCATGCTTGCAATGGTGCTCGTGGATGAGCGTCAGGGTCGCTGTTTTCTCGTGCGGGATCGATTTGGCAAGAAGCCGCTGTTATACAAAATCGACGGTAGGCAGCTGTTCTTCGCGTCGGAGGCCAAAGCGCTGCGTGAAGTCACAACGCTGCGTCCCGACCGCACCAATCTCGCCCTGAATCTCGGGTGCTGGCTGCTTACCCAGCCTCTGACGCTTTACGAGGATGTGTTCAATGTCAGGCCCGGCCATTACCTGGAGTTCGACGGCGCGGGGGTGAGGGAACAACAATGGTATGCGCCCAGAATTGCATTGCGGGAGCAAGCCTATGAGGAGATTCGCGACGGCTTCCTCGCCAGGTACCGAAACTCCATCGAGCTCAGGTTGCGCAGCGACGTACCGATTGGCATCTCTCTGAGTGGCGGCCTGGATTCGTCTTCGATGGCTTATCTGGCGCGCGAGCTCTCGCCTGACAACTTCCAGGCCTTTACCGCCGAGATTCCCGACAAGGTGACTTGGGAAGGACCTACTGATACGGAGAATCCCCGACGCCTATGTGGTGATTTGCGCATCCGCCAGGTCTCGACGGTCGTGAACGCAGACTTCTGGGATCGGAACATCATCGATATCGCGCACAACTACGACGAAATTTTCCTGAACTCGGGCACACTCGTGTTCTATGCAATTGCGGCGGCAGCGAGAGCGAACGGCGTCAAGGTGCTACTGAGCGGCGTCGGAGGCGATGAGCTGTTCGGTGGTTACGCCTGGCAAGCGGGCATGCGACGCCTCCCCACCGCATGCCTGGAGGCCGGAATGCGTCGCGTCTCGTCTCCGACCTCCAAAACCGTACATAGCCTGCTCTCGGAGCTCGCACCGGGACGGCGGATCACGAGCAAGGCCGCGCGAGCTTACCGACTGTTTGCGCAATTCCAGGTGTGGCATGCGCAGTCGCTGTGCAGCGCATTCGTACCCTTTCTGCGCGACGTCGACCCGCAGGTAACCGAGCGCATAGAGACCTGCAGCGAATACTATTTCCGCATCGCGACTCAAGCGGTCGATAGCGACCCGTACAACCAGTTACACTACGCCAACATTTTCACGGTGATCGGAAATCAGAATCATCAGTTCGACATGGCCAGCATGCGGCATTCGGTTGAAAACAGAAGCCCGCTGCTGGACTTCAACCTCGTCGAATACCTCATGTCGGTACCGGATGCGCTCAAGAACAAGACCGGCCCGAAGTCGCTCATGCGCGACATCCTGTCGGGATTTCTGCCCGAGTACGTAATTCGTGCGAAGAAGAGTGGTCCGACCATGCCGCAGGACGTGTGGTTCAAGGACGCGACTCTCGCGCGCCTGACACACCGATACGTGATGGCCAATCGCCATCTGATCGCAGAGCTGGTTTCCCCGGAGCTCGCCACACGAGTCGGTGAGGAGGCGCTCTTCACCGGTGTGTCCGGAGCGATGCGGATGTTTGCTCTGGTGAGTTTCATCCTCTGGGCTAAGATCAACGTTGAGAGAGTCGCGCTGGATCGAGACAGCAGATTCACCACGCTCGCCGCCTCGGTCAACTAGGCAGGCAGGCATGAGCAGCGGGCATAAGCAGATGCAGAAAGCTCTCATCACTACGGTTCCGTTCGCAGACAAGAACCGTCTTCCCATCGAGCTCCTCGAGTCGGCCGGTGTCCAATACACCATCAATCCCCTCGGGCGCAGATTGAAGGAACACGAGCTCGCGGAAATGATCGGAGATGCGGACGTAGTCATTGCCGGCACCGAGCCGATTACTGACGCTGTCATGGCCCGTGCCGGCCGTCTGAAGCTCATCTCACGAGTCGGCATCGGTTTGGACAGCGTCGACCTAGCGGCTACCGAGCGGCGCGGAATCGCAGTTTCCTACACACCCGACGCGCCGGCACCTGCAGTCGCCGAGCTGGCCTTCGGGTTGATGCTGTCGCTGTTGCGCTCCGTGCACGTCGCCAACCTGCAGTTGCACAGCGGAAAATGGCAGCGTCACATGGGCCGTCGCCTCGCCGAGGTGACCGTTGGCATCATCGGCACCGGACGAATCGGTGCGCGCGTATTGCGGCGAATTCCTGCCTTTGGCACCCCGCGGGTCATGGTCAATGACATCCAGCCCGACCTCAAGCTGGTTCCGGAGCTCAAATTGGAATGGGTCGGCAAGCAAGACATATATCGCCACGCCGACGTGATCAGTCTCCACCTGCCGCTTACGCAGCAGACGAAGAACATGATCCGTCGCGAGGAACTCCTGCAGATGAAACCAGACGCGCTGATCATCAACACCTCTCGCGGCGGCATCATTAATGAGGCCGACCTCGCGGACGTGATGCGGCGCGGTCATCTCGGCGGCGCGGCCATCGACGTCTTTGAGCGCGAGCCGTACGCGGGGGAGCTTGCCGGCATCGAGCGCTGCCTTCTGACCGCTCACATGGGCTCGATGTCGGTCGACTGCCGAACGCGCATGGAGATCGAAGCTACGGAGGAGGCGGTCCGTTTTCTCTCCGGCGCTCCGCTGCAATCCCCGGTACCGGTGCACGAGTACGACGTTCAACGCGCCCGAGCGCAAGTACTCTCATGACCAAGGTGTGTGTAATCGGCGGCGCGGGGTTTCTCGGGTCGCACGTAGCCGATCAGTTGAGCGAGGCCGGCTATGTGGTTCGAATATACGATCGTGCCGCGTCCCGCTGGCTCAGGCCAGACCAGGAAATGATCGTCGGCGACGTTCTAGACGCATCGACGCTTGCCCGGGCAGTCGCCGGCTCGGACATCGTCTACAACTTCGCTGCAATCGCCGACCTGAACAACGCACTGGAAAAGCCTCTCGAGACGGTGCAGGTAAACGTGCTCGGGACTGTCAACATTCTCGAAGCGTGTCGTGCGAACGCCGTGCGCCGTTTTCTATATGCCAGTACGGTTTACGTGTACAGCCGCGAAGGAGGATTTTACCGCTGCAGCAAGCAGGCCGCTGAGCATTACGTGGAAGAATATCAACGTGCATTCAATCTAGATTTCACCATTCTGCGCTATGGATCGCTCTATGGGCCGCGGGCGGACGCTAGCAACGGTCTGTATCGAATCGTGCGCGACGCGCTTGTCCAGGGCTCGATCAGTTACGAGGGAAACCCCGAGTCGCTCCGTGAGTATATCCACGTCACGGATGCGGCGCGCGCGAGTGTAGCAGCCTTGGGCGGCGAGTTTCGCAACGAGAGCGTCGTACTTACTGGTCACCAGCCGATGCGCGTATTGGATCTGCTGAAAATGCTGGCGGAGATCATGGGGCTGCCGGATGCGGTGAAGTTTCGCGACGAGAAGTACGCCGGGCACTACGTGCGCACGCCGTACGCGTACCTGCCGAAGCTCGGGAGGAAATATGCTCCGCAGCTTCATGTCGACCTTGGCCAGGGATTGCTGCAGCTGATCGACGAAGTGAGGAGCACGGTCTCCGGCTCGCAGGATCGAAGTGCGTGAACCCTAAGGCGGCCATCAAGTCCGCACTGCGAATACTTTCGACGACGGTTGCGAGAACGAGGATCGGCAGGATCTTGCTGGAAGAGATTGTCGATAGCGCGATGGCGAGAACGCACACCGTCTCCCACCGCGGCGTGCGACTGGCATTCGCAGTGCCAAACCGCCTGACGCATTTCCGGATCGCGACGTTCGCCAGCAAGGAGCCCGAAACGCTCGCGTGGATCGATGCCCTTCCACAGGGCTCGGTGTTGTGGGACATCGGAGCGAATGTTGGCTTGTATTCATGCTACGCGGCCAAGACCAGGAACTGCCGCGTGATCGCCTTCGAGCCCTCGGTGTTCAACCTGGAATTGCTCGCGCGCAACGTGTATCTGAACCATCTGACCAGTCAGGTGACACTCGCGTCCTTGCCGCTTTGCGAGCAGGTCGCGGACAGTACGTTGAACATGACGACCACGCAGTGGGGTGGCGCACTATCTTCGTTCGGCGTCGAGTACGGACATGACGGCGAGGCTCTCGGCAAAGTGTTCGAGTTTCGCACGATCGGTCTTTCGGCAGACGAGTTCGTCACCAAGCTGGGCGTGCCTTATCCCGACTACATCAAGATGGATGTGGATGGCATTGAACACCTCATCTTGCGGGGTGCTGGCGAGGTATTGAAGCGGGCGCGCAGCATTCAGATCGAGATCAACGATGCGTTCGCGACCCAGGCGCAGGAATCGCGGCGTCTGCTCGAGGCAAGCGGCCTGCGTTTGGTCTCGAAGTCCCACTCCGAATTGATCGAGGGGAGCAGGGCGTTCAACTGCACGTTCAATCAGGTATGGGCTCGTTGAATGGCTCACGGCGTCTCTGCCGGATCCCTTGCGATGCCGACGCCCGTGGTGCTCGGCAGTGCCAACGGCTTAACGAGGACTGCAGACTATCGCCTGGACATCGATGGCCTACGCGGTGTCGCCATCGCGCTGGTGTGTCTGTTCCACGCCGAAGTTCCACCGTTCACCGGCGGGTTCGTGGGGGTCGACGTATTCTTTGTGATCAGCGGATTCGTCATCACGGGAGTCTTGCTCAAAGACCTGGAACAAGGCCGCATGAGCTTGAGGGGATTCTTTATCCGCAGAGTCCGCAGGCTCGCCCCGGCGCTCGCGCTACTGCTGCTGACGTGCATGGTGGTGTTCTCACTGATCTACCCGCCGGGCTATCTGCGCGATTTCGGCGCTTCGCTCGTGTCCCAGTCGCTCTTCCTGTCGAATATCTACTTCTGGCGTACGGCAACTTATTTCGGTACTCCGCCGGAGGCCAAACCGCTGCTCCATACGTGGAGCCTTTCGATCGAGGAGCAGTTCTATCTGATCTTTGCCACTGCCTTCGTGCTTCTTGCCCGCTTCGAGCGAGCCACTCTGCTGCGGATCCTGGCAGGGGGACTGTTCGTGTCCCTCGCTCTGGCGATCGTCGCCACGATTCCGGAGCCGAACGCCAGCTTTTTTCTCTTGCCCACCCGCGCGTGGGAATTACTCGCCGGTGCGCTGGCAGCAGTCTGGCTCGATACGCACGGTCCGGGCGTGGCCACAAATTCACTCGTTGCAAACGTTGTTGCCGCGTTCGGTCTGATCGCGATAGTGGCGTCCGCAGTGCTCTATTCGACTGCGACTCCGTTTCCATACCTGTACGCCGGGCTGCCGGTGGCGGGTGCAGTGGCGCTGGCCTGGGTAAATCGGCCGAGCCTCGCGGCGTCGCTGCTGGCGTCGAGGCCGGTGGTGCTGGTGGGCAAAATCTCCTATTCGCTGTACTTGTGGCACTGGGTTTGCCTCGCGCTGGTGCGCTGGATGACCTTCGGTGCGCCGACCGGCATCGAGCGGGTCGCGGCGGTGCTGGCAGCCGTGCCGATTGCCGGCGCGTCCTGGCATTTCATCGAGAGCCCGATCCGGCAGAAGCGAGCGCTGCGCTCGGATCGCGCGATCGTGCTCTTTGCCGCAGCAGCCACCGCGATGGCGTTGCTGTTCGGCTGCCTGGCGTGGTACTCGGGAGGCTTCCCGGGCCGGGCGCGTGCCGCGCTGGCGGGTTTTCAGCCGCCGGTTCGCTCGGGGCGCCAGCATGAATGCTTCGACGACTATTCGCGCGGCAGCATACGCTTCTGCGAGATTGGCAGCGCCGACGCGCGCCGCGTTTCCTTCATCGCCATCGGCGACAGCCATGCGCTGTCGCTACTGCCGGCGCTCGAGAGTCTCGCCTCGCAGCATCATCTGCGCGGCTTGTTTGGCGGTACCAGCGGCTGCCCGCCGTTTCTCGGGGTGACTCCCAGCAGGGACGCTGCGAGCGTCGCGCGCTGCCGGCTGCTGAACGAGAAGAGCCTGCAGATGGCGAAGGATCTTCAGGTCACACAGATCATACTGATGGGGCGGTGGAACTATTACACCGGAATCGGACCCGACGGCCACTTCCAGGCGATTACCAGCAGCGCCCACGCTTCCGGATCGATCGCCGCCTCGCGTGCGGTGTTTGCCGAGCAGCTGCGCGCCACGGTGCAGGCCTACGCGCAGATCGGGGCTTCCACCAACGTGGTGCTCCAGGTGCCGCAGCAGCGCACCGACCCGGAAGGGTTCCTGTACCGCCGCTCCCTGCCAGCGATCCTCGGCGGACAGAGCGGGGCGGAGGGAACGCTCGATCTGGCACAGCACCGGCGCGATCAGCACTACGACGAGCAGGTTTTTGCCAGTGCGCCTGAGATCCGCACCTTCGACGTGGCGCCGCGGCTGTGCCTGGACTCCGCCACCTGCCTGATGTTCATGAACGGACGCTCACTGTACTACGACACCAGCCACCTGAGCGTGCTGGGTGCGAGCTACGTTGCGCCGGCGCTCGAGCCGCTATTCGCGCGCATTGCGCGCTCTGCCGCTGCTGCCGGCGACTGAGAATTGACTCATGCTGCAGCGCTACGCGACGTTGTTCTGGGACTTCGACGGCGTGATCAAGGATTCTGTTGCCGTCAAGGCGCAGGCCTACGAGCGGCTGTTCGCACCGTTTGGCGCGGAAGTGGCAGCGCGCGTGCGCCGCCACCACGAGCGCAATGGCGGCATGTCGCGCTACGAGAAGCTGCCGCTGTATCTGCGCTGGGCCGGGCGGCAGGATTCGGCGGCCGAAGTCTCGCGCTACTGCGAGCTGTTCTCTGCCGGGGTACGGCAGGCGGTAATCGACAGCCCGTGGGTGCCGGGTGCACGCGAATATCTGCAGAGCAACCATGGACGGCAGTGCTGCGTGCTCCTCAGCGCGACGCCGCACGCGGAGATGCAGAGCATCCTGACGGCACTCGAGATCGTGGACTGGTTCCGCGAAGTGCACGGTGCGCCCACTTCCAAGATCGAGGCCATTCGGTCGGCGCTGGCACGCTGGCGATGTGCGCCGGCCGATGCGCTCGTGATCGGCGACTCGGATTCCGATTATGCCGCGGCCCAGGCGACCGGCGTAGAGTTCCTGCTGCGGCGGACGGTGCTCAACCAACATCTGCAACGCGAGCACGCCGGCTTGCAATGCGAGGATTTCAACGATGGATAGAGCCGCGGTGACGCGGGAGCTGCGCGCGCGACTACGTGCCGGCGGCGCGACGATCGGCAGCTGGATGCAGATCCCGCACGCATCCGTTGCCGAGATCATGGGCCAGGCGGGCTACGACTGGGTGGCGCTCGACCTGGAGCATGGGGCGATCGCGCTGCATCAGCTCCCTGATCTGTGCCGCGCGCTCGAGCTGGGCGGCACTTTGCCGCTGGCGCGCATCGCGCAGGCCGATCCAAGAGACTGCAAGCAGGCGCTCGACGCGGGCGTAGGCGGCGTCATCGTGCCGATGATCGAGAGCGCGGAGCAGCTCACGGCCGTGCGCGACTGGTGCCGCTGGCCGCCAGCGGGCACACGCGGCGTGGGATTCTCGCGCGCCAACCTGTTCGGCAGGCATTTCGATGCCTATCGGGAAGAGGCACAGGCGCCGCTGCTGGTGGCGATGATCGAGCACGTTCGCGCCGTCGAGCGGCTCGAGACTATCCTCGCGGTGGAGGGCCTCGACGCGGTGCTGATCGGTCCATATGACCTCTCGGCCTCCATGGGCCTCACGGCGCAGTTCGAGGACCCGCGGTTCGCCGCAGTGCTGCAGCGGGTGCGTGCCGTCGCGGCCGAGCGTGGCATTGCCTGTGGAGTGCACGTGGTGGCGCCGGAGCCGGCGACGCTGAGCAGGCGTCTCGGGGAAGGCTATCGTTTCATCGCCTACGCGATCGACGCGGTGTTTCTGTACACCGGCGCTGCGCGCCCGACACGCTGATCGCACCCTGATGCCAGGCTTGCTGAGAAAGGCTTACCGTGCGGCGCAGTCGGCGCTTGCCGCGCGCGGCCTGTACGTCACGGTTTCGCGCGTCTCCGCGCGCAACCGCCCGGAGCTGGTCAATCGCGCGATCTGGCGGCCGCTGGTGGCCGACGATGAATGGCGCGCGCTCTACAAGAGCACCCAGGCGGCCACCCATGGCGATGCCACCGACAACATCTTCAGGCAGTGTCGCTTCTACTCGACTTTCCAGCTGGCGCGCTATGCGGCCCGGCTGCCGCATGGTGACGTTGTCGAATGCGGCTGCTGGCACGGTCACTCGACACTCGCCATCGCGACGCTGCTGGCCGCGGAGAATTTTTCGGGAAAGTTCCACGTATTCGACTCGTTCGAGGGCGGCTTGTCCGACTTCGGCACCAAGGACGAGTCGAGCTTCCGGCTTTCGGACCACGAGAAGCGTGTGCAGATCGAGCAATTCCGCTCCGACTTCGATTTCGTCACATCAGTCGTGGCCCCCTTCGGTTTCGTGGAGCTGCGCCGCGGGTGGATCCCGCAGAGCTTCGCATCGTTCGAGCTGCGGCCGATCAGATTCCTGCACATCGACGTGGACATGTACGAGCCGACCAAGGCATCGTTGGAGTTCTTCTGGGACAGCGTGATCCGAGGGGGATGCATCGTGATCGATGACTACAATCACGCGGTGTTCGGGGGCGCGACGGGGGCGGTGGATGAGTTTCTCGGCGGCAGGACGCCGCGCCTGTTCTACCGCGTGCCCTTCGGCAGCGCATTCATCATCAAGTAGGAGCTCGACGCGTGGCCCTGCCGCAAAGCTGTCCCCTGTGCCACGCGGGCGCCGACCGCCAGAGTGTCGTGACCGCGCACGTTTATGGAGCCGAAGGAGCCGGGCGGGCCTTCTTCCACTGTTCGGGGTGTGACGTGCGCTACCTGTACCCGCGGCTGACGGCGGAGCAGGAGCAGCGCTTCTACGCCGCCGAATTCGAGAGTTTCATGGCCGGGCGTGCCGGCGCAGCCGGCGGTTGGAACAAGGTCGACGATCACATCAGCGCCAACGAGTCCACGCGCGTGCGCCGCATGCGCTATCTGCAGCCGCGACTTGCGGCTGCCAGCCGGATTCTGGAGGTCGGCTGCTCCTCGGGCTTCATGCTGCATCCGCTGATTGCCGCGGGCCACGAGTGCGTCGGCATCGAGCCCTCAGGAGCGTTCGGCGATTACCTGCGCTCGCGCAGCCTCGAGGTCTATGAGACTCTCGAGCAGCTGAGTCATGCGCGAAACGACGCACGCTTCGAGCTGATCATGCACTTCTTCGTTCTTGAGCACATCGCCGACCCGTGGGCATTCCTACAAACCCAGCTGTCACTGCTCGCGCCGGGTGGCACGATTGTCTTCGAGATTCCCAACGCAGCAGATCCTCTCTACTCGGTCTACGATATTGCGGCGTTCGAGCGATTTTACTGGTCGCTTGCACACGCCTGGTACTTCAGCGAAGAGTCTTTACGATACTTGCTGAAGGAGAGCCGACGGCCGTACCAGATTCTGCGCGAGCAGCGCTATGACCTATCCAACCACATAGTTTGGGCGCGCGATGGTCGTCCCGGTGGAATGGGTCGATTCACCGCGTCATTGGGGCAGGAACTGGAAGACAGTTACAAGCGCGAGCTGATCCGCGTCGGCAAATGTGACACGCTGATCGGCGTTGTCAGTAATCCGCCATGAGCACGGCCGATACAGTCCTGGTCACTGGGGTCGCCGGCTTCATTGGCTCGCGCGTCGCATGCAGGTTTCGTGACGAAGGACATCGCGTCGTCGGCATCGATGATCTCTCGGGTGGCGAGGCTGCAAATGTGCCCGCTGGCATCGAGTTCCTTCAGAGCGACCTCTCATCTGCGACCGCGACGGCACAGATCCCGCGCGGCTGCAAGCTAATCCTGCACTTGGCGGGTCAGTCTTCCGGCGAAATCAGCTTCGACGATCCGGCCATCGATCTGGCAAAGAACACGGTGTCAACGCTCAACCTCATTCGTTACGGACTCGAGAACCGTGCCGCGCGCCTCGTGTACGCGAGTTCCATGTCAGTCTATGGGGCGGTTGAAGACGGCCCAGTCGAGGAGAGTCGGCGCTGCACGCCGCTGTCATGCTATGGAGTGGGAAAGCTCGCGGCGGAGGGCTACCTGCGCGTTTACGCGTCCGTTCTTCCGGGCGTCGTGCTGCGGATGTTCAACGTTTACGGACCAGGCCAGAACATGCAGAACCTGCGACAGGGGATGGTCAGCATCTACCTGGCGCAGGCGTTGGCGAGCGGGTCTGTCGAAGTCAAAGGCAGCCTGGAGCGGTTCCGGGACTTCATCTACATCGATGATGTAGTCGAGGCGTGGTGGAGAGCCGCGACTTATGCGTCGGCTGCCGGACAGACGTTGAACGTGGGAACGGGGGTCAGAACGACCGTGGCAACCCTGCTGCAACGGATATGCGCGCTGGTCCCTGGAGCCAGCTACTTCGTGCGCGGAACCACGCCCGGCGATCAGAGCGGCATCTACGCGAGCACGCGCAAACTGACGGAGTGCCTGGGCCTCGCGCGGTTCACCCAGCTCGATGAAGGCCTGGCAAGGTTTGTGGAATGGGCGCGACGCACGACGCCGCATTCCGCCGTGGGAGTCGCGTGATGAAGATAGCCGCCCTCATTCCTGCGCGCATGGGCAGCAGCCGTTTTCCCGGCAAGCCGCTCGCCCCGCTGCTCGGTAAGCCGATGATCGGACATGTGTATGAGCGCGTGACGCGCAACCCTCTGTTGACCGTGACCGCGGTTGCCACTTGCGACCGCGAGATCTTCGATTACATTCACGGCATCGGCGGGCGCGCCATCATGACGGGCAACCATCATGAACGCGCGTCGGACCGCTGTGCCGAGGCCCTGGGCGTGCTCGAGGCAGAGGACCGCTTCACCTACGACATCGTCGTGATGGTGCAGGGCGATGAGCCGATGATTCACCCCGAAATGATCTCGGAAGCGCTCGCGCCGATGCTCCGGGACCCCTCCCTGCAGGTTGTCAATCTGCTGGGCAGAATCGAGTCCACTGCCGAGTTCGAGGATCGCAATTGCATTAAAGTGGTCTGCGACCTGGAAGGAAATGCGCTCTACTTCTCACGCGAGCCCATTCCCACCCGCGTGAAGACTCCAACGGTGCCGATGGGCAAGCAGGTGTGTGTCATTCCCTTCCGCCGCGATTTCCTGCTCACTTACACGCGCCTGGCGCCGACGCCGCTCGAGATCGCCGAGTCGGTGGACATGATGCGTGTCCTCGAGCACGGACTGAAGCTGCGAATGGTGCCTACCCGCCATGACTCGCACGCCGTCGACACGCCCCGCGATCTGGAGATGGTTTCACGTCTGATGCCTCGACCAAACGATCCCTATTGCTGAATCCAATCGATGCAAGTTTCCCGGAGCGAAATATGTCTCTGCGTAGTCTTGTAAAGCCCCTGGTCCCGCAGAGATTGCGACCGTATGCCATTGGTGTCTATCTGAAGGCCCATCGTCGCTATTTCGCCCTGTACCGCCGCCTGTTTCGTCCGAGCAGGCGCTATCTCGCTGTCGCAGAACAAAACAATCTCACGTATTTTCCACCTGAGTGGACCAGCGTATGCCTTGAGAACGCTGACATCATCGTGGACCTGGAGACTGGCTACAGCTTTGACCTGCACGAGGTCCAGTACGCGTACAGCGGACACACGATAGAGCACCTGTCCGACGACGCGGTGAGAAGACTGTTCAGCAACTTATATCGGTCAATGAGAAAAGGCGGCGTCCTACGCATTGAGTGTCCGGACCTGGATCTGCTCCTGAACGACTACAAGTGTGTGCACAATAGTGAGCGCAAGGTCACCAAGCAGATGGTGGCGCATATGGGAGCCTGGATGCACCCGGAGAAGAATGGTGTCTACGATCAGGAGCACATCAAGCTGCTGGCGGGGATCGTCACTTACTTTGATCGAAGCCATAACAAGGGTCTGCCGCCGCTGTGTTCCGCCGAGGAGTTCCGAGAGAAGATCACCACTCAGTCGAACAGTGAGTTCGGCGACTGGGCGGTTTCGCTTCTTAAGCCGGAGCAATTGCGAGATTCACATTTGCACAGAAATTGGTTCAACTTCGACAAGCTGGAGAAATTCCTGACGGAGGCCGGGTTTTCCGGCGTCGTCAGGTGTGAGGCCAACCAGACGCGCTATAGATTCAGGATGAACATAAACAGAAAGCACCGCAGCTGGTGCTCCATCTATGTAGAGGCGATCAAGAGCTAGGCGCAGGTGTGGCCGACCGCTGCGATCCACCGTGGAGCGTGTAACCCGTGAACCCAAGCCTCATGTGCGGGAGGCCGCTGCTACGGCGCTGCTGTTGCTGCAGACGGATATCGATCAGGCAGCAGCGGATGAAGAATGCGTGGTGCTTTGGCAGGGAGCACCGCGGCGCCCCGGAGTGCTCTCGCTGACCGCGCATCTCGATGCGCATGCGGGGGAAATCCGCAAGCGGTACCTCGCATGGATCTACGATCTCGGACAGACTCTCATCGGCGGGCGACGCCTGTGCGAACGCTTCGTCGTGCCTGGCGCCGGAAGCTTCTGGGCGTTGTCGCTGTTCGTCGAGCAGAGCACCTGGAAGCAGCGATCACTCGAGACCATCCTCAAGGTAATGGCGTTGCAGCTGTTGCTCGAGCAGCAACGTCCGGCCGAGCTCCACTTCAGGGGCTCGGATCGTCAACTGAGCCGTGTTCTCAAAGCGTTGTGCGCTGAGCTCAAGATCGGATATTCATGGTCTAAGTCACCGCCGCCTGGAAGATTCGGTGCCAGAGCATTGCGCGGCGCCATCCCGCGACTGCTCGTCGGCATGGCAGCGCAAGTGTATTTCCTAGTCAGAAGAGCCGCGCTCAGGCGGCCGGGGCCGGGCAGTTTTCCGGGCCCTGCCGCCGGCCGTCGCGCGCTGATATGCGCGCCGTTCTTCAATCACAATGCGAATCAGCGGTCCGGCCGGGAATTCACCTCCCAGTATTGGGCGATGCTCCCGGAGTTGCTCGCTCAATCGGGATTGCAGCTGCACTGGCTGCATACCTTCTACGCGCACGACAAGGTGCCTACTGCACGTGCGGCGGCGCGGATCATCGAGCGCATCAATGCCGATTCGCCCTGGAGTGGGCAGCATTCACTGATCGACTCATACCTGCGCGGTCTGGACTTCGTGCGTATTCTTGTCCACTGGTGCGCCCTGGTGGGCGAATCGCTGCTCGTCGGGGCGGCGCTGCGCAGCAGGTTCGTGCGTAATCCCCGAGAAAGCTTTTGGCCTCTCATACGCAGAGACTGGGCCAATGCCTTTCGCGGCGCGGAGTGCGTGGCAGCACTGTTCTATTCGCGAGGCTTCGACCGCGCCCTGCAGGAGCTGCCGCGCCAGGACGAGGGCATCTATTTGATGGAGAACCAGGGCTGGGAACGCGCGCTGATCCGCGCCTGGCGTAAGTATGGACACGGCCGCCTGGCGGCGGTGGCGCACTCCACGGTACGGTTCTGGGACCTGCGCTATCACTCTGACCCGCGCGCCTACGACGACAACAGTGATTTCCTGCCACGGCCGCACGTGGTGGTGCTCAACGGCAGCGCCGCGCGATATGAATATCTCTCAACCAGCAGCAGACGAGAACATCTGGCGGAATGTGAGGCGCTGCGGTACTTGCACCTGGTGCCAGTCAGCCCGCGCGCACTGCAACGTGACGAAACTGTGAGACTGCTCGTTCTCGGAGATTTCATGCCGGCATCGACGGAGTCTCTGCTGCGGGTGGTAGAGCGGGCGGCTGCAGCGTTGCCACTGTGCCTCGAGGTGTGGGTAAAACCTCATCCAAATTGTTCCGTGAATGCACCGCGGTTCCCGCGGGTGGCACTACGAGTAGTCGACGAGCGCGTCGCCGCCCTCGTGCCCGAGGTGCACCTGGTGCTGGCGAGTAATACGACGTCAGCGGCACTGGATGCGTATGCCAGCGGGGGTCGAGTCCTGGTATTCGACGACCGCGCTGGTGTCAACTTCAGTCCACTGCGAGGCATTCCGGGGGTGTTATTCGTCCATGATGCGCCAGAGCTGCAAACCGCCATCGATGACTTTCGTTCCGGACGCCGAGACTTTGCGCCTCGCGCCGCGGGATTCTTCAATGTCGAGTCCGACCTGCCCCGCTGGCGCGCCTACTTCAGTCTCGCCGCCGCGGCCGGCGCCGCGTCCGCATGATACCGGCGTGTTGGGTTTCGAAGCTCGGGAGTTAGCGCCGAGGTTTCCGTATACTTCGCTGCGGTCGCTCGAGACCGACGAGTTCCACATTACAGAGGCACCGGATGAGTACGCCAAGCGAGCGTGAAAAGTGAATTTCCGTACGCAGGACGTAGCGGACGGGGGAATCGACATAGTCCTGCTCTCCCGCCTGCTGTGGCGCTACCGTGTGCTGATCGCAGCCACGTGTGCGGCGGGCGCTGTGCTGGCAGTAGTCGTTGGACTCCTCAGCACCCCAATATTTCGCGGAGAGGTGGTGGTGACAGCCGCTCACGAGCAAGGACAGTTCAGCGGTGGTGGCGTCGCGCAGGGCCTGGTTGGTGCAGTCGGTGGCCTTGCGAGCCTCGCGGGGGTCGATCTTCAGGGAGGCGGTGCGGACGAGAAGGCAGCACAAGGAACGCTGGATTCCCACCATTTGGTCGAGGAGTTCATCAAGCGCTACAACCTGCTTCCGGAGATTTCACGCGACGCGAAGCGCCAACTTACAATGTGGCGCGCAGTTGATCGCTTCAAGAACACCGTGGTGATCATCAACAAGGATCAAAAGAAGGAGCTCACCACGGTCGTCATGGAATGCAAGGAGGCGGCCACTGCAGCGCGCTGGGCGAATGACTTCGTCGCGCTCGCGAACGAACTGATCCGCACCCGAGCGCTGGAGGAGTCACGGCGCAACATAGCCTATCTCACCGGGCAACTCGAGCGGACCTCGGACGTGGAAATGCGCAATATCATCTTCAGCATCATAGAGAGCGAGACCAAGAGACTGATGCTCGCGAGCGGTCGCATCGAATACGCCTTTCAGGTGATCGATCCGGCAGTAGCGCCGGAAATACGGGCACGGCCGCGCAGGACGCTGCTGGCATGGATAGGTTTGGGCCTGGGCCTGCTGGTGGGGGTCACGACCGCACTTGTGGTGGATCGATTCAGGCGCCATGGACAGGTAACGCCGAGCTAGAGCGTCCCGCAGCCAGGAGCATTTCTGGGAACTCTCGCGCACGCTGCCGCCGACCCGATAGCGGCGCACCCGACCATTCGCCGGCGGTTTGCCCTTACCGTCGCAGCAAATACGCTGCGGTCGCTGCTGAGCTTTACCACCAGCATGCTGCTCGCGCGCTGGCTTGGCCCCTCATCGTTCGGAACCCTGGCGTTCCTGCTCGGCTCCTTCCTGGCGCTGCGCTCGCTCATGGACATGGGAGCCTCGACGGCGTTCTTCACGTTCATGTCGCAGCAGCCCCGCTCGACACGTTTCGTCGGCGCGTACTACAGGTGGCTCGGCCTGCAGCTTCTGTTGTCGCTGTCCATCGTAGGGGTCTTGCTGCCGTCGCAATGGGTCAGCTCGATCTGGCGCGGTGAACCACGCTCACTGGTTGTCCTGGCCCTCCTGGCATCATTCATGCAGGACAGCGTGTGGGCGGTTCTCCAGCAGGCTGCGGAGTCACAGCGGCAGACGCTGAAGGTGCAAGCTATCGGCGTTGCAACAGTGTTTGTGCATCTGCTCGCGATCATCTTTCTATGGTTGGTGGGCAGACTGCGGCTGCCGGTGCTCTTCGGGCTGCTGGCGTTCGAATACGCTATCGCAGCGATATGCGCGCACCGGTTCTGCGTAGCGCCCTACGCGCAAGCACCACGAGCGGAGGAGGCCAGAAGCGAAGGCATATTCGCTCAATATCTGCGGTATTGTCTGCCGCTCGTACCATATGCCTGGCTGACATTTGCATACGCGTTTGCAGATCGCTGGCTGCTGCAGAACTACGGCGGCAAGGTGCAGCAGGCCTTTTACTCCATCGGGGCGCAGTTTTCCGCGGTCGCGCTCCTGGCGACCTCATCGATTCTGCAGGTGTTCTGGAAGGAGATGGCGGAGGCGCATCATCGGCGAGACCACACGCGAACACGATTACTATACCAACGGATCTCTCGCGTGATGTTCCTGGTCAGCGCCGTGGTTGCGTGTTTCTTTATACCGTGGTCAGGCGAGGTGCTGCGTATCTTGCTCGGCGAACCGTACGTGGCCGGAACGACTACGCTAGCGATAATGCTGCTGTATCCCATCCACCAGTCGATGGGCCTGATCAACACCACCACGCTGTACGCGACCGAGCGCGTATCGACGCCAGCGAAGCTCGGCACGGTATTCATGTTGGGGGGCATGTTGATTACATACTTTGTCCTCGCGCCGAAAGAGGCCGTCGTTCCCGGTCTGGCGCTGGGTTCGGTGGGGCTGGCATTGAAGCTGATCGTGCTGCAGATGGTTCACATGAATGTGTTGGCTTACCTCGTGGCCAGGGCGTTCGGCTGGACGTTTGAGTGGATTCATCAGGTGGTCAGCGTGCTGGGCTGTGCCAGTCTGTCCTGGGTGGCTCACCGTGCGGCGCTCCAGCTTGTCGGGGGCGCGCTGCCAACACCGCTGACCATGGGCCTGGGAGGGCTTTTTTACCTGATGCTCATCGCCACCTTCGTGTACGCGCTACCACAATTGGTGGGCCTGACTCGTGCCGCGCTCGTTCCGGAAGTCGTGGCACTGCTAGGGCAAGCGGTGGCGGTTCTGCGACCGAAATGAGGGTTTGTAAATGAGTGCCGCTGCGCACGAGCTGGTGGAGCGTTTGCCAGATCTCGAAGCGACTGTGTCTGGGCGCTTCTCACTGGCGACCCTGGCGCTGGTGGCCGCGGCGCTCCTGATCTATACGACCGGCAATTTCGTAGTGGCCGATCTCTTCAACGGCAAGCGGGTTTGCGAGGCAGTGCTCATGGTCCCTCTGGGGATCGCGGCTGCTTACTATTGGGTCTACAGGCCTCGCTGTTTCCTGGACCCCCTGGTTTGGTACGTTCTCGTGAAGACGGTCATAGAGATTGCGCTGCGACACGAGTGGATCTGGGTTCTGGATGATCTGGGAACGGTGCTCGCACTGACGGTCGTGCTTGTTGCGCCAGCGCGCAGCGTCGTGGTGAGCGTGAAGACTCTGGTCGCCGTCGCCGGCACTTTCGCGGTCATGGGGTGCGTCCAGTGGTTCCTGCTGTTCTTCAACCCGGATTGGACCCGATACGGGCTCATCGACGACAACGGTGTGATACGGCAATCAGTCGAGCATCCGGTTGCTCTGCTCGGCATGTTCACCGGTGAGAGCTACTACCTGTTCGGGCACACAGTGACGCGCCTGCAAAGCTTCGCGACCGAGCCGTCATTGAACGTCGTGTACTTTCTGCTGCCGAGCAGCCTTGCACTGTTGCTTGGCACCCGCACCGCCATTGTATTTGCCGCCGCCATGCTGCTGTTCGCCATGCTGTCCCTGTCCGGCTCGGTGTTCCTCTCCCTGGCGTTTGCGGGACTGTGGTTCCTGGTCGTGCAGGTGCTGTCGCTGCAGATTGCGTTCCTCTATGGATTGCCCGGGGTACTGGGCTTCTATATCTACGGGCTCAACAGGTTCGGCCTGGAACCACTAATCAACGCAATGTCGTTTCTTGCGCGGTTCGGCGATTTTCTGTCGAAGGGAGAATCCCTGGTCCAACGGTCCGCGGGCGCAGTGATGACGCTGGACGCCGCTTTCGCGTCGCCGTTCGGCGCTGCTAAGCACCCGAGCGTTCCGGGGCCCTGGTTCATCAACGGCGCGGCCGAAGGAGGCTGGCTGGGGGTGGTGTTCCAGGTGCTCTTTCTCGCCAAGCTCGCCAGGCAGGTGACGATTCTGAACCGGCATACCGGACGTTTGAGCCGGCCGCGGCTCGCGAGTGTGCTGTTGCTCGGGGTAATGTCGACCGTGGTGGTATTCAACGACTATCAGATGAGCAACTACGCGGGGCTCGTTATGTTGGGATTCGTGTTTCGCTTCATTTCGCTGAAGAATGAGGCCATGGACCGACACGGGTCGACTGGTTCACGGCAGTTGGAAGTCCTGACATGAAAACTCTGCGCCAACGCGCCCTGGTAACTGGCGGCGCGGGGTTCATCGGTTCGCACCTGTGCGAGCGCCTGCTCGCGGATGGCTACGAGGTGCTGTGCGTCGACAATTTCTTCACTGGCCGGCGGGACAACATTGCCCACCTGCTCACACGGCCGGAATTCGAACTGATCCGCCACGATGTGACCTTTCCGCTCTACGTAGAGGTCGACGAAATCTATAACCTCGCCTGTCCCGCGTCACCGATTCACTACCAATTCGATCCGGTGCAGACGACCAAGACCTCGGTGCACGGTGCGATAAACATGTTAGGCCTTGCCAAGCGGGTCAAGGCGCGGATTTTCCAGGCCTCTACTTCGGAAGTCTACGGCGACCCCGAAATGCACCCGCAGGCGGAACAGTATTGGGGGCGCGTGAATCCCATCGGTCCGCGTGCCTGTTACGATGAGGGCAAGCGTTGCGCCGAAACGCTGTTCTTCGACTACTACCGGCAGCACGGTCTGGATATCAAGGTGGCCCGCATCTTCAATACATACGGGCCGCGCATGCTGCCGAACGACGGCCGGGTGGTATCTAACTTCGTGGTACAGGCGCTGAGCGGTGCGGAGCTCACCGTCTATGGTGACGGCAGTCAGACGCGTAGCTTCTGCTACGTCGATGACCTCGTGGATGGCATCGTGCGCCTGATGCGAACCGAGAGGGGGTTCACCGGGCCGGTGAACATTGGCAACCCGCAGGCATTCACGATGCTTGCTCTGGCGCAGCTCACACTGAAGTTGACGGGATCATCGAGCCAGGTCGTATTCCGCCCGCTACCCACCGACGATCCCAGGCAACGCTGCCCGGACATCTCGCTCGCACAGGCCAAACTCAACTGGCAGCCGCAAGTGCCGCTGGAGCGTGGTCTGCAACGCGTCATCGACTACTTCGCAGGAGCACAGTAGTGCTGCCCAGCGGCCGCCCAGCGGCACCGCCCCGGGCGCCGCGCGTGAGCGTCATCGTCCCTACCTACAATCGCGCCCGCGACGTCGGGCGCTGCCTGGAATCGCTGGCCAATCAGACGGTCGCGGACTTCGAGGTGATTGTATGTGACGATGGCTCTACGGATGGCACTGGCGAAGTGGTCGCCACCTACCGCGAGCGGCTGGCACTGACGTTTCACTGGAGCGAGAACTTCGGCGGCCCGGCACGCCCGAGAAACATCGGACTGCAGCTGGCGCGCGGGGACTATGTCGCGTTCCTCGATTCGGATGACTGGTGGAAACCGGACAAGCTCGAGCGGTCGGTGCAGCGGCTGGATGCAGGGGCGGACGTCGTCTATCACGATCTGTACCGCGTGCGGTCGCTGCAATCCCGGCTGCACTGGCGGAGAAAGCGGAGCCGACGGCTGAGCGCGCCTGTGTTTGACGATCTGCTGCAGCACGGCAACGCCCTGCCCAACTCGAGCGTCGTGGTGCGCCACGAACTCATGCGCCGGGTTGGTGGATTCTCCGAGGACCGCTCGCTGATCGCCTGGGAGGACTACGACGCCTGGCTGCGATTGGCACGCCTGACCGAGCGGTTCGAACGCCTCGGTACGCCGCTGGGATACTACTGGGACGGCGGCAACAACATCTCCTCACCGAGGCGCCTGATCGCGAATCTCGAGCGCTTCCGGGAGCTGTACGGCGCGGCTGAGCTGCGCAACCGGCCGCTGCCACCGTGGTATCACTACTCGCTGGGACTGGCATACCACCAGCTTGGCTCACACCGCGAGGCGCTCGCGCACCTGCGGCGTGCGCTGGCGGCAGGCCTGCCGGTGTTGCAAGGCGCGAAAGCCCTGGGCACAGCGGCGCTGTCTACCATGCACTCGCTACTCGAGGAGCTGCGTTGATGGGTGCAGTCCAGCGGCCAAACACCCGCTGATGGCCACGAGCGGCTCAGAGCACGCGGATGAGATCCGCCGCGGCGAGCGCTTTGCCTTTGGCGCCAACTGGAGCCGGTTTCTTGCGCGGCTGACACCGCAGCGTATCGACGGCGCGGTGAGTTCGCTGCGTGACATGCTGGGCCGGGACAACCTCGAGGGGCTGAGCTTCCTGGACGCAGGATCCGGCAGCGGCCTGTTCTCGCTGGCCGCGCGCCGTCTGGGCGCCACCGTGTATTCCTTCGACCTGGATCCACAGTCGACGGCGTGCGCGCGGGAACTGCGGCGCCGCTACTGCGGCAACGATCCGGGGTGGACGGTTGCCGGCGCCGGTTCGGTGCTGGATGCGGTTTACCTGGACGGGCTGGGAACCTTCGATATCGTGTATTCGTGGGGAGTGCTGCATCACACCGGCGATCTGCAGCTGGCTCTCGAGAACATCGTGAAGTGCGTCGGACCCGGAGGAACGCTGTTCATCGCGCTCTATAACGACCAAGGCTGGATATCGGCCTATTGGTCGCTCATCAAGCGTCAGTATAACCGCCGGCGGTGGCTGCGACCCTGGCTGGTGCTGCTGCACGCACCCTATCTACTGGCCGGCCGGTTCATGGTACGCGTGCTCGGCAGCCGCCTGCCCGAAGAGCGGGGCATGTCACTGTGGTACGACATGATCGACTGGCTCGGAGGGTGGCCGTTCGAGGTATCGCGGCCGACCGATATTCTGGAACTGCTGGCAGCTCGCGGCTTCAGGCCGCGTCGGGTGGTCACGGTCGGAAGCCGCCCGGGTTGTAACGAGTTTGTTTGCGTGCGCTCGACGCAGGCGCGCTGAACCTCGACCAGGGATGTGCGGCATCGTCGGAAGCTTCGGGCCCCCCGGGTCGCAGCCGTCCTGGCTGGACGCGGCGTGCCAGCGGCTGCGGCATCGTGGCCCAGACGGCGCAGCGGTATGGTCCCAGCCGGACGCCGGTATCGGTCTCGGGCACACGCGTCTTGCGATCCTGGACCTCACCGCGGCGGGTGCACAGCCGATGACTTCGGCCTGCAAGCGCTACCACATCGTCTTCAATGGTGAGATTTACAATCACCTGCAATTGCGCGAACGGCTGCGCCAGGACATTTGGCGGGGACATTCCGATACCGAGACGCTGCTGGCGTGCCTTGCCGAATGGGGACTCGAGCCGACGCTGCGCGCGGTCGTGGGCATGTTCGCCTTTGGCGTATTCGATTCCCGGCAGCATCGGCTGGCGCTGGCGCGCGACCGTTTTGGCGAGAAGCCCCTGTATTTCGGCTACGCCGGTGACAGCCTGGTGTTCGCCTCGGAATTGGACGCCGTGCGTGCCGCGCCACAGTTCGACGACTCCATCGACCGCGCCGCGCTGGCGCTCTTCATGCGCTACAGCTATGTGCCCGGACCACGCAGCATCTGCAGCGCAATGCACAAGTTGCCCGCGGGCTGCTGGCTCGAACTGACGCCGCAGGACATCGCAGCGCGCGCGCTGCCCGAGCCGCGCCGCTACTGGTCGGCGGCACAAGCGGCCCTCGAGTGCTCACGTGATCAACTCACCCTGGATGACGCCGCGAGCGTCAGCGAACTGGAACGGATACTCGGCGATGCCGTGCAGGGCCAGATGCTGGCCGATGTACCGCTGGGTGCGTTCCTCTCCGGCGGAATCGATTCGTCCGCGATCGTGGCGCTAATGCAGGCGCGATCCCCTCGACCGGTCCGCACGTTCTCGATCGGTTTTGCCGAAAAGCAATTCGACGAATCAGTCTACGCGCGGCGCGTTGCTGCCCACCTGGGCACGCAGCACACCGAGCTGGTGGTATCGGGGCAGGACGTTCTGGATCTCGTGCCGCAGATGCCCCACGTTTACGACGAGCCTTTTGCCGACTCGTCTCAGTTGCCGACGTCATTGGTGGCGCGGCTGGCACGCAAGGACGTCACCGTCGCGCTGTCGGGCGACGGCGGCGATGAGCTGTTTGCCGGCTATGACCGCTACTACAGCGTGCCGCGCGCATGGTCGTGGCTGCAGCGGGTGCCTTACCCATGGCGTCGCCGGCTTGCCCGCGCCGTACGTGCCACCTCGCCGGTGAGTCTCGAGCGACTGCTCCGGGTGATCGGTCCGCTCACACCCCCACGATGGCGCCCAAGGCTATCGGCTGACCAGGTTTATAAGTCCGCCGACGTGCTCGCCTGTCGCGACAGAGAAGAGCTCTACCGACGGCTCGTGAGCTACTGGTGGACCCAGAGTGTGGTCCTGGATGCACCACCCATGGAATGCGAGCACGAGGCGCCCTGGCCGCAGGCACCGGACTTTCGCCAGCAGGCAATGCTGCTCGACACCCTCGGATATCTGCCCGACGATTTGCTCGTGAAGGTCGACCGGGCAGCGATGGCGGTCAGTCTCGAGACGCGCGTCCCCATGCTCGATCAGCGAGTATTCGAGTTCGCGTGGCGTCTGCCAGCGCGCATGAAGGTGCGCGAAGGGCGTAACAAGTGGCTGCTGCGCCGACTGTTGCTGCGCCACCTGCCGCCGGAACTGACCGAGCGTCCAAAAATGGGCTTTGCAGTGCCGCTGGCGGCGTGGCTGCGCGGCCCGCTGCGGGACTGGGGCGAGGCGCTGCTCGGGGAGGCGGCGCTGCGGCGGGAGGGTTACCTGGATGCGCGCGTCATCCGCCGGCGCTGGAGCGAGCACCAGAGCGGGGCGCGCAGCTGGCATCACGAGTTATGGAACGTACTGATGTTTCAGGCGTGGCTGACCTCGGGCAAGTGAGCGCATCGAGCTCTGGCACAGGCGGGCAGCGCGGGAGCGACTGCGATGGCCGCCAGCGTCGCGCGGTGGTCATCGTCATCAACGCGCTGCATTCCGGCGGGGCGGAAAAGACCTGCGTCGAGCTGGCACGCCAGCTGCGCGAGTCATATGACGTCCAAGTCGTCGGGCTCCTCACGGGCGGACCTATTGAGTGCGAGCTGCGCTCGCTCGGGGTCGGCGTGCTCGTACCGCGGTCTCCCTCGGGAACTTGCAGCAAACTGCGCCTTGCCTGGGAGCTGGTAAGGCTATTGAGACGCAAGCGGCCTGCGGTGGTGATCACTTTCCTGTACCTCGCAGACTTCATCGGCGGTTCGCTGGCCCGTGTCCTGCTGCCGCGCGCTGCCGTCTTCTGGAACATCCGCTGCAACGTCCTGGCCGCGGACCGGCTGGGCGCGGTCAGCCGCTTGCTGACGCACATCAACTCCCTTGCCTCTCCGGTGGTGCCGAGCGGCATCGTCTATTGCTCCGGGCTCTCGCGACAGCAGCACGAACGCCTTGGCTTTCGCGGCCGCCGCAGCTTTGTGGTCGAGAATTCTCCCGCTGCGGTACCATTCGCGTTCGATGTGGAGAAGCGCGCAGCGTTCCGACTCGCAAGGGCCGTCAACTGCTTCGCGTTTCTGTTCGTCGGCCGCTTCGATCCCGGGAAGCGGGTGGATACCTTCATCGATGCCTGCGCGCGGGTCCAGCGCGCGCCGGGTGGGGAGGCACAATTTCTGCTGGCGGGGCGCGGGATGGAGACGGACAACCCGGAACTGCGGGCCGTGCTCGAGGCATCCGGCATCGCGGAGCGTTTTATCCTTTTGGGCTATGTCTCCGATCAGCAGGCACTCTACAGTGCAGCCGACTGCCTGGTGGTGACCTCCGAGAGCGAAGGCAGCCCTAACGTGGTGTACGAGGCGATGGCCACGCGGCTACAGACTCTGATTCTCGCGACCGTGGGCACGGAGGCGATCGGCGGCTACGGAGTGCGACGACTTCCCACGCGCAGCGTCGGCGAGCTCGCCGGAGCGATGCAGGGACTCCTCGCTCATGGCGTACCGCCGGAGGCGACGCGGATAGCACCCGGCGCAAGGGCGGCTCCCGCGGAGCATCCGCTGGTCAGCTTCTACAAGAGCGTCCTCGCTGCCGGATGTTGAAGCGCCTGCTTCCCTGGCCGGCCAAATTCACGATCAAGCTCGCATTTGGTGCAGCGGGCGTGGACTACCGGCTCCTGAAGCGTCTCGGCCTGGTCGAGCACGGCCGAATGGAACAGGCCGACTTCGCCCGGCAGATCTTCGAGCTGCACGTGGCAGGGCCGATGCGCGAGCGTCATCTGAGTGCGGCGGGCACACTGCTGGAGATCGGTCCAGGTGACTCGGTGGCTACCGGGGTACTGGGTCGCGCAGCCGGATTTTCCGCAGTCGAACTGATCGATGCCGACCGGTTCGCTGATCTGCGCCCTGTGGCGCTCGCCAGGCTATTCGCTGCGCTCGGCGCCGAACCATTGTCGCTGCCCCCGCGGGCCACCGATGAACAGGTACTCGGCGGACTGCGCGACAGGGGGATTTCTTATCGCACCGCGGGGGTTCGCGCCCTGAAGTCCCTCGCCAGCAACTCGATCAGTTTCAGCTTCAGCAACACCGTTTTACAGCACGTACACCGCGACGAGCTTCCCGCGCTGATGCATGAGCTCGGACGCGTTCACGCGGCGGGCAGCGTCGGCTCGCACTCGGTCAACTTCACGGATCACTTCTCGGGCGGGTACGTCAATCACAGGCTGCCGGAGCGGCTCATGGAGTCGGCGCTTATCAAGCGCGCCCACCTGTACACCAATCGCGTTGCGGCGCTGCGGATTCTGGAACTGTTCGAATCCGCGGGGTTCGAGGCGTGGAAGCTAGCCACAGAGTTTTTGGGGCCTGACCCACAGCGATTCCGTGAGTTTCCATCCGCCACTGAGTTTCGTGCCGGGGTCGGAGCGCGCAGAATTGTTCGCGTGACGTTCCTGCTGCTCAAGCGTTGACAACGGCATGCTGGCCTTCAACCTTTCGATCGATTTCGAGCTCGGCTGGGGGGAGCTGCACCGCCTGGCCACTGACGACCGCTTCTATGGTCGTGTGGTCGCGGGGCTGGCGCAAACGCCGCAGATACTGGCGGTGCTTGCGCGCAACCGCATACCGAGCACCTGGGGAGTGGTTGCAGCCTGCTGCGCGAGCAGCGTGGAAGAGCTGCGGGGGAATGCGCCGACAGCGTTCCGTGTCGTGGAGGGGCAGCTCGTGGCGCTCGCCGCACGGCGGCGCTCCTATGGTGAGGCGCTTTTTTGCGCGGATGCCGTCGCCACGATAAGTCGCACGGCTGGGGTTACGCTCGCAAGTCACGGTTTCCTGCACTTGCTCCCGGTCGGAGTCGCGACGTCGGTGTTGCAATCCGACGTCGCGACGAGCGTCACGCGCCTGCGAGGTCTCGGGGGCGATGTCGATTCCTTCATACCCCCGCAGAATTATTACTGGCCGGATGAAGCCTTTGTCGGCACCAGCATCCGCTACGTGCGACATACGCCGCACATATGCGGCTACGCCTACAGCGACCCGCGGCGGCCGGCGAAATTCGCCCGGTTATGGAACGACCTCGTCAGCCCGGTGAGCTACGCAGATGCCCGCGAGCGCCCCGTGCGCCTGCTGTTTCTGCGATTCGACCGGGGTAGGCGCGTCTGGGAGCGACAGTTAGGGATGATCCGGCGGCTGCTAGGCGCCGGAGATGGTTCATTGTATTGCTTCAGTCACCCTCATAACCTGGACAGCGCGCCGCTGGTGCGCCGCTTTATGCAGCTATGCGAAGCCGTGGGGGAAGCCGCGAATGCTGGCAGGCTCAACTTCTGCAAATTCTTCCGTCAGCTGCCTAGCGAGCAGCAGGCGGGTCGCTGATGTGCGGGATCGTCGGCGCCTTCGGACCGCCGGCGACGTCCACTGCGTGGCTGCAAGCCGCGTGCGAGGATCTGCGAAACCGCGGGCCGGATGACCAGGGCATATGGACGGATCCTGCAGCGGGCATTGCGTTCGGCCACACTCGACTGGCGATTCAGGATCTCTCCGCTGCCGGCCGTCAGCCGATGATCTCGGCGTGCGGGCGATATCATCTCGTTTTCAACGGCGAGATCTACAATCATCTCGAGCTGCGTGAGCGTCTGTCCCATCGAGCCTGGCGGGGACATGCGGACACCGAGACGCTGTTGGAGTGCATCGCCGAGTTCGGCGTCGCACGAGCGCTGCGTGCGGCGGTCGGCATGTTCGCCATTGCGGTGTTCGACGCGGCCGAAAGGCGTCTCTTCCTGGCCCGCGATCGACTGGGTGAGAAGCCTCTGTACTACGGCTATGCGGGAGATACCTTCGTGTTTGCCTCGGAGCTCAAGGCGCTGCGGCGGGCGCCGCGCTTCGACACAAGCATCGATCGGGCCGCGCTCGAGCTGTACCTGCGACACAGCTATGTGCCCGCCCCGCTATCAATCTACGCCGCTACGCACAAACTCCCATCCGGATCGTGGATCGAGCTGACATCCGGCCAGATTGCAGGACGCTCGTTACCCGAGCCACAGGTCTACTGGTCGGCACTCGAGGTAGCGCTGGCGGGCGAACGCGAGCCGTTGAGGGTCGACGAGCACGAGGCCGTCGTCATGCTGGAGGCCGTGCTCGGCGAGGCTGTCAGGGGGCAAATGCTGTCCGACGTGCCGCTGGGGGCCTTCCTGTCCGGGGGTATCGACTCTTCCATGGTCGTCGCGCTCATGCAGGCCCAGTCCATGATGCCCGTCCGGACGTTTTCGATTGGCTTTCACGATGCCGGCTACAACGAAGCCGACCAGGCCAGACGTGTTGCGGAGCACCTCGGCACAAACCATACCGAGTTGACACTGGAGGCCCGGGACGCCCTGAACCTCGTGCCGCGTATGCCGGTCATCTACGATGAGCCATTCGGGGATTCGTCTCAGCTGCCGACATTTCTCATAGCGCAACTCGCGCGGCGCCAGGTCACGGTTGCGCTCTCGGGCGACGGTGGCGACGAGCTGTTTGGTGGATACAATCGCTACTTTCTGGGCGCCCGCACGTGGCCCCGATTGTCGCGGGTACCATTGAGGGTGCGCCGCATGGTGGGAGGCGTAATCCACGCCATCTCGCCGGGCCACTGGGATCGCATGGCGGCAATGGCACGGCCGCTGACTCCGGCTCGCTACCAGGTGCAGGCGGCCGGTTACAAGCTGCACAAATCGGCCGACGTCGTGGCCTCCCGCGACGCGCGCGAGCTGTACGGTCGCCTCGTGAGCCATCGGTGGCAGCAGCCGGTGACGCTTGAGCCCGTGGCCGCAGATCTTCCGGCGGCGGCGACGTGGCCACCGTTGACCGCCCTCGCACATCAGATGATGCTGCTCGATGCGATCACGTACCTGCCGGATGACATTCTCGTCAAGGTCGACCGCGCCGCGATGGCGGTGAGTCTTGAGACAAGAGTACCGATGCTCGATCACAGGGTATTCCAGTTTGCCTGGCGCTTGCCGCTGCATATGAAAGTGCGCGCTGGCAAAGGCAAGTGGCTCCTGCGCCGCCTCCTGCACCGCTACGTACCCGCGCAACTGGTCGAGCGCCCCAAGATGGGATTCGGCGTGCCGCTGGATCAATGGCTGCGTCGCGAGTTGCGCGCGTGGGGCGAGAGCCTGCTCGATGAGGCGCGGCTGCGTCGCGAGGCTTATCTCGACGCGCGGCTGGTGCGCAACCTCTGGAGGGAGCATCTCAGCGGCCGCCACAACTGCCAGTTCCAGTTGTGGAACGTTCTCATGTTTGAAGCCTGGCTCGAGAGCGCGCGATGAGCCAGCCCGACCGCGCGCCGCCTGCGCCGCGCTTGTTCTACTTCTGTAATGTGGGCTGGTATTTCAACTCGCACCGGCTTGCTCTGGCCAAGGCGGCGAAGGCCAGGGGTTATGACGTTCACGTGGCGTGCGACATCGAGAGTCCCATCGAAGCCGAGACGATTCGCGCAGCGGGACTCAAGTTTCACCACGTTCGCCTCAGCCGAGGCGGAAACAACCCGATCGCGGACCTGCGGACATTCGCCCAGTTCCTGGGGCTGCTGCTCAAGTACCGGCCGACCTTGACCCACAACATCTCCATCAAGCCCATCGTCTACGGGGGCATCGCGGCACGCATTGCGCGCGTGCACGGCGTAGTCAATGCGATATCGGGCCTGGGATACCTGTTCGTCGACCCGCAACGTGCCGGACTGGGGAGACGCATCGCGCAGCTGTTGTATCGCTTCTCGCTGCGCGCGCCTGCGATCCGGGCGATCTTCCAGAACGAGGATGATCAGCGTTACTTCGTGCAGGCGGATCTGATTCGGGATGCGCAGACTGTTCTGATCGCCGGCTCGGGTGTGGACCTCGTCGCCTTCGCACCGACACCTGAGCCGCCGGTCGACACCCCGATTCGTATCGTCCTGCCGGCACGCATGCTTTGGGACAAGGGCATCGGCGAATTCGCCGCCGCAGCATTGTTGTTACAGAAAGCCGGGTTGCCGGTCGAATGCCTGCTTGCAGGCGGGCTGGACACGGCAAATCCGGCGGCGCTTACTGCCCCGGAAGTCGAGCAGCTTGTCGCCAACGGTGCGGTCAAATGGCTCGGTCATGTTTCCGACATGCCGGCGCTCCTTAGTGGCTGCCACATTGTCTGTCTGCCGTCATATCGCGAGGGCCTGCCCAAGGCGCTGCTCGAAGCCTGCGCAGCGGGGCGCCCCATCGTCACGACTGCGGTCCCCGGATGCCGCGCCATAGTTATGCACGGTCTCAATGGCTTCCTCGTGCCGACCCGGGATCCGCAGGCCCTCTATCTTGCCCTGGCCAGGTTGGCCACCGACAAAGAGCTCCGAACCGCACTGGGCGCGCGTGGCAGGGAAATTGCCGTGCGTGAATACGCGCTCGAGCATGTGGTCGAGCGGACGATGCGCCTCTACGACGAGCTGTCGAGCAGAGTTCCACATTCCGTCGTCGCGTCGCACGAGCGACGGCGACTGCTGATGATTGTGAACGATGCGGGCTTCTTCCTCTCGCATCGCCTGCCCGTAGCGTTGGCGGCGCGGGATGCAGGCTTCGAAGTGCACGTCGCGACGGCCCGGGCAGAAGCCGCCGTGGCATTCATCCAGTCGTACGGCCTGGTGCACCATCCGCTGCACCTGTCACGCGGCAGCATCAATCCATTGCGTGAGATCGCGGCGCTGGTGGAGATGATACGGCTACTGCGCCGCCTGCGACCGGATCTGGTGCATCTGGTGACCGTCAAGCCCGTGCTGTATGGAGGCCTGGCCGCCCGCCTGGCGCGCGTACCTGCAGTGGTCGCCGCAATTTCGGGACTCGGGCTCGTGTTCGCAGAGAACAGTGTCCGGGCTGCGGTGACGCGACGGCTGGTTACCATTACATACCGGCTCGCCCTGAAGCGCGATGGCCTGAAAGTGATCTTCCAGAACTCCTCTGACCGGGACGTACTCGTGCGTCTGGCGACAGTGGCTCGTGACAAGACAGTCCTGATCAGAGGCTCGGGTGTGGACCTGCGCAAGTACTGCCCGATGCCCGAGCCTTGCGGCATTCCGGTAGTCACGTTTGCTTCCCGCCTGCTGAAATCGAAGGGGGTCTGTGAGTTCGTGGCTGCAGCGGAGCAACTGCGTGCCGCCGGAGTGCAGGCGCGCTTCCAACTGGTAGGCGACCTGGACCCTCACAGTGCATCGAGCGTAAGCATCGCTCAGATGCAGCGCTGGCGCCAGGGGACCGCGGTGGAAGTCCTGGGACACCGGCATGACATGGACTCGGTGTTCGCCGCCTCCAATCTGGTCGTGTTGCCCTCCTATTACGGCGAGGGTTTGCCGAAAGTGTTGGCGGAAGCCGCCGCCTGCGGGCGCGCAATCATCACCACCGACTGGCCGGGCTGCCGGGATGCCGTGGAGCCCGGCCGCACCGGGCTGCTGGTTCCGCCACATGATGTGACTGCGCTCGCAGATGCCATCTGCGTGCTCCTGAACGATCCGGAGCGGCGTCGCTCCATGGGGGTTGCCGCGCGCGCGTTGGCGGAGCGTGACTACTCGCTCGAGAGCATCGTTGCGCAGCATCTGGACCTGTACCGGAGCCTCCTGCAATCCGTGGGGCTAGGCGCATTCGAAGGTAATGCTGCCCCAACAGGAGAACTTGCCGGTGGCGAAGGGCCCGGCGGACACTTTCTCGAGCGTGAGCAGACCCGCCCCCCCGGCTAGCGACATCTTGCCAATCGTCGCAGTGCCGTCGTCGATGAAGCAGGTGCTGCCAGCCGCAATGGCAGCGGTTTGCGACAGCGGCATGCGGATGAACAGTCGGTTAGGGCGCGGCCCGCCGATCGCCGCCGCGTCGATGCGGAAGTTCACGGTCATGGTGCGGCCGATACGCGTGTACCTGAACGTGGTCTGCTGCTCGGGCGCGACGGTCCATTCGGCGCCGTTGTCGGCGCTATAGGTCGCGGGAGTGAAGGGATCGCTGGTCCAGTGTCCGTCGGCCACGCGATGACCGAGCCCGCGGGCGTTGATCGTGACCATATCGAGGTCGGCCCGGCCCGGACCGCCGATCACCATGCAGGCATCGCTTTCGTTCATCGGATAGAGCGGCGCGCCCCCCGACACGAAAGCCTCGGCGAAGGACATGTTCCAGATGCGATTGTTGCCGGCGCCGCGCACCCAGCGGAAGTTGGTGCCATTGGTCTCGTAAGTGTTGGCGATCTGCTTCACGTAGCCGCCGCTCGAGTCGATGCCGATCGGCCACCCCTCGATGGTGTTGAACGCGATTACCGTCTCGGTGCAGCGGTTGGATACCTGGATAGCGGAGGAACTCGCAGCGCTGACGTAGCCAGACATCTCGTTTTCGACGATACGCACGCTCGTGCAGACTCCCTGCAGGTCGACCGCGCGCAGCAGTCCTGCGAAGTAGTTGTCGCGGATCGTAACGTCCCCGGTATAAGTGCCGCTGCCGTCGAATTGGATTCCTACGGTAGTGTTGTCCGCGGAATGATCACCCACGAACGCGCAATCGAGGATGCGCGAGGAACGCAGCTCCGCAAAGCGCAATCCGATCTGACGCGCCTTCAGCGCCTGCCATGCAATGCGCATGCGCTCGACCCGCACGCAGGCCGCCCAGCCGGTCGTGCGCAGCACCGCCTTGCCGGCGCCTGCAGAAGCGGCCAGCGTCAGAACCGTGCCGCCCGCACCAACGCCGATCTGCTTGGCGGAGCCGCAAATCGTAATCGGACTGCGGGAGATCACCACCTCCGAACCAAACAAATACGACCCACCCCCGGGATAATCGTCGAACACGTAGGAATTCGACCTGAGCGCGTCGCTCCATGCCGCCGAGCTGTCGGTTGCTCCGGTCGGGTCCGCGCCGTAGCGCAGAACGCTGCCGGGTGGATGCCTCCGATCCCTCGGTACGACTCCGCTGGCAATCTCGGCGGCTGACCGCGGATGGTGAAGCAAGTTTGGATTATCGGTGCCGGGCGCCGCGGCGGCGACATCCGCCAGTACGGTACCGGTCGCGGATGCGACCAAGGCCTTGGAAAGATCACGGCGACGCATAGTTACCTCGCTCGCCAAGCATGGATAGTGCAGTGCGGAAGCCTACCACCGGGTCCTCGTTACCTGCGCTCAACCATCGGGCGGCCGGGGCGGGACAAACCGCCCCGGACCGAACCAAACTGCCCGACCACAGGTGTGTCGTCTGCCGTCGTGCAAGTGCTCCCGGGCGACGTGATGGCCTGCCTGGCAGTGCCCGGCTATAGTCGGCTTGCAATCCTTGCGTCTGGACATGGGCACCGCGAAGTCGCCTGCCGAACATGACTCGTGTACTGGTGACGGGGGCGAATGGATTCGTCGGGAGTGTCTTGTGCCCGATGCTGGCGCAGTCCGGATATGCGGTGCGCGCGGCACTACGCTCCGCCCGGCCGGCGCCCGACGGGGCTGCGGAAAACGTAGTAGTAGGGGACATCGACGGCACTACCACATGGACTACGGCGGTTGCCGGAGCCGACGTCGTGATTCACCTCGCTGCCCGCGTTCATGTGATGCACGACGGAGGCGACGCCGCGCGCCAGTACGCGGCGACCAACGCCCAGGGAACGCAGCGCCTGGCTCAGGAGGCCGCGCGGAAGGGAGTGCGGCGGCTCGTGTACCTCAGCAGCGTGAAGGTGAATGGCGAGGAGACCACCGGGAGTGCCTACTCGGCGGACGATGTGCCGCAGCCGCAGGATGCGTACGGTTCATCCAAGTGGCAGGGAGAGCAGCTTCTCGCGCAGGCCGTTGCGGGCAGCGCCATGCAATCGGCGATCGTTCGCGCGCCCCTGGTGTACGGCCCGGGCGTGCGTGCGAACTTCCTGCGCCTGCTGCGCTGGGTCGATCGCGAGCACTGGCTGCCGTTCGGTGCCATTCGCAACCAGCGAAGCCTGGTGAGTGTCTGGAGCCTGTGCGACCTGCTGGTCCGCCTTCTCGATCATCCGGCCGCGCCCGGCCGAACCTGGATGGTCTCCGACGGCGAGGACGTCTCCACCCCGGAGCTCGTGCGGCGGATCGCGCGCGCCATGGGACGGCGGTCGCGGCTCGCATCCGTACCACCGTTTCTGCTGCGCCTCGCCGGCGGACTGTTGGGGAAGGAGACGGAGGTGCGCAGGCTCTGTGGCTCACTCACTGTCGACATCGAGCCGACGCGCGCATTGCTCGGCTGGTCGCCACCGCTGTCGATGGACGAGGCCCTGGCCCGCACGGTCAGCTGGTACCAGTCTCACGGTCGCCCCCCAGCATGAGGGGACATGCGCTGTTGGCGGTGCTGATGGCCATCTCGGCGTTCGCCGCGGTGGCGCTGTTGACCGGGCTCATACGCTCGATCGCCGCCGGCAGCGGCGTGCTGGATGTTCCCAACGCCCGCAGCTCGCACGGGGTGCCTACGCCACGCGGAGGCGGGATGGCGATCGTCCTCGTGACAACTGTGGGCCTCCTGGTCCTGACAATTCGTGGAGCGGTAGAGTTGAATCTCCTCTACGCCCTGTGCGGAGGCGGCCTTGCGGTCGCGCTCGTGGGACTTGCCGACGACCGACGCTCGCTGTCCGCAGCCACGAGGCTCACAGTCCACTTCGCCGCCGCTCTCTGGGCCCTCGCGTGGCTCGGCGGATTGCCCACGCTGCAGGTTGGGTCTCACCTGGTCTCGCTCGGATGGGCAGGTTATGTGCTCGGGGCACTGGGGATAGTCTGGGCGGTGAATCTTTTCAACTTCATGGACGGTATCGACGGCATTGCAGGTACCGAGGCCATCTTTGTCGCCCTCTGCGGCGCAATGTTGAACCTGGCGATGGGGGGCAATGCGGGAGTTGGATTAGCGGGACTGTTGCTCGCGGCCGCCTGTGGCGGATTCCTGCTGTGGAACTGGCCGCCGGCCAGAATCTTCCTGGGGGATGTCGGATCAGGCTATCTCGGGTACGTGATCGTCGTGCTGGCCGTCGCCGCCACACGGGATTCTCCGATCGCGCTGTGGGTTTGGCTGATTCTGGGCGGTGCATTCTTCGTCGACGCGACGATCACGCTGCTGCGCAGAATCCTGAGGAACGAGCGCGTCCACGAGGCCCACCGCAGCCACGCCTATCAATGGCTCGCGCGGCGCTGGGGGAGCCACGGCAAGGTAACCGTGGCGGTTCTGCTGATCGACCTGATCTGGCTTCTGCCCTGCGCAGTGTTGGCGGTGCGGCTGCCGGCCTATGCGGCCGCCTGCGTGGTCGTTGCGCTTGCTCCGCTCGTGGTGCTTGCTGTCGCGGTTGGAGCCGGACGCCGGGAGCCCGCGTCTACGGCGTGAATCGAGCGTAACCGCTGCCGGGTAATCGTCTTGGAACGGCCGCGTGTGAGCTTGTCAACCGACAACCGTCCCGGCCGTTGTCGGCATGTCGCGGCACAAGATGACCCAGAGCAGGCCAGCCATTGTTGCGGTAGAGGATGTAACTTCTTGTCGATTGCCCTGTTGATTGCTTTACAATAACCGCGCGTTTGCGACCGACCCGCTGACAGCGCTCTTACGGACGAGTGACGATTCGGGTCTTAAGTGGAGGTGGCATGAGGGATAAAAACGCGGCGGGGAGGCCTGCGTCCTGGGGTGTCTCGGCCGCCGCCGCTGTTCTCGCCCTGCCGCGTAAAACCAAACGTCTCATTATGGCGACAGCAGACGCTGTCGCGATTCCCGCCGCGCTCTGGGCCGCCCTGGCCCTGAAATTCGACCGCCTCGATCCCTCGCTGGACCGCACGTTCGCCTATTTTCTGGTCGCAATCATCTCCGCGCTGTTCTTCTTCTCGGTGTTTGGCCTGTACCGGGCCATCATCCGCTTCATGGGGCCCAGGGCCATGCTCACGGTCATCGCGGGCGTAAGCCTCTCGGTGCTCGTGCTTGCGGCATTCGATCGTTGCATCGCCAGTCAGCAGATTCCGCTCTCGGCCTTCGGCATCTACTGGGCGTTGGCGCTGCTCTGGGTCGGCGGCAGCCGCTTCGTGGCCCGTTATCTCTTCCTGCGACGCTCAGGTGCGAAGGGCACCGCCGCGCGCGTTGCCATATACGGAGCCGGGGATGCCGGGGCGCGCGTGTGCTCGGCATTGCTCGGGGGACCCGACTTCGAGCCGGTGGCGTTCATCGACGACAAGAAATCGCTGCAGGGCAGCAATATCAACGGCATCGTTGTGTACGCCTCGGAGTCGCTGCAGGAGCTGGTCCGGCGGCGCCGCATCGATCGCATCCTGCTGGCGATGCCCTCGGCCTCCCGCCGGCGGCGGCGCGAGATCCTCACCTCTCTCGAGCCGCTCGGCGTGCACGTGCAGTCCCTTCCCAACCTCTCCGATCTCATCTCCGGGCGGGCGCAGATCAGCGAGCTGCGCGACGTGGACGTGAGCGACCTGCTGGGCCGCGACCCGGTGCCTCCCCGGCCCAAGCTCTTCGGCGCCTGCATCCGCGGCAAGTGCGTACTGGTGACGGGGGCGGGAGGCTCCATCGGCTCCGAGCTGTGCCGGCAGATCATGCGACTCGGGCCGAGCCGCCTGGTGCTGTTCGAGATGTCGGAGCTGGCGCTCTACCACATCGAGCGCGAGCTGGAGGAGGTCGCGGCGCACGACAGGCTGGCAGTCGAGATCGTGCCGCTGCTCGGTAACGCCCATCACCGCCATCGCGTGCGCGAGGTACTGTCGGCACTTTCGGCGTGCAGACCGTGTACCACGCGGCAGCCTACAAGCATGTGCCGATCGTCGAGCACAACGTCGTCGAGGGCATCCACAACAACGTCATCAGCACCTGGTACACCGCCGAGGCCGCGCTCGAGACCGGCGTCGAGACCTTCGTGCTGATCTCCACCGACAAGGCGGTGAATCCGGCGAACGTCATGGGCGCCACCAAGCGTCTGGCGGAGCTGGTGCTGCAGGCGCTGCAGGAGCGCACCACCCAGACGCGCTTCTGCATGGTGCGCTTCGGCAACGTGCTCGGCCTCCTCGGGCTCGGTCGTGCCGCTCTTCCAGGAGCAGATCCGGCGCGGCGGCCCGGTCACCGTGACCCATCGGGACGTCATCCGCTACTTCATGACGATCCCCGAGGCCGCGCAGCTGGTGATGCAGGCCGGCTCCATGGCCAAGGGCGGCGATGTCTTCGTGCTCGACATGGGACGTCCCGTGCGCATCGATGACCTGGCGCGCCGCCTGGTCAACCTCATGGGGCTCACGCGTGCGCGATGCCAACAATCCCGACGGCGATATCGAGATCGAGTACACCGGGTTGCGCACTGCCGAGAAGCTGTTCGAGGAGCTGCTGATCGGCTCCAACGTGACCGGCACGGATCACCCCATGATCATGCGCGCCATGGAGCACCGCCTGCCGTGGCCGAGGATGCAGCAGGTACTCAACGACCTGCTGGTGGCACTTGCGAGCTTCGACTGCCACCGGGCGCTCGCGCTGCTGGCCGAATCGGTCGCCGAGTACCAGGCCGAACGCGGATATCCGCGACTACGTCTGGACGCGCAAGGCGGTGCTGCCGCACGCGCCGGCGGCCAAGGTCGCCGATTTCGCCGCCAAGCGACGGCTGTCGGAGGCCGGCAAGCCCAGGGACAAAATCCGGTCGGCATGACTCGCGCAGAGGGCTGAAGTCGGCGGCCGCCGGTCCAACTGGCCCGCGTCCGCGACGCTAAACGCCGGCCAGCCGCTTGAGCCTCGCGCAGGCCTTCCTTTAGGCTCCTTTCTTCCTTACTACTCAAGAACTTAACTTCATGCGCGTCACCATTTTCGGCTCCGGCTATGTGGGTCTCGTGACCGGCGCCTGCCTCGCCGATGCCGGCAACCACGTGATCTGCGTGGACGTGGATGCCGCCAAGATCGAGCGGCTGAGGCGCGGCGAGGTGCCGATTCATGAGCCGGGCCTCGATGCGCTCATCAAGCGCAATGCCGAGGCCGGGCGGCTCGAGTTCACCACCGATGCGGTAAAGGGGCGTCGAGCACGGGCTGTTCCAGCTCATCGCCGTCGGCACGCCGCCGGGTGAGGACGGTTCCGCGGACCTGCGCTACGTGCTGGCGGTGGCGCGCACGCATCGCGACCCACATGAGCCGCTACTGCGTCGTCATCACCAAGTCGACCGTGCCGGTGGGCACGGCGGACAAGGTGCGCGCGGAGCTCGACGCGCACGCTCGCGGCAGCGCGGCGCCAAGGTCGAGTTCGACGTCGTCTCCAATCCCGAATTCCTGAAGGAGGGCGCGGCGATCGGCGACTTCATGAAGCCCGACCGGGTCGTCATCGGCACCGACAATCCGCGCACCACCGAGCTGATGCGTGCGCTCTACGAGCCCTTCATCCGCAACCACGACCGGCTCATCGTCATGGACATCCGCTCCTCCGAGCTCACCAAGTACGCCGCCAACGCCATGCTCGCCACCAAGATCAGCTTCATGAACGAGCTGGCCAACATCGCCGAGAAGCGTCGGCGCGGACATCGAGAAGGTGCGCATCGGCATCGGCTCGGATCCGCGCATCGGCTACAGCTTCATCTATCCCGGCACCGGCTACGGCGGCTCCTGCTTCCCGAAGGACGTGCAGGCGCTCATCCGCTCCGCGCACGAGGCCGGGCACGAGCCGCAGATCCTGGAGGCGGTCGAGTCGGTCAACGCGCGGCAGAAGGAGGTGCTGTTCCGCAAGATGCAGCGGCACTTCACGGCCGGTCTGCAGGGACCGCACGCTTCGCCGCTGTGGGGCCTGGCGTTCAAGCCGCACACCGATGACATGCGCGAGGCCCCTGCGCGCGCGCTCATCGACCTGCTGCTGCAGGCCGGCGCCCGCGTGCGCGCCTATGACCCGGTGGCGGCACCGGAGGCGCAGCGCATCTACGCACGGCGAGGCCGGCTTCAAGCTGGCGAAGAACGCCTACGAAGCGGCCGAGGGCGCGGATGCGCTCGCCATCGTCACCGAGTGGCAGGAGTTCCGCAGCCCGGACTTCGACCGCCTGCGCGAGCTCCTGAAGGCGCCGGTGATCTTCGACGGCCGCAACCTCTACGATCCGGCGATGGTGAGCCGCTTCGGGCTCACCTATTACGCCATCGGCCGCGGCAAGCTGCTGGACGGCCTGAAGGCGCGCCGAAGGGCCTAACGCCATGCTCACTCCAGTCATTCTTTCCGGCGGCGCCGGCACGCGCCTGTGGCCGCTGTCGCGCGAGCTGTATCCCAAGCAGCTGCTGCCGCTCACGGGCACGCGCACCATGCTGCAGCAGACGGTGCTGCGGCTCGAGGGCCTCGGCGACCGCTGCGCCCGGTGATCGTCTGCAACGAGGCGCACCGCTTCCTGGTGGCCGAGCAGCTGCGGCAGCTCAGGGTGACGCCGCGCGCCACCATGCTCGAGCCCTTCGGGCGCAACACCGCGCCGGCGATCGCGCTCGCTGCGCACGCGGCGCTGCAAGGGCATCGCCGCGGATGCGAATGCGGTCGATCCGGTGCTGCTGGTGCTGCCGGCCGATCACGTGATCCGCGACGTGCCGGGCTTTCCAGCGGGCGGTGCGCACCGCGCTCGCCGGCCGCGGAGCCGGGCAAGCTCGCCACCTTCGGCATCGTGGCGAGCGGCCCAGAGACCGGCTACGGCTACATCCAGCGCGGCGCGCCGCGCGGCGCAGGCGTCTTCGCATCGCGCGCTTCGTGGAGAAGCCCGGACCTGAGCGTGCGCAGCAGTTCGTGCAGCCCGGGCGACTACTACTGGAACAGCGGCATGTTCATGTTCCGCGCGCGGCGCTACCTGCAGGAGCTCGCGCGCTTCGCGCCCGAGATGGCGCGCATCTGCGAGAGCGCCTTCCGAGCGCGCAGCGCGGACCTGGATTTCACACGCATCGATGCGGCGACCTTCGAGCGCTGTCCCGGCCGACTCGATCGACTACGCCGTCATGGAGAAGACCGCGGATGCCGTCGTCGTGCCGCTGGATGCCGGCTGGAGCGATGTGGGCTCGTGGTCAGCGCTGCACGAGGCCAGCGATGCGGATGCGCACGGCAACGTCACGCACGGCGATGTGCATCAGCGAGGACACGCACGGCAGCTACCTGTATGCCGAGAGCCGCCTGGTCGCCGCCGTCGGCCTCACGGATCACGTGGTGGTGGAGACCAAGGATGCGGTGCTGGTGGCGCCCAAGGATCGCGTGCAGGACGTGAAGAAGCTGGTGCTGCGGCTCAAGGAGCAGGGACGCTACGAGCACTCCCTGCACCGCGAGGTGTTCCGGCCCTGGGGCAGCTACGACAGCATCGAGAGCGGCGCGCGCTTCCAGGTGAAGCGGCTGCAAGATCAAGCCCGGCGCGACGCTGTCACTGCAGATGCACCATCATCGCGCCGAGCACTGGGTGGTGGTGGCCGGCACCGCGCGCATCACGCGCGGCGAGGAGGTGTTCCTGCTGGAGGAGAACCAGTCGACCTACATCCCGATCGGGGTGAAGCATCGCATCGAGAATCCGGGCATGATTCCGCTGGAGATCATCGAAGTGCAGTCCGGGTCGTACCTGGGCGAGGATGACATCGTGCGCTTCGAGGATCGTCTACGGACGCAAGGGAACGACGAGCTGAAGGCAGCGCCATGAGTAATCTCGACTGCTTCAAGGCCTACGATATCCGCGGCCGCATTCCGGACGAAATCAACGAGTCGCTCGCCTACGACATCGGCCGCGCCTATGCCGGCCTTCGTGCAGCCGCACCGCGTGGCGGTCGGCTACGACATCCGCCTCTCGAGCCCGGAGCTGGCCGCGCGCGCTCAAGCGCGGCCTCAACGGACAGCGGCGTCGATGTGCTCGATATCGGCCTGTGCGGCACGGAGGGCACGCTATTTCGCGACTTTCGCCGAAGGAGCTCGACGGCGGCATCATGGTCACCGCGAGCCACAATCCGCCGGACTACAACGGCATGAAGTTCGTGCGCGAGCAGGCCCGCCCGATCAGCGCCGACACCGGGCTCAAGGACATGCGGGCCGCCATCGCAGAACGGCCGGCTGCCCGCCGAAGGCCGCCAAGCGCCGGCACGCGAGCGGCCACTGGACATCCGCGCGCAAGTATCTCGAGCACCTGCTGGGCTACGTGCAGGCTGCCGCGCTCAACCAGCTGAAGGTGGTGGTGAACGCCGGCAACGGCGGCGCCGGCCTGATCGTCGATGCGCTCGAGCCGCACCTGCCGTTCGAGTTCATCAAGGTCAACCACAAGCCCGACGGCAGCTTCCCGCACGGCGTGCCGAACCCGATGCTGGAGGAGAACCGCGCCGCCACCGCGCAGGCCGTGCTCCGCGCCGGCGCCGATGTGGGCCTGGCCTGGGACGGGGACTACGACCGCTGTTTCTTCTTCGATGAGAGCGGCACGTTCATCGAGGGTTACTACCTCGTGGGGCTGCTCGCCGAGAGGTTTCTGCAAGCGCGAGCCGGGCGCGCGCATCGTGCACGACCCGCGCCTGACCTGGAACACCCTCGACATCGTGCAGCGCTACGGCGGCGTGCCGGTGCTGTGCAAATCCGGGCACGCGTTCATCAAGCAGAAGATGCGCGAGGTCGATGCCGCCTATGGCGGTGAGATGAGCGCGCACCATTACTTCCGCAGCTTCGCGTACTGCGACAGCGGCATGATTCCGTGGCTGCTGGTGCTGCGCGGTGATCAGCGAGTGCGGCAAGGCGCTCGTCGGAGCTGGTGGGGGAGCGCATGCGGCTCTTTCCGGCGAGCGGGGAGATCAACCGCCAGCTCGACCGCCGATGCCCAAGTCGATCATGGCGCGCGTGCGCGCACGCTATGAGCGCGAGGCGCGCGAGTCGATGGATTTCACCGACGGACTGTCGGTGGAGTTCGACGCAATGGCGCTTCAACCTGCGCGGCTCCAACACCGAGCCGCTGGTGCGCCTGAACGTCGAGTCGCGCGGCAGTGAGGCGCTGATGCGGGAGAAGACCGCCGAGCTGCTGAAGCTCGTCGACGGGTGAGAGCGCGGGGGCGGCTGCCCACCCACCTTGGCGCGGCTGCGCCGCGTCGAGAGGCCGCACTTTCATGAAGTTCCGGGGGCGCCGCCACCAGTGCCACGGACCCCTCGGACTGAGAGGCCCGACATGCTCGCGGCATGTACATCGGACTACACTTAACGCCGGTAGCCGGTCACGGGGAGCTTGAGCTCTACCTTGACAGGTTTTGTCTCCAGACGGAGACACTGGCCCCCTGCTGTACCGGCAGGTACCTTCCACCGTTCAATCACTACAGGGACTACCCATGGCGCTTTGGAAAGACTCGAACACCGGAACCGGCCCCGCCTCCGCGAGTCCGGGCGTGGCCCCGGCACCGCTGCATCCGCGGGAGCCCGAAAAGACCAACGTGGCCTCTTTGAGCCCTGAAACTCCCCGTCGCCCGGCGCCGGCCCAGCGTTCCGATATGAAGGAATCGCACATCTCCTCCGACCTCACCATCGAGGGCAAGATCGTCGGCTCCGGGCACGTGCGAATCGCCGGCCGCTTCAAGGGCGACGTCCACGTCGATGGCAACGTCAGCCTCGACGCCGGCGCGCGTCTCGAGGGACACGTCAAGGCGAGCGTGGTCAGCGTGGGCGGCGAGCTCATCGGCAACATCGAAAACGCCAAGCGGGTCGAAGTACTCGAGACCGGCGTCATCAATGGCGATGTGAAGGCAGGCTCGCTCACGGTGGCTGCAGGCTCGCGCATGCGCGGGCAGGTCGAGTTCGGCTACGAAGGCGAGGCCAGGACCAAGGCCGACACCAAGGGCGTCGGCAACGCATGAGCGTGGCCTCTCGCCCGGTGAGCCCGGGCAAGACGCGCACGTGTCCGCACTGCAAGGCTACGATCCTCGAGAGCCTTAGCATCTGCCCGGGCTGCCTGCATCACCTGCGCTTCGACCAGGAAGCCGCGAAGCGCCAGGTGACGGCCACATCGGCGCTTCGCGTCGAGGGGGTGATTCGTCATCCGCCTCTCGAGGAGCCGTGGGAGTACTTCGTGGTCATTTCCGTCCGCAACGATCGCGGTGAGGAAGTGACCCGGCAGGTGGTGAACGTCGGCGCCCTGCAGAGTACCGAGAAGCGCACGTTCACGCTGTCGGTGAACGTGATGCAGCCGCAGGCGCCTGCGGGTACCAATGGACCCAAGCCGGTCCAGAGCGTCAATGGACCGACAGCGCCGCTGAGCGCCACGGCACCCAAGGCCCCCGCAGTACCGCCGCCACCGTCAGGGCCAAGACGCTGACCGCACGCGGGAGACGGGCTCTGCCGCGCCGTCGCAACGCCTTCAGAATCGCGATTCCGTCTGCACGAGAAACTGCACTCGCTTGACGCCCGTGGTGACGTTGAGAGGGAGGGCGAGGTCAACGTGCACGACGTTGCCGAGGCCGGAGCGCGAGTTGCCGAAGCGCAGGCCGAACCCGGCATCCTTCAGCACGCCGAAGTTCGCGGGGGCAAGCGGGGCGCTGCCCCAGACACGGCCGACATCGAAGAACACCGCGCCACCGACGCGAAACAGCCGGAACGGGTACCAATCGGTGAAGTAGCGCTGCTCGACGGTCCACAGTGCGCGCTCGGTACCATCCTGGTAGCGCAGCGGGTAGCCGCGCAACCCGTTGTCCCCGCCGAGAAGGATCTGGTCATCCAGATCCAGCCGCCAGCCCCGGGTGCCCAGGAGCGTCGTGAAGAAGAGCCAGTTCTTGCTCTGCTCGACGTAATAGCGGACGGAGGCATCCATGAGCCCGTTGTGGAGCGTGCCGTCCGTCAGGCGTCCCGAGAAATCCCAGCCGAGCAGCAGCGTCGCTTCCGCCCTCGCGAAAGCCGCGTGAGGCGGAGCTCTGGAAGAGGAGGGCGTTCTGACTCGAGCCCACGCCTGACTTCGCCCAGCCGGCGCGCACGCTCGCCGATGTACCGAGGTAGAAGTCTTCGGTGCGTGCGATCTCATCATGGTTCCACAGCCTCAGGAAATCGTCCTGCACCAGGTCGAACTGGACCCAGGGGTACACGAAGCGCCGGTCCGCCGGGATCGCGGTGACTCCGGTCCAGCTGCTCAGTGGGGCGAAGTGGTGCTCGTCGTAGGCGAGGCCGCTACTCCAGCGTCGCACCCAGCCGTTCTGCAGCCCGCTCGACCAGCCGACGTAGGCCTGAGCGCCCTCGTGCAGGTCGCGGAATTTGTCGATGACCTGGCCCTGGTCGTAGAGGGAATCGGTCTGCAGATCATTGAGGGTATACACCCCCGCCGCCCAGCGCGTATCGAGCGCGTAAAACGGCCGTTGAACGGAGAACTCGCGCAGCCGTCCGTCACTCTGATCCACGTAGTTGGCACTGACGGATGTCCAGCCTCCGAACGCATGCGCATCGTTCACCTGCACCCCGGTGGCCGTGCGATCGACGCTGGTGGTGTGCGACAACTTCACGGTCGTACCGCTGCCGAGGAAGTTGATCTCCTCGATCTGCACGCCGGTGGAGTTGGCGCCGCCGCTGCGCCCGAAGTTGAAGCCCGGATTCAGAGTCCAGACATCACGGGTCGTTATGTGCACGTCGACGGTGCCGTCGTGATAGCTGACGGGGCGGATCCACGCATCGTAGAAGTAGCCGTCGGCCCGCAGGATCCTCTCGGACTCATCGAGCAGGCGACGCGAGTAGGGTTGGCCGGATCTGAAGAGCAGCTGCTTGCGGATGACCTGCTGATGTGTCCTGGGATGCAGCCGGTTGGCCAGGCGGAACAGCGGGGTGTCGTCCTTCGGATCGCGGAGGTCGAAGATGTTCTGGTTGTCGATGAGGATCTTCCCCACGCGCGCGCCGGCAGCCTCGAGCTCATCGTCGGCGGGAATGCCGGGCGTCTCACCCGGCGGCCCATATGTGGGTATGCGAAACGCGATCTTCTCGAGGGCGTCCTTGTCGGCGCCCGGGGCGGCGGAAGCCGCGCTCGTCCCCACACCGCCCGCGCTCAAGTTGGCCCTCGCATCCGGGGCGGGCACGGCAGGCGGGTCTGAGGCGCATGCGAGCGCAGGGAGGAGGAGCAGGGTGCGCAGTGCCCCGGCCGAGGCTCGCCGGGGACTAACGGGGGTGCGACTGGACGGCCACGGCCCCGCCGTGGCCCATCGGCGCCCGGGTCGGTCAGTCATCGAGCCTCTGCATCCATGCATTGTGCGCGCCATCCTTGGCGGGTTCCGGTGCCGCAGGTAGCAGTTCGGCAGCCCAGGAGAGGGAGCGTGACGCACTGCAACACCCGCGATCGCCGTCCTTGACGACCAGCCGGGTCATCACTCAGTAGAAGGGGACTTATGGTAAGACAGGTCGCGCGCCCGTTAGGTCCATGGGCGGCGAGATATCGGACGCCACGCAGGCGCGTCGGGCCGCGTCGGCACGGCCCGGCGGGTCGATCGGGCGCGGTCAGCGCAACCCACCTCGGGGGGCAGCGCCAACCGACGGGGTCAGAATTTCCCGCTCTGGAAGTCGGCGAATGCCTGCTGCAGTTCCTCGCGCGTGTTCATCACGAACGGACCGTACTTGGCCACAGGCTCGCGCAGCGGGCGTCCGGCGACCAGGATCGCGCGGGCCGTCCTGCCGTCAGCGCCGGCGCTGCACGCCCCTGAGCCGGATCTCCTCGCCTTCGCCGAGGACAGCCAGCTCGTGCGTGCGCACGACGCTGGCGCCGCGCGCCGGCCCCGACCTCGAGCGTGCCCTCGAAGACGTACAGGAATGCCGCGTAGTCCGCAGGCAGCGCCTGCACAAACACGGCGCCGGGCTCGAGGCTCATGTCCAGGTAGGTCGGATCCGTCGCCGGCTGCGAAGATCGGACCGTTACGACGTCCGCCACGCTGCCCGGCGATCACTTTCACGGTCACGCCCGTGGCCGGGCAGGCGAGCGGAATGCGCTCGGGCCCGAACTCCTGGTAGTCCGGCGCGGTCATCTTGTCGCGCGCCGGCAGGTTCAGCCACAGCTGGAAGCCGCGCATGCGGCCCTCCTGCTGCTCGGGCATTTCCGAGTGCACGAGGCCGCGTCCCGCGGTCATCCACTGCACGCTCCCGGGCACCAGCACGCCCTCGTTGCCGTGGTTGTCGCGGTGGCGCATGCGGCCATCGAGCATGTAGGTGACGGTCTCGAAGCCGCGATGCGGATGATCGGGAAAGCCTGCGATGTAGTCCTCCGCCTTGTCGGTGCCGAACTCATCGAGCAGAGGAAGGGATCGAGGTCGCGGCGAGCTGCGGCTGGCCGATCACGCGGCGGAGTTTCACGCCGGCGCCATCCGAGGTCGGCATGCCTTTGACGACACGCTGGACCGTGCGGGTGGCAACGCTGGTGCTGGTCATTGCAGTCAACCTCTCATGTTGAAGAGGACGATAATGGGGTCGTTGCGAGCGCAATCAACTTCTGGGCAATTCAGGCCGCCAGAGCGTCGGGGGCGGCAATGGCGGCCAGCGCCGCACTCAGTGCCGCCTCGCGATGCTGCGGGGACATCGCCAGACCTTCCGCGCGCACGAACGTCAGGTCCTCGACGCCGAGGAAGGCGAAGAGGAATCTCAGGTACGACTCGCCGAATCTCCCGGCGCGCCCGGCGCGTAGCACCCCGCCGCGCGAGACCGCGACGATGACCCGCTTGCCGCTGGCGAGCCCCTGCGGGCCGCGTCGCGGTGTAGCTGAAGGTCTTGCCGGCGACGACGATGCGATCGATCCACGCCTTCAGCTGCGATGGAGATGCGAAGTTGTACATCGGCGCGCCGATCACGACGACGTCGGCGCGCAGGAAATCCGCGAGCATCTGCGCGTGCGCGCGGACTTCGGCGCTCTGCATCTGCGGCCGAGTGCTGCGCCGGACAGGTGCGGCAGCTCCTTCGCCGCCAGATCCAGGTAGCTCGACCTGCGATGTCCGGGGACGGCCGCTTCCAGCGCGCCACGATCTCCCGCGTGACGGTGCGGCTGGCGGAGTGCTCACCCAGGATGCTCGAGTCGATATGCAGCAGCTTCATGAGCCATGTCTCCCTTGCGGGGTGTTTCGATGGTGTGAGAAGCCTAATCCATGGAACAATCGATTGAGAATCCGGCCAAAATGGAACATATCGTTCCATATATGGTGTCAATGACGTGCCGATGGATCCCTGGACGGCTTCTACTACTTCGCCAAAGTGGTGGAGCATGGCGGCTATGCGCCCGCCGGCCGGGCGCTCGGCATCCCGAAGTCGCGGCTGTCGCGCCACGTGGCGGCGCTGGAGACGCAGGCTGAACGTGCGGCTGGTCAATCGCTCGACGCGACGCTTCGTCGTGACCGAAATGGGCCAGGAGGTCTACCGCCACGCGACGGCCATGCTGGCGGAAGCCGAGGCCGCCGCTCGAGGCGGTCGAGTTCGCGCGGGCCGAGCCGCGCGGCATCGTCAGGGTGAGCTGCCCCGTCGCGCTGGCGCAGAATCCGCTCGCTGCGATCCTGCCCGGAGTTCCTCGCGCGGTTCCCGGCGATCCGCCTGCAGCTGCACGTCAGCAACCGCCGCGTGGATGTGCTGAATGAGGGCTTCGACCTGGCGCTGCGCGTGCGCACCCAGCCCAGCGGCGAGGACGGCCTGGTGATGCGCACCTTCAGCGAAGCTGGAGGAGTTCCTGGTCGCAAGCCCGGCTTACCTCGAGCGCGCCGGCGAGCCGAGCGAACCTTCGCAACTCGCACAGCGCGATACGCTCGACTACGCGGGAGAGTTCGACCGTCGGCCCTGGGAGCTTGCAGGGGCGAAGGGCGAGCGCACGCGTGCCGAGCACACCCCGCGCGTGGTCTGTCATGACTTCGTGGTGCTGCGCGCCGCAACGCTCGCGGGCTTGGGGATTGCCCGACTCCCGGACACTGTCGTGCGTGAGGACCTGCGAAGCGGCGCACTGCGGCGCGTGCTGCCGGAATGGAACAGCCCGCAAGGGATACTGCACGTCGTGTTCCCGAGTCGGCGCGGACTGTTGCCCGCGGTGCGGGCCTTTATCGATTTTCTGGCGCAGAGGCTGCCGGGGATGATGTGACGCCGTCTAATTCCGTGTGCCCTTGCACAAGGGGTACCTCGCGCAGCCCCAGAACTGCTGACCTGGCGTGCCTCTATGCCTTGCAATCCGTCTTACCATGGGGCTGCCACAACGCGGACACCTCACGCTGCTTGCGGAAGGTGTCCTGCCTCGGGCGCGTGCGGAGGGGGGCAATGGGAATGATGCTGGACCCGTCGGGCTGAATCCTGCTCGAGTCGCAGCCATCGCAAGCTGATTTGAATTGGCAGCGAGAGCCGCGAGCGTCGCGAGATCGACGCCGAGGTACTCGAGGTCCACTCGAAGCTGCAGACGCAGCCGGTGCAGCCTCGCAAGCTCGCTGTCCACGGCCGACAGATCGCTTCCGAGTCCGCTTAGCGCATTGTCGAGAGTGCTGCGGCCTGCAAGCAAGGTTCGACGCAGATAGGCGGCCTGGCGCTCTATGCTGGCGCGAATGCGCGCAAGCTCTTGCCGATCAAAGTCATTCTCTTTTGCGTCGTATGTAAACTGCTTTTCGAGTCGCCTGCGCCAGTCAAAGAGGGCCGTGCCATTGTCGGCGGCAAGGCCGGGGACACGCAGCATCTTGCTGTCGACTATGTCGGCGGCTGTTTCGATGCCGAACGAGGCGAGCGCGGCCTCCTCCAACCGCCCGATACCTCGGAGCATGGCGCGGCTGATCTCGAACCTCGCAAGATATGCGAGCAATTGACGCTCGCGCCTGTCGCGTTCGTAGGCTTCGAGCTGCGCTTTCTCCTCTGACGGGAGGTTTTCGTAGCTGGCTTTCGCAGCACGCAGCTCCTGAAACAAGTCCTCAATGGCGGCAACACCGGTGCTGGTTCGCCAGGCGCTCAGGGCGGCGAGCCACTCCTGCTCTACATCGAAATAGCGGCGTTTGAGCTTGGCGACATGGGATCGACCGCGCCATCTGGCCAGGCGAGCTGAGGTCGTCACGCGCGCAGCGGCTTGCGGCAACATCGGGCACAGGCGCTGCATGTTGAACGATGCAATCGACTTCCACGCGGTCGACAGGTCGAAGCCTCCTGCACCCGGATCGAACGGGCTTATGGTTCGTTCGGCGGGATCGGGTGAAACGAAGAGTGTCGCGCCGAGCTCTCGTTCCATCGCACACCAGGGACACTCCGACGCCTCTACGGGGTACCAGTGCAGCTTCTCATACGAGCACTGCACGAGACTCTTTTCAAGCTCCGCCAGGACGCCTATCCATGCCTGCGCCGACGGCCGTGAATCCTGCGTCGGACGGCCAAACGCTGACTCGAATGCGCGCGCGACTGACACCGGGAAGTCCGACAGGGCCGGTGTGCCGGGTGGTTGGTCCATCCCGACGTCGCGATCTTCCGTGTAGACGAAGCGAAACTCGCGGATTGAGTCGTGCAGCGCCGGGATATCGCCGCGGCGCACGCTCCCGACAAAGGGGTGGCGACCCATGAACAGCAGCTGAAAGACCACTATCGCGAGCCCAAACGCATCGTGGTTAGAGGTTCGTGCAACCTTCGCCAATGACGCGCCCTGCAGCTCGGGAGGCGTGTACTCGGGGACGCCGACGCGACAGAGGAATCTCTCCGAGCCGCTGGTGACCTGGAAACTGTCGGAATCGATCAGTGCGACGGTCGCAGCTCTGGAAACGAGGATGCTCGATTGGTTTATGTCGCCGATCACGCAGCCGATTGCGTGGACGGAGGCAATCGCCTTGGAAATATTCTGGGCTGTGCGGACCAGAAACCTGTAGTCGGCCTGCGCAAAATGGATCTTCCTGGAGCCAGGCGAATACAGTTCATGCAACGGCTGGTGCTCGAGCACATTCTTCATCAGGAAGCCGGCGAACCGCCCGTCGTCGCGGCGCACGACCGAGAGTGGAAACGCGACCTGCGGCGCCTGTCCGGCCATGCCGCTGCGGATCATGACCTCGACCTTGTGCTCACGCTCGGTGAGGTCCGACACCGTGTACAACTTCACGGCGTGCGACTTGTCGTGCTCTATGCTGTAAACCTCTCCTTCGCCTCCCTTGCCAAGACGTGCTCCCAGCTTGACCCGACGCTGACCAACAAGAATGGCGGGATTGGTCATCGCCTCACCGCCAGGACGAGGGTTTTGTCGTCGTCCGACCGGCTGTTCACGCTGGAACTGTCCAGGAACGTCTCGAGCTTGGCCGAGAGTTCGACGTTCTTGCCGATCGAAGCGCTGCTTGCCACGGGCGTAATGATGCTGTCGAAGAAGGGCGCAAAAGGCTGCCGGGCCTTTAGATCCAGAGCGAGTCGCTCGAGGCCGTCCGAGAAAACGGACACGGCCGAGATGGGTCTGGGGTGCCTGACTATGCAACTGTTGGGACGGGGTTCGTCGGTGATGAATGCAGTCGTCGAGGCGTATTCCCCGTGAAAGGGCCAACTTGGAGCGATCCAGGTAGCGGTGTCTTCATCCTTGAGAACCGCACAACCATCGCCAACATGAAGTACGACCGACTCCAGCCCGCTCGAGATAAAGAGAATCAGGGTGGCGGCAAAGTCACGCGCTGCCAGATTCCGACGCGCAGCAACGTCAGCTACGACAGTGCGGACGTCGTCAAGCCAACGGCCCAACAACTCGTCCGTTGGAAGGGCATCGACGGAGGAAAAATACTGCCTTGCCAGGACAGTCAGGGTACGGCAAATCAAGGACGCCGACTCTCCGCCGAAAGCCGCGCTTCCCGCACCATCGGACACCACGATCACCAAGGGCCTGCCTTGTCCGGGCCCAATGAAGCACTTGAAGGCGTCCTGGAGCCTGACGTCCGCCTTCTCGTGCGCAAGACCGCGGCGGCAGGCTACGGCCCATGTCCAGCCTGCCGGTGTCATTCCGGTGCAAGTTCACTGCGCGGTGCGAGCCAGGTGTCGGTGCCGGAGTGCTGCGCGTCGCGCTCATACTCGGCCGCTTCGAGCGCCGGCAGCTCGACAGTGCTGTCGAGATCAGATTCGGCAACTGAGGGTGCTTCAGCCACTTCGGCAAATGAGGGTGCTTCAGCCACGGCCCACCCCGAAGGAGCGACCGGATTGCTGAGCGCCACGGGTCCGCCGGGATTCGACTTCGACACTGAACCGAGCGAGCTGGACAACCAGGCGAACAACTTTCGGAACGCCAGTCCCTTCAGCTTGAGCGGCTCCCTGATCGAGATCTCTTTGAGAGTCGCCATATCCGCGCCTTCGACGCCGACGGCGTAGAGCATGAACTCCTTCTTCTGTTCACCATCATGTATCGCACGGGCTGCGTTGGCCCACGGGTCAGTAGGGCTCCCGTCGGTGATGAGAAAGATCCAGGGGCGGTAATAGGGGATGCCGTGTGCCTTGTATACATCCTTGCGGGCGCGGAGCAGCTCCAGACCGCGGGTTATCGCTTCGCCCATCGGAGTGTCTCCGCTTGCCTGGAGCTCGACAGGCGAGAACTGCGACGCGGACGCATAGTCGGAACTCACTTGGACCGGCCCGAACGTAATGATGGCCACTTCCACCCGCTTGGAAGCCAGCGCGTCGGCCTTCAAGTCCTCCGCGAACGAGCGCAGTCCGGCGTTAAGCTCGTCGATAGCGGCACCGTTCATTGAGCCGGATGTATCGAGCAGCAGCAGGCAGGCGCAACGCGGTTCGGGATTGTCGGCAAATTCAGCCCCGCTGAAGATTACTTGCTCAAATGGCGCTGGCATTCTCGGTTCCTTAGCTCACGTTGGGTAGTGCACGCTCGAGTGTGGTAACGGGTCCGACTCGCCCGAAGATGGGCGCCGACCTTCTTCTAATTCTCCGTCGCCTCGTGTGCTCGGATCGCAAGGCCACTGCGGTCTCGCTCATGGCCCTGGCGCTGCGCGATTGACATAAGCCTTCCGTGGAGAAGCAGCCGCGCAAAGCACTTCTTCGGCTAAAAGACCAGCGGCACGACACGCCAGCGCGTCCGGCGTGCGTAACCGGCATAGGCGGGGTCCTGTGCCAGCACACGCTCCTCTGCAACGACGCGCAGCACCTCGAACGCGACGAACACCGTGTAAATCACTGCGTTGGCCAGAGTCATGTTCTGGAGGAGGTAGGTTCCGTAGGACACGAAGTAGCCCGCGTAGATCGGGTGACGGACAACAGCGTACATCCCGCTGCTCTTGACGCCCCGATTGGCCGCAACCAGCCCGAAGCTCTTGTTCAGACTGACCAGGCCGGCCAGCGATACGCACATGCCAAACAGTTGCACGCCGAGGAGCAGGATGTGGTCGTGCACATGTGGCGCGGGGCGCGTAAACAGGATGAGGAACGACCCGAGCACGGCGATGCTCCAGTCATAGAGCGAGACATTGCTGCTCTTGGGCATCGGGCGGGTCAGCGAAAACCATACGATCGCGCCCTCGAAGATCGCGACCAACAGGCTGCTCGGCCGGTGCTGTGTCCTGAAGTCGATGAGCATGATGGCCATAAAAGCCAGGCTATAGAGCGCCAACAGGATATTGCCCAGGAGCTCCCACGCCCTGCGATGGGAAACGATCAGCTCGCCGATTGTCCTGAGACGTGCGGTAGACAGTGTTGCGTTTTCCATCGGAGGTACCAACCCCTAGTAGATCAAAGGCAGGACGCGCCAGCGTGTCCGGCGAGCATAGCCGGCATAGTCCGGGTCCTGGCACAAAACGCGCTCTTCCTCGATGATTCGCATCATTGTCAGGACCACGAAAGTTGCGTAGATCACTTGATTCGCCACCGACATGTTCTGGAGCACATAAGCCCCGTTGCTCACGATAAGGCCCGCATAGACCGGGTGTCGGACGACGCGGTACAGGCCACCGGTCTTGATGCCCCGGTTGGCCGCCACCAGCCCGAAGCTCTTATTCAGGCTGAAGAGCGCGGCCACATACACCGCTTGCCCGAATAACTGCGCAGCGAGCAGCAGGGCGCTGTCGTGTGCCTCGCCGGCCGGGCGCAGCAACAGGGGGCTCAACGCACCCACGAGACCGATGATCCAGTCGTACAAGGAAACATTGGTCGCCTTAGGCATGGGGCGCGTGAGCGCGAACCAGGCAATTCCAGCTTCGAAGATGCACAACAACAGGCTGCTGACACGGTGCTTTGTCAGAAAGTCCGCGAGCATCACGAGCATGAAAACGGCACAGAACGTCGCAAACACACCGTTACACAGGTACTCCCAATACCTGCGGTGCGAAATGATCAAGTCACCTAGCGTCTGTCTGCGAGTGTTCACCGGTCTCGTGCTTTCCAGCGGGCATCCCTGTCGTTAGTGATCTACTGACCCGCCGGATCAAGCCGCTCGCGGGCCTTGTTCGCATTGCGCTCGGCTTCCGGAAGGTACACGGGCGAGAGGCTCGAAGCCTTGTCGAAGTAACGCAATGCGACGGCGTTGTCGCCATTATCGAGCGCTGTCTTGGCTACCAAGTTGTACGCGGTCGGCGGATCCATCACCTCCAGCAGGCTGTCCAGAGAAGCCGCATAGGCCCGGCGTTTGGCCTGGATCTCCCCGAGCAGCTGCCGGGCCTCGGGAGTGGGCTCGCGGCTCAGCGCTGCCCGCACTTGCGCCTCCGCGCCGGCGTAGTCGCCGCCGGTGAACATCGCCTGGCCGCGGTGCAGGAGGGGGGCGGCGACGCCGGGGGCAAGTGCCAGAGCACGCTGCAGATACTGGAGCGCGGCGGCGTTCTCACCGCGGCGCGCCTCGATGACGCCGAGTCCATCGTAGACTCGCCAGTCGGCGCTTGCGGTGTCTGCGCTGCGCAGCAGCCAGGTGCGGGCGTTGTCGTCCTGGCCGAGTGCGAGATAGACCAGCCCCAGCTGTGCGCTGAGGCGTGCGTCACCCGGGCTCGCGTTGGCGGCCAGCTCATAGGCGCGGGCGGCAAGCTGCAGATTGCCGCGGCGCTGCTCGATCACTCCGAGTTTCGTCAGGGTGATGACGTCTCTGGGGCGAAAGGAGAGCGCCTGCACGTAAAGATAAATTGCCATGTCGGCATCGCCGCTGAGCCAGGCGGCATCGCCGCGGGTTACGGCATCGTCGAAATTCCTCGCGAGCACGGGCGACTTGAGGGGTCTTTTCTTCCCACTGGCTGGTGCGGTCGTCGCAGAGTCTGTCGCGGAGTTCGTCGAACTCACGGAGCCAGTCGACTGGCCATGGTCAGCAGTTGGACTTGCAGGCGATTCTGTGACCGTGACGGACGAGATGTTTGGTTTCGGTGGCGCAGTGGCGCAGCCGCTCGTGAGCAGCGCCAGCCCCGCGGCGATGCAGAACATGGAGCGCCCCGGCCATCGTCCGGCCGAAGACACCATTCCTCCAGGGATCATAGTGACGACAACTCCTTGTGCACTTGCCAGATCAGTGATGCTCGCCGAAGACTCTCAGCACCTTGATGATGCCGGGCCCGACGGCCACCAGGAAAAAACTCGGAAAGAAGCACAGCACCATCGGGAAGATCATCTTCGTGCCGATCGTTGCGGCCCTCTCTTCCGCGGCCTGCAGGCGCTTATCGCGGAATTCCTCCGAGTAGACACGCAGCGATTCCGCGATGCTGGTGCCGAAGCGCAGGGTCTGCACCAGCAGTCCGACCAGGGCGCGCATGTCCGCGAGTCCCGTTCGCGTGGCGAGCGTGCGCAGCGCCAGCTCGCGATCCATGCCGGCCTGCATCTCCGCATTGACGCGCTCGAGCTCACCGGCGAGATCCGGCCAGCTGATCTTCAGCTCGAGTGCCACGCGCTGAAGCGCCGCGGCCAGCCCGAGGCCCGACTCCACGCAGACCACAAGCAGATCCAGGGCATCCGGGAAGGCGTTGCGCAGGTTACGCTGGCGCCGCTCGACCTTGCGATTCAGAAAGAAGTTCGGGAGCATCAACCCGAGAAACGCCGCCCCGGCCCCGAAGAACATGTTTCGCGTCGAGTCGATCTTGGGCAGCCAATGCGTCGCGGCCACGTAAGCGAGGAAGAACACGACCGCCAGCACAATCTTTACGCCATAAAACAGCGGCATCGCGTCAGCGGATGTAAAGCCTGCCCTGACGAAGCGCTCCTGCATGCTGCCGAGTTCCTTCTGGCTCGTCGGCATGACATAGCGCGCCATAGGCTGTACGGTTGCGCGCACCTTTGTGGTCCATCTGGCGGGCGCGCCGCCCGTGTTGGCGACGTCTATCACCCCCAGACGGCGTCGGGTCGGATCGGCGATCCATGTCACGGTAGCCAGCAAACCGCGCACGAACAGAAAGGTCGCAACCCCGATCAGTCCGACCAGCAGCAGACGCATCGAGACGAAAGCCGGCAGCTGCGCCCGTAAATAGTCGAGCAGGTGCATGCGCTAGACCTCGATCCGCAGCAGCTTGCGGATCCACAGGACGCCGGCGAAGCCGAGAACGATCGCGGTAGCGACCAGCTTGCGCCCCAGCGGATCTTCCACGAGTACCGGCAGGTACGTCGGCTGTATGAACGAAATGCCGCCGAACAGCAGAGTGGCACTAGAGCCAGAATCCACGCGGACATGCGAGCCTCGGCCGACAGCGTGCGCACCTTGCGGAAGAACTTGAATCGCCCGCGTACCACTTTGACGATCTGCTCGAGAATCTCGGCGAGGTTGCCGCCCGTCTCGCGTTGCAACAGAACCGCTGTCACGAAAGTCATCATCGTGACGCTCGGCACGCGATCAAGTAGCGCCGAGCATCGCCCGGCGCACGTCGATGCCGTAGTTGATGTCGGCGAAAGTCAGCGCGAACTGCTTCGCGACCGGGTCGTCCATGTCCTCGGCCACGAGCTTGATGGCGGAATTGAAAGGGTGCCCCGCGCGCAGCGCGCGCCGGAGTACATCGATCGCATCCGGCAGCTGCTCTTCAAGCTTGGCGGCGCGACGGTCGCGATCAATGCGACAGCTTGAGGAAGGGTACCGCCGCGGCGATCGGAGCGCCGACCAGCGCGCCGTACGGCGTCTTCAGCAGCACCGCACCGAGCAATGCACCCGCCAGACCGAGCAGCAGCGAGAGCAGGACCAGCTGGTGCGCCATCATGGTGCCGCCGGCGCGCTCGATCATCTGCGCCAGCCGATCCATGCCGGGCAGACTCTCGAGCGAGCGTTGCAGCGGCGAAAGCTCGCGCAGGAACTTCTGCGCGTACCAAGTTGAGCAGCGCTCTTTCCGCCGAGCTCCTGTTCGATGCTCGCCAGGCGCCGCTTCAGCAGCTTGCGGTCGCGGCGGTGATCGCCGAAAGCCGGGACCATGAGGCCCTGCATCAGCATGAACACTGCCCCGGCCACCAGCAGGACGAAGACCACCACACCACCAGACATGCTGTGACTCTCCTACGGGGAGCTATAGAGGGATGCCGGCAGATTGATGCCGCGCACGGCGAGACGCTTGTGGAAGCCGGGCACGACACCGGTTGGCTCGAGCGCGCCGAGCACGTTTCCTTGCTCGTCGAGACCGCCGCGGCGAAAGCGGAAGATCTCGGACATGGTGATGATCTCGCCTTCCATGCCGTTGACCTCCTGCAGACTCACCAGGCGCCGCTTGCCGTCCTCGCCGCGCTCGACCTGCACGACCACATTGATGGCGGAGCTCATCTGCGCCCGCAGCGCCTTGATCGGAAACTGCAACCCCGCCATGGACACCATGGTCTCGATGCGGCCGAAGGCATCACGCGGACTGTTGGCGTGCACTGTGGTGAGCGAGCCGTCGTGGCCGGTGTTCATGGCCTGCAACATGTCGAGCGCTTCGGCACCGCGTACCTCACCCATGATGATGCGATCGGGGCGCATGCGCAGGCTGTTGCGGACCAGATCGCGCTGGGTCACTTCGCCGCGACCTTCGATGTTGGGCGGGCGGGTCTCCAGCCGCACCACATGCGGCTGCTGCAGCTGCAACTCAGCGGAGTCCTCGATGGTCACGATACGCTCGTCGCGCGAGATGAAGCTCGACAGGATGTTGAGCAATGTAGTCTTGCCTGCGCCGGTCCCGCCGGAGATCACGATGTTGAGCCGCGCGGCAACCACGCCCTGCAACACATCGGCCACAGCCTGAGTCAGCGTCTTGGTGGCCAGCAGATCGTCGATGGTCAGCATCTCCAGAGCAAAGCGGCGGATTGACAGCACCGGTCCGTTGAGGGCCAGCGGCGGGATGATGGCGTTGACGCGCGAGCCGTCGGCAAGGCGTGCGTCCACCATCGGAGAGGATTCGTCGACCCGGCGGCCGACGGCCGAGACGATGCGATCGATGATGTTCAGCAGGTGCTGATCATCGTGGAAGCGCACCTCGGTACGCTCGAGCTTGCCGCGGCGTTCGATGAACACCTGGTTGGCGCCGTTGACCAGAATGTCGGAGATCGTCGGATCGGCCAGCAGCTGCTCGAGCGGTCCATAACCGAGCACCTCGTCCTCGATGCGGCGCACGACGAACTGTCGCTGTGGGAGGCTCAGTGGCGCAGCGGCCTCGCAGATCAGCCGCATGCTGACCTCCCGGATCTGCGCACGGGCCTGCGTCTCGCCGACGGACTGCACCAGCGACAGGTCGAGTACCTGCAGCAGCTTGTCGTGAATGCGCTGCTTCCACTCTACCTCGAGCGGCGTGAGCGAGCGGACCTTGTCGGTGACCGTCGGGATCGAATCTCGCGATCCCAGGCGATGCTTGAGAGTAGAGCTCATGATTCCGTTTCCGGCGAGAGTCGAAGAACACGCCGCAGCAGGCCGCCGCGCTGCACTCTGCCTTCGCCGGTGAGCGCATTGGCGAGCTCGCGCAGCGAGCGACGACAGAGGAGCTGCGGTCGGCGTCATAGAGCGTCACGCCGCTGTCGGCGCTCTCGAGTGCGCTGCGGTAATGGCTCGGGGATGGTCAGTAGATTCGCGACGCTCAGGCTGCGCTTGATATCGGCCAGCTCGACCAGCGCGTCCTTCTGGTACGGTTGACCACGACCGGATGCGCTCGGGAGCGACTCCAAGCTCGTTCTTCAGGATCTGCAGCAGCCGGACGGCATTGCGTACATGCAGCAGCGACTGCTGCAGCACCAGCACGACATGGGTGGAAAGACTGAAGACGGTCGCCGTCAGGGGGTCGAGTGTATGTGGTACATCCACTACAACATGCGGGTGATAGGTGGCGAGCACCTCGATGAGCCGCGCCAGCCGCTCAGGTGAGACGTCCTTCGGAAGCACGGTCGGACCCGACCCGGCGCATAGCAGCCTAAGCCGCTGCGATGCCTGGCGCCAAAGCCCGAGAGCGCGACTTCGTCGAGCAGCCTCCACCGCTTCGAGTGCCTGCAGCAGGCCGCGGTCCGGATGCAGGTCGAGATAGTGCGACAGCGGCGCAAAATTCAGGTCCATGTCGAGCAGCATCGGCCCGGGGCCGGCTGGAGCGCTCGTGGTATCGGCCGGCGATGATGCGTGCCAGGTTGGTGGCGATCAGCGAAGTTCCGGCGCCGCCGGCGGTCCCGACGATCGCATGTATGCAGCCGGTGGCGCGGGACTTCTGGCGGTGGTGCCTCATCGCGCACACGCTGCAGCGAAGCGATGAGGTCCGACGAGTATTACGGGCTCGGGCAGAAAGTCCTTGGCCCCCGACCGGATCGCGAGCCGCATCGCCTCGGGGTGCCCGGCCGGCCCGACGATGATCAATGGCGGGCGCGAAGCGGCACCCGTTGCCGGCTCCAGGCTGCCAGCTCCATAAGGTGCTCGGCATCGAAGCGCAGGACCACGACCTCCGGCTCAAAGCTCAGGCCATGCAGCGGATCCGCGTGGCCGTTACTGATCAAGCGCTATGGACCTCGAATTCCCTTTGCTCCTCAGGCACCGCTGCAGGTCGCGCAGTGGCTCGGCGAGGCGGGAGGCAAGCAGAACCTTGGTCACGCGCGCGCCTCCTCAACCGCATGAACCGAAGTCGTCGGGCTCACTCCCAAGACTCTCGCGCGGCAGCGTGACGTCGAAAGACGGCGAGAAATGGTCGGCTCGATAAACGGAATGGCCAGCTGCAACTCGTAGCCCACGAGCTGCGCCCGGACATAGTTGATGTTGGCGTAGTTGCGGTGGCATTACCGTACGCGTCCAGATACTGCACCTGCACATTCGGCCCCATTGAATCCCGGCAGATCGGCGAACTCCGTCGCGGCAGTGACGGATGGCCGGGAGCGCCGATGGGGCAGACGGCGGCCAGGCGTGCGGCGCGGCGCATGCCTTCGTCGAGCACGGCATACTATACAACAGCCGGCCAAACTCGAATACGCGCCGAAACATTATGGTGATCAGCACGGTCGCAACGAAGGCAAATTCGACCGTGGTAAGACCGCTCTCGCGCACGATTCATAATGCCACCATCGAGGTGTAGACATTGAGCGTTATGGCGCTGGTGTTGATCGATCCGTCATTGACGAAGAACGGCAACGTGCCGCCCAACAGGGATTGATATGGGTATGCGATGGCGACCGAGACGTTATTGCTCGCATCCACGGCGATCGTCACCTGCCCGGGCGTCAGCCCCGGCAGTAGCGGCGTTCCATTGCCGGCAGCATTTCCGTAGACGACCAGGTTCTGCGTCGCCGCGGTGACCGCGGGGGAGACGTTGACGACGCCCGTGCTGCCGAGCAGTGCATTGCTGGCGAGGTAGCGATCGGCGTCCCGCGCTGCATCGGTAAGCATGCTGAACTGCACGAGCGCGTTGCCCAGCTCGCAGACGCCGCACAGCAGCAGGAACAGCACCGGAGTGCCCACCACGAACTCGACCATCGCGATGCCCCGTTGGCGCTGCACCGTGCGCTGCGACTTCGGTTCGTAGGAGTTACTCATGACTGCGGGCTGCGATTGACGTGATAGAGCTCTATGGAGTAGGGACCCGGCGCGTTATTCGGCAAAGGCCCTGGAGTGCCGTTGACCTGGCAGCTCTGCAGCACCTCGCCGAAAACCTGGCCGGTGGCGGGATCCACATCCTGCAAGGTGAACACACAGGCGAAACCCAGTACCGGGACATTGCCGCCGGCGGGAGTCGAGGCCGTACAGTCGCCGACCGGCACGGCGAGCACGCGGCGGTTCACTACGCCGATGCCGCCCGGGGCGGGCGGTACGTCGTAGTTTCCGGCCTGTACTCTCGGAAGGTACATGCCCCCGTAGCTGTAGTTGGGGTACTGGCTGGCGGTCGTGATCTGGACGCCCGCACCGGTTACGATCGTGGCGCAGGTTGGGTCCGTGCACATCAGGCGGTCCCGGCCGGCCGGCTGCGTGATGATGACGTCGGGTGGGTAGGACCCGCTGTTGAGGCCGCCCGCGAGGTATTCGTCGAAACGCGTGTCCAGCCCCTGTGCCACCGGCGCCGGCACGATGCCGGTCTGCGTCGCGCCGTTGCTACCGACACTGCCGCAGGCCGCATAGCCACCGGCAAAGTCCTGCTCCTGGCTGTTGACGCCCGAGCTGAGCGTCAGGTAGTTGCCGAGGGTCGCCTGTGGCGTGCCGGAGGACAGCTGCAGCGCAATGATGTCACCGACGGAGTAGCCATACACCGGCGTCGCAGGCGTCGGCGCGGTGCCGCAAAACATCAGCGGTGTTAGGTTGCAGGCGTTGCTAAGCGTCGGACTCGGACCGGCGACGGCCCGCGCGCGCAGATTGAACGTCCCAAAGCCCAGGACGCTGGAAAGCGTGGCCGGGACGCCGAAGCCCGCGGCACCCACGCGCACGTACCGTGCCGCAGCGCCACCGCGATTGAAGGCGGTGGGCGTGCTTGAAAACTGCACCGTCGGCGTGACACCTGCGGCCGCGAGTTCCGGGTCGTTGGCGGCGTTCACGGCGAAGACAGTGAGCACCGCTGTCTGCGCTTCGGTCGTGGATCCGGTGTTGTCGAGGACTTTGGCCCCCGTAACGGCCGCCGCATCCACCGTCGCCTGCAGGCGAGCCTGGTCCAGAACGAGGTGCCCGATGTCGAGGGCCAGTCCCGCCATGGCGATCAGCGCCAGCATCGCGATCGCGATCAGGACCAGGGTAATACCGCGCTGGTGCTTGCGGGCGCGCATTACTGGCTCCCGCCACCACTGCTGCCGCTGCTGCTGCTGTTAGAAATACTGACGAGCGGTGCCGGCTTCACGGCCGAGCGGTCAGCCACATCCTTGCGCATCGCGTCGAGCGCCCGCATCTGCTGTATCTGATCGATGCCCAGCACCGGACTGTCGTCGCCGGCGCGCACGTTGTAGGTTTGCGCGCGCTGCATCTGCGCCCAGGCTTCCCCGTAGTGTTGATCCACGGCGCGCGTCGCGCAGGCGCACAGCGCCGCGGCCAGGAGTGTCAGCAGGAAGGTGCGTCGCATGGCAGGTCTCCTTTATTTCTTGCCGTCAGGCTCGGAGGCGCTGGAGCTGCCCTCCATGTGCCCCCAGAGGTAGAAGTCCATTTGGCTGGGCTCGACGAAGCTGTCGGTCGGCAGCTTCGAGTGATCTTTCGGCAGCGGTTTGGCCAGATGCGGAGTCACCAGAATCACGAGCTCGGTATCGCCTTTCTGATAACTCTGACTGCGGAACAGCGCGCCGAGAATCGGCAGCTCGCCGAGGCCCGGGAACTTGGTGATCGCCTGCGTCAGGCTGTCGTTCAGCAGGCCCGCGAGCCCGATGGTCTGCCCGTCACGCAGCTCGACAGTGCCGCTCGCGCTGCGGACGGTGAGCGAGGGAATCACGAAGGTCGAGCTGGCCGCGGTAACTGACACACCGAGCGCGGCCGTCTGGGCCAGCTCGCTGACGCTGATGCTGAGCTTGAGATTGACGTGGCCGTTCGACAGCACGACCGGAATGAAGTCCAGCTGCACACCGAAGTCCTTGTACTGAATCCCGGTCTGGCCGAAGGCGCCGCAACCGGAATCGGGAACTGACCTCCGGACAGGAACTTGGCTTCCTGGCCCGTGGTGGTCGTCAGATTCGGCTCTGCCAGGATCTTCGCCAGCCCCTGCTGCAGGGCGGCATCAAGCGCCAGGTTGAACATGAAGCTCTTGTCGAGAAAGCTGCCAAACAGTCCCTGGTCCGCGATCGACATGGGGCTCGGCAGGAACGTGGCGACTGGCGGACCCCATCGCGTCAGCTGCGTGGCGGAGCCCACGGGCGTGGTGAACACGGGGACCATATGGCCGTTGGGATCGAGAAAGGGTGGAAAGGTCGCGCCGCCATTCACTCCACCCCAAGTCCAGGTGTTGCCGTTATGGATGGCGTTGAACTGCGCGTTGAGGTTGCGCACTTCGGTGCGCTGCATCTCCGAGACCTTCACCTCGATCATGACCTGCTGCACACCCCCCACCTGCAGCAGATTGATCACCTGTGCCTCGTTCGGCAGTCCAACTCCCGACCCCCCCGAGGGCGCCGTCCCCACGTACTTGTCAGGACGGTTCGAAGCATCCTTCTGCTTGAACTGCTGCTGGCCGACCGCCGTCTGAATCTGCTCGAGATAGGCATCCGCGATGCGTACGGCGGCGTCCATCTTCTCCGCGTCGCTCACCCTGCCCGAAAGCACGATCGCGCGCTTGGCTGAGCGCACCTCGATCGCCTCACCCGGCAGGACCTCCGCAAGCTTGCGCTTGAGCTCCTCGAGGTCGTGTTGGACGGTGACGTTGATAGTGCCGATCAGATGATTGCTGCTGTCCCAAAGCAACACGTTGGTATTGCCGATGTCCTTGCCCAGCACATACAGTTGCGACGGCGAGATCACCACGATGTCTGCGGTGTCGGGGCTGCCGACCGAGATGCGGTGGGCGGAGCCACCGACGCTCACGACCCGGGATTTGAACAGCGGCACCGTCATCTCGATGTGGGCACCACCGGCAATGGTGGGTACCGGGTAGCCGACGGACGGCGATTCCGGTGACGTCTCCGCTGCGAAGGCCGGGACGCCGGCCGACGCGAGCGCGGTGAAGACGCTGGCGATTACTGTGTCCTTAAGTCGCATTCAAGCTGCACTCTTGTTATTGAAGAATCTTGTCAGTACTGATTCGGCTTCTGGGTCGGCCCCCCGACCTGCGTGCCACGGATCACCGTGATCTCGGGGCCGGCTGACCTCGGCTTCGCCTGCTGGGCTACTTTGACCGGCTGAGGCGGCGGCTCCTTCGTGCGCGCATCGGATTGATCAAGCGGATTGCGCAGCGTGAGCTGAATCTGTCCAGCCGTCCTGCCCTTGAGCAGAAGCTCGGCGTCCGCCGGGCTAACCATCACCGTGACCGCGCGCACGACCACCGGCTGGTTCGGGTCCTGGGGAGTGGTCTGATCGACGGCGATGACCTTGATGTTGCTGAGAATGGTCGTCGCGTGCACCTGGCCACCGCCCGGCTCCGTCTTCGTGGCAATGACATCGACCCGATTGCCCGGGACCAGGAACCCGGAGACCCCCACCATGTCATCGACCCGCACCGTGACGGCGCGCATGTTCCTGTCCACGACCGAGGCCAGGGCGCTGCCCTTATCCGAGGTCGCAAGGCGCTCCTTCAGCAGGATTTCTCCGCTGACCACGCTGGTGGAAGTTACTTTGCCGACCACGTCCGTCGTACGGTGGAACGAGCCCTTCGGGGCAGTACCCGGCGGCACTTCGATGACGACCAGCTGCTCATCCTTGATCTTCGTGCCGAGTGGCATTTCAGTGGCCGCGGTAACGACCGGCTCCGGTTCCGGTCCCACCTTTGCCGCGGCGCGCATCGACAGCCAGGCGTTGGCGACCCAGGCTGCAAGGAATGCCAGCAGGAGCGAAATCAGTACAAGGATCGGTCCGCGACGGCGTGCCATTGCTCATCCTGAACGGAAGAAATTGCTGTCCCAGGCCCAGATCAGCAGCTCGCGATCGAGGACCAGATCGTGCTCCTCATAGCGCAGCCGATCCACCACCATGCTCAACAGATCGCGCGGATGCACCGGTAACAGCTCGACGCCGCTCTGTCCATGCAACTCCTAGATGGCGTAGTCGACCAGCCCGGGGTCGAACGGCAGCTTGAGGGCGGAGCAGGTCTGCTCCCAGACCTGCCGGTACGCCGCCGGGTGAGATCGACCGAAGGCGATCTTGTAGCCGAGACGGCGCCGCAGCGCATCGTCGGTCAGCGTCTCCGGCTTGAGATTGGTGGAGAACACGAGCACCACATCGAACGGTACGGAGAAGTAGGCACCGCCACCGATCGAGAAATGGTCGATGCGCTCCTCCATCGGCACGATCCAGCGGTTGAGGATCTGCTCGGTGGTAGAACGCTGGCGGCCGAGATCATCGATCACCAGCAGGCCGTTGTTGGCTTTCAATTGCAGCGGCGCCACCAACTCGCGGGTCGATGCGCGCAACTGGATATCGAGCATGGAGGACTCGAGCTCTCCCCCCACGTGGATGACCGGTCGCTGGCAGCACACGTAGCGTCGGTCGAAGCCTTCATTCAGTCTCAGCGGTGCGTGACCTTGCCGAGATCGACGCCTCGTGAACTGCCGGGTCAAGAGCCTCAGCGACCAACCCATTGACGAGCACGGCGTGCGGTATGAGGATCGCGCCCGGGAAGTGCGAGCCGCAGGCGCGCGGCGATAAAGGTCTTACCCGTGCCCGCCGGTCCGTACAGGAAAAGCGCGCGTCCCGAGCGCAGCGCAGCGCCAAGGCGATCGCGCAAGGCGTCGGTGACTACGACGACCCTGAGGGCATGCTGCATGCATCCCGCGGTTGACACGCCGCTCATGCGAGGCCTGCGCCCTGACCACCCGCGCATAGTCGTCGAGCATGACCGGTGCCGGCGCCGACGTAGCCATCGCGATGCATCGCGTCAAGCGCAAGATGGCGGCCGCGATCCGTGAGCGTGTAGGAAAGCTCCGCCTCTGTGCTGCCGGAAGGTCGCACTTCGATACGGGCTTCGCGGCGCAGCAGCGCCAGCACGTCCATCAATACGCTTCCGGCTATCCCCAGCCGACCGGCCAGCGCGCTCATGCTCGTAACGCCGGAGCGCAGCAGCAGTTTCGAGACCAGGTCCCGAGCAGCTCAGCGCTCAGTCCGGTTGCCGCGAGCGTGCTCGGGCGTGGGGCGAGAGCGCTGAGGCGCTCGAAAAGCAGAACGTCCGGCCCGGCGCCCCTTCTCGCGAGAGCGCCGCTGGCAGCGAGCGCGCTCAGATGCGCGCTCATGCGCTGCTCTCCGCCAGCACTTCAAAGGCGGCCTCGCAAATCGCCGCGCTGCACCAACGGCGCAGATCGCACCCGCGGCGATGGCCAGGGCGTAGGGAAATCGTTCGCGCCGCAGCTCCTGGGCGCTCGCGCGCGCAATGCAGCGCAACGGCCACGGTGCGCCTGCCGCCCCAGCGCTGCGCGCGCGGCGCCAAGACAGGAGATAGCCGATGGCGAGAATGCCGCCCGCGATCAGGGCATCCATGCCGGCGACCAGAGCCCAGTGAGGACCGAGCAGCGGCCCCCAGTGCGGCGAGCAGTTTGACATCTCCGGCGCCCATGGCGCGAACATGTAGAAAGGCAGCACATCCGCGAAGTCCAACCAGTGTCACCGAGGAAAGCCTCCGGCATACCGCTCCAGCCGCCTTGGCGAACTGGAGCAGGAAACCAGCAGCCAGCAACGGGCCCGTGAGCTCGATTCGGGATGCGATGGGACAGCAGGTCCTCACGTACCGCCCAGGCGCTCGCGGTAAGCAATGTCGCCGTGATCGGTAGTGTGAGGCCCTGCATGTCCCGTTAACGTCCCTTGTTCTTCTTGTTTTGTTTGTTCTACTTCGTCGTCGAATCCGAACGGGATGTGCGGAGTCTTAGATGCCGAGCCGCCACCACCACCACCACCGCCAGCATCCAGAACGGCGGCGATCGCTGGATTTTGTTGGTGACCGCTGGTTCCGAGGGTCGTGAACGCAACTAGCCGCGGCCAGCGTGATCAGCGAGCCCGCAACCGCGTACTCGACCATCGTCAGACCCCTCTTCATCGCGCAGAAATGCTGCCAAGAACTTACGCATGTTATTTCATCCTCTGCAGAGTTAAGTTATTGCCGTTTCTTCATCGCTTCGAAGCCCCACTCGCCGGCCTTGACCCGAGCGGTCATTGCAGTCTAGGCAGGCGATGGCTACGTCGCTGGACTCCACTTGCGCGCGGCCGGCCAATCCTTGCACAAGCCTGAAAATCGACAGGGTCAGTCTTCGAAAAGGAGACGGCGTTCACACGTGGACTGTTGCCACGTGGAAAACGAAGTCGGAATGGCCACGAGATGCGCCTGCGCAGTTTGTAACAAATTCTTCAGAGCGCCAGGACAAGGCCTATCAGGGTGATCCGGGTAGAGACTGCAGTTCCAAGGCGACTGAATGCAGTGACGGCAGCCAGTGTGATCAAAGTGCCGGCCACCGCGTACTCGACCATAGTGAGACCGGACTCTTCCCAGAAATGCGGCCAGGTGTCTGTATTTCTTATATCCGCCCATAGGAAATATCCCCGTTCACAGGGCGTACCTGTGCGGTGAGTGTAGCGTCGTGCCAAGCGTCGCGCCGGAAGCCTGTTGCGGTCAATCGGCCAATGCTTGCGTCTGTCTCGACCGTCGCTAGGGTTGCTCCTCGGATCACGCAATCAGGGGTCAACCGGTCTAACCCTGACAACATAAGCCTACGCACGTAACATAATGTATCTCCAAGGGCCTCAGGTCACTGAAGTCAACGCTGAACCCTGCTAGCATTTCCCCTGTCGCACCGTATAACCCAGCTACTGATCGAGGCCTGTCTTGTTCACTGACCAGGCACACGAACAAGAACGAATTGACTGCTGCATGGACCGCCCGCGCCCTTCTTTGGATACGTGTACCGGCAGAGCTGTGAGAGCGCCGTGTCGCGGGCTGTCGCGGACGAATACTTTCACGTCGCGGTGTGCCCTAACATTGGATCGGCGCACACGTGGATTGAGCGATTCGCTCCCACGTCGTGTGTTCGGGAGTACGAGGAGCCTGACTCCGGGGCGCTGCGCGCCATGCGAGACCCAAGTCCGCGAATCCGTCGCTGCGTCTATGAGGCTGCAGTGAGCATCTGAAGCGCTGGCGGTATGGGCCTTTCGCGCGCGCGTCTGGAATTACCTCACCAAGCCGGTCGCCCTGAGTGAGCTGCCCGCGAATTTCAGCGCCCTTGCCGAGCTGGCGCGTGAAGAACGCGGTGGCGCGCGCCGGATGCGGCAGCTGAGTGCCTTGCTGCCCACGGATTCGCGGTACAACTGACGGCCGAGCGGATTTCCTCACTGCAGGCGGCGGTGACGCATGTGGAGCGCTATTATCCCGGGAAGCTGCGGCAGGCCGCGGTCGCCGCGCATTGCGGCATGAGCACCAGCGCCTTCAGCCGAGCCTTTAAGGCCGAGTACGGGCTGACGTTCAGCGATTACCTGATGCGTTTCCGCATCGGTCAGGCCTGCTGTCTGCTGCGCCTCGGGACACATACCGCGACCACGGCCGGGCTGGCGGTCGGCTTCGATGACGCGTCGCATTTCGCGCGAGCTTTCCGCAAGCTGATGGGTACCTCCCCATCCTCGTACAGACGGCAGAGACCTGCCGGCAAGCACATCGCCCGGCGAAGGCAGCGTCGCGGCGTGCTGTTGCACGGAGCAGTACCCTGGAATCAGGAGTGGCGTGTGCCCGCGGGCACCAAACCCACCGTTTTCGAGCAGGAAACTTCTCCGGACTCGGACGTCCGGAAGCCGTCGCTCACGGGCCCGGGGCTATAGTCGCCGCATCCGCTGCAGCCCCTCGGACGGCAAGATTCATTGAACGCGTGGCCGGTCAGTGGGCGCACTGGCCATCGCGCCCGGGCTCGACCCGAGCACCGTCGACGTGCCTGCGCTGACGAGCTGCGTCCCGCTCGCTTCCGAATGATTCCCCGCAATCAGAGCCTGAACCGCCGCACCATAAGAGTCCTGGGCATGCCCTTCACAGTACCCGTCCAGCCAATGCGCCGCCTCGGTGAGCCCCGTCTTACCCAGAGTGTTGTCGGTCGTCAGGGAAATCGCGTTTGCGCCGGAGAGATAGCCACCCAGCCAGGCGATGAATTCAGTGTGATCAACGTTCAGTTCGATGCTCTGTTCCCCTCTGGCCTGAAGATATACCGCGCAGGACTTATAGCCGGACCCGTAAGCGGTCACCTCGACGGAATGCGCCGCCGGTCCTGTCCTGGCGCTGAGTACCAACACCCACGCGGCCTCGGCGAGATGCAGAGAGGGATGCGCTCGACAGTAATCACTCACCCAGACCATCGCGTGTTTCAGGTCTTCATGACTCAGGAAATTGTTGCGATGATTGGATGTGGTATTCACGCCCGAAACGTAACCGCTCAGCCAGTCCGTATAGGCGACCAGATCGGCAGTTCCCTCCTCCCTGGCGGTGGCGTAGCTCTTACAGGAATCGAGACCAACTCCATAGGTCACGACATCGGTCGCGTGCGCAATCGGCACCGCGCCCAGAAACATGCAGATGATCGTTGCGCGCCCGTACATCCGAGACTTGCCTCTGAGGCTCTTGCCCCCCTGAGTCTAGGCACCGGCTGCATAGGGCGCTGGAATCCAATTGCGTTCACAGGGCCTTAGCAATTGGCAATGGCCTTGTTATTGTCGCCTGCTTCATTCATCATATTGTTGAAAATAAGATCGCGCACATCCGGACGGAGTTTGGCTTCGACGTCCTGCAAGTGGCGCGCGGGCGCTACGCGCCGGACGGCTATCATGACTTCGCGGTTTCGCCGTCTCCGCACCCTTGCTGGAACAGGCCTTCCAGGAAACATATGGGCTAAACCTGAAGGATGTGCTCCTGAACGAGGACAAAGTGCTGGGCTCCTACCGCTACGACGTCAGCCGGCTGATCCCCAAAGCGACGCGCGTGGCCTGGTCCTTGAAGAAGAGCGAAATCGTCAAGGATCAGCCAGGCGTCACCAAGCGGAAATTTTTGTATAACATTTCGCGGTCCAGCTACCGGAAAAATTGGGGCAGAAATTATCAGCGCCCAACCATGGGCGACGCCGTTCTCGCCTTCTTTATCCGCATCATCCCGAAGATCGGCCCGCTGAAGGTCCTGGACATCAAAACGCCGACGCCGCAAGCGCAGCAAATGTTCGAGGCCAGCTTCAACGCCACGCTCGATCTCTATCGAAACTGCTAGGCGAAGCCGGCGCCGGCCAGCCCGTTCTGCCGAACGACAACTTCGACACCGGAGACACATCCGGTCCAGGGCAATATTTCCTGAACGACGAGACGCAGGCCAAATTGCTGGACAAGCTGGCAGGACAAAATTTCAGCGGCGTCTCGCCCGCGCTAAAAGCCGAGCTGCTCGATTTCTTCGGCCACCCCGACGCCCATTACGCGATGAAAGACAACACCAAGAAATGGGCCAAGGTGCAGGCAGACGTGGAAAAGCTGAAGATGGCGAATGGCAATGAGGCTCTAAAGGAATCTGGCGTGCGATCGACGGCCTCGCGTTGACAAAGCGGAGGCCCACGAGCAGAATGCTTGCTGCTTCAATTTCACCGCTTTCTTTGCCCAAGTGGCGGAACTGGCAGACGCGCTAGATTAGGGGTAGCCAACCCACCTGTTTTGTCTGATTCTACATTACGGATACCTTAGGGAACCTTAGGCCATTTTCGGGCGTTTTCGGGGCAGATGGTGGGAGTTTTTGGTGGGGGTTTCCGCGCTAGATTCCCGCTAGATGCCTAATGACGGAACCGCCGAAGCGTTCTCGAACCGACTCGCGTCAGACTTATTTTTCGCTTGGCGTGGAACCTAATGCTGACGGAGGGAGCGGATCACCCGACGGCAAACTCTTCGGGCGGAACCTGCGGGTGCAAGCACCATCTGAAACGGGAAGCCTTCGGCGCTTTCTTTTCGCCCAATCGAAAACACGACCGGCTTGCACAGTACTTCGCGAATCACAAGCTTCTCTGAACATTCTCGCCGTGCTGGTTGCTTGGGCCAATATCGCAGTGTCCGACGACAACGAAATCACGTGCTCGCCGAGGCTGACCTCGCCCGCGTCGCACGCCATGACGATGGCCTGTACACACAAATTCATCCCACCTCCGAAAATGTTGAATGCCTCGCCTATGAGACTCAGGTCCTGACCCAGCACACCTCGCTGCTTTTACAGGGGCGCGATAGGGTCAACGGCATGTCGGGCTGAACAACCGCAACCTCATGTGTCTTGAAGAAGCGAGCACTGTCCTCATCATGCTCACCGAAATCTCTGTTCCCGAGGCATAGTAAATTACTTGCCGACCGGAAAAGTCACGGCTAAGAATTTTGTTGTTTCTTGTAGCGAACAGAACTCCTCAAGAGCAATGCGGACCCCTTCACCGCGCGCGGTGAAAATTATAATTCTCGATACATTTTGAATCTTCGCCGTCTGAAAAGCGGTCTTCAGACACTCTTTCAGGTTCTCCCTACCTTCTTGCAGGAAGTAGGTAGTGGGTGCAGTGAATTGCTTTGGCAGACTCATGGTAAGTGGAACTTCAGTGTCCTCTGAATTGGCTTGGCGCTCTCACGGTGTTCCAATATCGCACTGACGAACGAAAACATATCCAAGGCGTTCGTCGAGCCACCTGCTCTTGCTGGTAATGAGGATTGGGCGCGCCATAGTGCAAGTGTGGTTTCCGACCCGGACAGGGTTGTCATCCGAATATCCACTCGATACTGGCCATGTACAAGGACCCCAAATTCATCAACCTCTGGCACACATGGTGTCAAACTGGGTAACCGCACCATAATGAAAAGCAAACTGTAGGCGACGGCATGTCCCAATCAATCCTGCAACCTTATCGTGATGTTCCCAGATGCGAAGGTACTTGTTGTCAGGTTTGAACAACAGCACCCATGTGAACGTCCCAGACAACGGAAGACCGTCGGATAAGGAGGTTGGAGGAAACAAGACGGTGCACTCGGCAGGAATAACAATACTTGGCTCCTTTGCGTTTATCCAGCGCATAAATTCCAAATAGTCCACGCGCTGTCTCCAAAACTACGCAGCCAAGAGAATCTGGTCGTCGGGCGTCGGCACCTCGGAATCATGCGACGTCACGTTTGACAAGTAGTCGTGACGCACTTCTTCGTTGGTTCGCTGCAGTTCTCGCCGGTGTGCAATAAACTTCCCACTTAAACACGTCGTCTTCCTCGAACCGTCCCTCAAGCGCATCACGATCCGCGAGAAACTCTGTAGTGGTTATCCATATTCGGACTCCAGCCTCTGGATGTATGCCTCAACGTCTAAAAGGCTTAGGATAACTTCACGCATTGGCGACATTTGACCCTTCCGTCTGGGCACTCTGCACGCCAGAAGAGCCCCACCAATTACCCATCCTGTTGGTTAGATGCAAGCACGATGCCATCCGGGCGCACCCGAAGCGGCAAGTTCGAAGTTTGCGGTAAAGGCGGAACTCTGTGGCCCAAGGTCTTATGAATACTTATCATACCACAGACCCACCAGTCAGATCCCTACATCGATTCCTTTACGTGCCGCTTTGGAGCAACCCCGACACCGGTTCAGGCAAGCGACGGCGGATGGCGGTGGCGAACAAAACCGGGGATCGACCTGTTTAAGCCCGCCTTGCGGCATCTCTTTCGGATTGCTCCTGAAGAACGGTCTTAAAATCCTCGACGCAAACCTGCAGTAATGGTTCAGATTCTTGATCTGAAAGCATTCTCGTTGCAGGGCCGCGTCGAGGTTCCCGATATTTGGCCGTGAATTCACGATGGCCATCCTCAGGAAACACAGTGGACGAGAGGCCAGTGATTTGAATTTTGAGATGCCATCCAGAATCTCCTCTGTCGCGCCTCCGTGTCCCGCATTTTTTGCAGGGAAACCGGCCCGTTGTCGCCCCCCAGGCTTATGCGGGCTCCATAGCCCAAGTTTGAGCGTCAATGGTCAGAACGATTGCTTGGGACCACACATTTTCTTGAATGCCTTGCCTCAACGCACCTGTCAGTGCCGATATCTCTTTGTCGGAATTTCCGTGATATGTGGCATGGGGAAAGAGTGTCTCTCCTCTCGTTCCACTAATCTTCCGAAACCAATTAAGCCTCTCCATGTAGGAATGCAGTTTTTCGTGGTCTGCCCGCTTGGGTTCCCTCGGATTTGACGCGGATGAACAAGTGAGCCACTCGGAACCTCCCCGGCTGTGGTTTACTCCGTGAGCCGGATTCTAGCACCCGTACCTTCCGAGTTATAGTACTGATAGGCGATCAGTCGCGCGCGCTAGGTATTCGCCTCTAGAAACCGTTGCCCCGCCAAGCCGTCGCGGACACTACGCGCGCCGAAGTTCTTCGACGGAGCGGCTCAAACTTGAGTAGAAGAGCACACGGTCGAAGCCGCAGGGGAAAATCCAGTCGCGGATGCCGTGTGGTATCGGCACGCCGCGCGAAATCTCCGCGCAACTGTAGAGCAGAAGCCAAATGGGGGCGTTGGGCAGGTTCGTCCGATATCGCGGGAGAAGCGTATTCTTTGATCCAACCGCAGCCGCAATTTGCTGGCGGATATCTTCCAGCGTGATGTTCACGGATGCCCCAGTGTACCAAGGTGAAGAATCGTGCGGTGTGGCAATGCTTATCGCGCTGAACCCGCCCGGTAGGTCTGGACGCCAATCGAAGGTTGCCACAGGGTTTGCCTCGTGACAGTGCGCCCGAACCGAAACGAACCAGCCCATCGGTCATTTCCCGAGTCCTATGTTTTCCCTGCTCGATTGCCCAAAAGTAAGCCGTCACCTTCACAGGTAGAGCGCTCGGATTGGCGTAGTATTGCCGCTCTGAACCTCGAATAATGTCTTCATGGAATCGCTGCTCCCTGAGTGGTGATTCCAGCCAATTGTTCCGGGGCAGAGGCAGAAGTTCACGCAACTCGATACCCATTTCCCCGTCTGCCGTGATGATCCTGAAATCAGGCTCTTCTCCCGGCACAACCTCACCTGCGGCGAAATCAGGACTTGCGCCTCGCGCCGCGAGCAGGGCACCGAACTCTCTTTCCTTCTTGGCGTCATGCGGTCTTGTCGTGGTCACCCTTCAAATTGTGAGTGCTCGAACGTCACGAGTCAAATCGGGTGGTTACCGTGGCCAAGTGGGCCGGGTCTCAACAATTGGCAACTGAGTGCATGAGGAAGTGGCGCGAAACGAGCCGTAGAGTCGCGCTGCACATGGAGGGACGTGGTCTGATTGCGCTGATCGGCCCTGACCAACCAGTACAGGCTCAGTCTAGGGCACACCGTATGCGAACTTCAGTCTTTCGGAAAGGCTTTCCAAGTCGCCATAAATACTGAAAGCGTCAATCCCCAACAGGAAAAGTTCCTTTTCTATGTCAGGCTTCGAGTTCTTTGGGATGAAAAAAGAACGCAGTGAATTGTTTTCCGCATTTGTGAGTTTCTCTCGACCCTGGACGTGAAACGTAAAGCAGCCCCTCTGAAGACTTATACGTCGCTCAAAGTGGTCCGGACGAATCGGCAGCAGGAACTTCGGAAACCTTTGCGGTTTCCACCAATCAAAGATCACATGCAGCGCATCAAGGAAGATTCCACTTCGACTCGTCATGACACCCCTGAAATGAGCCTCCGCTTTTTGGCACGGCGCAAGCTGGTAGGCGTCCATCATGAAGAGTGCTCCATCATCGTCTTTATAGCGATCCTCTGTGACGGCGAAGTGCAACGCTGCGAGCGGACTATGTGTCCAGTCTAAGAGGCGTGTGGGCATTCGATAGTGTTGCTGGAGGAAATAGAGTTCGGGGTCACTCTTGGGACTGGAAGAGAAGACCGGCACTTTGAACACGAAAATCCTGACTGAGATGTCGCTCGATGTTCAACCGTGTGCTTTCATCAGGTGCCGGGAAGGTAGGTCGGTAAACCCCCGGAGAAAGCATCCAATCTGCTTTGGATTGTCCCCTGAACCAGACTCGTACGTGTGCCTTCCCTCGATCCGCAAAGCCGCTTTTGGCTATTAAATCAAGCAAGTCCTGCACACGAGTGATTATGCCGTCGTTATTCTTGGCGTCTGGCACGTCGCTGAATACCTCGCCTGAAATCTTTCAGATCGTCCTTCACGCTTCTCTCGGGACGACCGTAACGCGTCCTGCGCCTGAAAGTGGTTCGCCGAAGTCTCTTACTATTTTCTTCAACGCCTCGACAGTCCCCTTGATGACCTTACCTGCGTATTCGGCTTCAACGCCACTCCCCAGTTCGACCCTTCGGAATTCATCCAGGAGCCTGCGGGTCGTTGCGACTGCGTCCGCTAAATCTTGGTCCGAAGGGCCGCCCCTTCCAGGTTGCCTGAGTCCGTCCAATATCGGCATATCCATGAGTCCCTCCAGGGTGGATGCGCTACGGGTATAACAAATACTACGACGTCGTTGGGGATGTTTCGGCGAGGACGTATCGATAGAGTTAACCGTACAAGGACGTAAAACATCTTCTACTTGAATCTCCCGTGCTAGAATTCGCCAACTGGGAGGTGACTATGCGACGCGCGTTTATCGTGGCATTGCTGGCGTTGTTTCCATTCGTGAGCGTCGGACAAGACAGTCCTTTGAAGCCAGACGGAAGAATGTGGGCGGCCTGGAGTAACTCGGGTTTGCAAAGCCAGTTTGTCAAAGCGGCTTACGTACAGGGCTCAATCGAAGGACTTCGAGTGGGGGCAATCGTTGGATATAACGCTGGCAGGATAGATGAAAAGAATGCTGCTCTGGAATATCTGAAGCCATGTATGGACAAGGGGCCATGCGCTGGCATTCCTCTTACGAGTTTGATTGAGCCTTTAACAGACAGCGGCATGAGCACAATCGAGGCGGGCGCGGACAAAGTTCGAGAAGGGTTTACACCGCAGCACACCTCGGTCCTTGACATCGTTCACCAGATGGACAAATTTTATGCCGACTATAGGAACACTCCCGTTTGCATGATTATGGCGGTCCAAGAATCAATCTCTTCGCTTCACGGGTCGGCATCATCGGAACAGGGCTTGGAGATGGAACGTAAGGGATGCAACCCATAGCCATAGGGCGTGACATGATAGACGCTAACCCCGCGCCAGATACGGGCCAAACGCCGTTCCGAGTGAGGGCTCTTACGCCCATCGAATAGTTCTCCTCGTCCTTCGCCCTGGCTGTACTTCGGGTTCTTGGTCTTGATCCATGCCCGGTTACGCGCCGCATAGATGCCATCCTTCCGCTTCGCGATGATGCCTTCGCAATCGTTCGCGCAGACCGCTCGGAAGAATTTTATGCCGCGCTTCTCGATATGCTTCGCGAACAGAACGCGCTCGGGTCGGTGAACATCCAGCAAACGCCGCAGCCGATCCTTCCGTTCGAGCAATGGGAGTCTTCGCAGGTCTAGTCCATCGAGCCACAGTAAATCGAAGGCGTAGAAAATGGGCTCACAGGGGCAGGGATTCCATCTGATTCATTCTACGTGACGCCGACTTTTTGCTGCCCGGCTGGGTGCAAATCACCTTGGCGAAGCTAAGGCGAATACGCTAGACTGGCGTTCCGATGTCAGTTCGAACCTGCAAAAGTGACGATTCAAGATTTGAACGGCGTGGCTCATACAGTCACGGTCAGCGCCTCAACGTTGTACGAAGCTGTCGCCCTCGGAATGGCCGCGATTCGCACGGATGAGTGGGTCACTGACATCGCGCAAGGACTGAACGCCGTCAAGGTTCAGGTGACGAACGTATCGGTCGAGCACGAAGTCAAGATGACGGATTTTACGAAGTGGCTCGACCGGACTCACGGGTCGCCACGAGAGATTCTGGAGCGCAAACGGATTCGGTCGATTCTTGGAATGGATACGCCGGATAGCAGAGCCGGGTAACGGCGGACGAAGTGCCGCCCACTTATGGACCCACGCGTCTTTATAATGACGCCTTATCTCCGGTGCCCAAAATGCGGCGCGATGTTTGTAGACAACAAATGCAAGGCCATCTTGCACGACATCCCTAAAGCCCATGCGCTTCCATATCCGTGCCGCATATTCTCTCGAAACACTGGCGCGGATTTCATACGCTACCTCACAGAAATAAAGAACTCGGTAACGGCGGATCACCTGCGGCTGATCGAACGAATCTACGGTCCGGACCCGTTGAAGCCACCAACCACTATTTTTGGACTGGGTCGATAAAATACGTAGGCGGTCACGGTCGAATGCCGACGGCCAGCAAAAATCGAATATCCTCTGGCGTCATGGTTTCGTACCGTGGCACAGCGAGTTGCAGCAGATAATCGTCGCGACGATCTCGCATAAAGCGCGACCAAGCGCGACCCGACGCACGGGCTGCATCTGCGCCGGGCTCAGGTTGCGGGTGCTCCGTCACGCCCAGTACCCGACGCGCATGTCGCGCAATCTCTGCCTATCTGCTGCTGAAAGGACATCGACCCCGCAAGATGCCAGCAATCGACGCCAGCATCGCGGGCGAACTTGACGGCCTCGTACGACACCACAGTGACGCTGCCCTCTGGCGCGATTGCGCGCACCTCTTTCACGACATCATCAAACGGAATTCGGGCAGGAGAAGTCTCGGCGTCGTTCATGCGTCACGCTCCGCTACTGCTGCTGGCTACGTCGGGGCTATTTTTATTCTACCCGATGCGTGGCGGGGCCCCGAGCGCAAAAATCGTCTTGAGGTTTGACCGGGGGGCTTCATTCGGCGCATCTGCCGCGCGTCCCGGACAACTGTTGTGTGACGAGATAACCAAGCTATAGAATGCCCCGAGTTGTGCCCTCGGACAGAGTAGCGAAGAGGTGTCCTGTGCTCTTCGACAGCAAGCAACGACAGCGATTCGTTCGATTTACGCTCGTGTCGTTTTTCTCCGTCGTCACCGTCGGATTCATTTGTTCAGCGTCCGTCACTCGCGCCCAAACACTTGATGTGACAAGCAAGCTGAACGGTTTCGACGCCTACATGGAGCAACTTCTAAAAGACTGGAACACGCCCGGGATTGGTGTGGGAATCGTGGTGAATGACAAACTCGTCTTCGCGAAGGGATATGGCTATCGCGACTACGACAACAAACTACCGTTCACGCCCGCGACGCTGTTCCAGATCGCATCGAATACTAAACTCTTCACGGCGGTAGCTGCGGGCATGTTGGTCGATGAAGGAAATCTAACCTGGGACAAGCCAATAAGGAACTCTGTACCGTCCATCGAATTCTATAACGATCAACTCAACGGCAATGTGACTTTGCACGACATGTTGTCGCATCGCACGGGAGTGACCCGGCACGATTTGTTTGGTTCAAGTCGCCTTTTACCAGGGAGGAGTTGTTCGAGAAGCTGAAGTACCTGGAGCCGCAGGAGCCAATGCGGGAGACCTTCCTATACAACAACCTAATGTTCTCGGCGGTCGGGCACATCATCGAACTGAAGTCCGGGAAGAGCTGGGAAGATTTCATTCGGGATCGGGAGCTAATGCCCCTGGGGATGAGTTCGACGACATACACCATTGCGGACATGTTGAGGCAACCCGATCATGCAGTGCCGTTCCGAGAAAAGCGCGATTCCTTCGAGTTGTACAAAATCCCCTACTATGAAGATACCCAGGGTGTCGCACCTGCAGGTGGAATCATCTCCAACATCGACGACATGTCACACTGGATGATCGCGCTGATGAACGACGGGAAATACAACGGGAAGCAAGTGCTGCCTGCAGATGTGCTGAAGGCGACGATGCAACCGTCGATTGGCTTGCCCAATACGATGGGAGAAGCCCTTGGATACTGGGAATTACTCAACGACGAGTATGGCATGGGACGAGGTATCGCTTCCTATCGTGGGCATTTGCTCACGGACCACGGCGGCGATCTTCCCGGATTCCACTCTCAGGTTTCGTTCATGCCAAATGACAAGATCGGCGTGATCGTGTTCGTGATTGGGGACCACGCTGCACCTTTGTACAACGTGGTTAGCTACAACGTGTACGAGCGGCTCCTCGGCATGGACCTGACCCCGTGGAGTGATCGCCTCCTAAAACAACGTTTGGCGGATAAGAAAGCGGGAACACAAGCTCGGGCCAAGGCCGGAGGGGACCGCGTTCCGAATACACAGCCTTCGCATGCTTTGGCGGATTATGTCGGTGACTATGAGAACCCGGCTTATGGAATTCTCAAAATTGGGCTGCAGGGTGACCAGCTTCAGTTCAATTTCCACGAATTTCAGTTTCCGATGAGCCATTTCCATTACGACAGGTTCGACACACCTGACGACGAGCTATACGGGAAATTCTCGGTCAATTTCCAGACGAATCCGCAGGGTGATATTGGGACCGCTGCAATCTCTCTGGATCAGGCGGAAGTCATTTTCACTCGAAGGCCAGAAGCCTTGGATTCGAAGCTGTTGGAAAAGCTGGCGGGTGTATACCTGACTCCGTCCAAGGTGAAATTTGACGTGCTTTATCAGTCAGGGACCGGACTTTCCATCGTGTTCCCCGGTGGGCCGCCTCAACCGCTCACTCTTGTCAAAGGGCTGCAGTTCCGCACGCCGCGATTTGCGGATGTCATCTATGAATTCGTGTTGGAGAACGACAAGGTGACTGGACTGAAGGAACGCGAACCTTCTGGCGAATATTTGTTTTCCCGGCAATGAGGCCGCCCGCAATTCGAGAGACACACCTGCTTGGCGTTGTCGGTTGGCGATCTGCGTAAGCGTCCTATGGCTTTGTCTTTCGTCCCGCTCTGACTTTAGCCCATCGCAGTTTCTGAGCCTTTGCCATCTTCCGACGTGAGGCGGCTGACATAATGTGCTGCTTCGGATGCCCGTCCGGTGGTGCATCCGTTCCAGCCAAGTCACGGATCACATCAATAGCTCTGTCCAGCTTAGTCAGTTCTTTATCCATGCGGACGCGTTCTGCCTGCAAGGTCTTCAGCGTGCCAGCTAAGTCGAGGCTCACCATTTAGTCTCCGTTTCAAATTCACAAACGATTGCGTTGGCAGTGTAACATGCCAGACTGCGGGGATTCCCTGGCCACATTCCGTGAAGCCGACTTCAGGGAGATGGGTTTTGGATCAGCCATCAACAAGCCGATTTCATCTGGCCCCGCCACAGTTGTCAGGTCTTTGTACCAGAGCATTTGCGTCTCTTCAGGAAGCTCCTTGTAGGCGAAACGGTTCATCGCTCCCAGCACACAACCCTGGCGGGCATAGAACCTGCACGCCGCCGAGTTGATGTTTTGCGTCTCGATCTTGAGCTGTCGGCACCCTCTTCCCACAGCCCAATGTTCGGCAGCCCGAAACAAAGCACATCCTGTCCCCTTCCCACGAAATTCCGGGGCTACGCGGAGGTCCCACAGAACAGCAAGGTCGTTTCGACCTTCCAGCATATCCATACCCGGCGTGTTGAAGGCGATGACCACTCCGCCTACACGCTGCCCTCCTATATGAGCAGAGATTAACGCCCAGTTCGACGTATCGAACTGCTTCGCCCAATCGGTGGGTCCTCCTCCGTTGATGGCGTCGTAATCTTTGACATACGGGGTGTCGAGCTTGCGCTCGGTCAAGACGAATGCGCCTGAACCACCTTTATCAACCGACAGCGCCAGAATGCGATCAACCTCGAACGCGATAGAAATACGGGCGTGCTCCGCGAGGGCTGCCATTGGTTCCTCGCGCAATTCGATTTCCTTTCCGGACTCACAGAATGCTCTAGCGGGCACCAATTGCTTCACAAGCGGTCTCGCGCCATCTGCCGGACGCGGAGCAGTCGGTTCATAGCCGCGTCGAAGATAAAATTCCTCGGCGTTCCAGCTTGCATCGGCACGTATTGCTCGCATGCCCCGTTCTCGCATCAACCCTTCAGCTACGGCCAGCAATTGTGTTCCGATGCCTTGCTCTATGAACTTCGGGTCAGTATAAAGTCCGTCCAAGTAGTCCGCATGGAAACCAACCCAACCGACTATCGTGTCGTTAATTTCTGCGGTCCAAATCTCTATTTCTCGGAATTGACCTTCCATGCCTTGAATCGTTCTTCCATCCGCCCAGGCTTCTGATTGAGCGACAGACATGCCTCTCGGAGCGAGTTCCAGGATGGAACGTCGCCGCAGTTCCCACAAACGCGGCACGTCAGTAAGCGTAGCTTTCCTAATCCCCAATTTCATTGTGGCAAGTCCAAGGCCCGTCGCCATCGGGAGGGTACACCCTAGCACCTCATTATTTCCTCTGGCAATAAAGCTCAAGGCAGATCATCTGTCGAGCCGCGAGCAATCTATTGTTCGCCCCGCCTAATGCAAATCTCCGAGAAATGCGCGCATTTCGCGGAGCACATCGTCCTCGTTCGACATATAGATCGCATGATTTGCACGCGGCAGGCGGATTACGCGAGCGGAGGGAATTCCAGCTTCGAACGCCTTCGCTTGAGCCTCGGTCGAGGCAGAGTCGCTGGACTCAAACGCTGCGAGTGCCGAGGGATTGTTCTTGGCGAAGAGACCCGGATCATGGGGAACCGCGAAAATTGCAAGAATGGGTACGCGGATGTTTGTATACCTCTGCCCGCCTGCGATAATCGCTTGAAAGATGGCTGGCTTCGTACGAAATTCACCGACGCCTCCATCCGGCGTTACTTCGCGTTGTTGGCGCAGTTCAGCCTCGGGTGATGAGTTGCCGTAAACCTTTTTCTGCCAAGAACGCCATGCTCCAAAACTCGTCCGATCTGGGGCGGTCGGAGCGGGAGGCATCAGCTGGGGCGCTTCAGTGTCTTCCTCTCTGATTGAAGGATCGTAATACGCGTATGAATATGCAGCATCGAGATATATAAGAGCAGCAACGCGCTCCGGATGTCGGCTCCCTATGGAACTCATCTCTTCACCAGCAATGGATTGTCCCACCAGCACTGGATGGTCAAGTTTTAGAGCGTCTAGAACGGCGAGCACGTCGTCGCCTAGCCGATCCGCCGCATACCCGAAGTCGGGAGAGCTAGATGCCCCGAATCCGCGCCGAGTGATGCCGTAGACGTGGTAATCGGAAGTGAGTTTGGGAGCAAAATCATCGTACGTGTGGGCTGTGGCCCCAAGCCCAGCCAACAATACCAGAGGCCACCCCGAGCCACCCCAGTCGAGCACCTCCACCTTCACGTCTTTGTCCACAGTGACAAACTGAACGGTGTGAGTGGAGGGATCGTGCCACGGGATGGACTCTTGTGCGGCCAAACGCCCGGGCAGCGAAACCAGCAGTAGAACAGCAGAGGCCGCCCAACGACGATCACACATGAGCATTGTCCCCCTGGTGACGGTAGTGGCGATCTTACACCCGAGGGCAGGCAGTGATATAGGCTCGGCGCTTGAGCGTAGCGCCGCAACGGTAGAAGTCGCACTCGTGGGCAGTGCGAGGCCGCCGCTGTTAATTCATCCGACCAGCGACTTTCGATATGGGTTGCTTCAAGTTAGCAGGCGAACGAAACTGCCGCGCGGGGGGCGACGCGCTCCTGAATATTTGGAAACAGGATGTGCCACATTTCGATTTGTTCTCGGTTTTGGACGACGGCACAGTAGCAGCAACGTTCGACAGCCTCGCAGATGCGAACAAATTTGCCGACAGATTGACGACGTGGCGCGCTACCGAGCCAGTTGAGATTACGGACAATGAAACTTTAGTCTCCGAGCGCCTTTTTCGCGTGGCAGGATCGCGGTAGGCTGACCCCGACGGAAAAGGGTGGAAGCGGCTTACAGGGGTATGCAGCCGCTCCCGGGGTGTGCGTGAGTGTCACAATTTTAGCATCGGACTTTGTCGCCGGAGTTAATTTGATGTTAAAAAGTTCGCGACTCGTAGGAGCCCGCCTTCGGTTTCGTTTGCCATGTGACTTCTCCTTTGACTGCGGTCAAGAATCTGCCGCCGTTACGGAGACGCCCTTACTGCGCGCACCGCAGGATGTGGCGGTTTTTAACTGCGTGCAGTGCGGCCTTGAACTTTTTTAAGATGTTGCTTTCTACGTTATTTTCCCGTGCAACCACATCCCTTCGTCGCTATGCCAATGCTAAAGTTCACGCAGGGTGGCGCGCCTTGCGACCGCCTATGCCTGGCCGACAATGAGAGAAGTAAAAACCGTGAATGGGCTGATTGCAGAAGACGGGGGTCGCCATCGACAACACCGGAGCAGACTTCAAAACCTGCTTGCAAAATCTTCACGGCTTTGTGCGCATCGCAAGCCCCTACATTACCGACACAGACCTGCTCGCGGGACGCGGGGCGAGAAGCGTCCACCTTTTGACTTCGTTATCGCGAATGGACGTCATCGTAGGCGCTACATCATTAGAATCCCTGCGCGCGCTTGTTGAGAGTGGAATTCATTGCCGATGTGTTGGCAGCGTGCCAAAACTTCATGCCAAGGTTTACATCTTCGGTGAGCGTAGCGCGGTCGTCACATCCGCGAACCTGACGCGGAACGCATTAGATTCGAACATTGAGGTAGGCATGCATGTCAAGGGCACCGCCGCAAGAGAACTTGTCGCTTGGTTCGACACGTGGTGGAAGGCGGCGGTTCCACTCGACGTAAAAGAGATTCGTCGATGGCAACAGGACACGCGAGACCTACGCCGCGCGTATGCTGCGCTGCGAAAAAAGGCTGGTAGGAGGGTGATGCCTAGGAGCGAAGGTAGCTCGGTCGCGGTTTTACCAAACAATGTTCGTTCCTTGTTTCAGAAAGGAAACCGCTTCTTCGTGTGCAACACAGACAGAAGAAGGTCGATTGTTCTGGAGCAGCGGATGCGACAGCGCGGCTACGCAGCCGCTTGGGAAGACTTCAACTATCCCAGCCACATGAGTCAGGTTGAACCGGGCAACGCAATCCTAATGTATGCCAAGGGCGTCGGAATTAAGGGTATTGGACGAGCTAGACAGCCTCGCGAAGTGCTCGACCCCGGCAGACCAGACCGAATTAGAGACGGGCACAGCCGTGAGTGGCGGATACCCGTGGATTGGCTGGCTTGGGAGGAAGACGACGCGGATTGCTTTTCGTGGAGCAGTCAGAACGCGACCTTCTTCGATGTGAGCGGTGAACGGTATTTTCGGATGCGTGAGGGTGTCAGACGCCACTTTGCCGACCACTCATGACTGTTCTTCGGCCAACACGCTCCGCAAGCCTGCGTGCCTCGGAACCCCGTGGCAACTCTACGTCCGATGCCAACCGACAAGCCTGAAATGTGCATCGACATAACGGGCGTTCCAAATGACAAGTGGAACCGCGCAGACTTTATTGCTCTTCGCAACGACATGCAAGCCGCCCTTTCGAACCCGATTTATATCAATGCCTTCTGCATGCATGAAGCGGGCCACATAATCTATTTTTCCCGCGTCGGTCTTACCGAGTTTGAGTGTTTTGGACCTCGAATTATCTACGATGCCGGTACGGATGCTTTCACAGCCTATGCGGCTGAGGTACAGCCACGACTTAGCACACTTGACCCTGAGAACTTTAGCCTCGTTGAATATATGGCTGGACTGGCGCAAGCCTGTGCGGCAGGAGGAGTGTTCGCTAGTGTGATTGTTGGAGCCGAAAACGATATTGGCGACGAACAAGACCGCGAGGTGTTCGGCTCCATCTGCGAAATGTTTCAATCTGAACACCAGGGTGCAGTAGACCAAGCAGGCGCGTGGGCTTCAGCCCAAGATGCAGTTCGACAGGAATTGCGGAACCCAGCTTTTCGTAGGGAGGCGTGGGAGAAAGCATTGGAAATTAAAGCGAGACTTTTTGGTCGGTCCTGACCGTCCCCTGTGCCTTTCCAAGTCCTGCCAGTCTCGCGAAGGTCAACGAATCCTGTTTGAACAATCTTCGAACAGCGGCGACGAAGCGCTCGCGTTCGTTAGACGTTAGTGAGTCGAGACATTCCCTGGCAGTTTTCATGAGACCACTAGTCCTTTGCGTTGCGCTAACTGACCCGCTTCTGGTCCTTACCGTACGTACGCCGCTGTCGCATGAGGTCGTGAATGCCATCGTCAGAGACCAGGTCCAGGAGATCGCCGGTCCCGCCCGCGAAGATGCCGCGCCACGCATCGGCCATGCCAGACAGCACGTCACCGGCATCAGCCGCCGGGACCACCATGATGGCCAGTTCGCGTCCGCCATCTCCCCGCCGCCGCAGTCCGGCCATACTGCCTGCGCTGCCCGGGCCGAACGCCCGTGTGCGTCGTAATTCCGGATCTGTATGGACGTAACCGAGCGTTTGCTTTAGTCTTCGCGCCGGTGCGCGGGAGTTGTCTCAGGTCGGCGGCTAGCCCGGTCCGGGAGCCGACAGCGCCGTCGGGCTGCCCTGCGCGGGCGTGAAGGTGCGCAACGGCCCGGCGCCGGTCCAAGATCCGAGCTGGTAGTAGCCGTTGTCCGGACTCATCGCCAGCACCCACAGCAGCCCCTGCCGGTCCCACGAGCCGACCAGCTGGACGCGTTGTGTCGCGGAAGACGAGGCAAGAGGCAACGGCCTGCCCGGGACCACGCGCAGTGTCCCGGTCGCGGTGTCGGCTACGAACAAGTTCTCCGCGGTGGTGGTACCCGCGGCGTCGACGCGGTTAAGCGGGACAGCGAGCTGCTGGCCTGACGGGTCGAAACTGGCCGGCGGCGGCGGGTATGTCTCGGACGGCGGTACCCAGGTCCGTGGCAGCTCCACGGCCGCGTTTGTCCCGGTGGTCAGGTCGGTGACATCCAGCTGGCAGGTGCCGCCGCACGACCACGAGATCACCTTGTCGCGCCCCGCCGCGACGAAACTCGCGTCCGCGGGCAGGTTCAGGGGGATCGGCCGGCCGGTCGCGCCGTTCCACAGCTGCAGCTGCCCGGTGCGCAGATTCTGCGTCAGCGGCCCGGATTCGGTGGCGGCGACCAGTCCGAGCGGCAGGTGCAGCACCGGGCTGACCCGGCGGCCGGCCAGGTTGACCGCCCAGGTCGGGCTCCTGAAACTCGCTGGCACGCCCTTACCGTTCCGCACGGACTGGATGGCGGTTTGCACCCATACTTGCCGGCCGCCAGGGCCGACCGCGATCATGGTTGCCCGGGCGATGACCCGGGCGGGGGCGGCCGGGGAGGGAATGAAGACCACACGGCCGAGCGCGCCGTAGGTGGTGCCGGTCGATATGTCGCTGATATGCGCGACCACCCCGCCGGGAACCGGGACGAGCTGGTCGACCCGGGCGCCGTGGCCGTGCGGGAGGAGCGGGCTGAGCCCGTTGAACAGGAACCCGGCGGCGACGACGGCCCGCGGCTGGCGGTCGGCCCGCCAGAAATCCCCACCGCCGAGGACCAGGTCGCTGTGGGCACCATGAGCCGGGACACCATCCAGCAGGGGCAGCAGCGGCGGGGCGGACGGCAACGGCGCGCTCACCACGTGCCGGGCATGCCCACCGGTCGTAACCAGCACGACAGCGGCCACCGCCACCGCAGCGGCGGCCAGAACGGCCAGCCAGGTCCGCCTCCCATACCAGCCCTGCCTGGGCCGCCGGCCGCGCCGCCAGCGCCTGGGCTCCCGGTCCGGTCCGGAGCTGATCGTGTCCACCGGCTTGTCAGGTGTCTACTTTGAGGATGCGATCGATCTCCGCGCGGGCGGCATGCTGCAGATCGCTGACGCCGACGCCGACCACCGAGCTGAGTTCCATAGAGGACCCCCAGTATTGTATTGAGCCATGGAAACCTAAACCCGGTTCCGTAGCAAACCTCACGCGAGCTCAATGATTTTGAGGTTGCCGTAAGCATCATTCCCACCGTCTGGAGACTGTCCGGAGACCGTGTGGAGACCGTGTGGAGGTCCAGTGATATCCGGCCTTTGGCGTGCTTAGTTAGCTTCCCGGCAACAACGAGAAGTAGCATCATCGTCGTGCGAGATCCAGGCTCGGCATCTCTTCTTGCTGGTGGACGCCTCCTTGAACGGCCGATCTTCCAACAGCCGCAGAAAGGACAATCATGACTGGAAAGCGTTCCCAAAGATGAAAAGGGTGCGGGTCTTCCCGCCGGTGCCAAAAGGGTTTCGATGTGTCCGTGGCCATGAGAAAGTCCCCGTATATGGCCAGGTTGAGGTGGCTCTGGCGCAAATAACGTGAAGGTAACGTTTCGATCTTGAAACGTCCTGCTGGCCGCATAGGCCAGAACCAGCTCAGGTGCTCCCCAGCAGAGGCGGCAGCACGCGGCGCGGTTGGTCGCGATCGCCAGGGAGGGGCCTGACCTGCCGCGCATCCCGGGTGCTGGCGGAGAAGGCCTCCTCCAGCTGGGCCAGCCAGGCCAGGTGACCCTGCACCGCCTGGCGGCCTTCCGCGGTGAGCCGGAACCACGTGCGCGGCCGCCGGCCGACCGCGCCCTTGCGGACTTCCACGTACCCGGCGTCTTCGAGCACGCGGGACTGTTTCGACAGCACTGAGTCGCTGATCCCGGCCGCATCACGCAGCGCGGCGAACTCGACCCAGTCCGCGCCGGTCGCCAGCAGCCCGCAGATCGACAACCGGGTGATCGGGTGGATGAGCGGGTCCGGCGTGGCGGTCATGCCGCCCCTCCGCCGGCTCGCAGGTCCTGGCGGATCCCCCGCAGCTCAGCCTGCTGGGCGGCCACCTCCGCCGCGACCGCGAGGGCCGCGACTACGATCGCGGCCACGATCAGGCTGCGGCGGATCAGGAAGGCCTCGGTCACGAGGGCGGCGGCGGCCACCACGATCATCGCGATCCCTGCGGGACGGCCCGAGGGATAGCGGAGCGATCCGGTGTTCACCGCTATGCCGGTGGCCCGGGCCAGGCCCCACTGCAGCAGGCAGGCCACCGCCAATGTGGCGACCAGGATGGGCCAGATGCGAACCCCGTGGGGAGAGAACCGCGAGCTGAAGGGGGCCGCGAAGACCAGTGCCCACAAGATGCCGATGCCGGCCAGGTACCACCACGGCGGCCGCAGCCGGTCCGCCAGCCGGCTCGCTGCACCCGCAGCCGTTCCAGCGCTGCCGGGTCTCTCGCCGCATCGCGCATTGAGGCTCCTCAGTCATGTACTTTCCATTTAGAAAGTACATGAGTGGCCCGCGCGCGGCAAGCCGGGCCCGGCCAGCGGCCGCGCGAGCCGGCCGTGACACGGCGGCGGGAACGCTTCCAGCCCGCATCTCGTGACAGCAACGGGCCGGGCCGCGCAGATCCGGTGCCCTAGCGCGCGACCGACCCCCGGCACAGAACGGTCTCGCCGGTACGGCCAGCCGGGCGTTTCAAGATCGAAATGTTACCTTCACGTTATTTGCGCCAGAGCCACCGCAACTTGGCCGTTGACACGATGCGCTCGCTGCGACCAAAGCAGACCTCGCGCGGCACGGACTACCACAGCTTCCTGATCCTCGAACGCAGCCCGGACTAACTTTACTTAGCTCAGCCAGGACATCATGCTGGTGCCGCTGGTGTCTCCCGGGATGCTGGTGATCAGCCGGAGCGTGCCGTGGTGATACTCCCATAGCCGGGTGACCGGCCCGGGGTGACCCGGCGGGTTGCAGTACAGGTAGGCGCTGATCAGGGTACTCGTGCCGGCTTGGCTGGCGGCGAGGTCGCTGCCGTCGGTGCACGTGCCGAGGCTGAGCCGGCGTACCGGGTGCGCGCTGGCGGACACGACGAGCAGCCGGGCCGGGCCGTCGGTGTAGTCCGGGGCGGTGCCGCATCCCTCGATAGCGAGCATGCCGCCGCCGGTGCCGCCGGCCACGGAGGTGATCTGGCAGCCAGGGTCGGCCCGCACGGTTGTCCCGGTCAGTCCGGGCTGGCCCGTGAGCGCGTCGAGCTGGACCAGCCGCCCGGCCGACCAGGCCGGGCAGGTGCCCTGCGGCCCGGTGTCGCCGGTCAGTCCGGGCGGCCCGTAGCCGACGAGCAGGTCCCGGCTGTTCGCGCTCCACGCCGGGCTGGTGAGCAGGTGGCAGCGCGGCACGCTCTGGCCGATTGTCCAGCTCCGCCCCGATCCTAGATCGGTCACCCGCAGATAAGCGCCGAAGTACGCGGCGCACGCCGACTCGGTGTACACCAGCCGCGTGCCGTCAGGGCTGGGCCGCGCCCCGCTGATCAGGACGTTGTTGCCGGTGCGCAGGAAAACGGTGACCCGTCCGGTGCCGGCGTGCACCTCGTCGATCTCATTGGCGCAGGTACCCGGGCGCGGATCGCCGCCCGCGACGTCACCCCCGTAGGCTGGCCCCTTGCTGTAGGTGATCCACAGGTCGCCGGCCCGGTCCAGGGCCAGGCCGGACACCTGCATGCCGCTGCTGGCCGAAGCCGGGAGCAGCCGCCGGAGCACAGCACCGGTCCGCACGTCACCGAGCGCCACCTCCAGGAACCCCATCGGCCCCGGGGTCTGCTGGCTGGCCGGGGCGAACCGCAACGAGACGAACTGCCCCGGCAGCACCCGCCAGCCGGGTACCGGCGCCGCGGCCGGTTCCGCCGAGGCCCCGGTTCCCGCCGTGGCCCGGGGCTGGCCGACGGCCTGACCGGTTCCGTGGGCACACGAGGTCAGCAGCACCGCCGCGACAGCGAGCAGGGCAGCTATTGCGCCTCTCATAGCCGGTTAGACGTGCCACGCCACGTCAGGGTTGCACCATGCCAGTGAGCTGAGCGCGGCACCCCGCCACACAGGCAGGCGCCCGCCTCTCGCACGCTGCGCACGGGAGGACTGTCTCTTCTTCGGCTGTGGTCATGATGCGCCGTGCTGGCCGATGACCGCTGACTATGCGCAGGCGGTCCACGACGGGCAGGCGTGGGCTGCCCCCAAGGACGGGCAGATCGTCGGCTTTGCCATCATCATGGCCCAGCCTGGCTATCTGCTGCTGGACAATGCGGCCGTCCTGCCCGCAACCCAGGGCCGGGGGATCGGCGCCCGGCTGCTCGCACTGGCTGAGGAACAGGCCCGCGGCCCGGGTCTTCGCGAGATCCGGCTGAACGCCAACGAGGCCATGACCGAGAATCTCGCCTGCTACCCTCGCCATGGGCACGCCCAGACCCACCGGGCCGAGCAAGACGGATTCAATCGGGTGCTCTTCCGTAAGCCCATCGACTGACCCGACTCGCGGCATGAGCAGATGTTCGCTCCCGACGCCGACAGCCGATACATAAATACACAGATCGACCGCATGGGTCTTGGCCATTACCTGCTGGCCAACAACGCGAAGTTTGCGAAATAACCGCGCGCCGACCCGCCGATCTGTCGTCGGCTCCGGCCGGTTGGTGAGGTCGACAGTGCCGAACCAGATTGGTTGTTCTGTGCGGCTGGCTGACGGGGCCGGTTTCGGCCGTTTTGGTAGTGAGTTAGGTGGAAACTGCCGCTATTAGCGCGGTGGCTGTGGTCGCGGTCGTGTATGCACCTCGAACCGTTCAGTCGGTAAACCCGAGACGGTTTGGCGCGGTTGCGGAGGCGGGTAACGACTGTTCGCGGTGGAGGATGTCACGAAGGTGCTGTACGGACCATCGCCGGTCGAACAGCGTCGGGTCGTCCCGGTCCTCGAGGCGAAGGTGCTCGATCAAGGTCACGTAGTCATCGAGGTCGAGCGTCCTGATCAGGGTGAGCAGGTCGGCCGCCTCGCCGGTGGCGGGGGCGACCGGTGCGACGAACCGATCGTAGAGTTCCACGACCTGGCGGACCATCGCCAGGTGGCGCGGGCCGGGCGCGACAGAAGGGAAGTTCGTCGCGGCGAAGTCCTCGGTGAAGACGATCGGCTCGACTGCCAGGGCCTGTGGTCCGTAGTGCTGGGCGAGATGGATGAGCAACTCGACGTCGAAGGTCTCGTTGAAGAACGTCATCTGCCGGATGGCCGGGCCGAGCGCGGCCCCGTCGAAGGCCTTGAAGCCGGCCTGGGTGTCGAGCACCTGGGCCAGGGGCGGGATGAGCACGGCCCGGACGAAATGGCGGAACAGGATGATGATCTTGTCCGGCTTGCCGCCGGTGCTGTGCGGCTCGGTGACCGGCCCGTCGGCCCGGACCAGTACCGCCCCCTCGATCCCGTAACGCTGGCCGAGCGCGCCGATTACCGTGTCGCCGGCCACCACCGGTGCCGCCAGCGAGCCCAGTTGGGCCAGGTTCGCGGACAGATCCGCGTCGGTATAGCAGACCACATGCCGGCCGGCGCCGTTCGCCGGCGTCGGATCGGTCCTGATCGCGACGGCCAGCCCGGCCAGTATCGATCCGCCCTTGCGGGACTGCTCGGTAGAGGTCAGCCGGTCGAATGCGGGGCTGATCGAGAGGCCACCCCCGATCATCTCAGCCAGCCTGAGCACCCTCACGCTGCGGTGACCTTCCCTCGGGTAGCCCTCGGCCGCCGCGATGTCCATCATGAGATCAGCACTCGACGGCCGGTCCGGGCACCCGTCGTCGCAAGCGATGATGCTCCACGTGACACCGGGCAGGCCGCCGGTCAGCCAATCGAGCTGGCGGACCTTAGTCCGTACGAAGTCCTCCCCGTGCGGGTGAGCGGCGCGGGGGACCATGCGGCCCGTCTCGCCGTACATCGCCCACACCACGGTCAGGCGGACGGGCCCGATGAGCTCGCCCAGCCGCCACCGCGAGCGAGCCGCAGCAATCGCTTCGGCCGCCACCGCCGGACCGTGGATGGCCGCGACCTGCCCCTCCGCCGCGCGGCCCTCAACTAGGGCGGAGGCCATGTCCAGCACCGCCTGGTTCTGATCAGAGTCCGTGAGGTCACGCACGGGCACCAGCGCCTTGTCCATGGACCCTTAGGATGCCAGGCCGGCCGGCTCCCAAGACCTCGGACCCCGCCGCCACGGGGTGCACTCATCTGCGATGAGCACCCAACGTACTGACAGTGCGAGCCAGAACTGGACGTTCTGTACGCGGCGCGCTGCGCGGAAGCGGCGGCGCTGGGCATACACGGCACAGATGGTCCGAGGCCAGCTGGACCCGGGCGTTTTCCGGGGGAGACACGACGGTGGTCCGGCCCCTAGCTGAGGTCGAGGCGATGCTGCCCGGCTTAACCCCACCCAGCCAAAACCGGACCAGGTGCCGCGCGATGTCCGGTTCGCGGTTCGAACGCTTCAACCCGTAACCATCCGTTATCTCCTGCGCAGGGCCACCAGCACGCCGACCCGCTCGGCTCGGCAATCCCGGCACCCCGGTGATCATGCTTCCGATGCCGAACTGGACGTTCGGCACGGGCCAGACTGGGTACTGACGGTCAGGTCCGGCCCGGGTGGCTGGACTGGCGGCAGTAATGGCACGCGTACTGGTTCATTCCGCCCACGTCGTCGTGGTGGCAGGAGCATCCCAACGCTGCCATGAGGCGAAAGACTCACGATCGGCTTTGCGGGCGTCCTCGGCTTGTCCGCAGGCCGAGTCGATGACCACCCGTCCCGGGCCGCAGACCCGCAGCCAGATTCTGCTGGATCGCCAGAAGACGCGCCGTGCATGCTTGCCCGGCACGTACGGGAACTCCAGGTGCAACGACAAGTCCACCGTGTCTTCCCAGTACAGCAGCGACGCCGGTGACAACAGGAGGCTCTCGCTGTCCGCCAGATCGCGGGTGAAAGCGTCACCCGATGCGTGCAGCAGCACCAGGCCCTGGCGCCCGGCCGCGGTCAAGTTCAGCAGGTAGCGGCCCGCCGGATATTCGCGCTCGGCCGCCATGGTGCTGTAGGAAACCTCAGACGGCTGCCACCGGTACTTCACGTTCCCGGTCGCGCACAGAAATCGGCCCGGGTGGACGCAGACCGGCTGGGCGCGCCGCAGCGGCAGCGCGATAACCTCGCCCGCGCGATTCTCCGCCACCCCGATATGCCCAGGTCCGTATGCCTCCATCATGCCCGTGCTACGGCCGCGGGACGGCTGCGGGCTCGTCAGCGTCGTGGCCGGGTCGGTCCACAGCAGCACCTTCGGCGAGAAATAAATCCAGTCGCCCGCGGCCAGCTCGAATTCGGCGACGGGCACATACGTCCCGTTGATCTGGCACCGGATGGTGCCGCAGCTCAGCCGGGTCATGCTGGGGATCATCGGCTGCCGCATCCAGCCCGATGCGCTCACCGCGGGCCTGACGTCGAGCGGCGCCCCGCACAGCGGGCAGCTGACCGGGGCCTTCCCCAGGGCACTACGCTGCCTGCAGTACCGGCACAGATAGCTGGTCACCGGCGGCACCGGATTACGTCCATGACCGGAACATAGCAGCCCCGGTCCGTAGAAACGTTTGCTGCAGACGGCCCAGCAACCCAGTTCGCCTGGCGTACTGATTCGGCGGTACCGCGCGGGAGCACAGAATCTAGCGACATCTCGTAACCGGCCATAGTCGGCAGCGGGTCTCGCATTTAAGCAAGTAGATGCTGTAGCCGGCACCGCTGGCATGCTGGTCTCAGCATCGCCGATCTGCAAAAGCCAAGCGTCGAGAACAGATGTTCTGCGCTCCGCGGACAGCAAATCCCTATCGCATTGATGGGCATTCCTATTCGGCACTATGGCGCTTGGCGGTCGGGGCGCTCGTCCAAGTCCTGGCATGCCTGTCGCACTGGGACGCCTGCCCGGCTGGCGGGGCGCGGATGTAGGCGGCCGCCGCGTACATGGCGTACTGCCAGAAGTCGTCGGCCTGCCACGTGGCGACCTCGTCCAGCAGGTCTGGCTCGGTCCCGCCATGGACACCTGCTACGGACGGCCCGTCGCCTGTGCGGTCCTTGAAGGAAAAGCCTGGTTGTCCCTGCTTGGTCGCTGTGCCCGTTACCAGGGTGGGGTCGTGGATCGGCCGTGGGTGCAGGAGGATGTGCGTAACGGTTTGCCGCTGGTCCCGGTGCGGGCCATGGGGGTGTGTGATGGCTGAGTTCGTGCGGTTCACGCTGGATAACGGCTCGGAGGTGCTATTCGAGTCCGCCGAGAGTGACCTGGTGGCGCTGCATGGCGGTCCGCCGGAGGTGCGCGATGGCGGGAAGTTGACCGCGCGGCTGCAGGGGGTCGCGGAGGCCGCGGAGGAGGTCGCCGGGTCGTTGCGTACCCGGCTGGTCCCCGATGAGGTGAGCCTGGAGTTCGGGCTGAAGGTGTCCGGCGGCGTGAACTGGTTCTTCGCGAAGGCGCAGGGTGAGGGCACCATCAAGGTCACTCTGACGTGGTCCGGGAACTCGGCGTCGGCTACCCCGCCCGGTACCGGACAGGACCCAGGGAAGGGATGATGTCCGGGGGCCAGGCCGCGGTGGCGCAGGCGACCGCGGCGGTGTTTGTCGATGGGCGGCGGGCCGGGTCGGCGGTGCTGGTCGGACCCCGGTACCTGGTCACCGCCGCGCATGTGCTGCGGCGCCAGGACCCCAATACTCTGGCCCCGGTGGCGGTGGAACAGGTCGAGGTGGAATTCCCGGGCCAGGGGCCCGGCGATCAGCCGGGCAGGACGGCCGCGGCGCGTCTCGACCTGGGCCCGGCCGGTCCGGGGGTGGACGTGGCCGTGCTGGACCTGGGCGAGGACCGGCCTGGATGGCTTCCCGCGCCGGTGCCGGTGTGGCCGGCCGCGCGACCGCCAGGCAGGGTGCAGGTGTTCGGCTACCCGCTGGCCGAGGGACTGCTGAAGGGGGTGTGGCGGCAGTTCACGGTGGCGGGCCCGGCCAGCGGCGGGCACGGTGCAGTTGGACTGGCCCGGTGATGCGGGCACCTTTCCCGGCCATAGCGGCGGGCCGGTCATCGATGCGGACGGACACGCCCTGGCCGGGATCTTGGTGGAAGGGGCCGAACGGGGCCGGTTCGACCGGTTCGTGCCGGTCACGTTGATCGCCCGGGTGTGGCCGCAGATGCCCCGGCCGTGGCTGATGGCCGGGGCCGAGCCTGGAGAAGCGCGCAGCCATTTCACCCGGCGGGCCCGCGGCCAGCGCAGCGCCGCCCGCGGCGGGGACCTGTTCCGCGGCCGCACTGCCGCCCTCGACCGCATCCGTAGGTGGCTGACCGCCGATCCAGCCGCCCGGTCAGCCGCTGGTGATGACCGGGCAGCCGGGGGCGGGCAAGTCGGCGGTCCTGGCCCGCGCTGCCCTGAGCGTGGAGGCCGGGCAGGGCGGGCCCGGGCTGGCGTTCCACGCCCGTGCCGCTACCATCGGCGACTTCCTCACCGCGTTGGCCGACCTGACCGGCATAGATACGCCGACCTCGGCCGATGAGCTGGTCACCAGCCTCGCCGACCTGCCCGGGCAATCCGCCGTTCCGGTGGTCCTGGACGCCTTGGATGAGGCGGCTAGTGACCATGACCGACAGCAGATCGCCGAGGCGCTGGCCGAGCTGGCGGTGCTGCCCGGGCTGCGGGTCGCCGTGGCCACCCGGGCAATGGCCGTCGGCAGCCCCTTTGCGCCGGGCGGGCTGCTGCCCGCGCTGGGCGTGGCCACCCCCGACGATCACAATGTCATCGACCTGGACAGCGACACCTACTTCGACCTGGACGGTCTGCGCCAGTTCGCTGCCGCGCTGCTCGCCCAGGACGGGATGGACCACCCCGGGCCGCCCGGCGCCGCCTGGACCCAGTACCGTGCCCGGCCCGTGGTATGTGACCGGCTGGCCGCCGTGATCGCAGAGCGGGCCGGGCGGAACTTCCTGGTCGCCGCGATGGCCGCCGTTCCGCTGTCCACCGCCCGCACGATGACTTGACCCGGCCGCGAAGGAGTTTGACTCTGCCGGGATTCCGTCCGGGGTCGGGGAGGCGCTGAGCAAGTACCTGGAACGGCTGCCAGACCAACGGCGGGAACGCGACCGCGAGCTGCTTACGGCGCTCGCCTATGCCCGGGGCGCCGGACTGGACGACCCAGCCTGGCTCGCTTTCGCCGCCGCCCTCGGCTATAGCGCCAGCGTCGCCGATCTTGATGCGTTGCGCCGTTCTCCGGCCGCGGACTACTTGCTCCAGACCACGGCGACCGAGCGCGCCGCCCGCCCAGTGACCCGGCTATTTCATCAGGCCCTCACCGATGAGCTGCTCGCCCCGCGACATCGGCCCAGCGACGAAAGCGCACTATTCGACATGCTCCTCGGCCGGGCCGCGCAGACCAGCTGGCAGGACGATACCTGCGAGACCACGCCGCCGACCACGCCATCGTCGCCGGGCGGCTCGACCAGCTCCTCGAGGATACGCACTACTTGCTCACCGTCGATCCGGCCCGGCTGGTGCCCCGCCTCGACGCCACACGATCCGCCCCCGCGCGTGCCGCTGCCGCCGTGTACCGGCAAAGTGCCCACCTCCTTGCCCGCCTCGACCGGGCGGCGCGGGCCAGCCAGCTCGAACTGACGGCCCACCAACTCGGCTACCGTAGCCTGGCCGACCGCATCGCCGAGGCCGCCCCAGACCGGCCCTGGCAGACCTACTGGTCCCACGGCCGCCAGACCACGGGCCACCAGGTCCTCATTGGCCACGACGGCGGGGTGAACGCGGTGGCGGTAGGGGCGCTGCCGGATGGCACCCCGGTGATCGTCAGCGGCGGCGAAGACGGCACGGTGCGGGTATGGCGGCTGGCCGACGGCGCCCCGGTCGGGGAGCCGCTGACCGGCCACAGCGGCTGCGGTGAACGCGGTGGGGACGGGGTGCTGCCTGACGGCACCCCGGTGATCGTCAGCGGCGGCGCAGCGACGGCAGGTGCGGGTCTGGCGGCTGGCCGACGGCACCCCGGTCGGGGAGCCACTCACGGCCACGAGGCATGGTGAACACGGTGGCGGCGGGGGCGCTGCCAGACGGCACCCCAGTGATCATCAGCGGCGAGCACGGACGGCACCGTGCGAGTCTGGCGGCTGGCTGACGGCGCCCCGGTCGGGGAGCCGCTGACCGGCCATCACGGCGGTGCACGCGGTGGCCATGGGGGCGCTGGCGGACGGCACCCCGGTCATCGTCAGCGGCGGTAACAACGGCACGGTGCGGGTCTGGCGGCTGGCCGACGGCGCCCCGGTCGGGGAGCCGTTCACCGGCCACGACAGCAGGGTGGACGCGGTGGCGGCCGGGGCGCTGCCCGACGGCACCCCGGTCATCGTCAGCGGCGGCGACGGCGGCACGGTGCGGGTGTGGCGGCTGGCCGACGGCGCGCCGGTCTGGGAGCCGCTAACCGGCCACGACGACGAGGTGAGGGCGGTGGCGGCCGGGGCGCTGCCAGACGGCACCCCGGTCATCGTCAGCGGCGGCGGCGACGGTACGGTGCGGGTGTGGCGGCTGGCCGACGGCGCCCCGGTCGGCGAACCGCTCACCGGCAACGACAGCTTGGTGTACGCGGTGGCCACCGGCACGCTGCCCGACGGCACCCCGGTCGTCGTCAGCGGCGGCAGCGACGAGCACGGTGCGGATCTGGCGGCTGGCCGACGGCGCCCCAGTCGGGGAGCCGCTGACCGGCCACTACGAGCGTGGTGAGCGCAGTGGCGGCTGGGACGCTGCCTGACGGCACCCCGGTTATCGTCAGCGGCGGCCGCGCGGCACGGTGCGGATGTGGCGGCTGGCCGACGGCGTCCCGGTCGGCGAAGCGTTCAACGCTAACGATGGCGTGGTTAACACGGTGGCCACCGGGGTGCTGCCCGACGGCACCCCGGTTGTCGTCAGCGACGGAAGCGACGCTACCGTGCGGGTCTGGCGGCTTGTCGACGGTTCCCCGATCGGGGAACCGCTCACCGGCCACAACGAGAAGGTGTGGGCCGTGGCCACCGGCGTGCTTGCCGACCGCACCCCGGTGATCATCAGCGGCGACTACGGCGGTACGGTGCGGGTCTGGCGGCTTGTCGACGGCGCCCCGATCGGGGAACCACTCACCCGCCATTACCGCGGGGTGTATGCGGTGGCTACCGGGGCGCTGCCTGACGGCACCCCGGTGGTGGCAAGCGGCGGCTACGACGGCGTGGTGCGGGTCTGGCGGCTTGCCGATGGCACCCCGGTC
>CAWJVD010000005.1:0-964954 GCA_963846225.1 uncultured Gammaproteobacteria bacterium
CGCTCGATCTCATCGCGCAGCCCGGCTGCCTCCTCGAACTCGAGATTGCGCGCCTTGCGGAACATCTCCGCCTCGAGCTTCTTGATTTCCTTCACCAGCGCCTCGGGCTTTAAGTCCTCGGGCGAGACGGCCTTGCCGCCGCGCCGGCGCAGGAGCGGTGCCGGACTTTCCGCGCGCGCTCCTTCCATGATGTCGGTCACGCTCTTTTGAATGCCGCGCGGGGTGATGCCGTGGGCGGCGTTGTAGTCGAGCTGCTTCTCGCGGCGGCGGTTGGTCTCATCGATGGCGCGCTGCATCGAGCCGGTCATGCGGTCGGCGTAGAGGATCGCGCGCCCGTGGATGTTGCGGGCCGCGCGGCCAATCGTCTGGATGAGCGAATTGCCCGAGCGCAGAAACCCTTCCTTGTCCGCATCGAGTATCGCGACGAGTGACACCTCGGGCATGTCGAGTCCTTCGCGCAGCAGATTGATGCCCACGAGCACGTCGAATTTTCCCAAGCGCAGGTCGCGGATGATCTCCGTGCGCTCCACCGTCTCGATGTCGGCGTGCAGATAGCGCACGCGCACGCCATGCTCGCTCAGGTAATCGGTGAGATCCTCCGCCATGCGCTTGGTGAGAGTGGTGATGAGCACGCGTTCGCCGCTTGCGGCGCACTTCCTGATCTCCGAGAGCACGTCATCCACCTGCGTGGCGACCGGTCGCACTTCGACCTCCGGGTCGACGAGGCCCGTGGGCCGCACCAGCTGCTCGACCACCTGGGAGGAGTGCTTCCCCTCGTAGTCCCCGGGGGTGGCGGACGCGAAGATCATCTGCGGCGCGAGCTGCTCCCACTCCTCGAACTTCAGCGGCCGGTTGTCGAGTGCGGAAGGGAGGCGGAAACCGTACTCGACCAGCACTTCCTTGCGGGAGCGGTCACCGCGGTACATGGCGCCGAGCTGCGGAATGGTCTGATGACTTTCGTCCACGATCAGCAGCGCGTTGCGCGGCAGGTAATCGAACAGGCACGGCGGCGGCTCCCCGGGCGCGCGTCCGGAGAGATAACGCGAGTAGTTCTCGATGCCCGCGCAGTAGCCGACCTCCTGGATCATTTCCATGTCGAAGCGGGTGCGCTGCTCGAGGCGCTGCGCTTCCAGCAGCCGCCCCGCCTCGCGCAGCTCTTTGAGCCGCACGCGCAGGTCATCGCGGATCTGATCCACCGCGCCCACCAGGCGCTCGCGCGGGGTTACATAATGAGTGCCCGGATAGACGGTGAAGCGCGGCACCTTGCGTGCGATCGCCCCGGTCAGCGGGTCGAACAGCGTGATCGAATCGATGCTGTCGTCGAACAGCTCCACCCGTACCGCCTCGCGCTCGGATTCGGCCGGGAAGATGTCGATGACATCGCCACGCACGCGATAGGTGCCTTGCGTGAGATCGAGCTCGTTGCGCGTGTACTGCATCTCCGCGAGCCGGCGCAGGAGCTGGCGCTGCTCGAGCCGGTCGCCGCGCTTCAGGTGCAGCACCATCGACAGATACGCCTGCGGATCGCCGAGGCCGTAGATCGAAGACACCGTGGCGACGATGATCGAGTCGGGACGCTCGAGCAGCGCCTTGGTGGCCGACAGGCGCATCTGCTCGATGTGTTCGTTCACCGAGGAATCCTTCTCGATGTAAGTGTCGGACGAGGGCACGTAGGCTTCGGGCTGGTAGTAGTCGTAATAGGAGACGAAGTACTCCACCGCGTTGTGCGGGAAAAATTCGCGGAACTCACCATAGAGCTGCGCGGCGAGGGTCTTGTTGTGCGCCAGGACCATGGCCGGGCGCTGCACGCGCTGGATGACGCCCGCGACGGTGAAGGTCTTGCCGCTGCCGGTGACTCCGAGCAACGTCTGGTGCGCCAGGCCCTCGTCGAGTCCCTCGACGAGCTTGTCGATCGCCTCGGGCTGATCACCCGCGGGCGCGTAGTCGGCTTCGAGCCTGAAGGGCTGTTGTTCCATAGGAAATGCGCTGCTGCGGAGAAGGCACTCGTCAGACGCTCCCGATGGCCGGGCCTGACGTAATCCCTTAATATAGCGGGGCATCCTGATCTCAAGCGAACTACAGGAAATTCAGTGACCTTGCCGCTCGCGCGACGCGTCCAGCGCGTCAAGCCCTCGCCGACCCTCGCCGTCACCGCCCGCGCTGCGCGTCTCAAGGCCCAGGGCAAGGATGTCATCGGGCTCGGTGCGGGCGAACCGGACTTCGACACGCCGGCGCACATCGCGCAGGCGGGAATCGAGGCGATCAGGGGCGGGTTCACCCGCTACACGAATGTCGAGGGGATCGATGAACTGAAGGACGCCATTATCGGCAAGTTCGAGCGCGACAATGCCCTCACCTACGAGCGCTCACAGATCCTGGTTTCCGCAGGTGCCAAGCAGACCGTTTACAACCTTTGCATGGCGGTGCTCGACCCGGGCGATGAGGCCGTAATCCCAGCGCCCTACTGGGTATCCTATCCGGACATGGTGCTGCTCGCGGACGGGCTGCCGGTCATGCCGCTCGCGGGCATGGCGCAGGGCTACAAAATCACCCCGCGCCAGCTCGCTGCCGCGATCACGCCGAAGACCCGCCTGGTACTGCTCAACAGCCCCTGCAACCCGACCGGCGCTGCGTACACGCGCGCGGAGCTGCGCGCGCTCGGTGAAGTGCTCATCGAGCACCCGCGCATCATCGTCGGCACCGATGACATGTACGAAAAGATCTACTGGGACCCCGAGCCCTTCTGCAGCCTGGTGACGGCGGTTCCGGAGCTGTATTCGCGCACCGTGACCATCAACGGCGTCTCGAAGGCGTATGCGATGACTGGTTGGCGGCTCGGGTACTGCGGGGGACCGAAGGAAATCATCGCCGCCATGAGCACTATCCAGGGGCAGTCGACCTCGAACGCTTCGAGCATCGCGCAGAAGGCGGCGGTAGCCGCGCTCAACGGCGATCAGACGTGCGTCGTCAGGATGAACGAAGCCTTCAAGGAGCGCCGTGACGTCGTCGTGCGCGCCTTGAACTCCCTGCCCGGGGTGAGCTGCCTGCCCGGCGCCGGCACCTTCTACGCGTTCGCCGACGTGTCGCGTGCCATCGCGGCGCTTGGCTGCCGTGACGATGTGGAATTCACAGAGCTGCTGCTGAACGAGGCCGGTGTCGCGGTGGTGCCCGGTTCCGGCTTCGGCGCGCCCGGACACATGCGCCTGTCCTTCGCCTGCAGCCTGCACATCCTCGAGAAGGCGCTCGAGCGCATGGCGCGCCTGCTGGTCGGGCGCGTGGTCGCCGCCTGAGGCGAAGAGCGCGAAGCGCCGGTACGTGACGTGCCGGGGCCCTGCCGATGATCTGGTCGCTCCTCGCTGATGCCCTGGTCATTATCCATTTCGCGTTCACCGCGTTCATCATCTTCGGCGGCTTCCTCGCCTGGCGGTGGCGCTGGCTCGCGGCCGTTCATCTTCCCGCGCTCGCCTGGGGCTGCTGGGTGGAGGTCTCAAACAGCATCTGCCCGCTGACGCCGCTCGAAGTCCACTGGCGTCACCTCGGCGGTGAAGCTGGCTACAGCGGAGGCTTCCTCGCTCACTATCTCGTGCGCGTGCTCTATCCGCCGGGTCTCACCTGGCATATTCAGTGGGTGCTCGCTGCGCTGCTGATCGCGATCAATGCCCTGGCTTACGGCCGACTGCTGCAACGCCGGCGCGCGCCGCCATCGCCGCTTCCTTGACTCATTCGACGCCGTTGGCTGAGAATCCGCGGCCTCGCGAGGCCCGCCTGTTCCCCGGTAGCTCAGCGGTAGAGCATCGGACTGTTAATCCGTTGGTCGTTGGTTCGATTCCAACCCGGGGAGCCAAATCCCTCGTACATTCAAGGGTTTCCGCGCATGCGGACGCGAGTAATTGGGAACTCGCGATTCTCCGGCGCCTTAGGCGAAGAGTTATTGTCCATCGTGATCTCCGGCGCGGGACCCTTCACGACCGCTTCTGACATTTTCGACCACGAACTACTCGTGGCGCCTCGCTTTTGCGACCATCGCAGAAAGCATTCGCTGGCCCAACCGGGCCTCAAACGCTCGCTGCGCATCCCGCAGCAGCTCTAGCATCGCCTCTTTATGCGTGCAGCTCGTGCGGCATGTCTTTTCCCCTGGATACTCGTGAATCGAAAAAATAGGGGGCGCCTCGACTGCTCTGTAAATTTCCAACAGACTGATCCTATTGGCTGGCCGCGACAACGACGAAAAACCATGGCGGCCGCGAGATGTCATCACTAAACCGGCTTTCACAAGTTTGGAGAGCACACTGCGGACTTGCGATTCATGTGCCCGCACACTTGCGGTCAAATGTGCTGAGGTGACCTGTTCACCGTGATGGTCGCCGAGCGCTGTCATGATGTGAACACCGACTGAGAATTTGTTGTTAATCCTCGACATATTGTTATAATAGATATCACATTTGTGTCAAGAAAAGAAGGCCGCGGTCTTCATGCGCAGCGCAACCGCAACCATTAAGCGGTGCTCGTGGGTCAGCGTCGATGATCCGCTGATGCTCCAATACCATGATCGCGAGTGGGGTGTCCCAGTCCACGATGACCGCAGACACTTCGAGTTTCTCGTGCTCGAAGGTGCACAGGCTGGGTTGAGCTGGACGATAGTACTGAAGAAGCGGGAGGGTTATCGGCGCGCTTTCCAAGGGTTTGATCCCGAGAAAGTCGCGCGATTTTCCGTTCGACGAATCGAGAAGCTCGCATTAAATACTGAGATCATTCGCAACCGCATGAAGATCGAGGCCGCCGTGCGCAACGCGCGCGCCTTTCTCAAAATCCAGGAAGAGTTCGGAAGCTTCGACTCCTATTGCTGGCGCTTCGTTGACGGACGGCCAAAGCTTAACCGATGGAAGATCATGCGACAGATTCCTGCGACTTCGCTCGCATCCGACGCGTTCAGCAAGGACCTTAAGCGTCGCGGATTCAGTTTCGTTGGTTCGACGATCGTGTATGCCCACATGCAGGCGGTCGGCATGGTAAACGATCACCTCGTCGATTGTTTCCGTTATCGGGAGATCCGGCAGGATTGAAGACGGGAGTTTCCGCGTAACGAAGAGTGTCGAGATGCCACTGAAAGAGATATCGCTCCCCGGGGGGTGCGGGATTTCCAATCTGCTCAAACGCTTAGGAGGCTTCCGGCACTGCAACCCAGGGAGCTGACGAATCAATGAGTTATGGCAGATCAGGCCATACGTGACTATCCTCCACTGGCTTGCAAATGAAATGTATCCGGAACTTCCAGGATGAGAACATGAAAAAGTCAGGTGCGAGCCAGGGCCAGTCGGCATCGGAGCTCATCTCGAAAAGAATCGCCGAACTCGGGGACTGGCGCGGGGAAACCCTCAGCAGAATGCGCAAGCTCATCAAGGAAGCAGACCCGGACGTCGTCGAGGAGTGGAAGTGGATGGGCACTCCGATTTGGTCGCACGACGGCATCATCTGCACTGGCGAATCCTACAAGAATGTCGTGAAGCTTACCTTCGCGAAGGGCGCGTCTCTGAAGGATCCGGCCCGTCTCTTCAACTCGAGTCTCGAGGGAAACGCACGCCGCGCGATCGACATCCACGAAGGAGAAGAAGTTGACGAGTCCGCCTTCAAGGCGCTCGTTCGCCGAGCGGTCGTCCTCAACAGTTCTGGCAAGTCGAAACCTTCGAAGAAAGCGAAGTCCTAAGGGATTCCGCCCTTTGCCGCAAACACGCCCCATAGGTTAGACGTTCATTAGAGGATTTTCACAACCTAGTGTGTGCGCGTCATGGCCCGCGTGATCTCCGCGTTATCGTAGGGTCCCGGCAGTCGCCCTTCGCGAGCGAAATCGCGGATCATGGCAAAATATCCGGGCGCGTAGCGTGTCGACAGGCGTTTGCCGTCGGCGCCCTTCTCGAACAGTGTCATCCCGTGTTCGGCACCGGGGTAGAGCGCAAGGGTGAAGGGTCGGCCGGCCGCGATCAACGATTTGATGCGCTGGCTCGTTTTCGCGCTCGGCGCCTCGTAGTCCTCGCTTCCGAGGATCCACAATTGCGGTGTAGTGTCGGCGCGCAGCGTGGGCATGGGCTCATAGTCGAACGGCGTCCCCCAGCGGAATTCAGGTCCCATCGCGCGCAACTGCGCTTCGGTGTACGGCAGCGCCATGTAGGTGTAATTGCCATGCAGATCCTGGTACCAGGACGCGGCGCGATATTTCGCACGCACGGCATCGAATTCCGCGAAGCCCTTCGTGAAGCCGCTTGCAAAGACGGTCTCCGCGGCGCGCGCCACCTTCAGCGCATCGGCGATTTCGGCCGGCGAATGGCCTTCCTCGCGCATTTCGATCACCACTTCTTCCTGATCCTCCTGGCGCACGGTCACGGCCAGCCCGAAACAGACGATCACAAAGTCGACATGCGCGCGGTTGGCAGCGATCGGCGCGACCCATCCACCCTGGCTTCCGGCCTGATAGCCGATCCTGGCCGCTCGCGGTCCGGCAAGGCGTCTGGCTTCGCGCATCGCAGCCACCGCATCGTCGGCGAGGAGACTGAAATCCTGACTGTAGACGCCTCCCGACGCGCCGGTCCCGCGCTTGTCATAGACGAACGTACCGATGCCCTCGGCCGGCAGCATCCGTTGGAGAAAGTAATAGGTCAAAGCTGAGTCGTGTTCCGCGCCGTGCAGCAGAACGACAACCGGCACTTTGCTCGTGTCCGCAGGCATGACAAGGCGGCCGGCAAGCGCAGCGCCGCGACTAGTGAACGTCATATTCGTCACGTCGAGTGGGATGCGTTGACCGGGTGTGCCGTCAAAATCGACTGTTCCGGCGCTGCAATCCGAAAATGAGACTGTTTTGCCGTCTGCACGATCGCTCCAGCCGAAGGTGCTACTCCAAACGCCATTGGACGCCTTGTGCAGCGCGCCGGTCGTCCCATCGAAGCGACGCCATCGCAATGCGTCATCGTCGCTTGGCGCAATATCGACGACACTTCCATCTTTCAGGCGATAGCTGCCGATGTGGCAATCGAGGACTTCCGTCGCGCCAGCGAAAGGAGTGGCAAGAAGAAAAATGCACAGCGTGGCGCTGAAGTTAACGAGAGAGGGCACACCTCTCGCCCGTGCTGGTCCTGATCTATTAATCGGCATGTTCTGTTTCTCCGGTCTGCGGCAGGGTGGATTGCTCTTCCCGGGCATGGAGGAGCTCGCCGTGATAAGGCATCGGTTCCTCAAGACGGGCGCTCGACTGGGGCGCCAAATCGTATCGAAGACGAGCTGGGAAGATCTCCCCGCCGATCGTTACGCGCACTGGAGGAAGTGCTTGGGACATCAGAACACCATGGCAACTGCGAGCAACACTCTAGCGCTGGTCCCGAGCTCTATATTGGACCGTTTCAAGGTGGCAGGCGTGACCGCGATCGGGGCCGCCCGCGCTTGACGGATTCCTTGCCAAGCGGTTAAGAAAGAAACGTGTCCATCTTCCAGTGAGTCAGGCCAGATGCTGCGAAGATTCAGCGGAGCCTCTATCAGAACAGTAATCCCATGACGGTCTGCGGAGCTTGAGCGATGCGCGTTGCCATCATTGGACAGCAGGATTTCGCCAAGGCGGTACTTGCGGCTTTCGTCAATCGCGGCGATACCGTTGCGGGAGTATTCTGCGCACCGGAAAAACCGGGCGCCGGACCCGACCCACTACGCGTGGCGGCCGAGCAGGCGCAAATCGCCGTGTATCAGCTGCCATCCCTCAAGGCCGAGGAAGCTCGCCAGGCATTACGAGCGCTCGACGTCGATCTAGCGATCATGGCGTACGTCCTGCAGTTCGTGCCACAGGACTTTGTCACGATTCCACGCCACGGCGCGATTCAGTATCACCCGTCACTGTTGCCGCGCCACCGCGGGCCGAGCTCGATCAATTGGCCGATCATCCGCGGTGACACGCGGACCGGCCTCACAATATTTCGGCCGAGCGACGGCCTTGATGAAGGTCCAGTCATCCTTCAGCGGCACACGCCCATCGACGCGGACGATACGCTCGGAAGTGTGTACTTCGATCGCCTGTTTCCCATGGGGGTCGCTGCTCTGCAGGAAGCCGCGGACCTCGTGGTCGGCGGCCGCGCCACCTACAGCACGCAGGACGAATCCGAGGCGAGCTATGAGGGATGGTGTCGCACAGCCGAGGCCCGGATTAACTGGCACAACCACGTCGACCTGATCTACAACCTGATCCGCGGCTGTGACCCGGCGCCGGGCGCGTGGACAACGTTCAAGGGCGGGAAGCTGCAGCTGTTCAACGCTCGCAAGCACGCCCATCGCACTTTCTCGCAGATCCAGGGCGGCATCGGCGAGGTGACGGCGGTAGAACGTCAGAGCCTGTTCGTTACGGCGCAGGGTGGACAGATCGAGGTTTTCAAGCTCCGGTATGAGAACGGCAAGAAGCTTCCCGCTCCGCAGGCCTGTGTGGAAACAGGTCTAGCCGTCGGTACAGTTCTCGGGGTGTGACCACCAAGGGATGCTTGCCCCGGAGGCATGAATGATCACCGCTCATGTCAGCCATCCGAGCACGCGGATGGCGAGCACGTGTCGGCCTTCCGCCGCGAACATCGGTGTTTCTCTCTCGGAGCAGACCAGCACTTGAATCTACCTTACTCGCCGGTGTCAGGCTAACGCGAACTCAGGATGTCGTAGTCCGCAAACCGAAGTACCTGCATCTGCACTACGCGTGCCCACTGCTTGAGCGTGGGCTCGGCTAGCGCGTCGCGAAGCGACGCTGGAGCAGTGGGGTCGCAGGTCAGCGTAATATGGTCAAGAGTTGCCAAGGCGGAGCAGTAGGTTCCGATGGACATTGATAGAGCAATGAAGAATCCAGCGAGTGTCTTCGCCACGCCCGAGGCGTTGAGGGAATCGAGTGAGCTGACGGCGGAACAGAAGCGCGCGGTGCTGCTGCAATGGAAAGACCAGCTGCAGCAATTGCAAGCAGCGGACGACGAGGGCATGCAGAGAAGCGAAGCGGCCGCGGGCCCTGCGGGTGACCTTTTAGGGCGCGTGACGAGTGTTCTTTCTCGGCTCGATGCTGATTTGAAACGGACTTCGAACTCCCGATGACTTCTTTGTCAGATTGCACAGCAACGACCCGCTCGTTAATAACACTAACTCTCGCACTGACATGATAATGACTCCCTTCGCCTGAAGCGTCATTCCATACTGGCCCTGTCGCAAGCCAGATCCGTCCTCAGTCCTTTGCTTCCAATGTGCCGACTGCGGCACTCTCGGCAATCTCCGCCTGGTCGAGCGCTCGTTCGAGGTTGATGGCCACTTCACGCAGGCAAAGCTGGATCTGGCGCTTGACCTCCGTCTTTGGCGGCTCAATGGCATCGAGCAGCGCAGTCACCTCCGTGGTCGCATCTTCGAACCGCTTGCGGAGGGCGGTGATGCGGCCGACGATCGCTGGGCTCAGAAATTCGACCGTGTCGGTCATATTCGTCCGATATCGAAGTCGTTTGAGAGTTGGAAGTGTGCTGTGCAACGAAGCAGCGCGCGCTAAGCCGCAGCTCAGCGGTTGGCGCGTCGACGGCAATACTCTGCGTCATCGCACGCCCGCGGGATAGCTGGATACGAGCGGTAAACGGCGTAGGAGGCGTCCCACTTCGGACCGTGTCCGGCGAACTGTAGGACAACGACCACGCACATTGCTGGCGCGCTTACCTTATTCGCTGCTTGCAGATCGCTAGCATAGGGGCCTCGGCAGTGAATGCCGGTAACGTTCCAGAGGTTGAATACCATGAGCACTAACCACGAGCAGAGGCCGGAGCGCCAGATGCAACCTGATCCGAAGTCGAACCCGCCGGGGAAGCCCTCGGATCCGAACAAGCCGACGCAGAACCCGCCGGGATCAGATAAAGGCCACGGATCGGGCACTGGCACGGGGCAGCCAAGTCGTCGCCCCGGTCAGCAAGGCGGTCACGACCAAGAATAATCGCTGAAGGTTGCCGGCGCGCGTCGGCATAACTGAGGGCGCGGGGAGGACTAATCCCCGCGTTCGCTTACGGAACACAATTCTGTCCGGCCGTGCCGGGAGTATGAAGAAAGGGTTTCGCCATGGTCGCTGCCAAGAACGCCTCACGCCGTCGCCCGTCCCGCCCACGCGATGCCATCGCACTTCTAAAAGCCGATCATCGACAGGTATCGGGATGGTTCGCCGACTTCAAGAAGGCGTCGAGCAATTCCCGCAAGCAAACGCTGGCCAACAACATCTGCCAGGCGCTGCGCGTGCACACGACCATCGAGGAGGAGATCTTCTACCCTGCGTTTTGGAGCGCGACCGGGGACAAGCCGCTGCACCATGAAGCTGAAATCGAACACCAGGGCGCCAAGAATCTCATTGCCGAGATTGAAAAGTCCGACCCGGCGGACGACTACTTTGATGCCAGAGTCACCGTGCTGTCGGAGATGATCAAGCACCATGTGAAGGAGGAAGAGCAGCCTGGAGGCATGTTTGCAGAAGCCAGGCGAGCGAACATGGACTTGACCCAGCTGGGCGAGCAATTGGCGCAGCGCAAGTCCGAGCTGCAGTCGCAGGGTGTCCTGGGCGCCCTGGTGGAACGCCTTAACGAACCGTTAAGCCGCTGACCGCACACAAGCGAGCACTAATGTGAGCTCAGTGCTTCGCCCTGGAGCGCGGAGGCAGCATTCAGGTGCGCTTGATCGCGCGAGTTACAACGCGTCGCGCAAGTAGTCTACCGGGTGAGTGCGCTGGCAAGATCGGCCCTGTCTTCGATCGATATCGGCCAGCGCTCGTCACAGCTGATGCAATATGCCTCGATGTCCGCCCCCGTGCGGAGCAGCTGGATTAACTCTTCGCGCGAGTATCCCCTCTGGGCGCGATCGTGCTTGCACTTGGGACATTCAGAAGAGAATGGGGCGGAATCGCTCATCTACGTGCGGATTCTACCGACCTGTGCGACGCGAGGATGGTCATGCGCGTCACCACTGCCGATGTGCTCTGCCGACATCGGTGCCACCGCGATGGATGGCAGGTGCAAGCTCCGTGGTGGGCGCAGCGATCAGCTTTGGGGCGTGCTCGGCAGCAATCCTCAGAGCGCATCCCTGAATGAGTTGATAACTCTGTTAGCCGGAAATGAGGGCGAGCTTTTTGCAGGCAGGGCACTTAACGAATTGCGGGACTTCAAGCTCGAACCATGAGCGGCCACACTCGCAGCGCATCTTGTACACGTGCTGCACGGTGACCGTCCCCCACTCCTCTTCGTGGACTTCAATCCCGCTGTCCGTTGTGGTTTCTGGCGGCGCGGCATTCGGGTCTGCTCGTCGGTCGACTTGCGGGAAGTTGCCAGGGTAGATGGCTTGTTCCTTCACGACCAAATCCTTTGAGCGCGCACGCACTGGTGGCGCAATGGTACCGGCTGGCTTCAAGGCGAAGCGCCGCGCTTACAGTAGTACGCCTCTATGTCAAATGCCAGTTGTTGCGCTCGACACCTATGATCGGAGGACGCGAGCGTGCTCGTGTGCTTTGCAGCAACGGCCAGCGAAGCGTCACGGCGAGGCTGAGTGGACGTTGACTGCTTGATATCCCCATTCTCGACGCGCTGAAGCAGCAGAACGGGTCGTGACACCTCAGAACTGAAAACCTCGGTTCTGCTTTTTCTCCCTCTTCGCGGCGCGCTTCTCCTGCAGAGACTTTGCCGGCTTTTTCTTCGCTTCCTTCTTCCTGTCCATACCCTTGCTCATGGTTCGCTCCTCAATGATGGTAAACATTTTCTGGCGGATGCCCGCCCCTTCAGTGTCGGCGCCGCAGCCCGCTTTGTGTCGACGAGGCCCTCAGTCCTTGCCGTCCACGCGGCGCACAAACTCCCTTAGCGCGACACGCCGATCCTCGAAGAGTTTGTAGGTCAGTAATGTGCCGTTGCCCTCAATATGCAGCTCGAGGTGATGCGATGCTGCAATGATTCGCATAGTGGGCAAGTCGATGTCATAAACGTACGGCGTCCCGGTGCCAAATGGCGGTCGATGCACCGGCACACCGATGCCGATCTCATGCGCCGAACGGCCCTGCAAGGTGAGGACGATGCTGCGCTCGTCGGCCTGCAAGCGAAGTTGTTGGGCAGCGACCGATTCGCTCCCGCGCAGTCGCGGATCAACCATGGACCAGAAATACCCGATCATCACATAGGTGATCGTCCCGGTCTGATTCACCGCGGCGGCGGCGAGTGTGACGTAGTCGCGAGCGTTTGCGAACTCCTGACGCGCACAGGCAAAGAGCAGCGGCTGTCCGACTGCCGTCACAGTCGTGCCGGTCTCCTCGTCGAGATACTCGAGGGGTCCGTTTCCAGCCGCCAGCACCTCTACAGGCCCGGCAGTAACCACGAGCGCTGCGAGGTATGCGGGGCCTGAGTTGCGACTCACGGCTGGAGGCTCATTTGCTCGCATAGTGTTGAGGTCTCATCTACGTTTATTCTACCACCCGATATCGGGATCTCGCTGCTTCGCCGACGAACACTTGGAATTCGTCGCAGAGGCCGCGGCGGGGGATTTCATTTACGTCCCTCCCTACGTGCCGCATCAGGAAATTAACGCGAGCGAGCATGTTCAGCTTCACTGCGTGTTGGCACGAAGCGGACAACGGCCTCGCGGTCAATCTCGACGTCACGCCGGTAGAGGTTCCGGAACTCGTGCGCTGGATCGACGATTTACACAAATCGAAACTCTTTGACCGGCGACTTTCTCGTCTGCCGGAGTGCGCAAGCGCCGCAGTGACGGGCTCCGCGGTGCACCAGAATTGACCTCGGCGGGCCGCGCGACTGATCGCTGGTAAGCGCTTCGCGCAGCCGGAGTCGACCGCTACCACCCGATAACGTGATCTACGCCCTTGCTGAGCTTTGACGTCACCGTCAAGGTTCACCACGATTACCGTTTGGAGGGGAGCAGAAATGATAAGGCCTGGATTCACTTTGCCGATCGCATTCCTGATAGGAATTACTATCTGGCTGGTGTTCTTACGCGATCCGCCACCGCAAGCCTGCTCGCCGTCCAGGGTGGGCTCGCAGATATCCCACCACGGTGCTGCACCGTCCGAGCAGTGTCGATAGGCGCTATCGCGCCTCGCTGGCCTCTCACACTGGCAGCTTCGGGAGCATTTGGTTCGTATTCAACAGCTTGCGCTAGTTTCCCCCAGTGATTTCGATGCGGTGTCGCCTGGCCATCTCTTCATCACGGTTCGAGTGGCTCGCGTGCTGCTGCACCGGGCCGGGCACGAGTGATATCGCGCACCCAGGTCAGACCTTTTATCGCCTGTGACCAACCGATAGTAGTGATGGCGAGAACCGCGACGTGCTCGAGTTCCGCCGGACTGATCCCCTCGGAGCTCGCTCTGCGGGCATGCGAATGCGTCGCACCCTCGGAACCTGCGGCAATGGCGAGCGCGAGGTGTATCAGGCGCCGCGCGCGCGCATCCAGCGGGCCTGCGCGGCTCGCCTTCTCACCGAGATGCTGGAAGGCTTCCCAAACATCGGGATGCTCGCGGGCCATGTGCAGCGCGGCACCCGGTAGCTTCGCCTTGGTTGCGTCGGAACCCGCATCGGGCTGCTTTTTGCGTGACATGTGTGGCTCCCTTAGGTCGCGGTCGCAGAGACTGTCATGCCCTTCATTGCAGCCTGTCAACTGCTCACGCGACGCTTGCCTATTCGCTTCCGGTTAAGACTCAGCCTGTCGCGGTATTCCTCCGGCGGCGCTCATTTGTTTCGCTCCGTATACATTGCTTCAGTACCTTCGCAAGGCACACATCAAGGAGTTAAAGGCGGGCGCTAGGTTGTGGCTATGTGCTCGAAAGCGCGTGAGCTCCACACGGCAAGGCAGAGCGCGCCCATCAAGACGACCGCCGAGAGCGCCTCCATTGAACGTCAGTCCGGACTGGCAAGGTATCGCGACCCGGTCCTCACTGCGCTGCTCGTGCTGCTTTCCTTCCAGGTCTTTGTCGGCGAGCCGCTCTCCGGCACGCACATCCCTGAAGCCCCGGTACTCGGAGTGGTCTGGTTTCTGCTGGTCGTTTCGGCCGTGCTGGTCGCCGCCCGGCACTGGGCTGCCATCGCGGCCATCGTGTTTTCATCGATGGTCGCTCTGCTCGCGAACATCCTGCGGCTCGAAGCGCCCTCCACAGTGACGATCTGCCTGGGTTCCGGGTCGCTCATCATGTTCCTGGCCTCATTGAGCTGGGTCGTCTGGAAGGCGGTGTATGGACCAGGAGTCGTGACCCAGCATCGTGTAGTGGGTGCTGTCGTGCTTTACCTCAGCATCGCTAAACTGCGCCAGGCAGGCACGCTGTCTGCGTTCAGGGGAGGAACATCGTGGCGATTGCCCGTACCCCGATGCAGTTGCGGCCGATCGCCGCGGTTGCGACCATCGCCACACTTTTCACCGCGATGCAGGGGTTGAGCTATCCGTTGCTGGCCGTGATCCTCGACCGCCGTGGAGCACAGTCAGGCTTCATCGGCCTGAACACGGCGATGATGCCGCTGGGGATGATCCTGGCAGCCCCGCTTGCCGCCCCGCTCATGCACCGGATCGGCGGGCGTGTGCTGGCCGCCATCAGCATTTCGGCTGCGATTGTGGGTTTCATGATGATCGGCGCGATCGCCAATCCCTGGGCGTGGATGCCTCTTCGCCTGCTGCTCGGCTTTTCGCTCGCCTGTTTGTTCGTGGTCAGCGACACCTGGATGATCGAACTTGCGACCGAAGAGGTGCGCGGCCGAGTCCTCGGCTTTTACTCGATGCTGCAATCGGTCGGTTTCGCGCTCGGGCCCGCCTTACTGCTGCTGGTGGGCACAGAAGGCTGGGCCCCGTTCCTGGCCGGCGCTGCCTGCGGACTGCTGTCCCTCGTGCCGTTCCTCACCAACCGCGCTGAGCTGCCACGATACGCGCACGACAGCGAAGGCGCCGTGTCCACCCTGGCATTTGCATCGGCGGCGCCACTCTTGCTGGCCGGTATGGCGGCTGCGGCGTTGGCCGATCAGGTAGCGATGTCGATGCTTCCTATTTTCACCCTGCGACACGGTATGAGCGTGAATGGCAGCAACCTGACACTCGTCGCCATGATTGCCGGCACCATAGGGTTCCAGTTGCCCATCGGCTGGTTAGCAGACCACCTGCCCGGGCGAACCCTGTACATCATCTGCGCGGTTTGGACGGCAGTGACCGCGGCGCTCCTGCCCATTGCCGCAGGCGTACCGCTCTTCTTATGGGTCCTGGTTTTCTTTTGGGGTGGCGGGTACTTTGCCATTTACACCTTGAGTCTCGTGCGTCTGGGCGAGCGCTTCAAGGGTTCCGCGCTGGCAGCGGGGAACGCGGCGTTTGCCGCGATGTGGGGTCTGGGTGGCCTGGTCGGGACCCCCTTGGCCGGCGGCGCCATGCAACTTTGGGGTCCGATCGGTCTCCCCATTACGGTCGCAGGCATTTTTGTGTTGCTCGCCGGGGCCATCACGCTGAGCTCTAAATGGTAGAGCCCTTCAGCCGCCTCCGCTGCGCACGCCCCCGACGACCGAATGTATCAGCCGTTAAGTGGCGCGCAGGGCCGTCGTGATGGGCACTCGCGCCGCACGCAGCGCGGGGAGTAGTCCGCCGATCAGACCCATTCCCAGGGCCCACACCACGCCGAGTACGGCGAGCGAGGGGGTTACCGAGAGGTGGAAACTGTAGCCGAAGGGACTCACCGACAACCCATTGAAAAGTGCCCATGCCAGGAGGCAACCCAGCAGCGCACCCGGTAAGGCAAACACGACCGACTCGCACAGCACGGAGGCGAGAATCGGCACGGAGCGGAAGCCGATCGCTCGCAACGTGGCCAGCTCCTGGCGACGCGAGTCGACAATCGAGTAGAGCGAGTTCACCGCGCCCAGGGTCGCGCCGATGGCCATGATCGCTCCCACGAAGTAGCTGACGAAATCCAACAGCCCATTCAGCTGCTTGAATGCGTCCTGCACGACCTCTTTTTCGTGTTTGGCCTCGAGGTGCAGCGTCGGGTTGGCTTGCACGGCAGCGCGAAACGCATCGTAGTCGGACGGCGAGCGCAGCAGGACCGAGACGATGGAGTAGGTGTTGCGGGCGAATGTCGACATCACGATGTCGACGTCAGCATACACCGTGCACTGCTCCCCAACCCCCTGGTCGAAATGACCGACGATGGTCCAGTCGCCGCCGGGAAGCGAGCGGCGTTCGCCAATGCCAAACCCGCTGAACTGCCGGACGCAGGTGTTGCTGGCGACGAGCTCGCGCAGACCCCGCTGGAACATGCGTCCGGACGTGAAGTGCAGGTCCGGCCGGTACTGGAGGACGCTCTCGCTGATGCCCACGAGCGGTAAGAAGACCCGCGTGCCGGTCACTCGCCTGCGGCCCTCCATGCCTACGAACGATTCACAGGCGACGATCGGCTCACCGTCGCTTCCTCGGCGTATGCCGGGCATGTCACGGATGACAGCGGCTTCCTCACGTGGGACGCTGCTCGAAAAGGGCCGCGAGCCGACGCTGAGGAGCACCACGCCGTCGGCGCGCACGTCGGCCTGCTCCTGACTGCGCGCGCCGATGCCCATGGCCAGCATGGAGACCAGTACGCCGACGGCACACGCCACGCCGATGATGATCGTCAGCACCGAGCCCATGCGCCGCGGCGCGCCCGCAAGGCCGATGATGAGCAGTGCAAGGAACTGTCGGAGGAAGCTCACGGGGTCCTAGCGGCTGGCCAGCGCCTCGGTGATCCGAAGTCTCGCCGCGAGGGCGGCCGGAACCCCGGCGCTCACCAGCGCCACCAGCAGCGCGCTCCCCAGCCCGATCTCGATCACGACGAGCGGCATCGAAAGTCCGGCGACGAAGCGCTCGGCAAACGGGAAGGCAAACAGCGCCAGCGCCAGCCCGCAGGCGGCGGCGGCGACGCACACCACGACGGCCTCGGCGAGAATCAGCAGGAACACCGCGCGATCGGTGAAACCGAGTGTCTTGAGCACCGCGAGCTCCGCCGTGCGCTCGCGGATCGACTGCATCATCATGGTGGAGGTGGCGAACAAGAGCGCCACGAGCACGGCGCCGACGATCGCCCTGATCAGGAAGTTCAGGTCGCCGATCGATTGCAGCTGCAGCTGCGCCAGCTCCCGCAGCGACTCCGACTTCGTCTCGTTGGATGAATTGGCGAAGCGCCGGTCGATCTCATCGGCCACGCTCACGGCGAGCTTCGGATCCGAGACCGCGACGTTGAAATGGTTGACGGTGCTCTTGCCGGTCTGGCGTGCCTCGTCGTAGTAGGAAAAGTTGATCAGGATCTTGTCTCTGCCCCCGCCGATATCGCTGTCCTCGAACGTGCCCACCACATCGAACTCCCAGGTGGCCGAGCCGTTCAGTTGCGTGGTACGCGTCACTAACGGGATGTGATCGCCGATCTTCCACCCGTACCTCTTCGCCGCCGCCTCGGGCATCAGGGCTCCCGTGCGCGTGTTGCGCAAGGCGACGGCGGCCTCGGGCGTCATCGAAAAGGTGAATGCTGATAGCCAGTCCCCCTCCGGACTCACCGCGACGATGCCCACCTGCTGATCGGGCTTCTGATAGGTGCCGCCGGAGAGCTCCACCGGCACGACCACTTTCACGCCCGGTACTGACTTGATCCGCTCGAGCAGCCCGAGTGGCAGGGGAGAGAAAATAAAGTTCGCACGGGTGTGCACGATCAGCAGGTCGGCACGGGCGGCCGCCACCAGGTGTTCGACGCCGGTCTTGAGCCCCTGCAGCACGCCGAACAGCGCGAAGGCGACGCTGACCTGGAGGAAAATCAGCACGGTCCGCCCGGGCTTACGCCAGATGCCGGACCAGATGAGCGGTAGAAATTTCACCAAAATCGCTCAGGGCGATGGACGCCCGCGCCCCGCACCGCTAATACCGCGGCACACTAACAAAGGCGACGATGGACGTCACCTTGGTCTGCCTGTCGCATCCCACCCGCCCGACGCTTAGACTTCCTGCGATGAAGCGCATGTCCCTGGCACTCCTGCTCTGTGTCCTGCCGGCGTGCTTCGCGGCCGCGCACGCGGCCACGCTGGGCGTCACCATGGCCTTGTTTGACGACAACTTCCTTACTGCGGTCCGCGCCAGCATGAGGGAGCGGGCGCAACAGCTGAACGTCGCGATTCAGTTCGAAGACGCGCAGAACGACATCGGCCGACAGTTGAACCAGATCCAGAATTTCGTCGCCCAGAAGGTCGACGCCATCATCATCAATCCCGTCGACACTGAGGCAACGCCCCGGATGACGCGCCTGGTGGCGCAGGCCGGCATACCGCTTGTGTATGTGAACCGAATGCCGGGGGACAGGCAGCTGCCGCCCAAAGTCTCCTTCGTGGGATCCGACGAGACTCAATCGGGCACGCTGCAAATGGCCGAAGTCTGCAGGCTGCTGCAGGGAAAGGGGGACATCGTCATCCTGATCGGCGAGCTGACTAATCAGTCCGCCCGCCTGCGCACGCAGGACATTCAGGACGTGATTGCCAGGCCGCAATGTCGCGGCATACGGGTTCTGGACAAGCAGGCCGCCAACTGGAAGCGCACCGAGGCCGCCGATCTCATGACCAATTGGCTGAGCGCCGGCTTGCGTCCCCAGGCGGTGGTGGCCAACGACGATGAGATGGCTATTGGAGCCATTCAAGCCCTCAGGCAGGCGAAACTCCTCTCGAGGACAATCGTCGCCGGAATCGACGCCACCCCCGATGCGCTCGCCGCAATGAAAGCCGGAGACCTCAAGGTGACCGTCTTTCAGAACGCCCCTGCGCAGGGCCGAGGAGCCGTTGATACGGCGCTGAAGCTCGTCAAGGGTGAGAGGGTTCCGGGCTTCGTGTCGGTCCCGTTCGAGCTGGTCACTCCGGGCAATCTGCCCGAGTACCTCGGCCGGCATTGAGCCGCCATGCCCGATCTGGCCGCCGAGACGTCGGTTGGACCGCTCCTGGAAGTCAGGAACATCAGCAAGGCTTTCCCCGGGGTCGTGGCCCTGGACGATGTATCGCTGCGCCTCAGGCACGGCACGGTTCACGCTCTCGTGGGTGAAAACGGCGCCGGCAAGTCGACCCTGATGAAGATCGTCGCCGGGATCTGCGCTCCGGACAGCGGTGAGCTGCGCTTGCGCGGCCGCCCGGTACGTCTGGGCTCTCCGCGGGATGCTCTGCAGAAGGGCATCGCGATGATCCATCAGGAGCTGAACCTGATGCCCTTCATGAGCGTGGCGGAGAATATCTGGATCGGGCGTGAGCCCGTGAACGCTTTCGGCGTGATCAGCCATCGCGAGCTGCACCGCAAGACGCACGCCCTGCTCGAGCGATTGCGGATCCACATCGATCCGCGGGCCGAGCTGCGCACACTGTCGCTCGCAGCCCGGCAGATGGTCGAGATCGCGAAAGCCCTCTCGCATCAGTCGGAGCTGCTCATCATGGATGAGCCGACGTCCGCGCTGACCGAGAGGGACGCGCAGCAACTGTTCGCGATCATTCGCGAGCTGAAGGCGCAGGGCAAAGGCATCCTTTACATCACCCACAGATTGGACGAGCTGTTCGAGATCGCGGACGAGTTATCGGTGCTGCGTGACGGCAAACACATCGGCACGGACAAGACCTGCAACCTTACGCGGGATGACATCATTCGCATGATGGTGGGCCGGGAGCTGTCGCGGATCTTCCCGCGGGAGCCTGCCCGCGTGGGGGCGGTCGTATTATCTGCGCGCGAGCTCACCCTCGAGCCGCACTTTTTCAACGTCAGCTTCGACCTGCATGCCGGTGAGATCCTCGGGATCGCAGGCCTGGTGGGAGCCGGCCGCAGCAGTCTCGCTGAGGCTCTGTTCGGTCTCGCGCCGGCGAGCTCCGGGCAGATCTTCGATAGCCGGCGGCGAGATGAGAATTGACTCGCCGAGTGCGGCCATCTCCGAGGGCCTGGCATTCGTCACCGAGGATCGCAAGGAGACCGGCTGCTTCCTCCCGCTCAACGTGCTGGAGAACCTCGAGATCGCGGTGCTCAGCCGCGACTTCGTCCGCCTGGGGCTGGTCCGCACGCGCGCTGCCACCCGGGCGTGCACCGCGATGAGCCGCTTGCTGCGGGTCAAAACGCCCGATCTGCAGGAGCGCATCGAGAATCTGTCCGGCGGTAATCAGCAGAAAGTGCTGATCGGCCGCTGGCTGCTCATGCGCCCGAAGGTCCTCATCCTCGATGAGCCGACGCGCGGGGTCGATGTAGCCGCCAAGGCCGAGATCCACCAGCTCGTTGCGCAGCTCGCCGCCCAGGGCACCGCAGTCCTGATGATTTCCTCGGAGATGCCCGAGATTCTCGGCATGAGCCACCGCATCATGGTGATGCACGAGGGACGCGTGACCGGAATCCTCGAGCGCGAGCAGGCCGATCAGGTGAAGATCATGGAGCTCGCGGCGCGATGAATGAGCAGACCGACCGGGTCGCCCCTGCGAGGCGCTCGCGAAGAATTCCCCCTGAAGCGAGCATCCTGATGGTGCTCGTCGGGCTTGCGCTGGTCTTCGAGCTGCTGGGGTGGATTTTTGTCAGGCAGAGCTTTCTTCTGAATCAGCAGCGCCTGGTGGTGATGATCCTGCAGGTCTCGGTGATCGGCATCATTGCCGTCGGCGTGACCCAGGTCATCATCACCGGCGGCATCGACCTCTCCTCCGGCTCGGTGGTCGCCCTGACTGCGATGGTGGCCGCGAGCCTGGCTCAATCCTCCGACGCAGTGAGGGCCGTCTACCCCTCCCTCACCGATTTGCCGGTCTTCGTGCCCGTGCTCGCGGGCCTCGCGGTCGGAGCGGCTGCCGGTCTCCTCAACGGCACACTGATCGCCTGGACGTTCATTCCACCGTTCATTGCGACTTTGGGTGTCATGGTGGCCGCGCGTGGAATCGCCAGATGGTATACGCACGGACAGCCGGTCAGCATGCTGACCGATCGCTATGCCGAGATTGGCAGCGACGGGGTTCCGGTCATGATCTTTCTCGGAACTGCCCTGCTGTTTCATATCGCGTTGCGTTACACGCGCTACGGCAAGTTCACCTATGCGATCGGCGCAAACCCGCAGGCGGCCCGGGTTTCGGGAATCAACGTGGGAAGGCATCTGGTCGTCGTCTACTCGATTGCCGGAACGCTTTCGGGGCTTGCGGGTATCGTGACCTCAGCGCGCGCCGTGTCAGGTCAGGCGGGCATGGGGATGATGTACGAGCTCGATGCCATTGCCGCAGCGGTGATCGGCGGCGCATCTCTCTCCGGGGGCGTCGGGCGGATGACCGGCACAGTCATCGGCACGCTGATCCTCGGCGTCGTTACTTCCGGATTCACCTTTCTGAGAATCGATGCCTACTACCAGGAGATGGTCAAGGGAGCGATCATCGTGGCGGCCGTGATCGCCGACCAGTATCGGCACCGGGGCCGCCGCCAGCGCAGCTAGCCGACATCGATAACCCTCCCCGTTCGCAGGCTTTCCTCGGCCGCCACGGCCAGCCGCAGCGCCTCCACACCGTCGGCAAAATCCGGACTCATCGGGCGCCCCTGCTCCAGGGAAGTAACGAAGGTATCCAATTCGGATTCATAGGCCTCGGCGTAGCGCTCGATGAAGAAATGGAGCACTGGGTCCCGCGCGGCAGTGCGCTCGGCGCTCCAGGATTCCACGGCTGTCGCATGGCGGTTTCCCGCCCGCAGCATGCCGCTCGATCCGAAGGCCTCGATGCGCTGATCGTAGCCGTATACGCAGCGGCGGCTATTGTTGATCTGCAACAACGCACCCGATTCTGCGCGCAGCGAAACCACGCAGGTATCGATGTCACCGAGCTTGCCGAGCTCTGCATCCACCAGGTTCGCGCCGAACGCATGCACCTGCGCGATATCCCCCGCCAGGTAACGCGTCATGTCGAAATCGTGAATCGTCATGTCGCGCAGGAGCCCACCGGAGGTTTTGATATAGCTCGCGGGCGGCGGCGCCGGGTCGCGGCTGGTGATGAGTGCCAGCTCTAATTTGCCGATCTCTCCACTCCTGAGGCGCTCCCGCAATGCGCGGTAGGACGGATCGAAGCGGCGGTTGAAGCCGATCATCACTCTCGGGTTACTTGCGGCAATGTCGCGCCAGCAGGCCTGCGCCCGCTCGCAGATCCAGGTCGACAGGCTTCTCGCACAGCACCGCCTTGCCGGCTCTCACCGCGGCAGTGACCAACGGCAGATGGGTATCCGTCGGCGTCGCCACCAGGACGGCTGCGACGCTTCGATCGGACCACACCTCCTCGAGGGTCGCAGCGCTCTTCACGCCCAGCTCGGCCGCGGTCTGCTGCGCGGCCTTGCCCAGCACGTCGAACACCATCACGAGTCGGGCGCGTGGATGCCGCGCAAGGTTGCGTGCGTGTACTCGACCAATGCGGCCACAACCGAGTACTGCCATGCCCACCATCACGATGTCCGTTCAACCTCGGGTAAGGAACTCATAGCCCGGCGCGTTGGTGAATTGCCAGCGCCTCACCGGTCCCGCCATGACGTTCAGATAGTACAGATCGAAGCCATGCGCTGCGCTCACCGGGTGGTAGCCGCGCGGCACCAGGACTACGTCCCGATCCTGCACGGTCATCGTCTCATCGAGCGTCCGGTCGTCAGTGTAGACTCGCTGGAAGGCGAAGCCGCCCGGGCGCGCCAGGCGGTGATAGTACGTCTCTTCGAGTCGAGTCTCCCCGCCCTGATCGCAGTCGTGCTTGTGCGGCGGATAACTCGACCAGTGCCCGCCGGGCGTAACAACCTCTACGACCAGGAGGCGCTCGGCCGGAGCACTTGCCGGTAGCACGTTACGAACGTAGCGGGTGTTGGTGCCTGTACCCCTCACCTCCTCACCCACATCGTCCGGCCGGATCAGGCGCGGCGCAAGGCGCCCTTCGGCCGGCGCAGAGCCCACCGCGAGCTCGCAGCTCGTCTCCGCGACCACGCTCACCTTCGCCCGCGCCGGCGCGTAAACCGCGAACGGTCTGCCCTCGAAGGGAGTGCGCCGCGAGCCGATGGCGCCGAAATCCTGACCGTCGACGCTCACCGAGACGCGGCCCGAGAGCAGCACCAGGCACTGCTCGCGGTCGGGGACCTCGCGCTCGAGCTTCTGCTGCGGTCGCAGATCGAAAACCTCGAAGCCCACATAACGCCACCCGGCGGTTTCGGGGGTGATTCGTTGCACCTGACCGCCCGCGGACGATAAATCTGGCTTGACGAGGAGCGAGGCGGTCATGGCATTTTCTCAGACAGCAGACGCCGCAGGTTGTTGTAGCCGAGCGACGCATAAGTCAGCGGGTCCGCAACCTTCGGATCCTGCTCGGCTTCGAGGATCACCCAGCCGGAATAGCTGCGCAGCTCGCGGAATACGCGCGGAAAATCGATTTCGCCATCGCCGGGAACCGTGAACACCCCCTCCACCACGGCGCGCAGGAAGCTCCAGTCCTCCTTCTTCGCGCGCTCGCACACGCCGGCGCGGACGTCTTTGGCATGCACGTGCCCTATTCTCGAAGCATAGCGCTGCGCCAGCGAAGCCGGATCCGCTCCCGCAAACCTTGCGTGCCCGGTGTCGAGCAGCAGAGCCACATCCGCTCCCGTGGCGTCCATCAGAGCGTCGATGTCCTCCCCGCTCTGGACCACCGTGCCCATGTGATGGTGGTAGGCGAGGCGGACGCCTTCCGCTGCCGTCGCCGCTGCCACCTCCGTGATACGTCGGCCGAATTCGCGCCAGTCGCCGGCCTTCAGGCGCGGCCGCGCCGAAAGCGGACGCTGCAAGTCGCTGTGTATGGCCGCGCTGACATCCGCGAACACCAGCACCGCGCTCCCCACGGCCTTGAGCAGGTCAAGGTGCGGGCGCAGGCTGCGCCAGCTCTGCGCGCGCATCTCGGGTGAGCAGCTGCGCCGAGTACCAGCCCGAGACGCAGGCGAGCCCGAAGCGATCGAGTATCGCGGCGAGCTGCCCGCGGCTCGCGCGGGAATTTGTGCCCAAGCTCCATGCCCTCGAAGCCGACCTGCGCGAGCCTGTGCCAGACAGGTCTCGAGCGATGTCTCCGCGCCCAGCTCGCGCATATCATCGTTCGACCAGATGATGGGATTCGCGCCGAGTCGAATGCTCATGGGTCATCATCGTCCGCGCGCAGCCGGCGAGCAGCCGCGTAGCGCTCGCGAGCGGAGGTGACTTCGGCACGATCGGAGACCTCGGGCACCGGCACGTCCCACCAGTGCCCCCGGCCGCGGTGCTGCGAGCGCAGGGTCAGTTTCGATGACGAGGACCGAGGTATGTTCGCACCTGCGCGCAGCGTCGAGGGAGCTTGCGAGCTCGGCGACGTCCTTCACCCTGTGGGCGAGCGCTCCCAGGCTACGCGCGTGCGCCACCAGGTCGAGCCCGTCCTGCGCGCGCCTGCGGATTGCCGCATGTTATTGAAGCTCGCGTTGCCGGTGGCGCTCTGCAATCGCTCGATGCAGCCGAAGCCGCCGTTATCGAGCAGCACGATGATGAGCTTCAGGCCCATGCGCACCGAGGTGGCGATTTCGCTGTTGAGCATGAGATAAGAGCCATCACCGACCATCGCGATGACTTCGCGCTCGGGCCGGGCCAGCTTTACGCCCAGGGCGCCCGCAATCTCGTAGCCCATGCAGGAATAGCCATACTCGAGGTGATAGCCACCGGGCTGCTCGGCCTGCCAGTGCTTGTGCAGCTCCCCCGGCAGCCCGCCGGCAGCGCACCGACCAGGATGTCCGATCCTGTGCGCCGCGCCTGCACCGCGCCGATCACCTGCGCGTCGGAGGGTCGGCCCTCTGGTGCTGCGGCGGTGAATGACTCCGCCGTGCGCTGCCAGCTGCGCGCTGGCGCCGCGCGCCCGCTCGGCCCACTCATGCGGCGCGCGCCAGTCCCCGAGCGCCGCGCTCAGCTCCGCAAGTCCCTCCCGCGCGTCCGCGATCAGGGGCATCGCCTGTGTTTAACGCATCGAAGGGCTGTACATTGAGCGCTACGATCCTGCAGCCGTGCGCATCGAAGAGCGTCGCCGATGCCGGTGGTGAAGTCCTGCAGACGGGTCGCCCACGGCCAGCACCACATCCGCCTCGCTCGCCAGCGAGTTGGCGGCGGCGGTTCCGGTAACGCCGATGCCACCGAGGTTCAGCGCTGGCTTCCGGCAGCGCAGATTTTCCGGCCTGCGTCTCGCGCTGGGCACGCCATGCCGCTCGCAGAAATCGCGCAGGGCGCGTGCACGCTTCCGCATATAAAACGCCCCCTCCGCAGACGAGCAGTGGCCGACGCGCCTCGCGCAGCAGCTGCTGCCGCACGCACGAGCTCGTCGCCCGTCGGGCGGCGTGCGCCGCAGGCTCCACAGCGCGCTCCTCGAAGAAGCTCGCGCGGCCAGTCGAAGGCCTCGGCCTGCACGTCCTGACACAGCGCGATCGTCACCGGTCCGCAGATCGGCCGGGTCGGTCAACACCTGCATGGCGCGTTGAAGGCAGCGAGGAGCTGCTCAGGCCGCGTGATGCGGTCGAAGTAGCGCGACAGCGGGCGCAGGCAGTCGTTCGCAGCTAACAGGCCGTCGCCGAAGTCCTCGAGCTGCTGCAGTACCGGGTCGGGAGCGCGGGTGGCGAACACGTCTCCCGGCAGGAAGCAATACCGGCAGCCGGTTGACGTGTGCCAGCGCGGCGGCCGTCGCAAGGTTCGTCGCGCCGGGCCCGATAGAGGTCGTGCACGCCATCATCCGTCTGCGCCAGGAGGCCTTGGCAAAGGCGACGGCGGCGTGCGCCCATCGCCTGCTCGTTGTGCGCCCGCAGTGTCGGCAACGACCTCGCGCGCGGCATACAGCGCTTCGCCAAGGGCGGCCACGTTGCCATGCCCGAAAATCGCCCAGACGCCTGCGAACACGCGCCGGCGCTCGCCGCCGCACCTCGGTCCACTGCGCGGCCATTGCCCGCACCAGCGCTTGCGCCACGGTGAGCCGCACTTGCCGTCAATGTCCGCTGCTTTCCGGCTGGTTCGAGGCGCGGATCACGGGCGGAGACCCAGACTGCGACCAACTCGTGAACTTCTCTGCGATGGCCTCGGTGCACGTCGGCGGTGTCGGACAAGCGCCCGGACAGCCATGCCGCGCGGCAGCGGCGAATATCGCTACCCCCGGCAATGCGAAGCCGCGCACGACGCGGTCGCTGCCGCCAGCGCCAGCACGCGCGCCGGCTGGTCAACTGCGCATCGCAGTCCGACCAGCGATTCCGCGGCAGTAATCGTCTTTATCCGTGACACTCGATGCGCAGCGCTGCAACCTCCCAGGCCGCTGCGTTCGGCTGCATGGGAAGCCGCCACCAATCGGGTCGGATATCGAGCTCGTAGAGACGCGACAACACCGCTGCCAGCGGTGTTCTCCCGCAACTCGCCATGCCGGCCGGCGATGATCTCGAGCAACAACTCGCGTCCCTGTGCGCGGCAGGCCGCAGCGACTCGCTGGAGGCTGCGCTGCTGGTCGCGGCGCAGCCGGGCGGATCGTCCGGGTCGAAACTCGACACTGACACTTGACGATGATGTGCGTCGGCCACTCCAGGAGACCGGACCGCAAGGCTCCCGGTCTGCCCGAACTCGAGCGGCCTCGGCCACCCACAGGCTGCTGCGCGCGGCCTGCTGCAGCGAGCCGCGCCATCGCTTCCATCGAGCAGGACTCCAAAGCCCGTGCCGGCCGGCCGCTACCTGCGCGATGGCATCGACGGCAAGAGAGGGAGCCTGCGCGAGGCGCTCGGGCGGCGCGCTTCAGCCCGATCGCCCTCCGCCCGAGCTGCGGCAGCTCATCGATGGCCAGCGCCAGCACGGTGGCGGGCCCGCCCCGGCGCGTCGTGGCCCAGTGCAGATGGTCCAGCCGCGAGTCTCAGGCGCAACGCGCGATGCGCGCTGCCTCTGGACAGGTAGTGACTCAGCTCCGCCAGCGTCGGGAATTCCGAGGAGCACAGCAAGCCGCGAGACTGCGAGCGCGCCGCAGGCGTTCGCCTCGCGTGCACTCACCTCGTGAGGCGCGTCGCGCAGATAGCCATGCAGAAACCCGGCGAGAAACGCATCGCCGGCGCCCAACAGGTTATAGACTTCGATTCCATCGCCGCGCGCCACCAGCCCGTCCTCCAGAGTCCGGGATGCCTCCGCAAAGACTACGCAACCCCTGGCGCCGCGTTTGCACACGATGACGGCGCTCGACAGGCTACGGATATGGCGAATGGCCTCGAGCGTATCTTCACAGCCGGCCGCGACCTGCATTTCTTCCTCGGTTCCAACGATCAGATCGCAATCGGGCAGCACGTCGGCAAGCGCACGGCGTAGCGCTTGCCGAGCGCGCGTAGCGCGCCTCGCCGGCTCCGTGTCCGCCGATGCCCCACAGATTCGGTCGATAGTCGATGTCGAGGACTACTCTGCGTCCGTGCGCCTTCGCGATATCGATTGCCGCACGCTGGCGCTCGCGCCGCGCCGCTAATGGACAAATGCGTGCCGGTCACCAGGACCGCCCGCGAGGACGCCACGAGGCTCGCTTCGATGTCGTCCTCGCACAATGCGCTGTCGGCGCAGTTCTCGCGGTAGAAGATGAGTGGGAAGGTATGCTCGTCGCGCATGCTGAGCAGAACCAGGGATGTCAGACGCTGCCTGTCGAGCGCGACGCCGCGCGTTTCGACGCCCTCGCGTGTCAGTTGCTCCAGGACGAATCGCCCCATGGGTTCGTCCCCCACGCGGCTGATCAGCGCCGATTTGAGCCCGAGACGCGCTACTCCGATGGCGACATTCGCCGGGCAACCGCCGACCGCTTTGGCGAAGGTCGAGACGTCTTCCAGGCGGCTGCCGCTCTGCTGCCCGTACAGGTCGACGCTGACGCGACCGATCGCAACGAGGTCCAGTTGAGTATTCACGCCAAGCTCGGAAGCGAAGTCCCCCGCGGCAGGGGCACGCCGCCCGGCCTAGACGAGCCTGGCGTCCAGGGTTATCTCCGCTTTGAAAAGCTTGGATACGGGGCAGTTTTTCTCGGCGTCCCGAGCGAGCTCGGCGAACTTGCCCGGCTCGATCCCGGGTACTTTGGCTCGAAGCGTCAGGGCCGAACGGCTGATGCGAAAGCCCTGCCCTTCCGAGTCCAGAGACACCGCCGCCTCGGTGGTGAGCTCCGTCGCGCTGAAGCCGGCACTCTGGAGCTGAAACGCCAGGGCCATGGTAAAGCAACCGGCATGGGCTGCTGCGATGAGCTCCTCCGGATTCGTGCCTCGCTCATTCTCGAAGCGTGTCTTGAAGGAGTACGGCGTCTTCCCGAGTACGCCCGACTCGGTGGAGAGCTCCCCGTTTCCCGAACGGCCGTTGCCACGCCAAACGGCCACTGCTTTGCGGATCATCGATGCCTCCTGAACGTCTGCAAGGGCTAGTGAGTATTCCGAGAAACCCATGGAGCGGGCAAGACTGAGCATCGCCACGTTACTGGCGAGCACCCACCCCATTGCCTCGCGGAGGCCTGCAGTTTGCGCATGTTCGAGCAGCGTCGCAAGTAACCGGCGACCAAGACCGCGGCGCTGCCACGCGTCGGCTACTACGATGGCAAACTCCGCACGCACTGCCCCACTGTCGACCCTGAGGCGCCTCGGACCCGTGACGATCAATGCGCTCGCGCCCGAGCTGCTGAGCTGCCGATCCTCGAGTGACGAATCCCCGATCCACGCCTGGGAGCGAGCCATGCGGGTGCGAAGGGGCTCGAGCCCGATGTTTGATCTTTGATTCCAATCACGTAAGCGCTATTGTCAGCGATACTGCGTTGGGAAGAACTCATCAGATGCACCGGACGCACTCCTCGAAAGCTCCTGTCGACGCATGCCCGCCCGAGGGCGGTGCGCACTGCTCCCCTGGGACATCCGTGCCCGTGCGGCGTGCGCGTATCGCGGCACCGCGTCGTCGGATCGCGGCGTTGATCGTGCTCGCCGCGGGCGTTGCGCTCGCCCAGGGCTGCGGCGGGAAACGCACGGCGGAGCCGGCGCCGCTGTCGGTCGCGACCCTGACCCTGAAGTACAAGCCCATCACGCTCACCCAGGAGTACCCCGCCCAGCTGGAAGCCTCGAACACCGTCGAGATTCGCCCGCAGGTGGGCGGCATCCTCTACCGCCAGGATGCGGTGGAAGGCACTTCCGTGTCGGGCGGGCAGACGCTCTTCGAGATCGATCCAAAGCCCTATGAGGCCGCACTCCTGCAGGCGGAGGCCGCGCTCGCCCAGGCACACGCCCAGCAGGCACAGGCCGTGCGCGACCTGTCGCGCGCGCAACAGCTGTCCGTGCTCGACGCGCTGAGCCAGAGGGAGCTCGACGCCACGGTTGCCGCCAACGCTTCGGCCCTGGCGCAGGTGAAAGGCGCGCAAGCGGCTGTCCGAACGGCCCAGATCAACCTGGGATACACCAAGGTACTTGCGCCGATCGACGGGGTCATGAGCCGGGCACTGATCCGCGTCGGGGGGGTCGTCACCGCGTACACGACGCTCCTGACGACCGTCTATCACACCGATCCCATGTACGCGAACTTCAGCGTCGGGGAGCTGCCGCTGTTGCAGGTCGAGCGCGAGCTCGGCCGGCCGATCAACCAGCGCAACCCCAGTCAGCGCCAGTTCCGCATCCTGCTGGCGGACGGCAGCGCATACGAGTTGCAGGCGAAGCTGGACTTCGTGGACACGGCCGTGGACCTGCGCACCGACACGCTGGCGCTGCGCCTCTCGGTGCCCAATCCCAAACAGATCCTGCGTTCCGGGCAGTACGTACGCGTCGTCGTAGCGACCCGCGAGCGCCCGAACGCGCTGCTGCTCCCCTCGCGCGCCGTGCAGGTGCTGCAGGACAAGAATTTTGTCTGGGTCGTCGACAGCCATGGCAAGGCGCAGTCGCGCGACGTCCGGATGGGCCAGCAGCTGGGCAGCGAGTGGGTCGTCGAGCAGGGCCTCGCGCCGGGCGACGTCGTGGTGGTCGATGGCACGCAGAAGCTCAAGCCCGGAACGCCGGTGAAGGCGCAGCCGCTTCCGGACACCTCCGCGTCCAGTCCGGAGCCGCATGCGCCGTGAGCAACTTCTTCATCGACCGCCCGATATTCGCGACCGTGCTGGCGATCGTCATCACACTCGCCGGCGCGGTTGCGTTCCTGCTGCTGCCCGTGGCGCGCTTTCCGCAGATCACACCGCCCTCGGTGGTCGTCTCCGCCACCTTTCCCGGTGCCGACGCCTCGACCATCGAGCAGTCGGTCGCCGCGCCGATCGAGGTACAGGTCAACGGCGTCCCCAACATGATCTATATGGACTCGCGCAGCTCGAACGACGGGTCCTACACGCTCAACGTGACCTTCGAGGTGGGCAGCGCACAGGACATCGCCGCCGTGGATGTTCAGAACCAGGTCGCGATCGCGCAGCGCCAGCTTCCGCCCGAGGTGCTGCGACAGGGTGTCTCGATCACCAAGCGCCAGCCGCAACCGCTGATCTTCATCGCCATCAAGGCCAGCGATCCGCGTTACGACTATCTGTTCCTCAGCAACTTCGCCACGCTCCAGGTCTATGACGCGCTGGCGCGGGTGCGCGGGGTCGGCCAGGTGCTGCAGTTCGGCGCCCGCGACTACGGCATGCGCATCTGGCTCGATCCGGGCAAGATGTCCCGTCTCGGCGTCACGACCCAGGACATCGCGAACGTCATAGGCGAGCAGAACGTGGTGGCGCCGGCCGGCATCGTCGGCGCAGAGCCCGCGCCGCCTGGCCAGCAGATGACCTATACGGTCATCGTGCATGGTCGCCTGCGCAGCGTGCAGGAGTTCGAGCAGGTCGTGCTCAAGAGCGGCCCCGGCGGCTCCATCGTGCGCCTGAAGGACGTTGCCCGCGTGCAGCTCGCCGCCACCGACTACACGCGCTCGAGCCGCCTGAGTGGTGAGCCGGTGGCGCTCCTCGGCGTCTATCAGCTGCCCGACGCCAACGCGCTCGAAGTGAGCCGCAACGTGCGCGCCACGCTCGCACAGCTGGCCGATCGCTTTCCGCAGGGCATCCACTATGAGATACCCCTCGACACCTCGGAATTCGTCGCCGAGTCGATCAAGGAGGTGCAGATCACGCTGTTCATCGCCGCGGCTCTGGTGCTGCTGGTGGTGTTCATCTTCCTGGAGAGCTGGCGTGCAACGCTGATCCCCATGCTCGCGGTCCCGGTGTCGCTCCTGGGCACATTCACGCTGTTCGTGGCGCTCGGCTTCTCGATCAATACCCTGACGCTGTTCGCGCTGGTGCTCGCAATCGGGCTGGTGGTCGACGATGCCATCGTCGTGGTCGAGGCCGTGACCGAGAAGATGGAAGAGAAAGGGCTCGCCCCGCGCGAGGCGACCCGCGCCGCCATGGCGGATGTCTCCAGTCCGGTCATCGCGATCGCGCTGGTGTTGACGGCGGTGTTCGTACCGGTCGCATTCCTCGGCGGCCTCACCGGCCAGTTCTACAAGCAGTTCGCGCTGACGCTGTCGGTCTCGGTGCTGATCTCGGCACTCCTTGCGCTCACCTTCACGCCGGCGCTGTGCGCGCTGCTTCTCCAGCCTCGCTCGCAGACCGCCCCGAAGGGGCTGCTGGGGCGCGGGTTCACCCTCTTCAATGAGGCCTTCGCGCGTGGCACGAAGCGCTACACCACGACGGTGCGCCATGCCATCCGCCGCTCGCTCATCGCACTCGCGGTGTTTGGTGTCATCGTCGATTTCCGTCGCGGTGCTGATCTGGGAGCGCCCCACGGGATTTCTGCCGGAGGACGACCAGGGATACTTTCTCATGGTCGTGCAACTGCCCCCGGGTGCCTCGTTGCAGCGCACCGAGAAGGTGCTCGAGCAGATTCGGGCCATCGTGCAGAAACAGCCCGAGGTGGCGAACATGCTGGCCATCACGGTCTCGAACCTGCTCGCGCAGACCAACACTCCCTACACCGGCTCGGGGTTCATTCCCCTCAAGCCCTGGTCGCAGCGGCCCGGTCGCAACAGCTCGGTACAGGGGCTGGTTCAGCGGCTCTCGCGCCAACTCGCTTCCATCAAGGAAGCGAACGTCCTGCTGGTACCGCCGGCGGCGATTCCGGGTATCGGTCAGGCGGGAGGGTTCGAGTTCATCCTGGCCGACACCTCGGGGGGCAGCCTCGAGGCCTTCAACGCCCAGATCCAGCAGTTCATCGCGCAGGCCAACGAGCGCAAGGAGCTGGCGCGCGTCGCGACCCAGTTCAACAATCGTGTCCCGGAAATCGAGTATGTCGTCGATCGCGACCGGGCGCGCCAGCTCGGCATTCCGGTCTCGGATGTCTTCAATGCGCTGCAGACCTACCTGGGCGGCAACTACATCAACGACTTCAACCTCTTCGGGCGCACGTTCCGTGTCACGGCCGAGGCGGAGGCGACGGCACGAACGCTCCCCGATGCGGTCAATACACTCTACGTGCGCACGCAGGCCGGCGACATGGTCCCGCTGTCTTCGCTGGTCGCGATCAAGCCGACGCGCGGACCTGCCTACATCGAGCGCTACAACGTGTTCCGCGCAGTGACTGTCAATGGGGCTCCGGCCCCAGGCTACAGCCAGGGGGAGGCGATCCTCGCCATGGAGCAGATCGCGAAGGATCTGCCGAGCAACTTCACCTACTTCTGGACCGGCTCGGTGTTCCAGCAGAAGCGCGCCGGCAGCCAGGCGCCCTATATTTTTGCGATGGCGCTGGTCTTCGTGTTCCTCGTTCTGGCCGCACAGTATGAGAGCTGGATCGTCCCGTTCGCGGTGATCCTTTGCATCCCGTTCGCGGTGTTCGGCGCATTCGTCGGACTGTCGCTGCGCGCCATGGCGAACGACATCTATGCGCAGGTGGGCCTGGTGATGTTGATCGGCCTTGCGGCGAAGAACGCCATCCTGATCGTCGAGTTTGCGCGCCTTTCGCACCAGCGCGGCATGCCGCTCGTCGAGGCCGCGATCGAGGGGGCACGGCTGCGTCTGCGCCCCATCCTGATGACCTCCTTTGCCTTCATCCTCGGCGCACTGCCGCTCGCGATCGCGACCGGCGCCGGCGCCACCTCGCGCCAGGTGCTCGGAACGACCGTGGTGTTCGGCATGACCGCGGCGACGCTCATCGGCATCTTCATCGTGCCCGTGTTCTACGTCGTCCTGCAGAGCGCCGTGGAGCGCTTCCAGCGGCCGCCCGCTCCCGCTGGTGCGGCCGCCACGGCGGAGCGCAAGGCATGAGAGGCGTCGGGGCCGCAATGTGCGCCGTGCTGGCCGGCTGCGCGCTCGGCCCGGACTATCATCGGCCGGCGCTCGGGCTCCCCGATACATACCGCGATACGGCGCCGGCCCCGCAGGCGGCGACACCGGAGTCCGGCTCACTCGGCGACCGCGGCTGGTGGGAGGTGTATCCGGACTCCAATCTTCAGGAGCTGATCAAGGTCGCGCTGCGCAGCAACCCGGACGTGTCGACCGCCGTGGCCCGCATCGAGGAAGCGCGCGCCACGCTCGGTTCGACGCGCCTGAACTTTCTGCCGCAGCTCAACGCCGATGCGAGCGTGACGCGGGTCAAGACCTCTCAGTTTGGCAAGGTACCGGGTACCCCGCGGATCTTCAATGAGGACCAGGTGCAGATCGCGGCCTCCTATCAGCTCGACCTCTGGGGGCAGTTGCGGCGCATGAATGAGGCAGCCCGCGCCAACCTGCTCGGCTCGCAGTATGCGAAGCAGGCGGTGGAGGTCACGGTGGTCGCATCCGTGGCGAGCGGCTACTACCAGCTGATCTCCCTCGATAGCCAGCTCGAGATCACGCGACGCACGATCACCACCCGTGAGAAGTTTGTGCAGCTCACACACGCGCAGCATGAGCGCGGCTACGTCACGGGACTCGATGTCGCTACAGCCGAAGCACAGCTCGCCGCCGCGCGCGCGAACGCCCCGGACCTCGAGCGCCAGATCGCGCAGACCGAGGACCTGATCAGTGTGCTTCTCGGTCGTAATCCCGGGCCCATCACGCGTGCGCACTTCGGCGAGGCGGTGCCCGAGGCGCCCCCGCGGCCGCCCGCGGGGCTGCCGGCGCGGCTGCTGGAGCGGCGGCCGGACGTCGCTCAGGCCGAGCAGGCGCTCGTTGCCGCCAACGCGCAGGTGGGCGTCGCCAAGGCCGCACTCTTTCCCAACATCACGCTGACCGGTACCGATGGCTCGCTGTCGGTGCCGCTCGGTAAGCTCTTCACCGCTCCCGCGGCCGAATGGAGCGCCGGGGCGAGCCTTGTGCAGCCCCTCATCAGCGTCCAGTCCAACATCTACCAGCTGGAGCTCGCCGACGCCCGCAAGCGCGAGGCGCTCAGTCAGTACCAGAAGAGTGTGCAGGCGGCGCTCCAGGACGTCGCCGATGCGCTCGTTGCCTATCAGAAGTACGGCGAGCTGGAGCGGGAGCAGGCCGACGAAGTGAGGGCGCTGCGCCGCGCACGGGAAATTGCCGTGGCGCGCTACCGCGTGGGCTACGCCTCGTACTTCGACGTCATCAACGCCGATCGCGACCTCTTTACCGCGGAACTCACCCTCGCGCAGGCATACACCAACAACTGGGATGCGCTCGTGCGGCTCTATTCTGCGCTCGGTGGCGGATGGCAACAGGCGCAGCTCGCACAGGGTCCGGCGCCCTCACCACCCTGAGCCTGATATACTTTGAGGTGTCATCCGGCGGGCCTTTCGATGACCACCGAACCGTATCTGCTGACTCCCGGACCCCTGACCACCTCACTGCGCACCCGGCAAAGCATGCTGCGCGACTGGGGTTCCTGGGACGTCGACTTCAACAGCATCACCGCCCGTGTGCGCGAGCGGCTGCTGCAGATCGTCCACGGCACCGGCACGCACGAGTGTGTGCCCATGCAGGGAAGCGGGACATTCTCGGTCGAGGCCGCGATCGGTACCCTGGTGCCCCGCACAGGTCACGTGCTCGTCCCGCAGAATGGTGCTTACTGCCAGCGCATCGCCAGAATCTGCCGGGTGCTCGGCCGCAGGCTGACCACCATCGATTACGCCGAGAACGTCCAGGTTGCCGCCGGCGACGTCGAGCGGGCGCTCGCCTCCGATGCCTCGATCACGCACGTGGCGCTGGTGCACTGTGAAACCAGCACCGGCATCCTCAATCCCCTGCACGAGATTGCGCAGGTCGTCGCCCGGCAGGGCCGCGGGCTGATCGTCGATGCGATGAGCTCCTTCGGCGCGCTCGATATCGATGCGCGCAACACGCCGTTCGATGCTGTGGTGGCCGCCTCGGGGAAATGCCTCGAGGGACCGCCGGGAGTGGGATTCGTCATCGTGCGCCGCGCGACGCTGGAGCGCTGCGAGGGAAACAGCCATTCGCTGGCAATGGACCTGTATGACCAATGGGTCTACATGCAGAAAACCACGCAATGGCGTTACACGCCGCCGACGCATGTCGTGGCGGCGCTTCGATTCGGCGATCACGCAGTACCTCGAGGAGGGAGGGCTTCCTGCGCGCCGCGCCCGCTACGCCCATAACTGCGCAACGCTGATCGAGGGCATGGCGAAGCTCGGCCTCAGGAGCTTCCTGCCCGCGGCGATCCAGGCGCCGATCATCGTCACGTTCCACGCTCCGGACAGTCCGCACTACACGTTCAAGAGCTTCTACGACGCGGTCAAGGCGCACGGCTACGTGCTCTATCCCGGCAAGCTGACGACGCTGGAGACGTTCCGCGTGGGCTGCATGGGCCAGCTCGGTGAGCGCGGCATGGCCGGCGCAGTCGAGGCGGTCGGCAAGGTGCTGGCGGAGATGCGCGCCGCAGCCTGATTTGCACGCCGCCGTCGTCACTGCCGCGTCATCGGCTCAATCGCCCGCCACCATGCGTCGCATCGAAGTAAATGGACGGACCTATCGCCTGCCCGAGCGCCCATCGGTCGTGGTGTGCGTGGATGGCTGCGAGCCGGACTACATCGCCCAGGCGGTGGCCGGCGGGCACATGCCGTGGATGAAGCGGGTGCTGGCGCAGGGCGCGGCGGTAATCGCCGAGTGCGTCGTTCCGAGCTTCACCAACCCGAATAATCTCTCGATCGTCACGGGCGCGCCGCCGGCGGTTCACGGTATCTGCGGCAATTACCTGTTCGACACCGAGAGCGGCACCGAGGTCATGATGAATGACCCGAAGTGGCTGCGCGCCCCAACGCTGCTGGCCGCGCTGGCCGAGGCCGGCTGCAAGGTGGCGGTGGTTACGGCCAAGGACAAGCTGCGCAGGCTCCTCGGCCACCGCCTGCGTGGCATCTGCTTCTCCGCCGAGAAGGCCGAGCAGGCAACGCTCGAGGAACACGGCATCGACGCGGTGCTGCAGCTGGTCGGCCTGCCGCTTCCGGATGTCTACAGCGCCGCGCTGTCGGAGTTCGTATTTGCCGCAGGCGTCCGGCTGATGAAGACGCGGCGCCCGGACATCATGTACCTGTCGACTACCGACTACGTGCAGCACAAGCACGCACCCGGCTCGCCCGAGGCCAACGCGTTCTCACGGCATGATGGACGGCTACCTCGCCGAGCTCGAGCAACTGGGCTGCGCCATCGCGCTCACCGCGGACCACGGCATGAATGCCAAGACCCGGCTCGATGCGAGCCCCAACGTCATCTACCTGCAGGATGTGCTGGACGAGATGGCTCGGCGCCGGACGCGCGCGGGTGATTCTGCCGATCACCGATCCTTACGTCGTGCACCACGGTGCGCTCGGCTCCTACGCGACCGTCTATCTGCCCGCCGACGTCGATGCGCGCGGACTCGACGCGCGGATCGCGGCGCTGCGCGGCATCGAGGTCGGTGCTCACGCGCACGGAGGCTGCCAGCCGCTTCGAGCTGCCCGCCGACCGGATCGGCGATCTGGTGGTGGTGTCGGCCCGCTCGGTCGTCCTCGGCGGAGCGGCGGCCAGGCACGACCTCTCGGGCCTGGATGCGCCGCTGCGCTCGCACGGTGGCCTCGCGGAGCAGCTGGTGCCGCTGGTGATGAATCGGCGCATCGAGAACCTCGATGCCAACAGGCGCTGGCGCAATTTCGACGCCTTCGACTGGGTGCTGAACCATGCCTGCTGACAACCCCAAGCCAGCCCCCGCGGGCCGCCGCAACGATACGGTGCGGCGCGAGAGCCTGCGCATCGCAGGCGCGCGTGTCGCCACCGAACGCAGCGGCGAGGTGTTCAATCCCTACACGCGTGCGCTCGTCGGCACGGTCGCCATGGCTTCCGTGACCGAGGTACGCCGGGCGATCGGAACCGCCCGGGCGTTCCGCCCGCGCCTGACGCGCTACGAGCGCTATCGGATCTGCTACCAGACGGCGGACGTCTTGCGCGCCCGCACCGAGGAGATCGCCAACCTCATCACCGCCGAGAGCGGGTTGTGCAAGAAGGACTCGCTCTACGAGGTGGGCCGGGCGTGCGACGTATTCATGTTCGCCGGCAATGCGGCACTGCAGGACGATGGACAGATCTTCTCCTGCGACCTCACCGCGCACGGTAAGCGCCGCAAGGTCTACACCCTGCGCGAACCGCTGCTGGGAGTGATTTCCGCGATCACACCCTTCAACCATCCCCTCAACCAGGTCGCGCACAAGGTCGCTCCCAGTATCGCCAGCAACAACCGGATGGTGCTGAAGCCCTCGGAGAAGACTCCGCTCAGCGCGCTGCTGCTGGCGGACATCCTCTACGAGGCCGGCCTGCCGCCGGAAATGTTCAGTGTGCTCACCGGCGACCCGCAGGAGATCGCCGACGAGCTGCTGACGCACTCTGACGTGGACCTCATCACGTTCACCGGCGGCGTGGCGGTCGGGAAGTACATCGCAGCCAAGGCCGTTTATAAGCGCCAGGTGCTGGAGCTCGGTGGCAACGACCCCCTCATCGTCATGGAAGACGCGGATCTCGAGGAGGCCGCGACTCTGGCCGCCGCCGGCTCGTACAAGAACTCCGGGCAACGTTGCACCGCCATCAAGCGCATACTGGTACAGGAATCCGTGAGCGAGCGCTTCGTCGAGCTGCTGCTCGAGAAGAGCCGTGCGGTGAGATACGGCGACCCGATGGATCCCAACACGGACATGGGCACCGTGATCGATGAGGCGGCAGCGCGTTCGTTCGAGGAGCGGGTGAACGAAGCCGTGGCGCAGGGCGCCAGGCTTCTCTACGGCAACATTCGCCAAGGAGCGCTCTACTCACCCACGGTCCTCGATCGGGTGGACCCGCAGACGCGCCTCGTCAGGCAGGAGACCTTCGGGCCGGTCTCGCCCGTCATCGGCTTCCGGACGATCGATGATGCGATTCGTATCGCCAACTCCACCGTCTACGGCCTGTCCTCGGCCGTATGTACCAATCGTCTGGACTACATCACGCGCTTCGTGTCGGAACTGAATGTCGGCAGCGTTAACGTGCGCGAGGTCCCCGGCTACCGCCTGGAGCTCACCCCCTTCGGTGGTATCAAGGACTCCGGGCTCGGCTACAAGGAAGGCGTACAGGAAGCCGTGCGGAGCTTCACCAACACCAAGACGTATTCGCTCCCGTGGCTCACGTGAGTCGTGCCGCAAGCTGAGCAATGAAGCTCTTGAGCCTCGAGACCTTTGCCAGCGAGTTCGTGTGCTTCGTCCGCGTCACAACCGACAGCGGCGCGGTGGGGTGGGGTCAGACCTCCACCTACAACGCCGACATCACCGCAACCATTTTCCACCGCCAGGTCGCTCCCTGGGCCCTCGGCGCCGATGCGCTCGACATCGATGCCCTCGTCGAGCGCGTCGAAGAGCGCGAGCACAAGTTCCCCGGCAGCTACCGCTGCCGGGCCATCGCCGGGCTCGACACCGCGCTGTGGGACCTGCGCGGCAAGCTCGCAGGGAAACCGGTGGTTGAACTGCTGGGCGGAACGCCGCGACGCCTGCGCGCCTACGCCTCTTCCATGCGACGCGACATTTCGCCTGCGAACGAGGCCGAGCGCTTCACACGGCTGCGCGATGAAAAGGGGTTCGATGCCTTCAAGTGGCGTGTAGGCGCCGAATGCGGACACGATATCGACGAATGGCCTGGGAGGACCGAGGCGATCGTGCCGCAGGTGGCGCGCGCGCTGGGCGAGGGCGTGGCGAAGCTTGTCGATGCCAACAGCGGCTTCTCGCCGCGGCGTGCCATCGAGGTCGGACGGCTGCTGGAAGCGGAGGGCATCAGTCACTACGAGGAGCCCTGCCCCTACTGGAAGCTCGAAGAAACCAAGCAGGTAACCGACGCGCTCGATCTGGATGTCACCGGCGGAGAGCAGGACTGGGATCTGGCGACCTGGGCGCGGATGATCGAGCTGCGCGCAGTGGATGTCGTGCAGCCCGATGTCATGTACATGGGTGGGATATCGAGGACGCTGCAAGTCGCGCGCATGGCGGCCGCAGCGGGACTGCCGTGTACGCCGCACAGCGCCAACCTCTCGCTGGTCACGCTGTGCACGATGCACCTGCTCGGCGCCATCCCCAATGCCGGCAAGTACCTCGAGCTGTCGATTGAGGGTGCGGACTATTATCCCTGGCAACAGGGGCTGTTCCGCGAAGATCCCTACGCGGTGGAGGACGGCCATGTGGCCATCCCGACCTCACCAGGATGGGGCGTGGAGATCAACCCTGAGTGGCTGCGGGGCGCGGCGTATCGGGTGACGACGTGAGCACGACTCTCAATGCGAACTGGAGCTATCCCACCACCGTGTGGGCAGGTCCGGGCCGCATCGCAGAGCTCCCGGCAGCCTGCGCGCGGCTCGGCATCCGGCGGCCGCTGCTGGTCACGGACGAGGGCCTGCGCGACGCTCCGATGGTGCGGCTAGCCTGCGAGCTTGTGCCGGGAAGCGGCCTGTTCGCGCGGGTGCGCGGGAATCCCGTCGCCGCCAACATCGAAGATGGCCTCAGCGCCTACCGCGCCGGCGCCCACGATGGCGTGATTGCCTTCGGCGGCGGTTCGGCGCTGGATGCCGGCAAGCTGATCGCGTTCATGTCCGGGCAGACGCGGCCGCTGTGGGACTTCGAAGACGTCGGGGACCGGTGGACAGCGCCGACCCGGGCGGCATCGCGCCGACCCGGGCGGCATCGCGCCGATCGTCGCCGTTCCGACCACGGCGGGCACCGGTTCGGAGGTGGGCCGCGCCGGCGTGGTCGTCAACGAGGCGACCCACCAGAAGAAGATCATCTTCCACCCGCAGATGATGCCCGGGGTGGTGATCAGCGATCCGGAGCTCACCCTCGGCCTGCCGCCCGCGATCACCGCCGCCACCGGCATGGACGCGTTCGTGCATTGCTTCGAGGCGTTCTGTGCTCCGGGGTTTCACCCGCTGGCCGACGGCATCGCGCTCGAGGGTCTGAGGCTGATCCAGACGTACCTGCCGCGGGCGTGCGATGACGGCCAGGACATCGAGGCGCGCTCGCGCATGTGGCCGCCGCCAGCATGGGCGCGACCGCGTTTCAGAAGGGCCTCGGGGGCGTGCACGCCATTGCGCATCCGGTCGGTGCGCATTTCAACACCCATCACGGTTTGACGAACGCGGTGCTGCTGCCCAACGTGCTCGCGCACAACCGGCGCTCGATCGAGACCCAGCTGCCCATCATCGCGCGCACGCTCAACCTCCCCGGTGAGCCCTTTGCCGCGGTGTTCGGCTGGGTGCTCGGCTTTCGCGAGCGGCTGAGAATTCCGCACTCCCTTGCGGAAATCGGCGTCACGCTGCGCAACCCGGACATCATCGGCCAGGAGGCCTCGCTCGATCCGTCCGCGGCCGGCAATCCCCGGCCCACGGACCCGGCGGACTATGCCCGTATCCTCCGCTCGGCGGTCAAGGGCGATCTGGACCTCGCGGGCTGAGCGTCAATCGGCATTCAACTCGCCGATCGCCTGCTTCCACAACGCCTCGGTGGAGGCCGCCACTACCCGGCCGTCGGAAGCGCTCGTAAGTGGCGCGCCGCGCCAATCGGTGATTTTGCCGCCGGCGCCCTCCACCACCGGGATCGCCGCCATGAAATCGTGTGGCTTCAGCTTCACCTCGATGACCAGGTCACAATAACCGCTGGCGAGCATGCCGTAGAGATAGCAGTCCCCGCCAAAGCGGCGCAGCGCCGCACGGGCGCTCAAGCTCTCGAACCTTCGTCGCTCCGCGCCGTCGAACGTGTCCGGGGTAGTGCTATAGACGACCGCCTGTTCGATGGCGCGGCATGCGCTGGTGCTGACCTGCCGGCCGTTGAAGAGCGTGGGACGCACTTCGCATCCCACCCAGCGCTCCCCGAGCGCGGAGGCCTCGATCACACCGAGCACCGGCCGGCCACGTTGCAACAGCGCGATCTGGGATCCAAACAGCGGATATCCGCTGACGAAACTCTTCGTGCCGTCGATCGGGTCGAGCACCCAGGTGAACTCACCGCTCCCCTCGGCCCCAAACTCCTCGCCGCGAATGGCGTGACCGCCAAAGGCGGCGCGAATCATGCGGCGCATCTCCGTCTCGATGGCGCGATCGACGAGCGTGACCGGGCTGCCGTCGTCCTTGCGCTCCACCACAAGCGGTGTGCGGAAATGCCGCAGCGTGATGGCGCGCGCGACGTCGGCGAGTTGCCCGGCGAGCGACAGGGCTGCGGCAAAGTCGGGGTGGTCCGTGAAGCTCATCGGGGCTCGAGCACAAAGAGTGCGCGGCGGTGCCGCGCATGGGGGAGCACCTGCAGCTGCAGCCAGTTGCGCAATTCCGCAAGCTTGCAGGCTTCGTCCTGCAGTGCCGGGCCGAGGCCGTGTTTCCACGTCAGCCGCCGGTCGCGGGGATCGCGCATGAGCGCGCGCAGATCCGCCACAAACGCTTCCAGCTCCGCGCGGTCGGCAAACAGCTGCTCCTCGATCAACGCGGCACCGTAGCGCAGCGCCGTGGCCGCAATCTCGCCGAAGCTGTATTCGGGGTGGTACTGCACGCCCCAGCAGGTACCGCGGCCGTGGCGCACCTCGAGCGCCTGCAGCCCCATGTCGTTACCCGCCAATACCCGCGCGCCCTCGGGCAGCTGCTCGATATCGTCCCGATGCACCGTGATCGCCTCGAACACCGTGGGCTTTCCCTGGAACATCGGGTGCCGGCGACCGGCGTCCGCGAGCTCGATGCGGCGCGCGAACCCGAACTCGCGTCCGAGCGGATTGCGCCGGACGCGGCCCCCCGCCGCGCACACTGCTACCTGCAGGCCCCAGCAGCTGCCGAAAAACGGCATGCCCGCGGCAAACACCGCCCGCGCCAGCTCGATCTGGCGCTCGATGTGCGGGCCGCCGTCGTAGACGTTCAATGCTGAGCCGGTGATCGCCACGCCGTCGTAGCTGTCGAGGCCGCTGCCGGAGGCAAAGCGCACCTCTGCGTCCGCGGGCCGGACGATGTCGCAGCTGACGGCGGCGAGGCTCCGCAACACCTGCGCGTAGCCCTCGCCGGAGGGCTGGCCGCCGGCGGCAACCTGCTGCGCGCTTGTCGCCGCGCAGTTGCCGTCGATCACCAGGATGCTGGCCTCGGCCATCACGAGTGCAATAGTTGTGGCGTTGGTGCGAGCAAGCTAATGCCGCCCCCGCATACCGTCAATCGGTGTAACCAGCGACGCATTCGCTCCGGCTACGGCGGCGCGCACGACGGGTGTGCCAGCGCGTTCCCGCCGCGGAGCCACAGCATCGCGCCGCGCTGGCGGCGCGGCGGTCACGCCCGCAGGCGCAGGTTTTCGGGATCGTAGAGCGGCTCGCGTGCCACGAGCGCCCGACAGCGCTCCCCGAGAATTTCCACTTCGAGCTGCGTGCCGGGGACAGCGAGGTCGCTGCGCACGTACGCGAGCGCGATGCTGCGGTTCAACCGGTAGCCATAGCCACCGGAGGTGACCAGCCCGACGGCCTCCTCGCCACGATACACGATGGACACCGCCGCCGCGTCCGCGTCCCGGGCATCGACGAGCAGCGGCACGAAGCGCTCCTTCGGCCCCGTGGCCGCCTCCCGGCGCAAGGCTTCGCGGCCGATGAAGGCGGCGGCCTTGTCGAGGCGCACGAACCGCTCGAGCGAGGCCATGAAGGGGGTGTACTCGGTGGTGAGATCAACCTTCCAGCTGCGATAGCACTTCTCGAGCCGCAGGCTTTCCATGGCGTAGAGCCCGAAGTGCGCGAGCTCGAGCTCGGGCCCCGCGGCGAGCAGCAGGCCGTGCACGGCCGTGAGGTGCTCGCAGGGCACGTGCAGCTCCCAGCCGAGCTCGCCCACGTAGTTGACGCGCATGGCGAGGACATCCGTATAAGCGATCGGAATGGTGCGTACCGCCAGCCAGGGGAAGGCCGCATTGGACAGATCCGCGGCGGTGATCCTCGCCAGCAGCTCGCGCGAGCGCGGACCGACCACGACGAGCGAGCCGTAGCGGGCGGTCAGGTTCGCGATACTCACCGGGCCATGGCACTGCGAGAGATGCCCGCGCAGCCAGTCCTCGTCGTGACGTTCCCCGGCCGCGGCGGATACCAGCCAGAAACGTCCGTCGGGCAGACGCGATACGGTCATCTCCGTGACGATGCCCCCGCCTGGCGCGCAGCAATAGTTGAGCGCCGCGCGGCCCTCGCGCGGCAGCGGCCCCGCGATCATGTGATCGGTCCAGGCAGCGGCACCGGCGCCGGAGATCTCGAACTTCGCGAACCCCGGCAGGTCGAGCACGGCGACACCGTTCGCGACCGCGGCACACTCGCGCGCGACGGCACGATGCCAGTGCGGCCGGCGGAAGGAGCACTCGGGGCCGGGCGGATCGTCGCGCCGCGCGTAATACACCGCGCGCTCCCAGCCGCCCCGTGCGCCGAACACCGCGCCCCGCGCCCGCAGGCGCTCGTGGAGCGGAGAGGTCTTCGCCGGACGCCCTGCCGGGCGCTCCTCCTGCGGGTAACCGACGCCGTATTCGTTCTGATAGGTCTCGAGCGCCTTGGCGAGCACATAGCTCCTGTTGGCGAAGGGAAGGTAACGACGCGAGTCGAGCGGCCAGACGTCCCAGTCCGGCTGGCCATTCACGACCCACTCGGCAATGATCCTGCCGGCGCCGCCTGCTTGTGCGATTCCGAAAGTGAACGCACAGCAGTGGAAGAAATTGCGCACACCGGCAGCCGGACCCATGAGCGGATTGCCGTCCGGGGCATACGGGATCGGGCCGTTGATGACGCGCTTGACACCCACTGAGCCGAGAATCGGCACCCGCGCGCAGGCGGCTTCGATGTAGCTCTCTATGCGCCCGAGATCGTCGGCAAAGAGCTGGTGCGCGAACTCGCCCGGCAGGCCATCGAGCCAGTGCGCTCGGCCGCGCGATTCATAGGGGCCGAGAAGCAGGCCATGTCGCTCCTGGCGCAGGTAGTAGCTGACGTCAGGATCACGCACCAGGGGCAGGCGCGCCGCCCCGCGCGCGACGAGTGCGGGGATGTCCTCGGTGATCAGGTACTGATGTGACAGCGTCACGATGGGCAGGTACTCGCCGATCATCGCGGCCACTTCCCCGCCGCGGTAGCCGGCCGCGTTGATCACGTACTCGGCCTCGATCGCCCCGGCGGGAGTCTCGATCCGCCAGCCGCCCTCGGCCAGCTCATTGATGGCAGTCACGCGAGTGCGCCGGTAGACGGTGGCGCCCAGGTCGCGCGCCCCCTTGGCGAGCGCCTGCGTCAGTTGCGCCGGGTCGATATCCCCGTCCTTGGGGTCCCACAATCCCGCCCTTATGCCCTCGAGCTCGAGGAACGGATGCCGCGCCTTGATCTCGGACGGTGAAAGCAGCTCGAAGCCGATGTGCTGCGAGCGTGCCTGCGAGATGACGTGTCGAAACTCATCGACCCGGTCGGTGGTGTGCGCCAGGCGGATGCTGCCGGTGAGATGATAGTTGATGTCGTAGCCGACCTCGTGCGCCAGCCTCTCGTAGAGCGCGGTCGAGTGCCGCTGCAGCTTGAGGATGTTCCAGGAAGTCGAGAAGTTCGGGCAGTTGCCGGCCGCGTGCCAGGTCGAGCCTGCGGTGAGCTCGTCGCGCTCGAGGAGGACCGCGTCCGTCCACCCGAGCCTCGCAAGGTGATAGAGCGCGCTGCAGCCGACCGCTCCGCCGCCGATGACGACCACGCGTGCACGGCTTTTCATGGACGCGCCCGCTATCCCCTGGGGCCACGCGCAGGACCTGCAGGCACCGCTCGCGAAGCGCGCTTCAGCACTTCACCCGCTCGCTCGCAGGATCGTAGAAGGGCCGCAGGGAGATCCTCGCGGGCACGCGCTCGGCCGCCACTTCCACCTCGTATTTTCCCGCAGCGACCCAGGCGGGATCGACGGGCGCGCCGCCGTTGGCGACGTAGCCGAGCCCGAGGGATGCACCCACAGTGTGACCAAACATCCCCGAGGTGATGCGGCCAGCGAGCTCACCGTTCCGCCAGATCGGCTCGTTGTGATAAAGGAGTCGATCGGCGCTCTCGAGAGCCACCGCCACGAGCCTGCGGCTCGCCCCGCTTTCGCGCTGGCGCAGGAGCGGCTCGCGTCCGATGAATCCGCCGGGCTTGTCCCAGGCGATGGCGAACTGCAGGCCGGCCTCGAGCGGGGTGTCCTCGTCGCTGATGTCGTGACCCCAGTGACGGTAAGCCTTTTCCATGCGCAGGCTGTTCATGGCGTGGTAGCCCGCCAGGCGCAGCCCGAAAGCGTCGCCGGCGCCGACGATCACCTCGAACACCGACTGCGCGAACTCGGTCGGAATGTACAGCTCGTAACCCAGCTCCCCCACGTAGGTGATGCGGCTGGCGCGCACCCGTGCGTATCCGAGGTCGATGATCCGGGAGGTTCCGAACGGGAAAGCGGCGCTCGAGAGGTCCGTGTCGGTGAGCGTGCCGAGGAGCTCCCGGCTGCGCGGTCCCATGAGCCCGAGCACTGCATACGCCGAGGAGACATCGAGCGCGACCGCGCGCGCCTCGGCGGGTACGTGGCGGCACAGCCAGCTGAAGTCGCGCGTCTGCGTCGCGCAGGCCGTGACGATGAGGTAAGCGTCTTCGGCCTCGCGCGTCACCGTGAGGTCCGCTTCGATACCGCCCCGTTCGTTCAGCCATTGTGTATAGACGATCCGGCCGGGCGGCACGTCGACATCGTTGGCGCATATTCGTCCGAGCACTCTCGCGGCATCCGCGCCCTTCAGTGCGAACTTGGCGAACGAGGATTGATCGAACAGCCCCACCTGCTCGCGAACCGCCTGGTGCTCGGCGGCCGCCTGCCCGAACCAGTTCTGCCGGCCGTAGCTGTACTCGTAGCGCGGCTCGGTACCTGCCGCTGCGAACCAGTTGGGACGCTCGAAGCCCGCCACCTCCCCGAAGCACGCACCGGCTGCGGCCAGGCGCTCGTGCAGAGCCGACCTGCGCACGCCGCGTGCGCTCTCGGCCTGGCGGTAGGGCCAATGCATGGCATAGAGCAGACCGAGCGTCTCGACCGTGCGCTCGCGCAGGTAGCGCCGGTTGCGCTGGAAGGGCATGCAGCGGCGGATGTCGACGTCCCACAGATCAAACGGCGGATGTCCGTCGATGATCCAGTCCGCGAGTACCTTCCCCGCCCCACCGGCCGACTGGATGCCGATTGAATTGAAGCCCGCCGCCACGTATAGCCCACGCATCTCCGGGGCCTCGCCCAGCAGATAACGATCATCCGGAGTGAAGCTTTCCGGCCCGTTGAAGAACACCTGCACGCCCGCCTGTTCGAGAACGGGCACGCGGTGCATGGCGCTCGCGAACAACGGCTCGATGTGGGTCAGGTCGGCCGGCAACTGATCGAAGGCGAAGCTCTCCGGAATCCCCGCCTCGCCCCAGGGCTTCGCCTGCGGCTCGAACCATCCCACCAGGAGCTTGCCTGCGTCTTCTTTGAAGTACGAGCAGGCATCCGCGTCGCGCAGGATTGGCACCCCCGATGTCAGGCCCGCAATCGGCTGCGTCACGATGTAGAAATGCTCCGCCGCGTGCAGCGGCACGGCGACATTCGCCCAGCCGCCCACCTCGCGCGCCCACATGCCCGCGCAGTTCACGACGACCTCGGCCTGGACTTCACCCTGTTCGGTCGCAACACCCGTGACGCGCCCGCCGTGGGTGCGGATCCCCGTGACCTTGAGGTTCTCGGCGATGCGCACCCCGCCGCTGCGCGCACCCCTGGCGAGCGCCTGGGTCGTGTCGACCGGGTTCGTCTGCCCGTCCTTCGGCAGGAAGATTGCGCCGACCAGATCATCCGCCGCCAGCAGCGGCCAGCGCTCCCTGGCCGCGCCCGGCGAGAGGATCTGTACCTCGAGGCCGAAGGAGCGCGCCATCGAGGCGCCGCGCTTCAGCTCCTCGAAACGCGCATCGTTCGCCGCCACGGCGATCGAGCCCACCTGTCGGAAACCGGTCGCCTGGCCGGTCTCGCGCTCGAGTCCCTCGTACAGCTGCGTGGTGTATTGCGCCAGCCGCGTGAGATTCAGCGTGGCGCGCAGCTGACCCACCAGGCCCGCCGCATGCCAGGTCGTCCCGCAGGTGAGTTGTTTGCGCTCGAGCAGCAGCACATCGCTGCAGCCGCGCTTCGCCAGGTGGTAGGCGACGCTGCAGCCGACGATACCACCGCCGATGATCACGACGCGTGCCTGGGACGGGATGCTCTGCACCGAATCGCTCTCCGGCCGCGCGTCAGCGAGTCAGACCTGACCTCTCACTTCGCGGGGGCACGCATCGCCTCGCGCGGCAGCTTGACGGGAAACTGCTCGCGGATGCGCGCGTCGACGGCCTCGGGCACGTGGTCCGGAAAATGCGTCGCCAGGATCTCCCGGACTTTCTTCTCGGCGCGCTGCGTGATGTTGAGCGCGCCCTGCTCGGTCCATTCGTTCGGGCTCTTGCGGTCGCCGATCACCGGATACAGATACGCCGACTGCATCAGCTGCAGCGTCTGCTCGGAGCCGAGATAGTGGCCGGGCCCTTGCAGGCACACGTCCCGGATGGTCTCGAACGACAGGCTGGCATCGTCGACGTCGATCGCGCGAATGGTGCGCTGGGTCGCCCCGATGATGTCGTTGTCGATGACGATGCTCTCCAGCGAGTAGCCGAGCAGGCTCGCGTGCATCCCGGCCGATTCATAGATCAGATTGGCGCCGGCGTTGCCGACCAGGGCGTGGCAGTAGGCCTTTTCGGCGCCGGACTGCGCATCCGGAAGCTTCGAGTCCGTCATTCCCGAGGCCGTCCCGCCGGTCAGATCATAGTAGTGCGCCATCTGCGCGGCAGCCGCCGAGAGCAGCGCCTGCTCCGGACTCCCGCCGGACATGGCGCCCGTGCGCAGGTCGGACACGAAGCACCAGGTGCCGAAAATGGCGGGTGCTCCGGGCTTGACGGCGTTCACGTACACCAGGCCCGCCAGCACCTCCGCGACCTCCTGGGCGAGCGCGCCGGCAATGGCCGCGGGCGCCGTCGCGCCGGCCTGTCCGGCCGAGAGCAGCAGCACCGGCATGCCGCCGGCTGCCGCCACTTCCAGGCAGCGGCAGGCGTCGGTCGCGAATTTCATCGGCGGGACAACGAAGCAGTTCGACTGGCTGACGAAGGGGCGCTCGCGCCACTTGTCCTCGCCGCCGGCTATCGCGTGCAGCATCTCGAGCGAGCGCGTGACATGCACCGGGTTGACCCAGCTCGAGCCCACGTGCTTGGTCGTTGCAGACACCGACGCGTAGCAGGTGTTGAAGTCCATCTCGTAGGGGTCGGGAATGTCGCGCGGCACGACGGCGCGCTGGAAGAAGTGGATGTGCTCCATGACGTCGACGATCCGACCGATGTCGTACAGGTCACGGATCTTCGATTCGCGGTAGACGCCGGTGCGCGAGTCGACCATGTTGACGGCCGCGCCCGCGGTGCCGAAGTAGACCTTTTTCCCCCACGGCTCCATGTCGTGGCGGCGATCCTGCCCATGCAGCACGAAGTGGCGTGCGGCCCGGGCGACGGTGTCCTCGATCAGGGCGGCGGGAAACAACAGCCGGCCGTGCTCGCTCAGGCGGCAACCGGCGCGCATCAGGTATTCGACGCCCGAGGGCGGCGCGTCGGCGAGTCCGACTTCCTCGAGCAGCCGCACTGCCGCCCGATGGATCTTCAGCACGTCCGCCTCGCTCAGCGGCCGATAGCGCCCGCCCTCCATGCCCGGATGCACCGGCTTCAGATTATCGGGCAGAGGTGCGGCGCGCATGGCACGGCGCGCGTCGCGGCTCGGTCCGGGGCGTCGGCAGGCTCTCGAGATCTCATTCATGGCGGTTGTCCGGCAAGGTCTGCCTGAGTGTACGCACTTCGCTTCCAGCGGGCTATTTGTGGAGTACCATATGTAACGCGCGGGGACCCACTCTTGCTGCCCAAGGTCATGAGAGCCGTGCTGCTCCACGGTCATGGCGGCTTCGAGCAGCTTGAATATCGTACCGACGTGCCGGTACCGGTGCCGGCTGCCAGCGAAGTGTTGATTCGCATCGGCGCAGCCGCTGTCAACAACACCGACATCAACACGCGCATCGGCTGGTACTCGAAGTCCGTCAGCGGCGGCACAGAATCCGCCGGTCTGCGCGCCCCGGCGAGTACTGCGGACGCCGCCTGGACCGGGCGCGCGCTCAGCTTCCCGAGAATCCAGGGCGCGGATGCCTGCGGCCGCATCGTCGCAGTCGGTGCCGGCGTCGATCCGGCGCGTATCGGCGAGCGGGTGCTGGTGGACCCGGTGCTGCGCGCGCCCTGCGCTGCAGGCTACTTCGGGTCGGATCGCGACGGCGCTTTTGCGGATTTCGCGACGCTGCCCGCGGCGAACGCCTGCCGCATCAGCAGTGCGCTCACGGACCTGGAGCTGGCCTCCTTCCCCTGCGCTTACGCGGCGGCGGAAAACATGCTGTCGCGCTCGCGGGTCGGCCGCGCCGAAACGGTGCTCATCACCGGCGCCTCCGGCGGCGTCGGCTCCGCCGCCGTTCAGCTCGCCCGCCGCCGCGGTGCGAGCGTCATCGCTCTGGTGAGCGCTGCGAAGGCGAGCGTGATCGGCCCGCTCGGTGCCGCGAGCATCCTGTCTCGCGATGCTGACCTGGCGATGGAGCTGGGACGCAGCTCGGTCGACGTCGTGATCGACGTCGTCGGCGGGCGGCAATTTCCGCAGCTGCTCGAGGTACTGCGGCCGGGCGGGCGCTACGCAGTCGCGGGGGCCATTGCCGGGGCGGCCGTGGAACTGGATCTGCGCACCCTCTACCTCAAGGATCTGCAGCTGCTCGGCTGCACGATTTTCGAGCCGGCGGTATTCAGAGAGTTGATCGGCTACATCGAGCGCGGCGAGATCAGCCCCGTCGTGAGTGCCACGTACCCCATGAGCTCGATCGTCGCTGCCCAGACTGAGTTCATGAAGAAATCGCACGCCGGTAAGATCGTGCTGACCCCTTGAGGCGATTGCGGCGATTGTCCCGAACGAGCGCGGCGGCGGCCGTCACACGGCCTGCCCGAGCTCTTCCAGGTTCCCCACGACGACGTCAGGGGAGAATTCCCACGGCTCGAAGATCCGAGCCGGGTCTCTGCGCACCCACGCGGTCTTAAGGCCGTACGCCTTCGCGCCGATCACATCGAAGGGGTTGCCCGAGACCAGCCAGGCTCGGTCCGGCGCCGTGACGCCGCTTCGCTGCACGAGCTCGTATACGGCCGGGTCGGGCTTGAAGGTCCGGATCGAGTCGGCGCTCAGAATCATTTCGAAGTGCTCGCTGATGCCGGCGTGGCGCAGCAGCGCCCCGACCGATTTCTCCGTGCCGTTGGTCAGCGCGACGATCCTGTGCCCGGCACCTCTGAGACTCTTCAATCCGGGCTCGGCATCGGGAAAGGCCGGCAGGCGCAGATACGCGCCCAGGAGTGCTCGCCTGTGCGCATCATCGATGTCGACGCCGAGCTGACTGCCGACATACGTCAGTGCCTGTGCCGTGCACACATCGAAGTCCGCGTAGCTGCGCATCAGCGCGCGCCGGAAAGTGAACTCGAGCTGCTTTTCGCGCCACAACACTGCTGCAGCCCGAGCCTGCTCCCCAAACAGCTTGCCGAGCTCGACCACGATGCCACCGGGGTCGATGACGGTTCCGTAGATGTCCAGGGCCAAGAGAGTCGGCATGGCGCGTGCCCCCGGCGGCGGTTCGAACGGCCGCCCGTGCAGGGCCTGAGTGTACGCGCGTGGCCGGATCGCCGGCAGTCAGGTCCCGGCAGGCAATCAAGCCTCCGCAGCTCGCGCTGCGGAGGCTACTTCAGGCACCACTTCCCGGTGGTGTATCACGTCCCTGTGCCGCTCGGGCCGTCCTTACCTGGTGATCCTCACCTTCACCGAGGCGGAGGCCGTTCCGCCTTCGCTGTCCGTCACCGTGACACTGGCGATGTGCGTGGCCGCAACCGTGTAAGTGTGGCTCACGGTCGCGGACCTCTGCGTCAGCGGCGCGCCGCCGTCGCCGAAGTTGAACGTGTACTGCGTGATCGCGCCGCCACTGTTCGGGTCGCGGGAACCGGACGCATTGAAGTTGACCGTCAAGGGCGCACGCCCGCTGGTCGGAGTCGCACTGAGCGTCGCCACCGGCGGCTGGGTCGGGCGCTGGACGGTTATCGTGACGTTCGCAGAGGTGCCCGTGCCCCCGCCCGTGTCGGTCACTTTGACGCTCGCCTGATAGGTGCCGGCGGTCGTGTACGAATGACTCACCGTCGGCGTGCTTTGCGTCACCGCGCTGCTGCCGTCGCCGAAGTTGAACGTGTACTGGCTGATCTTCCCGCCGTTGAGCGGCGGGTGTGAACCCGACGCATCGAGCGTCACGGCGAGCGGCGCGTTGCCGCCGGCGGGCGTCGCGGTCAGCACTGCGACCACGGGCGCTGCCGGATTGCAGCCGCTGTTGCCTACCAGGGTATAGGTGCCGCTCGGCGTCGCGCCGATGGTCTCCAGCAGACCCGCCGCCGCGCCGACCAGCATTTGCGTGACCCCATGTACGTTGGAGAGCTTGGCGCCCGCGCCCGGCGGCGTGCCCGTCGTACCGGGGGTGACGTTGGGGAAGGTCCCTACCGGCGGCAGGAGGACGCTCGCCGGCAGCACCCAGGTAATCGTGTTGTTGCTCAGGTTGTAGCTGCCACTGATGGCACCCAGGCCCGAATCGCCGTTGCCGCCCGCACCGTCCGGTGTCGTAACGCCGTAGACGAACTCCGGCGTGGCCGGCGTCCCGCCGGGAGCCACCGTGTCCATGTCGACGAAATACACCTGCCCCTGGTAACTGAAGTACACCTTCCAGAAGGTATTGGGCGGCAGGGCCGGCAGGGCGGAGAGATTGCCGACGGTCATCGTAATGACGAGCGTCTCCGGGGGATTCGCGGCCGGATACGGCTCGGCGAACGACACACCGACGACGTCGTCCTCCTCGTTGGCCGGAGCGCCCAACTGGCTGCCGGGCTTCTGCGACACCACCAGCGTCCCCGGCGGTGTGCAGGGGGAGAGCGCGGCGCCACCGCTTTGCCCGATCAGGCCACTGACTGCGGCGATGTCGAACGAGCCCAGCCCGGTCGTGAAGTCCCAGCCGGGCGTCGCGGCATACACACCGTTGCTGCCGACGGTCACGTCGGTCATGCCGGTGATGGTGGAGAACGGCACTCCCGGAGTGGCGAGCGCATAGAGCACCGGTCCTGCGAAGCCGAGAGCGTTGTTGTGCGCCCCCTCGAGACGCGCCCAGGCGCCGAGCGAGAGCGGCGAGGCGAGGCTCGTGCCGCCGTTGCTCGTATCGCCGCCGCCGCTGACGAAGCCCGCGGGCGAGAGGACGAAATCCGCATCCATCGCGACGTCCGGAAGTCCCTTGCCCGCCCCGACGTTGTTGCCCGCGGCAGTCACCGGGACGAACGGCGACTGCCAGGCGGCCGAATGCTCCCACAACGAGAAGCCGCCACCGCCGGCATTCCAGGCGGTGGTCTGGACGACATTGAAATTCGAATCGACGAGCAGCGTCGTTCCGCCCGCGCCCATCACGTACGTATCGGAAGCCGGGAACTCCACAGCCGCAGGCACACCCGAGAGGGGCACGCCGTTGGTCACGCCGACCACGCCGCAGGCCGAGCCCGAATCGCCCGTGGAGGCAAACACCGTCTGCCCCTGTACCGCCGCCTGGCGGAATATCTGGTCGTAGAGGGGCATGGCGCCCGAGAGGTACTCGAGCGTTTCACAGCCGCCGAAGGAGGCGCTGCCGGCCTGCGCGACGTTCTGAGTCACGAAAGCGTTAAACCCCGGGATGAGGTCGACGTCATTGAGCGAGTCGGCGTCGTACACGATGAGCTGTTTGACGGCGCCCGCCATGCCGGTCGACGTCTGGGTATCCATGTCGAATTCCACGGCACCGCTGGTGTCGCTGCTGCCGAGTCCGACCTTCACGATCTGCACCGGCACCTGCGGGAGGTTGTGCTCGCTCTCGAACTGGCGCAGATCACTCGGCGCGCTCGGATTACTCGGATCGGGCAGGATGCCGGCGAGGTTTCCCTCCGCGAATATGGCAATCGTGGTGTTGGAGGCCGCCGGTACCGCGCCGACGTCGTACACCTTCCAGAAATCCTGCGGGGAGAATGTGACCGGATTGGCCGGAACACTCGGCGCGGGTACCGGAGGCAGCGGAGCGGCGGCGGGCCACGTACCGAGGAAAGTATGCATCGTGTCGATGTTCTGCAGGCCGACCACCGACAGCACTACGCCGCCGAGGGACGCCGGCACCTGCGCCGTCTGGGTGTTGGTGTAAACGGTGCGCGTCGGCGCGCCGTTCGGGCCGGAGACCTGGTATTGCCACAGCGGAGTATTGAACGCCGCCGCGACCGCCGCCGCGCTGCCCCAGGCCGATACGTACAGGCCGTTCGAGGGCGCGGAGATGTTGGTGAACCCCATGCCGGCGAGATAGGACTCGACCGCCTGTACCTGGCTGGCGCTCGGCGAATAGGTGGCGGCGAACTGCGAGGGCGTCAGGAATTGCCCGTACGCCGGGTTGCCGCGCGTGTTGACGGCGAGGATCGTGCTGTTGAGTTGCGCCTCGTTCTGCACGCGCAGCCCTACCATGATGTGCAGCGGCGTCGCATCCGCGAGCGGCCCGAGCGACTGTACCGGCGTCGTGAAATTCGCCAGCGTGATCCCCTGGGTCGCGGTCGCAGCCCAGCCGCTGTCCTGCGCTGCCGCGCCGTGGCACAGCGCCAGAGCGAGTAACGCAAACAGACCCCGCCAGAGCTTTGCCGGGCGATGGCGAGGAACGGAATGGGTGCGCATACAGACTCCCTGTCGTCATGCTTGCGAGGCGCAAAACGGTAGTAGTACGACTACCACAAGTCAACAGCACTCACCGTATGTAAATGGCGACACGCGTTGACGGCTGGTAGTAGCACCCCTACCATCGGATCCGGCAACGGCGGCAAGGCGATGGCGCGGCACAGCAAAGAGCCCAGTGATGCGGGTAGCAGCCGCGAACGGCTGCTCGGCACAGGCAAACGACTCATAGCCGGAGCGGGCTATGAGCGCATCACCACCGCGGCTATCGCGCGCGAGGCCGGCTCCTCGGAATCGCAGCTGGTGCGCAACTTCGGCAGCAAGACCGGGCTCCTCGAGGCCATCTTCGACGAGAGCTGGGCGCCGCTCAATCCGCAGATTGCGCGCCTGGTGGCGGCCGCGCCGACGGCGCGGGAGGCCATGATCGCGGTCCTCTCTGCCATGATCAGCGCCTTCGAGCGCGACCCTGACCTCGCGAAGCTGTTGCTGTTCGAGGGACGGCGCGTGCGCGGTGACAACGCCGAGGTCCTCATCACCCAGGGATACAGGGATTTCGCCAGGCTGGTGGTGAGCCTGATCGAGCGCGGACAGAAGGACGGCAGCTTCAGCAGCGCCCTGAGGCCCCAGGCCATCACCTCGGCCCTTCTTGGCGCCTCAGAGGGAATGATGCGCGATCGCCTGCTGGCGGCGCAGCAGAACCTCCCCTCCCCCTTTCCCGACTCGCAGATTCGCGCCGTGTTCAGCGCGCTGATCTCGGGCCTGAAACCCTAGCCGCGCTTCACACCGCCCGGCCTCGATGCATGCCGGGAAGCCCTCGCTCTTGACGAGCTGTGCGCCGGCCTGCTCATCTCGGCGTTCATATGAACTGTCCATACACGGCGGTGCGCCAATGAAGTTGGCACACGCACTCGAGAGCTCGGCGTTTCGCTTCGTGTTGACGATGGGCGTCGTCAACCTGTTCGCGGACGTCACGTATGAGGGGGGCGGTGGCATCAACGGCGCCTTCCTCGGCTCGCTCGGCGCCAGCGCGGCCGCCATCGCCATCATCGCCGGCGCGGGCGAGTTTCTCGGCTATGGCATGCGCTCGGTTGCCGGCTATGTCGCCGACCGCACGGGGCGGCACTGGTTGGTCACGTTCATCGGCTATGCCATCAACCTGCTCGCCGTCCCGGCGATGGCGCTCGCGGGCAGCTGGCAGGTGGCCGCCCTTCTGGTGTTCGCCGAGCGCATCGGCCGCGCGCTGCGCAAGCCGACCGTGGAAGCGATGCTGTCCTATACCACCGCCCGCTACGGCAAGGGGTGGGTGTACGCCGTCAACACCGCGCTCGACGAAACCGGCGCGACATTCGGCCCGCTGGTGGTCGCCGCCGTGCTGTTCTTCGGGGGCGGCTATCGGGCCGCCTACGCAGCTCTGCTCGTTTCGTCCCTCCTCGCGCTCATTTCGCTGACGCTCGCCCGGCTTCGCTTTCCCCTGCCCTCCCGGCTGGAGAGCGGTGAGACGGCGCCCGCGCGCGGCTTCACACCCTCATACTGGCTGTTCATGGCGGCCGGAACCTGCTTCGCGGGCGGCCTGATGAGTTACGAGCTGATCTCGTACCATCTGACCAGCACCAAGACCGCTACGGAGGTCGGAGCACCGGTCCTGCTCGCCTTCGCCACCGGCAGCGGCGTCGCGGCAAACCTCGTCATCGGCCGCACCTACGATCGCCATGGGTTGCCGGTGGTGTTGGCCGCGGTGACGCTCTCTTCGCTGTTCGCGCCGCTCCTGCTCCTCGGCGGCCCCGCGCTGGTAATCGCGGCGATGCCGCTGCTCGGAATCGGCTATGCCGTGCAGGACACGTTGCTGAAGGCGATCGTGGCGGGCGTGCTGCCGCAGGGCCGGCGCAGTTTCGCCTTCGGACTGTTTTACGCAGGCTACGGCTGCGGGTGGCTGATCGGCAGTGTGGCGATGGGACTGCTCTACGAGCGCTCGCGCCTCACCCTTGCGCTGCTCGCCGTGCTGGCGCAGCTGCTCTCCCTGCCGCTCTTCTGGATCGCGCATCGCCGAATGCCGGCATCGTCACGGGCTGCGCCGCACCAAGCTTGAGCTTATCCCAGCCCGATAGAGAGACCCTCGTTGCGATCTGCCCGGCGGTGCTCACGCAGCCGTGGTGGGATCGGCGTCCGGGGCGAGCTCTGCGACCTCGCTCGCGCTTCGTCCCGCGGCGCGCAGCGCGGCCCCTACGGCGGCCCGATCGGCGGCGGGGCGATTCTGACTGCCCTTGAACTTGGCAACGACGCCCGTGATCGTGATCTCGAAGCCGACGATGGCGCGCAGCATGGCGTCGATATAGTCCGGGGGCGCATCGCTCACGTGCCAGCGCTCGCGGTTGCCTTGCTCGTGCAGGTCGGTCAGTGACGTCACGAATTGCCGCAACCATGCCGCATCCTCGATGAACCGGATGTTGCCGTTGACATGGACCGTGGCGTAGTTCCAGGTCGGCACGACCTTGCCGTGCTCGCGCTTGCTCGGATACCAGATGGGAGAGACGTAGCTGTCGGCGCCGGTGAAGATCGCGAGCACCGGGGCATCCGGTGCCAGGTCGCGCCACAGGGAATTGGCGCGGGCAATATGCCCGTGCAGCACGCCGCCGCCCGCGGCCGAGAGCTGCGAACGCAGCGGGATGTGATTGGCCGTAAGCCCCTGGGTGGTCACGGCCACGAGCGTGGCCAGCGGGTGCCGCTCGACAAACGCCTGCAGCACATCGATTCGCTTCTCGCGAAAGTGCTCCGGAACGTACACGCTCGCCCTCCACGCTGCCCGCAACTGAGGATGCGCTGCACTCCGCTCCTCCGCAAGATCACTGTCCGCGCCCGCGAGTTGCCGCCGCGCTGGCTGCGCGACACGCTATGCTAGCGGCGCGCTCACCGAGCGATGCAGGCGCATGACGAGCATACGATGTGATCGTTATCGGATCGGGTCATAACGGGCTGGTGTGCGGGGCCTACCTCGCCCGTTCCGGTCTGAAGACGCTCGTGTTGGAACGGCGCGAGATCATCGGCGGCGCCGCCGTCACCGAGGAGTTCACTCCCGGCTTCCGTGCCTCGCGATTCTCCTACGTGATGAGCCTGCTGCATCCGCGCGTGATCCGCGATCTGGAATTGCACTCCCTCGGTCTGACGGTGCTGCCGGCCAACGACCTGTTCTGTCCGCTCGGGGGCGACAACTACATCGTCTTCAGCGAGGACGTCAGGAAGACCCAGGCGGAATTTGCGCGCTTCTCGCGCCACGATGCGGAGGTCTACCCGCAGTTCGCGCGTTACCTCGAGGAGTCGGCGGCGGTGGTGCGGGGGCTGCTGTTCGAGACGCCGATCGATCCCGTGCGGCGCAGCTGGGGCAGCTTCAAGAAGAGTGCCGCGCTGCTGTGGCGCCATCGCACGATCGGCGATCGCGCCTACCGGATGGTCGACCTGTTGACCCAGAGCGCCTACGACTATCTGTCCGCCTGGTTCGAGCACGACACCATCAAGAGCGTGCTCGCCTATTACGCTTCGATAGGGACCTTTGCCGGGCCCAAATCCCCCGGAACGGCGTACGTGATCATGCATCACCTGATGGGCGAGCATCAGGGGGCCGGCGGGTGGGGATTTGTGCGCGGCGGGATGGGCGCCATCACGGCGTCGATCGCGCGCTCCGGCGCGCGCTTCGGCATGCAAGTCATGACGCAGGCGGCGGTGGCAGAGATCCTGGTGAGCGACGGTCGCGCGACCGGTGTGCGCACTGCCGACGGACGGGAATTTCGCGCGCGGGCGATCGCCTGCAATGCCGCCGCGCCCACCCTCTTCAGGCGGCTGATCGCCCCTGAGCATCTGCCCGCGGAGCTGCTGCGCGACATCGATACGTACCGCACGTTCTCGACCGCTTTCAAGATGAACGTCGCCGCCCACGAACCGCCCCGCTATCGCGCCTTCGATGCGGGCCGGCAGCCGTTCGGCTATCCGACCTACGTGCACATTGCCCCGGGGATCGACTACCTGGAGCGCGCCTACGACGACGCCAAGTACGGTTGGTTCTCGAGCAAGCCGTTCCTCACGCCGGTCGTGCCCACGATCGTGGATGACTCGCTGGCGCCGCCGGGCAAACATGTCATCAATATCTTCGGCGGGCACGCGCCCTACACGCTGCGCGGCGGAGCCTCATGGGCCAAGGAGAAGCACAACCTCACGAAGGCCGCGCTCGATGTGCTGGAAGAGATGGCGCCCGGGTTTTCCGCGCAGATCATCGACATCGAGACCCTGGTCGCGCCGGATCTCGAGGCGATCGTCGGACTGCCGCAGGGGCATATCTTTCATGGCGAGCTGTCGGCCGACCAGCTGTTCTGGCAACGCCCTGCACCGCATTGGGCCGACTATCGCACGCCGATCAGGGGACTCTACCAGTGCGGCTCGTCCACACACCCCGGCGGCGGCGTCTCGGGCATACCCGGACACAACGCGGCGCGCGAAATCCGCAGGGACTGGAAGCGCCTTTAGGGTTGCCTGCGCCCCGACTATACTCGTGAGCGCGTCCCCTCAATCCGGCGAGGCTCGATGAACGCGTCACGGGAACCGGTGTGGTCGCGCGACGACGCAGAACGCCGCGCGAGGATCGATCTGGCCGCCTGCCATCGCCTGGCGGCGCGTTTCGGCTTCAACGAGGGCATCGACAATCACCTGACGATGCTCGTGCACGGCCGCTCCGACCGCTTCTATCTCGCACCCTTCGGGTTGCTGTGGTCGGAAGTGAAAGCGAGCGACCTGCTGGAGCTGGACTTCAGCGGAAAAGTGGTGGCGGGCCGCGGCCTGGTCGAGGACACCGCTCTCTACATCCATCTGTCGGTGCACCGCCTCGTGCCGGCGGCGCGCTGCGTCCTGCACACACACATGCCGTATGCGACGGCACTCGGCATGCTCGAGGATGCGCACCTGGAGATGGCGGGGCAGAACGCCATCGGCTTCCACGACGACATCGCCTACATCGATTACAACGGCCTGGCGCTCGACTACAGCGAGGGCGAGCGCCTGGCGCGCGCCATGGGCGGCAAGCCCATCGCGTTGCTGCGCAATCACGGCGTCCTGGTAACGGCGCACTCGGCGGCCCAGGCGTTCGAGCGATTGTACTTCCTCGAGCGCGCCTGCCAGGCGCAGCTGCTGGCGCTGTCGAGCGGCCACAAGCTGCGCATCCTCCCCGACGAGATCGTGCAGGCGACCGCCGCGCAGTTCAGATCCTGCGTGAGCGTCGGCGGAGAGGGACGCACCGAGCTGCACTTTGAAGCCCTGAAGCGGCTGTTGGATCGCAGCGAAGCGGACTATGCGAGTTGACGACGCTGTCGAGCGCCTCTGACCTGAGCGCGCGCACGCGCTGGTGGATCGTCGGGCTGCTCGCCGCCGCCCTCTTCATCAACTATGTCGATCGCGGTGCGCTGCCGACCGCTGCGCATCTCATCCAGGATGAGCTGGGGTTTTCGGCAAGGCAGCTCGGGCTGCTGTTCTCGGCGTTCTTCTGGTCTTACGCCATATTGCAGATCCCATTGGGTTGGTTCGCCGAGCGCGTGGGCGCGGAGCGGGTGCTGGCAGCGGGCCTCGCCATCTGGGCGTGCGCCACGATGCTGGTCGGTTTCGCGCACTCGTTCGCTGCGCTCCTCGCCCTGCGGCTGCTGCTCGGCATCGGTGAGAGCGCCGGCTTTCCCTGCGCCTCGAAACTGCTGGCGATCGTCGTCCCGGTCCGCAGCCTCGGCACAGCCAACGGCATCGTCGCCTTCGGATACCTGTTTGGTCCCGCGGTGGGCTCTTACTGCGGGGGGCTCCTCATGCTGCACTTCGGCTGGCGCTCCGCATTCTGGGTATTCGGCGCCCTGTCGCTGCTGTGGCTCATTCCCTGGTCGCGGGTGCGGCTGCCGCGGCAGGCCGCCCGCACCGCGGCCGGCGAAGGACCCACTCTGCGCACCGTTTTGAGGCAGCCCTCGCTCTGGGGCACGGCGCTCGGACTCTTCTCGACCAACTACGCCTTCTACTTCATGCTTACGTGGCTCCCCTACTACGTCGTGCGCGAGCGCGGCTTCTCGACTGCTGAAATGGCCACCCTCACTGGCAGCGCCTATGTCGTGAACGCGCTGAGCGCGCTGGCGGCCGGGTGGGCCATCGACTATTTCGTACGCGCCGGTCGGGGGAATGCCGCCTATAAATCGCTGATGGCAGTGGCACACCTGGGGACCGTCGCCTGCATGGTGTGCATCGCCTTCGCCGCGCAGCCCTGGGCGCTCGGGGCCATCTTCGTCTACCAGGTTCTCTCGGGGGCCTCGTCCTCGGGGGTCTTTGCCGTTTCGCAGATCCTGGCAGGGCCTACGGCATCGGCTCGCTGGGTCGGAATTCAGAACGCCTGCGGTAACTTCGCGGGCGTGATCGCTCCTGCGCTGACCGGACTGGTGGTGCAGGAAACGCACCACTTTACGGTGGCGTTCCTGGTCGCCGCCGTGATCAGCGTGCTGGGCGTGCTCGGGTGGGTGTGGATGGTGCGCAGGGTCGCACCACTGCAATGGCCGACGCTTGCCGGTGCCGCACCGCTCGAGCCGGCGCCGCAGCTGCCACATTGATCGCGCGATCCCAGGAGATGGCGCTTCGTGGCATCCGCCACTTCGCTGCGCTATTTTAGGGGCTCTGGTGGGAGGGGATGTCCAAGTGATTGCTTCTGACGCCGCGGGGCCTGCCCGCGCGCGCCCCCCTGCACTCCTCGCCCTGGCGGGGCGGCACGCTTGAGCGCCCAGACCGAGGCCCGCGGCTCGCTCGAGATCGCACTCAGTCACGCCGCTCGCTTGCTGCCGGCGCAGCCGGCACTGGCTGCCGAGCAGGCGGCCGAAATCCTCAAAGTCGTGCCCGATCACCCCATGGCGACGCTCCTTCTCGCCGTGGCTCAGCGCTCCTGCGGCAACGTTGACACCGCACTCGTGGGTCTGCAGAAGCTCTGTCGCAGTCAGCCGCGCTGGGCCGCGGCGCACTACGAGCTGGGCAAGACGGCCGGCAGCGCGGGCCAGGGTGAAACGGCAATCGAGGCTCTGCGTCGCGCCGTCGCTCTAAAACCCGACCTCTCCGAGTGCTGGCGCACCCTCGCCGATCACCTCGCAGCGATCGGTGATGCGGAAGGGGCGGACGCCGCCTACGCGCGCCACATCAAAGCGGCCACCCGCGATCCGCGTCTGCTGGCCCCCGCGGCGGCCCTGGTCGAGAACCGCATTCCGGAAGCCGAAGCGCTGCTGCGCGAGCATCTGCAACAGCATCCGACCGACGTTGCGGCACTGCGCATGCTCGCTGAAGTCGCGGCGCGGCTGCGCCGCTATGCGGACGCGCAGCAGCTGCTCGAGCGCTGCCTCGAGCTCGCCCCGAGCTTCGATGCGGCGCGTCACAACTATGCCACCGTGCTCAACCGCCAGGGCAAAGCCGCCGCGGCACTCCCGCATGTGGAGCAGCTCCTGGGGAAGGAGCCGCGCAATCCGGGCTATCGCAACCTCAAGGCTGCGGTCCTCGCCAACCTCGCCGATTACGCAGGCTCAGCCCGCATCTACCAGTCGGTGCTGCAGGAGTATCCGCAGCAACCCAAGGTCTGGATGAGCTACGGCCACTCGCTGAAGACGAGCGGCCGCCTCGCCGATGCCATCGGCGCCTACCGCCGGGCCATCGCCACGGAGCCGCGCCTGGGTGAAGCCTGGTGGAGTCTTGCGAATCTCAAGACTTTCCGCTTCTCGCCCGCCGACGTGCAGGCGCTGCGTACGGCGCTCGCCCGTGAGGACCTGAGCGAGGAGGAGCGGCTGCACTTCGAGTTCTCCCTCGGCAAGGCACTCGAGGACGAGTCCTCGTACGAGGAGTCATTTGCCCACTACGCCGCCGGCAACGCGCTGCGCCGCAAGTCGCACCCCTACGACGCCGAGGTGAACAGCGCCTTCGTGCGCCGCTCGCGGGCGCTGTTCACCCCGGAATTCTTCGGCGCACGTGCCGGCTCAGGTGTCCCCGCCCGCGATCCGATCTTCATCATGGGGCTGCCGCGAGCCGGCTCGACGCTCCTCGAGCAGATTCTCGCGAGCCACTCGCTCGTCGAAGGGACGATGGAGCTGGCGGATCTCCCGCAGATCGCGCGCGAGCTCGCCGGCCGCGACGGGGCGGATGAGCAAGCTGGCTTCTTCGAGGCCGTGGCGGCTTTGACGGGCGCAGAGCTCACCGCCCTCGGGGAGCGCTACCTGCAGAGCACGCGCATCTTCCGCAAGCGAGGCACTCCCTTCTTCATCGACAAGATGCCGAATAACTGGCTGTATGTCGGCCTGATTCATCTGATCCTGCCGAACGCCACCATCATCGACGCGCGGCGCCACCCGCTCGGCTGCTGCTTCTCTTGCTTCAAGCAGCATTTCGCGCGCGGCCAGAGCTTCACCTACGCCCTCGAGGACCTCGGCCGCTACTACCGCGATTACCTCGCCCTCATGGCGCATTTCGATGCCGTGCTGCCCGGCCGCGTGCAGCGCGTGCTCTATGAGCGCATGGTTGAGGACACCGATGCGCAGGTGCGCTTGCTCCTCTCGCAGTGCGGGCTCGACTTCGAGGAGGCGTGCCTGAAGTTCTACGAGAACGAGCGGGCGGTGCGCACGGCGAGCTCCGAGCAGGTCCGCCAGCCCATTTTCCGGGAGGCGCTTGAACAATGGCGACATTACGAGCCGTGGCTCGAGCCGCTGAAGGCGGCACTGGGTACGGCGCTGACGGCCTACCCGCGCGTGCCGGCAGATGTGACAATGGGCTTACATGAAGGGGTGTGAGCCCGCGGGTTCCACAACACCTCAGGGGGGCGATCCATGACGCGTAGTCGACGAAGAAAACTATTGCGCGACGCCGCCAGGCCTCGCGCCATCGTCCGGACAGGCATTCCGCTGGCCTCGGCGCTGCTGGCCTCGCTGCCCGCGGCCTACGCACAGCAACAGGCCGGTGGCGGCGCCACCGCCGGCGGCGGCCTCGAGGAAGTGGTGGTGACCGCGCAGAAGCGCTCCGAGAGCCTGCAGGACGTCCCGGTCAGCATTCAGGCTCTGACCACCGAGAAGCTCGAGCAGCTGAACATCGTCAACATCGACGACTACGTCAAATACCTCTCCGGGGTGACGACCGTGAAGGGTCTCGGCCAGGGCGGCACCGGCATCGGCACGACGCACATGTACATGCGCGGCGTGGTCAGCGGGCAGGACGGCAATCACTCCGCCTCCCAGCCGAGCGTCGGCACCTACCTCGACGAGCAGCCGGTCACGACCATCGACGGCACTCCCGACATCCATATCTACGACATCGCGCGCATCGAGGTGCTGGAGGGACCGCAGGGCACGCTCTATGGCGCGAGCTCCGAAGCCGGCACCATCCGCATCATCACCAACAAGCCGGATCCGACCAAGTTCTCCTCCGGCTACAATCTTTCCGGTGATTCAGTGGACCACGGCGGGCTCGGCTGGACCGCCGAGGGGTACGTGAACATTCCGCTCTCGCCAAGCGCCGCCATCCGTCTCGTCGGCTGGGACGAGCACGACGCGGGCTACATCCACAACGTCGCCGGCACCAACGCGAGCGCCGGCATCGTCAACGGCGTGCGCAACTTTCCCCTCGGCACCGGTTGTCCGTGCACCGTCTCTACCGGGTTCGCCGGCCCGGCCGGAACGTCGCTCAACAACGCGACCCAGACCAACAGCAAGTACAACACGGCCGAGATGCGCGGCGGGAGGGCCGCTGCGCGCCTGAACCTCGGCGACAACTGGACCATCACGCCGCAGTTCATGGGGCAGGTCACCGATTCGCGCGGCTTCTTCGGTTATGACCCGGTGGTCGGCGATCTGCAGGTCGTGCACTTCGGGGTGCCCGAAGGGTACCAGGACTCCTTCACGCAGACCTCGCTGACGGTCGAGGGCAAGGTCAGCAATTTCGACATCACCTACGCCGGCGGCTGGTTCGTGCGCAACGAGCACACGCTCTCGGACTATAGCGACTACACCTTCTTCTACGACAAGTACTTTGCCTCCGGATGCCAGTGGGTCACCCAGGCCGGATATAACAATCTGAAGGCAAACCCGGGCGCTTACGGAGCCTGCTTCGGCGGGACGCCGTATGCGGCGGCCAATTACACCACCCCGCAGGAGTACGTGATCACCAACGGCCACTACACCAAGTGGGCGAACGAGCTTCGCATCGCGACGCCGCAGGATCTGCCCGTCAAGGCACTCGTGGGGCTCTTCGCGCAGCGCCAGGTGCACGAGATCTGGGAGCAGTACACGATACCGGGCGCCGGCGGCAACCCGTACACCACGAATCCGCAGGGCTTCGCACCCGCCATGAACATTCCAGGAGTCCAGGGCAACACCATCTGGCTCACTGACGAGGAGCGCGTCGATCGCGACCAGGCCGCGTTCGGGCAGGGCACCTGGGACATCAACCCATCCTGGCAGCTCATCGGCGGTATCCGCTTCTACAAGTACAAGAACTCGATCGAGGGGTTCTACGGTTATTCGGCCAACTTCCAGAACCTCACCGGCTTCTATCCGGGTCAGAACATCTGCCTCGCCGGTGGTCGGTCGCCTTTCCACGGCGCGCCGTGCGAGGATCTCGACCAGTCGGTCGACAACACCGGCCGGACCTACCGGGGAACTCTCACCTACAAATTCGACCCCGATCGGCTCACGTACTTCACGTACTCCACCGGATTCCGGCCGGGCGGCGTGAACCGGGTGTTCGACAAATTCCTCACGCCACCCGGAATCTTCCCGCCTTACAAGGCCGACACCCTCACCAACTGGGAGTGGGGCTGGAAGACTCAGTGGGCTGATCGCAAGGTGCGCTGGAACGGCGCGCTGTTCCTCGAGAACTGGAACAACTTCCAGTTCCTGTTCCTCGGGCCGAACAGCGTGACGGTCGTGCAGAACGCAGCCTCGGCTCAGATCAAGGGTATCGAGACCGAGCTCGAGTGGGCGGCCACCGGCGGCCTGCTCCTGTCCGGCGGCGCCACGTACCTGCACGCGGTGACGACCACGAACTACTGCGGCCCGCAGGCGACGATTCCGGGCACGGCGAACCAGTCCACCGTTTGTCCGAACCAGGTCAACGGCTACCGGAACACCGCCGCGAGCGGCTTTGGGCAACCCAGCATCGTCGCACCGATGGGACCGGAGGCACCCTCCGGTACGGCGCTCCCCGTGGCGCCGAAGTTCAAAGTCAACCTGATCGCGCGTTATACGTTCGGCGTCGCCGACTGGGACGCGCATGTCCAGGGGGGCTTGTCTATCAGACGAGCGCCGAGCCGCTGCTGCGGCTGGTCGATCAGCAGGATCTCGGCCAACTGCCGGCCTACGGTCTCTTCGACCTGTCCACCGGCGCGGTGCGGCACGGGCTGTCGTTCGAGGTGGTGCTGGACAACGTCACCGACAAGCGCGCCCAACTGACGCGCTTCGTCGAATGCGCGACGACGACCTGAACCAGCCGTACGTCATTCCGACGCAGCCGCGGACGATCTTCCTGAAGTTCGGCCAGAGGTTCTGAACGGGGCAGCGAGGGAATGATCAGTTTGTAGCCAGCGTACGTGAGATGGCGCTCCGCGAGCTTCTCGATGAGCTCGGCCAGCTCCGCTTCGCTGGCGTTGAACGGAGGCGCCACGATGATGGTGTCACCGCTGACGCCAGCGACGTTGCCGGCGCAGGGATAAACGATCAGCCCCTCCTCGAACGCCTGGCGGGCGACTGACTGACTGAGCGCACGCTGAGCCGGGAAGGGCTCGCGGGTGGTGCGATCGCGCACAAACTCGATACCGATCAGGTAGCCGCGTCCGCGCACGTCGCCCACCTCCTCGAAGCGCTCGAGCGCATCGCGCAGCTCGCCGCGCAGCGCCTCCCCGCGCACTCGCACGCGAGCCACCAATGACTCGCGCTCGATGATGCGCTGGACGGCAAGACCCGCGGCGCAAGCGGTCGTGTGCCCCGAGTAGGTGTGTCCGGTAAGGATCGCCCCCTGCCGCGACACGATCGTCTCGTCGATTTCCTTGCGCAGGAGCGTTGCCGCGAGCGGGATGTAGCCGCCGGCGAGCCCTTTTCCGATCGCCATGATGTCCGGGACTACACAATCGTGCTCCAGTGCGCGCCACGTGCCACAGCGGCCGGCTCCGCTCATCACTTCGTCGGCGATCATGAGTACGTCGTGCCGGTCACACACGGCGCGCACCGCCTGCGCATACCCCGCAGGAGCCGGCACTGCACCGCCGGCTGCGCCGACCACCGGCTCGAAGATGAACGCCGCAACGTTCTGCGCCCCCAGCTCGCGGATGCGTGCATCGAGCTCCTCGGCCAGCGCAGCGGTCAGCGCCGCCCCGGCGAGCCCGCGCAGGGAGCGGTACGCGTTGGCGGCAGACACGAACGAGACCTCGAACAGGCTTCCCTCGAAGGGGCGCCGCCGTTCCAGGAACCCCGACACGGAGAGTGCCCCGAGCGTGTTGCCGTGATAGGAGCGCTCGCGGGCGATGAATCGCCGCTTCTTCGGTGCGCCGCGCGCAGTCCAGTATTGCAGTGCCACCTTCAGCGCCGATTCGACCGCCTCGGAGCCGCTGCCGGAGTAGACGATGTGTCCAAAGTCGGCTGCGCAGAGCCTCAGCAGCAACCGCGTCAGCTCCTCCAGGGGCTCGCTTGTGAAGAGGTAGCGATAGCCGCACGCCACCTTCCCGAGCTGCGCGCGATCGCCGCGTTGACCTCGCGGTTGCCGTGACCAAGGCTGAAGGCCGCCGGCCCGCCCGAGCCATCCAGGTACCGCCGGCCCTCGGTGTCAAAGAGATAGCTTCCGTCGCCCCGCGCGATGCGAGGCAGCCCTCCCATCCCCCAAACACCCCAACCGCCGGCACGACTTGCACTCATGTCCTTGCGCTCCCGGTCGTGGTACCGGTGAGCATCCCCGTCGCGAAGCGCGAAGGGGATGGCCCGATGACCAGCATCGCGATCGCGGCGATCACAAACGGAACGCTGAAGAGGAAATACAGCTGCGCCGGCGCCCAGCCCCGGTCCAGGAGGGCGCCGCTCACGAGCGGGGCCAGGATCGCCCCCAGGCGCCCGATGCCAATCGCCCAGCCCATGCCGGTCGCGCGCACCTCGGTCGGATAGAGCGGCGGTCCGACCGCATAGAGTCCCGCCATGACGGCATTCGAGAGCACACCCAGGAGCAACGCCGTCCACAGCGCCAGCTCCAGCCGGTGCACCACGGTTCCGAAGGCCGCTATCAGCAGCGCCGAGAGGATGAGCGAGCCGAGCAGCAGCCGATGCGCGTCCACGCGTGCGGCCACCACCGCAAATCCGCCGCAGCCCACGATGCCGCCAAGATTCAGCAGCACGCCCGCGTTCAGTCCCTGGGTGACACTCAGCCCCGCTTCGTTCAGAAGCCGCGGCGTCCAGAGGACGAAAAAGTAGAAGGCCGCCATGGCGCAGAAGAATGTGATCCACACCAGGGCGGTAGTCGGGGTCATGAGCAGCCACAATGACGGGCGTGCGTTCGAGGTCCCCGCCTGCGCTGCGCCGCGGGCTCGGGCAAGGCGCTCACACGCGGCAGGCTCATGCGGCCGAGCAGCGCGTTCAGGCGCTCGAGCGCCCCTGGGGGGCGGCGCGTCACGAGGAAATCGAGCGATTCGGGCAGGCGGCGCCAGGCCACCAGCAGCATCACCAGCGACATCGCGCCACCGATCGCAAACGCCGAGCGCCAGCCGTAGCGTGGAATCGCGAGTGTGGTCAGCGCGCCGCCGATGGTCGCGCCGACCGGGTAGCCGGTCGCGTAGGCCGCGAGCGCGGCGCTGCGCCATCGAGGCGGCGCGTACTCGGATACGACGACGGCGACGCTCGCAATCGTGCCGCCGATGCCGATTCCGGTCAGTCCCCGCAGCAGCAGAAGATCCGTGGGACCGCGTGCGGCCACGGAACCGAGCATGCCTGCACCTGCGATCACGGCCGACAGCAGCACGATCCGGCGCCGGCCCCAGCGGTCGGCGCAAGGGGCGAGGAACAGCGACCCGAGCGCCATGCCGACCAGCCCGGCACTGAGCAGGTAGCCGAGCTGAGCATGCTGCAGGCCCCACTGCGCCTTGACACCCGAAGCGGAGAAGGACATCGCGAGAACGTCGAAGCCGTCGAGCATGTTGAGCCCGATGCACACCGCGATGGCCGCCAGCTGAAAGGACGTCAGCGGCCCTTTCGCTACGAGTTGTCGCACGTCGTCGTTCATGATGCCCTCCTGCGTCCCGCCCGCAGGCGTCCGGATGCGCGGCGCCGCCCGCGCCCTCAGCCCCACAGCTCGCGTGGCGGCAGCTGCATCAGCCCGTCACGGTACTCGATGCCGGGGGTACGGTCGCGAGCATGCAGTAATGGCCCGTCGAGATCGACGAACCCGGCGCCTTGCGCGACCACCATCCCCGGCGCCATGGCGAGCGAGGTCCCGGCCATGCAGCCGACCATGATTTCATAGCCGGCGGCACGCGCCGCGCCCGCCAGCGCGAGAGCCTCGGTGAGACCGCCGGTCTTGTCCAGCTTGATGTTGACATAGCGGTATGCCCGCGAGAGCGAGCCGAGACTCGCTCGATCGGCACACGACTCGTCGGCCGCGAGTGGAATGGGACCGCGGTAACGGGCGAGGTCGGCCGCGGCGCCGCCCGGGAGGGGCTGCTCGATGAGCACGACGCCGAGCGCATGCAGCTCGGGCGCCAGCTCGTTCAACAGCCCGAGGGACCAGGCCTGATTCGGATCGACCAGGATGGCGGCCTGCGGACAAGCCAGGTGCACGCATCGCACCGCTTCGATGTGCTGCTGGGCATTCACCTTCACCTTCAGCACCGGCAGGCCGCGCGCGCCACGCGCGGCGTCAGCCATCGCCTCGAGCGTGTCGATACCGAGCGTCAGGCAGGTCGTCACCGGCTGCGGGCGTTCGACGCCGGCCCGCGACCAGACCGAGATGCCGCTCGCTTTCGCCTCCAGGTCCCACAAGGCACAGTCGACGGCATTGCGCGCCCCTCCGGGCGGCAGCAGCTGCTGCAGCTGCTCGCGTGTCACGCCCGCCCGCAAAGCCGGCTCGAGCGCTGCCACCTGCCTCTGCATGGTGCCGACGGTCTCTCCGGCATAATCGACGCCGGCGGCTTCGCCCCGCCCGCGGTGCCCGCCCTCGTCCCACAGGGTTACCACCAGCACCTCGAGCGCGGCTTCGACCCCGCGCGAGATGCGAAACGGTGTGCGGTAGGGCCAGCTCTCCGTCTCGACCTCGACTCTCATCGCTCCTGCCCCGGGGGGGAATTGCGCCACCAGCGCCTGCGCGATCGCGCCCGCTCCATCCAGGATCGGATCCACCACCGGCAGGGCGAACTCTTCCCTCGCTGCGGCGATGGCCGTGCGCCTCTCCCCCTCACCGAGGGTCGAGGTGTTCAGGCTGATACCGATGAAGCGGGCGCCCGGGTTGGTCAGCCGCGCTGCCGTCAGGTACTGACTCATCGCCGCCGCAAGACTCGGAAGCGGATAGTCCGGATAGCCGTCGATAGTGAGCCTCGAGGGATCGTGACACAGCACCAGGGCGTCCGGCTGCGAGCCGTGAAGCAACCCGAGCGTCACGCCGGCGTAGGCCGGATGAAACAGGGCCCCCTGCCCTTCGATCACGTCCCAGTGCGCCGCGTCATTGGCGGGCGACAGCCATTCGGCGGCTCCGGCGATGAAATCGGCGATGACCGCGTCGATCGCCACCCCGCCCCCGGCGATCATGATGCCGGTCTGCCCGGTCGCCCGGAAAGTCGCCGCGACACCGAGCGCGCGCAGCGCAGAAGTGAGCGCCAACGCGGTGTATTTCTTCCCGAGCGCACAGTCGGTGCCCACCGTCAGCACGCGCCGCCCCGAACGTCGCGCGCCGCTCGCCGCCTCGAATTTACGCTCACTGTGTCTCACGTCGAGAAGCCGTATGCCGCGCGCGGCTGCCGCTTCGGCCAGCCCCGGGACCGAGGCAAGCCGGATGTGCATGCCGCTGACGATGTCGAGGCCCGCCGCCGCAGCCTCGAGCAGCGCTGGCCACCATTCCATCGGAATGCCACCGCCCACCGGGGCTACGCCGATGACGAATGAGCGCGCGCCAGCCGCAAAGGCCGCGGCAGGTGTGTACCAGGGCAATCCCAGATCCACCGCGCAGCCCGGCAGTGCCATCTGCCCGGTGACGTCAGCGCGACACCAATCGCGAAGCCCGGCGGCGGTCTTGCAGTCCGTGATCGATTGGCTGGCGCCGAGAAACAGCAGGTAGGGCTTGCGTAGCTCGTGAGGCATGCTGCGCCATTGAACCTAACGGTTCGCGTCGAGGCAAGGGTCGGGCGGTCGATGCTGAGCGAGCAGTGAGGGCGCGTCAGTGCGCACGGATCACCCACACGCCGAAGGCAATTGCCACCGCGGCGACAGCGCGCACCCGACTCACCCGCTCGTGCAGTACCAGTGCCCCGAGGAGCATTCCGAACACGATCGAGGTCTCGCGCACGGCTGCGACCGCCGCGACCGGTGCGCGCGTCATCGCCCAAAGCGCGAGTGTGTAGGAGGCGAGCGAGCAGGCGCCGCCGAGTGCGGCCAAGGGGATCTCACGCCGCAGTCTTGCCCGATGATCCGCCGGGATCCGCCTGACGCGCGCGATAAACCAGAAGAGCCACGGCAGCGCCACGAGGAGGAACAGCCACAGACTGAAGGCGATCGGCTGACCCGACACCCGCACCCCGAGGCCGTCGATGGTCGTGTAGGCGGCGATCGCGCAGGCGTTGAGCAGCGCGAGACGCGTTGCAGCCGCAGAGTGGCCCCGCGAGCGCGCCTCGGCAATCAGCGAGAATATGCCGCCCGATACCAGCGCTACGCCGATCCAGACTCCTCGGGGAGAGTTGCTCCCCGATCAGCGCGCCGCTGCCGATCGCGACCAGCAGCGGCGCGGTGCCGCGCATCAACGGATACGCATGGCTCAGGTCGCCGACCCGATAGGCCGCCGCCAGCAGGACCCCGTAGAGCACCTCGAACACAGTCGAGGCGGCGAGGTACGGCCAGCTCGCCCGCGCCGGTGCGGTGAGGAATGGCAACGTCAGGGCCGACAGGAGGCCCGCGACGATGTAAACGATCGCCGTCGTGATGCGTGTGTCGTGCCCGGCCTTGACGAGCAGATTCCAGCTCGCGTGCAGAAACGCACCGACCAGCACCAACAGCAATACACCGGCGGTCATCGCCTGAAGGACCTGACCGCGCAGGAGCCCGCGGCGAGGCGGTACCTCGAAGTCTTTGGCGCTATGCTTGCAGGGCGTCGCTGCCGCTGCCCGCAGGCGTACGGTCGCGGCGAACGCCCGCACGGGGGTCGCCACGTGCCCTGGGGGAGACAGCAGTGTCGAGCAACGCGGTTTTCATCACCTGCGCCGTCACGGGCTCGGGCGACTCTGTCAGGAAAAGCGCGCACGTTCCCGTCACGCCTGCGCAGATCGCCGCCGCGGCGCTGGAAGCGCATTCCGCGGGGGCGGCGATCGTGCATATTCATGTTCGTGATCCGGCATCGGGCGCCGCGAGCCGTGACCCGGCCCTGTTCCGGGAAGTGTTCGAGCGCATCCGCGGCCGCAACGATGAGGTGATCATCAATCTGACCGGCGGCATGGGGGGCGACCTCTTCCTCGGGCCCGATGATGCCCCGCTCAACTTCGGCAGCGGAACGGATTTCGTCGGCCCGCGCGAGCGCATGGCCCACATTGGCGAATTGCTCCCCGAGATCGGGAGCCTGGACTGCGGATCGCTGAATTTCGACGAGGCCCTGTACGGCACGACGCCCCGCTACCTGCGCTACATGGCGCAAGAGTACCGCAGCCGGCGCGTGCGGCCCGAGATCGAGGTCTTCGAGCTCGGCCACATCGAGCTCGCCCGGCAGCTCATCGCCGAAGGCCTTATCGATGAGCCCGCCCTATTCCAACTCTGTCTCGGCATCAAGTACGGGGCACCCGCCACCCCCGAGGCCATGATGGCGATGCGTGATGCCCTGCCGCGGGGCGTTCACTGGTCCGCCTTCGGCGTCGGCCGGCTGCAGATGCCCATGGTGGCGCAGGCGGTGCTGCTGGGCGGTAATGTACGGGTCGGCCTGGAAGATAACCTCTACCTCGACAAGGGCGTGCTCGCGACCAACGCGCAACTGGTCGAGCGAGCCGTGGTCATCGTGGAGGTGTTGGGGGCGCGTGTCCAATCGGCTGCCGACGTGCGCAAGCGCCTGGCCCTCGCGCCCGCCCCAACGCCGCCGCCGTGAGAGTCCACGCCCCGGCGCCGATCGCCGTCACTGCGACGCGCCCCGGCTCGCGGGCACGGATCTCACGGAAGATGTCAGGCTCGAACGGTTCCACCAGCCTCCGCCGAGGGCCTGGAAGAGCGCCACGGTATCGCCCAACCGACTCGCCTGGGCCTGCACGCGGGTGAGGACCGCCTGGCTGTAGGAGCTCTGCGCGCTGAGCAGTGCGAGATAGCTCACGTAACCGGACTGCATCTGCTGCTCGGTCAGATCGAGCGTCACTTTGGCAGCTTGCTCCGTCTGCACGGCCGCGGCGAGTGCGTCGGCATCGGCGAGCGCCGCATGCAGCGTGTCCGCGACATTCTGATAGGCGGAGACGACAGTGTTGCTGTACTGCGCGGCGGCGAGCTTCAATCCCTGCTCGGCGGCCCGCTTCTGATGCAGGAGCGTCCCGCCGTGAAAGACGGGCTGGGTCGCGCTCGCGATCAGGCTCCAGAAGGGCCCGCCCGCGGCAAACATTTCCCGAAAGTGCGTCGCAGTTCCCCCGTACGCCCCGGTGATATTGAACTGCGGCAGCATGGCCGCGACCGCCACGCCCACCTCGGCGTTGGCGGCGTGCAGCTGCGCGGCCGCGCCGCGCACGTCCGGCCGCTGCTCGATGAGCTTCGCCGGCACGCTCAGCGGGATCTCCTGCGGAAGCGTAAGGGACTCCAGCGTGAATGTCTGCGCGACGTCCTCATTGGGGAGATTGTCAACCAGGGCACGGATCAGGTCGCGTGTCTGTTCGAATTGCTTTTGCAGCGGTGGCAGGGTCGATCTCGCCTGCGCGAGCGCGGCTTCCTGGGCAGCGACATCGATGCGCATGGCATAGCCGAGGCGGAACTGCCCGCGCACGATCTGCAGCGCCTTCTCCTCGGCGGCGATGATGTCCTGCGTGGCCGCGATTTGCGCCCGCACCGCGGCTTCCTGGATGGCCGCGGCAGCGACGTTGGACGCGAGAGTGATGTAGGTCGCCTCCAGGTTGAATCGCTGCACTTCCGCCTGTGCCGCCAGGGACTCCACCTGCCGGCGCGTGCCCCCGAACACGTCCGGGACGTAGCCCACGGTCAGCTGCGCAGTGTGGAAATTGAAGTACAGCGGCTCGTTGAACGGCGGTCCGATGGGAGGGGGGTTTTGAACCGCGGCGATATTGGAGCCGTTTCCCTGCACGCCGGGCGCGCTGCTGCCACTCAGGTTGCCCGCGAGCTTCTGACGCTCGAATTGATAGCTCGCGTCGATCGTCGGGAAGAAGAAACCCTGCTGGGCATACACCATCTCCTGCGCCTGGCGCAGCGTCGCCTGCGCCGCCTGGATCGTGGAGTTCGCCGCAAACGCCCTTGCGATGAGCGAGTTGAGCTGCGCCGACTGAAACAGCTCCCACCACTCGAACGGCAGGTCGCGCCCGCTGAGGAAGGCCTGAGCCTCCCCGCCATGCACAGGCGCCGAGGCGCTCGCTTGCGGCAGCGCCGTGGGCGCGTAGTCCGCATGGAGTGGCGCTGGCGGCGCGCGCCAGCGCGGTCCGACCGCACAGGCGGCGAGCAGTACCGCCATGGCCGCCGTTGCGCTGATCGGGAGAGCGGGCGCTTTGCCACGCATGGTTCTCACTCCTTATCCTACTTACCGCGGCGCGCGCCGTCGGATCGTAGTGCCGTCGATGACCGCGCTGGCGCGAGCGCGCGCGATTGCGCGCTCGCTCGCGGCACCCCCGACACTGCCGGCGCTATGCCAGCCGACGACGCCGCGCACCCCGGCGGGGGCCAGTTGGCCCCGCACAGCGGTGCGCGAGGCGGCGCCGGCTGGCCCGAGCAGTCTGTGCACCCGGCGATCTGCCGCCGGCCGGGGCGGCCGTAAGCGCATGGCCGGCGTGGAAATGCGCCTGCTGAATGAGCAGCTTCCGCGGGGAAGCGCGCGCCGGCAACGGTGCTTGTGCAGCTGGTCCAGCCGCGCTCGCCACGGCGCTCAAAGCCAGCACGACACCGGCCAGGGTTCGCCTAAAGCGTGTCATCGTGCTCCGCCGTATCCGCTGCCCCCGGGCGCGGCTTGCCGAGGAACATCATCTGCAGCGCCGGCGCCACGACCAGCAGCATGATCGGCCCCAACAGCATGCCGCCGACGACCACGGTCGCGAGCGGCCGCTGCACCTGGCTGCCGATGCCGGTGGGAGATGCGCCGCCGGCAGCAGACCGAGGCAGGCCGACAGCGCCGTCATCAGCATCGGGCGCATGCGTTGCTCGGCGGCGTTGAACATGGCCTGCTCGCGGCGGCTGGCCCTCCTGCCAGAGCTGCACGAAATAGGTGATCACCAGGATGCCGTTCATGACCGAGACGCCGAACAGCGAAACGAAGCCGATCTCCGCCGAGACGCTCAGGTTCTGCCCGGACACGTAGAGCGCGATGATGCCGCCGGCGATCGCGAACGGAATTCCCGCGAGCGTCAGCAGGCTGTCGCGCAGCGAGTTGAACAGCCCGTAGAGCAGCACCAGGATGATGGCGACCGCGATCGGCACGACGATCATCAGGCGGGCCTTGGCCTGCTGCAGCTCATCGAATTCGCCGGCCCACTCGAGCCGATAGCCCTGCGGCAGCTTGATGTTGCGCGCGATGCGCGCCTGCGCCTCCGCCACGGTGCTGCCGAGGTCGCGGCCGCGGACGCTGAACTTCACCGGCATGAAGCGCTCGTTGCGCTCGTGATAGATGTAGGAAGCGCCGGTGTCGAGCGTAGATGGTCGCCAGATCGGAGCAGCGGAATGTAGGAAGTCGCCGCCGGCCGCGTTCTGATAGCCCACCATGAGCTGGCGGACCGAGTCGAGACTGGTCGCGGTATTCGCGGCGCAAAGCGCACCGTGAGCGCGAACTGCCGGTCGCCCTCCAGCACCGTCGTCGCCTGCGTGCCGCCCATGGCCGCCTGGATCAGCGCGTTGACGTCGCCGGAATTCAGTCCGTAGCGCGCCGCCTGGGCGCGATCGACCGTGATGTTGAGATTGGGCTGCCCGAGCACGCGGAAGATGCCGAGGTCCTCGATACCCGCGCACCTGCCGCATCTGTGCGTAGATCTGGTCGGCCAACTGCTCGAGCACCGCGCAGGTCCGGCCCGAAGATCTTGACCGAGTTGGCGCCCTTGATGCCCGACAGGCCTTCCTCGACGTTGTCCTGGATGTACTGCGAGAAGTTGAATGAGGTGCCGACGAACTCGCTGCTGAACTGCTTCTGCAGCTCGGCGATCAGCCGGTCCTTGTTGCTGCCCGGCGGCCATTGATCGAAGGGCTTCAGCGGGCAGAAGAACTCGACGTTGTTGAAACCCGAGGCATCGCTGCCGTCGTCCGGCCGGCCGTGCTGCGAGGTGACCGTGATGACTTCCGGGTGGCTCTTGAGAATCTCCCGCATGCGCGTGACCGCGGCGTCGCCCGCCTCGAGCGAGATGGTCGGCGGCAGCGTGGCGCGGATCCAGAGGTTGCCTTCCTCGAGCGCCGGCAGGAATTCGCTGCCCAGCGCGTCAGCAGCACTCGCCGCCACCAGCAGCAGGAAGGCGGCGCCGCAGGCCGACCGTGGCGCGGCGATGCGCGAGCGCCCAGCGCAGCACCGGCGTGTAGAGCGCTGCGCAGCCGGCGCACCAGCCAGGTCTCGGTCTCCTTCACATGCTGCGGCAGCAGCAGCGAGGCAGAGCGCCGGCGTCACGGTGAAGGTCGCGATGAGAGCGCCGGCGAGCGCGTAGCCGTAGGTGCGCGCCATGGGACCGAAGATCTGGCCCTCGACGCCCTGCATCGTGAATAGCGGAATGAAGGCCGCGACCGTGATCAGGGTCGAGAACAGCACCGCGCGATCGACCTGCATGGCGCTGATGAAGATCATCCGCAGCCGGTTGGTCCAGCCCGAGGAGCTCTCCAGCGTCCAGCTCCGGCTGGCTCTGGCCGTAGTGCGTGGATCAGCGGCATGCCGCTCGGCTTGCGGCTTCTGGAAGTTGCGGAAGACGTTCTCGACCAGGATCACGGCCGAGTCGACGATGATGCCGAAATCCACCGCCCCGACCGACAGCAGGTTGGCGGACTCGCCGGTGATCACCAGCAGGATGATGCTGAAGAACAGCGCGAACGGGATGTTGGTGGCGACGATGACCGCGCTGCGCAGATCGCCGAGAAATAGCCATTGGATCAGGAACACCAGCACACAGCCGAACATCAGGTTGTGCAGTACCGTGTGCGTGGTGACATTGACCAGCGATGGAGCGATCGTAGTAGGGCACGATCTTCACACCCGGCGGGCAGCGTGCCGTCGTTGTTGATCTTCGCGACCTCGGCCTTGACTCGCGCGAGCACCTCATTGGTGTGCAGCGTGCGATTCATGACCAGGATCGCGAGTACGGCATCATCATCGCTGTCGCGACCGGCTTGACCGAGGCGCGGGACGTAGCCCACCTGGACCTGGGCGACGTCCTTGACCAGCACCGGAGCGCCGTTCTCCTGACTCAGAACGACGTTCTCGATGTCGGTCACGTTGTTGATCAGTCCGACGCCCGCGAATGTTGACCGACTGCTGGCCGAAGTTGACCGTGCGGCCGCCGACATTGATGTTCGCATTGCCGAGCGCCTGGATGAGCTGCGGCACGGTAACGTGGTAGGCCTCGAGCTTGTGAGGGTCGGCCTCGACCTGGTATTCCTTGGTCGTGCCGCCCCAGGCGACCACCTGCAGGATGCCGGGCACGGTCAGGAAGCGACGCTGCAGCACCCAGTCCTGGAGCGTGCGCAGATTGGTCAGGCCGAAGTGCGGCGGGCCGACGAGCTGGTAGCGATAGATCTCGCCGACGAGGCTCGAGGCCTGGATCTGTGGCTGCACCCCATTGGGCAGGCGTCACGTTCTGCTGCAGGCTCAGCGCCGCCTGCGTGTCGGCAAAGTAGTAATCGACGCCGTAGTCGAACGTCACCCGCACGAAGGACAGTCCGTAGAACGAAGTCGAGCGGATGTTGTTCACCCCGGGCGTCGCCGCCAGACCTACCTCCATCGGGACGGTGTAGTAGCGCTCCATCTCCTCGGCGGACAGGCCCGGGGCCTGCGCGGTGATCTCGAGGATGACGGGAGCCGGGTTCGGGTAGGCCTCGATGTTGAGTTCGCGAAAATGCCAGCAGGCCCGCGGCGAAAAAGCCGACGCAGCGCCGACCAGACGATCGGCCGGCGCAGCAGCGCAAGTGAAATCAGGGCGCGTAGCATAGCGAGATGAACGCGGCTCTTGAGCGTCGTGCGAGGCGTCAATCGCGCGGCGCCCTGGATCGACGCGTTGCTGATGAACAGCGCGCCGGTGCGCGGCGATGCGTTCGCCGCCTTTGAGGCCGTCGAGGATCTGATCGAAGCCCTCCTGCTGCTGCGCCGATGCGTGCACCGTGCGGCGTGTGAAGCGGTGCCGATCGGTGGTGACCCAGACGCTCATGGTGCCGTCGCCCTCGCGCACGACCGCATCGACCGGGACCGCCGGCGCAGCGCGCGGCGTCGCCCACGTGCACGCGTGAAGGTGGCGAACATCTGCGGATCGCAACTCATTGCTCGGGATCGGCAACCTCCGAGCGCACGGTCACGCGGTGGGTGTTCGGGATCGACGCGCCTCGGCGATATTGGTAATGCGCCCGTGAAACACCCGCCCCGGGTAGGCGAGCAGCTCTCACGTCCACCTGCCTGCCCGAGGCGCAAGCGGCGGCAGGTCTGCCTCCGGCACGTCGGCGAGCAGCCATTTGCTCGTCACGTCTGCGACCGCGTAGGGCGCCGGCGTGCCGCCCGGCTGCACCAGGGTGCCGGGCGCGGCGTTGCGCGCCGTCACGACGCCGCCGATCGGGCTCGGGACCGGCATCTGCCGCATCGACGCGGCGCTGCTCCACGATGCGATCCATCTCGGCATCGCTCTTGCCGAAGATCCGCACCGCATCGCGCGCCGCTCGGTAGGCGCCTTCGGCCGCTTGCTGATCCGAGACCGCCTGCTCGTAGTCCTTCTGCGCGATGCCCTGGATCGCGTACAGACCCTTGGCGCGCTCGAGCACGCCGCGTGGTGAGCTTGAGCACTCCGGCGGCGGCGATCAGCGTCGATTCCGCCTGCACCAGGTCGGGGCTGTCGATCGTGAACAGCAGCTGCCCCTTCCTGACCGCGATCTCCGGTCTTGGCGAGCAGTCGGCACGATGCGGCCCTGGTACGGGGGGGAGACCTGCACCGTCATGTCTTGGTCGAAGTCGATGACGCCGACCGCCTCGCTGCTCGGGCGCGAATGCATGCTCGCGTTACCGGCCTGCACCGATACGGACGCGCAGCTGGGTCGGCAGTCAGCTCGACGCTCTCGTTCGGCTGGCGTCGATCTCAGGTGCGGCGGCGGCTCCTCGTGTGTACCCGTACTGCCGGCCGCCCGGCTGCCGCAGCCCGCCAGGCCCCGACAGCAAGTACCACCACGAGCGGCAACGCTCCGCAGCAGCTGCGCTCGATGACGTGCAGTTGCATGATGAATCCTGAGCGAGCCGGAGCGGCCGCGCTTGCGCGATCTTGCCGGTCGGGTTCTTCCGGAGCCTTTCCCGAAGATTACGGATTGGAAAGGTTAGCGAATGCAGAGCGGCGCTCGCAAGGCCGGGTCGACGTCGCGGGGACTGCGTGCACGGGCTCGCTTGGAGTCGGCTGCCGGGCAGACATGATCGGAAGCACGCAAACCCGGGTGCGGCATTGGCGAGCTGCGAGTCGTGCCGCCATGTAAGCGTCGCAATGGCCGACACGATCGCAAGCCCGAGGCCGTTGCCGGGCTGAGTTGCGGGCGCGGTCCATGCGATAGAAGCGCTCGGTCAGTCTCGGCAGCTCGTCATCCGGCACGCCGGGACCGTTGTCCCGCACGATGATGGACACGCGTTCCGGCTCTGCCTCGCGGCCAGCTCGACGCTCGGACGCCGGGCCCGGCGTATTTGATGGCGTTGTCGATCAGGCTCGCGACCGCGCTGGCCAGCAGATCATGATCGCCCTTGGCCCATACCGGGCTGTGGCTGATCACGGCAGCCGCACGCCGCCTCTTCGGCGGCCGCGTCGTACAGCTCGACCATGTCGCGCACGAGGCGGTGCAGGTCGACCGCGCTCGAAGGACGCCGGTGCGCATGCCGGACTCCGCCTCGGCGATCTGCAGAAGCTTGTTGAGGAGCAGGATCAGATCATCGATGCCGTCGATCGCCGTAGGCGACCGGCATCCGCCAGAGCGGCTACCGTCATCTCGCGCGTGAGCGCCTCATCGAGGCGCGCGCGCATGCGGCCGAGCGGAGTGCGCAAATCGTGGGCGATCGCGTTCGAAACGTGCCGCACGCCGTTCATGAGCTGCTCGATGCGATCGAGCATGCGGTTGATGTCGATGCCGAGGCGCGCGAATTCGTCATCGCCCGAGATCGGCAATGCGCCGGTCGAGATTGCCCGGCCTCGATTTCGCGCGCGGTGCGCCGGATTCGCACCGATGCGCGCTCTCGATCTGATGCCGGAAGAGCCACGGCGCCGAGCACGACCAGCACGAGCGAGACGGCTGCCGCCGCTTCCAGGGCGTGCAGCACGAGATCGCGGATCGCACGCTGCTCGCTCAGGTCGCGCCCGACATAGAGCAGGCCGCCGCCGCGGCAGCGGACGCACGATCAGGCGCGCGGACGAGGGCCGGCCGTCACGAACGACCTCGCGGTTCAGCAGCTCGACCGAGCGGTGTCGTCGGCGGCCGGCCACTGCGACAGAGTTGCCGACCACGCGCTCGCCGGCGGCGAGGTCACCAGAAAGATCTCGGTGTCGCTATCGATGCCGTCGGTGAGCTCGTGGTTGATCTCGCGCGCCAGCTCCGTCGATCGGGCGCGCTGCCGATAGCTCTCGAGCAGGCGGTTCGAGATCGAAATGATCTTGCCGTCCATGCTGCGATCGAGCACGCCGACAGTGCCGAAATAGAACACGCCGGAGATGACGACGATCAGCGCGACCAACAGCGCACCGTTGCCGAGCGCGAGGCGTGCGGCGATGGAGTTGCTGAGGCTGCAATGCGCGGCACGAGACGTAGTGCGCTGCGTCAGGCGCGATCGCAGCTGCACGCGCGCTCGCCCAGCAGATAGCCGGCGCCGCGGATGGTGTGGATCAGTGGCGGCGAGAAACCCTTGTCGACCTTGCTGCGCAGGCGGCTGATCTGCACGTCGATGACGTTGGTCTGCGGGTCGAAATGACAGTCCCAGACCGCCTCGAGCAGCATGGTGCGCGTGACGACCTGGCCTTCGTTGCGCATCAGGTAGGCGAGCAGGCGCAGCTCGCGAGGCTGCAGCGCAATGGGCGTCGTGCCGCGCGTCACCTGCAAGCGTGCGCATGTCGAGTTTCAGATCCGCGACCTGCAGGGGCGCCGACCCGTGCGCCGGGACGCGCGCGACGCAGCAGCGCTTCGACGCGCGCCAGCAGCTCCGCAGAAAGCGAACGGCTTGGAGATGTAGTCATCGCCGCCCTGCCGCAGCCCGCGCACGCGCTCATCGGTGCTGGTGAGTGCGCTCACGATCAGCACCGGCGTCGCTCTTGCCGAGGTCGCGCAGCTTGCCGACGATCGACAGACCGTCGACGCCGCCGGGCAGCAGCCGATCGATGATGATCAGATCCCAGGTCTCGTTGAGCGCCTGAGTGCAGCCCGTCCAGCCCGTTGTCGCAGAGCGTGACGGCGTGGCCCGACCTCTCTCAGCCCATTGCAGATATAGCGCGAGGTATCGGGCTCATCTTCGATGACCAGGCTCTTCATAGGAAGCGGTAACGGCTCGGCTAGTCCGCAGGATGTCGAGTCTGGCGGGCCGACCCCGAGCCGCGGATGCGTTCGACCAGGGAGGTGGTGGATTTCTCGGGTGTCAGCGGAACGAGCGCCACGCGCCCGCCGGCGGCCTCGACGAGCTCCCGCCCGACGACCTGCTCGGGCTGGTAGTCACCGCCCTTGACCAGCACGTGCGGCGCACCGCTCTGCAGTACCTCGAGCGGGGTGTCCTCGTCGAAGATCGTCACGGCGTCGACGTAGGTCAGGGCGGCAAGCAGTGCTGCGCGCTCTGCCTGCGGCGACCAGCGGCCGCTCCGGCGCCTTTCAGGCGGCGCACCGAGGCGTCGCTGTTGATCGCCAGCACCAGTACATCCCCGAGCCTCGCGGCCTGCCCGAGCAGCGAGAGATGGCCGGCGTGCAGCAGGTCGAAACAGCCGTTGGTGAAAACGATGCGCTTGCCCGCGCATGCGCCAGGTGGCCGCGCGCGCGGCCAGATCGTCGCGCGTCAGCATTTTGCCGTCGGGACGCGCCGCGAGGGCGTCGCGAATGCTGGCGGCCGATCGACGGCGACCGCGCCGATCTGGCCCACCGAAACGCCGGCCGCGGCGTTGGCGAGCTGCGCGGCGTGCGAGAGCGGCGCCCGGCGGCAAGCGACAGGGTAAGAACGGCGATCGCGGTGTCGCCGGCGCCGGTGACGTCGTACACCTCGCGCCGGATGCGCAGGCACCGCGATCTCGGCGCCCTGCGGCAGGGCACGACCAACATGCCGCGGTCGCCGAGCGTCACGACCATGGACTCCAGGCCCGCGGCTTCCGAGCAGCGGCTCGTGCGGCGGCGGCGACGCCGGCCGTGTCGTCGGCGTCGAGCGTGCGCCCGCGGCCGCTTCCAGCTCGCGCAGGTTGGGAGTGATGGTCGTCGCGCCGCGGTAGCGCGCGAAATCGCGGTGCTTGGGGTCGACGACCAGCGGAGCCGGCGCGCCTGCAGCCCGCGAGGCCGGCGATCGTCTGCGGGCGTCAGCACGCCCTTGGCGTAGTCGCTCAGAATGATCGCGTCGGGAGGCGCACCGTCGGCGAGCTTCGCCACCAGCCGGGCGCACAGTTGCGGCGCGCACGGCGCGGCGTCCTCCCAGTCGAGCCGCAGCAGCTGCTGGCTGTGTCCCAGCACGCGGAGCTTGCGCGTGGTGCGGCGCGCCGGCACCCGCAGCGACGGCGCGCGTGTCGATATTCGCAGCGCGCGCACAGGCGCAGAAAATCCTCGCCCGGCGTCGTCCTCGCCGATCACGCCGGCAAGACTGACTCGCGCTCCCAGCGCCGCTACCTGGCGTGCGACGTTGGCGGCGCCCCCGAGACGATGCTCGGTATCCTGAACGCGCACCACCGGCACCGGGGCCTCGGGCGAGATTCTCTCGACCGCACCCTGACGTATTCATCGAGCATCAGGTCGCCCACGACCCAGACGTCGCAGGCCGGCGAAGCGCTCGAGGAGCGCCAGCAGCGCGCTCACGGCGGCGCCGCGGTCGGGCTCGCTCATGAGCCGCCCCTCCCGTCGCATCAGGGCCTCGAGCGAATCGATGATGGCGTGAATGCAGAGCGCATGAACCTCCTGAATGCGCGCCATGACCGTCGAGGGTGCCGGCAGCAGCAGGTTAGCGTGCTGCGCGCAGCTGCCCGCCCTGCTCGCCGGTGATCGCAACGACCGTGCAACCCAGCGAGCGCGCCGCCTGCGCAGCCCGCACCACGTTCGCGGAGTTACCGCTGGTGCTGATGGCAAACAGCAGATCGCCCGCGCGCCCCAGGGCCTCGAGCTGACGGGCAAAGACGCGCTCGTATCCATAATCGTTGCCGATCGCGGTGAGAGTCGCGGTATCGGCCGTCAGCGCGATCGCGGGCAACGCCCGCCGCTCCTCGCGGAAGCGGCCGACGAGCTCGGCCACCAGGTGCTGCGCCTCCGCGGCGCTGCCGCCGTTGCCGCAGGCGAGGATCTTATGCCCGCCGCGCAGGCACTCGTGAGCTGCGGCGACGATCCGCTCGAGAACCGGCGGCAGCTCCTGCGCTGCACGGGCGGCGACCGCGGCGTGCTCCGCAAAGACTTCGTGGATGGACATGGACCCTCTTACTGTACGCTCGGGCGGCTCGCCGCGAGAGCGCGGGCGAGCTGCAGAAGATCATCGTAGGCGGGCACGCCGGCCGCGCGCGGCAGCTGTTCGGTCTGCCGGCCCTTGCCGGTGCGCACCAGTGCGGCCGCCACGCCCGCCCGCCGCGCGGCTTCCAGATCGCGCTGGTCATCACCGACCACGAGGCTCTCGCGGGCGGCGATCCTCGAACGGGCGATCGCCTCCTGTATCAGCCCGGGTGCGGGCTTGCGGCAGGCACACTGCGCCTCGTGCGCGTGTGGACACACCAGCACCGCATCGAGCGCGCCGCCGTGCGCGGACGCTTCCGCCTGCATGCGCGCATGTATGGCCGCAAGCTCCTCGAGACTCACGAGGCCGCGGCCGATGCCCGCCTGGTTGGTGGCGACCGACAGGTACAGCCCGGCGCGTCGCAGGATCGCCAGCCCTTCGAGCGCACCGGGAAGCCAGTGGAACTGCGCAGGGTCGCGCACGTAGCCCGAGTCCTCTGCCTCGCTGTTCAACACACCGTCGCGGTCGAGGATCACGTGCCTGAAGCCCCTCAGGTCCATGCGCGTGCCGGGTCACCGGTACGGATCGGGCTGTGAAAGATAGCGCTGCACATAGTCGCGCACACCCTCTTCCAGTGGCGTGAACGCTCGAGTGTAGCCGGCAGCGCGCAGCCGCTCCATGCGCGCCTCGGTGAAGTACTGGTAGTGCGCGCGCACGGCCGTCGGCATCTCCACGTACTCCAGGCGCGCCGGGCGCTCCAGCGCCGCGCACAACGCGCGCGCCAGCTCCTCGAAACTGCGGGCATGGCCGGTGCCGAGATTGAAGAGGCCATTCACCTCCGGCTGATCGAGCAGCCAGAGCATCACCTCGACGCAATCGCGCACATAGATGAAATCGCGCTTCTGGGCGCCGTCGGCCACGCCGGCGCGATGGGAGCGAAACAGCGTCACCGGGTTTCCGGCGGCGGCCAGCGGGTACTTCTGTGCGACGACACTGCGCATGCCGCCCTTGTGGTATTCGTTCGGCCCGTACACGTTGAAGAATTTCAGCCCCACCCACTGCGGCGGGCGCGGCCCGCCCTCCTCGAGGACCTGCGCGACCCAGCGGTCGAACAGGTGCTTGCTCCAGCCATAGGGGTTGAGCGGTCGCAGCCGCGCCAGTGCCTGCGCTGAGGGGTCGTCGTCGAATCCGTGCTCGGCAAGCGCCGTAGGTGGCCGCGGAGGAGGCGTAGATGAAGCGCTTGCCGGCGCTCGCGCACCAGCGCCACAGCGCCTGCGGCAGCCGGAAATTCACTTCCATGATGAGATCGGCGTCCGCCTCGGTGGTCGAGGAGATCGCGCCCATGTGCACGATCGCTTCGATCCTCGCGCCCTGCGCCGGCAGCCACTCGAGCAAGGCCTCTGGCGCGATGAGCTCGCGCAGGGGCACGCGGGCGAGGTTGCGCCACTTGCCCGCATCGCGCAGCCGGTCGCAGACGGCCACAGGCTCGCCGCGCTCGGCGAGCGCAGCGACAAGGTTCGAGCCGATGAAACCTGCGCCCCCGGTGAGGAGAATCATGTGACGGTCGAGTACCATGCTGGCCGACCGCATAGAGTAGTGAAGCCTTCGGCTGGCCGTCCAGCACCCGGCCGAGCTTCCCCGCAACCTGCAGCCTCGAGAGACATGGAGTCCGTATGCGCCAGCGAGCAGATCAGGGCCTTTCGCGACGCAAATTCATCGCAGCCGGTGCAGGCGCAGCGCTCGGCACGCTGCTCACCGGCGCCTTGCGGGCCGCAGCGCCCGCCGGCGCCTCGCTCCCGCTCTTGACCAAGGTCATCCCCTCGAGCGGGGAGCGAATCCCGGCCATTGGCCTCGGCACGGACTCCTTCCGCGAGGAAGTGCGCGAGGAGATCCGCGCCGAGCTCGCCCGCATGAGCGAGCTCGGCGGCTCCCTCATCGATACCGCGGCCGGCTACGGCGACAGCGAAGCGCTGATCGGCGCGGCGCTCGAGCGTCTGGGCATCCGCGATCGGATGTTCCTGGCCACGAAGCTGGTGGGGGGCGCCTCGGGCAACGGCTCTGGCGCGACGGGCGCCGAGAGCTTCGCGCGCTCGCTCGAGCGGCTGAAGACCCCGCGCATCGATCTGCTGCAGGTTCACAACCTCAAGGGAGTCGCGGAGCTGATGCCGCTCATGCACGAGTGGAAGAAGGCGGGAAAGATCCGCTACATCGGCGCGACCACCTCGCGCGGCAGCCAGCACGCCGAGATGCTGCAGGCCATGCGCAACTACCCGCTCGATTTCATTCAGGTGGACTATTCGATAGCCAACCGCGATGCCGCCGAGGCGATTCTTCCGCTGGCGCTCGAGCGCAAGATCGCGGTCCTCGTTAACCTGCCGTTCGGGCGCTCCTCACTGTTTCGCCAGGCCGCCGACCGTCAGCTGCCGGCCTGGGCGGCCGATATCGATGTCGCGAGCTGGGCGCAGTACTTTCTCAAGTACGTCATCTCGCATCCGGCGGTCACCTGCGCGATCCCGGGCTCAACCAGGGTGAGCCATCTGGAGGACAATCAGGGCGGCGGCCGCGGCCGTCTCGCGGATGCCGCCATGCGCCAGAGAATGGAGCAATACTGGGACCGCAAGGCCTGAAATCCCGGCGCAGCCGCCGTGCGTGCGCGCGCGCCGCTTCGGCCTTCAGGGGTAGCGGTTCTCGACGACGCCGCGTACCGGGTGGGTGTCGTAAACGAGGACAATCGACTCGATCCGCCCGGTATCGCGATCGAAGTTGAACACGTCGGCGCAATCGAACGACACGCGTGAGCCGTCCTTGAGCGACCAGTCGTAGAGGTAGTACGCGACGGCCCGCAGGTGCCCTTCAGCGCTCACCAGCACGTCGTGCACCGTCAGCTTCGCGCCGCTGGAAGAGCGGGCTACTTTCGCCACGAACTCGCGCACCGGCAGCTGTCCGAGGAACGGTGAGCGAACCCACCCGCCCGGAACGAACAGGGACGCCGCCCTCTCAGGATCGCCAGCTTCCAGGGCGGAAAGGTATTTGCGCACCGCTTGCTGCATAGATCCCTGCAGCAGCTAGTCTACTCCCTTACGCGGCCCCCGCGGTATGCCGGCCGGAGGCCTTGAGCGCTCTGAAGCGGCCGGTGGGCGACTGCTGCTCGCGGGCGGCCTGGGCGGTCCACAGTGCGTTGCGGCGGGCGACGAACGAGCTGTTCGAGAGCTGCTCGAGCGAGCCGGCCTTGGCGAACAGGAACCCTTGCCCCGCGACGCAACCGAGCGCCAGGAGCGCCGCGACCTGGGGCTCGAGCTCGATGCCTTCTGCCACGGTATCGAGCCCGAGCGTTTCGCCGAGGGTGATCACGGCACGCGCCAGCTCCGGCCCGTTGTCGGAGTTGGTCAGGCGGCTCACGAAAGAGCGATCGATCTTCAGGATATCGATCGGAAAGCGGTGCAGGTAGGACAACGAGGAGTAGCCGGTACCGAAATCGTCGATGGCGAGCCGCACACCGAGAGCCTTGAGCCGATGAAGCCGCTCGAGGTTGGCATCGGTGTTGTACATGATGGTGCTCTCGGTCAGCTCGATGACCAGATTCCCCGGCTCCAGCCCGGATTCATGCAGGGCCTGCACGACGTCATGCACCAGCTCGCCGTGCTGCAGGTGCCGCCCGGAGATGTTCACCGACAGCCGCAACCCCGCTCCCCCGGCGATGGACTTGCGCCACTGGCACAGGTCGCGACACGCCTGCTTGAGCACCCAGCGCCCGAGCTTGGCGATATGGCCGCACTCCTCGATCACCTGGATGAAGCGGGCGGGCATGAGCACGCCCGCCTCCGGATGCCGCCAGCGCACCAGCGCCTCGACACCGAGCAGACTCCTGGTGCCCAGGTCGACGATCGGCTGATACTCGATGAAGAATTCCTGCTGCGCGAGCGCCCGGCTGATATCGGCCTCGAGACGCATGCGCTCGTGCAGCATGTCCTGCATCTGCGGCTGGAACGTAGCGTGGCGATTCTTGCCCGCCGCCTTGGCATGGTACATGGCGATGTCGGCATTGCTGAGCAACGCTTCGGCACCGGCTTCCGCGGCGGAGAACGCCAGCCCGATGCTCGCCCCGACGCGTACCTCCCGCCCGTCGAGCGCAAACGGCAGGTCCAGCGTCTCGATGAGCGCCTCGGCCATGCGCTCGACTTCCGAGATCGCGCCCACCCCTTCCAGCAGTACCGCGAACTCATCTCCCCCGAGCCGCGCCACGGTGTCCGAGGAGCGGGTCGTCTTGACGATGCGCTGCGCCACCGCCTGCAGCAGGCGATCGCCGGCATCGTGACCGAGGGAATCGTTGATGTTCTTGAAGTTGTCCAGATCCAGGAACATGACCGCAACGCAGCTCTGGCCGCATTGCGCCAGCGTCAGTGCGTGTTGCACGCGGTCGCGGAACAGGTTGCGGTTGGCGAGCAGCGTCAGCGGGATCGTGGAAGGCCAGCTGGCGCAGCTGCTCTTCCAGCGCCTTGCGCTCGCTGATATCGCGGAAATTGAGCGCCAGGCCCTGTACCGCCGGATCCTGCGCCAGGTTGCTGCCGACGCTCTCAATAACGCAGCGTTTCGTGCCACGTTCGATGCGCAGCTCGACCGGTCCGACCGTCCCGGTAGTGGTGGCTGCGACCTCGGCGAGAAACATGCGCACTCTCTCGCCGTCCTCGCCCCCCCACAGGTCGGGGAGGTGTTTGCCGTTGATGTCCTCCGGTTTCAGCCCCAGGGTGCGCTCGGCAGCGGGCGAGGCGAAGCGCACGACCTCGTCGGCGCCGACGATCATGATGACGTCCGAGGCGTTGGCGATGAGCGAGGCGTAGCGGTCCTCGACCATGCGCGCCGCGCGCCGCTCACGCACCAGGGCGTCCCCGCGCAGCACCACACCCTGGCGAACCATCAACAGCAGCGTGAGTGCGAACACGACCATCGTCATCACGGTCGCGGGTCCGCCGATGTCGCCGCGCGCAAAGTACACCAGCACGAGAAAGGCCGCCAGCATGGCCGCATAGGGAAGGGTCCGCGTGAACGCCGCCGAGGCGTTCGACACGGCGCGTACCGGCGCTGCGACGTCGCGCATCTGCTCGCGCCCCGCGGCGGCCACCGGCACGTAGCACCACAGATACAGTACGTCCTGCAGGCCGCCGGGCAGGTAGTAGCCGCGTACCTTGGCAAGCGACCAGAGAATGTCGCCGACGAACATGGTGGCGAAGCCGGTCACCAGCAGCAACGGGATGCGCGGGCCGGCGGAATCGCCGGCGCCGGTGAGGAGCAGCACCCCGAGCATCAGCAACGACACGCAATCGAGCGCGACGTAGGCCTGACTCAGGGCTTCCTTGATCAGGCCCAGCTCGGCGTGCATCGTCGCCGGATGAATCACCAGGAACCAGAAGAACGTTCCGAAGCCGACGACGAAGATGGTCGCGTCCAGCGACAGCTGGATCCACGGTACGCGTACCGCGGCGGCGCGTATCAGAAACAGCGCTGCGGTCCCGAGCACCGGATAGAACGCGCAGAAGAAGATGTCGGCGGGGCCGGGGAACGGATCCTGTCCCCACACCCAGGTGCTCGCGGCGATCAGATTCCCGACGAACTGCATCGCCAGCGCGACCGTAAACGCGATCCAGGCGGCGCGCAGGGCGCCCGGGGCAATGCGGCGCGCGGCAGCGGCGCAGATGATGAAGCCCGCCAACGTGGAGGGCTCGTCCGAGAACAGCCCGACGTAGTGGGTGACCACCGGGCCACCAAGTCCCGCCAGCATCCATATGCTGCCGGTGACGACGTAGATCACGAGCGCGAGGAACAGCCAGTCGACCCAGCGTGGAGCGGCTGCCAACCGAAGCGACTGGGCGGGTTTTACTCTTGCGTCCACTCTGGATATCTGTATGCGATTCCGTCGCTTACCTCGACCTGCTGCGACGGAATAAGTCGGCTGCCGGCGCAATTTGACGCCAAATCGCAACGCCGGCCAGCGAAAAATGTCCCCGCGTGACGCAGTTCTCGGCGGGTCTGGGAGAACTGTGCAGTTCATTCAACTCCGCTGTCGGCTCGGCCGCTTCCTCTGCCCTCGGGGAGCGCCTCTGCCCTGGGAGCGTCTAGAATGGCGATGACGATAGCAACGGCAACGGACGCGACGGATATGCCGCGAGTGCAAAGGATGTGGGCGCTGCCATGGTGATCCTGCGTGCCCTACTCGACCGCTTGCTGCTGGTGTGCGCCGTGGTAGCCGGCGGTCTCGTCCCTGGCTTCATCGCGCAGTATCGCCAGCGCCTCGGCGGCCGACTCGACCAGGCCCGGCTCGATCTCGCGCCCTGGCAGCAGCTCGCCAATCAGTTCCACCAGGGCGACATCGGCAAGCTGGTCCAGTATCACCTCGACAGCAGCGATCCGAAGTTCCACGCCGAAGGAGCTGTCATCCGCTCGCTCGTCGCGACCGTGCAGCAGTTGCAAAGCGCCGCCGATGCGCTGCACGGCAACCTCTTTCAGCAGTTCGCCTATCTCGCGCGGCACACCGACGTCGACCTGGCGCGCGCGACTCTTGCCGACTGGGTGCCGACGTTCGCGTTCTCGGGCGAAGGCGTGCTGTTCGCGCTGCTGTTCGCCCTGGGTGTCTGGTTGCTGTTTCACGCCCTGTGGAGACTGGTGACGCTCGTCCTGGGGCGGCGCCCAGCGCAGCGCCACGCCTGAGCGCCTCAGGTCCTGCGCCTACCCGTGCCGGTGCGCGGCGGCGGACGGGCGGCGTGGCACGCGCGTCATTGCAATCCCACCCGGGCGAGAGCCGCGGCCACCAGCAGCTTTTCCAGCTTCTCGTTCGGGTCCGGCAGTATCTCCGCCAGCAGTGTCAGGGTCTGCGATGGCGTGCCGAGCTCGGCGACGCTGACGGCAAACTCGGCGCGGCCGAAATCGTGCGTGCGATCGACTCCGAACGACACCGGAACGATCGGCACGCGCGTGCCGCTGCGCGCGTCGGTCGGGTAGTACTTGAGGTACGACCCCCTCTTCAGATCCACACTCTCCGTGGCCACCGTCTGCTCGAAGACCTGGCCGCTGTGACCGGAGAACTCGTCCCGCCACACCGCCTCCGCGCGGATGCCGATCGCCACCGCGTAGTGGCCATCTGCGCTCTTCGCTCCGGCCTGGTTGATGTAAAGCCGCAACGGACGCAGGCGAATCGCGTCGTGTCCGCTATCGAGCCGCACGCTGGCGATGAAATCGAGGGCCACCTCGTCGGCATCCGCATCTGTGGTGGTGAAGCGCGTGAAGCGCAGGCAGCTGATGCGGCTGTTCAGCGGCGCCGGCGTGCCGCCCGCGGCCTCGCTGGCGCGATAGTAATCCCCGCTGGCGCTGGCATCCGAGACTCTCGAGTACTTGAGCAGCTCCTCGTGCACGCTGACGGCGAGCGGATGCAGCAGCACCCGCCACGCCTGCGTGGCGACGCTCCACAGCAGGCCCCTGGAGGTCAGCGCCCGCTGGCTCTCGCCGGCGGCGCACTCGCGCAGCAGCTCGGCTTCCGCTGCACTCGCCGCGTCGATCGTACCCGGACGGTGCTCGGCGAGGACCTGTGCGGCTTCCGCTCCCGGAATCAACACCAGCACGGCGCGCGTCGGCGCGAACGTGAACGGCACGCGCTGAGCGCCGGCGCCGCCTGCCGCCGCCGCCAGCGACGGTGCGGCCAGGCAAAGTGCGGCCAGGACCGGTACCCGCGCTGGAAGCGAGCGCGGCTGCAGGGCGGGTGCGGGTGTGGCTGCCATTCGCGCCTGCCTACCTGACGGTGAACTCCAGAGGCTGTCGTCCGGCACGGCCGTAGTTGTCTGCGACCTCGATGACGAGCTTGTGGCTTCCGCTCGGCAGGCGGGCGCCGCTCGCTTTGAGGCCGCCCGAGGACACCTGCACTCCGGGGGCGCCCAGAATGCGCTGGGTGATATCGAGGCCCAGCCACCCATACGTGATCTTGAGGGAGCCGACGTTGACATTAGCGCCCTCTGCAGGCTTGAAGCGCACCTCGATGTCGACCGGAGGCTGGATAGGCGCGCTGCGATCGGGTTGCACCACACTGATCGCGGGTGCGTTGAGATCAGCGGCCCGGAGAACAAAGGCGGTGCCGGGCTTGGCGCGCAGCGAGAGCTCGGACTGATACTCCTTCTGCGACAGCAGCTCGAAGCCGCCCTGCGCCGCGCCCGCGATCGCGATCGCGGCCGCGAAGACTGCGGCCAGCCCCAGCGAAGAGAGTCTCGGGATCATGCGTGCTGCTCCTTTAATGTGCTGCCGTGCCCTCGACCCTGACCGTCAGCGAGCCGGCTGCGAATTGGCTGTGGCGCGCCTCGACGCTCAGCGCGCGGGTCGCGCGCGCCGAGACTTCGGTGAATACCTGCTGCATTTGTCCGGCCGCATCGCGCCCCTCGATCCCGAGCTCGAGCAGGTTGACCGGCTTCTCGGTGAGGAACGCGACAACCAGCGACGGCCCGAGCGGCTCCGCGGCCCGTAGCACGAAATTCATGTCCGCAGTGGGAAACTGAAACGGTCCCGCCTGCACCTGATTCGCCGTGGCGTACTTGTTTGGGTAGAGGACGGTGGCGCGATCCTGGCTGTCGACCGCCACGACGTTCAGATAACCCGCGCGCGGCAGCGCTACGCCGAGCGTGATCTCCTCGCCGAGGCGCAGGTTCCGTCCGGCGCCGGAGAGCGTCAGCGGCTCGCCCTGCGCCACGAGCCCGGCGAGCGCCTGCCAGGTAGGGCCCTGGCCATCGCGCAACGGCAGCAGATCGAGCGCGCCGCGGATCAGGCGCTCGTTGCCGTCGGCCACCGGATGGTGGCGTGACTGCTCATCCGTGTGCGCGGCGATGTATGCCGTCGCGGCGCTGCGCAGCTCGGCGACGGTAGGATGCTTGCCATCGCGCGAGGCGCCCTGGATCGCATCCACCACACCGAGCGTGAACAGCCCGCCCTGCTCGGTGCCGACGGCGAACTCGTCATCGCGGGCCGCCGACAACGCTGCGTAGTTTTCCGTGCCCGATCGACACCGCGCGCAGCCCCCGGGTCACCCCGCTCGGCATACCCGGGTAGGAGAAGTACTTCATATATCCGGACCCGACACCGAGGCGGTGGTTCCCGAGTGTCAGCGTGCGCGTCGCCGTCCCGCTGTGGCAGGCGTCGACCAGCACCAGCACGTTGTGACTGGGGATCGCGGCGAGCGCCGCACCGAACTCGTGCCCGATGAGCACATTCTTCAGAGTCGCCCGGCCGTTCACGCGCGCGCGCTCGACGTCGTGCAGCACCAGGGCGTCATCCACGCCGCCGACACTGCCGGGCGAGGGATCGGGCACCCGCGTGCCGTGGCCGCTGAAGTAGATCAGCACGTGATCATCCGGCCCGACGCCTTCACGCACCCAGGTCGCGAGCGCCCGCCGGACGTTGGCGTAGGTCGCCTGCTCGTTGAAGAGGACCTCGATGTCCCCGGACTTGAATCCCATGACCTGTGCGACTTTCTTCATGTTGTCGATGTCGAGATCGATGGCCGGCAGGGCGTTGTTCGGGACGTCGCCGACGCCGACCAGCAGCGCGCGGGGATTCGCCAGCGCCGCAGGCGCGAGCAGCGGCGCGCCTGCGAGCAGGCTGAGCAGCACGGCCGAGGTTCTCATCCCACGCTCCTCTCAGGATGCGGGCGGCAGCGTGCTGATCTCGACGCGACGCTGCTGAAGCGCGTTGCGCGGGAAATCAGGCAGCGGCCGTGACGAGCCGTATCCGCTCGCCTCGATCCGATCGGGGGCGATGCGGAAGCGCTCGAGCAGGTACGCGCGCACGGAGCGAGCGCGCGCCTGCGACAGGTGCAGGTTGTGCTCGGCGGGACCCGTGGCGCTGGTGTGTCCGGCAATCAGAAATCGGCTATGCGCCAGCTCGGGGGAATTGAGCGCCGCTCCCAGCTGGTCCAGTTGTGCGTGCGCGGCCGCAGTGAGGCGGTCACTATCACTGGTAAAGCGTATGTCGAGCGTCACCTTGCGCTCGTTGCTCCCCGCCGCCCCCGGGCTTGCCGCGCTGGCGGAGCCCCCTGAGGTGCGCGGCGCCACGATCAGGCCGCGCGTGGCGGGCGCGGGCCGCAAGCTGCGCACGATGCTCTGGCTGTCGACGACCGCCGGCGGGTCGGCCGGCGCCCCCGTGGGATACAGGCAGCCCAGCAACAGGAGCGGCAGCAGCCGCCCGGGGAGCACTTCGGCGCGGCGTACGCGAGCAGTCTCGGTCATGGCGCACACTCCACGCGGCTCGAGATGGCGGAAGTTATGGTTAGGGTACCGCCTGTCGCCGGCGGCCATTGCCGGCGCACTTGATTTCGCGCTAGAGCATACGACAGCATCGAGTCATGTCAATGGGGGGCGCGGCGAGTGCCGGCGGCAAGCGGCGCGACTTGGGGACGCGCATGGTCCGCGGCGCCCTGCACAGCCTGCTGCTGGCATCGGTCGCGCTGTTCTTTCTCAATTTCAATATCCTGGGGACGGCCAGCCCGAGCAAGCGCTTCTCGCAGGACCTGGTGTACGCGTGGTTCGGCAACGAGGCGTGGCTCTATCCGCGCACCGCCACCGCCTCCCACGGCACCGCAAGCCTCGCGTCGTGGTGGTGATGATCGATGAGCCGGCGCTCGCGCTGCGCGGTGCGCGCTGGCCGGTCCCCGTGCAATTCCACGCGCAGTTCCTGGCGGAGCTCGAGGTACTCAGGCCGCGCGGCATTCTGCTCGACTTCCTGCTGATCGACCCCGCCGCGCCGCAGGACATCTGCGAGTTGCTGACGGTCGCCGCGCGGCTGCGCCACGACGGCATTCCGCTGTACCTGGCGGTGACCAGGCCTGATGACCTGACACCGATGCAGGCTGTGCGATGCCAGGATCGCACCGGGACCCCATCCGCGTCGAGCAGGTGTTCACGCCCGTGTCGGTCCAGCGTCAGGTCGACGACAGCGATTTCGTCAGCCGTCGTTACCCGTTCGAGCAGCGCGCGCAGACCTCGGCTCCGGGCTCGGCATCGCCAGCGCTGCAGTACGCATGTATTGCGACCGCGAGCCCGCGCCCGCTGCCTGCCTCGCACGTCTGACGCCGTGCAGGCGGCGAACGCCGGATTCGAGCTGGCGTGGTCACCGGAGGGAGACGCGTTCAACCAGCGCTGGTCGCATGCCTCCTGCATCGAGACGGTGTCCCCGCTTCGCGCGATTCTCAACCAACCCGCCCTGCCCCGTGAGTCAGCCTGTCCGCCGGTGGCCACACTGTTCGGCGCCGCGCTGCTCAGCCCGGAGGAGGATCCGGCGCTCGGTGCCGGCAATGAGGATCTCTTCAGCCTCGCGGACGGCTCGTTCCTCATGGTCGGCGGCAGCTTCCGCGGCAGCGGCGACCTCATCACCACCCCGCTGCATACGCTCTTGCCCGGCGTCTACTATCACGCGGTCGCCCTGCGAGAACCTGCTGGCATTCGAGGGCCGCCCGAAAGTGCGCAAGGAATTTCGCACTCCCAGGATCGCCTTCTACGCCTTTGACCTGCTGGTGCTGTGGGTCCTTGCGGCAATCTTCCAGCTGCGCCAGCGCTGGGTACATCGGGTGCATCCGAGCGACGAGAGCCCGTTTCAATTGTCGGACGCAGCGCGCGGCTGGATTGCCCCGCTCGTCGCGCGTTGGCCAACGCCCGTCTGGATCCTCACCGCGGCGGTGCTGCTGCTGCTGTTTGCCACTTTCAGGTCGCTGCAGCTGATCGCCGTCGCCGCGAGCATTGCCGCGCTGGTGGCCGTCGAGCTGCGCGTGGCGCCGAGGACCGAGATCAGCCAGCGCCTGCGCGGTCTGCTCCTGTACCTCGCTGCCATGGCGCTCTCGCTCGCGGTGATCGTGCTGGCGATCTGGGTCGGCTACCGCTGGCTGCGGTTGCCGCCCGGTGACTGGCTGGGTTACTTTTCGTTCGTCGCGTTCGGCTTTTTCGTCGCGCACACGGCGATCGCGGAGTTCGGCCGGCGAATCGATGAGCTGAACGTCGCACGCCGCAGGAGCGGAGGCACGGCATGAGAGCCTGGGTGCTGCTGACACTGTGCTGCGCGCTCGTGGCGGCGGCCGCCCGGGCGCAGGAGCCGCACGCGGCCGCCGCCGATACGTGCCTCACGCTCAACAATCGCGTGCTCGGGCCGCGTAGCGGCGAGCGCCCGCTGCCGCTGCTCGCCGGGGATCCCACGCACGGCTTTCATGCGGCCTGCACGGTGCCCTGGAGCACGCTCAGTCCGCACAACCAGGCGCTGCCGGTCACGGAGTGCTTCCGCGGAAGCCTTCTGCAGGTCGCGAACGACAGTGCCTGTGGCCAGAGCACCGGTCCGCTCTGGGTGAGCAGCCGCTGGGTCGTGACCAGCGCGCAGCTGCAACGGCCCCAGGCGCGCGCCGCTACCTGTCAGCAGCTTGAAACCGGTGCGTGGGCCGGAACCCGGGCGTACACCTTCGATTGCGTGCCGCAGAAGAAGGAGCTGCAGCCCGCCACAGAGGAGAATGCGCGCAAGCGAACCGAATCCCCCGCGCCCGTGGCGCCGGCGGCCCCGGACGCCGCAACCGTGGCGTCCACAAGCCCGCCCGCCACGGCCCCGGCGGCCCGACCGAAGCCGCATCCGTAGAGCGCAGCGGCGTCGGCGGCGCGCCGGCACGGTCACATCATTATTAAGGAGCGGCGCGTGGCCGCAAATCACGCCCGCTCGTTGACCGCAGACAGCGGCGCAGGCATTTTCCCACAGCCGGGACTTGGCCGTTGCCGCGGAACGGGGCGCAACGCCGGGCCTGCGCGTGCGGCGAGAGGCATTTTCGCATGATTGACCTGCGCATCGGGTTCATCGGCCTCGGTAACGTCGGCAGTCAGCTGGCCGGCAACCTGCAGCGTCAGGGCGCGAGCCTCACGGTGCGCGACCTCGATCCGGCCCGCGTCGCGGCATTCGTCGAACGCGGTGCGAAGGGCGCCGGCTCGCCGCGCGAGCTCGCCGCGGGCGTCGACCTCGTCATCACCTGCCTGCCCTCGCCGGGCGCCTGCGCCCAGGTCATGGAGGCGCCAGACGGCGTGCTCGCGGGCCTCGCCCCCGGCAAGATCTGGCTCGAGATGAGCACCAGCGATCATGCTGAGGTGAAACGCCTCGCAGCGCTCGTCGAGGAGCGTGGCGCCACGGCGATGGACTGCCCGGTGTCGGGCGGCTGCCACCGCGCCGCGAGCGGCAACATCTCCATCTTCGCCGGCGGGACGCGCGCGGCGTTCGAGCGCGTGCTGCCGGTGCTGTCGATGCTCGGGCAGCGCATCCTGCACACCGGCCCGGTCGGCTCCGCCTCGCAACTGAAGGTGCTCACCAATTACCTTTGCACAGTGCACCTCGCGGCGCTCGCCGAAGCGCTCACGGTGGCGAAGCTCGCCGGGCTCGATCTCAGCACCACCTACGAGGGCATCCGCATCTCCTCGGGCAACTCGTTCGTCCACGAGACCGAGTCGCAGGTCATCCTCAACGGCAGCCGCGACATCAACTTCACCATGGACCTCGTGATCAAGGACGTGGGGTTGTTCGATGCCCTGGCAAAGGAGCTGCACGTGCCCCTCGAGCTCTCCCCGCTGGTGCTCGGCGATCTTCCGCGACGGCGCGCGCCGCTACGGCCCACGCGAGCTCTCCCCCAACATCATCCGCCGCCTCGAGGAGGCCTGCGGAGTGCGCGTGCTGGCGGAAGGATTCCCGGCGCAGATAGTGGACGACGAGCCGAAGAAACCGGGCTACGAGGTCGTGCCCCGCGGGCGCACGCGTGTATAACGTTGAGCCCATAATATTATAAACGGCCAGACGCCGACGGACTCACATGGGATACGGCACGCTCATCGAAACGCGCTCGATCGACTACGTGCCGCTCGCCGAGCGGCACGGCAAGGTCTGGCAGCTGTGGCCGGTGTGGTTCTCGGGAGATGCCCACCTCGCCACACTGGCCGTGGGCGTGCTCGGCATCATCCTCGGCGGAAATCTGCTGTGGACCTCGCTGGCCGTGATCCTCGGCTGCCTGCTCGGCACTTTCTTCATGGCTTTTCATTCCACCCAGGGACCACAGCTCGGCCTGCCGCAGATGATCCAGTCGCGGCCGCAGTTCGGCTACACCGGCGCGCTGCTGGTGTGGGGGGTCGCCATGGTGTCCTACATCGGCTACAACGCCTTCAACACCGTGCTGGCGGTGCAGGCCCTGCACCAGCTCACTGCGTCGATCCCGGCGACTTCCACGGCCGCGATGGTGCTGTTCGCGCTCATTGCACTGAGCCTGGCCGTGTTCGGCTACGACAAGATTCACCTCGCGCAGCGCGGGCTCGCCTACCTGATGATCGTGGTTCTCTCGGTGTTCTCCGTCGGCGCGCTGTTCCTGCTGAAACTGCCGGCCGCGCAGTGGGACACGGGCGGCTTTCGCGCCGTACCGTTTCTCGCGCAGCTGTTCGCCGCAGCCTCCTACCAGCTCAGCTGGTCGATCTACGTCTCGGATTACTCGCGCTACCTGCCCCCCGACGTGGGAGTGCGCGAATCGTTCTGGTGGACCTTCCTCGGAGCCTTCATCGGCGGCGCCTGGATGATGCTGGTCGGCACGGTGGCGGCCGCTGCGGCCCCGGGTCTGAATGTCGCCGCGGCGCATGCAGAGCGCGGCCGACGTGGTGCTGCCGGGCCTGGGCAAGGTCCTGCTGTTCAGCGCGGTGCTCGGCCTGGTGACGATATCCTCGCTCAACTTCTATGGCGCCTCGCTCACGCTCTTGAGCGTCGCCGACACGGTGAAGCCGCTGGTGTGCACCGTCGGCAAGCGCCTGACGAGCCTGCTGGTGGCCTTCGCGGCGAGCGTCTCTATCGCGGTCAGCTCCTCCAGCAACTTCGTCAACCGCTTCCAGGACCTGCTCGACGCTGCTGCTCTACCTGTTCACGCCGTGGACCGCGATCAACCTGGTGGACTTCTACGTGGTGCGCAAGGGCCACTACTCGATCCGCGAGATCTTCAATCCCCTCGGCATGTACGGGCGCTGGAACTGGCGCGGCCTCACCGCCTACCTCATCGGCTTCCTCGCCATGATCCCCTTCTTCAACACCGGCATGTATCGCGGGCCGATCGCCGTTGCACTCGGCGGCGCCGACGTTGCCATGCTGGTCGGGCTGCCGGTCGCAGCGGGCGTCTATCTGATCGCCTGCCGCTCGATCGACCTCGAGCGCGACCGGCGGCTCGCCGCCGCGGCGGATGTCGGTCTCGATCCGGACGACCGCGTGCCCGCGCACGCGATGTGATCGCGCTCCATGCCCAAGATCGTCGATCATGCCCGACGCCGCGATGAGATCGCCCTGGTGGCCTGCCGGGTCGTGGCCGCCCATGGGTTCGACCAGGCCAGCATGGTGCGCATCGCGCGCGAGGCCGGTTACACCACCGGCATGCTGGCGCATTACTTCGAGAGCAAGCAGGACATCATCATCGCGGCGCTGCGGCTCATCCTCAAGCGCATCGACGAGCGCCTCATCCGCGCCGCCGGGAGCAACACGCGGCCCGACCTGCTGGCGCTGCTCACCGAGGCGCTGCCGGTCGACGAGCAGCGGCACATCGAATGCGCTTTCTGGACCAGCTTCTGGGGGCAGGTCACCGCCGACCGCCGCATGAAACGCATCAACGCCTGGGTGCACCGCGAGTACATGCGCCTGTTCGAGCGCTGCCTCGCGCAGGGCTGGGCGGAATGGCCGCAGCTGGCCGCACGACGACGCGTGAGCAGGTGCTGCGCTCGCTCGTGACCTTCATCAACGGGCTCACCGCCAGCGCGGTCGCAAATCCGGGCGACTGGCCCGCGGATAAGCAGCTCGGGCAGCTGCGACTGCAGCTGCGGCTGCTGCACGCCTGGGCCAGGGGTGTGAGCGGCGCGCCGCTCACGCAGCGGGCTGCGGGCGCGTGAGCGCCCGCAGCCGTCCGCCGATCCGATAGCGCGCGCTCAAAAGGACCTGGTGTACTGCAGCGTCGCGGTGAGCGGCTGCAGCGTCGCCACCTGCGGGATGACGCTGCCGGCAGCGTTCAACTGCGCATAGCCGACGTAGCCGATGTCTCCCAGATTGGGCTTGGCATTGAAGAGGTTGTGGATGTTGAGAGAGATCTCGGACTGTCCGCGATCGATGCCGAAGCGCAGGTTGACCAGCGAGAAGCCCGGCACGCGTGGCTTGCGCGCCTCCACCGCCGATCAGCAGCGATACGGCATTGCCCTGATAGCTGTAGTCCGCGGACATGAAGCCGCTCAGTGTCGGCATTGAGCGGGTGCGTGTATACGCCGCCGACGGAGGCGGTGAAGGCCGGTACGCCCGCGACGCGCGTGCCCGGGGTGACGCCGAACAGCGCGAGGTTGCCGGGCTCGGTGATGTCGGTGTCCTCGTAACCGAGCCCCAGGCGGAACTGCAGCCCCGGAGCGAGCCGGCCGGTCGCCTCGATCTCGCCGCCGTTGATGCGCGCCTTCTGGCCGTTGACCTGCGCATAGAAGCCGCACAGCAACGCCACCTGCTGCTGCAGGTTGTTCCATTGGATGTTGTAGGCGGCGGCGGAGATCAGCACGGCCGGCAGTTGCACCTTGGTGCCAACTTCGTACGTCCAGAGCGTGTCGGACTTGATGTGAGTGATGGCGTCGACCGAGAGGTCCGGCAGCGAGCAGCCGGGGAAGTTGGCCTGCGCGCCGCCGGCAGCGGAAGCCCTTGGACGCCGAGGCGTAGACCATGGTCGATCGGTCGCCTGCAGCGAGAGCGCCACCTTCGGGTTGAAGCCGGACTGGCTGTTGACCTGCGGCTGGCTCGGCGTCGGGCCGCCGTTCAGGAAGCCGTCCGCGGTGTAGTCGGTGGTCTGGTGGAGCCAGTACTGGCGCCCGCCGAGAGTGAGCGTCCACTTCTCGAGGAACTTGTAGTACACCTCGCCGAAGATCGACTTGTCTTCCTCGGTGCCCGGGTTGGTCTGCGTCCAGATCTCGTCGTTCGGCCAGGCCGGCGACACTACCGTGCACGGGGCCGCGGGGCTGCCGAAGGAACAGGAAGTCGTCCCAGGCGAGTGCAGGCCGATGGCGAAGGTCGGCGGGATCGTGAAGCGCGAGTGGGTGTTGGAGTAGTACAGACCGAACGTGCCGCTGATGTTGTGAATCGGATCAAAGGAGAGGCGCGCCTCGCTCGAGACCTGGTCGTGGTAGTGCTCGCCGTCCCACAGGTACGGCTGGGCAGGCAGTCCAGCTCACGAGGTAGACCGGTCCCGTCAGGATCTGTTGCGTGCCGTAACTCGAGTCCTCCACGTCCTGCGTATGGCGATAGAAGTAGCTGTTCGCCCAGACGACGTTGAAGCCCGTGCCGTTGTACTTGAAGTCGAGTGTGGGCATGGTCCAGGTATCGGTGGCGATAGGACTGCACGTCGAATGCGCGGTTGAGGGTGTACTGCGGCGTGAACTGCGGCAGCGGCGCGAAGGTCGGCCGGGAAGCCGTGATCCTTCGAATCCTGGAACATGACGCGCAGCTTGACATCGAAGCTGTCGGTCGCGTGGAACAGCATCGCCGCCGAACCGCCGCCGGCTGGAGACCGCGCCCTGGTCGTCGGAGCTGGTGCGCGGCACGCTCAGAAACGGATCGCCCCCGCCGGGACTGTTCGGATCGGTCGGGTAGGTGCGGGTCAGATAGCCGGCATCATGATTGGCGAACAGCACCAGCCGCAGCGCCACCGTTCCGGGCACGAGCACCAGGTTGCCGATGAAGTTGCCGCCGGCGTCCGGCGCTGCCGCCGCCGGAGGTAACGCCGGCATCGGCCATGTAGCCGAAGCCTGAGTTGTTGAGGTCCGGCTGCCTGGTGATCAGCGCGCACGTTGCCGCCGAGCGAGCTCTCCCCGTACAGCGTGCCCTGCGGGCCTTTCAGGACCTCGATGTTGGCGAGGTCGACGACGCGCGGGTCGAGGGAGCCGGGCACCGGCGTGTCGTCGATGTAGAAGCCGGTGGCGCCGGCGGTGCCGAACAGGTTCTGCCCGGTGATGCCGCGGATGGCGATGGTGCGCGCATCCGCAATGCCGGTCGGGCCGCCGCCGTAGGTGAAGGACAGGTCCGGTGTCTTGGTGGCGTAGTCGCTGAAGGACTGGATGTTGTAGTCCTTGAGCGATTCGGCGGTGAAGGCCGTGATGCTGGTGGGCACCTCGGCCAGCGATTCCTCGCGCTTGCGCGCCGTGACGATGATGGTCGCGAGCTCGTCGCCGCTTTCGGTGGCGGATGCCTGCTCCTGGGCGCGCGCGGGTGGCGAGCCACCGCTCAGGTCGGTCACGAGCAGCAGCAGCGCCGCGTAGCGCAGGCCCGTAGAGAAAATTATCGACTTCATGTTGCGAGACTCCCCCGAAGTGATGTGTTCGATCGTGTCGGCGTCGGCAGAACTAGTGCCGCGGGCCCGCAACTGCGGGCGCGGCGGTAAGAAACGCGTTGATCAGGTCCGCGCACGCCCTGCGGGTCCTCCCAGAACGGGTTGTGGCCCAGGCCTTCGAAGACCTTCACCTGTGCCTGCGGCAGCGCCGCGCGCAGCGTCTGGCGCGCTTCCTCTCCCATGATCGGGTCCTTGCCGCCCCAGATGAGCAGCATGGGAGCGGTGAGTCTCGGCAGCGTGCTCTGCAGGTCGCTGTACACGAGCCCCTGATCGAGCACCGCGAGCCAGACCCGCAGCGGAATCGCGGCGGCGTCGCGGCGCTGGCGGCGGATGAAGTCCGCATCCACCGGCGTGGGCGAGGACCACCACTCGACCATGAAGGGCGAGTCCGGATCGATCGGCTCGCGGAGCGAGCGGATCTGCGCGGCATAGTCGTACGGCGGCTTGCCCGGTGCGCTCCCGGCCCCGCGCCGCCGGTCGAGGAGATGAGGATCACGCGCCGCGTGCGCTCCGGCCAGTACTCGGCAAAGGTCTGCGCGATGATGCTGCCGAGGGAATGGCCGACGATGTCCGCCCGCGCGACGCCGAGCGCATCGAGCAGCAGCTTCACGTCGTAGGCGAAATCCCAGCGCGTGTAGCAGCATTCGGGCTTGGCCGAGCGGCCGTGGCCGCGCAGATCGATGAGGATCAGCCGCAGCCCGCCCGCAAGGTAAGGCAGTAGCGGCACCCAGTCGCGCGCGCTGTCGGTGTAGCCATGGATGAGCACCACCGGGGCACCCGCCGGATCCCCCATCAGGAGGTAGGCGAGCCGCTCCCCGTTCGGCAGAACGACGCTCTTTTTCAGGGCCTCGAAACGATCGAGATCGATTTTCTCAGGAACCGAGGCGCGCGCCGTGGGGCTGATGATGCACAGGGCGGCGATGAGGGGCAGCCACGGGGCAGGCTGCCGGGCCCTGCAGCGACAAGCCTGCACGAGGTTCGGATCGCGGCTCGCGAACACGCGCGTCTGACACCCAGGTACTTAATATTATAGTGTCGATAATATATAGATTGGGCGGCTGCCGCAACAGCTGGCCGTCGACACAACTGAAGGGTTACCCGCCAGCGGCTGAGCCGGGCGCGCTAGGGCTCGCGAAAAGGTGCCTTGCAGACGCGCCTGCGTCGTCCGGCGGGTCATTTCCTGCGCGCCACCCCTACGGGCAGGGTATCCGCCGCCTGCATTACCGCATCGGCGAAGGCCTGCGGGTTTTTCAGGTAATCGAGCGCCATGTCGACGGCGTCGTGGCCCCAGAAGAACTCCTCGCCGACCACGAGCGTCGGCACGCCGAATATCCCGCGCGCGATCGCCCAGTCGGTGTTCGCGCGCAGGCGCTGCTTGATGGCGGGGTCGGTGACGGCGGTCTGCGGATCGGGGACTCCCAGCACCCCGGCGAGATCGGCGATCACCGCCGGATCGCTGACGTCGCGTCCGTCGCGGAACACGGCATCGAGGACGGTGCCGGCGGCGCGCTTATCGCTTCCGGCAGCGATGATGAGGCGCAGCGCCGCGAGCGGGTTGAAGGGGTGGACCGGTGGCATGCGCAGCGGCACGCCCAGCCGCCGCGCGCGCCACAGCACGAAGCGATAGGTGAAGCGCCGCTTGGAGGGGATCTCCGCGGGGCCGAGCTGCCCGAAGCGCTCGAGCAGGCCGGCCAGCAAAACCGGCACCAGCTCGAGCTGCACGTGCGGCGGCAGCTGCGCGAGGCGCGGGAAGGCCAGGTACGAAAACGGAGAGATGACGTCGAATACCCAGGAGACTTTGGTGGGCTCGTTCATGAGCCTCAGCCCTCGGACACGCGTACCACGAGCTTGCCGAAATTCTCGCCCTGCAGCAGACCCATCAGCCCACGTGGCGCGTTCTCGAGGCCTTCGATGACCTGCTCGCGGTACTTCACCCTTCCCTCCCGCAGCCAGCCGCTCATGTCCTGCTGGAAGGCGCCTATGCGCTGGTAGTGATCGAAGATGATGAACCCCTGGATCTTCACGCGCTGGCGCAGCACCGTCGTCAGCAGTTGCGGCGTGCGATCGACACCGGTGGGAAGCTTCTCGAGGTTGTACCAGGCGATCAGCCCGCACAGCGGGATGCGCGAACGGACATTGAGCAGCGGCACGACCGCGGCGAGAACCGCCCCACCGACGCTCTCGTAATAAATGTCGATGCCCTTCGGGCAGGCCGCGGCCAGGCGCTCGGGCAGGTCGGCCTCGCGGTGATCGAGGCAGGCGTCAAGGCCGAGTGTGTGCTGCGCGTACTCGCACTTCTCACGCCCCCCAGCGACGCCGATCGCGCGACAGCCCTTGAGCTTCGCGATCTGACCCACGACCGAGCCGACGGCTCCGGTGGCGGCGCCCACCACCACCGTCTCCCCTGGCTGCGGCTGCGCGATGTCGAGAAGGCCCACGTAAGCGGTGAGCCCCGGCATCCCCAGCACCCCGAGGGCGTAGGAGGGTTGCGGGATCGCGGGGTCGATCTTCACCAGGTCGCGTCCGTCGGAGACGCCGTAGTCCTGCCACCCGACCTGCGCCACCACCAGCTCGCCCGCCTTGAATGCGGGAATGTCCGAGGCCTCCACCACGCTCACGGTCTGGCCGGTCATCGTCGCGCCGATTTCGACGCGCGGCGCGTACGAGGGCCCCTCGTTCATGCGGCCGCGCATATAGGGGTCGAGCGACAGGTAACGCGTACGCAGCAACACCTGCCCGGGACCGGGCAGCGGTACAGGCAGCCGCTCGAGGCGAAAATCCTCCGGGGTCGGTGCGCCGCGGGGCCGGCGCGCGAGCACGATGCGGCGGTTCACGATCGTAGGCACACTCATCCCGATTCACCTCTCGGCGGCGGCAGCCGCGCTGTCTCAGCGCAGGAACTCGATCTCGACACCCGGCGGTGCGGGCGATGAGCCGTCGATGAACAGATCCCCGAGCAGCACGGCGCCCGGCTCGACGCTGTACCCCGCGAAATCGCGCACTCCGGCTTGCGCCAGCACGCTGTCATCGATGAAGAACTGTCCGGTGCACTCGCGCGCGGGGCGGTTGAGAATCACGTGCGCGGCATCCGCCACGATCTCGGGCTTGCGGGAGCGGCGCATCATCTGCGGGCCGCCGAGCGCGAATTCGACCGCCGCGGTCGCGATGGTGGTGCGCGGCCAGAGCGCATTGCAGGCAATGCCCTCGGCGCGGTACTCCTCGGCCAGCCCCAGCATGCACAGCGACATGCCGTACTTGGAGAGCGAGTAGGCCAGGTGCCCGGCGAACCATTTTGGCCGCAGGTCCAGCGGCGGGGACAGCGTGAGGATGTGCGGATTCGGCGCCTCCTTCAGGTAAGGCAGGCAGGCGCGCGAGGTGACGAAGGTGCCGCGTGTGTTGATCTGCTGGATGAGATCGTAGCGGCGCATGTCGATCTGCGCGGCAGGCGCGAGATTGATCGCGGAGGCGTTGTTGATGCAGATGTCGAGACGGCCGAACTTCTCGACACACTGGCGCACCGCTGCCATGACGCTCGCCTCATCGCGCACATCGACGACGAGCGGCAACGCCCTGCCCCCCGCCTGCTCGATGTCGCGCGCGGCGCTGTAGATCGTGCCCGCGAGCTTGGGATGCGGTTCCGCGGTCTTCGCTGCCACCGCGATGTTCGCGCCATCGCGCGCTGCCCGCAGCGCGATCGCCAGCCCGATTCCGCGGCTCGCGCCGGTGATGAAGAGCGTCTTGCCGGCCAGACTCACAGCTCCCTCCCCTGCCGCGGCCTCTGCACCAGCCAGTGTAGCGCTTTGTTTACCCCTCACAGCCGCGGCCGTGTCCCTTCGTCCTGCGCGCCCTTCAGCTCGACCCGATTGCCGTCCGGATCCTGGACGTAGAACGAGCGGCCCTCGCCCTCGGCGCCGAAGCGCGCGGCGGGCGCCTCGATCGCCACGCCCTGCGCGCCGAACCAGGCGCTGAGCGCGGCCTCATCGAAGGGTGCCAGGGTGAGGCAGAAGTGATCGACGTTGCGTCCGGGACCGGGCGGCTCTCCCGCGCCAAGGGGTCCCGCGAGTGTCACCAGGTCGATGAGGCTGCGCCCGGCGCGCAGCTGCGTGAGGCCGAGCTCCGGTTGCTCCCGCTCCAGCGCACACCCGAGCAGCGCGCGGTAGAAGTGCAGCGACCGTGGCAGGTCGCTCACCCGCAGCACGATGTGGTCGATACCGAAGAGGGCAAAAGGTGGCGCCCGCATAGGGAGGCCATTTTACTCAGCCGCACGCCTCGCGCGCGGCCGGTCCCGCGTCAGGGGGCCTTGCCGGAGTAGCTGGCATCCAGGTAATCGAGGATCTCTTTCGCCTCCGCGTCCGTGAGCGGCGCGCCGAAACGATCCTTCATCTTCTGCAGAGTCTTCTGCCAGGTGGCGCGGTTCATGGCCGGCGCATTGGCCGGGATGTAGTCGAGGCTGTGGCAGACGATGCAGCGGCCGACCGTCAGGTCGCGCCCGGCGCCGTCCTTGAGCTGGAGGAATTCTGCCGCCGCTGCGCCGCGCGGCGCGGCGCACAGCCCGCTGAGCAGCAGCGCGCTGAGGCCGGGAGCGAGCCTCGCTGCACAGCCTCTCACGCAACCTCCACGCTCAGTGTCTGCACGATGTTATCGTGATAGCCGGAAGGGTTGAACGTCAGCCGCTCGGGCTGCTGCGCGCCGTTGCGGCTGCGCGCGCGCACGGCGATCTGCAGCGGCCCGGCCTGGGAGGTATCGAGCGCCAGGCGGAACTCGCGCCAGGCGAAGCGCCCGAGATCGCGCCCGAGGATCGCATCACGCCAGCTCTGCCGGCCGTCGAAGGAGACCTGCACCGCCCCGATCCCTGCGCCGCTGTCCCACGCCTTGCCGGCCAGCTCCACGCGTGCGCCACGGCGCAGGCGCGCGCCGGGCGACGGAGCGGTGATGAGCGAGTTCACCAGCATTTCGGTGATCGGCGTGGTCTCGGGCGTTTCCTGGCTGAGGAAGCGCGCGCCGGGGAAGGCGCCGGTCGGCACACGGTAGGCGGCCTTCATCCAGAAGCCATCGAACGCCTTCGGCTCAATGCGGATGTCGCTCAGGTGCTTCATCCAGTACGTCCCGGTCCATCCGGGGACGATGAGCCGCGCCGGCGCGCCGTTCCAATGCGGCAGCGGCTGCCCATTCATCTCGAAGGCAATGAGCGTGTGCTCATCGAGCGCGCGCTCGATGGGCAGGCTCTTCACGAACGCCGGCGTCGCCGGGAGCACCGCGGAATCTGCGCCTGTGAAAACCACCTCGACCGCATCGCCCGCCACGCCGGCCTTGTGCAGCAGGTCGCGCAGCCGCACGCCCGTCCACAGCGCGTTGCCCATCGCTCCGTTGCCCCATTGGACGCCCGGCACGCGCGGAGAGAAAAGCCCGCGCCGGTTGCCGGAGCACTGGTTGACCGCAGCAAGACTGACGTGAGGGAAGGCGCTCCTCAGCTCGCGCAACGACAGGCTGTAGGCCCGTTGTGCGCTCGCCCCGCCCACCTGCAGGCGCCAGCTGGCCGGGTCGACCCAGGGAATGATCGCGAGGTGGTAGCGAACGAAAAACGCATCGTTGCGCGTGAAGGGCGCCACGAGATCCGCGAGCGGGGTCTCGAAGTTCGGCGGCCGGAAGGCACGCTGGATGAGCGGCCGCTTACCCGGCAGCGTAGCGACGGCATCGGCTGGCAGGGCGTCCGCGGCGGCCTCGCCCCCCCACGTCGGCTGCGCCAGCCAGCCCGCCGACGCTGCGAGGAACAGGTCGCGCCGCGTCAGCATGTGTCAGTTCAGGAACAACTCTTGCCGTGATCCGGACGGGCACCCGCGGCCTTTGCCGCCGCCTCGGTCATGTACTGGCCTTTCTTGGTTTTGCCGTACCAGCGGTCCTTCGGACAATGGTAGACATTGCTTGCGCTGTTGACCCACACCTGTCCGGGCCCGCCCCCCGGGGCTGCCTGAGCCGCGGGCGCCGCCGCAGCCGAGGTACTTTTCGCTGCGGGAGTGGCCGCGGGTGTCGGCGCAGTAGCTGACGCAGTGCCAGCGCCGGCGGAAGCTGACTTGTTCACGCCCCCATGCCCGCTGCAGGCGCCCCGCCCGCCGTGCGCCGCCGTCGTGCCGTCCTTACACGTTACCGGAGCGCTGCTGCTACCGGTAGCCTGCGCCGAAGAGGCCATGGGCGCAGCGATGAGCACGGCGGCAAGGAGCGCTCCAGACATCAAAGCGTTGAGCCTCACGAGGTTCATCTGCGGCCCTCCCTCAGGGATTAGCACCCGATGTCGGAGTGGGCAGAATACTCCAGGCGTGGCATCGGGCGGTATCGCGTCTGCGAGGCAGGGCCGCGCGCCCGCGGAGGCCACCGCATGCAGCCGCGTGACCCGTAGTAGGCTTGGGGCTCACATTCGATTGAGGGCCGCATCCGATGCGCGTGCGCCGTGGCTCGCTGGCGAGTCTTCTCCTCCTCACCGCACTGGCGGCTGGGGCCGTGCTGCTGGGTTTGCGTTACTGGCGCTCCGAGGCGGCCGTCGCGCGCACCGGATGGATGGAACGCACCGAAGCGATCATGGGCACGCGCTGCTACGTGCAGCTGTGGGCGGATGACCCGGCAAGGGGCAACGAGGCGATCGACGCGGTGATGGCGGAATTGCGCCGCATCGACAACCTCATGAGCCACTACAAGCCCGAGAGCCAGCTCTCGCAGATCAATGCGCGCGCCAACCAGGAGCCGGTGCGGGTCGACAAGGAGCTGTTCGATCTGATCAGGCTCTCCACCTACTACTCGCAGATCACCGAGGGGGCGTTCGACATCACCTATGCGAGCGTCGGCTACCTCTATGACTACCCCCACCACATCCATCCCAGCGAGGAGCAGATCCGCCAGGCGCTGCCGGCGGTCAACTGGCGCAACATGCTGCTCGACGAAGCGCATCACACGGTGCGCTTCGAGCACCCCGGCATGCGTATCGACCTGGGCGGCATCGGCAAGGGCTACGCGGTCGATCGCGGGGTGGAGGTTCTCAAGGCGCGCGGCATTACCCGTGCCGTCGTCACCGCGGGTGGGGACAGCCGCATCATCGGCGATCACATGGGCCGGCCGTGGCTGGTGGCCATTCGTCACCCCGACGACCCGAAGAAAGTGGTGACGCGCATTCCGCTGTCCGATAGCGCCATGTCGACTTCAGGCGATTACGAGCGCTATTTCGATGAGGGTGGCGTGCGCTACCACCACATCATCGACCCGCGCACCGGGCACTCGGCCAGCAAGGTGCGCAGCGCCACCGTGCTCGCACCGACCGCGACGCAGACCGATGGCATGTCCAAGACTGCTTTCGTGCTCGGGCCCGAGAAGGCACTCGAGATCATCAACCGCATGCCCGGATACGATGCGGTCTTCGTCCTTCCCGACGGGCACGTGCTGTATTCGAACGGCCTGCGGCCGGCGGCCCCGCGACCGCCGGGCTCAACGCCGCCGGCCCCTACTGCTGCGAGCTCCCGTGTTCGGCCCTGAGCAGGGCGTCGACCTCCAGCTCCGCCGCGAGCCAGTCCTCGCGCTCGTAGCCTGGCTCGAAGCCGCGCCGCTCCGCGCGCAGGTAGGCCTTCTCAGCGATAAGCGCGCGGCGCGCCTCGGAAGTAACCCGGACACGCGTGGGTGCAGGGGCAGCCAGCGGCGCCTTGCGCGCGCGTGAGGGCGGCCCTACGGTCGGCGCCCCGGCGGGCACCGCCGGATCGGCGGGATTTACAGGATTAGCGGAGTTGGGGACATCGGGCAAACGACGATTGGCCATCGGCTCCTCCTTGGCAGGGGTCCCACTTTGCGCGTCTCGGGTGCGCACGCGCAAGCACCGCGTGACATGCACAGCGGCGATCGCGCTCAACGCACGCCGTGGCAGTCGCGCCGCTCGCTCACCTTGTGAGCGTCTAAGTGGAGCGCGTCCCGAGTGAAGACTTGCGACGCGCGCCGGCGCGGGCGCTCCCCCGGCCGCCATTGCCACGGCGCCGCGCGCCGCTGCCGTTGGTGGCGCGCTCGGCGGCGGTGCGTTCGTTGCTGGAACCCGCTCGCGCAGCGTTCGCCACGGCCGACACATCCAGCCCGCGCAGATACCTGCGAAAATCACGTCCCAACGCGGGGTGCGCGAGTGCGTACTCGACGGTGGCCTGCAGGTAACCGAGCTTGCTGCCGCAGTCGTAGCGCGTGCCTGTGAAGCGGTACGCGTACACCGCCTCCTCGCGCATCAGCGCGCCGATGCCGTCGGTGAGCTGAATCTCGCCGCCGGCGCCGCGCCCGAGCCGCTCCAGGTGCTCGAAAATAGCGGGCGACAGCACGTAACGTCCGACCACCGCCAGGTTGGAGGGCGCCACTGCGGGCTTGGGCTTCTCGACGATGCTGCGCACACGGCTGGTCGCGGAACGGTCGGCCTCCACCTCGACGATGCCGTACTTGTCGGTGTCCTGGCGCGGCACGATCTGCACGCCGAGCACGCTCGCGCGCTTGGCTTCGTACACCTGCGCCATCTGCGCCAGGCAGGCGACCTCGCTGCGGATCAGGTCGTCCGCAAGGTGCACGAAGAAAGGCTCCGCGCCGACCGCGGGCTGCGCACATAACACCGCATGTCCCAGCCCCAGGGGCGCTGCCTGGCGGATATAGATGCAGGACGCGTACGACGGCAGCACGCTGCGCAGCTGGTTGAGCAGGTCGCTCTTGCCCTGCTGCTCGAGCATGTGCTCGAGCTCCTGATCCGAATCGAAGTGGTCCTCGATGGCGCGCTTGGAGGCGCCGGTGATGAACACCAGGCGCTGCGCGCCCGCCGCGAGCGCTTCCTCGACCGCATACTGGATGAGCGGCTTGTCGACCACCGGCAGCATTTCCTTCGGGCTCGCCTTGGTGGCCGGCAGAAAGCGCGTACCGCGCCCCGCCACCGGGAACACCGCGGTCCGAATGACCGGTCTGACGCTGGTCCTCATCGCTTTTTCTCCGGAAATCTCAGAAAGCCAAGTGTAGCGGCCGGGAGGCGCCTGGCGGCGTGCCTGGCCTCACGAGGCCCGCACTGCATGGTCGGCGCGCTCGGCCCATTTGAACACTGCGGGGCGCATGCTGTCCCAGGAGCGGCATTTCGGACAGCGCCAGTACCAGCCCACGCTGTTGAGCCCGCACTCCTCGCACTGGTAGCGTCCGCCGGCATCTCCGATGTGCGTGAGGAGCGCCGAGAGCATGCCCGCCTCGGCGGCGGACTCGACTACCCCCGCGACCCCCGAGCCCAACTGTGCGGCGATGCCCGGCAGCTGCGCTACCTCCTCGGCCGGCACTGCGGTGGCCAGCAGCCAGGCGAGCTGCCGCGGGCTCAGGTGCCCGCTCTGGCGCAGCCGACGGCCGAGCTCATTCAACATATCCGGGCGGTGCATCTGTCGGGCGATGATGAGCACCGCCGGGATGATCTCCAGCGCCAGCCCCGGGGAGGTCTCCAGCGCATGCAGATAAAGGAGTAGAGCGCCGCCGGCGTCCCCGGCCTTTTCGGCGAGGCGCGCGGTGAGAATGTCGGCGCGCGGCAGCTGCAGCTGATGCGTGCGTGCCTGGCGCAGCAGCGTTCGGGCGCGCTCGCTGTCGCCCTGCACGAGGGCGTGCTCGGCTAACTCGCACAGGTAATGCGCCGCCACCCGTCCGCGCTCGAGCTGCACAGCGGCGGGCAGCTCATGGAAGACTTTCAGTGCCTTGGCCCAGTCTGCCTGGGCCTCGTAGATACCCACCAGCTGATCGAGCGCCATGCGCCGATACTCGCCCGAGGCCGCGAGCTCCTCGAGCACGCGTTCGGCGCGGTCCATGAGGCCGGCACTCTGGTAGTCGAGGGCGAGCGCGAACGCCGCCTTGTCCCGCAAGCCGGCACCGCCCTGATCGCGCAGACGCGAGTGGATCGCGATCGCGCGCTCGACCTCTCCACGCCGGCGGAACAGGCTTCCGAGAGCGAACTGGATCTCCGCAGCGTCGCCCTCGGCTTCCGCCATGCGCGCGAAGATCTCCGCCGCGTGGTCGAAGCGATCGTTGATGAGGTGATCGAGGCCCACGTAATAGTCGCGTGGCAGCCGCACCGTACGGGCAGCGCCGTTGCGGCGGCCGAGAAACCAGGCGGCCAGGCCTACCAGGATGAAGGCCAGCGCCAGAAGCAGTGGAGGTAGCTCGAACACGTCGCCCCGACGATATCAGGTCTGTGTGGCGGCGGCAGTCGCGGCGGCTGAGTTACCTGTCGGCCCAACCGCGGATCGGCTCAACCGCGGATCGGGTCAGTCGCGGATCGGGCGGTCGGCGCCGTCATTGACCCGCTCGCGCAGGTCCTTGCCGGGCTTGAAGTGCGGCACGTGCTTGCCCGAGAGCGCCACCGCCTCGCCGGTCTTGGGGTTGCGCCCCTGGCGCGGCGGGCGGAAATGCAGGGAGAAGCTGCCGAATCCGCGGATCTCGATGCGCTCACCCTGCGAGAGCGCATCGCTCATGATTTCCAGGATCTGCTTCAGCGCGAGCTCCACATCCTTGGCCGGCAGATGCTTCTGCTTGGCCGTGATGATCTCGATGAGTTCCGACTTCGTCATCGCTCTTGCGTTTCAGCGCTCGCCCGAACCGATGTGCTCTTTCAGCAGCTCCCCGAGGCTGGTGCCCGAGGAGGTTGAGGTCTCCGAGCGGTAGCTCTGCACCGCCTCGGCCTCCTCGTGGGCCTCCTTCGCCTTGATCGACAGCGAGATGGTGCGCGACTTGCGGTCGACGCCCGTGAACTTCGCCTCCACCTGTTCGCCGACCTTCAGCACCGCCCGTGCATCCTCCACGCGCTCGCGGCCGAGCTCGGAGGCCCGCAGCTGACCTTCGATACCGTTGCCCAGGTCGATGACGGCGCCGCGCGCGTCGACTTCCTTCACCACGCCCTTGACGATCGTGCCCTTGGGATTGTCGGCGATATAGGCGGAGAACGGGTCCTTGGCCAGCTGCTTGATGCCGAGCGAGATGCGCTCGCGCTCCGGGTCGATCGACAGCACCATGGCTTCCAGCTGCTGGCCCTTCTGGTAATTGCGCACCGCCTCCTCGCCCGGCTGGTCCCAGGAGATGTCGGACAGGTGCACCAGGCCGTCGATGTTGCCCGGCAGTCCGATGAAGATGCCGAAGTCGGTGATCGACTTGATCTGCCCGGCGACCTTGTCGCCGCGGTTGTAGTTCTCGGCGAACTCCTTCCACGGGTTGGCCTGGCACTGCTTGAGGCCGAGGGAGATGCGGCGGCGCTCTTCGTCGACGTCGAGCACCATGACCTCGACTTCCTGCCCGGTGTGCACCACCTTCGCCGGGTTGACGTTCTTGTTGGTCCAGTCCATCTCCGAGACGTGCACCAGTCCCTCGACGCCGTCCTCGATCTCGACGAACGCGCCGTAGTCGGCGATGTTGGTGACCTTGCCGAACACGCGCGTGCTGGGCGGGTAGCGGCGGGCGATGTTCTGCCACGGGTCGGCGCCGAGCTGCTTCAGCCCGAGACTCACGCGCGAGCGCTCGCGGTCGAACTTGAGGATGCGCACCTCGACCTCGTCGCCGACCTTGACCACTTCGGAAGGATGCTTGACGCGCTTCCACGCCATGTCGGTGATGTGCAGCAGGCCGTCGATGCCGCCGAGGTCGACGAACGCGCCGTAGTCGGTGAGGTTCTTGACCGTGCCACGCACCACTGCGCCTTCCTGCAGGTTGTCCATGAGCGCGCTGCGCTCGGCGGAGAACTCCTGCTCCACGACCGCGCGGCGCGAGACCACGACGTTATTGCGCTTCTGATCGAGCTTGATGACCTTGAACTCGAGCGGCTTGCCCTCGAGGTACGAGGTGTCGCGTACCGGGCGCACGTCCACGAGCGAGCCGGGCAGGAAGGCGCGCACGTTCTCGATCTCAACGGTGAAGCCGCCCTTGACGCGCCCGGTGATGACGCCGGTGACGATCTCGGATTTGTTGAAGGCCTCTTCGAGGCGCGTCCAGGTGCGTGCGCGCTTGGCTTTCTCGCGCGAGAGGCGTGTCTCGCCGGTGCCGTCCTCGACGGAGTCGAGGGCCACCTCGACCTGGTCGCCGGCCTTGACCTCCACTTCGCCGCGCTCGTTCTTGAACTGCTCGAGGGGGATGACGGCCTCGGACTTGAGGCCCACGTTGACGATGACGACGTCGCTGGTGACGTCTACGATGAGCCCGGTAAGAATCATTCCCGGGCGGATGCGTTGGTTGGCGAGACTCTGCTCGAAGAGCTGGGCGAAACTTTCTGTCATACCTTCACTTCGCACGCGCTGTCGGCGTGCCGTACGTGCTGGACCCTCATCCTGCGATCCAGGAAAACATTAATGGACACCCGCATCCTGCGCGTGCCGGCCGAATCGACCTTCCGTGCGTATCGCGACGAGCGGCTCAAGCCCACAGGCGACGAGCGGACCCCAGTGCCAGCACCCGCCCGACGACCGCCTCCACGGTCAGCCCCGTCGAGTCGATCACGCAGGCATCGGGCGCGGGCTTGAGCGGGGCGACCTCGCGCGTCTGATCCCTCAAATCCCGCTCGGCTATCTCGCGCGAAAGGGCGGGAAGGCTAACATCGGACCCCTTGTCTTTCAACTGCTTATGGCGACGTAGGGCCCGTTCTTCGGGGCTGGCCGTCAGGAATATCTTCAGCTCGGCCCCCGGGAAGACCACCGTGCCCATGTCGCGCCCGTCGGCCACCAGTCCCGGGGGCCGGGCAAAGGCCCGCTGACGCTCGAGGAGCGCTGCGCGCACCGCCGGCCAGGCGGCCACGCGGGAGGCCCCCGGCCCGCCTCTTCCGAGCGTACCGCGTCGCTCACATCGCGCCCCTCGAGCTCGATTCGCTCGCCGCCGTCGGGTGCGACAGTGAAGTCGACGTCGCATGCGCGCGGCCAGCTCGGCGTGGCGCTGCGCATCCTCCGCGGGCACGCCCGCCGCGATGCCGGCGAGCGCCACCAGGCGGTAGAGCGCGCCGCTGTCGAGCAGGTGCCAATCCACGCGCTGCGCAATCGCGCGGCTGATAGTGCCCTTGCCCGAGCCGCTCGGGCCGTCGATGGTGACTATCGGACAGGATGAGGCATCGCGTCACGGTCACATGGCCTCGATCCGCAGGCCCGCCGCGCCCGCGGTGCCCACAAAACCCGGGAAGCTGGTCGCGACGTTTGCGACGTCCGCGATCTCGATCGGGCGCGCGCGCCTGCAGCGCCGCCACCGCGAAGGCCATGGCGATGCGGTGATCGCCGCGGCTGTCGACGGCGCCGCCGTTGAGGGTCTCGGCCCCGCGAATCCACAGGCCATCGGGGAGCAGCTGGTGCTCGACGCCGAGAGCTGCGAGTCCGTCGGCCATGGCCGCCAGGCGATCGCTCTCCTTCACCCGCAGCTCCAGCGCCCCGCGCACCAGCGTCTCGCCGCTCGCACAGGCGGCGGCGATGAAGAACACCGGAAACTCGTCGATCGCGAGCGGCACCAGCGCCTCGGGCACGCTGATGCCGCGCAGGCGGCTGCGGCGCACCTCGATATCCGCCACCGGCTCAGCGTCGCCCCCTGCGGCTGAGGCGCGCGGATGTACGCGGATGTCCGCCCCCATGCGGCGCAGCAGCTCGAGCAGACCGGTGCGCGTCGGGTTCACGCCGACGTTGACGAGGAGCAGCGGCCGCTCGGCGGCGAGACAGCCGGCGACGAGGAAGAAGGCAGCCGAGGAGAAGTCGGCGGGCACGGCGAGCGCCGTGCCGCGCAGGGTCTGGCCACCCTCGAGCGCGATGGTGCGACCCTCGTGGGCGAGCGCCACGCCGAAGGCGCCGAGCATGCGCTCGGTGTGATCGCGCGAGGGCGCAGGCTCGGTCACGCGCGTGCATCCGGCGGCTGCAGCCCCGCGAGCAGTACCGCGGACTTCACCTGCGCGCTCGCCACCGGGAGGCTGTAGTCGAATGCCGCGCAGCCGCGGCGTGCCACGGATCCGCACCGGCGGCCGGCCGTTCTGCGTCTGGATGTGCGCGCCCATCATCTGCAGCGGCACCGCGACGCGCTCCATCGGCCGGCGCATCAGCGATTCATCGCCGATCAGCGTGGAATCGAAGCCTGCGCGGCGCCAGCAGTCCCATCATAAGACGCATCGCCGTGCCGGCATTGCCCATGTCGAGCGGCGCACGCGGGGCCGCGCAGGGCCTCCGGCGCCGGCGCCGTGCACCCACACATCGGTTGGTGCCGGGCCGCTCGATGCGCACCCCGAGGGCGCGCAGCGCCGCGCGCGTGGCGAGGCAGTCCTCGCCCGCGAGGAAGCCGCTGATGTCGCGTGTCACCTTGCGCGATCGCCCCGAGCATCAGCGCGCGGTGTGAGATCGACTTGTCTCCGGGCACGGTGAGGTTGCCCGCGATGCTACCGCCCGGAGCCACCCGCCAGCGCAGCGCTGCGCTGTGCTCACAGCACCGCCCGGGGGTAGGAGCCGAGCACGCGGAACAGCGAGGCGCGCTTCTTCAGCGCTGCGAGCGCACGCGCGACGTGCGGCATCGTCGGCGTGACCTTCGAGATCCATGAAGAACACGTAGTCCCACTTGCGCCGCCGCGAGGGGCGCGACTCGATGCGCGTCAGGCTCACCCGATGGCGCGCCAGCGGCTGGAGCAGCCGGTAGCAGCGCGCCGGGCGAATCGGTGTGCCCGACCGAGACCAGCAGCGTCGTGCGATCCTCGCCGCTGGGGGTGAAGAGCTTGCGGCCCGAGCACCAGGAAGCGCGTGGTGTTGTCGGCGCGGTCCTCGATCTCCGCCGCCAGCACTTGCAGCCCATACACCTCGGCCGCCGTCTCGCCGGCAATGGCCGCGCTGCCCTTCTCATCGCGCGCGCGCCGCGCGCCTTCGGCGTTGCTCGATCACCGGCACCTGCTCGACGCCGGGCAGATGCTCCTCCAGCCACTGCCGGCACTGCGCGAGGGACTGCGGATGCGAGCACACGCGCACGATGCGCGCCCAGCGCGCTCATGCTGCCCCATCAGGTGATGGCGGATGCGCAGCTCCACTTCGCCGCAGATCTTCAGCGGCGAGGTCAGAAAGCGGTCGAGCGTGTGGTTGACCGTGCCTTCGGTGGAGTTCTCGATCGGCACCACGCCGAAGTCGGCGCTCGCGGCCTCCACCTCGTGGAAGACCTCGTCGATGGAGGCCAGCGGCAGGGCGCGCACGGAGTGCCCGAAGTGCGTGAGCACCGCGGTCTGGGTGAAGGTGCCCTCCGGGCCCAGGAACGCGACTTTGAGCGGCTCCTGCTGCGCGAGACAGGCCGACATGATCTCGCGGAACAGCCGCAGCACTTCCTCATCGCGCAGCGGGCCGGCGTTGCGCTCCCGCGCCATGCGCAGCACCTGCGCCTCGCGTTCCGGACGGTAGAAATCGACCGTCCGGCCGTCCTGCGTCTTGGAGATGCCGACCTGCTGCGCGAGGCGGGCGCGCTCGTTGATCAGCGCGTGGATCTTCTCATCGACGGCGTCGATGCGGCCGCGCACCTCCTCCAGATCGAGCTGCGCGCGGCGGCGCGCCGGCGGTCGCGTGCCGCGCCGGCGCGCCACCGGTGCGCCCGCCGCGCGCTATCGGTCGTGATGTTCGCTGCGGCCACGCGCTTCTTGCCGCGACTCATCAGACGATCCGCGCCGACAGCACGCCGTCGATGGCGCGGATCTGCGCGAGCAACTCGCTCGCCCACGGCGCCATCGGTGTCGATGAGCGTATAGGCGTATTCGCCGCGCGACTTGTTCAGCAGGTCCGCGATGTTGATCCGCGCGCGGCGAGACAGGTGGAGATCTGGCCGACCATGTTCGGAACGTTGCGGTTGGCGATGCGCGAGCCGCGTCGTGTTCGGCACCCGCGGCAGGACCGCTTCCGGGATAGTTGACGCTGTTGCGGATGTTGCCGTTCTCCAGGAAGTCGCGCAGCTGCTCGGCGACCATGACGGCGCAGTTCTCTTCGGCCTCGCCGGTCGAGGCGCCCAGGTGCGGCAGGGTCACGACTTTCGGGTGGTCCTTGAGGGCGCTGCTCGGGAAAGTCGCACACATAGGCATGCAGGCGGCCGGCATCGAGCGCGGCGAGGACCGCCGCCTCGTCCACGATGGCGGCGCGCGCGAAGTTGAGGATCGTCGCCGCTCCTTCTGCATGAGCGTGAGCCGCGCGCTCGCTGACGAGCTGCGCGGGTCTGGTCGTTGAGCGGCACGTGCACGCTGATCGCGTCCGCGCGCGCGAACAGATCCTCGAGCGAGCAGCGCCTGCTCGACGCTCGAGGACAGCTGCCAGGCGCGCTGCACGGTGATCTGCGGATCGTAGCCGAGCACGCTGCATGCCGAGCGCCAGCGCGGAATTGGCCACCTCGACGCCGACGGCGCCGAGTCCCACCACCCCGAGCGTGCGCCCGGGCAGCTCGAAACCGACGAAGTTCTTCTTGCCCTGCTCGACCGCCGCCTCGATCGCCTCATCGTCGCCGCTGAGCGCGCGCGCGAACGAGCCACGCCGGCCAGATGTTGCGCGCCGCCAGCAACAGTCCCGCGAGCACCAGCTCCTTCACCGCGTTGGCATTGGCGCCCGGGGAGTTGAACACCGGGATGCCGCGCTTGCTCAGCTCGGCGACCGGGATGTTGTTGACGCCGCGCCGGCGCGGCCGATGGCGCGCACGCCGGCGGCGATCGGCGTGCCGTGCAGGTCGGCGGAGCGCACCAGGATCGCATCCGGCTGCGTCGAGGTCGGCGGCGACCTCGTAGCGCTCGCGCGGCAGGCGCTCGAGGCCGCGCGGGCTGATGTGGTTCAGAGTCAGAATGCGGTAGCGTCATGCGCGTCAGCCGTGGCGGCGCTCGAACTCCTTCATGAACGCGACCAGCGCCTCGACGCCCGCGAGCGGCATGGCGTTGTAGATGCTGGCGCGCATGCCGCCGACCGAGCGGTGGCCTTCGAGGTTGGTGAGCCCGGCGGCGTGCGCCTCGCTGACAGAAATGCTTGATCGAGCTCGCGGATCGCGCGAGTGTGAACGGCACGTTCATCCACGAGCGGCAGTTCGCTGGCGACCGGGTTGCGGTAGAAAGCCGGAACCATCGATGGCGCCGATAGAGCAGTTGCGCCTTGGCGCGGTTGCGCTCGCCCATCGCGCCGAGCCCGCCCTGCGCCTTGAGCCAGCTGGAACACCAGCCCCGCGACGTACCAGGCGAAGGTCGGCGGCGTGTTGAGCATCGAGCCCTCATCGCGCCATGGCCTTGTAGTCCCACACCGCAGGCGTGCCGGCGACGCGCGCTGGCCGATGCAGATCCTCGCGCACGATGACCACGCGTCAGGCCCGCGGGGCCGATGTTCTTCTGCGCGCCCGCGTAGATGAGGCCGAAGCTTCGCCACCTCGATCGGCCGCGACAGGATGCGTCGAGGACATGTCCGCCACGAGCGGCACGCCGCCGCCGTCGGGCACGTACGGGAACTCGACGCCGCCGATGGTCTCGTTGGGCGTGTAGTGCAGGTAGGCGGCGCCGGCGCGTGCAGCTGCAGCGACGCCCGCGTCCGGGCACCGTGCGTGTAGCTCGAGGCCGCCTCATCGGCGGCGACGTTGACCCGCGCCGAGAGCGCTGGCCTCGCCGATGCGCCTTCTTCGACCAGGCGCCGGTGTTGACGTAGTCGACCGTCGCGTCGGCGGCGGCAGATTCAGCGGGACGGCCGAGAACTGGCCGTGGCGCCGCCCTGCAGGAACAGCACCTTGTAGCTGGCCGGCACCGCCGAGCAGCTCGCGCAGCAGTGCTCTCCGCCTCCTGCGCGACGGCCATGAAGGCCTTGCCGCGATGACTGACCTCCATGACCGACATGCCGCGTGCCGTGCCAGTCGGTCAGCTCGTCGCGGACCTGCTCGAGAACTTCCAGGGGCAGCGTCGCCGGTCCCGCGGCGAAATTGAATACGCGCATAAGGAAGCGGCGCGATGCTTAGCGGACATACCACCCGGTTCGCATCGTTAGAACTTTTGGGCTTTAGGTCTCGCCTCCGGCGGCTCTGCGCCGGCAGCTGGCATCGGGTCGGCCGGCCACTGCCTCGTCGCTCGCCTCGAGGCTCTCGATGCGCTCGATACCGATCAACCGCTCGCCCTCGGCGAGGCGGATCAGCCGCACGCCCTGGGTGTTGCGCCCTAGCACCGAAATCTCATCCACCGTGGTGCGCACCAGCGTGCCGGTGGAGCTGATGAGCATGATTTCCTGCCCCGGCAACACCTGCAGCGCCGCTACCGTGAAGCCGTTGCGGTCGGAGGTCTGCAGCGCGATCACGCCCTGGCCGCCGCGGCCGTGCGGCGGAAAGTCCGTCCAGCGGCGTGAGCTTGCCGTAGCCGGTGGCGGAGGCTGTCAGCACGTGGCCCTCGCCCACCACGATCAGGGCGATCAGCTCCTGGCCCGTCGCCCGAGTCGATGCCGCGCACACCGGCGGCCTCGCGGCCCATGGGGCGCACCTCCTCCTCGTGGAAGCGGATCGCCTTGCCGCCGCTCGAGCACCAGGATGATCTCGCGCTGCCCGTCGGTGAGCGCAACACCGACCAGCTGATCGTTGTCGCGCAGATCCACCGCGATGATGCCGCTCGTGCGCGGCCGCGAGAATGCGGCCAGCGGCGTCTTCTTCACCGTGCCCTGGCTGCGTCGCCATGAACACGAAATGCTGCTCGTCGTACTGCTTGACCGGCAGCAGCGCGTTGATCTTCTCGCCCTCCTCCAGCGGCAGCAGGTTCACCATCGGCTTGCCGCGCGCACCGCGCCCGGCCTGCGGCAGTTCGTAGACCTTCAGCCAGTACACCTTGCCGCGGTTGGAGAAGCACAGCACGGTGTCGTGCGTGTGCGCGACGAACAGCTTCTCGACGAAGTCCTCGTCCTTCACCGCGGTCGCCGCCTTGCCGCGGCCGCCGCGGCGCTGGGTCTGATACTCGGTGAGCGGCTGCGACTTCGCATAGCCGGCGTGCGAGAGCGTCACCACCACGTCCTGCGGCTCGATCAGATCCTCGGTCGTGAGGTTCAGATGGTCGCGGTTGATCTCGGTGCGGCGCGCATCGCCGTACGCCTCGCGCATCTCGATGAGCTCGGCGCGCACGACCTGCGTGAGCCGCTCCGGGCGCGCCAGGATGTCGGCGAGGTCGGCGATGCCGCCGAGCAGCTCGCGGTACTCGGCGATGATCTTGTCCTGCTCGAGCCCCGTGAGGCGGTGCAGGCGCATGTCGAGGATCGCCTGCGCCTGCGCCTCCGAGAGGCGGTAGCCGCCGGCGATCAGGCCGAAAGTCCGGCAGCGAGCTCCTGCGGGCGGGTGGAGATGGCGCCGGCGCGCTCGAGCAGCTCGGTCACGATGCCGGCGCGGCCAGGGGCGCGCCAGCAGTGCCGTGCGCGCCTCGGCCGGCGACGCGCGCCGCCTTGATCAGCGCGATCATGTCGTCGATGTTGGCGAGCGCGACCGCCAGGCCTTCGAGGATGTGGGCGCGCTCGCGCGCCTTGGCGAGATCGTAGATCGTGCGGCGCGTGACGACTTCGCGCCGGTGCCGGATGAACGCCTCCAGCATCTCCTTCAGCGACATCAGCTTCGGCTGGCCGTCCTGCAGCGCCACCATGTTGATGCCGAACACCGTCTCCATCGGTGTCTGCGCGTACAGGTTGTTGAGCACGATCTCGGTCACCTCGCCGCGCTTGAGCTCGATGACGATGCGCATGCCGTCCTTGTCGGACTCATCGCGCAGGCCGTCGGTGGCGATGCCGTCGAGCAGCTTCTCGCGCACCAGCTGCGCGATGCGCTCGATCAGGCGCGCCTTGTTGACCTGGAAGGGCAGCTCGGTGACGACGATCGCCTGGCGGTCGCCCTTGCCGACGTCCTCGATGCTGCACGCGCGCGCGCACCGAGAGCCGGCCGCGGCCGGTGCGATAGGCGGTCGCGATCTCCTGCGCGCCGTTGATGATGCCGCCGGTCGGGAAGTCCGGCCCCGGCATGTGCTGCATCAGCGCCGCGAGCGGCAGCGCCGGGATCATCCAGCAGCGCGAGGCAGGCGTTGATGATCTCGGTGAGGTTGTGCGGCGGGATGTTGGTCGCCATGCCGACCGCGATGCCGGTCTGGCCGTTGACCAGCAGGTTCGGGACGCGGGTCGGCAGCACCGAGGGCTCGCGTCTCGGACTCGTCGTAGTTCGGGCGTGAAATCGACCGTTTCCTTGTCGATGTCGGCGAGCAGCTCGTGCGCGATGCGCGACATGCGCACTTCGGTGTAGCGCATGGCGGCCGGCATGTCGCCGTCCACCGAGCCGAAATTGCCCTGGCCGTCCACCAGCAGGTAGCGCATGGAGAACGGCTGCGCCATGCGCACGATGGTGTCGTAGACGGCCGTGTCGCCGTGCGGATGGTATTTGCCGATGACATCGCCCACGACGCGCGCGGACTTCTTGTAGGCCTTGTTCCAGTCGTTGCCGAGCTCGCGCATGGCGTGCAGGACGCGGCGGTGCACCGGCTTCAGGCCATCGCGCACATCGGGCAGCGCGCGCCCGACGATGACGCTCATCGCATAGTCGAGATAGGACTGCCGCATCTCGTCTTCGAGATTGACGGGCAGGATTTCGCGGGCGATTTCAGCCATGAATCCGCTTAACAGAGCAGCTCGAAGGGCATTGAATAAACGACAATTGTACCAGCAGCGACTGCCGCGGCCGTCACCGCGCCCTCCCCGCAGACGTGCTCCCGCGCGCTCACCGCGCGGCCCGTGCAGCGCACCGATATACTGCGCGCAGCTCTTTTTCGTCAGCCTTTTGCCGATGTCCAACGCCGCAACCCGCCGACCTGCTGATCGAGCCCCGCTGGCTGCTGCCGATGGCGCCTGCGAAGCACGGTGCTCGGGCACGCAGGCGGTCGCGGTCGGCGGCGGCGCATCCTCGCTGTGGGGCCGGCGGCGGAGCTGCGCGCGCGATTCGCGCCGCGCGAACGCGCGCTGCGCGGCCGGCACGCCCTGCTGCCGGGCCTGGTCAACGCCCACACGCGCGCCTGCCACGCGCTGCTGCGCGGGCTGCCGGTGCGCGGTCCGCGCGCTGCGCTGGCTCGCCGAGACGGTCGCGCCGCTCGAGCGACGCGCGGTGAGCGCGGACTTCGTGCGCGACGGCACGCGCCTCGCGTCGCCGACGATGCTGCGCGCCGGCATCACCTGCTTTGCGGACCTGAGCCCGCTGCCCGAGGAGGCGGCCCGCGCCGCGGCCGCCGCCGCAGGTGCGCGCCCTGCATCGGGCTGCCCGTCGCGGATGCGCCGAGCGCCTGGGCCGAGGATGCCACGGCGCACCTGGCGAAGGCGCGAGCGCCTGTGGGACGAGTACCGCGGCGACCCGCGCATCGGGCTGTATTTCGCGCCGCTTGGCGGCGCTGGGGGTCAGCGATGCGACGCTGACGCGGCTGCGGCGCGTCGCCGACGAGCTCGATGCGCGCGTGGCCATGCATCTGGCGGAGCTGCCGCTGCACGCCGATGCCGACAGCGCCGGGCCGGAGAGGCCCCCGGGCGCGCGGTGCAGGACAGCGCGCCGCGTGCATCGCCGCGGCCGCAGGCGTCTCGAGCGCCTGCAGGCGCTGGGGCTGCTGCGGCCCGGGATTCAGCGCCATCGGCGCGCTGAGCTGCGAGGCGCGGCGTCTGGAATTGCTGCATGCATCACGGCGCCATGCGTCATCGGCTGCCCGCAGGCGGAGCTGCGTCTGGGCGCGTCACCGCGCCCGCTCCTGGGGCTGCGCGGCCCGCGCGCCGGCGCTCGGCACCGACAGCCCCGCCGCCGTGCGGCGCTCTCGACCTGCTCGCCGAGGCGCGCGCCGCAGCGCTCCTGCTCGGCAGCCTGCCCGCGCGCAGGCGCTGCGCATGGCGACCCTCGGCGGCGCCACGCGCCCTCGGGCTCGCGGCCGAGATCGGCTCGATCGAGCCCGGCAAGGCCGCAGATCTCACCTGCATCGACCTCGGCGCGCTCGCTGACACGCCCGCGCCGACAGGTCGCGGCGGCGATCGTGTTCGGTGCCACCCGCGCGCAGGTGAGCGATGTGTGGGTCCGGGACGGGTCGCGGTGAGCTGGCGGACGGCTGCTCGCGTTCGATCAAGCCGAGCTCGCAGCGCTGCCGAGGGAGTGGGCGCAGCGCCTCGCGCTCGAAGTGGCTGCATGAGCGCTCCGGCAGGCAGCGCTGGGAGCGGCGGCGCGCGGCAACGCCGACCGCGCGGAGCTGGCGAAGTTCGATGCCATCGCCGCAGCGCTTCTGGGATCCGCGCGGGGAGTTCCGTCCGCTGCACCTGCTCAATCCCGTGCGCACGCAGTTCATCGCCGCAGCGCGTCGGGCTCGCCGGCAGCCGCGTGCTCGATGTCGGCTGCGGCGGCGGGCCTGCTGGCGGAGGCGCTGGCGCGCGCCGGCGCCACCGTGACCGCCATCGATCTGGCGCCGGGCATGATCGAGGTGGCGCGGCTGCACGCGCGCCGAGAGCGGCCTCGGCATCGACTATCGCGATCGCCGCCGCGGAGGAGTGGCACGCGCCACGCCAGAAGCGTTCGACGTCGTCACCTGCATGGAGATGCTCGAGCACGTGCCCGAGCCCGCCGCCATGACCGCGACGCTGGCGCGGCTGCTGCGTCCAGGCGGCGCGCTGTTTGTCTCGACGCTCAACCGCAACCTGAAATCGTTCCTGCTCGCCATCGTCGCCGGCCGAGTACCTGCTCAACCTGATCCCGCGTGGCACGCACGAGTACGAGCGGCTGATCCGGCCCTCGGAGCTGGCGCGCTGGGCGCGTGACGCGGGGCTCACGCTGCGCGAGCTCGCCGGCATCGACTTCAACCCGCTCACTGGGGCGTGTGGGCCTGAGCCGCGACGTCACGCGTGAACTACCTGGCGCACCTCGAGCGGTGAGCGCACTGCTGCTAGGCATCGCCTGCCACCGCGGCGCTCGCTGCCGGGGCGCTGCTCGGAGCGCTGCTGACGCAGCTGCGCGCCGCGGCGGCGCATCGAAGCGCTGCGGGTCGAACTGGCCACCGCGCAGGCGCGCCTGGAGGCGGGCGCGCTGCAGGAGGCGGATCGGCTCGACCTGCTCGAGCAATCCGAGACGCGCCTGCGCGCGGCGTTCGACTCCCTCGCCGGGCGAGACGCTGCGCGCCAACAGCGAGCTGTTCCTGCGCCTGGCGCGCGAGGCACTCGGGCGCGATCAGGCCGTCGCTCAGGGCGCGCTCAAGGAGCGCGAGGTCGCCATCGCGCAGCTGGTGGACCCGCTGCGCTCGGCGCTCGAGCGCACCGAAGCCCAGGTGCAGGCGCTCGAGCGCGAGCGCCGCGAAGCCTTCGCGGCGCTGCGCAACCAGCTCGAGACGCTCGCCGGCAGTCAGGCGCAGCTGCAGCGCGAGACGCGCAACCTCGTCACCGCGCTGCGGCGTCCGGAGGTGCGCGGCCGCTGGGGCGAGCTGACGCTGCGCCGCCTGGTGGAGCTCGCCGGCCTCAGCGAGCACTGCGACTTCACCGAGCAGCTGCAACTGGTCGGCGGGGAGGGCGCGCTGCGGCCTGACCTGGTGGTGCACATGCCCGACGCACGTGACCTCGTCATCGACGCCAAGACTCCGCTCGACGCGCTTTCTCGCAGCGCTCGATGCGGCCACCGACGAGGAGCGGGCGCTGGCACTGCGGCGCCACGCGCAGCAGGTCGAGACGCGCGTGCGCGAGCTCGCCTCCAAGAACTACTGGACGCAGTTCGAGCGCAGCCCCGAGTTCGCGGTGCTGTTCCTGCCCGGCGATCAGTTCCTCTCCGCCGCGCTTGCCGAGCGGCCGGAGCTGCTCGAGACCGCACTCGGCCAGAGCGTGATCATCGCCACGCCCTCGACGCTCGTCGCGCTGCTCAAGGCGGTGGCGTACGGCTGGCGCCAGTCGGCGGTGGCGCACAACGCTGCGCAGATCCGCGACCTCGGACAGGAACTCTATCGCCGCCTGAGCACCTTCAACGGCCATCTCGGCCGCATGGGACAGCGTCTGTCCATGGCGGTCGAGGCCTACAACGCCGCCGTCGGCTCCCTCGAGCGGCAGGTGTTGCCGCAGGCACGGCGCTTCGGCGATCTGGGCGTGACCGCGGACGCGCCGCTCGCACCGCTCGAGCCGATCGGGCAGCTGGTACGCAATCCCGGCGCACCGAGCGCCGCCGAGCCGCCCCCGGGTGCCGCTCCCGGTGCGCCCGCCGCCGGGACTGAGCCCGGCGGCGGCGCCGGCACGGGTAATGCCCGCCAGGCCTGACGCGGGCGGCACCCGTGCTCTGGCCTGGCTCTACTGCCGCGCGCCACAACGTGCGCGGGCTCGCGGCGCTGTGTGCGATCGAACGCGAGATCGGCGCGAGCCTGCGCCCGGGGCTCGATCATCAGGTCGCGCACACGCGCCTTGCCTGGTGGCGCGAGGAGTGCGCGCGCTGCGCCGAAGGAAACCCGAGCCATCCGCTCACGCGCGAGCTTCGCGCGAGCCTCACGCCCGAGGCTCGCCCCGCCCTGGCAGGCCTCGTGGGCCTCGTCGCACAACGCGGAATGGGACCTGGCGCGGGCGAGCTTCGGGACGCGCCGCGAGTTCACCGGGTACTGCGAGCGCTGGAGCGCCGCGATGCTCGAGCCGCTGGCGCGCTCTATGGCGCCCGCTGCCGCAGCCGGCTCGGTCCGCGCGCTCGGCGCGAGCCTGCGCGAGCTGGAGCTGCTGCTGGCGTTGCCTGCCGAGGCGAGCGCCGGCCGTATCCGCCTGCCTCTCGAGGAGCTCGAGCGCGCGCAGCTGAGCCCCGCGCTGCTCGCGCAGCCGCCCTGGCCGGGGGGGCTTGCGGCGCTCCTGCGCGAGCGGCACCGGCAGCTGCGTGCCGCGCTCGCCGCGAGCCTCGCAGCGCTCGCGCCGGCGGCACAGTCGGACGCACGCGGGTTGATCGTCTGGGCGGCGCTCGCGGCCAGCCACTCCGCGCGCGCCGCACGCGACTTGCCGCGCGCCAGCCTGGCGCGCGAGCATCACGCTGCGCTCGATGGCTGGCGCGCGTGGCGTGCCGCCCGGCGCGCAGCGGCCGGCAACTTCCGGCTGCCCGCCGACTGACTGACCCACCCTGACTACAGGAGCTGCAGAGGCGTGTTCGATCCGCGCACGTTTGTAGCCGCCCCCGCCGAGCTCGCCGGCCGCGTGGTGGCGATTACCGGTGCGAGCGCCGGCATCGGCCGTGAGGTCGCGCTCGCCTGCGCGCGCCACCAGGCGACGGTGGTCCTCATGGGTCGCAACGAGAAGAAGCTCGAGGCGGTGCATACGCAGATCGCCACGGCGGGTCTACCGGCCGCCAGCATCGCGGTGCTCGACCTGGAGACGGCACTGGCGCAGGACTATGACCGCCTCGCCGACGCGCTCCTCGAGCGCTACGGCCGGCTCGATGGGCTGCTGCACAACGCCGCGCTTCTCGGCACCCTGACGCCCATCGAGCACTACGACGTACCCACCTGGTGCCGCGTGATGCACGTCAACGTGACGGCGGCGTTCGCACTCACGCAGGTGCTGCTGCCGGCACTGAAGAAATCCGCGGATGCCTCCATCGTGTTCACTGCGAGCAGCGTCGGCCGCCACGGCCGTGCTTACTGGGGCGCGTACGCGGTCTCCAAGTTCGCCATCGAGGGGCTCTCGCAGGTGTTGTCCGCGGAGCTCGAGGGCATCAGCGCGGTGCGGGTGAACACGCTCAATCCGGGACGCGCGCGCACGGCCATGCGCCGCCAGGCGTACCCGGCCGAGAACATCGACACCGTGCCGGCGCCCGCGGCGATCACCGGGGCCTACATCGCGCTGCTCGGTCCGGCGAGCCGCGGCACCACCGGCCAATCGTTCGACGCTCAGAGCAGCGCCCCGAGCTCCTCCTGAGTGAGCTCGCGGAACTGGCCGCGTCCGAGCGAGCGCTCGAGGGTGAGCGCTCCGAGGTGAGTGCGCAGGACGCGGCTGACGAGGGCCCCCTGGCGCTCGAAGAGCTGCCGCACCTCCTTGCCACTCGCGCCGCGCGCCACGAGCGTGTACCAGCGGTTGGCGCCCTCCCCGCCGGCCGCCTCGCAGCGCTCCACCGCAAGCTGCGCGCCGCTGTCGAGCGCGCCGCCCAGAATCCCCTGGCGCTGCGTCTCGCTCAGCTCCCCGCGCACGCGAACGCCGAATTCGCTCCTCAGTGAGTGCACCGCGCGCTGCAGGCGTGCGGCGAGCTCCCCGTCGGAGCTGACCAGCTCCAGTCCCCCGTCCACGCGCGGCATGGGGCTCACCGCGACGAAGCGCAGTCCGGCGCGCCGTGGCAGCCGCTCGAGCAAGGCCGGCCGCGCCAGCCGCGCGGCACCCGCGCCGGCCGCGGCGCGTGAGGCCGCCGTGAGCGGCTCCCCCGGGGAGCGATGACAGAGGAACACGCGCGCCGCGCCGCCGCCGGCGCGGGTGCGCACCAACCTTCCGTCGAGTTGTATCCGATCGCCCGTTGCGACGCGTGTCCCGAGGGTGGCGGGCGCGCCGTTGACGCTCAGCCGACCGGCGCGGATCCACACCTCGACTTCACGCCGCGAGGCGAGCCCGGCGCGCGCCAGGACCTTCTGCAGCCGCTCGGCATCCCCCCCGGCGCCCGGCGGCGCCGCAGGCCGCGAAACGCGCCGGCGGCGCGATCCGGCGCGGTCCCCTCCGCCGCCGCGGCGCGGCGCCCGGCGCCGCATTCAACCGTCCCGGTGGGCAGGTGCGGCCACCAGCTCGGCAGAGCCGTCGCCTTCGGCGCAGCGCTCATCGTCTTCGCCAGCCTCGTCCGCCTCGCCGGCATCGGCTGCGGCGAGCGCCAGCTGCAGATTGATGTCGCCCGGCGCCTTCAGCTCCCCGAGCGGCGGCAGCTCGTCGAGGCTCCTGAGGCCGAAGTAGTCGAGAAACTCGCGCGTCGTGCCGAGCAGCTCCGGGTGTCCCGGAACGTCGCGGTGGCCGACGACGCGCACCCAGTTGCGCTCGATCACGGTGCGGATGATGTTGGGGTTGACGGTGACGCCGCGCACCGCCTCGATCTCGGCACGGGTAACCGGCTGTCGGTACGCGATCAGGGCGAGCGTCTCCAGCAGCGCGCGCGAATACCTCGCGGCACGCTCCGGCCACAGCCGCGAGATCTCCGCCGCGAGCTCGCGGCGCACCTGGATACGAAAGCCGCCGGCCGTCTCCTTGAGCTCGATGCCGCGACCGGCATACTCCTTCGCCAGCGATTCGAGCGCGGCGCGCACCGCCTGGGCACTCGGGCGCTGCTGCTCATCGAACAGCCGCGTGAGCTCGGCTACCGGCAGCGGGGCCTCCCGCGGCCAGCAGCGCCGCCTCGATGACGTTGCGCACGTGGGACTCGTTCATGAGGGATCCTCGTCGGTGGGCGGCAGCCTGCGCGTCGGCGCCTACCAGGCGCAGCGTGCGACCCGGGTTGGCCGCGCGCACGTGCAGTGGCGCGTAGGCCTGCGCCTGCACGATGTCGATCAGACCCTCGCGCATCAGCTCGAGAAGCGCCACGAAGGTGATGGTGATGCCCATGCGTCCCTCCTGGGGCCGGAACAGCTGCGACGAAAGGCACGAAGCCGCCCGGCTCGAGCGCCGCCAGGATGTCACTCATGCGCTCGCCCACCGACAGCCGCTCGCGCTGAATGTGATGATGGGCGAACATTCGCGCGCGCGCCACCACCTCCTTGAACGCGATCAGCATCTCCTGCAGCGTGATCTGCGGCAGCGTGTGCGCCAGGCGCCCCTCCGGCGCCGGCGCCGACGCGCTCCACACGTCGCGCTCCATGCGCGCCAGCGCATCGATGCCCTCGGCGGCGCGCTTGAAGCGCTCGTACTCCTGCAGCCGCCGCACGAGCTCCGCGCGCGGGTCTTCCTCGCCCTCCTCGGCGGGCTTCGGCCGCGGCAGCAGCATGCGTGACTTGATCTCCGCGAGCGTGGCCGCCATCACCAGGTACTCGCCGGCGAGCTCCAGCTGCAGTTCCTGCATGAGCTCGATGTACTGCATGTACTGGCGCGTGATCTCCGCCAGCGGGATATCGAGGATGTCGAGATTCTGGCGGCGAATGAGGTAGAGCAGCAGATCGAGCGGGCCCTCGAAGGCCTCGAGAAACACCTCCAGGGCCTGCGGCGGGATGTACAGGTCGTGCGGCAGCTGCGAGATCGGCTCGCCGTTCACCACCGCGAACGGCATCTCCACCTGCTCCGGAGGAGCCTGCGATGCGGGCGCCGCCGGGGCGTTGGAGACGACGATCTTGAGCTCGGGTCTTATCTTCATGCGTCACGCAGGTGCATGGCGTGGCGCACGTCATCGAGCGTCTGACGCGCTGCTTCGCGCGCCTTGTCGGCGCCCTCGGCGACGATATTGCGTACCAGCTCCGGGTTGTCCTCGAATTCCTGTGCGCGCCTGCGCATGCCACTGATCTCCTCGACGATCTTGTCGATCAGCGGCTGCTTGCACTCCAGGCAGCCGATGCCGGCGGTGCGGCATCCCTCGTTCACCCACTTGCGGGTCGCCTCGTCCGAATAGATCTTGTGCAGATCCCACACCGGGCACTTCTCCGGATCGCCCGGGATCGGTGCGGCGCACGCGCGCCGGATCGGTCTTCATGGCGCGCAGCTTCTGCACCACTGCCTCCGGCTCCTCGCGCAGGCCAATGGTGTTGCCGTAGGACTTCGACATCTTGCGGCCATCGAGTCCCGGCACCTTCGGGGCTGTGGTCAGCAGCGACTGCGGCTCGGGCAGGATCGTCACTCCGGTCCCCTCCAGAAATCCGAGCAGCCGCTCGCGGTCGGCGACGGTGATGCGGTTGTTGGCCTGCACCAGCGCGCGCGCGCGCTGCAACGCCTCGGTGTCGCCGGTCTCCTGGAACTTGCGGCGCAGCTGGCGGTAGTTGGTGGTGTTGCGCCCGCCGAGGCTCTTCACGGCGCGCTCGGCCTTCGCCTCGAAATCCGGCTCGCGCCCGTAGAGGTGATTGAAGCGCCGCGCGGTCTCGCGCGTCAGCTCCACGTGCGCCACCTGATCCTCGCCCACCGGCACGTACGCGGCGCGGTAGACCAGGATGTCGGCGCTCTGCAGCAGCGGGTAGCCGAGAAAGCCGTAGGTGGCGAGGTCCTTCTCTTTGAGCTGCTCCTGCTGGTCCTTGTAGCTCGGCACGCGCTCGAGCCAGCCGAGCGGGGTGATCATCGACAGCAGCAGGTGCAGCTCCGCGTGCTCGGGCACGTGCGACTGGATGAACAGCGTCGCCACGCCCGGGATTGAGGCCCGCCGCCAGCCAGTCGATCAGCACGTCGCGGATGTGCTCCTGCAGCTGCGAGGTGTCCTCGTAGCCGGTGGTGAGCATGTGCCAGTCGGCGACGAAGAAGAAGCACTCGTACTGGTACTGCAGCTCGACCCAGTTGCGCAGCGCGCCGTGATAGTTGCCGAGGTGCAGCCGGCCGGTGGGCCGCATGCCGGACAGCACGCGCCGCGCCGGCGCGGGGGAGCTCACGTGGTGTGCAGCGCGGGCTGGGACTCACGCGGCGCAATTATAGCGCACGCCCCATGATTGGTCCGAGATCGCCCTTGCCCTTGCGCACGATCACCGGCGGCGTGACCGAGAGGTCGACGACCGTGGTCGGCTCGACACCACAGTTCCCGCCGTCGAGGATCGCGTCGATCTCGTGCTCGAGGCGCGCCTGGATCTCGCGGCCTTGACGTGAGCGGCTGTGGATCCGCCGCCAGCAGCAGCGTGCTGCTCATCAGCGGCTCGCCCGAGCTCGGCGAGCAGCAGACGCGATACCCTGGTGGTCGGGGATGCGCACGCCGATGGTGCGCCGCCGCTCGTGTTGCAGGCGGCGCGGAGTCTCGCGCGTGGCGCGCAACAGGAAGGTGTATGGGCCGGGCAGGCAGGCGCGCAGCATGCGGAACTGCCAGGTTTCGAGCCGCGCGAAGCGGCCGACTTCGGCCAGGTTGGCGCACACCAGCGTGAAGTGGTGATGACGGTCCGCCTGGCGGATGCGGCGCACCCGCTCCGAGCGCGTGCTTGTCGCCGATATGCCAGCCGAGCGCGTAGCAGGAGTCAGTCGGATAAGCGATGAGGCCGCCGGCGCGCACCACCTCCGCCGCGCGGCGGATGAGGCGGGGTTGCGGATCGACCGGATGCAACTCGAGGTACTCGGCCATCGCCTGCCGGAAAAGCGCTGCCCGTGGAAGTCGGACGCGGCGCATGACAATATACGCGGCCCTGTGCCGCCGTATAGCGACGCTTTCAGTATCCGACCTTAGCGCTTCCATGCAGGCTCTCTCCGCGTCTGGCGCCACTCGTGGCGTTCTTCATAGCTTATTCGCTGCGCGGCCTGTACACCGCCACCGCGGTCCTCATGGCCGCGATGGTGGCGCTGCTCGCATTCGACTGGTTGCGGCAGCGGCGCGTCATACCGATGCACGCGCTGTCGGCGGTGCTGGTGTTGATATTCGGCTCCGCCACGCTGCTGCTGCACAACCGGCTGTACATCCAGTGGAAGCCGACCGTGCTGTGCTGGCTGGTGAGTGCCGCCTTCGTCGGGAGTTTCTGGATCGGCGAGCGCACGCTGGCACAGCGCTTCCTCGGGTCTGCGCTCGAGGGACACCGGGAGGTGAGCGCGGCGCTGTGGCGACGTGCCAATGGCTGGTCGGCCGTCTTCTACGCGCTGCTCGGGGCCGCCAACCTCGCGGTGGCTTACTACGCGAGCGAGCGCGCCTGGGTGTACTTCAAGATGTTCGGCCTGGCGCTGCTCACCTTCGCGTTCATGGCGCTGCAGGTGCTGTGGCTGAGCAGCCGCGCGAGCGCTCTCGCCGCGCAGGGGATCCCCGCCCCGTGAGCGCGCAGGTCATGGCGCAGATGCGCAGCGCGCTCGAGCAGGCGCTCAGCCCACATTCGCTCGAGATCATCGACGACAGCGCCCGCCACGTCGGGCACGCCGGCGCGCGCGCGGGTGGCCATTTCCGCGTGACGCTCGTGGCCGAGGCCTTCCGCGGCCGCTCACAGCTCGAGCGCCACCGACTGGTGTACGCCGCCGTGGCGCCGCTCATGAGCAGCCGCGTGCACGCGCTCAACATCGTGGCGCGCGCCCCCGATGAAACCGCCTGAAATCCCAAGGCGCCGAACCAATCCGCGTCCCTGCGATCTATTGTCAGCCAACCCCGGAAGATCCTCATGAACCATTCGCGCCTGCTCTGCCTCGCCGTGACGCTCGCCGCGCTCGCTGCGTGCCAGCCCAAAACCGCCACCAACGCCGGCACTACCTCCCGGCCGGTCGCGACGGTGAACGGAACACCGATCAGCCGGGATTTCTACGAGTTCTACATCAAGGGCATCACCGGCGGAAAGGCATCCGCCGAGCTCACCGCAGAGCAGCGCAGCGCGGCGCTCGATAATCTGATCCGCGCCCGCCTGGTGGGCGAGGACGCCGCGAAGCAGGGTCTCGACAAGAGCGGCGATAACGTCTATCTGCTCGAGCTGACGCGCCTCAACGTGCTGCAGCAGGCGGTGCAGGATCGCTACCTGAAGGATCGCAAGCCGACCGAGCAGGAGCTGCGCGCGGAATACGAAACGCAGATCGCAGCGATGCCGAAGACCGAATATCACGCCCGCCACATCCTGGTCGCCACCGAGCCCTTCGCCCACAAGATCGTCGAGCGCCTCGACAAGGGCGAGAAGTTCGAGGTGCTCGCCAAAGCCGAGTCGATGGACTCCTCCAAGAGCAACGGCGGCGATCTCGGCTGGTTCACGGCGGATCGCATGGTGCCGGAGTTCTCCGGCGCCGTGAGCACGCTGAAGGCGGGCGAGTACACGCACAAGCCGGTGCAGACCCAGTTCGGCTGGCACGTGATCCAACTGCTCGATACGCGTGAGCGCACGCCCCCGCCGTTCGAGCAGGTGAAGCCGCGTCTCGAGCAGATCGTGGAGGCGAAGAAGTTCCGCCTGTACAGCGACGAGCTGATGCACAACGCGAAGATCGAGCGCTCCCTGGAGGCGCCGGCCTCAGCGCAGGCACCCGCCGCCTCGGGCGCCCCCGGAGCCGCCGCGGCTCCCGCCGCGCCAGCGCCTGCCGCGGCGCCGGCCGCGCCCGCCTCGACCCCGGCGCCGAATAAGAACTGAGCAGAGTCAGCAGACGCGAGCGCGAAAAAGCATTTTCGGGGGCGTGCGCGGCAGGGCGAGGCGCTAAGCGCCGAGCGGGTTTGCCAGGACGGCAAACCCAGGGCTTTCCGCGCGCAGCAGGATTGCGCAGCGCGGAAAGCCGCGCCCGCAGCCTCCATGGACGCATTCACGGCGGCCCCGAAAATGCTGTTTCTGCGATCGCGGCTGCTTCGTCAGCTTCCGTCACCGCGTAGCAGCTCGAGCAGCTGCTGTTCGTCCAGCACGGGTACGCCGAGAGAGCGAGCGCGCTCGAGCTTCGAGCCCGCATCGCTCCCTGCGACCACGTAGCTGGTTTTCTTCGAGACGCTCGCGGAGACCTTGGCACCGCGAGCGCTAAGCGCCTCCTGCGCCTGCTCGCGCGTGAGGCCCGAGAGCGTGCCGGTGAGCACGAACGTGCGCCCCGCAAGCGGTTGGCTGGAGTGCGCCGCGGCTGTTCCGCTCATGTCAGGCCACTTCACACCTTTATCGCGTAAGGCATTGATAACGTTGCGATGATCAGCGGATGAGAAGAAGGCGGCCACCTGGGCTGCGACCACCGGCCCGACGTCCGGAACCTGCTGAATGGCCTGCTCGTCTGCGCTCATCAGCCGCTCGAGCGTGCCGAAATGCCGAGCGAGCGCGAGCGCGGTGGCCTCGCCGACCTCGCGGATGCCGAGCGCGTAGAGCAGCCGGGGAAGCGTCGTGTCCTTGCTCTTCTCGATCGCCGCCAGGAGATTGGCGGCGGACTTCTCACCCATGCGCTCGAGCTGCGAGAGCTGCGGCAGGGTAAGGGAATAGAGATCCGCGGGCGAGCGAACCTCCCCGCGCTCCACCAGCTGCTCGATGAGCTTCTCGCCCAGGCCCTCGATGTCGAGCGCGCGGCGGCTGGCGAAGTGCCGCAGCGCCTCCTGGCGCTGCGCGCGGCAGGTGAATCCGCCGGTGCAGCGCGCCACCGCCTCCCCCTCAACACGCAGCACGCGCGAGTCGCAGACCGGGCAGCGGGCAGGCAGCTCGATCTGGGCGGCGTCCACCGGACGCCTCTCGCGCACCACCCTCACCACCTCGGGGATGACATCGCCGGCGCGACGCACGGCCACCGTGTCGCCGACGCGCACGTCCTTGCGGCGCACCTCATCGATGTTATGCAGCGTTACGTTGCTCACCGTCACGCCGCCGACAAATACCGGCTCGAGCCGCGCCACGGGGGTGAGGGCCCCCGTGCGTCCGACCTGGAAGCTGATATCGCGGACCACGGTGAGCACCTCGTCGGCGGGAAACTTGTGCGCGATGGCCCAGCGCGGCGCGCGTGACACGAAGCCCATGCGATCCTGGTCGGCGCGCGTCTCGAGCTTGTAGACCACCCCGTCGATCTGGTAAGGAAGCGCGCCGCGCCGCTCGCCCACGCGGCGATAGTAGGCGAGGCAGCCTGCAACGCCCCGCACCACCTGCGTCTCGGGATTGACCGGCAGCCCGAGGGTGCGCAGCAGCTTGAGCAGCTCGCTCTGGCGCGCCGGCAGGCTCGCGCCCTCGAGCGCCCCCAGTCCGTAGAAGAATGCGCTCAGCGGACGGGCGGCTGTGATGCGCGCATCGAGTACGCGCAGGCTCCCGGCGGCGGCATTGCGCGGGTTCACGAACACCTTCTCACCGCGCTCGCGCGCCTGGGCGTTCATGCGCTCGAAGCGCGCGATCGGCATGAAGACCTCGCCGCGCGCCTCGAGCAGCGGCGGCGCTTCACCCCGCAGCCGCTGCGGCACCGCACGGATGGTTCGCACGTTGGCGGTGACGTCCTCACCCCTGACTCCGTCGCCGCGCGTCGCGGCACGCGCGAGGCTTCCGTCGCGGTAGATCACGGTGACGGCCAGGCCATCGAGCTTCGGCTCGGCCACGTATTCGAGCTCGCCCGCGACGCCGAGTCGCTCGTGGATGCGCCGGTCGAAGGCCTGCAGCTCCGCCTCGGTGAAGGCGTTGTCGAGTGAGAGCATCGGTACCTGGTGCACGACCTCGCCGAACGCGGCGCTCGGCGTGCCGGCGACGCGCTGGGTCGGGGAGTCCGGGGTGATGAGCTCCGGGTGCGCGGCTTCCAGCGCGCGCAATTCCTGCATCAGGCCATCGTACTCGGCATCGGAAACCCGCGGATCATCGAGCACGTAGTAGCGGTAGTCGTGCTGCGTAATCTGCGCGCGCAGCTGCGCCGCGCGCGTCGCCGCGGCGGCTGTCACGAAGTCGCCCCGCCGCGCAGCTGCTCACGCAGCACGGCGATGCGCGCGGCGGTGAGAGGGCTCCCCTGCTCGTCCTGCAGCACTCCGTTCAGGCGCTCGCTGAGGCTGCGCGCCGTGAACACGAGCTCGTCGAAAGCCTGGGGCGGGGGCTTCGGCCCCGGCAACACCGCAAACAGCGACAGCCCGCCATAATGCTGCGAGTCCATGGTGTCCATGTCGAAGGTGCCCGGGCGCGTGAGACTCGCCGCGCTCAGCACCGCGCGTCGCTCCTCGTCGGGCTTGTGAAAGATCGCAAACTGCCCGAGCACGAACCCCTCCGCCGCGAGTGCCTGGCGGAGCGAGCGTCCCGCGAAACGCTCCGGGAGCGGCGCCACCAGGCGCAGGGCGAGAATGCGCCGCTCCCGGTCGGGCGGCCACTGCACCACCGGTGGCGGAGCCGCCGGCAGCTCCGGAAGGCTCTCGCGCGGCAGGGGGCGGGGCGGCACGGCCGGCGGCGGCGTTCCCGGCCCCGCGGTCTCAGGCGCCCCCTCAGCCCTGGCGCCGGGCGCGGCCGGCATCCCGGCTGCGGGCTCGAGCATCGGGAGGCGCTCGGGATCGGCGCTCACGTCCACTACCGGCAGCTCGCGCGGGACGAGCGGCTCGCGGGCGCGCATCTCCGGCAGCGCGAACGCAGGCTCTCGCAGCGCTCGCGGCGCCGCCTCCGCCGGCGTCTCGCGCGGGGCGGGGCGCTCGAGCGCGCTGCTCGCCTGTCGTGGGCGGCGCCGCTCCCACCACGCCAGCGCCGCGATGAACAGCACCCCGAGGATCAACAGCGTCCAGCGCAACTCGGACATCATGCCCTGCCCACCGTCCACACTCAGACCGCCGCCATCCGCACCGCCTCGTCGACGTCGACCGTCACCAGGCGTGACACGCCCGGTTCGTTCATGGTGACGCCGATCAGCTGCGAGGCGAGCTCCATGGTGGCCTTGTTGTGCGTGATGAATACGAACTGCACGCGGCTCGACATGTCGCGCACGATGTCGCAGAAGCGTCCGACATTGTGCTCATCGAGCGGCGCATCGACCTCGTCGAGCAGGCAGAAGGGCGCAGGATTCAGGTCGAAGATCGCAAACACCAGCGCCACCGCGGTGAGCGCTTTCTCTCCGCCCGAGAGCAGGTGGATGGTGCTGTTCTTCTTGCCAGGCGGCCGTGCCATCACCGCCACGCCGGCGGTGAGCTTGTCCTCGCCCACGAGCTCGAGATACGCGTGTCCGCCGCCGAACAGGCGTGGAAACTTCTCGCGCAAGCCGGTGTTGATGCGCTCGAAGGTGTCCTCGAAACGGGTGCGGGTTTCCTTGTCGATGCGCCGCATCGCCTCGGCGAGGGTCTCGAGCGCCGCGGTCAGGTCGGCGTACTGGCTGTCGAGGTATTCCTTGCGCTGGGTGTGGTCCTTGAGCTCATCGATCGCGGCCAGATTCACCGAGCCGAGCTTCTCGATGTCGGCGCGCGTCTCGGCGAGCGTGTGCTCCCAGCCGGCCACATTCGCCTCGGCGCTCAAGTCCGCCAGCACCGCGCTCAGCTCGCCCCCGAGCTGCGCGAACTGCTCCGCGAGCGCGGCGCGACGCACATGCGTCTCCTGCGCGGCGAGGCGCGCCTGCTCCATCGCCTCGCGCGCGCCATTCACACCCTGCTCGGCGGCGAGGCGCTGCTCATCGAGTGCCCGCAGCGAGCGTTCCGCTTCCTCGAGCGCCGCGCGGGCCAGCTTCAGTTCCGCCTCCACCGTGAGGCGTAGCGCCAGCGCCTCGTTGAGGCGGGCCTGCACGCTGCGGATCGGCTCATCGCCCGAGGCGAGCTCGGCTTCGAGCTCGGCGCGGCGCCGCAGGAGCTGCTCGCGCTGCTCGCTCATGCGGCTCATGCCGAGCGCCACCGAGCTCTCGGTGGAGCGGCGCGATTCCACGCGCACGTGCAGGTCGCGGGCGCTCGTCTGCACCGCCTGCGCGTGAGCGCGCGCGGCCGCGAGCGCGCCCCGGCGCTCCTCGCGCTCGGCCGTGAGGGTGCGCTCGGCGGCGGCGAGGGCGGTGCGCTCGTTCGTCGCCCGCGTCTGTTCCGCCGCCGCCCGCTCGAGCGCCGCAGCCGCGGCAGCGCGCTCGCGGGCCACCTCGCTCGCATCCTGCTGCAGCCGCTCGCCCCGCTGGGTCGACTCCGCAGCGCGTGCGCGGCTCGCCTGCAACGCCCCAAGCAGGTCCGCATGGCGCTGGTGAGCGCGCTGCGCCTCTGCCTGCGCGCCATCGCGGGCGCTCTCCATCTGCGCCAGAACGGCACGCGCCGCGGCCAGCGCGCCCTCGGCCTGCGCCACGCGCTCTGCGCTGATAGCGGCGGCGGTGCGCAGGCCCTTGAGCCGCTGCTCGCGCTCGAGCACTCCGGCGCGCGGCTCGGGACCGCGGCTGACGCGCAGCCAGTCGCGGCCTACCCATTCGCCGCTGCGGGTGATGAGCGAGCGGCCTTCCACGAGCGCGGTGCGCCCGCGCAGCGCCTCCGCCAACGAAGCGGCAGTGAACACGCTGGCGAGCCGCGCCAGCACGGGCGCGGGTCCGCGCACGCGGCTCGCGAGAGTGCCGGGGGCGCCCGCCCCCGCCGGCGCGGCTCCCTCTACCAGCGTCACGCGCCCGGCAGCGAGCGTCGCCAGCGCCTGTGAGAGCGCATCCAGTCCCTCGACACAGACCGCCTCGAGGTAGTCCCCGAGGGCGGTCTCCACGGCGCGCTCCCAGCCGGGCTCGACTTCGAGCGCCGCCGCCACGTGCGGCCGGGCGCTGAGCCCCGCTGCACGCAGCCACTCGCCTGCCTGTCCCGCGTGATCGGACAGCGCCGCCGCCTGCAGCGCCTCGAGGCTCGTCAGCTCCGCCTGCGCCGCCTCGCGTCCCCCGCGCGAGTGCTCGAGCTGCGCTTCGGCAGCGAGCTGCGCGCTGCGCGCGGACTGCACGCGCCCGTGGGCCAGGGTAAGAGCTGCGTCCAGCTCCTCGCTCTTGCTGCGAGCGTCCGACTCCTCGCGCGTGAGCCGTGCCAGTTGCGCACCGGCTTCGTGCGCGCCGAGCGTGGCGTGCTCCTCGGCGAGGCGCTCGGCGCGGACGCCGAGCTGCCGCAGCTGATTCTCCAGCTGCTCGATGCGCGCCCGCTCGACCTCGGCGCTCTGCCCGGCGGCGCTCAGCGAGCGGGTGTGCTGCTCCCAGCGCTGCTGCCATTCCTGCAGGGCGCGCTCGGCGGCCTCCAGCTCCACGGCAGCCTCGCTCTCCGCGCGCTCGACCGCCTCGCGTTCGGGGGCAAGGCGCGCGAGCTCCGCGCGCACCGCGGCAAGCTCGCGCTCGTCGCGCCCGATGTGGGCGGCCAGCTCCTCGAGGGCGGCGTGGGTCTGGCCGAGGTCGGCGCGCTGGCGCTCACGCAGCTCGCGGGTGTGCTCGAGCGACTGCTCGAGCCGCGAGATCTCCGCGCCCACCTCGTAGTAGCGGCCCTGCACGGCCGAGGCGCTGTCGCTGTGGGCACCCTGCACCGCGCGCTGCTTTTCGATGGCCGCTTCCGCGGCACGCTGCGCGGCGAGCGCGCCCTGCATGGCGAGCTCGCGCTCGCGCACGGCGGCGTCGTGCACCTGCCCGCCGCTGTCCAGATCGCGCAGCTTCAGCGCCAGCAGCTCCGCGGTGAGGCGCCGCTCCTGCTCCTTCAGCCCCTGGTAGCGCCGGGCGGTCGCGGCCTGGCGTTGCAGGTGACGGATCTGTTTCTCGACCTCATCGCGCACGTCCTGCAGCCGCTCGAGGTTCTCGCGCGTCTCGGCGACCCGCACCTCGGTCTCCTTGCGCCGCTCCTTGTAGCGCGAGATCCCGGCCGCCTCCTCGACGAAGGCGCGCATGTCGTCGCTCTTCGCCTCGATGATGCGCGAGATCATGCCCTGCTCGATGATGGCGTAGCTGCGGGTGCCGAGGCCGGTGCCGAGGAACAGGTTGGTGATGTCCTTGCGCCGGCAGCGCGTGCCGTTGATGGAGTACGCCGAGGCGCCGTCGCGTCCGACCTGGCGGCGCAGCGAGATCTCGCCGTAGCTGGCGTAGGCACCGCCGATCTTGCCGTCGGCGTTATCGAACAGCAGCTCCACGGAGGCGCTGCCGACCGGCTTGCGCGCGGCCGAGCCGTTGAACACGACATCCGTCATGCTGTCGCCGCGCAGGTGCTTGGCGGACAGCTCGCCCATGACCCAGCGCACTGCGTCGATGACGTTCGACTTGCCGCAGCCGTTGGGGCCTACGACACCGGTGAGATTGCTGGGGAAGTTGATTTGGGTCGGATCGACGAAGGATTTGAAACCGGCGAGCTTGATCTTGGTCAGCCGCATCTGGTGATGTCTTCCGTCGCGTCCATTCGCCTGCCGCGGATGGTGTAGTGTAGTGGAATATGCCGAAAGCGCCCACAACGGAGCTCGAAACTTTCCCCAACCCGCAGACGGAGCGCGACTACACGATCCGCATGCAGATTCCCGAATTCACCTGCCTGTGCCCGCGCACCGGGCAGCCGGATTTCGCCACGCTCGAACTCGAGTACGTGCCCGATCGGCGGTGCGTGGAGCTCAAGTCGCTGAAGCTCTACATCTGGTCATTCCGCGAGCGCGGCGCTTTTCACGAGGCGGTGACCAACGAGATCGCCAACCACCTCGACGCCGCCATCCAGCCGCGCTTCCTGCGACTCACCGCGCGCTTCAACGTGCGTGGGGGCATCTACACCACGATTGTCGCCGAGCGACGACAGCCGGGCTGGGAGCCGGCACCCGTGGTGACGCTGTCCCAGCTGCGTTAGGCGTCCGCACGAGCGCCGCGGACATCGCGGCGGCGGCTGATTGCCTCGTTCGTGGGGCATCTGTACAGGCCGGGGTCCGCCGGTATAATCGCGCGTTCTTCGGAGGCTGATGCCGTTTTGAGGAGGGCATTGATGCCGGCCAAAAGACCTGCGCCGAAGGCCGCAAAAGGCAAGAAGGCGGCAAGCCGGCCCGTAGTCAGAAAAGCGGTGGCCCGCAAGCCGGACAGCTCGCGTGCCAGGGCCGCCGCCGCCCACGCCCGCAAGGGCGCCCCCGCCCCGAAGAAGCCGGCGGCACATCCGGCGGCGTCCGCAGAGACGGTCCCGGAGCTGAAGAAGCCGCTGCGCGCGCTCGCGCCCGCAGCGCCTGCGCCCGCTCCGGCGGGAACTCCTGCCACGAGCCGCACCGCTGTGCCTGCAGGGACAGAGGTTGACGACGTCGAGGCCGCCGAGCCGGGAAGCCTCCTGGCCGGGCCGCGCAACGTACAACCCTACATCGTCAAGCGCGGCGAGCAGTACATGAGCAAGGAGCAGCTCGAGCACTTCCGCAGCATTCTCAACAGCTGGAAGCGCGACCTCATGGTCGAGGTCGATCGCACCGTCTCGCACATGAAGGACGAGGCGGCGAACTTCCCCGATCCCAACGACCGGGCGACGCAGGAAGAGGAGTTCAGCCTGGAGCTGCGCACCCGTGATCGCGAACGCAAACTGATCCGCAAGATCGACGACGCGCTGAAGCGCATCGAGGATGGCTCCTACGGCTACTGTCTGGAGACCGGCGAGGAAATCGGCATCAAGCGGCTCGAAGCGCGCCCGGTGGCGACATTGAGCATCGAGGCCCAGGAGCGCCGTGAGCGGCGCGAGCGCCAGTACGGCGATCGCGACGACCGCTATCGCTGAGGGCGCGGGCCTCACAGCGCCTGCCGCACCGCGCCCGGACTACATCGGACGCTTTGCACCCTCGCCCACCGGATCCCTGCATCTCGGTTCGCTCCTGGCGGCGCTCGGCAGCTACGTCGATGCTCGCAGCCGCGGCGGCCGTTGGCTGGTGCGCATGGAAGACCTGGATGCGGCGACGTGTGATTCCCGGATGTGCCGACCGGATCCTGCGCACGCTCGAGGCCTTCGGCTTTACCTGGGACGGTCCGGTCGTGTATCAGAGTGCCCGTACACCCTGTTACATGCAGGCGCTCGAGAGCCTCACGGCCCGTGGCGCCACCTTCGCGTGCAGCTGCTCGCGCCGCGAGCGCGAGCGCCAGAGCGGCTACCCGGGTACCTGCCGGAAAGGACCTACGCGTGCCGGGCCCACCGCCACGCGCTTTCGGGTCGATGACGTCGCGGTGACCTTCGAGGATCGCGCCCAGGGGGTGTGCACTTTCGCCCTGCGCGAGCGCGGCGATGTGGTGGTCCGCCGCCGTGACGGTGCCTTCGCCTACCAGCTCGCCGTCGTGGTCGATGATGCCCAGCAGGGTGTCACGGACGTGGTCCGCGGCGCGGATCTCCTGGACAGCACCCCCTGGCAGCTGGCGCTGCAGCGCGCCCTCGCACTGCCCATCCCCGCCTACCTGCACCTGCCCCTGGTCGTCGAGCCCGGCGGCGGAAAGCTTGCAAAATCACGACGTTCCATACCCCTCGAGCCTGCCCGGGCGGGCCGGCAGCTGTACGAGGCCCTCAGACTCCTGCGCCAGGAGGCTCCGCCCAAGCTCGAGCTCGAGTCAGCGGCCACCGTCCTCGCGTGGGCCTGCACGCACTGGCGCCCCGAACGCCTGCGGGGCCTGCGCGAGGTGCGTGCCGGGGCATGAGGTGAGGGGCGGAGTTAGGTTGCAAGCCCTGCGCGCTGAGTCAGCGCTTTCCGCAGTTGGGTTCGCACTGCCGATGTAATAAGGTATGGGTCCGACGTCTGGCACTATGGAAGGTGCATAACCCATAGTGAGGGACGGGCAATGAACGAACCGCGCACAATCAAGAAGTATCCGAACAGGCGGTTGTATGACACGGTCGAGAGCCGTTACATCACCCTCGCCGACATCCGCCGGCTGGTGATCGAGCGGATCGACTTCGTGGTCATCGACAAGAAGTCCCAGGGGGACATCACCCGCGCCATCCTGCTGCAGGTGATCGCCGAGCAGGAGCACGGCGGCGAGCCGCTCATGAGCCGGGATTTTCTCTCGCAGGTGATCCGCTCCTACGGCGCCGGCGTGCGCAGCGCCATGGGGAGCTATCTCGAGCAGAGCCTGAAGTTGTTCGCGGCCAGAACGCGGGGCGCGGACCACAAGGCTGACGGTAGCCGCGAGGCTGCGCCCGCCTGAAACGACGGGCGCCTTCAGTCGGCAGCCGACGTCGCGCATCGACAGCCGGATGCGCCCCTGGCGGTCCACTTCCAGCACCTTCACGCGAATGACGTCGCCCTCTTTCAGCTTGTCGCTGACGCGCTCGACGCGCTCGTTCGAGATCTGCGAGATGTGCACCAGCCCGTCGCGCCCGGGGAGAATGGTCACGAAGGCGCCGAAGTCCATGAGACGCGCAACCTTGCCCTCATAGACGCGGCCGACCTCCACGTCCGCCGTAATCAGCTCGATGCGCCGCTGCGCCTCGCGTCCCGCCGCACCGCTCACCGAGGCGATCTTCACCGTACCGTCGCTTTCGATGTCGATCGTCGTGCCGGTCTCCTCGGTGATCTGGCGGATGACGGCGCCACCTTTGCCGATGACGTCGCGGATCTTCTCCGGGTCGATCTTGAGAGTGATGATCGAGGGCGCCCATTCGGACATCTTCTCGCGCGGCTCGCGGATCACCCGGTTCATCTCCTCGAGGATGTGCAGGCGGCCGGCGCGTGCCTGGTCGAGGGCTACGCGCATGATCTCGGGCGTGACGCCCTCGACCTTGATGTCCATCTGCAGCGCAGTGACGCCGTCCTTGGTGCCGGCAACCTTGAAGTCCATGTCGCCGAGGTGGTCCTCGTCACCGAGAATATCGGTGAGCACCTGGTAGCGGGGGCCCTCGAGCACCAGTCCCATGGCGACGCCCGCCACCGGGGCCTTGATCGGCACCCCCGCGTCCATCAGCGCCAGCGAGGTACCGCACACGCTCGCCATGGAGCTCGAGCCGTTCGATTCGAGCATCTCCGAGACCACGCGGATAACGTAGGGGAAAGCGGTCATGTCGGGCATGACGGCGTTCACTCCGCGGCGCGCGAGGTTCCCGTGGCCGATTTCGCGTCGCTTCGGCGAGCCCATCATGCCGGTCTCTCCGACCGAGAACGGCGGAAAGTTGTAGTGCAGCATGAAAGGCTCGCGCCGCTCGCCCTCGAGCGCGTCGATGATCTGCGCATCGCGCGTGGTGCCGAGGGTGGTTACCACCAGCGCCTGGGTCTCTCCGCGCGTGAAGAGCGCTGAGCCGTGGGTGCGCGGCAGCACGCCCACCTTGACGCTGATCGGGCGCACGGTGCGCGTGTCGCGGCCGTCGATGCGCGGCTCGCCGTTCAGGATGCGCTGGCGCACGATGTTGCTCTCGAGCCTGAAGAGCACGCTCTCGACCTGCTCGGGGGTCCACTTGGCAGACTCGCCCCCGGCGAGCGTCGCGAGCGTCTGCGTCTTGATCTCGCCGAGGCGCGCATGGCGCTGCTGCTTCTCGGTGATGCTGTAAGCCTGGGCAAGCGCAGCCTGCGCGTGCAGCGTCACGGCGCTCGTGAGGTCCGCGTGCTCCGCCGCCGGCTGCCAGCTCGAACGCGGCTTGCCGGCCTCGGCGGCGAGCTCGCGGATGGCGCGGATGGCGACCTGCATCTGCTCGTGGCCGAAGACGACCGAGCCGAGCATCACTTCCTCGGACAGCCCCTTTGCTTCCGACTCCACCATGAGCACCGCATGCTCCGTGCCGGCCACCACCAGGTGCAGCTGCGACTGGGCGAGCTGCGTCGCCGTGGGGTTGAGGAGGTAGCGGCCGTCCTGCCAGCCGACGCGCGCGGCGCCGATCGGTCCGTTGAAGGGCATCCCCGAGAGCGCCAGCGCCGCCGAGGCGCCCAGGAGCGCAGGAATATCGGCATCGATATCCGGGTCCATCGACAGCACGGTCGCGATGACCTGCACGTCGTTGTAGAAGCCATCGGGAAAGAGCGGGCGGATCGGGCGGTCGATGAGGCGCGAGGTGAGGGTCTCCTTTTCCGTCGGCCGTCCCTCGCGTTTGAAGAAGCCCCCCGGGATGCGCCCGGCGGCATAGGTCCTCTCGATGTAATTCACGGTGAGCGGGAAGAAGTCCCGTCCCGGGGTGGCGGTCTGCCGGGCCACTGCGGTGACCAGCACCACGGTCTCGCCCATGGAGACGCGCACGGCGCCGTCCGCCTGGCGGGCGAGCTCGCCGGTCTCGAGAGTTACGGTATGCGAACCATAAGGAAACGACTTACTGACAACGCTCACACTCAATCCTCGAAAAATAAGATCTTTTGGGACACAAAACACAAAGGCCGCGCGGGTGGCGGCGGCCCTTGGTGTTTCAGCGGCGAAGCCCAAGGCGCTCGACGAGCTCCTGGTACTTCTGTGGTTGCGTGGCTCTGAGGTAATCGAGGAGCTTGCGGCGCTGGTTCACGAGCTTGACGAGCCCGCGACGCGAGGAGTGGTCGCGCTTGTGCGCGGTGAAATGCTCCCCGAGGCCATTGATGCGCTCGGAAAGCAGCGCGACCTGTACCTCCGGAGAGCCGGTGTCTGCCGGTCCGCGGCGGAACTGCGCGAGGATTCCGCCCTTTTTCTCGCTGGTTAAAGCCATTGCGCGATTGTCCTAACTACTTGTCTCAAGAGCCCTTTTAGTAAGCCGCGCATTGTACCCGCTCCGGGAAGCGTGTCACAAGCTCACTCAGCGCGTGCCGCTGCGGCTGCGGCGTCCACGCGGCCCCTCTTCCGTCACGCTCCCTGCGCTGCAGATCGCGCGGCCGTATTCAGGAGCCGGCGCGGCCGCAGCGCGCCCGAGGTGTCCGCCTGGCCGATGCCAAGGAAGCTGCCGTCCTCGTCGTAAAGACGCACGCGGGTCGCCGCCACGGGGGGCGGCATCATCACCGCCTGCCCGTTGAGCACGCGCCGCGCCTCGCCCGGCGCCAGGCGTACCGCGGGCAGGCTCGCCAGCGGGGAGTCGGGCGAGAGAAGCCGCGGCCACTCCCCGCGCGCGCGCAGCGCGGCGATGGATTCCAGTGTCTGCATCGGCTCGTGCTCGAAGGGCTCGACATACAGGCGCCGGAGCGCGGTCACGTGACCGACTGTCCCGAGCAAGGCGGCGATGTCTTCCGCCAGCACGCGAACGTAAGTGCCCTTGGAGCACAGCACCTCGAGCTCAAGGCTCGCGCCGCTGAGCGTGAGGAGGGCGAGCTCGCTCAGCTCGATCGGCCGCGCGGCGCGCTCGACCGTCACCCCGGCACGTGCGAGCTGGTAGAGCGGCTGCCCCTCGCGCTTGAGCGCCGAGTACATCGGCGGAACCTGCTCCCTCCTGCCCTGCATCTGCCTCAGCACGGCTTCGACGCCGGTGCGCGCGAGCGGCGGGACTGGCGCGCTCTCCATCACCGGCCCTTCCGTATCACCGGTCGCGGTTCTCGAGCCGAGCTGCACACTGAAGCGGTAGCGCTTGCGCGCCGCGCTGATGTCACCGGCGACCTTGGTGGCCTCCCCGAGGCAGATCGGCAGCATGCCGGTGGCGAGGGGGTCGAGACTGCCGACGTGGCCCGCCTTCACACGCTCGAGGAGAGTGCGCACGCGCTGCAGCGCCGCGTTCGATGACAGGCCGCGCGGCTTGTCGAGCAGCAGGATGCCCGTGTGCATGCAAGGGTGGAGTCAGTCCCCGGCAGCGGGGCCGCGGGAGCTGCGGCCGGCGGCCGGCGCGGCGCCCGGAGGCGCTTCGGCAGGCGGGGTCGGCACGGCGCCAGGCGCGGCGTCCGCGGGAGCCTGCGGCTCGGTGCCCGCGGCTGCACCAACACGATCACCCGCGACGGCGCGGTCGATCAGGCGTGTCAGGTAGGCCGCGCCGTCGACGCTCTCATCGAATACGAATTCGAGCCGCGGTGCATGGCGCAGCGCCAGGCGCCGACCGAGCTCCCCACGCAGGTACCCCGCGGCATGCGTGAGGGCCCTGCGTACCTCTTCGGCCGGCTGGCGCGCGGCAAAGGGCGTGAAGAACACGCGCGCGGTGCCCATGTCGGCGGCGACGCTGACTGCGGTGATGGTCACGTTGCCCACGCGCGGATCCTTCACCTCGCGCGCCAGGAGCACGGCGAGCACGCGCTGGATCTCGGACTCGATGCGTTGGGTGCGGGCCTGTGCCATTACTGCAGCGTTCTCGCCACCTCGATACGCGCAAAGCACTCGATCTGGTCCCCGACCCGCACGTCCTGGTAATTCTTCACGCCGATGCCGCACTCGGTGCCGGCGCGCACCTCGTTCACGTCGTCCTTGAAGCGCCGCAGCGACTCGAGGGCGCCCTCGAAGATCACCACGTTGTCACGCAGCACACGGATCGGGTTGTTGCGCCGTACCAACCCCTCGGCCACGAGGCAACCGGCGACCACGCCGAACTTGCTCGAGCGGAACACCTCGCGCACCTGCGCCACGCCCACGATCTGCTCCTTGATCTCCGGCTGCAGCATGCCGGACATCATCTGCTTCACGTCGTCGATTGCCTCGTAGATGATGCTGTAGTAGCGCACCTCGACGCCGGTCTCCTTGACCGCATCGCGAGCGCCGGCGTCGGCGCGAACGTTGAAGCCGATAATGAGCGCGCGCGAAGCCGCGGCCAGCTGCACATCGGAGACGGTGATGCCGCCCAGGCCGCTCGCAATCACCTTCACCTGCACCTCTTCGGTGGAGAGCTTGCTGAGCGCCTCGCGCAACGCCTCGGCGCTCCCCTGCACGTCCGCTTTGATGAGCACCGACACGACGCCGGCCTTGTCCTCGCCCATTTGCGAGAACACATCCTCGGCACGGGTCGTCTGGCGCGCGAGCTTCACGTCGCGGAACTTCCCCTGCCGATAAAGAGCGACTTCGCGCGCCTTACGCTCGCTCTCGACCACCAGCAACTCATCCCCGGCGTTCGGCGCGGCCGAGAGGCCGAGCACCACCACCGGCATCGACGGCGGCGCCTCCGCCACCGGCTTGCCGTTCTCATCGAACATTGCGCGTACCCGGCCGAACTCCGATCCCGCGATGATCGGATCGCCCATGCGCAGCGTCCCGCGCTTCACCAGCACGGTGGCCACCGCGCCGCGCCCCTTCTCGATGCTCGACTCGATCACCACCCCGGAAGCGAGCCCCGCGGGCGGCGCGCGCAGCTCCAGCACCTCCGCCTGCAGCAGGATCGCCTCCAGCAGCTGATCGATTCCCTGACCGGTGCGCGCGGACACCGCAACGAAAATGTTCTGCCCACCCCAGTCCTCGGCGATGACCTCGTGCTTGGACAGCTCGGTGCGCACGCGGTCCATATCCGCATCACTCTTGTCGATCTTGTTGATCGCCACGACGATCGGCACACCCGCGGCGCGCGCGTGCTGGATGGCCTCCACCGTCTGCGGCATCACCCCGTCATCGGCCGCCACCACCAGCACCACGACGTCGGTGGCCCGCGCGCCGCGTGCACGCATGGCGGTAAAGGCCGCGTGACCCGGGGTATCGAGGAAGGTGATGACGCCCTTCGGGGTCTCGACGTGGTAGGCGCCGATGTGCTGCGTGATTCCGCCCGCCTCGCCCGCGGCGACCTTGGTACGGCGGATGTAATCGAGGAGCGAAGTCTTGCCGTGGTCGACGTGGCCCATGACGGTGACCACCGGCGGACGCGGCTGGAGCTCGGCTTCCGCCTGTGCGCCCTGCAGGTCCGCCTCGATCTGGTTCTCCTTGAGGACCTTCGGCGTGTGGCCCATCTCCTCCACCACAAGCACCGCGGTGTCCTGGTCGAGCGGCTGGTTGATGGTGGCCATCACGCCCATGTTCATGAGCACCTTGATGACCTCGGTCGCCTTGACCGCCATCTTCTGCGCGAGCTCGGCCACGGTGACCGTCTCGCCGATACCGACCTCGCGCACCACCGGCGCCGTCGGCATCTCGAAGCCGTGCTTGCCCTCGGCCGTCGCCGGCACGAGACGCGCCTTGGTGCGGCGCTTCTTCTTGTAGCGCGAGCTGACATCGCCCGTGACGTGCAGCTCCTGGCGCCCGTAGCGGGTCTGCTTGTCGTCCGCGGCGGCCGGAGCGGCGGCCGGCGGGACGGCGCGTTCACGCACGACCGCAGGCGCCGGGCCGGGGAGCGGGCGCTCCCGCTCGGTCGAGCGCCGCTCGTGCTCCTCGCGCTCACGCGTGCGGCGCGCCTCATCGTCGCGGCTGCGCTGCTCGGCCACCCGCCGCGCGTCCTCCTGGGCGCGCCGGCGCGCCTCCTCCTCTTCCACGCGCCGGCGGTTCTCCGCTTCCAGCCGCTCGCGCTCGCGCCGCTCGGCCTCGCTGCGCTCGCTCTCGGCGCGCGCCGCCTCTTCCGCCTCGCGCTTGCGATGATCGATCTCGTCCTGCTGGGCGCGCGCCTGCTCCTCCAGCACGTCGCGCTTGATGTAGGTGCGCTTGCGGCGCACTTCGACGTTCACGGTGCGCGCGCGCCCCTGGGTGCTCGCCAGTTTCAGCTCGCTCTGTGTCTTGCGCTTGAGCGTGATCTTGCGCGGGGCGCCGTCACTGTCGGCCTCGCTGCCGTGGCTGCGGCGCAGGTGGGTGAGCAGCTCGAGCTTGGCATCGTCGCTGATGCGTGCCTCGGGCCCGGACACCTTGATACCCGCCTGGTCGAGCTGCACGAGCAGCCGGTCCACCGGCACCTTCAGTACCTCGGCAAACTGGGAAACGGTCACTTCCGCCATACGCTTGAATCCTCTGCCGTTTCGGTCAGTTACCCGCCTCGAACCACGGAGCGCGCGCCGTCATGATGAGCTTGGCCGCCTTGTCGGCCGCCAGGCCCTCGATGTCCGCGAGCTCATCCACCGACTGCTCGGCGAGATCCTCGCGCGTGCGCACGCCGCGCCGCGCCAGCGTGAGCGCGAGGTCCGGGCTCATGCCCTCGAGCAGCAGCAGATCATCCGCGGGCATCGACTGATCGAGCGTCTCTTCGCTGGCGATCGCCTGCGTCAGCAGCATGTCGCGTGCGCGGTTGCGCAGCTCCTTGACCATGTCCTCGTCGAACTCCTCGATGGCGGCGAGCTCCGCCTGCGGCACGTAGGCGATCTCCTCGATGGTGGAGAAGCCCTCCTGCGCCAGGATCGTGGCCACGTCCTCGTCGACGTCGAGCTGCTTCATGAAGTTCTGCACCAGCTCCTTGGCTTCGGTCTCGCTTTTGGCCTCGGCGTCCGACTCGGTCATCACGTTCAGGTCCCAGCCGGTGAGCTGGCTCGCCAGGCGGATGTTCTGGCCGCCGCGGCCGATGGCCTGCGACAGCTTGTCCTCCGCCACGGCGATGTCCATGCTGTGTGCATCCTCGTCCACCACGATGGACATGACTTCCGCGGGCGACATGGCGTTGATCACGAACTGTGCCGGGTTTTCGACGTAGGGGATGATGTCGACGCGCTCGCCGGCGATCTCGTTGGAGACAGCCTGCACGCGCGAGCCGCGCATGCCGACACAGGCACCGACCGGATCGATACGCGGGTCGTTGCTGCGCACCCCGATCTTGGCGCGCACGCCCGGGTCGCGCGCCGCGCCGAGAATCTGGATCAATCCCTGCCCGACCTCGGGCACCTCGAGCTTGAAGAGCTCGATCAGGAACTCCGGCGCGGTGCGCGTGAGGAACAGCTGCGGGCCGCGCGGCTCCGAGCGTACCTCCTTGAGATATGCCTTGATGCGGTCCTGGGGTTTCGCCTGCTCGCGCGGGATCATGTCGGTGCGCGGCACGAAGCCTTCCGCGTTGCTCCCCAGGTCGATGTAGATGCCGTTGCGATCGACGCGCTTCACCACCCCGCCCACCAGAGTGCCTACCCGATCGCGGTAGGCATCCACCACCTGGGCGCGTTCGGCCTCGCGCACTTTCTGCACGATGACCTGCTTGGCCTGCTGGGCGGCAATGCGCCCGAAGGCGACCGATTCGATCGGCTGCTCGACGATAGCCGCCCACCTCGGCCTTGGGATCGACCTCGAGGGCATCCTCGAGCCTGAGCTCGCGCTCGGGCACCTCGAGCTCCTTGGAATCGTCGGCGAAGACCTTCCAGCGCCGGAACGTCTCGTAGTCGCCGCTCTTGCGGTCGATCGCGACGCGCACATCCCACTCCTCGCCGTGCTTCTTGCGCGTCGCGGACGCGAGCGCAGCTTCGAGCGCCTCGAAGATCACTTCCTTGTCGACACCCTTCTCGTTGGAGACGGCGTCGACCACCATCAGGATTTCTTTGTTCACACAGTCTTACCTCGTAACCTGCGGCGCCCTGCGCGTCCTAGGACGCGAGCCGCGCCTTGCCGATCTCATTGAACGCTACCGCGACGCGCTCGCGATCGACCTCGAGCGCTATGCCCGCCGCGTCGACCGTCAGGAGCTTGCCCATGTAGCGCCGGCGCCCCGCGCGCGGCTCCTTCAGCTCAACGAACACGCGCGCGCCGACGAAGCGCCCGAAATGCGCCTGCGTGCGCAGCACCCGGTCGAAGCCCGGCGAGGACACCTCGAGCGTGTAGCGCCCGGGATCGGGTCCTCCACATCGAGGAGCGCCGACAGCTCACGGCTCACGCCCGCACAGTCCTCCAGACCGACGCCCCCTTCGCGGTCAATGAACACGCGCAGCTGGGCGCGGGAGTGGCCGTAGCCGTACTCGAGCTCGACCAGCTCGAACCCCAGCCGCCCGAGCAGCGGCTCGATGAGGCCGATGAGGCGCTCTCGCAAGGTCCCCGTCACGATCCGTGAAGCCCCCCGGCTCAGGCGCAACGCCCTCGCCAAACAAAAATGGGCCTTCAGGCCCACCAAAAGCAAAAAGCCCCGCGGGGGGCTTTCCGGTCACTTGAAGCTCCTCGGGGGTACCGCGCGTCGACCGTCGCCGACTCACGTGGCACCAGCCACCCGTCCCCCGCGGCCGCTCACCAGCCCGTGGGGACTGCGCATTCTACCGGAAGTCGGCGGGCTGAGGAAACCTCACACGCGCCGCCCCCCTGCGCCCGTGCGAGCCCGCGCGTCGCTTCCGCCCCGTACCTGTATAGACAAGCTGCGCCGGCGGTGCCACGATAAGCGTCCCGAGGGCCACCGGATCCGCCGCCAGGCGCTCTACCGATGTCGCTGCAGCAGGCTGCCGCGCGCTACCTCCAGGTCAAGCACTTCATCCTCGAGCAGATCGCCGGCGGGGCGCTGCGCGCGGGCGAGCGGGTGCCCTCTGAGAACGAGCTGAGGCGCACCCTCACCGTGTCGCGCATGACCGCGAACCGGGCGTTGCGTGAGCTGGCCGCCGACGGCGTGGTGGTGCGCGTGGCCGGGGTCGGGACCTTCGTCGCCGAGCAGCGCGTGCACGCCCACCCGCTCGAGGTGCGCAATATTGCCGATGAGGTCCGCGCCCGCGGCCACGACTACCGCGCCAAGCTCATCGCCCTCGACTCGGTGAGCGCTACGCGCGAGCTCGCCGAGCGCTGCGGGGTGAAGCCCGGCTCCTCTCTCGACTACTCGCTCCTCACCCACTTCGAAGATGGCACACCGCTGCAGGTCGAGGAGCGCTACGTCAACCCGCAGGTCGCCCCGGGGTACCTGCGCAATGACTTCTCCCGCACCACGCCGCACGAGTTCCTGATGCGGGTCGCCCCGCTGCAACGCGCCGAGCACACCGTCCGGGCCGTGGTGCCCGAGCGGCGCATACGCCGGCTCCTGAAGCTCGAGCCCGGCGAGGCGTGCCTCCTGATCCTGCGGCGCACGTTCTCGAACGGCCGCATCGCGAGCGTCGTCGACCTTTATCATCCGGGCTCGCGCTACGAGCTCGCCGCCACCTGTCAGCCGAGGTCAGCATGACTGCCCCATCCGCCCGAGTGCCGTTGCGTGCCCCACGGGGCACGACGCTCACCTGCCGCAGCTGGCTCACGGAGGCGCCGCTGCGCATGCTGATGAACAACCTCGATCCGGAAGTCGCCGAGCGGCCCGGGGAGCTGGTCGTCTACGGCGGCATCGGCAAGGCGGCGCGCAACTGGCAATGCTATGAGCAGATCGTGAGCGCGCTGCGCGCGCTGCAGGAGGACGAGACGCTGCTCATCCAGTCGGGGAAGCCGGTCGGGGTGTTCCGCACCCATGCGGATGCCCCACGCGTGCTGCTTGCCAATTCCAATCTCGTGGCGCGCTGGGCCGATTGGGAGCATTTCCACGAGCTCGATCGCAAGGGCCTGATGATGTTCGGCCAGATGACCGCGGGATCGTGGATCTACATCGGCAGCCAGGGCATCGTGCAGGGCACTTACGAGACGTTCGTGGAAATGGGCCGTCAGCATTACGGCGGCAAACTCGGCGGAAGGTGGATCCTCACCGCGGGGCTCGGCGGCATGGGCGGCGCGCAGCCGCTTGCCGCCACGATGGCCGGCGCTTCGATGCTCGCTATCGAGTGCCGTCCGGAGCGCATCGCCAAGCGCCTGCAGACAAAGTACCTCGACGTGCAGGCCGGGACGCTCGAGGAGGCGCTCGAGCTCCTCGAGCGCGCCCACCGCAGCGGGAAAGCGCTATCGGTGGGGCTGCTCGGCAACGCCTGCGAGGTGCTGCCGGAGCTGCTGCGCCGGGGCGTGCGCCCGGATGCCGTGACGGATCAGACCTCGGCGCACGACCCGGTGAACGGCTATCTGCCCGGCGGCTGGAGTCTTGAGAAATGGGACCGGCTGCGCGCGTCGGATCCGGCGCAGGTGGCGGCGCGAGGCGCGTGCCTCGATGCGACGGCACGTAGAAGCGATGCTCGCGTTCCAGAAGCTCAACATCCCGGTCTTCGACTACGGCAACAACATCCGCCAGGTGGCCTTCGACGAGGGCCTGAAGGAGGCCTTCGCCTTCCCGGGCTTCGTGCCGGCGTACGTGCGCACGCTCTTTTGCCGCGGCATGGGGCCGTTCCGCTGGGCGGCGCTCTCCGGGGACCCGGAGGACATCTACCGCACCGACGCGCGGGTGCGGGAATTGCTGCCGCAGGATACGCACCTGCACCACTGGCTCGACATGGCGCGCGAGCGCATCCAGTTCCAGGGTCTGCCAGCGCGCATCTGCTGGGTGGGGCTCGGTGACCGCCACCGCCTCGGGCTCGCGTTCAACGAGATGGTGGCGCGCGGGGAGCTCAAGGCCCCGATCGTCATCGGCCGCGATCACCTCGACTCCGGCTCCGTCGCCAGTCCCAACCGCGAGACCGAGGCGATGCGCGACGGGTCGGACGCAGTCGCCGACTGGCCGCTGCTGAATGCGCTGCTCAACACCGCGAGCGGCGCCACCTGGGTGTCGATTCATCACGGCGGCGGCGTCGGCATGGGCTACTCCCAGCACGCCGGCCTCGTGATCGTGTGCGACGGCACGGCGGCTGCGGCGCGGCGCATCGAGCGGGTGCTGTGGAACGATCCTGCCAGCGGGGTCATGCGTCATGCCGATGCCGGCTACGAGAGCGCCATCGCCTGCGCGCGCGAGAAGGGGCTGAAGCTACCCTTCCTCGGGAACTGAAGGCCCGCGCGCGATGGGCGAGTCGCTCAAGCTCTGGCGCAACGCGCAGCTCGCCACCTGCGATGCGGCGGCGCGGCGCGTGGCGGGCGGCGCGCTGCTGACGCGCGGCGGCCGCATCGAATGGGTGGGCGAGGAAGCCGCGCTCCCGCCGACGACCGCCGATGAAGTGCACGACCTCTCGGGCGCCTGGGTGACGCCTGCGCTCATCGACTGCCATACGCACCTGGTGTTCGCCGGCACGCGCGCCGACGAGTATGCCGAGCGGCTGCGCGGGGCCTCTTACGAAGACCTGGCGCGCGCCGGTGGCGGCATCCTCTCCAGCGTGCGCGCGGTGCGCGCGGCGAGTGAAGAGCAGCTGTTCGAGGAAAGCGCTCCGCGGCTCGCTGCGCTACTCGCCGAGGGCGTGACGACGATCGAGATCAAGTCCGGCTACGGGCTCACGCTCGAGGATGAGCGCAAGATGCTGCGCGTGGTGCGCCAGCTCGGGCGCGCCTTTCCCGTCACGGTACGCGCCACCCTCCTCGCCGCCCATACGCTCCCGCCCGAGTACCGCGGCCGCGCGGATGACTATATCGACACCATCGCGGACCGATGGCTCCCGGTGCTCACGCGCGAGGGCCTGGTGGATGCCGTGGATGTGTTCTGCGAGCGCATTGCCTTCACCCTGGCGCAGGCCGAGCGGCTGTTTGCCGCGGCACACTCGCTCGGGGTGCCGGTCAAGATGCACGCCGAGCAGCTCACCAACCTCGGCGGCACGCTCCTGGCTGCGCGCCACGGAGCACTGTCGTGCGATCACCTGGAGTACGCCGGCGAAGCGGAAGCCGCCGCGCTCGCGCGCGCCGGCACGACGGCCGTGCTGTTGCCGGTGGCCTTCTACTGCCTCGCGGCCCATCGGGCGCCGCCGATCGCAGCGCTGCGCGCCGCCGGTGCGGCCATGGCCGTGGCGACCGACTGCAATCCCGGCTCCGCTCCGGGCACCTCGCTCCTCACCGCGATGAGCATGGCGACGCGGCTCTTCGGGCTCACGGCGCAAGAGGCGTTGCTCGGAGTCACGCGCCACGCGGCCCGCGCGCTCGGGCTCGGCCACGAGCGCGGGGCGCTCGCGCCCGGACAGGCTGCCGATTTCGTGGTGTGGAGCGTGCGCTCACCCGAGGAGCTCGGCTACTGGATTGGTTTCAACCCCCGCCGGACCGTGGTCCGAGCGGCGGAGGTCCTGCGATGGCCGAATCAGACGCGCTGAAACTGGGCTCGCGGCCACTGCACCTGAGCGATCTGAGGCGCCTGTACCGCGGCCCGCTCACCGTCAGCATCGAGCCGGGCGCGCTCGGTGCAGTACGCGATGCGCATTCCGCCACCGTGCGCCTCGCCGCGGCCGATGCGCCGGCTTACGGCATCAACACCGGCTTCGGGCTCCTTGCGCAGACGCGCATTGCGCCGGCACAGCGCTCGCTCCTGCAGCGGAACATCATTCTCTCTCACAGCGCCGGTGTCGGGCCGCTGCTCGATGACGCCATCGTGCGGCTCACCCTGGTACTGAAGCTCTCGAGCCTGCTCCAAGGGTTCTCCGGAGTGAGCCTCGAGCTGGTCCGCTTCCTCGAGCGCCTCATCAATGCGGGCCTCCTGCCGTGCGTGCCCTCCCAGGGCTCGGTGGGCGCCTCGGGCGACCTTGCGCCGCTCGCGCATCTGTCGCTCCCCTTGCTGGGCCTCAGCAACGTCCGCCGCCATGGCGAGGTGCTGCCGGCCGCCGAAGCTCTCGCGCAGGAGGGTCTCGCGCCGCTCGCGCTCGGTCCGAAGGAGGGACTGGCGCTGCTGAACGGCACGCAGGTCTCGACGGCGTTGGCGCTCGCGGGCCTGTTCGAGCTCGAGGGGGTGTACGCCGCCGCGGTGGTGAGCGGCGCGCTGTCGGTCGATGCGCTCGAGGGAAGCGACGTCCCGTTTGATTCCCGCATCCATCACCTGCGCGGCCACGACGGGCAGGCGCGCGTGGCGCAGGTGTACCGCGAGCTCCTGGCCGGCAGCGAGATCCGCGAATCGCACCGCGCCTGCGCGCGCGTGCAGGATCCCTACTCGCTGCGCTGCCAGCCGCAGGTGATGGGTGCCTGTCTCGACCTGATGAGCCAACAGGCGGCGACCCTCACCACCGAAGCCAACGCCGTGACCGACAACCCGCTGGTATTCGCCGCCAGCGGCGAGGTGCTCTCGGGAGGCAACTTCCACGCCGAGCCCGTGGCGTTCGCGGCCGACATCCTGGCGCTCGCCTGCGCGGAGATCGGTTCGATCGCCGAGCGGCGCGTCGCGCTGCTGGTGGATCCGAAGATGAGCGGCCTGCCGGCCTTCCTCGCGCCCGACAGCGGCGTCAACTCCGGCTTCATGCTGGCGCAGGTGACTGCGGCGGCGCTGGTCGCCGAGAATCGCATGCTCTGCCACCCCGCGAGCGTCGACAGCATTCCGACCTCCGCCAACCAGGAGGATCATGTCAGCATGGCGACTCACGGCGCACGGCGCCTGCTCGCCATGACCGGCAACGCCTGGAACGTGGTCGCCATAGAACTCCTGGCGGCCTGCCAGGGGGTGGATCTGCGCGCGCCGCTGAAGACCTCCCCCGCCTGCAGAGCGCGCACAGTGCGCTGCGCCTGAAAGTCCCCTTCGCCCAGAGCGATCGCCTCCTGGCAGTCGATATCGAGGAGGCCGCGGCCACCGTGCGGCGGGCCGAGGTGCAGTCGCTCGCCAGCGAGCTGTTGCCGAGCTTCCGCTGAGCCGCGGCCACCGGGACCGTCCGGCAGAATGCAGGCGCGCGCCGGGCGACAGCGCACCCGTGCTTCAGCGTTTCAGGGGTAGGCCAGCACAAACGCAAACGCGGCAGCTCGCGCCGCGCGCATCGGCCTCAGACGGGGACGAACTCCGCCGCCTTGGGCTTCTCGGCCCCGTCGCCTCCCTGCTGCTCGCGCTTGATGCGCTCGTAGATTTCCTCGCGGTGGACCGCGACGCTCTTCGGCGCATTGATGCCGACGCGCACCTGGTTCCCCTTGACCCCCAGAACCGTAATGGTCACGTCGTCGCCGATCATCACCGTCTCACCGACCCGCCTTGTCAGAATGAGCATCTTCCATTTCCTCTTCCGTTATAGTTTTAGGTTCGCCAGCGCCAGCCCCAGTCACTTCCGTGGGCGCTTTTATATCGAGGTTACGCGGAAAAGAGCTGAAAGAAAAATCCTAACGCTCCGGTGCCGGGCTGGCTTGAACGTTCCCGCCATCGGCGTCGCAAAGCACGCGCCGCAGCGCCATCCCGGCCGCTTCCGCCGCGGGACCCACGATCAGGTGTACATGGCCGGCGACCGGCATGGCCAGCGCGCGCACTCCGAGCGCGCGCAGCGCCGCGCGGTCGATGAGTGCCGCGTCGCCAACACCGATACGCAGTCGACTGGCGGCGGCGCTCTCCACGGTGCGCACGTTGGCAGGCCCGCCGAGCGCTGCGAGCAGCGCGCCGGCCTCACCCGCCCATTCCGCAGAGAGCGGCTGCGGCGGCGGCACCTTGGCTGAAGCAGGCGCCGCCACGGCCGGCGCGGGCTGCGGCGCACTCTGCAGCACGGCGCGAATCTCTCCGGCGAGCTGGTCGGCCACCGTGCCCACCACCACCTGCAGCGCACCGGGCGCGGGGCGCACCAGGCCGCGCGCTCCAAGTTGCTTCAGGGCCTCTGGGTCGACCGCCGACTGACTCGCTACGTTGAGGCGCAGACGCGTCGTGCAGGCATCGACGGAGCTGAGATTGGCAGCACCGCCGAGGGCTGCGACCCAGGCCCGGGCGCGCGCCTCCCCCGCGGCGGACGAGGCGACGTCGGGAAGCGCGACCGGCTGCAGGGCATCGCGTCCCGGGGTCTTCAGATCGAAGCGTACGATCACGAAGCGGAACAGCCCGTAGTAGAGCGCGAAATATGCGACACCGACCGGCAGCAGCCACAGCGGTCGCGTGGCGCGGCTGAAATTGAGCACATAGTCGAAGAGTCCGGCGGAGAAGCCGAACCCGAGCCTCACGTGCAGCGCGCTCATGATGATGAATGCCGTCCCTGTCAGCAGCGCGTGCACCGCATAGAGCGCGGGGGCGAGAAAGATGAAGGTGAACTCGATCGGCTCGGTAACGCCGGTGAGGATCGAGGTGAGCGCAATCGAGCCGAGCAGTCCGCCGACCGCGCGGCGCCGTTCGGGAAGCGCAGCGTGATACATGGCGAGGCAGGCCGCCGGCAGCCCGAACATCATGACTGGAAAAAACCCGGACATGAAGGCGCCTGCGCTCGGGTCGCCGGCGAAGAAGCGCTTCAGATCCCCGGTAACGCCGTGGTAGTCCCCGAGCAGGAACCAGGCGATGTTGTTGATGATGTGATGCAGCCCCGTGATGATCAGCACGCGGTTCAACACCCCGTAGGCGAACAGCCCGAGGGCGCCGGCATGCAGGACCGAGCGGCTCAGGGCATCCATGCCTTGCTCGAGGTGTTGCCATTGCGTGCCGAACGCCGCGGCCAGCAGCAGCGCTCCGAAGCCGCTGATGATCGGCACGAAGCGCCGGCCGCCGAAGAAGCTGAGGTAGCTCGGCAGATTGATGTTGTAAAAGCGGTTGTAGAGCGCCCCGCTCATCAGGCCCGACAGGATCCCCACCGGCACATTGAGCTTCGCGAGCTCATGTGCCTTATAGGCCGCCACCGCCAGCTCGCGCGAGCGGCCGCTCACATCGGCGAGCGCCTCCGGCGGCACGGCGATCAGCACCTCCGCTCCCCGCGTGGCCACGAGATAGGCGACGACGCTCGCGAGCCCCGCTGCCCCGTGATTCTCGCGCGCCAGTCCCACCGCAACGCCGATGGCGAACAGCAGCCCGAGGTTCGAGAAGATGGCCTCGCCGGCCGCGGCGACCGAAGCCGAGCCGAGCAGGTCGGGCTGGCCGAGGCGCAGCAGCAGTCCCGCGATCGGCAGCACAGCGATCGGTAACATCAGCGCGCCGCCCACCTTCTGCAGACTTGCGAAAATGCCCTTCATGGGCGCGCACCCGGCGCACTCTTCTCCTGCGCGGCCAGCGCGCGCACGGCGGCCGCGCTGTCCGCCTGCAGGGCCTGCTGCGCAAGCTCGCGGCAGCGAGCCAGGGAGACAGCGCCGATACGCGCTTTCAAGTGGGGGATCACCGCCGGCACGGCGGAGAGCTCCTGCACGCCGAGCCCGATGAGGAGCGGTGCCGCGAGCGGCTCGGAGGCGAGCCCCCCGCACACGGCCGCGTGACGCCCGTGCGCGCGGGCGGCCTCGGCGGTGCGCGCGATGAGGCGCAGCACGGCCGGATGCAGGGCATCGAGCCGGGCGGCGAGCCGCGGGTGAGTGCGATCCATGGCAAGCGTGTACTGGGTGAGATCGTTCGTGCCGATGGAGAGAAAGTCCGCGACCGCCGCGATGCGGTCGGCGAGGAGCGCCGCCGCTGGTGTCTCGATCATGACGCCGACGCTGATGGGATCGGCGCGGCCGAGCTCCGCGCGCACTTCCTCGAGCAACGCGCGCACGGCGTGAATCTCCTCGACGTCGGTGATCATCGGCAGCAGCAGCCGGCAGTGGCGCGAGCGAACTGCCAGCACCGCGCGCAGCTGCGTGCGCAGCAGCTGCGGGTAGGCGAGGCTGGTGCGCACGCCCCGCAAGCCGAGCGCCGGATTGTCCTCATGCGGCAGCGGCAGGTAGGCGATTGGTTTGTCTCCGCCGGCATCGAGCGTGCGGATCGTGAGGGGCCGCTCTCCGAATACGGCCGCCAGACTCTGGTACGCCTCGCTTTGCTCCGTCTCGGTCGGTGGGAGCTGGCGATCGAGAAACAGAAACTCCGTGCGCAGCAGCCCGCAGCCCTCCGCGCCGTTGCGCAGCGCGGCCCGCGCCTCGGCGAGCGAGCCGACGTTGGCGAGCACCTCGATGCGCGTGCCGTCGGCGGTGCGGCACTCGTGCTGCGCCGCAGCCTCGAGCGCCGAACGCTGCGCGGCGTGGGCGGCGATCTCGGCGCGTGCGGCGGCAAGATCCGCCTCCGGCGGGTCGACGTGCAGCACCCCGCGCCTCGCATCCAGAAGCAGTGCCGTGCCGTCGCGCACGTCGAGTACGCCGGGACCCAGTGCGACCAGCGCCGGGATGCCCATGGCGGAGGCGAGAATCGCGACGTGCGAGGTCGCCCCGCCCGCGGCCAAGCAGATGCCCGCCACGCGCGCCGCTTCGAGCGCCATGAGCTGCGAAGGCAAAAGCTCACGGGCAATGATGATCGTCTGCGCCGGCAGCTGCGGCACCGGGCCCGCGCCGCTCCCCGCCAGTGCCAGCAGCACCTGCGACTCGAGATCGAGCAGGTCGTCGGCGCGCTCGCGCAGCCGCGCATCGGGTAACGCCTCGAGCGTCGCGGCGCTCGCGCGCACCGCCGCGCGCCAGGCGAAGGCGGCACTCTTGCCGCGGGCGATCGCGGCGCGTGCGCCCGCAAGAAGCTCCGGATCATCGAGCAGCTCGAGGTGCGCAGCGGCGATCCCGCGCGCCGCCTCCTGCGGGGCCCGCTCCCCGGCCGGGCCGGCACGGCGCTCGAGCCGCGCGCGCACCGTGGCGCGCGCGCGATCCAGCGCGGCGTTCTCTTCGCTCATTCCGCCGCCCGCCTCGCGCACCGCAATCTCGGGCCGCTGCAGCTGCAGCGCCGAGCCGAGGGTAAGACCTGGGCTCGCGACGACGCCGGCGAGAGTGTCCCCGGACGCGACCGCACCGGCAGCGCCGGCCGGTAGAGCGGTGGGCAGCCTGCCGGGGGGCGGTGCTGTCCCTCCCGCTGCGGCGGCACCTGCCGCCGCGGCCGCGTAGCCGCTATCGGCTGCCTGGGCGGCCGAGGCGGCGGCGGCCAGCGCGGCCTGCAGAGTGCTCAGTGCTGCGGCCGAGTCCGGCCCCGTGGCACGGATCTCGATCTCATCGCCGCGCTGCACGCCGAGCGCCATGAGCGCGACCGTGCTGCGCGCGTTCGCCTCGCGCCCGTGCGCGCCGATGCGCACATCGGCTGCGAGAGTGCGGAGCGAGGCGGCGAGCAGCGCCGCGGGCCGGGCGTGAATGCCATGCTCGAACGCCACGCGCACGCGCGCGCTCACCGTGTCGGGAACGGTGCTCGCCTGCCGCGCAGGCTGCGCGGCGGGTGCCGCGCCGCGGGAGCGAGCTCCATGAGGAATTCGCCCACGGCGACCTCGCGGTTGAGGCTCTGTCGCACGATGCGAAAGCCGCTGTCGGCCGTGACGATGATCGGCGTCAGCACGCTCTTCGCGCGCCGTGCCAGGAAGTCGAGGTCGAAGCTCAGCAGCGCATCGCCGCAGCGCACGCGCGCGCCCTGGCGCACGTGCGCCTCGAACCCTTCTCCGGCGAGCGCGACGGTGTCGAGGCCCACGTGCAGGAGGAGCTCGCACCCCTGCGGGGTGCGCAGCGTCACGGCATGGCGCGAAGCGGGCAGCACCAGCACTTCGGCGTCGCACGGCGCGTACAACGTGCCGGCGGTGGGATCGATCGCTACGCCCTCCCCCAACATGCGCGTGGCGAACACCTCATCGGGCGCCTCATCGAGCGGCGTACTCCAGCCCGCCAGTGGCGCGCGCAGCGTGAGGGTGCCGGCGCCGCTCATGGCGAGAGCTGCAGCCAGTCGATCGCCCACAACGGATCGAGCGTGCGCTGCGTGAAGCGCAGGCACAGCGAATGCGTGCCGCTCAGGTGCGGCAGGGACGCGGCCGGCAACACGGTCACCGCGTCCGCGCCCGCCGCGGGCGCCAGCGGCAGCACCGCGAGCGGCTCGCCTTCGCAGCCATCGGCGCGCACCTCGAGCTCGCCCGCCGCTGTGCGCGGCGGATGCAGCCTGATGGCCTCGAGGTCCCGGCCCAGCTGGAAGTTGAACGGCACCTGTCCCACCGCCACCGTGAGCCGCGTGGCCTGCGACAGATCGTACGCGGGGAGGATCCAGCAGGGGTCCTCGATGTCGATGAGAAACACTGCGCGCTGCCCGTCGCAGCGGTGCATCGTCCTCCAGGTTCAACACCAGCTTGTCGCTGCAGGTGGCAAGGTCCTGGCTCATGTGCCGCTCGTACGGGCCCGGCGGCGCGCGGGCGTGAACACGTCCGCGGAGTAGTGAATGCCGAGCGCGCGGTAACGCTCGAACTCCTCCGGCAGCCGCCGCACGAAGTCCTGCCAGTCGCGTCGCGCGGACGGCGACCAGCCGATCTCGGCCACGGCGGCCGCGCGCGGCCAGGTCATGTAGGAGGCGCGCGCCTCGGTGCGGACGTGCTCGGTCCAGAGGTTTGCCTGCAATCCGAGCACGTGCTGCGGTTCGCTCACGAGCGATCCGGTGAGCGGATCGAAGCCATACACCTTCTCGAGCGACATCACTTCGCCGCGGCCCGGGGGCTCGTCGGGTCCGCTGCCCTGGCGGTGGTCGAGGTACAGCACCGGGTCGGGCGAGAGCACCGCGTCGTGCCCGGCCCGCGCGGCGGCAACCGCACCCTCCACTCCCCGCCAGGACATCACGGTCGCGTTGCGACCCAGGCCCGCCTGCAGAATCTCGTCCCACCCCGACGAGGCGCCGTCCGTGCGCCTGCAGATACTGGCCCAGGCGCCGCTCGAAATAGCCCTGCACCGCGCCGACAGCGGCGATGCCGAGCTCACGCATGCGGGCCTGCACGCCAGGCGAGCGCTGCCACTCGTCCGTCACCACTTCATCGCCCCCTACGTGCAGGTACTCGCCGGGAAACAGCGCCATCACCTCCCCGAGGACATCCTCTATGAAGCGGAACGTCGCCTCATCGATATTGCACACGTGAGAGTAGATTCCCCAGTCCGCCGGCACTGCGCGCGGCAGCTCCTGCGGCCGCGCCGCGAGTGCTGGATAGGCCACGAGCGCCGCCGTGGTATGGCCCGGGAGGTCGATCTCGGGAATGATCGTCACGTTGCGGGCCGCCGCATGCGCGACGATGCGGCGTACCTCCCGCTGCGTGTAGAAGCCGCCGTACCGGCGCGCTCGGCCGGTGACCGGATCGATGTCCCGGGCCGCCGCCGCGCCTGCCGGTACGCGCCACGCCCCCACGCTCGTGAGACGCGGGTACTTTCTGATCTCGAGCCGCCACCCCTGATCGTCCGTCAGGTGCCAGCCAAGCACGTTGAGCTTGTGCACCGCCATCCAGTCGATGTAGCGCATGATGAACTCGGGCGACTGGAAGTGGCGCGCCGAGTCGAGCATCAGCCCGCGCCAGGGGAAGCGCGGCGCATCGCTGATCGACAGCGCCGGCAGCGCGAGTTCTCCAGCCTGCAGCCGGGCGGCGCCGCACAACTGCCAGAGGGTCACCGCGCCGTAGAAGAGTCCCCGCGGGGTGCGCGCTGTGACCAACACGCCGGCGGGGGACACGTCCAGCCGGTAGCTCTCCTCCCCCTCAGAGGCAGCCCCATCGAGCTGGAACACGATGGCTGCGGCTGCAAGGCGCGCGCCGGCGCGCGGGCGCACCTTCAGCGTCATGCCATGACTGGCGCGCAGCAGCTGTGCGAAATAGGCCGCAATCGGCGTGGCTTGCGGATCCTCAGGGATGGAGATACGGGCACCCTCGCGCAGCACGAAGCCGCCGGCGCGCGCGGTCACGCTCGCGGGCGCGGGAATGATGCTCGCGATCTGCGGGCCCGCGGCGGGTACCTCCGCGGCCCCGGGAGCCGCCGGCGCGGCGCTGGCCGCGAGGCATGCGAGCGCGACGCCTGCCGCGGGCAGCCCGCGCGCCGCGCGTTGCAATGCTCTAAACAAGTCGCCTCGAAGCGGGCACCATAGCCCCTGCATGTCCGGTTCCCCCCCGCCCCATCCCGTCATCATCCGTGGCCGCGAGGCCCTGGGGCGCGGTGATCTGCACGGCGCCGAGGCGGCCGCCGCCGAGCGACTCAGGAGCGCCGCCCGCGACATCGATGCGCTCGAGCTGCACTACCTGGTGCAGAAAAAGCGTGGTCAGGCGCTCGAGGCGGTTAAGACTCTGGACGCTGTCATCGGCGCCGATCCGCGCACCGAGTGGGCCTACAACGAGCTGGTGCAGATTTTCATGGCGAACGGTCGGCTCGCGGAAGCCGGCGAGGTGGCGCGCACGGCGTTGCGCGTGAATCCGCGCAGCGCGCACGGCCACAACCTCTTTGGCCTGGTGCTGTCGGAGATGAACGACCTGCCGCCCGGGGAATGGCATTTCCGGCGCGCACTGGAGCTTTCCGGCCCGCATGCTGCGTATCTGATGAACCTCGCGCTCAACCTGCTCAAGCAGGGCCGCCCGGACGAGGCGGAGGGCTATTTCGCCGCGGCCCATGAGCTGGCGCCGCAGGAGGCTCAGACGCTCGCCCACTGGTCCACTCTCTACGAAGGGCGCGGCGATCTCAAGCGCGCACAGGCGCTGCTGGAACGCGCTGCGGCGGTGTCCTCGCCCGAGCAGGTGAGCCTGCTGCGCGCCAACTACCTGGCACGCATGGGCCAGCGTGCCGAGGCGCTCGCCATCCTCGATGCCGCCGCGACGCTCGCCGGAGATGCGCAATTGCAGCGCGGGCGCCTGCGCGAGCGCGCCGGCCGCTACCCCGAGGCCTGGCAGGACTTTGCCGAGGGCAAGCGCAAGCTGGCGCGCGAGGGCGGCGGGCGGGAATACAAGACCCAGGCGGTCGAGGCGCTCTTTGGCCTGTGCAAACAGTTCTTCACGCGCGCGAACCTCGCCGCACTGCCGCGCGCCGCCGCGCGCTCCGACGTGCCGCAACCGATCTTCATCAGCGGTTTCCCGCGCTCGGGTACCACGCTCGTCGAGCAGATCCTGTGCAGCCATTCGCGCGTGCGTCCGGGCGGAGAGCTGCACATTCCTCGGCGACCTGATACGTCTCGCCGATGAGCTGCTGCCCGGCCCCGAGCGCTACCCGGGCAGTCTGGCGCGCAGCTGGACCGCCGACCGCCATTACGTCGCGGCGCTGTTGCGCGACTATTACCTGGCGCGCGCGGAGCAGTACGGGCTGCTGAAGGGCCCGCAGCCCTTTTTCACCGACAAGATGCCGTTCAACGAGATCCACCTGCCGTTGCTGCAGATGGCGTTTCCGGGCGCCAGGATCGTGCGCGTGGTGCGTCATCCGCTCGATGTGTGCGTCTCCATGCTGGCGAACAACATGACCCACGGCTTCGCCTGTGCCTATCGCATCGAGGACATCACACATCATCTGGCGGCCGTCTACGATCTGGTTGAGCACTATGCCCGCGAGTCCGATCCCGCCGAGCACGTGCTGCGCTACGAAGCGCTCATCGCGGACCAGTCTGGTGAGACCCGGCGGCTGCTGGAGTATCTCGGGCTGCCGTTCGAGGAGGCTTGCCTGCGCTTTCACGAGAATCGCCGCTATGCGCCCACCCCGAGCTACGCGCAGGTCACCGAGCAGCTCAACGACAGCGCCCTGAACCGGCACCTGCACTACGCGCCGCAGCTGCAACCCTACCTGTCACGGCTGGCGCCGATGATGGCGAAATACGGCTATCGCTGAACGACCCGCGACGCCTGACAGCGCAGCGAGCCGTGCTCATTTGCAGTCTGTGCGACTTCAGAACCTCAGCTTCACACCCGCAAAGTAGACCCGGCCGTTGTTGTAGATCGCCCGCGGGTGGGAGAGCACGTCGTCGTACTGCACCACTTTCGCATCCGTCAGATTCTGCGCCTCGACGGTCACCGCGGCGTAGTTGGTCACGTTCCAGGCGAACGAGGCATCGAGTGACTTGAGCGCCGCCTCATCAAGGTTGCTCGTACGATCGAAACTGAGGAAGAAGTGCGAGCGGAAAGTGTACGCCAGCCGCGCGCTGATCAGCGGGTTCTCGAAATAGGCGACCAGGTTGTAGGTGTCCTTGGAGTTGCCGGGGAAAGGATTGCCGCTGTCCAGCTTCGCATCCGAGTACGTGTAGTTGGCCTGCACCCCGAAGCCGCCCCAGATGCCCTGGGTCAGACCCGCCTCGACGCCCCTGAGGGTGCCGTTGCCGCCATTGGCGCGCACATCGATGGTAAACGGGCAGTTGAACAGGTTCGGCCCGGCCACCGTGCACAGCGCTTGGCGAGCTACTTTCCCACTGAACGGCAGAATCTGCGTCGTCGGATTGTCGACGATGAAGTTCTTCAGGTTCTTGTTGTAGATCGCCAGCGTGTAAGCGGTGTCCTTGTTCGGGTACCACTCGATCGACAAGTCCTCCTGGGTGGCCCGGTAGGGGTCGATATTGGGATTGCCCGCCGTGCCCGACAGCGCACCGGTATTCAATATGACACGCGGCACCATGTCGGTGTAGTCCGGCCGCGACATCACCTTGGCGGCGGCAAAGCGCACCACCACCTCCTTGGTCACGTCGTAAGCGACATTCAGCGACGGCAGGACGTCGTTGTAGCTCTTGGTCGCGGTCACCGGTATGTAGGCGCCGAACAGGCTCGGGATCACACCGGGCAGATTCGGATTGGCGACGAACTGCGCGCCGGTGGTGTTCTCCTGGGTGTGCGCAATCCGCACCCCGACATTGCCGCGCCAGTTGTCGCCGGCGAAATTGCCCATGACGTAGCCGCCGGAGGTCTTCTCGTTGACCGTGAAGCTGCCCTGCGGATAAGGAATGCGTCCCGACACGTTCAGCTGATTGCCGAGGACTTGCTGCGCAAAGGCGGGGTTGACGATCCACGCCTGAGTGAGCGAGCCGGGTACCGAGATGCCGGAGAGGAAATTGCCGGGGCTCTGGCCGGCGGACCAGTCGGACGTCGGGATGCCCTGCTTCAGAATCGGCGCCGAGAAGCCTCCGTAGGTCGTGTAGTTGCCCGTGGCGTCGCGCTCGTGGTTGGTTCCCTTGACGCCGAACTTGATCGACTTGAGGACCCCCAGGTCGAGCTTCCTTGAGTGCGTCCGCGTACAGGTAGGTTTCGCGGTCATCGTTGAGGAACTGGTCGTCGTTGGCGAAATCGAACGCAAACGAGTTGGGATTGGTGAAATTGACCGTCGTGCCCTTGCCGTTGGGAATGGGCGTGACCTGCGGAGCGCCGTTGCGGAAATCGTAGGTGAAAGAGCCGGGCGTGCCGAACTCCGGGAAGTACTGTGGATCGGTTTTGCCGGTGGCATCCGTCTAGCCAAAGTCCAGATGCAGCGTCCAGCCCGGCAGCGGCGTGTACTTCGTATCCAGATCGAGGTTGTGGCTCGTCGTCTTGGCGATGCGGTGGAATGAGTCGTAGAAGAAGGCGAAGTCCTGGGTGCCGTTGTTGAGGGAAGAAACCGTACCGGCCACGCAGGCGCCTGCGGCCACGACGCAGTTGCTGATCGCGCCGCCGTTGCCGATGGCGCGCTGCGGATCTGCCAGCCAGCTCTGGTTGGTGTTCTCGGCATCGAAGATCGAAAGCAACCCGTTCAGGTTGAATTCGAGCTGGTCGGTCGGGCGGATCTGCACATCGAAGTTGCCGCCCTTGCGGATGCGATCCTGCTCAAACAGCGCCGAGTTGATGAGCGTCGGAATGAGCGTGGGGTTCGTGCCGCTGATGGGCGCGTAGCCGAGCACTTCGAAGCCGTCGCGACGGATGTGGCGCTCCTGGTAGATGGCCGCGAGCAGGAAGCCAAAGTGATTGTCCTGGTCCTTGAAGCTCACCAGGCCCGTGGCGTACGGGCTGGTCTTGGCCGCACGATCGTTGCGCGCGCCCTCCAGGGAGGCATAAGCGGTGAACGGTTGCAGATCGAGCGGCTTGCGCGTCTGGACGTTCACGGTGCCGCCGATGCCGCCCTCCTGGACGTCGGCCTGGGCGGTCTTCTCTACCTCCACCCTGCCGATGAGGTCCGCCGGGAGCATCAGGTAGTTGAAACTGCGGGTCGCATTCTGCTGATCGAGGATGAACCAGTCCGCCGTTGACAGCCCATGGCCGTTGAGCGTCGCCTGGGTGAGGGTGCTGATGGTGCCGCGCAGGTTGATGCGCTCGCCCTCGCCGAAGTCCTTCTGCGTCACGATGCCGGGGACGCGCTGCAGGGCTTCCGCGAGGTTCTTGTCAGGAAACTTGCCGACGTCCTCGGCGGTGAGGAAGTCCGAGACACCGGTGGCGTCTTTCTTGCTCTCCAGAGACTCGCGCAGGCTGGCACGGATGCCGTAGACCACGACTTCCTGGAGATCGTTCGGGTTGGAACCTGTGGCGCTGGTGCTTTGTTGCGCTTGGACTGCACCATTGCGGCCAAACAGAGCCATGGCGACCGCCGTTCCAATCAACGTCGACCTTGCGATTCTCATGATTTACTCACCCCTGGTTTGTCATTTGCCCGATGCCGCGCACCACGCCGTTGCATTTCCCCCGCGGGCCTCCTCGAGGCGCTTGCGCACCCTCGGCGAGGGCGTCCCTTTACTGGGACCAGTTACGTGCCAATATAGTACCAATAGCGGCAGAACGCTATACCCGTAGATACCAGTGAAGCGGCAGTGCTTTTTTATAAATAAAAACATACCCTTGTCAGGCACCTTGTCTTCTAAGCGCAACAGACTGGTACTATAGTGGTAGTATGATGTCGTTCATACTTCTGGCTGGAGGACCCCTTTGACGCTGCTGTCACACGCGGTCGGCAAGCTCGACGAGAAGAGCAGCCTGCCGCTCTACCAACAGCTGCAGCGCGCCCTGCGGCAGGCGATCGAAACCCGCGTGTTAGGTCCGGACGATGCCCTGCCGCCCGAGCGCGATCTCGCCACGGATTTCAGCGTCTCGCGCATCACGGTGCGCAAAGCGATCGACGGCCTGGTGAAAGAAGGCATGTTGGTCCGCCGCCAGGGGTCGGGCACGTTCGTGTGCGCACGAGTGGAGAAGAATTTCTCCAAGCTGACTTCGTTCTCCGAGGACATGCGCGCGCGCGGCCGCAACCCGCGCAGCGTGTGGTTGCGCAAGTCCGTCGGCACGGTGACACCCGAGGAAGCGCTGACGCTGCGCTCAAGCCCGGGGACGCCCGTGTACCGCTTCCACCGCATCCGCTTCGCGGACGATGCGCCGATGGCGCTCGAGTACGCCACCATTCTCGCCTCCTGTCTGCCGTCGCTGGAAGCGGTCGAGTCCTCGCTGTATGCGGCGCTCGAGCGTGCCGGCAATCGACCGGTGCGCGCCCTGCAGCGGCTGCGCGCGGTGCTGTTCACGGCCGAGCAGGCGGAGCTGCTGCAGGCCAAGGAGAAGGATCCGGGCCTGCTGGTCGAGCGGCGTCGGCTTTCTCAAGGATGGCCGCGCGGCGGAGTTCACCCAGTCCTATTACCGCGGCGATATCTACGACTTCGTCGCCGAGCTCAGCAGCGCCACGTGAGCACCCCGGAGGCGAGCACACGCATGTTTCGCGAGGCTGCGCAGGCGCCGGAGGCGGTGCGCGCGCAACTGCACGCCAACGCCGCGCGCGTCGCACGCCTCGCCGAGCGGCTGCGCCGTACGCCCCCGCGCGCACTGGTAACGTGCGCCCGCGGCAGCTCCGACCATGCCGCCACTTTCGCCCGCTACCTCATCGAAACGCGCCTGGGTCTGCTCACCTCCTCCGCGGCTCCCTCGGTGAGCTCGGTGTACGAGGCCACACCCGATCTCGCCAACACCGTGATGCTCGCCATCTCGCAGTCGGGGGCCAGCCCGGATCTGCTCGCCACCGTAAGCAGCGCGCGCGCCGCCGGGGCGCACATCGTGGCGCTGGTGAACGCGCAGGAATCGCCGCTCGCGCAGCTCGCCGACGATCTCATCCCGCTGCACGCCGGGCCCGAGCACAGCGTCGCGGCCACCAAGTCCTATATCGCCTCCCTGGCCGCAATCGTGCAGCTGGTAGCGCACTGGTCGGCCGATGCGCAGCTGTCAGCGGCGCTCGGGCAGGCCCCGCAGCTGCTGGCGCACGCCTGGGAGCTCGACTGGAGCGCGGCGCTCGCGCGCCTCACGCCGGCGCACAACCTGTACGTCATCGGGCGCGGCCTCGGGCTCGCGATCGCGCAGGAGGCGGCGCTCAAATTCAAGGAGACCTGCGGCCTGCACGCGGAAGCGGTCAGCGCCGCTGAGCTGCGGCACGGGCCGATGGCGCTGGTGCGCGCGCACTTTCCGCTGCTGCTGTTTACGCAGAACGACGAGAGCCGTGCCGGGGTCGGTCAGCTGGCCGCCGAGCTCGCCGACGCAGGGCGCGGACGTGCTGGTCGCGGGCGCTGCCATCGCCGGTACTACCGTGCTGCCCACGCAGGCGGCACCCCCGGTCATCGAGCCCATGCTGTTCGCGCAGAGCTTCTATCGTATGGCGAACGCGCTGGCGCTGGCACGCGGAATCGACCCGGATCACCCGCCCCACCTCAGCAAAGTGACCGAGACGGTGTGATGCGCACCGCACTGATGAACGGACGCGTGCTGCGCGCGCAGGGCTTCGCGGACGGTCAGTGCGTGCTGATCGACAACGGGCGCATTCTCGACGTCGTAGCCGCTTCCGACCCGCGCTGCCGCGCGGCGCAGCAGCGCGACCTCGGCGGGAGGCTCCTGCTGCCCGGCTTCATCGACTCACAGGTGAACGGCGGCGGCGGGGTGCTGTTCAACGATTCCCCGAGCGTCGCCTCGATCCGCGCCATCGGCCGCGCCCATCGCCGCTTCGGTACGACCGGCTTTCTGCCCACGTTGATCAGCGCAGACCTCGACATCGTCGCCCGGGCCATCGCCGCAGTGCGCGGCGCGCTGCAGGCGGGCGTGCCCGGCGTACTCGGCATCCACATCGAGGGCCCCTTCCTCAACGTCGCGCGCAAGGGAGTGCACGACCCGGCCAAGCTGCGCGAGCTCGATCAGAGCGCGTTGGGCCTGCTCACCTCGCTGCGCGGCGGCCGTACGCTCGTGACCCTCGCCCCGGAGATGACGACCCCCGACCTCATCGAGCAGCTGGTGGCGGCGGGCGTGGTGGTTTCCGCCGGCCACACCAACGCGAGCTACGCGGAGATTCATACCGCGCTCGAGCATGGCCTCACCGGCTTCACCCACCTCTTCAATGCCATGTCGCAGCTCACCGGGCGCGAGCCGGGAGCGGTGGGTGCGGCGCTCGATGACCAAAGGAGCTGGTGCGGCATCATCGTCGATGGCGCACACACCGACCCGGTGGTGCTGCGCATCGCCCTCAAGTGCAAGCCCCGGGATCGCTTCATGCTGGTCACCGATGCCATGCCGAGCGTCGGCACCGACAGCGGCTCCTTCGAGCTGCAGGGGCGGCGCATCATCGTCCGCGGCCACACCTGCCTGGACGAGGACGGGCGGCTCGCCGGCTCCAACATCGACATGGCGAGTTGCATACGCAACGCCGTCGCCATGCTGGGGGTCCCGCTCGCCGACGCGGTGCGCATGGCGAGCCAATGGCCGGCGGAGTTTCTCGGGCTGGCACACGACACCGGGCGCATCGCCCCGGGCTATCGGGCCAACCTGGTGCTGGCCGACGATGAGCTGAACGTGCTCGACACCTGGATCGACGGGCGTTCCTCGAACGAAGAGCTTCAGCCGGGCGCCTCCGGTTCCTGAAAACCCCGCGCGCGATACCGCGAAAGACGGAGCGGGCGGGGACCCGTAAGGGTCTCGCGCGCCTGATCCGCCGCGTGTCATCCTGTGGCAGCTGTCCCGGAGTCATCCTGATGATCGACCTCTATTATTGGACCACTCCCAACGGTCACAAGATCACGATGTTCCTCGAGGAGAGCGGGCTTGCCTACCGCATCATTCCGGTCAACATCGGCACCGGGGCGCAGTTCGAGCCTGCGTTCCTCGCCATCGCTCCCAACAACCGCATCCCGGCGATCCTCGATCACGCCCCTGCCGATGGCGGCGCGCCGCTGTCGCTGTTCGAGTCCGGCGCCATTCTCCTTTATCTCGCCGAGAAGAGCGGGCGGCTACTGCCGCGCGAGGTGCGCGGCCGGGCGGAAGTGACTCAGTGGCTGTTCTGGCAGATGGCGAACCTCGGTCCCATGGCCGGTCAGAATCACCACTTCTCGCGCAATGCGCCCGAGAAGATCCCCTACGCCATCGAGCGCTACGTGAACGAAACCAACCGCCTCTACGGCGTGCTCAACAAGCGCCTCGCCGATCGGGCTTTCATCGCGGGCGAGTACTCGATCGCGGATATCGCCGCCTACCCCTGGATCGTTCCCTACGAAGCGCAGGGCCAGAAGCTCGAGGACTTCCCGCACCTGAAGCGCTGGTTCCAGGCCATCCATGACCGCCCGGCGACGGTGCGTGCCTACGCCAGGGCCGCGCAAGTGAATCCCCAGCCCCTGGCCGAGATGAGCGCGCAGGCCAGGCGGGTGCTCTTTGGTCAGCGAGCGCGCTGACTTCGGGCGAGGAATGCCGCGCCCCTCATCCGCCCTCATCGCTGCCGCGGCCGCGACCTCCCTCGCGCTCGCAGCGGTGCTGGCGTGCGCGCGAGCCGCGAGTGGCAGCGTCGACCTGAGCGTCGCGGGCGCCGCCGTGCACGTCGACTTCGACCGCAGCGCCTTTCAGAGCGAGGAGGCGGTCCTCGCCTGGGTGCGCCGCTCCGGCGAGATCGTCGCGCGTTACTACGGCCGCTTTCCCGTCACCGCACTCACCGTACGCCTCGTGGCGGTTGCCGGCGAGGGCGTGCATGGCGGGAAGACTTTTGCCAACCCGGACGCCTTCATCCGCGTGCAGCTCGGGCGCGAAGTAAGCGCGCCGCAACTGCTGTCGGATTGGGTGCTGGTTCACGAGATGACTCACCTGGCGCTGCCGGACACCGGCGAGACGCATGCCTGGTTGTCCGAGGGAGTGGCCACCTACGTGGAGGGGATGGCACGTGTGCAGGCGGGCAACCGCAGCGAAACCGACGTCTGGGCGGAGGAGTTGCGCTCGATGCCGCGCGGACTGCCGCTCGCCGGAGATCGCGGCCTCGACCACACGCACAGCTGGGGACGCACCTACTGGGGCGGCGCGATGTTCTGCCTGCTCGCGGATGTCGACATCCGCCGCCGCACGCAACTGCGCTTCGGGCTGCAGGACGCCCTGCGCGCGGTGCTGCGCGCCAGCGGCGGACTCTCTGCCGACTGGCCCATCGAGCGCGTCCTGCGCACCGGCGATGCAGCCGTCGGCACGAGCTCGCTCGAGGATCTGTATGCGCAGATGAAAGACGCGCCGGTCGCGCCCGATCTGATGGCGCTGTGGCGCCAGCTCGGCGTCGAGCCGGAGGGCACCGCGGTGCGGCTCGATGACCACGCGCCTCTCGCGGGCGCGCGCCGCGCCATCATGCGTGCCCCTTAACCGCCTGCCTGCCCCCGCTCCGTCGGCGAGAAGCTTCCGCTCATCACGGCCGTGAGAGCGAGGGTGGCGCCAATGAGCGCGTACTCGAGCGCGATCGAGCGGCGAAGTTGCGCCGGCGCCCGCGCTGCACCGCGCTCCAGCGCGGGCGTGAGCCGCAGCCGATTCACCGCCGCCAGCCCCATCAGCAGCGCGAACAGTGCAATCTTCCCGAGCAGCAACAGGCCGTACGGCTGCGTGAGCGCCGCGACATCCGGCAGCAGCACGGCCGCCATGCCGACCCCTGCCAGCGCAATCACCGGCACGACCCGGACCGCCAGAGCCGAGAAGGCGGCAATCGCGCGCGCCGCCTGCGCGCGTGACTCGAGAGCGATCACTTGCCGCAGTGGCCACAACGAGCCGAACCAGAACGCCACGATGGCGAGGTGGACGAACAGCAGCGACGCAAGCCACGGCCGCGCGGGATGAACGGAGGTATGTCCGGTGAGCAGAAAGGAGCTCACCGTCGCAAGGCTCCCGGCGAGCGCTAGCGCCCGGGAGCCCGGTGCGTCAAGCCGCCAGGCGAGTGCCAGGCATGCAAGGCCCGCGATGCGCACCAGCAGTGCCGCGGCGGCCGAAGAGCTGAGGAACAGCCGCCACAGCGTGGCATCGGCCAGGCCGGACGCCTCTCCCGCGAGGTGCACCGGCTCGAAGGCCGCCTGTGCAGCGAGCAGCGCGACAGCTGCGAGCGCTGCGTGCATGCCCACGCGCCGAATGGCGCGGGCGGTGTGCGCCAGCGTGTGTTGCCCGAACAGCGCGCAAAAGAGAGCAGCACCGGCCGCCTGCAACGAGAGCAGCAGGCCCGCCGCGCGCAGCAAGAGCCAGATGCCCTCGATCATCGCGCGAGGGTGAAGCGGATCTGGCCGGGTACGACGTGGCCGTCGGCACCGACGGCGCGCCAGCCGATGACATAGCGCCCGGGCGCGAGCGGCGGCAGCGCCACTGCGATCTTCGTCTGCGGCTCCGCGGGCAACATCAGCTTCTGCCGGCTCCCCTCCTCCCTGGCGATCCACAGCGAAGCGAGCCGCACGCTTTCGGAGAAGCGCAGGACAACACCTGTCGGCGCGGAGGTGAGGGTGCTGCCATCGGCGGGTACCGACTGCTGCAGATGCGCGTGCGCCTGCGCGCAGCTCGTTCCTGCGACGAGCAGCAGCCACGCGCCGAGGACATACGCGAGCTTCATCGCGGCGAAGGCTACAGCAGAACGCGGACGGCCAGCCATCCAATTAACAGAAGGCGTCCGATGAGACGTGGCGCACACGGATACACTCCGACACACTCCTGGCGCCGGCGGCAACAGCCCCTCACGCGTTGCGGCATCACGCAAGTGCGGGCATCATCTGCCGAAGGATCTCAAAGGGACTTGCATGAGAAAGAGTACCCCCTTCGCGCTCGCTGCAGCGCTCGCCGGCCTGTGCCTGGGTGTGACGGCCTGCTCCTCGCGCACGGATGTGTCGCTGACCGGCAACATGCCCGCGCAGTACTCGCACGTGTGGATCACCACGCAGGAGGTTTGGTTCAACACGAGCGCCGCGGCCGGGCCCGACGACGGCGGCTGGGTGAAGTTTCCGCTCTCGACCCCGACGACCGTCGACCTGGTGCAGGAAACCGGCGGCAACCTCGGCAGCGCCGTGACTTCTCTGAAGCTGCTCCCCGGGACCTACTCGCAGATCCGCTTCATCCCGGTAGATCCGTCGACACCGTTGACGGCCTCGGCGCAAAGCGTCGGCGCCCTGTACAACTCGGAGGCCGACTACGTCGACAGCGGCGGCACGACCCATCAGCTGCCGCTTGAGCTGCTCAATCCCGACAAGGGCATCGGCATCGCGACGACCCTCAGAGTCCCTGTCGGGAACATCGGCGCGGCCTTTGCCGCGACGGCGGGCGGGACGGGCACGACCACGACGGGCACCACCACGACGGGGGGCACCACTGTGTCTGGTGCTACGACGGGCACGGGCACCGGTACGACTTCCACGACCGGCACCGCGGTGTCGACGCCGGCTACGACAGCCACCACGTCCTCGGTGCCTAACACCGAGTTCGCGATCAATTTCAATGGCACGACTGATCTGGTTCCCTTCACTTATGGGGCAAGCGCCAGCGGGATCCTGTTGAGCTCGCATGCGAGCGCTTATGACCTGTCGCAGGTAGGCGGCATTTCCGGGCAGCTGACGCTCACCAACCTCACGGGGATCTCCAGCTCGAGCGGCCTGCCGGTGATCCAGGCGACGGCGGAAGTGCTGAGCGCCGACGGCACCCGGCACGTGGCCGTGGCGAGCGCGCCGGTCACAGCGAACGGCAATTTTCTGCTCTACCCACTCGCAGCCGGCTCATCTACCGCGGCACTCTACGACGTCGTGATTCATGGTCCGGGCATCGCGACCATCATCATCAAGGCGGTAGAAGTCACGCTTCCCGGCAGCAATTCGGCGACGGCCGCAACCTCGACGAGCGGCACGACGGGCACGAGCGGTACGACGGGCACGAGCAGCACGACGACCGCTACCACCAGTACCGGCACCACCATAGCGATCAACGCCGTCTCGCTCGGCACGCTCTACCCGCGCGCGGCGAGTTCCTTCACCGCGAACCTTGCCACGGCACCGGCCGAAGTATTGCCGGCCGGCGCGCTGGCCGGCTTCTACCAGACCCTCGCTCTCGCGGGCGAGGTGCCCTACCTCATCGAGGCGAGCCCGATTGATCCCTTCAACCAGGTGCTGGCGAATCCGCGGGCCCTGTCAAAGGGAACGGTCGATTCGGGCACCTGGACCGCCACCGGGGCCAACGTCACGGTGGTGAGCGCGGCACCGAAGGAAGGTGCAGGCACCTACCTCGTGGCGGCCAGCGCACCCTCCTTCGCAGATGGTGCGCTCAACAACACAGTGACTGCGCCCTCGGGCACCGCACCGGCCACGCTGCACCTGCCGGCGCTCACGCCGGCCTCGGGCACAACTTCCGGCTCGATCTCCGTCAAGGTCAGCGAGGCGAGCGCCGGCAAGTACAACCATGGCGACGTGCTGGTAGCTCACGAGGGCCAGCTCGTCGCGGCGGCAGCGCTCGATGCCGCGTTCGCACAGGGCGGCGGCACCGTCACGGTCAGCGGCGTACCGGCGCAAACCTCCAGTGCTCTTTATTACCTTTCGGTGCGTGCCTGGAACTCGAGCGACCCCTCCGGGACGCTGCAGCGCCAGCAGTATCCGACCGCGGTCGATCTGCGCAGCAGCGCCGGCGGCTCGATCCAACTGACGGTCAACTGAAATCGCCCCGAAACCGGTACACTAGCGTGCTTGCCGGGGCCGGTAGTCGTAAGTCACTGTAATTGCGGGGAACGTATTAGCCCCGTGCGCCTCTAACCGACGGCGCCAGAAATACCCCGCTTCCGAAGCGAAAAAACTGAAGGGGACCGCCTGATGAGAGTCGCTCGCTCACGCCGCACCCGCTTTGCGCGGGCGTTGCCCACCGTGCTCCTGGGCGTCAGCGCGCTGCTCATCGGCTGCCACGGCAATCACTTCGCCCCGCCCGGCACGCCTGTGGTCACGATCGGTGAGAACATCAACAGCGGTGATTTCGCAGGCTACATCGTGGCCATCGACAGCATCACGCTGACTGATACCAACGGCAACCTCGTCACGCTGCTCGGAACGCCCGAGACCGTCGATCTCGCCAGGCTCACCAATCTCAGCGAGCTCGTGGAGGCCCCGGCGCTCCCTTCCGGAACATACACCTCGGCCTCGCTGGTTCTGGACTACAGCGCTGCCAGCATCTGGGCCAACATCAACGGGCAGGCAGTCGCCGCCACCGTCCTGAACGCGAGCGGAAGCACCCCTACCAGCCTGGCCATCAAGGTGACATTCGATCCGAGTCACCCGCTGGTGATCACCCAGGGCCAGTCAACACGCCTGCATATTGACCTGGACCTTGCCGCGATCAATTCGATCAACAGCGCCGTCTCGCCTCCCAAAGTGACGGTGCAGCCGTTCGCCGTGATCACTCCCGCACCGGTCGATGCGACCCTCATGCGCGCCCGCGGCCTCTATGTCACGACGCAGAGCTCCGCCTTCATCATGAACCTGCGGCCCTTCTACGACCTGCTGTCGGCCGTCGGCGCCGTGACGGTCAACACCGGTGCCCAGACCTACTTCAACATCAACGGGGTGGTATATACCGGCGCGGCGGGTCTGTCCGCCATGGCGGGACTGTTGGAAAGCTCTCCCATCGCCGCGTACGGCACGCTCGACAATCTGTCCACGATCACTCCCAGTTTCAACGCTACGGCGATATACGCCGGCAGCAGCCTCGAGAGCCCGCTCGCCGAGTACGTCAGCGGCGTCGTGGGCTCGCGCAGCGGCAATACGCTCGAGGTGCTCGGCGCCACCTACCGCTCGCCGACGGGCGCAGTGCTGTTCCTGAGCAGTCTCCCGGTCGTCCTCGGTGGCGGCACGCTCGTGACTGAGGACGGCGTCGCGGCCCAGGGCCTCAGCTCCACGTCCGTCTCCGTCGGCCAGCAGATTACGGTGACCGGCCAGGCGCAGTTCAATACCTCGACGGGCGCGGTCACCGAATTGGATGCGACCGCCGGGCTGGTGCGGCTCGACTCGACCCGCCTGTGGGGCACACTCAACTCGGCCATCAAAGGCAGTGCATCGCTGGATCTGCTGTCGATCGGCAGCTTCGCGTCCAGCGCGTTCAACTTCGCCGGCACCGGCGCCGGCGGACAGCATGCGACCGCGGCTGCGTACGCCGTAAACACCGGCTTACTCGATGAAAGCGCCGTGGCCGCGGGCACACTGCTGCAGATGGACGGGATGATCACTCCCTTCGGTAGCGCGCCGCCCGATTTCAGCGCGACTGCCATCACCCCGGGGGCCTCCACGCCGCAGCAGCTGGTGATCGAATGGGTGAACGGCGGGGCGACTGCGCCTTTCACCAGCGTCAGCGGCGCGGGCCTGGTCGTGAACCTGGCGAACGCGAATCTCGGCACCGTTCACTACGTCCGGACCGGCCCGGTCACGGTCCCTCCGGCGACCATCAATTTGACAGGCCTGCCGCCGAGCCCTCCCCTGACGATCACCACGGTCGGCGCGCCACAGAGCGACCTGCAGCTGGCGGTCGGGAGCACGACGCTGGCGGCCGGGGTGTCGGTGTTCAACAGCGCCCCCGCATTTGCCACTGCGCTCACCTCCGCATTCAACGGCTCAAATAAGATCTACCGGCTGGTGGCGGTCGGGCAGTACGATAGCGGCACCAACACCTTCGTCGCCTCGCGTATCCACGTGGCGCTGCACGAGTAGCGGCGCGGGGGGCGGGGCGCGAGCTCTCACATGCCCTGGAAACGCCGTCCCTTCAACAGTCGCGACATCGCGCGTGCGCTGAACATCGCTGATCTGCGCGACATTGCGCGGCGGCGCGTGCCCGGTTTCGTGTTCGAGTACGTCGAGGGGGGAGCGGAGGACGAGCGCACGCTGCACGGCAACCGCGCGGCCCTCGAGCGGCTGCGCTTCATCCCGCAGACCCTCATCGACACTTCCACGCGCCATCAGCGCTGCACGATCCTCGGACGCCCGGCAAACGCCCCGCTGGTGATCGCGCCGACGGGATTGAACGGCCTGCTGAACCCGGAGGGCGACGTCCTGCTCGCCCGCGCGGCGGCGAAGCTCGGCGTACCCTGCACCCTCAGCACTGTCTCGACTACGCGTCTGGAAGAGGTCGCGAGCCGCGCCGGCGGGCGGCTGTGGATGCAGCTGTACGTCATGAAGGATCGCGCCATCGCCCGCGATATCATGCAGCGCGCGGCTGCGGCTGGTTACGAGGCGCTGATGTTCACCACCGATGCCAACGTGTTCGGCAACCGCGAGTGGGACCAGCGCGGCTACCGACGGCCGGGTCAGCCCTCGGTGCGTGCCGCGCTCGATTCGTTGCGCCATCCGCGCTGGTTCGCGCAGGTGCTGCTGCGCCGTGGCATGCCGCGCTTTCGCAACCTCGAGGCCTTCCTGCCGCCCGACCTTACGCCCATGGGCGCGAGTACGGTCATTCCGCGCCTGTTCGATGCCACCATCTGCTGGGACGACATCGCCTGGATCCGGGATCACTGGCGCGGCAAGCTCCTGCTCAAGGGCGTGCTCAGCGTGGCAGACGCCGAGCGGAGCGCGGCCCTCGGTGTCGATGGCATCGTGCTCAGCAACCACGGCGGCCGCCAGCTCGATTGCTGCATCGCGCCGATCGACGTGTTGCCGGAAATCGTCGCTGCCGTTGGCACACGCCTCGCCATTCTGATCGACAGCGGTTTCCGGCGCGGGACGGATGTGGTCAAGGCGCTCGCGCTCGGCGCCCAGGCGGTCATGCTCGGACGCGCCACGCTCTACGGCCTCATCGCGCGCGGGGAGGCAGGCGTCGAGCGCGCCCTCGCCATTCTCACCTCGGAGATCGATCGGGTGCTGGGGCAGCTCGGATGCAATTCGCTCGCAGACCTGACCCCCGCAGTGGTGCGGCGCGTGTGAGCCGAGCGCCGACCTGCCCGCCCTCGCGCGGGTACGCTCGTGCGGTTTCTGTCCGGCTCAACGCTCAGGGGAGCCGAGCAGCTCCTGGAGGTACTGCTTCCAGAGCGCGGCGATGGTGTGCGAGCCGTGACCGCGCGTGCGCGCGCTGAAGGGGAGCACGAGCGCGCGCCCGTGCGGTACGCGGGAGATCTCGCGCTCGAGGATGCCGAGCTCAGGCGGATTGATCAGGTCGTCGGCCGTATTGACGGCCAGCAGGGGCGCCTCGATTTCTGGCAGACCCGGCCCGGGATCGTAGTCGTAGGATGCCGCGACCGCATAGAGGAAGTCATTGGCGTCGGCGTCCTTCATGTTCACGTTCACGTAGGCATCGATCACCTGATCCGCTTGCGCGCGCGTGGGTGCCTCCTGCTGACGCAGCACCGGGTTGCTGCCCATGAGCCACAACATCTCGATCACGGTGCGCACTGAGGGCGGCTGACCCTGGTATTCGCCGCCGTTCCACGCCGGGTCGTTGCGGATCGCATCCATGATCAGGCGCCGCCAGACGCGGTTGCGCCCCGACACCTGCGTCGGCAGGCTCGCCAGCGGCATGAGCGCGTCCATGAACTGGGGATGCTGCTCGCCCCACAGCCAGGTATGCATCCCTCCCATGGAGGTACCCATGACGAGGCGCGCATGATTGACCTTAAGCCCCTGCGTCAGGAGCATGAATTCCGCCTGCACCATGTCGTTGTAGCCATAGTGCGGAAAGTGCGCGTGCAGGCCGTCGCTCGGCTTGGCCGACTTTCCGTGGCCGATGGCGTCAGGAAGTACGATGAAGTAGCGCGCGGCATCGAGCGGTTGCCCGGGACCGAATAGCTCGCCGGCGAACTCCGCTCGCACGAAATTACCACCGGTTCCGGTCGTACCGTGGAGGATGAGGACGGCGTTGCGCACCACGCCATGAGCATCCGCGCGCGGCTTGCCAAAGGTCCGGTAATGCAGGCGCAGCTGCGGCAATGACTCCCCCGAGGCGAAATGAAAGTCCCGGATGATGAAATCGCCCTCCTGCGGGGGTGGATAATTCGCGCCCTCGGCGCGCGCCGCAGGCGACCGCAGGGCAAGCAACGCCAACGCGAGAGTTGCCGCGATGAAGTACCCGGACATGGCGCAGAGCCTGTTCATGCGGCGCGGGTCCTGATCCACTCGTCGATCACGCGCTCGAGCACCGAAAGCGGCATCGGCGCCGCCGTGAGCCCGGCGTCGTGGAAATCGCGGATGTCGAACTTCGCACCCAGGCGGCGGCGCGCCTCCGCACGCAGCTTCAGCCAGCGGGTGTGTCCCACCTTGTAACTGGTCGCCTGCCCCGGCCAGGCGCAGTAGCGCTCGACTTCCGTGGTCATGGCCGAGCGATCATTGCCGGTGGTGGACACCATGTAGTCTATCGCCTGCTCACGGCTCCATCCCTGCACGTGCAATCCGGTGTCCACGACGCAGCGTGCGGCGCGGAAGATCGCGGCGCGAAGCATCCCGAGGCGCGCCAGTGGATCCTGGTCGTACAGGCCCATTTCATCGCACAACTGCTCGGCGTACAGCGCCCATCCTTCGGTGTTGGCCGAGAACCCCCCGCCCGCCTTGCGAATCAGCGGCAGCGAGGTCATCTCGATCACCAGCGCCAGCTGGAAATGATGTCCCGGCTCGGACTCGTGATACACCAGCGTCGGCAGCGACCAGCGCGGCCACTCGCGGGTGTCGCGCAGGTTGATGTAGAAAGCGCCCGGACGCGAGCCATCGAGCGAGGGAGTCTGGTAATAGCCCCCGGGTGCGCCGGCCTCCGTGTAGGAGGGCACGCGGCGGATCTCCACCGGCGCCTTCGGCAGGATGCGGAAATACTTCGGCAGCTGCGGCTGCAGCGCGCGGATCAGGCTGTTGCAGTAATCAAGAATCTGCTGCCGCCCGGCATCCGTGTCCGGGTACAGGTACTGCGGGTCCTTGCTGAGCGCCTGCACGCGCTCGGCTACCGTCCCGCGCCTGTGGCCCTGGGAGCGCAGCAGCGCGTCCATTTTCGCGTCGAGCTCCTTCGCCTGCTCGAGCCCGAGACGATGCACCTCCTCCGCCGTCATGTCGGTGGTCGTCGATGCGCGCAGTGCCACCTGATAGAGGGCACCGCCCTCGGGCAGGCGGGCGATACCCGCCTCGTGCACGGCCCCGGGCCGCAGCTCGCTCAAGGCCTTCATCTGGCGGTCGAGCGCCGGATAGACCTCGGTTTCGACGATGCGTGCCGCCTGCGTGCCGTAGTCGCCGGCGATAGCGAGCTTCTGGGTGCGCGTGGCGACCGAGGTCGCCAGGATCGAGTCGGCCGGCGCGGCACTACGCAGTGAGCTCATCTGCCCGAGCGCGCGGTCGATGAGAAAATCCGGCGGCGTCACTTTGAGTGCCGCGTCATGGCGTACCCGCTCGGTCTGCTGGTCAAGCACCACCGCAAAGGCGCGCAGCCGCGCGAGATAGGCCTCGGCATCGTCCCTGGTGGCAATCTGGTGTTGCCGATCGAGGAAGGTCGGAACGCTCTGGTAGGCGCCCGTCAGCTGGCTGACCACGTAGGGGACCACGTAGCCACGCACTTCGCCGTATTCGAACGGTGCGGTGCGCGTGATGGTCTCCATCTGGAACGCGACCGTGTCGTAGCTGGCGAGATCGCGGCCGCTCACGGAACTGCGCTCGAAGGCCTGCAGGCGCTGCTGCCGCGAGGCAATGTCCTGCTTGTACTCGCGCAGGCTCTGCAGGGAAGCCTCGGTGAGCTTCGCTTTCGCCCAGGCGTACTTGCCCTTGTCGAGCCCCAGGGTGGTCAGCTGCTCGGGGTTCTTCGTCAGCTGCTCGTCCATGAACACATCGAACAGCGCGTTCAGCCGCGCGGCGGCATCGCCCGCGGCCGCCTCCGCCGCGAGCGAAGCCGAGCGCAGAGATGAGGCGACGAGCGCGGCGAGCAGTGAACCTGTGGCGGCGAAGAACTGGCGGCGATTGGTCACACGTACTATTCCTTCTTGGCCGGGCGAGCGCAGCCGCGGCGTCCGGCCGCAGCGCGCGTGCGCAGACGCCGATCTGGAGGGCTGCAGCCTGCGCGGCCGCCCTCAACCGGGCGACCGCACTGCCTCACGCGGCGAGCGTGCCCTTTTTCTTGGCGGTGTGCGTGGCGATGAGATCCATCAGCCCCGGCGAGAGGCAATCGTAGGGCTCGAGCTTGAGTTCCTTCAAGCGTGCCCGCACCTCGCCCATGCGCGCCGGCGGGAAGCCCGACTCGATGATCGAGGAAACGAACGCTGCAAACTCCGGAGCCGACCAGCCGCTGTCCTTGGACAGCTCCGTGTGAACGAAGTCGAAGCCATAGAACGGGTGCTCCTTGTTCTCAATGCGCCCGTACATGTGCATGCCGCAACCGGTACACGCGTAACGCTGAATCGCCGCCTTCTCGTCCACGATCTTGAGCTTCTGGCCGTTCGCGGTCACGCTGACTTTCTCTCGCGGGATCACGGCCACCACGGAGAACAAGGCACCCTCAGGCTTCCAGCACTTGGTGCAGCCACACACGTGGTTGAATGCCGTGTTGCCCTTGAGCGTCACGGTAACCGCCGCAGAACCGCACTTGCAGGTGAGCGTCCCGCCTGCAAAGTCAGTCTTCCCGGGCTTCACCCCGTTGTCGACGGCCGGATGGATCTTGGTAGCCATGGATGTTCTCCTGCTTCGCTGATGACTGTCAGTCGCAAAGGGCGTGCCCACCGCCCATCAGAAAGTAACCACCGAGCGAATCGATTCGCCGCGGTGCATGAGGTCGAAAGCGTCGTTGATCTTCTCGAGCGGGGCTTTCGGGCCCCCGAGCTCCACCGTGACGACTTCGAGCGGCTTCCCGGTCGCGTACGCGATGGCAGCCTTGGTCTTCATGCCAGTTTCCCCGTCGTTGGTATGCAGAGGCAGCGAGCGCGTGCGAGTTTAACCGGGTGCGCGCCGAATTCATAAACGGCTTGTCATGATGCGACGTCGATGAGCGACAATGATACCTTGAGCAGGGCATTTGCGAGGATCGCAGCCATGGCAGACACGGTATTCGGCAAGATCGTCCGCGGCGAGATTCCGTGCCATAAGGTCTACGAGGACGAGAAGGTGCTGGCGTTCCTCGATATCAATCCGTTGAGCGACGGGCACACGCTGGTGGTTCCCAAAGAGGCGGCCGAGACCATGGAGCGCCTATCGGATGACTCCGCGGCGGCCTTGGGACGGGTACTCCCGCGCCTGTGCCGCGCCGTGGTCGCCGCCACCGGTGTGAAGGAATACAACGTGCTCGAGAACAATGGCGCGGGGGCCCACCAGGCGATCGCGCACGTTCATTTTCATATCATCCCCAAGCCCAATGCCCGCGAGGGCCTCGGCGTTGGCTGGCCACAGAAGGGGTTCGACCACCAGGCTGGCGCGGCGCTGGCCAAAAAGATCGGGGCCGCGATTTCCTGAAAACGGCGGCTTGCGGTTGCCGCTCTCGGCGAAGCGCGGGGGCGAGCTCGGCCTCGCAGCCCTTGGGGTGACCCGCGCGTGAATGCCCCGCCTGGCGCCCGCTCTCACTCCTTATAGATGGTGCCCAGGGCTATTGCTGCCCGAGGTAGCCGCTTGTAGAATGCGCGCCCCTCCTGGTGCGGGGTGGAGCAGTCTGGCAGCTCGTCGGGCTCATAACCCGAAGGTCGCAGGTTCAAATCCTGCCCCCGCTACCACGCCTATGTCGGAGCCGCTCACCGCAACCCCCGCGAGCGGCATTTCCTCGTTCAGCGACAGCTCGGCGACATGATCAAATGTCGCGGCTCGTCTGCCTCGCCCACCTAAGCGCCCCATAGCCGAGCAATATCACTCCCGCGCCGCTCAGCAGTCCGCCCAGCACAGTGAACAACCATAGCTCGAAGGCGGGACGGTCGGCTGCGAGCCGATTCTTCGACGGATGCTGCGGCAGGTAGGTGATCTGGACGGGATCGCGTTCCTGAATCGAAGTCCAACTGCGCCAGTTCACTTCCTCCGAACCTTTGACCGAGGTGCCGTCGTCGGTGGTGAATCGATAGCCGATGGCATAGTGAGTCTGCTGAGTGTTGTTTTGATGGTTGTATTCCACGTGACTGCTCTTGGTCAGGACGATCCCGTCGGCCGTCCTGCCCTCGGCGCGAAAGGCGCGCTCCTGTCGCAGATTGAACACGCCGACCAGTAGAAAGATCGCCCCGATGAACAGCAGGATGCTGCCGAATACCGTCCAGGGCGTCAGTATTTTTTTCACAAAGGGGGAAAGGTCGGCTTGCGCATCTGCCTTTCCGGGAGCCGTCCGCGGTGCGATTCCGGCTCGGGCGGACGATCGCGCGCGCAAGCCCTTGACGAGCAAAATCGCGCCGAGCAGCCAAATCACCGAACCTACCCCGAGCACCAGGAACTCGCCCAGGAATTGCCGCCGGCGGGTCCGATCTGGTTTATGTCCGGCTTGCTCGCGGCATAATCGATCTGTACTGGGCCGCCTTCCTTGATCTGATCCCAGATGTCGGGATCGACCGTATCGTGCCCCGCGATCTTCTGGCCGTCAGCCGTGGTGAAAGTGTAATCGACTTCGTAAGACGTCTTCGAGGTTCCATTATCGCTGGCCTGATTCAGTCCCTTCTTGACGACGATGCCGTCCGTCAACTTGCCTTCCGATGAAAGCCGGTGCTCCTTGTACGCGTCGTTACCCATCAGGAGCAGAAATATCGAACCTATAAAAAGCAGTAGGCCGCCGAAGAAAAGCAGCGGCGGCGGCGTTTTGGATCCCGACCGCCAGCTCCAGAGGGTGATTCCCTGCCGCCCAGGTTCTGTGTCATTCGGACACATAAATGTCATCTTCCGCCGCGGTAACAGGCACGAAAAACGGCGCTATCCGCGGCGAGCGCGAAGAACGCGTAGCGATATGGCCACGATGAGGGTGAAGACGATCGCGAAAAACAGCACGCGCCCGAAAGAGTGACTCGGGTGCGCTGCGGCGTATACACGCTTTGCACTGTTCTCTGCGTATCGCAATGAGTATGCAGTGCTCTCGCCGGAATTGATGTCGCGGCTGGCGGACGAGATCGTCGCCCTCACTAGGCTGCCCTCGTCAGGCACGTTGGCAACGTGCACGTGGCACTTGATGGTTTTCGAGATTCCAACCTCGAGGTCGCCGGCGTCCCAGGATTGTATGTCGCCACTGGTCTTCTCGTTCTTGTGCGTGCTGGCTGGTGGCGGTTCCGCACGCAGGAGAGCGAGTCCCGGCGGCAGGCTCAGGGTTACTACCGCTTTCTTTGCCTGGGCGTTGCCAAAGTTTCCGTATAGGACCGTATAAGTCACGTCCTTGCCGACCGGAAGTTCACCCGGCGTGTTGGCGCCCTGAACGCTTAGCCACACCTTCACATCTGATCCCGCCAGCTCGACTCGCTTATCTACTTCGAGGTGATTGGCGGTGCGATTAGCCGCGGCGGTAGTAGTCGACGCGTCGAACTTGAACTTAAGAATGCTCTCCGCGCCGGTTGCGGAAAGCATCCGACCCAGGCTCATGTCCACGCCGATCGTGATCGTAACGGTCTGCGCGGCGTTCGCCGCGATGTCGCCGAGCTGCCAGCTAATGGCATCAGCACTGGTCGTCGCAGGCGGCGGATTGCTCGATTTGAATGAAAGCTTGGGTGGAAGCGTCAGCGTGAGCGCGCTCGCGGTGGCGGCCAGAGTGCCCAGGTTGGTTACTTCGGCGGTGAACTTGACCGGGCCGTCCAGCGTGAGCGGAACGGCCGCTAGGTCTGAGCGTACCGCAAGAGCCGCGGAGGGAACCCCGACCAGAGCCGTAAAGGCGGAGTGGTTGTTCTTGGTATCTGCGTCGTGATCGCCGGTAACCACCGTCGCCGCGAGCGTGAGCTGCGTGCCGACAGGAAGGTTGGCGGCGCTCGACAGGGTCAGCTCGAAAATCTGCGGGAAGGCTCGCGCCCCAATGGTGCCGAGTTCCCAAGTGAGTTCCGCGCCATCGGCGGTGCTGCTGGTGGGCGGCGTGCTGGCCTGCACGAGCTTGAGCCCGTTCGGCACGCTGACTTTGAGGACCGCGTTGTGCGCGGCGGCCCCGCCTCTCAGATTGTCCACGCCGATCGAGATGGTCAGCTTCTGCCCGGCGGCAATCAGCGGACGGTCGTCGCTATCGACGCGAAGCATAGTGATGCCGAGCGCGGGACCCGGCGAGATTTTCAACTTCGAAGCGAGCGCCTCGTGCCCACACAGCGTCAGGGCGAGCCCGATGAGGAGGACGAGTCTGCGCTGGGGGCGAACGTCCATCGGCTTACGGAGTAGCGTCCTCTACGTGCAGATGCAGGCGATGAGGGTATTGGGGATGCGCGGTGATGTAGCCGACGGATGTGGGCGGTTCCCCTTGCGCACATCCGGGTGGATTACCCAAGTCTGTGCAATCCCACTTACCCTTCGACTCCCCAAGCTCCAGCAGGGTGTGCAGCAGCCACGCTCGTTTATTGACAGAAGCGGTGCAGGCGCAGGTGGCATCGCAGTCCTTACCGGTTCCAGTAATCCAGTCGAACCGGTTGAAGTCGCCGCCTTCTCCCTTGTTGTGTGTGGAGTGCGACGGTTGCCAGTCGGAATCGAGATCGAAGATACCGCCGCTGGGCAGCGCGATGTCGTTCAGACTTACCTTGACGGGAGGAGCGAACCATGGCGCGGGCGGGGGCGCCGGAGGTTTCTTACACTGTTGCAACTGCTGCTCGTGATCCTGCTCTGTTTGGGAGAAGTCCGCCGCGAGTTGCCCAAACGCATCGAGGGTCCCGGGACTAAAGTAGCTATTGACCTTGTGTACTTTAGTCTGGCCGATGAGATCGTAGGCCGTGCTCCCACTGCCGTCCTTGAGGCCGTCCACTTTCGACTCGATCGCAGCCGGCTCCGAAGAGGCCTCGGGAAAGTGGATCGATTTCGCAGTGACCTTATAGATCCCGCCAATTCCAATGTTGTACGTGCCATAGCCGGCTGGATCGACGCTCCCGGTCAGCGGCGCTGCGTACTTGAACTTGATCTTGCCGTCCGCGTCGGTCTTGGCCTTCAGCGTGAGGCCATCCTTGGGCACTTTCACGCCGTCTATCTTGCCGCGCGGGCGGTCGTCGTCGCTGTGGTCATGCCCGCCGCTTTGGTCGACCGCTTCGACCTTCACGCGCAGCTCGGCGTTCTGAATCGGAACTCTCTCGCAGGTTACCCTGACCGTAAGTTTCGCCACCCCCTGGTCTTCGCCGCCCACCGGCGGCGTTGCGTTGACCGTGGCCTGCTCGGGATCGAGATTCACTTCTTCATGTTTAATAATCGGGTCGTCTTCCTGAATCGGGCCGTCGCGTTCCGCGCATTTGCCCATAAGATATGCGTCGGCCGTCCACTCGACCTCTATTGGCTTTCCGGTCGTCGCTCCCGACCCATCGGTGGAGAAGTGCTTGTATACGTGGAATGATGTTGGGTCGTTTGGGTCATCAGCCGGAAGGTTGCTTAGGTGGCCGATGTCGGGAAACCCGTGGGGCATGTCGAACGACTTGACGTAGTTACAGTTGTTGCTACCGTAGGCTTCGAGCACATGATGCTCGTTGAATTCCATTCCACCAAGATTATCAAACGGCGATAGAAAATCTGTGACCGCTCCGTTTTGCCGCTTCGTAGTGTCAAACACACTCGGCCGCTTGTTGCCGTGATTATCGTAGCCCGTGTAGGAGTCCGGATCGGTAAGGGCACTCCAGCCGTGGGTAAAGCAATCTCCGTAGTACTCATGTTCTTCCCGCCAAAAGTCGAGGTCTTTTCGCGCTTTAACTGCCAGGAAACGAGTATCCCAGTACGAGAGGATCCCCTGGCCTCTGTCAACAAAACGCGTAATAGCGGTGCCCTTCATCTCCGACTTCGTCGTCCAGGACTCCACTATGAACCCATTCTTGTTGCTAGATTGGGTCCCACCGGACCCACGCGCAATGACGTGCCACCTGACGAAGTAGGCCACGAGGTTCTGCTTGGTTGTGGTTGGCGTCTGCGCTCCGGTAGCTGGAGCGAATAAGTAAACGGCCGCCGCCACAAGAGAGGCCAAGATTGCGCCGAGAAGGCCCCCAATCCTTCCCGTGATCCTCCGATTGGCAGTCATCGCTCGCTCTTATCGGTCTTTCGAGTTAGCCGCTGCTGACGTACTTATCGGTTCGATCCGGCATCAACGGTCCCACGTGCACGAGATAAAGAGTCGATATGTTTCACACAACGCTCCGGGGGGGGGGGGGGGGGTGCGATGGTCCGAGGGTCAGTAACTTGAACATCTTCGTAAGTTTCTTAAACCGCTTCATCTATCAGGTCTCGTCATCTTGCGCCACAAGTCCGCCGCCATAACCGGATTCCAGCCTTGCGTTGGCTACGCATGCGTCCATAGCTAACTGGTCCGGAGCGTGAGTTCGACACGTCTATTTTTCTGGCGGCCTGCGGGATTGTCGCTACCGTCGGGATTCGTGTTCGGGGTCACTGGCTTGGTTTCCCCCCATCCCTTGGTGGTAATGCGGCTTGCCTGAACTCCGGCATTTTGCACCAGCCAGTTTTTTACGGATGCGGCCCGGTCATCGGAAAGTTTCATGTTATGTGCGTGCGTGCCTTTGCCATCGGTGTGTCCTTCAATGAGCAGCGGCGCGTTCGGATAACTTTGCACCACTTGACCTACCTTGTTGAGGCTTGCGGTGGCTTCCGGGCGCAGGCTGTACTTGTCGAAGTCGAACAGCACATCGGCGTTCAGTTCGATCTTGACTTCCTGCGCGGTGACTTTCGCTCCGAGATCCTGCAGCAGACTTTGGATTCCGGTCGTGATCCCCACGATATCGAGAACCTTGGCGTGCGGCAGCGCCGCGCGCGCCGCCGCTTGCACCGCCGGCGAATCCGGATCGACGTACTTCCCCTGCGCCGCCGCCACAGATGCTGCTAGTGCCCACGCTACCGCCAGCCTATATCGTTTCCCCATGATTCGCTCCCAACACAAAGATCCGGCCGTTGTTATTGATCCGTGATTGGCACGTCCTCAAACGGACTAGTAAGGGGTGTCATCAAGCCAATTTTCTTTTCCTCAACCGGAGGCGCAGGGAACTTGGCCCACCATGGAAAACTCTCGCCAGGGCCTAAATCCATGTCCAGAACTCCAGCACCCGAGCCGGCCGGCGCAAGGTACGTGCCCTCAGAATCCTTCAGGATGAAGTACTTCTTCTTGCCTGCTGTCACATAGAACTTTTCGAACGTCGCCCCACTTTCGTAGATCGTCAAATGGATCTTTTTGCTGGAGGTGTTGCGAAATCGCACTTTGATACTCAGAACGCCTTCGCTGCGTTTGCACTGGGTCAGTTCGGCGACGATGCCGGAGGTTGTGGCATCTTGCGTTTGAATGACGCCCGCTTGCTCCGCGACGGCGGCAAAGGACGGAAGAACGCAGACGAGCATCCCTAGAGACAACAATAGCGATCTCCACATGCGTGAAAGTCCGCTCTTCCGCGCTGCAGTTGGCGTTGCGCCGGCAAACGCTGCCGCAGGATTACCCAGTTGATTCGGCTGTGTAGTCATCTCATCTCCTTTGCGTTATCGGGTGAATACTGCTGCCCGCTTACGACCGCGCGGGCACACGATGCTGCACAAATGCCTCGTCCATCGGGGTTGGGGCCTGAGTTCACGATTCTTCCGAGCGACCCCACTTTTTGGTCTGATTTTGCGATCAGTCTACACTACCTGTTGCACCGCGCGATCGCCGGCGCGGCTCGCTCGAGCGCGCTTGGAAGCGGCGCGGCGATCGAGGAGTGGTGCGTCGGTCACCGCCACGTTAGTTTCCGCGCGACGTACCGTTCACCGGTGGCTCGTCACGCCGACGTCCTGTTCAGTCAGCGGCTTGGTTCGCCCTCTGCCGCATCGCAGCGAAGAGACTTTTACCTTCCCCATCTGCAGATCGAGCAGTAAGCCACACCGCTGGTGGGCGGTGAATGCTGGAGATATCGCTTGCGTCGGATAATGGCATTGGATCAGAGTGAGATTTAGCTTGAGAGTCACGCCTGCCCGTGCGCCCACGGGCAAACCGAGGAGGCAGACATGTATTTTTCAAAAGTATCGAGAAGGGTATTGCTCAGCGTGGTGCTCGGGATCGCGGCGCTGCCGCTGATGCCGGCGCATGCCGGGGCACCCTGTTGCATGATCATGTCGATCGACCAGGCCAAGGGCATCGTCACGCTGCGTGACAACAAGACGGGAGAGATCTCGAAGGTGAAGGTCGCAGCCCCTGCGCAGCTGGCCAAGCTGAAAGTGGGCCAGCCGGCGGAGCGCAGCATCGGCGTCCCCGCGCCGTCGACACCGTTGAAGTAACAGCAGCCGGATCGAGACGCATCAGGCGACCCATGGGGCGCCGGCGCGCTCTCTGTGCCTGCGCGCGTGCCTCGGCGAGCCTTGCGGAGCAGGGAAAGACATGACCAAAGACATGATCAAGGCAGGACTTGCGGTGCGGGGAGTCGAGGCGCTGATCGACCTCATGGTGTCCTATGTGATTTTCTATGGCGTTGCCGCACTGACCGGGAGCACGACCCAGCAAGGCGGATTTTACCTTCGCGGCGCTCCGTTCTTTATCGGCTTGGGACTTTGCCTTGCCTACTTCGTCGTTTTCGAAGCCATGCTGGGCGCGACCCTCGGCAAGCTGGCCACCCATCTTCGGGTGGTGAGAGAGGCTGACGGGGGGCCGATCGGCTGGAGGGCTTCAATCATCCGCAACCTTATGCGGCTGATCGACGGGCTGGTGCTCTATCTGATCGGCTTCATCGCCGTTTGCCTGACCCGCAAACGCCAGCGGCTCGGGGACCTGGTTGCGAACACCATGGTGGTGCGGCGCGCCCGTGAACCGAGCCCCCTCGCAACTAAGCCCGTGTAGTACCGCCGGCAGGTTCCTGGAGGAGGACGGATCATGGTAGTACGTGCGCGTCGGCCTTTTGCAGTGTCACTGCCTATGAGCGTGGTGGCGATCACCCTGTTGTTGGCGGCGAACCTTGCCCTGGCGCAGCAGCCGGAGCGGCCGGCGGTAGGGGACACGCCGCATCCGGTCTCATCCGCCAACGAGGCGTATCGCAAGGGCAAGGAATTTGCTCAAAACAAAAACTACGCCGAGGCCATGCGCTGGTACCGCACGGCCGCTGACCAGGGCAATGCCGACGCGCAGCTCGCCCTCGGCAATCTTTACGGCCAAGGCCAAGGCGTTCCCCAGGACAATGCCGCGGCCCTGCTCTGGTTCCGCAAGGCTGCGGATCAGGGAAATTTGGAGGCCGAGAACGACGTGGGGTTTTTCTACCTGACCGGGATGGGCGCGGCGCCAAACTATGTTGAAGCGATGCGCTGGCTCCGCAGGGCGGCGGATCAGGGGAATGAAGTGTCCCAAAGAAACATCGGCATGATGTACCTCAATGGTTTAGGGGTGCCGCAAAATCGTGACGAGGCGATCCGCTGGTTCCGCATGGCTGCCGCGAAAGGAGATGAAGACTCGAAGGAAGCGCTGCAGGCCCTTGGCGCAAAATGACGCCGTCGCTGCACATACGATTATGCGGCGAAAAGATCCGGCCGTCGCGGGGGGCTTTTGCGCATAACGGTGCCAATTCGGACAGCCAAAACGGAAACCCCGGCTAAGAGGTACTCCATGGCAACGCCACGAGGCATCCTTCGGGACACCGTTCGCGCGATCCGGTGGTATGGTGGTTTGGTATTGCTCGCCATTTGTGTGACCAACGGCATCTCGGCTCAACCAAAGCCCGTTTCGGTCACTGGCTGGAGCGGCAATCTGCATACTAACTCGAGCCAATTCTTTGGGGGCGCGGCGGGACAGTGTATCGACGAAGAGTATGACATCAAGTTAGATCTCCTCGTTTTCAGCAACGGCTGCGTGGTAGGAAAAGGCTCTGGTAAACTCGTTTCGATGCCCAAATGCAGTGGGGGTGCGAGTTCCCATGTGTGGCGGTATGACCTCCAGGCTCGAACGGTCTCTTTCTCCGGGATTCAAGGGCACTTTGATGGCAAAGAATTTCAATTGCGGTTCCCACGAGCCGGCTGGGTTAGTCTTGGGGGCATTGTAAGTCTCAGCGGTTTCCCGACAGGCCAACACACGCCCACGCTGCGCGTTCAAGTTACAGGTTCAGGCATGGCAAGAGGTCAAACGAAGACGGACGTCAATATTTTCGGAGAGCGTCATGCGGCCGGAGTCTTTGACATCTCTCTAAAGATGAGCGGCGCAACTAATGTGAATCCTGGACTTCAGTATGCCATCAGCTTCGGTGCGGAAATAGAGGCTGCAGCGGCGAGACACAACCTCGATTCGACGCTTCTTGCAGCAATTGCCGCACAAGAAACTGGTGGGCCATCTTCAGATTCAGGAGCAAACATCATGGGAGACGGAGACCATGGTTATGGCGTCTTCCAGATCGACAACCGGTCCCACTCTGACTTCACGAGTACCCCGCAAGCAATGAATCCCGCGGACAACGCGGAGTACGCCGCCGGTATGATGGAGGACTTGCTCGCCAAGTACGATGGCGATGTCCACAAGGCGCTCTCCGCGTACAACTCGGGCAAAGGTACGCGCTGTGGAACACAGACATTCTGGAAGGCCAATGGAGATACTCTGTGTTATGCAGATTCCGTGCTTCGGCACCAAGAACGACTCAAGAGCAAAGTCGGGGTCTGTCAATGAGTAACCAGACTCGCCCAATAATTCGCGGGCTCACCATTGCGCTGGGACTTGTGCTTGTTCTTTGTAGTGTCGACGTGAGCGATGCTCAGTTGAAGGCGTTCTTTCCCAAGCGACCTACTGGCGTGACCGTCAAGCACATGCAAGGAATTTTGGTCCAGTATGGCATCGGCAACGCTTCGGGCGGTTTCACAGTGAAAGATGACAAGGGAAAAGAGGTCGAGTTCTATACATCTTGGCCGATGCTCATCAATGGACGTCCAGTGAAATGTTCGATCCCTCCGACTGATACATTTAAGGCGCACCCGCAAAATTGTCCAGATTGGCCCTCGGATATCCGATTGGGTCACACGAAGGTTGAGGTCGCTTATTGGTCGTCAGCACTGGATGGTGAGCCCGTGCTCGTGTCTGACGAGATTAAGAGAGTACCGTGAGCGGGTCCGATTAGCGTCAGTCACCATTGTCCCACATCAGCTCGTCGAGGAACTGGACTCGATATGTGGGTGGTGGCCGTGCACCGGCGGGTGCGGCGCATGGGTATCCGTTCCGCTCGTCTGGGACTACACTGTTTCCGGCGGGCGTCCCGGCACGGAATCGCTACTGGCTGCTATTTTCGGCGTCGTATCAGGCGCACATCCGGTAGATCAATAGGTACCACGCCCCTGCTACCATATTCTGCGGCGTGGCAACCGCAGCAAACAACGCCACAAGCGGGCCCCCGCTACCACTGAACGTGCGGCTCTCAATCAGCGCACCTTGACACGGTGCAGGCTCGGGTTTTCAGCCAAGGCGTACCTCGACATAGGCGTCGAAGCACGCCCCCGCTACCACAGTGGCATGTGTAAGGTCTCAGGACTTCGGTGACACGCTAGCAGGTTCTTTCTTTGCCAAGAGCCGCTCGTAGGGAGTCTGCCCATCGAGGGCTCCGTGGGGCCGGTGGTAATTGTAGTAGTCCTCCCATTCGCGAAGCTTGTCATTGAACAGATGGATATCATCGGCGATGCCGTCTTTGTCCAACAGCTGGTAGAACTCTTGCTCGTCCACCCGGTGTGAGCGCTCGACCTTGCCGTTCAAGTGGGGCGTCCTGGGTCGGATGTAGACATGGCGGATGTCATGCTCCTCGAGGTGCCAGTGGAAGTGAGATTGGAACTCGGCGCCGTTGTCCGTCTGGATAACCAGCACCCTAAAGGGGAGCCGCCGGATGACCTCGTCCACGAAGCGGATGGCTGAGGTTTGGTTGCAGGCGTCGTAGATCTTGAGCACCCGAATACGCGTACAGTCGTCGATGGCTGTGAACTGATAGAGGCGCTTTCTAGAGCCTGCGATCCGCTCGAGGAACTTCACATCCACTTGTACGCGGTGCCCTGGCTGTGGCTTCTCGTATCGCTTCCAGGGCCGGCCTGTCGGCGGACGCTTCTGGTTGGCCGGTAGCCGGTTCATTCCGTAACGGATCAGAATGCGATGTACCGTGGAGCGTGCCACCGTCAGATGATGAAAGCGCTGCAAATAGCTGGCGGTCCTGCCGGGTCCAAAGTGATAACGATCCCGTAGGTACAGGATCTTGGAGATCACCACACGGGGCGTTGCCTTCGGAAAGTGCTGCGGGACTCGCGGTCGGTCGCATAAGCCGGCCTCACCGTGACTCTTGTGTCTGGCTCTCCATTTGTAAAAGGTTTTGCGAGAAAGGCCGAAGTGTCGGCAGGTCTGGGCGACGCTCCTGGGCATATCACTGGCTTGCCGCAACAGCTTCAAACGCCAGGCAACCACTCGGTTCTGTTCGTTCTTGTTCATGGGCTCTCTCCCGGTTCGAGAAGGGAGCCAGAATGTCACCTTAGTTCTGGGACTTCACAATGGACAGCACGGGTCCAAGAGCGGCCTAAAGTGACTCCCTCTGCTGACGTAGGGCTCGCATTGCTGGTGCATAGCCACCCCCATCTGTAGTTCTACGGAGTGTGCAGCGCGACGGTCGTCCTCTGGTTGATGATTGTCACCGGCGCGGTCACCGTGTAATCGGTTCCGTTGAAGACTTGCTTGTTTCCCAGTCGGAGCCGCACGGGTCCGACGCCGCCAGTTCTCGAAAAACCCAACTCGAACTCCCTCATGTCCTCCTGCACCTTGCTGCTGGGACAACCGGGCTTGAGCCTTTGCTTGTCATGGCGCCAACCCCACTTCACTTTGGGGCTTTCCACAATCTCTTTCACTTCAGGAAAGAACTCCAAAACGTACTCGCGGGGGGCGCCCTCGGTTTCTGTCATCTTGGCAATGATGTCGATTGTGCCGGACACACCGTGGGCGTCATCGCACGCCGCGAACTCGGACCTGGTGAAGTCGTAGGATACGTAGGTCAGTAGCGCGCTTCGCCCGATAAACCGGTCGGTATCAACATCGTACTTGAGCCGCACCCCATCGGCATGGACATGCGCTTTGGACGTGGGGAAATCCCCGGGGAACCACAACGTGCCCTCAAGCTCAGAGTCAAAGTCCACAACAAGGGTTGCTTTAGCGGCGCAGGCAGCGATCTGTTGTAATAGTTGAGGCATGTCAACGTTCACGCCCCCATGCGCGGCGTCGCCTGCCCCCGACACCATTTTGGAAATGATCTCCATGGCGTTCGCCTCGGTACAGGAGTTGGCGGTGTCGGAAATGAAAACGCCTGCTACCTTGGAGACGTCCGGTTTCACGGCTTCGATCTGCGCGACCAGTGTCGCGTCTGCTCCCCGGGCTCCCATCATTAACTGCCCGCGTTCCCAGCGGAAGTACAGGCGGAGAGCTGCAGGCAGGTCAGCGCTGATCGCGGCTTTCAGCAACTGGAAAAACTGCTGGTCGAATTGATTAGTTAGGGCAGCAACCTGTGGCCACCAAGCAGGATCCTGCTCCTTTTTGTCGATCTGACGTTGTTTCTCCACGCGAAACAGCGGGTTTAGACCCGCCACGTATTGGGCCTCTATAGCGTCGTATTGTGCCTGGAATGGATCGACGGCTTCGGGCTGCTGAGTTCCGCCCGGATTCGCCGTCAGGAAAAGGGCTGTTACGAGGCACGCCGCCTTGCCCAGCGCGTGACCACCCAGTAATCGCGTTGAACACATAGCTGACCTCCTCCACCCTCTGGGCGACGACGACGGGGCATCCCCTTTTTCATCCTACCTCCGGCAGCCTCGGATCGCAGCTACCCGAGTAATTGCTTCTGCTGACGTAAGGCGCGGGCCAGTTCACGAAGCAATGGCCGCGCAGCGCCTTTGTACGTTGCGGGCGTTCAGGTGGACAGCTAGCGTCTTGCGCGTAGCTTCCACGCGGTACGGAGATGATCCAGTTGTTCCGCTTGTAGCTCGCCATCCGCCTCGAACTCCTCGAAAAGCTCGGTTATGCCCTGGGACTCGCAGTAGTACGAGAAGTGCGTCTTTGCTGGATCAACCCCGACTGACTCGCAGAACTCGCGCCAGTGAGCGCGCGAAGAAGATGGAGAATCCGACCACACGGGGGCCGATCGAGAACGCCGCGAAGCGTTACGCCGCCCTGGCGGAGAAGTTCGAGGCCGCGCGCAAGAAAGGGTAGGCTTGCAACCACGTGCGCAGCACTGCCGATGCGGGGCATCACGTGGGCATTCTTGATATGTGGCGTGAAGCGCGTGGCGCGGTCCTGCGCAGGGAATACGAAGACGCAATGGCGCGAATGCGCGACGCGAATGCCTCCGCTAAATCCGCGTTCCTAAATAACATCCATCAAACAATCGAACACGTGGTCGCCGTCTACTCCGCGGCCTCAGAATCGGAGCGCAAGGCGCTCTTGAAGGACGCGCGCACGTCGGCCCTCGAAATGTGGAATAGCGGCGATTGGCCGTCTTCGCTTGGCTTGGTGATTTCGTGTCTGAATGCTGAAAGTCGGTTTACGCCCGGCGCCGATGCGTTCTGCGTGAAGCTCGCGACCGACCAACTGATAAAGGAGGCCGCCCGTGCGAGCGGCCGAGCTACCTGACTCTCTGATTGCAGCGCAGCCTACCGCTGTGGCCAGGAAGGCAATCAGCCCCGGCAGCCGAACCCTATATGCCTTGAACATGCCGGCCCCTAGAGTACGCGCCTAACTATGTTTAGGCGACAAGGCCGTCGTACGAATCCGGACGGACTTTCGCACTCGGTTGAATTACATGAAGCCGCATCCCCTTACAGGCATCCACGCTATGACCGGCCGTCCGCTAAGGAGAAACTCATCCCATTGGTGCCATCGGCCGCTTCTGGCCGATCAGCGACCGTCGATTGCAACCGACCCGCCGACGGTGGCTTGGTGACCCCAACCGGTCAACGCCGATGTCCGCTATGGGGCACCGCTAGTGTCGTCACTTGGTCTGCTCAATGTCCCCAGACTTCGAGGTCTTGTCGATTGCTGACTCGCGGCGAGCCTGCTTACCTATCCTCAGGGTTTTGAATCCGGCGTCTCGATGCCGAGTTTGGTGCTGCCGTTCGGCAGCGGAACCGAGATCGGGGTGACTTTGACTTTGGCGACGCCGTTGTCTTGCGTGATCCCAATCTTCTGTGCAGTGGACGGCGAGAGATCCACGATCCGGCCCTTCACGTACGGTCCGCGGTCTTGGATAGTAACTACCACGCTTTGGCCGGTATCAATGTTAGTTACCTTCGCCCTGGTACCCAAGGGAAGCGTCTTACTCGCGGCGTTATCGCCGAGCGGATCCATTTTGCCGCCGTCCGCCATTTCTCTGCCTGCAAACTTCTTCGCATAAAACGATGCGTCGCCGAAGCGCGTGCGGCCCGATAGGTCAGGCTGCGGCCGCGTAGCCGCTGTGGCTGTCCGTGGCGGCGTCTCGTCCTGCGACGCGTCGCTTGCCTCGGCGCCATAATGAGGCTTGCACCCGGCGGCGACGGCAACGCTGAGAAGCAGAATCATTGCAAAAGGATTTAGGTTGAAAATTTGTAGCATTACCTGCGGCCGACGCCCTCGCGGCTTAAACTAAGGATATTGGACACTCGACGGCCTAGTCTGTACGCGGGCACGCATTAGTGCGGCGCGTGTTGTCCGATAAGGGACCTAGTACGCGTGATGGCCTCTGATTTCAAGCACGTAGCGAGAGCCGGAGGACAGTAGCAGGGATCCGTAATTCGACTAAAAACGCGCCGACCGCCAGTTTGAGCTTGTTGTACAGCTCAGCGGTAGCCTTGGCTTGCGTGAGCATCCCTGTTTGTCCGGGGCTACTGAGCGGCGCGCGCGATCAGGAAATTGACGAACGCAGAGCACGCCACAACCATAAACTTCGCTTCTGCGAACCCAACGTTCGCGTCAGCCTCCATTAGAGCATGGCGAATCCCGCCCTCGTCGGACGTGTATCCGTACAGACTATCGAGTCCTTTGAACAGCGCACCGTGGATGGGATGCGTCCTGGCGAATTCCCGGAGAGCCTTTGCCAGGTCCGCTCGCTCCAAGCCTGTTAGCACTTTCAGCGTGCTCTCGACGGCTGATATTGCTTCCTTGATCGCGTTCCGGAAGTCCGGGTCTGGACGATGGCCGAGCATCCGCAGCGCCTCGTTCTAGTGTGTGCGTGCTCCAGCGAAGCGATCGCCGGCCGCGAGCGCGTCTCGGACGGCCTGGAGTTCAATTGGATCCGTAATTGGCGTAAGGACCGCATCGACGAATCGACAGGGCGATCCTTCATCCTGCAGCACCTGGTTGAACAGCTTGTAGACTTTCTCTGGATGGCCAATCCAGCTTGCGAGCAAGCCGGCAACGAACTCTACGAAGTTGTAGAACTCGTACCACTCGATCGGACAGAAATACCAGTTCTGGAGCCTCTCGATCTCATGACGCTCCTCCCAGCCGATCCTGTGAGTAAGCCAATGCAGGTATTTGTAAACCGGTGCGAGATTGTCCCGCCAACCAAAACTGCTCGTAGACTCGAACAATAGTGGCTGAAAGGCATTCCACACGGCGGTCCTCAGCTCGCCGGACACCTGTTGCATCGCGAGTTCAGGGGGACGCGTGATTCCGAGACGATCAGAGAAACGGACAGGCATGACCCGGAGAGGCCCTTTCTCGAGAAGGCCGTCGGCAGTTTACCGTTTGTCCGGCGTTTGTCGGGTGAGTGCGTCAGGCAGCGTCAGCGAGCGCCAGGCGCCGCGAACGTAAGTACCTCGATTTCCCTGACAACGGGTGACGGCCGGTTACCCTCCCCCACCCCCATGACGTGCTATTAATCCGTTGGTCGTTGGTTCGATTCCCACCCGGGGAGCCAATAGAACAATCACTTAGCCCCACTCCCTCAGGTTCTACGGAGCCAATTGTTTCCCGCTTGTTTCCCAGGTTTGAGAGTCCCGCGAGTTCTGCGATCTTGTCGGCCGAGTCGTCGCGCGTGCGGCGCATCGCCGTGTGCGTCTATCCGGCCTGACGACTGTCCGGGATTCTTCGCCGATGCCGCGCGGCTTGGGCCTCGCCACTGCCACGACCTCCGCCGCTTTCTTCCCGCACTGCGACCTTGGCTCCGGCGCTATCGCGAGCTCGGTGTCGCGCCCCTGCGACGGCCGTGGTGAGTTCACGTGCCATTCAGCGCTGACCCTGTATTTAGTGACTTGGGCGACTGTCGGATGCGCACTCGAGAGGCTGCGATGTTGCTTCGGCCCATGACCTTGTTGGCGGATCTCGCCGGTCCGATGCGCGATCTCGGACCGTATGCTGTGGTTGCGCTGATTGTTCCCGGCGGCTGCCTGATTGCACTTGCGTTCTGGGCTTTCCGGCATCGCGCCTGGCTCACGGCCCGTATCCGGCGCGCCCTGTCTGCAGTTGCAGCACTCGGCACCAGCCTTACTCTTCCGGCTCATCGCGGCTCGCGACGCTGAATTAATCGTCTCTTCTCTCGGTTCGCTGTCAGCTTAGAGCCGCCGCAATTCGTCAGTGCCGCCGCGCTGGAGGTTTTTGCGTCCGAGCTAACGACCGCGACGGCGCACCGGCGGGCACGCGGTACCCAAGTGGTGGGGGAAATTCAGCCTCGGTTCAGCGGCGAAGCGGCAAAAGATGCCTGTGAACTGGCAATTTCCACAAGCGTGGTAGCAGGTACAGGTCATGAATCAGTCAGTACCTTTCACGTCGTTATGCCCGACGTGCAAACGCGAGCAGCGACAGGATGCTTATACGCGCAGCGCCCTGGGTGAGTTACTCAATATGGGGCGCGCGATCGAAGCGCGCTGCGCTACGTGCTGCAACATTTGGTCGATCAGTGACCGAGAACGCACCGGGATCGCTAAGCGGGTTTAGCCTAGCCGCCCGAAGCGATCGTCGAACTTCTTGATGTTAACGAGTACGCCCACCCGCGAATTGTGCGAGTGGCTCAGCGTTCGCATCGATGCAGTACCGGCGAGCGTTTAGAGCTGTACGGCGGGAGCGCGCCTGCCTGCGGGCGGTGCTACTTCGGCTGCTGGCTCGAAAGCGAGTGGGCGGCGTGAGCGAAGCCGGCCAGCTCCCCACGGATCGCCTCAAGCGCGGCGGCGATGTACCGCAGTTCCAGGGCAATGACGGCCTCTGAACCGCTTTTCCTTACCTCGTCACGGTCCTTCTGCCGGCTCTGCGTAATCTTTCCAACGTCCACGGCCATAATGCTGTCTCCTGCTTGTCCGGAACCAGCGTCAGAGAGCGTTAGCGAGCGTAACCAACCGCCCACGCAAGTACATTGATCTTATTGAAAATCGCTCACGCCGAGCTACGCAAGCTCCATCCAAATCTTGCTGTTAATCCGTTGCTCATTGGTTCGATTTCAACCCGGGGAGCCAATAAAACAATCACTTAGCTCCGATTCTTCGCACTCTACGGAGTCTTTGTTTCCCCGTTTGTTTCCCAAGTCTGGCAACCCCGCGAGTTCTGCGATTTTGCCGGCCGAGTCGTCGCGCGTGCGGCGCATCGCGTGGGTGTAGATCGCAAGGATCTTTTTGTAGATCGTCCAAAGCCGACGCAGCGAGAGTGCAGGTGGGGCAGCGTCTGGACGAAGGCATCGTGCCGCCGCGTGATCGCTCGCGTCCATGCAGTACCGCTTAGCTCCGCCGACTTATATCTTTTGTGTTAGGGGTGAGCATTGGCCAAATATGCGGACCGGCGAGAGATCCACGGTTTTTGTGTCTGGCTCATTTGCCGAACAGGCTTCTTCCCAACTTCCGTGGATCCCGGAGGCGCGGCTCCAACATTCGGATCATGGCAGTTGAAGTGAAGGGGACGACATTGAAAATACTTACCACGGCAACCCTGACCGCGGTGGTCGGCATCCTTGCGGGCGTAGCTTTATCTATAGCGGTGCGTTTGCCGCGGCGGCAGACCAGCCACGCAAGTGGGCTCGTGTTCTTCCTCGCCCAGACCGCCCGGGAGCTCCATTGCGGTACGCAGCAAGGACATCAGTCGCACCTTGGCATCGGAGCTGGCGCCAAGGCGGGTGGTCAGTGGTATCGTTCTCAGACCGCGAACGGAAGGGAATCACGCTAGGGGTCGAATGATTTGTTCTGATTGCCGGTCTCAGTCAATAAAATGCAGCGATGCGAGTGGAAATGTCCTACCCGATACCGCGGTGCCCGTCTTACAAAGTTCTGACTAAATCCGAGCGAAACTAATAAATCGAAACCAACAGGTCTGGTTCCGTATGCCTCCATTGCCTCGCCCTATCGTCGCGCTCATCGCCGGCGCCCTTGTTACGCTCACTGCGTGCACTATGCTTGGTGTCACGCGCACGGGCCCTGTGGCGTCACCGGAATTCGGCATCGGCCCCAATCCAACGTTGCCACCGCCTGAGAATAAGCTGATTCCGACAATGCAGATCGCCGAAGCTATCGGCTGGCCATCGGGCAAAAAGCCCACCGCGGCCCCGACCGTGGCGGTAAACGCTTTTGCGAGCGGACTGGCCCATCCGCGCTGGCTTTACACGTTGCCCAACGGCGACGTGCTTGTGGCGGAAACGAACGGTCCACCACGGCCGGAAAACAACAAGGGCATCAAGGGCTACATTACGAGAAAAATGCAGGCGAAAGCTGGTGGTGCAGCCGCCACGGCCAATCGCATAACGCTGCTGCGCGACGTCGATGGCGACGGGATAGCGATGACAAAGAGCGTGTTCATCGACAACCTGAATTCGCCCTTCGGCATGGCCTTGATCGGCTCGGACCTGTATGTGGCCAACACGGACTCGATTGTGAAGTTTCCATATAAGCAGGGCGATACCACGATCGCAGTGCCGGGCGTGAAAGTCACCGACTTGCCCGGCGGTCGAATCAACCATCACTGGACCAAGAATATCCTGGCGAACCGGGATGGAACCAAGCTGTACGTGACCGTCGGTTCGAACAGCAATATCACCGAGAATGGCATCGACAAGGAAGAAGGCCGCGCCGCGATCTGGGAAGTTGACCTGAGGTCGGGCACCAAGCGCATCTTTGCGAGCGGGTTACGCAACCCCAATGGCATGGCGTGGGAGCCGAAGACGGGGGTCTTGTGGACCGTGGTCAATGAGCGGGATGAGTTGGGCAATGATCTCGTTCCTGACTACCTCACGTCAGTGAAGGAAGGCGCTTTTTACGGCTGGCCTTACAGCTACTACGGACAGCATGTCGATACTCGCGTGAAGCCCCAGAATCCCGATCGCATCGCCAAAGCAATCCCGCCCGACTTCGCCCTTGGCAGCCACGTCGCCGCGCTCGGTCTAGCAGCTGCCGAAAGCACCGCCCTTCCGATGCCCTTCTCCAACGGTATGTTCATTGGCGAGCACGGATCTTGGAACCGCAAACCGCCGGTCGGCTACAAGGTTGTATTCGTGCCTTTTGCCGACGGAAAGCCATCCGGTGAGCCAATAGACGTGCTCAGTGGTTTCATTAGTGCGACGGGCGAAGCATGGGGCCGCCCCGTGGGAGTGTTGATCGACAAGAAGGGCGCGCTGCTTGTCGCCGACGACGTCGGTAACACGGTATGGCGAGCGGTCTCCGCTCAGTGAGACCTAAGAAATCGCCAGAAAGTCCGGCGCGTCAATATTTGAATGACGAAAGGGGATCGCGTAATAGAATATTGCGAATTCTACGGCAACCTCGCGCTGCTCGCGTCAAGCCCCCACTTATGCCTTTTAATGCACCGTCAGACGAGACTGGCTAGTTCGGCAACATCGGAATTGAGCGTCCAATACCGATGCAAACCGTTGCAAAGGTCTCATAAAGCTCGAAGCGGCCCCCCGCCCCACGTTCTGCGGCGCGGGAGCCGCAGTTCCCTTTGAGCTTGTCGCGCCCCGGACTCGTGTCCATCGCGATCATTTCCTGCACTGCCCGAACCAGCTCCGTCGTTGTCGCATCGGGAGCCCAGTCGCCAGCGGCCGTGCGCCAGACCTCGACGTGATCGGCAAGATCATTCGTGAAAGCCTCGATGGCTGCAGCGGCGAAAACGGCGGCGACGAGCGAATCGAGCGTGAGCGCATTCCGGCGTGAGTTGTGCCGGGCGATGGCGTATCAGGACATGTCGCCGGCGCTCTATGCCTCGTTGAGCGTCGACGCGCGATAGGGCGTGGCCCGACACGCAGATTGGGCCGCTCAGTCCTCTGGCTCGAACGTACCGACTGCGGCACTCTCGGCACCCTCCATCTGGTCGAGTGCTAGTTCGAGGTTGTTGGCGGCTAGTTGCAGGCAAAGATGGACCTGGCGCTTGATCTCCGTGTTTTGCGGCTCAATAGCCTCGAGCAGCGCAGTCAGCTCCCTGGTCGCCTCTTCGAACCGCTTCCGAAGGTCGGTGATGCCGCGGACGATCGCGGGACTCAGAAACTCGGAGGTGTCTTGGTCATCTTCGGGTGTCTTGGCCATATTCTGCGCTATTCAAGTCGTTGGAGTTGGAACTTGCCCGGTGCAATAAACCGTCGCGCGCTGAGCCGCAGCCCCCGGCCGAGTGCATCGAGGGCAATTACTCTGAGTCATCGCACGTCCGCATACCGTGCCGCCTCCCGGCTCGCACTGAGACTGCAGGCGGTGGAGACGTTTCCTCTACTACGCTCAAGCCTCGAATACTCTCGGACCAAAGAGTGGGAATATTGAACAAGTCCATAGCACGCCGGCAATCTGAACATGCCATCAGGTCAAGGACATTGAGACCGGTTCGGCCCGTGAACTGGCCGGTAACATCGAGCAAGCCTGCGCCGACGACTCCGGCCACCACGTTACAGCGCCATGCCTCTCGCGTCCCCATGCCCGCGCGCGCCGCCATCGACCCCTAGCCGGACAATGATGTTCAGCCCTGCTTGGCCCTAAGTACTTGATTTTAAACTGCTGTTTCGCTCGCCCTCGGGTATGTGCGGTACCGAACAAAGTGGGGAACCTTGAGCTATACTTTGTAGCGTAATCAGGTCCGTGGTTGGCTTGGAGTGGTGCTCTTCATGCCCGACTCCCACGATCCACAACAGAATCACCTGCTGGCTGCGCTGGCACCCGCCGAGCGCGAACGAATCTATCCGCACCTGCAGCTCGTACCGCTGTCGCTCGGCGAGGTCTTGTACGAGTCCGGCGATGTCCTGCGCCACGTTTATTTTCCGATCGATTCCATCGTATCGCTGTTGTATGTGCTGGAAGACGGCGCCTCCGCAGAGATTTCGGTCGTCGGCAACGAGGGCCTCATCGGCATCGCGCTGTTCATGGGGGGTGAAACCACCCCGAGCCGAGCGATCGTGCAGAGCGCTGGCCACGCTTACCGGCTGATCGGACAGCGCCTAAAGGACGAGTTCCATCGAAATGGGGCGCTGCAGCTTCTGCTGCTGCGCTACACGCAGGCCCTGATCACGCAGATGGCGCAGACGGCGGTGTGTAATCGCCATCACTCGGTGGACCAGCAGCTGTGCCGCTGGCTGTTGCTCTCTCTCGATCGGCTGTCATCCAACCAATTAAGCATGACGCAGGAGCTCATCGCCAACATGCTCGGCGTGCGCCGGGAAGGCGTCACCGAAGCGGCCGGCAAGCTGCACGAGCTCGGTCTTATCCGCTACGCCCGTGGGCATATCACGGTACTGGACCGGCCAAAGCTGGAACAGCTCTGTTGCGAGTGTTATGCCGTGGTTAAGAAAGAAACCGATCGCCTGCTGCCGCGTCCGTCGCTTCAGTGAGATGGATCTGAACGCTCAGTTTGCGCAAGCGGTGTGCCCACGCTTAGGGCAGCAGCATCCTTGGGGGCGTGCCGCTACGGGGCACCGGCGGCGCTCCCATGTCAGGTGACCGGCGCGAATACCTCGTGATCTAAGCCTTGCGCTCTTGAGGCAACCTTAGCGGGGAGGGGTGCCACTGTTACCCGTTGCGCCGGTGTTAGCGGTATCACCCGTTGCGCCGGTGTTGCCCGTTGCGCCGGTGTTACCCGTATTACCCGTATTACCCGTTGCGCCGGTGTTGCCGGTTGCGCCGGCGCTACCCGTATCACCCGTTGCGCCAGTAGTGCCAGTAGTGCCGGTGTTACCGGCGTTACCGGTGTTGCCAGTGTTACCCGTTGGACCTTGGGGACCGGCGGGGCCAGGCCCAGAGCAAGCGCTCAAGGCGAGCGTCATCAGTGATGCGACAATAAGGCTTGAATATTTCACGACGATTTCTTCCTTCCATTCAATTGGCATGAACTCAGAAATCCATGCGCCCGGTTTATCAGGCGCATGGACAAATAGACAGCGAGAGATCATTACCGGCTAGCCGCCATCCCTTCCTTATCATCCTGATCATCCTGCGAAGACTGATGGGCGGAGGTCAGGTACCCTTTTTTGCGGAGTCTTTCATGTCTTGCCTGACGTCTCCCAACTTTGCTTGAGCTTCGCCGCCGATTTCCTGAACCTTGCCTTTTACTTCCAGCTTTTTATCGCCAAGGACCTTTCCGGCGACTTCCTTGATCTTGCCTTCAACTTCATTGGTCCGGCCCTTAACTTGGTCTTTGTTTACGTTCATACCACGCTCCTGATAATGCATGCCGGCAAAACGGCCGACATGCTGTAGTGAATCGTTGCAATCTCCAAAACGGACCTAGGGAATGCCCCCTATTTACATCATTACATCGGCAGGTGATTACCGTCCCGCTCTTACGCGCCACAAACTAACTTTCAGGCTGCTTGCCTGCCAAGGCTGAAAGAGCACGGACACCAGATAGGCAATGCGTAATCCGCCTACAGAGCTCGATGCGCCCCAGGTCCGGCGTCCAACGTTGCGCATGCCTTGTCGGCGCCCGCTGGCCAGTCTGCCTTCGCAATACGACTTAGGCTCTACGCAGTACGTAGAAAATTAGAGCAACGACCAGAATGAGTCCAAGTAAGCCGCCGCCGATGTACATGTTGATCTCCAAGTTGTTCGTCTGAGCGGACATTGGAGCATCAAGAGGGCCAAGCAGTCGGGACGCTACCGCACATAGATGCTGCGTGCGAAAGACCGATATTTCGACACAAGCTACCGGACTTTACACCGTGCTGCTGCCGCTCATCGCCTTCGCAGTCTTCGGTTCTTCTCGCCACCTGGTCGTGGCGGCCGACTCGACTACAGCAGCCCTCTTCTCCAGTTCGCTGGGCCCGGCAAGATCGACCCCGCCACGCTCACGCCCGGCGCGCGAGCATTGCCGGACGGCCGGGCTCGTTCATGCAAATCGATGATTCTCGGGACACTGCGGCAAAACCGGACGGGTGCTCTGCGAGTCTTAGCGGCTTTGTCTGACATTTTCCATGCGCCTCCCATGGCATAGTTTCAGCCACTTACCATTCGTTATTCGTTTTCCAGCCGCAAGCTGTGGCCATGAAGATCGCGCAGATAGCTCCTTTGTACGAACCGGTGCCGCCGCGGCTCTATGGCGGTACGGAGCGCGTCGTTGCCTACCTGTCGGACGCTCTGGTCGAACTCGGTCACGAGGTCACGCTGTTCGCAGCGCGGGGCTCCGGTACCAAGGCACATCTGATCGCGGTGCGCGACCAGGCCATCCGCCTGGACAGCGCCACCTTAAAATCGGACCTGGCGGCGCACCTGGCGATGCTGTACGAAGTCAAGCGGCGCGCCACACAGTTTGACATTCTGCATTTCCATCTGGACATGCTGCATATGCCGGTTTTCGAGCAGTATGCGCAAAAGTGCGTCACGACCCTGCACGGCCGTCTGGACATCAAGGATCTCGCACCCGTCTATGAGCGCTGGCCGGGCTTCGGGCTGGTATCGATCTCCGATCATCAACGCCAGCCGTTGCCAACTGCGAATTGGCTCGCAACCGTGCCGCATGGCGTGCCCGCCATGCACTACGCAGTTCAGAAGTCCGGGCGCGCGTATCTCGCGTTCCTTGGCCGCATATCGCCAGAGAAAGGTCCTGAAGTCGCTGTGCGACTGGCGATTCGTGCCGGAGTTCCGCTCAAGATCGCGGCCAAGGTGGACAACAGTCGACCTGCGGCTATTTCGAGACGGTCATGAAGCCGTTGCTCGACCACCCGCTGATCGAATTCATGGGTGAGATCGGTGATGCGCAAAAAGCCGAGTTTCTCGGCAATGCGCGCGCGCTGTTGTTTCCTATTGCGTGGCCGGAACCCTTTGGGCTCGTTATGATAGAAGCGATGGCCTGCGGCACGCCGGTCATCGCGAACAATTGCGGTGCCGTACCGGAGGTGCTCCAAGCTGGCCTCAGCGGCTTCATAGTGAACTCAGAGGAGCAGGCGCTGGCCGCCATCGCGCGCGTGGACCAACTGGATCGGCGGGCGGTTCGCGCTGCGTTCGAACAGCGTTTCACGGCGCACCAGATGGCCCGTGCCTATCTCAAGGTTTACGCCGATCTGCTCGACTCGCCGCGGGCCGTCGCGCGCCTGGCGGTGCGCAGCAGATGATCGATGAGCGATCACGGTGAATAGCGGTCCCATCGAGGAGCCCGGTGGACGCCGCGGCTTGCTGCCGCGCTTTACCCTGAAGGATGCGCAACACTTTTCTGCTTGCGGACGCGCTCGGCGACATCCAGGGCAGCGACGATGGGCTTTTCACGAACGATACGCGCATCCTGTCGCGCTACGAGCTGGAGATTGCGGACCGGCGGCCCTCGCTTCTCGGTGCAGCCATCAATCAGGACAACACGCTGTTTACCGCTCATCTGACCAACCGGCCGCTGCCGGCACTGGGCGAACATTCGATTCCGCAGGGCGTCATCCATCTCGAGCGCAATCGCTTTCTGTGCGACGGCTCCCTCTATGAACAGCTGAAGCTCACCAACTTCAGCGACGAGAACGCCCGGGTGCCGCTGAAGCTGCTATTTGCAGCCGACTTCGCCGATATTTTCGAGGTACAGGGCGCCACGCGCGCGGCGCGCGGTGACTATCTGCCGGCCACCGTAGAGGACCGCAGCATATGCCTCGCGTACCGCGGCCGCGATAGCGTGGTGCGGTCGACGCATATCAGATTTTCTGAGTCGCCGCGCTCGGTATCGGCGCAGGCGGCCGAATTCTCCATCGAACTGGCGCGCTCCGGCAGTCGCAGAGCTCTTTGTCGAGATTGGTGCGGACCTGAGCGAGACACCGAAGCGCGAGCGCTTCGAGGCTGCGGCGCAGCGGCTGGGCAAGAGCATGGGACACCGCCTTGCCGCGGGCGCATCGATCGATACCTCGGGGCGGCTGTTCAATCTGTGGCTCGACAGGTCGCGCTCGGACCTTGCGCTGTTGACTACCTCGCTCCCCACCGGGCCCTATCCCTATGCCGGCATTCCGTGGTTCGCGACAGAATTCGGACGCGATGCCATTATCACGGCGTTGCAGACTCTGTGGATAAATCCGCAGCTCGCGGCGGGCGTGCTTTCGTTCCTCGCATCGACCCAGGCCAAGGACGAATCCGCGTTCCGTGATTCGCAGCCCGGCAAGATCATGCACGAGATGCGGCGCGGTGAAATGGCCGCGTTGCACGAGGTCCCATTCGGTCAATACTACGGCGGTGTCGATACGACACCGCTGTTCGTGATGCTGGCGGGCGCCTACGAGGCCCGCAGCGGCGATCGGACTGTGGTCGATCGCATCTGGAATCACCTGCGCGCGGCCGTCGCTTGGATCGAGCGGCGCATGGATGCCAGTCCCACGGGATTTCTCGACTACGCACGCGCTGAAAGCACCGGTCTGGTCAATCAGGGTTGGAAAGACAGTCACGATTCGATATTCCACGCGGATGGGAGCTTTCCGCGTGGTCCGGTTGCTGTCGTCGAAGTCCAGGGATACGCCTACGCGGCGCTGAATGCGCTGGCGGAACTGGCTGCCGTGCGGGGGGAAGATGCAGTAGCCCGCGATTGCCGCAGCCGTGCAGTGACGCTCAGGGAGGCAATCGAGCGGAAGTTCTGGGTGCCGGAGATGAACTTCTACGCCATCGCACTCGATGGCAATGGCGAGCCGTGCAAGGTGCGGGCATCCAACGCCGGACATCTGCTGTTCTGCGCGGTATCGAGCATGGAGCGGGCAACGACCGTGTGCGAGCAGCTGCTGTCGGAGCGCTGCTCCAGTGGCTGGGGAATCCGAACCCTGGCCACGGGTCAGGCTCGATACAATCCCATGTCCTATCACAACGGTTCCGTCTGGCCGCACGATACCGCCATCTGCGCCGCGGGAATTTCACGTTACGGTGGCCGCCCGCACGTGGTGCAGGTCCTCGGTGAGATCTTCGAAGCGGCGCATCACTTCGGGATGCGCCTGCCGGAACTCTACTGTGGATTCCCACGCGTCGAAGGACAAGCGCCCGCCCCCTACCCCGTCGCCTGCCTGCCCCAGGCATGGTCTTCCGGTGCCGCTTTCATGCTGCTGCAGGCGGTTCTCGGGATCAGCATCGATGGGCGGCGCCAGGAAGTGCATATCCAACGACCGATGCTACCGATAGGCATCGAGACACTGAGTATTCGTGACCTGCCCGTGGGCGAGGCGCGTATCGATATAGAGTTTCATCGCATGGGGAGTGAAGTCGTCGTGGCGCCGCTCAAGCACGCTAAGGCCGGCGTGCGGGTGCTGGCGCACTTGTGAGCGGCGAAGCGCATCGATAGCGTCGCAAACAAGCTGCCGCCGCGACCCTTTTGCGGGACATTCATGCCTATTGGCCTACGTGCGCCAGCGCACCGACGATAGCCTGCGGCGTAGCTACGGTGCGCGTGACACCGTCCCTCACCTGCGTTACCGCACAGACAGTACGGCGTCACGGAGAGTTTGCTCGAGCATCGGAACAGCGGACTACGCACGTAATTCAGATTAGAATTTCAAGCGCAATCCATATTCAAATCTCGACGGATGCGGGGGGTGACTATCCGATGCATCTCTGTGAGGTTTGCTTACCGGCGGAGCGCGTAGCGTGACAACGTGCACTTCCCCATCTACGGAGAGCCACCGTGATACCGAAAGCCTTGATAGCCGCCGTCGGCCTGATAATGTTTGGCCTTGTTACAAGCGCCCCCTCTTTCGCCAGCACCAAGGCGGAGATTGACGCGAGCGCTGATAGAGCCCTCGCACATTTCTACGCGCTGAACTCGAAGCATAAGGAGCTGGCCAACAAGGCAGTGGGCATATTGATCTTTGGGCGAGTTACCAAGGGCGGTGCCGGTGTCGCAGGTGAGTTTGGCGAGGGCGTCCTGCGGGTCAATGGCGCAACAGCCAATTACTACAGCATAGCGTCCGCCTCCGTTGGCCTTACGCTCGGCGTCGCCAAGCATAGCGAGGTCATTTTGTTCATGACGCAAGGTTCCCTGGACAAGTTCAGAGCGAGCGAGAATTGGTCCGTTGGCGCGGATACGTCCTTCGCCCTCGTGTCGAAGGGTGCCGGCGGCCAGTACGACAGCGCAACGCTGAATAAGCCAATACTGGGCTTTATCTTCGGCGAAAAGGGTCTGATCGCTGACGTGTCCTTCGAGGGTTCGAAGATCACGAAGATCAAGACCAAAGAGTGAGGATCGCGCGGGCCAGTGCGCGGTGTCGCGCACTGCACTGGCTGGGCCGGCGAGGTGACGACAAACCGTCCGGCGAACCGTTGTTGTGGAGATCGATAGATGGAGTAACACTCATGGCGGGGCCGGGTTATCACGCGGGCCCTCCCGCGGCGGCGACCGCCGATCCGTTCGGTGATTTCGAACGGGACCGGTCTCTTGGTCTTCCTTGCATGGGTGAAGCCCCGGTCGCAATTCGATCACCATGCGACACGTCGCACATCCGCCCATGAAAAACTGCTCCAAACTTCAGCTCGCAGCAACCAACAAAATCAGTGCTGTGGGTGGACGAAATGAGGTCTATAGTGAGGGTGTCTCAAAGGTATGCAACCCGCCAAGTAGCGGGCCGCACACGACGCAGTACAGAATCAGAGGGGAGAATCAACATGAAGAGCATTCTAGTCACTGTTGCGACGCTTCTGGTCATGTTCACGGCGACCGCACGCGCGGCTGATGACACGGACGCTCTCATAGCGCTGGACAAGCAATGGGGCGAATCCGTGGTCAAGGGTGATACGACCGTGTCGGCGAAGTTACTCGCTGACAAAGTCGTCTCGCTCACCGAGAGCGGCGTCACGGGAAAACAGGGTACGCTCGCTGATATGAAGGCGGCACCTGCCGGTACGCGTTATGAGCCGACCGACTACAAAGTTACGTTCATTAATCCGGATACGGCCATTATGACGCATAGCACCAAGGGCGCTGACGCCCACTACAGCCTACACGTTTGGTCCCGCAAGGGCGGCACGTGGCAGGTCATCGCCACATCAACGACGCCAGCCAAGAGCGGGAAGTAGCGCATCGCTGAATCCGCCGAGATGAAGCGTTGAGTTCGAATCGCGCCAACCCGCCATAAACTTGTTTTACAGGCGGCCCGCGGCATTGCCGGGTCGTGGGCCGCTTCTCTGAGAAATCGTGGTCGCTAACGTAGTATCCCAGTGCATGCGGCGATGTCCGCTTTTGCCGCAAGTCGCCTATTGACCCTCTGCTGACCTTCGCGAGCGTCCGCTTCCAGGAAGTCCAATTAGGTCTTCCGCTTCGCCGCCGTCTCGTGCGCTTCCTGGAGCTGCTTCCAGTTCGGTGCGTACTTGAGCGCCTCGTCGTATTTGACGAGCGCATCTTTGGTCTTGCCCTGCTTCACAAGCACATCGCCCCACGCTTTCAGCGGATCGGCCCAGTGCGGTCCGCGCTGGTTCGCGTCCTTGAGTCTAGCTTCCGCTCGCGCGAGCTCGCCGTGACGGGCGAGCGCCACGCCCCACGAGTAGTACGCAGCGGGTAGATCCGGAGCGAGGGCGACCGCGTCTGCGTATGCCTTCTGCGCGTCCGGCCAGTCACCGCGACCGTCAAGGATGTCCCCGCGGAATCGGTAGCAGTCCACGAACGTCCCGGCGGTTTTCAACAGCGCATCGGCCTTGTCGGGATGTCCCGCTGCTTCCTCGGCCAGCGCGATCCAGCAGTTGTAGCCGGGGGTGGTGCTGGACACGGCGGGATCGGCGTAGGCCGACCCAAACGCCTCCATCTCGGTAGCGGCTCCCGCTACATCGCCAGCCTCGGCCGCCAGCCGGCCGCGTACGAAGTGGGTCATCGCGGCGATGCTCGGATCGTGCGGGTCTTCCTTCGTCGTCTTGAGCGCCAGATCCGCGGCTTCCAGATCGTGCAGCCGGGCCTGAATGTCAGCGATTACTGGCCCGGCGGCGGCGGCGTTCGTACCCGCTCCGGTGTTGGCTTCGGCGTCGGCCACTACGGCATCCAACCACGGTCCCAGGTTCCAGGTGAGAGTGTCCCAGTTTTGGTAGAACAACTCAGACGCCCGACCTGGGCGGCCGCCGGCGACCTTGCGCATATCGTTGCCCGCGCGCCACGCGCCCTCCTCCTCGCCCAGATCCATGAGCGTGTTCAGGATGTTGTTGTGGGCGACCCAGTAGTCCGGCTGGAGCTTCACGGCCGCGCGGTAGAGCGCGAGCGCCTCACGGCTTGAGCCACCCGTGGCGACGATGGAATTGGCCCAGGCATTGAGAAGCCCGGGGCGCTCCGCGGGGTCGGCGCTCGCGACCGCCGTCTTGCAGAACGCAATAGCCTCCTCGTAGCGCTCTACAGTGGTGAGATAGGCGGCCCACCGTGACGGTTGGGATTTCGAGTAGACATACTCGGCCGCCGCGAACGTGAGCTTCTTGAGCTCCGTGGCCGACCCGTCGAAGGTTTTGGGCGGCACGCCTTGGCCGCGGACCGTGAGCGCAAGACCCCCCGCCGGTGTCTCGGTGAGGTCCCCGTTGATGAGCGTGTCATGCCCGAACCGCTCCCTGAGAAGACGCGAAATTTCGCCGATTGAAACGCCCGTCTCCGGCACGTCGAGCTTGATCTCGCTCGTCCAGGCGTTGGAGAGGTTGCGCGCAGCGGCGGAGCTGCGGGTGGCATCCTGTAGACGGCTGAGTTCGTCGAGAAGCCCGCTTGCGATAACTTTGCCGGTAAAACCTCGGGCGGCAAGTCCGGGCGGCGCGTCAAACGGCTCGATGACCACGCGCCGTGAGGTGACGCCGTCGTGGATCATCACCGCAGCGCCAACCCCAATAACGGTCGCGACGAGCGCGATGAAGACCTGGAATCCGGTCCGCAGCCGCACGCCGAGCAGACGCGGTCGCCATTCCAGCTCGCTCGAAGTATTCGTGTTCGGCCTCAACTGTTTTCCGCTGCGCCTCCAGCAGCTCCGTCTGTTTGCGCAGAAACACCGCCGTCTCGGCTGCTACTTCCGGACTGTGGTTTGCAACGTTAGCGGCCACCGCCGCTGCGAACGCCTCAGGAGCTGCCTTGGCCGACGCAGCTTGTTCCTCCTCCTCGCCGCCGAGCACCCCGCGGAGCAACCCTTCAGCCATGCCCATCCCCCCTTCGACGCTTCGACGATATTCGCGGATGCTATCTGCGTTGGCAACAAACTCGCCGCTGGCTGCCGCAATGTCGGCTTTGGGGCAGACATTTCACAGGGCTGAACTTCCGCAGTTGGCCGGCTCCAGCCGTTCGCGCTGAGATACGACGGTGCAGGATCGCGTTTTCAGCCTAGGCGCACCTCGACATAGGCGTCGAATCCTGCCGGCAATCTGAGCACACGAGCCTCTATCGCGAAAGGTACCCGGCAGAAACCGTGCGAGGAAGTGCCCTCAAATACAATGAACGTGAATAGAGAGCGCCGGCTCAGTTCTCTCTCTACACCAACGGTTGACACTCGGGTTCCCGGCTCTTTCCGGCCAGTGCTCTGTCCGTCGGCGCCGGCCATGCCTTTGACTGTGGTTTGCTGCGCCTGGAGTGGCCACACGCAGGCAAGCAAAAGATACCATGGCACGCACCTTGTGGTTGTTCTCATAGCAGTCGAACTCCAGTCGCAGAAACTGTGAGGATTCTGCGCGGCAGTAATTGCTATTCACCCGTTTCGCCGGCATCGGCAGTTTAGAGAGTTCCTGAAGGCAACAGGGTTTTCTCTCGCCGCGTGAGGCACCGAGTGCGCGGATCTCCTCGGCGACATCAACTACTAGCCCGTCTGCTCCGAGGCGCCGTCACGGCACCTGAATCCCGCATGAGACCTGGGCGCCGTGGGCTCAATCGCATTTGAGATGGATCTTGATCGCGCATGTTGGACCCGGCGCTGCGAGCAAAGCGTCGATGACGGAGCCCGCGAAAGCGGTATTCGTTAGTTATCTCAGGACGCCGAGGCGGCTCGTCGTATGAGCGATGCGCCGCTGGCATCGAGGTCTGGTTTTATCGTACTGGCGTCATACGAAGCAGCTGACCGATTTCCTTAAGCCGCTGCAGTATCCCTAAAGCCCACCCGTTCAGTCGCGGCAGTGTTCGTCGTGCTCTCCGCAGTTCTGCCATCCACGCTCGTGGTACCACCGGTGGTGGTCACGATCATAATAGCCTTCCTGATAGCCTTCCTGATAGCGTTCCTGCGACCGCGGCGCACTGGAGCCCCCACGCGCCACGAAGACGCAACCCGAGGCAAACAACATCAGCCCCAACACTAAGAAGCCCAATTGGGGGATCGGTTTGAAGACTGTCATAGGCTTTTCCTTCGGCTCTGCGAGTGGCGGGAAATAGAGCAGCTGCGGAAAGGCGTTCCTTATCTGCCGCAGCCACCCTTGGGAAAGGGATACAGGTGGGGGCGATCGACTTCCCTGGGATATAGCGCAGGTTTGGCTCAAGAACGACTCAGGCTCTGCGCAGGAGGAAGACAATCACAGCAATCACGAGGAGGGCTCCGAGAAGGCTGCCACCGATGTACATGTGAATCTCCGTTGGTTGGTCTATGCCAACATTTGAGCACATGTAGAAGCATTCAGTCGGAGCGCTACCGCACACACCGCCGTGGAAGGCCCCGAAAGCAACGGAATTCAACGACGGTTAACTTACGGAATAAGAGGCTGAGCGCCAATGTTCGAAAGCGCACAGACCTGAGTGGTACGTTGCGACAAGGTCGTGTTGCAGCATGCCGCCTGACGGTTCGTTGCACATCATTAAGGCGACATTTCGAGGAGCAAAGAATGGATCTTCTGATTATTTTGATTGTGCTGTTGTTGCTGTTTGGCGGCGGTGGCGGTCTGTATTGGGGCATGGGGGCAGGTTGGGGACTTGGTCCCATTGGCCTGATCGTCCTCGTCATTGTGGTTGCTTATCTGCTCTATGGGTACCGTGGCAGACGGGGTCCGCGCCTTTAGCGCTGTCCAGAAGATCCAATCGCCACTGCTTGATGCAGCGGGCGCAGCGACCATCGCTCCGCCGCGGGGTGACTACCGAGGCGATCCTCAGTTGCCCTGGGGGGAGCGAATCCAAGAAGGGAAAACAACCGGGTCGGATACCCTCTGAATTCAACGCGCTAGCGACAACCGGTGCGAAGTAGGAAATAACGAAATCAGGCCCCTGCTACCACGTTTTCCGGCGCGGAAGCCGCAGCAAACAACGCCACAAGCGGGCCCCCGCTACCACTGAAATAACAATCGCTTAACCGGTAGCTCGCCACCGCTCTACGTTTGCGAAACGGGTGCCGCGCTACTCCGACAGATTCATCTTGCGCATGAACGCGTTGTAGCGGGTGTCGGGCTCGAGCGCTCTGAGCAGGGGTTCGTCCTTGATTGCATACATCTCAACATCCTTCTGCTGGTAAGCGCGGTTCAGCCACGCGAATGCCTCGTCAACCTCACCGCGAAAGGCGTGAGCCTCGGCGATCTCGTAGGCGGCATCGCTAGCACGATCGCTCGTGAGCCGGGCCAGTGCCGCGTCCGAGTCCCCCTTGCGCCCAAGCGCGTGGTAGATGATCGCGAGTCCCGCATCGCGGCCAGACTCCGGCGCCTCCCGCTGCATCTCTTCGAGCGCCGCTTCGCGCCTGCCTTCCGCCAGCAGTATCCGGCCCAGGTAGAAATGCGCCTCGCCGTAGGTGGCGCTGAGCTCCAGAACCTTGCGCAGTTCCGCCTCCGCTTCGGACAGCCGCCCTTGCCGATAACGAATGTTGCCCAGCTCCTCGCGCCAGCCGGCAGTCAGTGGATCGAGCGCGAGGCTGGCGAGGAGGAGGCGCGCACTTTCATCCCATCGAAATCCTGAGTGAGCCAGACCAGCGAGCCCGAGAACCAGCGAACTGCGCGGCTCGAGCATTACGGCCTGCTCGCTCTCGCGCTCGGCGCTCTGCCAATCCCAGTCATACACGGATCGTATGGATGCGAGAATCGCGTGTGCCACACCCGATCGCGGGTTGAGCTTGAGCGCGCGGTGCGCGGATTCGCGAGCACTATCGAAGCCCTGGCGCGGCGGCACGAAACCCCATAACGCGAGTGAGTTCTGCGCCAAGGCGAGCCATAAGGCGGCGCGCTCCGATGTGGGGTCGACTTCGAGCGCCTGTTGGAAGTACCCGATTGCCGCCTCAAATCCCTGGCGATCAGAGCGATCAGCGGCGTGTCGTCCACGCAGATAGAGGTCATACGCCTCGGTGCTTTTGAGCGCCGGGGACATCTGGAGGTCATCGGCACCGACCGCCACTTGGAGGGCGCGCACGAGACCGACCGCAATTTGGTCTTGTACCTTGAGCACATCGCCCGCGGACTCGTCGTAAGTCTCGGACCATAGGTGGGATCCGTCCCGCGCGCCAATGAGCTGCGCTGTGACGCGTAGCCGGTCCCCGGATTTCCGCACGCTGCCTTCCACTACGTAGGCCGCCCCGAGGTCTCTGCCGATTGTCCGCAGATCCCCACTCCTGCCTTTAAATTGGAATGACGATGTGCGACCAATCACTCGAATGCCAGGTATCCTTGAAAGGAGATCGAGAATTTCTTCCGACATGCCGTCAGCAAAATACTCCTGATCCTTCTTCTCGCTCATGTCGGTGAACGGCAGGACCGCAATAGACTTGTCGGACACTGCGGTGAAAGCTGGGTCGGCTCCGACTGTGACAGGCACTGCCTGGCCTGCCGACCGCTCGCTCGTTACGTGCTTCGATAGCCAGAACTTGTCGACTACGAAGTACGCCAGTGCCACGGCCATCACCACGACGATGGCGCGGTTCAGGCGTTGCCCCGTCAGTTTTCTGATCGACCGCTGTGGATCAACCTCGACAGTCTGTTTCAGGCCCTCGGGCGTGATCTCATACACCCAGGCAAACAGAAGGACGGCTGGGAAGCCGACGGCCATCAGTACCACCACCAGCCGGTTGGCCCACACCGGTACGTCGAGCATGTGAAAGAGAACGTGTATCGGGTCCAGGATGAGCCAGCAGACCACCAAGTAGAGGATCCCCACCCGGATCACATTGCGATGCTTCAGCTGCTCAAGGAATTGAAATTGAATCGGCGACTGGTGCGCGTGCACGCGCCCTGCGGCGTGCGGTGCGCCGTCGTTCGTCCCCTTGGCCGGGGGCTGAACAGCCGCCGCGGGGCTGGTTGGTACCTCCCCTTCTCGAGACTTGGCCGCTTCTTCCGACATTGTTTGCCCTAGCCCCCCGACCGTCTGCGCGGAGAATGCGCCCGGGGGGTCTGGCTCGCAACTTGCCGTCCAGGCCGCCGCTACCGCTTACACGGCCCTCCTCGTCAGGGCGAGTTAAGGGGCCAGAGACAATCGTACTGAGGTAGGCGACTGCGAAATCGAGCCCCCGCTACCAATTCCGATAAGACTTAGCGCGCTTGTTACGTGATGCAGGACCGAGGTTTTCAGCCGAGGCGCACATCCAGATGGGCGCAAAAGCGCGCCCCCGCTACCACTCCCGGCTACTCTCGCATCGTTTCGAGATTACTCGGCGATCGCGCTGTAAACACGGCGCCAGACCTCGGCCGGCAGGTATCCCCTTTCATCAACTCGCGACCGACGGCTTTGCGGCAACGCGGGTGTACCCATGTGCGGCCTCAGTGGTGCGGGTGGGCAAGTTCATCGTCGGCCACGACTGCATGACCCTCAGATTTCGTGCAATGTCACCCAGAATAGGAACAGTCGGTACGCAATCAGGATCGGCAGTACGGCAGCAGCCAGCAGCGTGACGCTCGCGATACGACGCGGCGTTGACAGCGAGTAGACGCGATCGACCGCCGGCCAAAGATAGATCACAACCAACGCAAGCTCGATCAGTGAGACGACTTCATCGAGCAGGCTAGGATCAACTTCCACGCCAAGCTGACGCAGCAGCAGCAACACGAGTCCCGCAACCGGAAACAGTAGGGTCAAGCACGCCATCAGGTAGGCGTAAAAGTGCAGCGCGTAGACCAGGTGGATCGCACCCAGCCGGCGCCGGAGCGGAAATAACAGGCGCAGCGTGAGTGCAAACAGGGGCACCATCGCGACTACCAGCAGTTTCGCATTGGTCGTCTGCTGGCGGTCGAAAAGCGGCGTCAATTGTGCAAGCGTGCCGCCATGGCGCTTGAGATGCGAGTCGACCAGCCGTTGCGCCAGAGGTGCGTATTGCATGTGGTGCAGATGCGTATCGAGCGGCGCAGCGAGCACGCTCAGGCCCGACAGGGACTGCGCAAAAAAGAAAATCACGTTGAGGAACAGGAATAACTGAAACGGCGCCACCCAGCCGCGACGCTCGCCGCGCATCCAGGCTTGCGTGAGGCGCCCAGGCTGCAACAGAAGGGCCGTGACCGTGCGCAAGATTCGGCCATCGGCGTGAAACAGCGATTCCGCCGCCTGCTCAGCAAAGGCGGTCAAGGTGAGCCGATACGGGTCGAGATGGCGTTCGCCGCAGGCAGGACAGTACTCGAGCGCCGAGTTTTCGTGCCGGCAGCTCGGACAGATCCAGCGGGCGGGAATCGGCAGGTTGCTCATTTGAATTTTGCTGCAATCAGGACACGGATCGCAGCCAAGTGTAACCGCGACCGCAGGGCGACGGGTGGCCTGGGGCCGACGCGGGCAACTACCGAGCCGAGCCCTCAGTCGCCCGCCCTGCGGAGAGTGAATCCAAGGGAGAAGACAACGGCTAGGATACCCTCTGAATTCAAGCGGCTAGAGAAAGGCGCACAGTAGTAGCCGGATGGTCTTGTTGAAGCGCTCGATGAACGCGTTCTGATCCGGCTTTATCTAGCGACGCGTTCGCGCGCACCGAGGCGATCGCGTGTGCGACTGATCTGGGAAGTAAACCTCGTGAGCGCTTCGTGTTCGTTGGTTCCTATTCGGCGGACTGTGGGCCGCCGTGGCTACGGCGTTTCCCCCGATTGTCCGCGGAATCCAAATGAGCTTGCTTTTCCATTTCCAGAATCACTGCCGAGAAATCTTGCTCCTGTCCTTGGGCCGATTGTGCCACGTTGACCTCGAAAGCCGCGCGTGTCGCGGGCATCTGCGCACCGACCGCAGCTGCGAGGTTGAGAATCAGCCCAAAATCCTTGTTCATTAATCGAAGCGGAAATTGCGGGCTGTAGTCACTCTTCATCGCTCTTTCCAGTTTGCCTACGTGTGCAGGAGCGACTACCGCAGTCTCTGAAAGTACGTCCAGTAATCGATTGCGATCGAGACCAGCCTTCTCACCGAGTGCAACGGCCTCGGCAATTGCTTGCATCCCGATTCCCAAAAGGCTGTTAACGACCAGCTTCATGGTCGCGCCGGAGCCGCTCGGCCCCAGATAAAAATACTTTCTGGCGATCACTCTAAAGATCGACTCGGCGGCGGCGAAGCATCTCTGATCTCCGCCCCCGAACAGGGTCAGCGCCCCCTGCTCCGCGGCCGGTGTACTCCCCGATATAGTCACGTCGAGGACGCCAACGCCACGCGCGGAGCCTAGCCTCGAAAGCTCCTGCGAGGTCTGCGGGTTCACTGTGCTCAGGTCGATGACCAGCGACCCGCGATGCGCGTTGGCAAACGCTCCATCTGCTCCTTTGTAGATGTTCAGAACAGCTTCATCGCTCGCAAGGCACGACAGGACGACGTCACAATTGGAGGAGAGTTCCGCGACGTTTTCCGCGACAGTGCCGCCATATCGAATTAGCTCCTCCGCCTTCGTGCGGTGCCGGTCGTAGGCGGTCAGCCTGAAGCCGGCTTTGAGTAACCTCTGCGCGATCGGCCGACCCATGTAGCCGATGCCGATAAATCCGAGTTTGCTTTTTGCTGATGTGATTGCAGTCATGTCTAATTGTCCTTCGGCGAGCGCTGAGCGAGTTCCATCACCTTATTTTCACGACTCCCCATCGCTCCGTGACTTTACGTCATTCTGTTTCGAGCCTTTCGCGTCGGGCAGTAAAGCGCTCTCAGCCGGGCCACCGGGTCCCGCGGAGATCCTTCCAGGGACCGCCATCCACATAGCGCTCCGGATACAGGGCCTTCGAACGCGGGTCTTCCGCGGTATCGAGCTGAAGGACCATCCACTTCGGATACGGAACGCCCGGATCCGACGCCGCGTCCAGAAGCCGGACTTCTTCGTCCGAGAGCCGAAGGTCTACGGCACGGATGTTATCTTCCAGTTGCTCAGCCTTCCGGGCAGCGACGATCACGCTGCTAACGGCCGGCCGGCCCAGCACCCACGACAGCGCCGCACGCGCCGGGCTTGCGTCATGCCGACCCGCCACCTCCTTCAGCGCTTCCACGACGCGGTAGCCCATCTCCTTGTCGAAGGGCACGAACGAACCTGCCTCCGCGAATCGTGTGCCGGCAGGAGCAGGGTTGGCGCGACTGTACTTGCCCGAGAGGAAGCCGCCGGCAAGCGGGCTCCAAACCAGAATACCGATGTTGTGGTATTCGGCGAACGACTGGAATTCGTATTCGAGACCTCGGCCGACGAGGCTGTAGTACATCTGCGCCGTTACGTATTTTTCCAACCCCAGGCGCTCCTGCAGCATGATTGCAGTGGCCGCTTGCCATGACATGTAGTTGGAGAGCCCGATATAGCGGACCTTCCCCTGTCGCACAACATCGTCTAGCGCCCGCATTGTCTCCTCGAGCGGCGTGTTGCTGTCCCATCCGTGCACCTGGTAAAGATCGATGTAATCGGTCTGTAGCCGTTGGAGACTGCCCTCCACTTCACGCATGATGTTCACTCGGGTCGCGCCGCTCCGATTGAGATTCTCGCTCATGGGGAGCCGGACTTTGGTCGCCAGGACGATCTCCGCCCTCACGCCCTTCAAGGCATTACCCAGCAGAGTTTCGCTCTCCCCGAGGCTGTACACGTCCGCGGTGTCAATGAAGTTGATGCCTCTGTTCAGGGCCAGCTTCACCATTTGCGTTGCGTCCTCCTGACCGAGGTTGCCCATGTTCATCTTGCCGCCGAACTGCATCGTGCCAAGCGCTACTTCGCTCACGATGAGTCCGGTATTCCCCAGTTTCCTATACTTCATCTCCCATACTCCTTCCGCTGCAAACGAAAATTGCGATAGCGAATCGCGAATTTGCCCCAATTCAGACAGCGTCCGTAGCTGCTGCAACAGTCGCTTACTTCGCCGCGCCCGACAAGTGCCCTTCCTCCATCTCTGGACGTGTTCACGGCCTATTCTCTCTCTCCGATCGGACTGACTGTCGCATAAGTCACGTGCTCCTCTTTGGTTAACGTCCACAGGTTGTGCGCGGTCTATTGCTCGCGGATTGCGACTTGGGCTCCTCCTGTTGCAAATGAAGCTGGTTCAAGCGCAGTGGAAATGCGGCGATGATCGACGCAGCTTCGGCGGCAAGCTCCGCACTCACGATGAATGCTTGCTGGCGCAATTGATACGAAGAGCTCTTCATGCCATGTGCCCGTGCCGCCGGTGCATAGTCCGAGGCCTCTAGCACCCGTGTCACGACCCCAGCCTACGAGCTGCACATGTATCTTGACGCACGCCTCAAACACAACGGTTTTCGAGCTGAGCGGCGACAGCATCGCGAAAGATACAGTGCTCGGCGTGTCACCTGCTCGCTAGCTCGGCCTTGAGCTTGCGCTCGTCCCAGCCGCCCCGGAGTGCCTTCACCAGCAGCACGCTGGCGTTCATGTGCCGGACCTGGATGTCAGCAGCAGACAACTGAGCTACCAGTGCGGCGTTCTCCGCAATCACCACTTCGAGATAGTTTGTGGCGCCGGCCTTGTAGCGGTAGTTAGCCTGCTCGAGCTCGGTACTCGCGGCGGCCACCGCGGCAGCTTCGCTGACACTTTCCCGTTCGAGCTGCCGCAGAGCGGCGAGTGAGTCTTCCACTTGACTGTAAGCGGTGACGACGGTAGTCCGATAGTTGGCGACCTACTCGTCGTAAGCGGCACGCGCCTGGTCCGTTTGCGCGCGACGCCGGCCGCCGTCGAACAAGGTCAGCAGTGTATTCGTGCCCAGCGCCCAGAGGGTGCTCGGCGCGTCGATCAAGCTGAAGCCGTGCGTGCTCTCGCTACCATTTGCAACGGTGTGCAATCCCGATGCACCGGATTGCAACGTGAATTGGCCTCCCTTCCTGATTGGCCAACGGTGATCGGAATCGCCGCTATTCTCCCACTGGCGGCTCTTGGTGGCAGACGACATTCGCCGCCCCAAATCTGCCGAATCGAAGGCGTCATCTGCTTTGAAGTGACGCGCGTGCTTACTTACGCCGCGACGGTGACGGCTTTCCCTCTTTGCTCTTGGGCGGCGACGCCGGTCGTCCTACCTTCGCGTGCCAGCTTCAGCACCTTGGCCCACCAAGACATCTCGTCGAGCAGCCTGTTGGCCGCCTGCGCCAAGTGCGGGAAGTCTTCGAAGGTCTTGCCCTGCTGCATAATGCCGAGGGATTCCACCATGCCGACGTGAACGGCATGGGCCACCGGCGCCATCTGCAGCGCGATCGCAATCAGCCGCAGCTGCTCGACGGCACGTGCCGCCCCCACCCCGCCATAGCCCACGAAGCCGATCGGCTTGCGGTTGAATTCCTTGTAGGCGTAGTCGAGCGCGTTCTTCAACACCGCGCCCGGGCCATGGTTGTACTCGGGCGTTACCACGATCAAGCCGTCGAGTGTCGCGAGCTTGCCGGCCCAGAGCCGTGCCGCCTCGTTATTGACCGGCCCGTAGGCCGGCGACCGCGGCTCGTTGAAGAACGGCAGCGGGTGATCGCGCAGGTCAATCAGCTCGAAGGCAAGGTCGGTGCGCTGCTTGGCGATCTCGTGGATCCAGTGCGCGGGCTTTTCGCCGAAGCGGCCTTCTCGGGTCGAGCCGATCACGATGCCGATGCGGGGTTGTTGCTGTTGGGTCATGGGGCACTCCTGCTACCTGGGGAGGAAAGGGTCAAGGAGCTGATTGCTCTCGCATTGATCGATACGAACAATTTGTTCGTTGAGATATGGTAGGCTCTGTCGCCGATTTCACAAGGAGGCACTTTTATGGTCGATACGAACACTGCTGTTCGCGCCCCGGAAGCGTCCAACCCCCACGCGGCTTGCAAGGCGGAAGTCGAGACGCTCGCTCTCATCGGCGACAAGTGGACCGTGATGGTGGTGGGCGCCTTGTCGAAAGGACCGATCCGCTACAACGAGATCCGTCGCCGCGTCGAAGGGATTTCGCAGCGCATGCTCACGCTGACCCTGAAAGGCCTGGAGCAGGACGGGTTGGTCACCCGCACGATGTATCCAACGATTCCACCCCGCGTGGACTACGAGTTGACCGAGCTCGGGCGCAAGTTGATCGTGCCGTTGAAAGCGCTCCATGAGTGGGCGCGGGAAAACCGGCCGGCGATGCTGGCCGCACGGGAGGCGTTTCGGAGAAGGGGACAGCACGGCTCGCCGCGCCCGCGCTTTACCGTCCCGAAATAGGCCTAGTGCTCGCGGCGAATGATGTGAGCCCGGGTCTTCGAGGGTCTGTTGCTCGGGCAGCGGGCTATGGCCCCGCTCAGGCACCAGAAAGCAATGGGATGGACGCCCCCACGCTCTAGACGGCATCGATGTGCCAAAGTGGAAGTGTCTGACGACCACTTAACGAGAATGGGAGCGTCCACGATGAATGTTACAGCTGTGGGTATTGATCTGGCCAAGAACGTCTTTCAGGTGCATGCGGTCGATGCGCGGGGCAAGGTTGTGCTGCGCAAGCAGCTGCGGCGCGCACAGGTGGCCGGATTCTTTTCGAATATGCCGCCGTGCTTAATTGGCATGGAAGCCTGCGCGAGCGCCCACCACTGGGGGCGTACGTTCGAGCGCTTCGGTCACACAGTGCGTCTGATGGCCTCGCAGTTCGTCAAGCCGTACGTCAAGACGAACAAGAACGATGTGGCTGATGCCGAGGCGATCTGCGAGGCAGTAGGCCGGCATAGCATGCGCTTTGTGCCGATCAAGAGCGTCGAGCAACAAGCGATCTTGTCCGTGCATCGGGTGCGCCAGGGATTTGTGAAGGCGCGCACCGCGCAGGCCAATCAGATCCGTGGTCTGCTCGGTGAATTTGGGCTGGTTATTCCTCAAGGTATCTACAACGTCGCCAAGCGTGTTCCGGAACTGCTTGAGGATGCCAGCAACGAGCTGCCGGTTCCGTTCCGTCATTTGATTGAGCGCTTGACGCAGCATCTCAAGGAACTCGATCGGCAAGTGAAAGAGTTTGAGAGAGAAATCATTGAATGGCATCGCGGCAGCGAGCTCAGCCGAAAACTCGAAGCTATCCCAGGCATTGGCCCGCTGGCTGCCAGCGCACTGGTAGCATCGATCGCCGATGCGCACAGCTTCGACAACGGTCGGCAAGTCTCCGCCTGGCTGGGTCTGGTTCCACGCCAAAGCTCCAGCGGCGGCAAGCCAACGCTGCTCGGGATGAGTAAACGCGGCGATGCGTACTTACGCACACTGCTGATCCATGGGGCGCGCTCGGCCATCCTGGCGGCAAAGAACAAGGTCGACAACACCCAGGGATGGTTGACCAATCTGCTCAAGCGTCGGCATCCGAATATCGCCGCGGTGGCTCTGGCGAACAAAAACGTACGCACCGTGTGGGCGTTGCTTGCCCACGAGCGCGAGTTCCAGGCCGACTATAGGCCGACCCGGATGCCCGCGTAGCCGCAAAGTCTTACTGACCACAAAGGCAGAACAGGAAAACACACCACCGATTGCTCAGGCGATCAAGCAGTGAAGGCAAAACAGGTTAGACCGTGGTTGGCCAAATCCAGACCGGCTGCAGCACCTAGAGTGCGAGAAAGCAATGGGAAGCCAATCAGCAAAACCCATCAGGGACAGCGGTGCATGCCGCAGCAAAAGTCCGAATGTACTGGTGCAATCTGATCCTGCAAGCCATCACGAATCGAAAGCCTGGACAAGTGGGGGCGTCCATGTACAGTCGGTCGCGGTTGGCCGCTCATGGCCGTTACCCGCCATCGCGAAACGGCGAGTGACGCAACACATCAGCGCTGTGCGCGCTGCTATTGTGCGAGTTCAGTTTTGCGTGCTACGACACTGCAGCGCATGCGTATTTTGCTAGATTGGATTTGTGCGCAATTCTCTCAAGCGTTGGGCCCGAAGTGTCCGTTATGGGCTAACCCGGCGCTCGCGGCCCTTGCGGCGGGTAGGCTGGACGCAGGGTACATTCCGAACGACCCATCACAGCTCTGTCACCGATGCAGCCAGTCGGCAATCCTGCAATTACTTTCTCTATATTCCATCGGGGTTGACAACAACCGACATTGTGCCCCTGCTGGTAATGCTGCATGGATGCCGCCAGGATGCGCAGACGCTCGCCAAGGGCACTCGGATGAATGCCCTTGCCGATCGGCATCGGTTCATCGTGCTTTATCCCGAGCAGTCGGTGCGAGTAAATCCGCTTCGGTGCTGGCGCTGGTTTGGCCGCGATACTCTCGACGGGGCTGGTGAGGCTGCGTTAATCGCCGCCTTGGTCAAGAGAACCGTGAGCCGCTATCCCATTGACGCCTCACGCGTGTATCTAGCCGGCATCTCCGCAGGTGGCGCAATGGCCGGTGTTCTCGCATATTGTTACGGAGCGATGTTCGCCGCATGCGCCATTGCCTCTGGAGTAATGTATCGGGGGGCAGAATCGGTCGGAGATGCGGCATCTGTCATGCTCCGGGGTTCTCGCGCGGCACCTGAATCGGTGGCGCGCGCGGCCGCACAGAATTCCTCTGGCTGCGTCGCATTCGTGCCCGCGTTGGTGATACACGGTGATGACGACTCCACTGTGCATCCGCGCAACGCCGAGCAGATCATCGAACAACTTCGGGCGTTTGCCCAGTACCTAAAAAAGTCCTCCAAACCCCTTACCGAATCGCCGGAGTTGCGGCTCTCGAGCACGGACCGCGCCTATCGCCAAAAGGATTATCTGCACAACAAGCGCATTCTGCTGCGCAAGATCATTGTGGAAGGAATGGGCCACGCCTGGAGCGGCGGCGATGAACGTCATCCTTTCAACGATGCTGCGGGCCCTGATGCAAGTCGGCTGATCTGGGATTTCGTCTCGATGTTCCATCGCGATTGAGTCGACCCACTCGAAGGCCCATGCACCGATCCGGTGCGTGGTTGCACACTTACAGGGCGGACGGGGAATGGGAACGAGTGTTGCCATGCCTAGTCTCGCAATCACACGGACGACAGCGGAGTCGCGGACTCCGCTAGAGTGGCACGGCATATGCATTGCCAATCCGGATCCCGAAGGACTCAAGCGTGACACTGGCAATTTTATTGGTCGCTGCACATGGATGAGCCCGCGGTGCAGTCGGAAGCTGCAGTTCAGGACTGCGCGCGCGCACCGCCTGATGATCCGCTCGAGGAACTGATAGAGATGCGCTACCAGCAGTACGTCGCTCAGCGCGCGCTGGAGGAACTCTTCGAAAATGGAGTCCTTCAGGCACTCGAGGGTTGATACCGGCCTCCTCCGTGGGGGCAAAATAAATCCCGAGCCGGCAAGACAACGGTCAAATACCCCCTGCATTCGAGCCGCTAGCCCGTCGGTAATTCAAGAAGCCGGCCCCCGCTACCATTATTTCCTCATCGCAGCGTCCACGATAGATCGCCGGGAAGGCGTCTGGCCGCGCGGTTCCGTCATCGTGGTGCAAGTGAGGGCCGTCCGTCGGCCATGCAGTCGCGCCATAGCCCACAGGAAACGGCCGCCGTTGTGGTCGGGCTCCAGCCAGATCCCGCGCGGGAACAGCTCACGCAGCACGCCCTGCGCGATCTCGCCGGGGGCCTCGTAGCGCGCCTCGATCTCGGTCAGGAACTTCGGCAGCTCGGCCGCCGTAAAGCCGAGGATGATCCGCTGCGCGCGATCGCGCGGGACGCTGAGCCCTACACTGCACGCGCCGTCGCCGCCCTCGTGATGGCTCGAGCACTGGTAACGGGTCTTGTTGGTGAGCGCAAAGCTCGCGCGCACGGCTGGCAGCGGAGCATCCCGCTCAGGACGTACGGGCTCTTGCGGCCGGCACCAGGCGCGCGGCGCCGCAACCCTGCCTGAACGCGCACCCCGGCGCCTGCACGGCGATGCGCCTGGCGCGACTTCACGCGCTGCTTCGATTTTGAAGGAAATGGCAAAGCGGCGGCGGTCCAAGCCAAATGTTAGGGCCGGTTGCTATTGCCGGTGATCGGGTACAGTGTTGCCGGTATGCAATGCAAGGGGCGTCAACACATCACTTTTCCGACGCTATTGGCGTGTGTCTGTACATGTGCGTTGGCCAGCGATGTTCTTCCGCAGGTTGCCGTTCCCGCGCCCACGGCCGCGGCGCTCGCACTTGGCCACAAGTTTGATTTGTATTGGATCGCCGAGAAGGTTCTCGCGCTCGCGATACCCTTTCTGTTCTTGTTCTCAGGCTGGGGGAGTCGGCTCTGCGCGATCTGCAAACGCATCGCGCGGGGGCGACGGTTCTTGACGGTCGCGCTGTTCGCATCAATCTATGTAGTCCTGACAATCCTGATCAGTCTCCCGCTCAACTACGAGCGGCACTTCGTCCTGCCCCATGCGATCGGGCGCTCGCACCGAGCTCTCACAGGATGGCTAGGCGAGCAGGCTGTTGGGATGGCCGTCCAGGTTGCTGCGGCCGCGTTATTCGTCTGGATTCCGTACTGGATGTTGGCAAAGAGCCCAAGACGATGGTGGTTATGGGGCGCCGCAGCCATGGTTCCTGTGGTGCTCTTTGTTCTCGTCATCACGCCAGTTTGGGTAAATCCGCTCACGAACAGCTACAAGCCGCTGGAAAACAAGCAACTGGCGGCGGAAATCAGATCATTGGCTGCGCGCTGCGGCGTTCGCGACGTACCCATTGTAGTTGGCGGTGATGACACAACTGTCGTCGGGCTCGGGCCCACCAATCGCATCGTGCTGCAGGAGGATCTGGCGAAGATTGAAACGGACGCGCAGATTCGGTTCACCATTGGTCATGAGCTCAAGCATTACGTGATGGGTGACAACTGGAAGGCATTGTTGATCATCAGCGTACTGCTACTTGCCGGATTTTGGCTCACGGATCGCGTCGGCCGTTTCGCCGTCGCGCGATGGCACGCGCGTCTCGGTTTTACGGAACTAAAGGACCCAGCGTCGCTACCGCTTGGTGTGCTTTGCCTGACGTTTCTGTGGCTGGCCGTAACGCCTGTGTTCAACGCGTTCAGTCAGCACATTGAACGGGAGGCTGATCGCTTCGGGCTGGAACTGACCCGTGAAAACGAGGCAGCGGCGACCATGTTTGCGAATTGGCTCGCCCCTGGGTACGACGTTGCCGAGCCGGGTTGGTTTGAACAAACGTTCCGTTCAAATCATCCGTCAATCGGCGAACGAATACGGCTTGCCAACGAGTACCACCCTTGGATTAACGGTGCGCCGCTCGTGTACAGCGAGGAATGCAAGCCGTCAGACGACAAGCACACGCGGTGACTTGCTTCATCGACCATTTTTTGGCACCGGGCTGCGTACGCCATCCGACTGCCTGAAGGCCAGGTCGGCGGCAAATTCGGATTGCATTGAGAATGTGGACGCATATCCAAGTTTTGGCGTCCGCTTTGCGGCGACGATTATTGCAGATCGAAGGTCAACTTCTGGCCGGTTCCGGCCCCCCGGGGGACATACCCAGACCTGAGAAGGGAGTCGCGGGCGCTGCGACCACCGCCACGACGCCGATGCGGGGCAACTACCGAGCCGAATCGTCAGTCGCCCGCCCTGGGAAAGTGAACCAAGGGGAAAGGCCACTAGCCCCAGAAACCATCCGAAATCAAGCTGCTAGCGACAGACGCAAGAAAGTAGACGGAAGCGAAATCAGGCCCCCGCTACCAACTAGACCGTGTGCCGCTTCCGGCGCAGGGATTCCAGCAAGTTCGAGCAGCCGCCCCGGAGCAATTCCAACCAATGTCAGCGCTGGTCAGGTACGGACCATAGAACGTCACGTGAGGTGGGAAGGGCGCGACGATACCCTTATCGTCAGGCACCAGCCCGGACCACTCCGCCTGAGGCTACCGCTCGCTGTCAGTGCGGTAGGCGAATGCGCCAGATCTCCGCCGGCGTTGCGGCGGTATCGGCTTTCAGACTCCCGTCGTCGCCAAGGCGGTTCCAGCCACTATTGACGAGAAAGTAGAAATACTCCCCGCGGACGACGCCGTGAGTGGGGTCGCCCAACCCGGGTACGCGCGTCACGGCTACCCGCCACGTCTCTACACGGTTACCTCTTGCGTCGAGCGTCATCACGAGAATGCGCTCGGGGGCAGTGCCGTTCTGAACGGCGAACAGCGTGCGTCCGTGCAAGTACAAGCCGTCGATGCCTGCCAACGTGAGCTCCGGCGGATGTTGCAGCCATTTCATCCCGCCTCGTGCAAGACGGACGATACCAATGCCGCGAGAGTAGTCAGGGACGAGCAGCGCAGCTCCGCCCGGTACCAACGCCGGAGTTTGCGGCGAACGAAACGAGCCCGGCTTCAAGATGACTTGCAGGCCGTCTTTAGCGCCGGATCGAATTGCGTAGACACCTCCGCCCCGACTGTCCGACACATACACCTCACCGTCATCCCCAAGGGTCATGTCACCGAAGGCATGTGGTTCGCGGTCGGACAACTCGTAGCGGCCCAAAAGCGCCTTGGAGCGCAGATCGATCCGCAACACCGCAGACCGCCCGTCCTCTGCCTCCGTGTAGGGCGGGGACTCGGGTCCCGCCGTCGTCGTTGTCCAAAGGATGCCCCGCCGCGAATCCAAAGCCAGTGCCACGGCGCCCCACATCGGGAAATGTGCCGTCGTGATGAAATCCGACACAGTGCCATCCGCCGCAATCCGCACTATTTTTCGCTTTCGGACGCTGCTGACCAGAAAGGATCCGTCTGCGGGATCAAAGGCGATGTCCTCGGCAATGAGGTCGGGGTCACCGAGCGAGTAGCGTGATTCGTAGTCGTACGCGGGCAAGGAGCCGCGCCGATACTCTGCCTGCACGGCTGAAAAGCCGGGCAGCACTCGCAGCTCCTGCAGCGCGCTTTCGGTCGTAAACGCGCCGAAATCGAGGCCGGAGCGCGCGCATATGCCGAGACTCTCCAGGGCCGGCGCTTTGTTCCCGAGCTGCGCTTCGACCACCGCGAGCCGACAGCTGATGTCAGGCCGCCCATCGACGAGCGTCCGCAAGCGCTGCAAGCCGCTTCTGCACTCTTGCAGACGGCCTTCCTTGCAAGCCGCGTTCGCCTGTTGCATCGCCGTCGGGTATTCGGTCAACCAGGACTCCACGGCGCAAGCCGCGGGAAGGCGCAGCAGCGCGGCGCCGACCGCAAGTGCCTGAACAATGCAAAAACGACGGAAAATGGCGGGCCGTGTAGGATTCGAACCGACGAGCAGGAGACTCGAGTCTTCTGATATGGCATACGAGGGCGTCTCACTGGAGATTCAGCATGCACGTGTCGATGTCTACCCGGGGCCAATTTTCTTCACATCAGAAGGTTCGTGGTATTTCTGCTACGTATCATCTCGTTCGCACGCGCTAACGCGCCGATCAAGGAATCGGCGCTCCATCGGGTTGCGCGCTGGATGTGAAGTCTCAGGACGTTATTCCTGGTTGAAGGGTTGTCCATTCCGGGACATCCGGTGAATTTTTTGGTTACCAGGCCGAAAGTGTCAAGGGAGCCCCGAATGAACGTGCATCAGAATGCAAGGCTGACGGTGTCCTGTCGAGTGCTGCTGGTCGAGTGGATCCAGGCGGGCCGCCGCCCGAATATCCAAAGTAGCCCGAGAACTGGGCGTCTCGGTCAAGACGGTCGATAAGTGGCTGAGCCGGTTCCGGGAACGCCTGCCTTTCAACATCGACCTAGTATTCTCCGGAGTATGGTACGTCCTGACCGGCTACCTCATTTTCAGATCCCTTCATGCCTCGAATAATTTTCGCCGGTCAGCGACGCTCCGCTCGCTGCTGGACGCGCAAGTCGCCCTGCTTGTATCTGCGGGAACCATAGGAGCGGGTACCCGTCCTACAGTTATCGCGTGTGATCGGCTACGGGCTCGGCAGCGCGTCGCGCGCGCAGCTCACGCACTTGCGCTGCGCGTCAGGGGATCGAGTGCCAAGGGCTGTGCGGGACGCCAAGCCTGCGTCTTGGGCGCGGCCTTATTTTCAGCCGAGGCGCACTTCGACATAGGCGTCGAATCCTGCCCCCGCTACCACATTCGAAGTCACTGTATTTACTTGAGTTCGCCGCCACCGACAGCAGCACGGCAGCGTCCCTTTCGAGCTGCGCGTAAACTGCATGTCGCCGATCAGCGCACGCGCTTCGGACCGCTCCTGCGGCTCGCTGAACGTCATATTGAGGTCACGCACGGCAGCGCGATAAACATCTGCGGCTTGCGAAGCAAGCGAATGACTTCAGCCTTTACCCTTTGATCTTCACGTGCCGCGCTGGACAGGTCCGCGCGCTGCCGCTCGATGGCGTCGAGGGCCGCCTGTGCGACGGAGAGCGCCAATTTTCCGGCCCTCTGCATCCCTCGTAGCTCGTTCGCCTGAGCGTCGAGGCTGGCGAGCTTCGGAGTGACTGGCAGCTGAGGCCGTGAGGGCGTACTGACGCGGCGGAGTTCCGCGCGAATGTCCTCCTGCGCGAACGCCACCGCCTCGTCTGACAGAATTTCGGCCATGATCTCCTTCAAGAGCAGCTCTTCCACACGCGCACGCTTTATTCGCGCACTGTTCGTGCAGGCCGCGAGCCAGCCCTGCTTGTGGCTGGCGCATCCGTAGAAGTTACGATCGACTGCAATGAAATGCGCGCCACACTCGGCACATTCCAGTAACCCCGATAGCAAGCTCGTAGCGCGCCGCCCGGTTCGCGCAACCCGGATGTTCTTCGAGCCCTTCCCGATCGCTGCTTGTCGCGCCTTTACGCGGTCCCATAGAGCCTGGGGAACAATCCGCAGCCGCGAGTCCTCGTGCAATATCCACCGCGAGCTGTCCTCGATGACAGTTGCAGACCGCCTTGAGCTGTCGGCGGCCCCGCGCTTCCATCGCGACCGTCCCCATGTGATGCGCCCGACGTAGCGCTCGCTATTTGAGATTCCTGTGCCGCGCGCCGCGTGACGGCCGGCGGCCGCTCTCGCTTGCCGCACTGCCGCACGAAACCGGCAATGGGTCGACAGGCGCCGGCTGACCGGAGGATCACATTCGCAGGCTCCCGGGCATCCCGCCATGGCTTTTCGTACCAGTGGTTGTCATTGTGTTGTGGGCAATTTTTCGAGCCAGGCGCCGACCTGCAGAGACCCAAGGTGAGTTTTCGATTTTAATGGCGCTGCTCGCGCTGCTAATCGGCGGTGTGGCGGCTGGCGACGGTGTGTAGATTTTTCGTTTGGGAATAAGCACCCTGGTCAGAGGGGGTAACGGTGGCATCGGCGTACGAATTCAATTGCGATATGTCTATGGAGGAGATGCTCAAGGTCTTGAATAAAAAAGGCTCTTGGAAGTGGACCATGCGGGACAGTTGTTGGTACGGCGACTATCTCAACTGCCGGCCGGAAGAAGACGTACGCGTTCGAATCCACCAGCCCGCCGAATTTTACGCCGGGATAACGCGAGATCCAAAAGACCTAGAACCAAGAGACTACTACACCGCGACTTTCACCATCGAATCCAAAGGAGCCGCAGCGCGCGACGCCGTCGATCACATCTTCCGCGAACTGCTGGTTCACCTGCACGCTCGGAACCTCCGCGAGATTGCATCCTATGTCTGATGGCCGCGCATCATCGGGCGGCTCGTGAAGCCAGCGCGCTATTACTGGCTGGAGCTCTGGCCTCCCGGCATGCCGGAGAACAAACGAATTGAGTTTTTATCTGCCGAACAGGGCGCCGATTAGCGATTTCATCGCCATGCAGACAACCCAGCCCAAACTTGTTGACAAACCGAGCTTCTGGCGCGCCGCATCTCGCGAGTTCTGGGTTCGCTTTGGCTCGATATGGTTCGTCGCCGGAGCGATTTTCCTAGGCGTTGGCCTGTCGCTCCTCGCGGGTGAATGGCGCTACCGAACTGACGGCGTAACATCGCCGGCGCTGGTTACCAGTAAAGAGCAAAGAGGCGGCGAGAACTTTGAGACTGAGGATCGGATCGACTATCGGTTCGAAACGCCACACGGGCAAGTTGCCGGCAGTAGCCAGGTTCCGGAGGAGATGTGGCAAAAGCTGCAGTCAACGATCCCGTGGTCATTGTCTATCGCGTGCATAACCCGCACGTAAACCGAGCGCAGGGCCAGGACAACTGGACGCTCATTGCGATCTTCGCGCCGTTAGGCGCCTTTTTCTTCGGCATAGGGGCGATTTTTTGCGTGAAGAGTTTGCGCGATTTGCGCAAGCGCATGGCGCAAGGCACTTAGAAGTTGACGCATACGCGCGAAAGGGGCTGACCGCCAATCGAAGCGCTATGAAATCCACTCTGCAAACCGTGCTGGCAGCGATCGTCATCGTTGCTGTGAGTGCAGCTAGCCAGCACCTGGCTCTCCTCAAGATCGCGGAAGAGTACTTAGCCAGGAACCGGAACACACTCCTGGCTTTCACTATTCCAATTGCCGCGCTCGGCTTCATCGTTTTTATCGTCCAACTCATGCTGATGCTCTATGAAAAGGGCCAGCCGATGTCACACAGCGAAGTCGAGGAACAGTTCCGCCTGGCGCAGAACACGCGCATGCTGCCTTACACTGCGCGCTTCTCGAAGTACTGGGTATTTGGAACCGCCGAGGGCCGGCAATTCTCCGAGGAACTTCCTCTAAGAGACTTCAAACTAGCGTGGCAAAGCGGCGCATGGCGCCACGATAAAAAATGGAGAGCGCGCTTCACGATAGCCGGCGGAGGACTGCTGATGATTTTTGGGGGACTGGCGACGGCAGCAGTCGTTAGCCCCCTCGTGGTTGCGCTGGTTTTTGTCGCGTTTCTGATTTATGCAGCCGTGCGTCTCGCGTGGGCGCTGTGGCACGCGTGAAATGCTCCAGCCTGCCACTCAGGGTGGTTGCCACGGAAATCGTGGGTGACCGGTCCAATGATCGCTGAGTGCTCGACGGTGGCGCCGAAGTTGCCATTAAGCGCTCCGACAACACTCGCCGAAGCTAAATAAAGCGCCTGCACGGATAACTGCGGGGCGCCAGGATCCATCTTTCGGCACTGTGCCGCGTCAGACATCCACGCGGGACACTCGCGCGACATGCCGCTCGGCACGTCAAGATGCACGAACTCGTCGGCGCCGCGGCGTACGCGCTGGGACAAAACGGCACCGGCCGCTCATGCAGCGGATGCCAGCGATACTCAACAATGACCGAGCGAGACCGCGCTATGCGGAATGACGCTTGATCCCGCAACAAGCTGCAGATCCTGGCGCAGGAACGGGCCACGGTATCAAACTACGCCGAGCGGACGCTCCCATGAGTGACTGCTCTCGCGCACCGATTCAACGCATCACTTCGCTGGCGCCCCGATGCTGCGGTCCGTCGCCTGACCGACGGCGAGTTTCTTCAGTTGCGCCGGATCCTTGACCGTGACTTTCTCGAGCTTCCCGGTCTTGTTGTCGCGCAGCGTCACGGTGCCGGTGGCCTGGTCGATCGCGACGATGCCGCAGCAGGGAACTATTGCGAAGGCTTGCGGGGCGGGCAGCGCGGTGAAAAGCGCGAGTCAAACCTACTATTGAATTGTCTGGCCTCACTTACGCGATCAGCTTTTCTTGATTGTGATCTCCACTCTGCGGTTTCTTTGTCGGCCGTTAGGGTCGTCCGATCCGTCCGGCTTGGTATTCGGCGCGACCGGGTTTTTCGCGCCATAGCCTCTGGTCGCGAAATTCACGTCATTCAATCGTTCGTTGGCGACAAACCAGTTCCGCACCGCCTCGGCCCGTCGGTCAGAAAGCTGCTGATTGTAAGAGTCCGATCCCTTGGCGTCGGTATAGCCGTCGATGCGCACCGTCGAGGCCTTCGCGTTCGACCGAATGATCGATGCGGCTTGATGGAGCGTGTCACGTGCGGACGGCCGCAGCGTAGACTTGTCGAAATCGAACAACACATCTGCAGCGAGATCGATATGAATCTCGGTCTTGGTCTCCTTGACCTCAAGATCCTTGGCCTTGCCGCCGATATCATCGACGACAAACACCAAACCTTTCACCGTAAACAGGAGTTCGAGTTGTTTGCCCGCGACCGCCGCGACCCTCCCCTGTTCGCCATAGCTTGCGGACCCGGCGATGAGTGCGGTGCCGGTCAATAGCGCCGCCGCAAAGAATAGGTGTCTAATTCGCCCGCCCTCCGCTACTGGGAAAGAGGCACGTCGTCCATGGGCAGGAAATGAGGAACAACTACGCCGACCTTCTTTACATTGTCTGGCGGAGCGGGAAACTTCGCCCATACATTCAGTCTCGATTTCGCAGCCATGGGCTGCAAGTCATGGCTGCAAAGGCATAGCTGGTCGCTGTCGCGCACCACCTCATATTTCTTTTTGCCGGCCAGATCGAGGAGGAAAATGCCATCCACGCTTCGGCGGCCCGCCCCCCCCGAGGCGTCCAGTTTTATTCCAGGATCATAGGAGGAGTCGGAATTGTTGATCAGTACGAACTGCAGCATCACCGAGTCACCCAATCGCTTCAGCTTCGTTACCTGCAATTGTACGCCCGGAGTTTCACTGTCAGCGCTCGCAATCGGTGGCGGTGCTGCGGCTGGTGTCGGCGGCGTCTGCGGCTCCGCCCCGCCAGCCATCGCGATGCTCAAGACAGACAGGACAACAAAAACAGTGAGACGATGTCCCATGGCGTGCTTCCCCCTGACGATGAATCTGTTCTGCGGCGCTCCGCAATCCCGTCCTGCTCGAGATCGAAACTCGTGTGGGACGATACTCTTAAATCGGGGGTTTTGTACTTACGGTCGTAGAAATGCGAGGCCACGGAATCACTGGCCTCACGCGAATCCGCGTTAACTTCACCCGGATAACGGCTCCGATGGGCCTATAGTGTTAACGCGGCGCCGAAACGTGCTGCACTGCCACAGACAAGCTATGCGCTTACCTGCGAGATAAACTACACCCCGCCCCGATCCAATGAGAGTCAAGGCGTTAATGGCTGTTGGGACTCGCGTGTTTCTGGCGATCGACGCGAACGAGCCCAACTAATCTGGTCAGTACGTGCCGAAGGGGAAGGAACATGGTACGAATTGCGCATCGGCATCTCACCCTGGCACTGAGTTTGGGCGTGACAGCGGTTACCCTGATGTTAGCTACGAGTCTCGTCGCGGCGCAGCAGGCGGAGAAGCAATCGGTACCAACGACGTCGTCGCCTGCGCCGGTCCAGTCAGCTGACGAAGCGTATCGCAGGGGGCATGACTTTGCAGAAAAGCAAAATTACGCCGAGGCCATGCGCTGGTACCGTGTGGCCGCTGCGCAGGGGTACGCTCTGGCGCAGGTTGGGATTGGTAATCTCTACGGCATGGCACAGGGCGTTCCTCAGGACTATGGCGAGGCACTGCGCTGGTACCGCTTGGCCGCTGCTCAGGGGAATAATGAAGCGCAGAACGACATCGGTTTTTTCTACTTGAACGGCTGGGGAGTGGCGCAAGATTATGCGCAGGCGATGAGCTGGCTGCGCAAGGCCGCCGATCAAGGCAACGAACAAGCGCAAAAGAGCGTCGGATATATGTACGTCAAAGGTTGGGGTGTGGCGCCAGACCGCGCCGAGGCGATCCGTTGGTTTCGCAAGGCCGCCGCGAACGGAGACGATGACGCCAAGGAGGCGCTGAAGGAACTGGGCGAAAAATGACGCACGGAACTGACGTCCTTCGAGGGGACTGAGATGCCAACCGCGGGAATTGCGGTGCGGGGCGTCGAGGCGTTCATCGATCTCGTGGTGTGCTATGTGCTTCTGTACAGCACTGCCGCGGTCGCGGGGACCACGATTTCAGGAGGCGGATTTTATCTCCATAATGCGACGCTCATGATAGGCGCGGGCATTTGCTGCGCGTACTACGTGATTCTGGAAGCAGCTTGGGGGGCAACCCTCGGGAAGTTCGCCACGAACATTCGTGTGGTCCGGGAGAGTGACGACGGACCGATCGGCTGGAGGGCAGCCATCATCCGCAACCTGCTGCGCCCGATTGACGGGCTGGTACTCTACCTCGTCGGCTTCATCGCCATTTGCGTGAGCCCAAAACGCCAACGCATCGGCGACAAGGTCGCTGGGACGATCGTGGTGCGGCGTACAGTGCAGGCGGCGTCTCCCGCGGCGGCAGAAAAGCCTTGATCCCTGGCTAAGGAGGCACTCGTTACGGTCCGCTTCGGAGCAGCGCGTGGCCATAGAGCGGAAAGGTGACGGGGAAAAACGAGCTAATGAAGCGGAAAGTATTGACCGGCGAGTAGCTTCAATGTTCAAAACCAGACTCGCAATTCTGCTGCTCGCACTGAGCACACTATTACCCGCTCAGGTTCCAACCGAGATGCCGCTCATGGCCACCGAACGAGAGGGCGGGACTCAACAAATCCCACTGGGCTCGCGGCCCATGACTTCGCCGGCTGCGACAACCGCTCCGCGATCCACGGACGCATCGAACGTCCCCGGCCAGGCACAAGCGAGCAATCTTCTGATTCTGCGTGATGCATCAACGAAGTCCGGCAGCAACTTAACCTGCGGCACCGTGACATGTGTAATCGGCACGTCGGTGATACCGAGGCAGAACATCGCATGGATCGGTTTGAGCTTGAGCCAGGAGTTGCAGGCTACGCCTCCTCCGGTAAAGAGTTCCGCGACGGACGAGCTGCATATGGCCGACGGTACGATACGCTCCGGCATGCTATTGGGAATACTCCCGGATTCCGTTGTGATGGTCACCGAGTCATTCGCGAAGAAAATGGTGAAGTGGGTGCACCTCGCGCCGGTATCCGCAACTGCAAACGGAACGCGGCCAGAGTATAACGACGCGGGATCACCAGATTCCGGAAACGCCAACAACCCTGGAAATGCCAGTCAGCCTGGTAGCAGCAAATCCGGAAACTCAACACCGGCTGGAAAGCCGGCACCGCCGCAGGCCTCGCCCGGTGGTGGCCCTTCCAGTTCACGGTCGCCTCGCGCCCCGCACGATGTCGTCAAGGCTTGTCCTGTCGACAAGCCTCTGGGGGGGCGGATTGAGGTGGATTCTGATTGGAACAGTTCAGGCTGCCGAGGCTCAAGACGTGTCGTCCTGCGGTTTCCGCTGATCCCGCTGGGCGTGAATGGAGTTCCCTGGGGTATGCAGCTATGGGGCGGCTTTACCGCGCCGGAGGTCCACTACGAGTTGAGCACCGGAGGATGCTCCGGAATGTCACCCTACAACCGCTCGTCCTGCAAGGCACCGAACGGACGTGCTGCGGCCAGCGTAACCTTAGGCAACGGAGGGGGCCCGGGCGGATTCATTCCCGTCCCTGACGCGGATGGTTATTTGAAATTCTACCCACTGAAACCCGAGATCGATGCTCCGACGCTGCTGTACCACGAAATAGGTGGTGGCGGGCGGCGCGGGACTTTCACCCCTCTCGAGTGCGTCGGCCCGAGAGAGTCCAGCAAGCGCAGCTGGGCCTTCGATTTCGGTGGTCTGACGATTAGACCGACTAGCTGTTTATCTTTTGAAACAGACCCAGACTGGGAAAAACACTTTTTTGTGTGCGTCCAGCCGACCGAATGCACCAATCCCGCTGGGGCAGAGCTACAACGTGACTGCATGGTCCACGCGGAGCGTCACGCGGTCATACCGTTCGAGGGCGAGTCAACTTGGACGTCGCCGGAAGCTTCCGACAATTGGGGCCCTCACTATCACAATCTTGACAGCGCGAAGATTCGCTGGAAAATCTGTTGCGGCTGCGGCGCGCCAACAACGCCGCCCGAGCCCGAAACCGATTGCAAGGATCCATCACAGTACCAGGCGCAGGTGGATCGCCTCGCGAATATCTCCCGGTGCGACAGCGAAGACCTCAAGAAAAAGAAGGCTGAGTTCCAACACTACTGGTCACAGGCGCAGATGTTCAGGTCCGACTTCGACCTTGTGGTGCGATCCTGCGTGGAATTTAACTTGGCGAAGACTCTGCTGTCCTACCTCGTAGGCAAGGGCGAGCTTGACACCGTCAAGGACTTCGTGCTGATCGAAGCGGTGTTGGAGAAGATCGTTAATCAGGACCCTACCGCTGTGCTCAACTTCTCTAACCTCGAGGTCGAAGTGGGCGGCCAGATGACCTCTGTCGACGTCGCCGCGTTGTGGGAAACGGCGGCGAAGATCCGTGAGGCCGTGAACACCATCGGCGAAATAGGTTCGGAAGAGGAGCTAGGAACCAGACTCAACAACTGCGCGGGGACGCCGATGGTCTCCGACCTCGTCTGGCAGGGCGCCAAGGACTACCTGCGCAATTTCAAAGCCGCGACGGAGATGATGCCCGAGCTGCAGAAGCTGACGGGAGACATTGAGCACACCGACGAGGATCGCTGGAAAGCGGAGAACGACCTCTACCAAGCCTGCCTCCAATACGCAAAGTGCAAGGGCATCCCGCCCAATTGCACTCCACCGCCGCATGGTCCCACCGCGCCGGCGCCGGGTAAGTGCGTGCGACCCACAGGGCCGCCTGGGGCCAGCGCTGAGCAGTAGGAGTGAACGGGACAGTGTCGTCACTGCGGAGGGAAATGAATGGGCTTCGGCCCAATTGCCGTCTGTACAGCACTGCCACGCTCGCGGGGACCACGATTTCAGGAGGCGGATTTTATCTCCACAATGCGACGCTCATGATAGGCGCGGGCATTTGCTTCGCGTACTACGTGATTCTGGAAGCAGCTTGGGGGGCAACCCTCGGGAAGTTCGCCACGAACATTCGTGTGGTCCGGGAGAGTGACGACGGACCGATCGGCTGGAGGGCAGCCATCATCCGCAACCTGCTGCGCCTGATCGACGGGCTGGTACTCTACCTCGTCGGCTTCATCGCCATTTGCGTGAGCCCAAAACGCCAACGCATCGGCGACAAGGTCGCTGGGACAATCGTGGTGCGGCGTACAGTGCAGGCGGCGTCTCCCGCGGCGGCAGAAAAGCCTTGATCCCTGGCTAAGGAGGCACTCGTAACGGTCCGCTTCGGAGCAGCGCGTGGCCATAGAGCGGAAAGGTGACGGGGAAAAACGAGCTAATGAAGCGGAAAGTATTGACCGGCGAGTAACTTCAATGTTCAAAACCAGACTCGCAATTCTGCTGCTCGCACTGAGCACACTATTATCCGCTCAGGTTCCAAGCGAGATGCCGCTCATGGCCACCGAACGAGAGGGCGGGACTCAACAAATCCCACTGGGCTCGCGGCCCATGACTTCGCCGGCTGCGACAACCGCTCCGCGATCCACGGACGCATCGAACGTCCCCGGCCAGGCGCAAGCGAGCAATCTTCTGATTCTGCGTGATGCATCAACGAAGTCCGGCAGCAACTTAACCTGCGGCACCGTGACATGTGTAATCGGCACGTCGGTGATACCGAGGCAGAACATCGCATGGATCGGTTTGAGCTTGAGCCAGGAGTTGCAGGCTACGCCTCCTCCGGTAAAGAGTTCCGCGACGGACGAGCTGCATCTGGCCGACGGTACGATACGCTCCGGCATGCTATTGGGAATACTCCCGGACTCCGTTGTGATGGTCACCGAGTCGTTCGCGAAGAGAATGGTGAAATGGGTGCACCTCGCGCCGGTATCCGCAACTGCAAGCGGAACGCCGCCGGAGTATAAGGACGCGGGATCACCAGATTCCGGAAACGCCAACAACCCTGGAAATGCCAGCCAGCCTGGTAGCAGCAAATCCGGAAACTCAACACCGGCTGGAAAGCCGGCACCGCCGCAGGCCTCGCCCGGTGGTGGCCCTTCCAGTTCACGGTCGCCTCGCGCCCCGCACGATGACGTCAAGGCTTGTCCTGTCGACAAGCCTCTGGGGGGGCGGATTGAGGTGGATTCTGACTGGAACGAAGTGGGCTGCCGCGGCTCTCGCCGTGCCATCCTGAGGTTTCCGCTGGTCCCGCAGCGCGTCAATGGAGTTCCCTGGGGTATGCAGCTATGGGGCGGCTTTACCGCGCCGAATGTCCACTACGAGTTGAGCACCGGAGGATGCTCCGGACCGCTTGAAGCAGATCGCAGATCGATCTGCAACGCACCGAGCGGACGTGATACGGGCAATGTAACCTTGAGCAAAGGAGGGCCGCTCGGATTCTTTCCCGTCCCTGGCGCGGATGGCTATTTGCATTTCCACCCATTGAAACCTGAGATCGATGCTTCAACGCTCGGCGCTGAGCGCGAGACTCATCTCTATTGCCCCGTCCCGCCAGGCGGCGGAAGTGGAGTTGGCAGCTCAAGCGGCTCGGGCGGCTGGCGCTTCGGTTTTCGTGGTCTGGCCATTGAACCGGCGGACGACCCTGGCTGTGTACCCCGTTTAGCCGGCTCAGACTATGGACATCCCTTTTTTGCGTGCGTCAAACCGGCCGAATGCAGCAAGCCCGCCGGGGCAGAGCTACAACGTGACTGCATGCTCCACGCGGAGCGTCACGCGGTCATACCGTTCGAGGGCGAGGAGCATTGGAAGTCCCCGAAGGCTTCCGACCCGCACTATTCGGGTGTTCTGAGCGCGAAGATCCACTGGGAAATCTGTTGCGGCTGCGGCGAGGCAGGTGCGCCGCCCGAGCCCGAAACCGATTGCAAGGATCCATCACAGTACCAGGCGCAGGTGGATCGCCTCGCGAATATCTCCCGGTGCGACAGCGAAGACCTCAAGAAAAAGAAGGCTGAGTTCCAACACTACTGGTCACAGGCGCAGATGTTCAGGTCCGACTTCGACCTTGTGGTGCGATCCTGCGTGGAATTTAACTTGGCGAAGACTCTGCTGTCCTACCTCGTAGGCAAGGGCGAGCTTGACACCGTCAAGGACTTCGTGCTGATCGAAGCGGTGTTGGAGAAGATCGTTAATCAGGACCCTACCGCTGTGCTCAACTTCTCTAACCTCGAGGTCGAAGTGGGCGGCCAGATGACCTCTGTCGACGTCGCCGCGTTGTGGGAAACGGCGGCGAAGATCCGTGAGGCCGTGAACACCATCAGCGAAATAGGTTCGGAAGAGGAGCTAGGAACCAGACTCAACAACTGCGCGGGGACGCCGATGGTCTCCGACCTCGTCTGGCAGGGCGCCAAGGACTACCTGCGCAATTTCAAAGCCGCGACGGAGATGATGCCCGAGCTGCAGAAGCTGACGGGAGACATTGAGCACACCGACGAGGATCGCTGGAAAGCGGAGAACGACCTCTACCAAGCCTGCCTCCAATACGCAAAGTGCAAGGGCATCCCGCCCAATTGCACTCCACCGCCGCATGGTCCCACCGCACCGGCGCCGGGTAAGTGCGTGCGACCCACAGGGCCGCCTGGGGCCAGCGCTGAGCAGTAGGAGTGAACGGGACAGTGTCGTCACTGCGGAGGGAAATGAATGGGCTTCGGCCCAATCGCCGTCTGTCTGCTCCCTTCTGTTCGTCCCCGACTCCTAAACCTTTCAACGTGCGGCTGCCGGGGGTCAGCGCGGGCTGTCGATCGGTCTTGAAGCGCCACCCTCGCCATCGGGACGACGAAGGCGAAAGCCCGCGAGTTCAGCGGGGCAGCGCGAATAGACAAGTGTCGAAGCCTGCCCCCGCTACCACGTTATGCGGCGCGGAAGCCGCAGCAAACAACGCCACAAGCGAGCCCCCGCTACCACTTTCCTCGCTGGCGCCTTTGATGATTGAGCGGAGACTCAGCTCAGCACAGTCGAGGCGCAGCTCATCGTCCGGGGACGCCGATATTTTTGCGATCGTCCGCCGCCGAACCGGCTCAGCATCCGCGAAGAGTCGCGAATCCTCTGACGCTAATGTGCTGAGTGAAGTCACCGCTTTGGATGAGCCACAGACCGCTGTAACTGGATTGCAAACGGATGGCGGCTTAGATTTCGTTCTTGGCACGGGCGGTGGCATCATTCTGACATGATTTTGCGTCACTCACATGTCCCGTTTGCAGCCGGTATCTTGTCAGCCGCGGTTCTAGTTACATGCAGTACGCCGGGTAACTATCGCAACGACGCCGCTCACAAGGAGTTGCTTCAGACCCTTCGTCAGTGCCTTGTTGAGGTTCCCATTCGCGGCGAGAAAAACAAGGAGTTCGTGTCCCCCTGTGTCCGGCTGGACGTTTCGTCCTTGAATGGGATTGCCCGCAGCCGCCTGATCGATGCTCTTGGACCGGCGCGCTTTTGTACGAGTCAGACTGAAACAAGCTTTCCAGAGAAAGATGATTGCCCCGTAAACCAGAATCCCCAATGGAGTTTCTACCGCCTCGCCGACTCGATCGTTAGCGGTGGAGGGCCAGAATTGGTTTGCGAGGCGGATAAGCACCGCTATTGCGTGACCGTAGAATGGCGGCGCTCGCGGTGAGGGTAGATGGGGACGCCTGCCATTCTAAGTGAGGTCCAGACCTAAAGAGAGATAAGGACTACGCGAAGGCCATGGATGACACTTACGCCAGTTGGATTCCAAGCAGGCTGGCCACGAGCTCGTCCGGGAAACACATCGGGCAGTTGTGTGCCCGGACATTTCAGCTAGCGGATCGCGCTAGACGATAGTTGCGCCTGCTTCTCACCCGAGCCGCACTTCCAGATAGGCGTCAAATCCTGCCCCCGCTACCATACACGCCGGGTCCAAATTTTCCGGCGATTTCCGCCGGACTACGGAGCCGCCCAAGGTCGTGCCGTCTGACCATGTGCATCGAGCTTCAGTTGGCTCGCGGGACGTCAGCAATCCACTCGGAGCGGTCTGTCGTGACTGGCTGCTTTTAGGAAAGCCCAAATGCGGGGCGGAATTCGGTGCCGTGCTACTCCGGCAGATTCATCTTGCGCACGAACGCCTGGTAGCGGGTGTCGGGCTCGAGCGTTTTGAGCAGCCGATCACCCTTTGATCGCAGACAGTTCAACATCCTTCCGCTGATAGACGCGATTTAGCCGCGCGAATGCTTCGTCAACCTCGCCGCGGAAGGCGTGAGCCTCGGCGATCTCATAGGCGGCATCGCTTGCCCGATCCGTGGTGAGCCGCGCGAGTGCCGCGTCCGACGTCCACTCTGTATCGAACCCCTTACTCGCCGAGGCGGGCATTAAACGTGTCCGCAATGAGCCCGCTTGCGTTCAAGTAAATCATCCATTCCGATCTCCCATGCTCCTGGCGGACTTCGTACACATCGCCGCCGGCGTCATCGACGTGGCTGAATGTGATGGATTGCACGGCCCCCCAGCGGACGTAAGCCTCATTCCAGTGCAGGTCTGCTAGTGTTTCTTCACACAGTCTCGCGTGCCACGGAGCCATGTCGTCATCATTGCATTTGCCCATTCGCAGCGCATCAATCGCGCGACGCAGAGCCGCTTCGCTCCCCGGCGTGGGTGTCTGACTTTGAAATTTCACCTTGTTGTTGGCCAGGATTTGCTGGGCCGTTAGGGCATCAACGCGCGGCCAGGTAAATGAGTACTTCGGTCTGTCCACGTGCTCAACAACGCCTGTGACCTGCCCCTGTGCGTCGAGCACAAAGGTGAACTGGTCGCGCGGATCCAGCGATAGACGGAAATCCACCTCGCTGTCTGCGTTCAGTTCCGTAGCTGGGAAAATTCCAGTTCCCGGTTGCGCGAAGAGCTTCGAACCCTTACGCGTTATGACGAGCACGATGTGTCCGCCGCGCACATAGAAGCCGACGTACCGCTCGAGAACCTCGGGCGCAACGCTCACCGCTTGCGACTTGCCGCCGGCTGAGTGGCTGACATTGGGCGGTACGACCTGTGCGGCGACCGCAACCAGCGCGAGCGCCAGGCAGCCGAACAGTACCGTTGTCACAGCCCCCCATCGGGCAGGATCCCTGACCATGATCGTGATCCTCTCCTCCAGAAAAGATCTCGACTCCGACATCGCCGCCACCGCGCCCACGTACACCGATGGCCGTTGACTCACATCGATCAGCATCTCCCCGTACTGCCGCGTATCCAGACCCTTCTCGAGGACCCGGGCATCACAATCGACTTCGATCGCATAGCGCAGTCGGTGCAGCTGCCACCACAACGGCAAGTTCCACGGCATCAGCACCAGCAGGAACAGCGCGACGATAAGCACCTGTGGGTCATGCCGCGCCAGATGCGCCTGTTCGTGGGCAATGACCATCGCCTGATGCGACGGCGAGGCCTCGGTGAGCCAGGTGGGTACCACGATGCGCGGGCGCAGCAGGCCCACCACTGCCGGGCCGATGTCCGGTGCAATGTACACCGAGGCGCCAGCAACGGTGCCACCCCTCCACCACCGTCTGCGCCAGAACACCTGCGCACCATTGAGGACCAAAGCTGCGAACAAGGCAGCGGACACGATCACCCAGGAGCGTTGCAGCATCCGATTCAGGTTCGGTGCCGTAGCGGAGTTCACGGTCCGATCGCGCACCCACGTCAGCGGAGCCACGTGCACGGAAGTCATCTCACGCAGCGCCGTGATCTTGCGTGACACCGTCGGTGTCAGGAGGCTCGGGACCTGTACGGAAACCGAGGCGATGACCGTGGGGATAGCGAGCGAGGCCAGGATCGTCAGCACCCAGATCCAGCGACTGCGCGCCCGCCACAGCCGTGCGGCGCGTTCGGCCGCCAGCGCCGCGCCGCTGAGCAACAGCGTGATGCAGATGACATACAGCATCCAGGTGAGCATTAAGACTCAAGCCTTCTTCGATTTGCCCGGGAGGAGCTTGCGCATCCGCCGAATCTCCTCCGGCCGCTATACCCGTCGTAGCTCGTCCTCAGGCGATCGCCTTGCCCAGCTGGCGCGCCCAGCGACGCAGCCGCGCGATCTCCCGCTCGACCGTCACCGGCCGCACGGTGAACTCCTGGCCCGTGATCGGTGTGCGGTGCCTGAGCTCGAGCCTCAAGGCCTCGAGCAGCAGCCGCGCAGCGATGCGCCTGGCCGTGTCCTTTCGCAATGTCAGCTTCATGCGTGCAGGCCCCTCATTGCGGGAAACCTGAGCCAAAACAATAGCGTGCGACGCTGGCGTAAAGCACTCGATTGATTGCCCGTCAGTATCGCAGGTGCACCACTCGAGCTATCCACCTGCAATGGGTTCCGCGTCCTCAATAAGTCCGTCGGTGTTCAGGTAAATCATCCATTCCGATCTGCCATTCTCCTGGCGGACTTCGTACACATCGCCGCCGGTGTCGTCGACGTGACGGAACTCGATAGACTGTACTGCCCCCCACGAGGACAAAATCAACTGGTACATTGACGCTTTCGCCCTGGTCAATTCCCCGTACCAGGCCGCCATCTCGTCGTAATTGGGTTTGCCCCCACCCAGCCCATCAATCATGTGGCGCAGAGCTACCTCACTCCCCGGCGTGGGTGTGCGACTGAGGAACTTTGCCTTGTTGTTGGCCAGGATTTGCCGGGCCGTTACTGCATCAATGCGCGGCCAGGTGAACGAGGACTCCGGGCTGTCATTGTGCTCAATGAAGCCTGTGGCCTGCCCCTGCGCGTCGAGCACAAAGGTGTACCGCTCGGGACGAAACCCGATACGCTCCAGCTTGGTCCAAAATTCCGTCTCGCTGTCAGCGAAGAGTTCCTCCGCTGGAAAAGTCCTAAGTTGCCCGAAGAGGTGTGAGCCCTCACGCCTTACGGCGAGCACGATGTGTCCGCCGCGCACATAGAAGCCGACGTACCGCTCGAGAACCTCGGGCGCAACGCTCACCGCTTGCGACTTTCCGCCGGCTGAGTGGCTGACATTGGGCGGTACGACCTGTGCGGCGACCGCAACCAGCGCGAGCGCCAGGCCGCCGAACAGCACCGTTGTCACAGCCCCCCATCGGGCAGGATCCCTGACCATGATCGTGATCCTCTCCTCCAGAAAAGATCTCGACTCCGACATCGCCGCCACCGCGCCCACGTACACCGATGGCCGTTGACTCACATCGATCAGCATCTCCCCGTACTGCCGCGTATCCAGACCCCTCTCCAGAACCCGCGCATCACAATCGACTTCGATCGCATAGCGCAGTCGGTGCAGCTGCCACCACAACGGCAAGTTCCACGGCATGAGCACCAGCAGGAACAGCGCGACGGTAAGCACTTGTGGGTCATGACCTGCTAAATGCGCCTGTTCGTGGGCAATGACCATCGCCTGATGCGACAGCGAGGTCTCGGTGAGCCAGGTGGGTACCACGATGCGCGGGCGCAGCAAACCCACCACCGCCGGGCCGACATCCGGTGCGATGTACACCGAGGCGCCAGCCACCGTGCCCATCCTCCAGCGCCGTTTGCGCCAGAACACCTGCGCACCATTGAGGACTAAAGCTGCGAACAAGGCAGCGGACACGATCACCCAGGAGCGTTGCAGCATCTGATTCAGGTTCGGTGCCGTAGCGGAGTTAGCGGTACGCTCGCGCACCCACGTCAGCGGAGCCACGTGAACGGAAGTCATCTCGCGCAGGGCCGTGATCTTGCGCGAAACCGTCGGTGTCAGGAGGCTCGGAACCTGTACGGAAACCGAGGCGATGACCGTGGGGATAGCGAGCGAGGCCAGGATCGTCAGCATCCAGATCCAGCGACTGCGCGCCCGCCACTGCCGCGCCGCGCGTTCGGCCGCGAGCGCCGCGCCGCTGAGCAACAGCGTGATGCAGACGACATACACCATCCAGGTGAGCATTAAGACTCAGCCCTTTTTCGATCTCCCCGCGAGGAGCTTGCGCATCCGCCGAATCTGCTCCGGACTGAGCTTCTGGCCCGACACCAGGTGCGCAAACAGGAGCTCAGAGGAGTCCTTGAAGAGCTTGCCCAGCAGATGACTCAGCGCACTCTTCTGGGCCGCCTGTCGCTGCACGGTGGCAAAGTAGCGGTGCTGCCGGCCTTCCTCCTTATGCCCCACGTACCCCTTGGCTTCGAGCGTGCGCAGCACGGTCAATACCGTGGTGTAGGCCAGCTTGTCGCTCAATTGGCTTTGTACGTCGCTGACCACCGAAGGCCCATGGTCCCAGAGCACGTGCATGACGTCGGCTTCGCGGTCTGTGAAAAATATCTTCATCGCGCCCCGCTACTAAGGTATTAGTAAATGCTAGGGCCCGGCACCGAACTTGTCAATCCAATGCGCCGGAACGTCCGATGCCCGGCCGCGTCGTTCCTACCGCCCATTGACGCAAAGCACCACAGTAACGACCGTCGCGCTGCGAGCCCGACCATTTGAGATCGTGGAGTCCACGGCCGAGACAACGGGTGGGCGAGCAACACCCTGCCGCCGCTAAACACCGCAGCTTCAAGAGTGAGGCGCTACGCGCACGCGCAGATCCCACCTTGCCGCCAGGGCGATGGGTGCTGCGCTTCCCAGCCCTCTGACCTCCAGCCACCCGGCTGTAGTTCCGCTGCGAGGACCTGAGGCTAGTGAGATGAGCAGCCACGTCCAACCCGTACCGCGGTTCTGAACGCTTTTCTCTACTAATATTGTAGTGGACAGATTGAGGTTTTCGCCCTACTATCTACTACGTGCTTAGTAGTAATTAAGCCAACGCCATTTCAGACAACCTGTCGCCGTTCTCATACTTCCAGGGTTCCGCGCCGGCACAACTGTCAACGACCACCAAGAGTCGGCCGGCCCTTGAAATGCCGGATGGCGCCAGAGGAGATCGCCACATGAATACCGAGTTGAACCTGCCCCGCCGTCTTGACGGCCGGCGCACTGCAGTCGGAGCAGCCATCTTGATGGCGCTGGTCGGGATCGCACCCGTTACCACGATTGCGGATCAGCGCGCTGCCACCGCTGCCGTGAGCCGCGTAGCAGACGTATCCCTCGCCGATCTCGACCTCTCGACGCCTGAGGGGATGCGCGCGGCGCGAGAGCGACTGCACGTGATGGCCCAGCGCGTTTGCGCAGAGCTCGCGGACGGCCGTGGCCATTCGTCTCAGCCGAACTTCGTCGCGTGCGTGGACAACACGCTGGCAGACGCGCTTCGGCACATCGATGCGTTCAGAAAGACCAATGTAACGGTGCGCAACTCGGTGACGCGCGCCGCAAACGTATCACTTGCTGACCTCGACCTCTCGACGCAGGAAGGATCCCGTGCGGCGCACGAGCGCCTGGAGGCAATGGCCCGGCGTCTTTGCGCGGAACTCGCCCGCAGCCACGAGTTATTGTATCAGCCAAACTACGATGCCTGCGTGCATAACACGCTGGCGGGCGCTCTGGCCCAAGCCAACATACTCGCCGCGGCCAAAGAGACGCGCACCGCACGGCGCCTCGCGCCTTAGTCGTGGCGAGGCACGCGGGACTTGCAGCGAATCACTCCGGGTGGGGTGCGGGTTGCGCACCCCGCTCTGCCGATGCGGCGTACCGGCTACCTTGTGCAGACAAGCGTCGGAGCGACCGCGCTCTTAGCGCGGCGGGATGGCTGCTTCGGAGCAGCACGGTGAACGGCGGTCACTAGGGTGACCAAGCCGCTTCCGGCCGCTTGCTTTGTCGGGAGTCTGGAGCCAAGTCCCAGAACGATCTGGGGCGCGGATGCCGTCTGACCGAGGCGCGTGCGCACTCGGCCCACTTGATGCAGTGCGATAGGCGGCACCCCAACGCTGTGCTGAGCATCTTGGTGACCTTCGCGCTTCGGCGGCCGCCTCGCAGCGACACGCCGGCTGCGGCCGCCGGAACTTAAACGATCCCCGTTGCGCAATGGATGCGTCGGAGACGCTCCGGAGACACCCCAGTGCCTGGAGCCGGCATCGCCGCTGAGCCTGTTCCGCTGAGTTTTCCGCTATTTGAGGTATGGACGCCCATTGGGGGCGTTCAGCGGCCGAGTGCCGTGAACAGTACGCCGAGGGTTCTCAGGTTCATTGGGCGACATGCGCCAGAGGTCATCATCATGAAACCACTTCCTGCACGCTTAAATCTCGCAGCTGTGTTGGCAGGTCTGACGCTGTATGCCCAGGGAACGGCATTTGCGCAGTACACGATCTCGACGCTGGCAAGCACCAGCCCCACTGCGACCATCTCTGGAAACGGTGTTGCCGTTGATACCGCCGGCAGGGTCTACGCGACCGGATCGGTACCGAAAGCCGGGGTCGTGGGAGCGACCAACACCGTGGTTCTCCAGCTGACCGGCACGGTGCAGCCGGTTGTCGGCGGGAACGATCCGTCGAATTCATTGCCCGGTTGCAACGAGCCCGCCAGTAAGGTCGGCATGACGGATCTTGCGGGAGTCGCCGTAGACGGCTCGGGCGCCATCTACGTTGCTCAAGGCGGCAATGGTCCTGTTCTCAAGGTGCAGACAGCGGCCACCTGCTTCCTCGGGCCGAACGCTTATTTCACAGCGAGCGCGATCACGGCTGACAATGCGGGGAATGTATATTTTGCTGGCTACGGCACGAACTCGCCCAACGCGGTGTATCCCTACGCGGTGTACGAGCTAACTGCTGCCGGCGCCCTGCTCACATTCGTAGCAAATGGTGCCCAACTTTGCACGCGGGGAGCGATCGAAGACCTGAACGGGTTAGCGGTCGACAGAGCCGGCAATTTATATATCGCCGACTCCCGTTGCAACGTCGTTTGGAAGGTGAGCTCTCCGGGCGCAATGCCGGTCCCGGTCGCGGGAAACGGCACTCCGGGCTACTCCGGGGACGGAAACCTTGCCACAAGTGCCTTGCTCAACCAGCCGCGTGGCATCGCCGTGGATTACGACGGGAATCTCTTCATCACCGATTGGGGCAACAACGTTGTTCGCGAGGTGACTGGAAGTACGCAGAAGATTAGTACCATTGCCGGCACCGGCGCGCCCGGACTGTCCGGTGATGGCGGATCGGCACTGAACGCACAGCTCCTGGGTCCATGGGGCATCGCGGTCGGTTCGGACGGGATAATCTATGTCGGCGATCAGGTCACGATTGGCAGCCCCAATCCCAACGCCCGAGTCAGGCAACTGACGCCACCCACCGCAAGGATCATAAGTCCGGCTCCGGGTTCGATCCTTCCTTCGCCATCGGTCACGTTTGACTGGACCGGCACCTCCGCCGCGACTCACTTCATGCTGAGCATCAGCGACAGTACGCACCTGATCTTCTCCACCGGCGATACGACGGCGACCACCGAGCCCGTCTCCAACCTTCCGTGCGATGGACGCACCCTCTACGTGCAGCTACAAACCCGCATCGGCACCCAATGGCCGAGTGCCCGATATATCTACAACGCCTGCCCGCTAAGCATGATCGTGAGACCAAGTGCCCTGCCCCAGCAAGGCGGCAACGTGTGGATCATCGTCAACACAACAAACATCTGGCCGGAAAACGTTGTGCTCAGCGTCACAGAGTCGTTATACCCGACTCCCCCCTGCCGCATAACTCTGCTCGGGACCTTCTGCCCGCAGCCTGTTCCGGTAGGACCGGCAGTACAGATCCAGCCGGGGACTTCCCAGTCCGTCCCGTACGCCTTGCCGATCGGGGCTCTCCCCCCGAGCTATCCGTACGCGCTGACTCGTGTTTTCGTTGCGACACTCACCACCGTAAGCGGAACCGTGGTGTTCTCGAGCAGGGTCTACCAGACCCAGTACTGAAGTGCATCCACGAAGGGCGGGCGCAATCGAGCTATCGACTGCGCTCGCCCTTCCCCGCAGCACGCCACGGCAGACGACAGTGGCCGGATCTGTGATCACGCCCCCGCTACCACGTTCTTATGCCGCGGCGCAGTGTCCTCCTCCTCCGGAACCTGGAGCAGCGGTCCCCCGCTACTGAAGGATCGGCTCGCCGTCTCGCGGTGATGGACGCAGTCGCACAACGTGAATTGCGCCTCCTCTGCCTCGTCGAATCCCATTCGGACGAATTCGGCGATCGGGAAGGGCCGCCACACTAAGGCTGCGGCCGCCCCACGGCGTTCTCGCACCGAGCGAGCTGCCGCGCGACCAGGTTCGGAGGAGTGGTGCGAAACCCCTCGGGGCTCAACAGCCCGGGCTCTTTCACTGACTTCCACACCTCGAGGCTGCGGTGATACCAGGAACACGCCTGCCGCCAATGCTCGCTCTGCGCCGCAGGGGAGACCGCTGCCGTCGTCGCCAGCAACGCCTCGATCTGCCCGAGTCCGCTGTAGGAGTCCGCGGTGGAGTACAGCGCCTGTTCATTCGGATGGGCGCCCTGGGCTGCGGGATCCGCAAGTTGCAGAGCCTTCTTGTACAACGCAGTTGCGGCGGGAATCTCGCGCAGGCTCGCCAACATCGAGCCCTCGCTGTTCAAGATGGCCGCGAGGCGCAGCCGCGCATCCGCATTCGCCGGATCCTCCGCTTGAGTCTGTCCGACGATATCCGCGGCCTGGCGATAGCTGCGGAGCGCCTGGGCAGCATCCCCCGATGCACGGTAGACATCGCCTGCCGTCTGGTAGAGGGAGGCCTCCACACCGCGAAACTCACTGTTCTTGGGGCTGAGCGCAACTACTTGCTGCATGATGCGCAACGCCTCGAGGATCGCCTCGCGGCCCTCAACATGCTTCCCCAAGGCGGCGGCGGAGTCCGCGAGGTTCGAGTAGTCGATTGCAACCCCAAGGCGTGCCTGAACATCCCGCGGGTCCCGGGCGCTTAGCTGCTGCGCAATGCGCAGCGCCGCACGGTCGATCTCGAGCGCCGCTGCCGGATTACCCTCCATCTTTCTCAATGTGTCGACCCGAGTGTAGATCTCGCGCAGCTGCTCGAGGGTCGTGGAGCTGTCGGCGTTGGCGGCCGCGAGCTCCTCGAAGATCTTCTCGGCGCGCAGATAGTAACCACCGGCCTCCCGCCACTGCCCGTCCAGCAGGAGCTGATCTCCCAGCTTCGTCGTGGTCACCGCTGACCTGCGCCGCAGTTCCGGCTCTTGCGGCCGGAGCCGCGCCAGACGTTCGTTGGTCTCCTGAGCCTTCTCGCGATACGGCATGGCCGCACCGCTGTCAGCCAGGCTCGCGGAGTTGAAGTACCCGAACAGAGTATCCGCGGTGGCCTCGTAAGCACGGCCGAGCTCCGCAGCGAGCTCAAAGTCATCCGGGTGGGCGCGGGCCGCCTGCTCACCGAGCTCCACGGCCCGCTGCAGATTCTGCAGCGAACCCTTCAGATCGTTGCTCACGACGAGCATCTCCCCCACCATGCGGTGCGCTTCCGCCAGGCGCATCGTGTCCTCGGTACTGGTCGAGCCCGCCGCAAGTGCTTCGCGAATGGCGAGGTTCTTGCGGTAGCTCTGCAGCGCTCCGGCCGTATCTCCGACATTCGCGCGATACTGATAGCCGAGCACGTCGCCCATGCGTTTGTAGGCCGCAGCGATCTCGCGCAGCAGCACACGGTCGCCGCCCGCCTCGGTCCTCAGGCTGTCGAGATACTTGAGAGCCCGCTCCACCAGCAGCTTGCGGGCGGCCGTCGAGCCCGGCAGTTCCTGGATGGCATCGTGAATCTCGAACATCAGCGCGTGCGCCAGCTCGCGCAGATCGTTGAAGCGTCGTTCGGCCCTGACGCGTTGCGCCTCGGCGATGCGCGCTTCCCGCGTTGTGATGATCACGCCCGCGAGCAGACCCAGCGCGATCAACGCGGTCGCCGCAGAGCCGAACGCATGGCGGGCCACGAAGCTCGACGCCCGATAGCGCAGGGTGGGCTTGCGCGCCCTCACCGGTAAGTGCTCCAGGTGCCGCCGGATGTCCTCGGCCAGCTGCTCGACGCTGGCATAACGACGAGCCGGCTCCCGGCGCAGCGCCATCAGCACAATGTTGTCGAGATCACCGCGCAGCCGGGCGCTGAGCCTCGCGGCCGCACCCTCCGCGGGCAAAGCAATCACGTCACGCGTCGCAGCCGCTGGGTCTCGCGCGTCCGCACGCGCCGCCTCGAGCACCGCCGCGCTGGGCTTGTTCGGTTCTCGCGTGAGCGCCGTGCCTGTGCGATCGCTAAGAGTGGCGCCATTCGCGTGCGGCCTGACGCCAGTGAGCAGCTCGTACAGAACGACGCCGAGCGAGTACACGTCGCTGGCGGCAGTGACGGGCTCCCCGGCGATCTGCTCCGGACTGGCATACTGCGGGGTGAGCACGCGCATCGCCGTCATCGTTGCGTCCGTGCGAACCGGCACCGCTCCCGGCTCGAGGATCTTCGCAATCCCGAAATCCAGGAGCTTCGGTACGCCATCGCGCGTGACCAGGATGTTGCTCGGCTTCAGATCCCGGTGCACCACCATGCGCTGGTGCGCGTACTGCACGGCCGAGCACACGGTCAGAAACAGCTCCAGTCGAGCGCCCGTGTCCAGCCGGCGAGCCTTGCAATACACGGTGATGGGCTCACCCTCGATCAGCTCCATCACCAGATAGGGAACACCTTCCTCGGTGGTTCCCCCGTCGAGCAGACGCGCGATGTTGGGATGTTCGAAGGTCGCGAGGATCTGGCGTTCCGCGCGTAGCCGTCCGCCGACGATCGCTAGGTCCTGCCCCGTGCGCACGAGCTTGACGGCGACCTGCTGCTCGTATTCCGCATCCGCGCGCACTGCGCGGTACACCTCGCCCATGCCGCCCATCCCGATCGTCTCGATCAACCGATACGGGCCGAGCTGGCGCCCGACGAACCGGTCACTGGGCAACTCCAGAACCGCGGCGGCTGGAGCGCCGAGGAACCGACTGCCGGCCGTCTCGTGCTCGCGCAGCAGGGACTCGACTTCGGCCCGCAGCGCTGCATCACGCCGGCCGAGCTCCTCCAGGTACTCGAGCCGCCGCGACACGGCGACTTCCATCGCCTCCTCAAGCGCGCTCTTGACCTCTTGCCAGCGCTCGGGTCTCACGGCAGCCACGCCCTCAAGTCGAGCCGCCCCGCATCTCCCGATGCAGCCACGCGCGCGCGATCGCCCAGTCGCGCTTCACGGTCGCCTCCGATACGCCGAGCACCTCGGCGGTCTCCGGTATCGAAAGCCCGCCGAAATAGCGTAGCTCGACGACCCGAGCCTGCTGGGGATCGAGCTGCGCAAGCCGGTGCAGCGCCTCGTCCACGGCGATAACGTCCAGTTCGTCGCGATCCGAAACCGCCATCCCCTCGGACAACGTGACGCGACACCCTCCCTGTCGCTTGTCCGCGAGGCGCGCACGCGCGTGATCGACCAGGATCTGCCGCATCAGGTTGGAGCTCACCGCCACGAACTGACATCGGTCCCCGGCTTCGTGAGGGCGCTGCTGTATCAACCGCAAGTACGCCTCGTGAACCAGCGCGGTGGTCTGAAGGGTGTGGTCGGCTCGCTCGCGGCGGAGATGTGCCCGGGCAACACGGCGCAGCTCGTCGTAGACCAGCGGCAGTAGCTGCTGCAGTGCAGCAGCATCCCCGGCACGCCACTGCCGGAACAGCTCGCTCGGGGATGCCCCTGCAGAAACGGCCATGCCGCCTGGTTCCGAGTGGTTGTCATAGGGCGCGGCTAACTGCCGCACGCACGCCTCCTCGTATCACGCGGCCGGCGCGGGCGCAAGTCGCCGGATCATGCAAAGCTGCAGAAATCGAAGACGCAGCGCGCTGCCGACCACGGACACTGAACTCAAGCTCATAGCAGCTGCGGCCACGATCGGACTTAGGAGCAGGCCGAATGCGGGATACAAGACACCGGCCGCAGGCGGAGTGCCCAAGGCGTTGTATACAAAAGCGAGCACCAGGTTTTGCCGAATATTACGCATCGTCGCCGGGCTGAGGACGAGCCCTCGCCTTTCCACGCATGCGCGGGGCCACAGCACGCCAGTAACGCACGCGCGCGCAGCGCGTTTGCCCTCAATGTCGGGAATAGGCCGCGCGTGGGACGGGGCGCTCGCCGCGGCAGCCGGTTAGCTAAACGGGTGAGTCGGGTAAACGCTATAGACCTCGAAGCGACCCCCGATACCATTTGCAGGGTTGTAGCGCGATGCAAAGAATTGAAACGTCGAACGGCCCCTGCTCGTCTCGCACGCGATGATCGAATACCCGAGGTGCTAGCTGCGCAGTCGTGTTAGGGCCGTGTGAAGGCAGGGTCTCAGTTACTTGCCGTTTCCTTCCTTGGGCCGTGCGCTCAAGGCCGGCATAGTGTGCCGGGGCAGGGCAATTGTGAAGACGCATCCTGAACCGGGTACGTCGCGGACGCTCAAAACTCCATTGTTTGCCTGGACGCTGTGTTGACAGATAGACAGTCCGCCGATCACCGCATCCGCGTCCTTCAGCGTAGACTGCAGAAGCATGTTTTCCGCCCCGCCCGCGCCAAGGCCACCGCAATGATCTTCAACCTCAATAAATATGCGATCGCCGGCTGCGTAGGCGTTCAACGAAACTTCGGTCTTGCGCCGCGTAAACTTGAACGCGTTATCCAGCAAGTTGCCGACCGCCGCGAACAGCATGGCTTGGTCGGCGTCAACGGCTAGTCTGGGATCAACAACGGAAACGGCTAGCGTGCACTCCCGATCTTGCGCCTCGAGGGATGCGCAGATGCGGCTTTCACCGACAAAGTCGGCAACGGAGATGAGCTTGTGTTGTCTGGGCGCTTCAGATCGCCCCCGCAGGTCGGCCAGGGAGCGATTCAATAGATTACGCAGTTCTATCAAGCTGCGGTCCAGTACAGCGCCTGTCGCTCCAGCTATCCCAACATTGCCAGCTTTGAGCGCAATAACGGCGAGTGTCGCGGTATGAATAAGCTTACGCAGTTCGTATATAAAAGAATCCACCCGCGCAACTTTTTGATCTGCATTGGCGAGATTGTGATGGTAGGCCCATTCCGTCACCGAATCCGCGATTGCGTTGTCCAGGCAGCGGTTAAGTGTTCGGAATTCGGAAACCTCGATCGTGGCGCTGTGTTCGAGAGCCGCGTCCGTTATCGCCTGGCACAGATCGCCGTAGTCACGAATAACTTGCTCAACCGTGTATCCCTGCCGGGATAACTCGCGCCCGTGCCGCGTCGCCGAAATGCCCATTTCTGACAAGACCGATTTGCTGCTGTCGTCCTGCGCTCCGGAGAGCTTTTTGCTTCGCTCCGGTTCCGCTTGAAGGGTCTCAATAAGCTGGTCCAGGAAGTCCGGTATTCCGTTTATTACTTGCCCCGTCGGAATTGGTCTAGCAGATCTTTTAGCGACCTTTACACTACAGCGCTCGATCAGGTCGGCGCGCTGGGCGGTAAGGAATTCGTGTAGCATTCCACTAGCGTGAATTGAGCCTTGGGGCGACATCCGTTCGCTCGCGTACATAGCCGCGGTGCGATGCCGGATGTGTGACGCGATCGACAGTTCCGCGAACCCGCCTTAGAGGCGGCCTCGTTAGAGCCGCGCGACAATGATGCCGCGCCGCCCCAAGGCGGCATTGCCCGGGAGGCGACGATCCACGCCATCCGGCGCCTCACAGACAGGAAGGCATTCCGTTGTATCGAAGGGCGATCTACTGGGGGAACCTCGATGCATGCCGGTGCAAAGTGTCTCATCTCGTCGCAACGATGCTGGCCGGTACTGGCGTGCGCACCGCCGGGTGGGCGACGTCTTTCGGTCAGGGATCTCAAGGCAGGAGGAAAGCAGAAGTGATCATTGCTGATGAAGTAGTGGCAGACTTTCAAGAAGACGGCGTCGTGGTCCTGCGAGGCGTCTTTCGAGACTGGGTGGATACTCTAGCGGAAGGGGTAGCCGAGGTGATGAAACACCCGAGTCCCCTTGAGCGCTCGTACCAACCCAAAGACGGTTCGGCTGCGTTCTTCCAGGACTACTGCAACTGGTCGCGGATTCCTGCGTTTCGCTCATTCATATTCGACTCGCCCGCCGCCGAAGTGGCTGCTCGCCTGATGAACTCAAGGCAAGCGCGGTTCTTTCACGACCACGTTCTCGTCAAACGGCCCGGAAACAGCACCGTCACACCGTGGCACCAAGACCAGCCCTACTACTGCGTTGAGGGCAGTCAGAGCGTTAGCTTTTGGACTCCCCTGGACCCGGTGTCACGGGCCGTAGCGCTCGAGTGTGTCGCCGGCTCGCATCGCTGGACCGCCGCCGGATATCGGCCGAAACGCTTCGACGGCACGCCACTCTACGCGAGCGATAACTTCGAAGAGGTACCGGACATCGACGCCCAGCGTGAGCAACTCCCGATCCGCGGCTGGGATATGGAGCCAGGAGATGCCGTGGCGTTTGATTTCCGAACGATCCACGGCGCACCGGCAAACACATCCGCCTTTGTACGACGGGTATTTTCATCGCGATGGGTTGGCGCGGACGCGTGGTTCGTTCAACGCGGCGCAGCCGGGTCACCACCTTTTCCGCACCTGACCTTGGAGGACGGTGCACCGTTCGATGCGCCAGAGTTTCCGGTGATCTATACCGGTAATTGATAGACTGATTACAACGCCCAGGGGACACCCATGGGTCGCACGATGGCGTTGTTCTGCGACCTCCAGGCCGCACGCCGTTCCTGATGACGACGGCAAGTTCCGCATCGCTGTATTTGCGTACGGCGGCCGCAAGATTGGGTGCGACGATACGCCCGATTAGCGCCTCGTCGAACATAACCATTCCCTGGGCCTGCTTGCCATGGCAGCCGCCGAGGCAGCCACGGATGGTCGCCAGCCGCCGCTGATTGCGATTCGGTTTGGCCTGCGCCTCAAGAAGCCGTCAGTGCCCGTATCGCTGCGGCCACGCAGTGGGCGTGCGGGGATGAGGCCATTGACCGCACTCGACGCTGGCGATTGACCGACATCGGGCGGGCTCGCGTGCTTCAGAGATTGGTTCGCGTCATTTTATGGCGGTGCCCCGTCACACTTGCTCCCCGTCAATGTTTACCCCAACCCGGGTACGGCGTGATAAATATCGATGAAATACGCCAGCCGCTCGCAGTCTTGACGAAAACGCCGCCCCACCTGACCGGCACTGTGGATGGCTGCTCGCCCGGGTCCCCATCGGTATACAGCTGCGGGGTTATCAGCACAGCGACACCAGGAGCAATGCTGGTTATTCGCAGCTCGTTTAGTTGAGGATCCAAATGCCAGCTGCCTTTCCACGCCGTCTTGAACGCAGCCATTGCTTCGTCGAAACCCCAAATCGAGTTACCTCCATATTGGGCCCAGACAAAACCCTTGGAATTTACAAGGACTTCGGAAACGATGGACGGATCGTGCGCATTCTGACCCGCAATGAACCGCGCAAAGGCGGCCTTGACCTCCGCTTGCGTAGTACTGTCCGATGAGACGCCCGCAACGGACTTCGGGACTGCGCCAACATCGGCGCTCCATGAAGTCGAAGCCATCATAGTGAGCGTGCCAAACCAGCCTGTGAATTTTAAATTTTGGTGAATCATATACGCCTCGAGACGAGATTCCGAAGACGCCATAACAACTTGTTTTGCGGCAGCCCGCGCTTCGACTGTACATGCAACCGTGGCGCCGCGCGAAAAGCAGCTTCGGGGATGTTCAGTCAGGGCGGTGACCGTCCACAGTTGCCGGTAGTCGCCTTTCGAGCACATCGAAGGGCGCGGCCAGAGACTGTCGGCATTGTGGCATGCTCTCAGTGGCCGGCTGACCGCCGTCATTTACAGTCGGAACTCGCGTGACAAAGCAACGATCGATTGAAGAGACCCCGCGTGTCGAGCCGCTCGCGTGCTCAAGCAATAAATTGCATCGCACACTTTCGTCGTTTGGCGTTCTGTTACTGACTTTATCGTGTCTCTCTCCGGTCTATTCGATCTACGGAATCGGCTCTGATGTGTTCCAGCACGCGGGCACCGGGGCGGCAGCTCTGTTCATTTGCGGCATCGGCGCAGCCCTCGTTTGGGCAGTCGTCTATGCCGAATTGGCGTCGGCTTACCCGTATGCGGGAGGCGACTACGTTGGCGTCGGTGCGATTCTCGGTCCGTGGGCAGGCTTTGCGAGCCTGACAGTGTGGGCAGTTACCGCTGGGCCTGCCAATGCATTTCTCGCGAGGACAATCGCGGTCTATGTCAGCGAATTGGCGCCGACGGCGTCGCCGCTGCTTGTCACATTCGGCGCGCTTGGCGTCGCGACTGCCATTGCTTTGCTCGCGGTACGCACCAGCGCGCTCGTAACCGGGATTTTTCTAGCCATCGAGATGCTGGCTGTACTCGCTCTCATTGTTGCGGGTGTTTGGCACCCCGCGCGCAGCGTTGCCGACGTTGTCCTTCATCCCGTGACGCTCGGACCTGCTGGAACTATCGCCCCGGTAGCGATTGGGGCAATGGCGATGGCCGGTGTCAGCGCAGCCTACGCCACTTGTGGCGGCAACCAGGCGATCGCATTCGGCGAGGAATTGGCGGAGCCTCACCGCCGTATGGGCGGAGTGATCCTGGTCGCGGCTTTGATTGGAGCCTTTGCTACTGCTCTGCCGATCGTTACCGTGGCACTCGGCGTCCGCGATTTGCCCTCATTCCTGAAAAGTCCAGCACCGCTCAGCGAGTTTATCGCGTCGGTCGCTGGCGGTACCGCCGGGCACGCGCTGAGTGCAGCGGTGATCTTGGCGATCTTTAACGCGTTGATCGCTCAGATCATGTTTCTCGCGCGTCTGTTCTTCAGTTTGGGTCGGGACGAGATCTTTCACCCCATCGCGAACGCTGTGTTAGCCAGAGTGCACCCCTCCTCGGGAGCACCTCGCGCGGCGACATGGGCGGTTGGCGCGATTTCCGCCGCTTGTTGCCTCCTGAGTAGCCACATGCTGATTGCCTTCATATCGGCCCTCACCGTGTACATCCTCCTGTTGGTGAGTTTCGCCGTTCTCGTCGGACGTTCGCGGCGCTTGACGGGGCAACCGGGATATTGGCGGTCGTGGCTTTTCCCCTTGGCGCCGATTCTTGGTCTTGTACTGGCGGTCACGTTTGGAGTTGCGGATCTGCTCGACGAAGACGTCGGTCGACCCAGTATTCTGATACTTGGAGCGATGATCGGAGCTGGCCTTCTCTGGTATTGGTTCGTATTGCGCCGACGTGCGGGCGGATGGGTCCCCCAAATTGAATCAAGAGCAGCAGCACCGGACGGTTTTCGAACGACTGCTGTCCGATAACGAGTTCAGGTAGCTGTAGGTCCGGTTTTGGGCCGGCTGCGGACGGATTGGCCTGACCGGTCTGGGCCGGTCTCGCCGCTGGGCTGCCCAGCCGGCTTTGCAGTGCTGCAGCGCACGACCGACCCAGCGCTTGTGGGCGCGGGATCGCACGCGCATATTCTCCGTCAGCGTCCGGCACAACCGGGCCGGCCTGGTTACCAAACACCACCAAGATATTCCACTGGAGACGGACCATGAGGAGAATTGTAACGATCGCTCTGCTCAGCACTCTCTTCGTCGGCGCGACCGCCTTCGCGGCCGATGCCGTGGTTGGGACCTGGAAGCTCAACGTCACAAAGTCGAAGTTCAGCGGCGCCGCGCCGAACAGCGCGACGCGCGTGTACGCCGCGAGCGCCGACGGCACGACCCTCGATCAGAAGATCGTCGGCGCCGACGGCAAGGAAATGTCAATGCACACGACCGTCAAGTACGATGGAAAGGATCATCCGGTCACCGGCAATCCCGACGGCGATAGCGTCACAGCCAAGGTGATCGACGCGCGCACCACCGACTTTAAGATCAAGATGAACGGCAAAGTGGTTGGCAGCGTGCATCGCGTCGTGTCGGCGGATGGCAAGACGCTCACCGTCCACAACAAGGGCACACACACCGATGGCAAGGCGTACGACGATACGCTGGTCTTCGACAAGCAATAAGGCCGCCTCCCCACGCTGGGCGGGGCGTGAGCGAGACTCACGCCCCGTTGCCCGGTTCACCGATTGGCTCGCTGTTCAGCCGGCGCGCGAGCGCACGCGTTTTAAAAACCGGAATAACGGGTAGGTCACGGCCACCACAGCGATGGCGAGCAGACTCGGACGGCTGTTTCCAAGAACGAAGACGACCAGCAACACAGCCGCCATAATCAGCGCAAGGCCGGGGACCCAAGGATATCCAAAGGCTCGATACGGACGTCGCAGACCCGGCTCGCGCCAGCGCAGCACAAACAACGCAGCGCCGCATAGCAAGAAATCGCAGGCATTCAGAAATGCGGAAGCCGTGTACAAGGTGTCAAAGCCGCCGACATTGGCTACTACCATCGCACCAGCCGCACTTAGCCACATGCCCGCAAGCGGCACGCCTGCGCGCGTGACGTAGGTGCCCGAAGACACAAAGAGCCCATCGCGCCCCATGCCGAAAAGGATGCGGGGTGCCAACAGCGTGCACACGTTGAGAACGCTGAGTGTTGCAACCAACGCCAGCACAGCGACCGCGACGCGCGCTGGCGCTCCGTACACCTTGGCGAGGGCGTCGGCCGCCGCGAGCTTCGAGGCGGCCAACTCCGCCGGCGACAGTACGTGCAGGAGAGCGGCGTTAACTGCAAGGTAAATCGTGATAATCGTTAAAACTCCGTACAACAGAGCCCGCGGCAGAGTGCGGTCTGGGTTGGTCGTCTCCTCCGAGAAGTAGCAGGCCGAATTGAACCCGCCATAGACCTCCAGAACGGTCTGAATGGACACGACAATGGCAACCAATCCTGCGCCACGAGCAGCAGCCGCAATGGCGTGCGTCGGGTGCGGTGGAGGCCCCGAGTAAGCAAACGCACCAAACACCAGCGCTGCCAACATTAATATTTTCAGCAGGCTCAACAGCTGCTGCGCGGCACTGCTGGCGCGGAGCCCGAGAGAATTAAAGCCGGCGAACAGCGCTATCAGTGTCGTTGCTATCGCGCTCTCGCGACCCGCCAAAGCGGGCCATATTTCGGCGAGGAACTCGCTGCCCGCGATGGCTAGGTAACCGTCCGCGAGAACATAAATGGCGTAATCGCCCCAGCCGGATACGAAACCGAGATAATCCCCGAAGGCGCGGCGCACGTAGACATAAGGGCCGCCGGCCTTGGGGATTGCGGTCGCCAGTTCCGCCAGGGTGTTTGCGACCATGAGCACGAAGATGCCGACGCCTACCCACACGAGGTAGATCAGCGCCGGATCCCCCAGCCGGCCAGCCGTCTGCCCCGACGTACGCATAATGCCGACGCCCACTGCTTCGCCGACGACCACAGCTATCCCGAAGGCCAGCCCGAGAATTCGCAGCAGCCCGCGGCCTGGCGAGGTGATCGCAGCGACGCTCGACATGCACTACCCCAATGCCCGTTCTCGCGGGTTCTTTTTACCTCGCGCTCTACGGGCGCGGTCTTGGTTAGTGTGTCAGTCTGCCAGACTCGCAAGCGGGTGTGTGTACCTTACGCCGCCGTGCGATGTCGGCGGCGCCATTAGGAAGTCGGCAGACGCGCGCCGCTCTGCCTGCAACACCTGCCCTTGCGTCTGGGTTTCGACTTCGGGTCGCGGGTATGGCGACACCGCTGTGCCGTCGGCTCGGCAGGCTACGATCTGAACTTGCATCAGGGTCCTCTATGTGCTTGATAATCAAGCGGCAAGAGAAAGTCGGACGATAATAGCCGGATCCGAAATCACGCCCCCGCTACCACTTTCGAGACAACCTGCGGCGCTCGCCGCGGCCTGAAGCAACACTGAACGATTGAGTCCGACGCGGGCGATGAGATACGGCCGCTCGCCCACCTTTGGCGTGCCCGGGCGCAGCGGCACCTTGCCGCCGAACATTGAGGAGGCACCGGGAGAGGGTATGCCGAGGCGATTCAGCTCGCCGGCGATTCAGTGCGGGGACTTGCCGTCCGCCAACCACTGGAAGATCCGCCGCACCGTCTCCGCCTGCTCGGGGTGAACCTCCCGCTCACCGCTGGCGGCATCCCGCGCAGCGATGTACCCGTACGCCCGGCCGCCGCACGCCATGCCCTGCCTACACTGGCTTTATAGTAGCTTCGCCGGTAACTGATCCGGAACGAGGACGACGAATGAGGCACCTAACCCTGGGCGCCCGTGCCACGATTGCCGTTGTTTTCGTCGTAGCCACCGTCCAGCCAGTGGCCGGGAGCGACTCGGGGCCCGAGCATCAACCCACCGAGCACGCGTCCGTCCAGGGTGACCTCGGGCACGTGGACTTTGCGAGCTCCGGGGCGCCCCAGGCACAGCCGGCCTTCCTCAGGGGCCTGCTTCTGCTCCACAGCTTTGAATATCTAGCGGCACGGCGTGAATTTCAGAAAGCCGAGCAGCTCGATCCGTCGTTCGCGATGGCGGTCTGGGGTGAAGCGCTGACGTATAACCACACGCTGTGGAACGAGCAGGACACAGCCGCAGCGCGCGCGGCAATGACTAAATTGGGCGCAACACCAGGGGCGCGAATCGCGCGCGGTCCCACAGCGCGAGAACGCGACTACCTAGCGACCCTTGAGAAGCTCTACGGTCCTGGCGAGAAGGCCCAGCGGGATGCAGAGTACAGCGCTGCGCTCGGCCAGCTTTCGCGACGTTACCCTAAGGATCTCGATGCTCGCGCGTTGTACGCCCTATCGCTGATGGGGCTCTCGCCGAAGCGAGACGTCAGGATGTATATGCGGGCGGCCGCCGAGGCCGAGGCGGTATACGAAGTCGACAAGCGCCACCCTGGAGCACTCCACTATTTGATCCACGCCTGTGACGACCCGGTGCACGCCCCGCTCGGTCTCCGGGCGGCTCGTTTGTACGCGCAGGTCGCACCCGGAGCCTCGCACGCGCAACACATGACGTCTCACATATTCTTCGCGCTCGGCCTCTGGGACGATGCAGTATCGGCCAATGAGGCCTCGCTACGCGTGGCTCGTTCGCAAGGTGACCCTGCCTATCACTCGCTGCTCTGGCTCGAGTACGCTTACTTGCAGAAGGATCAACACGCCCCGGCTGCAGCCCTCGTTCGGTCCGTCACGCACGACGTCGCCAGTGGGGCGACCACGGAAAACCGCCTTCGGGCGGCTTATTCGCGCGCCATATGGCTGGTCGAAACGCACGGTGCGCCGGGGGTCGACGCCACTGATACAGTCGACAGCAGGGGTATCACGTCGATTGGCTACTTCGCGGCTCACGACTTCGCACGAGGTCTCGTTGCAGCGGCGGGAGGCGATCTTTCCGGCGCACGAACGGCACTGGCGCAACTCTCCGATCGTATGAGTTCGGCCCGAGTTGTCCCCGCTGCCGAACACTGGTTCGACGCGTTGAGTCAAGACGATCTTACACAGACGCGGGCGCTGGCGACCGCACTCGACGGCGCGATCAAGTTTGCTGAGAGGCAACATGCAGCCGGCATCGCACAAGTGCGCGCGGCGATTGAGGTGACGTCTCAAATGCAGTTCGAGTACGGTCCGCCCTGGTCTGCCAAACCGTTTGATGAGCTACAGGGCGAGCTATTGCTCGCGGACGGGAAACAGGCTGAGGCAGCGGCAGCATTCCGGCGCGTGCTGCTGGTTTATCCAAACCGGCGGCTTGCGGTCGAAGGGCTCACCGCTTCAGGGGGAACGCCACCTGCCGTATGGGGAATGCCCTGATGTTCAGCGGAAAGTACGCCCTCATGCTGGCGGGACTGTCCGTCAGTGCGCTTTGTGCTGCAGACGGCGGTCACGCGCCACTAGTAACCCAACAGGACCTGATCGGCGCTTGGCGCCTCATCGACATCGAAGTCGAGGGGCCGTCGGGGCGTGAATTCGATCCCTTCTACGGCAGCGGCAACCGGGGTCTTTTGGTGTACGATGCCTCTGGCTGGTTCAGTGTCCAGATCGAGGGCTCCGGTCGACCTGCAGTGCAGGTGCCGTCAGTGAGGCCCGCGCCTGCACAAAGCGAATCTACCGCGCGACTCAAGGCAGCGACGCTCGACTCTTACTACGCCTACTACGGAACCTGGTCGTTCGACGAAGCGACATCGACTGTCATCCATCACGCGAAGGGCGCGCTCTATCCCGGCGAGGATGACGCGACTTACGCCCAACATGTTGAGGTCATGGGTCGCCACTTGATCTTGGTGGGAACGCAGACAATAGCCGGTCATACAACCGTGCAGACGAAGCAATGGGAGCGGCTCAGCGCCCACTAGAGCCGCACTGCAGCGGCTGCCACGCTGTCTATTACACGGTAAGGCCGGATACTGTTCATCTCATCCGGGTCTTGCACAGGGGACGAGGTCTCTCTCTCCAGCAAATAAGCCGCTTATCCCCGCTCTCAGATTCGCACGCCACGCACCGGCTCTACGGTTGTGGTCCGCAAAAATCCGGTCTGTGGGTCCTGAAGGGGTTCGGTTTCGCGAGTGTGGCATGATCTGCGGGTGCTGAGCGCTGCAGGAACCGGCGCGTCGGCGGGACCGATGCCGCCCCGGGGGATTCGAGCGTCGGACGATAGGGGCCTTTCTTGCCGCCTGTCCTGGTGTAGTCGATCGTCGCATCGGGAGCGAACACGGAATCCATGAGCTCCCACTTGCGCTGGTCGACTATCCCGGCGTAAGCGTAAAGAAGCCGCTCTATCGGGCGCCAGTCAGCGCCAGAATCAATCTCGGACATTTCATTATCGTCCATGATCAGTCTGCCAGCGCGTAACTCTCGGGGTTGTCGCACCGAGGTTGGCAGATTGGCTCGAGCGTTGCTTCAGGGGTTATTCTTCGCGAATGGTCAGATTCACTGTGAACGGTCAAGCGCAAAGTGTCGAGGCCGACGCCGACACGCCGCTGCTGTGGGTGCTGCGGGATCACCTGGGGCTCACAGGCACGAAATACGGCTGCGGTCTGGCGCTGTGTGGCGCCTGCACCGTGCACGTCGACGGCAAGCCTGTGCGCTCGTGCCTGCTGCCGCTGAAGGCACTCGAAGGCAAAGCGGTGACGACTATCGAAGGGCTGTCCAGGGACCGCGCCACGCGGTACAGCGCGCGTGGATCGAGCTCGACGTGCCCCAGTGCGGCTATTGCCAGTCGGGCAGATCATGTCGGCGGTGGCACTGCTGCATGCCAATCCGTCACCGAGCGATAGCGACATCGACGCGGCGCTCGCCGGAAACATCTGCCGCTGCGGTACCTATCCGCGTATCCGCAAGGCCGTCCACCGGGCAGCCGAACTGCTCCGCGAGGCAAAATCGCTCATGAGCAGCGGTTCGCGCCAGCACCGCGACGGTATCGATCACTGGCGCCGCCAATTCCTGCAGCGCTCGGGTTACTTCGGTGGCGGGCTCGTGCTCGCGCTGGCTCTGCCCGGACTTCACGAGTGGTTCACGAGCGGCGACAAAGTCGACCAGCCAGTTGAATGCCTGGCTCAGAATCGGCACTGATGATTCCATCACCATCCTGGTCGATCGCTCGGAAATGGGGCAGGGCGTGTACACCGCGCTGCCGACGCTGATCGCCGAGGAGCTCGAGGTCGATCTGTCGCGAGTCAAGATCGTCGCCGCTCCGGTCGGCGAGCCTATGTCAATGCGCTCAACGGCGGTCAGATCACCGGCACCAGCAACAGCGTTCCGGAGGCCTGGGAGAAGCTGCGCAAGGCCGGCGCGCAGGCGCGCTCGATGTTGATCACGGCGGCGGCGCGGCGCTGGCGCGTCGATCCGTCGAGCTGTCGCGCGAGTAACGGCCGGGTCGTCGAGTGCCTCAGGGCAAGACGCCAGCTACGGCGAGCTGGCCGAGGCGGCCGCGAACTGCCGGTCCCCAAGGAGGTGCCGCTGAAGAGCCCGGCCGAATTTCGCCTGATCGGCAAGCCTCTGCCGCGCCTCGATACGCCAAGCAAGGTCGATGGCAGCGCTGAGTTTGGCCTGGACGTGAAGCTGCCGGGCATGCTGTACGCCGGCATTGCGCTCTGTCCGGAACTGGGCGGCAAGTGGCATTCGGTCGATTCGGCCGCCGCGCTCGCCATGCCGGGCGTGCGCCGCGTGGTGCGCACCGCGAGCGCGGTAATCGTTGTGGCCGAGCACTTCTGGCAGGCCAAGAAGGCGCGCGATGCCTTGCGCATCGTGTGGGCACCCGGCCCGAATGCGCATCTGGACAACGCGGCGATCTGGTCGCAACTGAACGCGGCCGCCGCCAAACCCGGTATCTCGGCGCTCTCAAGCGACGATGTGGCGGCCGCACTCAAGGGCGGCCACGCCGCGGAAGCCCTGAAGCCGAGCTGCCAAGACCTTCGCCGCCGTTTACGAGCTGCCGCTGCTGGCGCATGCGACTATGGAGCCGATGAATTGCACGGCCGACGTCAGAGCGGATGGCTGCGACGTATATGTCGGCACGCAGGTGCAGCAACTGGCGCAGGCCGCCGCGGCTGCGGCAGCAGGACTGAAGCCGAATCAGGTCAACGTCCATACTACCCTCCTCGGCGGTGGCTTCGGTCGTCGCCTGGAGGTGGATTTCGTGCCCGCCGCGGTGGCGGCTTCGAAGGCGGTCGGCGCGCCCGTGAAGCTGATCTGGACTCGCGAAGATGACATGACCCATGACCTATTCCGACCGCCAGCGCGAGAAGCGGTGAGCGCCGGGTTGGATGAGCATGGCAAGCTGATCGCCTGGACGCTGCACATCACCAGCCCTTCGATAACTTCGCGCTTCGATCCGACCAGCAAGGATCCCTTCGATTCGGTGATCGAGTACGTGCAGAACTTCCCCTATGCCGTGCCGAACTTCGACCTGAGGTACACCCGCCAGGAGATCGGCATCGACGTCGGCTACTGCGCTCGGTCAGTCACGCGCCGAACTGCTTCGCCATCGAGAGCTCGATCGATGAGATCGCCGCTCTGGTGTCCAAGAACCCTCTCGAATTTCGACAGCGAGCTCCTGGCGGGAAAGCCACGCCACCTGCAGGTGCTCAAGTTGGTCGCCGAGCGCTCGGGGTGGGGTCATGCACCCAAGGGACACTTCCAGGGCATCGCCTTCATGGAAGGCTACACGTCGCATATCGCCCAGGTGGCGGAGGTGTCGGTCGAGGCCGGCGGACTAAAGATCCACAAGATCACCTGCGTCATCGACTGCGGGCAGACCGTCAATCCCGCGCATCGTCGAATCGCAGCTCGAGAGCGGCATCGTGTATGGCCTACGGCCGCGCTTTGGGGCAACATCACGCTCCGAGCGCGGTCAGGTGCAGCAGCGTAATTTCAACGACTACCGCGTGCTGCGGTTGAATGAGATGCCCGTGCTCGACGTCCACGTCATCCCAAGCGATGCGCGGCCCGGTGGCATTGGCGAGACCGGCGGTGCCGCCGGTGGCGCCGGCGATCTGCAATGCCATCTTTGCGGCCACGGGCAAGCGGCTGCGGTCGCTGCCGATCGCTGCGCACAAACTCATCTGAGCGCCTCTGGCCACACCTGCCAGACCCTCAGAACGCGAGTGCAGCCACGTTGCACAGTTGGAACAGCGGAACCGAGCCTCGTCGTCCGCGTATAGGTCAGGCGGGCGAAAGTCCCGGATCGCGGTCGCGAGCGCCCTCACCTCAACGCGCTATTAGTCGGAAGCCCGCCCCCATTACCACTCTTATTTCCCTTGGCATTCAAGCATCTTCTCATCAGGATCGCGTCGTCTATGCGCCCTCGGCGATGAGCTCGCCGTACTCTCACCGGGCATCATCTTCACGTCGCCGACGAACCCGCGCAGGCTGTCTCTCGTGCGCTCGACGTCGACGAGTAACGCGCGCTCTGCCTCGCTGACTACACGTTCGCAACGATGTACGCTCCAGCCACCAAAATCAGAGGAGAGGGGTCATGCGATCGACTCACTTTACTGTGCTGCTAGCCATCTTCGGCTCAGCCTGGATTCTTGCGGGCTGCGCCACAACGAAACCGACGGCTGCCGCCGCCCCGGTGCCGGCGCGCATCACGGTGCTCTACGATGCCTTCGGCAAAGATGCCAGGATGACCAAGGATTGGGGTTACGCCGCTTTGGTAGAGATCAACGGCAAGCGCATTCTGTTCGATACCGGCGACGACCCGGGGATTCTCGCAAAGAACGTAAAGGCCAAGGCCGTTGACCTTACGAGACTGGACTTCGTGGTCTTGTCACACCGTCACAGCGACCACGTTGGCGGATTTTCCTTTCTGCTCAGTGTGAACCCGCAGGTCAAGATTTACGCACCCAAGGAAAACTTTGGCGTTTTTGGTTCCGACCTACCGAGCAAGTTTTATCGCAAGGACGCGTCGCTGCCCCCTGAGATGCGCTACTACGACGGCACGCCGCCGGAGATCATGAAATTCGGCACGGCCTTTCCCGGCGCCAATATTCAGTTGATCGACAAGACCGCTGAAGTGGCGCCGGGCATTACGCTGATCGCCCTAGTATCCGATGCGCCTGGAACCAAGGAGTTGAAGGAGCTGTCGCTGGCCATCAACACGCCGGACGGCATGGTGCTGGTAGTTGCATGTTCGCATCCAGGAGTTGAGACCATCGTTGCCGAGGCAGCCAGGATCAACCCGCACATCCACTTCATCGCCGGCGGATTCCATCTGCTTGTGGCGCAGGACCCGACCATCGAAAAGGTTGCCGCCGTCCTCCATGACAACTACAAGGTTGATTACATTGCTCCCGGCCACTGCACCGGCGAGCCGACCTTTGCCGCCCTACAAAAGGCATTCGGCGATCGTTACCTCTATGCGGGACTGGGGACGACGCTGGGCGTGGGTGCGAATCCGCGCGCCGAATCCGATCGGAACGCCGCGAATGTCCTGGATGAAGGCGATTTGCTCAGCTATCGAACGCTGCTCGCCAAGAGCGATGACCTCGAGGACAGCGGCGCCGAGACGGTGCGACTCGCGCAGATCCAGTAACCGCCCGGTCAACGGGTGCACCTGTAGCGGTCCCCGCGCACCCCAGACGCGACTTCGCGTCCGCCCGCGCCCGAGGACGTGCCACTGAGTCTGTGTTGAATCAACCAGCTAGGGACAGTCGGTACTCAGTAGGCGACTGAATAATCACGCCCCCGCTACCACTCGTTCAAGATCCAGCCGACGGCCCTCCTCGCGGTTTCGCGATCCAACCAGCGGTCTGAAGACCGTGCGTATCGTCGTCTGGAAACGCGTGAGGTAGCGTCAGTGGTAAAAAATGTGATTGCCGATCGTCGCAACCGCGTGTCGGTTGCGTGACCATTCCGGGTGCACGTCGCTTGCGTGATAGTAGAGTGCGCCGGGCACGAGCGGCGGGTGCAGATCGTCGTACACCGCGTTCGCGACGGCCATAGCCTGCTTCCAGGCAGGTCCGTCCGCCGGGGAAAGCACGCCGAGCTCCGTCCACGAGAAGTCTGCGACGTGACGGCGCCGGCTCGGATCCCACCGAGTCTCGTGGACCACCGCGCAGATCGTGCGCGGGAAGTTCCGTGCCTGTGTCCGGTTCAAGGTAACTTCGGCGACGGCGTACTGTCCTTCGAGCGGTTCGCCGCGAGCTTCGAAATAGATGTTCTCAGCCAGGCATTGCAGATCGTCCGCTCGCCGACGAGTGCGGATCTCCTCGCGCTGGAGTGCCTGAATCCGCGCGGGCTCAAGACTCGTTCCGTCCAGGTACGCAAAGTAGATGATGCCCGCCACCGCAAGAGTGAGCAGCGCCAGCAGCACCAGGAACACCAGATGCTCCCGCGCGCCGAAGGCCCAGTAGCAGGCGAGCCGGCGGCGCCAGACGAGCGGCCAGATGCGAGCCTCGTAGAGCATTGATGTGAGCATGATGGTACGTCCGGCATCCGTGGACGCGATCTTTGAGCCGTTGAGTGCATACGGCAGCGATGCTGCGAGGGTGCGCGCGACGCACGCACGAGTCAAACCTCGCATTATGTTGCACGCTGTGTCCGAGGGCTGATCCAGGCGCTCGCGCTGATGCTCGTGGTGTGACGCAGCGCACTGTGACTCAGCTCACAACGCCCTGGCGGTCGCGGGCTTACATTGAGTTCACGGTCATCTGCAACGGCACACCCTTCGAAAGAAGGGGTCGCAAAGCCACCGGTCTAAGGGGATTTCCTATGACAGCGGGGTCGCCAGCATGAACGCCACGCCACGTCGGTGTGGCTCATCTACCGCTCACAACTCAAGGACGCGCCGACGCGTGCGCGCGAGAGTCTGATCGCGGCCCTCACCCGCATCCTTCTCCTCCCGGGCCCTCGCCCCTACTCCATTTGCACAATCCGCTAAGCGAGCATAGCCATGTCAATGCCAAGCCTGTTGACGTTCACCCCGTGGCCGGCGGTGTCGGCAGCAATCCTGATGATCCTGCTGGTGGCCGCTCTGTACTTTGCGAGGAATACGGCCCACCAGGCAATCCAGGCGGCAGCGGGTGCGCTGGCGCGCGGGCTGCGGGTCGCTTCGCACTCGGTGATTCGCTCGCTGGAGCGCCTCGCGGCGCGCAATCGCGAGGTGCTGCTCGCCGCGGGCCGTGAAGCCAAGGAGCGCATTGTCGAGCGCGAGTTTGCCCGCGTGGCTGACACCGTACGCAAGGACCTGGCGGGCTATCCGGACATGCATCGCCGGCTGAGCGAGGCGATTCAGCGTATCGAGGAGGACCAGGAGAACGCCGCGGAAGTCCCACCCGAAGCGCCCGGCTGGGCCCAGGCGGTCAAGGTGATTGCCAACCTGGACGCGCGCAACGCGGGCGCCGAGATCCTCTCCGACATCCACAAGTCGATGGTCAAGGCGCACGACGAGGCAATGGATGACTATCGAAAGGCGAGCTCCGAGCGCCACGCTGTGCTGCGCCGGATGATGCCCGACTGGCGAATGATCCAGCAGACGCTCGGGCACGTGCACAAGAGCGTCGAGAGTGTCATTGGGCGCTCGCAGACCATCGACCGCCATATGGAGGAGTACGAGGCGATCGTGCGGAGCGAGGATCGCGCCCTGTCGGTCCTCTCCTCTTCATCGCTGGTGTACTTCTTCGTCTCGGCACTGGTGCTTGCGGTTGCTACCGCGGGAACGGCAGTCAACTTCACGCTGATCGCACGTCCCATGGCCGAGATGGTCGGCGGAACGAATTTCATCGGCGCCTATCGGACGGCGGATATCGCAGCGCTGGTGATCATCATGGTGGAGATTTCCATGGGGCTGTTTCTCATGGAGTCCCTGCGCATCACCCGCCTGTTTCCGGTCATCGGCGCACTGTCGGACAAGATACGCGTGCGCATGGTAATCATCACCTTCCTCATCCTGCTGCTCATGGCGAGCATCGAGGCGGGGCTTGCCTATATGCGCGAGGTGCTGCTGCTGGATGAGATGGCGACCAACGCGCTGCTGCGCGGCGACAACGCCGGCTCGCTTGTGAACACCCATCTCTGGATCACCACCGCGGCACAGATGGGCATGGGGTTTGTCCTGCCCTTCGCGCTGGTGTTCGTTGCGATTCCGCTGGAGACCTTCGTGCACTCGCTGCGGACAGTCGTGGGCCTGATCGGCATAGCGATACTGCAGGCCCTGGCATTGGTCCTGCGGCTGCTCGGAAATGGGGCGCGACACCTTGGGGCCCTCGCCTGCCGGCTCTATGACCTGCCGCTGTTCGTGCCGTTATGGATCGAGACGCGGATAGAGGAGCGCGCCCGAAACGGGTCGGCGAGCGCACCGGTGCGCGAAGAGACGGGCGTTTGGAAGGAGGCGCAGACATGAAGCGTACACTGCTGCTGTTCGGCATCGCTGTCGCGCTGCAGGCGTGTTCCCCGCCCCAGGCCCGCAACACGGGGGTCTATCTGCTCGTTGACACTTCCGGTTCCTACAACCGGCAGATCACCAAGGCGGAACAGATCACCCTCTACGCGCTCACACGACTGCAGTCCGCGGACTCGATCGCGGTGGCGCGCATCGACACCGGCAGCTTCACCGAGAAGGACATCATCGCCAAGGCAACCTTCGACGACCGCCCGAGCACCGCGAACGCGCAGAAGCGCGCCTTCGCCAGCCGGGTGGAGAAGTTCATCGATCAATCGCCGCCCGCCCCTTACACCGATATCACCGGCGGACTGCTGCAGGCGATCGAGTTCCTGAACGAGAAACACACGGCGCGCAAGGAGATCCTGATCCTCTCTGACATGAAGGAGGAACTCGCCAAGGGTTACGTCCGCAATATGCCGCTCGACTTCAAGGGCTTCGACGTCGTTGCGCTCAACGTGACCAAGCTGCGCACCGACAACTTCGACCCGCGGCTGTACCTCACTCGGCTGGATGAGTGGCGCGGCAAGGTCGAGAAGGGTGGTGGCCACTGGCGGGTCATCAACGACCTCGACCACCTGGATGGGCTGTTGTAGCGCTTAGCGAGCGGCGGCGTCCGTGCCGCCCTTGCTGTCTACGCGCCGGCCTGCAGCGGCCTTCCCAGCAGCGTCATCGGCGCGTACAGCCGACCGGGCGCTGCGTTAATGCGCGTTGTCCGGACACCTCGCGGCGATAATCGCCGGCAAGAGGCGATTCGCCAACTCGGCATCTATCTCCGGATCTTGAATGTCCCAGCCGGTAAAGGTCGCGATCAACTGTTCCGACGGAAAAACCATCAGTCGTTGGCCGCCGAATCCTATGCCCATCCAAACGAATTGTCGGCCGTCCTTACGAGGGTACAGCCACCACTTGAAGCCGTACTTAAAGTCGTGCCACCCCGTGTCAATAAACGGTGTCAGTGATTGCTTGACCCAATCCTTGGACACGATCCTCGTGCCACCCCACGCACCGTTGTGCAGGTAGAGGTAGCCGATCTTCGCCAGATCCGCGCCGGTAAGGTACAGGCCACCCTCGGTGTCCACGACACCTAAGTAGGTGCGCTTCCAGTGGTGCTTGATGCCCAGCGGTGCAAACAGGTACTTCTCGCCGTACGCTTCAAGGTCCTGCCCGGTCTCCTTCTTGAAGATGTGTGCCAGCAACTCCGTGACACCACTACTGTAGTTGAAGACCGTTCCCGGATCCTTCGCCATTGGCTTGTCGATCACGTACTGCACCCAATCGTCGGTGGCTTCCATCAAGCTCGAATCGTTTCGAGGATCGTCGTATGGCACCTCCTCATTCCACTCAAGCCCCGCCGTCATAGTCAGCACGTCCTTGAGCGTCATGCGGCGCTTGCGCTCGTCGACGTTCTTGACCTTGCCGACGTCAAAATAATTCAGCACCGGCGTGTTGAGACCGGCCTTGAAGTCACCGCGCGTCACGGCGATTCCCAGAATGACGGACGTCACCGTCTTGCTGATCGATTGCATGGTGTGCAAGTCCGTGCCCTGGTAATAGGGATGCCAGGCCGGATCGAAATAATTGTAGCGTCCGGTCAGCCGGGCGTTCAGCGGCCCTTTGACCTTGGCTTCCTTTCCATAGATGCGCGAATAATCATGAGAGTACTTCCGCCCGAAGACTTCCGTGCCGCAGCGAAAGATCTGGAAACCGTCGACAAGACCGTACTTTCCAGCGGCGAAGTCGGCATCCAGATCCACCAACGTCCTATCATCGAGCCCGACGCTGCCCGGTGTCGCCTTGTCCCAGCCCCCAGTTGGCCAAGCGATGGCAGGGCTAACATCGGCGTAACCGACGCCGATGCAGGCGAGAGTCGTGCAGGCAAGGACGAGGAAACCCACCATCCGGCGCATCTGCAACGATGTGCTCATCTGCCAACTCCCCCGTACTTGTACCTCGCGTGGATCCCAAGGCAATAGAGGTTCCCATCCACCATGAACGGCAGCTTACACGCAGGCATTTTCGTCCAATGTCGCTGATGGCCGGCTAGTGCCATGAAGTGTTCGGCAACGCGACTCTCAGGATAGCTCTCCGGTTACTTCGATCGCGGTCGCGCACCCACGAGCGCAGCATCGAGCATTTTGGTGAGCGTCGGGCGATCGTAAGTGTACCGTTGTCCTTCGTTGAGCTGAACAAGCTGCTCGATCTGCGCTTTGATCGTGTCCTCGGCCTGCTCCTGGTTCGGGACCACCATATAACGCAGCTTTGGTTTCGGCTCGGACAACGCCGACTCGACTGCGGCCGCCACTTCATCGGGCTCCTTGAGTTTGGTCCACTCCTCTGCGTACTGCCCGCCCGTGCCTGATCGCTTGACCTCATTCTTGAAGATGTCGGATTTGTAACTGCCAGGCTCGATGATGCTGACCTGCACGCCCGATGGGGTCAGTTCCTGCGCCAGCGTAACGCTGAAGGTCTCAAGGGCGTGCTTGCTCATCTGATAGGCTCCCCATTCGGCATCGCTGAGAATGCCAGCAATAGAGCCGATGTTGATGATGCGGCCCTGCTTAGCCACGATCAGCGGCGCAAAGGCCCTGGTCAGGCGATAGGGGCCGTAGACATTCACCTTCATCACGAGATCAAACTCCTCAGGCTTCATGTCGATCAGCGTGCCGATGGTGGCGATACCGGCATTGTTGACGAGGCCATGCAGGCCGCGCCCGGCCTTCGTCACTGTCTCAACGGCGGCGTCGATGTCCTCGGGCTTGGTCACGTCCAGACGCACGGCCTGCACGTTCTGTATCGCTCCAAGTGCTTGAAGATCGGCTTCCTTGCGAGCGCCGGCATAGACGAAATACCCATCCGCCGCCAGTCGTTCGGTGATTCTTCGGCCGATACCCGTGCTGGCGCCCGTCACGAGAATCGCTTTTTGGTGGTGGTCAGGCGAATTCGCGGCGCTACCGCAGGTCGGTAGTGCGGCGAGAAGCATGAGCGAACCGATAAGCATGCGGCGCATGGGGTGCCCCTCGAAATTGTAGTGCCCTGCCACTGTACGCTAACGCGGTACGCGCCTCAGTAAATGTCCGCATCGGGAAATTATTGCAGCAGCGCCGAACGACGGCTTCTGGCCGCACTCGGCCAAATTGGCCTTCGAGCCGACAACGATACCGCTTCGCTCCAGACTGGGTGCAGGGTCACCGTTGACAACGTCAGATATCGAGCAGACGCGGGTCGCTAAGTGCCGCTCTTTGGGGCCTGCGGCGAGGGCCAGGGGTGCTCGGACTTGTCGCTGAAAATCGCCTCCACACGGGCGCGCTTGAGAGTCCAGTCGCGTTGTGCGATCTCGGCCTCAAGCTGACCCGGTGCCCAGCCGGCGTGGCCGACGAAGATCCGCAGACTGTCCATGGGATTGTCGCGGCCAAGCAGCTGGAGCAACAGCTGCCGGTCCGCGCTCAAGTAGACTCCGTCACAGGCTTGGATCGCGTGCTCGGGCGGCGCGGCGGCGCGAAACAGGAACCACACGGACCCGAAGTCAACGGGTCCACCGAAGTACACCTTGTCGCGCACCTTCGCGAGGCGCTTGAGATCGGGAAAGAGACGTGAGACGGGAATCGGCATCGGCCTGTTGATAATGATGCCGACCGGGGCGGGACCGAGGTTGTTCATCACGAGCACAACCGAGGCCGCGAAATTGGAATCGGGCAGGTCATCTCGCGCGATGAGGAGAATTGCGGTTAGAGGCTTCGTGTCGGGCTTGGATGCTGGCCACGACGACCCGGCCAAGAGCAGGAGAGCGCAGAGTGCTCCTGCCACGTAACGCTGTGGGCGGAAACCGCTTCTCACTGGCGATGTCATCGCACGGTGCGTGACCGCTTTCAGAGAATCTTACGCCGTCGACGGCACTCGTGCCTGTCCGCAAAATTTACGTGTGCCAACGTACTCTATCTCATACCCGATATCGCGAATGACAGGTACCGGGTCAGTTGGAGCGTCGGTGCGATCGACCGGTTCTGGCCGCGCGACGCCAGTTGGTGCAATCTGACCCTCAACTGCCGGTCGCGAACGGCCGCCTTCAAGCCCCGCCGCCCGGGTAGATCAGAGCGATTCGGGGGCGCCGGGTGCCCGTGAGACATCAACGGACCGGTGCCCTGGTGGCTGCGCTTCGTGTGATACCCCGTGCCAATACACAATCGACATATAAGCAAGGAACATGGCGAGAGCGCCCATATCAATCAGAAGGACTTCCATAGGCGACCTTTACCGGGTCATGCCGCGGCAATTTGGTGACGGCCAGCATAGGCAAGGGGCGCAACATCCACCCGATACACATGGATTGCTAGCTCGCAAACTGTTCAGGGCAATTCGCCAGAACAGTCCCCAAGGAGGGGCAACTTACGAACGCCTCGGCCGCGCTGTCATCGACGGATATGCCAGCACGTGCGGGCTGCTACCGTCGTTCATTCGACGAAAATCTATCGCTTCGTTGGTGGATAGCGGACGAGAGATCGAACATGGCAATGGCGACGCGGATGACCCAAAGCGGCGCATCGCTAGTGGCAGCTCTTGGGTGTCTTACCCGAGGACTTCTGGTGATAATCGGGGTGCAAGCGCCTCACGCTGCTCACCGACCGAGCGAACGATGCGGCCCAGCGTTTTTATGGCAAGCAAGGTCGAACATGGTTCCAATGCGATTGTTGCTGACATGAACAGTCGACAGTGTGCACAGTCGCGCGGCTCTCTTGGAGTCGTCTCATGAGCGTCAAGGTTCTCGATTCCATCTCAAGCCTCCCCATCGGACCGGAGGTACCGGCACATGCGGCTCCCCGCCCCGAACGACGGGTGATCGCCGGTCGATTCATTCGCCTCGAGCCGCTCGATCCGGACCGGCACGTTGAATCCTGCAAGGCAGGCTTGCCTGCCTTCGCCCTCCGCAAACCCTCGAGCCGCTGCACGTGTTCGCCTAAGTTCACGAACTGAACGTTGTCCACAGTTTGCCGCGCTGAGTGACTGCCGCAAGGGTTAGCTGGAACAGCCCATCGCCCAAAAAGCCACGCTGTGCTGGAAGAATGGTCGTGCGGCTGTACCCTGGTGCTACCCTTCTGCGCAGCCAATTGCCAGGGATATCATACCAATGAAGCCCACCCCACTTCTGCTTGCGATGCTTGGATGTCTCCTAATTTCAGCCGGTTCGCCAGCTTCAGAGGGCCGCGCAATGACCGCTGCTGATCTTCAGCAGTTGTGTCGCGGGTCTGACACGACGAGCAAAAACGTTTGCCGTATCTATATTCTCGGCGTTGTGCAGGGAATCGAAGTTGGACTGAATATCGCTGACGGTAAGGGTATGGGCGCACGTCCGTGTATTCCGAACAACACGTCAGCCGAAGTCCTGGAGGAAGCCGTCAAATCGAGTCTCGCCGAGCATCTCACGAGGGCTCCATCAGATCGCAACGCATACGCGTCAGGGATCATCGGAGGAATCATGGTTAAGGTGTTCCCGTGTCCGAAGCTAAATCACTAGCCCTTTCCGGAATGTCATGACCGACGACTCTCTCGAAACGGGCTTCGTCAGACGCAAGCGATTCCTTATCGCGACCAGCCTCACGCTCGCCGCCAGCGCAGCTTAGAATGCGCGTGATCCGCCTTCACGCGACGACAGGTTAGGCGGTCGCGGAAGTCGGGTGACATTCGACAGCGGATTCGCCTGCAAAATCTCTCCAAGGAGAAGACCATGCCCAAATTCCTCCGCGCTCGCCTCTCATCTCGTTTGGCTGCGAGTGACCGGAGAATAGGTAAGCCGCTAGAGACTGCCGCAACGCGGTAGGTGAGTCGCGTAGCGTTCCCCCACTACCATCGAATTTCCTACTATCGGCGGAAACGCCCCCGCAACCTTGTCGTCCCAATCGTAGACGCGTCGGTTCATCTCACGGCCTGGCGCGATTCAAGGTAAGGTGTTCTTGAGTGAAAACGTTAGGCGCATTCCTCTTCCTTCTATGCATTGACTCCTGGGCCGACCAGGCGGTGCAACCGCAACCTCGAGTAAATAGTCAGCGGATCGTCCGACACCTGGAGGCTCTTTCCGAATATGGGAAGAATCCGCAGGGTGGCGTTAGCCGGGTGGCCTATACGGAAGCCGATCGCGCGGGCCGCCAATACGTCATGGGGTTGATGCGAGACGCCGGACTCGAAGTCCGCATCGATACGGCCGGAAACTTGGTGGGCGAGCGTGCAGGGTCTGACACCACCCTCAAGCCTATCGTTATCGGGTCGCATATTGACTCGGTTCCCGAGGGCGGCAACTACGACGGCGACGTCGGTTCGCTCGGGGCGATCGAGGTGGCGCACGTTCTCAACGAGCGCCGCATACCGATGCGTCACCCCCTCCAGGTGATCGTTTTCGAGAATGAAGAAGGCGTGATGCTGGGTAGCACCGCTATCGCGCGGGGGGTGGATGCGGCGCGGCTCAGCTCGGTCTCGCAGAGTGGGAAGATCGTTAGTGACGGCATCAAGTTCCTCGGCGGGGATCCCGACCGACTCACGGAGGCGAAACGCCGACCGGGCAGCATTGCCGCCTATATCGAGTTGCACATTGAACAGGGAGCAGTCTTGGAGCAACAGCACGTTCAGATCGGCGTGGTGGAAGGAATCGTCGGAATCCTGGACTGCGAGGTGACCGTGGAAGGTGTAGCCAACCACGCCGGCACTACGCCCATGAATGAGCGTCACGATGCCCTGCTGGCCGCAGCTCGTTTTGTGGGCAGGCTCAACCAGCTGGTCACCAGCATTCCAGGTAGACAAGTTGGCACGGTGGGCTGGATCAAGGCGCAGCCTGCTGCCTACAACGTCATCCCAGGCAAGGTGACCCTGGGTATGGAGCTGCGCGACTTGGATGCGCGCAAGATCAAGGATCTGTTCGAGCAGATCCGCAGAGAGGCGGACGAAATCGGGCACATGAACGGCACTAACTTCCACTTCACCTCTGACGATCTGAGCGCGCCGGCGCTCACCGACAAGCATCTTCAGACATTGATCGGAGAGAGTGCGAAGAGGCTGGGATTGTCAACTCTCCTCATGCCGAGCGGGGCCGGACACGATGCGCAGGAAATGGCCAATCTCGGGCCAATCGGCATGATTTTCATACCGAGTGTCGGCGGGATAAGCCATTCGCCCAAGGAATTCTCTCGCCCTGGCGACATCGAAAACGGCGCGAACGTGCTGCTTGAGACCGTGTTGGGCGTCGACTGAGACCGTCTAGAGTACGCGCGAATATACTTTCAAAGAGGAGGCAAACATGAGCGAACTACGGTATCCAAACGAAAGCAGAGAGTATCGCGATGCGCGCGATTTATTGCTTAAAGACGAACAAGAGCTTGTCGACAAAGTAAAATCTGTGGCGGAAAGACGCCGCAATCTTCCTCCCGGGGGGCAGTTGAAAGAGGACTACGTCTTCCAATGGGCTAACGATGGGAAAGTAGGGAAGAGTGTGAAATTCTCCGAGCTATTTGCGGACAAAAACACCCTGCTGCTTTACTCATTCATGTACGGTCCGAACTGGGACAATCCCTGTCCTTCCTGTACGTCGCTGGTCGATGGGTTTGATCGAACCTGGTATCAGGTCACTCAAGATGCCGCGTTTGTCGCAATTGCCAAAGCCCCGGCCGATCGAATCAATGCGTGGGCCAAAAAACGTGGATGGTCGCAGATTGCGCTGGTTTCCGGATCGGACTCTGCCTATCAAGCCGATTACAAATGCCAGGGAGACTCCGATGATATGCAATGGCCAGTGATGCATGTATTTAGAAGACAGGATGGAAAGATTTTTCATTTCTGGGGAACTGAACTGTCGGCGAATCATGTCGACACGGTGTGGCCGTATTGGAATCTCATGGACTTTACGCCAGAGGGTCGGCCAGACATTCCCACTCCGCCACAAAATTTCAGGTCCGAATTCTTGGAAAAGAACTATCTGAATAAGGAGTAGTTCGGCGCAGAGAGGCGAGACGCAAGTTCGGAGTCGCCCGCGTCCAATGCGCTGGAACATGCCGTTCGAATTAGCGGATTTACTCCTTGGCCATCCGCGCTCCTTCGGCCTCGAGCGCCGGGCTCGCACCTGGCGCAGTCTGGGCGACCAGAGGTCACATCAGGTCGTATTTTCTGTGCAATCTGGGCTACGGTGATCGCGCAGAGCTTTTTCCCCGCAACCGACGACTTGCCCTCGATGAGGCATGCCTTGCTGGCGCACGCCTCGCTCCCCGGCACGGGCGATCACTGGCTCGCGGGCCGTAGCTTCACTCGGCGAAGCAGTTGCGCATTCGCAGCCACGATGATGGTCGACATGCTCATCGCGACTGCACCGACACTCATGGGCAGATCAAACCCCCAGCGAACCAGTAGGCCACCCGCGATCGGAATGGCGACGAGGTTATAACCGCTCGCCCACACGAGATTTTGCATCATCTTTCTATAGGTTGCGCGTGACAGCTCGATTGCCCCGACTACGTCGCGAGGATCGCTACGCACGAGCACGATTCCCGCCGATTCAATCGCGACGTCGGTTCCCGCGCCGATTGCGATTCCTACACTTGCGGTCGCCAGGGCCGGCGCGTCGTTCACGCCGTCCCCCACCATTGCGACCTTGTTGCCACCAGCCTGAAAGTGATTTACTGCCAAAGCCTTGTCAGCCGGGAGCACCTCGGCTGCAACTTCGTCGATTCCGAGACGCCGGGCGACTGAATCGGCAACTGCCTGCGAGTCTCCCGTGATCATCGCGACCCGGATACCGAGGCCGTGGAGTTCGGTGATGGCTTCAGCAGATTCGGGTCGGATCTCATCTTCAACTGCGAAAGCTCCGAGTAGTGCCCCCTGTGCGACGCGCATAGAGAACCGTCTTTCCATCCGAGTCCCACACAGCAGTCTGTCTTTCGAGTTCTGGGGGCACCGGCACGTTGAACTCCGTCAACAGACGTGGTCCGCCGACTACTACTCTCTGACCTTGCACGAGCGCCTCGGCCCCCCGCCCTGGCAGCGCCTTGAAATCCGTGGCTGACGATTGACTCAAGCCGCGGCGCTTGGCTTCGGCGACGATTGCGTGGGCGAGCGGGTGTTCGGAACTGGACTCGACAGCGGCGGCCTGACGAATCAGATCGCCTTCGGTGATCCCAGGTGCGGTGGCGACGTCCGAGACTGCAGGGGCGCCGCGCGTCAGAGTTCCGGTCTTGTCGAATATGACCAGGTCCAGATTTCGGGCACGTTCGAGTGCGAGCCTGTCCTTAACAAGCAGCCCATTGCGGGCGCCTAGTGACGTCGCGATGGCGATCACGAGCGGAATCGCCAGTCCAAGCGCATGCGGGCAAGCGATGATCAGGACTGTTGCAGTTCGAATCAGGGCATGTTCCTTGTCACCGGAAAGCCACCAGTAGCTGAACGTCACAGCGCCAGACACGACTGCCACGTAGAACAGGATCGCCGCTGCTCGGTCGGCAAGAGCTTGCGTGCGAGAACCCGACGCCTGCGCAGTCGCGACGAGCCGCATGATTCCGGCGAGAGCAGTTTGATCCCCAATTGCGGTCACTCGCACACGAAGGCTGCCGCCACTGGCAACTGTTCCCGCAATGACCTTGGCACCTGCTCCCTTAGGCACCGTTTTGGACTCGCCGGTGATCATGGACTCGTCAACTTCCGCAGCGCCCTCGACGACGGTGCCATCTGCCGGAACCCGGGCTCCGGGTCGGATGAGAAGGGTGTCGCCGGTTCTCAATTCAGACAGCGGAACTGGTCGAGTGTCTGCGCCCGTCACGCGCTCAGCGGTGTCCGGGAGCAGGGCGGCCAGTGCGTTGAGCGCGCCACGAGCCTGGGAAATGGCCCGCATTTCCAGCCAGTGGCCGAGAACCATGATCGTAATCAGCGAGGCAAGCTCCCACCAAACGTCGATCTCGAAGAGGCCAAATGCCGCGGCAAGCGAGGTTCCGAACGCGACAATGATCGCCAGACTGATGAGGGTCATCATGCCAGGCTTCTGATCCGCCAGTTCGCGCCGAGCCCCGCGGATGAAAACCAGGCCCCCATAGACGAAGACCAGTGTTCCGAGAGCGGCCGGGATCAGTTTGGAGCCGGGGAATGAAGGCGCCGTATATCCAAACCAGCGTTGAACGTCGCTTGACCAAATAGCGACGGGAATCGTCAGCGCAAAACTCAGCCAGAATTTGTCCCGAAACATCGCAACGGAGTGGCCGGCGTGTCGATCGTGGCTGACCTGATCGGCCGCCATCTTGTGACCGGCGTGCGGGTCGGGCGGGTGTACGTGATCCTCGTGTGTCGCCGATTTCATTGGGAAAACTTTGATTTACCCGCTCTATCTGACGCAAAGAAGCTAACCGAAGTGTGGACCTGATGCTAACGCGTCGGTAGCACGGCCCAGTGTGGCGGCCCCGCCGCGCGTGCTCGCCGGTGCGGCGGAAAGCCGTTCCTGGCCATCCGTCGCGGTGCGGCGCCTATGTGGCACCACTGTGTACCCGGTCCGCGGTGCCCGCGGATGTGAGCGTCAGGAATCGCCCCCAAGCCGACCGTCGTGACCACTTGCTGTCGGACAGGCCAGCAACAAACTCTCACCCGGCCCCGTAAGTCACACGGCTGATCGCAGCAGAAGCCAACCGCCACTCGCGACAAAGCCCAGTCCAGAGATGCGCGAGATTAGCCAACCAGGCGCAATCACCTTTTCCGCAAGAACGAAGATTGCGATTGCGGCGATCCAGAGAACATTCATCACGCCTCCGACGAATAAGAGTCCCATCAGCATCCAGCAGCAGCCGAGGCAGTACGCGCCGTGCTTTAGGCCAAGTAGCAACGCGCCGCGCGCGTCACGACGAAAGCCTCCTTGCTGCTGAATAAAGGCCAGAGGCGCCTGGCACTCCCTCAGGCAGCGTTTCTTGAGCGAAGTCCATTGATAGACTCCCGCTGCGATCAGCACAATCGCTCCCAATACCGGGCTGCTGCCCGCCATTCTTGAGTCGAGCAGGGTCGTGCGCTCGAGCGCCCACTGTGCTGCGGTCGCACCGAGTGCAAATCCGGTCCAAACCAACAGATACCCGGCCACAAACCATCCCGTAGAGGCGAACGGTGTCCCCTGCGTGACGCCGAGTCGCCCAACTCGGGCGTAGATGAGGATCATCGGCGCGGCCGACGGTGTCATCATGCCCACCATCATCACGATCCACATGACCAGGACCAGCACGAACTCGAACCAATGCCAAGGCGCAAGCGCTGGTGCCATGAGCCCAATGCCGGCGGGAATCATCCGGAAGCCAGACATCCCTGCTCCGCTCATGTCCATATCGGCCGCAAGCCACAGGACGTAGCCCCAGGCCACCGCGGTGATCGTGGCGAGTGCAACGACAACGACGACGCGATCGCGCCGCAGCACGACTTCGAACGCCGCATCGTTCATGGCCGATCAGTGGACGACGCCGGTCCCAGTGATATGGAGCTTCGCGAAATGGGCATGCGAGTCCGCGAGGTTTAGCTTGATGGCGCCCGATGTGTTAGCCCAGCCGCGCCCAGCCTCCGCCAGCGTGAATTCGAACCCGTTCGGCAAATCAAACCGCGCCCGGTGCTCCTGCTTGGTAACCGGATTGAGGATGGGCTCTCCGCGCGCATCAATGACCCCTGGGACGACATAGCGCACCTTGCGCGCATCGACGTCTATGTCGAGCTCGATTTGCGCGAATATGGGATCGTAGACCTTTTCCAGCGTCGAGAAAAATACTTGAAAGAACGTCGCTCCCGGCTCGGTGTCCTGGCCGCTCATGATGCGCAGGATCGCATCGCGCTGGGCAGGCGTCGCTCGCTCGTCAACGATCGTAACCGCTTCGCCGTGACCTTCATGGATCGGACCTGGCCAGCGAAACACTCCGCCGAATCTCAGCCCATTGAGTTGGGTGTTGCCGTGGTAGCCTTGATCGATAGCGATGCCGACGACGGCCTGACAGTGACCGTGAGTCGGCAACGCGTTGAACTGACAGGGACAACCGTAAGCGCAATTGCAATGGGAAAAATCTCTCCCTTTGAGCATCCACGCGACCTGATCCATCGGAGTCTCCTGTCGTCGGCCAAACTTCATCATAGGTCCGTCGAAGGCTCCATTCCATCCGCTTGTCCCTGCTGGCCTTCGAATTTCTGCGACGCCGCAACCGGCACGTGCCGGGCAGGCACTTGAGTCGCGATCGTCTCGTTTCGGCCGCTGCCTGCCACTACCACAGTTGCCTACTTTAGCGGGATGCCGAGCACGTTGTAGACAAAGGCCAGCACGAGATTCTGCCGGATGTTGCGCATGGTCGCCGCCCGGCTGAGTACGCGCGCGCGTGCAATGCCGGCCCGTTTCACGAGCGTAACACCGGCGCTCTCCATCGCGTGCCCTCCGTTCTGAGGAAGCCGCGCGCCGGCGCGCAGCCGGCGCACGCCAGGGAAGAGAGTCCGCTACTTGCCCTGGAGAAGGTCACGGGCCTTCTCTTGCGCATCCTTGCATTCCTTCTGGGTCATTTCCAGGAACCCCTGGCCCTTGCAGGCGTTCTGGCCTTTACAGGCATTCTTGGCACTCTTGCAGGCCGATTGACCCTTGCAAGCATTCACGCCGGTGCAATGGATCTTCGCGTCAGACCCCGCGACGGCAGTACTGAGAAAGCCGGTGCCGAAGAAGATGGCGGCTGCGCTGGCAAGCGCCGCGCCGGAGGTGTTTTTTAATCGCATGGGTGCATTTCTCCGTTGGGTAATCGATCTGGCCCGGACTGGGTCCCTTCAGGTGAGAAGACCGGGAGGGCCCGTGATTTGTTGCGCGACGCCCAGGGATCAACCAGCACCCCACCAGGTACAACGCCGCCACCCGGAACACGCCCAGGACGGTGGGTCTCCGCGATCGGGCGACGCAGCCCTCTCTCCAGATGTGATGCAGGTCCGACGGCCGAGCGTCCGGTGTGACGCCGCGCAAAGGAGGCGCTGCGGCTGCGCCGTATCGTGCCTGCATCTTGGGTCCGGCGTTGTGATGGAGAGTCGGATGAAAAAACACCTCGCACTCACTCTGCTACCGTTGTTGATCGCGATCGCGAATGCGGACGCGCCGTCGCAGGATGCCCAAAAGCAGCCACGGATGCTCGGCCAAAAAGCCGTGCTGCATGTCTACTACTACGCGCCGAAAACGCTGGAAATCACGTATGTTGATTCTTACCTGTTCAAGGATGAGAGTGCTTGCAAAAATGCGATTCCGGCGGCACTGCAAATCGCCACGCCCTACGCTGGGGAGGGTGATTTGGTGAGCGCAAAGTGCACTGGCATGAATCCGCCAGACGCGATCACTAAGCCCGACAAGAGACGGGAGCCTCCGGAAAGTACTGAGTTGTAGCGATCATCCCGCCCCCGCGAGCGCGCCGCCCCGGATATACAGCCCTGAGCGCACGCTGGCACCGCATGGACGCCGGTGCCGAGTGGCTCGCACCATTCGCTGGTGCGCGTGGTCGCTCACATCAGGAAGCTCGACCACTGTTTCGGGCAATTCCTGGGTGCGGGTGAGCTGCCCTTGCGGCGCCTCGCGGCACATCGAGCCCGAAGCGCTGGCGCGCCTGGTGGGTTGGTCAACGACCCTCGAGCGGCGTGATGAATATCGAGGATATGCGCCAGCCCGACTTTGTCTTCACGAAAACGCCGCCCCACCTTATCGGGATCGTGGATGGATTCTTGCCCGGCTCGCCCTCCGTGAATAGCAATGGCGTGATCAGCACCGCGACGCCAGGCGATACGCTTGCGATGCGTGGTTCCTGCATTTGCGCATCCAATTTCCAGGAACCCTTCCACGCCTCCTCGAACGCCTCCAGGGCCTCTTTGTATCCCCATACCGAATTGCCGCGGTATCGGACCCACACGAAATCTCTTGAATCCAGCAGCACCTCGGAAACGACCGCACGATCGTGAGCATTCTGGCCGGCGATGAAGCGCGTATACGCAGCCATGACCTCCGTCTGCGCGGGTCCCCCGGCTGACACTGCGACAGCGGCGGGTCCCGCGGGCTTCTGCACGGACGCAGCCGGAGTCATCTTGCTGCTGACGCGACCGCTCAGAACGTATCCGCTGGTGACCAGAATTCCTTTCTGCTCTGCGTCGGCACAGCTCAGGGGAGCGACGGCAGCTCCCTTGATGCCAGTCATCTTGTCGGCTCGCAAGACTAACTGACCTGCGACACCATTTACCCCGCTCTTGCCCGTCTTGGTATTGACCAGGCAATAGTAACGATGCGTCTCCGGCGGTGAACCTACGTCGAAGTGTCCGCGCACCACGTCTTGATCGAAGTCCTCTGTAAAGCCTTGCTTCAGGGCCGAAAGAAAACTTCCCTTGGGAGCGGAGCTCTGCGCATCACTCGGGGAAGGACTCGCCGAGGCGCCGGTTTCAGCGCCGGGCGGCGGCTCGCCCAGGGCACCGCTGTGCCCGCCGCAGGCCAGCACGAGGCCCACTGCAAGACCTTGCAAACAGCGCGGAAGGCGCAACGAAGTGTTCACGTATCCCCCAATGCCGTTTTATTTCTCGTCCGCCGAGGATTCTAGCGGCCAACCTCGTCGCGGTCGTTAGGTTCCGTGTGATCTGAACCCTCAACGTTCCGAACAACGCTGCGCAAAGCCCGCAGAGCGTTACCCTCAGTGCCGACGTAACCAAGAGGCACGACGGGATGGCACACAGGGCAACCCCGGATGCGCGCACCCGCATCCTGGGATCCCATATGAGTGTTGCCTTAAAGCCGAGGGTCGCGTCGGGCCACCTTGGCGAGCCGATCGCAGGCGCGGTCGGGGACTGCGCGCGGCTGCGTGGCGCCTCCTTACTGCTCGAACATCTTCTTCAGGTTGTCCAGACCGCCGCGGTAGACGCCCTTGATGAGCTTAATTGTGCCCGCATCGCTTTCGGCCTCCGGCGGGTTGTCAGAGGTATTTTTGCGCTTGAAACTCCCGCTCCACACCACCTTCGTCATCCCGGCGTGCCCTGGGCGCACAGAAATCGTGGCCGAATAGTGTGCGATCGGCAGCGGTGACTCAGTGATCATGTATCGATAAGAATGATGAGCCTCGTCGAAAGCAAGCAATCGTTCGGTAACTACCGGGCCAGCCTTGATGGTGAGCTTCCTCACCGCACCGACCTTGCCGTTGCTGCCGGAAACAAGCTCATCAGCTGCAAAGCCCGGGTGCCATTTGTTCAAACTATCGAAGTCCTTCACGGTCGCCCATACTTTTTCAAGCGGCGCTTTGACCTCGACAGTTTCGACGACCCGGAGAGTCTGCAGGGGATTCGCCCACGCCGTGCCTAAGGCCAGTGCTCCGCCGAGGGTCAGAGCAACCAACGATGCTTTCATTGTGCCGATCCTCTCCTGAAGGGTGACCGCGCAAGCTTAACAAAAAAGCCTTCTGCGGCGGGCGACTCGTGCACTGCCGCAAGCCGCCGAAAAGCAAGCAACGGCTTGACAAAACTGCCGCCAACAAAGACTGGCAAGAGGCGCTCGAACGTCTCCTCGAAGAAGCGGATTTGGAGTAGCTGAGACCGCTGCTGCTTATCGAAAAGTCTGCCCGCGCCACCACAATTCTGCATGCCAAATCAAGCAGCTAGCGATAGTCGGTGTACGTAAAAGCGAGCTCCCGCTACCACAGCCGCCTACTTTTTGGGCTTCCGCCGCGACGGCGTTATAAACACGGGGGAAAGCCACGGCCGGTGCCTACCCGTCGGTGTCTGCGAGACTGATGCGGCCAAGACCGCAAGCGTCCATTGTGGGTCAATGCAGTTTCACATGCGGCTCAGTGCGCCGAGTGATGAGCCGTGCCAGCGTGTCGAGCGCCACCTTCGTATAGCCATGCAGCGCAAGCTCGTGCATCTTGTAGAGTGACGTGTACATCACTCTGGCGATGTAACCCTCGATCATCATACTGCCGCCAACCAGTGCTCCCATCAGATTGCCCACCGTGGTGTACTCGCCCAAGGAGACCAGCGAACCGAAGTCGCGGTAGCGGTAAGGCCGCAATCGCTTACCAGCAAGTCCATTTGCGATCTGTCTGACCATGTGGGTTGCCTGCTGATGCGCGGCCTGTGCACGCGGCGGCACGTTCGCATCCTTTCCCGGCCACGGACAGGCGGCGCAGTCGCCAATGGCGAAGATGTTCTCGTCCCGTGTTGTCTGCAGCGTCTGCTTCACGATCAGCTGGTTCGCGCGGTTCGTCTCGAGTCCGTCCAGGTCCCTAAGAAAGTCAGGGGCCTTCACGCCCGCCGCCCATACGACTAACTCCGCCGAAACAATCTGTCCGCTCGCGAGTCTGACTCCGTTCGGCAAGACCTCGGCGACGCGAGCCGAAGTGCATACCCGTACACCTTTGCTCTGCAGCAGCCTGGTGGCGGCATCAGAGAGACGCTGCGGCAACGCTGGCAGGATTCGTTCGGCCGCCTCGATCACGTTGAGCTTGATGTCCGCATCTGGATCGATCCGATCAAGGCCATACGCCACCAGTTCCCGCGTCGTGTTGTGCAGCTCGGCGGCAAGCTCAACGCCGGTAGCCCCGGCACCGATGATGGCCACCTGCAACTGCTCTGGCCGAAGCGGCTCCAGCTGCGCGTGCGCGCGCATGAGGGCGTTGACCAGCCGACGATGAAAGCGCGCTGCGTCGCTCGATGTCTCGAGCGCAATGGCGTGCTCCTCAACGCCGGGGGTATCGAAATCGTTGGTGAGACTGCCGACCGCGATCACCAGTGTGTCGTACGAGAACGCGCGCTGCGGGGTGATCTCATTGCCGTCCTCATCAATGACCGGGGCTACCTGCACCTCGCGTCGTTGCCTATCGAGGCCGATCATCTCTCCAAGGCGGTAGCGAAAGTGGTGCCAGTGCGACTGCGCCATATAGTTGAGCTCGTGCACGCCCAGATCCATGCTGCCGGCGGCGACCTCGTGCAGCAGCGGCTTCCACAAGTGCGTCCGGGCCTTGTCGATCAGCTGGATCTGCGCCTTTCCGCGTTTGCCAACCTTGTTGCCGAGCTTGGTGGCGAGCTCCAGACCACCCGCCCCTCCGCCGACGATGACTATCTGGTGGAGGGCGGGCCGGTGAATGGTGGGATGACGACTAGTCACTGCCTCGCTCCCAGCCCAGCGTGGCGAACCGGGCACACTGCTACGTTACCATTGCCTTAGACGGGGCACCGGCCCTCACCCTGTCTTACTGATTCGCCACTGGCCCGAATCCCGCTTCGGTGGGGATAGCGTTTGCGGATTGTTTTCACGTGTGGCCGCTACGGATGGGGGGCGGCTATGTCCAGCCGTCTGGCTATTGGTACCCGGACTCGCCAAGTGCGGATGCGCCAGCTGACAGCGCAAAATAAGGCCGCGCGATCACTATCAGGCGGCCTCGGTTTCGCAACTGCCACCTCCGCGGCCTTCTTCCCGCACTGCGAGCAGGACCGGCGGCTCCACACCAAGCGTCCCGCGCGAGAGCAAGAGCCCGACTCCACCAAACTCCTGGCCAGTCTGCGAGCACTACATCAACGTGCCAAAGATCAATATCACTTGCCCTGACCTTTCTTGCCCGCTCCAAAGTTCGGGTGTTTCTGTTTGCAGGCCGCGACCAGTCCCGGAGAAACCGACGGCAATGGCTTGTCGGCCTTAGGGGGCTGCTTCGTCCCGCGCATGATCGGATTAATGCAGTCCACGTGTAGCCCGTAGCCTAGTTTGTAGTCGCCCTCCACGAAGCCTGCATTCTTGCAGGCCGCCACGATTTGCTGACAGGGCCCCGGAGCCTTGTCAGCCGACAGTGCAGCCAAAGGAAGCGCCAGCCCACCGAGGAGCGTGCAGAGGGTCGCGGGTAAGATCAGTATATGCCGCATCGTTTTTCTCCCAATTGAGTCTTAGTTTTTCAGCCCGCGCCAGGGCGCGGTACAAGGGCTTGCTCGTGCCCGCTCCGAGAATGCTCTCTCCGAGCGCGCTCGACGTCACAGAATGGAGTTTGAACCTGGCCTCGTAGCCCGGCAAGAAGTCACAGGTATTGCGCTGCCACAGACCCGCGGATCGCCCCGGCTGCCGCAAACGCACGGCGGTGGCGAGTACGCCCGGCTGCTGGCAAATTTGAAAGTCCACTATGTCCGGCGCCCCTGCCCTCTCCGCTGTGGCTGAGCAGCAGGCGCGACGGCTTCGCAATGCGCAACTGAGTAAAGAGAGCCGCCGCCCCGCGCTGGAACGAGGGGCAGTAGTCGGAGCGACTGAGCCAGAACTGAAGAGTCAAATCCATGGCAATTTCCGAAACGGTCCTGATCCTCGCGGGCGGCACCGCCGTCCTGTTGATCCTCTTCGGAATCCGCCTTGCCTTGCGGGGGGCGGGTGGCCCAGCGGCGGCCCCAAAATCGGATGGCGGGGAGGCGTCTGGCGGATCGGGCGCGACCGACGTGGCCGGCGTCATCGCGCTGCCGCCCTTGATCTTTCTCCGCTTCCTGCTGGCGGCGACGGTGCTCGAGGCGTTCGTTCCGCTCCCGTTTCTGGCAGCGCACGCGCTCGCCCGCTATCTGGCCGGCGCCGCGCTCGCAGCGGGCGGGTTCGTGATGATCGGCATGGGCACGCGGCGCTTTGTGGCCGCCGGTACCAACATTCCGCCGTACCTGCCGACGACGGCGCTCGTCGTCGATGGCATCTATGGGCGGACGCGAAACCCACTCTATCTGGGAACGACCCTGGTCTACCTGGGGTTAAGCGTCGCGGCGGGAAGCCTATGGGCGATCGTGCTGGTAGTGCCGCTGTTATGGGTGATCAATGTCGGCGTCGTTGCGCGCGAGGAGCGCTATCTGGAGCGCAAGTTCGGGGATGCGTATCGTGCCTACAAGGCGCGGGTGCGACGGTGGGTGTGATCGGGCGGGCCGCTCGTATTTCTCGGAAATCGGCGTTCTCACGGGAATGGCCTCAGCGGCAGCCGGGCTGGTCGCTCTTCCCTAAATAAAAGGTGTACGTCTCGCAGTCATCGGCCGCCGGTGGGCGTGGGAGGGGAACTGCGCGGTTCACGGGCGGCAGCAATCGGACATAGGCCACGATCGCGCGCAGATCCTCCTCGTCGAGGTTGGAAAGCTGGTCCCAGGTCATGCCCTGCCAATGGAGTTGCCTACCGTCCCGGCTGACGCCGCTGCGGATCGCGCGCTCCAACTCCGTGTCGGTCCAGCCGCCGACGCCCGCTTGCGGATGCGCAGTGATGTTGCGAGTCCACAGCGTGCCAAATGGCCTCCAGCTGATCGGCGTACCGCCGCTGCCGTCGGTGCCGTGGCAGATGGCGCAGCTCACTGAGTACAAGTAGTGGCCACGCTCCACCATGCGAACGCGCTCGGCGGGCATGTCGCGCGTGTCCGGCTTGACATCGCCGGCGTTCACAGCCTTCACCAGCGGATCAGGCGGCATGTTGCGGATACTTGGCCACTGGGACAGAACGAACAGCAGCACGCCGGCGACCGCGAACGCCAGCACGCCCCCGATCGACGCCGCTATCCCCGGGCGCGGGCCCGCGCGCACGAACAGCACCAGCGCCAATATCAGTACTATCCACTGCACATCGACGAGGACAGCTTGAACACGCGCCGGCGAGCCCCTTGTGGGATCGATGGCGAAATTGCCATCGGCATAGGTCAGCGCCTTGGGAGCGGTGCGCCGGCAGCGGGCGCGTGAACTTCATCGCGATGGTCTCCACCAGCCCATAGGCAAGCTTCGGCGGGATCGGGTTATGCACCGGCCGCGATGCCGTCTTGAGGAAGGTGGCGATGGCCACCGCGTCCTCGTCGCTGAAGTTGTGGAACTGGGCCCAAAGCATTGCAAACGGGTTGAGGGCCCGGTCTGGCGCCTGGCCGTTACGTAGCGCGCGAATGATCTGGGGCACAGTCCAGTGACCCAGGCCCGTCTCAGGATCCGAAGTGAGATTGCGGCTGACCGAGTAGCCGTGCGGGTAGTAGCCGACGCGCATTCCACCAGCGAGGAACGCGCCGTCAATGTTGTAGATTCCGGTACGGTCGATCTGCGTATGGCAGAGGCCGCACAGTTCCCAGCGGGTAATGTAATCGCCGCGCTGCTCTGGATTCGCGGCAAATCCCGCACCGCCGAAGCCACCGCCCTTCTCCCATGCCGGTGTGCGGGCGATCGAAGCGACGAAATTGACCAGGTCCCAGCGGGCGGCGGCCGAAAGGACGTCCGCGTAAGCGGGCATAGGCCCCGGCATGATACCGGTAGTCAGCCGCAGCCAAATGTCCTGGGGCCGACTGCCGCCGCGGAAAGCCCAGGGCGCAGTGAGATCGCGCGCGAACACCGCGTGGCCGGACCCCTCAGGTCCCTCATCGTAACGCTGGCCGCCCCGACCGGCGTTACCGTGGCACGCGGCGCAGCCTTGGTTGGCAAACAGCGCCTTTCCGCGCGCCACACTCTCCGGCGAACTCGGGATCGCAGCAGGGATATCGAGGGGGCGGCCGGGCCGTGAAAACGCACTTGAATACGACTTCACCTGCGCTACGACGGCGTTCAACTCCTCGGTCGAGAGCAGTCCCGCAAAGTACGGCATCGCGCTGGCAGGCAGGCCGTCGCGGACCGTCCGCAGGAGATCATCGTCGGTGGGCGGCTCGCCGGCGCCGGTGGACTTGTACTTGAACCTGCCGGATGAGAAGTCCCGAGGACGTGGGAACATCGATGGTGCGGCCGGACCGTTTCCGCGTCCGTTCGGACCGTGGCAAACGGCGCAGTGTCGCGCGAAAACCCGCGCTCCCAGCGGCGCGCCGCGATCCAAATCCGCGCCTGGTGGCCAAGTCAGGTCCGCGTACTGTGCAGGATCCGGCCGGTATACCGTGCTCGGACGCTCCAGGCCTGCCCGCGCCCAGATGGAGCGGCCGACATCCAGCGCGAGCAACAGCACGCCGAAGACCAGCACCACCCCCAGCCGAGAGCGCAAGAGCCAGTGCATCCGCCGTCCGTTCTCGTTCAAGGTCGATTGTCACTCATAACATGACATTGCGACCCGCGCCAATTGGCATTGCTCAAGTACCGGGTGGCACGGCGAATACCGTCAAGTCTGACTGCCTCGCGATGCTGATCTCGCACAGGTTACGATGAGGCACAATTCATCCTCGGCTGCCTCGGTCGGTGCACGGAGTTGCGAGCGGCCAGCAACGCCGTTAAGCGGCGCAAGTGCGAACCGGAGACAGGGCTAAGGGTGATCTGGAGGGCCAAGGGTGATCTGGGGGCATGTTTCCTCCCTGGTTGGCCAAAAACGCCCGATTCTCTTGGGGTCTCAACGCACCTGGCCCCCGCTAGCACGTTCTCGGCGCGGGAGCCGCAGCAAACAACGCCCTCCGCCCCAGTCCCATTCGTGGTTCACTCACAACTTGCGGCCTGTTACCCGCAGACGCTGCACCGCCACCTCGACCGCTATTTGCCCGCCTCGCACGGACAGGCGCATGCTGGCCTCCGGCCGTCCAGGCGCCGGCACGCAATGACAACAAAAGAAGACCGCCCACCCCTCTCGATCGAGGTCTCACGGCTGGAGGGTGAAGTCGGCCCACACGCGCTTTACCCACAACTGCATTTTCGGCTGTTCGAGCAGCTCAAGCAACGTAATGTCTTCCGCGTGGCAGTGCTGGATCGCGCGATCGTTGCCGTGGTAATCGGCGCTCCGGTGAGCATCATCACCGTGAACCGGCGTTGACCATGACTCGTTGGGCCCGTTTCCGCTCAAACGACGGCCGCGTTGGGTTCGGTGTGTTCGAGGACGACCGGATCGTGGAATATGATGGTGACCTCTTCGGGTCGCCGCAGCCGACGGGGACGACGATCGTGCTCGGGGCATTCTCGATGCTCAGTCCGTGCACGCCCTCGAAGATCGTCGCGTTGTGGAACAACTTCCACGCGTTAGCGGCCAAACTCGGCAAGGCGGCTCCCGCACATCCGATGTTTCTGATCAAGCCGGGCACGTCGGTCATCGGTCCGGCCGAGCCGATTCAGCGGCCGACGGGCTACACCGGCAAGATCGCGTACGAGGGAGAGCTGGGCATCGTCATTCGGCGCAGGTGCAAGGATGTGAAGGTCAGCGAGGCGCTCGACTATGTCCTGGGATACACCTGCGTCAACGACGTCACGGCGGCAGAGGTGCTCACTGACAACGTCGACTTTACGCAGTGGTGCCGCGCCAAAGGTTTCGACACGTTCGGCTGCCTGGGTCCAGTCATCACGACCGACCTCGAGTGGTCGCGGGCGTGCGTCATCACCCGGGTCGACGGGATCGAACGCCAGAACTACCCACTGTCGGACATGGTCATCTCGCCCGCTGAGCAGGTGAGCCGGATATCTCACGACATGACCCTGCTGCCCGGCGACGTGATCGCCTGCGGAACCTCCCTGGGAGTTGGATCGATCAAGGATGGCTGCACCGTCGAGGTCACCATCGACGGAATAGGTTCCTTGACGAACCGGCTCTCTGCGGGCGCCGGCAGCCTGGGCGCGTCCAGGCCACCCTAGCAAAAAAGAACCCGGCGAAGACGCTGGCCGAGAAGCGCGCGGCGTGATTCGACCAGGCAGCAGCGTTCGCGTTCGCCTGCGCCAGGCACTCTCGGCGTCTTAGCGCCCCAGACTAAGTTCGCGCCGACCGGCAAATCGAACCTGCAGATGCAACACCCGCGTCGTCGCGGACGCCTTCATACCGGCAGTGAGTTTCACTGCATTCGGGGATATCACGCGGCCGCCCTCACCCGATGGCGATACCACCAGTAAAGCAGCGCCACCATACTGCCACCCCGCAGCAGTAGTTCAATTGCGGCGTAAGGACCGACGCCGCGCACCAGCACGAGCGTTCGACCAATAAAGGGACTGAATAGCGCTTTCATCAGTCTATCTGTGCGCCGGGAGCGCGGTGGTGACCTGGCCCTGATAGAGCGCGACACCGTGCCGCGCGTTGTAGTAAACGACCAGGGATGCAACCGCGGCTAGCACTAGACCGACAGCCAACGCTACGAAATTGGTGGTTTTCATGACATGGGTTCTCGCCTGATCCATGCCGCGCAGTGTTGCGCCCCCACGCCCGAGCAGCAAACGTGATATCTGAACGACACGTAAGAAAAACTAAAGTGACGCGCGTTTTCGATTGGGCGCCATTGAGCGCGCTGCGCGGTGTCCGAGACGCTCGCCGCCACCTGAGCTTCGGCAGGCGCCGCGCCAAGCCGGTCCGCGCACCACAGATCGGCCCGGCGCGCGTATTAAGTGATGCTGGTGTCGTTCATCGAACGGACACTCATCGGCTACTCTCGGGCTGGTTCAGCCGCCAGGCGGCGGCAAGCTCAGCGCCATATAGTCGCCAACGCCAGGCGGGGACCCCGCGAACTCCGTGCTGCGGCGCTTGGAGGGTTTCCGCGGCCGCAGTGCGCGATGCCAAACTCCGTGGGCTCCGCAATACTTATGACTTGGCGGCCGGCTTGTCCTGGCTGCCCGGAACTGCTGCTTCGGCCGCCTTGAAGCCAGTTCGAGAGTGGGTTCCGTCGCAGAACGGCTTGGTGGTAGAGCCGCCGCAACGGCACAGAGCAAATGGACGCTTGGAAATCGCGTAGGTGGCGCCGTTCCAATCAACCGCCGTCACATCGTCGCCTTGGACGAGATAGGGTCCGTTCTGAATCACTTTGATCGTTGCCATGTGGCTGTTCCCCGGCCGTGTCCGTGCTACAGCGACAACTTACCAAGACCTGCAGGGGCGTGCCACAGCAAAACGGATCGCGTTCCACCGCCGCCGATCGTCGCTCCGGTGCCGGTCTATGAGACTGTACGCACTGCGCTTGCCTACGACCCTGGCTCTCGAATCGCCCGCAGCTGCTCAAGCGCCCAGGGACCGCGTCGGGTTAGATTCGAACTCGGAACGCCTCTGCCGCAATGCAATAGATCAACGCGCCAGGAGCAGCCTACGAGTAGAGGACAACGCATGCATGCCTCTGCCACGTTCTGCAGCGCGGAATTCGCAGCAAACAACGCCACAAGCGGGCCCCGGCTACCACAAAAATCTCAGAGCCTCCGGGAGCGAGCAGCCCCTGGGTATCCAACCCGATCTCGGGGCGACCAGCGAACGCATCTGGGATGGAACTAGCGAGGTGCAATGGCATATCATTTCGCGGGCCTTGCTGCGTCCATTGGGAGGCTGATACTTCATGCGCGCTGGACTTTTTGTCGTGCTGCTCGCCGTGGCGCTGGGCGCATACGCGAAGACGAAGACACTGGAGCATGTACCGCTGCAATGGAAGCCGACATCGGAGCTCAAATTGGGCACGATGGAAGTGCCTCAGGCGTCGATCCAGTTCGAGATTTTCCAGGACGCCCGTGATAACAAGGAAGCAATCGGTGAGAATCTCGAGGACGACAAACCTAAGCCCGTCACTACCACCGACGACGTCGCTGCGTTCGTGAGCAGCCATATGCGCCAGCTGTTCGATCGTGCTGGTCTCAAAACGGTCGACAGCGACGGGACGGTGACGATCAAGGGCGAGATAAAGCAATTCTTTGTCAAGGAGACCGCTACTTACAAATCGGAGGTCGCGGTGCACCTGACGGTAGTGGGTCACGGGGGTAGGACGCTCTGGAGTGGACTTGCCTCCGGCGACGCGACCCGCTTCGGTCGCTCCTACAAACTCGAGAACTACTATGAGGTCCTGTCCGATGCGGTTGTCAACACGGTGAGCTCGATGTTGGAGAGCGCGGAGTTCCGGAAAGCTTTGACGGGGCCCTAAGCCTGGCACTTGGAACGCCGCATAGCCGCAGGCCCCCTGACCCTCGCCATCCTCGGCCGCTCCGAGACCCTACGGAAGGCGCGCGTGAGCTTCGATGAACTCGACCAGCGCTGCGCTGATCATCCGATGGTCGGCCAGACTCGGATGCGAATCGCATCCTGTTTGTTCGAGCGGCGGTAACTCGAAATAGAAGTTTGCCGATCGCCCTGCGATCGCAGTTGTTCAACGATGTGCCGAACCGCGCCGTTTGCGGGACTCGAACCGGTGTGGGGCTGCACGACGACGATCAGACCCGATGCGCCCAGTCGTTGGCGCAATTGCACCGCCAGTGCACGGTAGTGCCTGTCGAACGCTCGTTTCAACGTCACGCGCGTCCAGGGCTCCTCCTTTGCCAGTGGAGCCGAGAAGTCGTTGCCGCCGAGCCATAGAACGAGCACCTGCGGATGCCACTGCGGGTCGTGGTACACGGATGCCGAATCGCTTTGCAGGGTCCGCGAGATGTAGGTCTGGATCGTAACGCCTGGCCATACCCCACCGCAGTTGCGTACCACCCCGATACAATTCATGGCATTCAACTGCCAGTCCGCCTGGAGTTGCTTGGCGGTCAAGACCGCGTAACTCTGACTCGCATCGCTCAGGGATGGAACCGCATCGTCGGCACAATCCGGGCTTCTCGAGAGATCACCGTATCCCGTCGACTGCGAATCGGCGATGAACTCGATCTGTCGAGCCACGTGCGGCAGCGGCAGCCACTGGCCGTCGGCATCGAGTCTGAACCCAAAGAATTGTCCCGGTGTCTCGCGCGTTACGGTTTTGCGGATAATCTCAACCAGGTGATCGCCCGGTTGAAGCGCGCGGTACCAGCTCTCCCTTGGCCCCTGTGACGGCGCAATGGGGTCCATCTCGTGGCCATCGATCTCGACACGCTACGCCGACGCATCCTTAGTCAGGACTGCGATACTCGTTCCCGAAAAGGCCGCGCGCCACGCGACGGCGGGCCAGGTAGCACGCCATCCATCCGGCCCACGCTCGGCCCTGCCAGAGAGCTGAATTTCTGGCAGATCTGTCTGCGCCGCGGCGGTGCCGCGGGAGGCCGCCAAGACAACCACAAGTAACACGAGTATCCACGAGGGTTTGACCATTTGTGAGCCTCCCATGCCATTCATTATCAGCCAAACGAACGGTGACCGGATCCGACGCCGGTCGAGCCGCCGGACCATGGCATTTGCCGTCCCCGCGCAACAGGCATAGATTGAGGCGAAATCAGCCCGCGGGAGAGGCCCATGAAATTCTTTGTGGGGTTTGTTTTGTTGGCCCTCACCCTCTGCGCCATCGCGTGCTCGACGAGTCCGCGCGCACCCCCGGCGACATCGGTCGCGCCGCATGCCAAAACTACCGCGCAAGCGGCCCAAGCGCCCGCCGGCTTCGACAATAGAAGTAACGGACTCACGGACGAGCCGACACACCAGGCAGATCAGGCCAGTTTTGAAGCGTTCGAAGTCATCGCAGACGGCCTGGGTCCGCTGTACAACGCGCAATCCTGCCGGGAGTGTCACCAGAGCCCGGTTTCCGGCGGAGCCAGCCAGATTATGGAGTTGCGCGTCGGCCACAAGGGAGCGGACGGCACGTTTCAGAACGCAGAGATTCCGATCAATCACGGATCCGAGATCATCAAGGGACGAACGCTCGTAAACCTGCGCGCAATCTGTCCCAGCGCCGCCTTTCCCACCACCGAGATCCAGGAGCGCGTGCCGGATTCGGAAACGATTCGGACGTTTCGCACATCGTTGAGTATTCTCGGCGACGGATTCGTGGAAGCGATTGCCGATTCAACGCTGACTGATATTTCGGACAAGCAGTGCAAGCAGGAGCACGGCAAGATCTGCGGACTGGTTCTCTACGTTCCCGTCCTCGAGTCCCCCGGTGTCACTCGGGTCGGCCGCTTCGGTTGGAAGAACGAGCACGCCAGCCTGCTTTCATTCTCGGGCGACGCTTACCTTAATGAAGTGGGCATTACGAACTATCTGTTTCCGGATGAAGTGACGAATCTATGCAACACCGTTGCCGAACCGAACGACAAACAAGGCGCAGACGGCCTTTCGGACATTGATCACTTCGCCCGCTTTATACGTGCGACCAAAGCCCCTGCGCGCGACGCTCAGCAAGCGGCGACCGCCACAGCCAGAACTGGCGAAGCGCTGTTCACCAAGGTCGGCTGCGACATTTGCCACGTCCCGACTCTGACCACCGCGGCGTCGGGCACGCCAATAAATGGCGGGAAGTACATCGTTCCGGATGCGCTCGGGAAGAAGGTATTTCATCCTTACAGTGACTACCTGCTGCACGACGTCGGCACCGGCGATGGCATCGTCATCGCCCTCGAGGAGCACTACAGCAAGCGTATGTACAAAACACAATGGGAGAAATTCTCGATTGAGTCTTGTCGCTCGAGTGCCAACAGAATGCGCACTGCTCCGTTATGGGGAGTACGCTTCCAGCCAATGCTGATGCACGACGGCGCCTCGCTGACATTTCGCGACGCGATCCTGCGTCACCGCGGCGAAGCCAGCGACGTGACAAAACACTTTGAAAACCTTAGCCCTGCAGATCAGCAGGCGATTGTCGAATTCCTGAGATCTCTGTGAGGGAATTTGTACCTGTGCTCCGCATTGCATGGGTGGGTGACGCTTTCGCCACCCGGCCCGAGGGAAAAGCCCTCTGGCGGGCAACCCGCTGGCCATACTTTCCATGACGCTCACGAGGATTATTCACATGCCCGTGCTTCATCAGATGCAGATGTCCGGCAATTGCTACAAAGTCCGGCTCGCCGCGCGGCAGCTCGGCGTGGGACTCACGCTCAAGCAGTACGGGCTTCATGACGGAGCTACGCGTAAGCTCGATTTTCTCTCTAAGAATCCGAATGGCCGCGTTCCGCTGCTCGAATTCGAGGATGGACGCATGCTTGCGGAGTCGGACGCGATCCTTTGGTACTTGAGCGAGGATACGTTCCTGTTGCCTGCCGACCGCTGGGGCCGCGCCGAGGTGCTGCAATGGATGTTCTTCGAACAATACAGTCACGAACCCTATATCGCGGTGGCTCGCTTCTGGCTATCTTTTGCACCGAAAGAGGAACTTGAGAAGAGGAGACATCTAATCCCTGAGTGGCACGCAAAGGGCAATGCCGCACTTGGCGTCATGCAGACTCACCTTGCAGGGCGTGAGTGGTTCGCCGGCACGCGCTACTCAATCGCGGACATTGCGCTCTATAGCTACACGCACTGCGCTGCGGACGGCGGATTCGATCTTGCGGCCTATCCGGCGGTCGTCGCATGGCTCAAGCGGGTCGCGAGCCAACCTGGCCATGTGCCGCTCCAAGTTGCCTGGTGACGTCGCCGCGATCCCCAATCAACACTGTCGCCTGCCAAGGCTTAGTCGTGTTTCGTGATGCCTGCGCCACGCCTTCTACGGCTCGTCGATGATCGGCGGCTTAGTGAAGTCCGCTGGAAGCCTTCAGGCAGAACTCCAGGCGGCGCCGTGTACTCAGCTTCCGGACTTTGACTCTCTGCGGCCGTTCGCGAGCGTCCTCCCCCGGCTCGCCAAAATCTCGCGCGCGAGACCCGACAATGCGGTAAACGCCGTCGCTCCCCTCGCCGATGTGTCGTGTGATTGGTCTATCTATCAGGGCGTTTTGGGCGTCGAATGTGTCTGCTTCTCATCAGTGTCATTCACACGCGTCACCGGCCAATTCTGGACTTGCTCCCAAGTCTGCTGGACCGCGGGCGGCAGCTTGTCCATGTGCTTCAGGAAAGCCGCTAGCGTCCAAATTTGCTGGTCGCTGAGTGAGGACGCGAACGAAGGCATGCCCGTTAGACGAATACCGTGCTTAATCTTCCAGAATGAAACACCTTCTGGGTCGTCCTCGACCCCGTCGGTCGCCAATTGCGGGGGCTTTTGATAAAGGCCTTTCGCTATCGGTGAGGGCGACGCAGCCTGCTTCCCGGAACCATGGCAAACCGCGCAATTCTCTGCGAAAAGATGAACTCCGGTGAGCAGGTTCTGCTCGGTCGCTTCCACGGGATTTTGGCCTGTTGGGGCGTCGCGACGCAGTGTCGCATCCAACGACGTGCGTGCCATCCAGGTTTCCAGCGAACCGGGTGTTGCATCGGCGTTGGCCGGAATAAGGCCGCTTCGCACCAGAAAATAAGCCCCGATCAGGGCAACAGCGAGGGCTAATGCGCAGCCCGAAACCATACCTTTCAGCATCACACCGTCCCCTTCAAACACAACATCCGATCTTGCCAGAAATGATTATCTTGTAATCGAAATGAGTGCCGCCGGTGGCGCCTGGTGCACCCCGTTCTCAATTCACCGTAGGATGCAGCGCTTCGCGAGCGGCACGGAACGGGCTGTCCTCATGCCAGGCGGGCCAAACATCGCTGTCCGCGAGTTTGCGGCCCGTATCGTACAAGAGCTCCAGCTGCTGACGCATTCCCGCTAAATCCCAGGTCGCCTCGTAGACATCCGCTGGCTTGTGATAGCGCTGGCTGATATAGGCACGTCGCTGCGCGAGTCCCCAGCCCGCAGACCGGCCTGGATAGTCCGTTCCGGAGTCGATGCTTAGCGCGGGCACACCGGCCTTGGCGAACTCGAAGTGATCGGCGCGGTAGTAGTAGCCCTTCTCCGGCTCTGCGTCCGGCAGGATCTTGAGTCCAAGCCGCTGGGCGGTCCGCCGCAACTCCTCGTCCAGGGTGGACATGAACTGGCCGCGAACCGTCAGGTCACGGCTTTCGCCGTACATATTCATGACATCCATGTTCAGATCTGCCACGGTGTCCGCGAGCGGAAACAGCGGATGGCTCGTGTAATAGGCGGCGCCGAGTAGACCCTGTTCCTCCGAGGTGGTCGCAATGAACACCACACTGCGCGCCGGGGCCTGCTTTTCAAGGCCGTATACCCTCGCAAGCTCCAGCAGGCCGGCGATGCCGGAGCCATTGTCGATCGCACCGTGGAAAATCTGCGGCTTGCCATCCGGCCCGGGCTTAGTGCCAAAGTGATCCCAGTGAGCGGAGTAGATCAGCACTTGCTGCGGATCACGAAATCCTTTCACAAGCGCCACGACATTGTGGCTGACGATGGACTTCACTTGGTTGTGCAGCGTCAGGTTGGCTTTGAGTTTTAGGGCGACGGGTTTAAACCCGCGTTTTGCCGCCGCTGCGGCGAGCTCATCGAGCTTAAATCCGGCAGCGGCACACAGCCTGCCAGCGGCGTCATGGCTCAACCAGCCCTGAATCGATGGATGGTAGGCATCGCCCGGCGGAAGTTCCTCCGCCGGTCCAGTCCAGCTGTTACGCACCACCTCCCACGGATATCCCGCAGGTCCGGTCTCGTGCACGATGAGTACGCCCGCAGCGCCGTGCCGTGTTGCCTCCTCGTATTTGTACGTCCAGCGGCCGTAGTACGTCATGGCCCTGCCATGAAACACCTGCGGGTCGCCCGTGGCATAACCCGGATCATTTACCAGCACTACTACGGTCTTGCCCTTGACGTCGAGACCCGCGTAGTCGTTCCACTGGAATTCAGGAGCGACGATGCCGTAGCCGGCGAACACCAGCGGACTGTCACTGAGTGACACAGTCGCTTGCGGCCGCAGGGTGCCGACGATGATATCGCTGCCATAGCCAAGCCTGAGCAGAGCCCCGCCGCCGCTAACCGTCAGGACGGCATCGGGGTCGGCGGTGATCTGTACCAGCGGCACATCCTGCAAAAAGCTGCCCTGATTAGCCGGCCGCAGGGAGAATCGCTTGAACTGGCTGACGAGGTAGTCGGTGGTCAGTGTCTCGCCGGCGCTGCCCGGCGCCCGACCGCCGAAAGCATCCGAGGAAAGGGTCCGGATGGTTGAGCGGATATTGGTATCGTCGAAGCGCGAGGGTTGCGGGGCCTGTGCGGCTGCGGTGCAAGAAAACAGCGTCACGAGGCAAACGAGCTTATGCATCGCAGTCCTTTCGCACGGCGCTGTGGAGGGATCATGTGCGCGACCCTAATTGTGGATCTTCAGGCTCGCCAACACGGCGTCGCATTGGCGTTCACCCGCGGGTCCCGGTACCTCTACACCCGGGTCAACGGGATTTATCCGATTGCGCCTGAGTCCACACAATGTCGTACTGCCGATCGAATGTCACGGCCATAAGACAGGGGTGGGCGCCTCGGCAACTGAACCAGTGCACGGCCTTGCCAGGCATCACCGCCACGCCGCCCGCCGTCAGGAGCGCGCCAGCCATTCCCTCCATGGCAGTCCAAACGCTCCCGCGGATCACGATCAATTGTTCCTCAGCCGTGTGGTAATGGGGTGGGACATCGCACCCGGGATTACCCTTCAGGAGGAACGTAGACGGTCCGGTCTGGGGGTCTCCATTTTCCAACGCACTATGCAGGCACTTGACGTCGTCATCAACGACAAATCGCGCCGCTTTGAGGGGCGTGACGACGCCATGAGCGACTGCCCCGGCACGCGGCGCAGCAGCGTCATACCACGCGGCACAGGGCATCAAAGCCAGCACCCCGAGCAGGACGCCTGCACCCACTCGACGTGGCATCGTGGCGCTCGATTGTCGCATTGCGAGGGTACTTATGCAGCGAGGCACGGTCATTTCTCCTTGAGTGAAAAGACGCGCATGTACAGTCGCACCGAATGGGTTCTGACGTTGTCGGGTCGTATGTTGCAGGCCCTTGCTGAAATCCTCACGGGTGTAGTCAATCACGTGATCAGCACCGATCGACCGGACCAGATCGGTATTGCGTGTGCTGCGTACGCCGACGACATCTGCGCCGAATACGACATCTGCGCCGAATAAATGACTTGGCCATGTTGCACTGCGGACTGCGCGCACCCCGTTGTCCGGAGCGAATATCCCCGCTCGCACAGAGCCTGCGTTGCACTGCCCACGTGGTAACTTGTTGATTCTCAAAGCGTCAGCACCAGCCGCAAGATAGTAGGCGACTCAGGAATCGGCCCCCCCGCTCCTCTTGACCCTTTGAGGTCCAATCCGACCGGCTCATCTCCTTTACAAGGCGACAAGTGTGTTCAATGCTTTGGTCGAACTTCGCATGCCAATGCGCTCGTCACGCCCGTGGGCACGGTTTTCGTCGATGTCTCTCCACACGCCACTCAGATCGTAACTCATAGGACGCCACACGCTACCAAGCTGTAACCACTTTGGCGGCCAGTAGAGTCCTCGCTTACTGGTTTGGAACTGGACTCCAGCTGATAGAATTAGAACGACCCTGCAAAACAATAGAGAACGACCATGGTCGCAAACAACATCGTCACCCGTGCCAAATCAATCCTGCTGACGCCGCGCTCGGAGTGGCCCGTGATCGCCGCCGAGCCCGAGACCGTCGGCGGACTCTACACCGGTTACATCATCATTCTGGCCGCGATACCGGCCATCGTCCGCTTCTTATCCTATTCGCTCATCGGCGTCTCCGTGCCCTTCCTCGGCTTCTACCGGGTGAGCATCGCGGCCGGTCTGACCACCGCGATCATCAGCTACATTCTGTCCTTGGTGGGAATTTATGTCCTCGCACTCATCGTCGATGCACTTGCGCCGACGTTCGGCGGCGAGAAGAACCAGATCCAGGCGCTGAAGGTTGTCGCCTATTCGTACACCGCGAGCTGGATTGCCTCCATCATCGGCATCATTCCCAGTCTCGGCCTGATCGCGGCATTGGCCGGAGCCATCTACGGGATTTATCTCTTGAACATGGGCCTGCCGTTCACGATGAAGTGTCCGAAAGACAAGACCGTCGCCTATACGGCGGTAACGATTCTCGTGGCCATCGTCGTCGGCTTCGTGCTTAGTCTGGTGGTCGCCTCTGTAAGCCGTTACGGCTATGGTTTCGGCGGACCCCCGGTGAGCTTCAGAGCGCCAGGCCCCTAGCAGTGATACCGGCACCTTCGCAAGCGGCGGCGCAGAGCAGCGGAGGCGATCGCATTCAGCCTACCTTACTGATCCACCGCGGCCCTTTAATTCTTAATCCTCAGAGCGCTTCCGACGCACAACATACAAGGAGAATCCCCATGAGCACGCAGACGCGGCCGATGTCTCTGTTGATGGGCGCGGCTCTGATCATGTTAACGTCTGGGCTATCTGCCGCAGACTCACCGGCTCAGCCGGGGGCCAAGCCGGCGGCCGCCAAGGCGGGGCCCACTGACGCGGAACTGATCGCGAGCGCTGAATCCGCCGCCCCGCCGAATGTGGGAAAGAACGCCACCATCCTCGCCATGGACGCAGACGGGAAGATGCGTACCCTGCGTAAGGGCACGAACCCCTTCACCTGCATGCCAGACAACCCGGCAACTCCGGGGCCCGACCCGATGTGCATGGACCCGGCGGCGCTGGAATGGGTGCATGCCTATCTCTCACATAGAAACCCGACTCCGGGGAAAGTCGGATTCATGTACATGCTCGAAGGCGGTACGGATGCCAGCAATACCGACCCCTATGCCGCCAAACCCACCGCCACGAATCATTGGATCAAGACCGGACCCCACGTGATGGTCGTAGGTGCCGAGGCGAGCTTCTACGATGCCTATCCAAAGAGCCCGGATCCGGACACGTCCGTCCCCTACGTGATGTGGGCCGGTACGCCATATCAGCATCTGATGGCTCCGGTCAGATCTGCCGGACATGCGGCGCCGATCAAAAAGGAAGCTGCGAAGGACGCGCCGAAGGACGCCACCACAAAGTAGGCAAGGCCCACGGCGCAGCCTCGGACCAGCGAAGGCAAGCGCTGCCGTGGGAATGCCGGGCGGTGACCCCAGCGGCGCAACTCCGCGCCGGTGGGAGGCTGTTTTGAGACACCGCCCGCAGGCGGAACTCTCTAGTCGCGGTGTGTGCGACAGGCTGCAGTCACCGTCGCCCTCGCAGGAGCGTCCGGATGCAGTACAACTCGCAGTGCGCGACGCGCAGGCGCTGCCCAAGTTGCATGCGGCCTGCCTTGCTGCGCGCCTGTACACTGAGCTTCTGCACCTGCGCCCCGAGCCGCTTTGCCCCCTGCTCAGCGGCCGCCCGCGAGCGGTATCTCGAATGGCGCAGCCCGCAGGCCTTCACTTGCCACCACCCAGCGCGTTCGACTACTTCGATCTTGATTTTCATCGCCGGGCTCCTTTTAGTGCGCCGAAGGCCTCGGGCGGCGTGTCCGCGGTCCGCACATGAGCTTACTCCGAGCGATGAAGACCACCAGCTGGAGGTCCTCAAGAGCCGAGTCAGGAAAATTTCTTAGCCTTGGTCCCGCGTGGCTCCCCCGCAGCTGTCAGCGACGGGCAGCCAAAGTCGTCCGGGACAGGACCACCATGTACACGGAGAAGACGGCGCAGGTGACCCATTCCCAAAAGGCAAAACTCAGGTAAACGGGGACGCCGCGCGCACGCCATGCAAGACTCACCCACGGCAAGACCGGCAGCGCGTAAGAGAGATATGCCTGCGCAAGCGCCGCCAGCACGATCGGAGAGAGCACGACGCCCGCAAGGATGCCCGCACGGAGGCGAGGACTCCCGGGCAGATTGCCCAGCCGAACCCTCCGTTCAGCCGTCCTGAAAGTCGCGTGCACCATACCAATGCATATACCAACAAACGCCGCCACTGCGAGGAACTCGTGGCCCTTGGGAATCCGAAGTAGTCGCTCAGGCAGAGCGCAGCACATCATGCATAGATAGCCCAGTCGCAAGCCCCAGATTCCGATTGGCCGTTGTGCGACGCCCGGTTGCCTCCCTTTCCGAACCAGCACCGATGTCCAGTACAGTCCGGCCAGTCCACATAGCGCGATGCCACCCCACGCCCACAAGTGTCCGTTGGGATTGCGGTCAGCGTAGACCAGACTCGATATGGTTATGTACCGCCAGTCGTACTCGGAAGGATAGCTTCGCGCAGCCATCAACATTCCGCCCCAGAATGCGAGCACCCCGAGGGGAGCCGTTGTATACACGGCTTGCTGTGCTAACGGCCGCATTCGAAGTCCCTGTCTTGTCACCTTCGACTGCCCGCGACGGCCGCAGTGTTACAGGTATTTTCTGGACCAGTGCTCCTTACACCAACAGCGCCTTCACGCGCCGGCCGGCCTCAAGGCCCTGCTCGATAGCTCCGTCGATGAAACCTCGCCACCCGTTCGCCCAGTCCGCACTCGCGAAGATGAGTCGGCCGCGAGGCTGCTGGAGATCGCGCAGGTATTTCGACCACATGCCAGGCCGCAACGTGCACCACGTTCCCTTTGAGTAAGGATCGAGAGTCCACTGATATCCGAGCGTCCGAATCACTTTCGCGTCGGGAATGAACAATCGCACAGCCTTCTCAACCGCCTGCGTGTCATTCACGTCGAGCAGCGCAGGATCCGGGCCAAAGCCGATAACGTAGGTCTGACCGTTCTCGATGCCCTCGGTGAGCAGTGAATTGAGTGCAAACTGACTGGGTGCAACGCCGCCGAAGTTACCGTAGTCGCCCTCGATAATTGCGTGCAGCTTCGTTCCAGAACCGGCGTGCGCTTCTCTTGACGCCTGCAGCTTGCTCTCCACAAGCGCCGGCTGCCAGTCAACATCCCTGAGCACGTTGAGCGGCACGGTCGAGACCACGGCCTTGGCACGCAGCTCCTCCCCGGAGTCTGTCACCACGGTAATGTGATCGTTCTCCTGAATCACCCTGCGCACCGGCGTCCCGAGACGGACCTCCGGCTTACCCTCCGCCAGCAGGAAGTTAAGCAGCGATACCGTGCCGTCCTGAAAGTGATAGCGCGAACTTGCGTCATTCATGTCTGTGTAGTTGTGGCCTGGAAGTGCGTACCAGCGCACCATCTCGATCCATGCGAACTTGTCGGTGTAGTTGTGCCCGCAACCTGCGAGGTCACCGTCGAGAATGTCACGGTAGAGTCTACTTATACCCTTCAGCGACTCCAGGCGCTCCCGGGCTGAGATGCCATCGACCTTCATGTACTCATCGGACCCAAACGGATCATGTGGTAATGGCAGGATTTTTCGCGAGTCGCCCATGTACGCGGCCATGGCGCGCTCGACTTCAGCGCCTATCTTTGCGTTGGAGAGCGTCACGATATCGTTCTTGCTTGTATGCACGATGAGCTTGTCAGCAGCCGCACCGGCAGTCTCTCGTAGTGGCAGGCCGCTCCGTCTGATCTCGGACCAAACGTGGGGCTGAGACCAATGCACCCAGGTACCACCCATATCCACGGCGTGACCATTGAAATTCGCCGTAAAGGTTCGCCCGCCCAGCCGCTTGCGCGCCTCGAGCAACAGCACACGGTAGCCGGCGCGTCGGCACTCCCGCGCCGCAGTCACGCCGCAGAACCCACCGCCAATGACGATTACGTCGTGGTCCCCCGACCCCGGGTCCGGAGATTCATCCGCCGCGGCAGCCCCGAGGGGCGCGAGTCCCGCGGCCGCAACGGCAACGCCGGCGGAGCCGATGAAGTTCCGCCGGGTCACACTTCGGCCAGACCATCTCGTCCGTTTGCTAGCTGACATCGAGCGCCCTCACCGTCAGAACCCCGGGTTGCGTGAACGTGAGATCATACCGCCTGGCACACATGCCAGCGCCATCAAAGACTCGAGATGTGGCAGATCAAAGCCGCGCGCACGGCACTTTCCAGAACGCCTGTCATGTGTGTAGTCTTGGCTCAACCGCCCGCGCACGACGGCGGAATGCATAGACGGCGCGGTCTTTCGCACCGGACCGATGCCGGACAAACAGGCTGCGCTAGCCGGGAGCACTATGGGCGAGGGAATCACGCGGCGGGACTTTCTCGATGGCGTCGCCTGCGCCATCGTCGCGAGCGGAGTCGCGCCGAGCGTGGCTCACGGCCAGCAAGCCGGCGCCTCCTATCCGCCGGAACGAACCGGCTACGGCGGCAGCCGGCCCGAGGATTTCTCGATCGCGCACGGCATACGCGATGGTCTCCGCTACGACGTCGGCAGCCGGCCAGTCGCCGAACGCTATGACGTGGTTGTAATCGGCGCCGGCATCGGCGGTCTCGCGACCGCGCACTATCTGCGCAAGGCGCGGCCGCGGGCTCGCATACTGATCCTCGACAACCACGACGATTTTGGTGGTCACGCGCGCCGTAACGAGTTCAGCGTCGATGGGCGTTTCCTGGTGGGCTATGGCGGGAGCGAGTCGATGGAAGGGCTCAAGACCCGCTGGACGGGCGTTGCACGCGCGTGCGTCGCCAGTGTTGGCGTCGACCTCGACCGATTGGAAAAAGCCTTCCAGCTCCACCTCTACCCCGGGCTTGGTCTGTCGTCGGGCCTGTTCTTTCCGCGCGAGGTATATGGCGTTGACCGGCTCGTGACCGGCGACCCGGTGCGCTCGCTACCGAGCGACGTGCCAGCGCACCTGCACAATGGTCGGCCAGCCGCGGCGTTCATCGCCGACTGTCCCATCGATGCGGCGCAGAAAGCGCGCCTGCTCAGGCTGTACACGGACACTCGCGACGTGCTCGCCGGGACGAGTCTCGCCGAGAAAGGGCGCCTGCTGTCTACCACCTCCTACCACGACTACCTGCAGCGCTACTACGGCCTCGACGAGCGCTCGCTCGCGATGTTCGATGGGCGCACGCTTGACCTGTACGCAAGCAAGAGCGAGGCGGTACCGGCGCTGCTCGCCTGGGACTGCGAATACCCGGGATTCCAGGGCCTCGGGCTGCAGAGACCGAAAGGCGGGACTCTGGAAGGCGATCCTTATATCTACCACTTTCCCGATGGTAACGCCTCGCTCGCGCGGCTGTTCGTGCGCGAGATGATTGCCGGCGTGGCGCCCGGTCGCAGCATGGACGATATCGTTAGCGCACGCTTCGACTACAGCCGCCTCGACCTGCCCGAGCACCCGGTGCGCCTGCGGCTCTCGTCGACTGTGGTCGCGCTTGCGAACAACACGGCTGGAGTGGACGTGCTATACGCGCAGGGGAAGACGTTGACGCGCGTTGCCGCGGACCGCGTGGTCTATGCCGGCTATTCGGCAATGCTCCCCTATATCTGCCCCGACCTGGGCGCTGCGCAGCGCAAGGCAGTGTCGGACCAAGTCAAGGCGCCGCTCGTCTACGTCAACGTCGCCGTCCGCAATTGGCATGCGTGGGTCAATCGTGGAATTCATTACGTGAACAACCCAGCCGGCTTCTATAGCAATCTGAAGCTCGACTACCCGGTGAGCCTCGGCGACTACCGCTGCCCCACGCGCCCAGAGGAGCCGATGATCCTCCACTTGGTGCATGTCCCGTGGCCCGATGGCCGAATCGGCGACCTGCGCACCGCCTGGCGTGCTGCTCGCGCCATTGCATATGCGCTCCGTTTCGAGGAATTCGAGTCGCACGCGCGAGATGAGCTCACGCGTATCCTCGGTCCGGGCGGCTTCGACGCTGATCGGGATATCGCCGCGATCACCGTCAACCGCTGGGGGCATGGCTACGCTTATGAGCCGAACTCGCTCTACGATGACGCATCTTCAGCCGCGCGTGAGACGAAGGCGAGCGCTGCACCATTGGGACGGATTCATTTCGCCGGCACCGACGCAGCATGGATGGCCTATGCGCACGAGGCGATCGATTCGGCCCACCGGGCGGTGAGCGAGATTACCGGCTAGAGGCGCTCGGACCCATGAGCGGGCGCATCGGAGCAGCCGTTTCGCTACCTTGACTGATCGGTTGCAAACGTTCCGTGATCACTATGAAGTCCTGGCCAACGCAAACAGGAACGCTGGCGCTCCTGCTGCTCACCACGATCGGCCTGCCGGCGCACGCCCCGGAGCGCTCGCCGATTTACGCGCGGCTGCACGGCGAAGTATTGCTCGAGAATTCGCGGGTTCTAGTCGAGAGATTCGTGTTGCAGCCCGGAGAGTCGACTGGCCGCCACACCCACTCGGGTGATCAGCTGCTCGTGTTCATCAAAGGCGGCGTGCTCAAATCTCTGAGGATTGGACGGTCGACGTTATGGAGAGATGGCCGCGTTGCATGGCAGAGCGCGACCGGCCGGGCAGATGAAGGCGACAAGAATGCCGGCACGACCCCGATCGTCATGATCTGCGTGACTCTCAAGCCAGCCGCGCCGGCTGCAGTGACTGCTCCGCGCGACGAGTCCAAGGATGAGCACCTCAACTATCCGAACATTCCGGGCGAGGATCTGCTGGAAAACGATCGGGTGGTTGTGCAGCGCTTCACCGTAAATCCCGGACAGTGGGAGGGCGTGCACGCACACTATCCAAACATGCTCTATATCCATGTCAAGGGCGGCCAGTGGGCGACACGCTCGAAGAAAGAGCCCGAGCACGCTTACCCGGAACCGTCACCCGACGGAGAGGTCGGGTGGATGCCCACCATCGACATCAGCGAAGGTCACGAGTCGGGAAACATCGGCAAGGAGCCGATTGACCTGATCTGGGTCACGTTGAAGGAATGACGCGCCGCCCCGCTCGCTGCGACAAGGAAGCTTTCATCAGGGCAATTGTCGAAGGCGACATCGAACCCTACGCCGCAGACCCTCCTACTCCTGCCGTGTGAGCACCGGGGCCAGTCCCCCGAGATCCGGTGCCTGCCAGTCGACCGGCTCTATCCGGCGCACGATGAGTCCGTAGGCAATCATTCCGACGAGGGCGAGAACCGCGGCAATCAGAAAAGCAAACGAGAAGCTTCCGGTTCGGTCGATCACGATTCCGGTGATCACCGGCGCACAAATTCCGGCAAGATTAGCCAGAAAATTCTGCACCCCGAACCATCGGGCAGCCGCCTCCGGGCCCGCGAGCGTCTGCGCGCTGGCATAGATCGCCGGCATCACCATGCCAAGGCAGACTCCGCATCCGGCCATCGCCAACAGGGACCCAAGGGGTCCGATCAGTGCGCAGCCGCTCATACACACGGCAATGCCCGCGAAGCCGGCAAGCAGCGCGGTCTTGCGCACCCGATTGGAGCTCGCGCCGGCCGCGCGCCAGCGGTCCGAGACCCAACCGGTGAGGATGCATGTTAAGGTAGACAGCGCGTAGACGCCGGCGCCGAACTGCGCCATTTCCGTCATGGAAAAGCCGCGCGCCTTCACCAGGTACACGGGAAGCCAGCTGAGCACTACATAGAGCGCGTACGCCTCACAGAATTGCCCCAGGCATGAGCCCCACAACTCGCGACGCCGAAGGATCATGAGAGTCGACGGGCAATCCTGCATGCGGTGCGACCGCTGCGGGGTCGACGCACGGGGCGTTCTCAGCCAGGGCCACAGCCACAGAACCGATACGAAACCGAATGCGATGAAGACGACCCGCCAGCCCAGCCACGCCATGAGCAGTCCGCCCGCCAGCGTTCCGAACGCTGGCCCGGCGAACAGACCCGCCGCCAGAAAGCCATTTGCGCGGCCGCGCTGTCCTTCGAGCGCCTCCCGCGCCAGGATCTTGAAGCTTGCCGGGTACATGACGCTCTCGCCGATACCGAGCATCACCCGAAGAACCAGCAGCATGGCGAAGCCGGTGGCGAGACCCGTTAGCGCGGTTGCAGCGCCCCACACCGCCAGGCCCACCGCCAACACCTGGCGCGCATCGAGCCGCTCGGCGAGCCAACCAGCGGGCAGCTGAGCCGGTGTGTAGCTCCAGAAAAATGCCGACAGCAGTAAACCGAGCTGCGCATTCGAAAGAGCAAACTGGTCGCGGATCAGAGGTCCCGCGGTCGCGAGATTGCCACGGTCCACGTAATTGATGAATGCTGCCAGCGTCAGCAACGCGACGACCCGCGCGCTGACGCCCCCTGCAACTCCCCCTGATTGCGCGGCATTCACCCAGCCGAAGGTTGAGCCCGCGCGACACCAGCGGTCAAGCGCGGCTGAGCGCCGACGGGCGCCTCACTTGCTTACGCCGCTGACCTCCGCCGCCGCCCGCGATCGCCCCGCAAGCTGCCGTGCAGCGTGAACCTGGCAGAGCTTTACGCGCGCGGACGATCCCAGGCGTCCTCCAACCTCGAGATATGATCGAGCAGATTCTCACGGCAACGCAGCTCTTCGTCCGTGCCGCGCCATATTTCGGGGCTGAACCAGCGCGTGAGCTGCAGCTCGATCTCCGTCAGTATGTTGATGGGATACTCCCACGAAGCATCCGCTCGAAGCGCCCGGACGGCGCTCAGAGCCCTGGCCAAGGTGCCTGGATCTTCACCTGGTCCCTGATCAACGCACTCGTGCAATTCGTCGCACACTCTTGCGACCTCTTCCGGAGTCATCAGCGCAGGCTAACGGAAGCGCTCAGGCGTGCCTGCCGGCGAGGGTCTGCACGCACAGCAGGAAACGACCGGCGAAGCTGCCTACGCCGCGCTGCGCGCTCGACGCACACGACCCACCGGTGCGCACCGACATCTGAAGCGCGGGCAGGCTAAATCGGCCGCCCCTCGTTAAGGGCTAGTCGGGCGATACCTCATCCCGCTTGCCGCTATGGCTCCGCCCGGTCGGCAATGGACTCCAGAGCTGAAGCGGTGGCATTCCCAGCGCCCTGAGCCGCCTGTTGCACGCCTTTGGCCGCCGAACGGGCCCCTCGCGCAACTACTGTGCGACCCGCGTGCGCGGCGCGCGCGGCCGCGACCCTGGCCAGGGACTTGGCCGCACGACGCGCACTGACGAGCACCCGTTTGGCAGCCGTTTTGACCGTAGCACGACGGGCACGTTTGCGCCTGGCTGTGACAGCCTTTGAGCTTGCCGCGGACAGACGCCGCTTGGCGCCGGACGCTCGCGCGGTAACACGTCTCCTGCCGATATTCTTCGCAGCGGCCTTGCGGGGCTGACGACGTTTCATTCTCGCCATACATTCCTCCGGGATCAGCAACCATCGGTAGCTTTATCCTAAGAATTCGACCCACGCGCGGCAGTGCCCAAATAGGGCTTTGTCCCGTCAGACGATACCTACACGGCGTCCATTAGTCGGGGCGCATGATGATCACGGCTGCGCGCCTGATCCCACCCAACGAGGCTCCGCCGCCGGGTTTGCCGATAGCGACGTAGAACAGTTCCGTGTGTTTTCGCGATGGATTCGCAAGAATCGGTACCGACAATTGCAGAGTCTCTACGCCATCGGCCACACGCGCCGTCTGGGGGGGCCCCGAAACGTAGTCCCGACCAGCTCTTGCCCCTGAAGCTTGCGTCCACCATACAAAACTCACTTCACCGCTAGCGCCACCGGTTCGGTGGACCTCAAATTCAGCGCTCGCGTGACCGGGGAATACGACGTACTTATCGGCAGAGAGGCTAATTTCCCCCGGGTCGGAATTTTGCGGAATCACCGCCGCAGCATCAGTTGGCGACGCGATGTTTGCCGCCTCCCAGTGCCTCGGTAACTCTTGAAGTGCTGACGACGCTCCGACACTGAGCAAGACAGAGGCCAGTACAATGGCTTGGGATGATCGCCCTGGTCGCCAAACGTGCATGTGATCGCGCGAAACCGAAGTAGCCGTTAACTCACCATTGATCTGCTCACGCACTGCGCGGCCCCACTCATTGGACTTCAGTCGTTCCCAATGGTCCATGGCTTGACCACGTGAAACGTGCAACTCGCGCTGCGTGTCTGCAAGCGCTCTGCGAGTACGGTGACCAAACTCCGCCACGATCGCCAGGCGTTTTCGGTATCGTTGCACCTGCCCGCGCGCCCTGAGCAGCTCGATTTTCAGGGCCTGGGCATCGCTCTCCAGTTCGTTTCGCGTCGCCGCTCGCTCCTGCATTGCTGGGCGTTCAGCACCAACCGCAGCTTCGGTAGCCACAGGAGCGTCAAGGAGCGTGTGGATCGCCTCGGGCTCTCGAACGCCCAAGACGTGCCGCTCGATTCTGTAGCGGATCGATCGAAACAGATCCGCCGACAATTTACCGCGACGATAATACTGATCGACCAGTGAAAGCACGTCCCACGCAGAGTCGGGCGTTGCGTCGCAAAGATCGCATAACTCCTGCATGAAGGCGCCCAAGCTGCATTCGCCGCTCACGAAAGCATCGAGTCGCTGTTGTAGGTCGTACCCCATACCGGGTCTATCATCGCACGGTCGCGGAGGGCCTGAATTTCGCCTAGTCTACAACCCCTTCCGCCGCTGCTAAACCGCGGGCGGGAGCTTCTCCAGATGCTTCGAGTCAGCGGGCGTGGCTTGCGACCCAGCGATCGATGTCAGCCAGTGCGACTGCCCTCACTCTCGCGTTCAGCTTGATCGAGGCTACCGCAGCGTCGACTGGACGACGCGCGTCCGCGGGCATGTCCTGCTCGCCGTAGTGCCGCACGTCGTCAATTCGAGTCGGGTCGGCGGAGCCGGCCGCAATGCCCGAAATGACATTCCAGCGCTCAAGTTGATCCATCGGTAGCGGCCCCTTCGCCAGGCGAGGCGCGAGCGCTTGCCATACGGAATCAGGGTTCTGTTCGCCCGCAATCGCGAGCAGCTCGCTGCTGGATCCCGCCGGCGCATCCGGCCCCAGTGCGATGTCCACCATGCGCGCCGACAGACTCGGATCGGTGGCTAGTGCCATCGCCCGCAGGATTCGGCTCTTCTCCAGCGGGTCTTGAACCGCTCTCGCGCGCGCGAGCAGGATATCGAAGGTGCCGCGATCCGCTGCCAGGCCAACGATATCGAGCGCGGCGCGCTGGTCGGCAATCGAGCCTTGCCCGCCGGCAAAGATTCGTTTGGCGCGCGACGACGCTTCGATATCGCCGAAACGGACCTGAGCCGACCACATGCTCGAGCGCAGAGACTGCGCGTTGGGGCTCTCACCGGCTTGAGGCACCGTGCCGATGGCGCGGGCGACCGGCTCGAACAGTCTGAGCGCCTGCCTACGGAAGGCGAGCCGGTCCCGATCCTCGCCGTATGCCCGATCCACTGTGACCAACAGCCTCACGGCGCGGTCCCACACCACCGGGTCAGTATCTGCCGGCAGCTTGGATATGAAGATCATCAGGTTTTGCGCTGGGGCGTAGCCGGACTCTGCGAGCGCCCAAGCGTCGTTCATGAGAGTCACCTGATCTATGGACTTCAGCTGCGCGATGCGATCGGCCAGGGCGGTTGCGTCCGCGGAAGGGTAGGCTACGCGGGCATAGGCGGTGCCCCCGGCATTGACCAGAGGTGCCCTGCCCTGCACCGTTGCTGTACGTCTGAGGATGATTGTCGCGGGTGCCCGGCCGGGCACCTCGATTGCCACTGGCAGATGCCACCGCGGTTCCGGTGCGCCCCTGAGGCTGTCCGGATCTTCAGCAAACTGGGCGGCCACCAGCCGCGATTCCCTTCCCGCCGACTCGATGCGCACCAGCGGCACGCCCGCCTGGCGCGTGAAATCGCGCTCGATTGTGAGAACCGGTTTACCCGCAACGGCCTGAATCTCGCGCCAGAGATCGCTGTCCACGGCATTGCCAAATGCATGCTTGCGCATGTAGGCGCGCACGCCCTCGCGAAAGTCGTTGGCACCGATATAGGCCTCTAGCATTGTGATGACTGCCGCGCCTTTGTTATAGGTAATACTGTCGAAGGCCTGGGCCGCCTGCTCGGCGTTGATGACTGGTTGCAGCACGGGGTGGGTGGAGACCTGAGCGTCGGCGCGCTTGCCGGACTCGAAAATCCGCGCGGCCTGCAGCCCGGTATTCCACTCAGGATGCAGTGCGTCGGCGGCGTGCGTTTGCATCCACCGCGCAAAGCCCTCGTTGAGCCAGAGATTGTCCCATCATGCCATCGTGACGAGGTCCCCGAACCATTGATGGGCCATCTCGTGGCTAACGACTTGGAACACCCGCTGCCGCTCACGCTCGGTGGACGCTGCAGGATCAAAAAGAAGGTCATCCTGAGAAAAGAAGATGGCACCCCAGTTTTCCATGGAACTGCCGGTTATCTCCCCAGGCGCGGCGATCAAGTCGAGCTTGGGCAAAGGAAAGCGCACGCCAAAATAGCCGTTGTAGTAGTGAAGCAGCGCGACCGCCTCCTCGAGGGCATATGCCGCCCTGGCCGCGTCTCCGCGCTTGAATACCACCCCGACGTCGACGCCGTCTGCCTGTCGATGGACGCGCTCGAAATCTCCGATACCCAGAAACAGAAGATAGGTCGACATTCTGGGTGTCTCGGCGAAGCGCACGCGCTGCAGAGCGCCTTCCATCGGCGTGATGGCTGCGACCGGCATGTTCGATACCGCCACCTGGTCGGCGGGCGCATCCACGGAAATTGCAAAAGTGGCCTTAAGAGCCGGTTCATCCCAACACGGCAGCAGAGCCCGCGCATCGGCAGGCTCGAAGTTAGTGGCCAGCGTTCGGCTCTTACCGGATGGAGTCTCGTAGTCCATCGCAAAGAAACCGATGGTTCCCTTCGTGATCACCCCGTGATACGCGACTGACAGTGTGTGACGCCCGGGCGCGAATGCCGAAGGAAAAGTGATCGCGGCCCGACCCAACTTATCGTCCAACGCGACCGCGCCACCCAGTTGACCATCCAGGCGCACCTCGTCTAACACGAGTCCCTTGGCGTTCACCACCATCTGCAGGCCGCCGGTCGGTGCCTCGCCAGTGATCTGCACCTTCCCCTTGAACGTCAACGCCTGTGCGTTGGGAATCAAGCTCAGCTCGTAGCGCGACGGCACGAACGTGCGGGGCAGAACCTGACGGCCTTCGGACAAGGCGTGCGCAGCACTGGCAGCCGCGATTGGCCCGCTCAGGATCGCGAACACTCCCCAAATCTTGATTTTGACTGTGCGCATGGTGCGGCTTATTCGCACCCCAGTTGTCAACTAAGGGCAGCCCGGTCCATCGGCGCGGCTACGAGACCCCACGCTCTCTCCTGCGGCTCAAGGTCAAATTCCCTGAGGGTCTGTTACCTATGTGAACGACCGGGCAGCGCTCGCGCCCTCCTCATTGAGCCGCTGCGGGCTTTGCCCCTGCGTGCTTCCCTTTCAGTTCCACGAGAATCAGCTCGAAGGGTTTGTCGCTGACGTTCTCGGGAAGATGTTTGCCACCGGCGTCCCACTTCACCATTCCAGCCTTGACATCACTGGAGACGGTGCGGCCGTCGGGCAGCGTAAATGTGGCCTTTCCGTCAGTCAGGAACACCGCCACGTTCGCGGGGTGCTCGTGCATGACGGATTTCTCGTGCGGGCCGTAGCTGATGCGCAGCACCCGCACCTGGTCATTCTCAAATTCCACTTTGTAGTGCTTGGCGTCGACCTTGACCGGATCCTGTGCCATCGCCGCCGTGGTGGCTATGAATTGAAGTGCGAAGCCCAGAGCAGCCGGGACTGCAAGAGCGCGCGCGATTGGAAAGAGATGCGTTCTCATTGTGCTACCTTCAATGTTGTTTGGTGTTGTTTTGCCCGAACTGGCTCGCGGCAGTGCCGGCGACCCGTAGCGGAGCGCGCCTACAATGCGCCTCCACAAGTGCCGCCGCAAGAGAGAGCAATTACGATCCGGGACGACCCTTACACGGGCTGGGCGCTGCTATGGCGGGCGGTTCGGGGTTATCTTGACTGCCAATTGTGCGCGTCTCCGCTAGATCAATGGGTAGCCGTCCCGAAGTCGGCAGGTTATAGTCCGGGTCGAGAACAATCATTCCGCCGTTCATCGGCTTTTCCAGCTTTACACGGGGAGACTCACTTGAAGAAGCCCATTCTGCTGCTTCTGGCAGCAATCCTGACCATCTCAGCATCAGCGACGCGCGCCGAGGACGACCATGCCTACACGCAGGGGCCGGTCGTGATCGTATCCTTCGTCCGCACCGAGCCGGGTATGTTCGAAGAATACATGCGCTATCTCGCGAGCACGTACAAGCACCTCCTGGACGAATACAAGAAGCAGGGGATCATCACCGACTATGCCGTCTATCAGACCCTTCCGCGCAATGCACAGGACGCGGATCTGATCCTGACGGTGACCTACAAGAACATGGCGGCGTTCGATGACTTGCAGGCACGCACCGATTCCGGCGCCAAGAAGGCATTTGGATCTTTGGCCAAAGCGGCTTCGGCCTCCGCGGAGCGGGGCAAACTGCGCAAGGACGTCGGGAGCCAGATGGTTCGTCAATTGATTCTGAAATAACTGAGTAGCGTGCCGCCGGCGTGCCTGCGCAAATGAAAAGCACGCCGGCGGCAGCGGGGGTACCCGCCTATTCGACTGCGAGCCCGGCGAGGGGGGTGCCGGCCAGCAACTTGAAGCGCAGTCTCAGCAACCGCGTCGCAAACATCAGCACACAGAATCCGCACACCCCCAGCCCGGCATCAGTCAGCAACATTGCCAGAGTGCCGGCGCGGTCATGGACGGAACCTTCGATCAGCGTCGGATAGGCAAACGCTAAATTCGTGAGTGACCACAGCGTCGCGGCTTTCGTCGAGGCAGGAAAAAGAACGCGAACGGGGGGCAGGTGCTGCGTGCGGTCATTCCGTGGCGATCGTCTCGGCGCCAAAATCCTGGAGCTGGCAGGAGTCGGGGAAAGTATGGATGCCGGGTACTTTCCCCGCGCGCAGCGCCTGCTGCAGCCCCTCCCAGTATCCGACACTCATCAGATCTGCATGCGCCGCGCGGAACACGCGACGCAGCGTGCGGCTGCGCACCCGCAGGCCCGACTTCGATCTCCTCGGGCAGGAACACCACGCCCGGCTCGAAGAACCAGGCCGGAACGTCCTCCTCGCCGTCGCAGCGATCGAGATTGGTCCGTACCTTCATTTCGGTCAGCGCCTCCACGGCGTCGTAGTCGTAGAGGTAGATCTTCAGGTAACGGCTCACGCCGTAGTTGCGGGTATCGAAGTCCTTGTTGAAGACGTTCGCCGCCGCATTGTTGCGGATGCAGTAATCCCAGATTGATGATGGCACGCTCCGCCCTGTCCGCGGGTGCGGTTTCGAGGAACACGTTGAGCGGGGTGAGCTTTCGCTGCACGATGAGGTACTTGAATATCAGCGCCCCATCCCGCAGCTGCACGCTGTTGGTCGCGGAGTCCAGCAGCTCGGTCGCCAGTGCCGGTTCAAACCATGAGCGCTCCAGCTTGAGGTTGTAGTACACGATGTTGTCGAGCATGCTGCCGGTGCGGTTGATTTCGTGCACGCGTTTGTACTTGGCCAGCACGGCATCGACTCCTTCGAAACTGTCCCATTTGTAGCCGCTCGTCGGCCGGTCGCGAATCACCTTGAGAACGTAATCCGAGCTGCGGCGAGGTGAAGGCGATGGTGACGGTGCCGGGGCTGCCGAGTGCGGCACTCCGAGCAGCTCGCCATCCTGCACCAGCCGGCGGCGGACCTCGTACATCACCGCCACCTTGCTGTAGTGGTAATACCCAATCGTCGAATAGTGCAGCCCGAGCGGCCTGCGCGGCATGATGCTGAGAAGGAAGGCGCTGAGCTCGTGATAGTGTCGGTTCGTCACCTGGAACGGCGCCTCGGTGGAGCTGCAGAGGTTGTGAACGTGCGGGACTGCGTGCAGCACCGCCTCGGCGCGAACCCCTTCTTCCCCGTTCAGCAGGGCGATGACGAAGGGCTTGAGCTCCGCGCCTTTCAGCACCAGCCGGCCCACCAGGTAGGCCCCGCGGTTGCGGAAGAATCCGGCACGCACCATCTCGATGGCTCTCAATCCGGCGCCGCTGCGCGCGGCGAGCACATCGTTCACCCGGCGGGCTATCAGCTCGGCATCGCGCGCCGGATCGCAAAAGGGCACGGCGAGTTCTGCAACCTGCAGGCTCTCTGAATGACCAGGGGGGTGATGGGCCACGAGCAGGCGAGGCGCTCGTAGACGGCGTTCTCTGGCGGTACGACCCGCCCCGACCCCTCGAAGCCATATTCGACCGGCTTCCATTCGCCGTGATGGACGCGTCGCTGCGCGGAGTGAAGATAGGCCAGAGCGAGATCCGCTTCGTAGCGGCCGTGAACAGTGGCGCGATAGAGCGCTTCGATTTCCGCCCAGAGCGGTTCACGCTCCTTCAGCTGCGGAAAGGCGCTCCGCAGCTCATCGGCCAGCGGGTACACAGTGGCGTTGTACAACCCCAGGCGCCTCCTCGCATTGGCAACTGCCGTGGGGTGATCGCGGCTCTCGAACGCAGCCTTCGCCGCCCATGTCAGTTTCACGAACTCCTCATAAAAGCTGTCGAAGACGCTCAGGATCCAGGCGGCGGTGAGTTCGATGCGCGCGCGTTCGCACGTCGCGGAGGCAAGCCGCGCTGCGTAATCGAGGCTCTGACTCGCCGTGGCAGTTGCGCGGGGGCTATCCAAGTGAGGGCTGTCCTGTTGCGCTCGCCTGGTCAATGACCAGCGCCGCGAGCGCGCACAGCGCCTCATCTGCGCCAGCACGAGCGACGAGCTGCAGCCCGCCAGGCCACCCCTGCACCCTGATCGGTAGCGTCAGCGCGGGGTGGCCGGACAGGTTGAACGGCCGCACGAAAGAGCTCGAGTGCAGCGCAGCGCGGGCATCCGCGGCTGCGGCGAGACTCAAGGGAAGGTCCGGCAGTGTCGCCAAGGCGAGCGCATCCACATGGGTCAGCGCCTCGTCGATCTCTGCCCGAAAGACCCCTCGCACGGATTCGGCGGCTGCGACGTCAGCTGAAGAAATCCCGCGCGAGGCCAGCAGGCGGGTGCGCACATCCGCTCCGAGCCTTTCGCACTCGATGAGGTGGCCGAATGCCGCCCAGGTCTCAGCGCCGATGATCGCAAGCCCTGCCGCAAACGCCGCTGCGAATGATCGCAGGGAAATGGACCGCACGCTGATATCCGCCGCGCTAAGTACGGTACGCGCTGCGGCCGTAACCTCGGGGTTGGCCTCGACCTGAACCCAACCGACCGTGGCGCGCGTCGGCGCGCCCTGCGGCCGAAACGAGGGGTCGATTATCCTCATGGCGCGCTCGATCATCGGCAGGTCGCGCGCCAGCGGACCGACACAGTCGAGCGTGGAGCGTGCCGGGTGGACTCCGGATCGGCTGACCCTGCCATAGGAAGGCTTCAGGCCGTACACGCCGCAACACGCGGCGGGGATGCGGATGGAACCTCCCGTGTCGGTGCCAAGCGCAAAATCCACCAGTCGCGTCGCGACCGCGACGGCCGATCCGCTCGAGGACCCGCCGGGCACCCTCCCCGGTGCCCGCGGATTGGCCGGCGTGCCGCTCCAGCGATTGACGCCGGTCACGCCGTAAGCGAGCTCATGCATGTTCGTCTTGCCCACGATGCGGCAGCCGGCTTCCAGGAGCGCATGCACGACTTCGGCGTGCTGCGCCGCCGGGGGTGTGTCAGCGAGACACGCACTACCCATGCGCGTCGCAAAGCCGGCAATGTCGATGGAGTCCTTGATGCCGACCCGCGGGCCGCTGCCGCCCAACTCCATCCTCTCCACGAAAATGAAATCGGTCACGGACGCCGGCCGTTCGCCTCAATGGTTTTTCCGAGCAGCTTGGTCAGCGCATACACGGCTTCGAGGGTCGGCACTTCGGTCGCCGTCATACGTGCCAGCTCGAGAACCGAGCCGAGCAGCGCATCGGTCTCCATGACCCGACCCGCCTCGAGGTCGTGGAGCATGGACGTCTTGTGCTTGCCGACCCTCTCCGCGCCGGCGATGCGCCGCTCGATCGGCAAACGGAACACGATGCCAAGCTTGTTGGCCACCGTTTGCGCCTCCGTCATCATCGCTGCTGCCAGTTTTCGGGTGGGGGGATATTGGCAGATGTCAACGAGCGTGGCGCGGGCGAGCGCGCTGATGGGATTGAAAGTGAGATTGCCCCAGAGCTTGAGCCATATTTCTGCGCGGATGTTGTCCAGCACCGGGGCCTGGAATCCGGCGCGGGTGAAGCATTCGGAAACGGCGCGCACCCGGCTGCTCACCGACCCGTCCAGCTCGCCCACCGGAAAGCGATCGCCTTCGATGTGGCGAATGACTCCGGGCGCCACCAGCGCGGAAGCGGGATAGACCACGCAACCGATGACGCGCGCCGGTGGGATCTGGCGCAGACACACGCCGGTCGGATCGACGGACTCCACGCAACGGCCCTCGAACGCACCCCCATGCTTGTGAAAGTACCAGTACGGAATCCCGTTCTGCATCGTGACCACCGCCGTTTCGGGACCAAACAGCTTCGGCACATCGTTGGCCACCGCATCCATCTGGTGGGCCTTTACCGCGATGATGACGATGTCCTGGGGCCCCGCAAGCGAGTAATCGGCGGTCGCCTGCACGTCGCTGGCGAGGAGTTCCCTGCCGTCGCTCAGGATGAGCCTGACGCCGCGGCTGCGGATGGCCTCGAGATTCGCCCCGCGGGCAAGAAAGGTGACGCGCTCGCCGGCGAGTGCCAGCTTGACTCCGGCGTAGCCGCCGATGGCCCCCGCTCCCACGATTGCGATCTTCATCGGACCCCTCTCGAGAAAATAACCGGTTTTCGGGGATTCAGGTGACGAGATTCTGCGGGCTGCCCCTGACGAAGGCCTCGATATTGTCTATCAACTGGTCAGCGAGAAACTGCATGGCGCCATCACTGGCCCAGGCGACATGGGGCGTAAGAATGAAGTTCGGCAGACGCAGATCGAGCAGCGGATTACCCTCCTTGGGCGGCTCCTTGCTGAGCACGTCAAAACCGGCGCCTGCGATCAGGCCGTCCTTGAGGGCCTGAGCCAGCGCCCGTTCATCCACCAACCCGCCCCGCGCCGTATTGATCAGAATGGCCGTGCGCTTCATCTTCCGCAACTGCTCGATACCGATCATGTTGCGAGTCTCGGCGCTCAGCGGCAGGTGCAGTGATATCACATCGCTGCGCGCCAATACCTCATCGAACGGGGTGAATACAACTCCCGCGGCCTTCGGCGGGGCGTGATCGGCAAACAACACTTCCATTCCGAAGCCGCGGGCGATAGTAGCCGCGCCCTGGCCGAGCACCCCCTCGCCGATGATGCCGATGGTCGCGCCGTGCAGGTCGCGGATCGGATGGTCAAAGAAACAGAACTGATCGACCTGCTGCCACCTGCCTCTTTCGACGTCCTGACGGTACGCAAGCAGATTGCGCATCAGCGCGGTGATCAGCGCGAACGCGTGTTCCGGTACCGTGTGCACCGCATAGTTGCGGATGTTGGCGACCGCAATGTGGTTCGCCTTGCAGAAAGGCAATATCGATGACATCGTAGCCGGTGGCGGCAACTGCGATCATCTTGAGCTCCGGCAGTCGCTGCAACATATCGGCCCGCAGCGGCACCTTGTTGGTGATGGCGATCGTGGCGTCACGCAGCCGCTCCGCGAGCTCGCTCACATGGGTCACCGGGTACTCCTGCCAGGTGTGCTCGAAGGCCGGGCGCCTGAGCGTGGCCTGCAGCGTCGATCGATCGAGAAAAACAATGCGATGCGTCATAGCAGATTCCCTTTAGCCCATGCGCTCAATGCCTGCTCAAGCCCTGCGGACGCACCGGGAGGATCTCGCCGGTCAGCCCTGAATCGACCCGGTCGAGTGGGATTCGTAGAATTGCTCTTCCTGGCTCACTTTCTTCCTCGGAATCGGATCGTGAGAGCGCCAGTACTCGGAAGCGGCGCCGACCCCGCTGCCCGGGGTGACTTTGATGCCAACATCGAGCATCGCCATCTCGGCGCCCGCGATGGCCCCCATCAGCATCAGCTCGTTGAGATCGCCCAGATGTCCGATGCGGAACACCTTGCCGGCCACCTTGGACAGCCCCGCGCCCAGGGCGAGGTTGTAGCGGCGGAACGCCACGTCGATCACGTGCGCGGCGTTGATGCCCTCTGGCACGACGATCGCGCTCACGGTATCCGAATACCACTTGGGTTCCTTGGCGCACAAGCTTCAGGCGCCAGCCGGCGGTGATCGCTGCGCGCACGCCTTCGGCCAGGTAGTGGTGCCGGAAGAAGATAGTCTCCAGGCCCTCTTCGACGATGATGTTCAAGGACTCGCGCAGCCCGTAGAGCATGGGTAAGGCCGGGGTATACGGGAAATAGCCCCGTGGCGTTGGCCTTGATCATGTCAGCGAGATCGAAATAGCAGCGCCTGGACTTGGCGCCCGCCATCGCGCTGATCGCCTTCTGGCTCACACCCAGAATGCCCAGTCCCGCAGGCAGCATCAGCCCCTTCTGCGAACCGCTGACGGCGAGATCGACCCGCCACTCGTCCATGCGAAAGTCGATGCTGGCCAGCGAGCTCACGGCGTCCACGAAGAGCAACGCCGGATGATTCGAGGCATCCAGAGCCCTGCGCACCCCGGCGATATCGCTGGTCACACCTGTGGCGGTCTCGTTTTGGCAGGCCAGCACGCCCTTGATCTGGTGTCGCGTGTCGGCTCCGAGAATTTCCGCGTAGCGGTCCAGCGGCACGCCTTCGCCCCATTCGACCTCGAGGATCTCGACCTCGTAGCCGAGGCGTTGCGCCATGTCGATCCAAAGATGGCTGAACTGGCCGAAGCGCGCGGCAAGTATCTTGTCGCCCGGTGAGAGCGTATTGGTCAGCGCGGCTTCCCAGGCGCCCGTGCCTGAGGACGGGAAGATGAATACCTGGCCCGCGGGTTGGTCTTGAAGACCTTCTTCAGATCGTTCAGCACGCTCATCGAAAGCTCGGGGAACTTCGAGGAGCGGTGGTCTTCCATCGCCACCATGCATGGCCCGCTGCACGCGGTCAGGAACGTTGGTCGGTCCGGGAACGAATAGGAAGTTTCGACCTGCTATGCGGGATTGCATCACACCCTCCTCCTGGCGATTAGACAGCGCTCTCGGGAGCCGCAACAACCGCTAAGCCTAGACTATTTGCTCCAATATTGGTGAACGCCGCAGGGCAGGAGCCGCGAAGTCAAATCACCCACCCACGTCAGGCACGTGTTTGTAAAACCAGGTCCGGATTGGAAGGCGGCCCCACGATCTCGTGAAGCACCCAAGTGCGGCGTCCCTGCCGCATTATTGCGAATCCTACTGGAACGTCGCCGCAGACTCCGAACCCTCGCCGCCACGGCGGGTGGGATCGCATTGCAGCGCAGCGCCATAAATATCGTGGACCAGCTGCACGAATCCCTCCCAGTTCAGATGTTGTGCCGCGTAGTGCAAGGCTCTTTGTCCTGCCGCCTGGGCTTCACCAGGAGAGTTCAAGGTGCTCTCAATCGTGTCAGCCAGCCCCTCCGGAGTCGGCTCCGACAACAAGGCGCGGCCGTCATTGAGCAGAGGTTGATGAGGACTGCCACGTGTGGCGATGATGGGCTTGCCAGAGGCCATGTAGTCGAAGAGCTTGAGCGGAAGATTTCGACCGGCGGTGCGGGGGGAAACCAGACAATCGGCCAGCTGCAGATAACACGGCATCTGCTCGCGTCGTTGCCGTTTCACGAAGTGCATCCGGTCCAGCCCGCGCGAGGCATAGCGCGCGCTCCAGTCGCGAATCTCGGGCTCGGTCGCACCCACGCACACGAGCGACAGTCGCGAGTTGCGGCGGCGAACCAGGTGGAATGCATCGACCAGCAAATCAACGCCCTGATAGCGGGCGAAATTGCCGCAATACAGGAGCACTCTGTTGCGCGGCGGTATGTGCAGCCGCCGACGCAAACTCGCCACCTGCTCTGCGTCGACCCGCGCCATGTGCGCCGGGAAGCGCCATTCACTGACGGCTGCTGTCGGTGAGCGCGCACGAACATAGTCGGCCAGTCCGGCACTGCAGACCACATGCCGGGCACGCTCGAATACGCGACACTCGACCGACTGCATGAAGCGCTTGGCCATGGCACTCCTGAAGAGCAACTGATGCTGCAATTCCAGCGGAATCGCCGAGGCCATGTCGTAGATGAAAGGCTGCCGATAGCCGGGGACAAAGCCACGCTGCAATATACGCCGCCTCCTCTACAGCATGCACAATGGCATACCGTCCGGTGGCGACACGGCGCGCGAATGCTCTCCACAAACTGACATCCATGACGATCTTGCGCCAGGAGAAACCAACCGGCACCGATCGCAGGCCGAGCGGATTAGCGCAGCGACGGATCCTGGTGCGGGGCAGCTCGACATCCCGGCCAACGGGGAAGGCCAAGATATCTGTATCGACGCCCAGATCGCCCAACGCGCGCGCCACGTAGCGGACCGCAATCGGTGTGCCACGGTCCTCGAAAAAAGGCTGGGGCGTGACTATCAGGATGCGCGATCCGGGCATCAGGCGAGCGGGCGTCCCAGGGCGATTGTCGCGTGCATGCGACGCGATTGGCGTGAGCAAGATGACCTCGTGACGGCAGGGCAACCCCGTACAGCTAATAGCGGCGGTGGCGTACCGGCTGTCGGACTGACACACGGTCACTCGTCGGGCGTTTCCTACGCCCCTCGACAGAGACGACCCGAGTCTCCAGCGCCGTGATCCTTCGGCTGCGGTCGCGCGCTAGACTCGGACGTTCATGGATGAACCCTCACGGCTTGGCCGAAGAATGCTCGAGCAGGCACCACGACGCTGGCTTTCGACCGCGGCGCGTGCGGCTTTGAGCTGCGTGCTGCTGCTATGGATCCTTTACACAACTCCCTTGCATGCGATCGCAACCACGCTCGCACGCGCAAACCTCTGGCTGTGCGCCGCAGGCCTGGCTGTGAGCCTGGTGGCGAGAATTGCGGCCGCGGAGCGCACCCTGGCAGTCACTCGCGCACTCGGCCTGCCGTTATCGCGCTGGCAGACGATCGAAACATTGTTCATCAGCAACTTCTACTCGTTGCTCTCTCCCGGACCGGTACTCAGCGGGGCGGTCACGGTTTATCGATATAATCACTGCGGAGCCAGCATCCACGGCAGCCTGGCATCGCTCCTGATCAGTCGCGCCATGGAGTGCACGGCTTTTCTCACCCTGGGTGCTGGCGCGCTGCTGGTCGATGATCACGCAGCTCCCGGGGCGCCAATCCACACGAGTTTGCTGTCGGTGGCGGCAGGGGTGCTGGCAAGCCGGAGTGATCGCGGCTAGCGGCATCGTGCTGCTCGCCCGGGCGCGCACGCCGCCTGCACAGGCGCGTCTGACGAGACAATCCATGCTGGCCCGCGCCATTGCCAGCGGCGCGGATGTACTTCAGGAAGTACGGGGTGGAGTTGGCCGCAGGCTGCTGCGGGCGCTGCTGCCGGCGGCGGCGCAGGCCTTGCTGAGCGCCGTGGCGCTGACGATATTCGCCGCTTCGCTCGGTGTGCAGATGTCACTCATTACGGCGCTGTGGGTTTCAGCTGCAGTGTACGTCGCCGTGCTGCTGCCCATCTCCGTGATCGGCCTTGGCGTCCGTGAAGTCACGTTGATTCACAGTCTGGCCACAGTTGGCGTATCCCCGGGCGCGGCGGTGGCTATTTCTGTCTTGCTGTTTGCGGATCCGTTGCTGAATTCGCTGATCGGCGGCGTGCTGCAGGCGATCTCGTTTGCGCGCTCCGCTCCGACCCGGGCAGCCGTCAGGTGACGGCCCCTCGTAAAGAAGTTACTCGCTGCAGCGGCACCATCTTCCGTCCCGGTCGGGCATCCAGGGTCCGCACTCCTTCAGACCTTCATCGTCGTAGAGATTCACCTCCAGGACCGGCGCGCCGCGCTCCCGAGACATGGGAAGGGACATCTCGCCAATGAACAGCCAGGTGCGAAAGCTGTGGGCCCAGCACGACCACACCCGCCCCTTTTTGGTCGCCTGAACGGCAATCCTGCGCAAGTCCTCCGGCACCGAGGCGGGATCGCGAATCTGGTAGGCGCCCGCCGGCAGGAGGTCGCCGCGCGAGACGAGCGCCTCCAGGAGTCTTTCGACCTGGGAAGGTTCCTGCAGCTTGCGCAACCGAAGCGTGTCCATCGCACTCCATCTCATCGGGGAATCTGTGCCCATTGGAACACGCGGGCGGCAGTTCATTCCGCACTCCGGATCACGGTTAGCGGCGAACCATACTGCGCTGATTACGAGTCCCATAATGGAAACTACCTACCTCGCGCTACCCCGACCTCGGGGTGAATGTCAGCAGCGAGCGAGCGGTGCGCCCAGGAGACGCTGGAAGCGGGGCTGCAGGGTAGCGCGTCGGGTTCTCGGTGCCTTCGGCAGCAGTGCCTCAGCGCGGATGCAGCCAGGACGGCAGGAACGAATAGGGATCGATCTGCACGCTGCGGTCGTACGCAACGCCGTGCCTTTCAAGAAGCGCCTGTAGCCGCCCCGCTTTGCAGGCATCGAAGACATCGGTGCATCCGCCGATGAATTCGCCCCCGATGAACACCTGTGGAATGGTGCTCATCGAGGTGCGCCCGCTGAGTGCCGCGCGAATCTTTCCACCGCGATCACCCGCTTGATATTCGACCGAGTCGAGATCGATTGAACGGTACCCGATGCCATGCCTCGCAAACATCTTGCGAACCGCCCAGCAGAACTCGCACCACTCGAGGGCAAACATCACGACGGGCTGGTTCGGGTCGCCGACTACACGCGCCACGAACTCCTGTGCATCCGGCGTGATCGGTTGCTGCACGGCCGCTGCCGGCGCGGGCGCAGAGACGTCGAAGCGATAGTTCGGCGTCGAGCGCGCGATGGCCAGCTCCTCCTCGGTCATATCGGCCGGAATGTCGCTGAAGAGCGGAGTGCTCAGATATCGCTCCCCGGTGTCCGGCAACATGCACAGCAGGCTCGCGCCCGGCTCAGCCTCAGCGCACACCTGCAACGCGCCGGTTAAGGTGGCTCCGCCCGAAATGCCCACGAAGATTCCCTCTTTTCGGGCGAGCTCGCGTGACAGTTCCAGCGCGCGCGCACCGCTTACGGGCACAACCCGGTCGATCAGCCCGAGCGCGACGGCATCCTCGGTGAGCTTTGGGATGAAGTCCGGACTCCAACCCTGCATCAGATGCGGACGAAAGCTCGGGTGGCTGCCGGCCGGCGATCCGTCGGGATTGCGGGGCTGCGGGATTGCGCTGCCGAGTACCTGGGAGTTATCCGGCTCGCACACGATCACCCTCGTTTCCGGACGACACTCCCGCAACACACGCGCCACGCCCTTCAGCGTGCCGCCGGTACCGAAGCCGGTAACGAAGTAGTCCAGGCGTTCGCCCTCGAACGCGGCGAGAATCTCCGGCGCCGTCGTGCGCGCATGCATCTCGGCGTTCGCCTCGTTCTCGAACTGGCGGCACAGGAACCAGCCGTGCGCAGCGGCAAGCTCCGTCGCCTTCGCAAGCATGCCGCTGCCTTTGAGCGCTGCCGGCGTCAGCACCACCTTCGCGCCGAGGAAGCGCATCAGCTTGCGGCGTTCCACGCTGAAGTTCTCGGCCATTGTCACGACGAGCGGATATCCCTTCTCGGCGCAAACCATGGCCAGCCCGATACCGGTATTCCCGCTGGTTGCCTCGATGACCGTCTGTCCCGGCTTGAGTCGTCCGCTGCGCTCGGCATCTTCGATGACGCCGAGCGCAAGGCGATCCTTCACCGACCCCATGGGATTGAACGCTTCTATCTTGACGTACAGCTTCACATGCGCGGGCGCGAGCTTGCGGATTCGCACTACCGGCGTGCGCCCGATCGTCCCGAGGATGCTGTCGAACCGGTTCCTGGCCAGATCCTCGCGCGTGCGGCCCCCGGCCGGAGCCTGCGGCGCTGCTTCGTTGACTGCCATGGTTGGCCCTCCGCGGAAAGCCGCTGCGACTATTCGATCATGTGCCCCTGCACGGCCGGCGCATCGCTGTGGCACACGCCACAGGCCTGAACCCGGATACGTACCTCGGGCGCCCCGGCTCGGGAACCTCGCGCCCCTCCAGCCGCAGCTTGGCGCCGCCCTGCGGAACGACCATCGCGCGCATCTTTGGCATGGCTTCCTCCCTTACGTACTTGACGCCGGCGGTTCAGGCACGTTCGCTCAGTTCTTTTCGAAACTGATCTCCAGCTGCACACAGCCTGACACCGGTTGTGCTTCCAGGGTGGTTGCGGGTCGGTAGTATCCGGCCCCGGACCTGGCGATCTTGACCGCCGCTTCATCCAGTCTCGGGTCACCCGAGGAGCGAGTGATGGTCGGATCCTGCGCGAGCTTGCCCGTTTCATCGGCGCACACGTGCACCGCTACGGAAGTGCCCTGCCCCCGGGCGCGAGCACCATGGGGGCCGGCCGCCGAGTCCGGCGCCGCCTGTGAGGCCGATGCCTGGGCGGTCGCGGGAGGTTCGTGACGCTGAGCACGCGGCCACTTCCACGCTATCTGCTGCCAGGAATCCACGGGGTTGCCGTCTCCAGCGCGAATCGCAGGCTGAAACCGCAGCTTCAGAACACAACCCACGGCCGCAGTGTCCAGAGTCTGGTCTCCCGAGGAGGTTGCGATGGTTGCTCGCGAAGGAACTCCGCTGGGGCCCACCAGAAAGTTGACCACGGCCGCCGTCGCCTCCTCGGAGGATGCAGGCCGGACCTCAGGACAGCGCCTGAGGGGATCGAATCCCAGTGCAATCCGTGCCTCCCGGATGTCCGGCGCAGGCGGTGCTGACTCGCTCTTCTGGGCGGCCGGCGAAGCGGCTGAGGCTTGCCGCGAGCCTGCCGCCGCGTTCTGTGTCGCGCCGACATTCGAGCGGGCCGCGAGCAGTAGTACACAGGAGAGGGTTGCGCACTGCCAGCCGCTCATGAAGGTTTCCCCGCTTTTTCCGGTTGCTGAGGGAGGTGGGTGGTCAGCCCCACCTTAGCCTACTCCACCCTGCTCCGAAACCTCAGCGCGGGGCACGAGCCCCGCAAGGGTGCTCTTGCGAAATACGAAGCCGGGGCGGTCAGCTGGCGTCGTCGAGCGTGCGAAGAAACGCGATCAGTGCGGCGATTTCGCGCTCATCGAGCGCGGGCGGCTCTCCTGCCCTGCGATTGAGGGGAGCATCGGAGGTATTGACGTTGCCGTGATAGTGCGGCGGCAGATCGTCGAACTTACGCAGCTTGCCGCCGATGCTCGGGTACCAGCGCCGGGCATCGATATCGCGTGCGACGTAGAATTGCAGCACCTCCTGCAGGTTGCTGAAACGGCCGTTGTGAAAGAAGAACCGCCGCCGCGCGACATTCCGCAGCGTGGGGGTTTTGAAATACCCGCAATATTGCCGATCGCCGCGCAGATCCGTGCGTCGCGGACCGCACAGCCCCAGATCGAAGAAACGTGGATCGCCATTGGCGGGGATTGCCGGATTGCGCGGTACACCCAGCGCGTGGTAGCTGCGATCGGTGAAATCGGGTGCGCGCCCTCCGGGCCCCGTGGTCGCCGTGTGGCAGGCGGCACAATTGCCCTTCTCGGGATCCCTGAAAAGTCGCAGGCCCTCGAGCTCCTCGGCCGACAACTGCTCGGCCCCTTGCAGGAAGCGGTCGAAGCGACTGTCATAGGGATGGAAGCTGGGATCTTCCTGCTCGAAGCGCTCCAGTGCCGCAGCCGCCTGTGCCACGAGGGCCCTTGCATCCACGGGCGGGGCGAACACCTGCGAGAATTCCCACGCGTAGCGCGCATTTCGCAGACGGGTCGCCAGCTCCTCGATGCTCGAGCTCCCCATCTCGGCCGGATCCAGCAGCGGCAAAAGGGCCTGCTCGCTCAGACCGTCCGCACGGCCGTCGAGCATGAATCCCCCCGCCGGGCCGAGATCCTCGCGTTCACTGCCGCTGTCGCGATAAACGTGCCGGGCGAAGCGTGGGGTGCCGGACAGGTAGCGCAGCGACGGTACGGTACGCAGTCCCGGCTGGTCGAGCTGCGCTCCGCCGCTCATGACGACGCCGGCGGTGCGCGGTGCGGCATAGGCGTGGGCCGGGTCGTGGCAGCTGGCGCACGCGAGTTTCCCCGAGGCTGAGAGTGTCTCATCGAAGAATAAGCGCTGTCCGAGCCGGCCCTCAGGGCTCAGCTCCGTCGCGCCGGGTGCACTGAGTGCGGCATTGGCCAGCACGAAGAAGAACAGAAAGACGACTCTGCGGCGTGTCGCTCCCAACTCGGCTCTCAGAAGGTGAACAACGATCGCAGATCGTCGAGCGCCGGGCCGTTGATCGGACGGTATGGATCGCTGGGATCGGTCACAGGATTCGGCAGGTTGTCGCGACTGCGCCCCGACAGCGGCTGCAGGCCCCAGTTGTGCTCGATGAACTTCAGGATCGACGCGTGGTCGGCGTACGCATGATCGACATATCCCCGCTTGGCAAAGGGTGAAATCACGAACAAGGGGATCCTCGGACCGTCGCCGAAGAAATCGAGGACCTGAATGTAGCCGCTGTCGAAGTGCCCGCCCCCTTCGTCGGTCGTCACGATGACGGCCGTGTGCGCCCAGAGCTTGCGCTGCGCCTGCACCTCGACGACGACGGCGCGCACAAAGGCCTCGAAGCTCGCCACCACCGAGTATCCGGGATGGCCGCTGTCGAGATTCTTCGGCACCAGGAAGGACACGGCGGGCAAACGGCCGCGCGCCAGATCGCGATGAAACGTGCTCAGGCCCGCCAGTCTCGCTCTGAGTGCCGGCTGAGTCATGACAGCGGTGGAGGCGACCAGCGGATCGCCGATGTCATTGTACTGGCGACGCCGCGCCGCATCGAGCGAGAGGTGCAGCGTGCGCATCTCTGAGCTCACGTCCGCGGCATCTCGCCCACCGCTGTACCACTTCCAGCTCACTCCGTGGTTGCTCAGCGCCTCGGCGATGGTGGGCACGGTCTGCGGGGGATAGTTGTAATTGTTCGGACCCAGCGGCTGCACGTGGCCGTCCAGGTCATAACCGGCACCGTAGTTGTTGACCAGGTAGTAAGTGTCAGCCTCGCAGCGGCTGGGCACGCCCTTCCTCTGCAGGACAGCGAGAATCGCCCCCACGCCCGGCTGTGATGCATCGGAGCAATCGACGTAGGAGCCGCCCTGATATCCGTCCTGACGATAGAAATTCTCCGTTCCGGGAGCCGGATCCGGATTCTCGATCTGGTTCGGCGGCGGCGGCGAGACTTTGCCACCGGTCCTGAAGACGGGCAGGTCACCCGTTGCGATTGCGAAGAAATTGGCGTACGTGCCGCCCATCACGGACTGGTGATAGTTGTCGCTGATGGCATAGCGGTCGGCCAGGCCGCGCAAATAGCTGACATCTCCCTGGTGCATGTTGACGAAGCCCATCAGCTCCCCGCCCTGCCCGGTGTCGGAGGCCGTGACTCCCGCGGTATCTGCACCCATGCCGGTGGTGACCGCCACCCAGGTGTACAGATCGAGCTTCGAGTTGTCTCCGCCAGTCTGCTGCCACATCTGGAAGAACCGATGGGCCGGATCGCCCGTAGATGCGGAGAGCGCCGCCGTCGAGCTCTTCAGCGACGATGCGTTGTTCGCCTTCGGATAGGGCACGTAGCGCGTAATCGGAAATGGTCCATTCGGCAGGTCGGCGGGAAAGCGGGCATCGACTCCCTGGCCCACCTCCTGGAATTGCTGGTTCAGTACGCCGATCAGGCGCGGCTGCGGCAACGATGCGTACGGTCCGGCACGCGGCGGATCGAGCACGTAGCGGCTCTGTGGCGTCGCACGATTCTGTGCGGCGCGCGCGAACTGCGGACCCGGGTCACCGTTCGCTGCGATGATCCCCTGCGACAGGAGGTTGCGCACCTGCCCCCTGGTACCCGGCGGACCGGCACTCGGAACGTATGTCGCAAAGAGTCCGTCGAAGGATTGATTCTCCCCGACGATAACGATGAGGTGCTCGATCGGCGTGGCAGTCGCCCGCGACCGGGCGGCGGCGGCATCGGCCGCCGGCGATTGCGGCCCGAGCATGCAGGCCGCGATCGCAGCCGCGCCAGCCGGGACTGTCTTCACCACACGCATCAGCAAGCCGAAGCGGTTGCAGGTCGCCCTACGCCACCGGGTCATGCCGGGTACACTCGAGCAAACGAGAATTTCTCGTGTGACGTTCTCATGATGCGGCGACTCGGGCAACTGGGACTTGCATCCGCAGCCGCCGCCCGCGCGCGAGCCAGACGTAGAGCGGAGCACACATGCCAAGGAACGCGGCGGCAATCAGGCCGGAGCGCGGATCCTCGACCACGGCCGCCACCAGAAAGGCCACCGAGCCTGCAAGCACGACCGCCGTCGAAAACGGGTAACCGAACGCCCTGTACGGGCGGGGCAAGGTCGGCTCCCGATAGCGCAGCACGAACACTGCGAGAAAGGCCGACACATAGGAGAGCAGGAACAACACTGCATACAGTGCAATGACCTGCTCGAACGTGCCCGTGAGAATCACCAGCACCACGCTCGCGCTGGTGAGCGCAAGAGCGATCCGCGGCGTGCCTCCCTCACTGACCAGCGCTGCCTTGTCGGTGAACAATCCGTCGCGACCGATGGCAAAGAGTACGCGTGGCGTCTCCAGCAGGATGTTGTTGAGCAGGCTCAGCAGGGTGAACAGCGAGATGACGGTAACCAGCGCCGCGCCACCTTTCGAAAACACTGCCCGGGCTGCGTCCGCCGCCGGCAAGGCTGAGGCCGCGAGCGCCGCTACCGGCAAGGCACGCAGAAACGCGAGATTGATCAGCAGATACAGTGATGCGATGAGGAACGCGCCGCCGATGATAGCGCGCGGCAGGTTGCGCACCGGGTCCGTGCTTTCCTCCGCCATGTAAATGGGTCCGTACCACCCATCGAAAGCGGTGAGTATGGCCCGCAAGGCGGGCACGACCGCGAAGAGCATCGCCATCGATATCCACGGCAGTGAAGCGGCCGTGTGGGCTGGGGGTGCCGCCGTGACGCCCGCCGCCGGTGCCACGACAAAGCAGCACACGACCAGCACCATCAGCATCAGCGCGATGCTCACGCTGATGATCGTCGTCAGCGAGCTGCCGAGCCGCAGACCCATCCAGTGAATGCCGGTGAAGAGCGCAAGCACTGCGACCGCGAGCACGCGTGGGCTCGCGGTCGCCGCCGGCCACAGGATGCCGAGAAACGTGACCGTCGTGATCGCTATGTAGGCGAGCGAGGCGACGTTCGTGAGCCAGTCGCACCAACCGACTACGAAACCGACGCCGTCGCCGAAGGCGCGCCGTGCGTAGACGCGAAACCCGCCGGTCTCGGGGATCATCGCCGCGAGCTCGGCAACGGCTACGGCACCCATCAGTGCGTACAGGCCGCCGAGGCACCAGAACACAATGATCAGTGCGCGATCCCCGAGCGCTGCGGCCACGACTCCTGGCAGACGCAGGATGCCGACTCCGACGGTCGTGCCGAAGGCCAGTGCCAACCCAAAGCCGAGTCCGAGGATTCTGTGAAGTGAACGCGACGCCGGGCTCGTCATTTCCGCCTCTGCAGGGGCGCGAAGTCCCGGCAGCGTACGAGTACGCCCCCCAGGCCGGCAAGCGCTATCGCGCCACGGGACCCGCTCGCGCGGGGCTGCCATTGCCGTGGACAGGCCCACCGGCGCGTTCGTGCACGCGCCGGCGGGTCGCTCTCGCCAATCCGGTCGGTCTGCTACTTCAGAGTGGCGTTGCCGCGACTGAGAGTGTCGCGGTGCGGCGCAAAGTCCACCATGGACCCGAACGCCGGGCTGGCCAGTGCGTTGGCGCCGATCGCCTCGCGCAAAGCCGCGTCGAGCTTGTCGAGGCCTTCGGCATTCGGGGTGATGAAGAAGATAAAGAACATTCCGGAGTCGGCGGTATGGATGGTTTCTTCAGCCACCTGGTACGCGCTAACCGCCCCGTCGGCCATCAGCTTTTCGAACAAGGGGACTATGAGGCTCTTGCTGAGGGTCTCGACGGCATTGTTGGGCGCATCTGCTTTGAGCTTGTACGAGGCCCCGTGTACGTAGCCTCCTTTCACGGAGCCCGACCGCCAGCCGTAGAAGCGGCTGACGTAGATGTTATCCCAATGCTTGGTGGAGCTCGTCAGGACCGGGGACGATCTGGACTTGGCGAACTGGTCCAGCACGTTCAACAAACCCGCCATCGAGGTTGCTATCCACCAGTTGTCGTGCGTGGCGCCATCGACGTGATGCACCACCGCCTCGTCGTCGCCGTAGCCCAGAATCGTTCCGCTGCCGAGGGCAGCGTCGAGGATCTTCTGATTCGCGCCGCTGGCCTTCTCCATGTCCTCCCAGCGTGCCCGCGGAACGACCCAATTGGCCACGTAGGTGTACATCCGCGGCTTCTCTTTCACCGCCGCGGCCTGCGCCCCTGCAGGACATGCCCAAATGCCGAGTACCGTGGTAAGGCACGCAGACGCAATTACTCTGCCAGGAATCATCTTCATGTTCTCTCCCCGTTAGTGACTTTCGTATGGGCGCGCCAGGAAGCATCCGCGGCGGCACAAACCGCCATGAACGCTTTACCTGAACGCTTTACTTCACGTCTTCACCGGTGAGGCCTGAGTTGCGACACACTGCCACTTTCCGTCGGGCATCTTCACCCAGGTATCGGTCCAGCGGTCGTGTTCCTCGAAGGGCTTTCCCCCTGCTTCGGTGCCCTTGCCTTTGAACCCGCCGGTCGCGATGGCGGTGTCGCCGAAAACCATTACTTTCACGTTGTCGTATTCGGCGCTGGTGTACTTGCGGGTCTTCGCATCCGCCAGCACTCCGGCCTTGTCCAGGACCTTGCCATCACTGCCCGTAGACACGAGTTTGTCCGCCAGCAACGACACCAGCAGATCGGGATTGTTCGCTTTTTGCGATTGCAGCCACTGGTTCTCGAGCGCGGCAACGGCCTTCTCGGCTGCTGCGCTGCTCTGCTGGGCCTGCGACCATGCGATGCCTCCCAGCGAGAGCAAGCCGAGCACACACCATAGCCCGATGTTCTTCATGCTAATCCCCTCTTTGAGTTTTGCGTTGCGGCAACGAGCGCTATGGCCGCGCCGGGCGGTGATTAGACGCCGAACTCACACCGATGTCCATGCGCACTGCAGTCAGGCCGGTGGGCGTGGATCGGCGTCAGCTCGGTTGGCGCTGTCGTTAGGTTCGCGCTGTTTGTAGACGGTCATCCAGACGGCGATGTCCCAGGCGTTGCGGATGCCGATGAACAACATGATGAGGGACAACGCCGCAACGGCGTACAGTGCCGGCATCGGCTCGTACCAGATGAGCACCGCCACGACGAGCAGTCCGGCATACACGAGGGTCGGGAGGATCACGTTCCAGATCCAATCCTCCAGCACCGGCACGTAGGCGCTGCCCACACGGCGCATGTTGGCTGCGATGAAGCCGCCGTAGATCAGACCCGCAATCCCGGCCACCGCAAACCCGGCACTCAGGCTCGCGACACGCTGGTGCGGCATGTTCAGGAATGCCGCGAACGCCAGCACGCCGCCGAAGTGCACGATCGTCGGCGTGATAAAGGCACCGACGCCGGTGGGCCGCACGCCGCGCGGCCCGTCGCTGATCAGCGCAATCACCACGAACGTCAGTCCGGTCAGCCCGCCCGCCGAGGAGCCGACGATGACGTAGAAATTCTCCCAGCCCGCCAGCAGTGACGCGTCCATTACCGTAAAGGTCTGCTTCCAAGAGAGGACGCCGCGAATCTTATATCCTCCCGGAATACTCCTGCGAGTACCATGCGGTACGGGCAGGTCAGGGATACATCATGTCGACGCATCCGGAGGCAGGCAGCGTCGGGAGTCGAAGACCGACCGCGCACGAGCTGGCGCGGCGGGCCCTGTTTGCCTTTCTGCTGACGTTCATCCTCGCGCGCGCCCTGGTATTCCTGATCATGGCGCGCCGTATACCGAACCTGTACGTTTTTCTGCGCGACACGCACGTTCATCACCTCAACTACGGGATCTTTCTGCTCGCGGCGGTGGGCGCCTACCTGCTCTTTCGAGTGCCGAGCGGGGATGCGGCACGGCGCGCGGCATTTGCCTACGGCATCGCCATGGCGCTGACCTTCGACGAGTTTGGGATGTGGCTGCACCTCGGCGGCAGCTACTGGCAGCGAGCAAGCATTGATGCCACGGTGGTGGTTGCCGCAGTGCTGGCGTTCATCGCCTACGCACGCTCGATCAGGACTTTCGAGGCGCGTCATATCAGGGCCTTCATCGCTCTCGCAGTTGCATTGCTGCTGTTCGGGGCCGCGCTCTACGAGGCTTCCATGCGCATCGGCCATATGGCCGGACCTCGTCTGCGCGAGCTCGAGCTCGCCTCATCGCCCTGACAGCGCAGCTCGTGCGCTCGTTAGCGAGCTCCGTAGCGTTGCAGCGTCGCGATGATGGCCTTCTGATCACCCGCAAGGGCGGCCTGAAGCGGCGTAGTGCCGCGTGCATCGGCGAGGTTCGGATCGGCTCCATACGCCAGCAGCGCGGCGACGGCGTCGCTCTGGCCGTTCAGCGTCGCCAGCATCAATGCCGTGCGACCGAGCTGGTCGCCCGAATTGATGTCCACCTGCCTCTGGCGCAGCGCCTCGAGTCGCGCCAGATCGCCGACTTCAGCGGCGTGTCGAAACGCTGCGGCCGGGTCCGCCGAGCGCACCGTGCGCGCCTGCGCCGCTTCGGAGGGCGCGCTGGCGGTCATGGGGCTGGAGGCCCGGCTGAGCGCCTGCCGGGAATTCCCCGGAAAGCCGCCGCCGGCGGCGGCCCCGGGCCCCGCCACTCGCGCCTCCTCGGCTGCCTCGGCGGTTCCACCGGCAGCCCCCGGGGCCCCGCCGCTGTGGGGCGTACTCGTCCCGCGCCGTGCGCGAGCGGCCTGCTCCGGCACGTCCGCCGCGGGCAGCGATGCGCGCGGCTGAAGCATGGCGCCAGGGGATGCGGGCTGCGGAACCTGCTTGCGTTCGTCTGCACGATTGTTCGCTGCCAGGGCCGGCGAAGCTGGCGGCGCGGCGGGCCGCGCCCCCTGAGCCGCAGCCGGCTCCGCCGTCATAGGGGCGGGGCGCGGGGCGAAGAGAGCGCTGAAGCGCGGCGCGATCAGGAGTCCCGCAAGCCCAGCTGCTGCGAGCGTCCCAAAGATCGCGGGGTGCCACCAGCGCTGCCAGCCCGCCAGCTGCGCCCGGTGGGATCTGCCGGCGTGTTTCCCCGCACGCTCCGAGGCGAGCCGCGCGGCGTGCGCGAACACCGCCCGACGCACCGTTTCGCTCGGGCGGCTCGGATCGAGCGCGGACGCGCGCCGATACTGAGCATCGAGGTCCTCGGGCAGCTCCGGCGGCGGTGGCACCCTGTTCATGCGTACTCGCTCAGCAGCTCGCGCAGCTTCGTGCGCGCATAGCGCAGACGGCTCTTGGTCGTCTCGAAGCTGCTACGGGTGATCGTCGCAACCTCCTCAACACTCAGATCACCCTCGATTTGCAGCAGGAAAGCATCGCGTTGCTCGCGCGGCAGCTGCCCGAGGGCTTGAGTGAGGGCCGACGCCTGCTCCCGCAGCAGCACAGCGGCGAGGGGACCCGCGCTCGGCGCCGTCGTCAGCTGCCGGACGACCGGCTCAGCGTCGTAGCCGATGCTCTCCAGGCTCGTTAGCGCCCGGCTCGTGCGCCGCGAGTCGATCATCCGATTGCGCGCGATAGTAAACAGCCAGGTCGTGAACCGCGCCGTTGGCTCGTAGCGCGGAGCATCGCGGGCAACGGCGAACCACACCTCCTGCATCAACTCATCCGCGCTCGCGCGGTTGCCCAGGTTGCGCTCGAGATAACGCCAGATGTGCATTTCGTGCCGCCGGTAAAGCAGTTCGAACGCCGCGGCCTCACCACGCGCGTAGCGCCCCAACAGCGCTTCGTCACTCTCGTCCGCGTCGCTCATTCATCCATTATGGCAGCGGTGCACTGCTTCAGCCGGGCGGGTCGGGCACGAATTGCCGCTGCTGGGAGCCAGGAAACGGATCGGGGGAGGCGGGCGTGGGACGGGGCGTGCCGGATGACGCCCATCGCCACCAGGTTGTCGAAACTATCATAGCGAATGCGGATGACCTCGTTCGGCTCGGACCGCAACCGGCGGAATTGCGTATCCTGGACATGGGAGTACTCGCGCTCCCCGTGGCCGGTGCCGAGCTTTGCTGCGGGGGCCGGTGTCGCCAGCGATGCCGGGGCATGAGCCTCCTCCGCCGGCACGCCGCCTGATAACCCACTCGCTGGCGCACTCGCTCGGGCAGTCGTCGTAGCCGTTGACGGCTCCAGCGAGGAGCGGCCGGCCGTGCCGGGCACAGAGGCTGCATCGTTTCTCGAGTCGGGAGCAATCCTGGGGGGCGTGTACACCGGCTGTGGGTGACGTTCACGGAAGAGCGCCACGCCGATGACCCCGACGTTGGCCGGCCGCCCGGTACGCTCGGCATAAGAATTGGGTGAATCGGTGAAAAAGAAAGCCGCCACTTCGCTATTGCTCTTGCGCCACCCGCTGATCTGGTAGCGCTGGCCGGGATCGAACACGTAGCCAGACTGATCCCAACCGGCCGTGGCTCCGGAAATGATGTTTACGCCGTCGACCGAGGTCACCGCGAGCAAGCGACCGCCGATGCAATTGCGGACCTCGATCGCGTAGCGGGCGCCGGGCCTGCCGGCCACCCAGTACTCGCCCTGGAAGTAGTACGTGCTGAGCGCCGTGCCGCTGTCGCGGTCGATCACCGTCACATCGGCGAGGCTGCCGAGCGCGAGCGCGTCGCAACTCGCCGCCAGTGTCAGGAGGGTTGCACAACAGGCTAAGCGCTTCATATCGACTCCAGTCCCACGAAAGGCCCACGGACTGAAGCGATACAGGATGCCGGATGGGGTTAAAGAGGGCGCGATATACCGGTAGCTTATGTCAACATCACTTCGGGACCAGGTTTCGCGCTGCGTCGTGATCATCGAGGATAACCGCGGCGCGCGAGACCTGCCGGGTGATGCAGGAGCTCGTCAGGCACGAGGTTTTCGAGGCGGCGGAAGGACTCGGCGCTGTGGAGCTGCTGCCGCTCTATTCCGCAGGAGCGTTGTGCTTACCGGCCCTGTGGACCGGTAAGCACCCCGGCTGTGCTATTCGGCAGCCCTTAGTCCGCGCGAGCGTGATGCTCGGGATAGCCACCCATCTCGCGCTCGATGTCCAGATAGGCGTCCGTTACCGGCTTGAAGTCGGTCCGTGCGGTGCGACTGTCTGAGCGCTCCACCTCGTCACGCACCGCATGGTAGCTGCGCGAAAGCCGCTCGAACGCCACTTTGGCATCCGTACGGCTGGCAGTGCGGTCCTCGACCGTGTGACGAAACGCGCGGGCGTCATCCGCCAGCACGTGGGCATCGTGAACATAGCCCGTCGGATAGTCCGCATCGCGCGCATCGCGCGCCAGTGCGTTCGCATCGTGCTCGAGGCTGTCAGCGGAAGTCGAGAGGCTGCTTCGGGGCGTGGCACATGCCGCAAGCCCCAGCAACATACACGAGGCAAGCGTTGCGATGACACTTCTCATTACCACCATGATTCGCTCCTGCCGTGGTTGATGGCACGGTCCTTCAGTTCCACCAGCATCGGTCGATCGGCAGGTGATCTCAATGAGACGGCTGCACGCTCATACGTCAGAGTGCTCCTACAATGCGGTCTTGGGCACTTGCATCAGCGCGCGCGGGCGCGATCATGCCGCCACAGGGGCGTATTCACCCACGCTGCGGGTCGTAGCTAGGATTCTTCTGACACGCGATCCGCGAGCGTGCCGACACAAATCGCACCGACACGGATTAATATCGATCCGATGATCCGTAAGTTGAGAAACGGTCAATATCGCCTGTATTCGCGCAAAGCGGACGCGCGCACCAAGAAGCGCCGCAATCTCGGCACCTTCGCCACGCGCGCGGCGGCCGAGAAGCACGAGCGCGCCGTGCAATTCTTCAAGCGCCACTGAGCCTTACTTGCTGACGCAGGTCATCGTGCGCGCCTCAGTCGAGCGGTGACTGTGACTCGACCGTTCTCGTTTTGCCGTCCTCGTGCAGGCAGGCGCATGATCGCGGCGCCGTGACTCGAGCTCGCGCGCCCGAGTCTCGCGCAAGTGCACAGAGGAGAAGGATCATGGCCACATACATAAGCCTGTTGAATTTCACTGAGCAAGGGATCCGGAACATCAAGGACTCGCCGGATCGCTACGGCACGTTTCGAGCGATGGCCGAGAAGCTGGGCGTAACCGTGAAGAGCTTCCACTACACCGTTGGACGCCACGACATGGTGGTGGTCATGGAGGGGAGCGACGAGGCGGTGACGGCTGCGCTTCTCAAGGCCGGCTCACTCGGCAACGTACGCAGCGAAACGCTGCGTGCCTTCTCGGTGGATGAGACCAAGAGAATTATCGGAAACATCTCCTAGAGCCTGCGGCGATGGGGCGCGGCACGCGTACGCGGGCTGCGCCGCCATCGCCGCGCGCGCCGTAACAGGCGCCTCCGCCCACAGTTTTCCGCCCGCGCCACCCAGGCGGCCTTCGACGCCGCTCCGGAAAAATTCCTGGAGACACTCAAGAGTTAGTGATGCGGCAGAACGGACAGAGTAAGCCCTCCGCCCACGCTGCGGGGCCGACGCCTGCGCGCCGCGTCGTGATCGTGGCCGCGCCGGGGGCAGAGATCCTGGACGTGGTGGGGCCGTTCCAGGTCTTCACGACCGCGGCCGCCCTCGCGGCCAGGCTTTCTGCTGCTTCTGCCCCCCTCTATCGCGTTGAGATCGCTACCTGTTCGCGCGGGGTTGCACCCGGTCGCTACCGGCAGCATTTTCGCGGCGCGACGGCCGAGGCAAAGCCGCTGATCTCGAGCCATCGGGCAGCGACGGAAGAATCTGCTCGGTAAGCGGCCTGTCGGTGCGCCGGCAGGACGGAGGCCGTGGAACAATCCGGCCTGTGCTGCGATCCAAGGGACATCAGGCGGCGGGAACGCGAAGGCGCATGCGACCCGGTGAGCGGCTCTACTTCCTGGCCCTCTTCATCATCCTGACGAACGCCCTGTGCGGCTGCGCTGCCTACAGCGCCTACCGCAAGTGCGGATACCAGGGATGTCCCGGCGATGCGCGGATCACGGCCGAGGTACGCTCACTGTTGAATCAACATCCGGAGCTCGGGCCGCCGAACCAGATCTACGTGCACACCCTCGATCGGATCGTCTACCTGAGCGGCCAGGTGGCGACCGATCTGCAACGCGAAACCGCCGCGGCAGTCGCGCAGGAAGCGAACGGCGCGCGCCAGGTCGTCGACATCATCGGCCTGAGCTATAGCGGCAGGTGACAAGGAGTTGCGCTCCGAAGCCAGCCGCGCCTCGCCCGCAGCAGGCGCTCGGCTCTATGCGCGGCCCTACTGCTCATCGAGCTGCGTCATGGCAGAGCGTGTCACCCGGCCATCCTGCACCACCACCCCTTCGGCACGCAGACGCCGTGCCTGCTCCAGGTGCTCGCGCGATGACTTCGGAAAGACGATGTGGCCACCCGCGCCAACGACGCGGTGCCACGGCAGGTTCAGCGCTTGCGGCGCGACGCGCAGTGCGCGTCCGACCTGCCGCGCCCGGCCCGGTAATCCCGCGGCGCGGGCGACCGCCCCGTACGTGGAGACTCTGCCGCGCCCAATCGCGCACACCACGTCCCAGATCGCGTTGAGCGCGGGGTCATCTGCGGGAGCAGGACGCTGCGGCGGACGCGCGCTCACCCGGCTCAGCGGCTGCAGGAGCGCGGCGGTGGTTTTCTTGCGGGGCTTCATCGGGGCTCGCCTTGTTGCGCTGCGGTCAAATCGAACGCGCGGCGCATCGGGGCGTCAAGTCACGTACCCGGCTGCGCGAGTGCCACCCGCAATCGACGGGTAGATTAGACTGCGGGTCGGAGAGCACTCGGGACCCAACCGTGATGGCGGCCGCGCCGCACAGCATAGCCGACGAGTTCATCATCGAGACGCGCGGCCTTACCAAGGAGTTCAAGGGCTTCGTCGCGGTGAGCAACGTCGACCTGCAGGTGCGGCGCGGGCAGATTCATGCGCTGATCGGTCCAAACGGCGCCGGCAAGACCACTTTCTTCAACCTGCTCACCAAGTTCCTGATTCCCGACCGCGGCCAGATCCTCTACCGCGGCGAGGACATCACCCTCGACAGGCCCGCCGAGGTCGCACGCCGCGGCATCGTGCGCTCGTTCCAGATGTCCGCGGTGTTCCCCCACCTGACGGTGCTGGAGAACGTGCGCATAGCGCTGCAGCGCACGCTCGGCGACGACGTTTCATTTCTGGAAGTCCGAGTCGACGCTGGCGGTGCTCAACTCGCAGGCGATGGAGCTGCTGCGACCGGTCGACCTCGGCGCGTTCGCCGGCGTCGTCGCGGTCGAGCTGCCTTACGGCCGCAAGCGCGCGCTCGAGATCGCCACCACGCTGGCGATGGAGCCGCAGCTGATGCTGCTGGACGAGCCGACCCAGGGGATGGGTCACGAGGACGTCGACCGCATCACGGCGCTGATCAGGCAGGCGGCGGCGAAACGCACCGTGCTCATGGTGGAGCACAACATGCAGGTCGTCGCACGCATCGCCGATACCATCACCGTGCTGCAGCGCGGCCAGATCATCGCCAGCGGCACCTACGCCGAGGTCTCGCGCGAACCCCTGGTGATCGAGGCCTACATGGGCGCTCCCGAAGCCGAGCTGCAGGCCGCGCACTGATGACTGCCGAGCTGCTGCGGGTGAGCGGGCTGCACGCCTACTACGGCGAGTCGCACGTGCTGCACGGCGTCGAATGTGACGTAACGCGCGGCGAGGTCGTGACGCTGCTCGGCCGCAACGGCGCCGGCCGCACCACCACTCTGAGGGCCGTGCTCGGGCTCGTCGGCAACCGCTCCGGTTCGGTGAGGGTCAACGGCCGCGAGACGATCGCCCTGCCACCCCACACGATCGCGCGCCTGGGCGTCGGCTACTGCCCCGAGGAGCGCGGCATCTACGTCGAGCCTGTCGACTGAGGAGAACCTGCTGCTGCCGCCGCTGCTCGCCCCGGGGGGAATGTCGTCGAGGAGATCTACGCTATGTTTCCCAACCTGAAGGAGCGGCGCACGAGCCGGGGCACGCATCTCTCCGGCGGTGAGCAGCAGATGCTGGCGCTGGCGCGCATTCTGCGCACCGGCGCCCGGCTGCTGCTGCTCGACGAGATCTCGGAGGGACTGGCTCCGGTCATCGTGCAGGCGCTCGCACGAACCATTCAGGCGCTGCGCGAGCGGGGCTACACGATCGTCATGGTGGAACAGAACTTCCGCTTCGCCGCGCCGCTGGCCGACCGCTTCTACATCATGGAGCGCGGCCGGGTCGTGGAGGGCTTCGCCGCGCGGCAGCTATCGGACAAAATGGCCCTGCTGCACCAGTACCTCGGCGTCTGACTTTCACCGCAATCAGGTGAAGGAGAAGATCATGCAACTGCGGATGTTGGCGATCGCAACGGCTGCGGCGCTCGCGCTCACGGCCGGCTCACGCCCGGCCGCGGCGGCCGGCGATCAGGTCGTGATCGGCGACCTCGACGACATGTCCGGCGTGTACGCCGACGTGATCGGTGCGGGCGGCGTCGAGGCCATCAAGATGGCGATCGCGGACTTCGGCGGCACGGTGCTCGGCAAGAAGATCGTCACGCTGAGCGCCGATCACCAGAACAAGCCCGACATCGGCGCATCGAAGTTCCGCGAATGGGCCGACCAGAACGGCCTCAACATGCTGCTCGGGCGGATCCAACACCGGGGTCAACATCGCCATGGCGAAGGTCGCGGCGGCCAAGAAGGTGCCGTTCTTCGCGATCGGTGCCGGCGGCGCCTCGCTGACCAACGAGGACTGCACCGCCTACACCGTGCACTACGTCTACGACACGACCGCGCTCGCCAACGGCACCGCGACTGCCATCGTGAACGCCGGCGGCAAGACCTGGTTCTACCTGACCGCCGACTACGCCTTCGGCACTCAGCTGCAGACCGCCGCCGCCAAGGTGGTCGAGGCGCACGGCGGCAAGAATGTCGGCGCGGTGCGCGTGCCGCTCGGCGCAGCGGACTTCTCCTCGTTCCTGCTGCAGGCGCAGGGCTCCGGCGCGCAGGTCCTCGGGCTGGCCAACGCCGGCACCGACTTCAGCAATTCGCTCAAGGCCGCCAACGAGTTCGGCATCACCAAGCACCATGAAGCCGGCGGCGCTGCTCGCCTTCCTCACCGACATCCACAGCCTGGGCCTGAAGACCGCCCAGGGCCTGTACCTGACCACCGGCTGGTACTGGGACCTGAACGAGGAGACGCGCGCCTTCGCCAAGCGCTATTTCGCCAAGATGAACAAGGAGCCGACCATGGATCAGGCCGGCGTCTACTCGGCCACCACTGACCTACCTGAAGGCGGTGAAGGCCGTCGGGAGCACCGATGCCGACAAGGTCATGGCGGAGCTGAAGAGCACGAAGATCAACGACATGTTCGCCAAGGGCGGCTACATCCGCGCCGACGGCGCCATGATCCACGACATGTACGTGATGCAGGTCAAGACGCCGCAGGAATCGAAGTATCCCTGGGACTACTACAAGGTGGTCAAGAAGATGAGCGGCGAGGAGGCCTTCGGCCCGATCACCGGCCTGTGCCCGCTGGCGCCCAAGTAGTCCGAACCGCCGCGTGCGCGCCGCGGCCGCGTGTCGGCTCGAGGCGCGGCCAGCCGCGATGACGTGAACGATCTTCGGCATTCCCGGTCGCCGTGATACTCGGGCAGCTGACGCTCGGCCTGGTGAACGGCTCCTTCTACGCCATGCTCAGCCTCGGGCTGGCCGTGATCTTCGGGCTCATGGGCGTGGTCAATTTCGCCCACGGCGCCTTCTACACCCTCGGTGCCTTCGCGGCGCTCCTCGGGGCTGCAGTGGTTCGGCATCAACTACTGGGCTGGCGCTGCTGCTGGCGCCGCTCGCCGTCGGGCTTGCTCGGCGTCGTCGTCGAGCGGCTTCTGCTGCGCCACCTCTACAGGCTCGATCCGCTCTACGGGCTGCTGCTGACCTTCGGCCTGGCGCTGATCGTCGAGGGCTCGCTGCACCAGGTCTTCGGCGCCACCGGCCAGTCCTATCCGGTGCCCGAAGCGCTGGCGGGCGCGATCAATCTGCGCTTCATGTATCCTGCCGCTCTACCGCGCCTGGGTGATCGTCGCCTCGCTCGTGGTGTGCTTCGGCACCTGGTTCGTCATCGAGCGCACGCGCCTGGGCGCGACGCTGCGCGCCGCCACCGAGAACGCCGCCGCTGCTGCAGGCCTTCGGCGTCAACGTGCCGCTGCTGGTCGCCTGACCTACGGCGGCGGCGTGGCGCTGGCGGCGCTCGCCGGCGTGCTGGCCTCGCCGGTGGTGCTGGTGAACTCGCACATGGGCACCTCGCTCGTCATCGTGGTGTTCGCGGTGGTGGTGATCGGCGGCATGGGCTCGATTCTCGGCGCGATCGTCAGCGGCCTGGCGCTGGGCGTCGTCGAAGGGTTCACCAAGGTCATCTATCCGGAAGCCTCCAACATCGTCGTGTTCGTCATCATGGCGCTGGTGCTGATCGTGCGGCCGGCGGGACTGTTCGGGAAGGAGTAGGCGCAGTGCGCGCCGCCGCGATCGCTGTTACATCCTGGCGGCCTGCTGGCGCTGTGCGTGCCGCTGGTTCGGCATCTACCCGGTCTTCATGATGAAGCTGCTGTGCTTCGCCATGTTCGCCTGCGCCTACAACCTGCTGCTCGGCTTCGCGCGCATGCTGTCGTTCGGCCACGCGGCGTTCTTCGGTTCGGCCGCCTACGCCACCTCCTGGCTGGTGACGGCGCACGGCTGGGGCCGGCTGCGCGATCCTGGCCGGCGTCGCCGCTCGCCGCCGCTGCTCGGCCTCGGCGTCGGCGCGCTCGCCATCCGCCGCCAGGGCATCTACTTCGCGATGATCACGCTGGCGCTCGGCGCAGCTGGTGTATTTCGTGTGCCTGGAGGCGCCCTTCACCGGCGGCGAGAACGGGCTGCAGGGCGTGCCGCGCGGCAGCCTGTTCGGGCTGCTGCCGCTGAGCTCTGACATCGGTCATGTACTACTTCGTGCTCGCGGTCTTCGTGGCGGTGTTCCTGTTCATCGCGCGCGTGGTGCACTCGCCTTTCGGCCAGGTGCTGAAGGCGATTCGCGAGAACGAGCCGCGCGCGATCTCGCTCGGCTACGACATCAACCGCTACAAGCTGCTGGCCTTCGTGCTGTCGGCGGCGCTGGCGGGGCTCGCCGGATCGCTGAAGGCGCTGGTGCTCGGCTTCGCGACGCTCTCGGACGTGCAGCAGGCCACCTCCGGCGAGGTGATCCTGATGACGCTGCTCGGCGGCACCGGCACCTTCTTCGGCCCGGTGGTCGGCGCCGCGGTCGATCGTCACGCTGCAGGAATACCTGTCCGACCTCGTCGGTGGCTGGGTGACCGCCATCATCGGCGCCATCTTCGTGGCCTGCGTGCTGTCGTTCCGCCGCGGCATCGTCGGCGAGCTTGCGGCTGCGAAAGCGCGGCGGCGGCCGGTACAGGCCGCCCGACCAGCGACCAGATCGTCGATGCTGCGTGCGGCCAGCAGCGAGCGCTTCGCCTGGCGCGGCGCACGCCGAGGTCCTCGCGGGTACGCGACGATACCGCGCGCCCGCAGCTGCCGCGGTGCGCTTGCGCGTCGGCGCGCTGCCCGATCGGCGTGGCGCCCGCGACGGCCGCGAGCGCCGCACGGCGCTCCTCGCCGCCTTGCGCCTTGTACAGGTACGCGATGCCCTCTTCGGTCACCACGTGGCTCACATCGTCGCCGTAGATCATGACCGGCGCGATCGGCATGCCGCTCTGCTTGCCGACCTCGATCGCATCGAGCGAGTCGACAAACGCGGGTACGCCGCCCTTCTTGAAGGTCTCCGCCAGCTGCACGACGAGCTTGCGGCCGCGCACGACCGGCGCCGTCGGCCGGTGATCAGGCTCAGCCACGGCGGGGCTGCTGTGACGGCGCCCCTTGCGGGTCGTGGCCCATGTTCGGGCGCGCCGCCGAATCCGGCGAGCCGGCCGAGGGTGACGGTCGAGGAGTTGGCGTCGGCGTCCATCTGCAACGTCGAGCCGATGAACAGATCCACGCCGTATTGCCCCGCGAGCTGGCACAGCACGCGGTTGGAGCGCAGGCTCCCGTCGCGGCCGACGAAGAACACGTCGGGTCGCGCGCGGATGTACTCCTCCATGCCCACTTCGCTGCCGAAGCAATGCACGCTCTCGACCCAGCCGCTCTCGATGGCGGGGATCAGCGTGGGATGCGGATTGAGCGCCCAGTTGCGGCAGATCCTGCCCTTCAGCCCGAGGCGACTCGCCGTACGTCGGCAGCAGCAGCTCGATGGCGGCGGTGTCGAAGCCGATGCCGTGATTCAGCGAGGTGACGCCGTGGCGCTCGTAGATGCCGCGGATCACCATCATGGCCATGAGCATCTGCAGCTCGCTGATGTGGCGCGGATCGCGCGTGAACAGCGGCTCGAGCGCGAAGGGCCGGTCGGCCGGCACGACCAGGTCGACCCAGGAGCCCGGAATGTCGACACGCGGCAGCTCGGCGACCATCTCGTTGACCTGCGCGAGCACGATGCCGTGACGGAACGCGGTCGCCTCGACGATGGTCGGCGTGTCCTCGGTGTTGGCGCCGGTGTAGAGATTTCCCGCCGCGGTCGGCCTGCTCGGCGCAGACCAGCGCCACGTTGCGGCGTCAGGTCGACGAACATGCGCGCGTACAGCTCCACGTAGGTGCTAGATCGCGCCGATCTCGAGCTTGCCCGTCCTCGAGCAGCTGCGCCACGCGCAGGCTCTGCGGTCCTGCGAAGCGAGAAATCCAGCCGGCGCGCGATGCCGCGCTCGAACAGCGTCAGGTGCTCGGGACGGCTGATGCTCGGAATCAGCAGGTGCAGGTCATGCACGCTGCGCCGGATCGACCTGCGCCAGCGAGCGCGACAGAAAGTCGGCCTGTTTCTGATTGTCGCCTTCGAGCGCGACGCGGTCGCCCGGACGCAACAGCGCCTGCAGCACCTGCACGATGGCCGCCGGCCGCACGTGCTTGCCCTCGACGTGCGCGGCGATCGCTGCGAGCCTGCGGGCCTTGTCCTCGCGGCGCAGCGTCCAGGACTCGCGGCCCCGCGGGTGGGTGTGCGCTGTTGTCATGAGCCGCAGACTCTAGCGTAAGGCGCCCTGCAACGCGGCCCTCTCCTTCCCACGCAGCGAGGTAGAATCGCCCCATGCCGCGGCATATCGGTATCGTCGCTTGTTCCGCCGAAGGCGCAGCGCTCTGCTACCGCACGGTATGCCTCGAGGGAGGCCAATTCCTCGGCGGACTCGCACACCCCGAGGTGACGATGCATACGCACTCGCTCGCCGCGTACATGCGCTGCTTCGAGAGCGACGACTGGCCGGGGGTTGCGGAGCTGATGCTGGCCTCGGCGCACAAGCTCGCCCGCGCCGGCGCCGACTTCCTGATCTGCCCGGACAACACCATTCATCGGGCGCTCCCCTGGGTGCTCAGGCGCTCACCCCTTCCCTGGCTGCACATCGCCGAGGTGGTGGCCGCGCAGGCTGCCGAGCGCGGCTTCCATCGCCTCGGCCTGACCGGTACACGCTACCTGGTCGACAGCGAAGTCTATCCGGAGAAGCTCGCGGCGCGCGGACTGCAGTTCCTGCGCCCTAATCCCGCGGAGCGCGCAGAGGTGAATCGCATCATTTTCGAGGAGCTGATCGCCGGTATCTTTGCGCCGGAATCGGTGGCCTATTTTCAACGGCTCATGGGGCGCATGAAGGATGAGGGGTGCGATGCCGTAGTGCTCGGTTGCACAGAGATTCCGCTGATCATGAACGACGACAACTCGCCGCTCCCGACACTCGACTCCACCCGTCTCCTGGCGCGCGCGGCGCTGCAGCGCGCCGCGCAGGGCAACGCCGCGCGCTGAAGTCGCATAACCGCACGGCAGGTCGGAAGACCTGCTACTTCTTGCCCTCGAACTTGAAAGACACCTTCAGCTTGGCGCGATACGCCTTGACCTTGCCGTTCTGCACCTGCATGTCGAGCTGCACCACCTCGGCGATCCGCAGATCCCGCAGGCTCTTGGCCGCCTGGCTTACCGCCACCGCGGCGGCCCTCTCCCACGACTCGCTGCTCGTGCCGACCAGCTCGATAATCTTGTAGACGCTATCAGCCATGGCCTTCTCACCTTCCGCCCCCGCTGCGGAGGGCTGCTTGTTGTTAGATCCGCGCATACCGCGACAGCCGTACGCCGACGGCGCCCGCGTGCGCCTGAGCCGCGGGCATGATGCTGCCGGCACCGGTCAATTGCAACGCATGCGGCGGGACACACGGCGCCGCAGCAAGGAGCGCTGAGTCAGGACACGCTGGCGCGCGCGCTGCGCTTTGCAGCGCCGGAGGGCTGCGCCGGCCGGCGCCACACGGGGCGGCGCACGAGGGTGCTCTTCCCGAACAGCGATTCGATGAGGTCCACCGCCAGCACCGCGGTCTTGTTACGTACGTCGAACGCCGGGTTCAGCTCCACGACGTCGAGGGACGCCAGGCGGCGGGTGTCCGCGATCATCTCCATGCACAGCTGCGCCTCGCGGTACGTGGGTCCCCCCGGCACCTGGGTGCCGACCCCCGGCGCGATCTCCGGATCGAGGAAGTCCACATCGAAGCTCACGTGCAGGTGCGTATCGGCGTCCACGTCGGCCAGGGCCTGCTCCATGGTCTGACGCATGCCCATCTCATCGACGTAGCGCATGTCGAAGACGTCCAGTCCCTGCTCGTGGACGAAGCGCCGCTCCCCGTCATCCACGCTGCGGACGCCGATCTGGCGCACCCAGGAGGGATCGATGGCAGGCGCTAAGCCGCCGATCCCCGTCAGCTCGCGCGGCCCGAAGCCGCACAGGCAAGCCACCGGCATGCCGTGCACGTTGCCGCTCGGAGACAGGGCGCTGGTGTTGAAATCCGCATGGGCATCGAGCCAGAGCACCCGCAGCTTGCGCCCCTGCTCGCGGCAATGGCGGGCCACCGCGCTGATGGAGCCGATGCTGAGGCAGTGATCGCCGCCCGAGGAGTATCGGCAGCCGCTCCTGCTGCAGCTGCGCGTACACACTCTCGTGCACCAGCTCGTTCCAGCGCAGCACCTCCGGCAGATGCCGGTAGCCGTGCTGCGGCGGCTGCCAGGGATTGCCGGGCCCGCTCAGGTTGCCGAGATCCGCCACGTCCAGCTCGCGGCTGCGCAGAGCCGCCGCGAGTCCCGCCACGCGCAGCGCTTCGGGGCCCATCGAGGCGCCGCGATCCGCTGCGCCCACATCGGTCGGGGCGCCGATCAGGGTTGCGTCACGCCCGCGACTCACGCCGCCACTCCGGCGCGGGCCGTGGCCGGGCGCACCCGCGGCGAGAGCAGTGCAAAGAGGTCCTTGGGATCTGCCAGATCGGGGAGCAGATCGATCTGCGGCTGCGCGCCACACTCTTCGCGGTGGATGCGCAGCAGGTAGCGCAGCGCCGAGAAGTCCTCGAGCGCAAATCCGACCGAGTCGAAGATGGTCACATCACGGTCGCTCAGGCGCGCCCGCGCCCCTCCGGCGAGCACCTCCGCCAGCTCGGTTACCGCAAATCCCGCGTCCATTTGCTGAATCTCGCCCTCGATGCGCGACTGCGGCTCGAACTCCACCACCACCCGGGCGTCGGGCCGGCGCAGGATGTCCGGGTGCAGCTCGGTCTTGCCGGGACAGTCGCCGCCCACCGCATTCAGATGCATCCCCGGCATGATCAGTTGCGGGGTCAGGATCGTGGCGTTGCGCTTGTCGGCGGTAGCGGTGGTGATGATGTCCGCGCCCGAGGCCGCCGCCGCGGTGCTCGCGCAGCGCACGACACTCAGGCCGGGCAGGCGCAGACGCGCGAGATTGCGCTCGAGCTTATCGGTTGCCGCAGCGTCGGTGTCGTACAGCCGCAGCTCGCGGATGCCGAGAAGATGATGGAAGGCGATGGCCTGGAACTCGCTCTGCGCGCCGTTGCCGATCAGCGCCATGACACGGCTCCCGGGGCGCGCCATGCGGCGCGCGGCGAGCGCGGAGGTCGCGGCCGTGCGCAGCGCCGTAGTCAGCGTAAGCTCCGACAGCAGCAGCGGATAGCCGGTCTGAACATCCGCGAGCACGCCGAACGCCGTCACCGTGAGCAGTCCCAGCGTGGTGTTTCTCGGGTGGCCGTTCACGTACTTGAATGCGTAGAGCCGCCCGTCCGAGGCAGGCATCAGCTCGATCACGCCCGCCGCAGAGTGCGTCGCATGGCGCGGTGACTTATCAAACGCATCCCAGCGCAGGAAATCACTCTCGATCTCCGCGGCCAGCTCCTCGATGAAGCGCGCCGCGCCACGCGCGCCGACGAGCTCCCGGATGCGCTCGGTACCGATGAAATCGACCATAGCCTCACTCTCCCGATGGGTGCCCGCCAGGGCACCATGTTCGCCGCGGGGAAGCCATCCTCAGCTGAGCCTCGACCAAAATAAAGCCAGAAACTTGCCTACAATACGCAGCTTGGACCACACTATGCCAGCACAGACTGGCGTTTTGATCAATCTGGCGCCCCAAGAGACCGCACAAACGTGGATGACACGGACCGGCAGCTGATCGCCCTGCTGCGCAGTGACGCCCGAGCCTCGGTGGCCTCGCTCGCGAAGGCGCTCGGCGTCGCGCGCGGGACGGTGCAGAACCGCATGGCGCGCCTTGCGGCCAACGGCACGATCGTCGGCTACACCGTTCGCCTGAAGCCCGACGTCGAGGAGCAGCGCGTGCGCGCCTTCATGACGGTCGCCGTCGAGGGCAACAAGGTCGATGCGGTGATCAGGGTGCTGCGTGGGGAGCCGGCGGTGGCGGCGCTCTACAGCACCAACGGCCGCTGGGACATCGTCGCGGAACTGCGCGCGGACAGCCTGGAGGGCTTCGATCGGGTGCTCGCGCGCATCCGTCTCATCGAGGGTATCTCGCAAACCGAGACGAGCCTGCTGCTGTCGACCTTCAAGTTTTGAGCGAGCCCGCGCGGCGCGACCGCCGATTTGCGTGGCGCCACGCTCAGTACCCGTGATCGTCCAGGCCTTCCCAGACGTCCATCTTGCCGAGGCCGGGGTCGGCGTTGAAGCTGCCGAAGCGGCTGGCGTGGAAAGCCAGCGGCGTCCCCCCCGGCGCGCGCGCAATATCCAGCACCTCGCCCACGATGATCAGGTGATCGCCGCCGCCGTGTACCGCATGCACGCGGCAGTCGAAGCGGCACAGCGCCTCGGACAGCAGCGGCGGGTGCGCTTTGTTGCGCCACGGCCCATCGAGCTCGAACTTCTCGTGCGAGCGGCGTGCGAAATGCCGCGCGAGATCCAGCTGATGATGCGACAGGATGTGAACGGCGAACGCCGCGCCGGGCGTGAAGGCCGGGAGCGCGCTGCTACCGCCTGCCAGGCACCACAGCAGGAGCGGCGGCTCCAGCGACACCGAAGCGAAGGAATTTGCGGTCACGCCCACCGGCTCGCCATCGGGCCGCACCGCGCTGACCACGGTCACGCCGGTCGCGAACAGCCCAAACGCACTACGCAGGTCGCGCTGGGTAAAGAAATTGCTCAAACAGCCGCTCCCTTCGCTGCCGCGGCCGCACGCGTTCCTGGCGCCTGCGCGCCGCGGCGCGGCGCGCAGGATCTTCGCACAGTCGGCGCACATGCAGCACCCGGGCGCAGGCGGCTCACGGCCCTGGTCAGTACACTTCGAACAGGCCCGCCGCCCCCATGCCGCCCGCCACGCACATCGTGACGACCACCCAGCGCACCCCGCGCCGTCTGCCCTCGATGAGGGCATGACCGACGAGGCGCGCCCCACTCATCCCGTAAGGGTGGCCGACTGCGATCGCACCGCCGTCGACGTTGAACTTTTGGTTGTCGATGCCGAGCCGATCGCGGCAGTACAGTGCCTGCACCGCAAACGCTTCGTTGAGCTCCCACAGGCCGATGTCGTCCACCTTCAGCCCGTGGCGCGCCAGCAGCTTCGGCACCGCGAACACCGGGCCGATACCCATCTCATCCGGCGAGCAGCCCGCCACGGCCATGCCCCGGTAAGCACCGAGCGGCTCGAGACCGCGCTGCTCGGCGAGCCTACCCTCCATCAGCACCGCCGCGGATGCGCCATCGGAGAGCTGCGAGGCGTTGCCCGCAGTGATGAACTCGCCCTTTTCCACGACCTTCCCACCGGCCCACACCGGCTCGAGCTTCGCCAGCCCCGCGAGCGTGGTGTCGGCCCGCAAGCCCTCGTCCTGCTTCAGCAGCACTGCCTCGCTGCGCGTCTCACCGCTGGCCTTGTCGGTGATGACCTTGCGGCTGGGGAGAGGGACGATCTCGGCGTCGAAACGCCCGGCCTGGCCGGCGGCGGCGACGCGCTGCTGGCTCTGCAACGCGTACTCGTCCTGCGCCTCGCGCGTGATGCCGTAGCGGCGCGCCACGACCTCCGCGGTCTCGATCATCGCCATATACATGTGCGGCGAACGCGCCAGCACTGCCTCCGACAGGCCGCGAAAGCTGTTCAGGTGCTTGTTCTGCGTCAGACTGATCGACTCGACGCCGCCGGCCACCACTACCGTCATGCCGTCCTCGACCACCTGTTTGGCAGCGGTCGCGATCGCCATGAGCCCGGAAGCGCATTTGCGGTCGAGGCTCATGCCGGCGACGCTCTCGGGCAGGCCGCCCGTCACCACGCTGAGGCGCGCGATGTTGTAGCCCTGCGTCCCCTGCTGCGTGGCGCAGCCGAGAATCAGATCCTCGACCTCCGCGCCATCGACCTTGGCACGGCGCACCGCCTCGCGCACGGCGTGGCCGGAGAGCACCGGCGCCTCGGTGTCGTTGAACGCGCCGCGAAACGCCTTGCCGATCGGCGTACGCGCGGTGGAGACAATCACGGCTTCGGGCATGGCATCACTCCTTCAGAGCCTCTCGATGATGGTGGCACGATGATATAAGCCTCCTTGCTCACGCCGGCTTCAATAGCTTGGAGTCACCCTTACCCTTCACCAGGGCGTCGCGGGCCTTGCGCGAGTCCTCGTGCAGGTACATCTCCAGCGAGAATCCCTGCTCGAAGCGGTAGCCGTGGTCGACGTCGCGCGGCTCGAGGCCGTTCAGCGCCTCCTTCGCCAGGATGAGGGCGCTGCGGCTCTTCGCAGCGATGAGTCCGGCGAACGCGCGCGCCTCCTTGAGCAGTTTCTTGGGCGACACCAGCCGCTCGACCGCCCCCAGCCGGTGCGCCTCGGCGGCAGTGATGCGCCCGCCGGTGAAGAACGCCGCGCGTACCTTGTGCAGCGGCAACAGCCGCGACAGATGCGAGGCGCCGCCCAGGGCGCCGCGGTCGATTTCCGGGAGCGAGAAGTAGGCATCCTCGGAGGCGATGACGACGTCGCTCGCTCCGCAGATGCTGACGCCCCCGCCGATCACGAAAGAGTGCACGGCGGTAACCACCGGCACCTCGCAGCTGCGCACCGCACGGAAGGTGAGGAAGTTGGCGCGGTTGAGCTCGACGATGCGCTCAGGGTGCTGCTGCATCTCGCGGATGTCGACGCCGGCGCAGAAGCCGCGTCCTTCGCCGCGCAGCAGCAGGCACCTCACTTCAGGCCGCGACCCGACGGCGCCGATCACCTTCGCGAGCTCGTTCCAGGCCTTGCTGTCGAGCGCGTTCACGGGCGGATAGTCGAGCACGATCTCGGCGACGTGCCGTTGGATGTCAGTGCGGATAGCCACTTCAGCTCCTTTCGATCAGCGCAGCAGTTCCAGCCAGTCACGATCCTTCGGCCCGAAGGCGACGAAGGACGGGTTGAGCAGCTGGGCCCGCGTGTTGTATTGCAACGGCGTGCCATCGAGGCGGCTCACGCTCCCCCCCGCCGCCGTCAGCACCGCCTGCGCGGCGGCCGTGTCCCACTCGCTGGTGGGACCGAGGCGGGGGTATACATCCGCCGCGCCCTCCGCCACCAGGCAGAACTTGAGCGCGCTGCCAACGCCGAGAAGCTCGTGAGGACCCACCCGCGCGAGAAACGCATCGAGCGAGTCGCCGCGGTGAGAGCGGCTGCCCACCACGCGCAGCGGCACGGCGCTGCGCCGTGCCGCCTGGATCGGCTGCGCGCGCGACCGCGCCTGCTGCCGCCAGGCGCCCTCTCCCGGCAGTCCCCGGTAGCTCACATCGGTCACCGGGACGTGCACGACGCCGAGCACCGGCGCATGCCCCTCGATGAGCGCGATGTTCACGGTGAACTCCCCGTTGCGCGAGAGAAACTCGCGCGTGCCGTCGAGTGGGTCCACCAGCCAGTAGCGCCGCCACGCGCTGCGCTCGGGGAACGGCGTATCCGCCGACTCCTCCGAGAGTACCGGCGTGCCGGGGGTGAGCTGCGCCAGAGCGCCCGTGATCAGACGGTGCGCGCACAGATCCGCCGCCGTCAGCGGTGAGGCGTCGGCCTTGGCCGTGGCGGCGGCCTCACCCGCGGCGTACAGCTCGAGAATCTCCGCTCCCGCGCGGCGGGCGATGTCGGCGACAGGCTCGAGCAGTGCGCGCACCGCGGCACTCATGCGCTGCCGGTCACCTTCAGCGCCGCGAGATGGGCGATGACGCGCTCGGCGGCCTCCTCGGGACCCACAGTGGTGGTCTCGATGCGAATCTCGGGATTCTCCGGGGCCTCGTATGGGGAGTCGATGCCGGTGAAGTTCTTCAGCTCCCCGCGGCGCGCCTTGCGGTACAGGCCCTTCACGTCGCGCCGCTCGGCCTCGGCGAGGGGCGTGTCGATGAAGACTTCGAAGAACTCTCCCGGAGCGAACAGCGCCCGCGCCATGCGCCGTTCGGAGCGAAACGGGGAGATGAACGACACCAGCACGATCAGCCCCGCATCGACCATGAGCCTCGACACCTCCGCGACGCGGCGGATGTTCTCCACGCGGTCCTGCGCGGTGAACCCCAGATCCTTATTCAGGCCGTGGCGGACGTTATCGCCGTCGAGCAGGTAGGTATGGCGCCCGGCCGCGGCGAGTTTCTTCTCGATGCGGTTGGCGATGGTGGACTTGCCGGCGCCCGAGAGGCCCGTGAGCCACAGCACGCAGGCCTTCTGCCTCTTCTGGCGCGCGCGTAGCTGCTTGTCGACGTCCAGCACCTGCCAATGCACGTTCTGCGAGCGGCGCAGCGCGAAGTTGATGAGTCCGGCGCCGACGGTGTTGTTGGTGAGGCGGTCGATGAGGATGAAACCGCCGAGCGCGCGATTCTCGGCATATGGCTCGAAGGCAATCGCCCGGTCGAGTTCCAGCTCGCACACCCCGATGTCATTCAGCTCCAGCCGCTCGGCGGGCAGGTGCTCGAGGGTGTTGACGTTGATCTTGTGCTTGATCGGGGTGACGGTGGCGGAGACCGTGCGCGTACCCGCCTTCATGAGATAGGTGCGTCCCTGCAGCATCGGCTCATCGTGCAGCCATACGACAGTCGCCTCGAACTGGTCGGCCACCTGCGGCGGCGAGTCGCCCCCGGCAATGAGGTCGCCACGGCTGACGTCGATCTCGGAATCGAACAGCAGCGTGACGGACTGTCCGGCGATGGCCCGCTGCAGATCACCATCCGCCGTGACGATGCGCCCCACCCGGCTCTCGCGGCCCGAAGGGAGCGCGCGGATGCGATCCCCCGGCTGCACGCTGCCGCTCACGATCTGGCCGGCGAAACCGCGGAATTCCGCGTTCGGCCGGTTGACCCATTGCACTGGCATGCGAAAGGCACGCGTGCCGATGCCGGCATCGATCTCGACGCTCTCCAGGTGCTCGAGCAGCGTCGGCCCCGCGTACCAGGGCATGGCGGCGCCGTGCCGGATGATGTTGTCGCCGTCCACCGCACAGACCGGAATGGGCGTGATGTCGCTCAGATTGATGCGCGCGGCGAAATCGCGATAATCCGCGACGATCGCCTCGAAGCGGGCACGCGAGTAGCCGACCAGGTCCATCTTGTTGACCGCAAGCACCACGCGCGCGATGCCGAGCAGGTGCACGAGGAAGCTGTGGCGGCGCGTCTGGGTGAGCACGCCCTTGCGCGCATCGATGAGGATGACCGCCAGCTCCGCGGTGGAAGCCCCGGTCACCATGTTGCGCGTGTACTGCTCGTGCCCGGGCGTGTCGGCGACGATGAACTTGCGTCGCCGCGTGGAGAAGAAGCGGTAAGCCACGTCGATGGTGATACCCTGCTCGCGTTCGGCGGCGAGCCCATCGACCAGCAGCGCGAAGTCGAGCTCCCGGCCGCGCGTGCCGAGTCGCTGCGAGTCCGCGGCGAGTTGCGTGAGCTGATCGTCGTAGATCATGCTGGACTCGTACAGCAGCCGCCCGATGAGCGTCGACTTGCCGTCATCCACCGCACCGCAGGTGATGAAGCGCAGCAGGCTCCCGGGCTCGTGCGCGCGCAGCGCTGCGCCGGTATCGGCGGCCACGAGCTCAGGCGGGGTGCCCATCAGAAATAACCCTCCTGCTTCTTTTTCTCCATCGAGGCGGCCGCGTCATGATCGATGACGCGCCCCTGACGCTCGGAGGTTCGCGCCAGCAGCATCTCCTGCAGAATCGCCGGGACGGTATCGGCGTTACTCTCGATGGCGCCGGTGAGCGGATAGCAGCCGAGGGTGCGGAAGCGCACCCTCTTCAGCATGGGCGTCTCCCCGGGCCGCAGCGGCAGGCGCTCATCGTCCACCATGATGAGCGTGCCGTCGCGCTCCACCACCGGCCGCGGCGCGGCGAAGTACAGCGGCACGATCGGGATCTGCTCGAGCCCGATGTACTGCCACACGTCCAGCTCGGTCCAGTTCGACAGGGGAAAGACCCGCAGGCTCTCCCCGGGGCGCTTGCGCGCGTTGTAGAGCGCCCACAGCTCCGGGCGCTGCTGCCTCGGGTCCCAGCGATGCTGCACGGAGCGCAACGAGAACACGCGCTCCTTGGCGCGGCTCTGCTCCTCGTCGCGCCGCGCCCCGCCGAAGGCGGCGTCGAAGCCGTACTTGTCGAGCGCCTGCCTGAGCGCCTGCGTCTTCATGACATCGGTATGCACCTGTGAGCCGTGCGTAAAGGGGCCGACACCTAAGCGCAGTCCCTCCTCGTTCACGTGCACCAGCAGCTGCATGCCGAGCCTGCGGGCCGTGGCGTCCCGGAACTCGTACATGGCGCGGAATTTCCAGGTGGTATCCACATGCAGCAGCGGGAACGGCGGCAGCGCCGGGTAGAAGGCCTTCACCGCCAGGTGCAGCATCACGGCGCTGTCCTTGCCGACCGAATAGAGCATCACGGGCCGCTCGCATTCGGCGACGACCTCGCGCAGGATGTGAATGCTCTCCGCCTCGAGCCGCTGCAGGTGCGTGAGCGAGGCGGGGGCCGCGGCCGCGGCTCGCTCTGGCGCCTCGCTCGCAGGTACGGCTCGATTCATGCCACGGGCTCCGAGGACTGCATCGGGGGGTGAGTGTAAACCTCATTTCGAAACAATGGTTTAAAGGGCCACGTGCCCGCGTAGCGCTCTTGCGGGCTCCGCCGGCAACCCGCAAAGCACCCGGGGTGGGACCGGCGGCGGAAAATATGCGACGAAGTCACTGGAGGCAGCGGTACCCGCGTGCTCTACTCTGCGGCGTGCCTCGCCACGTCACAGCGCTGATGTGCGTTTTCATGCTCGTGACCGCCCTGCCGGGCCCGCTGCCGGCGGAGACGAATCCAGCGCTGACGAGCATGCCGGGTTCCGCCGGCGCGGATGCCGCCACGGCTTTGCCGAACGCAGCGACGCCGGTATCGAATCCCGCGCCGCCCCTGCCGGGGTCCGCAGCGCCGCTCCCCGCCGAAGAGCTCAGCGAAGTGATCGTGCAAACGACGGAGCCGAGATTCGTCGCTCCGACGCGGCGCGATCGCATCGGCCGGATCTGGGCGCCGGTGCTCATCGATGGCAAGGGCCCTTATCGGCTGGTGCTCGACACTGGCGCCAATCGCTCGGCGATCACCGCGCGCACTGCCCAAACTCTGGGCATCCCTCCCGCCGAGGGCGGGGGCACCCGGGTCACCGGATTCACCGGCTCCGGGATGTTTCCCACCATCCACGTTGAGCGGCTCGAGGTGGGGGACCTGCTCATCGGACCGACCGAGCTGCCCGTGCTCGCCGACGTCTTCGGCGGCGCTCAGGGTGTGCTCGGCATCGAGGGGCTGCAAAACAAGCGCATCTACGCCGACTTCACGCGCGATCGGCTGGAGATCTCCCGCTCGCACGGGGAGCGCGCGCGGCGCGACTTCACCGTCGTGCCGCTGCGGATGATCAAGGGCGGCCTGCTGGTGGCAGAGGTACGCGTCGGTAGCGTGCGCGCCAAGGCGATCGTCGACACCGGCGCGCAGGGCACGATCGGCAACCTGGCGCTGCGCGATGCGCTCATGCGTCATCCGCCGCGCAACGCCGCGCGCGAGGACATCATCGGCGTTACGCTCGATGTTCAGAGCGGCGACACCATCGCGGCACCGGATATCGATTTCGGCCCCCATCTCAGCGTGCACGGCGTGCGCGTCATCTTCGGCGACATGTACCTCTTCCAGCACTGGAAGCTCACCGATGAGCCGACGCTGACGCTCGGCATGGACCTGCTCGGCTCGTTCGACGTGCTGATCATCGACTACAACCGGCGCGAGCTGCAGATCCGCCTGCGCGGCTCGCAGCTGCCCTAGGAAGCCCCGCGCCCGCGCTGGCCCATGCGCAGGAACCGCCGCCGCTCGTTCCACTGATGACGCGCATGCAGCCGCTCGGCCTGTGTGGCGGCTTCCGCCGGCAACGCCTGCAGCGCGCGCAGCGCCGCGGCATGCGCCATCGCTACGGCCGGATCGGTCTGCAGCAGTGCACGGTAGTGCTCGAGGAATGCCTTCTCGGTGGGCGCCCCGCCGCCACTCAGCAGTTCGCGCGCGTGCGCTCCGATGGCCGCGCTCTCGCTCGCCGGCAGGTCCTGCGCATAGGCAAGCGCGTGATCGATATCCGCGATCAGCCGGTACAGGGGCTGCAGCCAGACCCACTCAGGACTGGTCGTGATCTGCTGCAGCCGTTCAAGCGGTGAGGCCGGCGGTGCGAAATGCCGCTCTGCTTCCAGCAGCGCCCCGAGCACGCCCTGCAGCGCCGTGCTGCTCTCGCGAAGACTCTCCAGCCACGGATGGTCCGGGGACATGCTCTGCTTCATCTGCATCCAATCCCGGGCGCTCCCGCCCGTGAGAGCGGCCTAGCGTAACCGCTGACTAAGACCCGCGCCAGACAGCATTTCGAGGTTGCAGTCGACAAGCTCGCCGATGCGCTCGAGCGTCACGTCCGCCGGGGGCCAGGCAGCGAGCTCGCGCGGATCGAGCGCGTAATGGCCCTGGCGCGCGAAGATGGTCGTCAGCCGCTCGCCCCAGGCTTTCTTCATGGCCGCGAGGATGCGCAGCTTGTCATCGATCATCACGTAGCGCGCGGCCGGGTAGCGCCGCTCGACGTCCGCGAGCATGCGTTCCTTGTGCAGGTAGATGAGCACCCTGCCCTCCACTGCGTCCCACAGTCCGGCGCGCTGTACCTTGCGCGGCTGAAAGACCACGTCGCCATCGGAAAGAATCACCGTCGGCCCGTGACGTCGGCAGCGCGCCAGCGCCGCCAGTGCGCCCGGATACAGCCGGCTCGCGAAGGGATAGTCCAGCAGAAAGAAGGAGACCCGCAGCAGCTGCGGATCATCCAGGTGCTCGAGTCGATAGCGCTGCAGGGCACCGAGATAGTCCGCATAGCCGAGCTGCGAGCGCAGCTCCTCGAAAATCTCCCAGTAGCGGTCGCGGCTGACGAGACCGACTTCGCGCTCCAGGTGCGCGCTCAGATCGTTCTGCACGCCATCGTTGTCGAGCAGCGTGTTGTCGACGTCGAAGAGGAAAACTGTGTGCGCCGCCTCCATCATGCGAGCAGTGTACGCTGCGCACGCGACCGGGCACCTCTGTCCAGACAGCACGGCGGGCGCAATGATCCCCGGGCCGCGGCGCTCATGCGGCGCCGCCTCGACTCACTCGGGGCTGATCAACGCGCGCTGTAGCCGCGCGCATCCAGGCAGGCGATCATCGCGCGGCGATAGTCCGCCGGGTTTCCGCCCTTCTGCGTCGATCGCGTCGGATCAAAGCCGGTCTGGTTCACGGACCAGCTGTGGCACTCGTAGCGATCGTTCTGCGTCTGCGCATCGCTCTGGCCGTTGCGCGGATACAGGTACACATCCCCCGCACCGGCACTACCCCCGCCATAGAAGGCCGGCTGACCCTCCTGGGGCTGAGCGTACTGCGCCGCCGCGCCTGCATCGTCCGAGCTGTCCCCGCTGCTGTCGCTGGCGGCCGGCGGCGGGTCCGTCACCACGTAGCCGTTATGGGCGGGGCTACAGGTGTAATAGAGGTCGTTCCAGTAGTAGTAGGGCAGGCCTCCCCACCAGAACGTCGCGTAACCGAGCGGGAGGATCGGCAGGAACCATTCCCAGCCGGGATTGAACCACACGTGGGGCCAGAACACGCCGTGCCAGTAGCCGCCGTTCCAGTAGCGGCCGCCGTACCCGCCCGCTCCGCGCCCGCCCGCGCCCCACGCCGCGTTCGCGGAGCCCCCGCTCTGGCGCGCGAAATGAGTCGCCCCGTGCACGGCGCCATGTCCGACCGCCCCGCTGGCGAAGGAGTGAGCCGCGGCATAGGTATGGGAGCTGCTGAAGCGACCGTACTGGCCCGAATAGTGGGGTGTCGCGAATCCATGGCTGCCGCTGAAGCGGCCGCCTGCGCCTCCGAAGTGAGCCGCGGCGAAGTGGCTGCCGCCACTGAAGTGGCCGCCGCCGCCGAAGTGCCCACCGCCTCCGCCGCCGTGACCGCCGCCTCCGAAATGACCCCCGCCGCCACCGCCACTGAACCCGTGCTGGGCATAAGTCAAAGCCGGCGCTGCGGACACCGCCACACCGAGCAGCAGGACCGCGGTGGCTCGCATCAGACGCGCTGTAACTGTATTCACGGCTTCACCACCCGTTTACCGGTCCCGGAGGCCTCGGGGGCTTTCCCGGCCCGATCATTAGACGCCCGCCAAGCATCACCGTTCAAGCTGGCACACATAAAACGCGCTCACTCCCGCATGCGTTGACAGTGCTCATCATCGGATGGGGGCAGAGACGGCTGTTTTAAAGGCCCTTTGCTAAGGCCGATCAGCGACTCAGCAGCCGAGGCCGCGTTGAGGCCCGATTCAGCGGCGTCGGCCGCACGCAGCGTTCCCGGAGGGGCTTCAGAACACCATGTTCAGCGCCAGGGCAGGCGTTACGTTTGCGGTAGCATTGCGCCCGATCTCGATGATTCTCACCCCGAGCAGCGCTCCGACCCGGCTGCTCAAGTTGTATTCGATTGCCGGGGCGAAGCCGATCGAATACGAGGCTCCCGAGTCGCTCTGCAGGACCGACGACCGCCCCCGCGCCGGACGATGGCGGCAGGATGCTGCCGCTCACGCGCGTGCTGGCGTTGCGCTGATAGACGACATCGAGCGCGAGCACCCAGTTACGCGTGACGCTGTATTCCGCGGCCACATCCGCCGTGAACGCATCCCCGGGTGCGCGCGACCGCGAAATCCACGCGGGGTGCCGTACACGCTCAGCGTCGTGCAGCGCGACGCTCGGGGAGAACGCGTAGGTGAGGTCCAGGCGTGCGCGCAGGATGCGTCCGTTGGGCATCCAGAAGTAATCCTGCAAATACAGCGCGAGCGCCGTCGTATAGGCGCCGGCGCCGAGGCCGTCGCTTGCGCGCTCGAGACGGTCATAGCGTCCTGTCGGTACGGTCTCCTGCAGCACCAGCTCGCTTGCCGGCACGTGGCGCCCGTCCTGAAACTGCGTCAGCCCATACCCAGCCTGCAGTGTCAGATCACCCACGCCCGGGGCGGAGCTGTTGGGCGCGCCCGCCGGCTCGTTGTAGCCCAAGCGCGGAATCATTCCCGCGGTGACGCGATCAGTGAGGCCGTAGAGCACGTATGCGAGGGAGCCGAGATCGTGCTCGGCGGGCGTCCCACGGTGCACGCCGCTCGTGTCGAAGCGGCCATCCGCGATCACATCGTAGAGGTACGGCTCGATCAGCATGTGCCCCTGCGGAAGGGTCGCGGCGCTGGGCGCGAGCATCGGTCCGGTCCACCACGCGTCCTGGCGCGACTGCTGCGCGGCCGCCGACGCGCTGCACACCGTCAGGACGGCGAGCAGGAAGTGTCTGAGCATGCCGACAGCTGGTGCATTCGTTGTCATCGTCATCGTCCGCCCATCATCCGCGCCCCGCCCGCTCCCTTGCATTCCGTTTCCTGCTGTCCCGCCACCAGCTCGGACTCCGCGCGCAATGCGACCTATGTCACATCGCGCAGAGAGTTAACTTTCCGTCACAAACGTCAGCAGTTCGCGAACCTGCGACGTTGTTAACGCCCAGAAGCCGGGGGTTCCGGCTCAATAGCGACCGCTCAAAACAGCGTTTCAGGAGGAGATGTCCATGTTGAAGTCTGTTCGTAAGTTTCTCACCGTCACTGCCGTGACACTCTCACTGGGCGCCCTGGCCGGCAACGCCATGGCCGACACGCAGTGGCAGAAGGACCATCCGCGCCGCGAGCAGGTGAACAACCGCCTCGCGAACCAGAACAAGCGCATCCACCAGGAGCGCAAGGAAGGCGAGATCACCGGCGCGCAGGCGGCCAAGCTGCACGCCGAGGACCGTGCCATTCGCAAGGAAGAGCGCACCATGGCGAGCACCAACCACGGCCACATCACCAAGGCCGAGCAGAAAGCGCTCAACCAGCAGGAGAACCAGGTCAGCAAGCAGATCGGCAAGTAATCTGCCTGAGCCGAGGGCGGGAGTGCGGCGCACCGCGCTCCCGCCATTCTTCCCGTCGGGAGTGGACGCGCTCCGCACCCCGCCCCGCCGCGCGCTCAGGCACGCAGCGAGAACGGGGTGAAGTTGGTGTCGCGATCGTAGTAGTCCTCCCGCTCGGCGCGCTTGAGGAAAGCCACCACCCGGTAGGTGAGCGGCGTCGCGATCACTTCCCAGAGCGATTTCAGCACATACTGCGTCATCGTCACGATGAGGAGCTGGTGCGTCGGCCACAGCCCGGCGAAGGCGATGGTATAGAAGAGCCCCGAGTCGACCAGCTCACCGCACAGCGTCGAGCCGATGATGCGGCTCCACAACCAGCGCCCGGACGTCCAGATCTTCATCTTCGCCAGCACGTAGCTGTTGACGAATGAGCCGCACCAGAAGGCGACGATGGAGGCGAATATGATGCGCGGCGTATTGCCGAAGATTTCCTCGACCGCCGCCTGTTTGCCGCGCCAGAAATCCGCCGGCTGGCAGGTGCACGATCACCGCCGACATCAGCGCGGCGAACACCAGCGCCGCGAAACCACTCCACACCACGCGCCGGTCGCGCGCATAGCCGTAGACTTCCGTCAGGATGTCGCCGAACAGGTAGGAAATCGGAAAGAACAGCACCCCGGCCATGAACGTGACCGGGCCGAACAGCGGCAGGTGCAGGGTGGAGACCTTCGCCGGGCCGATGAGGTTGGCGCACAGCAGAACGCACACGTAAGCGCCGAGGATGAGGTCGTAGTACCGGTACGTTCTCGTCACCGCGCGAATCGTAGCAGGCGCCCGCCCCGCGTAGCGCGGCTAAGCGCTCCCGGCCGGCGACACTGAGGATGCCCGCGACACCGTTCCCGCCGCCTCACCGAAGCCGATGCGCACGTACCCTTCCCGCTCGCACCAGCCGCGCAACACCACGCGGTCGCCGTCCTCGAGGAAAGTGCGCATCTCCCCGCCGGCGAGCCTGAGCGGCTGCCTGCCCCCGGCGGTGAGCTCGAGCAGCGAGCCGCCCTGTTGCGGCAGCGCGCCCGATTGCGTGCCGCTGCCGATGAGATCCCCGGCGTTGAGATTGCAGCCGTTGACCGTGTGATGCGCGAGCATCTGCGCCACCGTCCACCACGCATCGCGGAATGTCGCGTGCGAGAGGCGCTGCGCCGGTACGCCGGCCGCGCGCATGCGTGTCGTTTCGAGCCACGCCTCCAGGCTGGATGTCGATGGCGCCGCCTGCGCGCACATCGCGCGTCATCGAGATAGCGCGAGCGGCTGCGGCTCGCCCGCGGGCCGCGTCCAGGGAGCGCGAAACGGCGCCAGCGCCTCGAGCGTCACGACCCACGGCGACACCGTGGTGGCGAAGTTCTTGGACAGGAACGGACCGAGCGGCTGGTACTCCCAGGCCTGCACGTCGCGCGCCGACCAGTCATTGAGCAGGCACAGTCCGAACACGTGCTTCTCCGCCTGCGCCAGCGGCACGGCGCTCCCCGAGCGCAGTTACCCCGACCGACGAACACGCCCACTTCCAGCTCGTAGTCGAGGCGCTGGGTGGCGCTGAGCTGCCGGCTGCGCCGCTCCCGGCGGCAGCACCTGGCCGCGCGGGCGACGGAAACTCCTGTCCGGAGACGCGCACCGAGGAGGCGCGGCCGTGGTAGGCGATGGGCACCCACTTGTAGTTGGGCAGCAGCGGATTGTCCGGGCGGAACAGCCGCCCGACTGCGGTGGCATGGTGGATCGAGGAGTAGAAGTCGGTGAAATCCCCCACCTCCGCCGCGACGCGATACTCGGCGGCCGCCTGGGGCACGAGCAGCGCACGCAAGCCGCGCAGCAAGCGGGGCATCCACGCGCAGCGCCTGTGAGAGCGCCGCGCGCAGCGCCCCGTGCGGCTTGCGACCCGAGCGCCATGAAGGCGTTCAGGGTGGGCTGCGCGCAAGCGGCAAGCGCCTGCGCCGCGAGACCCTCGAACAGGGCGCAGCTCGTGCAGCGCCCCGAGGTCGAGCACGGCATCGCCGATGGCCACTCCGCCGCGGAAGCTCTCGGCGCTGCCGGCCGGCCGGAAAGCCGGCGAACGGCAGGTTCTGCAGCGGAAAATCGCCGCCGGCGACGTTGGCGGACGCGACCCAGCTGCTGCAGCGCCGGATCGTGCGTGGCGTTGAGCGCGCTCACCGCCGGCCCGGCCGCCGGGCGCCCGCCGCCCGGCCACGAGCCGTCTGCCCGCGCGTCGCACGCGCGCGCGCAGCCGCAGCCAGCCCGCCGCGCTGACGGGCGGGACGAAGTGCTTGCGCAGCCCGCTCCACACCTCGCCATAGTCGCCCTGCAGCAGCGGTGACTCGAGCGCGAAGCGCGTCGGCCGGATCAGCGTGCGCGTTTCGAACATGAAGGCCATGGTATCGGTGATGTGCACGGGCTTCGTGGTGTCGGCGCGCGCTCGCCTTCTCGAACGTCGCGGCGTCCGGGCCGTGGCCGCTCATGCAGTTGTGGAGCGAGGCGCCGCCGGGCGCGAAGCCCTCGCGCCTTGGCGTCGTAGACGCCCGTCGATCAGTCCCATGAACTCGCTGGCGACGTTGCGGTGAAACCAGGGCGGCCGGAACGTGTCCTGCATCACCAGCCAGCGCGGCGGGAAGATCACGAAGTCGATCGTGTCGACGCCCGGGGTATCGCTGATCGACTGCAGCACCAGGAAGATCGACGGATCCGGATGATCGTAGCTGATCGAGCCGATGGTGTTGAAGCGCCGCAGATCGTAGCGGTACGGCGCGTTGTTGCCGTGCCAGGCGACGACATCGAGCGGCGAGTGATCGATGCGCGCCGACCACAGCTGGCCCCCGAACTTCGCCACCAGCTCGAAGTCGCCGTCGCGGTCCTCGTACCAGGCCACCGGCGTCTGGAAGTCGCGCGGGTTGGCGAGCCCGTTCGAGCCGATCGGCCCGAGGTCCGGCAGCCTGAACGGCGCGCCGAAGTTCTCGCACACGTAGCCGCGCGCGGCGCGCGTCCAGCAGCTCGACGCGAAAGCGCAGGCCGCGCGGGATCACGGCGATCTGCTGCGGTCGCACCTCGATGCGGCCGAGCTCGGTCGCGAGCCGCAGGCCGCCCAGCTGCGGCACGATCAGCAGCTCCCCGTCCGCATCGTAGAAGAAGCGCTCGCGCATGGAGCGGTTGGCGACGTACCAGTGGATGCCGCAGCCGCTGTGCGCATCGGGCGAGCCGTTGCCGCCGAGCGTGGCAAGCCCCGCGACGAAGTCGGTCGGCTCGCGCGGCAGCGGCGGCGGGCTCCAGCGCAGCTGATTGGGCGAGGGCGCGAGCGGCGTCGAAGCGGCTCGTGAGGCGGCCGGCGTCGATGCGCTGAAAGCTCGCCGTGCACCGCCGCCGGACGGATGCGGTACAGCCAGCTGCGGCGGTTGGCATGGCGCGGCGCGGTGAAGGCGGTGCCGGAGAACTGCTCGGCATACAGCCCGTAGGCCGGCCGCTGCGGCGAATTGCGCCCCTGCGGCAGCGCGCCGGGCAGCGCCTCGGTGGCGAAGTGGTTGCCGAAGCCGCTGTTATAGCGCAGCGCGCCCAGCGGCGCGGCGCGCTCCGCACCTTTCGCACCCATTTGCCAACTCCGTATTCGCAGCGCACCGGCGTCGCCTGAGGGGGCGCGCCGCACGTCCCTGCACTATAATGTGGGCAAACGGTTGCACGCGCAACTGTCACAGGAGATACCGTGACCGTGCGATACCGGGCTGCGCTGCGCGCTGGCGAGCTTCGTCCCCTTCCGCCTCAATCGCCTGGCCGCCGAGGTCAGCCAGCATCTGTCGGCGATCTACCGCGGGCGCTTTGCGCTCGAGATTCCCGAATGGCGCGTCATGGCGACCGTGGGCCAGGACCACGGTTGCACCGCGCAGTACGTGGCCGACAGCACCCGCATGCACAAGACACGCGTCTGCCGCGCGATCGCACATCTCATCAGGCGCCGCCTGATCGAGCGCGTGGCGAGCACCCGTGACCGGCGCGAGCGGCACCTGCGCCTGACGCGCAGCGGGCGGCGCATGTACGCGCAGCTCGTGCCACTCGCGCTGCGCCGTGAGCGCGCGCTCCTCGCCTGCATGAGCGCGAGCGAGCGGCGCGGCTTCAACCGCGGGCTCGATCGGCTCGAGGAGTTCCTCGGCCTTCAGGAAGTGCGAACTCCTTGAGCTGTTAACATGCGCAGCGTGAGCAAGCTTGCGGCGTGGCTGTTGGCGAGTGCGCTCGTGTGCGTGTTGCGGGCGCACGCGGCGGACGACGCTGCGCAGCTGCGGCCGGTGGCGCACTCGGCGCAGCTCACCCTGGAGGCCGCCACGGCCCCCGGCGGGGTCGTGCTGCGCGTCCGCCGGGTCGCCGCGCAGGCGACCCCGGCCACACCCGCGGCGCTCGAGCGTGACCGATCTCGGCGTCTCGATCGACGGCAAGCATGCCCCTGCCATGCGCCGTGTGGATGGCTCGTGGTTCGTGCCACTGACCAGTCCGAGTGCCGCGGCGGAGCGCAAGCTCGACGTGATGATCGCGCACGATGGCATCCGCGAGCTGCTCAGCGGCAGTGTTCCACCGCTGGCAACGCGTGGACCGGTCGGCGCACCGGCCGCACGGCACGAGCATCAGCAGCTGGCGTGGTGGATCCTCAACATCGCGATCGTGTTCATAGCGGTGATCGCCATCTCCCGGCGCATGTCGTGATGGCCGTGGCAGCTGGCGTGCATGCGGGGAGCAGTACCGACCCGGCTCCGGCCACCTGGCAAAGGATCACTGCGCGGCGGTGACAGCGCGCAGATAGCGGTAGAAGAACTCGTTGCCTTTGTAGAAAGAGTCGATGGCCACGCGCTCGTCGCGGCCGTGGGCGCGTATATCCTCGCGATCTACGGCGATGCCGGCCACGCCGAAGGTAGGAAGGCCGGCCGCACGCGTGTAGATGCCGTCCGTGGCGCTGGCATTCATGAACGGAACCACGGGCAGGCCGGGCCAGATGGCGGCCACCGCGGCCTCGAGCGGCTTGACGACCTGCGGCAGCAGCGGCGAGGGCTGCAGGGCGCGCTGATCGGGAGCTGCGTCGGAAACGGCACCGTCGTCGGCCACGTAGCGCACCGTGATTCCCGGATCGCTCAGTACCCGAATCAGCTCCTGGCGTACTTCCTCCTTGGAGTGCCCCGGCAGAATGCGGCAGTTCACCACCGCCTCGGCACGCTGCGGCAGCGCATTGTTCGCGTGTCCGCCCTCGAGCCGGGTCGCCACGCAGGTGGTGCGCATCAGGGAGTTGAATTCCGGCTTAGCCGACAGCCGCAGGAGTGACTGCGCGTCGGGAGGAGTGCGCGCGATGGCGCGCATGTCGGCGGCCGTCTGCCCGGTCGTGGCCGCTGCCATGCGCTCGAAGTAGCCGCGCGTCACCTCGTTGAGCTCGAACGGGAACGAGTACTTGCCGATGCGGATCAGGCCCTGCGCAAGCTCGTAGATGGCATTGTCCGGCCGCGGCAGGGAGCTGTGCCCGCCGCGATTGGCGGCAGTCAGCTGGTAGTCGGCATACATTTTCTCGGTGGCGCTCAAGGCGAACTCCTGCGGCACTCCGTGCTCGGAGGTGATCGAGTAACCGACCAGGCCGTCGTGATTGAGCACGAACTCGGCATCGATCAGCTCGCGATGGTTCGTCACCAGCCAGTCCACACCATTACAGCAGCCGGCCTCCTCGCCGGCCGTGAGCGCGAGAATGATGTCGCGGCCCGGGCGGTAGCCTTCGCGCTTCATGCGCAACAGCGCCGTGGTCATGATGGCGTCGCCGCTCTTCATGTCGAGGGTGCCGCGCCCGTAGAAGAAGCCGTCCTTCTCGATGAGCTTGAAGGGATCGGTGCTCCAGTCCTCGCGCCGCGCCTCCACCACATCGAGATGCCCGATGAGCAGCACCGGCTTCTTCACCCCGCGGCCGCGCAGCCGTACCACCAGGTTCTTCTTGCGCTCCTCGGGCCCGAGCACCGCGACATCCTCGCGTGGGAAGCCCGCGTCGAGGAAACGCTTCGCCACGGCCTGCGCCGCCCTCGTGACGTCGCCCACCGAATCGGTGGTATTGATCTCGATCAGCTCCCTGAAGATGTCGTACGCCAGCGCATTCGCGCCCTTCTGGCCGCTGGCGGCCGAGTCTGGCGCGGAGGAGCCCGTGGCAGCGGGCAGTGCGCCGCAGGCGAGTCCGGCGAGCAGCGCAGCAGCCACAGTCGCCGAGGAGTGTGCGGTCCTCACAGTTTCCCCCGACGCCGCGCTCAGTGCGCGGTAATCGACTTCAGGTAGCGATAGAAGAACTGGTTGCCGGTGTAGAAGGAGGCCACACCGACCCGCTCGTCGCGGCCGTGCATGCGGATGTCGTCCCGGTCGATGGCGATGCCGGAGACGCCGTACGTGGGCATGCCCGCAGCGCTGAAGTGAATCGCATCGGAAGCGCCGGCGATCATCACCGGTATGACCTTGAGCCCGGGCCAGGTAGCCGCCACCGCGGCCTCGAGTGGCTTGCCGACCTCGGGAACGAGGGGCGGGGGCGGGAAGCCGCGCCGGTCCGAGGCGGTGTCCGACACTACGCCGTTGTCGGCGATGTAGCGCACGGTGATCCGGGGGTCATCGAGCAGCCTGATCAGCTCCGCGCGGATTTCTTCCTGGGAGTGGCCGGGAAGGATCCGGCAGTTCACCACCGCCTGCGCGCGCTGCGGCAGGGCGTTGTTCGCATGCCCGCCAGCGATGCGCGTGGCGACGCAGGTGGTGCGCATGACCGCAGCGTAATAGGCATTACGCGACAGCCGCTCCATGGCCTGCGGGTTGGGCGGAGTCTGCGCCACGGCATGCATGTCCGCCGCGGCCTCGCCGGGGCTGAAGGCGGCCATGCGCTCGAAGTAGGCGCGCGTGACATTGTTCATCTCGAATGGAAACTGATGCCTGCCGATCCGCAGCAGGCCCTCGGCGAGCTGGTCGATGGCGTTGTCCGGCCGCGGCAGGGAGCTGTGACCGCCGCGATTGGTGACGCTCAGCTGGTAGTCGGCGTAGACCTTCTCGGTCGCATCGAGCTCATGAACACCTGCGGTACGCCGTGCTCGGACTACGGAGTTGCCGTCGTGATTCAGGACGAACTCGGCGTCGATGAGATCGCGCCGGTTCTCGAGCAGCCAATCGCGCCGTTGCAGCAGCCGCCCTCCTCGTCCGCGGTGAGGGCGAGAATGATGTCGCGCTCGGGCGGTATCCTTCCTGCTTCATGCCGCAGCAGCGCCGTGACCATGATGGCATCGCCGTCCTTCATGTCTGAGCTGCCGCGGCCGTAAAAGTAGCCGTCCTTCTCGATGAGCTGGAACGGATCGCTGCTCCAGTCCTCGCGGCGCGCCTCCACCACGTCCAGATGCCCGATGAGCGGCACCGGCTTTGCGCTGCCGGTGCCGTGCAGGCGCACGACTACATTCTTCTTGCGATCGTTGGGTCCCAGCAGCTCCACGTCGGCGGCGGGAAAACCCGCCGTCGCGGAAGCGCTTCGCCATGGCCTCGGCCGCCGTGGTGACATTGCCGACCGACTCGGTGGTGTTGATCTCGATCAACTGCCTGAAGATGTCGTAGGCGAGGGCGTTGGCCGCCTCATCCGCGGCCGAGGTGACGGCGGCGGCGGCGGGGCTCGCGATGCCGCTCGCCTGCAGGGAGAGCGCGCCGCAGAGCGCGGCGGCGGAAGTTGCCAGGGCGCGTGTGATCGTCATGGCTCAGTGCACCGTAAGCGATTTCAGGAAGCGGTAGAAGAATTCTCTCCCCCGGTAGAAGGACTCGACACCGAGCCGCTCATCGCGGCCGTGCTCGCGGTCATCGTCCGCGTCCACGGCGAGTCCGGCGAAGGTGTAGGTAGGGATCCCGGCGGCGCTCGTGTACACCGCATCGGAGGCCCCCGCCGACATGTAGGGGATCACCGGAAGGTTGGGCCACATCTCGGCGACCAGCTGCTCGAGGGGAGCCCTGACTTCGGGCAGCAACGGCGGCGGCGCGAATCCACGCTGCTCCGGGGCCTGCTCGAGCACCTGCCCGCCGCTGGAGATGTAGCGTACGGTGATCGCCGGATCGGCCAGCAACGAGGCCAGCGCCTGCTGGATCTCGCGCGGCGAATGACCGGGCAGGATGCGGCAATTGACTACCGCCTGCGCGCGCTGCGGCAGGGCGTTGTTGGCATGCCCTGCCTCGAGGCGTGTGGCCACACAGGTGGTGCGCATCACCGGGTTCTCGACCACATCCGCCGACAAGCGGGCGAGAGCGCGCCGATCGGGAAGGGTGCCCACAACGGCGCGCATGTCGGCAGCGCGCTGGCCGCCCACGAGGCCGGCCATGCGCTGGAAATACTCGCGGGTGACATTGTTCAGCTCGAATGGGAATTCGTAGGCCGCCAGCCGGTTCAGGCCGCGGGTCAGGGTGTAGATAGCGTTGCCCGGGCCCGGTTCCGAGCTGTGGCCGCCGCGGCTGGTCACCATCAGTTGGTAGTCCGCGTACACCTTCTCGCTCGCGTCGAGCTTGAAGAACATCGGCCTGCCCTGCTCCAGCATCACCGAGTAATCGTCCTGACTGAGTGCGAACTGGGCATCGATGAGCTCGCGGTGATTCCCGAGCAGCCAGCTCACGCCGTTGCAGCAGCCGCCCTCCTCGTCCGCAGTGAGGACCAGAATCACATCGCGCGCGGGATGGAAGCCTTCGCGCTTCAGCTCGATCAGAGTCGCCACCATGATGGCGTCGGGGCCTTTCATATCGAGCGTTCCGCGCCCGTAGAAGTAGCCGTCCTTCTCGATGAGCTTGAACGGGTCGGTGGACCAGTCCTCGCGCCGCGCTTCGACGACATCGAGATGCCCCATCAGCAGCACGGGCCGGTGCTCGCCCCGTGCCATGCAGCCGCACCACCAGATTCTTCTTGCGATCCTCCGGTCCGGTCACGACGACGTCCGCGGCCGCGAAAGCCCGCCTCACGCAAGCGCTGCGCCATGGCCTCGGCGGCAGTGGTGACGTTGCCGACCGAGTCGGTGGTGTTGATCTCCACCAGCTGCTTGAAGATGGCGTAGAGGAGCGCATCCGGCGGCGTGCCCGCCGCGGACGCGAACGTCCCGGTCGCGTCAGCCCGCGCCGCAGGCACCGCCGGCAGGGTCAGCGCGAGGAGCAGTGCGGCGATGATCGTGGCCCAGGCGCGTGCGGTCACGGCTTCTTGCCGGCCTGAGCGCCGGGGCTGTCCTGCGCCTCCAGCACCAGCAGCCGGAAACTCCCCGGCTGGATCGGCGGACGCGGACGCGGGCGCTCGGGCGTAGCGGGGGGTGCCGGGCCGAAGTCCGCGGTCACGAGGAAGATGCGGTGGGTGCGCTCATCGAGCGCCAGGGTGCGGGCGCCGGGCTGCGTGGCGAGCGACTGCACCACCTTGGCGGCGCCGGAGGCGCTCAACCGCACGGCGGTGAGCACGCCTTCTCCGCAGGAGGCGAATGCCAGGTGCGTGCCGGGATCGTAGGCCGTGGCGTCGACTCCTGCGCCAATCGGCGCGCTGCCGAGCGTGCGGCCGGTGCTCGCGTCCATCACCGCCAGGACCTTGTTGCCGCAGCCGGCAAACAGCCGCTCCCCGGCAACATCGAGCGCCAGCCCGGAGGGCTCCTCGCAGCCGCGGATCGGCCACAGCGCAGTCACTTTGAGCTGCTGCGGGTCGATCACCGCCAGGGTGTTCTTGTCCTCGAGGTTCACGTAGACGTGGCCGCGGTGGTCTGCGACCGCGAACTCCGGTTTTGCATCGAGCGGGATCGTGCCGATCACTGCATCGGTCCGCGCATCGATCGCGGTCGCATTGCGGCCGCGCCCATTGAAGGAGAACAGGCGGTGGGTCGAGGGCTCGTAGAGGATGGCGTCTGGGTTGTCGCCGGTGGTCTTGATCTCCTTCACCCGCGCGAGGGTCTTGAGATCGAAGACCACGATGCTGCCGGCGCGCCCGGCGCTGATGTAGCCGCGGCCCAGATCCGGCGCCAGCGCGATGCCGTGCACGCCGGGGGTATCGGCAATGCTGCCGACGAGCGCCAGCCGCTCGGTATCCACCACCTGTACCTGCGTGCCGTGGGCGATGAACAGGCGGTGCCCCCCCTGCTCGAACGCGAGGTAGTCCCAGCCCTCATCCCCGGGCAGCCTGACCTCGTGCGCGATGCGGTATTGCGCCTGCGAGGCGGCCGGCCCGCTCGTGGCCGCCAGGGCAAGCAGCGCAGCTGCCAGCCAGGCGCGCGCGCCGCAGGGCGGGATTTCACGATCCATCGAACTCTCCTCTCGACGCGAAGACAGCCTTAGCGAATGATGCGGGCGCACAGATCCAAAAGCGGGCCGGGCAGCACCCCGAGCACCAGCACGGCCGCGGCGTTGATGCCGAGCGCAAGGCGCACGCCCGCCTGGTCGCGCTGCCGGCGGCGCAGGGCGCGCCGACTCATCGAAGTACATCAGCTTGATGACGCGCAGGTAATAGTAGGCGCCGACCACCGACATCGCGGCCGCGAGCATCACCAGCCACAGGTGATGCGTCTCCCACAGCACCTGGAAGATGCGCAGCTTCGCCCAGAAGCCCACGAACGGCGGCACGCCGGCGGTCGAGAACATCAGCACCATCATGGCCGCAGCCAGCAGCGGATCGCGCCGATGCAGTCCCTTGTAGTCGTCCAGCCGGTCGGCCTCGAAGCCCTTGGCGCTGCTCAGCAGGATGACGCCGAAGGAGCCGAGCGCCACCAGCACGTAGACGAGCGTGTAGTAGAGCGCCGCCGCGTAGCCGTCGGGGGTGCCGGCAACGAAGCCGAGCACGATGAAGCCCACGTTGGCGATGGTCGAGTAGGCCAGCATGCGCTTGAGGTTGGTCTGCACCAGCGCCACGACGTTGCCGACCACCAGCGTGAGGATCGCGAGCGCCGCGAGCATCTGCGTCCAGGTCGGCCGCGGTGCCGGCCAGCCCCTGCGCCAACAGGCGCAGCGCGAGTGCGAAGTAGGCGATCTTCGGCGCGGTGCCGATGAAGAGCGTGACGCTGGTGGGAGCGCCCTCGTACACGTCCGGCAGCCACATGTGAAACGGCACGGCGCCGAGCTTGAACGCCACGGCCACCACGATGAAGGTCAGGCCCGAGGACCACCCCGGCGCTCAGCGGCGCGTGCAGCCGCGCGGCGATCTCGCCGAGCTCGAGCGTGCCGGTGAGCCCGTAGATGAGCGACATGCCGTAGAGCAGCGCGCCGGAGGCGATGGCGCCCAGCACGAAGTACTTCATGGCCGCTTCCGCGCTGACGCCCGAGTCGCGGTCGAAGGCCACCATGCGCGTAGACCGACAGCGCCAGCAGCTCCACCCCGAGGTACACGGTGAGCAGACTGTTGGCGGACACCAGCACGAAGATGCCGAGCAGAGCGGTGAGCGCGAGCACGTAGTACTCGCCGCGCTGGATGCTGCGGTTCTCGAGGTAGGCACGCGAGTAAAGCAGCGCCACCGCCACGATCAGGAAGCCGGCGAGCTTCAGCGCGAAGCCGAGCTCATCGGCGATGTACATGCCATCGAACAGCAGCGTGGGCCGCTCGACGTGGGCGTAGCGCACCGTGAGCGCCGCGCCCACCGCAAGCGCCAGCAGCGTGAGGGTCGGGGTGAGCCCGCGGCGTTTCTCGCCGGCGAACACGTCTATCAGCAGGATGACGCAGATGGCGACCAGCCGAGCCAGATCTCCGCCACCGCTGGGGCGACGTCTGACCATTGCGGGTCGGTTGGCATGGTCTTACAGCTTGGTGGCGATTGCCTGGCTGACCAGGTGATGGATGGTGGGTTGCATGACTTTCAGCAGCGGCGCGGGCCACACGCCGACCACCAGCACGGCGAGCGCGAGCGCCCCCAGCACCAGGAACTCGCGGCCGTTGAGGTCCTTGAGAGCGGCGACGCGCGGGCTGGTCACCGGCCCGAACACCACGCGCTTCACCAGCCACAGCGTGTAGGCCGCGCCCGAGCACCAGGGTCAGCGCCGCCAGAAGCGCGTACCAGAAGCTCGCGCGGAAGCTCGCGAGGATCACCAGGAACTCGCCGACGAAACCGGAAGTGCCCGGAGGCCCGGTATTGGCGAGCGCGAACAGCACCATGAAGGCGGCGAACACCGGCATGGTGTTGACGACGCCGCCGTAATCGGCGATCTGCCGGCTGTGCAGGCGGTCGTAGAGCACGCCGACGCACAGGAACAGCGCGCCGGAGATCAGCCCGTGCGAGACCATCTGCACCATCGCGCCGTCCATGCCCATGCCGGCGCCCGTGAGGCTGCCGGTGTTGCGCACGATCTCGTAGATGATGAAGGCGCCGAGCGTCACGAACCCCATGTGCGCGATGGATGAGTAGGCGATGAGCTTCTTCATGTCCTGCTGCACCAGGGCGACGAAGCCGATGTAGATGACCGCGATCGAGCGACAGCGCGATGATGCCCAAGTCCAGCTCGCGGCTGGCATCGGGCGTCACGGGAGGCTGAAGCGCAGGAAGCCGTAGCCGCCCATCTTCAGCATGATGGCGGCCAGGATCACCGAGCCGCCGGTGGGCGCCTCGACGTGCGCATCCGGTAGCCAGGTGTGCACCGGCCACATCGGCACCTTCACCGCAAAGGCGAGGAGGAATGCGATGAAGATCCAGCGCTGCTCGATGAGGTTCAGCGGCAGCGCCTGGAGCGCGGCGATCGCGTAGCTGCCGGCCTTCACGTACATGTAGATGAGCGCCGCCAGCATGAACACCGAGCCGAGGAATGTATAGAGAAAGAACTTGATCGTGGCGTAGACGCGCCGCGGGCCGCCCCAGATGCCGATGATGAGGAACATCGGAATCAGCATCGCTTCCCAGAAGAAGTAGAACAGCAGCGCATCGGTGGCGCGAGAACACGCCGATCATCAGTCCCTCCATGATGAGGAAGGCGGCGTAGTACTGCGCCGGGCGGGTCTGTAATCACGCGTCCAGCCCGCAATCACCACCGGCACGGTCATGAACGCGGTGAGCACGATCAGCGGCAGCGAGATGCCGTCCACCCCGAGCGCGTAGTAGGCGTCGAAGCGCGGGATCCACGGCAGCTTCTCCAGGAACTGCAGCGCGGCGGTGTTGGTATCGAAATGCGTCCACAACGGCACCGACAGCGCGAGTGTCGCGAGCGAGGCGAGCAGCGCCAGCCAGCGCCCGGCGCCGATGCGTCGCTCGCCGAGCGCGAGGATCAGCACGCCCGCGCAGATGGGCAGCCAGATCAGGATCGACAGCAGGGCGTGCATCGTGTGCCTTCGCCGGCCCTAAGGGTGGTGCACCAGGAACCAGCCGAGCAGCAGCGCCAGTCCGATCATCATCCAGAATGCGTAGGAATACAGGTAGCCGCTCTGCACGCGCCGCACCACGCTGCCGATGCCGCTGACCGCCCTGGCGGTGCCGTTGACCATGGCGCCATCGATCAGCGCCTGATCGCCCCCCTTCCACAGGCCCATACCCACCGCCCGCGTGAGGGCGGCGATGACGTGCTCGTTGAACCAGTCGAAGTAGTACTTGTTCGTGAGCGCCGTATACAGCCAGTGCGCGCGCCGCACCGCAACGTCCGCCCAGCTCCGGACGGCACAGGAAGAACACCCAGGCGGTGACTGCCCCGGCGAGCGCCAGCCAGAACGGCGCTGCGAGCAAGCCGTGCAGCGCGAACTGCACCGGGCCCGCGAAGTCGGCCCCGACCTTGCCGAGCACGTCGTTGTGCGCCAGCACGAAGATCGAGCGCGCCGTAGTAGTCGCCGAACAGCACCGCCCCGACGGTGAGCGCGCCGATCAGCACCGAGGGGATGGCGAGAGCAATGAGCGGCAGCGTCACGACCGCCGGGCTCTCGTGCGGCTGCGCGCCGTGCGCCCGGGCTCATGCGCGCGCGCCGTGCGCGCCGCGCGTGCCCGGTGGTGACGAAAGCGCTCCGGCCCGTGGAAGGTCATGAACAGCATGCGGAAGGTGTACAGCGCCGTGACGAACACCCCGCACAGCACGCACCAGTAGGCGTAGGTGGCGCCCTAGCGGTGCGACTCGCCGACCGCCTCGATGATCGCGTCCTTGGAATAGAAGCCGGAGAAGAACGGCGTGCCGATGAGCGCCAGCGCGCCGATCCAGCAGGTGACGGCGGTGATCGGGCATGTACTTCGCCAGCCCGCCCATCTTGCGCATGTCCTGCTCGTGGTGCATGCCGATGATCACCGAGCCGGCGGCCAGGAACAGCAGCGCCTTGAAGAAGGCATGCGTCATGAGATGGAAGATCGCCGCGCCGTAGGCGGACACGCCGAGCGCGACCGTCATGTAGCCGAGCTGCGAGAGCGTCGAGTAGGCGATCACCCGCTTGATGTCGTTGTTGACCACGCCCGAGCAGCCCCATGAAGAACGCCGTGGTCGCCCCGATGACCAGCACGAACGACAGCGCCGCTTCCGAGTACTCGAACAGCGGCGACATGCGCGCCACCATGAAGATGCCGGCCGTCACCATGGTGGCGGCATGGATCAGCGCCGAGATCGGCGTCGGGCCTTCCATCGAGTCCGGCAGCCACACGTGCAGCGGCACCTGCGCCGACTTGCCCATCGCGCCGATGAAGAGGCAGATGCAGATGAGCGTGAGCGCCTCGACCGATGGTGGCGAGCTGATCGGCAGCAGCGCCTGCGCGATCTGTCGGGGCGGCGGCGAAGGCGGCTCTGGTAGCTGAGCGAGTGCGTGTAAGTAGGCGATGCCGGCGATGCCCAGCACGAAGCCGAAGTCGCCGATGCGGTTGACGATGAACGCCTTGAGGCTGGCGAAGATCGCGCTCGGGCGCGTGTACCAGAAGCCGATCAGCAGGTAGGAGACCACGCCCACCGCTTCCCAGCCGAAGAACAGCTGCATGAAGTTGTTCGCCATCACCAGCATCAGCATGGAGAAGGTGAACAGCGAGATGTAGCTGAAGAAGCGCGTGTAGCCGGGGTCGTCGCCATGTAGCCGATGGTGTAGACGTGCACGCACAGCGACACGAAGGTCACCACCGCCATCATGAGCGCGCTCAGGCGATCGATGAGAAAGCCGACCTCCATGTGCATGCCATCGCTCACCAGCCAGGTGTAGACCGGTGCGTCGTACACGGCGCGCCGCCCCAATAGACCTGCCTCAGCACGCAGGAGCGACAGCACGCACGAGAGCGCCACTGCCACGCAGGTGAGGGTATGCGCGCCGGCGCGCCCGATGAGACGCCCGCCCAGCCCCGCGATGAGCGCGGCCGCGAGCGGCAGCAGCGGGATGGCGAGTGAGCACGGTCGGATTCAGCGCGGTGGGCGGGGTCATGGCGGGCGCATCAGCCTTTCAGGGTATTCAGGTCTTCGACGTTGATGCTGCGCCGCTCGCGGAACAGCACCACCAGGATCGCGAGCCCGATCGCGGACTCCGCCGCGGCCACCGTGAGGATGAAGAACACGAACACCTGGCCGTTGATATCGCCCGAGGTAGCGCGAGAAGGCGATGAAGTTGAAGTTCGCCGCCAGCAACAGCAGCTCCACGCACATCAGCAGCAGAATGACGTTCTTGCGGTTGAGGAAGATGCCCGCCACCGCGAGCGAGAACAGCACCCCCGACAGCGTCAGCAGCTGCGCCAGCGTGATCATGGGCGCTTCTCCGCATCCATCTTCACGATGCGCAGCCGGTCCGCGCGCCGCACCGCCACCTGGCGCGCTGATGTCCTGCTGCTTGAGCCCGGCGCGGCGGCGCATGGTGAGCGCGATGGCGGCGATGATCGCGACCAGCAGCAGCATCGCCGCGAGCTCGAGCGGATAGGCGTATTGCGTGTAGAGCACGCGCCCGAGCTCGAGCGTATTGCTGTAGCCCGCAGGGGTGGGCTCCGCCGCCGTGCCCGGCGTCGATGCCGAGGGCGCCGCGCGCCCACACGACCCCCGACGATCTCCACGATCACCGCCAGCGCGGTGAGCCAGCCGAGCCAGGCGAAGCGCGTGAAGCCCTGGCGAAATTCCGCGAGATTGATGTCGAGCATCATCACGACGAACAGGAACAGCACCATGACCGCTCCCACGTACACCAGCACCAGCACCACGGCGAGAAACTCCGCCTCGAGGAGCAGCCAGATGGCCGCCGAGGTGACGAAGCACATGCACGAGCCGAGGGCCGAGTACACCGGGTTGCGCGCGACGATGACACCGAGCGCGGCCAGCAGCAGGATCGTCGCGAACAGGTAGAACAGCACCTGAATCAGCATGGGCGCCGCTGTCGGGTGCGATTGCCGGGGCGCGCACTCATCGGTAGGGTGCGTCCGCGGCCTTGTCGGTGGCGATCATCGCCTCGTAGCGCTCGCCGACCGCGAGCAGCTTGTCCTTGCTCATGATGTTCTCGCCGCGCTGTTCCATGTGGTACTCGTGGATGCGCGTCAGCACGATGGCATCGACCGGGCAGGCCTCCTCGCAGAAGCCGCAGTAGATGCACTTGAACAGATCGATGTCGTAGCGCGTCGTGCGGCGCGTGCCGTCGGGCGCCGACGTCCGAGTCGATGGTGATGCACACCGCCGGGCACACCGCCTCGCACAGCTTGCAGGCGATGCAGCGCTCCTGGCCGTTCGCATAGCGGCGCAGCGCATGCAGGCCGCGGAAACGCGGCGACTGCGGCGTCTTCTCCTCCGGGTAGTTGAGCGTGTACTTGCGGCTGAAGAGGGTGCGCGCGGTCACCAAGAGCCCCTGGATGAGCTCCGGCAGCAGCAGCGTCTTGAGCGGATTGAGCGCCATAGTGCGTCCCTTCAGTGATACCAGGGGCGCGCCCAGGGCCCGATGTGATAGACCGCAAGCAGCATCTCCACCCCGATCCACACCAGCGTCACCGGGATCAGCGCCTTCCAGCCCGAGCCGCATGATCTGGTCGTAGCGGTAGCGCGGGAAGGTGGCGCGGAACCACAGGAACAGGAACACCAGCACGAACACCTTGAGGAACAGCCACAGGAAGCTCGGCGCTCCCAGCCAGGCGAGCCACGCGGGCGCGTTCGCCACCCACGCGTAGCCTTCGAACGGACCTTGCCAGCCGCCGAAGAAGAACACCGCGGTGAGCGCCGAGATGAGGATCATGTTGGCGTACTCGGCGAGGAAGAACAGCGCGAACGCGATGCCGGAGTACTCGACGTGAAAACCGGCGACGATCTCCGACTCGCCCTCGGCGACATCGAATGGCGCGCGGTTGGTCTCGGCCACGCCCGAGATGAAGTACACGACGAGCAGCGGGAACAGCCAGAACCAGTTCCAGCGACCCGAGCCCGCCCTGCTGCGTGCTGCACGATGGTGCCGAGATTCATGCTGCCGGTGGCCATGAGCACTCCCACCAGCGCAAAGCCCATGGCGATCTCGTAGGCCACCATCTGCGCCGCCGAGCGCATGGCGCCGAGAAAGGCGTACTTCGAGTTGGCCGCCCAGCCGGCGATGATGACCCCGTACACGCCCATCGAGGTGAGCGAGAGCAGGTAGAGCAGCCCCGCATCGGCCTTCGACACCACCACCGTGGGCGACAGCGGGATCACCGCCCAGGCGGCGAATGCCGGGATGAGCGCGATCATGGGAGCCAGACGGAACAGCAGCTTGTTGGCGTTCGCCGGGACGATGACCTCCTTCATGAGGAGCTTGAACACGTCGGCGAACGGCTGTCCCCAGCCTGGAGCGAGGCCGAAGATGCGCACGCGGTTCGGGTCCGCGCCGCAGCTGCATCCAGCCGATGACCTTGCGCTCCCACAGCGTGAGCAGCGCCACGCAGATGATCAGCGCCACGGTGATCGACGAGGATCCAGGCCGTGGAGTGCGCGTAGTCCGGCAGCGACATCCAGCTGCGGGTGAGGCTCTCGAGCACGCGCGTTCGCCCTCCTCAGTAGGTCGCAGCCGGCGTGCGGCCTTCGCGCGTGCGCTGCAGCGAGGGCGCCCGGCGCACCAGCGCGTCCGCCTGGTACATCGGGCACATCCGTCAGCGCGGCACTCCCTCCGCCGGGACGCCGTTCGCCGGCAGCTTCACGGCATGAGTCGCCGTGGTAGCCGGCGGGCGCGAGCCCCGCGCAGGCCGCGTGCAGCTTCCGCGCGGATCTCCTCCGAGGATTGGTAGTCGAAGCCCTCGAGGTCGAGCAGGTTGCCCAGCACGCGCAGCATCTTCCACCCCGGGCGCGCCTCGCCGAGCGGCGCGGCGGCGCCGGCCTGGCTCTGCCATACGCCTTCGCAGTTCACGTAGGTGCCGGAGGTCTCGGCAAACGTGCCCATCGGCAGCATCACGTGCGCGACGCGCTTCACCTCCTCACTCGCGTACGGGGTGATGGCGACGACGAACTCCGCTCTGGCGAGGGTGCGCAGGCTCTCGGCCTGCAGCGTATCGAGCGAGGGCTCGAGCCGCCCAACAGCACGTAGGCGCGCAGCGGCTGCGGCGAGCATGTCGCGCGCGCTCAGGCCGGCGCGTTGCCAGCGCCTTGCCGCCGGCCTGGCGGTGCGGCACGGCGCCGGCAAGATAGGCGCCGGCGGCATTGCCGCCTTCCGCGATCATGCCGAGGCTCGCGCCGGTCATCTGCGCCAGCGCCGCCGCGAGCGCGCGCAGGTCGGCGAACGCCGGATGGCGCGCGGCGAGCGCGCCGAGCCACACGGCGCGCTTCTCGCCCGACAGCAAGCGCCTGCGCCGCGGCGCGGTGCGCATCGCGTGACCGGCGCGCGCGCTGACCGCCGCCGCGCAACTGCGCCGGAACGCTCTTGCCGCACCGCCGCCGCCACGGCGCCGAGCACGGCGGCCAGGTCCGTCACGAGATCCGCCGGCGCCGAGGTGAGATAGGCCTTCACGGGGAAGAGGTACGGGAAAGCGCGCGGGATTCAGCATCGCCACCTGCGCTCCGCGCAGCGCCGCCTTGCGCACACGATGGGCGAGGATCGGCGCTTCCCGGCGCAGGTTCGAGCCGACACAGGAGCGCATTGCAGCGCATCGACTTCGGCGATGCGCATGCCGAGCCCGGGGAAGACGGGATCGGCGGCCTGGTCGCGGAAGTCGCGCTGGCGCAGCCGATGGTCGATGTTGTGCGAGCCGAGGGCGCGCGCGATGCGCGCCGCCAGATAGAGCTCCTCGATCGTGCCCGAGCTGCTGGCGAGCACGCCTAAGCTCGCGGCGCTATCCTTCAGGCCCTCGGCAGTGCGCATGAGCGCCGGCTCCCAGTCGCTCTCGACCCATTCGGCCCCGCGGCGCACGCAGCGGGCGCATGCAGCCGGTCGGGGCTGTAGACGCCCTCGTAGCTGAAGCGGTCGCGGTCGGCGATCCAGACCTCGTTGATGGCTTCGTTCTCGCGCGGCACCACGCGCATGAGCCGCCCGCGCAGCACGTGGCCGAAGAGGTTGTTGCCGACGGCGTCGTGCGGCGAGACGAGCGGCACCGAGCCCATCTCCCAGGCGCGCGCGGTGAAGCGGTAGGGCTTGGACACCAGCGCCCCACCGGACACAGGTCGATGACGTTGCCCGAGAGCTCGTGATTCACCGTGCTCTCGATGTAGGTGCGCACCTCCATGTGCTCGCCGCGGCCGATCATGCCGAGCTCCTGAATGCCGGCGATCTCCTCGGTGAAGCGGATGCAGCGCGTGCACTGGATGCAGCGCGTCATGTCGGTGGCGATGAGCGGACCCAGGTTCTCGTCCGCCACCGCGCGCTTGCCCTCGTTGTAGCGCGAAATGTCGCGGCCGAACCCGACCGCCAGGTCCTGCAGCTCGCACTCCCCGCCCTGGTCGCAGATCGGGCAGTCGAGCGGGTGATTGATGAGCAGGAACTCCATGGTGGCGCGCTGCGCCCCGATGGCGCGCGGCGATTTGGTGAAGACCTTCATGCCCTCCGTCACCGGCGTGGCGCAGGCCGGCAGGGGCTTGGGCGCCTTCTCGACCTCGACCAGGCACATGCGGCAGTTGGCGGCGATGGAGAGCTTCTCGTGGTAGCAGAAGCGCGGGACGTAGACGCCGTTGCGATCGGTGGCGCGAATGATCATCTCGCCCTTGCTGGCCTTCACCGGCACGCCGTCGACTTCGATGTTGACCAGATCATCCGCCATGGAGCGTTTACCCCGTTCGCGCGGCCCTCAGGCCGCCCGCGCTCCCAGTGTCTCGCTCGACGAGGCTGCGCCCGCCGCTGATCGATCATGTACTCGAACTCGTGCCGGTAGTGCTTGAGGAAGCTCTGCACCGGCCAGGCCGAGGCATCGCCGAAGGCGCAGATGGTGTGCCCCTCGATGCGGTTGGCGACATCGAGCAGCAGGCCCAGCTCCTCGCGCCGCGCCTGGCCGGCGAGCACGCGCTTCAGCATGCGGTTCATCCAGCCGGTGCCCTCGCGGCAGGGCGTGCACTGGCCGCAGGACTCGGACATGTAGAAGCGCGAGATGCGCTCGAGCATTCGCACCATGCAGGTGGTCTCGTCCATGACGATGGCCGCGCCGGTGCCGAGGGCCGAGCCGGCGGCCTTCACCGAGTCGTAATCCATGTTGGTCTTCAGCATGATCTCCCCGGGCACCACCGGCACCGAGACTCCGCCGGGGATCACCGCCTTGAGCTTGCGCCCCCCGCGCACGCCGCCCGCACAGCGCCAGCAGGTCCGCGAACGGGATGCCGAGCGGCAACTCGATGTTGCGCGGGTTCTGCACGTGTCCGGAGACCGAGTAGATCAGCGTGCCGCCGGAGTTCGGCGGCCCGAGCCCCGCGAACCAGGCCGGTCCCTTGCGCAGGATGGTCGGCACGGAGGCGAAGCTCAGGGTGTTGTTGATGGTGGTGGGGGCGCCGTACAGGCCGAAGTTGGCCGGGAACGGCGGCTTGAAGCGCGGCTTGCCGGGCTTGCCCTCGAGTGACTCCAGCAGCCCGGTCTCCTCGCCGCAGATGTAGGCGCCGGCGCCAACGAAACGTATGCAGATCGAAATCGACGCCCGATCCCTTGATGTTCTTGCCGAGGAGCCCCGCCGCGTAGGCTTCGGCGAGCGCCGCCTTCGAAGCGCGGCACGGGCTCGCCCAGGAACTCGCCGCGGATGTAGTTGTAGGCCACGGTGGAGTTGGTGGCGTAGCCGGCAATGGCGAGCCCCTCGATGACGCGCATGCGGATTGTAGCGCAGGATGTCGCGGTCGTGGCAGGTGCCCGGCTCGCTCTCATCGGAGTTGCACACCAGGTATTTCTGCATCGGCGAGTTGCGCGGCATGAAGCTCCACTTCGTGCCGGTGGGGAAGCCCGCGCCGCCGCGGCCGCGCAGGCCGGAGGCCTTCACCTGCTCGATGATCTGCTCGCGCGGTGGCTTCTCCTTCAGCAGCCGCTCCCAGACCTCGTAGCCGCCGATGCTGCGGTAGGTGTCGAGCGTCCACGAGCGCTCGAGCTTCAGCGGCTCGAACACCGTGAGGTTCATCTTTGCGGCGTACTTGCTTTCGATGTCGCTCATTTCAACGCATCCAGGATCGCATCGAGCTTCTCGGGTGTGAGGTGCTCGTGGAACACGTGATCCACCATCATCATCGGGGCGCCGGTGCAGGCCGCGAGACACTCCTCCTCGCGCTTGAGGAAGATGCGCCCGTCGGGGGTGCTCTCGTTCAGCCTGATGCCGAGCTTCTTTTCCGCATGCGCCACGAGCTGCTCGCCGCCGTTCAGCATGCAGGAGATGTTGGTGCAGATGCTGACGTGATGACGGCCGCAGGGTCGGGTCTCGAACATCGAGTAGAAGCTCGCGACCTCGTAGACCTGGATCGGCGGCAGTTTCAGGTACTCGCGCCACCGCATCCATGAGATCGGCGCTGAGGAAGCCGTGGTTCTGCTCCTGCGCGGCGCGCAGCGCGGCGAGGCACGCCGAGCGCTGCCGACCGGGCGGAAATTTCGCCACCCAGTGATCGATCTCCCGGCAGGTGCCCTCGCTGAGCAGGTGCAGCTTGGCGTCGGCGCCGGCTGCTCCCGCGGCGGGGTTGATGCTGTCGCCGCTCAACGGTCGATCTCTCCGAACACGATGTCCTGTGTGCCGATCATCGCCACGACGTCCGCGAGCATGTGGCCGCGGCACATCTCCTCGAGCGCCGCCAGGTGCGCAAAGCCCGGCGCGCGGCACTTGAGCCGATAGGGCTTGTTGGCGCCGTCCGACACCAGATAAATGCCAAACTCGCCCTTGGGGGCCTCGACCGCGGCGTAGGTGTCGCCCTCGGGCACCTCGTAGCCTTCGGTGAAGAACTTGAAGTGATGAATGAGCGCTTCCATGTCCTCTTTCATGCGCTCGCGCGAGGGCGGACGCACCTTGCGGTCGTCGATCATGACGGGACCGGGGTGGGTGCGCAGCCACTCGACGCACTGGCGGACGATGCGGTTCGACTGGCGCATCTCCTCGACGCGCACCAGGTAGCGGTCGTAGCAGTCGCCGTTCACGCCCACGGGTATGTCGAAATCCATGCGCTCGTAGACTTCGTACGGTTGCTTCTTGCGCAGGTCCCAGGCGACGCCTGAGCCGCGCAGCATGGGACCGGAGAAGCCGAGCTGCATGGCACGCTCCGGGCTCACCACGCCAATGTTGACGGTGCGCTGCTTCCAGATGCGATTGTCGGTGAGCAGCGTCTCGTAGTCATCGACGGCCGCCGGGAACGCCGCCGTGAACGCCTCGATGAAATCCAGCATCGTGCCGGAGCGCGCGTCGTTCATGCGGGCCGCTTCCCTGGCGGAGCGCCACTTCGAGGCCAGGTACTTCGGCATGGAGTCGGGCAGGTCACGGTATACCCCGCCCGGGCGGTAGTAGGTGGCATGCATGCGCGTGCCGGAGACCGCCTCGTAGACGTCCATCAGCTCTTCGCGCTGTTTGAAGCACAGCAGGAACACGGTCATCGCGCCGATGTCGAGGCCGTGCGAGCCGAGCCACAGCAGATGGTTCAGGATGCGGGTGATCTCGTCGAACATCACGCGGATGTACTGCGCACGCTCGGGAGGGGTGATCCCGAGCAGCCGCTCGATGGCGAGCACGTAAGCGTGCTCGTTGCACATCATGGAGACATAGTCGAGCCGGTCCATGTAGCCGATCGACTGGTTGAAGGGCTTGGACTCGGCGAGCTTCTCCGTGGCCCGGTGCAGCAGCCCGATGTGCGGGTCGGCCTTCTGGATCACCTCGCCATCGAGCTCGAGCACCAGGCGCAGCACGCCGTGGGCCGCCGGGTGCTGCGGCCCGAAGTTCATGGTGTAGTTGCGGATCTCGGAGAGCGGTGCGGCCGACATCAGCGTGGCGCCTGCGGATCTTTGAGGGCGGGCTCGTAGCGATGGTCATGGCGGATGACCTTCGGCACCAGTACCCGGGGCGTGATGCTGACCGGCTGGTACACCACGCGCTGCTTGTCCGGGTCGTACTGCACCTCGACGTTGCCGCTCAGGGGGAAGTCCTTGCGGAAGGGATGTCCGATGAAGCCGTAGTCGGTGAGGATGCGGCGCAGGTCAGGGTGGCCGCGGAACAGGATCCCGAACAGATCGAACGCTTCGCGCTCGAACCAGTTGGCGCTCGCCCAGATGTCCACTACCGAATCCACCACCGGCTCGGTCGCATCCGGGCACCTCACGATCAGGCGCAGCCGCTGGTTGTGGGTGATCGACAGCAGGTTGTAGACGACCGCGAATCGGCCGGGCGCGTCCGGATCGGGCGCATCGCTGCGCGCGACGCGCCCGCGGCTGAAGCCCGAGCGGGTAGCGCTATCGGTCTGCCACTCGTCGCGTCCGTAGTGCAGGTGGTCGACGCCGGCCAGATCCATGAGCATCTCGAACTTCAGCTCCGGGGCATCGCGCAGCGTGCGGCATACCTCGAGGAGCTGCGCGGCCTCGCACTCATAGGCCAGTTCGGCCGCGCGCGCGGGCAAGCGGCCCACGCGGTCGCCGAGCCGCGCGTCAACCTTGCCCGCGAGAGCTTCGATGACCTCGCTCACGTCCTGACCCACTCCATAGCGTCGCTTATCTGGCGATCGTGCTCGTGCGGGCAATCTTCTTCTGCAGCTGCAGGATGCCGTACACCAGCGCTTCCGCCGTCGGCGGGCAGCCCGGCACATACACATCGACCGGCACGATGCGGTCGCAACCGCGCACCACCGAGTACGAATAATGATAGTAGCCGCCGCCGTTCGCGCACGAGCCCATCGAGATGACCCAGCGCGGCTCGGCCATCTGGTCGTACACCCTGCGCAGCGCCGGCGCCATCTTGTTGACCAGCGTGCCGGCGACGATCATCACGTCCGACTGGCGCGGGCTCGCGCGAAACACCACGCCGAAGCGGTCGAGGTCGTAGCGCGAGGCGCCGGCATGCATCATCTCCACCGCGCAGCAGGCGAGCCCGAAGGTCATCGGCCATAACGAGCCGGTGCGCGCCCAGTTGACGAGGTTGTCGAGCCCGGTGGTGAGGAAGCCGCGTTGCGCGAAGCCTTCCGGGCTTTCGGCCGCTAGTCCCACTCGAGAGCTCCCTTCTTCCATTCGTAGATGAAACCCACCACGAGAATGGCGAGAAAGATGCCCATGGCGATGAGGCCGAACAGGCCGATCTTGCCGAGCGCCACCGCCCAGGGAAACAGGAACGCGATCTCCAGGTCGAAAACGATGAACAGGATCGCCACCAGGTAGTAGCGCACGTCGAACTTGGTGCGCGTGTCCTCGAAGGCCTCGAAGCCGCACTCGTAGGGCGCGAGCTTGGCCGGATCATGGTGGAAGCGTGAAAAGTGGCGCCCGATCCCGGTGCCGAGCAGCAGCAGCACCGCCGCCAGGCCTGCGGCCACGACCAGGAAGATCAGGATCGGCAGATAGTTCGACAGCATGCGCTTGTGATGCGTAAAAAAGGCAGGTCAAGCAAGCGACCTGCCCCCGATTACAGCGCCGGCATTGTAGCAGCGCAGTCAGTCGTTTTGGTGCCGACGGTCGGATTCGAACCGACACGCCTTGCGGCGCTAGCCCCTCAAGCTAGTGTGTCTACCAATTCCACCACGTCGGCAACATGAGATCCGCGCGCGTACCTGCGGCCGGGGCGTTATTTCGGCGCCGGTGCGGAACCGGCCGGCGGCACGGGAGGCGGCGCCGAGGCCGGCGCAGCCGCCGGGCGGGCCGGCGGGGCGGAGGTGCCTGCAGCGGGCGCGGGCTTCGGTTTGGGCTCGACCGCCTCATCGAGGATCGTCTTCTGTACCGGCTCCGCGGCGGTGCGGGTTCCCATGTAGGCGAGCGCGAGGCTGTTGATCATGAAGATCGCGGCGAAGACCGCGGTGGCTCGCGAAAGCGCCGTGCGTGGCGCCGCGCGCGCCGAACACCGTGCCGGAGGCTCCCGCGCCGAAGCCGGCGCCTGCTTCAGCGCCCTTGCCGCGCTGAAGCAGCACGAGCCCGACGATCGCGAACGAGGAGAACACCTGCACACAAGTCAAAATCAAGCGCAACATCGAAAAAATCTCACTCTTCCTGATCCGCGCAGCGGCCAGGATTGCCAGGAACTCATCCGCCTTGAGCGAAGCGCCGCCGATCAGACCGCCGTCGACATCCGGCATCGCGAACAGTTCGGCCGCGTTGCCGGCCTTGACGCTGCCGCCATAAAGAATGCGTGTGGCAGCCGCGATTCTAGCATCCCGTGCTCCGATCCGGGCCCGGATGAAGGCATGTACGTCCTGCGCCTGCTCGGGGCTGGCGTTGCGCCCGGTGCCGATCGCCCACACCGGCTCGTAGGCGATGACGCCCTGCTCCAGGGCCCCCGCCCCGCACAACTCGAGGACTGCGTCGAGCTGGCGCGCGACCACTTCGCGCGTGCGTCCGGCCTCGCGTTCGGCGAGCTGCTCGCCCACACACAGGATCGGGACCAGGCCCTTGCCGTAGCGCCGCGCCAAACTTGCGCGCGATCAACTGATCGCTCTCGCGATAGAGCAGGCGCCGCTCCGAGTGCCCCACGATCACGTATTCGCACCCGACGTCCTTCAGCATGGCCGCGGACACCTCGCCGGTGAACGGCGCCCTGCGCATCCGCGCAGACGTCCTGAGCGCCGAGGCTGAACGCCGAGTCGCGCAGCAGCCGCCCGGCCTCCTGCAGATAGACGAACGGCGGGCAGACGACGCACGCCGCGACCGGGGCAGGCGGACATTGCGCCAGCAGCTCCTCGATCAGCCGCGCGGTCTCGCTGCGCGAGCCGTGCATCTTCCAGTTTCCGGCAACAATGGGCAGGCGCATGGACCGACCTCGGATGGCGTCACCCCGGGCTGCTGACGCCCCACTCAAAGGGCGCGGGATGATAGCCATGCAGGGGGGGTGGCGCAACGCCGTGCGCGGCGGCGTTCCCGTATCCCCGAGGCGATACGGAGGCCCGGGAGCGGGAGAGAGGCTTTCCGGGACCGCCGTAAATCCATCCCTGGAGGCTCCGGAAAAAACGTCCTGTTTTTTACGGTCCCGGAAAGCCTCTCTCCCGCTCCCGGGCTGCGTACCCATCCCCACCATCAGCGCCGGCCCCTTGAAGTTTTCTGGGGAATTCCCATTTTTGCGCCCGTCCCACCACTCACCGAAGAGGAGCTAAGCCTATGTTCGAACGAATCTGGGGCTACGAGAATCCGCTCTCCGGTCAGATCAGGCGTCTGGAGCAGGAGCTCGACGAGCTGTTCGGGAGCGGTCCCACCCTGATGGGTACGCGCGATATCCGCTCGCTCCCCGCCGGGACTTTTCCCGCCCTCAATGTAGGATCCACTCAGGACGCGATCAGCGTGTACCTGTTCGCCCCGGGCCTGGATCCGAAGAAACTCGACATATCGATTCGACAGAACCTGCTCTCGATCTCCGGCGAACGCGAGATCCCCGAAGTCCAGGACGCCACCTACTATCGCCGGGAGCGTTTCACCGGCGAGTTCCGCCGCAGTATCGGCCTCCCCGACGACATCGACCCCGACAAGGTGGAGGCCAAGTACCTGCACGGAATCCTGACGGTGACGGTCGGCAGGCAGGCATCCGCCAAGCCGCGGCAGATCAAAGTGAATTGATCCGCAACCCTCCTGAGGAGAATGCCTATGGCCAACGAGCAGAGCATCACGCAGCCGGAAAAATCCGCCGTGTCACGCCAGGCGGGCACTCAGCGCAGCGAATCCGCGATGCGCCCCGCCGTGGATGTCTTGGAGACCGCCGAGGGCATCACGCTGTACGCGGACATGCCGGGCGTATCGAAGGAGCATCTCAACCTGCAGGTCGAGGGGAATACGCTCATCGTCGAGGGAGAGCTGCAGGTGAGGATGCCCGAGCAGATGGAGGCGCTCTACGCCGACGTGAGATCCACCGTCTACCGCTGCAGCTTTGTCCTGAGCCCCGAGCTCGAGAACAACCGCATCGAGGCGAGTCTCAAGGACGGCGTCCTCACGGTGCGGATCCCGAAGCGGACGGAATTGCGTGCCCGCCGTATCGAAGTGCAGAGCCCCTGACAGCGATCGGCCGGTGACACCCGGCTCGAAGCGAGCCGGGTGTCGCCGGCGTATAAGCGCCCGACGGGCGAGCGCGGCGCAGCCGCCCGGCTCAGCCGGCTACGCCCTTGACCACTTCGGCGAGCTCGGTGGCGGCAGCGCGCGTTTGCGCCTCCTCGCGCCCTTCGACCATGACGCGGATCACGGGCTCGGTTCCGGACGCGCGCAGTACCACGCGACACTCGCCGTCCAGGCGTTGTTCGATGCGCTGCACTGCTGCCTGCACCGCCGGCACGCCGGCGGGATCGAAGCGCCGCCCGACCTGCACGTTCAGCAACACCTGGGGGAACTTGCGCATGCCCGAAGTGAGCTCCGCGAGCGTACGGCCGGTCTGCTTGATCACCGCGAGCACCTGCAGCGCGCTCACCAGGCCATCTCCGGTCGTCGTCTTGTCGAGGCACAGGATGTGCCCGGAGGTTTCGCCGCCGAGGTTGCCGCGGGTCTCGCGCAACATCGACAGCACGTAGCGGTCACCGACCGCGGCGCGGCGGAATTCGATCCCGGCGACGCGCAGCGCCACCTCGAGACCGAGATTGCTCATCACCGTGCCGACCACCGGTCCGCGCAGCGTGCCGGCCTGCTGCAGCGCCCGGGCGATGACATACAGCAGCTGGTCGCCATCGACGATACGTCCCAGGTGATCGACCATGACGAGGCGGTCGCCATCCCCGTCGAGCGCAAGGCCCAGGTTGGCGCGCACGCCGGGCACCGTCAGCTGCAGCAGCGCGGGCGCCATCGAGCCGCAGCCGTCGTTGATGTTGCGCCCGTTGGGCGAGCAGCCGATCGGCACGATCTCCGCGCCGAGGTCGGCGAGGATGCGCGGACCGACCTTGTAGGCGGCGCCATTGGCGCAGTCGATCACGATCTTCAGCCCCGACAGGTCCAGGCCCGGCGGCAGGGTTGAGGCGCAGAACTCCTGGTAGTGCGTGCGCGAGCGGTCCGCGCGCGTGGCGCGCCCGAGATTGCGCGAGGCGCGCGTGAGCGGCGGCTGGGCCAGCTCGGTCTCGATGCGTTCCTCGAGCTCATCGGACAGCTTGCCGCCGGAGGCATCGAAGAACTTGATGCCGTTGTCGTCATACAGATTGTGCGAGGCGCTGATCACCACGCCGAAATCACAGTTGAAGCGGCGCGTCATGTACGCGATGCCGGGCGTCGGCAGCGGTCCGATGAGCATGACGTTCACGCCGGCAGCGACGAACCCCGCCTCGAGCGCCGATTCGAACATATAGCCCGAGAGGCGCGTGTCCTTGCCGATCAGCGTGGTGCCCCCGTCAGGCGCCAGCACCCGGGCCGCGGCGCTGGCGAGCTGCAGCGCGAAATCCACCGTCATCGGGTGCTCGCCCACCCGTCCCCTGACCCCGTCCGTACCGAAGTATCGACGACCCATTGAGCTCCTTCGCAGCTTACGCCGCTCGGCCTCCCGAGTGGACCGCCGCCACCACCTTCAGCGCATCGACCGTCGGCGCCACGTCGTGGGCGCGGATGATGCGCGCGCCATTGAGCACCGCAATGACCGCGAGCGCAACGCTGCCGGCAGTGCGTTCCGCCGCCGCCCGCTGCGTGAGTGTGCCCAGCATCGACTTGCGCGACAACCCGACCAACATCGGCGGCCCGTCCGCTGCAAGCTCCCGCAGCCGGCGTAAGAGCGTCAGATTGTGCTCCCCGGTCTTGCCGAAACCGAATCCCGGATCCACGGCCAGCCGCTCGGCGGCGAAGCCGGCGTTGCGGCAGGCCGTCACACGCTCTGCAAGAAACGCGCGCACCTCGTTCACCACGTCGGTGTAATGAGGGGCGAGCTGCATGGTGCGCGGCTCGCCCTGCATATGCATCAGGCAGACCGCACAACCGCTCGCCGCGGCCGCCTCGAGCGCTGCCGGCTCGCGCAGTGCGCGCACGTCGTTCACCAGGCCGGCGCCTGCAGCGGCGGCCGCACGGATGACTTGCGCCTTACTGGTGTCGACGGAGATCACCGCCGCCGTGGCCTTGCGCAGGCGCTCGATGACCGGAATCACGCGGCGCAATTCCTCATCTGCGCTCACCCCCTGCGAGCCCGGCCGCGTGGATTCTCCCCCCACGTCGATGAGCGCGGCACCCTCCGCGGCCATCCGCAGGCCCTGCTCGACCGCCGCGTCCACGGAGAAGAACCGTCCGCCGTCCGAGAACGAGTCCGGCGTGACATTCAGCACCCCCATGACGAGCGGGGCGCTGAGATCGAGCGTCTTATCGGCGCAGCGCAGCACTACCGGCGGGGAGGACATGCGGTTCACTGGCAGGTGTATCAGTCAGACGAGCGCGGTATACCGGTTGGGCGGAGATTGGGGCGCGAGTGAAAAAGGCGCTTTCCGGGACCGTAAAAAACAGGGCTCGGCGCAGCGCGCCGAGCGGGATCTGCCAGGGATGGCAGATCCCGGGCTTTCAGCGCGGGGCAGGATAGCAAAGGCGCAGAAAGTTTTTTCCGCAGCCTCCAGAGACGGATTCACGGCGGTCCCGGAAAGCGCCTTTTTCGCCCGCAGCCCCCTCAAGCCCCCACGCCGGGGAGAAACGCGTTCAGTGCTGGCCCGCAGGAATCGCCGGTCCGCCCGCCGCCGCCGGCGGCGCCTGCGGCGGCTTGTTACCGAGCGTGTCGTCCCAGTCCTTGGGCGGTTTCGGCGCATTGCCCGCCATGATGTCCTTCAACTGCTCCTCGTCGATGGTCTCGTATTTCATGAGCGCTTCGGCCATGAGGTGCAGCTTGTCGAGCGCGGTAGTGAGAACCTGCCGCGCCCGCTGGTAGTTGCTCTCGATGACCCGCCGGATCTCCTCGTCGATCGCATGTGCGGTCACGTCCGAGACCTGCTTGTGTTGCGTGACGCTGCGCCCGAGGAACACCTCCCCGGTCTCCTCCGAGTAGGTGAGCGGGCCGAGCTTGTCCGAGAGTCCCCATTTCGTGACCATGTTGCGCGCCAGCTCGGTCGCACGCTCGATGTCGTTGGAGGCGCCCGTGGTGACGGATTCCGGGCCGAAGATCAGCTCTTCGGCGATGCGCCCGCCGAAGAGCGTGGCGATCGCGCTCTCCAGGCGCCGCTTCGAAAAGCTGTAGCGATCCTGCTCGGGCAGGAACTGCGTCACGCCGAGCGCACGGCCGCGCGGGATGATCGTGACCTTGTACACCGGGTCGTGCTCGGGCACCGTCATGCCGACGATCGCATGCCCCGCCTCGTGGTAGGCGGTCATGCGCTTCTCGGCCTCGCTCATGACCATGGAGCGCCGCTCGGTGCCCATCATGATCTTGTCCTTGGCGCGCTCGAACTCGTCCATCCCGACGATTCTCTTGTTCGCGCGTGCAGCGAACAGCGCCGCCTCGTTGACGAGGTTGGCGAGGTCCGCGCCCGAGAAGCCGGGCGTACCGCGCGCGATCAGCGCGGGCTTGACGTCGTCGGCCAGCGGCACGCGCCGCATGTGCACGCGCAGGATCTGCTCGCGGCCGCGCACGTCCGGCAGCGGCACCACCACCTGGCGATCGAAACGCCCCGGGCGCAGCAGCGCCGGGTCGAGCACGTCCGGGCGGTTAGTGGCCGCGATGACGATGATGCCCTCGTTCCCCTCGAAGCCGTCCATCTCCACCAGCAGTTGATTGAGCGTCTGCTCGCGCTCGTCGTGGCCGCCGCCGAGGCCCGCACCACGGTGGCGGCCGACGGCATCGATCTCGTCGATGAAAATGATGCAGGGCGCATGCTTCTTCGCCTGCTCGAACATGTCGCGCACGCGCGAAGCGCCGACGCCGACGAACATCTCCACGAAGTCGGAGCCGGAAATGGTGAAGAAAGGCACCTTGGCCTCGCCGGCGATGGCGCGCGCCAGCAGCGTCTTGCCCGTGCCGGGCGAGCCCACCATCAGCACGCCCTTGGGAATCTTGCCGCCCAGCTTCTGGAACTTGCCCGGGTCCTTGAGGAAGTCGACGATCTCGCCTACTTCCTGCTTTGCCTCGTCCACCCCCGCCACGTCGGCAAAGGTGACGTTCACCTGGTCTTCGCCGAGCAGGCGCGCACGGCTCTTGCCGAAGGACATGGCTCCGCGGCCGCCGGAGGCGCCCTGCATCTGTCGCAGCATGTACAGGAACACCAGTATCAGAAGCAGCGCCGGCGCCATTTGCAGGAACAGCTGCCCGATGAAGTTCGGCGGCTTGGGCGGGCGCCCTTCGATCACGACGTTCGACTTCTCGAGCGTGCCGATCAGCGCGGAGAAATCGGTCTCGGGGTTGAAGGTCTTGAAGGTGGACTTGTCCTTGCGCACCCCGTAGATCATCTCCGCCTGCAGCACCACGGACTCGACGCGATTGGCCTTTACATCATCGAGGAAGGTCGGAGTACGGGATCTCCTGCGGCTGTCCCGCGGTGGGCATGTAGCGACTGAAGACCGCCAGCAACACGAGCACGATAACGACCCAGAGCAGGATATTCTTTGTCAAATCGTTCAAGGGCTTGTGTCCTTCCTGGGACCCACCGCTGCCGGGCCCGAAAAACAACCTACACCAAGCGAAACTGCCTGGCCAGTAAATAGATCTCCGGGCTGCGGGACCGTGATGCGGGCGGTTTCACCAGCCTCACGCGCGCGAACCTCTCCCGCGCGCCCTTCAGCAGCTGCGGGAAGCCCGCACCCTGCAACACCTTGATCAGGGCATCACCCCCCGGCTTCAAGACGCGCGCGGCCATCTCGAGCGCCAGCTCCGCCAGGTGCAGGGAGCGGGGCTGGTCGATCACGTCCACGCCGCTCAGGTTCGGCGCCATGTCCGAGAGCACGATATCCACCTGGCCGCGGGGCAGAAGAGCGAGGAGCCGCTCGAAAACCTCCGCTTCCCTGAAATCACCCTGCACGAACTCGACTCCGGGCAGCGGCGGCATGGAAAGAATGTCGCTCGCCACCACCCGCCCTCTCGCGCCGACGCGCTTCGCGGCGTACTGGCTCCATGCCCCCGGGGCCGCTCCCAGGTCCAGGCACACAGAGCCGGCCTGCAGCAGCTTCTCGCGGCGGTCGATTTCCTCGAGTTTGAATACCGCGCGCGAGCGCCATCCTTCGCTTTGCGCGCGTTGCACGAACGGATCGGAGAAGTGCTCCTTGAGCCACCTGTCGCTGCTCCTCGACCGCCGCTTCATGAGCTTAGGTGTCTCCCGGGGCTGGCAAGTTCCTGCTCTCATAGAATGAGCCGATGCAGGGGCCAATGCACAGCGGCGCCGCCGTGGCGCCCCTGAGCTTACCGAGCGCCAGCGCAAGCAGCTGCGGGCCCTGGCGCATGCCCTGCGCGCGCGGATCTGCCGCGCATCCTCATCCCCGACGCCTGAAGCGGCCGGGGCCGCGCGGCCCTAACCGAAGCGCACCGCCACGATCTCGTAGGAGCGCGTGCCGCCCGGCGCCGCGACTTCGACGACCTCGCCCTCGGCCTTGCCCACGAGCGCACGCGCGATGGGCGAGGTGACCGAAAGGCGTCCGGCGCGGATATCCGCCTCGTCCTCACCCACGATCTGGTAGACGACGCGGCCGCCGTCGCCCTGGTCTTCGAGCTCCACCTGCGCGCCGAAAACGACTTTACCGGTGTTGGGAAGCCTGGCCGGGTCGATCACCTGGGCGTTGGCGAGCTTGTGCTCGATCTCCTTGATGCGGCCCTCGATGAACCCCTGCTGCTCGCGTGCCGCGTGGTACTCGGCATTCTCGGACAGGTCGCCGTGCCCACGCGCCTCGGTTATCGCCTTGATGATGTTCGGCCGCGCTTCCGACTTCAGCCGCTTCAGCTCCGCGCGCAGCGCCTCCGCGCCGCGCAGCGTCATGGGCGTGCGATTCATGCGCCGAGCGCCTCGGCGTGCAGATCCTGCAGTCGGTTCACCTCGACCTCGTCCAGGTGATCGAGGGCCTCGCAGGTGGCGAGACCGGCGGCGAGCGTCGTGTAGTACGTCACGCGATGGTGCACGGCCTCGCGGCGGATGGAATTCGATTCGCGGATCGCCTGCTTGCCTTCGGTGGTGTTCACGATGAGATCGATCTCGTCGTTCTTGATCATATCGACGATGTGCGGCCGCCCCTCGCGCACCTTGTTCACGCGCCGGCAGGCGACCCCCGCCTCACTGAGCGCGCGCGCCGTGCCCTCGGTCGCCAGCACCTCGAAGCCGCGCTCGATGAGCTTCTTCGCCAGCTGCACCGCCGGCGCCTTGTCGCGATCGCGCACGCTGATGAAGCACACCCCGTGGCGCGGCAGCACCACACCCGAGGCGGTCTGGGCCTTGGCGTAGGCCTCACCGAAGGTGCGTCCCGTGCCCATCACCTCCCCCGTCGACTTCATCTCCGGACCCAGGATCGGGTCGGCTTCGGGGAACTTCGTGAAGGGGAACACGGCCTCCTTCACCGAGAAATAGCCGGGCACGCGCTCGATCGCGCCCACGAGCTGCCTCAGCTTGCGCCCGGTCATGACGCGCGCGGCGATCTTCGCCAGCGGCAGCCCCGTCGCCTTGGAGACGAAGGGCACGGTGCGCGAGGCGCGCGGATTCACTTCGAGTACGTAAATGACCCCGCTCTGTATGGCGAATTGCACGTTCATCAGCCCCACGACGTTCAGCGCGCGCGCCAGCTTGCGCGTCTGCTCGCGCAGCTCCGCCTGCGTCTCGCGGCTCAGGCTGTTCGGCGGCAGCGAGCAGCCGGAGTCGCCGGAGTGCACGCCAGCCTGCTCGATGTGCTCCATGATGCCGCCGATCAGCACGTCCTCGCCGTCGCACACGGCGTCCACATCCACTTCGATCGCGACGTCGAGGAAACGATCCAGCAGCACCGGACTGTCATTCGAGACCTGCACGGCGTGCGTCATGTAGGCGCGCAGATCCTCCTCGTTGAACACCACCTCCATGGCGCGTCCGCCGAGCACGTACGAGGGGCGCACCACGAGCGGAAAGCCCACTTGGCGCGCCAGCTGCACCGCCTGGTCCTCGGTACGCGCGGTCGCATTCGCCGGCTGCTTGAGGCCGAGCTTCTTCACCAGCGCCTGGAAGCGCTCGCGGTCCTCGGCGACGTCGATGGACTCGGGCGAGGTGCCGATGATGGGCGCGCCGGCGGCCTCCAGCGCCCGCGAAAGCTTCAGCGGCGTCTGGCCGCCGAACTGCACGATCAGCCCTTCGGGCTTCTCCGTGGCGATGACTTCCAGCACATCCTCGAGCGTGAGCGGCTCGAAATACAGCCGATCGGAGGTGTCGTAATCGGTGGAGACGGTCTCGGGGTTGCAGTTCACCATGATGGTCTCGAAACCGTCCTCGCGCAGCTGCAGCGCGGCGTGCACGCAGCAGTAGTCGAACTCGATCCCCTGTCCGATGCGATTGGGACCGCCGCCGAGAATCATGATCTTGCGGCGCGTAGTGGGCTGCGCCTCGCACTCCTCCTCGTAGGTGGAATACAGGTACGCGGTGGAGGTGGCGAATTCGGCCGCGCAGGTATCGACGCGCTTGTAGACCGGCACGACGCCGAGCTCATGGCGCTTGTCGCGGATCGCCTTCTCGGGCATGTCGAGGAGGTGCGCCAGACGGCTGTCGGAGAAGCCCTTGCGCTTCAGAGCGCGCAGCCGCTCGGCGGTGAGGGCGCCGAGACCCCCGCCGCGCACCTGCTCCTCCTCCTGCACCAGCTCGGCGACCTGCGCCAGGAACCACGGGTCGATGCGGGTGAGCCCGGCAATGCGGGCGAGTGACCAGCCGGCGCGGAACGCATCCGCCACGTACAGCAGCCGGTTGGCTCCCGGCGCGCGCAGCTCGTGCGCGAGGCGATCCTGATCCTCGTCCGAGAGCGGCATGGGAAGCTGCGCGCTGAGGCCATCGAGTCCGGTCTCCAGACCGCGCAGCGCCTTCTGCAGCGATTCCTGGAAGGTGCGCCCGATCGCCATGACCTCGCCCACGGATTTCATCTGGGTCGTCAGCCGATCGTTGGCGGCCGGGAACTTCTCGAACGTGAAGCGCGGGATCTTGGTGACGACGTAGTCGATCGAGGGCTCGAAGGAGGCCGGCGTGGCCCCGCCGGTGATGTCGTTCCTGAGCTCATCGAGGGTATAGCCGACGGCGAGCTTGGCGGCGATCTTGGCGATCGGGAAGCCGGTCGCCTTGGAGGCGAGCGCCGAGGAGCGCGACACGCGCGGGTTCATCTCGATGACCAGCAGCCGCCCGTCCTCGGGGTTGATCGCGAACTGCACGTTCGAGCCGCCGGTATCGACGCCGATCTTGCGCAGCACCGCGATCGAGGCGTCGCGCATGCGCTGGTATTCCTTGTCGGTGAGGGTCAGCGCCGGCGCGATGGTGATCGAGTCGCCGGTGTGTACGCCCATCGGATCGAGGTTCTCGATCGAGCAGACGATGATGCAGTTGTCGCGGCTGTCGCGCACCACCTCCATCTCGAACTCTTTCCAGCCGATCACCGACTCCTCCAGCAGCACCTCGCCGGTCGGGGAGGCGTCCAGCCCGCGCGCCACGATGTCCTCCAGCTCCTCGCGGTTGTAGGCGATGCCGCCGCCGCTCCCGCCCAGGGTGAAGGACGGGCGCACCACCAGCGGGTAGCCGATCTCGCCCGCGATCGCCAGCGCCTCATCGAGGCTGCGCGCGATCTGCGACTGCGGGGTCTCAAGGCCGATCTCGCGCATGGCGTTGCGGAACAGCTCGCGGTCCTCGGCCATGTCGATGGCGGCGCGCGAGGCCGCGATCAGCTCGACGTCGTATTTCTCCAGCACTCCCTCGCGCACCAGATCGAGCGCGGTGTTGAGCGCGGTCTGTCCGCCCATGGTGGGCAGCAGCGCATCGGGGCGCTCCTTCTCGATGATGCGCGCGACGCGTGCGGGAGTTGACCGGCTCGATGTAGATGGCATCGGCCATCTCGGGATCGGTCATGATGGTCGCGGGGTTGGAGTTGACCAGCATGACCCGGTAGCCCTCCTCGCGCAGCGCCTTGCACGCCTGCGCGCCGGAGTAGTCGAACTCGCACGCCTGGCCGATGACGATCGGGCCGGCGCCGATGATCAGGATGCTGTGGATGTCGGTGCGCTTCCCCACGCTCAGCGAGCGAGCGCCTGCTGGCGGCGCACGGTTTCCTCGGCCGTGCGCAGCTGCGTCTGCAGCCGCCGCAGCATCAGGTGGTTGAAGCGCTCGAACAGCGGCTTGAGGTCGTGCGGTCCGGGGCTCGCCTCGGGGTGTCCCTGGAAGCCGAACGCCGGGCGGTCCTCGAACGCGAGGCCCTGCAGCGAGCCATCGAACAGCGAGCGGTGCGTCGCCTTGACGCTCGCCGGCAGCGTCTGCTCATCGACCGCGAAGCCGTGGTTCTGACTGGTGATGAACACGCGCCCGGAGTCGAGGTCCTGCACCGGATGGTTTGCGCCGTGGTGGCCGAACTTCATTTTCACGGTGCGCGCGCCGGCGGCAAGCCCGAGGATCTGGTGCCCGAGGCAGATGCCGAACACCGGCAGGTCGGTTTCCAGGAACTTGCGCGTGGCGGTGATGGCGTACTCACACGGCTCGGGGTCGCCTGGGCCGTTGGAGAGGAATATGCCGTCGGGCTCCAGCGCCAGCGCTTCCTCGGCAGCGGTCTGCGCCGGCACCACCGTCATGCGGCAGCCGCCGTCGGCGAGGAGCCGCAGGATGTTGCGCTTGATGCCGAAGTCGTAAGCCACCACGTGCAGCCGCTGCTGCGCGCGGATCGGCGCGCGCGCGCTCTGCGGCCACAGCGCTCCCCTCGTTCCACTGGTAGCTGCGCTTGGTGCTCACGACCTTGGCGAGGTCCATGCCCTTCAGCCCCGGGAACTTGCGTGCGCGCCTTCACGGCAGCGCGCTGATCGACCTGCTCGCCGGTCATGATGCAGCCGGCTTGTGCGCCCTTCTCGCGCAGCAGGCGCGTGAGCTTGCGCGTGTCGATTCCCGCGATCGCCACGAGGCGGCCACGCTCCAGGAATTCCGGCAGCGATTCGTTCGCGCGCCAGTTGCTCGACGAGCAGCGGCAGGTCGCGGATGATGAGCCCCGCCGGATACACCTGCGCGGACTCCAGATCCTCGGGCGTGGCACCGGTGTTGCCGATGTGCGGACAGGTGAGAGTGACGATCTGCCGGGCGTAGGAGGGGTCGGTGAGAATTTCCTGGTAACCGGTGAGGGCAGTATTGAAAACGACTTCGCCTGTGGTGTTGCCCTTGGCTCCGATCGACTGGCCGCGGAAGATGGTTCCATCGGCCAGCGCGAGCACCGCAGGTACGCTCACGTGATCAACGCTCTCCTGACGCACATACACAAAGCGGGAGGAGTTCTCATCGAACATCCTCCCGCCTTGCATGGACTAACCCGTACACGGATTAGGCAGAAATTTTACGGGCTTTACGGCCGATGTGTCCATGGAAAATTCCCGGCGCAAAGGCGCCCCGGCGGAGTTCGACTCGCCCGCAAGATATCGGCCTAAGTGCTTGTTTTAATACCAAGGAAATCGCGCATGCCATAGCGCCCGGGCGGCCGGGGCGCGAGCCAGAGCGCCGCCGCCAGCGCTCCGCGCGCGAAGATCGCCCGGTCGTTCGCGCGGTGCGTCAAGCACAGCTGCTCGCCCGGGCCGGAGAAGAGCACCGTGTGCTCTCCGACGATGTCGCCGGCACGTACTGCGGCAAAGCCGATCTCCCCCTGCGGCGCGGGCCCGCGGAGGACGGGCGGCGTACCGGACCCGCCCGCGACCGCTTTACCGCCTCCTGCCACGCTCGGGGCCGCGGCGCGCGCAGCGCCACGGCCCGCGCTTCGGCGGCCGCCCGTCCAGGGCGAGCGCGGTGCCGGAGGGCGCATCCGCGCTTGAGCCGGTGATGCAGATCGAGCACGTCGATATCGAAGGCGGGCGGGCAGCGCCGCGTGCCGCGCGCGCGCACCAGCTCGGTCAGCAGCGCGACGCCGATGCTGGTGTTCGCCGCGATGAGAAGCGGGATGTCGCGCGCGGCAGCCTCGAGCTCCGCCTCGAGGTCGCCTGCCAAGCCGGTGGTGCCGATGAGCAGCGGCTTGCGCGCCGCGACGGCAGGCGGCGGAGCGTGTCGCCGCGTGGCTGCCGCGTGGCTGAAGTCGAGCGCGACGTCCGCCTGCGCGAGCGCGCGCCGGCAGGTCGCTGGTGACCGTCAGGTTCGTCGCGCCGCATGCCCGGCGACCTCGCCCGGCATCGCGCCCGAGGGCGAGACTGCGCAGGCGAAGCGATCGCGCCGGTGATGATGAGCTGCGGCAGAATCCGGGAGCGGCGCGCAGCAGCGCCCGTCCCATGCGGCCGGTGACGCCGATGAGCACGGCGCGCACCAGGGGGTCGCTGCTGGCGCTGGAGGACACGCGCCTTCAGCCCTTGCCGGTCTCACCGGCGAAGAAGCGCTTCACGCCTTCCAGGAAGCTCTTCTCGCGCGGCGCGTGCTTGCCGGCGTGGGCCTTGAGCGAGTCCTCGAGCTGGCGGATGAGCTCGCGCTGCTCGGCCGACAGATGCACCGGGGTCTCGACCACCACGCGGCAGAAGAGGTCGCCGCGCGCTCCGCCGCGAACCGGCTTCACGCCCTTGTCGCGCAAACGAAATACGCGGCCGGACTGGGTCTCGGCCGGGATCTTCAGCTGCACATCGCCCTCGAGCGTCGGGACGTCGACGACTGCCGCCGAGCGCCGCGGTGGCGAAGCTGACCGGCACTTCGCAGCTGAGGTGCTCGCCGTCGCGCTCGAAAATCGCGTGCTCGCGCACGTGGATCTCGACGTACAGATCCCCGGCGGGCCGCCGTTGCGGCCGGCCTCGCCTTCGCCGGAGAGGCGCACACGGTCGCCCGATATCGACACCCGCCGGGACCTTCACCGCGAGCTTGCGGACTGCGGCGCACGCGCCCCTGCCCGAGGCAGGTGTCGCAGGGGTTGCGCACGATGGTGCCGGCGCCGCGGCAGCGCGGGCAGGTCTGCTGCAGCTGAAAGAAGCCCTGGGAGATGCGCACCTGGCCGGCCCCGCCGCAGGTGTCGCAGGTCGCCGGCGAGCTGCCCTTGGCCGAGCCGGTGCCGTGGCAGACCTCGCATTCGGCGAGCCGCGCGACCTCGATCTCGACCTGGTGGCCGAAGACGGCCTGCGGCAGCTCGAGCTCGAGCTCGATAGCGCAGGTCCGCGCCGCGGAACACCTGCGAGCGGCCGCCGCGGCGCGCGCCGCCGAAGATGTCGCCGAACACATCCCCGAAGATGTCGCTGAAGCGTGTCGGCGCCGAAGCCCCCGCGCCCACCGCCGCCGCGCGCGGCGGCCTCCACGCCGGCATGGCCGTACTGGTCGTAGGCGGCCCGCTTGTGCGGGTCGGTGAGCACCTCGCAGGCCTCCTTCGCCTCCTTGAAGGACTCCTCGGCCTCCCGATCGTTGGGATTACGATCGGGGTGATATTTCATCGCCAGGCGCCGATAGGCCTTCTTGATCTCGGCCTCAGTCGCTGTCTTCGGTACGTCGAGTACCTTGTAGTAGTCGCGCTTGTTCGGCATGCGGTACTTACGAGGCCTTGCGTCCCTTGTCCTTCACCTCTTCGAATTCCGCGTCCACCACGTCCTCACGCCCCGCCGCGCCGCCACCGGCCTTGGGCCCGGCCGAGCCGTCGCTGCTGCCCGAGCCGGCCGCCCGCCGCCCCGCCGCTCGGCGCCGCTGCCCGGGCCGCCCTGCTCGGCGGCATGGGCGCGCTGCGCGATAGCGGCGGAGGCCTGCGCGAGCGCCTCGGTCTTCTTCTCGATGACGCCACGGTCATCGCCCTTGAGCGCCGTGCGCAGGTCGGAGACCGCCGATTCCACCTTGGCGCGCTCGCTGGCGTCGACCTTGTCGCCCAGGCTCCTGCAGCGACTTCTCCACCGCGTGGATCAGCCCGTCGGCCTTGTTGCGCGTGTCGACCAGCTCGCGGAAGCGCTTGTCCTCCTCGGCGTGCGCCTCGGCGTCGCGCACCATGCGCTTGATCTCCTCCTCGTTGAGGCCGCTCGAGGCCTTGATCACGATCTTCTGTTCCTTGCCGGTGGCCTTGTCCTTGGCGGAGACATTGAGGATGCCGTTGGCGTCGATGTCGAAGGACACCTCGACCTGCGGCATGCCGCGCGGCGCGGGCGGGATGTCGGCCAGGTCGAACTTGCCGAGCGACTTGTTGTCCGCTGCCCGGTCACGCTCGCCCTGCAGCACGTGAATGGTCACGGCCGTCTGGTTGTCGTCGGCGGTCGAGAACACGTTCGACGCCTTGGTCGGGATCGTGGTGTTCTTCTCGATGAGCTTGGTCATGACGCCGCCGAGCGTCTCGATGCCGAGCGACAGCGGCGTCACATCGAGCAGCAGCACGTCCTTCACCTCGCCGGCGAGCACGCCCGCCTGGATCGCCGCGCCCACGGCGACCGCCTCGTCGGGATTCACGTCCTTGCGCGGCTCCTTGCCGAAGAGGTCCTTCACGTACTTCTGCACCAGCGGCATGCGCGTCTGGCCGCCGACCAGGATCACTTCGGCGATGTCGCTGACGCTCGACGCCGGCGTCCTTGATCGCGGTGCGGCAAGGCGCGATGGTCTTCTGCACCAGGTCCTCCACCAGCGACTCGAGCTTGGCGCGCGTCAGCTTGATGTTGAGGTGCTTCGGCCCCGCAGGCATCGGCGGTGATGTACGGCAGGTTGATGTCGGTCTGCTGGGTCGAGGACAGCTCGATCTTCGCCTTCTCGGCAGCCTCCTTCAGGCGCTGCATGGCGAGGGGGTCCTTGCGCACGTCGACGCCGGACTCCTTCTGGAACTGCTCGGCCAGGAAATTGATGATGCGCAGGTCGAAGTCCTCACCGCCGAGGAAGGTGTCGCCGTTGGTCGAGAGCACCTCGAACTGCCGCTCGCCGTCGACTTCGGCGATCTCGATGATCGAGATGTCGAAGGTGCCGCCACCCAGGTCATAGACGGCGATCTTGCGATCACCGCCCTGCTTGTCGAGCCCATAGGCGAGAGCCGCGGCGGTCGGCTCGTTGATGATGCGCTTCACCTCGAGGCCCGCGATGCGGCCGGCGTCCTTGGTCGCCTGGCGCTGCGAGTCGTTGAAGTAGGCGGGCACGGTGATGACGGCCTCGGTCACCGTCTCGCCGAGATAGTCCTCGGCGGTCTTCTTCATTTTCATGAGCACGCGCGCGGAGATCTCCGGCGGCGCCATCTTCTTGCCCTGCACGTCGACCCAGGCGTCGCCGTTATCGGCGCGCACGATCTTGTAGGGCACCATCTTGATGTCCCGCTGCACCACCTCGTCCTCGAACTTGCGCCCGATCAGGCGCTTGATGGCGAAGAGCGTGTTCTGCGGATTGGTCACGGCCTGACGCTTGGCGGGCTGGCCGACCAGCACCTCGCCGTCCTTGGTGAAGGCGACGATCGAGGGGGTGGTGCGATCGCCCTCGCTGTTCTCGATCACGCGGGGCTTGCCGCCCTCCATGATGGCCACGCACGAGTTGGTCGTGCCGAGATCGATGCCGATAACCTTAGCCATGGGTGCACTCCGCCGGAAATCTCATACATAAGAGGGATAGTCCAGAACTACTTCTTAGGGGTGGGGGCCGGGCTTTCAAGGCTGCGCGCGCCACGATAACCCGCGCGGGGCGCAGCAGCCGGCCGTTGAGCTCGTAGCCGGGCTGCACCACCTGCAGCACCGAGTTCGGCTCGGCCGTAGCCGACTCCTGCGCCATCATCGCCTCGTGCCGGGCTGGGATCGAAGGGCTCTCCCCGGCGGGTCGATCAGGCTGACTCCGAGCTTCTCCAGCGCCCGTGCCAGCAGCTGCAGCGTGGCCTCCTGCCCCTCACGCAGGCTCCTGGCGTCGGCTTCCGGCGGCGCTCTGCACGGCGCGCTCCAGGCTGTCCTTCACCGGCAAGAGCTCCGCGGCGAACTTCTCCAGGCCGTAGCGGTTGGCGGCCTCGATGTCGCGCTGGGCGCGCTTGCGGACGTTATCGAGGTCGGCCACCGCGCGCAGATACTGCTCCCGGTGGCTGCGGGCGCGCTCCTCGGACTCGGCCAGCGCCTGTTGCAGGCGCTCGAGCTCGACCAGCTGAGCCGCCGTCTCCGGCAGCACCGTGGTGGGCTCGGCTCCCGGACGCCCGCGGGCCGCGCTGTCCGGACTCCTTTGCACTCATCTCCTCAGCACCTCCAGAACCGCAGCTTGCAGCGCGCCGCCGCCCGCCCCAGGGGGGCTGCGCGCCGACGCCTCCCGGGGTGGGGATCAGCGGCGCGAATTCAAGGCGGCGCCGAGTAGTTTAGCGGTCAGGTCGACGATCGGGATGACCCGCTCATAGGCCATGCGCGTCGGCCCGATGACCCCGAGTACGCCGACCACCGATCGCCGTCGGCGTAGGGGGCGGTGACCACGCTGCAGTCATCGAGGATCTGGTAGCCGGACTCGTGGCCGATGAAGATCTGCACCCCTTCGGCCTTGAGGCTGTGATCGAGCAGGTGCAGGAAATCGCGCTTCTCGTTGAAGGCCTCGAACAGCCGCCGCAGCTTCTCGACGTTCGTGAGCTCCGCGACCCCCATGAGATTGGTCTCGCCCTTGATGACGTACTCGAGCTGCTCTCCCCGCCGGCCTCGAACACCTGCTGCGCCACGGAGATCGCATCCAGCATGATCTGGTTCATGTGGGCGCGCGCCTCGGAGAGCTGGCGCAGGATCTCCTGGCGCACCTCGGCGCAGCGAGCGGCCGCGGAACTGCTCGTTGAGATAGTTCGAGGCGCGCTTGAGCTCATCGGCGGAGTAGTGGCGCTCGAGCTGGATGATGCGGTTCTGCACCTCGCGGTCGTTGAACACCAGCACCACGAGCACGCGGTTCTCCGACAGAGCGACGAACTCGATCTGAGTGATCGAGGCCTGCCGCGTGCGCGGCAGCGTGACCACGCCGGCCAGCTGCGTAGCGCGAGGACAGCAGCTGCGAGACGGTGGCGATGAGATCCGTGGAGCTGTCGCGGCTCGCCTCGAACTGGCGGCGGATCTCGGCGCTCGCCGCCTCATCGAGCGGCCGCAGCTGCAGCAGCGTGTCGACGAAGAACCGGTAGCCCTTGTCGGTCGGAACCCGGCCGGCGGAGGTGTGCGGCGAGGCGACGAAGCCGAGCTCCTCGAGGTCCGCCATGACGTTGCGGATGGTGGCCGAGCTCAACTGCAGCCCCGACTCGCGCGACAGCGCGCGCGAGCCTACCGGCTGCCCGTCGCGGATGTAGCTCTCGATCAGCGTCCGCAGCAGGTGCTGAGCCCGCTCGCCCAGAGCCTCGTCCCGAGCTTCGTGCGCCATAGAGATTGCGATCTGCCGTACGCGCTACCGGCCGGTCAGGCCCGGCCGCTCCCGAAAGCTAGCTTTGCGCACCGCTCGACCGTCAAGCAAGGATGCGGGAGCCGGCGCGCCTCGGCTGGTACGAAATGAGACCCGCGGCATTGGCTCGCAGCGCGCCGAGCGTGTTACAAAGGCCGCGCCTCGCAGCAGCCGGCGGGGTTAAGTCAAGGGCTTGGGGACTCATGGCCTTTCCAGTGCGCACCTGCGCGTTAGTCGGCAGATTCTCGGACCCGCGCATCGCGGAGAGCCTGGGGACGCTCGCTGCCGCACCTGGCGAGTCGCGGGGTGCGCGTGCTGGTGAGCGAGGCCCCCCCGGCAGGCATCCCGGCCGAGCACGTCACACGCGTGCCGGAACACGAGATCGGCGAGCGGGCCGACCTGGTCATCGCCATCGGCGGCGACGGGACGCTGCTCTACGCCGCACGGCTGGTGGCCGGGCAGGCCGTGCCGCTCTCGGGGTCAACCGCGGCCGGCTCGGGTTTCTCACCGACGTCATGCCGCAGGACATGCTGCCCTCGGTGGATGCCGCGCTCGCCGGCGAGCTGGCGCAGGATCAGCGTCCGCTGCTCAGGGCGCGGCTGTACGGCGCACAGGGAGCGCTGGCGCAGACGCCTGGCGCTGAACGACGTGGTCATGCAGAAGCACGATACCGGCCGCACGCTCGACTTCGAGACGCGCATCAACGGCAACTACGTCAACACTCATGACGGCGACGGCATCATCGTCGCGAGCCCTACCGGCTCGACCGCCTACGCGCTCTCCTGCAGCGGCCCGATCATCGAGCCGCACCTGCCCGCGCTGGTGATCGTGCCGATCTGCGCGCACACGCTCTCCGACCGGCCGATCGTCGTGGCGGCGGAATCGGTGATCGAGATCACGCTGCTCGAGCGCCCCGATACCCGTGCGAACGTCACCTGCGACGGCAAGATGCTCGGCGCCATCGTCCCGGGGGATCGGCTGGAGATCACCACCGCCGCGGAGCGGGTGACGCTGCTGCACCCGCCAGGCCACGACTACTACGGCTGTTGCGCTCGCAAGCTTCACTGGGGCCGCGGCAGCTTCGAGCGCTGAAGAGCATGCTGACTCACCTGCAGATCCGCGACTTCGCGATCATCGATGCGGTGGAGCTCGAGCTGCACTCCGGGCTCACGGTGCTCACCGGGGAGACCGGGGCCGGCAAGTCGATCCTGGTCGACGCCCTGCAGCTGCTGGCCGGCGGCCGGGCCGGAGCCGAAGTGGTCCGCCACGGCAGCCGAGCGGGCGGAGATCTCCGGCACCTTCGACCTGGCCCAGGCGCCGCGCGAGCTCAAGCAGTGGCTCGAGGAGCAGTCGATCGAGCGCGGGCACGGAGCTCAGCGTGCGCCGCGTCATCGGCAGCGACGGGCGCTCACGCGCTTATCTCAACGGGCAGTCGGTGCCGGTGCAGCTGTTGCGCGAGGCCGGCAACATCCTCATCGACATCCACGGCCAGCACGAATTCCAGTCCCTGACGCGCGGCGCGGCGCAGCGCGAGCTGCTCGACGGCTACGGTCGAGCTCGACCTCACTCGTCGGCCAGGTCGGCATCGCGCACCGCGTGTGGCTCGAGCTCCTCAACCGCACACTCGAGCTCGACAGCCAGGCGCGCGATCGCGACGCGAAACTCGAGCTGCTGCGCTTTCAGGTGCAGGAGCTGGAGGCCCTGCGCGTTGAGGCCGGGGAAGCCGACGCCCTGAGCGAGGAGCGTGGCCGGCTCGCCAACCGCGGGCGTCTCGCCGCCGGCGCACAGAGCGCGCTGGCCGAGCTCTACGAGAACGAGGGGGTGAGCGCTCATGCCGCCGTGAGCCGCGCGCTGCAGTCGCTGCGCACCCTCACCGCCCTCGACGGCAAGCTCGGCACGCTGTTGCCGCTGCTGGAGGAGGCTTCGATCCATATGCGCGAGGCGGCGCGCGAGCTGGAGCATTATCGCGAATCGCTCGATGTCGACTCCGCCCGGCAGGAGGAGGTGGAACGGCGGCTGGCCGCGATCGAGGAACTGGCGCGCAAGCACCGCGTAGCGGCGGCGCAGCTGCCCGCGCGCGCGGTGCAGCTGCATGCCGAGCTCGCCTCGCTCGAGCGGGCGGATACCGATCTTGCGGTGCTGCGCAAGGAGCTGGCGGCTGCGCTCGAGGCTTACAGGAGCGGCGCCCAGGAGCTGTCGGGCAAGCGTATGGCAGCGGCGCGCGCCCTGGCCCGCGACATCAGCGCGCGCATGCAGACCCTCGGCATGGCCGGCGGGCGTTTCGAGGCGGACGTCACGCAGAGCGGCACTGCCGAGCCGATGCAGCACGGCATCGACCAGATCGAGTTCCGCGTCACGGCCAACCCGGGTCAGCCGCCGCGCGCTCTCGCCAAGGTGGCCTCGGGCGGGGAGCTCGCACGGCTGTCACTCGCGGTGCAGGTGTCGTGCGCGGCGCAGGAGAGCCGCTGCATGGTATTCGATGAAGTCGACGCGGGCATCGGCGGCGCGGTCGCCGAAATCGTCGGCCGCGAGTTGCGCGCGCTCGGCGCCCGCGGTCAGGTGCTGTGCGTGACGCACCTGCCGCAGGTGGCCTCGCAGGCGCACCATCACCTGCGGGTCACCAAGCTCACCGACGGCCGCACCACGCGCACCACCCTCACCGAGCTCGCCGCGGATGACCGCGTGGAAGAGCTGGCGCGCATGCTCGGGGGCATCGAGGTCACGGGGCGGGCGCGCGATCACGCCCGCGACATGCTCGCCGGCGCCGCGCAGCCGCCGGGCCAGGAGCCCGAGGCATCGCGTGCGCGTGGCGGGCCGACGGCCGGAGAGGCTGTCGCAGATACCGTCCGCCAGCGTCGCCCGCCGGCAACCCGGCGGCGCTGACGCTGCGAACGTGCGGATGGCCGGGTGTGACTAGCCGGCCTTGCGCTTGCGGAACGCGCAGTTCTGACGCCGGCAGTGCCCGTACAGAATCAGCGAGTGATCGCGGATCGTGAAGCCGAGCTTGGTGGCGACGGCGGTCTGCCGCTCCTCGATCCCGGAGTCCATGAACTCCTCCACGCGGCCGCAATCGAGGCACACGATGTGGTCATGGTGAGTGCCCTGGTTGAGCTCGAACACCGCCATGCCGTCCTCGAAATGATGCCGCGTGACGAGCCCCGCGGCCTCGAACTGCGTGAGAACCCGGTACACCGTCGCGAGTCCGATGTCTTCGTTGGACTCGAGCAGACTGCGGTAGATGTCTTCCGCCGAGAGGTGACGAGTCGTGCTGCCCTCCAGGATCTCGAGGATCTTCAGGCGAGGCAGCGTCACCTTCAGACCGGCTTTGCGCAGATCCTTGCCTTCCACGCGCATTCTCCGCTGAGGACTGCGCCAGAGCCTGCGCGCGGTCCGTGATCGGGTATCATTCAAAGCATGATTATCCTCCATCGGCTGCGCGCGCGCCTATCCTTCGCCGCATTGGCGGCAGGGGCGGCCCTGATGCTCGTGGCGGCGCTCGGCGGGTGCGTCTACCGCATGGACATCCAGCAGGGCAACTTTCTCGAAGGCAAGACGGTCGACAAGCTGGAAGTCGGCATGACGCGCAGCTCAGGTGCGCTACCTGCTCGGCACCCCGATGGTGCCCGCGCTCTTCGATCACGACCGCTGGGATTACCTCTATTACTTCCAGCGCGGACGGCTGCGCAAGCCCGTGCAGCGCCACCTGGTGGTGTACTTCAAAGAGGATAAGGTGGCGCGCCTGGAGCGCGACAACGTTCCCAACAGCGCCCCGCAGGCGCCCGAGCAGGGGGCGCCGATCGAGAAGTTCCCGCGCATCTGAGCGCGGATCTAACCGCGGCGAGTCCTGCCGCTGGGGCGCTCGTGCTGCGCACGCTCGCGGCGGCGCTCGCGCGGATCGCGCCGCAGCGGCCGGTACAGCTCGATCCGGTCACCATCCGCGCAGCCGTCGCTGCGCCGGCGCGGCTCACCGAAAATCCCAATTGGCGCTGACTCCCACGGGATGGCGGCATCCGCCTGCGGATCCTGGGCGGCGTGCGCGCGCGCCGCGGCCAGCGCATCCGCAATACTCGCGCCGAGCGGCAGCTCCACGCTCCACAGGTACTGCCGCTCAGCGTGTCGCGTAGACGACCAGGCAGCGCTTGCAGCCCGCTGCGCCTTCACCCGCAGTCATGGCCGCGAGCGAGCGCGCGCCACGAAGGCATCGACCAGGGAACCGATGGTCTCGGCGAACTTCTGCTCGAATAGCAGGGCGGTGAGCGGGTTGCGGAAGGCAAAGCGCATGGACAGCTCGATGCGGCAGCCGCTCGCCTCGATCGGCGTCAGCCGCCACTCGCCTTGCAGCGTGCGAAACGGCCCGCTCACGAGCTGCATGCGGATGCTGCGCTCGGGCTCGAGCGTGTTGCGAGTGGTGAACTCCCCCTGCAACGCCCCCTGCCGGACCCCGAGCGTGGCGACGATCTCGGTGGCCGAGCGGGACTGCACCCGTGCGTGCGTGCACCAGGGCAGGAACTGCGGGTAGCTTTCGATGTCGTTAATCAGCGCGAAAACTTCGGCCGGCGGCTTGTTGAGCAGCGCCGAGCGCTTGACCTCTCGCATCGGGACATTGTCCCATTAGCTTCAACGAATGACCAAAGCCGCAGAGTCTCCCCGACTGATCGCCGAGAACCGCAAGGCGCGCTTCGACTATTTCATCGAAGAGCGCTACGAGGCAGGCCTGGCGCTGCTGGGCTGGGAAGTGAAGGCGATGCGCGCCGGGCGTGCGCAGCTGAAGGAGGCTTACGTGTATCTGCGCGGCGGCGAGGCGTTCCTCATTGGAGCGCACATCTCTGCGCTCCCGGCCGCCTCGACGCACGTCACCCCCGACCCGGTCCGCACGCGCAAGCTGCTGCTCAAGCGCAGCGAGTTGCAGGGATTGATCGGCGCAGTGGAACGGCGCGGCTATACGCTGGTGCCACTGGAGCTGTACTGGAAGAACGGCCGCGCGAAACTGCAGGTCGGACTCGCCAAGGGCAAGAAACAACACGACAAGCGCGCCGTGGAGAAGGAGCGGGACTGGCAGCGCGACAAGGCGCGGCTGCTGCGCCGCGGCTGAAGCGCCCCGCGGGGGCTCGCTTGCGCATTGCAAAGCTGCCCGTTTCCTGTCGGCTTGACTTAACGCGCGACCTTGGCGCACAGGGGGCCCTCGCGAGCGTTGCCGCACTGCAGCAGGCGTGAGCGCGGGCTGCTGCGATTGCCCCGAGGGAGGGGCCGGCGATTGAGGTATGCTGGCAGCGTGAACCTGAAGGGGGCGACCGGTTTCGACGTGGGTTACGAACCTTCAGGTGCGTACCGAGGCGCAGTGTCCTCGTAAATCCTGCTGCAAATCATAGTTGCCAACGACGACAACTACGCTCTAGCTGCCTAAACGCAGCTGACCTCTGACCGGCTCGTGCCTGTGCGACTGAATCAGGGGACGCGTTCACAGGATCGCGCACCGGCGTGCGACAGGCCGGCGCGTTAAGAGTCACTGCCTCGCTGGCGTGGCGTCTTCCCTGCTCCTCGGGTAGCGTCGCGCGAGAAACAAAGAGAGAGCTACGTACGTAGATCCTGAAGTCTAGGACTTGCGGACGGGGGTTCGATCAAATGGGTCGCGCCGGGCCGCGAGGTCTGGCTGAGAACGGAGCTCACATCGGCGAAACCTGACGGCGCCTTCATCTGAGGGTGGCATGGCAACGCCGAGGGGTAGGAAGAGGGCCAACTTCAGGCCTGCCCTGTAGAGACTCATAGACCCGCCGAGGGCTCAAAGCCCGGGCGGGCACTAGGATCCAGCTGATATTGGCAGCTGGATAACACGCTCCGCATCCGCGCGTCTGCAGGGCGCGCGGATGAAGGCATAGTCCAGCCCGCGGCGAAAGCCATGGAAGCGCTGTCCCCCCGCCTCCACCACCTGAAGCGGTTCCCGGCCTGGCCGGGAACCGCCCTGTCGCTGTGGCGAAAGCGAGCCGGCGTATCTCGCCCGACTATTCGACGGCGAAGGCACCCGATGAGGTTATGTCAGGTCAACTTGTAGGTATCCCCGGGCGCGCGGGCAAGGTGTAGTCCGATGTCCCGCGCGCGGGGCGGGGGACTACCCTCGCCTCGTCAGCGACTGGGACTCTCCCGCATGCCAACAAGAATAACTGTCAAAGGACAGGTCACGATCCCGAAGAAGGTGCGCGAGGCGCTGCGGCTCTCGCCCGGTGATGCCGTGGAATTCGAGCTCAGTGACCACGGCATGGTCATCGTTCACAGGGCACAGCTGCCCACCCCTGACTCAACGCGCCGCCAGCGCGGGCCGCACCCACAGATCCGCCGCCGTGCCGCAGAGCTGCTGGAGCTGCTGCGGGGCCTGGACTGATCGACTCACGTCGCGCGGGGCGCTCGCGCGCCGGGCTCTCGAGCTAACAGCCGCCCCCACCGTCGAGCGAGCTGAGCGCGCCATAGAGCTCGGGTCGGCGGTCGCGAAATACGAACCAGTTATCGCGCAGCTGCGCGACGGCGGTGAGGTCGAAGGTATGCGTGAGCACCGCATCGCCCTCCTCGGGCGCTTCCGCCACTTTGGCGCCCATGGCGTCCGCAATGAAGGAGGAGCCGTAGAAGTGCAGGTACAGGTCCTTCGGATTCTGCAGCGAGCGCTCGAGGCCATAGCGGTTGGCGGCGATCAGCGGGGTGAGGTTGGCCGCGGCGTGCCCCTGCTGCGTGCGCTGCCAGTGCTCGCGCGAGTTCACCGGCATGGCCGGTGGCGGCTCGGTGCCGATCGCCGTGGGGAAGAAGAACAGCTCCGCGCCCATGAGCGCCATCACGCGCGCAGTCTCCGGAAACCACTGATCCCAGCAGATGCCGACGCCGATGCGCGCAAAGCGCGTAGTCCAGACCCGAAAGCCCGTATCACCGGGCGAGAAGTAGTTTTTCTCCTGGTAGCCGGGGCCGTTCGGGATGTGGGATTTGCGGTAGACACCGAGATTGCTGCCATCGGCGTCCAGGATGGCGATCGAATTGAAATAGACCGGCCCGGCGCGCTCGAAGAAACTGATCGGCAGCACCACGCCGAGCTCGCGCGCCACGGCCGCGAAGTGCAGCACTGCGCGACTCTCGGCCATCGGGCGCGCCAGACTCAGGTGGCGCGCGTCCTGCTCGATGCAGAAGTACGGCGTCTCGAACAGCTCCGGCAGCAGGATGATCTGCGCGCCACGTGCGGCGGCCTCGCGCACCAAGGCTTCGGCCCGGGCGATGTTCCCGTCCGCATCCCAGCCGCACGCCATCTGCACCGCCGCTACCGTCACCGGCCGCGGCAGGCTGCGGAAATGTTCGGGAGCGGTCGACATCGATCACCCTCACGCGATGCGGGCCGACGATTCTACCCGACATCGCGGCCGGCCCTTTCAGAGCGCCCGCCGCCAGAAGGCCGCGGCCTGCTACCGTGCCCGGCGCAGGGCGAGCGAGCGGTTCACCTGCTCGGTGATGCGGATGGCAGTCTCCAGGGCGATGCAGACCGGCCTCGCCCGATACCACCGGCGCGCGCCCGGTGCGGATGCAAGTCGAGGAACGAGTCGATCTCGGCCTTCAGCGCATCGCCCGGGCTCCAGGCTCTGCTCCTCGATGGTGACCGGCAGCGGCCCGGGAGCATCGCCCGGCGCGCGCTTGCGGATCAGCGTCACGATCTTCTGCTGCAGGTCGAGCGACAGGTAGGCGTCGTCCTCGAAGATGCGCATCTTGCGCTCGGTCTTCATGCTGACGCGCGAGGCCGTGGCGTTGGCGACGCAGCCGTTGGCGAAACGGATGCGGGCGTTGGCGATGTCGATGTCCTCGGAAAACACCGGCGTGCCGACCGCATCGATGGCCGCGATCGGCGCGCCGACGATGGTCTGCACGATATCGATGTCATGGATCATCAGATCGAGCACCACGTTCACGTCCGTGCCCCGCTCGCGGTAGGGCGCCAGGCGATGGCACTCGACGAAGCGCGGTGACTCGCAGGTGCGGCTCGGCGGCCAGGATCGCGGAATTGAAGCGCTCCAGGTGGCCGACCTGCAGGATGCGCCCGACGCGCGCGGCGAGCGCGATCAGCTCGCGCGCCTCGGCAGGCGTCTCGGTGATCGGCTTCTCGACCAGCACGTGCGCGCCGGCCTCGAGGAAGTCGCGCGCGATGGCAAAGTGCGCCGGGGTCGGCGTGACGACGCTCACCGCATCGACCCCGCCGAGGAGGCTGCGGTGATCCGCGAGCGCGGCCACCTTGAGTTCGGCCGCCACCGGCTCGCGCGCCTGCGGCGCGCGGATCGACCACCGCGAGCAGCTCACATCCTTCCGCCTGCGCGTATTTCTGCGCATGGAAGCGCCCGAGATAACCCACGCCGATGACCGCCGCTCTGATTTTCTGCATTGGGACGCTATTATGCCCGCACATGTCCAACCCGCCCCCGCGCCCGAGGACAGAGCCCCCGCTCGAGCGCCTGCTGCAGCTGCGCGCGAGCTATGCAGCGCTACCGCGGGCGCGCCGCGAGCTGGTGATCTTCGGCGTGGCGCTGCTGTGTGGCCTGCTGCCGGTGCCGCTGCTGATCTGGGCGGCGGGCAACCGCGTGCTCGGACCCTACACGCACGGCCAGAACATGCAGCCGGCCCGCTGGCGCTGCTCGCGGACTTCTTCACGGGCCTGCTGCACGGCTCGGCTGGTGTTCTGGGCCGTGGCGCTCGGGCCCGCCGTGCTGCTGCTGCTGCTGCGCCTGCTCGTCACGGCGCTGCGCGCGGCGCCGCCGGCGCGCGGCGGCACGCTGAGCGTGGCAGGGCCTGCGCATCTCACTTCGGCCAGTACAGCCACACCGCCACGGCGAACATCGCGAGCGTCGCGGCGTGCGCGCCGAGTCGCCAGCGCCGCTCACGCTGCTCGGCGTAGAAGCTCCCGACCGCGACCGCTGCGAACGGCGGTGAATATCGCGATGGCGCGCATCAGGGCGGCGTGCTCGGCGCGAAGCGCGCCTCATCGGCCGGCAGGAAGAGGATCACGTCCAGGTCATCAGCAGCCCGACCGCGAGAGCCATCGCCGATCCGGCGCAGAGATTGCCGAGAAGTGCTGCCAGGGGTCGCATGTTGTGATGAGCCGCACTTGCTAAGAGCGAACCGTACGCTCTAGCCTTACTCTAAGAGTCTACCGAAGCCGCGAGTCCCACGATGCCCTTACTGCTGCGCCGTTCGCCGGGTGGATACCCGCCGCCGTCCTGGCGGTCCTGGTGCTGGCCCTGGCCGGTCCGTGCAGGCCCCCGCCGGCCCGCCGCCGTCCTGCCGCCGGATGCCATCGCCCCCACCGACCGCCAGCGCGCCATCGCGCGCCGGGTCGGGCTCGATCCTGGAAGAGGCGCACTACCGCCACGTGGTGATCGACGACCAGATGTCCGAGTCAGATCTACGACCGCTACATCGAGTCCCTCGACGGCCAGCACAGCTACTTCCTGGCCAGCGACATCAAGGAATTCGAACAGCTAGCGCTTCCGGTTCGACGACATGATCCACACCGGGGATGTCGACCCGGGGTTCCTGATCTTCGCGCGCTACCAGCAGCGCAACCGCGAGCGCATCGCCGCGCGCATTGAAAATGCTCGACACCGAGCCGGACTGGACGCTCGAACGAGGCATGGAGTTCGACCGCAAGGATGCGCCCTGGCCGGCCGACCAGGCCGCAGCTGGATGAGGTGTGGCGCAAGCGGGTAAAGAACGACGGCCTGTCGCTGATGCTGACCGGCAAGAACTGGAAGGAAGCCGCCGACGATCCTGCGCAAGCGCTACGAGCGCGTGCTCAAGCGCGTCGACCAGATCACGCTCCGAGGACGTGTTCGAAAACCTGATGAACGCGTACGCGCGCACCTTCGATCCGCACTCGAACTTCTTCTCGCCGCGCAACTCGGAGGAATACCGCATCCAGATGAGTCTCAACTACGACGGCATCGGCGCCTCGCTGCAGCAGACGGATGACTACGTGCAGGTCATGAACGTCATCGAGGGCGGTCCGGCCGCCGTCGCCGGCACGCTCAAGCCGAACGATCGCATCACCGGCGTGCGGACAGGGCAGCGACGCCATGGTCACCGACGTCGTCGGCTGGCGGCTCGATGATGTCGTGCAGCTGATCCGCGGCAAGGCCGGCACCGTCGTGAAGCTGCAGGTGCTGCCGGCCGGCGCCGCGCCCGGCACGCCGGAGAAAATGCTGGTGTTCACCCGCAACAAGGTCAACCTGGAAAACCAGGCGGCCACACAGGAAGTGCGCACCGTCACCCGTGGCGGCCGCACGCTCAAGATCGGCGTCATCACCATCCCGAGCTTCTATCAGGACGTGGCGGCGCAGAACGCCGGCGATGAGAACTACCGCAGCACCACGCGCGATGTGCTGCGGCTGCTCGGCGAGCTGAAGACCGCGGGCGTCGACGGCATGGTGCTCGACCTGCGCGATGACGGCGGCGGCTACCTGCCGGAGGCGACCGCAGCTCACCGGCCTGTTCATCGACAAGGGCCCGGTGGTGCAGCTGCAGGACACCACCGGCAGGTCGAAGTGCTGGATGATCCGGACGCGGGCGTCGCCTACGCCGGGCCGCTGGCGGTGCTGGTGGACCGCTACAGCGCCCGCGCCTCGGAGATCTTCGCCGGCGCCCTGCAGGACTATCACCGCGCCTACATCCTCGGCCAGACGCACCTTCGGCAAGGGCACGGTGCAGAACCTGATCCCGCTCGACCGCTGGTCGCAGAAGCCGATGAGCGGCCAGATCACGGTGACCATCGGCAAGTTCTATCGCGTGACCGGCGAGAGCACGCAGCATCGCGGCGTCGAGCCGGACGTGCAGCTGCCCTCGGTGCATCGACATGAAGGAGGTCGGCGAGAGCGCGCTGGAGGCGGCGCTGCCCTGGGACCGCATCGCGGGCGTGCCCTTCAAGACCAGCGCTGGCACGGCGGCGGCACCCCGCCATCGCCCTGCCCTCGCTAGTCCGAGGAGGATGCCCGCGCGCAGCACGACCCGGACTATCGCTGGCTGGTCGGATATCGCCGCGAACGATCGGTGCGCGAACAGCACACCGTGTCGCTGAATCTCAAGGCGCGGCGCGAGGAGCGCGCGCGCATCGACACGCGAGCGGCTGGATCGCGAGAACAGCCGGCGCGCGGCCAAGGACCTGCCGGCGCTGAAGACCGTGGAGGAGCTGGAGAAGACCAAGGACGACGCCGCGGATGTGGTACTCGATCAGGCGACCCAGGTCATGGCGGACATGGTCGCGGGCGCGCGGCCGAACAGCCGACCGACGGCACCGCCGACTGCAGCCGGCTAGCGCGATCAGCGCAGCAGCACGCGGAACAGGTCCCAGGTGTCTTCGGCGAGCACGTTGGGCGCCACGCCACGCGCCGACCGCCGGGCGCGCTGCCCGCCAGCGCATCGTCCGCGGAAGCGGCCAGCGAGTCCACGATCGGGGAGCGTCGTTCGCGGCGCGGTAGCGCGCCACGCGCTGCAGGCGCTCGCTGCGTACCCTGATCTGCTCGCCGAGGCCGGCACCACGGGCGCTCGAGCAGCTGCTGCGCCCGGCGATCTGCCCCATAGCAGCACGCATTCGCTGTCGGCCGCCGTAGTCATCGCCCGCCTCGCGATGGCTGGTCGCCTCGCGCGCGAGGCGCACCAGCGGCGTCTTAGCTCCGCCAGGCGCAGGCACAGCACCTCGGCGTAGGCGATCGCCGCGATATTGATGGCACGTCGGGCCTCCAACGACAGCCCCGGGAACTCCCGCGTCGGCTCGCGTTCAATTGACTGGAGACTGAGCTGGGCCTGAGCGAGTGTGGCGCCCACGGCAGCCAGCGCCCCGCGCGCGCGCCGATGCGGCGCTCGAGAGCGCGGCGCTTGAAGTAGTGCCAGAAGCGCCGCAGCGCCGCGTGCTGGGAATCGAGCGCCGCCAGCTGCGCGCCGGCCTCCAGATGCCGCGCCTGCGCGGCACGCAGCTCCTTCTCCGCGCCCTGGCGGCGCGCGAACTGCTGGCGGTTGTGCTGCGCGAGGTGCGCGCGCCGCTCGCGCTCTTCCTGCTGCCGCACCAGGTCCGCGACGAACTGCTCGAGGAGCTCGCGCCCCCGCTGCCACAGGCGCGCAACTGATAGAAGACCAGCGCGGATAAGCGGTCTCGGGTCGGCCCAGCCGCCTCTCCAGCGCGCTCAGCATGTCCTGCACGCGCAGCGGTGGCCGCCCTCCTGCTGCTTGATGCGGTCCTTCAGGCGATAGATCTCTTCCTGCAGTTCGCCGTAGGCTTTCTTCAGTTCCGCGCGGTTGCGGAACAGCGTGAGGACGCGATGATCATCCTCGCGCGTTCCGTCGGGGCGCAGGTTGAGTTTGAGAAAGCCGAGCTGTTGTCAACGCCTTCATGAGAAACGCGGCGGGGGACCCCCGCCGTCTTCTCAGGCGCCGGCGCCGGGCTCCACGCCGGATGAGAAGCGATGACCTCGCTCCACGCAGTACTCCAGCCACTTGTTTAACATCATGTTGCGCGCCCAGCGCTGATCCAGTTCACGCTCCGCGCGGCTGCGCTGGGTTGGAAAAGCGGGGCGCGCGCCAGCGCGCGCCCGCCGCGGCACCTGGGCAGTGTGAACGGCGTCTCCCGGCTGCGCCTCGACGAGATGCGCGTCATGGTAGATACGCACCCGCATGTCCGGGCACCTCAGCAGGCCGTGCGCCCCGGGCAGCAGGTAGGTCAGGTTGAGCGTGCTGGTGTAGGGGGAGCGCCCGATCACGGTGAGAACGAGATCACAATCCCCGCGGACCGTGGAAGCGTAGCGTCCACCGGCGAGCGAGCGCAGGTTACCGGCCAGCCAGCCGAGACGGATGAAGTTACTCTCGTACAGGCCCATGAGCGCGACGAAGCTGCGCGGCCGCGCGCGCCAGGAAACGACCGTTTGTGTGTCAGCAAGCAGCACGTTGCGACTATAACGCACAAGCCTCGCGCTGCAAGTCGATCAAAGCGCGAATTTGCCGCCGGCGCGCGCTTGCAATTTTCGTGCGATCTGCAAACACATTCCCGCGCAACGCGCGCGCGTGCAACAATATCCAGCTGGACCGCGCCGCCTCAGGGGCGCAGGCGCCGCTCGATTGCCGCTGGTATTGAGGATGCGGCTGGCGATCTCCTCGATGGAGCACTCGGTGGTATCGAGCGAGGGGATTGCGTAGCGCGCGAATAGCGCCTCGGCCGCGCGCAGCTCGTACTGCACCTGCTGGCGCGAGGCGTAGCGGCTCTCGGGCCGGCGCTCGGTGCGGATCTGCTGCAGCCGCTCCGGGGCGATGCTGAGCCCGTAGAGCTTGCTGCGAAACGGCGCGAGCCGCGGCGGGAGCTTGCCCGCCTCGAGGTCGTCCTCGGTGAGCGGATAGTTGGCGGCGAATACCCCGTACTGCAGAGCCATGTACACGCAGGTCGGCGTCTTGCCGACGCGCGACACGCCGACCAGCACGACATCGGCGTGCGCGTAATCGCCGCCGCTACCGTCATCGTTGGCGAGCGCGAAGTTGGTGGCGTTGATGCGCGTCGTGTAGGCCGCCAGGTCCGCGATGCCGTGCGCGCGCCCGGCGCGGTGCGTCGAGCGCGTGTTGAGCTCACGCTCCAGCGGCCCGACGAAGGCCGAGAACAGGTCGAGGAACAGGCCGTTGGCCTTCATCACGACGTCGCGCAACTCGTCCTGCACCAGCGTGCTGAAGATGATCGGCCGCAGGCCCTCCTCCTGTCGCGGCGCGATCGATGCGTCGCACCGCCTCGTGCGCCTTGTCAAGGCTCGACACAAATGGCAAAGTCACCGGCCGAAATTCCAGGCCCTCGAACTGCGTCATGAGGCTGTGGCCCAGCGTTTCCGCAGTGACGCCCGTCTGGTCCGAGACGAAGAAAACGGTTCGACGGCTCACGGCTTCGGCGACTCATCAAGGCTGCTGCGACGAGTCCGCAGTGTTTCACCGCGCGTGCAGGCTAGCAAGCGCCCGCCACCGGCCAGACCGGGAGGAGCACCGTTGAACGAGTACGTTATCCCCTTCGATCAGCTGGGCATGGGCGACGTCGAGCGCGTCGGCGGCAAGAACGCCTCGCTCGGGGAGATGATCAGCTCGCTCACCAGCTCGGCGTGCAGGTGCCCGGCGGCTTCGCCACCACCGCCCTCGCCTTCCGCGAATTTCTCGCGCAGGGCGGCCTCGAGGAGCGCATCCGCGCCGAGCTCGCCGCGCTCGACGTCGATGACGTGACCAGGCTCGCCGCACCGGCGCGCGCATCCGCCGGTGGATCCTCGCCACGCCTTTTCCGCCAGCACTCGACGCAGGCGGTGAGCGACGCAGCTGCGCTGCATGAGCGGCGGGCGCGAGAAGTCGCGGTGGCGGTGCGCTCCTCGGCCACCGCCGAGGATCTGCCCGAGGCCTCCTTCGCCGGCCAGCAGGAGACCTTTCTCAACGTCCGCGGCGAGGACGCCGTGCTTCAGGCCATGCACGAGGTGTTCGCCTCGCTCTTCAACGATCGCGCCATCGCCTACCGCGTGCACCAGGGCTTCGACCACGGCGCGGTCGCGCTGTCGGCCGGCGTGCAGCACATGGTGCGCAGCGACCTGGGCGCCAGCGGCGTGATGTTTACGCTCGACACCGAGTCGGGATTTCGCGACGTCGTCTTCATCACCGCCTCCTACGGCCTCGGCGAGACGGTGGTGCAGGGCGCGGTCAACCCGGACGAGTTCTACGTCTACAAGCCCGCGCTGCGCGCCGGCAAGCCGGCGATCCTGCGCCGCAACCTCGGCGCCAAGGCGATCAAGATGGTGTACGCGCCGGCCGGCTCGACCGAGCGCGTGCAGACGGTCGAGGTGCCGGCCGCCGAGCGGCGGCGCTTCTGCCTCAGCGACGCGGACCTCAGTAGCTCTCGCCGCCAGGCGCTGCCATCGAGGAACACTACGGCCGCCCGATGGACATCGAGTGGGGCAAGCGACGGCGCGACGGCGAGCTCTACATCCTGCAGGCGCGCCCGGAGACGGTGCAGAGCCGCGCCGGCCGCAGCATCCAGCGCTACGCGCTCAAGGGCCGCTCGCGCGTGCTGGCCGACGGCCGCAGCATCGGGCAGCGGATCGGCGCGGGCACCGCGCGCGTGATCCGCGACGCCGGCGAAATGGCGCGCGTGCAGGCGCGGCGACGTGCTGGTCGCCGACATGACCGACCCGGACTGGGAGCCGGTCATGAAGCGCGCCGCCGCCATCGTCACCAACCGCGGCGGCCGCACCTGCCACGCCGCCATCATCGCGCGCGAGCTCGGCATTCCGGCCGTGGTCGGCTGCGGCGATGCGACGCAGCGCATCGCCGAGGGCCAGGAGGTCACCGTGTCCTGCGCCGAGGGCGACACCGGCCACGTCTACGAGGGCCTGCTGCGAGATCGAGCGCAAGGAGGTCGAGCTCGATTCGCTGCCGACGATCCCGGTCAAGATCATGATGAACGTCGGCAACCCCGATCGCGCCTTCGACTTCGCCGGCATGCCCAACCACGGCGTGGGGCTGGCGCGGCTGGAGTTCATCATCAACCGCATGATCGGCGTGCATCCGCGGGCGCTGCTCGAATTCGACCGCCTGGACGCCGAGCTCAAGGCGCAGATCCGCACGCAGATGGCCGGCTACTCCGACCCGGTCGGCTTCTACGTGGACAAGCTCGCCGAGGGAATCGCGCAGATCGCCGCCGCGTTCGCGCCGGAGCCGGTGATCGTGCGGCTGTCGGATTTCAAATCCAACGAATACGCCAACCTCATCGGCGGCGCGCGCTACGAGCCGCACGAAGAGAACCCGATGCTCGGCTTCCGCGGCGCTGCGCGCTACGTCGACGAGGCCTTCCGCCCTGCTTCGAGCTCGAGTGCCGCGCGCTGCAAGCGCGTGCGCGAGACATGGGCCTCACCAACGTGCAGGTGATGGTGCCGTTCGTGCGCACGCTCACGGAGGCGCGACAGGTGACGCAGCTCCTGGCTGCCAACGGGCTCAGGCGCGGGAGCGACGGGCTCAAGCTCATCATGATGTGCGAGCTGCCGACCAATGCGCTGCTCGCCGAGAAGTACCTCGAGCATTTCGACGGCATGTCGATCGGCTCGAACGACATGACGCAGCTCACCCTCGGGCTCGATCGGGATTCGGCCATCGTGGCGCAGCACTTCGATGAGCGCGACGAGGCGGTCAAGCCAGCTCCTGGCGATGGCCATCGCCGCCTGCCGCAAGCACGGCAAGTACATCGGCATCTGCGGCCAGGGGCCGTCGGACCATCCCGACCTCGCGCGCTGGCTGGTCGAGCAGGGCATCGAGAGCATGTCACTCAACCCGGATACGGTAGTCGAGACCTGGATGTTCCTCGGGCAGCCGCCGGAAGCAGCCAAGGCATGATCTTCGAGCACTTGAGCGCCGGCGGCTGCCAGTCCTACCTGATTGGTTGCGGTGAGAGCTGCGCCGCTGCGCTGATCGATCCGGAAATCAGCCTGACTGAGCGCTACCTGGCCCTGGCCGCGCGGGATGGTTTGCGCATCCATTACCTGATCGACACGCATACGCACGCTGACCATTTTTCCGCCACACAACAGCTTGCCAGACGGCTCGAGGCGCCCGTCGCCATGCATCGCTCAAGCCCTGCGCCGTTTGTGAGCCTGGCGCTCGATGATGGTGAAATGCTGGCAGTGGGAAAGCTGCGACTGCGGATGCTGCACACACCCGGTCATACGCGCGACTCGATGTGCGTCCTCGTCGAGGATCGGATATTCACCGGCGATACGCTGCTGATCGGCGCCACCGGCCGTACCGACCTGCCGAGCGGAGATCCGCACGCACTTTACGACAGTCTGTTCAACCACGTGCTGCGTCTCGATCCCGCGGTAACGGTGTATCCCGCCCACGAGTACAGAGGCCGCAGCCACTCCACCATCGGCCAGGAGCTGGCCGCCAATCCCCGTCTGCAGGTCCACGACCGCACGGCATTCGTCGAGATGATGGGCAGTCTGAATCTCAGCATGCCGACTCACCTCACGGAGGCGCTGCGTACCAACATGAGTGGCGGCAAGACCATTGCGCAGATGCTGGCGGAGGCGGCCGCGAGCGTGCCGTTCATGTCGCTGCTGGAGCTCAGAACGCGCATCGAGGCCGCCACTGACGAGCTGCTGGTGCTGGATGTGCGCGAGCGCGATGCCTACGAGCAAAGCCACATCCCGGGGGCGCGACTGCTGCCGCGTGGTCAGCTCGAGTTGCGCGTGAATGAGGAATTGCCCGATCCCACGCGGCGCATCGTGGCCTGCTGCGAATTCGGCCGAATCTCGACTCTCGCGACCGCGACGCTGCGCGAGATGGGTTACCGGCGCGCGGTGGCCCTGGACGGTGGCATGCAGGCCTGGCGCGAGGCGGGCTATCCCCTCAGCGCGGGACCGCAGCCCTGAGGGGCTAGCCGCGGGAGAGATCGCGGATCTTCGCCTCGGCGGCGGCGCGGTCGTCGTCGTCGAACGGCTCGATGTCCACGTGCTCGAATGCGCTGCGGTCGAGGCAGCGCAGATTGACGCTGTAGCCGTCGGGATTGGAGCGCGGCACATAGAAGGACTTCACGCCGCAGTGGCGGCAGAACAGGTGCCGCGCCGTGCCGGTGTTGAAGCGGTACTCGCTCAAGTCTCCCTCCCCGCGCAGCAATCGGAAGCGGCGGCGCGGCACGATCAGATGCAGGAAGCCCGTCATGCGGCAGATCGAGCAATTGCACTCGCTCACCGTAATCCGCGCCGGCGCGTCCACCTCGAAGGCGACGGCGCCGCAATGGCAGCTGCCGCGGTGAGTGAGCTGCGCAGCCGGCGGCGGCACGGCCTCAGGCACCGCTGCCTGCCCAGGCCGGCGCAAACAGACGCGCACGATAGTGACGCAGCTCGCGGATCGATTCGTGGATATCGGCGTGGGCGAGATGCGTGCCCTGCTTGATGAAGCTGTCAGCCACCGCCGGCGCCCAGCGGCGCGCCAGCTCCTTGAGCGTGCTCACATCGAGATTGCGGTAGTGAAAGAAACGCTCCAGCTCGGGCATCCAGCGGGCGAGGAAACGGCGGTCCTGACAGATGCTGTTACCGCACATCGGCGAGCTGCCGGGGCTCACCAGCGGCGCGAGGAACTCGAGCGTATGCAGCTGCGCCTCGGCGATGCTGGTGCGGCTGGCGCGCACCCGGGCCAGAAGGCCCGATGAGCCGTGCTGGCGCTGGTTCCAGTCGTCCATGCGCGCGAGCACCTCCTCGGCTTGATGGATGGCGAACACCGGCCCGTCGGCGACGATCGCCAGCTCCCGGTCGGTCACCACGGTGGCGATCTCGATGATCGAGTCGGACTCGGGCTTCAGGCCCGTCATCTCCAGATCGATCCAGATCAGGTGGTCGGCGCTCGGCATGTTGCTAGCGAAGCGACTGCCGGCCCGCGAGCGCATGCGCCAGCGTGCCGCCGTCGACGTACTCGAGCTCCCCGCCCACCGGCACGCCGTGAGCGATGCGGCTGGCGCGCACACCGCGCCGCGCGGCGAGCTCGCTGAGGTAGTGGGCGGTGGCCTCGCCCTCGACCGTCGAGTTGGTGGCGAGGATGAGCTCGCGCACGCCCCCCTCGGCCAGAATGCCCTCGAGCTCGCGCACACCGAGCTGCTCCGGCCCGATGCCATCGAGCGGCGACAGGTGCCCCATGAGCACGAAGTAGCGACCGCGGTAGCTGCCCGAGGACTCGATCGCCACCACGTCGGCGGGGGACTCGACCGCACAGAGCATCGTGCCATCGCGCTGCGGTGCGGCGCAGATGGCGCACAGCTCCCCTTCGGTCAGCATGCGGCAGCGCCGGCAGCGCGACACCGACTGCAGCGCCGCGTCGAGCGCCTCCGCCAGCGCATGCGCCCCCGGGCGCCCCTCCTGCAGCAGGTGAAACGCCATGCGCTGCGCGCTCTTCGGTCCGACGCCGGGAAGCGTGCGCAGGGCGTCGATGAGCCGGGCGAGCAGCGGCGAATGCTTCATTGCTTACCTTCAGAAGGGCAGCTTCATTCCCGGCGGCAGCTGCAGCCCCGCGGTCAGGCTCGCCATTTTCTCCTGCACGCGGGCTTCGACCTTGTGGACCGCGTCGTTGGCGGCGGCAGCGATGAGATCCTCGAGCATCTCGCGATCCTCGCCGCTCACCGCGGGCTCGATCTGCACGCGCTTCACCTCATGGCGACCGTTCATGGTGATCTTCACCATGCCGCCGCCAGCCTCACCGATCACCTCGATGCTGGCGATCTCGGCCTGAGCCTTCTGCATGTTCGCCTGCATCGCCTGGGCCTGTTTCATCAGGTTGCTCAAGTTGCCGCGCATGGGAAGTTGCCTGTCAGACGCCGGCGGCGCCGCCTAAGTGGAACTGGCTCATTTTACCGGCCGCACGGTATCGGGCAGCACTGTGGCGCCGAAGCGCTCGCGCAGTCCCTGCACGAGCGGGTCTTCCTCGAATGCGCGCCGCGCCGCCGCCAGCTCGGCCTCCGAGGCGCGTCGCGCGAGAAGCGCAGGCGTCTCGGCCCCGGCCGCGCCCGGCGGACTGAAATTCGAGCCGCACGCTCTCGGCGAAATGCCGCGACAGCGCCTGCGTGAGCTTGTCCTCGGTCGCCGCCGTGCGCAGCTGCTGCGTGCGTGGGTCCAGCCCCAGGCGCACCACGCCGCCCTGGCGGCCGAGGAACACGCAGTGACTGGCGAGCTGGCGCGCCGCTCCCGAGAGCTCGAGCTGGCTCACCATTGCGGCCCAGGGATCCGTCGCCCCCGCAGGTGGGGCACTCTCAGCGGGGCTTCCGGCGCCGGCCGCTGTAGGGCCGTTACCGGTCGCCGGGACAGCCGCACGCGCGGCGCCGCCGGCGCCGGCGGGGGCGCGTGCCTGCGCCGCCTCGTCCGCAGGACGAAAAGCAATCATCCGCAGCAGTGTCATCTCGAAGCCACGCCGCGGCTCGGGCGCCAGCGGCAGGTCGCGCCTGCCCGTGATGGCGGTCTGGTAGAAGAGCTGCGTGTCCTCAGGAGCGAGCGAGCGGGCGAGGCGCTCGAGCAGCTCCGGGGGGTACAGCTCATCCCCCTCGTAGTCCGCGACTGCCTGGCGCAACGCCACTCGCACCAGAAGCGCGGCGAGCTCATCGAGCACCTGTGCGTAGTCGGGGGCAAACTCCTCGAGCGCCTGCGCGCAGCGCAGGAGCGCGGCCGTGTCGGCGCTCGCGAGCAGCTCGACGATACGCACCACGTGATCGCGCGAGATGGTGCCGAGCATGGCGCGCGCGTCGGCTTCCCCTGCCTTGCCCGCGCCGAAGGCGATCAGCTGATCGAGCAGCGACAGGGCGTCGCGCATGCTGCCGTCGGCCGCCTGCGCGATGAGCGTCACCGCCGCCGGCTCGAACGCCACGCCCTCCTGAGCGAGGATGTGGCGCAGGTGCGCGGCGATGTCGGCGGCCGGCAGGCGCTTGAGATTGAACTGCAGGCAGCGCGACAGCACCGTCACCGGCAGCTTCTGCGGGTCGGTGGTCGCGAGCAGGAACTTCACGTGCGGCGGGGGCTCCTCGAGCGTCTTCAGCAGCGCGTTGAAGGAATGCGCCGAGAGCATGTGCACCTCATCGATCAGGTACACCTTGTAGCGCCCGAGCGCCGGGGCGTACGGCACGTTGTCCAGCAGCTCTCGCGTGTCGTCGACCTTGGTGCGAGAGGCGGCATCGACCTCGATCAGATCGGGAAAGCGCCCGGCGTCGATGTCGCGGCAGCTCGCGCACACCCCGCACGGCTCGGCGGTAACGCCGCGCTCGCAATTGAGGCACTTGGCGAGGATGCGCGCGATGGTGGTCTTGCCCACCCCGCGCGTGCCGCTGAACAGGAATGCATGATGTACGCGGCCACTCTGCAGCGCGTTCACCAGCGCGCGGCGCACGTGCTCCTGTCCCACCAGTTCGGCGAAAGTCCTCGGACGCCATTTGCGCGCGAGCGCGGTATAGCTCATGAGCGGTCCCTAACTAAGACAGGCGATGGAGGCAGCCCGCACCAGCTTGAGCTCCGGCACCCGACATCGCCGCTGCCGCTGCTGCCTTCCGGCCCTGACGGGGTTCACGACTGGTCGTCGCGGAGAAACCGGTGCGGGCCACCATGGGTCATGCTCCAGGCGGGGCTTCAGGCGGCCTCACGCAGGCCAAGACATGCCGAAGGAGCTCACTAACTTACTGAAATATCAGCGTATCAGCGCCGCCCGCCCCTTACTTCCCCTGCGGTGCCGTTGATGCTACCACACGCACCGCGGGAGCCTTCCCTGGCGCGCAAGCCTCGCCCGGCTATGGCAAAGGCGCACTGAATGGGGTGTGGCGGAGAGGGTGGGATTCGAACCCACGAACACCCGTTGAGATGTTACTGGAATTCCAGTCCAGCGCCTTCGACCGCTCGGCCACCTCTCCAATCAATCACTTATGACGGCTTCGGCGAGGATCCAGGTCATGTCCTGAGCCGCGGCGAGAGGCGGCGAATGATAAGCCATGCAGGCGCAGCGGCGCATCCGCCCGCCGCGACACGCCACCGCCGGTCGCGACGCGGCCGCGGCGTCGCGCTGATGCCGCCTGGCCCGCCGGGCCGCGATCCGAACGGGCTCGAGCCTGCCTCAGGCCTGCGGCGTGCGCGCGCTCTGCTGCACCTTGAAAGAGGGTGGCTCGTCGAGGCAGGGCTCGCTTGCCGCGGCGTAGTGGCGCTGCCGGCTCGTTCAGTTGCGGCAGGCGCAGCGCGTTGGTGGTGTCGGGAACATCGAGGCCGGCGGGGACCTTCAGCGGAGCGACGCTCCGCTCTTTCATGTAGGTCTGCGGCCCGTGGCAGGAGCGTGCGCTCCAGGAGCGCATGAAGTGACAGCCACTCAGGGACAGCAGCAGGCCGAGTGCCACGATTCGCCACGCAGACTTCATTCATCACACCTCGTACAAGGGCCGCCGGTCGCCGTGCAAGAGCGGCTGATCGCGCTGATCGCGCGCGGGCGCCCTCAGGACATTATCCCCGCCGCGCGCGCCGCCGCGCGCAGGCTGTCGTGGTACTGCGACGCCAGCGGCGTGAGCGGCAATCTTATCCCAGGCCCGATCAGTCCCATCTGCATGAGCAGCCATTTCACCGGAATCGGGTTCGCTTCGACAAACAGCTCCCGATGCAGCGCGCTCAAGGGGGCATCGAGCTGTGCCGCGCGCGGCGCGTCGGCGCGCGTTGCCGCAGCCACCATGTCGGACATCGCGTGCGGCGCAACGTTCGCGGTAACGGAGATCACCCCGCGCGCACCCGCGGCGAGAGTCGCGCGCGCGCTGGCGTCGTCGCCGCTGAGAACCACGAAGTCGCGCGGGCAGCTCTCGACCAGCTCGCGCACGCGCGTCGCCTCCGGCACGGCCTCCTTGACACCGACGATGCGCGCCAGGTGCGCGAGGCGCGCCACGGTCGCGGGCTTCAGGTCCACCGCCGTGCGCGCGGGTACGTTGTACAGCAGGATGGGCTTGCTGGCGGCGGCGGCGGCGGCGGCGAAGTGCAGATACAGGCCCTCCTGCGGCGGGCGGTTGTAAGCGGGGGTCACGATCAGCAGCGCATCGATGGGCAGCTCCGAGAGCCAGCGAACGCGCTCCACGGTGGCGGCAGTGCTGCTGGTGCCCGCGCCTGCGATCACTACGAGCCGCCCGCGCAGCTGCTCGCAGGCTCGCGCGATCAGCTCGCGCAGCTCCGCATCGCCCAGCGTCGCGGACTCGCCCGTCGTCCCGCCGACCACGATGCCCTGGGTACCGTGCGCCACGTGGAACTCGAGCAGCTGCGCCCAGGCGGTGAAGTCGACCGCACCGTCGGGTTGCATGGGGGTGACGATGGCAACCAGGCTGCCGCTGAACATGGAGTCTCGAACGCTCGCGGGGAAGTTTGCGATGTTACGAGCGCAAGTTGGGCTTAAGCAAGCCTTAAGACGGCTGCCGGTCGCGCACGCAGTCGCAACTCCCCGCTCCTCCCGGTACACTGGGTGAGCAGCGAACGCCGGCAAACCCACCGCCATCCACAGATGAAGCAGCACCTGGCCGTTTCGGCGATCGGCAGCGACCGCACGGGCATGGTCCACGAGCTGACGCGCGTTATCAGCGAGTCCGGCGGCAACATCAGTGAGAGCCGCATGGCGAGTCTCGGCACGGAGTTCGCGATGCTGCTGCTGGTTTCCGGCAACTGGCACGCGCTGGCGAAGCTCGAAACCGAGCTGAAGCGTCTCGCCGACACCTCCAGCCTCAGCATTCACCTGAAGCGCACCGAGCCGCGCACCCCGCGCACCGACATGCTGCCGTACTCGATCGATGTCGTGTGCCTCGATCAGAGCGGCATCGTCTCGGGATTGTCGGGGTTCTTCGCAACGCGCGGCATCGACATTGCGGAAGTATCCACGCGCAGCTACCCGGCCGCTCACACCGGCGCACCGATGTTCGCGGTACAGATGATCGTGAACGTGCCCAGCCGCATTCACGTGGCGCACCTGCGCGAGGAGTTCATGGAGTTCTGCGATTCGCTCAACCTCGACGCCATCCTCGAGCCGGTCAAGTCCTGAGACCGACCGCCTGCGGCAGGAGTGGCGCAAGGTGAAGGTGTCCGGTTACGCGGAGGAAGTACTTGAAGCAGCGTAGCGTTTATGAGCCCGGCCCCACCGCCGGCCTTGCCGCGAGCTCACGGGAAGTGAAGGGCCGCTCACGTGCCGGACGGCGGCTGTTCGTGCTCGACACCAACGTGCTCATGCACGATCCCACGGCGATCTTCCGCTTCGAGGAGCACGACGTGTACCTGCCGATGGTGGTGCTGGAGGAACTCGATGCCCACAAGAAGGGCCTGTCGGAGGCCTCGCGCAACGTGCGCCAGGTGAGCCGCTTCCTCGACGACATGATGCGCGACGTCACCAAGGAGCAGATCGACCTGGGCCTGAAGCTCCCGAGCGGCTATTCCGGCAACCACGGCAAGAAGCCCTCCTGCGGACGGCTGTTCTTCCAGACGCGCCAGCTCACGGGCGCTCTGCCCGAGGGCCTGCCCGGACAGAACGGGGACAACACCATCCTCGAGCAGACGCTCGCACTGCAGAACGAGCACAAGGACGCGCGCGTGATCCTGGTCTCCAAGGACATCAACCTGCGCATCAAGGCGGCGGTGCTCGGCGTGCACGCCGAGGATTACTACAGCGACAAGACGCTCGAGGACGCTGACGTCCTCTACAACGGCATCGCAGCGCTTCCCGCCGACTTCTGGGAGCTGCACGGCAAGGACATGCGCTCGTGGAAGGACGCCGATCGTACGTTCTACGAGATCACGGGTCCTGCGGTGCGCGAGTGGCAGCCGAACCAGGGCGTGTTCGAAGACCTGCCCGAGGGCATCGAAGGCATGGTGCGCAAGATCAGCGGCGACTACCGCCACCATAGAGCTCACCCGTGACTATCGCAACGAGCGCCACAACGTCTGGGGCATCACCGCGCGCAATCGCGAGCAGAACTTCGCGCTGAACCTGCTGATGGACCCGGAGATCGATTTCGTCACGGTGCTCGGGCCGGCCGGCACCGGCAAGACACTGCTGGCGCTCGCCGCCGGCCTCATGCAGACGCTGGAAACCAACCGCTTCGTGGAGATCATCATGACGCGCGTGACGATCCCGCTCGGCGAGGACATCGGCTTCCTGCCCGGCACCGAAGAGGAGAAGATGGAGCCGTGGATGGGCGCGCTCATGGACAATCTCGAGGTGCTCACCGGCTCGCAGGAGGGTGGCAACTGGGGGCGCGCGGCGACCAACGACCTGTTGCGCAACCGGATCAAGATTCGCTCGCTCAACTTCATGCGCGGGCGCACCTTCCTCAACCGCTTCCTGATCCTCGATGAGGCGCAGAATCTCACCCCGAAGCAGATGAAGGCACTGATCACGCGCGCCGGCCCCGGCACCAAGCTCGCCTGCCTCGGCAACATCGCGCAGATCGACACCCCTTACCTCACCGAGATGACTTCGGGTCTCACTTACGCCGTGAACCGTTTCCGCGGTTGGGCGCACTCGGGGCACATCACGCTGGTACGCGGGGAGCGCTCGCGCCTCGCCGACTTCGCCTCGGACACTTTGTAGGTGTACGCTGCGGTCTGCGGCGGCGCGCCCCCTTGTAAGTTTCTGTAAACGTGCGGAAACTCCCGACCGACTGCCGCGGTCCAAGTACGATGATGCGCCGCCTGTCACTCACCCTCGCCGCCGCCGTGCTCGCCGCAGCTGCCGTGGCTTCGGCGGATGAGCCGCTCTCGACGCAACCGAACCTCAACGCTCCCGCGGCCGGCTCCGACCTCCCCGACATGGGCAGTCCCGCCGCGGCGGTGCTGTCGCAGAGCGATGAGTACCGCCTGGGCGCCATGGTGGCGAAAGAGCTGCGCGACCAGAACGCCCTGCTCGAGGATCCGGAGATCGGCGAGTACGTGAATGGCGTCGGCCTGCGGCTCGCCTCGCAGAGCACCGAAGGTGGCCGGGGCTTTCAGTACTTCGTGATCAAGGACCGGACGATCAACGCGTTCGCCGTGCCCGGCGGCTTCGTGTTCATCAACGCCGGGCTGGTGCTCGCCAGCTCGAGCGAGTCGGAGCTCGCGGGCGTCATGGCGCACGAGACGGCGCATGTCACGCAGCACCATATCGCACGCATGATCCACGACCAGTCGAAGCAGAGCCTCACCACCGCGGCCGCTCTGCTCGGCGCCATCCTGCTCGGTGCCCTGGGCGGCGGCCAGGCGCTCGAGGGCGGTATCGCCGCGGCCCAGGGTCTCGCGGTCCAGCATCAGATCAATTTCACGCGCGACAATGAGTGGGAAGCCGACCGCGTAGGCATCGGCTTCCTCGCCGGCGCGGGCTTCGATCCCTACGGGATGGGCCAGATGTTCGAGACCATGAGCCGCCACGAAGGGCTCGCAACCACCTACATCCCCGCGATGCTGATCGATCACCCCATGACCACCGACCGCATCGCCGAGCAGCGCGCGCGCGCGGGGCAATTTCCGGCCCGCAAAGGCAAGGACTCCCTCAGCTATGCGCTCATCCGTGAGCGCGTGCGCGTGCTGACTGCGACCGGAGATGTGGATCTTGCCAGCCAGTACGCCCGCAAGCTCGCGCACGGGGAGCCCGAGCTCGGCAGCCGCTACGGCCAGGCGCTCGCGCTCATGGCTGGCAACCGCGCGGAGGAGGCGGTGAAGATCCTCACCCCACTGGTGCAGCAGCACGAGGGACTGACGCTGCTGCATGCGACGCTCGGCCAGGCCGAGGCCAGGGCCGGCCACGTCGAGGAAGCTTTCGCCACGTTCAAACGGGCCGAGGAGCTTTTCCCCGCAACGTTCCGGTGACGGTGCGCTACGCGGAAACGCTCATGGCCGCGGGACGTCCGGCCGAGGCGCACAATATGCTGCTCGACCTGTTCAACAACGTGCCGCCGACGCCCGACCAGATCCGCCTGACGGCGCTCGCGGCGAGCGCCGCAGGCGATGCCGGGGATGCCTACTTCTACATGGGCGAGTACCAGATCGCCGGCGGCGACCTGAACCTCGCAGCGCAGCAGCTGACGCTCGCGCTCGCCTCGCCGCACATCAGCCAGATCCAGCGCCAGCGCTACCAGGCCCGCCTCGATGAAGTTCGCGAGTATCTTGCCAGCACGCGCAAGCGTCAGCTGACCGATAACGGCGATCAGGGCCAGGGCCAGCGCCGCGGCGGCGGCCGCTGAGGCGGCAACGCCCGGTGGCGGCCCATCCTGCCGCCGAGCTGGCGGCGCGGAAGCTCTCAGGCGCGGCTGCTACAATGCGCGCTGCGTCTGCCTGCAACTGCCTCCCACACCCCATATGCCAGCGACGACACGGGCCTCACTGCTATCATTTTGCCTGCTGCTGCTCGTCGGCTGCGCCACGCTGCCGCCGGGAAAGCCTGACGCGCGCGACCCGTGGGAGCGGATGAACCGCGCCACTTATCGCTTCAACGACAAGTTCGACCACGCCATCGCGCAGCCCGTGGCGCGCGGCTACCGCAAGGTCACGCCGCAGTTCGTGCAGACGGGGGTGCATAACTTCTTCGACAATCTCGACTACCCGATCATCATGCTCAACGATCTGTTGCAAGGGCAGCTCAGGCCGTTCGTCTCCGACACCGGCCGCCTGCTGCTCAACACCACGCTCGGCATCGGGGGGCTGTTCGACCCGGCCACCGCCGCGGGACTGGACAAGAACGACCGCGACTTCGGGCAGACCCTCGGCAAGTGGGGCGTGAAGAAAGGACCCTACGTCGTTCTGCCGTTCCTCGGACCTTCTGACGCGCGCGATACGCTCGGGCGTGCCGTCGATGCCTACAGCACGCCGCGCGCAGTACATCTTCAGCACCTATTGGGATTATGGCCTGTGGCTGCTGCAGAAGATTGATGACCGCGCCCGGCTGCTCGACGCCACAGGTGTCGTGGAGAGCGCCTACGACCCTTACGCCTTCGTGCGCAACGCCTACCTGCAGCACCGCGACTTCAAGGTGAGCGGCGGCCGCTCGCAGAAGGACGAGAGAGACGAAGAGGAGCGGGAGCAGCGGATGCTCGAGGAGTCGGGCCAGGATGAGGGGGCGCCGCCCACCCCGCACTGATGCGGCTCAGGCGCCGCCCGCCAGCAACTCCTCGACTTCGCTGATGCGGGCGAGCGCAGCAATACCTGCCGGCAGCTGCGTGTAGCGCAGCATGCGGCCTGCGCGCCTGGCGCTGCCCAGCCAGTCGAGCAGCACCGCGAGGCCGGCGCTGTCGCAGGCGGTGATGCCCGCGCAGTCGATCTCCAGTCCTTCGCCGGGAGCAGCGGCGAGGGCCTGCAGACCGAGCTCGCGCGCTCGGCGTGCCGTTGCGAAGGTGAGCGGGCCGGAAGCGGCGAAGTGTCCTGCGGCCGAGCCGACCAGGCGAAGATCCCCGCTCGCTCCCTCGTGGGCGCTCGCCGCGGGCTGCGGCGTGCTCATCCGCCCCCCTTGCCGTCGGTCTGCTTGGCGATCGCACCGGGCTTCGCGCCCGATTCGAGCCGCTGGATGACGGCGTCGAGTCCCTGCTGCTCGATCTGCGCGCCGAAGTCCTCGCGGTAGCTGTTGACGTAGCTGATGCCGTCGATCACCACGTCCCAGGCCTTCCAGCCTTGCGGCGTCTTGCGCAGGTAGTAATTCACGGCGACACGATCGCCGTTGCTGCGCTTGACCTCGGTGCGCACGGTGGCGCGGTTTGAGCCGGGATCGACGCTGCTCGGGAAGATTTTCAGCCGATCGGCGGTGAAGTCGACCAGTGCGCTGCCGTAGTTGGTGAGCAGCGAGTGATAGAAAGCATCGATGAAGCGCTTGCGCTGCTCCGGGGTCGCCGTGCGCCAGTGCACGCCCAGAACCAGACGGGCCGAGTACTCGGTGTCGAAGTGCGGGAGCAGGTACTTGTCGACCAGCTGTCCGACCCTGGCGGGGTCGCGCCGGTAGGCGTCGCGGTCCTTGTCGAGATCCCTGAGCATGCCCTGCGCCGCCGCCTGTACCACCTCCGTCGGTCCGCTGCTGTCGGCGGTGCCCGCCGCAGGCGCATTCTGCGTCTGAGCGGCCGGCGGGGTCTGCGGCTGCGCATACCCGAAAGCGCAGCTCAGGCAAAGGCCGGTCAACACAATACTTGGCGTTCTCATTTCTTTGGCTCCACCTTGCTGCGGGTGTCAGGGCCCTTGCCCTGAGTATCCGCCGCCTGGCCCTGGTTGTCGCCGCCCTTGCTCGCGTAGTTGGCGAAGAACTTGTTGATCAGGCTCTCGAGCACGATCGCCGACTGGGTCTGATCGATGCGACCGCCGTCCTTGAGGTAATCCTCGGAGCCGCCGGGGCTGATGCCGATGTACTTGCCGCCGAGCAACCCCTGCGTCTGGATGCTGGCGTAGCTGTCCTCGGGAATCTTGTTGTATTGCAGATCGATGCGCATGGCTACCAGGGCCTTGTACTGGCGGGAATCGAAACGGATGCCCGACACCTCGCCGACGCGCACGCCCGACATGGTGACGGGCGAGCCCACCTTGAGGTCGCCGATGTTGTCGAACTCCGCGCTCACGTGATAGCCGGTCTTGGCGGAGGCGAGTTTCAATCCGGTCGCCGGCAGCTGCGTGGTGAGGAACAGCAGCGCGGCGAAGCCCAGCAGCACGAACAGCCCGGTCCCGATTTCGAGAGTGCGATTGGCACGCATGGGTGAAGGTTCCTTTAGAGGAATGCCGCAGTCAACACGTAATCGAGCAGCAGCGTCAGCACGGACGACGCCACCACCGTGCGCGTGGTCGCGAGCCCCACGCCTTCCGCAGTCGGCGCGGCGTAATAGCCCTCATGCACGGCGATGAGACTGCAGGCGATGCCGAACACCAGGCTCTTGACCAACCCCTCACGGACGTCGCGCAGCAGCACCGCGCCCTGGGTCTGGGACCAGAAAACGCCCTGATCGACGCCCATCAGCTGCACGCCGATCAGCTGCGCTCCGAACAGCCCGATGACGCTGAAGATCGCCGCGAGCAACGGCATGGCGATCACGCCGCCCAGGAACCGCGGAGCGGCGACGTAGCGCATCGGGTCCACCGCCATGATCTCCATGGCCGTCAGCTGATCGGTGGCGCGCATCAGTCCGATCTCGGAAGTGAGGGCCGTGCCGGCGCGCCCCGCGAACAGCAGCGCGGTGATCACCGGTGCCAGCTCACGCAGCAGTCCGAGCGCTGCGGCGATGCCGAGCGATTCCTCGGATCCGAAACGCTGCAACAGGTCGTAGCCCTGTAGTCCCAGCACCATGCCGACGAACAGCCCGGAGAGCATGATGATGATGAGCGAGCGGGCACCGGCGTTGTAGATCTGGAGCGCCAGCAGCCGCGGCCGCCCGAAAGCCGGCACGCACGCGATGAGCAGCTGAATGAGGAACAGTGCCGCCGAACCGAGCCGGCGCACTCCCTCGAGCAGGAAGCCGTTGCCGCTGCCGTTGCTCACTCTCCTTCGCTCCCGAACAACTGCGTGGCGTAATCGGGAGCCGGGTAATGAAAGGCCACCGGCCCGTCGGGAGCCCCGGTGATGAACTGCCGCACGGCCGGGGAGTCGCTGGCGCGCAGCTCCGCCGGGCTCCCGGATGCGGCCACCCGCCCGCCCGACAGCAGGTAGCTGTCATCGGCGATGCTCGCGAGCTCGCGCACGTCATGGGAGACGACGATGCTGGTGATGCCGAGCGCCTGGTTCATGTGCTTGATGAGGCGCATGATGACACCGAGGGAAATCGGGTCGAGCCCGACGAAGGGCTCGTCGTAGATCAGCACTTCGGGGTCCATGACGATGGCGCGCGCCAGCGCCACGCGCCGCGCCATACCGCCGGACAACTCCGCCGGCATGAGCTCGGCCGCGCCGCGCAGACCCACCGCCTGCAGCTTGGTGAGCACCAGCGTGCGGATCAGCGGCTCGGGAAGGTCGGTGTGCTCGCGCACCGGGAAGGCGACATTCTCGAACACGTCCATGTCGGTGAGCAGCGCCCCGTTCTGAAACAGCATGCCCATGCGCCGGCGCAAAGCGTAGACCTCGCCCCCCCGCAGGCCCGCGACGTCGCGCCCGAACACCAGTACCTGCCCGCGCGCGGCGCTGATCTGCGCCGTGATGAGCCTGAGCAGTGTCGTCTTGCCGGTGCCGCTGGGTCCCATGACTGCAGTGATGCGCCCGGCGCGCACCCTGAGGTCGAGGCCCGTAAAGATCGGCCGCCCGCTGACGGCATAATGCACGTCGCGCACGTCGACCACCGTGTCAGCCGTGGGAGCGGCGGACACGCGTTGCGGGGATGCAGGGCTTGTCACGCGCGCGCGGCAGTCGCCTCGAGGCTCAGGCGGCCTGACTTTCCATGTCGGCAGCGTAGCGCCCGGTGGTGGCCAGCCCGTTCAGCCTGGCACGCTTCGCGAATTCCTTCTGGCCAGCGGCGAAATTCGCCGCCGCACCGCCCCAGGCCTTGAGCGCGGTATCCTGCAGCGCACGGCCGTAGCTGAAAGTCAGCGACCACGGCAGCGGTCCCAGCTGATTCATCAGCGACAGGTGAAGCGTCGCCTCGGTAGGAGACTGGCCACCGGAGAGAAAGGCGATACCGGGCACGGCCGGCGGGACGTGGCGCTTCAATACGCGCACCGTAGTCTCCGCCACGACCTCGGGCCTGGCGCGGTTCGGGGCCTTCTTGCCGGAGATCACCATGTTGGGCTTGAGCACCATGCCCTCGAGCATTACGCGGTGCGCGTACAGCTCATCGAACACCGCAGCGAGCACCTCCTCAGTCACCTGCTGGCAGCGCTCGATGGAATGCCCCCCGTCCATGAGCACTTCCGGCTCGACGATCGGCACGATGTCGCTCTCCTGGCAAAGCGCCGCGTAGCGCGCCAGGGCGTGCGCGTTCGCCTGCACGGCAAAGCGCGTCGGGATGCCAGCGGCGATGTCGATGACGGCACGCCACTTGGCGAAGCGCGCGCCGAGGCCGCGGTACTCGGTGAGGCGCTCGCGCAGGCCATCCAGCCCTTCGGTAATGGTCTCGCCCGGAAAGCCCGCCAGGGGCTTCGCGCCCAGGTCCACTTTGATGCCCGGGATCATGCCCTGCCTGGCCAGGTACTGCGGGAAAGGGATGCCGTCGCGGGTTTTCTGGCGAAGGGTCTCGTCGTACAGAATGACGCCACTGACCGATTCCGCGGCGGCCTGTGCCGTGAACAGCATTTCGCGATAGGTGCGGCGATGCTCCTCGGTCGACTCCAGCTGGATGCTGTCGAAGCGCTTCTTGATGGTGCCGCTGCTTTCGTCCGCAGCCAGGATGCCCCTGCCTTTGGCCACCATCGCGCCGGCAACACGCGCGAGCTCACTCGGGTTCATCGATAATCCTCCGGCGTTGGCGGCGGGTGTGTGATCAGCGCGGCGCGCGACGCCCGAGCCGCCGAGAAAACAGACAACCCCCGGAAAGGGGGGCGCCAAGGATAGCAAATGCGCCCGCCCCCGGGCGGCCCTCGCCGCGAGTCACGCCGCGGGCGCCGCCTTCGGCGCGGCCGTCGGGCGCGCAAAGTTCCGCCGGCTTGGTTCCGGCCGTAATTAGTACTAAACTAGTCCTACTTCTAGAGGGTCCCACCATGCTGCGCATCAGTCGGCTGACCGACTACGCCACCGTGATCCTCGCCGCACTGGCGAGCGAGCCGCAACGCGTGCAGACCGCCGCCTCCCTCGCCCGGCAGACGCGCATCGCCGCGCCCACGGTGAGCAAGCTCCTGAAGCAGCTGCAGCGTACCGGGCTCGTCAGCTCGACCCGGGGACTGCACGGGGGGTACCAGCTGGCGCGCCCCGCCGCCCAGATCAGCGTCGCGGCCATTCTCGACGCGCTCGAGGGTCCGGTGGCGCTCACCGACTGTGCCGCCGGACACGGCTACTGCGAGATCGAGGAGACCTGCCGGGTGGGACGGGTGTGGCAGCGGCTGAACCTCGTGATCCGCCGCGCACTCCATGAGGTGAGCCTGGCACAGCTCGCCGGGCTCGACGCCGCGCCGGCGCGGCTTGCGGCACTCGAGCGTGACATGAAGGCGGCGGCGACGCGCTCCCCGCGCTCGTGAGCCCGCCTGACAACGTGAGCAAGCGATGAGCGAGAGCGCAAAAAGACTCGAGACACTTATCGCACGAGGCTACCAACACGGCTTCGTGACCGAGATCGATTCGGACACCGTCCCACCGGGGCTGGATGAGGATGTGGTGCGGCTCATCTCGCGCAAGAAGCAGGAGCCCGCCTTTCTCACCGAGTGGCGGTTGAAGGCGTTGCGCCACTGGCTGACCATGCAGGAACCGCACTGGGCGCACGTGAAGGTCGCGCCGATCGACTACCAGGCCATCTCATATTATTCCGCGCCGAGGACGAAGAAGGACGGACCGAAGAGCCTCGCCGACGTCGATCCGAAGCTCCTGGAGACCTACGAGAAGCTCGGCGTGCCGCTGCACGAGCGTGCCCGGCTCGCGGGGGTCGCCGTGGATGCGGTGTTCGACAGCGTGTCGGTGGCCACCACGTTCAAGGAACGCCTGGCGGCGGCGGGCGTGGTGTTCTGTCCGTTTTCCGAGGCGGTACGCCTGCACCCGCAGCTTATCGAGCAGTACCTCGGGAGCGTCGTCCCCTACTCGGACAACTTCTTCGCGACCCTCAACTCCGCGGTATTTTCCGACGGCTCGTTCGTGTACGTGCCCAAAGGCGTGCGCTGCCCGATGGAGCTGTCGACGTACTTTCGCATCAACGCGATGAATACCGGACAGTTCGAGCGCACGCTGATCATCGCGGATGCGGGCAGTTACGTATCGTACCTGGAAGGGTGCTCTGCGCCGCAACGCGACGAGAACCAGCTGCACGCCGCGGTGGTGGAACTGGTCGCGCTGGACGACGCGCGCATCAAGTACTCCACCGTGCAGAACTGGTACCCCGGCGATGTCAACGGCCTGGGTGGCATCTTCAACTTCGTGACCAAGCGCGGCGAGTGCCGCGGCCGCAACGCGCATATCTCCTGGACGCAGGTGGAAACGGGCTCGGCGATCACCTGGAAGTACCCGAGCTGCGTGCTGCGCGGCGAGGGCTCGATCGGCGAGTTCTACTCCGTCGCCACCGTGAACAACCACCAGCAGGCGGATACCGGCACCAAGATGATCCACATCGGAAGGGATACGCGCAGCACCATCGTTTCCAAGGGCATCTCCGCGGGCCACGGCCAGAACACCTACCGCGGCCTGGTGAAGATCCTGCCGAGTGCGCACGGGGCCCGCAACTTCACACAATGCGACTCGCTGCTCATGGGCGGCAGGTGCGGAGCGCACACCTTCCCGTACGTGGAGGTGAAGAACCCTTCGGCCACCGTCGAGCACGAGGCGAGCACCTCCAAGATCAGCGAGGACCAGCTGTTTTATCTGCTGGCGCGCGGCATCGCGGAGGAGGACGCGGTCAACATGATCGTGAGCGGTTTCTGCAAGTCCGTCTTCAAGGAGCTGCCGATGGAATTCGCGGTGGAGGCGCAGCAGCTGCTGGCCGTCAGCCTCGAAGGCGCGGTGGGGTAGTCATGGAGACCGCAATGCTGAGCATCCACGACCTGCACGTCACCGTCGACGGCAAAGAGATCCTCAAAGGACTGACACTCGAGGTCGGCCCCGGCGAGGTGCACGCCATCATGGGCCCGAACGGCTCGGGCAAGAGCACGCTTGCCCACGTGCTCGCCGGCCACCCCGGCTACCGGGTCACTTCAGGAACCGTGCGCTATCAGGGCCGGGACCTGCTGGCGCTTGCGCCCGAGGAGCGTGCCCGCGAAGGCCTGTTCCTCGGCTTCCAGTATCCGGTCGAGATCCCCGGCGTCAACAACGTCTATCTGCTCAAGGCCGCCGTCAACGCTGCACGCACGCCGCGCGGCCTGCCGGAAGTCGATGCCTTCGAGTTCCTCGGCCTGGTGCGCGAGAAGATGAAGCTGATGCACATGGAGGACAGCTTCCTGTCACGCGGGGTGAACGAGGGTTTCTCGGGCGGAGAGAAGAAACGCAACGAGATCCTGCAGATGCTGGTGCTGGAGCCGAGGCTCGCGATCCTCGACGAGACCGACTCCGGACTCGATATCGATGCGCTCAAGGTGGTCGCAGCCGGCGTCAACTCGCAGCGCTCGCCCGAGCGCGCCTGCGTGCTGGTGACGCATTACCAGCGTCTGCTCGAATACGTCGTGCCCGACTTCGTGCACGTGCTGGTGCGCGGGCGCATCGCCCGCAGCGGCGATCGCACTCTCGCCCTCGAGCTCGAGCGGCGCGGCTACGACTGGGTTGCCGCCGAGGCAGCGTGAGCTTCCTATGAGCGCGCCCCTCACCGCCCGCATCATCGAGGAATACGCCAGCGCCTCGCGCGCGCTGCCATCCTCGGGCGCCGCTGCCGCCCGGCGCCGCAGCGCAATCGCGGCGCTTGCGGCGACGGGACTCCCCACTTCGCGCGATGAGAACTGGAAGTACGCGAACCTGCGCCCGCTCGAGCGCCAGCGCTTCATCCCGGCAGTGGCCGCGCAGCCGCTGCCGGCGCCGCAGGGGCTCCCCGCCGCCCTCGCCGGCTACGCGCGCTACGTGTTCCTCGATGGCACCTTCGCACCTGCTGTTTCGGCAACGCTCACCTCGACCCCCGCGGCGCTCACGCTGCTGGCGGGAACCGACGCTGCCGCTCGCGAAAGCGTCGCGGAGGTGCCGGAGTCGATGCCGGGGCTGCGACTGGCGCGCGCGGGCGATGAGCGCTTTGCACTCCTCACCGAGGCGTTCGCGACCGACGGCCTCGCCATTCGGGCCCCGGGCGCAACGACCGAGCCCGTGCGGCTCGAGCTGCTGTTCGTCGCCAGCGCGGATGCGCAGGCCGGAGCGTCTTACCCGCGCGTGGAGCTGCGCCTCGATCCAGGCGCCAGAGTGGTGCTCATCGAAAGGCACCTGAGCGCCACGGGGGAGGCGAGTTTCGTGACCAGCGCGGTGAGCGTGGACCTCGCCGCAGGCGCCAGCCTGCAGCACTACCGCCTGCAGGAGCTCAACCCGCGCAGCATCCTCTTCGACACGCTGTCGGCAGATCTTGCGCAGGATGCCACTTATCGGCTGCACGGCATCAGCACCGGCGCTCAGGCTGCGCGCTCCACCCTCACAGTGCGCCTGGCGGGCGAGCGTGCGGATCTCACGCTCGCCGTCGTCGCCCTCGGCGACCGGCAGCAGGTGCAGGACACCTTCGCTCTGGTGGAGCACGCCGCACCGCGGGCGCGCACCCGGCAGACCTTCCGCGGCATCTCAGCCGGGCGGGCCCGGGTCGCCTTCAACGGCAAGATCGTGGTGCGCTGAAGGCGCGCCAGGCACCGATTCGCAACAGTCGCTGCGCGGACTGCTCGCCGGTCCGGAAGCGGAGATCGACCTGCGGCCGCAGCTGGAGATCTACACCGATGAGGTGCGCTGCAGCCACGGCGCTACGGCCGGCAAGCTCGATGAGAACATGCTGTTCTATCTGCTGTCGCGCGGCCTGACACGCGACACGGCGCAGCGCCTGCTCAAGTGGGCGTTCCTCGAGGACGTGGTCGCGCAGATCGACGGTGCCGGCGCTGCGGCGGCAGATCGAGGAGCACGTCGCCGGCCAGCTGCGCGATGACACTCTCAGGGAGCTTCTGTGATGGCCGCCAACGTACAGCTTGCAAAGCCGCTGCCGTCGTACGATGCGGAGCGCGTGCGACGTGACTTCCCGATCCTCGCCAGCACCGTCAACGGCCAGCCGCTCGTCTACCTCGACAGCGCCGCCTCCTCGCAGCGTCCGCTGGCGGTTCTGCGCGCGGTGGAAGACTACGAGACCCATTCCCACGCCAACGTGCATCGCGGCGTGCATGCCCTGAGCCAGGCCGCGACCGCCGCCTTCGAGGGGGCGCGCGAGCGCGTACGGCGCTTCATCAACGCGCGCTTCCACGAAGGAGATCATCTTCGTGCGCGGCACCACCGAGGGGATCAACCTGGTGGCACAGGCTTATGCCCGCCCGCGTTTCGGGCCCGGCGACGAGATCCTGATCACGGCCCTCGAGCACCACGCCAACATCGTCCCCTGGCAGATGGTGTGCGAGCAGACCGGCTGCGGTGCTCAAAGTCGCGCCGATCAACCGCCGTGGCGAGCTGGAGCTCGATGAGTTCCTGAGGCTTCTCACCCGGCGCACGCGCCTGGTGGCCGTGGCGCACGTCTCCAACGCGCTCGGCACGGTGCTGCCGGTGAAGCGCCTCATCGAGGCCGCCCACGCGCACGGCGCCGTGGTGCTGATCGACGGCGCGCAGGCTGTCCCGCACTCGCGCGTCGACGTGCGCGCGCTCGGTGCGGACTTCTACACCTTCTCCAGCCACAAGCTCTACGGCCCGACCGGGCATCGGCGTGCTCTACGGCCGCGAGGAGCTGCTCGCGGCCATGCCGCCCTGGCAGGGCGGCGGGGACATGATCCTGACCGTGTCCTTCGAGAAGACGACCTACAACGAACTGCCGTGGAAGTTCGAGGCCGGTACGCCCAACATCTCCGGCGCGGTGGGACTCGCCGCGGCCATGGACTACATCGAGTCGCTCGGGATCGAAGCCATCGCCGCGCACGAGCAGCGGCTGCTGCAGCTGGCGACCGCGCAGCTCGCGCGGCATGCCGGACATCGACATCATCGGCACCGCGGCCCACAAGGCCGCGGTGCTGTCCTTCACGATGAAGGGCGTCCACCCGCATGATCTCGGCACGATCCTCGACGCGGAGGGCGTCGCCGTGCGCACCGGGCATCACTGCGCCATGCCGGTGATGACGTTCTTCGGGATGCCGGCGACGGCGCGCGCCTCCTTCGGCTGCTACAACACCGAGGGCGACGTGGCGAGCCTGGTGGCGGCGCTCGCGCGGGCGCGCGAGGTGTTCGGCTGATGGACCTGAAGGAGCTCTACCGCGACGTGATCCTCGATCACAACCGCCAGCCGCGCAACTTCGGCCGCATCGAGCCGGCCGACGGCCGCGCCGAAGGTCACAACCCCCTGTGCGGCGACCGGCTGTCGCTCTCCGTGCGCATGAACGGCGAGCGCATCGAGGACATCCGCTTCGAGGGCAAGGGGTGCGCGATCTCCACCGCCTCAGCCTCGCTCATGACGGAGGCGGTCAAGGGCAGGGAGCGCGCGGACGTGCGCGAGCTGTTCGACAAGATGCACGCGCTGCTCACGCAGCCGGACGCCACGCCCGATAGCTCGCTCGGAAAGCTGGCGGCGCTCTCCGGGGTGCGGGAGTTCCCGGTGCGGGTGAAATGCGCGAGCCTTTGCTGGCACACGCTCAACGCCGCCCTCGGGCCCGGTCCCGCCAGGGTATCCACCGAGTAGCACTCGCCATGCGCCGGCACGAGAACGAGCCTTTCGTCGTGAACCGCGAGGTGCGCGCGGTGGTCGTGCCCGCCGGCCAGGAAGTGACGCTGAAGCCCGGGCAGGCCGGCTACATCACCCAGGCGCTCGGGGGAAGCTTCACGGTGTACCTCGAGGGGAACCTGTTCCGCATCGCCGGCGAAGATGCCGATGCCATCGGCAAGGAAGCTGCGAAAGCACCGGAGCTGCCCCCGAATGCCGGCGAAGAGGATGTCAGGAAGCTCGCCTGGGAGCAGATGCGCACCTGCTACGACCCGGAGATCCCGATCAACATCGTCGATCTGGGCCTCGTCTACGACTGCGACGTGAAGCAGAACGAGGACGGCACGCGCAGCGTCGAGGTGAAAATCACGCTCACCGCACCGGGTTGTGGCATGGGGGACATCCTGGTGGATGACGTGCGCGACAAGATCCAGCGCATCCCCACGGTGCGCGAGGCGCTCGTCACGCTCACTTTCGATCCGCCCTGGAACCAGAGCATGATGTCCGAGGCCGCGCGCCTGCAGACCGGAATGTACTGAGGCATCCTGGCGCAGCATGAATTCCCGCTGGGTGGATGTCGGCGGCGTCGAGGCGGTCAGCGAAACGGCGCCCTTTTCCGCCGAAGTCGACGGCATCGCGGTGGTTATCGTACGCTGCGGGCGCGAGCTATACGCCGTAGAAGACCGTTGCACGCACGACGGCGAAATCCTGGGCGAGGCGCTGGTGCAAGACTGCCAGATCATCTGTCCGCGTCACGGCGCGCACTTCTGCCTGCGCACCGGCGAGGCGCTGACGCCCCCGGCGTACGAGCCGCTGCGCACCTACCGCGTGCGCGAGCAGGACGGCCGCATCCTGGTCGAGCTTGCGCCATGAGGCACACGTGAAGCGCCTCACTCTCATGCGCCACGGGGATGCCCGCTGGAAGGATGCGGGCCTCACCGACCTGCAGCGGCCGCTCAACCGCCGCGGCACGTCGGCGGCGGAGGCGATGGGGCGGCGCCTGCTCGAGCTGAAGCTCGTTCCCGAGCTTGTGCTGGTGAGTCCGGCGCTGCGCACACAGCAGACAGCCCAGATCGTGGCGCGCGAACTGTCGATCCCCGCGCGATGCGTGCTGCGGGAGGACAAGCTGTATCTCGCGGCCGCGGGGGATCTCTTGCAGGTGGCGCAGCACAGTGGGCCGCGCATCGCTCACCTGCTGCTGATCGCTCACAACCCCGGGGTGTCGGAACTGGCGCAGCTGCTGGTGCCGAAGGGCGGCGCGTCCGGCCTGGCGACGGGCGCGGTGTGCTCGATCGCTTTCCAGGCGGACAGCTGGGAGGGGATCGGTCCCGCCGTGGTCACCGACGTGCAGCGCGAAGCGCCGCCCAGGGGACTCTTCAGCCTGTTCGCCTGAGAGCCGCGGGCGCCGGCGACCTGAACACTCCCGCCCGTCAGCACTCCGGAACGTTGACCGCGAGCCCCCCCTGCGAGGTTTCCTTGTAGATGGTGGACATGTCGGCGCCGGTCTGGCGCATGGTGGCGATCACCTGGTCGAGGGATACCTTGTGCGAGCCATCCCCGCGCATCGCCAGGCGGGCGGCATTGACGGCCTTGACGGATCCCATGGCGTTGCGCTCGATGCAGGGAATCTGCACCAGCCCCGCCACCGGATCGCAAGTGAGGCCCAGGTTGTGCTCCATGCCGATCTCGGCGGCGTTCTCGATCTGCTCGTTGCTGCCCTGCAGAGCCGCGACGAGGCCGGCGGCGGCCATCGAGCAGGCAACCCCCACCTCGCCCTGGCAGCCCATCTCCGCCCCGGAGATGGAGGCATTGCGCTTGTAGAGCATGCCCATGGCGGCGGCGACCAGCAGGAAGCGGATCACACCCTCGTCGTTGGCGCCGGCCTCGAAGCGCCGGTAGAAATGCAACACCGCCGGCACGATGCCGGCTGCGCCGTTGGTCGGAGCGGTGACAACGCGCCCGCCGGCGGCGTTCTCCTCGTTCACCGCGAGCGCATACGCGTTCACCCAGTCCATGACTTCGAGCGGCTTCACTGTGCCGCTCTCGGTCAGCTGACGGTACAGCCGCGGCGCGCGGCGGCGCACCTTGAGCACACCCGGCAGGAGTCCCGACTGGCGAAAGCCGCGCTCGACGCAGGCCTGCATCACGCTCCAGAGGTGCAGAAGCTTCGCGCGCACCTCGGCTTCCGGCGCCCGGGTGCACTCGTTGGCGAGGACCAGCTCGAACATCTCCAGCCCATGCTCGCGACACAGGGCGAGCAGCTCGTCCCCCGAGGTGAAGGGGTACGGGAGCGGCGCCTTCTCGTGCGCCTCGCGCGCCTCGGTCTCATCGCCCCGCACGATGAACCCGCCGCCGATCGAGTAATAAGCCTCCTCGCGCAGCACGCGCTGCCCGGCGCCGAGTGCACTGAAGCGCATGCCGTTGGAATGTCGCGGCAGCCGCTCGTGATGCAGAAACAGCAGCTGCATGGGCTCATCGAAGGCAACCTCGCGCTCACCGAGCAGACGGATGCGAGCGCTGGTGCGAATGCGCTGCACGGTGCGCTCGATGCTGTCGGGATCGACCGTCTCGGGCTCTGCGCCCTCCAGACCCACGAGGATGGCGCGATCGGTGCCGTGGCCGACGCCGGTGAGTGCCAGCGAACCGTACAGGCGCACTGCGATCTCCTGCGTTGCATCGAGCAACCCGTCGCCTTTCAGGCCGCGTGCGAACTCGCGCGCTGCCCGCATCGGGCCCATGGTGTGCGAGCTCGAAGGCCCGATGCCAACCTTGAAGATGTCGAATACGCTTAGGGTCATGACTGCACCGCTCAAGGACGCACGGCGCGTGCGTCTTGCGCTTTCATGGGGTCTGACCACTCAGTCTGCAACGTACCCGCGGAGCTGACATGCACTGCGGCGACGTCCGGGGGCTCAAATGCGACCCGGCCCCCGAGGGCACAAGCCGCCGCGACGCTTTGCGGCTCGCGGGTGGGCGGGGGCGAAACCGAGCCTCAAGTATAATTGCCGCCCATGAATCAGGTGTTTATCGAGCGGTTGCGCGGCGAGCTCGCCGCCTTGCGCACCCAGGGTCTCTACAAGACGGAGCGGGTGCTCACCGGCCCCCAGGGCGGGGTGGTGAAAGCGGGCGAGCGTGAGGTCATCAACCTATGTGCCAACAACTACCTCGGGCTCGCCAACCATCCGGTGGTGCGCGAGGCGGCGCGGCGCTCGCTCGATGAGTACGGCTACGGGATGGCCTCGGTGCGCTTCATCTGCGGCACGCAGCAGACTCACAAGAGACTCGAAGAGCGCCTCGCCCGCTTTCTCGGCTGCGAGGAAGTGATCCTGTATTCGTCGTGCTTCGATGCCAACGGCGGACTGTTCGAGACGCTGCTGGACGAGCGCGACGCGGTGATCTCAGACGCGCTCAATCACGCGAGCATCATCGACGGCATCCGCCTGTGTAAGGCGCAGCGCTACCGCTACGCCAACAGCGACATGGCGGAGCTCGAGCAGTGCCTGAAACAGGCCCAGGGCGCGCGCACGCGCCTCATCGCCACCGACGGCGTGTTCTCGATGGACGGATACATCGCGAAGCTGCGTGAGATCTGCGACCTCGCCGCCCGCTACGACGCGCTGGTGATGGTGGACGATTCGCACGCCACCGGCTTCATGGGGGCTGGCGGGCGCGGCACGCCCGAGCACTGCGGCGTCGCCGAGCGCATCGACATCCTCACCGGCACGCTCGGCAAGGCCCTGGGGGGCGCAAGCGGAGGCTACGTAGGCGCGCGCCGCGAGGTCGTCGAATGGCTGCGGCAGCGCTCGCGGCCTTATCTTTTCTCCAACAGCATCCCGCCCGTGGTTGCCGCGGCGAGCCTGGCGGTGCTCGAGCTTCTCGAGCACACCCCGCAGCTGCGCGCGCAGCTGTTCGAGAATACGCGCTTCTTCCGCGCCGGGCTCACGCAGGCGGGCTTCGAGCTCAAGCCCGGCGAGCACCCGATCATTCCCGTCATGCTCGGGGACGCGGCGCTCGCCGGCCGCATGGCGGACGCGCTGCTCGAGCGCGGGGTGTACGTCATCGGCTTCTCCTATCCGGTGGTGCCCAAGGGCCAGGCGCGCATCCGCACCCAGATGTCTGCGGCGCTCGCGCGTGAGCAGCTCGAGCGCGCGCTCGAGGCATTCACGCGTGTCGGGCGCGATCTCGGCGTGATTCACTGAGCGCGGCGACCTTAAAAAGCCGCGCGATGACCCCAATAAAGAGAACAGCATGAAGGCACTGGTCAAGCAGCAGGCGGCGCCCGGCATCTGGCTCGAGGACATCCCCGAGCCGAAGGTCGGCCCCAACGACGTGTTGATCGAGATCGCCAAGACCGCGATCTGCGGCACCGACATGCACATCTACAACTGGGACGCCTGGGCGCAGAAGACCATCCCGGTGCCGATGGCCGTCGGCCACGAGTATTGCGGCCGTATTGTCGAGACCGGCTCGGAGGTGAAGGGCCTGAATAAGGGCGATCGCGTCTCGGGCGAGGGGCACATCACCTGCGGCTACTGCCGCAACTGCCGCGCCGGACGGCGGCACCTATGCCGCAACACAGTCGGCGTGGGCGTGAACCGGCCCGGCGCCTTTGCCGAGTACCTGGCGATCCCGGCCGACAACACCTTCAAGCTTTCCGACTCGATCTCGGACGACATCGCCTCGATCCTGGATCCCTTCGGCAACGCCACGCACACGGCGCTGGCCTTCAATGTGGTCGGCGAGGATGTGCTGATCACCGGTGCCGGGCCGATCGGCATCATGGCGACCGCGGTCGCCCGCTTTACCGGCGCGCGGCACGTGGTCGTGACCGACGTCAACGACTACCGCCTGGAGCTGGCACGCCGGATGGGCGCGACGCGCGCCATCAACGTGCAGCGCGAGTCGCTCGATCAGACGATGAAGGACTTACGGATGCAGGAAGGGTTCGATGTGGGCCTCGAGATGTCGGGCAACGCGGCCGCCTTTCGCGAGATGCTGCGTACCATGCATCACGGTGGCTCGATCGCGATCCTCGGCATCCCGCCCGAGGACACCGCGATAGACTGGAGTCTGGTGATCTTCAAGGGCCTCACGCTCAAGGGCATCTACGGGCGTGAGATGTTCGAGACCTGGTACAAGATGGCGAGCCTGCTGCAGAGCGGCCTGAAGCTCGAGCCCATCATCACCCATCACTTCCCTGTGCAGGAGTTCCACAAGGGCTTCGAGACCATGGGCTCGGGGAAATCCGGCAAGGTGATTCTCGACTGGTCGACGCTGTAGCCGGCACTTCGCAGAAGCTGGCTGGCCTAGCGCACCTCGCAGAAGCAGTAGGCGTACAAGCGGTTCGGCACGCTGAAGCGGCTCAGGCGCGCCACCTCGCGCGCCACCGGGTCGAGGCGCCGGCCGAGCTCGGCGAGGGCGAGCTCGCTGGGGCTGGCGCTCACGAACAGCTGCGCCGCGCGCGAGCGCAGCTGCATCGCCAGCTGCTGTGCCCAGGTGAGCTCGGGCTCGATGAACTCGGAGGCGTAGTCGCTGAGCTTCGCGCGCCGGGCGGCGGCCTTCACGGCGTCGTTGAAAGAGCCGAGCTGATCGACGAGCCCGACACGCTGCGCGTCCGCTCCCGCCCACACGCGTCCCTGGGCGATCGTATCGACCTGCTCGGGCGTCTTCCTGCGACCCGCCGCCACGCGCGCGAGGAAGTCGTCGTAGCCGCGGTTGATCTGCGACTGCAGCAGCACGCGCGCCTCCTCGCCCAGCGGACGGTCGATACGCAGCTGCCCCGAGAGCGCCGTGGTGCCCACGCCGTCGACGCTCACTCCGATCTTGCCGAGGGTCTTTTCAACCGTCGGGATGATGGCGAAGATGCCGATCGAGCCGGTGATCGTCGTGGGGCTCGCCCAGATCTCATCCGCCGGCGCCGAGATGTAGTAGCCGCCCGAGGCCGCGTAGCCGCTCATCGAGACGACGAGCGGCTTACCCGCGGCGCGCAAAGCCAGCAGCTCGCGGTAGATCTGCTCCGAGGCCAGGACGCTGCCGCCGGGGCTGTCGACGCGCAGGACCACCGCCTTCACCTGCTTGTCGAGGCGCGCCTGGCGTATCAGCCGCGCGGTGGATTCCCCGCCCACCACGCCCGGCGGCTGGTCCCCGTCGAGAATCTGTCCAGACGCCACGATCACGCCGACGTGCGGCCTGCCACCGGCACGCATCTTTTTCGCGGCGCGTGCAACGCGCACGTAGTCCGCCGCCGATACCGACTTGAACGAGCCGCTCGTATCGTCCTGTCCGACGATGCCGATGAGTCGCTGCTCGGCCTCGAGGCGCGTCTTCACGGCCGTGACCAGCTGCGCTTGCAACGCCACCTGCGCGGCGTTGCCGCGCGCGGCGGGCACGGTCTTCGCGAGCGAGTCGACATAGCGGCTCAGGGCATCGGCGGGGAGCTTGCGCGCGCTGTGTGACGGCCCGCTGGTAGCCGCTCCAGAGCGCCGTGAGATACGCGAGGCTCTCCTCGCGATCCTCGGGCGACATGCTGGTGCGCGTGAAAGTCTCGACGGCGCTCTTGAAGGCGCCGACGCGAAACACGTTGATACCGACACCGAGCTTGTCGAGTGCGTCCTTGAAGTAAGTGCGGTAGCGGTCGTAGCCATCGATGAGCACGAAGCCCATCGGATCGAGATAGATCTCATCGGCCTGGGCGGCGAGGTAGTAACGCTCCTGCGTGAGCTCGGTGCCGTAGGCAATCACCTTCTTGCCGCTGGCGCGGAACTCGCGCAGGGCGGCGGCGAGCTCCTCCAGGGTGGGTTGGGTCGCGCCGCCGAACTTCTCCAGATCGAGCGCCAGCACCCGGATGCGCGCGTCACTCGCCGCCGCGTGGATCGAGTCGGTCAGGTCCCACAACAAGGTCTCCGCGTGCCCCTGGCCGCGCGCCTCCTCGATCGCGCGCTGGACGGGCTCGCCGCTGAGCTGCTCGACCAGCTGTCCCTCGGGTGCCACGAGCAGCGCCGCCTTTGTGGGGATCCGCGGCACGCCGCTGCGCAGCAGCCCGAGGAGGAGCGCGAAGATCACCAGCAGCACTATCAGGTGCAGGGCCTTGCGCAGGCCGTCCAGGCCGCGCCACAGTCCGGAAAAGAACGAGCGGGGTGTCATGATCCAGGCATCTCCTGCCGAGAGCTAGCGGCGCTGCGAGGTCTGCCGGCGCATCAGATCTTCTCCTCGATCCGCGCCGCCTTGCCCGAGAGATCGCGCAGGTAATAGAGCTTGGCGCGGCGTACGCTGCCGCGGCGCTTGACGGTGATGTCGCTGATCGCCGGGCTGTAGGTCTGGAACACGCGCTCCACCCCCTCGCCGTGCGAGATCTTTCGCACAGTGAAGGAGGAGTTGAGCCCGCGATTGCTCCTGGCGATGACTACGCCTTCGTAGGCCTGGACGCGCTCGCGATCGCCCTCCACCACCTTGACCTGCACGACCACCGTGTCGCCCGGCTTGAACTCGGGCACCGCGCGGGTCATGCGCTGCTTGTCGATTTCCTGGATGATCTTGCTCATATTCATTTACCTCGATCTTCGCTTCCCGTCGCGCGCGACGAGGAAGTCATTCAATGCACGCCGCACCTCGGGCGCGAGTTGCGCCTCGCCGAGCAGCTCCGGCCGGCGCCGCGCCGTGCGCTCCAACGCCCGCGCCAGGCGCCAGCGGCGGATGTCGGCGTGGTCGCCGGACAATAGCACCGGCGGCACGGCGCGACCTTCGAACACTTCCGGCCGCGTGTACTGCGGCCACTCGAGCAACCCTTGCGCAAACGAATCCTCTGCGCTCGAGCTCTCGCACGTCAGCGCCCCGGGCAGCAGGCGCGCCAGCGCCTCGATGACCGTCAGCGCCGGCAGCTCACCGCCCGAGAGCACGTAGTCCCCTACAGAGAGCTCGCGATCGATGCCGAGCTCGATCACGCGCTCATCCACGCCCTCGTACCGCCCGGCGACCAGAAGCAGCCCCGGCAGCCGCGCCAGCTCCCCGGCCTGCGCCTGAGCGAAGCGCTCCCCCTGCGCCGACAGGTACACTCGCGGACTGCCCGCCGGCAGGCGCGTGTGCGCGGCGCGAATCGCCGCGAGCAGCGGCTCGGGCTTCATCACCATGCCCGGGCCGCCACCGTACGGCCGGTCATCCACGGTGCGATGCACGTCCGTCGCGTGCGCGCGCGGATCCTCCGTGCCAACGCTCAGGAGCCCGCGCCGGATGGCGCGCCCCAGGATGCCGAACTCCAGGGCGCCCGCGATCATGCGCGGAAACAGCGTGACGACCTCGATCTTCATGGAGCCTTCTATTCCAGCTCCGCCGGCCAGTCCACCACAACCTCGTGCGCCGCAAGGCGCACCTCGCGCAGGTGCTTGGGCGTTGCCAGCACCCAATGCTCGCGCCCGCCCGCCTCCTTCGTCACCATCACGGCGCCGGAGGGCGCATCGACGAAGTGGCTCACCTGACCGAGCTCCGCCCCCGCGAGGTTGCGGACGCTAAATCCGATCAGATCGGCGCGGTAGTACTCGCGCTCCCCGAGCCGCGGCAGCGCCGCGCGCTCGACCTCGACCACCGCTCCGCTGAGCGCGGCAGCCTCGGAACGCCCCGCCACCCCTTCCAGATGCGCGACGAGGCCCGCGGCGTGCGCTCGCGCCGCGGCAACGCGCCGCATCTGCCGCTCCCCACCCGAGAGCCTCAAGACCCATTCCCGGTGCTGCAGCAGCCGCTCGGGGGGATCGGTATACGACTTGACGTGGATCCAGCCCTTGATCCCGTAAGGGGCGCCGAGGCGCCCCAACTCGATCCACACCAGGTCCTCATTCACTCACGGACCCCTTGCGGTCCGCACAGGCGCTGCTCCCGCTGCGCGCTGCTTCAGGCCGTCGCCTGTTTGCGATACGAGGCCACCAGTGAGCGCACGCGGTCGGAGGGCTGCGCGCCCTGGCCGACCCAGTAGTCGATGCGCGGCAGATCGAGCTTGAGCTTCTGCTCACCGCGCCGGGCGATCGGGTTGAAGAAGCCCACGTGCTCCAGGCTCGGACCGCCCTGGCGCTTGCGGCTGTCGGTCACGACGACGTGATAGAAGGGCTGATTGCGTGCCCCGCGCCGCGTCAGGCGAATGGTTACCATGATCGTATTGCTCTCGTTCCAGCAGGCCGCCCTCGAAAAAAGGGCGCCCAAAAAAGAGCGCGGATTCTACGCAACCTGCGAATCCTGCGCCAGTTTTTCCGCCGGCGCTCTGCGGGCGGCTGCCGCGGGCGTGCGGATTCGCACCCCGCGATGCGAGGGAGTGCGGCCGCCTCAGCGCCCCGGGAAGCCCGGCGGCATCCCCCCCTTGAAGGCCCCCATGAGCTGGCGCAGCCGGCCGCCCTTCATGCTCTTCATCATCCGCTGCATCTCCATGAATTGCTTGAGCAGGCGGTTGACGTCCTGGACCTGGACACCCGAGCCCCCGGCGATGCGCCGCCGGCGTGAGCCGTCGATGATCGACGGGTTGCGCCGCTCCCGGGGGGTCATGGAGTTGATGATCGCGATCTGGCGGCGCAACTCCCGCTCCCCGTGCTCGGCGGAAACCGCGCCCTTGCGCGTGACCGCCCCGGGCAGCTTATCGAGCAGCGCCGCGACGCCGCCCATCTTCTGCAGCTGCTCCAGCTGACCCTTCAGGTCCAGCATGTCGAAGCTCTTGCCCCGGGCGACTTTCTGGGCGAGCCGCTGAGCCTGCTCGTGGTCGGCCTCGCGGTGAACCTGCTCGACGAGGCTCACCACATCGCCCATGCCAAGAATGCGCGAAGCCATGCGCTCGGGATCGAAGGGCTCGAGTGCCTCGGTCTTCTCGCCGACGCCCAGGAACACGATGGGCTTGCCGGTGATCTGGCGCACCGACAACGCCGCTCCCCCGCGGGCGTCGCCGTCCGCCTTGGTGAGGATGATGCCGGTGAGATCGAGCGCCGCGCCGAAGGCACGCGCCGCATTCAGCGCATCCTGCCCGGCCATCGCGTCCACCACGAACAGCCGCTCAGAGGCCCCCACCGCCGCTTCGATGTCGCGCACCTCGGCCATGAGGTCCGCGTCGACGTGCAGCCGTCCGGCGGTGTCCACGATCAGCACGTCGAACACGCCGCTCCTGGCGCGCGCCAGCGCCGCGCGCGCGATCCCCGCAGCTCCCTCCCCGGGCGGCGCCTGGAAATACTCCGCATGCACCTGCCCGGCCAGACGCTCGAGCTGCAGCATTGCCGCGGGCCGGCGCACGTCGGTGCTCGCGAGCAGTACGCGCTTCTTGTCGCGCTCGATGAGCCAGCGTGCGAGCTTCGCCGCGGTCGTGGTCTTGCCCGCGCCCTGCAGTCCTGCGAGCAGCAGCACGACCGGCGGCTGCGCGCGCAGCTTCCAGGCCGCACCCGCGCCGCCCATCAGCTGTACCAGCTCTCGGTGCAGGATGCCGATGAACGCCTGCCCGGGCGTGAGGCTCGAGAGCACCTCGCTCCCGAGCGCCTGCGACTTGACCGATTCGATGAAGGCCTTCACCACCGGCAGCGCCACGTCCGCTTCCAGCAGCGCCACGCGCACCTCGCGCAGCGCTTCGGCCACGTTGTCCTCGGTAATGCGCCCGCGGCCGCGCAGGGCCTCGATGGTGCGCGACAGGCGGGCGGTCAGCTGGTCGAACATGGGCAGTCCGCGGGGCGTGGGCAGAAGGGGCGATTATAGGGGTGGGGTCGCTTTTCCCGCTTTGGCCCGCGAAGCTCCTATGCTAAGCGTGACGGAACCTTGAGGATGGCCGCCTTGAACCTCGCTACGACCCTCACTGCAACCCCCCTGCTGCTGCTGGCGCTGCTCGTGCTCCTCGTCATCGTCGCCTTCTCCTCGGGCACCGAGGTGGCGATGCTCTCGGTCAATCGCTACCGCATCCGCCACCGCGCGCTGGCCGGCTCCGGCACGGCGCGCACGCTGGAGAGGCTGCTGCAGAAGCCCGATGACTGGCTGGGCGCGAACCTGGTCATTCTCGCCGCCGCGAGCATGTTCGCCTCGGCCATCGCCACCATCCTGGCGCAGCGTACCGGCTACCCTTACGCCATTCCGCTCGCCGTGATAGCGCTGACCATCGTCGTGATCGTTTTCTGCGAGCTCGCGCCGAAGATCTACGCCGCCTCCAACCCGGAAGGGGTGGCGCTGCACGCCGCAGGCATCTACCGCGTGCTGGTGCTGGTCACGCGGCCGGCGCTGTGGCTCACCAGCACCCTTGCGTACGGGTTCCTGCGCCTGTTCGGTGTGGGGCGTGCGGCACAGGAGCGCCCAGGCGCTGAGCGCCGAAGAGCTGCGCACCGTGGTCGCGGAAGCCGCGCCGGTGATCCCGGCGCGTCACCGGCAGATGCTGCTGTCGATCCTCGATCTCGGGCGCATGACCGTGAACGACATCATGATCCCGCGCCAGGAGATCTCCGGCATCGACGTCAACGAGAGCTGGGAGGACATTCTCGACCAGCTGCGCCAGACCCCGCACACGCGGCTGCCGGTATACGAGGGTGAGCTCGACAATCTCATCGGCCTGCTGCACATGAAGCGCGTCGCCAACGAGCTGGTGCGCGGCACCCTCACCCGCGAGCGACTGCTCGAGATCGCGCGCAGCCGCGAGCCGTATTTCGTGCCCGAGGGAACGGCGCTCAGCGTGCAGCTGGGCAATTTCCAGCGCAATCGGCGCCGCTTCGCCTTCGTGGTGAACGAGTACGGCGACATCGAGGGCCTGGTGACGACTCGAGGATATCCTCGAGGAGATCGTCGGTGAGTTCACGACCGATCTCGCCACCATCACGCACAAGGACGTGCACCTCGAGCGCCCCGGCGTGTTCATCGTCAACGCCAGCGCCACCATCCGCGCGCTGAACCGCGCGCTGCGGCTGGCACCTGCCGACGGGTGGCCCGAAGACCGTCAACGGCCTGCTGCTGGAGCACCTGGAGACCATCCCCGACACCGGCACGATGGTGCGGGTCGGGAACTACGAGTTCGAGGTGCTGCAGATCGGCGACAACGCGATTCGCACGGTGCGGGTGCGCGCACCGGGGCTGACGAAGCCCCCGTGAGCCTCACCCCGCGACCGCGAGCGCCGCCTCCAGCGCCTCGCCGATACGCGAGACCGCGATCACCTTGAGGCCGGCAGGCGCTCTGCGCGGCGCATTGCCGTGCGGGATGATCGCAATGCCAAACCCCTGGCTGCGCGCCTCGCGCAGCCGCTCATCCCCATAGGCCACCGGACGCACTTCCCCCGTCAGGCCGATCTCGCCGAAGGCGACCAGCGCTGCCGGCACCGCGCGGCCCTTGAGGCTGGAAGCGAGCGCCATCAGCACCGGCAGGTCCCAGCAGGTCTCGCTGATCTCGATGCCGCCGACCACGTTCACGAACACATCGTGCTCCTGCAGCGAAAGCGCGGCGTGGCGGTTCACCGCCGCGAGCAGCATCGCGAGGCGGTTGGCATCGAGGCCCTGCGCGATGCGCCGCGGCGCACCAAAGCGCATGCGATCGACCAGCGCCTGCAGCTCGATCAGCAGCGGACGGCCGCCTTCGCGGGTCACGGTCACGATGCTGCCGGCGCGCGGGCTCGCGGAGCGCGCGCGAGGAAGATCGCAGCCGGGTTGCTCACCTCCTTGAGCCCCGACGCCGGTCATGGCGAAGAATCCCAGCTCGTTGACGGCGCCGAAGCGGTTCTTGGTGGCCCGCACGATGCGATAGCGGCTGCCCGCCTCGCTCTCGAAATACAGCACCGTGTCCACCAGATGCTCGAGCAGGCGCGGGCCTGCGATCGCGCCCTCCTTGGTCACATGCCCGATGATGATCACGGCCGTGCCGTCGCCTTGGCGAAGCGCACCAGCTGCTGGCGTGCATTCGCGCAGCTGCGACACCGCGCCGGCGCCTGCGCCCGCGCCCGGGCCGGCGGACTGACCGTCTGGATCGAATCGATCACCAACACGGCGCCGCGCACTTGCGCGGCGAGCGCCGAGGATGGACGCCAGATCCGTTTCAGCCAGCAACGCCGAGGGCCTCGCGCGCTCGCAGTCCCAGGCGCTGCGCCCGCAGGCTCACCTGCGCCACCGACTCCTCGCCGCTCGCGTACAGCACCGGGCGGGAGGCGGCCACGTGCGCGGCCACCTGCAGCAGCAGCGTCGACTTGCCGATGCCGGGATCCCCGCCCAGGAGGGTCACCGAGCCTGGGACGAGCCCGCCGCCCAAGACCCGGTCCAGCTCCATGGCGCCGCTCGCCCAGCGCTCGCGCGCCGCCGCCGCCGAGCGCACCCCGGCGCTGCAGAGAGACCGCCGCGGCCGGAGCCGCCGCCCGCGCGTTCGCGGCGATGCGCTGCTCGAGCGTGTTCCACTCGCCGCACAGCGGACATTGCCCCTGCCACTTGAGGGTTTCGCCCCCGCAGGAGCCGCAGATGAATACCGGATTCGGGCGTGCCATCGATGCGCCTTCGGCCGACTTTCGGTTAGGATTCACGGCCAGGGGAGCGCCGAAAGGCGTCTTTTGTGACCAAAGCCTCTCGGGGGTCCCGTCAGCGATGCTAGCGTATGCCGGCTCGAGATCGGGGGCGGGAAAGTGATGCGTATCACAATTGTTGCGAGCCACAGGCGGGTCAGGGCGCAGCATGAGTCTGCGCAACAAGCTGCGCTTTGTGGGCATGACCGACACCGGCAAGGTCCGCGAGCACAACGAGGACACCATCGCCTTCGATCCGGACATCGGCCTGCTGGTGCTGGCCGATGGCATGGGCGGTTACAACGCCGGCGAGGTGGCCAGCGGCATCGCCGTCAAGACCATCGTCAACCTGGTGCGCGAGCACGTCGAGCGCGAGGACCTGTCGCATCAGCGGACAGCGATCGGGCATGTCCCGTCCCAACATCATCCTGCGCGATGCGATCACCGCGCCAACAAGATCATCTATCAGACCGCGCGGACGCAGCCCCAGTGCGAGGGCATGGGCACGACCGTGGTGGCGGCGCTGTTGTTCGACAACAAGATCGCCGTCGCGCACGTCGGCGACTCGCGCCTGTACCGCCTGCGCGGCGACAAGTTCGAGCAGGTGACCATGGATCACTCGCTGCTGCAGGAGCTGGTCGACCGGGGCTTTTACTCCGCCGAGGAGGCCCAGCGGGCCGCGAACAAGAACTATGTCACCCGCGCCCTGGGCGTCGAGCCGACCGTCGAGGTGGAGATCCAGGAGGTCCCGGTGCAAAAGGGTGACTTTTACGTCCTGTGCTCGGACGGCCTCTCGGACATGGTCGAAGACGAAGATATTCATTTAACGATAAGCACCTTTAGTGCTAATCTGGAGACGGTCGCCAAGCAGTTGATTCAGTTGGCCAATGACAATGGAGGCCGTGATAACGTCTCCGTGGTCATGGCGCACGTGGCCGAGAACTTTCCCGGCGCCACCAAGGGATTTTCGACAAGATCCTGGGCTGGCTCGGCTGACACTCGATAGAGGCAGGCGCACATGGCAAGGTTGATACTTAGCCTGGATAGCCAGGTGATGGCGGAATACAACATGAACAAGGAGCGGTACACGATTGGCCGTCTCCCTGACAATGACATCCGCATCGACAACGGCGCGGTCAGCGGCCATCACTCGCTGATCATCAATATCCTCAATGACTCGTTCCTTGAGGATCTGAACAGCACCAACGGCACCTACGTCAACGGCAAGCTGATCAAGAAGCATGCCCTGCAGCACGGCGATGTGATCACGGTCGGGCATCACCAGCTGCGCTTCGTCGAGGACGACGAGGCGCAGGACGAATTCGAAAAGACCATGGTGATCCAGCCCTCCGCCGCGCCCGGTGGAGAAGATCCGCCGCGTGCGCGAAGCGGCCGAGCAGGATGCCGGCAGCCGATGTCTCCGCCACCGGCCGGACGCGCAAGGCGCTCGGCAATGGCGCCGCAGGTCAAGAAGGCCAAACTGCAGGTCCTCTCCGGCGCCTTCGCGGGCCGCGAAGCTGGAGCTGAACAAGGCGCTGACGACGCTGGGCCGGCCCGGCGTGCAGGTCGCCGCCATCACCCGCCGCGCGGAGGCTACTTCATCGTCCACGTCGACAGCGGAAAGGACAACGACTTCCCGCTGCTCAACGGCACGCCGATCGGCGCGCAGGCCACCCGGCTGAACGACAACGATGTCATCCAGCTGGCCGGCGTGAAGATGGGGTTCTTCGTGGACTGAGGCCCGCCTGCCTCAGATCGACTCGTGCGGCACGCGCTGGCGCACGCCGCAGAGCATTTCGTACGAAACGGTGCCGCGCCGTGGGCGGCGACCTCCTCCACCGGCAGGCCCGCACCCCACAGCAGGCAGCGCGTGCCGACCTGCGATTCCGGCTGAGCGCCGTGACATCCACCGCGATCATGTCCATGGACACCCGGCCCGACAAGCGGCGCGCGCCGGCCGTCGACCAGCACCGGCGTGCCGCCTGCGAGGCTGCGCAGCACGCCGTCGCCGTAGCCGGCCGCGACGATCGCGATCACCGAATCGCGCGGGCGCGATCCAGGCGCCGCCGTAGCCGACCGACTCGCCACGCGGCACCCGCCGCAAGCCGATGACCGAGGACTCGAGCGTCATCACCGGCTTGAGCCCGAGATCGGCGGCCGCGGCAGTCGGCAAACGGCGAGACGCCGTAGAGCGCCAGGCCCGGGCGCACCCAGTCACACCCGAGCGGCAGCGTCCGCCGAAGATGCCGGCGGAATTGCCGATGCTGGTGGCAAGGTCCAGGCCGCCGGTCACCTCGCGGAAGCGCTCGAGCTGCGCTCGCGTCGTACGGCGTCATCGCGCTCGTCGGCGCGCGCCAGATGCGTCAGCACGCGGATCTCGCGCAGCGGCGGCGTGAGCGCGCGCAGGCGCGCGAGCGCCGCCGGAAACTCCTCGGGCGCGAAACCCGAGCCGATTCATGCCGGTGTCGATCTTCACCCACAGCGATGAAGCGGAACGAGCCGCCGAAGCGCCTCGAGCAGCTCGATCTGCAGCGGATCGTGCACCACGACCTCGAAGCCGTGACGCGGCGGCCTCGATCAGCTGCTCGGCGCTGAACACGCCCTCGAGCAGCATGATGGGCTGGGTGATGCCGGCGTCGCGCAGCGTCATGCCTTCCTCCAGCCGCGCCACCGCGAACGCATCCGCCTGCGGCAGCCCCAGCGCCGTCGTGACCAGCCCATGTCCATAGGCGTTGGCCTTGACCACCGCCATGACGCGTGCGCCGGCGGCGCGGGCGCGGATGGTTTCGAGATTGGCGCGCAGCGCGAGCGGTGTCGATCACCGCGCGGATCAGCCGGCTCACCGCAGGATGCCCTCGGCGTAGGAATCGGGCGCGTAGTTGGCGAAGCGCGTGTACTGCCCCTGGAAGGTGAGCAGGAACGTGCCGATCTCGCCGTTGCGGTGTTTGACCAGATCGATCTCCGCGATGCCCTTTTTCGTGGTGTTGTTGTCGTACACTTCTTCGCGATAGATGAGCAGGATCATGTCTGCGTCCTGTTCAATCGCACCCGATTCTCTCAGATCCGACATCACCGGCTTCTTGTGCTCGCGCTGCTCCACGCCGCGATTCAGCTGCGAGAGCGCGATGACCGGCACCGACAGTTCCTTGGCGAGCACCTTGAGGCCGCGCGAGATCTCGGCGATCTCGGTGGCGCGGTTTTCCTGCGTGCCCGGCACCTGCATCAGCTGCAGGTAGTCGACCACGATCAGATCCCAGCCCGTGTTCGCGCTTGACGCGCCGCGCGCGGGCGCGCAGATCCGTGGGTTCAGCGCCGGAGTCTCATCGATGAAGATCTTTGCTTCCGACAGCTGACTGGTGGCGCCGGTGATGCGCACCCAGTCCTCATCGGAGATCTTGCCGCTGCGCAGAGCTGTTGAGCGGCACACCGCCGATGGAAGCCAGCATGCGCGTGATGATCTGCTCGGAGGGCATTTCCATCTGAAGATGGCCACCGGGCGCGCGTATGCTGGGATTGCACGCCGCGTACTCGGCCATGTTCACGGCGAGCGTCGTCTTGCCCATCGAGGGGCGGCCGGCAACGATCACCAGGTCCCCAGCCCGCAGGCCGCCGGTGATCTTGTCGAAGTCGGTAAAGCCGGTGGCGAGCCCGCGCAGCTTGTCGGGGTTGTTGTGCCACTCATCGATCTGGTCGATGACGCCGGGCAGCAGCTCGGCGCACCGGTACCGCGCCTCCCGCCTGCGCGAGCAGCTGCCTTCCGCGATCGCGAACACGCCCTGCTCGGCCCGATCGACCAGCTCGCGCGCGGTCTCGCCGTCGTTGTTGAATGCCGAGGCGGCGATGTCGGTGCCGGCCTTGATCAGCTGCCGCAGCAGCGAGCGCTCATGCACGATCTCGGCATAGGCGCGCACATTGGCGGCGGTGGGGGTATCGCGGGCGATGGCGCTCAGGTAGGCGAGCCCGCCGGCATCGGTCGAGCTTGCCGATGCGCTCGAGGTGCTGCGGATACCGTGACCACATCGCACGGCTTCCTCGTTGGCGCAGCGCGCGGATGGCGTCGAAGATCAGCTGGTGATCGGGGCGGTAGAAGTCCTCCGCTCGAGACCGCGTCCGCGACGTTGTCCCAGGCGACGGAATCGAGCAGCAGGCCGCCCAGCACCGCCTGCTCCGCCTCGACCGAATGCGGCGGCGCCGGTGCGTCGAGCAGCGCAACCGAGCTCGCATCCCGGCGCGATCTTGGCGGATACCGGCCACTGGCACTGCGTAGGCGCCCGTGCGGTTACTCTTCCGCGACGATGACCACGGCAGCGGCACGTCGATGTCGGCGTGCAGGTGCAGCTCGACGGCGTGTTCGCCAAGCATGCGCAGCGGACCGGTCGGCAGGCGCACTTCGCTGCGCGCGAGCGGTTGAAGCCCGCCTGCGTGCAGGCCTCCGCGATGTCGCTGGTGCCGATGGAGCCGAAGAGCTTGCCTTCGGTGCCTGCCTTGGCGCGCGATCGTGAGCTTGAAGTCCTTGAAGGCGCGCAGCGCGCTCCTCGGCCGAGGCGAGCTGATCGCGCGCCAGTGCTTTTCGAGCTCCGCGCGGCGGGCCTCGAAACGCGCGATGTTGTCGGGCGTGGCGAGCGTGGCCTTGCCCTTGCGGCAGCAGGAAATTGCGGCCGAAGCCGGACTTGCACCTTTACCCGATCGCCGATGGTGCCGAGATTGGCGACTTTCTGCAAGCAGAATGACTTCCATGGCAGTATGCCTCAGTGCTGATCGGTGTAGGGCAGCAGGGCCAGGAAGCGCGCGCGCTTGATCGCCATGGCGAGCTGGCGCTGGTAGAACGACTTCGTGCCCGTGATGCGGCTGGGGACGATCTTGCCCGTCTCGGTGACGTAGCCCTTGAGCGTGGCGAGATCCTTGTAGTCGATGGACTTCGACGCCTTCGGCCGTGAAGCGACAGAACTTCTTGCGGCGCGAGAAGCGGCTGCCGCCGCCCCCGCCGCTGCTACCTCTGCCGCCATTGCCACTGCCGCCGTCGATCCGCCACCATTAATCGACATGGCGGCGGGGCGTTACCGGCGTGCTCGCCCTTACGCTCCCGTCACCCGCGGATAGGTTCTTCGTCCTCGACCGCCGGGCGGGCCTTCATCGCGCGAGCGTTCGCGGCGGCGGCCACCCTCGCCTTCCTCGTCCGCCGCCTTGGCCATCGGCGAAGGATCGGTCACCGCTTAGTCCATGTTACACGACCAGATGCCGCAGCACCGCGTCGCTGAAACGGAACGCGCCGGTGAGCTCATCGAGCGTCTTCTGATCGGTCTCGATGTTCATGAGCACGTAGTGCGCCTTGTGCACCTTGGCGAGCGGATACGCGAGCTGACGCCGCCCCCAGTCCTCAAGGCGATGCACCTGGCCGCCGCCGGCGGCGATCATGCCTTTATAGCGCTCGATCATCGCGGGCACCTGCTCGCTCTGGTCCGGGTGCACCAGGAATACGATCTCGTAATGCCTCATAGAATGCTCCTTACGGGGTAAAGCCGCCCGGATTCAAGGCTCGGCCCGGTGCGGCAAGGAGATACGCGCGGTTGCGCGCCCTTTCGGATCGAAAGGGGCGCGAAGCATACTGAAACGCTCCCCGCGCTGCAATGCCGGAAGGCTGCGCGTTCCTTATGGATCAAGGCCTTGAGCTCACACCCCGGCGAAGGGGCGGTACCGACCCGCCGCCGCCGCCGCAGCCGGCCTACTTGAAAGTCCGCGCTGCACGCGTGAAGGTGCCCGCAGCATGCCCGAAGCCGGCGACATTGTGGCGATCCAGCAGTTGCTGGCGCTCTACGGTCACGTCATCGACGAGCGCGAATGGCAGCGGGTGGGGGAACTCTTCACGGCAACCGCCGTGTACGACATGTCCGAGTTCGGCCTCGGCGTGGTGCACGGTGCGGCGGCCATCCGCGAACTGTGGAGCCGGCCGGACGCGCTGCACCCGCTCGCCCACCATGCCACCAACATCGTGGTGAGCGAGGAGGCGGACGGCACGGTGCACGTGCTGTCCAAGGGGCTCGGTGTCGGGCCGAACGGTCGCGTCGGCAGCGTCGTGTACCGCGACGTCGTGGTGCGCACGAGCGAGGGCTGGCGCTTCGCGGCGCGCAAGGCGCAGGTGCGGCGTTGAGCGAAAGCGCTCAGCCCCCCAGGTGCTGCTCGACCTGCTGCCAGGCGAGCTCCGCGGTGGCGCGGGCCCGCTCGCCCGCCTCGCGCGCGTGCCGGCTGGCAGCGGTGCCCTCCAGCACGCGCTTCATGATTCCCTGGCGGATGCTGGCAATGCGGAAGAGGTTATAGGCCATGCAGAACTCCCACACGCGCGGATCGATCCCCGCTCGCCCGGTGCGCCGGCAATAGGCGGCGACATACTCCGCTTCCGTCGGAATCCCGAGCGCGGACAGATCGAGGTCCTTGAGACCGCGAATCTCGCCCGCTCCCACGCGCCAGAGCATGACGTGATAGGAGAAGTCCGCGAGCGGGTGTCCGAGCGTCGAGAGCTCCCAGTCCACCAGCGCGAGCATGCGCGGCTCGTGCGGGTGAAAGATCATGTTGTCGAGACGGTAATCGCCGTGCACCAGCGCGGTCTCCTCGCCCGGCGGGATGTTGGCCGGCAGCCAGGCGAGGAGCTTCTCCATCGCCTCGATGCGCTCGGTCTCTGAGGCACGGTACTGCCTGCTCCAGCGCGCGATCTGCCGGGCGAAGTAGTTGCCGGGCTTGCCGTAGTCGGTGAGACCCGCGGCGGCGTGGTCCAGGCTATGAAGCGCCACGATGACACGATTCATCTCATCGTAGATTGCGCGGCATTCGGCCGGTGAGGCGCCCGGCAGCGTCGGATCCCAGAAATTGCGCCCCGCGACATAACTCATGACATAGAACATGGTGCCGATCACTCTCTCATCCGCGCACAGGCACAATGGCTGCGCCACCGGCACCGCGCTGCCGTGTAACGCACTGATGACACGAAACTCACGGTCGACGGCGTGCGCGGACGGCAACAGCACGCCCGCAGGTTTCTTGCGCAGCACGTAACGCGCGCCGTCCGCGGCCGTGAGAAGAAAAGTCGGATTCGACTGCCCGCCGCGGAACTGCTCGACCTTGAGCGGACCGCGCAAGCCCTCCAGCTGGGCGCGCAGATAACTCTCGAGCGCCGCCTCGTCGAAGCGCTGCCGCTCGGCCACCGGCATCGTGCCGGAAAATTCCTCGCCGCTCATAGACTCAAGGATGCTTCTGCAGCTCCAGGCGGCCGATCTGGTTGCGGTGCACTTCGTCCGGGCCGTCCGCCACGCGGATGGCGCGCGCGTGCGCGTAGGCGCTGGCGAGCTGAAAATCCTCGCACAGGCCGGCGGCGCCATGCGCCTGGATCGCCCAGTCGGTGACCTGGCAGGCGGTGTCGGCGGCTGCGATCTTGATCATGCCGATCTCGGCACGCGCCGCCTTGTTGCCCACCGTGTCCATGAGCCAGGCAGCCTTGTACACCAGCAGCCGCGCCTGATCGATACGGATACGCGACTCTGCGATGCGCTCGAGCGTCACCGACTGCTCGGCGATAGGGCGGCCGAAGGCGACGCGGCTCTTCACCCGACGACACATCTTCTCCAGCGCTCGCTCCGCGAGACCGATGAGCCGCATGGCGTGATGAATGCGTCCCGGCCCGAGCCGTCCCTGGGCAATCTCAAATCCCCGCCCCTCCCCGAGGAGCATATTCGCCGCCGGCACGCGCACGTCCCGGAATTCGATCTCCATGTGGCCATGGGGCGCGTCATCGAAGCCGAATACCGGCAGGTGGCGCAGGATCGTGATTCCGGGCGCATCACGCGGCACCAGGATCATCGACTGTTGGCGGTGCCTGGGCGCCTGGCTGTCGGTTCTGCCCATGAATATGAAGAGTCGGCAGCGCGCGCTGCCGGCACCGGAGGTCCACCATTTTCGACCATTGATGAGGTAGTAGTCCCCCGCGCGCACGATCGAGCTTTCGATGTTGGTGGCATCGCTCGAAGCGACGCGCGGCTCAGTCATGGCGAAGGCCGAGCGGATGGTGCCCTCGAGCAGCGGCTCGAGCCACTCCTTCTTCTGCTCGGGCGTCCCATAGCGCTCGAGCGTTTCCATGTTGCCGGTGTCGGGCGCGGAGCAGTTGAACACTTCCGCCGACCACAGCACCCGCCCCATCATCTCGCACAGCGGCGCATATTCGAGGTTGCTGAGCCCCGCCCCGTGGTGCGAGTCGGGCAGGAACAGGTTCCACAGCTGCGCGGCGCGCGCCTTCTGCCGCAGCTGCGCCAGGAGCGCCGGCTCCTCCCAGCGATCGCCGGCAGCGAGCTGCGCCTGATAGCGCTCCTCGTTCGGGTAGATGTGCTCGCCCATGAAGGCGCCGAGGCGGCGCAGGTAGTCCCTGGTTTTCTCGCTGAAGTCGAAATCCACCTGGCGACCTCCTTAGTCCATGACGAGTACGACCTTGCCCTTGACTTTGCGGTTCATCACCGCCTCGAGCGCCTCGCGATAGCGGGCCAGCGGGAAGGTTTCCGAGACGTGCGGATGCAGGCGCCCCTGGACATACCACCTGAGGAGTTGTGCCAGGTTGGCGGCGTTGCGCTCGGGTCGTGCCCTTACGAACGCTCCCCAGAACACTCCGACCATTGATGCCACTTTGAGCAGCAGGAGGTTGAGGGCAATTTTCGGGATCTCACCGCTCGCAAATCCAATCACGAGGTAGCGGCCCTCGAAGGCAAGACTGCGCACCGCAGGCTCCGCGTAAGCCCCGCCGACCGGATCGTAGACGACGTCGACCCCCCGGCCGTCAGTCAATTCCCTGATGCGGTCGCGCAGATCGCAGGCGGAATAGTTGATGAGCAGGTCCGCGCCATACTCGCGGCACAGCGCCAGTTTCTCTTCACTCGAGGCGCAGGCGATGACATGTGCGCCCATGATCTTGCCGATCTCGACCGCCGTCAGACCCACCCCGCCCGCCGCCCCGAGCACGAGGAGCGTCTCACGCGGCTGCAGCTGGGCGCGATCTTTCAGCGCGTGGAGCGAGGTGGCGTAGGTGATCGGGAAGGCGGCGGCCGCCACGAAATCCATCTGCGCAGGCAGGGCAACCACGCGCGCAGCGTCCGCAGCCACCTGCTCGGCATACCCCCCATAACCGGTATACGCGAGCACGCGCATGCCCCGTCTGAGCTCGCTCACGCCCGTGCCGACTTCGGTGATGACTCCGGCGACCTCGGCCCCCGGCGAGAATGGCAGATTCGGCCGGGTCTGGTACTTCCCCTGGATCATGAGCCCATCGAAGAAGTTGACCCCGCACGCCTTGACGGCAATGACCACCTCGCCAGGGCCGGCGCTGACCGGCGGGACGTCCTCGAGCACGAGGCGCTCGGGCGGGGCGAACTGCCTGGCGAGAACTGCCTTCACAGCCTGCCCCTCTGGCGCACAGCCTCATACAGCAGCATGCCGGCAGCGACCGAGACGTTGAGGCTCTCGACGGCGCCGAGCCGCGGGAGCCTGACCAGAAAGTCGCAGTTCTGCCGGGTCAGGTGCCGCAGCCCCGTCCCTTCGGCTCCGAGCACGAGCACCACTGCGCCCCTCAGGTCCACCTCGGGCGCCGCCTTCCCGGCGGTCGCATCGGCGCCCACCACCCAAAGGCCCGCATCCTTCAAGAGCTTCAGCGTGCGTACCAGGTTGGTCACCGCCACTACCGGCGTGGTCTCCGCTGCTCCCGCCGCCACCTTGCGTGCGGCGGGACTCAGCTGTGCGGCGCGGTCGCGCGGCACGATCAGCGCGAGTGCGCCGCAGGCATCTGCGCAGCGCAGACAGGCGCCGAGGTTGTGCGGGTCCTGCACACCATCGAGCGCGAGCAGCAGCGGCGCCGACGCATCCTGCAGCGCCGCCAGCAGCTCATCCTCGCGCCAGGGAGGGAGTGGTGCGACGTCGGCCGCCACTCCCTGGTGCGCCACGTCACCCAGCAGCTGTTTAAGCGCACCGGCTGCCACGCGCTGTACGGGGCGCTGGTGCCGGTGTGCCAGCTCCTCCAGAGCGCGCACGCGTGCATCTTCGCGCCGCTCGGCGAGGCGCAGCGTCAGTACTCGCCCCGGATGCCGTTCGAGCATCACGCGCACGGCGTGCACGCCGTAGATGGTTTCGGTGCCCTTCACCGGCGGCTAGGCCTCTTCGGCAAGCGCCAGATCGATGAGCCCCTCGATGGGATTCACCGCCGTGACCAGCACCCGCACATGAGTTCCGGTGCGCAGGCGCCGGCCGCTGCGCCGCCCGCGCCACGCGTGGCCGTCCTGTTCCATGACGTACTGGTCATCGCGCAGGTTATCGATATGCAGCAACCCATCGACCGCGACGTCCAGAATCTGCACGAAGCAGCCGAACTCCACTACGGTGGTGATCAGGCCCTGGAACGTCTGTCCGATGCGCTCCTTTAGATAGGTGCACTTGAGGAAGGCCGAGACATAGCGGTCCGCCTCATCGGCACGCTTCTCGAGCCGGGAGGTGCTCTCGCCGAGAGCGGCCAGCTGCGGCACCTCGTAGCGCACCGCGGCGCCGCCTTTCGCCCTGATCAGGGCCTTGAGCGTGCGGTGCACGATGAGGTCCGGGTAGCGGCGAATGGGCGAGGTGAAATGAGCGTAGTGGCCGAGCGCCAACCCGAAGTGCCCGATGTTGGTCGGCTGGTAGAGGGCCTGGGGCATCGCCCGTACCACGAGCGATTCCACGAAAGGACGCTCGGCAGCGTCGCCCACGCGACGCGCGATCGCCTGCAGGTCGCGGGTGGTTACCGTCTTCGGGATACGGGCATCGATCCCCAAAGCCCGCAACGTCGAGGCCAGGCGCTCGAGCTTCTCCTCCTCCGGCACGCCGTGTACGCGGTAAAGCGTTGGCGCGTGGGCCTGCTCGAGCTCCTGCGCCACGGCGACGTTGGCGAGGATCATGCACTCCTCGATGAGGCGGTGCGCGTCGTTGCGCACGCGCAGCTCGATCTCCCGCACCCGCTCGCCCGCGTCGATCACGAATTCCGCTTCCGCGGCATCGAACTCCAGCGCGCCGCGGCGGCTGCGCGCCTTGTAGAGCGCCCGATACACATCGACCAGCGCTGTGAGACGCGAGTGGAGCGGACCCAGCTGCGTGCGTGCCGCCGGTCGTCCTTCGAATAAAGCCTGGTTGGCGAGTGTGTAGGTGAGGCGTGCCGCCGAGCGCATCACCGCCGGGTAGAAGCGCGCGCTCTTCAGCGCACCGTTCCTGTTGACCAGCAGGTCGGCCGCAAAGCACAGCCGATCCACACGCGGGGCGAGCGAGCACAGGTGATCCGACAATGCAGTCGGCAGCATCGGCAGCACGCGCGTCGGAAAGTAGACCGAAGTGCCGCGTTGCTGCGCCTCGGCATCGACCGCGCTGCCCGGGCGCACGTAATGGCTCACATCGGCGATCGCTACGATGAGGCGAAAGCCCTCGGCGTGCGGCTCGGCGTACACCGCATCGTCAAAATCCCGGGCATCCTCCCCGTCGATGGTGACGAGCGGCAGATCACGCAGATCCACGCGCGCCGCCGCTTCGCGCGGATCCACCTGCTCACCGAAGGACTGCGCCTCGCGCAGCGCGGCGGCGGAAAACTCGTGCGGCAGCTCGAAGCGCGCTATGGCGGACTCGGTGGCCATCTCCACCGGACGATCCGGATCCAGCCGCTTGATGACGACCGCCTCGGCGTGGGAGCCCGAGCCCGCGTGCCGCGTGATCCTGGCGATGACCCAATCGCCGCTGCGCGCTCCGTGCAGCTCCTGCGGCGCTACCGCGCAGCGCAGCTGCAGGCGCCGGTCGGCGGCGTTCACCCAGGCGCTGCGCCCCTGCAGCTCCACCGTGCCGAGAAAGGCGCTGACTCCGTGCGCGAGCACCTGCTCGACGACCCCGGACCAGCGCTCGCTCGCATCGCGCGACACTTTCACGCGCAGCTTGTCGCCGTGCATCACCCCGCGCATCTGCGGCGGCGGCAGGAACACGCTGTCCTTGAAACCCTCGACGCGCAGGAAGCCGAAGCCGGCGCGATTGGCGCTCACCGTGCCCTCGACGATGGAGCCGGATCTGATGAGCGAAGGAGTCGATGCCGATTTCGCGCGCTGCTTCACGCTCGACGTGTCATGGCGATGTGCGGCTGCCGGCGACGCCGAACGCGGCTTGTCACCGCGTGCACTGCTGCTGCGCGCACTCGCTGCGGAGCGCCCGGCGCGCTCGCCGCGTCCGAACTTTCCTCTACGTCCCTTCAATTGACAGCCCCCGACCCCGTGCGTACATTGCGCGGCCTTCCTCAGCTGCCCGGGTGGCGGAATTGGTAGACGCACTAGTTTCAGGTACTAGCGGGTAACTCCGTGGAGGTTCGAGTCCTCTCCCGGGCACCAGATTTGCTTTATTTATCAAATTAATATCGCTCTTTCATAAACTAATTCGAGGTCACAGAGCACCTCGATTTGCGCGAACTATAGAGGATTCCCGCGCCAAGAGTAGCGGCCTAAGGTGCATCGTCAGCGAGCTGTCGCCGCTGCCCGCAACAGGGCGTTTCAGTTTCGATGAAGGTTGCCCAGCAAAGGCGTTTCTGCTCACACAGCAGATCAGCTGCAGGAAATCTGTTGTAGCGCCGGCCTGAAGCCGCCATTCGGATGCTTGGTGCTCTTCCCCGACCAACGGCGAGCAAAGCAGTCCGACTTCCTCAACCTGTCATTGCCCGAGGTGCTGGCGATCGCTAGCGCGGCAACCGCCTCACCGGTGTCTGAATCGATGTTGAATATTGCCGCAGTCAATCGCGGTGACCTTGGGAACATTGTGGCTGTGCCCCGCAACGGGTTGCGCCAGTGCGCATTAAGACTGAATGAATTCGGCCTGCAAGCGTGCTTTTCGCGTTGGCACGGACATTGCTTTGATTGCAGCTAACGGCAATTAGGAATCACATGCAATGTTGTTGCGCCGATCAATTGGACTCGTCTGGCTCGGGCGCCAATCCAATACAACCCCAGCCGCCAGCCAGATCACAGGGCTGTGCCAGGGGATCCTCGCCCCCGGCATGCATCTGGTAACCTCACGGCGCGGCTACGTGCACCATGGGATCTACGTCGGTCGCGGAATCGTGGTGCATTACGCTGGCCTCTGCCAATTGTTGCATTCAGGGCCGGTCGAGGAAGTAACGCCGTCCCGATTCTCCAGGGGGCGAGCGGTGCGAATTATTGAGCACAGCGAATCGAAGTATTCACCTCAAGAAATCGTACTGCGTGCCCGCTCGCGACTCGGTGAGAACAAGTATCACGTGCTTCGGAACAACTGCGAGCACTTCTGCAACTGGTGCATCAGCGACCGCAGTCGCAGCACGCAGATTGAACGTCCTTTCGCGTCCACGTTGCGGGCACTAGTCATCGCAGTACATTGCGCAAGAAGACTGCTGCTCAAAGTAGGAAATCTCTACACTACGCCGGGAAAGCGCGGGGAACCCATGGGGCCCGTGCGGGCTCTGCTGCGTGCAACTCACAACAATTCCGAAAACCAGATCAGGGCATTCCGACACGCCGCACAAGCGTGAGGTGCTGCCACCCCCCCCGTCAGAGCACCACGCTCGCGGCGCGCCGATCGCGGCCACGCGCAGGCGCCGGGATACCTGCGCGATTTGCGCTCAAAGTCTCTCAGGGCTTCTGGCTGATGAAATCGCCGGGTGTCAGCTGTTTCTTCTTGCCTGTATCCATCATGTCGAATATTTTCTGCTGAAAACTCAGAAACTGCGCTCGTGAGATCTTGCCATCGGCGTCGGCGCCGATCTTGTCGAACATCGCCTTGGTCCTCAGTCCCCGAATGAATGCCCCGGGGACGAGTGAACCCGGCCCCATGGGATCACCATAAAACTCCTTAGCATCCACGAAACCGGTGTTGTTCTTGTCTAACATTGAGAACACCCGGTTTTGAAACGCCATCCATTCCTCCTGCGAGATCGTTCCGTCGTGGTCCGTATCGATCACGTGCATCGTCTCCATGGTGCGAAGACCCGTGATGAAGCTGCCGGGTGCGACCGACGCCATGTCGTCGGCATAAACTAACGCACACGTGAAGCCGCTCACCACGATGAAAGCAGTGATTGCGAGAAATCGGCTGATCGCGTTCATTTTGATCCTCCGGGACGATTGAGACAGAGTGGGGCGCTCGAATTTATCACGGAAGGTGGAGTCGCCCGTCCCCTCCGCTAATAGACCCTGCCGCAAGGCGATTTCTTGCACTGTACGACAAGGAATTTCGGTCCGAGATGCCATGCAAAATTGAGCGGCACATGATACAAGCGCATAGCGGCGGCAGTCCGGTACCACCGGATGTCGCGCATTCTAATCAAATAGTACAGAACATTATTAGTGTACTTTCGTGATAATTATTCCGCTGCTCACGCGCGAAATTTTACGCCCGAGACAGGCGATCAGATCGGACGATTCTACGCACTCTCGCTCAGCGACGCTGGCTACTCGAAGCGGGCCACTTTGTAAGGTCTAGCCAGCGGCACTCCTCGCGGCATCGGCAGAAGTAATCAGCCGACAGCCAATCAGATGGTGACTGCCCTTGACCGACCCCAACCGGTCAACGCCGATGTCCGCTACGGGTACCGCGAGTGTCGTCACTTGGTCTGCTCAATGCCCCAGGCTTCCAGGTCTTGTCGATTGCTGACTCGCGGCGAGCCTGTTTACTATCCTCAGGGTTTTGAATCCGGCGTCTCAATGCCGGATTTGGTGCTGCCGTTCGGCAGCGGGACCAAGATCGGGGTGACTTTGACTTTGGCGCCGCCGTTGTCTGGCGTGATCCCAATCTTCTGTGCAGTGGACGGCGAGAGATCCACGATCCGGCCCTTCACGCAGGTCCGCGGTCTTGGATGCTAACTACCGCGCTTTGGCCGGTGATCGCCATCCGCTGAGCAAGGCCGCAGCGAGAGCAGTCAGCGTTAGCCATTCGATGCCGCCACCACCGCCATAACCACTGCCGCCACCAACGCTGTCGGCTGAGGCACCCGTCGAGACGACCAGGTTGACCGCGGAACCGGGCGCTACATCCGTACCGGCAGCCGGGCTTTCGCTGATTACGCCGCCAGAGCTGACCGTGCTGCTCGACTGCTGCGTCGCTGTACCTAGGACAAGTCCCGCGCCAGTAATCATTGCAGTTGCTGCTGTTTGCGTCTGGCCAATCACATTGGGCACTGCAACTTGCATTGCGGTGAACGTAGCGGTAACGAACTGATCCGTATTCATCGCGAGGTCGCACGGATTTGTTCCCGTGCAGGCGCCGCTCCATCCCGAAAATGCAGACCCCGAATCCGCCGAGGCATTTAGGCTGACGACCGTGCCGAGGGTGAAACTCGCAGTACAGGACGCTCCGCACTCTATGCCCAGAGGACTACTAGCAACCACGCCACTACCACCTCCAGCCACAAACACCTCGAGCGTATGCACGGATGCTGGGCCGCTGCCAGCAACGATGGTGAGCGCACCACCGGAGAGCCCGCCGCCGTCGGCGTTTTCCACATAAACTTGGTTTGTCACCGGGTCGACGGCAACGGCCTCTGGGTTGCCCGCTTGCGGATCAATGATCGTCGTTACAGAGTCGGTTTTCCCGTTGATCACCGTGACGCTGCCGGGGTTGAGGTTGTCGCCCGGGTTGCAATGAAAACAGCCTACATTGGCAACGTAGACGGTGTTCGTGTCCTCATTGACTGCTACCGCTACAGGATTCACTGCGTTCGCGTCTCTGACCGTTGACGTTGTGTTCGTGGCGCCATCAATGACGGTTACGTTCTGGCTGCCTTGGTTGGTCACATAGATCTTGTTCATTATCGAGTTCACCGCAACACCGAACCCAAATCCCCATCCTTGAAAAAGCTCCCCGCCCGGCGCAATTGCGTTGGGATCGCTGACCGTCGTGGTGGCATTCGTGGCACCGTCAATCACGGTTACGTTTCCCTTGTTGGCCCCGCCCGGATAGTTGCCAGCGTTGGCGACATAGATCTTGTTGGTTACCGGGTTCACGGCGATGTTAACTGGGCCGACCGCGTTCGGATCAGTGATTGTTGTGGTCGTGTTCGTGCTCCCATCGATGACCGTTACGCTGCCGGACCCGCTGCCCCGTCCATCGAAGTTCGCTACATAAATCTTGTTGGTTACTGGGTTTACCGCGACAGCGACGGCTTCCAGATCAAGCGCGTTGGGATCGGTGACGTTCGTGGTGGCGTTGGTGGCCCCATCGATCACACTCACTCCTGATTCATTATTCGGGTTACACAGATAAATCTTGTTAGTTGAAGGATTCACGGCCAGTGAGAACGCCTTCGTCGCCTGCCCGTGAAGGGCGATAACCGTTGTAATGGAGTTGGTAGTGCCGTCGATCACGACCAGAGAACCCAAGATGCGGACTCCCTCGCCTGACACGCCACTACTGGCAACGTAGATCTTATTGGTTGCTTCGTTCACAACCACGGACTCGTAGCCGGCTAGTTCCGATAGGGGCATAACTACGGTCGTAGTGGCGTGGCTTGTGCCATCGACAACAGTCACCCTGCCCGAGCTCGCCACATAGATTTTGTCGGTCACTCGGTTGATCGCCACTGCGTTGCCCGGAACCGGAAGAGTGGCGGTAATGCTTTGTGACCAGCCCCATGCCGGCCAGCAGAGCAACAGCCCCACGAACAGGAACCTGGAAATTCGCAGTGCCGTCGAGCAACTCTTTCTCATAGCAATCTCCCCTTGGCCGACCCGAGCTACTACAGACGCCCGGCTGCAGAACGGCGAGTCAAGCTCGAAGGTGGTGCCTCTTTGCAGGATTAAGAGCCCGATGGACGCGATGCCGGGTACGGTGGGCACCGGCTCCGCGCGTTAACGTAGGCGATCGATGCCCTCTTATCCGCTCAGGTGCACAATGCAAAAAAGATCGCTGCACCGTACCCAAGGTTGCTGCCGCGGCACTCTATAGTCTTAGGAGCGCGCCGCCGGGGCAGTTACACAGGCCATGACCGACCCAAAACAGCGATTCGTCGAAAGACTATTTGCAGAGCACCGACGCGCCCTGCAGGGATACTTCCGCCGGCGGATCAGGACGAAAGCTGACGCTCCCGATCTGGCTCAGGAGGTCTATGTCCGGATGTTGCGGGTGAGTGACACGGAAGCGATCCGCAACCCACAGTTCTACCTGTACACGGTAGCGAGCAATCTCGTTAAGGAGCACACACTCCTGGAGCAACGTCAGGCACATCGACTCGACGTTGATGACAGGAGCGTGCAGCAACGACTCGGAGAATTACCGCCGTTGGACAGCCAGCTTGAGGGGAATGAGATCGTCGAGCGCCTCGGTGCCGTGCTCCAGCAAATTCCGCCCCGATGGCGTACCGCGCTCATTCTCCAGTATCGCTACGGGCTCACTTACCAGGAGATCGCCGACCGGCTCGGAGTTTCGTCCAACATGGTGAAGAAATACCTGGCCCAGGGGCTGGGTCACTGCCGGCGCCTCATGGCGCAATGGGGTTGATTCCATGATGCCCAGCAACGAAGATATTCGTGCAGCGATCGCCCAGCAGGCGGCGGAGTGGTTCATCGCCAACCAGGCGGGTGCGCTAGCTGAGGAGGATGGCGCTGCCTTCCTCGCCTGGTTGAAGGCTTCAGCCATCCATGTGAGGGAGTATCTCGGCGTGGCACGCATCGCCCGCCACTTGCCGGCTGCCGTCGGGGAGCCTCAGGTGCCGCTTGAGACCTTTCTCGCGCAGGCCGCTGCCGGCGATGATGACCGGGTGGCCTCTCTTCAGAGGCCCGCGTCTGGGCAGAAGCCGTCCGGGCCACGCCGCTGGTTCTATCCCGCGTGGGCCATCGCCGCCTCGCTGCTCACGCTGGCGATTGGGGTTGTCTGGTGGGCTCATGACGGGGAGCGGTTCGGGATTCCGAAGACCTATCGCACTGCACACGGTGAGCAGAGCGTTAATCGGCTGCCCGACGGCTCAGCACTCCGACTGGATACGGACTCTGAAGTCACAGTGCGCTACTCCGGCAGGGAGCGCTTGATCGAGCTCAACCGTGGGCAGGCGTTGCTCGAGGTCGCGCACGAGGGCAACCGTCGGTTTCGGGTCGCGGCCAGTGATGCCGGGGCCATTGCGGTCGGCACCCAGTTCGATGTCTACAGGAAGTTGAGCGCGATCGAATTCACGGTCGTACGCGGTGAGATCGCCGTATTCACCGGAGAACCATCCTGGTTGCGCCGTGCGGTGGGTATACCCACAGGGGTGCAACGCGTCACGGCGGGCTATCAGGTACGCATTGACGGTGGGATCATGTCCGCGCAACCAGCTCCTGTTGATCTGAATCAGACACTCGGGTGGGTACAGCATAAGATTGTGTTTGATCACCGGCCTCTGGGGGACGTGGCGGCAGAGTTCAACCGCTATGGGCGTATTCCGGTAGAGGTCGAGGATGCGGCATTGGGGGCGCTACCGGTGAGCGGCATGTTTGACGCCGATGACACCGAATCGTTCGTGGCATTTCTTGAGACACTGCCGGGCGTCAGAGTGGAGCAAACGCCGGCACGGATTCGCGTTCTCAGGACAAGACCTACGACCTGACGATCATCATCGGCCGCTGTGAGCGCGGAAGAGTCACCGTGACGTCCCTGCGCAAACTACTTCTGTTGTGCCTGATGGGGAGTTGCATCGCAGTCTCCGTCAGCCGCGCCGACCCTCCCCTCACGCTGTCGGCAGATATCGGGCCCCGGCCCCTGGCCGAGGCGCTCGCCGCCTTCGGCCGCCAGACCGGACTGCAGCTGATCTACGTGTCGACGATCGCCGAGGCACTGCAATCGAAAGGCGCACCGGCAGGTCTCACGGCGTCCGAAGCACTCACGCAGCTCCTCGAGGGCACAGGGCTCAGATTCGAATTTCTGAATGCTCGCACCATCAGAATTTTCCCCGCACCCACGGTCACCCCAACGGCCCTCCCCTCTTCGAGGGCGCCGCAGCACTCTGCCCAGCAGCGTGCTGCGCCTGGGATTCTCGTCCTTGAAGAGGTGACCGTCACCGCTCGGCGGCGCGCGGAAGCCCTCAACAAGGTTCCGATCGACATGGCCGTTTGGTCACAGGAAGACCTGGAGGTATCGGGCGTGAAGGGCATTGAGGAGCTCGGTTCGTTGACGCCGTCGGTGCATTTCGACATGACTCCCGATATCGGCCCCGGCGGTATCACCTACCTTTCGATACGTGGCATCAGCGACCGCAACGCTCCGACCACGGGTCTCTATCTCGATGACGTACCGATCCCTCCGGGCCGCGGCAACACCTACCTGCGCTCCCTTCCCTTCACGTTTGATCTCGAACGCGTCGAGGTCCTGCGCGGACCGCAGCTGCAGCTTTTCGGGGAAGGCAACCAGGGGGGCGCGATCCGGTTCATTTTCAACCCGCCGAGCCTCTCGGAGTTTACCGCACTAGCTGAGGACGAGCTCGCGACCACAGAACACGGCGACCCGAGTTATGAAGCGGGTGCAGCAGTTGGTGGCCCCTTGATCCGGGAGGTACTCGGGTTTCGGCTCAGCGCCTGGCGACGGGTAGACGGTGGCTTCCTAGACCGGGTTGATCCCTTTACAGGCACCACTGTGGATGGCGACTCAAATCACTCAATGAGCACGAGCGTCCGCGGCGCACTGACAATCGCTCCGACCGACGGGCTACGAATCACGCCATCAGTGGTCTACTCCTCCTATGACCTGCACGATTCTCCATTCTTCTTCACTTCCCTGTCTGACATAAGCGCGGGAAAGCTTCGGAACGGTATGTTATTGCGCCAACCCGAGAACGACACTTTCTACCTGGGTTCCGTCAAGATTGCGGCCAGACTCGGCGCAATGGACTTAACCGCGGTGAGTTCTTACTTCCACCGCTCGGCGGCTATCTTGATTGACGGCACGGACACTTGGAATTGGGGGAGTCCCCTCGGGGCCGGTTATCCGCTCGACTACAGCGATGCTCTGCCTGATCGACATAACAATCGGCAGGCGACGTTCATGCAGGAGTTGCGACTGACGTCGGCTGATCCAAACGCAACACTCGCTTGGGAAGTCGGCGCGTTCTACTCCACCGAGTCGGGGCGGGAGGGGGACCACACGTCGGGCGCGCAGGGCGTACCCGGACTTTTCCCGGCGCCTGTGAACCTTGAAAACACAATGGTCAGCAGCCAGGGTCGCCTCGCTGCGCTTGGAGAGCTATCGGTCAAACTGACGAAGAGCTTGACCGTGAATGCCGCACTGCACACTGAGCGCACGCATTACGATGCCATAACGGAACTCCCGCCAGTACTGCGCTCCGCAGGGGCCGATTCAGCCGTGCTTCCGCGATTCGGACTCTCTTACCAGGCGGACGAGCACGAGCTCGTTTATCTGACGGCCGCGAAGGGGTACGGGAGCGGCGGCTTGTGGGTATTTTTTATCGAGTGTCTGGAGCCATTGGCTCCAATCGGCACAGACACGCTGTGGAGCTATGAGCTTGGTACGAAAAGTAGCCTTCTGGACGGACGGCTGCAGCTCGACACTGGCATCTTCCATATTGTGTGGAACAACAGCGGCCAAGGCTACCCGTCGCCCACGGCGGCATCCTGCAACACCGGGTATCTCGGCACCCCAGGCAGGGCAGAAAGCAACGGCTTCGATGCAGCAGCGCAGGCCCTCGTGGGCGCGCATGCGAAGCTGGCCCTTGCGCTCGCATACACAGATGCGCATTACACGCATACGCTCATCGAGGACGGCGTCGTTGTGGTGCGCAACGGCGAGGCGGTCGGCTACTTGCCGCATGTGGTTTCGCCGTGGAACGTTACGGCGTCCGTTGAGTACATGGTTCCGGTACTGCACGAACTCACCGCGGCTCTCCGCGCGGAAGACATTTTTCGGAGCCGCAACCCGGGTCCGTTCGTCGACGACAATGTGGGCTTCTCTGACCCCGGCAACCGACCGCCGGATCCGTCAACCAACCTTGTGAACCTGCGCGCCACGCTGCGATGGGCAAGCTGCGATGCGGCTTTGTTCATTAACAACGCGCTGGATGCCCACCCCGCAATCATGCGCAGGAATCTTGGAATCCCCGGGTCCCCGTTCGTAGCCACCACCTTCAGGCCGCGCACGGTCGGGTTGAGTGCGCGCTGGCGGTTCTGACTGAGGCTGAGTCGCGACGCACAAGCAAGCCGACCTTAGAGGCTCAGTCGCAAACTGGTCAGAGTGACAGTGAACGAGTACGAACCCAAGTGGAAAGCTGAGGTATTTTACCCGCTACGCTCGCGCGTAAAGAGCGCGTTCAAGCAGGAAGTCGCCAGCGGGTAACGTAGGGGGTAAATGGCCGACCCATTCGCGTAAGTTGCCGAATTCGCTAATCTGATTGCTCAAGTTCGAGTCCTCTCCCGGGCATTCCGCGCTTTTTTTCCTTTAGAGTCACTAACGTATAACGATAAACCAATGACGCCAACTTTCCGTTCTGTGCCCCTAATAATCGGACGCAGTGTACGTGAGCCGCTGCCAGACGGAGCGAATATAAATCCGCCCGATCGCATTGCGTAGCACACTTGCGGCACGCAGAGTTGCGCAAGCTGAAGACCGCTTCACCCGACAACCTTCACCCGACAACAAGGTAGCGGCGATCACGCCGGTGGTGCCCACTGCCCTAAGACCGATACCGGCTACCAAATAAATCGCTCGCAACGGGAGAGACAAATGCCGATCAATGCCTTCAACAGTTTTGCCGACGGCCTCGATCCGAACAGAAGGAATCGCGGACACTTTATCGCGAACATTAACCCGAACGATGACCGCCGCTGGGTTCCTTACGCGGATGGCGTTTGGCTCCAGCCGTGCTGTTTTAATGTTACGTCCGGAGGGTTCAGCGTCGTTCTGAAAGCTCTCCCCGGCGCCAAACTCGGCATTCACTACCACGTGGGTACGGTTCGTGGCTACACAATGCGCGGTCACTGGCGATACCTGGAGCATGACTGGATTGCCAAGCCCGGGACATTCATTTATGAACCCGCCGGCGAAGCCCACACACTGGTGGCGACCGATGACTCTCCGGAACCGGTGCTGGTATTTTTTGCTGTCGAAGGCGGCCTCATCTATTTAACCAAAGCGGTCGACGGTGGCTTTGGCGCCTACGAGGACGGCTTCACGCTCCTCGAGCTGTGCCGGAAGTACTATCGAGAGGCAGGTCTCGAGGTGCGCGAGCTGGACGCGTTGATTCGCTGAGGATGAGGAGCGCGGCCCTTAACTCAGACGCCACTCGGGAGAAACGATGGCATCCGTGAGTCTCAACGGACGCCGCTTGTCCATAAGCTGTTAGCAAGAACAAGTCTTGTACGGGTCGCCCGTCTCCGATCGGCCAAAAGCCGAAGTTCGACCACGCCAAATGGCTGCCCCGAAGCCGACACTCGTCATGACCGAAGCCAAGCCGCTCCAAAAAAGCGCCGCCCGGGTCGGCCGACGCACTAGAGGAACGACGCGCGACCCGGATTCTGATCAAGGCGGTGCGAGCGTGGCTGACCGACTAAGCGCGGCGGCCGTCAGAACGTGACTCGCATCGGTGCTAGCCCGTCCACGCGGGGGCTCGCGCGACGCTCCTCGACCCGCCTGAAGCGGGGCGAGCTTCCAAGGAAGCGCCGCGACCAGCGAGCCTCGACGTCACATGCGCGCGCTCAGAGAAAATTGTGCGGCGCAACGCTTCGCGGAAACCCACCTCTCGGCTTGCTTCGCAAATCGTCCCGAGCGCAGAGTAGGGCTCAATCGTCTCGTAGGCTCCGGCGCACGCATCGGCGTCGCGGTGCAGCGATGAATCTGCCAGGGCCAGTGGGGCGCGTAGAATCACAAACGATTCTTTGGGGGGATAGGTATGAGTACCCGTAGTCTCGACGCGCTGCTGAGCGCGATGCTTATTTCTGTGTCTCTCACTCTGGCCGTTGGCGTGCCGGCCGCTGGTGCAGCAACGCCGGAGGCGCAACTGCTTGCGCCCATCCGCCTGCTCGCTGACAGCCTGAACAAGGGCGACATGAAGACTGCGGCGTCGACAATGTCGTCCAGCGGCGTGACCATCATCGACGAGATCTCCCCGCATGTCTGGGCGGGTCCGGATGCATTCAACACCTGGCTCAAGGCACTCACCGCTTGGGAACAGGCAGAAGCCATCACCGACGACGTGTTCAAGATGGGCAAACCAACGAGTGTGGTTGTCGGCGCTGATCGCGGCTACGTCGCCCTGCCCGTGGCTTACACCTTCAAACAAAAAGGCGTGGCGATGCGGGAAATGGCGCACATGGTGTACGTGCTTCAGAAGGATAAGAACGCCTGGCTGATCACGGCGTTCACTTGGGTGGGAGGGACGCCGAAACCGGTAGCCAGTACCGCCAAATAGACGATTGGCCGGCGCAAGCCGGGCAGCGCAGCCAGCTCGAGATTTGCCCCAGGCGGTGTTCGAGCGGCTGCCGTACCTGAGCACCGCCGATGACTACGAGTCGATGCTGCCGTGGAACATCAAAAGAGAGTCCCAGCTATGAAGTCGCAATCGCGCAAGTTGAAGCAGCAAATCGTGGGCTGGACGCTCGCCTGCTGTATCGCCGCCTCGTCGGTCGCCACGGAGCCAACGAGCCCCCAGGCTGCTCCGCCGACTGCCGCAAGACAACAGCTGCTGGACCTCGAAAAGGAGTGGGCGGCCGCCGAGGACAAAAACGACGCGACGGTGCTCCGGCGCATTCTTGATAAAAGGTTCTTGGCGACCTTCGGCGTTGCCAAGACGTACGACAAAGAAGCTTTCATCAAGCTATTCGCCGGTGATGTCGATCCTACGGCATCTCAAACCTTGACTTACGAAGCGGTGATCATCGACGGCGACACCGCGGTGCTCGTTGGCACCGACACCGCACGCGGGACGAGAGACGGCGCGGCGTACACGGCGGTCTACAGATACACGGTAACCTACATCCGCCGCCAAGGACGATGGCTGGCGCTGGCAGAGCACATTGTCGAAGTGCCGCAAGCAAAGTAGCGACGACAACGCGGTTGTTTGATCGCTTACGCCGGGTGCGGTGCCGCTGAAGCTGCTCGAGCAGATCTACGTGTGAGAGCCTTACCAGCCGAACCGCGTGCCCCCGGTTCCGGACTGATCTGTCACATGGGGCAAGCGATACGCGCTCAAGCCACTCGGTGTGATCACAATTTTCCTTCCCAATAGCAGACGCCCGCGACCGGCAAGTCCGGGCACATAGTCGCCGCCGCCCATGCTTTGGAGCGACCGGCGCGGACGAACTTCAGTTGATCTTTCGCCAGTGATCGGTGAATTGACCCTTGATGACCGCGGTAAAGCCGTTTCGATCGTACGTCGTAGTTACTGACTCGCCCGGGGGAGCAAAAACTATCCTGTCGCCTGCCTTCTTGATCGGGGTGCAGTGCGAAGAAACCGGTGGCGCCTCGTTTGTCACGCCCGGCGCGTCCAGGTTATTGCGAGTCGTATATTCGACCCACTCGCAATATTCCTCTTCGCTCAAGGTGTACCGAATGATCGATGACTCGGAGGCGAGCGTCCCGTCGGCATTACGGACAAACAGGTTGAAGTTCGCGCGTCCGTGACCGAAAGTATAAAGTGCGGCGATATCCGGTCGACGCAATACCTTGCCACCAACCAAAACGCGATCGACTAACTCATACGTACCCGGTAGCTCAGACACGCGCAGCGGCGCTGGTTGTCGCTGGTCGGCAAACACAGCATAGCCGCCCGCCCCAAACGCTAACGCCGCGCCCGAGCAAAGTGCCACTCGTACTGCCCTCATTGATCTGTCCATTCATCACCCGTGCCAAGCCTGACAGGCGGCCCAAGTCGAAGATTCTCGCGACTTTACCAAGACTGGATCGCCCGCAAGCGGACAATCCCCAACGGCGGGTTCGGGTCCAATACCCGCCATCCATGGAATAATTTGCCGGCGCGGAAGCTGCCGTTCGCTCGCGTGCATTCGTCGTCCACACGCAGTCAGAGTCAGATTGCGGACATTCCTATTCCGGTTCCTTCATGGGCGTCTCCACGCGGGGTCGATAAGTCCAGCGCAGCCCACAAGTATTCAATCCCTATTCCAGACCTGCGCGGCTTTCGGTGTGTTGGCGTACAGACCCCCCGTATAGGTGCGCGCATATTCGGCGTCACGTGTTACCGCAATGAGAGATTGACCATGCCTAAATTCGTAACGATCGGATATGGGGATCGCAAAGGGTACGACAGCACCGAGACATCCATTCGCGATGCAGCACACGTGCACGATGCGCGGCTCCTCGAAGCTGGGGCTGTAATGGGTGTCGCCGGCACACCTGTTCAGGTAAGAAATCCTGACGCAACCAAGATCGAGACACTGAACGCGCCTTTCATGACTTCCTCGCTGCCAGTAGCCGGCTTCACCGTAATTGAAGCCAAAGACTTAGAGGAGGCAGTGACAATGATGTCGACAACACCTTGTGCCGTAGCCCACGGCGTCGTCGAAGTGTGGCCGCTAGAAGAAGCGCGACAGGCTTAAAGTCTCGGATTCTACGTGCTCGGTAGCGCGAGTGAAGCTGCCACCTCAGCAAATCCGGCTTGGTCGATGAGTAAATGTTTGTAGCTATCCCGATCGCACTTGGCAGATGGCAAACAAAAATTGCGACTCGAGACGAATGGTTAGCGGCACAAGGAATTGCTCGCGAGGGACAAGGAATTCACACGTCAGCGACATAGGTAGGCTGCGCTGCATCTCGCTAAAGGCGTAATTGGCGGTCTCGACGGTATCCGCCCATGGTGCGGCTCACGCGACCGACCTTGACCGAGCGGTACTAGAGACCTCTCCAGGCTTTCTGGTCTCCCAGTAGCGGACAGTCATCAACGGCAGAAATGGGTTGTCAACACCGGACGTCCAGCCCGATCGGGGAGCCGGCGGCCAATACAAGTCAGTTATCGCGCCAGAAGAATCGCACGGGAGCGGTCGTTCGCCAACTTAAAGCCACCGTACTTGCCGACGTTTAGCATACCGCTCGACGCGCAATGACCATGTGCCTATGCTGGTCGAATGCCTTGGCAACACCTGCGCATCTCGCGATTTGGCGGTCCCGAAGTCCTGCAAATGGTGGAGGAGTCGACGATTCCCGAGCCAGGACCCGGGGAGGTTCGCATCAAGGTGCTCGCCGCCGGTACCGGTTTTACCGATACGATGATTCGGCGCGGCCGGTATCCGGATTTCAAGGGGCCGCTGCCGTTCACGCCTGGCTACGAGATCGTTGGCGTCGTCGAGAAGACTGGTGCCGGCGTGGTAGCACCGCTCGAGGGCGAGATGGTCGCTGATCTGTGTGTCGTGGGTGGCTATGCGCAGTATGCGATCCGCCCATCGCGCTTTCTCGTGCCTGTCCCCGACGGCATCGATCCGGCCGAGGCGGTTTGCATCCCTCTTGCTTACCTCACCGCCTTTCAGATGCTGACTCGCTGCCGCAACCTACCGTCCGGCGCCACGATTCTCGTCATAGGCGCTTCGGGCACCGTCGGTACGGCGTTGCTCGATCTCGCGCGCCACCTCGGCCTGAAGGCGATTGGCACGTGTTCCGCGGCGAACCTGGCGGTGATTGAGCGGTTCGGGGCAGCGGCGATCGACTATCGCGCGGGTGACTTCGTGACTTCCGTGCGCCAACTGACCCCGGGCGGCGCCGGCGTTGATATCGCCTTCGATGCGATTGGCGGTGCGCACTTCGGCCGTTCGTTTGCGTGCCTCGCGCCCGGCGGGCTGCTCGTTGGTTACGGGTCGCAAACGATGGCAGTGGGCCGCGAGAGCCTGATTGCCGCAGGCCTCGGCTTGGCTAGGCTCAAGCTGTGGAGCGCATTGAGCTTCCTTTTCGGCGGCCGTAGCGCCGTCTTCTACAGCATAACGGCCCGTCGATCGACTCACCCGGAGGAATTCAAGGCCGACATGGCGACGCTGTTCCAGCTGTTGCGCGCCGGCGCCATTCATCCAGTCGTGATCGAGCGACTGCCGCTCGCAGCGGCAAGCGAGGTCCATGCCCGCATCGACAGGGGTGGACTTGGCGGCAAGATTGTGTTGCTGCCCTGGTCCGCATAGTGCGCCTTCGGTCGGCTGGGCGCATGGTGTCAGAAAGGTTCCGAAACACGATGATTCGCGCGGAGGTCGAGTCAGGCCGATATCTCTGCATAAACATCTAAGCCGCTATTTGTTGCATGGCCCGATAACGGACAGTCACCGCCGGCAGCTTGGGGTCAACTGGGGTATCACGGCCGATGTTGATGTCTCGATTTCTCGTCTGAAGGTGTCCATGAGTCGAACCAAACGATGGCGGATGCGGGGATTTTCGTATTCTTCCGCTGCTCGGCTGTCGTGCTCGGTTCGGTAGGTTGGGAGCTAGTAGAGTTGTCGCAGGCGCAGTAGGCTCTCCCGAAGTTCTTAAGCGGAGAGGGATCAATGGCGATCAAACGTCCGTCCAAGAGCATGGGTACGCCATTACGTAAGCCGGTGGCCTCAGTTGCCACGCGCCATGTCGACCTCAGATCGAAGCAGCAGATGGTTCCAGGAAATCGCTACCTCGGGTGGTTGTGTAAGAACCGGTCATGCGGAGTCGTCATTGCCATTGCACTCCCACCGGCAGGAGGCAAAGTGGCCGTGCCCGAAGTCGACGATCAACTGACGGTGCTCAAATGCCCCCATTGTGGGGATGAAGACCTGTATCGCTGGAGCGCTCGGAGTGAACACGAATACACTCCGAAAAGCGTGGCAATCTGAACTCGGGCACGCAATCGAGCCGCTACTAAAACCCACAAGAAGCCGCGGGGAACGGGGAATTCTCGCTAACACATAGCTGCCGTACGCAACAGGCAGGTCTGGGTCAGTCCTTTGCGCGGCCCGGCCAGTTCGGGCAGGTCGCTTTGGAGTGCAGCGGTCGCTGACCGGCCTAAATCGGCCGCTCGTTACCCGTTATTCGCTGCCGAAAAGCCGACAGCCATGATTGGAATCGCGCGAGTGGCCAGGTTATTTGTCACCTGCTACGTTATCCGGCATGACCCGCACTGCTAAGGCAAGTTAGCTCGCAACACGTAGCACCATGGACGATCGGCCTCGGTACTGGTTCGGAGCGAAAGTTGGCTTGGGCTATAGGCCGCCGCTGGGCTGGCGAGGTTGGGTGGCCATCGCAGTCTGGATGACAGTGTGGCTCGCCGCCACTCCGTTCATGAATTCGCAGGAACATCCGTTTCAGAGCCTTGGGTTCTTCTTCGGGTGGATTGCAGTGCTGCTTGGTGTGACTAAGTGGAAAGGTGAGCCTTGACGCTGGCGCTGCGAGAGAGACATGCGCCCGCGCCGCTTACGCGCGAACTATGGAGGATTCGCGCGTCCAGCCCTAACCCAAATTTGGTCTCGTCCCATCGACGAGCCGAGAATCCGCGAGTCATGCGAGGGGTTCCATGCAGCCGATTCCGCTAGGCGCGCGAGGCAGCTACACGCTGCGCGTTGAGTCCCGACATCTGGCGAACACATTCAAGGACAGTATCCTGCCGCCGGTGTTCTCGACGCCGTACCTGATTCTTATCATGGAGAATGCGGCACTCAACGCTGTAAAGGCGTACCTCGAGGCGGACGAAAGCGCGGTGGGTACGCGCATTGACGTGCGCCATCTCACCGCAACGCCGGTCGGCCGCGAAGTCGCTGGCCATGCGGAGGTCACGGGCATCGACGGCCGTAGAATTTTCTTCCGCGTGTGGGCCACGGATGCCACCGAGGAGATCGGCGTGGGGACCCACGAACGCACGGTTGTCAACACTTCGCGCATCGTCGAGCGAATGGCGGCGAAGTATGGGCTACCGCCACGAGACCAGCTCTAACCGAGCACGGGGTCGGATTCCGACGGCGGTCGTCACCTGTCGAGCGGAGGCCGAACGGGGTTTTGATACGCTCCACTACCAAATTGATGCCTCGTTGTGAAAGGCGTACACGTAAAGCTGGCATGACCCAGCCATCCGCGCTCTGACCTAAGCAGCTTTCGTCTTCCGGGCCGGCTTCTTCGCTCTGTGGCCTCTTGCCCGCGGCCTGGACGCTATGCGCGTTCAGAATCGCGGCGATCAATCCCGGGAAGCGCCGCTCGATCTCATTGCAGCGACTGACATTGCGCATCTCCACGCCGTGCCGTTCGCTTCTGACCAATCCCGCTTCCCTGAGCGCCCTGAAGTGTTGTGAAAGAGTGGATTTAGGGATGCTGCGATCGCTGACCTGAAGGAAGTTTGAGCAGATGGTGGCGCCCGACCGAGGCCGCCAGCTGTGCATAGATCGCGACGCGCACGGGGTCGGATAAGGCATGCAGGATGCCCTCCACGGTGATGTCGTCGATCGCTGGATGAACCAAGGGCCTCATGCTCTTGATCATAGCCGCCCTTGACATTTAGTTCCATAGTTCATATGTTACGAACTATTGAAGTAATGCACTCTTCTCCCCCACCACCCACCGTCAGGAAGGTCATGAGCAAGCTCAAAGGTAAAGTCGCCCTCGTTACAGGCGCATCCAAGGGTATCGGCGCAGCCATTGCGAAGTCTCTGGCCGCCGAAGGCGCGTCAGTAGTCGTCAATTACGCGTCCAGCAAATCAGGCGCGGATGCTACCGTCGCCGACATCGCCGCAGCTGGCGGCAAAGCCGTCGCCGTTCGCGGCGATGTTTCCAAGGCGGGCGACGCGCGGGCCATCGTCGAAGCCACGGTCAAGCAGTTCGGCCGACTGGATATCCTCGTGAATAACTCGGGTGTCTACGGATTCGCGCCGATCGAAAACATTACCGAAGAGGACTTCCACAAGCACTTCAACATCAACGTGCTCGGCCTATTGCTGACTACCCAGGCGGCGGTCAAGCATCTTGGCGAAGGCTCCAGCATCATCAACATCGGATCCGTCGTCACTCGCATCACGCCTCCTGGAAGCGCGGTATACACCGGCACTAAGGGCGCGGTGGATGCGATCACCGGTGTGCTGGCGCGTGAACTCGGCGCGCGCAAGATCCGCGTCAACGCGCTGAACCCCGGCATGGTCGAAACCGAAGGCACTCACGCGGGCGGTTTCATCGGCTCCGACTTTGAAGCCGGCGCAGTTGCACAAACGCCGCTCGGTCGCATTGGTCAGCCAGACGACATCGCCTCGATCGCTGTGTTCCTGGCCTCGGACGACTCTCACTGGTTGACCGGAGAGCAGCTGCTTGCCGGTGGCGGCGTGCGCTGAGCGGCACAGAACTTCAGGCGCAAGGATGCGCCTCGGCTCTCCAGCGGGTCGGTTGCTCGAATACTTTCGGTACTCCATCGGGTGAACAGCGGCCATTGCGTGACGTGGACTGGAGGCCGACTCGCAACTACCCGCTACCGAGCGCCTGGAAACCTCGGTTCAAGCGCCGTGCTGAAAGGAGGTAAATCAGGGGGGTAAATTCGCAGTGCCGCACAGAGAGTTTCGAGGAATCAATCAGATATACATGAGTTCAAGTCCTCTCCCGGGCATTCTTATCAAATACTTACAGCACTCTCGCCCCGTTAGAGGCGTGCGCGCGTGGTGCTTGCAAATCGGAAGCACTTCCGGGAAGGAGCGCCGCGGCTTGCGTCCCTCCGGGGCTTGGAGTTTCACTCTATTTGGGAACCAACGAGGGTACGCCGAGGCGCGGCGGGGCGGCGAAGTCGAAACATCCCCACATGTTGTCCGACTTGTCGCCAGGCAATGCATCGAAGCCCCCCAAAGACGGCAGTGCGAAGTTGCGCAGGCAGAACTTCACGATGCTGATGTGGGAATGAAACGTCGAGTCGATGCCGACTCTGGCGTACGGACTCACCACCAAACAGGGTACGCGCGAGCCGTAGCGGAACTGCGAGCCCTGATAGCCCGCCGGACCGCCGCCCTTCCATTGCGTCACATTGGGCGGCGCGATGTGGTCATACCAACCGCCCCAATCGTCCCAGGTGATGAAAATTGCCATCTTCGGCCACAGCGCGCTCTTGGCGACCGCAGTGACCCGCGCCGCGGTCCAAGCGGTTCCGGGACCCACATTCGCCGTGCTACTGCCGGGGTGCTCGCTGAGATTGCCGGGGGCATACATCCAAGAGACCGCCGGCAGGAAGCCGCGTGCGACGTCCTGGTCGAACTGGCTCCCCGTGACATTCCAAGGATCGTTGGCAAGCGCTTGTATGTTCCGGAAATAGGAGGCGAGCTTGTCGTCCGAATAGGCCCGCCAGTCACGCCCGGCGGCTTTCAGCGCGCTCGGCAGAGAGTTGATGTCATAAGGCGGCTGCGGCTGGTAGGTGCGGTATGCACTCGAGTTGTCGATCAGCGGCGTGGTCCCCGCAATCAGCACCAGATGATTCGGCTCCGACTGGCTCGCGATCTCGGTGAAGTACTGGTCGCACAGCGTGTACTGCTGCGCCAGTGCCCAGTAAGCCGGGATATCGGCTTTCAGATATTGCAGACGATGCGCGCCGCCGGGCCCCGGGTCGTCACGATGTAGCCAGGCATGGTGATCGTGCGGCGGATCCGACGTTTCCGGGTCGGCCGCGCGGGGCTCGGTGGCCCCGGCTGCTCCCGGAAACGTGCCGAAATAGTTGTCGAATGTGTGGTTTTCCTTGACGATGATGACGACGTGCTCGATCGGACTCGCGGGCGCGCCCGCAGATCCCGTCTTACGGGGATTGGGCGACTCTTGCGGGGGGCGCTGACGGCTTTCGGCTGCGGACGATGCTTGAGTCATCGCGTTCTCTTTTGGCATGGGTCGGTTCCTCGGCTAGCAATCGTCACGCTGGCGCTCAATGCATTTCCCGCTGCACGAGTAGCAACTCTATCTGCCGGGTATTTCGCTGCTCACGCGTGAAATTCTGCGCCCGAGACAGCCGATCAGACCGGATGATTCTACGCACTCTCGCTCAGCGACGCTTGCTACCAAGTTCGGGCGAGTGCCGCCGCTCCGTGGCCTTTCCACGCACAACGATGGCGGAGGGTCGCAGCAGCTGCTCGCATCCTTCACAACAAATCTGTCGATGTCGGCCCGCAGTTGAATGCAAGCTCGGTGACATCGCAATCCGTGCTCGACTGTGGCGCAACGGTCCGCGAGCCGCCTAGCCACTCAACTCCGTACGCTGGTTACGGGCGTGCAGCGCGCGCGCAACCGGTTCCGCGATATCGCGGCGGACGAGCGGCTTGCGGCACACGTGGATGATGCCTGCGGCCTGCGCGCGTTCGCTCAGATGCGTGCCACTGTAGCCGCTCATGAGAATGATCGAAATATCAGGTCGCAACTGCCGGAGCTCGCGCGCAAGCTCTGTCCCCGTGAGATCTGGCATCGTCTCGTCGGTCAGCACGAGATCGAAGCGCTTGGGATCTGCGCGAAACGCCTGCAACGCGGCGACGCTCGAATCAAACACCACCGGTTCGTAGCCAAGCTCGGCAAGCGTCTCTTGCGCGAGCGCAACGAGTGCACGCTCGTCGTCCACGATCATCACCCTCTCGCCGTGGCCACGCGGCACCTCGCGGGCGGGCTCGACCAGGAGCCTTGGCATAGTGTCAGCGACCGGCAGCCAGATCGTGAAGGTGGTGCCCACGCCTACCTGCGTCATGACATCGATCGCTCCGCCGAAGTCGGCGACGATGCCGTGCACCACCGCAAGGCCAAGGCCCGTGCCGTCGCCGACCCGTTTGGTGGTGAAGAACGGATCGAACATGCGTTCGAGCACCGCGGGCGGGATGCCACTCCCAGTGTCGCCGACGGAGAGGCGTACATAGCGACCGGCGCCGAGCGTGCCGTGCGAAAGTAAACGGCCCTCGCCCACCGCTACACGCTCAAGCACGACGGTGAGCACGCCGCCTTCCTTCATTGCGTGCACCGCATTCGTACAGAGGTTCATCGCGACCTGATGAAGCTGAGTCGCATCGCCTACCACCGCCGTATCGGCCGCATCGAGTTGCTTCTCGAGGCGCACATCAGCGGGCAGTGACGGTATGAGCAGCTCGAGTGTCTCCTCGACGACCGACTGCACGTGCAGCGGCACCCGCTCGCCGATCCCGCTGCGGCTGAACACGAGGATACGGTCGACGAGTCCCTTCCCACGCGCGCCCGCCTGCATCACCTGATCAAGATGGCGGCGCACGGCGCCGCCTTCGCCCAGATCGTTCTGCGCGAGCTCGCCATAACCGAGAATCGCGCCGAGGATGTTGTTGAAGTCGTGCGCGATGCCACCGGCTAGCCGCCCGATCGCCTCCATTTTGGCCATCTGTTGCAGTTGCCGCTGCATCTCCTCGTGCTCGCGCTGCTGCGCCCGTTGCGCTTCCCTGGCGAGTTTGCTGCGAGTGGTGTCCATCACCGCTCCGACAAACTCAACGTCGCCCGATTCGTCCACCAAGGCACGGGCCACTACATGAAGATGCTTGACTGAACCATCCCGCATCAGCAACCGATACTCGAGATCAAAATCCTTCTTTTCCCGTCGTGCGCGATCGAGCGTTTGCTCAAGGAGATCTTTGTCTTCGGGATGCGTCTGTTGAACCATTCGCGCGCTGTCAGGTGGAGTCGCCGGGTCAAACCCAAAGATCCGAAAGGTCTCCGCCGACCAGTAGATCTCTCCGCTTGCGGGATTCCAGCCGAAGCTGCCCGTGTGGCTCAAGGTCTGCGCTTGAGCCAGGTAAGCTTCGCTCCGCCGCAACGCCTCTTCGGCTCGCCGCCGCTCGCTGTTCTCCTGCTGCAAGGAGACTATCAACGTGACGGCCAGAATGACAAACGCAATGCCGGCCACCACCAGAGCCAGATTGGCTTGATCGAGACTTGCGTATCCCTGGGCCTCGTGAACCGGGCCGTGAACGGCAAAGGTGGTCCCTCGCATCGCTGAGTAGTGCATACCGGAAATGGCCAGGCCCATGACGACGGCAGCAACGAGCTTTTGTCCAAGATCAGTGGTTCGGAATGCCAGCCATAATGCCGCCGTCGACGCGCCGATCGCTATGACCAGGGAGAGCGCAACGAATAGAAAGTCGTAGCTGATCTCGACGTGCTCCCGCATTGCCGCCATGCCGATGTAATGCATGGCGGCAATCCCAAGTCCCATGAAGGTGCCGCTGAATATGAGGGAAAACGGCGGTGCGCTCTGACGGTTAATGAAATAAAAGCCGGCACCGGTTACGAAGATCGCCACAACGAGCGAAAGCGTGGTTAATCCGATGTCGTAGGACATCGGCATCGGCATGTTGAAGGCGAGCATGGCGATGAAGTGCATCGACCATATTCCGCCACCCATTGCGATGGCAGCCGCCACCAGCCACACGCGAGGCGCAGCGCCTCGGGTGGCCGACACGCGCCCGCCGAGATCGAAGGCGGTGTAAGCCGCAAAGGCGGCGACCAGAATGGACAGCGCGACGAGATGCGGATTGTATGTTCCGGTAACGACCATCGGTACGGTCCCAATTTTGGAACAGAGACCAGTGGACGACGCGCCCGCGGATTTGGCAGTCGAGGGTACCTGATTCCGGTCTCCGGAGCCATCGGCTCGACCGACTCGTCGTGCACGGCCTTGAGCAGCACGAGCGCCCGGAAATCCCCGCACGCGAAACCTACTCCGTGAGGCGCGCCATTACGGTTGAAATACTGCGCGCGTGCCGCGAAATCGATCTGCTGCTTTCAGCCCACACGCTCTGTGCAACGACGGCAGCGCTCTCGCCCGCCGAGCGCATGTCCCGACTCTCCCGAACAGCCAAGCCCCCTCCCCCCGCTGGCTGTTCTTTGTCCGACCGGCGCTCCCTTGGGGCCCCGGTCGGAATTCTTTGGGAAAAGATCGCGGCACTGCCAACGTACGGCGTCAGTCAGAGCGCTCAGGTGCAGCAACCGTTGCGGCTGCCATTCCGACTACTGACCGCATTGTTTGACGCGTGACGGATGCGGAGAAGCCCGCAACGCGTGGAGCTGAAACGCCCCATCAAGCACCATGCTGGAAGGAGCTAAATTCGGGCGTAAATTGCACTGCCGCCGCAGAAAGGTTCCCGGAATCAGTTAGATACAAAGGAGTTCGAGTCCTCTCCAGGGCACCAGTTTTTCTAGTGTTTTCAATACATTGAGTTTCATTTATTTATCTAGTTCGAGTGTACTGGAAACTCGAATTTCGGCTGCGCACTATATGAAGCATGACCGCCAGCGAGCCTGTAATACTTACGCAGTGCCGTGACGAGTCGAATATCGCTGTAAGCCCGACTCCTCGCCGCGCTCGGGGCTTGCGCGGCAAAGAAAGAACTTGAAGTGGCTACAAAGTCAGCCGAGATTGCGAAACTCAGCCGACCGAGGCTGTTCCGCGTCCTGAATCGCGAAAGATTGTTCACGGCGCTTGATGCGGCGGCGGATCGTCCGGCAGTGTGGATCGCCGGGCCGCCGGGTGCGGGCAAGACGTCACTGGCCGTGAGTTACCTGCAAGCCAGGAGGCTGCCTGGCATCTGGTATGAGGTCGACACGGACGACAACGACCCGGCCTCCTTTTTTTATTATCTGGCGCAGGCTGCGCCCAGGTCGCGGAGCAAACGCGCCGAGCCACTCCTCGCGCTGACGTCTGAGTACCTCGCTGATCTGCCGCGCTTTGCACGTCGCTTCTTCCGTGCTCTGTATGCGCGTCTGCCTTCAACCTCGGTGCTGGTGCTCGACAACTGCCATGAGGTCCACGTCACGGCTCCTTTCAACGACATCCTGCAGGAGGCCTTGTCGGAGCTGCGCCAGGGCGTGCGGGTCATCTTGATCAGCCGGAGCGATCCACCGCCAAGCTTGGCGCGGGCGGAAGCAAATGGACTCATGGGTCGCGTCGGATGGGACCAGCTGCGCCTGACGTCGGAGGAAATGCGCTCCATCATTCTGTCCAGGCACGAGGTTGACGAGTCGACCCTGCAGTTGCTTCAACAGCAATCCGCAGGCTGGGCGGCGGGCCTGGTCCTGATACTCCAGCACCTGAAGGTCACAGGGACCGTTCAGGCAGCATTGCCTGGCGAGACGGTCGAGGGCGCATTCAATTACTTTGCGGGCCAGGTCTTTGATCGGGTAACTGCAAGCACGCGCGACCTGCTGCTACGGACCGCTTTCCTACCGAGGGTGACCACAGCGGCGGCCCGCGCCCTGACGGGCAACGCCGCCGCCGGTGCCGTGCTTGAAGGGCTCTTCCGTCAGCACCTCTTCATCGATCGGTACGCCGGCGAAGAGAGCAGCTACCACTATCACGCCCTCTTCGGCGAGTTCCTACGTAGTCGAGCCACGACGATACTCCAACCGCAGGACCTACGCCGGCTGAGGTCAGACTCGGCAACTCTCCTCGAACAGAGCGGCGATTTCGCCGCAGCATTTCGCTTGTGCGTTGAGAACGAAGATTGGGACGCCGCGACGAGACTGATCCTCAGGCAGGCACGTAGACTCGTTGCCGACGGGCGGTGGCTCACGCTCAAGGCCTGGATCGCACTCCTTCCGAAGCCCCAGGTGGCGAAGACGCCGTGGCTGACATTGTGGCTCGGCAGCGCGCTGATCTTGGTCGACCCACCCAAAGCCCGACGGATACTGATGCGAGCCTTCGAAGCGCTCGACGCCGCGGGTGATGAACATGGCCGGCTGTTCGCCGCCACCGGCATCGTTGAGACCCACAACATCGAGCAGTCCAGCCTCGCGAACCTTGATCGCTGGATTGGTGTGCTCGAGCGCGGACTCGCGGCCGAGCCCACATCCGCTTCCGTCGGAGAACAGCTGCGAGTTCACACCGCGTTCCTGGTCGCAGCAATGCTGCGCCAGCCGCGCCATCCAATGCTGCCCGATTGTCTGCGCGAGGTTCGCAGGGCGCTCGAGAACGACATTCCGCCGACGGCACGGGCGGACACAATCACGCAGCTGCTCGAGTATTTTATTTTTACCGGGGATCTGCGCAGTGCCAAGGACCTGGTCGTACGTGTGACGCCGCTGTTCGAGCAGGAGGAGCTGCCCCCATTCCGGCGCGCGGGCTGGCTGATGTTCTTCAGTTACTACGCAGCATTGGTAGGCGCCGATGAGGAGGGCTTTCAGGCGCTGGACCAGCTGCGGGTAATCGTCCAGGACTTCGGCATGACCTGGTTTCGATTCTTCGATCTCTTCTTCCGCGCACTGCTGCACCTGCTCGGCCCGACGCCGCTTGCTGCCGCGCCGCTCGTTCAGCAGCTGGCCGCACGGGTAGACTCCGCGCGCGCGGCCGAGCTGGCTCAGTACCATCTCGCGCGCGTCCTGCTTTACCAGGTGCTCAAGGAGCCGTCACTGGCAATATATCACGCTGACCTCTGTCTCAATGCTGCCCGTCAAACCGACTGTGCGTTCTACAATATCCTTTTTCGCACGATTGTCGCGAGTGCCTTCGTAGAAGCGGGCCGCCACGACCGGGCCCTGGAGTTGGTTCAGGAGGCGCGAGCGCAGGCTGCGGCGACTGTGTACGTCCACCATGAAGCTCTGATGCTGATGGTGGAGGCATCCGCCCGTGCGGCGCTCGGCGAGGCGGTCCCGGCGCGTGCGCTCCTCAGGCAGGCGTTGCTGCGCGCAAGAGCGGAGCACTCGGCCGGGTCCTTCCGATGGCTGGTAATGGGTTTCCGGCGAATGCTGGCGCTCGCGCTCAGCGACGAGATTGAGGCGGATTGCGCGCGAGAGCTCATCGCGGAATTTGGCATCGTGCCGGAATCCTCGGACGTCGAGCACTGGCCGTGGCCCATTCGGATCCAGACGCTGGGCGGCTTTGCCCTTAGTGTCGACGGCGTTCCTGTGCGATCGACGCGCAAGGCGCAAAAGAAGCCGCTCGAACTGTTGAAAGCCCTCGTTGCGCAGGGGGGGCGTGACGTCAGCGCGGCCGGGCTCGCCGAGATGCTCTGGCCCGAGGCGGAAGGCGACGCCGCCGCGGACGCCTTCGAGGTTACGTTGCGCCGGTTGCGCAAGGTCCTCGGCCGCGACGATGCGATCGGGCTGTTGGACGGCCGCCTTACGCTCAACGAGGGCCGTTGTTGGGTGGACACGTGGGCGTTCGAAGGCGTGCATCAACGCGCCGACGTCGTGCTGACCGATGGCGCGGCGCATGTCAGTGAGGCGGCTCTCGAGAGCCTTGCCCGGCAACTACTGGCACTCTATCCGGGTCACTTTCTGGCGCGTGAAGACGAGAGGCCATGGCTACTCGCCTGCAGGCAGCGACTTGCTAGCCGGATCTTTCGCGACCTGTGCGGAATCGGCGAGCTTTGGGAGGCGAAGGGCGTCCCCGAAAAGGCGGAGCTTATCTACCGCAAAGGCGTGGAGCTCGATGCCGTCTCCGAAGCGCTGTATCGACGGCTGATGTCTATTCAGTCGCGGCGGGGCGATCGGGCCGCGGCGCTCGAGACCTACCGGCGCTGCCGCCGAATGCTGGCAATGACGCTCGGCGTTGAACCGTCTGCCGAAACGCAAGCGGTGCACCGGACAGCGCTGGAGCGCGCTTAAGACCGCGCGATTTGTCGGTTATCTGTCGGTTCCGACCGCGCATGCTCGCGGCCTGCTCAGCCAGCGTGGGCTGGCCTTCAGATAAATCAAGGAGATAGATCCATGGCTATTGACGAAACCAAACTGAACGCATTCATGGGCAAGTTCGTGGGTGACCTGGGCGCGGTCATGCACGCAGCCACGGTAGTGGTCGGCGATCAGCTCGGCCTGTACAAGGCGCTGGCGGAGAAGCCGGCGACCGCCCAACAGCTGGCCAAGCGTACCGAGACCGATCCGCGCTATCTAAGGGAATGGCTGTCGGCCCAGGCGGCGAGCGGTTATGCGCAGTACGACCCCAACACTGAGACCTTCAGTATGACCGAGGAGCAGGCGTTTGCGCTCGCGGTCGAGGGCAGCCCCGCATTCATACCCGGGGCATTCCAGATCGCCGTGGCGCAATTCAAGGCGATCCCGAAGATCACGCAGGCGCTGCGCACCGGGGCCGGACTGGGTTGGCACGAGCACGACGCATCACTGTTTCACGGCACCGAACGATTCTTCCGCCCCGGCTACGCCCAGAACCTCGTGAGTCAATGGCTGCCTGCCCTTGAGGGTGTAGAGGCGAAACTGAAAGCCGGCGCTCGTGTGGCGGACGTGGGCTGCGGCCACGGCGCGTCCACGATCATCATGGCGCAGGCCTATCCAGCGACGGAATTCATCGGCTTCGATTACCACGAACCGTCCATCGCTCAGGCGCGTGAAAGTGCCCGGAACGCTGGCCTGGGTGACCGGGTGCGGTTCGAGGTCGCGAGCGCCAAGTCATTCCCCGGAACAAACTACGACCTCGTGACGGTGTTTGACTGTTTGCACGATATGGGCGACCCCGTCGGAGCGTCGGCTCACATCCGGCAGACGCTCAAGAAGGACGGTACCTGGATGATCGTCGAGCCATTCGCAAACGACCGGCTGGAGGACAACCTCAACCCGGTGAGCCGGATCTATTACTCAGCCTCAACCTTCATTTGCACACCGGCCTCCCGTTCGCAGGAAGTCGGCCTCTGCCTGGGGGCGCAGGCGGGTGAAACTCGACTCCGCTCCGTGGTTCGTGATGGCGGCTTCTCAAAGTTTCGGCGTGCCGCGCAGACTCCATTCAACCTGATCTTCGAAGCGCGCGCCTGACTTCTCGGAAAGTCGGGGCGAGGCTCCGGCCCAATAGCCGGAAGCCTCGCCCCTGCAGTGCTGCCGTCCCGACCCGGGTCCCGAAGCAAGTGCTTGAGTCCGCCGGGAAGTTCGCTCGCTTCGAGTCGTCTCCCGCGTGCGCCGGCTCGCAAGTTGCGGGCCAGATACCCACGGCGCATCCTGTTGGCAAGAGTTAAATTCGTTGGGGGCAGGGCATGTCGGGACTATATGAGGCGATCCTGCGAAAGATGAAACTTTCGGAGTAGCGGAGCTTAGAACCCTGCAGCGCCTGAGGAATCCGCATGGATGAGGCCCGAACCTCCGAGAAGGCCGCACTCACCGTCTTCCTGTGCTTTGTCGCCGCGCTTTGTGAGGGTTTCGACGTTCAGGCGGGGGGCGTCGCCGCCGGTGGCTTGAGCCGAGAGTTCCGGCCAACAACCCAAGAGCTTGGTATCTTCTTCAGTGCCAGCGGTGCCGGCCTCATTATTGGCGCAATCCTCGGCGGGCGCGGGGCGGATCGGTTGGGCCGTAAGCCGGTGCTCGTTGCCTCGCTCCTGGTGTTTGGGTTCTTTTCTCTCTTGACCTCTGCGGCCCCGAGTATCCCGCTCCTTACGGCGGCCAGATTCTTAACAGGACTCGGACTCGGCGGCGCAATGCCAAACCTGATCGCGCTTGCCGCAGACGCGGCCGCATCCAGATCACGCAATACAAGCATCGCCACCGCGTACGTCGGCATGCCCGTGGGCGGATCGTTGGCGAGTTTGGTCGCTTTTCTCGTTCCGCTCGAGCAATGGCGCGCGGTGTTTCAAGTTGGCGGCGTGGCGCCTGTGCTAGTCGTGCCCTTCTTGATCGCATACCTACCGGCAGGAAACTCCCTCACACCGAGTGTCACGGGTGCAGTGTCGACGACCAGAGGAATGTTGCGGGAGTTATTCGGTCAGAGGCGCGCGTTCAAAACCTTACTGCTGTGGGCGAGCTTCCTCCTCATCGTACTGACGCTGCATCTGATGCTGAACTGGCTGCCGTCACTTCTCTCGGCCCGCGGCCTTGCAAAGGGCTCGACTGCAATCGCTCAGGCCGCGTTCGGGGCCGGGGGCGCGGCTGTCGCGCTTTGGCTCGGCGCACTGCTCGACTCACATCGGCAACGCACGAGCATCGCAGTGAGCATCGTCTCACTGCCGGCGATTCTGCTGCTGATTGCACTTTCTCCGCCGCGTGCCGCGGTGCTGGCCGTACTGGCGTGTCTCCTGGGCGGCGCGATCCTTGCACAGCAGGTGATCCTGTATGGCGTAGCAAGTGCCTATTATCCGGCGGCAGCAAGAGGGACAGGCATTGGGGCCGCCGTCGCCGTCGGCAGATTTGGCTCGTTGATCGGACCGCTCTTCGCGGCGTCGCTGCTGGCGGCCGGGCGTACGCCGTCACAGGTACTAATTGGCGTGCTACCAATCGTTCTGGCCTGTGGCGTCTTTGTGGGCTTACTCGGCTGGCAGGGATTGGCTGCTCCTGCGGGTCGCCGGGTTGACCGACCACTGCCGAAACAGAGTCCGAGTTAGGATTACCTGTTGTCAGATTTGCGGATGGGTCGCTCGTGACTCACCCTTCAGGCGATCTCGGCGGGCAGGGAAACAAAGCCGCGGAAGCGCGCCCGCGCGCCACGCCGCGCCTCGCCTCGCAAGCGCAACCCGGGCAGCTTTTGCAACGTCCGGAGCAGCGCTACTTGTGCCTCCATGCGCGCCACTCCCATGCCGACGCAGGCGTGCGCACCGGCGGCAAACGCAAGATGACGATTGGGCCTGCGAGTGATGTCGAAGAGATCCGGCTGCGCAAACTCCTCCGGATCACGATTGGCTGCGCCGATGCACAGAGTGAGATAGGCACCTGCCTCCAGCACCATGCCGCCGATGGTGACCCGTTCGCTGACCAGCCGGTTTCCGAGCTGATTGGGGCTCTCCAGCCGCAGGCACTCCTCGATCGCAGGACCCGCCAGAGCGGGATCCTCGCGCAGGCGTTGCGCCGCCGCCGGCGTGCGCAACAACAGGTGCAGCCCGTTGGCGATGATATTAGTGGTCGTCTCGTGCCCGGCATTCAACAGGAACACGCAGTTCTGCAGCAGCTCGTCCTCCGACAATTCCTTCTCCCGCAGCAGACGCGTGAGCAGGTCCGTGTCCGGCCCGGGGTGCCGGCGCCGCTCACCGATCAGCTCGCGCAGGTAGCGCGTGAACTCGCTGACCGCTTCGTTCCCCTGCTGCCGCTGCGCCGCCGAGGTGGTGGCCTCAAGGGCGCCCAGGATGGCCAGAGACCAGCCGCGCAGCGGACCGCGGTCCTCACGCGGCACGCACAGGAGGTTGCCGATCACCTCCACCGGTATGTGAGCGGCGAAGTCCTCGACCAGGTCGAACCGCCGCAGGCCCTGCAGGCGCCCGAGCAGCGAGTCGACCAGACTCGTGATACCGGCCTCGAGTCCACGCACCACGGAGGCACTGAGCGCCTCGACGAGGGGCCGCCGCACGCGCGTGTGGTAGGGCGCGTCGTTGAATACCAGGCTCGTCGTGTGGTGCGCGTAGAGCGGCGAAGTCACGCCAAACACCGGGCCGAACACCGAGCGCTTGTCCGAGCTGAACCGCACCCGGTCACGGTAGACCTGATCAAGATCCACGTAACGCGTGAGGAAGTAACTGCCATCGGCGCAGCGGTGCACGGGGTCCCACGCGCGCAGCGCGGCATACGTCAGGTAAGGGCTCTCGTAGAAGTCGGCGGTCAGCCGCTGCGGGTCAAAGGCGTAGGCCAGCGCGCGTGCCTCCTCGGCCTCCATCGTCGGGCTAGTCGGCACTGAGAAGCGCCTCGATGAGCCCGAGCACGGCGCGCGGATCCTCGACGTGCGCGTTGTGCCCGGCGTCGGGGATGTCATGCGCCTGTCGTACATGAGCGCGCAGCTCCTCGAGCGACACCATGGGATCGCGTTGGCCCCGAGCCAGTACCACCCGCGCGTCGGCGGCCGACGCGAGCGACGCAAATGCGGCGCCGGCAACGGCGAACGTGCCGGGATCCTGTGCCAGCCGCCAGCCATCCGGCGCGTGCCGCACCCCGCGCGCCAGCGCCTCGCGCCCTGCGAGCTCCTCGTCCAGCCCCGACACGCGCCGATAGCGGGCCAGGACCTCATCCTCTGTGGCATAACAGCGCACCGGACGCGCCGCGAGGTCTCGCGCCGCCTTGAGATCGGCTTCAGGCCAGGCGATTTTCGGGCCGATACCGAGAACGGCGCGAACGCGCACGCCAAACCACCCACTCGCCAGGGCGAGTCCCACGTAGGCACCGAGGGAGTGGCCCACGATCACGGGCGCGGGTTCCGTCCGTATCGTGTGCGCGAGCTGCGCGGCAAGCTGCCCGACACTATAGAACGGCTGCCGGTCCGAGCCGCCGTGGCCGGCAAGATCGGCCACCACCCAGCGCCTCCCGCCCCGCTCCTCAAGGGCCTCCCGCACGCCCGTCCAGACTGCTGCCGTCGCCCCCAGCCCGTGCAGGAAGAGAATCGTACAATCCCCGCTGCCACCGGATTCCTGCCAGATCACAAAGTCCGCCGCTTCGTCCCGACCCACCCCACTAAACCGCGCCGCCGGTGCGCAGGTCAACCACGCGCTTGGCCTTCCCCTGAGAGCGCGCGAGGCTGCCGGTGGCGGCGATTTCGACCTCCACACTGATGCCGATCACCGCCTTGATGCGCCGGGCGAGCTGAGCGGCGGCGGCGGCGCCCTCGGCGCTGCCGATACCCGGGCGGCACTCGACATGGATCCTCATCTCATCGAGCCGCTCCGGGCGGCTGATCTCGATCAGGTAGTGCGGGGCGAGCGCACCGCAGGCGAGGATGTGCTCCTCGATCTGGCTGGGAAAGACGTTCACACCCCTGATGATCATCATGTCATCGGAGCGCGCGGCAACGCGCGCCATGCGCCGCATCGTGCGCGCCGTCCCCGGCAGCAGCCGCGTGAGGTCGCCGGTGCGGTAGCGGATCACGGGCAGGGCCTCCTTGGTGAGCGAGGTGAGCACCAGTTCCCCCTCCTGCCCGTCGGCAAGCACCTGGAGCGTCTGCGGGTCGATCACCTCCGGGTAGAAGTGATCCTCCCACAGCGTGAGCCCGTCCTTGGTCTCGACGCACTCCTGGGCGACGCCCGGACCCATGATCTCCGACAGGCCGTAGATATCCACCGCATCAATCGCGAACGACTGCTCGATCTCCGCCCGCATGGCATCGCTCCAGGGCTCGGCGCCGCAGATACCGACCTGAAGCGACGTGCGGCGGGCATCGATCCCCTGGCGGACGAATTCATCGAGGATTGCCAACATGTAGCTCGGGGTCACCATAATGATCTGGGGTTCGAAGTCACAGATCAATTGCACCTGTCGTTCGGTCTGGCCGCCGGAGACCGGGATGACCGTGCAGCCAAGCGCCTCCGCGCCATAGTGCGCACCTAGTCCCCCGGTGAAGAGTCCGTACCCGTAGGCGATATGCACCTTCATTCCCGGGCGCCCGCCGGCGGCGTAGATCGAGCGGCTCACCAGGTGGGCCCAGGTGTCAAGGTCGCGCTTCGTGTAGCCGACGACGGTCGGCTTGCCGGTCGTGCCCGAGGACGCATGGATGCGCGCGAGGCGCTCACGGGGCACCGCGAAGAAATCAAACGGGTAGGCGGCGCGCAGGTCGGCCTTGTGGGTAAACGGAAAGCGCGCGAGGTCCTCGAGCGAGCGGAGGTCTCCCGGGTGGACCTCCGCGGCCTCGAACTTCGAGCGATAGCGCGGGTTGCCCGCCCAGGCGTGCCCGAGCGACCACCGCAAGCGCTCGAGCTGCAGGGCCCGCAGCTCCTCGGGCGAGGCGCTCTCGATCGGATCGAGGCCGGCCCTGCCGGTCGCGCGCTGGTCGGACGCCTTGGGTGTCATGCGGATATTTTAGAACTTCGCCCGCACCTCGATCCCCAGCAGGCGCGGAGCATTCACCACGATGCGCGGCCGCCCCACCGTTTCGGCGGCGAGCGAACGATTGTCGCCGAGGTTGGCCTCCGTGTCCGTCAGGTTCTTGCCCACGAAGGCGAATTCGTAGTTGCGCAGCCGGTACGCGAGCCGGGCGTCCAGCAGGCTGTAGCCCGGACGCAGGCGCGGGTGGTTGGTATCGACGCTCGCGCTCACGCTGTCGCCCGTGTATGAGTAGGTCACCGTGCCCACCAGACCGCTCTCACTGCTGAGGGGGATCGTGTAGCTGGCCGCAGCATTGCCGGTCCAGTCCGGAACTTCGTAGACGCGAGCGCCCTCCTGAAGCGCGGGCAGCAAGGGGCTTGACTGTGTGATGCGCGCGTGCTGGAAGCCAACTCCGGCGCTCAGATCAAAGTTGGCCGTCGGGCGCCCGTGGACCTCCAGATCGAAGCCCTTGATCTCCGCCTGGCCGGAGTTGGCGCGGAACTGGAATCCGCACGGCAGCGCGACCAGCTGCTGGATCTGGTCCCACTTCGTTAAGAATACCGCCCCGTCCACGGTCAGTCTGTTATCCGCCCACGCGGTCTTGGCACCGACCTCGTAATTCCACAGGCGATCGGACTTGTAGCTCTTGGTCTGCTCCGCGCTCGTGTAGCCGAGCGCCTGCAGCTGGGCGAAGCATCCGAGCGGGTCGCTCGCGCTGTTCCCGGGAATGGAGGGCACCAGGCCACCGGGTCTGAAGCCGCGCGCGGCGTCGGCGTAGAGCAGCTTGTCGGGTGAGAGCTTGTAGTCGATTGCAACCTTGGGATTGACGCCGCTCTCGGTCGTGGACGTGTTGGGGTCGGTGATGCGCGGGCCGCCGAACGCGATGCCCTCGAGGAAGCCGCCGGTCTCGGTGCGCACGCGGTAGGCGCGCAGGCCGACGGTGGCCTTCCAGGCCTCGGTGAACGCGTAGGAGAGCTCGCCGTAGAGCGCCGGCTCGCTGACCTTGGTCTGATAGTCCTGGGCAAAGATCTCGTCGGGGTTCAGCGGATTCACGGGGATCGGCAGCGCCGGGATCCCCTGCACGACGAACCCGCCGGTCTGGCTGATGCCCGGGGCGATCGCCGGCGGGTAGTAGCCCGCAAACGGCACGCGGCCGCGCGTATCCGAGAAGAAGAAGCCGGCGACGTACTGCCAGGGGCCCGAGAGGCGCGAGGTCACGCGCAGCTCCTGCACGAAGCGATGGATCTGCTTGAGCTCGCGGATGGTCGAGGGAATCGGGACCGCGTGGTACAGCGGTGTGTTGGGATTGTTGACATTGCCCAGCGGGATACCATTAAAAGGCGCCTCGAGGGCCTGCCACAGGAAGTCCGTTTCGTCTTCCGTCTCATCCACAGTGCGGTCGAAGTAAGAGGTCGATGAAACGAAATTGAAGGAGCTCGCGTCGTAGCTGGCGCCGAGTGAGGCCAGTACCCAGGAGTCCTTGCTGTCTTCCGGCAGGTTGAAGAAGCGCGCCTGCAGAAAGCCCTGTGGATGCATGTTCACCGGCCCGACGACCGCCGGGACCGGATAGCTGCCGCCATCCGCATACAGCAGGCCGTTCGTGTCGGACTTCTGGAACATGACGCGCGGGGTGATCATGAGCCCCTCGCTTGCCTTGATGGCCAGTGAGGCGGCCGCCCCGTAGCTGTTGTCCCGGCCGACGTCATCGACGGTCGTCGTCGGGAGGTTGCCGAGCGTCGTGGGATTGGAGTTCGGCGCCAGGTTGTTGACGTCGGCCGGGTTCGTCAGGAAGCGGCGCTTGAAGAAGCCCGCATCGTGCTGGTAGAAGGCCACGGCACGCAGGGCCATCGTGCCCTGGATCAGCGGGATGTTGACCGCGCCGTCGACGCCGTAATCGGCGTTGCTCGCCTCCTGGGTCTTGCCGCCATTGGCGCTCACACGCCCGGAGAAGCTGTTCAGGTCCGGCTGCGTCGTGATCATGCGCACTGTACCGCCCATGGAGCGCGCGCCGTACAAGGTGCCCTGGGGCCCGCGCAGCACCTCGATGCGCTCGATATCGATGACGCGCGGGTCGATCGAATCCGGCACCGGCGTCTCGTCGATGTAAAAGCCCGTCGTGTTGTCGCCCGACACGCCGCGGATAGAGATGGTGCGCGCCGTGCCGCTGCCGTCTCCGGTATCGGCAAACGCGAGACTCGGCACCTGGCCTGCGTAATCGATGAAGGATCTGACCGAGCGCTCCGCGAGGGTCGTGGCGTTGAGAGCCGTAATGGACATCGGCACGTCCTGCAGGCTCTCGCTGCGACGCGTTGCCGTGACGACAACTTCCTCGATCTGGTTGCTTGCGGGCGTCGCGGTCTGCGCGACGGCGATGGTTGCGCCAAACACGCTCGCCAGCGCGAGTACCCAACGAATCGAACCCATATTTCCTCCCCTGCCGGCCGGCCCGTTGTTATTCGCACGCCGGCCTGCCCATTTGCTCTGCCAACAATGTCACCGCCGCGCGCGCGGATCAAACCCGCTTGTACCCGCCCCGCGCCCCAGGTCCTCCTCCCGACCGAATTCCATGCCCCGGCCCGAGCCCTGATGCCGACTCGGGTGCTCGTTGCAGCGCGATCGGATAGGCCTGGTACACGGGGAGGCCCTAGGTGCGGCCCGCAGGTGCGGCCAGTAGCTGAGCGCGGGTAGCGCGGACATCCACGAGCGGAGTCTTGCGCAAGCGGGCGACTTCCTCGGCACTGAAGTCCCGGAAGTCGCTCGACACCGGCCGATCACTGAGGTTACGGATCATCCAGTTGAGCACCTGCGCGAGTTCCAGATCCGACAGAGGCGACTGCGCCGCGCCGGGAACCTGCACGAGGAAGGCCCGCCCGGTGGCACTTGCGGACAGTACCGGCAGCGATTCCCGTACCGAAGGCACCCGGCCCGGGGATCCGCTGCCGTCGGCCACGTGGCACCCCATGCAGCGGAGCATGTAATTCGCCTGCGGATCCGCGCCGGCGAGCGCGCCGGCGGGCGCCATGGCCGCGAGGGCGAGAGCGGCAGGCAGCAATCGCGCCCTCACTTGGACACCCCCACGATCCGCGAGACTGAGCAGTTGTAGGAAATTCCCACCTCGCTGCCGGCGCACCAGTTGTAGTCATTGGAGGCAAACGGCATGTACAGCGGCTTGTCGTTCTCGTTTCGATTGCACAGGCAGCGACCGCAACTCGCCTTACCGCAGCAGTCGTTGTAGGAGACGATGTAGTCGCGGCCGTCGCCCGGGTTGTGGCAGGTGCCAACCCAGGTGATCGCCGATGGCTCGGTCCCCGGGGGGCAGCTGTGGGTCGAGCCGCCGCAGCAACTGCACAGGAAGCCGTCGATTGCGCAGTGGCGCCAGTATTCGCACGTCTTGGGGTCACCGGGATCGGCAGCCGCGTCAGCGCCGGGGTTGCCGGCCGGGGCACCGCGCGCGACGGGCAGCAGTGGCACGGTCGTGGCGCCAAAGAGCAGCGCGCCCAAGCTGCCGAGCAGGCGTCGACGTGACACACGCCGCGCCATGTCCCGCGCGACCGACTCGACCATCGCGTCAATGCGGTTCACGGGGTCACCATGACGGTGGGAGTCTGGCCGAGGCTCTCCACAGAGCGCAGGTAGCGACCGGAAATCGCGTCATAGATGTCGAGCACGTTACTCTCGATGAAACAGGTGAACAGCAGCGGCTTGTCATCCTGCGACACGGCGATCGATCCGGCCTTGTGCTTCGTGCTGATCTGCTGCACGCGCTTTCGGGTTGTCAGGTCATAGACCCAGATATCCGTCCCCGGGTCCTTGTGCGTCTCGAGACCTCCGCGGTGCATGATCGCGAACAGCCGCCCGCTCGGGCGATGCACGGCCAGGTGCTGCAGGCCGCCGGTGCGCCAGCCCTGGGCCTGCTCCGCGGCCGAGACGAGCCCCCACCTCCCCGCCAGCTCCACGCCTCGGGGAGTGGCGTGAAGCGGGTAAACCGTGCCCTGAAAGGAGGCGAAGTACCAGGTGTCCCCGACCCGCACCGCCTTTTCGGTAAGCGGATCCTTCATGGCATCAAACAGCGCCGGGCTGCGGATGCGCTTGGCGGGCTTGCCATCCTCGCCCAGCGTGACGAGCAGCACGGCCCCATCACCACAGACGGAAAAGAAGCTGCGCGGCCCTGCCGGGTAGATCAACGCGCACCCGGCGATGTCAATCTCGCCCAGGAACTTGCGCGCGCGCACGTCGACGATCGATACCGACTGTGCGGGCGTGAAGTTGTAGACCGCCAGGAATCGCTCGTCGTCGGTCAGTGCGGCGGCGGCGTTCATCGGCATGTTGGAAGAGCGCTTCGGCGGAATGACGATCTCACCGAGGGGCTGCAGGTGTTGGGTGTCATAGAGGGTGATGACATCGCTGCGTGCGCCCCGCGTGCCGCGCGAGTAGTAGCTCTCCGGGGAATAAATGACGTCGCCGGACTTCGGCAGGATCAGCGAATTGAAGGAGTATCCAGTGCTCAGCATGCCGAGCATCCGGCCGCTGTCGCCGTCGATCAGAAACGCCTGGCCGTCCGGCATGCTGAAGAAGTTGATGTCGTTGACCCAGACCCAGTGCGGACTTGCCTGGGGCGCGAGCTGCTCGGCATTCAAGGGCTCGGCGGGCAGCTGCGCCCGCGCGGCAAGCGCGGCAGCCGCCGCAAGGCAAGCGCCCGCGACCCGAAGCAGGCGACCTGACGTGTTGATGGAACCCTCCCGTCACCGTTGGCTGTCCGCCGCGAGGGGCGGCAACCCTAACGCTTCTTACCGAGAACCTGACGCCCCGTCTTGCACAACCCGCGAATCGCGCTTGTATCACAGCACGACGCTTCTCCCGTCGGAATCAGGACTCCAGCGCGCTCCACATCTGCTGGTCACGCTCGGCCGTCCAGATGCGCGGGTCGCGAAAACGGGTGGCTTCATCATACGCGCGCGAAACATCGAACGGCAGGCAGTGATCGAAGATCACCCAATGGCCATATTTCGGCCGCAGTTGCGCGCTGACATCGCGGTAGATCGCCTTCAGATCGCGACCGGCCGCAACACCCTTCTTTACAGCCGCGTAGAGTTCGGAGACGAAGTTGCGTGTCCCCGCAAGGCCGCGCGCCACGGCCTCCGCCGTCTGTAACGCGGCTCCCCGACCGGGCACGAGCTTGGCGGGCCGCAGTGCCGCCACGGCATCCAGCGTCCCCGGCCAGTCCTCGAAGTAACAGTCGCCCGCGTACGGGGTAGCCTCGAACTCGACCAGGTCGCCGCTGAAGAGGATGCGCTCGGCCGGCAGCCACACGACCGTGTCGCCCTTGGTATGACCTCGGCCCAGCTGCATGATCTGCACCTCGAGCGAGCCGAGCCACAGCGTGAGCGCGCGCTCGAAAACCACGTTCGGCCAGGTAAGTCCCGGCACCGATTCCACCGCACGGAACAGGCGCGGGAAGCGCTCGATTTCGCTCTTCATGTCCGCCTCGCCGCGCTCGGCGATCAGATCATAGGTGTCGCGGCTGGCGATCACGTGCCGGGCGCTGTAGGCACTCGCCCCGAGCACGCGCACGGCGTGGTAATGGGAGAGAACGACGTACTCGACGGGCTTGTCGGTCACCGAGCGGATGCGCCGGATCACGTCCGCCGCCATCACCGGCGTTGCCTGCGTGTCGATCACCAGCACCGCCTCGTCGCCGATGACGACGCCGGTATTGGGATCACCCTGCGCCGTATAGGCGAACGCGTGATCCGACAGGTGATCGAAGCTGATCACCTTCTCGGCAAGATCGGCCTGGGAAGCGAACTCTTTATTCACGCACGGCCTCCGGCGCAGGGCTGACGGACGCGCGTGCCGCGGCCAGGGCCTGCGCGAGGATTGTGCGATCTCCGATCTGGTTCGCCAAGAGCAGGATGAGCCTGGCGTTCAGAGCGGCGCTCTGGCGTTCACTCAGACCCTGATGGGCCGCGACCAGGCGCTCGTAGAACTCATCGCCGTACCCGCCGAAACCATCCGCAGTTCGTAACTCGCTCATGCTGACGCTCCGCCCTCATCGTAACGGCTGTATGCGTCCCACGCGGTGCGCCACGCGCGCGGGTCGTAGTGCGGCCAGCGCGCAAGCACGTGCTGGTCGGGCCGGATCAGGTACGTGACACCGCTGGCGCTGCCGTAGCGCGACCCGACCAGGCCCTGAGGATCTGAGAGTCCTGTTGCGCGTGTGGCGCACGCGCCGACGGTGATCACCTTGAGGGCGCGGATACCGCAGTTGGCGCCATCCGCCTCAGCACGCGCGGCCTGTGCCTCATCCTCCACAAACACCAGGGCGCAGGGCACCGCGCCCAACTCCTCGAGCAGCCAGCCGGGGGTGCCGTCCGCGCGGATCACGGGCGCGTCGCTGCAGGGTCTGCCGGCCCTCACGGCACCGTTGAGTGCGTCGGGCCCGATTCCGGGCAAGCCTGCGTAGTCGCACGGCTGCGAGAGCCTGCCGGAGTTGACCAGGCCGCGGGCAAAGGGAAAGTCGGCGGCGAGCTCGAGCACGGCATCGCGAAACTGCCGCTCGACGCTTGAGCCGGGCGACATGAAGGCCGTGGTGCGCCGTGAGTTGGTGATGTTCTCGTCCGCCGCGCGGCCGCGTTCGATCTCGTAGCTGGCCAGCAGCCGTGCCGGCGCCTCGTCGCGTATCACGCGGGCCAGCTTCCAGCACAGGTTGTCCACGTCCTGGATCCCGCCATTGCCGCCGCGGGCACCGAAGGGGCTTACGACGTGCGCGGCGTCCCCGGCGAAGATGACGTGGCCATCGATGAAGCGCGTCATCCGGGCACACCGGAAAGTGTACACGGAGCACGATTCAAACTGGCACGGCACCTGCGGGCCCACGACCCGGCGTACCCGCTCCATGGCGCGTGCCGCGTCGCGCTCTACGGCCGGATCGGCATCGCGACCGAGCTGAAAGTCGATGCGAAACACGTTGTCGGGCTGGCGATGGATCAGCACGCTCTCGCCCGGATCGAATGACGGCTGAAACCAGAAGCGCCGGTCGCTGGGATAGGTCGTCTCCATGCGCACGTCGACGATCAGGAACTTATCCTCGAAGGCCTGACCCGAGAAGCCGTGTCCACGCATGGCGCGCACGCTGCTGCGGGCACCGTCCGCGGCGATCAGCCAGTCACACTCCAGGTGATATTCCCCGTCTGGCGTCCCCACGGTGATCCTGACGCCCTCGTCGAGATCCTCGACCGCGGTCACGCGATTCTTCCAGCGCAGCTCGATGAGTCCCGGAAATTCGCAGGCCCGCTCGACCAGGTATTGCTCGACGTAGTACTGCTGCAGGTTGATGAACGCGGGCATCTTATGGCCGCCTTCGGGCAGCAGGTCGAACTGATAGAGCTCGCGGTCGCCGTGGTAGATGCGCCCCACCTTCCAGGTGACCCCCTTTTCGATCATGCGCGGCGCCACGCCCAGGCGATCGAAGATCTCCAGCGTGCGTTTCGCCCAGCAGATCGCGCGGCTGCCGTCCGAAACCGAGTCGTTGTCATCGAGGACTACACAGGACACCGCCTGCTGCGCAAGGTCGATTGCAGCCGAAAGACCCACGGGCCCGGCGCCGACGATGGCCACCGGGCGGCGTATGGGCCGGCCGCCGGCCAGCTCATCGGGCGTGCGATAGCGAAAGCGTTCGTAGGTGTAGCTGCCCAAGTGACTCTGTGACGGGTCAGTCTGCACTGCGCAATTTCGCGACTCCCTCCGCGGTCACCGCCGCTGGCCGCGTGCCGAACCGGGCAGTGATGTAGTTGGCCACGCTCGCGATCTCGTAGTCCGAGTAGGCATCCCCGAAGGCGGGCATGTTCGCCGCCTCACCGGTGGCATGTCGTTGCGCACCCGACAGAATGACCTGCACCACGTTGATCGCCGTGGCATCGTTCACTGCACGGGCGCCGGTCAAGGTCGCGAAGGAGATGACCGGACTGACGCCGCTCCAACCGTGACAACTCGCGCAAGCGCCCTCGTACACGGCTTTGCCGCGCGGATCCACGTTGGCGGCGACACCTTCGCCGGGGGAGGATGGCGCGAGATTGGCGTTGGGCTGAGGTAAATCCGCAGCCGCCACCGCGGGCACCGAGCGCAGATATATCACCATCGCCGTGATGTCGCCCTGCGCCAAATGGCTCAGGCTTTCGTCGACCGCCTCCCCCATGGGGCCCGCCGCCGTGCCGTGTCCGTCCGCGTGGCCCAACGACAGATAGTGCACGACATCGGTATCGCTCCAGGCGCCCAAACCGCTGATGCGATCGGAGGTGATGTTGTAAGCACGCCAGCCGGCTTGCACGGTGCCTGCGAACTTCTTGCGGTTGTTCAGCGCCTGAAAGAGGTTTCGCGGGGTGTGGCACTCGCCACAATGACCCAGGGCCTCCACGAGGTACGCACCGCGATTCCATTCCGGGCCGCGCTCGACGTGTGGCTCGAAACGCTTGTCCGGGTTGAACAGGCCGGACCAGATGCTCATGAGTCCGCGCTGGTTGAAAGGAAACTTGAGCGTGTTTTGCGGCGCCACTGCATGCACAGGTTTGAGACTGAACAGATACGCTTTGATCGCCAGCGCATCGGCGTCCGTCATGTACGTATAGCTTGCGTACGGCATCGCCGGATACAGCTGCGTATTGCCGCGACCGATGCCTTTGTGCACTGCGTTCAGGAAATCTGCGTCGCTGTAGTCACCGATGCCGCTCTCCCGATCGGCAGTGATGTTGGTCGAGTACAGCGTGCCGAACGGTAGTACGAAAGGCCGCCCGCCAGCGAACGGCGCGCCACCGGGGGTCGTGTGGCATGCCTCGCAATCCGCAGCACGCGTCAGGTACTCACCGCGCTCCAGTGCGCTTGCCGCCTTGAGTTCGGGCGGCACCCCGGTGGGATCCTGACCACGATACTCGGAGAGCGCCACGCGCCTCCCGCCGGCGAAGTCGGTAGCCCGCGGTGCGAGCAGGATCCAAGCGAAAACGATCACCACCACGGCAACAACCGCCGCGAGAACCCACAGGGCGTAGCGCTTTGGCCGAGCGTTTTGTTCGCTGGTGCTCATGCCTGCTTCCTCCCGGACAGCACATCTCGGTCGATCGGCAACCGGCGCAAGCGAATACCCGTCGCGGCGAACAGTGCATTCCCGAGCGCGGGGGGCGCGGCCGTCGTTCCGGTCTCGCCGATGCCACCCGGAGCTTCGCCGCTCTTGATCAGATACACCTCAATTTGCGGTATTTCGTTGATTCGCAGCATGCGGTAATCGTGAAAATTACTCTGCTGCACCCGGCCCTTCACAATGCTGATGTTGCCGTACAGAGCCGCGGTCAGTCCGAATACCAGCCCACCCTGCAATTGTGCGACCACCGTGTCCGGATTCACCACGATCCCGGTATCGACCGCCGAGACGATGCGCTGCAGGTGCACCTCGCCGTGTTCGTCGACCTCCGCTTGCGCAACGGTGGCGATGAAGCTGCCGAACGCCACCTGCACCGCGACGCCCCGCCCTGTGCGTCGCGGCAAGGGACCACCCCAACCGGCCTTCTCGACCGCCAGATCCAAGGCGGCCTTGAGACGCGGCGCCTTGTCGAGATGGTCACGGCGAAAGGCGACCGGATCCTTGTTCGCTTTCCTCGCCAATTCGTCCATGAAGCTTTCGATGGCGAACACATTATTGTTGGGACCGACGCCGCGCCAGAAGCCGGTCGGTACCGCAGGCGGCTCGGAGCGCACATACTCCACGCGCACATTGGCAATGTCGTAGGGCATGTCCGCGGCGCTGTCGATGGCGTCGATATCGATGCCTTTTTGAAACGCCGGTGGCAGCCAGCGCGCAATGACCGAGGACCCGGTGATGCGATGCTTCCAGCCGATAATGCGACCGTTCGAGACGCTCGCGGACAAGCGATCCAGATACACCGGACGGTAGATGTCGTGTTGGATGTCTTCTTCGCGCGTCCACACCACCTTGACCGGGCTATCGACCTGCTTGGCGATTAACACCGCTTTTTCGACGAAGTCCGTCTCCAGCCGTCGTCCAAATCCGCCGCCGATGAGGTGATTGTGCACCGTGACCTTATCCAGAGGCAGACCCGTGATTTTCGCCGCCACCGCCTGCGCCCTGGACAAGACCTGGATGCCCAGCCAGACTTCGCAACTCGTCGCAGTGACGTGCGCCGTGCAGTTCATCGGCTCCATGGGAGCGTGGGCGAGGAACGGCAATTCGTAGGCCGCGGCGTGCAGCTCACCCTGGGTCAGGCCCTTTGCCGCGTCGCCCACGATTTTCGCAACGGCGCCCTCCTGATTGCTGTCTGCGCGAGTTTGCTTCCACACATCGGCGGAGGAGACCGCAGCATTGGGTCCCTCGTTCCACGTGATGCGGAGCGCCGCCAAGCCCTGTTTGGCCGCCCACATGTGATCGCCGACGACGGCTACAAAATCCTCGAATACCAGCACCTGCCGTACACCGGGCAGATTCTTGGCCTTGCCGTCGTCGATAGTTCCGACTTTGCCGCCGAATACCGGGCAGGCTGCAAGCGTTGCGAACTTCACGCCCGGCGGCATGACATCGATACCGTAGATCACTTTGCCGTTGACTTTTTCCGGCGTGTCCAGCCGCTTCAGCGGCTTGCCGATCAGTTTGAAATTCTTCGGGTCCTTAAGGATCGGATTTTTCGGCGGCGTCAGGCCGGCAGTACGGTCGATCAGCGCGGCGTAAGCGAGACGTCTGCCGCTCGCATCATGGATCGCCGTACTGCTTTCGGTGCGAACGCTGCCCGCGTCGACTTTCCAAACCCCCGAGGCCGCCTGAACCAGGATGTTACGTGCGCCGGCCGCCGCTGTACGTAAGGGCGTCCAAAAAGCCCGAATGGAATTTGAATTACCGGTGACCTGCAGGCCGAACGTCGGATTGCCGTACAGTTTATCGTTGGGTGGGGCGGCTTCCAGCACCACCTGATCGAAGGCGGCATCCAGCTCCTCCGCCAGGATCATCGCGACCGCGGTGTACACACCCTGCCCCATCTCCACCTGCGGCATGATCAGAGTGATCTTGCCCTTCTTGTCGATACGAATGAATGCGTTGGGGGCAAACACGCCCTTCTCGCTGGCAGCCGCACCGGCGGACGGTACGTAAAAGCCCACGAGTAACGCGCCGCCCATGCCAAGGCCCGCTCCGATAACGGCACGCCGAGTCACACCATGCTCGACACCGGGAATCCGTTGCTGTATCGCCCACTTGGTCATCTTTGTCTCCCCGGCAGCCGCTAAAGCGCCTGTGCGGCTTTCTTGATCGCCTCGCGAATGCGCACATACGTCCCGCACCGACAGATGTTACCCGCCATCGCCGCATCGATATCAGCGTCACTCGGATGCGGAGTCGTGCGCAGCAGCGCGCTGGCCGACATGATCTGTCCTGACTGGCAGTAGCCGCATTGCACCACTTCCACGGCAAGCCACGCCTTCTGCACGCTGGCTCCGGTGGCGGTCGCCCCAACACCCTCGATGGTGGTGATCGGGCGCTCGCCGATAGAGCCGACCGGTAGCACGCAGGACCGCACCGCGTCGGCGTCGACATGCACGGTGCATGCCCCGCATTGCGCGATGCCACACCCGAATTTCGTGCCGGTCATACCGAGCACATCGCGCAAGACCCACAGCAAAGGCATGTCGGCGGGCACGTCGACGTTTTTCAGCTCGCCGTTGATTCGCAGACTGATCATGCGGTACCTCGGAAGCTTCAGTGCAGACGCGAGCACGCAGCGCGTCTGTCCAGGTTGCCACGGTGATGGTCTGCGCTGGCGCGACGAGTCACATGCGTCCCATCGCTTGATCCAACAACGAAAGCGTGCACTCCGTGTTCCATCCGACTATAGGCTTCTCGCGCCTGCAGCGCCTGCAGCGCCTCGATCGTCCGACTCAATGCCTTCCAGACTCGGTGAGTTTTCAAAACTGTACACCGGCCATTTTTGCGGTGTCAGCAGAGCTGCTAAGGGATTGTTTTTATTAGTGGAGCGTCGCGATTTTGAACCCGGGAAGCCTTGCACCCCCGTATCGTCTTTGAAATGCACACTGACCATACCGCTTAGGCACGAGAACCGGCCGCGGGGCGGCAAAGAGGCCACCGGAACCGCGCTCGGCGTGCGCTGAGCGGAGGCCAGCGAGATAATCGTGCCGTACACCCCGCGGGCTTCCACTCTCATCCGCGTTCTGTTTGTCAGTGCGGGAATAGGATGCAGCAACTCATGGATGATTCAGTACCCGCGTCTCCAAAGGAAGCTGTTGGCGTCGTCGGCGACCAACTCGGATATGGTCTGCAATTCCTGCGTAAACACGGTTGGCGCTTGGTGTTGTGGTTCGTCAGCCTGCTCCTTCCGCTGTGGGTGTTTGCCTCTCTGGTCGACGAGGTGCACGAGAAGGAAGTCTTCCCCTTCGATGCGCCGCTGCTGAACATGTTGCATGCAATGGCGACGCCAATGCTGGATCGCTTTTTCGTTCTGATGACCCAACTGGGTTATCTATGGGGCGTAGTGCCGCTGGATTTGATCTTGCTGCTGTGGCTCGCCTTGCGCAGGCGGTTTCGTGATGGCCTGTTCTTTGGCATCGCCGTGACCGGATCTGCCGTTCTGGATATCGTTGCAAAGAACCATTTCGCCCGCATGCGACCCGATCTCTGGTTGTCACTCACGCCAGAAACCACCTACAGTTTCCCAAGCGGCCACGCGATGGGCTCTGCCACACTCGGTACGGCTCTGATCCTCTTGTGCTGGCCGACTCGCTGGCGCTGGCCCGTGACGGTCGCGAGCCTCGTTTTCGTGGTGCTAGTCGGGCTCTCCCGCGTCTATTTGGGTGTGCACTATCCGTCCGACATTCTCGCCGGATGGAGCGCGGCGATCGCATGGGTGCTTGGAACGTACTTATTGGTGGACCGAAAGGCACCACCACCGCCGGGCGCAGCACCGGGCAAGGACACCGTCGGAAGGGGCTCGGGCACCGATCAACACTGACTTCGGCCGCTTCAAGGCGTGACAACCTTCTAGTACAACGCGCTCGTGTAGCGCGGCGTTCACCTGACCGCTGATTACCAGCGCGTTGCGAGTCCCGGATACAACGCGGATCGGCACGGACCCGTAAAGATGCTGAGCGGGCGGTCCCACGTGGAATTCTGAAAGACAAAAATGCTCCGGACATGCCACCATGCCTGACAGACGAGATATAGAGCCACAGCGGATGACGTGTCACGACAGGGTGTGGATGTGAATTTCTTTTCGAAACTCTACTATCTCTTTCGCAAGGCGTGGAAGGCGGCTGGACTCTACCTCGTCCTCGCCGGTCCGGGCATCGTCGTCATGGTCGCGGATAATGACGCGGGCGGCATCACCACCTACGCGGCTACCGGGGCGAAGTACGGCTATCACCTGATCTGGTTCCTGTTGATCCTTATCCCCGTCGCCTACTACGTGCAGGAGATGACCGTGCGCCTTGGCGCCGTGACCAAGCGCGGGCACGCCGAGGCCATCTTCGACGGTTTCGGGGCGTTCTGGGGCTGGTTTTCGCTGCTCGACCTGATGATTGTCGACTGGCTGACGCTGGTCACCGAATTCATCGGCATGACGGCGGCGCTTGCCATATTTGGCGTGCCCCCCTGGCTCAGTGTCGTCACCGTCATCGGGCTGATGGCAGTGATTGTCCTGAACGGCAGGTATTGGACGTTCGAGAAGCTGGCGCTGCTGTTCTGTGCATTGAACCTGGTCTACATTCCGGGCGCCTTTCTGGTGCACCCTTCCGTTCGGGACGTACTGCATCAAGGTCTGATTCCGAATTTTGCCGGCGGGTTCAATGGCCAGTTATTCTTCTTTCTGATGGCCAACATCGGCACGACCATCGCCCCGTGGATGCTGTTCTTCCAGCAAAGTGCCGTCGTCGATAAGGGGATGCTCGAGAAGGACATCCCGTGGGGCCGCTTCGACACATTCCTCGGCTCGATTGTGACCGTGGTCGTCGCAGTCTTCATCGTCATCGTGACAGGAACCGTCCTCCCTGGCGTCGACATCGACAGCGCCGCGCAGGCGGCTGCCGAACTCATGAAGACCGACCGCTACGTTGGAGCCTTTCTCGCCATCGGCCTGTTCGATGCCGGCCTGCTCGGCGCCATCTGTATCTCGCTCGCCAGTTCCTGGGCTTTCGGCGAGATCTTCGGCTGGGCGCACTCGCTCAATACCAAGATCCGCCAGGCACCATGGTTCTATGCGACTTACTTTTTCCTGCTCGTGACTGCGGGCCTGGTCGTTCTGATTCCGCACGCACCGCTGGTTCTCATCACATTGTTCGTACAGGTGATCGCCGTGACGTTGCTGCCGGCGGCCCTGGTGTTCCTGATACTGCTGCTCAATGACCGCACCGCGGTGGGTGAGTATTGCAACACATTCGCACAGAACCTCGTCGGTGGCGTCATTGTCGTATCAATCGTCGTCCTGTCGACGCTCTACGGCATTACCGTGATGTTTCCCACCCTGATCCATTAGGTGGACGCTCGCAACATGAAAGTATTCAGAAGTTTCGTCGCAAAGATTCGCGAGATCAATTCCCGCTATCGCGAGCCGCGTATCGAGATGTCCTCTGCCGTCCGGTTGTCGCTGATGGCACTACGCCTATACCTGTTCGCCTTGGTGGGTTTGATGGTCTACAAGTTCGTTCTGCTCGTGACCGAGGGATAGGAACGTGGTGACAGTACTTGAGTCCGAGTTTTTCTTGAGCGAGATTCTCGGTCGCCGGGTGTTTGCGAGAACACGCCAAATCGGGCGCTTGAACGATCTCGCGATCGTCGAGACCGGCAAGCTTCCCGAAGTCACGCAGGTGGTGGTCACTCGGCCCTACGGGCACCCCGCGCTGACGGTCCCCTGGGACAAGGTACTCCTCATCTCCAATCACGAGGTGGTGCTCGATCTGGGTGAGGAGGCGCTGGCGCAATTCGAGCGAGGCCCGCAGGAGAATCTGATCCTGTTGCACGATCACATACTCGACAAGAAGATCCTCGACATGGATGATCACGAGGTCGAAGTGGTCTACGACGTGAAGCTTGTCTTCCAGAACGGCAAGCTGTACGCAGCCGAAGTCGATTACAGCCGTTACCGGGCACTACGCCGGCTCGGACTTCACAAGCTCGCGAAGCTTCTCGCGGATCGCAACAAAGAGAACAGGGTGTCCTGGCTCTACGTGCAGCCGCTCCCGGAACAGCTGGGCAGCTTCGCCGGAAACATCAAGCTCAAAGTTCCCAAAGCAGAACTCAACGAGATCCACCCCGCTGATCTCGCGGACATCCTCGAGGAACTGGAGGGCGGCCAACGCGTCGCGCTGTTTAACGCCCTTGACGCCGAACAGGCATCCGACACGCTCGAGGAGGTCGAACCGCGGGTGCAGCGCCAGTTGATACACGCCATCGAGAAGGAGCGCGCGGCGATGCTGATCAATGAGATGAGCCCGGCGCAGGCTGCCGACATCCTGGCGATACTGCCGCGCGATGAGGCCGCAGTCATCCTGAAGCTCATCGACAAGGATAAGTCGTCCAAGGTCGAGCACATTATCGGAGAGCACAACGAGCAGATTCTGCTGTATGCGTCGCCAGAGCTCATCAGACTCCCAGCGACGACCTCTGCTACAGAGGTACTTGATCGCTATCGCGAGCTCGCGACCGGTAAGAACGTGGTGACGTATGTCTACATCACCGATGCGACGGGCACACTGAAAGGGGTAGTTGATCTTCGGGAGATCGTCGCGGCGGAGGCGGGGCAGACGCTCGGCGACATCATGACAGAGCATGTAATCGCGCTGCCGAAGGACGCGACGCTGCGGGAGGCCGTTATGCTGTTCGAACGCTACAATTTCCGGGCGCTGCCGATCACGGACGAGCACGATCGTCTGCTCGGCGCGGTAACCTCGCGCGACATGCGCGGTCTTAGGCCGAGACTCGCCTGATGCAAGCGCGTTCTGACGATACACACCACATGACGCTCTACCTGCGTTGCGCCTTGTGGTTGTTGGCTGCTGTGGAGCGATGGGTTATGCCGTTCGTTCCGCGCGGCGAGCTCCGGCGCCAGCTTCGCGCGCGTATCGACCGTGCGCAGGCGCGATTGCACTCCCGCATTCACGATCATCAGGTCCCGTGATAACCTCACCGAAGTGAAACCGCTCACACAGCGGAATTCGCTCGGAGTTCTCCTGTTCGAATCGACGCTGGATAATCCCGCCTTAGCTCGTTTTTGTTCCGGCACCCGCCGAGCTCGGTGGAGGTCTCATGGCTGAGCAATGCCGTCATCTGGATTTCGTGCGGACCGATAAGCCGCGTAGTCGCGGTTGCGAGGAGTGCCTCAAGCTCGGCGATACCTGGGTCCATCTGCGACTCTGCAGGACCTGCGGGCATGTCGGTTGCTGCGACGACTCGAAGAATCGGCACGCGACCAGGCATTTTCAGGCGACGCAGCACCCCATCATGACCTCGATCGAACCGGGCGAGAATTGGAGCTGGTGCTACATCGATGAGCTGGCGATGGAGCTTCCGTCGTGACTCCACCGGATCGGTAGGAACGACCGTGGCGAACACTCTCCTGGAACAGCGTCGCGCGCAGATGTTCCCGAAGCTCACCTCCGCCCAGCTCGCGCGCCTGGAGCGCCAGGGCACCCGTATGCAGACGCGCGCGGGGGAGATCCTCGTGGAACTGGGCGCCCCACCGCGTGGTGTTTTCGTGGTGGCGGCGGGAAGTGTTGAGGCTCTGGCTCCGCCGTCAGCTACTCAGGCCGTGTCGGACTACGAGTTGCTCTACCTTCTGAGCCCCGGGGACTTTACCGGCGAGATGAGCACCTTGCGCGGCACTCCTGCCCTGGTGCGCATTCGCGTGCGCGAGGCCGGCACCGTTCTATTGATCGACCCGGAACAGCTGCGACGCATCGTGCAGAACGATGCCGAGCTCAGCGAGCTCTTCATGCGCGCTTTCATCCTGCGCCGCATGAGCGTCATCGAGTCCGGCCGTAGCGAGGTGCTGCTGCTGGGTTCGGAGCGTTCCGCCGACACCCTGCGGTTACGGGAGTTCCTGACGCGTAACGCTCGCCCCTACGTGAATATCGACATCGAGCACGATGCCGACGCCCAGACATTGCTCGAGCGCTTTCACGTCCGGGGCGAGGACGTTCCGGTGGTGATTTGCCGAGGCGGCGAGCTGCTGAAGAACCCCAGCAATGCCGAAGTCGCCGAATGCCTCGGCATCAACGCCCCGCCCGCCGACGATCGCGTACACGATCTGCTGATCATCGGCGCGGGCCCTGCCGGCCTTGCCGCCGCCGTATATGCCGCCTCCGAAGGCCTGGACGTGCGCATGGTCGAGACCTTCGCCCCCGGCGGCCAGGCCGGAACGAGCTCCCGAATCGAGAACTATCTGGGATTCCCAACCGGCATTTCGGGCGCAGCGCTTGCCGGTCGGGCATTCTCTCAGGCACAGAAGTTCGGGGCACAGCTGAGCGTGGCCTGGCATGCGGTCAGACTCCGCTGTCAGGGTTGGCCATACTCGGTCGACATGGCCGACGGCCGATCAATGCGCGGCAGAGCCATCCTTATCGCTAGCGGAGCCCAATACCGGATGCCCGATATTGCCAACCTCTCGCGCTTTCTTGGCCGCGGCGTCTACTATGCCGCCACTCATTTGGAAGCGAAGCTCTGTGCCGACGAGGACGTCGTAGTCATCGGCGGTGGCAATTCCGCGGGCCAAGCGGCTGTTTTCCTCGCCGGCTCTTGTCGTCACGTTCACATGTTCGTCCGCTCCGGCGGGCTGGCCGGGAGCATGTCGCAATACCTCATTCGGCGCATCGAAGAGGCCCCGAACATCAGCGTGCACACGCGCACGCAGCTCACAGCCGTCGAGGGTTCCGACCGACTGGAGCGCGTCGCCTGGACGCGCGAAAATGCGGAACCGGAAGCGCCCCATCTGCGACACGTGTTCCTGATGACCGGGGCGCAGCCTAACACGCACTGGCTGCAGGGCTGCGTAGCGCTCGATGATCACGGCTTCGTGAAGACTGGGCCCGACATCGAAAAGGAACAGTTGGCGGATGCAGGCTGGAGCCCGCCACGCCCGCCGTACCTGCTGGAGAGCAGCGTTCCGGGGGTATTCGCCGCAGGTGATGTGCGGGCCGGAAGCGTCAAGCGTATTGCGTCGGCGGTGGGCGAAGGATCGATCTGCGTTCAGTTCGTGCATCGAGTGCTGCGCGAACTCGCCAGCACGGGGAACGCTGCTATCGCCGGAGCTAAGAGAGGCCAGGCAGCATGACTCAGGAACCCAAGTCCGAACGGGACCTGGACGCGCGTCTCGACGAGGCGCTTGAAATGACCTTCCCCGCAAGCGATCCGATCGCAGTTCATTCACCCGACCCCTTCCCCACTCGTCCTCCTCGCACCGAGGAAACCAGCTCCCGCGGTCCCGTAACCTAGCCGCCGCCAGGGGGAACTTGCGGACTCAAATACGGACGATCCTCGATCGCACAAGTGCGTTGGATATTCGCCGCCCACGCCGGCACGCTCGCGGGCCGAAGTGCTGTTCGGCCGAGCGCGGCCGCGTAGTCACCCAACCTGTTTTACGCCCGCCAATATTCCATCCGCGGCGACAGCGCCGCTACCGACCACCGCGTGGATGCAACGGTGCGTGACGCGGCACGAGAAAGACCATGCCCGAGACTCGCTACCACAGTCTGCCGGAGGTTCTCAAGAATGTGCGAACGCGACCGCTGTTCGTCATGCATCTGCAGGTAAGACCTCTGGTGGTCGTCGGCGCGACCCCAGGTGCCGACCGTCGTATCGGCCTGATACCAGGCGGCTCATTTGAGGGAGAGCGGCTTTCGGGTCAGGTGATGGACGGAGGAAGCGACTGGCAGGCTGTTCGCGCGGACGGCAGCACAACGCTGGATGTCCGCCTGGTGCTGAAGACCAAAGATGATGCGCTAATTGCGATGAATTATCGCGGTGTGCGTTATGGGCCGGCCGATGTCATCAAGCGGATGGAAAAGGGTGAGCCCGTCGATCCGTCGAGTTACTACTTCCGGATAAATCCCATGTTCGAAACCGCGGCGGCGACTTACGGCTGGCTCAATCGGGTTCTGGCAGTCGGCATCGGGGATCGAAGGCCGGACGGACCCGTCTACAGCGTTTTCGAAGTGCTGTAGACCGGAAGGGTTGATTCCCCAACGCTGCGCGCTCAGGAATGGGGTTCTGAGTCCTTCCAACATCAGCTGAAAGGAGGTAAATCCGAGGGAAATTGCGCTGCTGCGTACAGGAAGTCTTTGGAATCAAACAGATACCCGCGTGTTAAAGTCTCTCTCTGGCACCAATAAAAACAATGGCTTATCGTCCATTCTAGATTCTCTTTCTGGAGATGTTTACGCCTCGCCGATAAGGATGGGGCGAGCGTTAGCGCTCGTGGTACCGTCCGCGGGTGGGATTCTTACCCACTCCTTGTACATCTCGCTGTGCGGGGTCACCTGTCAGACCCCGTGCCACCCGAACAGCTCCCGAACACTCCATTGAGGATTCATGAAGATACCCGCCGCCCTGCAACCTCTGATCGACGATGGAGTGATCGACGAAGTCGTCCGCTCACTCAAGAGCGGCAAGGAAGCCACGGTCTATCTCGTGCGCTCGGGGGCGTACGCGCGGTGCGCGAAGGTCTATCGAGACATGAGGCGGCGCAGCTTTCAGAAGCGTGCCCGGTACCAGGAAGGCCGCAAGGTGCGCGGCAGTCGCCAAGCGCGTGCCATCACCAAGAGCACGCGTTTCGGTCGCAAGGCGCAGGAAGCGGCGTGGAAGAATGCCGAAGTCGACGCGCTGTACAAACTCGTCGCCGCTGGCGTGCGCGTGCCGAAGCCTTACGGTTATTTCAACGACACGCTGATCATGGAGCTGGTGACCGATGCCGCCGGGGACCCTGCCCCGCGTCTTGGCGAAGTCGATCTGTCGCCCGAGACTGCGCGCGAGTATCACCGCTTCCTCATCCAGCAGATCGTGCGTATGTTGAGCATCGGGCTCATCCACGGCGATCTCTCGGAGTTCAACGTGCTCATCGGGACCGATGGGCCCGTGATCATCGATCTACCCCAGGCCGTCAATGCGGCAGGCAATAATGGTGCGCTCGCGATGCTCGAGCGTGATGTGAACAACCTTCGCGGCACGCTCGGCCGCTTCGCGCCGGAGCTTCTGGAAACCGAGTTTGCCCGAGAGATGTGGGCGCTGTTCGAGAAAGGTGAACTGACCGCGGACAGCACGCTCAACGGTGTCTTCGCGCGAGACGTGAGGACCGCTGATGCCGGTGGTGTCTTGCTGGCCGTTGAGGATGCACGCGAGGAAGCGCTGCGACGCGAGCTGGGACGAGAAAGCTAGAGCACCGGTCGCGGAACAGTCCGTGACTCGTTGCATTCCGGAACACGAATAGGAGAGCTAAGTGATGAATGGACGTGTGGCGCTGGTCACGGGCGGCGGCCGGGGGATCGGGCGCGAGGCGGCGCTACTGCTGTCGGCAGGGGGAGCGCGCGTGATGGTCGCATCGCGCAGCGCAACGGAACTGGCGGCGGTTGGCCTCGAATACGTCGCTGCCGACCTGGGCACCGCCGAGGGCTGCGCCCTGGCCGTTGCCGAGACCGAGCGACGACTGGGGCCGATTGACGTACTGGTCGTAAACCACGGCATCGGCTCGGCCCATGAGCGGCTCGTGTGGGAGCAGGATCCCGAGGTCTGGCGCCAGACGATGCGCATCAACCTCGACGGTCCGTTCGAGCTCGCGCGCCTCACGGCAGGCGGTATGTGCAAGCGCGGCTTCGGCCGGCTCGTATTCACCAGTTCGACCGCCGGCGAAAAAGCGGAACGCTGCGGCAGCGCCTACACCGCTTCCAAGCATGGGGTTATCGGGCTCGCGCGCGCAGTCGCCCAGGACGCCGGGCCGTTCGGAGTCACATCCAACGCAGTGCTGCCTGGCTGGGTGCGAACCGCGATGGCTGAGCGCTCGGCGAAGACGGAGGCCGAACGGCGCGGCATCAGCGTCGAGCAGGTCTGGCGCGAGCGCGCCGCCATCTATCCGCAGAACCGGGTGCTGGAGCCGCGCGAAGTCGCGCAGGTGATCGGGTTCCTGTGCAGCGACGCTGCCGGGGGCGTGAACGGCGAGGCGATCACCGTGGCTCTCGGCGGCATGTGGTAGGCGTTCGGGCTAAGACTCGCCGCCCAGGGGTGGACCGGTAAACGCGGTTCGACGTCTCCAGGCTGCTTGCAGCTTGACTGCTAACATAGAACCTTCACAGCCAAGTAGCGATCCGTAAAGGTGACCTTGAGTTCAGTGCCGACTGACGGGGCAGCTGCTATCGCACTGAGCAGACGCTCGCGCAGGGAGTGCTGAGAGGTGCATACTCGACGCGAACCTGGCTCGGCCAGCGGGTTACAAAAACAATAGGAGACCTTTTATGTCAATCATTGCCTGGATCGTCCTCGGATTGATCGCCGGATTCATCGCCAGCAAGATCGTGAACAAAAGCGGAGAAGGTCTACTTCTGGACATCGTCCTGGGGATTGTCGGCTCCGTTGTGGGTGGGTGGTTATTCAGCGTTTTCGGAATGCCCGGTGTCAGCGGCGTGAATATTTACAGTCTTGTGGTCGCGGTGATTGGTGCCGTCGTGTTTCTGCTCGCTTATCACGCACTCATCGGAAGAAAACCGCCCGCTTGATGTCTAACCGCCGCCTGAATCGCGTCTTGCCCGCCTAAGGCGGCGGCACATCGAACGCCACCATGCTGATCACGGACGGATCGTCGCGCAGCTTCACATAGATATGCCCCTCCGTTGGGCGTTGAACCGGCACTGCCGGCCCCGTAAAGCCATCCGGAACCAGCGTCGCCTCACTGAATTGCGGGTCACCGGATACGGAATCGAGCAGAAACAGGTTGGCACCGGACAGTTCGCAGTTCGTTCCGGAACCAGCCGGCGGACACTCGACGCTCTTGAGCACCGGCAGGCGCACCAATGTAGCCAGAGGACGCCAGTCTCCTGCCACTCCCTTGCTAACCAGCCGGAACTGAAGCGGCCCAAACGCTGAGGACCCAAGGGCCTTTGTCGGGTCCAGTGTGGCCACCGCAACCTTGGTATTTTGCAGCGTCATCTCACCCGAGCCGACGCCGAGCGTGGCCGACGACGATCCATCGATCGTTGCCACCTCAATTTTGTCGTCACGTGCAAACGATGGTGGCGACTGGGCGCGCAGAGAAAATGTCAGTTGCGCGTCCTGCGGCAGCTCGTCCTGACTGGAGAGCTGGATCTTGCCATGGCGTCCGGTGGATGGCGGCTGCGGCACTCTTACCGATCAGAATCGCGCTCGGCCGCGGGGCCTCGACTGAGACCGGGATATCGAAGGTGCGTCCGTCCTTGAGCACGATTCTCCCGTTGGCCATATCGCCCTGCCCGAGCGCGCTGGCATCACGCCCTTGGAGCGCCAGCATGGTGAGCTCATCGCGACCCGCGCTGGTCGACAACGCTCCGGGGGTGAACTCAATGTCCTTCACGACCAGGCTTTTGACCTCATCCAGGCGGTTGCCCCGAAGTACACCCTCGCTGTCTCCGGCGTGGAACGCAAAGCTCTCCAGACGAGCGGCTTCTGCGAAGGCGCGGAGCAAGAGCCGTTGTGGCTCATTGTCGCCGTACTGCCTGATGAGCAAAGTCACCTCACCAGGGGCAACCTCCTGTAGCGGAAGCCTGACCTCGACCTCGTCGGGCTTCACACTCTTCCACTCGACCTTCATTTCGTTGCCAACCGAATCCTTAAGTGCAATTTGGTCGACGCAGCTAACGCTCCCGGCGAGCAGATGAATCGTGTCCTGGCGACCGACGACCAGCGCCGCATCGTCTCCTGCTGCCAGTTTCCAAGCCTGCTGGCGCGCGGTCACCAGGTGGAAGCTCGGACCGTCGTACTTGTCGAAGCCCCAGTAGCCATGCAGCGAAGCATTAATGGTGTCGCTCACACTGACGACGCTCAGACCCGAGATATCCACTGCAAAACCGCCGCGCCCGGCGTCGGCACGCGCCGGCAGCTCGATCGCCGTACCGTCCTTGGCAAGTAGTCTCAGCGCCATGTTGTACGAGTAAGCGGTGGAGAACATCAGCGGCGCACCCTCAACCGGCAGGACCAGGGCCTCCGTCTGAAGGCAATGGATTTCCTTGGGGTCGACCGGATGCAGCGGCGGAAGCCGAGTCGCTTCGACCGCCGGCAGCGCCACTACCAGCACGGATTTGGGATCGTGAAATGACGGCGGGGTGTTCAGCATCAATTCCAATTGCCGGCCGTTCGCCGAAGCCAGCGCCGGAATGTATTGAAATTGCGCGGTATGAAACGAGTCAAGGATGCGAGCAATATCGAATATCGAGGCGATGAAAGGGCTGTAGTAACCCGACTTTAGCTGCGGCGTGCTGCTCGCCTCCATGGCCAGACTGCTGGTGGGACCTGAGGTGAGTGTCTGGGCAATCGATGCGCTGTGGCCATCGTTCAGAATCAGCGATTCACGTCCCTCCAGGAGGCAGGGACCCTGCAGCACGGGAATCTTGGCCAGACACTTCTCGTCCACCTTGATGGCAAGACTGCGCGCCAGCAACGGAGCGGCTTCCTTGAGGCGGGTGGGGTTCGCGTCCTCGAGGCGACGAACAGCCGCCAGATAAGCTTCCAGCCGCGAACGATCCAGCGTGGCCTGGTTTAGGTCCTGTGAAGTGCGCACGAAGGCCCCCGGACGGCCGCGCACTGCGTCCATCAGGGTGTTGAAGTCGCCACCGGTCTCCGGTGCGAGAAAGACCAGCAGCTGTCGCGCGTCCTTGGGCACTGTCAGGGTCATACCCTCCACCGAACACTTGCCGGCCCAGGTGTCGCAGCGCGAGAACCAGGTCTTCGGCGGCGGGTTGGTCGACCCTCTCAGGAAAACAGCCACCAGGAGGTAATGCGCCGACTGCGCAGGTGGCAAATCCGCCTTCATCCACACGTGGTCACCGGACACGAGGTTAGGAACGCGCGAGACCGGCAAGGTCGTGGCGCCACGGGTCACTTCGACCTCAATGGTCGGTCCTGCGAGGTCGAAGGCAGCCGGGTCGGCGTGAGCGACACAGGACGCGGCGAGGGTGACGGCGGCAGCCGTCTTCAGGGAGCTGTACGCTGATCGCATTGCGGAATTCTAGGTGTGAGCCCGGTAATAACAGTTGCTCCGGCTGCGGCTCAAGCGGTCCCACCCCCCAGCGCACTATTTAGAAGAGTGAGTTTTCGGGTAACAACGCGGGATCGCCGAGGGCAAGCACGGCATTGGCAGATCGTGCGTAGGTCTCGCCAGCCCAAGCCACTTGACTTTGCGACCATGGCTTGAGCGACGGCACCTCGAGCCCGCTGGCCGAGGCGCGGCGCGGGCGGATGACCTATTTCACCGCGTCCTTGGCGGCTTCCTTCGCCGCGTGCGCATGGTGATGTGCTTTGGCTTTGTGGGCTTTTGCCTTAGCCTTATCGACTGACTTGTCGGGCTGCGACTCTCCGGCCGCCTTCACGCGGTCGCCTGCTTGCTTAGCGGTCTCGGAAGTTGCCTTGCCGGTCTCCTTGGCGGCTGTTTCGACCTGAGCCACGGCCACACTCGAGAGCGCAATCGCGACAATCAGTGCCAGAAATTTGTTCATAAATATTGCCTTCGCCTCACTTTGAATTGAGTTGATCGATGTGCGCGGACGCCATTGACTAAGCGCGCGCATGATGAGCGAATCCCGTTACCGGGGCAAGTTTCGTGGCCTGCCGCGCAAGCACGACTGTCTCGTAGTGCCGACACACGATGCAAACTATCGGGCATAAGAACCGATGGGGGCCGATAATCGAGTTCAAGACTTTTGCCGTCTGCTGACCCGGCGTGGCGCGGGGCAAAGCTGAGCGGTGCGCGGGAAATCGCGCAGGGTGAACTCATGTGGTTTCTTGCGGTCCCAAGGCCGTGGGAAGGCCGGTGGAGCAAGTACGGGGCGCACAACGGAATGCACATACCGACCACAGACCGACAGCTCGCTCGGCGCCGACGATAAGGCAATGCGACTAGTGAAGCGTTCGTGTGTGCTTTTTGTTCCAGCGTTTCTGCTTGCTGCCTGCGGCGGCAGCGGCGGGTCGGACTCTACCAGTGGCAGTGGGGTCTTCGCCGCGCGGTACGCTGCTGCAAAGCCCGCCTGAGCTTCTATCGACCGTCACAGCCCCCGCTCTGCTGCTCGAGCTCAATACTGCGGCCAATCAGCAGGTGCTGTCCCTCAGCGGCCCCCCGGTGTGCGACATTCTTGTTTATCACATCGAGTACACGACGGTCGGCGGCGCCAACGAAGCCACCACCGCCTCCGCAGCGCTCATGGTTCCTACAGGTGTCGGTGCGAACTGCACAGGTGAGCGTCCGATCGTCTTGTACGCGCATGGCGCGACGACCGATCGCGCGTTCAATATTGCCAACATGCAAAATGCGGAGACCATTCTGCTCGCTGCGCTCTTCGCATCGCAGGGCTACATCGTGGTCGCGCCAAACTACGCCGGCTATGACACCTCCACACTCCCTTACCATCCGTACCTCATTGCCGATCAGCAATCGAAGGACATGATTGACGCACTGACAGCGGCGCGGACCGCTCTGCCGTTCGCGTCTGCGACGCTTACGAAGGATAGCGGGCAGTTGTTTATTACCGGTTACTCGCAGGGAGGTTACGTGGCGATGGCAACGCATCGCGCCATGCAGGCCGCCGGGATGAAAGTCAGCGCCTCTGTGCCGATGTCAGGGCCTTACGCGCTTGCCGCGTTTGCCGATGCAATATTTTACGGCGAGGTCAATGGCGGTGCGCCGGTGTCATCCGCGTTTCTCCTCACTGCCTATCAGGCCGCCTACGGAAATATCTACCCAAGCGCTGCTGATGTGTTTGAGCCGCAATACGCAGCTGGCATCGAATCCTTGCTCCCCAGCACGATGCTCAGGAGTCAGCTGTATGCGCAAGGGAAACTTCCCCAGTACGCGCTGTTTAGCCTGACACCGCCGGCTCCGGAATTTTCCGACATTACTCCACCCACGACACCCGCAAACCTGGCTGCGGTTTTTGCCCTGGGCTTTGGCAACGGGAATTTGATCCTGAACAGCTATCGGCTCAGTTATCTGCGCGACGCGCAGGCTCATCCCGACGGGGGATTCCCGACGGTTACCACCGGAACGGCGGCGGCGGCCCCTGGGCTGCCTTGGCGGCAGGCGTTGCAACGGAATGATTTGCGCGACTGGATTCCCGCTGCACCGGTTCTGCTCTGCGGCGGCGACGTCGACCCGGTCGTCTTCTGGCTCAATACCCAGCTGATGCAGGGCTATTGGGCCTCACATCCGCCATCAGCTGCGTCGATCAGCGTGCTTGATCTCGAGGCGGCGGTATCGGCCAATGACCGCTATGGCAATCTCAAGCAAGGCTTTGCGTTGGCAAAACTGGTTGTGGCTGCCAATGCGGTCGCGGGAGGCGCTACTGATGGGGGTGCACGAGCAGTCGCCGAAGCCTACCACGTGACTTTAGTGGCTCCCTTCTGCTTTGCGGCCGCCAAGTCGTTTCTCATGACCCAATGAGCGTCGTCGCGGGCAACGATTGAAAATCGCTGCGGCGCTTGACATTGAACCCTTGCGAAGAGCGTCACTGTCGCCGCTCAAGGTCTCTCGCGGTCGTCTTCACCGGGGCGACATAGGTAACAGCGAACTTTGGCGCTCTTGTCTCGCTGTCGGTGTCGAGCACGGCGGTTCGCCTGGAGCATCCTCTAAGTGTCAGTTCGTTCCTTTAAAAGGCGCGAAACGCCCCAATAATGGCGGGCAAGAACAGAATAGACCTGCTATCTGACTGGAGAGCGAAATGACGAATCTTGTGTATTATCAACCGTGGTCCCTCCTGGATCGCTGGCATCGCGAGATTGACGAGCTGCTCACCCGGAGGTCGGACGCCTCACAGGCGGCCCTGACCAGTACCACCGCGTGGAGTCCGCCGGTCGACTTACAAGAGGAAAACGATCGGTTTGTCCTGCGTGCCGATCTGCCGGGCGTCGCGGCCAAGGACATCGAAGTCTCGACCGAAGACGGCACCTTGACCGTTCGTGGCGAACGGCCCGCGCGTGCGAGCAGCGACAGCTTCGAACACATTGAACGCGCCGCTGGCACTTTCTTGCGCCGTTTCACCCTGCCGGATTCGGCACGGGCTGAGGCGATCAAGGCGCGCTATACCGACGGCGTGCTGGAGATAGAGATTCCCAAGCAGCCTCGAGTCGAGGCCAAGCGAATTCAGGTGACGGTCAATTGAAGTCCGGCAGCCTGGCTTAGCCTGAGATGTTCGGCCATGGCGGCGAACGGTACTCTCGTCCGTCAGGGGTCGAACCCCCGTCAGTTAGGAACAGTGCGAAGAGCTGACCGATCTGGTCACGGAGTTAATGTACGGTGGCTTCCAGGGGGAAATGACGTGACGACGATGTGGAGCAAGGACCTTCCCGCCGCTGCGGCCGCCATGCCGCACGCAGGCTTCTCAGGGGAAGGTGCGGCCTCCTCGTCCGCTCACGCTCATGCGGCAACAGCGACTGCAGGTTGCCGCATGGATCGCGACGGAGAGGCCATCCGGGAGGCGACACGGCTGGCGGCCTGGGAAGATGAAGGCGGCACGACTTCGAGGTGAGTCAAAGCACCCCGGCGAAGGGTCTGCCGGGCGATCCGAACGGACCGCTATCGCGGTGTAGGCTCGAATGGAGTTACCGCGGCGGGAGCGGGGACTCAGGAGACGGATATGGACTGGAATTTCGCGGAAGTCAGCTGGCAGCAGTTCAAGCGCGAGGTGCACGCAAACTGGGGGAGGCTCACCTCCGGTCAGCTCGACATGATCGCGGGCGGGATGATCGCGGGCGGGCGAGCGCGTCTGGCGAGTAAGATCAGAGAGGCGTACGGCGTCACCGGCGACGAAGCCGAGCGGCAGATCAAGAGCTTCGAAGCGCGCAACGAGCACCCGCGTCCCGTGAGCTCCCGTTGAGCGGACTTGTCGTGGCCGCGCATTCGACACAATTCCGAGAGCCAAGCGAAGCCGGCGCCCGAAGCGCTATGCCGCGCATATTGATAGTCGATGACGACGTGGATGCCGCCGATGCTCTCGCGTCATTACTGCAATCGACGGGGTACGGTGATGCGCGCGTCGCGTACACCGGAGCCACTGCTCTTGCCCTCGCAGTCGAGTTCGTGCCCACGGTCCTGCTCGTGGATCTCGATCTGCCGGACATGAGCGGCTACGACGTCGCCCGGCAGCTCTCTCAACATCCGCAGCTGCAGGATCTGAGACTGATTGCATTGACGGCTAGCAGTGAGCACCCCGGCCGCGAACTCGCGCGTGAGGCAGGGATCGAGCGGTACCTGATCAAGCCCGTCGGCTCCGCCGCCTTGGACGAGTTGTTCACCTGATCCAGCGGCCCGTTGAGTTCCGGCGGCGCACTCCCGTCCCGGGAGGCGGGGACTCGAGGAGTGCAGGCGGCCGCCATCCACCGGTGTGTCAAGCGTGTGTGCGCACCCAACGGACTATGTCTGACGTGCCCATGGCGCCAGACTGACGGGTGATCTCGCGACCTGACTTGAATAAAGCCAACGTGGGGATGCTGCGGATGTTGAATTGGTTGGCGAGACTCGGCTCGGCGTCAGTGTTTACCTTCACCAGGCGCGCCCGGGGTTCCAGCTCAGCTGCGGCTTGAGAGAATTGTGGTGCCATCATGTGGCAGGGACCGCACCATGGCGCCCAAAAATCCACCACGACCGGTATGTCGTTACGTTCGATGTGCCTGTGGAAATTGGCGCGGGTGAGCTCGATCACCTGGCCCGAGTACAGGGATTGATGGCAGTGCCCGCACCTCGGTGCCGCGTCGAGGCGTGTCGCGGGAATACGGTTGACCGTCTCGCAGTGCGGACACACGATGTGCAAGCTATCGGGCATAGGGGCTCATGGGGGGCCGATAATCTGATTTCAAGACCGCGGCACCCCCTCAGGCCTGGGCGAACCGGTCCTGAGTGCCCTTTGACCCTCACCAGAGAGTTTAGCCCGCCACGTCATAGGTCCGTGGCAAGCGTCAGCGTGAACCGCCGGCCCTGTTCGGGCAGCACCACCTCGAGACTCGACACGTGCAGTCCGCGGGCGTCGGTCAGGTTGAAGCCATCGAGCCGGGCGGTCCACGGGTGCGACCGGACGGTCGAATGATAACGAACGCCAGCTTCGAGGGTCGCGAGCGCCGGCAGGTAGATGGCGTTGTCCGTCGTCGCGACCCGACGCGACAGCCGATTCCATTGCAGGGACGCCGCCCAGGGGCCCCATCGCGGTGGCGCGTAATCCACGTTGGCCGTCAATGTCAAGGGCACGGGCCCGAGCGGTGTGTTTCCGGTCGCCCCCGGTTCGGGGATCGCTCGGTCAACCCGCGGCTGCAGGAGCACGCCACCCACCAGCACCGTGAGGCCGCCGTCGTTGAACGACAGCGATGTCTCGAGGCCGCGGTGTTGAACGCGGCCAAGCAGCGTGTAGACGTTGTCTGCGTCGACGTTGAAGTACGGCTTGTGAATGTCGAAAACGCCGAAGATGAACTGCAGCCTCTCGGCCGGCGCCCAGCGGATTCCGCCATCGACCTGCCAGGTCCGCATCGCCGGGGGTGGCTCGTTACGGTTCTTCGCCGACGCCGGTGCCGGCGCCGAGTCCTCCAGCCCCTGCACATAACCGCCGTAGAAGATCAGGTCGCGGCCATAGTCAACCGCGAATCGAAAGTTCAGCAGCCAGGGGCTTGTCCGGCTGGCATCGACAATACCCGGGGGTACCAGAACTGTACGGCGGTAGTGGTCGTTCAGCACCCCGACCGCGAACGAACCCATACCCTGCCAGCGCTCCTCGAACGTCAGCCCGAGACCGAGCTGGCGGGTTGAGTCACGACTCGCAGGCTCCAATGGTGTGGTCGGCGGGGTGAAGCGCGCTTGGCTGCTCAGCGCGATGATACCGAGATCCGTGATCGCATCGCCGCCAAACTGCCGCTCGACGGCCCGACCGCGAACGGCGAATTGCAGCTGTTGCCGATGGGCGCCGCTCGTGAATATCCGGGACAGCCGCAGTTCGCCGGACGTCGAATCGGCCGTGAACGGCGGCGCAACGTCCATCACTGAATCCGCGGCCTGATTCGGTGTCAACGTCAGATACGGATCGTAGCCGATCGGATCGTGCTCCCGCGAATGAAAAAGGCCGGCGGCGAGCTTCCACTGATCGCCGAGCGCGCTTTTCACGACCGCGCCGAATGTCGTTTGGCGCCATCCCCAGGTCGTCCAGTCCTGTGTGGCGAGATCGCGCGTGCGAAACAACGGGAGCGTGACGGTCCCATCCGTGTAGACGACCGGAACGATCTGGCGCGCACTGCCCACGATGTACGACCAGAACGGGACGATCTCCGTGTTCGGCGTCGGGCGCCAGCGGAATGTCGTGCCGAAGACCCCGGTGTGCGACTCGCGGAAGACGTCGACCGCGAAATTCTTGCGGTAGCCGGCACACACATCGACGCCGAGTGTGCGGGCAGCCAGCGGAATCTGTGTCTCGATGTCCGCGCTCACCGTGTTGAACGGTCCGTGGGTCAGAATAGCGCTAACAAGCGCCTCCTCACCGGGCGTGCGCAGGCTGAGGTCGGCGATTCCAGTCGGCGCGGGAAAGCTGTAGGACTGCGCGGCAATCCCTATGCGCATGGCCGTCTCGCGAACCATGCACTCGCCGGTCACCCACGTCTGCTGGTCGAAATACAGACCCTCAATCCTGAGGTTTCCAGCCTGCTGCGGATTGAACCCACGCGCGTCGTTCGGTGAGTAGAGACCGACGTTCTGGAGGCCGATCGACGTGCCGAAGGCATCCTGGGCAGCGGTCACGGCGTTCTCGTCGGCGCGCTGCCCGAAGGCGGGGCCGGCTATCGCAAGACACGGGACCGCGGCGAGAACCCAGGACGGTCTTCCTAGAGAGCTCAGGTGCCGCCCTTACCTGGAATAAATCGTGAGGGAAGCAGGGGGCGTGACACCGTTTTGCCTGGCGAAATTGCCCTGGTTGATGGCGAAACTCACCAGGCCGCGTGAGTCGATGAATAGCAGCGGCTTTCCGGCAGCTACGGCGCCGAAGGTGGCCACGAACGGCACCTGGAACTCCGTTGTCCCGACAGCCACGCGCACCGTATCACCAAAGCGGTAACCGAGCTTGCGGAAGTCCTCACCCTCGATGTTGGTGACGAGGTTGCCAAATGGACCATCCAGGGCTACCACGAGGCCTTTGATGCCGCTCGAATCGGTGACTGCGCGCGGAATATCGAGGCGCACAACTTCCGCGCGCGCCGGCCCTAGCTGTGTCCAGTCCTCGCCATGCGCGAGGTGCGCTGCAACCGGTGAATAGACATCACGACCGTGGAAAGTCGAGGAGCTCGATCCCGTCAGAAGCCAGTGCGGATTGGCTATTTCGCGAATACCGGCGATGCCATCGCGCTCAACGACTTGCGTGATGAGTCCGTTGTCGGGCAGCACGAAGTACTGGCCGCGTTCGGTCTTAACGACAATTGATCTGCGGCTCGTGCCGACCCCTGGATCTATGACCGTGAGAAATACCGTTCCCGGCGGGTAATACTGCGAAGTGCGCGCGAGCAAGCGGGCCCCGTCCGAAATGGAAAATGGCGTCACCTCGTGCGTCAGATCGATGATCTCCGCCTCAGGCGCGATGCCCTTCATGACCCCCTTGCAGATGGCAACGGCATCATCGAGTGTGCCGAAGTCCGTCATGAACACAATCAGTGGTCTTGGTCTGCTCGCAGCGCCCGCTGGTTGCGCTGGGGTACTTGCAAGCACGGCAAGCACCGCCAGCATCCCCACGGCACGCAGCACCCGGGCAACAGCGCGAACGCTAACGCTGTGCATGGCTAACGACCAAAGCTGACCGAGAGGTTCGCATAGTAATAGGCGCCGTTGAGACCCAGCGCATGCGCGAAATTGTATGGAAACGCTCCCCCAAAGTTGCTGCCGGCGGTCGTCTGATCGGGATAGCGATTGAAGACATCGGTACCGCCTATGGCGAGCGTCACGTTGCTGACGATATTGACGCGGCCCTCGAGGTCGATCGACCACTCCGGTCCATAGCGCTGCACGTGCGAGCCGTTGATGGTCGGCAGGTTGGTATCGAAGGAGAACGCATACAGCGTTCCGAATCTGGTGGCTGCAACGTGCGCCCCCCAGCGCTCGCTGGACCAGTCACCCGTTAGCACCAGCTTGGTGGTGGGGGAGCCGTACTCGAGAGGCACGAGCACGGTCCCGCTGAGAATGCTCGGATTGCGCTCCCGATCCTCGTGCAGGTAGTTGCGGTTGAAGGCGCCGGTGAACCGGGCCTTCCCTCCCAGCAGATCAGCCTCATGGTTGATCACGAGGTCGAAGCCGCGTGTGGTCGTGTCGAGGGCGTTGGTGAGGTACTGCACCGATGCGACGTCCGTGAGTCCATGGGCCACCAGGTACGGGATCACACCGGCGGTCGACAGCTGTCCGGTAGGCGTGATCCGGTCGGTGATGCGCACCTGATAGAAGTCGAGAGTCAGGGAGGTGCGTGCGGCGGGCTTGAGTGCGATACCCCCTGTCGCGTTGACGGAACGTTCCGGCTTGAGTGGTTGCGCTCCGAGCAGCCGCGCCAGCGGATCGCTCGGGGGGAGCCAGGCATTGTTCTGCAGGCCCGTGCCAGTTGCGTTGAAGTTCAGCGTGGCGAATCGGATCCCGGTCTGCGCAAGCGCCGGCGCCCTGAAGCTGTTCGATATGGCGGCACGCAACAGCAGGTCGTCCGTGATCTTGTAGCGTGCGGAGAATTTCCCTGTCGTGGAGCTGCCATAGTCGCTGTAGTCAGAGTATCGCCCGGCAATGTCGAGCAGCAGATTCTTCGTGGTGTCGTTCTCCAGCTCCAGGTAGACGGACGACACGTGACGCTGCAGGTGCACGACGTCCTCGGGCCTGAGGCCCGAGTCCCCCTGCGAGCCCGGAGGAATCACCTCGCCGAACCCATTCAGCGTGAAGGGGCCTGCCGCGTAGGACGCCGGATCCCCGGCGCCGGTGTGATAGTGCTCGGACATGTATTCCACACCCCCCGAAGCGACCACGGGCGCTGGACGTCCGAGGTCGAATTGCCGCGTGAGATCAAGATTCACCCCCTGCTGGTTCGACACGAAGCTGGCAACGTGGAAGCTCGTCGGGCTCGAGGGCCCGAGCGAGGCATTGAGCGAATCGATCAGCCCGTAACTGAATCGGTTGTAACCGTCGCGAACACTGAGGTCCCAGGCCCAACCATCGTTCCTGCCTTTGACGCCGGCAACGACTCCCACATCGTTGCTCGCCCCGGTGGAGACGGGCCTGAAGCCGTTCGGATAGATGCTCGGCACGTTGGTCGGATCCCCCGGGTAGCGAAAGAATGCAGCCCCGCGGCTGGTGCGCCAGTTACCGGTCGCGAACGAATACAGCTTGGTCTCATCCGCGAGTGGCAGCTGCGCGTTATAGAAAAGACCGGTGCTGTCCAGATGCGGATCACCCGACTGGAACAGGATCTGCTTGTCGAGCGCAAGGTCGGCGGGGGTCGAGTTAAACGAGGCAAAGCTCGCACTGGTCGGCCCGGCACGATTGGTGGCTTCCCGATTCTGGTAGTTGCCGCCGAAACGAATGAAGCCCTCTGCCCCGAGGGCGAGTGCGCCGCTTGCGCCAGCGGTACGGTTCTGTCCATCCGTGATGGTTGCGCCCGTGGGTGTGAAATGCGTGTGGTTCTCACCGAAGCCAATCTCGGCCGTGGCCGGGCCGGTGGACTTGAGCACGATGTTGACGACGCCGGCAATTGCGTCGCTCCCGTACACCGCACCGGCGCCATCCCGCAGTATCTCGATGTGATCGATCGCTTCGAGCGGGATTGCATTCAGATCAACCGCAACAGTGCCGGGGAACAACCCTTCGATGTCCATGACCGCATTCGTGTGCCAACGCTTGCCGTTCACCAGCACGAGCACCTGGTCCGGCGCGAGCCCACGCAGCTGGATCGCCCGCACGCTGTCCGAGGTGCCGCTTGAGGAAGCGCGCGGCATGTTGATCGCGGGAGACAGCGCCTGCAGGACCTGTCCGAGCTCCCCGGAACTGACCGCGGCAGCAATGTCGGCCGGCCCAAAGACGTCGATGGGAACGGGGCTGTCGAAGGCGGTCCGATTCTGCAATCGCGAGCCAAATACCGTCACGGTATCCAGCGCGTCCGGGGGTGCCGTCCCTGCCTGCTGCGCCAGCGCCGTCGTGATAGACAGAATCGGCAGCATGGCAAGTCGTCCGCCGGCAACACAGGAACGACGTCTGATAAGAGATCTTATTCTCACGGTCCGCCCTCCCCCTGTGAGCTACCCACACCGCCTTCGATGCGGCGTGGCGTCGCCCTGCGCGAAAAGCCGAGGACTGATATTGTAAATGCTTCCGGCCAGTCGCAAATGGCAGCAACGGATCAGTGAGTCGGAAGTAGCCGCTCCGCTTCCGTAAACAGGGATGGGTCCACATGCGCCCCCGAAGCGGCTGCATTGTCGTTTACCTGCTCGGGGCGCGATGCCCCCACAATCGCCGAAGCGACGTTCGGCTGTCTCAGAACCCACGCCAGCGCGAATTGGGCCGGAGTAAGGTTCGCATTGGCCGCCAGCCGTCCCACCTTTTTCACCGCTTCAAGAGTCGCGGGCGCCAACCAGTCCGCACTTAGGAACGTGCCCATCGAAGGGTCCGCGGCGCGACTGTTCGCGGGAACCGGGGAGTTCGGCAAGTATTTGCCGGTGAGAACTCCCTGTGCAAGGGGCGACCAGACCACCTGCGAAATCCCGGCTTTCGCCGATAGAGACAGCAACCCCTTCTCCGGTTCGCGATGTAACAGAGAATATTGCGGTTGGCTTGAGACAAAGCGCGCAACGTTTTTGAGCTGCAGAGCTGCCTCGATCCGCTCGAGAGGCCATTCGGAGAAGCCGATATAGCGTACCTTTCCTGACGTCACCGCCCGCGTCAACGCCTGCATGGTCTCTTCCAGCGGTGTGTCGAAGTCGTATCGATGGCACTGGTACAGGTCCACGTATTCGACCTTCAGCCGCTTCAGGGAAGCGTCCAGCTGCTTTTGGACCTGCTCACGCGACAAGCCGCGGTCGGCGTCACTCATCGGGAAGAACAGCTTAGTCGCAAGCACATACGATTCGCGCTTGATGCCTGTCAGCGCCTCGCCAAGAACCGTTTCGGCTGCGCCCAGGCCATAAACGTTCGCGGTATCCAGGAAATTGATTCCGAGATCGAGCGCGCGATGCACGCACGAGATGGCGCGCTGCCTGCGCTGCGGATCGGTGAATGTCAGCCACGAGCCGAAGCCGATCTCTGAAATCAGAAGTTCACTATTTCCCAGCTTCCGATATTTCATAGGACGACTCCCAACTGATTCATGGCGCGCACTTCGACATCCTGGTCGAGAAAGCTATTTGCTCTGTCGGCAGGGCCCCCGTGGCTCACTGCTCGTAGTCATACAGCGGTTTGCCCTTGTCAACGATGTGAACCGTGAACAGTTTGAGCGACGAGTCTCCGACGATCTTAAAGCCAGCATGCTTTACGTCACGGAGGTTCAGGAACGTAGCTCCGGTGGGCAACACCATCGGATCCTTGCCCTGGGATTGCACGGTTGCCCCCTGTAATACGTATGCGGCCTCAACGCCGTGGTGCGTGTGCAGGCCCACGGAATCACCCGGCTTGTACTCCGCCACAGAAGCAATGACTTCCATGCCAGGCGCGCCTGTCAGGTCTGTACGCTTCTGTTCCACGCGCTGCGGTGAGTCGTTTGAAGTCTGCGCAAGCTGGCCCATTGCGACGCCAAGCCCGAACAGCAAAGCTCCGGCGAGTGATCGGACCAAAGTATGCACCGTCATGGGTTCCTCCTGTGCTCCTGCAGCAAGCCGCGCCTACGGTCGCTATCCTCGTATCATTCGGCGTCGCGCGTTACTTGCTTCTCGGCCTGGCCTGAGCGAGCGTCTCGTCCAGCATCTTCACCAGAGCCGCGCGGTCATAGCTGTACGGCTGCCCTTCATTGAGCTGCACGAGCTGCTCGATCTGCTTCCTGATCGTAATCTCCGCCTCGTCCTGGTTCGGAACCACCATGTAGCGGCGCTTGGGATTGGGCTCGAATAGCGCCTGTTCGACTGCCACTGCAACTTCATCGGGCTCCCTGTAATTGGAGCGATCCGCTCGTACCTGATAGCCCGTCGAATTCGCAGCTTTCGAGTCCGCGCCGATGCGCGCGAGCGCATTCTTGCCGATATTCGAATTGTAGTTGCCGGGTTCGACGACGCTGACGTGCACTCCCAGCGGGGCGAGCTGAGCTGCAAGGGAATCCGTCAGCGCCTCGATCGCGTGCTTACTCATCGCATACGCCGCGAGGTTCGGGCGGGCGAGAACTCCGGATATCGAGCCGATGTTTACGATCCGTCCTTTCTGGCCGATGAGTATCGGCTCGAATGCTTTGATCATTCTAACGGGGCCGTATGCGTTCACGTTCATGACAAGATCGAACTCCTCGGGACTCGTGTCGGTAATCGGGCCGATGGTCGCGATGCCGGCATTGTTAACCAATCCATACAGGCCGCGCCCGGCTTTGCTGATGGTCTCCACCGCCGCTGCGACATCCGCGGGCCGAGTGACATCAAGGCGCACCGCCTGCACGTTCTTGATCGCTCCGAGCGCCTTGAGGTCTTCCTCCTTGCGCGCGGTGGCGTAGACGAAATAACCGTCGGCGGCAAGTCTCTCAGTGATCTTGCGGCCGATTCCGGTGCTGGCGCCGGTCACGAGCACCGCTTTCGATCCAGTTGCTTCGAGAGGTTGCGGGCGGCCGACTATCGGCGCGACGAGCAACACCACCAGTACCTTCAAAAGTAACCGCATGAGAGACCCCGTTTTCATCAAGAGCACCAGAGCGATACTACAAGCACTAACTGGCACTGGTTGCAGCGGGTTCGCGCAGCTGACGCAGAATCGCCGCAGCACGCACTGTGGACGGGTAACGCTTCAGATGACAAACAGCCGCGCAGATCGAGTACGAGGGTCAATCAATCTGAGCGGCCTCTATAGCAAATGCGTTTTATTATATATCAACCAATTAGTACTCCTTCTGGAAGTAAATTAGATGCCAGACGAGGACCACGACTGGTGTGCGAACTATAAAAATTCGCAGGTGCACTCGACCGGCTTACAGGACGGACGACACCAACGCCTGCCGCGGACCAGGTGAGCCTTCTCCGGCATCCTGAGCGGCCAGCCCACCGACGGCAGCCCAATCGAGGTGGTTGCCGCCCTGGGCAAGCAGGCGCAGAAAGCGATCACGCAGCAGGCTTCCCAGCGGCATCGGCACGCCGAGAGTCTCGGCCGCAGCCAGTGCTAGGCGGATGTCCTTGTAACCGAGCGGCGCAGCGAACGCGGCCGGTTCAAACTTGCCTTGAGCGATGAGGGTGCCGTAGGTCTTGTACGCGGGTGCGTTGAACAAGGTCGAGGTGAGGAGCTCGATGTACGCATGCCGGTCGATGCCGGCCTTGCCGATGAGTGCGACGGCCTCCCCCAGCGCCTCGATCGCGGAAGCGATTAGAAAATTCCCGCTGAGTTTGACGAGATTCGCCGCCGCCGGCTCCGTACCTATCGGAATTGTTTTTTGTCCCATCGCACGGAACAGCGGCTGACACGCCTCGATCGTAGCCGGATCGCCGGCGGCGACTATGAACAGCTTCGCGGCCGCCGCCATGTCCGGTCGCCCAAACACCGGCGCGGCTACGTAGCGCTGCCCGGCTTGCGCGTGCGCCCGGGCCAGGCGCTGGGAGAGCGCGACACTAACCGTGCTCATCGCCAGATGGATCGCGCCTCTGGGCAGATGGGCGATGAGACCTCCCTCCCGCAAGGCGATGTCGCTTGCCGCGTCATCATCCGCCAGCATCGTGATCACTACTTCAGCGTTGCACACTGCGGCAACACTGGTTGCCTCGTGCGCCCCGAGCTCGATGAGCTGGAGGCTTCTGCCGGGACTGCGGTTGAATACGCTGACATCATGTCCGGCCTTCACGAGGTTCGCCGCCATGGCGGCACCCATGTGACCGAGGCCGATGAATCCGACTTTCATGGGGTCATCTCCGTAACTGTTGCCAATCAGGTGCGATGCAACACAGCGTGGTCGCGATGGATGTTGCGCGTATTGCAGGATCCTTCGCATTGGTTACGCCTGAAATGCGCGCGGCCGCGCCCATCGATGGCGAGGGCGGCGCGAGCGGCTGGCAGATCACCGGCTGGACCTGGGTGGGAACGACGCCCAAGCCGGCGGCAGCTGCCGCCAAGTAGCAGGAGCCCGGCGGGCTCGGTGGATTGGGCTTGCCCGGGGGCCGTTCGTGTCGCGCCCTACGCGAGGGCGCGGCACTTAACGAAGCTTCTTGCCGTCTCCCGTCTGCACCCTGGCCCTCCCCTGCTTCAGGGCTCGAAGTTCGAGATAGATTAGCCCGATCACTACCAGATCGAACAGACTCAGAGCGATCAGGCCCGGCGCATGGGTAAAGGTAAATCGGTAGACCTGGTACACGATAAAGGCGCCGAACACGATGATGGACAGCGGATAGGCCCAAAGCTTGTGTCTGAGCAGCGCCCAGACCAGGCCAATCTTGATCACGCCGTGGCTGAGTAGATAGACCGCCGCAAAGCGTTGGGCACTGAGTGACAAGTGACTTGAGGCTTGGAGGAAATAGTTGGCGACGAAGTCGTGAGGGTTTTCGGCTAGCTCTGCCTGCGTCAGGAGTGCGACGGTCCGGAGGATGAACGCGGGGCTTACGGCAGCGAGCGCCACGCCGCCTACGATCTCCAGTGCCGCGTTCAAGCCCTTGAGGGCGATACCGACGCGAAACGAGATCTCTCTGACACTTTGCCGTTGCTGCATAAGACAGAAACGCTCCGCGCCGGGGGAGTGTGCCCGGCGTCTCTTAGCTTGCGCGCGCCCGCTCGGCCGATGCGTTGGGGTAACATTCGACCTCAAACTGACGCGCGACGCACCCGTAGGCACCACCAAAGGAGGACGTACCCATGAGCGAGGAACTCGTCTTTTACAGCAGCCCGATGTCCCGCGGACGCATCGTGCACTGGATGCTGGAGGAAGTGGGAGTGCCCTACCGGTTCGAGGTCGTGAACCTCGAGACCCAGGATCAGAAAAAGCCCGGTTTCCTCGCCGTCAACCCCATGGGGAAGGTTCCGGCGATCGTCCACCGCGGTGCGGTCGTGACCGAGTGCGGGGCCATTTGCGCATACCTCGCGGATGCCTTTCCTGCCGCGCGCCTTGCGCCATCCACAGACAGCCCCCTGCGCGGCACGTACTACCGGTGGCTGTTCTTCGGTGGGAGTTGCGTCGAGGCCGCGATGATTGATCGCATGTTGTCGCGCCCGGCCCCGGCGCGGCCGGGTGCGCTGGGGTACGGCAGCTATGACGACACCGTCGCAACGCTGCAAAAGGCTCTCACGCCTGGCCCATACATCCTCGGTCCGCAGTTCAGTGCTGCCGACGTCTACATCGGGTCGCAGATCGCCTTCGGTATGATGATGAAGGCGCTTGAGCCGCAGCGCGCTTTTGGGGACTACGTGAACCGCCTGCAAGAGCGTCCCGCATACAAGCGGTTCATGGAAAAAAGCGACAAGATCGCGGGAGAGATGAAGAAGGCAAGCTGAGCGATGGGCGCTCAACGCAGGAGTTCTATCTCTAAAAAGATAAATTCAAAGGCGTTAACGTTGATGACGTTGTGCTCGACCCCTGCGCGCCGCGCGTATGGCTGGTGCGTCAGCAGCTCGGCAGTGCTCGATGTGCCGTCCGGCTGTTCCAGCAATAACTTGCCGGTCTTCAACGGGACGACGACATAGTCGTGGCCGTGCCGGTGCCAGCCGGTCTCGGCCTGGGGAGGAAAGCGGTACTCCGTGACCCGAACGTGCGGCTCCTCGAGCCTGATTGTTGCGATCGCTTGTGCACGAGCTCCCATTGCAACCTCTTGTACGCCTACGATTTCTCACGTTAATCGAACAGAGAATCAGCGTCAGGTGATTATCCAGTGAGCCGCTAACGAAAAGTCGGAAGGGCCGCCATTTCGTCACGTGGCACGGGCTCGATGGGTAACCCGGCACCTTTCCAGGCCCGCAGGCCGCCCTTGATCACCGCGACGCGAACCCCTTTGCTCTGCAGCTCCCGCGCCACCCGCACGCTGGTCGCTTCGCGAACACAGGTGCAGTACACATAGACTCGTTGTCCACCCGGAAACTCCTCGCTGGATCGGTTCAGCGCGTTGGGATCGAACCTTCTGGATCCCGTGATACGAGTTGCCTTGGGATCAAGATAGCCGTGGCTGCGCACGTCGTAGATGCAAGCCCCAGCCGCCAGTTGCTGCGCTGCCTCGGATGGGATCGCGAAGGGAACGGTACGCAGCGCGCGTGCTCTGATCCACAGCCAAATCTGGAAGGCCACATAACCGGCCACCAGGACGATCACCACCCAACCCACGACCCGGCTGAAGGTCTGGTAGCCGCGGGTAATCGCCTCCAGCGCGTCGCTGAAAAGGTAGCCGAGCCCAAAGTATGAGCCGGTGTAGAGCGCGGCACCGGCCAGATCCAACCCAAGGAACTGCAACAGACGCATATTCATGCAGCCGGCGAGCGGCGGCGCCATGGTGTTGATCCCAGGAATGAACTTCGCCACGACGAGCAGCGCCCGCCCACGGCGGTAGAAGGAGTCCGCCGACCGCAGGATGCACGATTCAGGATTCAGCGAAATGCGGCAAAGCACGCCAAGCAGCCACCATCCTGTGTAGCGACCCATCACGAACATCAGCGTGTCGCCTGCAACCATCACCAGGAGAGCTCCACCCAGGGCGTACCAGGCCTGCAGTGAGCCACGGGCGCTCGCGCCTCCCGCGATCAGCAGGGCCAGTGCTGCTGGTAGCGGCAGTCCGACCGCTTCCAGGAAGACCGCAGCGAACAGGATCGAATAGCCGTGTAGTGCCAGCCCTGAAATCCAGGAGTCCATTCGATGATCGCGGCCGCGCCGTAGGCGTCAGACCGGATGCGCTCCAGGGCGGAACGCTCTGACGGCCAGGAAGCCGGTGACGACGTAGAACACCAGCACAACACCTTGCGTGAGAGCAAAGGCCGGCCCGGATCCGGTCGGTGCCAGCGTGTGCAGGACAGGGATCTTCAGGAACGACTGCACCACCAGTACGAACGAGTTGAAATAGAGGGCCACTACGGCGCCGACGACGTAGACCAAGCGCCAGGCACCCGCCAGGTGGTAGCCGTAGCGCGCGGCGATCGTCACGGCAAGGATGAGCATCGACAGGATCCCCACGCCGAGCGCTGGGGTGAAACCGTGGAAAGGAAAAAAGAATCCGCTTACGCTCGTCGCGAGCGTCGTGGCCAGGAAGAGCAGCGTCCAGCTGTTCAGCGGCTTTACGGTGAGCAATCCGAACAAGACCACCAGCCCCGACAGGATACCGATCACGCTCAACAGCACATGTACCGCGGTGAAAGTCGTCATCCCCAGGATCATGGCGGTTCCTCCCCAGAAATCCCGACCATCCTACCCCGAGCTCTCGGAAACAGGTAATCGCGGGCGGTTGCTGCCTGTCAGTTCGACGTCAGCAAGACTAAACTCTGGGTCGAGTCGCATTGTCAGCGCGCTGCACAACAACGCGCCATATCAAGGGGGGACGCTATGGTTCGGTATCTGATGGTCGCACTTGTTGCGAGCGCTCTCCCGGTGATGTCGGTCGCACGCGTTACGCCCTTTCCCGCGACCTTTCACACCCAAATGGTGCAGACCAACGGCACGAGTCTCTACGTGCGCATCGGGGGGAAGGGTCCGGCCGTCGTCCTGCTGCACGGCTTCGGAGATACCGGCGACATGTGGGCCCCGCTGGCTGCAGATCTGGTCAAGGACCACACTGTAATTGTGCCGGACTTGCGCGGAATGGGGCTGTCCGCACATCCGGATACCGGTTACACGAAAAAGAATCAGGCCGCAGATATCGCCGGGGTCATGGATGCGCTCAATGTGCAGAAGGCCGATCTTGTGACCCATGACATCGGAATCATGGTCGGTTACGCAATGGCGGCTCAATATCCTGCGCGCATCACCCGCTGGGTCGTGATCGACGCTCCGCTTCCGGGCATTGGCGACTGGGATAATATCCTGCGCAGCCCACTGCTGTGGCACTTCAATTTCCGCGGACCGGATGAAGAGCGGCTTGTGCAGGGGCGCGAGCGAATCTATCTCGATCGCTTCTGGAATGAGCTGTCGGCCGATCCAAAGTCCATCGACGAGGAGACACGTAACCACTACGCTGGCCTCTATGCACGACCGCGCGCCATGCACGATGCGTTCGAGCAATTTGGTGCGTTCAGTCAGGACGCCATCGACAACAAGGCCTTCCTGGCGGCGGGTGGCAAACTGACGGTGCCGATACTCGGCCTTGGCGCTGAGAAGTCCTTCGGCCCCGGTATGGCGGAGCAATTGCGCTTCGTTGCCAGCAACGTTACGGGCGGGATTGTGCCCGGCTCGGGCCACTGGATAATGGAGGAGAATCCGCAGGCAACCATCCGGCTGGTTACGGAGTTCCTGCGAAAATGAACATTTGCTTCGGGTGGTGCTTTAGTCTCAGAGCGTTCTAAGCTCGAGGGCCCGCTACCGTCGGTTGATGCGCTACGCCGACTCGCATTCTTGTAAAAACCACGATCGGCCCGGTGGTGGACGACTGGCACGTCGGGCGCTTTTCGCTGCTCACCAATCATCTGCGCTCGCTCAAAGACTCATCGGGCGGCGTTGAGATCCAACGATGTCCGCGGCCTAAAAAGTCAGCGGTGCGCGACCTCGTCAACAATTTGCTTGCAGATTGCCTCGACCTGCTTTTCGGTCAACGGAATGACAAGCGTGCGGCCACACGTGCGCGTGCCCGCGTGTGCCGCGGAAGGATGTTACAAACGAAATGTGGCCCGCCGCAGGCGAAATACGCTCTCTACCGGCGGTGCGTAACGTCAATAGCTGACGTCAACAGCACCTTCCCGACTGCCGCGCAACCGACGCTGCGCTGCGGCGGTGACACCAATCGCATGCGGAGGCGCGGCAGTGAAAGCAGGAATCCTGAACGCTGTAAGGAACGCACTCGCTCGGCCGGGCTGGCGGCCAGCGCTTGTCATGATCACCGGTGGATTCGTGGGCTTACTGCCGGCCCGGATGGGGTGGGCAGCTCCGCCCGATTTTCACCATGCTCCCCCTCGGCCGCGAGCCTCGAGAACCCGTACCAGGGTCAGGCGTCGGCGGCGCAAGCCGGCGGCACACTCTACGCGGCCTACTGCGCCGCGTGCCATGGGCGCAGCGCGGAAGGCACCGGCAATATTCCCGCGCTGGCGCATGGGCCGGTGCAGACCGTGCCGGACGGCGAAGTTTTTTGGTTCATCACAAAGGGCTCCAGGAGCGGCGCGATGCCGTCATGGGCTTCGCTACCGGAACAGCAGCGTTGGCAGCTGGTCACCTATCTGAAGACGCTGGGCAGTGCGCCCGCCGTTGCCACGGCGCCCGCTGCCGCGCCCATGACACCGATTACTGAGCCGCCTCCGCGGGCACCGTTCACGGATTTCCGGTTCGAGGTGCCGGGCGTGGTGCACAGGATTGCGGTCAGCGATCTGCCCGCGCCCTTTGCGACGAGCTCCGCCGGTAACGCACCGACCATCGTCGCCCGCCCCGCCGACGCGTGGCCGAAGGCTCCCAGCGGCTTCAAGGTCGAGCTCTACGCGGCCGGGCTCGCGATTCCGCGCGTCATACGTGTGGCACCGAACGGCGATGTCTTCGTCGCGGAAAGCGGCGGCGGGCAGATCCGCGTTTTCCGCGGGCTGAGCGCGCAGGGCAAGCCCGAGCGCTCCGAGGTGTTCGCGGGAAATCTCAATAAGCCGTACGGCATCGCGTTCTATCCCGCTGGTTCGGATCCGAAGTGGATCTACGTGGGGGATACCGACTCGGTCATGCGCTTTCCCTACCGAAACGGCGACCTTAAGGCAACCGGTGTCGCTGCACACGTCGTCGACCTCCCGCACGGTGAAGGTGGTCACTGGACGCGAGACATCGTCTTTTCTGCCGACGGTAAGACCTTGTTCGTCGCGGTAGGCTCTGGATCGAACGTCGACGACCCTGACACGACTGCGGCGGAAAGGTATCGCGCCGATATCCTGGCCTTCGACCCCGATGGCTCGCACATGCGTGTCTATGCGTCCGGAATCCGAAACCCATCGGGTCTGGCCGTCGATCCGCACACCGGTCAATTGTGGTGCACCGTCAATGAACGCGACGGCCTGGGCGACAATCTCGTGCCCGACTACATCACGTCGGTCCGCGAGGGCGGCTTTTACGGCTGGCCGTGGTGGTATACGGGCCCGCACCAGGACCCCCGTCACGCCGGCAAGCACCCGGAACTGAGCAAGCGTGTGATCGCGCCCGACGTGCTGCTTCAGCCACACAACGCCTCGCTGCAGATCGCCTTCTACCAGGGCCAACAGTTCCCCGATGAATACAAGGGGGACATCTTTGCCTCCGAGCATGGCTCCTGGAACAAGTCTGTTCGCACCGGCTACGAGGTTATCCGCGTGCCGCTGCACCACATCGGGAGGGCCAGCGGTGAATACGAGGACTTCCTGACCGGATTCGTGCTTGCGAACGGTCAGGTATGGGGCCGTCCCGTAGGCGTGACCACCGCGCTCGATGGCTCTTTGCTGGTGACCGACGACGGCTCGAACTCGATCTGGCGGATCAGCTACGTCGCCGAACGGAGCGAATTCCCACTGACTAACGCGCGGGTCCGTTCACTGCGGGAATCAACACGGTATAGATGAACCGTGGCGCTGTCCTCAATGTCACTTTCGCGGGCCGACAGGGAATGCCCTCCAGGCTAAAACGTACCGTCTTCTTATATGAACGGACGGCCGCGTCCTGCCATTGACTGTCCAGCACTTCGGCGGACACTTCCTGCAGCTTGCTGCCGTGCACCTCCTGGCACTGCCCCCACTGCAAGGTAAACGTGTGCTGCGAATTCGTGCCACCGTAAGTCATCGAGACCACGAGTTGGTCCGTGCGAGAGTCGTAGTAGGCCTTCGAAAAACTGTCAGCCTGCGAGCCGAGAGGCAGCATAAGCGTTGCGACAAAGGCGGCAGTGGCGTGTGACGGGCGGGTCAACCCGATGAATCCAGCCTTCATTCTTCAGCTCCGTCGTCCTGAGCAATCAGGACCGTTCAAGCGGCGCCATGAACTCGGGTCCGACCGGATCGGTGACCACCTCGCTCAGGATGCGATCGATTCTCGCCCGCGTTGCCGCGTCGAGCGACCAGCCCGCCACACCGAGCGTAGCCTCCAATTGGTCGGGGTGGCGGCCGCCCCAGAGTGCCACGCTGATGCCCTGGTCCAGCATCCAGCGTACTGCCAGTTGAATCACGCGCCGGTCGAAGGAATCGCGCGCGAGTTGATCGAGCCGCGCAACGGCCGTCAGGTACTGTGCGTAACGCGGCGGCTGGAACTTCGGGTCTGACCGCCGCAGATCATCGCCCGCGAAGGTGGTGTCGGGACGCATCCGGCCACTCAGCAGCCCGCGACAGAGCGCGCCATAGCCGAGCGTCGCGATGTTGTTCGCTCGGCAGTAGGGGAGAATCTGCGCTTCGATCGCTCGCTCGAAGAGGTTGTAGGGTGGTTGCAGCACGTGCAGAGGCGCGACCCGTCGGAAGCGCTCCATCTGTGACACCGAGAAATTGCTGACGCCGATGGCGCGAATCTTGCCCTGATCGTAGAGCGTGCGCATCGCCTCGGCGGTCTCCTCGATGGGCACAAGCGGATCGGGCCAGTGGACCTGGTAGATATCGATATGATCGGTGCGCAGTCTGCGCAGCGACTGGTCGATCTCCTGCATGATCCGATCCCGGCTTGCGTTGCGGTAGACCTTGCCATCGCGCCATTCCAGGCCCACCTTGGTGGCGATGACTGCCTGTGCGCGCAGACCGGTTGCCCGGATTGCCTTGCCGACGAGCTCTTCGGACACCCCAAATCCGTATACGGGTGCCGTATCGATGAGGTTGATGCCCTGCTCCAGGGCGGCCTGGATCGTCGCGATTGAATCGCGCTCGTCGGTTCCGCCCCACATCCAGCCGCCCATCGCCCAGGTTCCGAGCCCCACACGCGCTACGCGTAGCTGAGTGCCGGGAATATCCACGAACTCGGTCTGAACTTCGTGCATCTGAGTCTGGACTGATTGTCGCATGGGTCGATTGCTCCTCTTTAGCGAACGTCCACAGGTTGCGCCGGGTCGACCGCTTGCGCTACGACCCGGGCTACTGGCTTCAGGCGATTGGGAAAGTCGCATCTATCGTCTTGCCGTCGGGCATCTGGCACTGGCCGCGGCCTCCGCCGGCCATCCCTTCCGAAGGCCGAGCGAGTTCAAATTTGCAGCGCATGTGCGCACCGCCCGCGGTACCGAGATTGGCCACGACCCGGCCCGAGTAGTGCGTAACGAAGCTCGGACCGGCATCCCAGGAGTCAAAGGCGCCGAAGCCCCCGCCGCGACGCCAACCGGTCCATAGCGGCCCGAGGTTATCGACCTGCGTATCCTTGGTGATCTCGAAGAACTGTCCGCTGTATGCCTGGCCGCCGGACAGCGTTGCGCTCATAGTTCCGGAGACCGGATCTGAGCTCTTCCAGCTGAAGGTGACCGGATCGGCGCCCGAGGCGGTCGAGCCGAACCCTGTGCCCATGGTCGTGCAGCCTGCGGCGACCGCCGCCAACGGCAACAGCGCCAGTCACCGTTCGATAGATCATGTCGCTTCTCCTGATTGCGTCCGGCGAACACCATTGCCGCCGGTGTCGTGAGTGAGCATGGTCGGCGCAGGCTGCGCGCTGATTTCGCGTTGCCCGGCGGTTGTTTCAGTCGTCGCGCGCTCGGCAGCGCGGCCGCGGTTTTCAGTATCTGTATCGTCAGCGAGCTGGACGGGAAGGACCACTCTCCAGACCTGCGTGGGATGGCGGGCCGCCCAGTAGAGTGAGGCGATCCCGCCAGGAGAGGGGTGCGTGTCCGGACTCTCTTCCAGCAGCAACGGTGCGGCCGCTAAGGTGACAGCCTCTGCCTCGTCAGAGTCTGCGGATGTCACGCTCTGGGGCGGATTCTGAAGGTGAAGGCTCTCCAGGTCGGGCGGCCGAAGATCGAGAGTCCTTCGCGCAGCGCCGCGGGTTGCCGCGCACGTCGCTGCGTCCGGTATCACCACCGATGCGCACGGCGCAGCTGCTGCAGCTCCTGGGCTGTCATCGGTTGCGTCCGCGGGATACGCCACAGCGACGGGCAGAAAGGACAGGGCTATCGGAAGCAGTATCGGCATGAACCTGTTCACGAGGACTCCTGCTCGAGGTGGATGGACAGGACACGTCCGTCCTTGCGCATCGCTTCGACCACGTTCTCACAGAGGTAGTCCGGACCCGGACCCGTGAGCTCGATCAGGATGACCGATCCGGGACGGCGGCCCAGCAAAGTCAACCGATAGCTGGCCTGGTTGCTCAGGAGCGAGCTCAGAAAGCCCGAGTCGAGCGGGTTCGGAACATCCGGCGTCAACTCGACGCTCAAGCGCACGTCGCATGCCGCAGGTGATGCTGCGGCGCTGTTGCTGACGAGCAGTGCGGCCACTATCGCGACGCTCAGGATACTGCCGATGCGTCCAACATTCGGTTTCATGGGCTCACGGGCCAGGCGACTGCGTGTCGCTGGCAACGTCCGCGAGTGCCGCTGCAGCAGTGGCTTGCGTCTGCTGGCTCTCGCTCGCCTCGATTCTGAAGACCAGCACCTCACCCGTCGTGAGAAGGAGCGCTGCAAGGAGAATGAGCCATCGGTAGAGTTTCATGAGTGCCTCCGCGAGTGTCGTCTGTTGCCATCGAGGGGGTGAACTCTGGTGATGCCGGGTTGCGCGGGAATTACCTGCGGGGGTGTATACATTTCAAAAGAAATATTATTCGTCCGTACTCATGCACTCGGACTCTGCGCCGATGTCCAGCCCCCGCCGAGTGCGCGGATGAGCTGCACGCTGGCACGCAGTTCGCGCGTGTCGAGATCGAGTGCTGCGAGCTCGGTTTGCAGCGTGACTGTTTGCGACGTGACTACGTCGAGATAGCTCGCGGCGCCCTCGCGGTATTGAGTCAGCGACAGATCGAGCGAACGCTGAGCGGCCGTCATCGCCGAGTGCTCCTCTGTCGCCGCGATTCGGTAGTGGTGTTCCAGCGCGAGGCTGTCCTCCACCTGCTGAAACGCTGTGAGCACCACGCCGCGATACAGGCTTCCGGATTCGTCGAGTGCTGCCTTCGCCTGAGCGACCTGCGCCTTGCGCTTACCGGCGTCGAACAGACTGAACAGCAGCGAAGGTCCGATCGACCAGAACGCGTTCGGCGCCGAGATCCAGCTTCCGGTCTGTGTGGATTGGTACCCCAGCGCTGCGCTGAGCGTGACGGCGGGAAAGAACGCCGCCCGCGCAACTCCGACACCGGCATTGGCCGCGGCGACGCGCCGCTGAGCTGCGGCGATGTCGGGTCGTCGCTGCACGAGGGTAGATGGCACGCCAACCGGCACGTCCGGCAGTGCGAGCGGCGTGAGTCGTGGCGCGATCGAGAATTTGGAAGCCGACTCGCCGATCAGAGCGGCGATGGCGTGTTCGGACACCGCACGCAGAGCGAGGGTTTGCTCGACCAGGGAGCGGGAAGAGTCGAGCTGAGTCTGGGCGCGCGCGACATCCAGACCCGCTGCGATTCCGCCCTCGTGGCGCGCTTGTGTCAAGGCCAGCGCCTTCTCGTACGCGGTCACGGTCTCATTCAGCAAGGCAATCTGGCGATCCAGCCCGCGCAGCACGATGTAGTCCTCAGTGAGCTGGGCCTGCAGGCTCAATCGGGCCGACTCGAAGTCTGCCCCGGACGCCTGCGCCTGGTCTGTGGCCGCTGCGACCTCATTGCGAACCCGTCCCCACAGATCCAGCTCGTAATTCGCTTGCACGCCAACCGTAAAGGAGTTGTAGTTGTTCGCCGAATTGGCAGGACGCAGCGGTCTCGTATTCGACAGCCCGTCGCGCTCCGCGTCGGCGCCAAGCACCAGCGAGGGAAACAAACCGGAGCGCTGCTGATCGCTGTACGCCTTCGCCTGGTTGTAACGCGCCAACGCGGCTGCGAGATCGGGGCTGTGTTCGATCAGGCGCGTCTGCAGCGCATTCAGATCGGCGTCGCCATACAGCTTCCACCACTCCCCGCGCGACAGTCCGTCCGCAGGCTGCGCCGGCGTCCAGGGCCCTGTTTCCTTGTATACCGCGGCGGTGGGGACGTCCGGTATCGTGAGCCGGGGCGCCAGGCTGCAGCCGCTTAGCGTTACAACGGCGGCAAGGACGGCTACCGCAGGTCCATTATTCGGTTTCATTGGGCCGTTGTCCCTGCGGGCGTCTGGTGCGAGGCCGCCGCCAGCATGGCGCCGCTGCTGGAACCTGCAGCGATTCGCACCTGGTCACCCTGGCTGATGCCGTCGGGCGGGCTGTCGATGATGCGATCGTTCGCTGCCAGGCCCGCGGAGATCTCGATGACATCGCCCAGATCGCGAGCGATCGTGACCGGCTTCAAGGCGACGCGATTGTCCGAGCCGATCGTCGCGACGCGCGCGCCGCGGCTGTCGAAGATCAGGGCGCTGGCGGGGATGCTCACGCTGGCGGACAGCGGTTCGCAGATCAAATCGCACGTTGGCGAACGCGCCCGGCACGAGCTCTCCGCTCTCGTTATCCACCGCGAGTTGCACGAGCGTGGAGCCTGAGGCGGGATCCACTGACTGGGCCGAAGCTTCCACTGTGGCGGCAAACGTCCGGCCCGGACGCTCCGGGACCGTCATCTGCGCCTGCGTGCCGGGGGCGATCTGAGCCGCATAGGTTTGCGGGACATTCACGTACAGGCGCAGCTTGTGTGTATCGGAAATGACAAACAGCTCGAGCCCTTTGCCGCTGCCCGCGTTGATGAGCGCGCCGACGTCCGTAGTCCGCGCCGTCACGGTGCCGCTGAACGGCGCCGTGATTCTCTTGAACCCCTCCATGACTTCGAGGCGATCGACGTTCGCCTGAGTAGCCTTGACGATGGCCGCCTTGGCAGCCAGGTCGCCGTTCTTCATGTCGACGTCCTGCCGGGAAACCGCATCGCTCTTGACCAGCTGCTGCCAGCGCTTCGCAGTGGTGCTCGCGAGCGCCGCGTTTGCCCGCGCGGTCAGGAGGTCCGCTTTGGCCTGGGCCAATTGCTGATCGACATCCGGAGCCTCGATCTCGGCCAGCAGCTGCCCACCCTGGACTGTGGCGCCAATGTCGACATTCCAGTCCTTCAGATAACCGTTGACGCGCGCATAAATCGGTGCCCGTGAGTAGGCCTCCAGCCGGCCCGGTAGTGCCAGGACGGCAGAGCTGTCGCCGCGCTGCGGCTGCGTGACCGTCACGACAGGCTGCGCCTGCGCGTCGGTCCATTGGCGCAGCTGCTTACTGTTCGAAGCGCGTGAAGCGATGCCCTCGCCCACGACGAGAACGGCAATGGCGACCGCGAGCAGGGCGGCGATGCGCAGCCCGCGGCGAGAGACCGGGTGAACGACAGGCTCAGGCGACATGAGGCTCTCCGATGACCAGGGACGGCGCGACAGTGCGACCGTACCTGCGGTGTACGATGCTGAAGACAACAGGAACGAAGACCAGTGTGGCCACGGTGGCGAACGCCAACCCGCCGATGACCGCGCGACCGAGCGGCGCGTTCTGCTCGCCGCCTTCGCCCAGGCCGAGCGCCATCGGCGCCATGCCGATGATCATCGCGAGCGCGGTCATCAATACCGGACGGAAGCGTACGAAGCCGGCCTCGAGCGCAGCGGCGACCGGGTCACCGAGCTCCTCGAGGCGCTCGCGCGCGAAGCTGATGACGAGCACGCTGTTGGCGGTCGCCACGCCCATGCACATGATTGCCCCCGTGAGCGCGGGCACGGACAGCGTGGTACCGGTGGCAAAGAGCATCCACACTATGCCGGCAAGCGCGGCCGGCAGCGCAGTGATGATGACGAATGGATCGCTCCAGGATTGAAAATTGACCACGATCAGCAGATAGATCAGCACGATGGCGCCGAGCAGGCCGAACATCAGTCCCGAGAATGCGGCGTTCATCGTCTGCACCTGGCCGAGCAGGGCGACTGTGCTTCCCTTCGGCGCGTCGCGCGCCGTGTCCTTGAGGATCTTGTCGATGTCCGCCGCAACCGCTCCCAGGTCGCGCCCCTGCGTGGTCGCGTAGACCTGAACCATCGCCTGAATGTTGTACTGTGAGACGACCGCATTCGATGTGTTGCGGCTGATGCCCGCGACTGCTCCCAGTACTTGCGGCACCGCCGTCGTGGTGGCGGTGACCGGCAGATTCTGCAGCTCACTGAGCGTGTCGACCTTGTACTGCGGCGTCTGCATGACAATCGGATACTGCACGCCGTTCTTCGGGTCCAGCCAGAAGGTCGGCGCGACCTGGCTGCTGCCCGCGAGCATGACCAGCAGGCTGTTTGTCACGTCGCGCTCGGTCAGGCCGAGGTACTGCGCCTGGGCCCGATCCACATTCACGTCGAACCCGGGATTGCTCGGGGACTCCTGGATGCGAGCATCGGCGACCCCCGGTACCAGGCGAATACGGCGCAGGAGCTCGCCCGCGTACTTGAAGTTCGCGGCCAGATCAGGTCCGCGAACCTGCAGATCGATCGGGGCGGGAGAGCCAAAATTCAGGATCTGACTGACGATATCGGCGGGCAGGAACGAGAACGTGGCCCCGGGAAAGCGGACCGGAAGCTGTTCGCGCAGCGTCTTCACGTAGTCGGCCGTCGGGCGGTGAACCGGCTTCAGGGAGATCTGGATGTCACCGTCCTGCGAGCCGATGGTGCCGGTGTTGTTATACGCCAGGTTGATCCCGCTCACCGGCATGCCGATGTTGTCGACGAGCGTGCCCAGCTCGGCGGGGGGGATGACCTTGCGGATGGCGTTCTCGATTCCGGCGAAAACATTGGCGCTGTCCTCGACGCGCGTGCCCACCTGCAGGCGCACGTGCATCAGGATCTGTCCCGAATCCACCGCGGGGAAAAAATTGCGCCCCAGCATCGGGACGAGCAGGAACGAAGCGAGAACGACGCCGAGAAAGCCGACTACGAACAGCCGGCGGTGACCGAGCACGAGCTGCAGCAGATCATGGTAGCGCCCGCGCATGCGTTCAAATTGCTTCTCGAAACCGCTCTGAAAGCGCACCAGCGGGTTGCGCGAAGCGCGCGCGGGGGCTTCCGCGCCCGCATCCGCGCCGGCCGCATGTCGCCGCAGCAGGTACTTGGCCATCGTCGGCACCAGCGTGCGCGACAGGATGAAGGAGCTGATCAGTGCGAAGATGACGGCCTCTGCCATCGGCACGAACAGGAAGCGCGCGATGCCCTGGAGGAAAAACATCGGGACGAACGCGATGCAGATGCACAGCAACGACACGAACGCCGGCGTGACGATCTGTTTGGCCCCGTCGAGGATCGCCGGCTCTACCTCCTTACCGTGCTCGAGGTGCCAGTTGATGTTCTCGATCGTCACAGTCGCATCGTCAACGAGGATGCCGACTGCCAGCGCGAGCCCGCCGAGGGTCATGATATTGAGCGTCTCCCCGAGGACGGACAGCGCGGTAATCGAGCCCAGGATCGCCAGCGGAATCGATATGGCGATGATCAGCGTCGAGCGCCAGCTGCCGAGGAACAGCAGGATCATCAGACTGGTGAGCGCCGCGGCTATCACGCCTTCGCGGACCACGCTACTGATCGCCCCCGTCACGAAGACCGACTGGTCGCCGATTGGAGCGACCACCAGCGAGGCAGGCAAATTCGCCTTGAGCTGCGCCATCTTGGCCTTGATGCCCTGAATGATTGCGAGCGTCGAGGTTGCGCCGCTCTTCTCCACCGTCAGCAGTACCGAGCGTCCACCATCGACGTGCACGATATTGGTCTGAGGCGGGTAGCCGTCGCGCACCTGCGCAACGTCGCGCAAGTAGATCATGGCGCCGTTCACGGCTTTGATCGGCAGGTCGGCGAGCCCGCTGATGCTCGATCGGCGAGTTGTTGAGCTGCATCGTGTATTCGAACTTGCCGATCTTCTGCGTGCCCGCCGGCAAGATCAGATTCTGCGTAGCGAGCGCCAGCGCCACATCCTGACCGGAGAGCCCCCGCGCCTGGAGAGCTGCGGGGTCGAGGTCGATCTGCACTTCGCGCGTCTTGCCGCCGAACGGCAGCGGCAGCGACGCGCCCGGTACGGTGATCAGCTGCGTGCGGATCATGTTCGTGCCGAGATCCGAGAGGGTCTGCTCGGACAACCCTTTCCCCGAGAGCGCGAGCTGGATGATGGGAACGGTGGAGGCGCTGTAGTTGAGCACCAGCGGCGGCGTGATACCGGCGGGCATCAGCTTGAGCTGGGTCTGCGATACAGAGGTGACCTGCGCGTTCGCCGTACGGATGTCGGCGGTCGGCTGAAAGAAAATCTTGACTACTCCGAAGCCCGCGTAGGAGACGCCCTCGATGTGCTCGATATCGTTCACGGTCGTAGTGAGCGCGCGCTCGAACGGAGTCATGATGCGGCCGTTCATCTGGTCCGGGGGTAACCCGGTGTATTGCCAGATGACGCTGATCACCGGAATCTGGATGTCCGGAAAGATATCGGTGGGAGTGCGCAGCGCGGAAAGCGTGCCGAAGATGAGAATCAGCAGCGCGAGCACGACGAACGTGTAGGGACGCCGCAGGGCAATTCGGACCAGGGCCAACATACTGTCACTTCTCCCTCGGACGTGCCGGGCAGGCAACGAAAACGGCGCCTTCGTGCCTCGGTAATCGTTAGTGGCAGGTTGCGCGGCAGGCCTTGCGGGTGGATTTCGGGGAGCTATGCGGGCGTTTCAATTGCAACGACGGCATCGCGCGGGCGGAATCGACCACGTCCGCGCCGCGGCCCCTGAGCCCGGTACCAGGACCGCGCACCGCAACTCCTGCAAATGAAAATAAATGAGGTCGCTAATCGGCCTCAGCTGACTTATTGAAATTACTAGCCGAACTTTCGTTACTTAGGTCTGGGCCTAACTAACGCTCAGGAGATACCCGCACCTCGGCCCCCGGCGGGCCGGCACGCAGCGCTGGGGGCAACGCGGCGGTACGCTCAATACAGAATTTCGACCGCAGAGTTGAACGTATAGCCCACACCCCGTTCCGTGACAGATGAACCGGGGTTGCGACGGGTCCGCCTCGATCTTGCGACGCAGCCGCAGCCACCTGAACGTCGATCGAGCGGTCGTAGACCTCGTTGTCGTACACGCGGCTCGCTTCGAGGAGCTGGTCCCGCGTGAGGATCCGCTGCGGGGCGCCGAGCAACGCGGCGAGCAGGTTGAACTCGCCATTCGTCAAGTCAATGGGTCGCCCGTCACGTTGCTTGAGGCGCCGCGTTCGCAGGTTGAGCTCGAACTCGGCGAATCGGTAAGCGCGAACCTCGTCGCTCGCGCGCCTGCGTCAGCGCCGCGCCCTTCGTCCGTCGCAGCACCGTTCGAATGCGCGCCAGCAGCTCGCGGGGACTGAAGGGCTTGGTCAGGTAGTCGTCGGCCCCGAGCTCGAGTCCCATGACGCGGTCGGCTTCGTCGCGCACGCCGGTGAGCATGACGATCGGAATTGCTGAACTGGTCGCGCAGCGTCCGCGCGATCGCCATGCCGTCCTCACCGGCAAGGCGCAAGTCGAGGATGACGAGATCGATCGCCTCATCCGCGAGAATCTGCGACATCTGCTTGCCGTTCGATGCCACGCTGACGCGCAGCGCGTTCTCCGCCAAGGTACTCCTCTAACAGCGCACGGATCTGCGGGTCATCGTCCACGACCAGGATGTGTGGCTAATCGTTTCCGGCATACCTGCAACCTCCGCCGCCGGGCCTCGCAATCTAGCATGAACAGAGATGCCACGCTAGGTTCCACTTGCCGACACTGCGGTGAGCGGGCCCGCAGCACTCGCGCCAGCGATTCGGCGAGGTCGCGGCGCTGCAGCGGCTTGCGCAGCACTTCGTTCACGCCGATCGGCCGCCGCCCGCTGCGCGAGCTGCGTACCGCCGTGGCCGCTCATCAGGATGATCGGTAACGTCGGGCCGAATCTGCCGGATTTCGCGCGCGAGCTCGGTGCCGACCAGATCCGGCATCGCTTCATCGGTGAGAATGAGATCGAAGCGCTGCGGCTCGGCCCGAAACGCCTGCAGCGCCGCGCTGCTCGAATCGAAGCCCACCGGCTCGTAGCCGAGCTCGGCGAGCATTTCCTCGGCGAGCGCCACGAGCGGCGCGCTCATCATCGACAATCATCACCGTTTCGCCGTTGTCCGCGCGGCAGCTCGCGAGCAGCCTCGACCGCGGGTCTTGCCGGTTTCGCCGGCGACCGGCAGCCAGATCTCGAATCTCGTTCCTTCGCCCGCGCTCGTAGTCACGTCGATCGCGCCCCCAAGGTCGGTAACGATGCCGTGCACGAGCGACAGGCCGAGGCCGGTGCCTTCGCCGACACCCTTCGTGGTGAAGAATGGATCGAACATCCGCTCGAACACCGCCGGCGGAATGCCGGTGCCGGTGTCGCTGACGATGAGCCGCACATACGGCCCCGGGGAGAGGGTGCCGCGCGCGAGCGACGCGCCGCTCGCTCAAGCTCGACGCGCTCGAGGACAACCCTGAGTACGCCACCGCGCTCCATTGCGTGCAGCGCGTTGGTGACACAGATTCATCGCCACCTGGTGCAGATGCGTCGCGTCTCCGATCACTGCGGCGTTGCCGGCTTCGAGCCTGCTCTCGAGGCGAATTCCTGCCGGCAGCGAGGCCTGCGAGCAGCTCGAGTGTCTCCTCGATCACGGACTGAACGTTCACCGGCACGCGCTCACCGAGCCCGCTGCGGCTGAAGCCGAGAATGCGGTCAACGAGCGCCTTGGCGCGCCCGGCCGCGTGCATGACATTGTCGAGATAGCGCCGCAGGGCGCTGCCTTCCGCAGAATGCTGGTGCGCAAGCTCGCCGTACCCGAGGATCGCTCCGAGGATGTTGTTGAAGTCGTGGGCGATGCCGCCGGCGAGTGTCCCGATCGCCTCCATCTTCTGCGACTGCCGCAGTTGCGCCTCCAGGTGCTCCTTGTCGATTTGCGCCTGTCTTTTCAGCGGTGACGTCGATTGCCGAGCCGACGAACCGATACGGCTTGCCCGTCGCGTCGCGCAGACAGCGGCCGCGTGCGAGCAGCCAACACCACTCGCCGTCAGGTTGACGGACGCGGTATTCGCACTCGTAGCGCGGCGTGCGTCCCTCGAAATGATCTCTCAGTGCGGTGTCGAAGCGCGCTATGTCGTCGGGGTGAATCACAGATTTGTGCCAACCACGCGCTGCGAGTCGTGATCGCACTGTCTGCGCTTTGACCCGCCAGCATTTTCATCTTCGGCGAGAGGAACAGGCGATCGCGTCGGGACGTCCCAGTCCCAATGCCCCTCGTTTGCTCCTTCCATGGCGAGCGCATAGCGCTCCTCGCTTTCACGCAGCGCACGCTCGCCGGCCTCTACCCGCCGCAATTGGCGCAACAGGGCGGCAATGGTCAAGGACTCCCAGCAATGTGAGGATGAGCGTGCGCACGCCGAGCCGCGTGGCCTCGTCGCGCCACGGCCGCAACGCCACGGCCTCTTCGCGAGTGACCGTGAGCACCAGGGGCGTGTCTCGCACGCGTGCAACGGCGATGAAGTCGCGCTTGCCGTCGATGGGATTCAGGAGCCGCGTTACCCTGTGCAATCTGTGCGTCGCAACGAGCTGGGGAATTTCTGCCCGACCACGGTCGGCGTCGGCGGGTTGCGCACGAGCAGTGTCCCGTCGTCGCGCAGAAGGTGGATCGCGCTGCCTCCGCCGAGGTTGACGGCTCCATAGAACTGCTTGAGATCCTCGAGATCGACGATCGCCGTGACGACCCCGGCGAATTTGCCGCTGTCGTCTTCCAGCCGGCGCGAAAGGACCACGCCCGCGCGGTTTTCGGAACGGGTCACGAGCGGTTCGCTCATGAACACGCCCGTGGCAAGTGCCGATCGCGCTGAGCGATGAAGTAGGAGCGGTCAGAGACGTCAAGATTGGGTGGCGAGGATCCGCGCGAGCGGTGGCGCTGTATGCCCTGCGCGTCGACGATCGTGATCAGGCGCACCTGCCGCATCCCCGCCGTGCGGTTCGCAAGAACCTCATCCAGACGCTCCGGCGCGATCTTGGGGCTGTCGTTTTGATACCAGCGCGCGGTATCGCGCAGCAGAAGGTCGATCCGCCTGCCAGGTCCAGGCGGTTTGCTCGGCAAGCGCCCTGGCCACGTTGCCGATCTCGCGATCGGTCGCGACCAGCGCATTGTGATACGCGCGCCAGGCGTCGTAAGCGGACGAACCGGCAAACGCAAGCAATCACGAGAACGCCGAGCACGACTGCCCCGAGCCGCAGACGCCTGAACCGGATTGAGCGGCTACGTGGTGAAGCAGAGTCGTCCAATGAGGGCATTCAGTGCGTTCGCGTGTTCAGCTCGGTGCGCCGATGATAGCGCGCACCGCCTCGAGCAGATCGCCGCAGGTCAGTGGCTTTGCAATGACCCGCTGAACCCCGAGCATTTGTGCGGTCGCGCCCACCGCCGAGAGGCCGGAACGAAACTGTCCCGAGATCGCGATCAGCGGTGTGCCTGGATGCGCTGACCTGTACTTCACGCACCAGCTGCGCGCCCGCCTTGTTTGGGCATGTAAACGCTGACGATCACCAGATCCGCTGTGCCTTCGCGCTGTGCCTCGCGCACCGCGCCCGCACGGACACGATAGCCCGCCTCGCTCAGCCACTCCTTGAGCAGGCCGCGCATGAGGTCGTTTTCCTCGTATATCACAATGCCTGACATGGCTGGGATTCGGAAACACCGGTGGGGTCTCAGTCCTCGGCACGCCTGATCGCTTCGCCACTCCGGCGGGCTGCTCGGCGCCGATCGCAGCAGCAATGTGCGGGACACAGTCTTCGACCTGATTGCGCGCCGTTCGCGTTCTATTTCAATCGTAATGAGCACCAGCGCTCTAGGATTTACGGCGTTTGGTCTGCACGCGCTGCCCGGGCGCGGGCGCGATCTCACGCGCCAGGTCGATAAAGGCGCGCGGTCCGGCAGGGACATGTTTACGGCTGTTCTGTCAGGGGATCGTCTCGACTACGCCCCGTCGACGCGCAGCGCTGCACCCGTCGTCCCGGACGGCAGCGGCGCAAGTGCCCGCAGAGACGACCGGCCGCGAGCCGTGCTGATTGCTTCAGCGCCCCGCTGAGTCCCGATGACGACCGGCTTCGTAGAGAAACCAGGTGCGCCGCTCGGTCTCATCGATCCATACCTCGATGAGGCTTGCCGTAGCGATGTCGCGGTACTCGTCGCACACGTTGTGCGCCTCCCGCAACCGCGCCGCCAGTGTTTTATTGTCCTCGCGCAGCTCCGCCAGCATGTCGGACGGCTCGACGTATTCGGCATCGTTATCGAGGAATCGTTGCATGCGGGCGATGTGTCCGATCGAGCGCACGGTTGCGCCGCCCACCTTGCGGACCCGCTCCGCGATGGGGTCGGTCATCGCAAAGATCTGATCGGCCTGCTCGTCGAAAAGCAGGTGATAGTCACGGAAGTGCGGCCCGCTCAGGTGCCAGTGGAAGTTCTTGGTCTTTACGTAGAGCGCAAACACGTCCGCCAGGATGGCGTTCATGGCGCCGGCGATCTCCTTGGTGGCTGTAGCGGAGAGATCTGTCGGCGTGACCAGCGCTCCGCGCGAGAGTCCCCTTGGATCCTGGCTCTTTGTTGCGTCGGGTTTGCTCATGGCAATCGTCCTTTGCTTGTTGCTGCAGCCTCACGCGCAATCATAGCGCTACACTGCGCGGAGTGCTCAGTGTCCTCGGTGTCCGTAAGGAGAGGGCACGGCGCGCAACATGACCGCAGCCGTGGGAGAGACCTCCAACGTGACGGCTCCTGTGGTCGTCGGCAGGGTACGACCGGACCACAGATCGTGCAGGCTCACGGGCAGGTAGGGTGGATACCCGAGCGCCGACCACTCCAGGCGTATGGTCGCGGCCGCGGTGCCGCGATTCAGCAGAACCACTGCCTGACGTCCACCCTCCAGAGGCTTGACCCAGATTTCGGTGTCACCGCTGCGAATGACACGGCGCCCCTGCATGCCAAGGCGGTCCTGATCGACCGCGATCACCTCGCGGTTGCTGAGAATCCGGCGTGTTTCCGCATTCATTGTGGAGAGATCGTTACCCGCCATGAGTGGCGCGGCGAGGATCGCCCAGAGGCTGAAGTGGGCGCGATACTGATCCGCGCTCATGCCGCCGTTGCCCACTTCGAGCATGTCCGGGTCGTTCCAGTGCCCCGGCCCGGCAAATCCTTCCAGACCCGACTGCAGATCGAGGATGTTGAGCACACCGTTCTTGTCGTGCTCGCTGCTGACCCAGCCGTCATAGATATCGCCGGTCGTGCGCCAGAGATTGCCGCCGGTCGAGGCCGCCCAAGCCCAGGGCTTGTGAGTGCCCCATTCGCAGATGCTGAACACGATTGGCCGGCCAGTCGCGCGCAGGGCATCGCCCATGGTCTCGTAGGCGGACCGCACCTCGAGCGACTCGGCGTTGCACCAGTCGTACTTCAGGTAGTCGACGCCCCATGCGGCGTATTGCAGTCCGTCCTGAAACTCATGGCCGCGGCTGCCGGGCTTGCCCTGGCAGGTGCGATCGCCGGCATCGGAATAGATTCCGAACTTCAGGCCCTTCGAGTGCACATAGTCCGCGAGCGCGCGAATGCCCGAGGGGAAGCGATGCGGGTCGGCGTGAATGTTGCCCTGCGCATCACGCTCACCGTGCCAGCAGTCGTCCACGACGATGAACTCATAGCCGGCATCTTTCATGCCGGTGCTCACCATGGCGTCTGCCTGTTTGCGGATCGTCGCCTCGCTGATGTCGCACCCGAAGTGGTTCCAGCTGTTCCAGCCCATTGGTGGCGTCAGGGCGAGGCCGTTGGGTGGACGCGCGATGAACTTCTGCTCGGCGGTGATACCGACGGCACTCATGTTGCCCACGATCACCGCCACACACGCGATCCACTGTTTCATGGGCTCTATTCGATGACCATCAGGTCGAACGGCTGCTCAGAGAGTCCCCGGGCCTGGTCCTGCTCAAAGAGGAAGGAATCGATCGTGAAGTACTGGCCTGCATGGTCCGGCATGAAGAACTGGTTCTCATAGTTCACTGCGGTACCCGCCTCGAATACTTCCCCACCCGCCGCTTCCGAGGCGGGGTCGTATACGAAATTACCCACCCAGTCAGGAGGGAACGCGATCCCCATCTCGTAGCCGCCGACCCAGCCGCGAAGCTCCCAGAGCCCTGCGCGGCGGAAATAGTCAACCACCGCCGCATTGAATTCACGCACCAGTAGACCCGGGCGGAGCATCGAGCGGATGAGCTCCATTGACCGAGCAGCCCGCGAGGTGAGATCCCGAACCTTGGTACTCGGTTGACCAAGGCAGAAAGTGCGCGCCATGTTGATATGGTATCGCTTGCAGACGCCAGCCAGGTCGACGAGCACCAGCTCGCCGTATTGCATCTTGCGCCGCGTCGCAACGCCATGCAGAGCGTTGGTTTTGGTCCCCGACAGGACGGGCATCGTGATACCCGGGTTCTCTCCGCCGGCCTGTGCCATCGCGCGCACCATCTCGCCATAGACGTCCAGCTCCGCGACCCCAGGTGCGATAGTCGCCCGGGCGGCGGCCATGCCGATATTCGCGATCTTCGCGGCCTCCTTCAGGCACTCGATCTCGGCGGGCGACTTCACGTGACGCGCCTCGCGCAGCAAGCGCGTAGCGTCGCTGACGCGGGCACCGGCGGCGACAAAGGCGTCTTCGATACAATGACTGATGACGCGATTCGGCCGATAGCTCCAGAACTCCATTCCCACCGTGCCGCGCAGCCAGCCTTCGCGCTTCAATTCCTGGGCGACGAAGGTGACGCTGCCCCGCAGCGCATCGCGGGGAAAATAGCGGGTGTCAACCGAACGGGTGAACACCCGGCCCAGAACAGCTTCGCGCTCGCTGTCGAATAGAATGTAGCGGTCGTGGTCGACGTGAACGGCGATCGCCGAGCTTGCCGGCCACTGCGGCGGCGACTGGGCCTGGTACCATTCCGCCTGGTAGCCGGACAAGTAGTACATGCTCTCCGGCGCCATCAGGTACAGCATGTCGATCCCTGCCGCCGCCATCCTGCGACGCAGCCTGTCTAACCGACCGGCGAACTCCAGGGCACTGAACGGCGCCTCGTTCTCAGGCTGGCTCTTGAAATAGACCTCATCGCGGTATTCCATCCGGCACACCACCCCTCTCGTTGCAACGAGGTCTCTTCTTATGCCCCACGCCAGTCAGCGGCGGGCACCAAGCCGGGCATCAATGCGCTGCTAAAGTGCCACAATAACCCTGTGTCGAGAAGCACTACAGATCGAGCGCGCGTAGTGGTCGCCCTCCTCGCTCTGGCCGCGAGCGGCGATGCCGCCGCGCAGGCCATTTCACTGCCAACGAACGACGCATCAGCCGCGCTCGAGCTGATCGTACTGGGTTCCGGCGGGCCCGCCGCCCTGGGACGTGCCGCCTCGAGTTATCTCGTACTGCTGGATGGTGAGCCACGGATACTGGTTGACACGGGTCCCGGCTCGTTCGCGCGCATCGGTGAGGCGCACGCCTCGCTGAGAGCGCTTGACCTCGTACTGCTGACGCACCTGCACGTTGATCACGCCGGCGAGTTGCCTGGCCTCGTCAAGGCGCGCGCCGTTGCAGCAAACGGCCCGATCCACTTTCATGTCTACGGACCGGCAGGACAGGAGCGGCATGGGGATATGGCAAGATTCCCCTCAACAAGCCGCTTCGTCGAGCTCATGTTTGGGGCTGACGGTGCGTTCGCATACCTCAAGAACTTCTCAGCGCCCATCAGCTTTGAAGTCACCGACGTGCCGATCGCTCGCGCGGAAGCGAGCAATCCCCGCACCATTTTCACCCGGGCAGGCCTGAAAATCAGCGCTATCCCCGGACACCATGGCGATGCGCCTGCGATCATCTACCGGATCGAGTATCAAGGACGCAGTGTTGTTTTTAGTGGCGATATCGATGCAAGCGGGTTACCGGCTCTGGCGACGATCTCCACGGGAGCGAATCTGCTCGTCTTCCATGCGGTCGTGCTCGATTCTCCGGGTTCACCCGAGGTGCTCTACTCCCTGCACACCCCACCCGCTGCGATCGGAGCACTGGCTGCGCACAGTCAGGTTGGAGCACTGCTCCTGAGTCATCTCTCCCCCGCCGTCGACCGTGAGCGCGCGGCGGTGACGGCGTCCATCACCAGCCATTATCGGGGCAGCGTGACATTCGCGGCGGACGGCCTGCGCGTGAAGCCGTAAGGCGATGCGCTGGGGAGCAGACCCGCCCCCGGGTACCGAGGGCGGATCGCAGCAGTCACTCCTTGTATAAGGGCAGGGAGTTCCCTGTTGATTTGCTCTGCCAGGGTGGTGCACATCCCGTGCGAGGCGCCCGGCCAGCCGACTCTACTGAGCAGCGACTCCGGCCGCGGCGCCGGCCATCACCGTTCCCGACGCTCGGTTGAGCCATTGGACGGCGCGCGCGTTCTTGAAGAGCCGCCGCGCGCGAAGCGCCACGCCCGTATACGTCATAAGTACGGCGCACAGGATCATGCAAATGCAGACGGCGATCCGGATAAATGTACCGATCGTCATCCCGCGCAGCTCGATGACGGTTGGCAGCAGCGCGAGAAAGAAGACCATGACCTTCGGGTTACCGAGCGTCAGGGCAAGGGTGCTCGCAAACAATTGAGCCGCACTGTCGTTGCTGGCAGTTACGACGCTCTCGCTCAGAGGGCGCGCCGGAGCCTTCCACATACGGTATGCGAGATAAAGCAGGTAAAGCACACCCAGGTATTTGACCGCCAGGAACACGATGTGGGCGCTCTGCGCGAGGGCTGCCATGCCGGTGGCGGCAAGCGTAAACCAGGTCAGATCGCCCACGACGAAGCCCGCAATGAATGCCGGCAGTCCCTGGGTACCGCGCGCCAGGACACGAGCAACCACCGCCGCGATGCCAGGGCCGGGTGTTGCCGTTGCAATGCAGTACACGAGACAAAACAGCGCCAGACCGTGTGCCGACATCAGGACCTCCCGCCCGTAGCGCCCTTTGCGATGCCCATTATCCCTCAGAGCTCAGGGTCGGATCGCGGGGGCGCAGTTCCCCGGGGCACAGCAGCTCGGGTTAAGCTTGCGCTAGACTAACTTCATGACATAACCGATGTTCCCGCCGACGTTTCAGCTGGGAGAAACACCGTGCATAACCGTCGCCCGCTCATCGGTCTGTTTTCTCATGCATGCCTTGCCCTTTGCCTCTGGGCGGTCCCCGCTTATGCCGATGAGACCTGTAACTCCCCCTACGTAACCAATCTCATCAAGGGCCACGAGGACTATGTGCACGTCTGGACTCTCGGCGTGGAGAATCTCGGGGACGGCTCGGACAAGCTCGTCACCATAGACGCCAATCCGCACTCGAGCACCTATGGAACCGTGGTTCATTCCGTCTCCGTGGGCGGCCGCGGCGAGGCGCATCACATGGGATTTTCCGATGACCGCAAATACCTGTGGGCCGGGAACCTCGATGACAGCAAGATCTATGTATTCGATGTAGGAACTGATCCCGGCAAACCGAAGCTCATCCGCACCATCGCCGACCTCACGGACAGGACCGGATTCGTCGGTCCACATACCTTTTATGCTCTGCCCGGACGTCTGCTGGTCGGCAGTCTCTCGAACGCCCGGGACCATGGTGGCGTAACCGGACTTGCGGTCTACAACAACAAGGGTGGCTTCGTCGCAAAGTACGACATCCCCACCTCGATGATCAAAGGTGTCCAGGGCGACGGCTACGGGTACGACATCGCCATCAACCCCGCAAAGAACGTCATGCTGACCTCCAGCTTCTCGGGCTGGCAGAACTACATGCGGGACCTCGGCGACGTGGTCAAGGATCCGGAAGCCATGAAGCACTTCGGCAACACCATGGTGCTTTGGAATCTCAAGACCATGCAGCCAACGCAGATATTCAGTGCGCCGGGGGCTCCCCTGGAGATCCGCTGGGCGCTGGCGCCTGGACAGAATTGGGCAATCACCGCCACCGCTCTGACCTCAAAGCTCTGGCTGGTCAAACAGGATACCGCCGGTCAGTGGCAGGCCAGGGACGTCGCCACCATCGGAGATCCCGCCAAGATTCCACTGCCGGTCGATATCTCGATTACCGCCGACGGGAAAGGACTGTGGGTCAACACTTTCATGGACGGTACGACCCATTACTTCGATCTGTCGGATCCCGAGCACCCGAAGGAAACCTACCACCTGCACACCGGGGCTCAGGTCAACATGATCTCCCAGAGCTGGGACGGCAAGCGACTGTACATTACCTCGAGCCTGCTCTCGCGCTGGGACAAGCAGGGCGCGGACAACGAGCAAGTCCTGCGTGCGTTCAACTGGGATGGGCGGTCACTCACGCCGGCTTTCGCCGTCGACTTCACGAAGGAGAAGCTCGGTCGTCCGCACCATATGAAATTCACCGCCAAGGCGGCTCGGGCGGCGGGATTGGCACCCACGACGACGCCGCGAAGTTGAACGCCGGGTGGCGAGCTGCGCTGACGGTGGCCGGCGTCGCAACGGCGGCGCACGCCACCATCGATCCCGGCCCCGGCACCGCTCCGCGTACCGAGTTTGCGGCACCAGCTGCCGGGACTTACCAGCTGCAACGGATTCAGCCGACCAGAGACGCGATTGTTCTCGACACATCCGGACAGGCCCGCCACTTGGCTCGATTCCTTCACGGCAAGATCACGCTTTTGACGTTTTTCTACACGTACTGCGTCGATCCACTGGGATGTCCCTTCGCGCGCGTCACCCTCAGTGATCTGCGAGCCCGCGTGCTCGCCGAGCCCGGACTCGCCGCCACCGTGCGCTTCGTGAACGTGAGTCTCGACCCAACCACCGACACCCCGGCGGCGCTCAGACAATACGCCGCACAATTCGGGACCCACCCGCGCTTCGAGTGGCGCTTTCTCACGACACACTCGGTCGCGCAACTGCTTCCCGTGCTGGAAGACTTTGGCCAGGACGTCAGCGTGGAGACGGACGAACACGGTCAGGCATTGCGAACCCTGCATCACATGCTCAAGGTGTTTCTGATCGACTCGCAGGGAACGGTGCGTGAAATCTACTCACTCGCCTACCTGCAGCCTGACGTGATGTTCAATGACATCCGCACGCTGGCCCTGGAGAGACCCGCAAACACCGTGGCCCGTAAGAGCTGACTCGGGGGTTCCGTTGCCCAGGGTTCGAGATAGTGGCATGCCGCCGCCAGAGCAATGGGAGAGTTTCTTTGACGCCGCGGCTATTCTCGATGTGCTCGGCTGCAGTAGCTCGTCGGGAGACGTGGTCGAATTTGGGTGCGGCTACGGAACCTTCACGATCCCCGCGGCTCGTCGGGTCTCCGGAACGGTGTATGCAATCGACATCGACCCGCTCATGGTAGCAACCACCGCGGATCGCGCAGCGCGCGCCGGTACGAGGAATGTCGTGGCGCAGGAGCGCGACTTCGTTGTCGATGGTTGCGGGCGAGCGGCACGGTCCGCAGAGTACGTGATGCTATTCAATGTCCTGCACCTTGACGATCCGGTCTCCCTTCTCAGGGAGGCGCACCGGGTGTTGCGTCCCCAGGGGACCGTTGGACTCATGCACTGGAAACGCGACGCCGGAGCGCCGCGCGGACCGCCACTCGAGATCCGGCCTTCCCCGGAGCAGTGCCAGCGATGGGCGGAGGCCGCAGGCCTTGAGTGCGTGCGAACCCAGGAGCTGCCCGGATCACCGTGGCACTGGGGCATGCTGCTGGAGCGATCGTGAGAAAGATCCGGTCGGTAGCGCGAAGGCGCAGTGCGCACGCGAGACTTCAGTCATAGCCCAGCAGCCAGGCAATCGTCCCCACCAGCAAGGCGCCAACAATCCAAAGCCAGACCCTCCAATTGCTGGCCAGCGCCTGCCAACCGCGTCTTGGTGCGTCGCTCATATCACATCTTTCTCGCTTGCCTGCTCTGCCAGCTGCTCGATACGCCAGCGCGCTCCCGTGACCGCGGGTTCCAGACTCAGGCGGCCGACGATCTGCTCGAGTACGGCATTCGGGCGCCCCTCGACCGCGCCGCTGGCTCTGACTTCCACGCGATCGCTATCTTCTATATTGGCACATGGGGTTTCACCTAAACGGCCGAGGTCGCGTGGTGGATGGCGCGAATGATAAACACCGCCCCGAGAATCAGGAACAGTCCGCTCGCCACATAGTGAATGGCTTTGAGCGGCAGTCGGTCGGAGAAGGCCTTTCCGAGAAAGACCACGGGTGCATTGGCGAGCACCATGCCCGCGGTGGTGCCTGAGACCACCGCTGCCAGATTGGAATAAGCCGCGGCCAGCGCCACGGTGGCGATCTGCGTTTTGTCACCGATCTCGGCAATGAAAAAAGCGATGACGGTCGCGACGAAGGCGCCAGCTGGTCTGACCCGAGCCGAGTCCTCCTCGAGCGTATCCTCCCGAAGGGTCCACAGCGCCATGCCGATCATGCTGATGCCGACCAGCGAATCCAGGATTCCCGGCGTCAGGAATCGGCCGAGGCGGACACCAATCACCCCCGCAACCGCATGATTGGCGAGCGTCGCGCAAAACACGCCCGCGAGGATCGGCCAGGGCTTGCGGTAATGCGCCGCCAGCATCAACGACAGCAGTTGGGTGCGATCGCCCATCTCAGCGATCGCCACGGTCGAGATCGAGACCAGGAGGGATTCCATCGGGAGACTCCGAACCGAGCGGGCCATGGACCAGCGGCGGGACCCCGTCGCTCGTTGCGGAGCTCCTGCCGTTGGTCTCGCCATGCCCTGTCGAACACCGGACTTCTCCGGATGTGATGTGGAAGAGCGTCTGGCGTTATGCGTGGGCCAGCGCTTGAATGCATTATACCGGTGAGCTCACTCACTACGTTGACTGCCTGCATCGGGAACGCGACGAGGTGCGATGCCGCCCGTGCCCTTGACCCTGGAGCAGATCGTCGAGAACGGGCTTTGCATCGGTTGCGGGCTCTGCCGATCTATCGCCGGACCGGATCGGGTCGATCTGGTAATGACGCCGGAAGGCCGCGAGCGCCCGGTCGCACGGCAAGCACTCAGTGCATCGACTCTGGCTCGCATCAATGCGGTCTGTCCAGGGACGCGGATCGGCGGCGCCAATCCGGCCGCATGCAGGCATGCGGCCGTGCATGACACCATCTGGGGTTGCGCTGAACGGCTGAGCATCGGTTATGCAACCGATCCGGTCGTGCGGTACCGCGGTTCGACCGGTGGCGTGCTGACGGCGCTCGGGCAGTTTCTCCTCGCCTCCGGTCGTGTCAGGTTCATTCTGCATGTCGGTGCGTCCAGGTCTGCACCGATGCGCAGCGAGCAACGCCTGAGCTTCGATGCCGCCTCGGTCCTTGAGGGAGCGGGTTCGCGCTACGGTCCGGCAGCCCCTCTGCTGGACTTCTCAGAGATCCTCGGTCGCGGCGAAGCCTTTGCTCTGATCGCGAAGCCCTGCGACGTCACGGCGGCGCGCAATCTCGCCCAGGTCGATCCACGCGTCGATCGCTACATGCGATATGCGCTCACGTTCGTCTGCGGGGGTGCGTCCGACCTCCGCAAATCAGAGCAGGTGCTGCGGCGTTTCAATATCCGGGAAAGCGAACTCGTATTGTTCCGTTATCGCGGACACGGCAATCCGGGCCCAACGCGGCTCGAGACCCGCGATGGTCGCGCGTTCGAGCTCACCTACCAGCAGCTGTGGGAGGATGAATCGAAGTGGATGATCCAGCCGCGCTGCCAGATCTGCCCGGACGCGATCGGCCAGAGTGCCGACATCGCTGCCTCGGACATCTGGCCGGGTGGCAGTCCTGCAGGTGAGGATGAGGGTTTCAATGGGATCATCGTGCGCACGAAGCGCGGTCTCGAGCTCTATGACGCAGCGGTGGCGGCCGGCGCGCTGACGATCGAACGCACAGTTACCTTTCGCGACTTCGACCTCTTCCAACCGCATCAGGTGCGCAAGCGGCGCGCGGTGTGGGCGCGGCTCAAAGGTATGGTGATGGCGGGAAAACCGGTGCCTCGGGTGAGTGATCTCGGGCTGGAGGATTGTGCGCGGCAGAATTCTCCGGCGGAAAATCTTGCGGCGTGCCGGGGCGCCCGCGATCGTGCCCGGCGTGGTGGATTGAGCGAGCCGCCGCCTGTGCCGCGCCGCGACGTTTAAGGACTGCGGCATCCGTCACACCGGATAGGCCTTCAACATGAGTACTCGCCGCAGTTGCATGCGGCGAATGCCGATTCGCCCGGCACCTGCGCTCGGCGATGATTGCTCCCGTAGCAATCGCAAACTCATCGAAAGATGAGGACGCAAAGCCTCCGGTCTAAGGGTTACGGCCTATGACAGCGGGGTTGCCGGGGCGGGTGACGCCGCCTCGTTAGACACCCGCCCTTTCAGCAGGCCGTGTCAAGCAACTCCTCGTGTATCGGCTCTCTTGAAAACCGGATTTTACATAACCGGTTTCTAGGGAGCAGAAAATGCGAAATGTACATCTCTCGGTCCGTCTCCTCGGATGGATCGCTTTTGCCACGACCTTGACACTTGCGGGTTGCGGAGGCTCCGGCGACGGATCAACGAGCTCCTCCAACCAGGCTTCAACCCAGACTTCATCCGGCGCCACTCAGACAGCGCCACTGCCGACGGCGGCGACCTCGAGCGCAACACTCACATGGCTTGCACCCACCGAGTACACCGATGGCACCGCGCTGACTAATCTGGCTGGATTCAAGATCTACTACGGTACAGACGCGGCAGAGCTCACGAGCACGATCCTACTCTCGTCCCCCGGTCTTCTGACCTACGTGATCGACGGGCTTCCGGTTGGCACGCGCTATTACTTTGCAGTGACGGCGATGACCCGCAGCGGACTCGAAGGTGTCGAGTCAGCCGAGGTCTCGAAGGTCATCTCCTGACATACCCCCAAAAGGACATCTCATGAGCCAAATGCACGCGTCCCCACGCTTTCCGCAGCCAGCGCAAGCCGTGCCGGACAATTCCCACGCTGCGACACAGACCGCAACGGGCAGCCTGCCCAGACCCGATATGACGCCGCGTTATGCGGTGCAGCTGCGTACCTCGGCGGTTCCCATCGATCCGCACAGCGTCCCGCAGCTCGACATCTTCGACGTGTACACTCTGTACTGCGACGTGCGGGTCGAAAATGGTACGGTGCGCCACGCGCTGCGCCTCGGCTTCTTCAAGGAGGAGTGCACCGCGAAAACCATCGCTCACTACCTCGCACCGTATTTTGATGCGCCCGAGATCGTGGCGCTTGACGCCGCAGAGCACGCGCGCGCGCTGCGGCTGCGACTCGTAGCGCTGAAGGACGTGGGCGACTCGGGTCGGCACGCGAGCATCGAGCTGCTCGGATCACCGCCCGTGCTCAGGCGGAGCCATAAAACGCCGGCAGCCGCCACGGCGAGCCCGAGAGCCGAGGCGCGCTCATTGTGGTCCCGTCTGCTGGCACCGGCAGCCCCCTGAGACACTGACCAAAGTCTGCTCGTGGTCCCAGGGTCCGCCGTTCGCATGCGACGTAATCCTCGGCATGTGACGTAATCCTCGGAAGCAATACCGCTCCACCCGTACCTTCGACGCTCAGCAGCGGTAAGCGAGTGACCACCGGCTGGGCACGGCTCCTCACCGTGACATGAGCCGGATGGGATCCGCACGTACCGAGCGTGCCGGAGGCATCCCATGTCCAGGGCCGTCGTGCGCCCATTGCACTTCATCAGCGTCAGCGATGCTCCGCACGCGGTACACGGCAGGCGTAGCCTCGCAGTCTGTTTGACCTCCCTGCTGCTCCTGCAGGCCGCCCAGCACGCGCTGGCGGGCGCGCCAGCCGACGCCGCGAGCGCGGGCGTGCTGAAGCAGTTGAGCGTCGAGGAGTTGATGAACGTCGAGGTGACCTCCGTCGCCAAGGAGCCGCAGAAGCTGCTGCAGGCGGCTGCTTCCATCCAGGTCATCACTGCTGAGGACATTCGCCGCTCCGGCGCGACGCAGCCTTCCGGAGGCGCTGCGCCTGGCCGACAACCTCGAGGTGGCGCAGATCAACGCGCATGACTGGGCCATCAGCGCCCGTGGATTCAACGCCAATCTCGCCAACAAGCTCCTGGTCCTGATCGACGGTCGAGCCGTATACACGCCGCTATACGGCGGGGTTCTCTGGAATGTGCAGGACTACCTGCTCGAGGACATCGACCGCATCGAAGTCATCAGCGGACCGGGCGGCACGTTGTGGGGAGCCAACGCGGTCAACGGCGTCATCAACATCATCAGCAAAGCCGCTGCCGACACCCAGGGACTGTATGCCTATGCGGGCGGGGGAAACCAGCTGCGCGAAGCGGCAGGCATGCGCTACGGGGCCGAGCTCACACCGAACGTCTCCCTCCGCTTTTACGGCAAGTACAGCGATTACGGCTGACGAGGTCACGAGCACCGGTGCCGACGCACAGGACGCGTGGCACATGGCCGTGGCGGATTTCGCATGGACGCGCAGTCCTCCGCGCAGGACCGCTTCACCGTGCAGGGCGACTTTTACAACGGCACCGAGGAGAACGGCGTCAACGGAGACGCGGGTCGGTCGGGCGGCAATATTCTCGGCCGCTGGACGCATACGACGGCACGCGAGTCTTCGCTGAGCCTGCAGTTCTACTACGACCACACCTATCTCTCCCAGCCGTTTGCCGCGAGTCCGCCGGCGCCCTTCTTCACCGGCTTTCCGGCTGCCTCCCTGACGGACACGCTCGACACTTACGACCTGGATTTCCAGCATCACTTTGACTGGGGCTCACGGCAAAAGCTCAGCTGGGGCCTGGGCTATCGGGCCACCCACGAGGCGGACTGGGATCTGTCGGTGGTGCGTTTCACGCCGCCGGTTCTCGACCAGATCCTCTACAGCGGCTTCCTGCAGGACGAGATCATGCTCGCTCCGAGCGTGTATCTCACCCTCGGCTCGAAGCTCGAGCACAACGACTATACCGGCTACGAGTTGGAGCCGAGCGGACGTCTGCAGTGGAACGTCGACTCCGACGCAAATGCTGTGGGCGGCGGTTTCGCGGGCGGTGCGCACGCCCTCGCGGTACGACCGTGATCTGCCGGTGCCGAGCGGCCTTGTCAACGCACCGCCTCCGCTATCAGTTCCCAACCAGCTTATCTGCGGGGGAACCCGGACTTCGTATCCGAGGTACTGATTGCCTATGAAGTCGGGCTATCGCGCCGCGCTCGGACCCCGGGTGTCGCTCTCGGTCTCGACCTTCTACAACGACTACCATGATCTGCGCAGCACGACGGCGACTGCGACGACGCCCACGTACGTCTTCCCGTTTCCGATCTACTTCCAGAACAATCTCGAAGGCCACACCTACGGCTTCGAGCTGAGCGCCTCCTATCAGATGCTCGACTGGGTGGCGGCTGCACGCCGGCTACGACCTGCTGCGGGAAGACATTCACGTCAAGCCGGGAGAAATCGACGCCACCGGCGCGACCAACGAGACCGCCGACCCGCAGCAGCAGGTTGCACTGCGCTCCAGCATGGACCTGCCGCGCAACATGACGCTCGATGCCGCGCTGCGCTGGGTGGACAAGCTGCGCGTCAATAACGGTCCGACCGGCAGGTCCGGTCGTGGGGATCGTGCCAAGCTATTTCGAACTGGACACGCGCCTTGCCTGGCACGTCAGCGACAAACTCGAACTGTCCGCTCGCCGGGCAGAATCTGCTGCACGATCGTCATCCCGAGTACGGTTTTCCGTCGCCGGCGCGCGAGCAGATCGAGCGCAGCGTGTTCGGCAAGATCACATGGGGTTACTGACGATCATCGCACCGCGTGCATTGCGGCGCTGGGCCGCGCTGCTGCTCCTCGCCGGCCTGGCGGCGCCGCGGCACCCGTGTCCGAGTTCCAGCTGAAGGCGGTGTTCCTCTTCAATTTCGCGCAGTTCGTGGAATGGCCGGCGGCGGCGTTGCCTCGCGCCGGCGCGCCATTTGTCATCGGCGTGCTGGGGAAGGATCCCTTCGGCCCAATTCTCGATGAGGTGGTGCAGGGAGAAACCGTGAACGGCCACCCGCTTCGCCATCGAGCGCTATCGCGATGTTACCCAGATCCACGCTTGCCAGATCCTGTTCATCCCGGCCTCCGAGCTGACACAACTCGACGAGATTCTCGCGGCGCTCAAGGGACACAGCGTTCTCACGGTGACCGATGCCGACGAGCCGGCGCCGCGCGGCGTGATGATCGGACTCCTCAAGCGGGACAACAGAATCCGGCTGCGCATCGATCTGCAGGCCGCCAAGGCGAGCAATCTGACGATCAGCTCGAAGCTGTTGCGTCCCGCGGAGATCGTGGGAGCAGGGAGTTAGCCACATGGCGCCCAGACACGCCCCATCCGCCGCACGCTCATGACGGTGATTCTGCTCACCTGCGGAGCGGTCATGCTGATCACCTCGGCCGCGTTCTTCGCCTACGAGTACCTGACATTCCGGCAGCTGACGCTGCGCAACCTGGAGATTCTCGGCAAGGCGATCGCGGCGAACAGCACGGCGGCACTCGCCTTCGACAATCCGGACGATGCGCGCGAGGTGCTGTCCGCCTTCAAGGCGCAGCCGCACGTCGTCGCCGCACGGCTGTATGTGAGCGATGGGCGCCTGATCGCATCCTATCCGGACGGCGCCACGCATGCGCCTGCGGCGCCGTTGCCGCACGCAAGGACGGCTATCGATTCGAGGACGGATCGCTGCGCGGTGTCCAGCCGGTCGTGCAGGGCGGGCGGCGGCATGGGAACGCTTGTACCTGGAGTCGGATCTGGGCGAGATCTACGAGCACTTCCGGCTCTTTGTCGTGATCGGCGCGGCGTTCATGCTGGTGTGCTGTATCGCGGCGTACCTGATCTCGAGACGCCTGCAGCGAGTGATCTCCCAGCCCATCCTGGCGCTTGCCGCGACGGCGCGAGCAGGTGTCCGAGCACCGCGACTATTCGGTGCGCGCCGTCAAACCGGCCGGCCAGGAGTTCGGCCTGCTCACCGACGCGTTCAATCACATGCTGACGCGCATCGAGGGCGATCGGACGAAACTGCAGAGCCAGCTGAGCCGCCTGGATCTGCTGCATCGGATCACCCGCGCGACCGGCGAGCGCCAGGACCTGCCGAGCGTGTTCCGGGTGGTGCTGCGCCCCTCGAGGAGGACATGCCGGCTCGATTTCGGCTGCATGTGCGTACTACGAGGCAAGTGCTGAGGCCCTGTCCGTCGCGGTGATCGGGCCCCGCAGCGCGCGCTTTTGCAGTGCCCTCGCTCTGGCCGAGCGCGAACGGGTACCGATCGATCAGAACGGACTGGCGCGCTGCGTCGGCGGCGAGCTCGTCTACGAACCGGATACCCGCGACCTGAAGTTCCCGTTTCCGCAACGCTTCGCCCGGGCGGACTGCACGCGCTGGTGATCGCGCCGCTGTTGGTGGAAAAGCGCGTGTTCGGCGTGCTGGTCGCAGCGCGTCGCGCGGCCGAGTCCTTCAGCAGCGCCGATTGCGAGTTCCTGCGCCAGCTGAGCGAGCACGTCGCGCTCGGCGCGCATCAGGCGCAGCTCTACGGCGCGCTGCAGCGCGCCTACGATGATCTGCGCCAGTCACAGCAGGCGATCATGCAGCAGGAGCGCTTGCGGGCGCTCGGCGAGATGGCGAGCGGCATCGCGCACGACATCAACAATGCGATTTCGCCCATCGCGCTTTATACCGAGTCGCTGCTCGAGCGCGAGCCGGGCTTGAGCGAGCGGGCGCGCGGCTATCTGCGCACCATCCAGACCGCTATCGAGGATGTCGCCGAGACCGTGGCGCGCATGCGTGAGTTCTACCGCGCCGCGCGAAGCCGAGCTGGTTCTTTCGCAGGTGGGCGTGCAATCGCCTGATCGAGCAGGTCGTCAATCTCACGCGCGCCCGCTGGAGTGATCTGCCCCAGCAGCGCGGAGTTGTCATTCAGCTGCATACCGATCTCGCCGAAGACCTGCCGGACATCATGGGCTCGGAAGTCGAGATCCGCGACGCCCTCACCAATCTCATCTTCAATGCCGTGGACGCCATGCCGGATGGCGGAACCCTCACCCTGCGCACCCGGATCGTCTCCAGCGGCCCTCCTGGCAGCGCCAACCCGGCGCGCCAGGTAACCGTGGAGGTCAGCGATACGGGTGTAGGCATGGACGAGGAGACGCGCCGCCGATGTCTCGAGCCTTTCTACACAACGAAGGGCGAACGCGGCACAGGCCTGGGCCTGGCGATGGTCTACGGCATGATCCAGCGTCACAGCGCCGAACTGGAGATCGATAGTGCGCTGCGCCGCGGCACGACCGTGCGGCTGATCTTTGCGGCCGCCGATCCGCTCGTACTCGCGACAACTGAGGGACCGCAGGCTGCCGCTGCCACTGCGGCGATTGCGGATTCTGCTCGTCGACGACGATCCGACACTGCTGCAAGTCCCTGCGGGATATCCTTGAACAGGACGGCCACGTCGTCACGGTCACCGACGGCGGTCAGAAGGGTATCGACGCCTTCACGGCCGCGCTCTCCCAGGGCACGCCCTTCGCGCTCGTCATTACCGATCTCGGAATGCCGTATGTCGATGGTCGCAAAGTCGCCGCCGCGATCAAGGCGACATCGGCGCGGACGCCGGTCATCATGCTCACGGGATGGGGCAGGCGTCTGCTGGCTGATAAGGAAATTCCCGACCATGTCGACCGCGTGCTCAGCAAGCCGCCGCGCCTCCAGGAGGTGCGTGCGGCGATCGCGGAACTCGTGCCGGCCGACGACCTTGCCGCGGCGTGCTCGGCATGACCCCCGTGACTGCGCGCGCGATTGCTCATCGTCGACGACGAAGCGGCGCTGATGCGTGCACTGTGCGACACGCTGGAGCAGGAAGGCTACGTCACCAGCGGGTTCACCTCAGGGCTCGAGGCCGTGGCGGCGCTGCGTGAGCAGCCATTCGATCTGCTCCTGACTGACCTCATGATGCCGCAAATGGACGGCATCATGCTGCTGCGCGCCTGTCACGAGATCGACCACGACCTGGCCTGCATCGTCATGACCGGGCACGGCACGATCGCGACCGCGGTCGATGCGCTCAAGGCAGGCGCGCTCGACTACGTCCTGAAACCGTTCAAAGTGCACAGCATCCTGCCGGCGCTCACGCGGGCGTTGGCCACGCGGCAGGTACAGCTGGAAAACATTAAACTGCGCGAATCAGTCTCGATCTACGAGCTCGCGCGAGCCATTACCCAGGGTCTCAAGCACGAGGAGATCGTCGCGAGGACCTTGGCAGCGGCTGCCCACCAGACCGACGCCGGCGGGGTCTACGTCCTGATGCCGGGCCCGGACGGCCGCACGCTGCGGGTGGCGGGATCAACCGGTCCCACCGCGCAACCCGTGAACGGCGTAGTGCCGCTAGATGAGGAAATGCAGCGCTGGGTCGAGCGCGCACGCACGGATCTCGAGGCCCCGGACGGAAACAGCGGAGCGCGTGCGCTCTCCATGCACCCGTTCGATGCCGCAATCGGCATCGCGTTGCCGATCATTACCGGCGGCAGGTTCTTTGGGGTCCTGGGCTTCAGCTCCGCGCGGCCCCAACGCATCAGTTCCGGACAGATCAAGGCGCTGGATGTGCTCGCTCGTACCGCCGCAACGGCCTTCGCAACCGCCGCACTCGTCGCGGAGCTGCGCCGCATGAACGAGCAGCTCGAGCAGCGCGTACGGGATCGCACCAGCGAGCTGGAGAGCGCCAACAAGGACCTCGAGTCCTTCTCCTACTCGGTGTCGCACGATCTGCGTGAGCCGCTGCGTGCCGTGGAGGGCTACTGCGAAATGTTTCGCACCGAGTTCGCTGCCGGCTGTTCCCGAGCCCGGCCGCAGGCTCCTGGAGCGAATAGGGGCAGGTGCGAGCCGCATGTCCCGGCTCATCAACGATCTGCTGCATTTCTCGCGCTTCAGCCGCGAGCCGCTGCATTGCCTGCGTGTGCCGGTGCGCAAGCTCGTGCTGCAGGTCGTTGCGCAGCTCAAGGAGCGGCAGCACGAGCGGCAGCTGATCGTGGAGGTCGGAGAGCTGCCGGACTGCTTCGCTGATCAGGCGCTGCTCGAGCAGGTATTGGTCAACCTGCTCTCGAATGCGTTCAAGTTCACAGCGGCTGCGAAGCGGCGCGCGTCCAGGTCGGGGCACTGCGCCAGGGCGAGGGGATCGTCTACTACGTGCGCGATAACGGCGTGGGCTTCGACATGCGCTATGCCGACAGGCTCTTCGGCGTGTTTCAGCGCCTGCATTCCCAGGAGGTCTTCGAGGGCACGGGCATCGGCTTGTCCATCGTGCACCGGATCATCACGCGGCACGGTGGAAAGGTCTGGGCAGACAGCCGTCCTGGCGAGGGTACTGCGCTCTACTTCACCCTGCCGCCACCGGCAGAGCAACGCGCCGCGTAGGGGAATCGCTACGCCCTCCGGGCACTTGCCAGACTCATGTGCGAGTTGACAGTTGGGGACTGTGACGCCGGTCCCGGGATTGCCTGATTTATAAGGGCTTAATAGACACCACGCCACACAACACGCCTCGTATGGACACGTCCAGCACTGATCCTCCCGCCCAGCTGGCAGCACCTGTGCCGCTGCGCATATTGCTCGTGGAGGATTCAGCGTCGGACGCCGAGCTCGACGCTGTGGCGCTTGAGGCAGGCCGGCTACGTGTGCACCTACCAGTGCGTCGTGACCGAGGCCGAGATGCGCGCCGCGCTACGCGCCGGGCTACCCGACCTGATCCTGTCGGACTTCAGTCTGCCCTCTTTCGATGGCATGTCGGCGCTCGCGATCGCCCGGGCCGAAGCTCCCGGTGTCCCCTTCATCTTCCTCTCCGGCACGATCGGCGAAGAGCGCGCCATCGAGGCATTGAAGTGCGGCGCGGTCGACTATGTGCTGAAGAGCAACCCCAAGCGCCTCGTGCCCGCCGTGCAAGCGCGCGCTTGCAAGAGGCGGCACTGCGTCGCAGCAGTCAGCTCGCCGAGCAGCAGGTCGCCCGCCTGACCGGCGTGCTGCAGATGCTTTCCGGAATCAACTCGGCACTGGTGCGCATTCCGAATCGCGACGAGGTTCTTGTAGAGACCTGCCGACTCGCACGCAGCGTCGGCGGCTACGCTCTCGCCATGGTGGCGCTGATAAATCCCGGCACGCGCATGGCACGGCCCGTCGGCTGGGCGGGCTACGAATTTCTGCCGCATCCGGAAGCGGAATTCCCGTTTGGCGGATCATGAAGAGGGCGACGCGAGCCTCATGGCGCGCGTCATTCGCACCGGGGAGGCGACGCTGTGCGAAGACATCGAAAGCTTCCCCCACGTAATTCATGAACGCCGCGAAGCTCATCGCCGCGGGCGTGCGCTCGCTCGCCTGCCTGCCCGCTGCGCGTCGACAATACCCCGGTCGGCGCCTTTCTCTGCGGCACGCTCACGACCGGTGTCATCGGCCAGGATGAGATGCTGCTGCTCGAGGAGGTCGCCTCCAACCTGTCCTTCGCGCTGCAGTACCTCGATAAGCAGGATGCGGTGCGGTTCCTCTCCTACTTCGAGCCGCTCACCGGCCTCGCCAAGCGCGCCCTGTTCTGCGAGCGCTTCAGCCGCCTGCTGACGCGGGGTGCGGAAAGCCTGCCGCGGCTCGCGGTCACGGTATTCGATATCGACCATCTGAGCGTCATCAATGATTCCTTCGGACGGCACACGGGCGACCGCCTGTTGCAGTGCGTGGCGGATCGGTTGAAGGAGCACTTCCGCGACAGCGAGCAGCTGGCGCACCTGGGCGGCGGAACCTTCGTCTGCATGAATGCCTTGCCCACCACGTCCTGAGAACTCCGGCTCCCTGCATGACGATGTCACGCGGCTCTTCGATCGGCCCTTCAGTGTCGATGGGCGCGAGATCGTGGCAACGATCAAGAGCGGCGTGGCCTGCTATCCCGACGATGGCCACGAGCCCCACGAGCTGGTGCAGAACGCCGAAGCGGCTCTGAAGGAGGCGAAGACCTCGGGCGAGCGTTACCTGCATCACCGCATCGAGATGAATTCCGAGCTCGCGCGCCGGGTTGGAATGGAGACACCGGCTGCGCACAGCGCTCGACAAGGAGCAATTCCGTGCTGCATTACCAGCCCAAGATCGCGCTGCGCACCGGCGAGATCGTCGGGGTCGAGGCGTTGTTGCGCTGGCAGGATCCGGACAACGGACTGATCTCGCCCGCGAGTTTCCTGCCGCTGCTGGAATCGGCCGGGTTGATGGCGGCGATCGGCGCCTGGGTGCTGAGGCGGGCGGCAGCCGATTGTCGCGAGTGGCGCCGCAAGGGCCTGCCGCCCATCAGAGTCGCCGTCAATCTCTCGCCAGTGGAGCTGCGACGGCGCGAATATCGCGCGCGAGATTCTCGAGTGCATCGGCGACTTCGCGGGCGATTCGGGCTGGGGCATCGATATCGAGATCACCGAAGGCGCCCTCGCGGGCGACTCTTCAGCGTGCATCCATACGCTGCGGCTGCTGCGCGCCGCCGGCATGCGGATCGCCATCGACGATTTCGGAACGGGATTCTCTTCGCTCGGTCGCCTGTCCGAGCTGCCGATCGACACGCTGAAGATCGATCGGGGGTTCATCACGCGTCTGCCAGCGGACCGCAAGAGCTGCACGCTGGTCTCGACGATCATCGGTCTGGCGCACGCGTTCGACATGACGACGGTCGCCGAAGGGGTCGAGAAGCAGGCGCAGCTCGACTATCTGATGCGCGAGGGCTGCGATGAGTCGCAGGGCTACCTGCACAGCCGGCCGCTGCCAAGCGCAGAACTCGAAGTCTGGCTCAGGCGGCGCGGGTTCCTCGCGGCTCGCGGACACGAAGCTGCGCAAGCCTGAGTACGCACAATGGCCTCATAGGCTGTCACTGCGGCCTTCATAAGACGTAGGATCAGGGACCGTCCCGGAGGTTCAAGAGTCCCGAAATAAGCCGTGGCCCCTGCGCCGACTCAACACCTGAGGACGCCACGCCAGGACGATCTTGGCCTCCAACGCATTGGCAACAATACCGGCTTCCTGATCAGTCTCCTGCCCAATGGCGCAATTTTTGCGCTTGAGCATGTGCGAGACGGCCGCCGGATCATGATCAACCAGTCGCTCGGCTCGCCCCTCAGCGGCAGCATGGGGATTTTTTGCCTGCGCCTCGGTGGCCACGAGCCGCGCATCGTGCCGATCGCCGGCGCCGAGTCGCCCTGCAGTGTCGGCGTGGCGTCCGACCGCTTCGTGTGGCGGGGTGAAACGTCAGGAGTGCGCCACGAAGTCAGTCTGCAGCTGGCTGCCGGCGAGAATTTCTGGATCTGGCGTGCCGAGGTGCGCAACGGGCGCAAGCAGACACTGCACTGCGACACCGTACTCATCCAGGATCTCGGCTTGGGCGAGCCGGCGTTCCTGATGAACAATGAGGCTTATGCGAGTCAATATGTCGACCATCATATTGCCCGGCATTCCTCCATGGGCCCGGTCCTCATGGCGCGGCAAAATCTCCCCCAGGACGGCAGGCATCCCTGGGTGGCGCACGGCTGTCTCGAGGGTGCGGCCGGCTTTGCAACCGATTTCCGACAAGTGATGGGGCCCGGGCACCGCGATGCCGATCGCTTCGCGCTCCCTTTTGGGACGAATCTCCCCTCGATCCGTCTGCAGCATGAGACGGCCTGTGCCGCATTGCAGTCCAACGCCGTCGCACTGCCGCCCGGGACGAGGACATCCTGGACGTTCTTCGGCAGCTACAGCGCAGACCATTCTGCCCCTTCCACCGATGCCGACCTGATGCTGATCGAAGGTGCCGCGCATGTCAGGGGAGCAACGCGGCGGCGAAGGGTCCACCTCTCCCGGCCGACGCGCAGCGTTATGCAGGATTTGCCAGTCGCTGTCGCCGAGCCGCCGGGCGAGAAGGCGATCGAGGAAAGCTACCCCCTGCGCACGCACCTCGAGAGGGTCGACGGCCGGCTACTCTCCTTTTTTACGCCAGGAGAGACGCACAGTCGTCATATTGTCCTGCGCGACAAGGAGCGCATCGTGCTGCGCCGGCACGGCGCCTTGCTGCGCGGCGGCGCGCAGATGCTGCCTGACGAGGCAACGTTGTGCGTCACCTGCTGGATGCACGGCGTGTTCGGCGCGCAGCTCACCATCGGCAACACTTCATTTCACCGGCTCCTTTCCGTTTCACGCGATCCCTACAACATCACCCGCGGCAGCGGGCTGCGCATGCTCGTGGACGCAGGCGACTGGCTGGCGATTGTTGACCGTGCCGTCGGTGTTCGAGATCGGCCTGGACGATTGCCGCTGGATCTACCGGCTCGGCGAAAGGACCATCACGGTCGCGGCAGTCGTTTCGGCTGAAGAGCCTGCCATGCAGTGGAACGTGAGGGTTGCAGGCCCACCCTGCCGATTCCTGCTCTTCTGCCATCTCGCCCTCGGCGAGCGTGAATTCGCGCAGGCCGCGCGCTTCGAGATCGACGCGCCAGGAAAGCGATTCAATTTCCGGCCCGACCCGTCCGACAATTGGAGCCGGCTTTACCCGCAAGCCGTCTTCCACCTCGTGACGAGTACACCGGCGAATATCGAGACGCTGGGAGGCGACGAGCTCCTCTACGCAGACGGCAAGCGCCGCTGTGCCGCCTACGCGGCACTGCGGACACTGTCGACCCACGAATTCGCCTTTGCGATCGTCGGTTCGATGACCGATCCGCAGCGTGCCGGGCAGCTTGCCGCGCGCTATGCCGCCGGCGTCGATGGTCGGACGCTTCGGGTTCAGGCGAATCGCTACTGGCGCAACCTCACCCGTGGCATCCGCATTGCGAGCGCCGACACTGACGCCAGCGCGCCGGCGCCGGCGCCGGCGCAATCTCCACGATTCTCCCCTGGCTGGTGCATGACGCGATGCTGCACCTGACGGTGCCCCACGGCCTCGAACAATATACCGGCGGCGCCTGGGGCACTCGTGACGTCTGCCAGGGTCCGGTCGAGCTGTTGCTCTCGCTGGAGCATGACGAGCCGGTAAAGTCGATCCTGCGCATCGTCTTTGCCCAGCAGTACGCGCAGCGCGGCGACTGGCCGCAATGGTTCATGCTGGAGCCGTATTCGGCGATACAGGACCGGCAGGCGCATGGCGACGTGATCGTCTGGCCGCTTAAAGCCTTGTGCGACTACCTGGAGGCGACCGGCGATTTCGCCCTGCTCGACGAAGCGGTGCCCTGGCGGCGCGAGGACAACCTGGAAAAGAGCGCCTGCGCCGATCCCATCGTGACTCACGTCGAAAAACTCATCGCAACGGTACGCGAGCGCTTCGTGCCCGGCACATGCCTGATCCGCTACGGCAACGGAGACTGGAACGACTCCCTTCAGCCGGTCGATCCTTCGAAACGCGACTGGATGGTGAGCAGTTGGACGGTCGCACTTCTGTACGAGCAGCTTTGCCGCTACACCGACGTTCTGCGACGTGCGGGACGCTCCGACGGCGCCGGGCTGCAGCGGCTGGCCGCTGCGATGCGCCGGGATTTCGACCGTTTCCTGATTCGCGCGGCACGGTGGCCGGCTATGGCGTGTTCAGTCCCGGGGCCGACCTGCCCGAGTTGCTGTTTCACCCGAGCGACCGGCAGACGGGCGTCGCTTATTCGCTGCTGCCCATGACACAGGCCATCATGGCGGCCTCTTTACGCCGCAGCAGGCGCAACACCATCTCGGGCTCATCCGGGAACATCTGGTCTTTCCCGATGGCGTGCGCCTGATGGATCGGCCGATCGCCTATCACGGCGGCCCGGAAAGGATCTTTCGACGGGCAGAATCGGCAGCGTTCTTCGGTCGCGAGATCGGGCTCATGTACATGCACGCACACCTGCGCTACGCGCAAGTCCTGGCCGTGCTCGGCGACAGGCGCAGGAGCTGTGGGACGCCCTGCTGGTCGTCAATCCGATCGCCGTGACGGATCGGCTCGCCCACGCGGCGCTGCGCCAGCGCAACACCTATTTCAGCAGCAGCGATGCGGCCTTCCGCGATCGCTATCAGGCGAGCGCCGAGTGGGAGCGGGTCAGGGCCGGCGATGTCGCGGTCGAGGGCGGGTGGCGCATTTATTCGAGCGGACCGGGGCTGTACGTGAATATGCTCGTGCGCCACGCGCTGGGTGTGCGCCGCGACTTCGGCACACGGATCGTCAGGCCGTGCCTGCCGGCGGCGTTGAGGGCACTGAGGCTGGAGTGGACCGCCGCGCTTGCGCCCGGCTCGCCGCCGCAGTGATGAAGGCGGCATAACTCCAGGCCAGATGCCTGGCGGAGGTCTCGGCGCCCGTCGTGCGGTCGAACTGCTCCGAGAGCTCGCCGCCGGCGGGTGTGAAGGCTCGCACCGTCTGCATGAACGCGTCGCCGCGCTGCAGGGCGCGGCCGCCGCCGCGCGAGCTCTCCGCGGGCTGTCTCGCAATCCCCAGGCGCTGCCGAAAGCCGCTGTTCTCTTCGGTGACGGCCAGCTTGGCCCCGCCGCGCAGCGCCGCGCGCCAACCTGAAATAGAATTCCGCCGCCGCCAGAGTCGCAAAAAAATAGGCTGCCGCCGCTGTAATAGGCGATCATTTGCGTAGCGCCCCATTGCCGGCCCGCCCTTGCGGGCGGTCGCGATTGATGGGGTATTCGCTTCGAAAAGCTCTTCGAGCGCGCTCAGTGTGGCCTGGGCCCTGGGGTCGAGCACGCTGTGAGCGCCGCTCGCACGCCCGGCGTGCAGCATGCGCGAGGACGACGGCGATATCGAGCGCCTTGCGCGGTCGCCGTGCCGCGGCTCGGCGCGCGAACGGTAGAAGCCGGCGGCCTCGTCCCAAAGCGCATCGAGCCGCAGGCGATGATCGCGCCGCTGCGAGCGCGGCAGGCCCGGGCGCGGGCGCTGCGTCAGCGCTCTCATCGCAAGCCACGCGGCGCCGCGGGCAAGCGCCTCCGCCTGCACGAGCTGCGTGTAGTAGTGATAGCCGCTCTCCTCTTCCCAGATATCGAAGCAGGGCTTTTGCGCGTGCGACAGCGTGAAGGCCAGGTCGCCGCCGATCGAGCTCGGCGCAGCGGCCGCATGAGCCCCGCATCCAGCGTCCGGGAACTCGCGCAACCAGCGCAGCAGCGCAAGGCACCGCAGCGCGGGCCCGTCTGCCTGCGGGCGCGACCAGCGGGTAAAATCGAGCGTGCCATCCGCATTGACGCGCGCGTCGGCCAGCACGGCTCTCTCCCGACACCGCCGCGATCTCGGCGTCGGGCCGCACATACTGCAGAAAGCAGGCTGCACCTTCGCCCTGAAATCGCCGCGGCGCAGAAACTCGCGCCCATCGAGCGCGCGCAGCGCCAGGCTGAACTCCACGAACTCGCCGAAACGCACGCGCGGCCGCAGCTGCCGGCGTAGCCTTCGGCCAGCGCCACGCGCAGCGCGTCGATGACGATCGCCGAATCGCGGAACCAGTGAAAGAAATAATCGGGGTCGGGATCGTAGGCGCCGGGAACCGGCGAGGCGAGTACCGATCCGGGCTCGCGGGATGACCCGCTGCCCGAAGCCCGGGCGATCGCTTGACGAGATGGGTCGCGGAGATGGCGCCCAGCATCGCGCCCGCGGCGAAGCGCGCCTCTGCGTCGATCCATTCGTCCAGCCCGGTCATGCTCGCGCTCACCGAAATGCGGGCTGCGGAAGCCGAGCTTCTTCAGCCCGGCCTGGATCTCGGGGATGCCCATGAACAGCTTCCACATCAGTCCGCTGCGATAATTCTCGATCATCACGACGATCGGCCCCTGGCTGATCGCGAGGAACGTGTCGGCGTACCAGTCATGCTGCTCGCTGAAGCCATCGACGAAGCCGAAGCGCCCCCAGATCCCGTCACCGAGATCCTCGAAGAAGTGGCGCAGCGCCGCCATCGCCTCCTGCGGGGCATAGGGGAAGCTCGCCAGCGCGGCGGTCGGACTGATGACGCCGCGGTCATTGTCGGGCGCATGCGCCGCGTAGCCGGCAAAGCCATCGCTGGCGGTCAAGGCCCCAGCAATCCGGCCCATAACCTTTGTAGCCATAGAGGATTGCGCAGGCAATAAGCGTAGTTGATGCGCGTGTGACTGACATTCTGCTGCCAGTAGTCGGCATAGGCATCGCTCAACCCGCGCGGATCGATGCCGCAGAAGGAGTAATGCGCGAAGAACAGCGGTCCGCCCCAATCCGGCCCGAGCGGCAGTTGCACGCCCTCGTAGCTGCGCCCGTTGAGAAAATCGCGACCCTCGGCCCAGCCCTCGTGATAGGCCTCGCGCCTCTACGGCATGGCGCGGCGAAGAGGCCGCCAGCACGTAGGTGATGAGGCATTCGTTCCAGCCGAGGATTTCCTGGTTCAGCGCGAATCCGTTCGTGGGACTCCAGTGCCAGGTGAGTGCCTTGCGGCCGCCGCTGGGTGTACCAGTTCCATTCCGCCTCGCTGCCACAGTCAGGTGATGCGCTCGCGCACGCGCGCTTCCTCGGGCGTTGTCGCGATCGAAATAGGCGCGCACGCACAGCAGCCCCTGGAACAGGAACGACGTCTCCACCAGATCGGCGCCATCATCCTTGCGGCCGAAGGGAACGGTGGCGCCGGTGTCGCCTGCATGAAATGCGGATACATGCCGTGGTAGCAGGTCGCCCTCTCCAGGCAATCCAGCATGACCGCAAAGCGCTCCAGCGCCTGCGCGCGCGTCACCCAGCCCCGCTCGCAGGCGACGATCATGGCCATGGCGCCGAACCCGGAGCCGCCGATGGCGACCGGAGTCGTCGACGTCATCGGCACGCCGGTGGCAGACGATCGCGCGCCAGAGCCGCTGACGGGGTGAGCCCCCTCCCAGAAATAGCGAAACGTCTGGCGCTGCACGAGATCGAGAGGCGCTCGCCGGAAAGCTCATTCCCGCGCTCTGCGACTGCGGAGCGAGACCTGGCTCGGGGCAGGACCTGGCATGGCTGGAAGCGGCCTACTGCGACGAAGTTGCCTGCTCGGCGGCGGGCCTGAAAGTCGGGCCCTGCGGATCCGATACCAGCTGCAGTCTGCGCGTGACAAGGGCGTCGCGGGCGCGGTCCTGGCTGATGTTGATCAGTCCGACGTTGACCAGGTCGATCTGCCAGGACTCCCTCGATCCTGGCGCGCGATACCGGATCGAGAACGTCGAACGCGCCGTTCGACACCAGCCATTGCGGGCGTTGCAGGATGACGCGGGCGAAGGCTAGGCTTTGTTTCTCATCCTCGCTCAACACGCGGTCCCAACGCTCGGTGGTGTCGAGCCGCGGCTGCAGCCTTTCGAGACCGACCTGCGCGAACGCCTGGGTGATGGCGGCGTCGGCAAAGTCCCCCGCCGAGTGCGGATAGGCGAGCGCGCTGCGCAGCGTGCCGGGTGGGACATAGGCACGCGCCGGCAGGAACACGACCGACTTGCGCCCCGGCCGCGTGATCCGGCCGCTTCCCCACGGCCAGATGCCGATGATCGCCCGAAACAGCAGGTCTCTCTCGGCGGTACGTTCGCCGACGATGAGGACGCGCTCACCGGGCTCAAACTGCGCTCGCCTCTCGCTGAGGGTGATGCAGCCTGACGGCGCGGCGACACGAAGATCATCAATGCGCATCGCGCCGCTGCTGGTCTCCTCCAGGTCGATGCGGCCGGCGCTGCGGCCGAGGCTGTCCATGTCCACTATCGCACCGCGGAAGCTCGCCACGCGCAGCAGCGTGGCACGCCAGTCGGCTATGCCGGAGAAGTTATCCACGAACCATCGCAGAGACGATTGCACCTGGTTGAAAGCGCCGACCACCATCATCAGCTCTCCGAAGGTCATGTCACCGGACAGATAGCTCGGCGCCGCCACCAGGATCGGCGCGACGATCGTGAACCAGCCATAGCCGGCCGTGACCCAGGTCAGCCGCGTCACGGCAGCGACGATGCGCCGAGAGACCTCGAGGACGCTCTCGAATACCCGATCGAGGTAATCCCTCTCGTCGGCCTCGCCGCCGTAGATCGCAATGCCTTCGATTTCTTCGTTGACACGCACCAGGGCGAAACGCAGCTCCGCCTCGCGCGCATAGCGCTCGGCGTCGAGGGTGATCAGCGGACGACCGACCCGCCAGCTCACGAGCGATGCAGTACCTGCGTAGAACAGCGCACACCACACCATGTAGCCGGGCACCTGCAGATGCTCGCCGGCAAACGGCAGCACCATGCGCTGCGAGAGCACCCATAGGACGCCGATGAAGGACAGCAGCAGGAGCGTGGATTGCAGCAGGCCGATCCCGAGGTCGGTCGTCAGATCCGTCAGGTGCTGCGCATCCGCATGCAGACGCTGGTCGGGATTGACGCCTATCCAGCCGGCATTCGAAAGACGGAAGGCGCGTAGCGGCCGAAGCCACTGCTGCAGCAGGTCGTGCACCAGCCCCTGGCGCAATACGACCCTGGATGTCTGATTGAGCCACATCTGCCCCACGTTGAGGACCAGCAGTATGCCGGCCAATTCGGCGAAGACCCCCAGCTGCCTGATGAACTCCGGCCGATCCTTGCGGGTGAGCGCGTCGTAGAACGGCCGATTCCACGCATTGAGCCTGATCTGCGCGTAGGCCGTCGCGGCAGTGACCGCAACCAGGGCAGCGGCCAGCATCAGCAGCTTGTTGCGCTCGCGTGAAGCCCAGAAGGCGCCCGACATCCGCGCCATTTCGGAGAAGAGGCTATCCTTGGGTGGGATGGCGCGATTATCGGCGCCGGGTGAGGATTCGCTTGGTGGTTCCGTCATCGCATCGATCCGTTCCCGCTCCGCTTCGTCGCACGATGCGGTCGCAGCACTGACTCGTCGGCCACGCCAGCTTACAGCAAGGCAAGAGCATGGGACGCATCGACGGGTTGCTCGCTGCGATGACGCTCGAGGAAAAGATCGGGCAGCTCAACATGGCCGCCTCGACCGCAGTTGTCACCGGGCCCGGTGAGCGGCGCGGGCTGGACGAAGGTATCCGCACCGGCCGCATCGGCAGCCTGCTCAATGTCTGGGGGGTCGAGGAGGTGCGCCCTCTGCAATGCCTGGCACTGGAACAGTCACGCCTCGGAATTCCCTTGCTGTTCGGCCTCGACGTGATACACGGGCACCGCACGATTTTTCCCCTGCCGCTGGCGGAGGCCTGCCTCTTCGATCCTGACACCTGGGAGAGCACGGCGCGGGCCGCGGCCGCAGAGGCGGCACAGGATGGCGTTGCCCTGACATTCGCGCCCATGCTCGATGTGGCACGTGACCCGCGCTGGGGGCGCATCGTCGAGAGTCCCGGTGAAGACCCCTGGGTGGCCGCGCAGTTTGCCGCGGCCAAGACGCGCGGCTTCCAGGGACGCGATCTGCGTGCCGCGTCCAGTCTTGCCGCCACGGCCAAGCACCTGTGCGCCTATGGGGCGGTAACCGCCGGCCGTGAATATGCCTCCGTCGATGTTGCCGAGCGAACACTGCACGAGATCTACCTGCCGCCGTTCTCCGCAGCGGTTGCTGCGGGGGTTGCCGCGATCATGCCCGCTTTGACCGATGTTGCCGGCGTGCCGATGACCGCTAATGCGCCGCTGCTGCAAGGCTGGCTGCGCGGTCGGCTCGCTTTCGACGGGGTGCTGATCAGCGACTTCAACGCGATCGCGGAGCTGTGCAATCATGGCGTTGCGAAGGACACCGCCGAGGCCGCAGCCCTTGCCCTCGAGGCGGGTATCGATATCGACATGGCGAGCGGCGCCTATCTGCAGGGCCTGCCGGAGGCGCTGGCGCGCGCTCGAATAACCATGCCGCAGATCGACGCCAGCGTGCAACGAGTGCTCAGGCTTAAGGAGCGTCTCGGCCTGTTCGACGATCCTTACCGGCGTGGTGCCCCCGGGCAAGGAGCGACGCAGCTGCGCCCGCTGGCACGCGAGGTGGCGCGACGCGCGATCGTGCTCCTCACCCACCGCCGGGGGGTGTTACCGCTTTCCCCGCACGCGAGGCATATCGCCCTTCTCGGTCCCCTGGCCGAGGCGGCCGGCGAGATGTTGGGGCCGTGGGCCGCCGCGGGCCGCGCCCGCGAGGCCGTCTCCATCCGGGAAGGGCTCGCAGCCGCGCTGCCCGGCTGCCGGTTCGACTGTATCGCCGGCATCGATGCCGGCGGACAGGATCTGCAGGCTTTCGCAGCCGCCATCGAGCGCTGCCGCGCCGCCGAGTTGGTCGTTCTGTGTCTGGGTGAGGACGCCTCGATGAGCGGGGAGGCCGCGAGCCGGGCGGATCTCGGATTGCCCGGAAGCCAGCGCGCACTCGCGCAGGCGGCTCTTGATCTCGGCAAGCCGGTGGTGGTGCTCCTCTCCTCGGGCCGCCCGCTCGCGTTGCCCTGGCTCTTCGAGCGCGCGGACGCCGTTCTCGCCACCTGGTTTCTCGGCACCGAAGCCGGACACGCCATCGCCGACGTGCTGACGGGGAAGCACTGTCCCAGCGGAAAATTGCCGGTAACCTGGCCGCGCCACGGCGGACAAGTGCCGATCTTCTACGGCCAGCGCTCCTCGGGACGCCCTTCAAAGGCGGGGGAGCGGTACAGCAGCTCTTACCTCGATGTTCCCGCGACGCCGCAATTTCCCTTCGGGCACGGCCTGTCCTATGGCCGCTTCACTCTGCGAGATCTGCGCTGCACTCCGCCTTGCGTGAAGGCGGGTGAAAGCGTCGAGGTATCCGTGTCGGTGTGCAACGAGGGTCCGGTCGCCGGCGAGGCGACGCTGTTCCTTTTCGTGCGTGACCTGATCGCCAGCATTGCGCGGCCGGTCCTGGAGCTGAAGGGTGTGCGCAGGATCGTGCTCGCGCCCGGCGAGCACGCAGCGCTGAAATGGCTGCTGCCGGTCGAGAGGCTGGCGTTCGTCGGGCCCGGACTCGATTTCATTCTCGAACCGGGTCGCTTCGAGATCCACGTCGGTCAGAGCGCCGAGCCGGCCGAGCTCCTGAGCAGCAGCATCGAAGTGCTGTCGTAGTCTGCGCATTGACCGGCATCAACAAGCTCCTCGGCACCAGGTCCGGCGCAGCCACGAGCAGCGCCGCTGTCAAAACCAGAGGCGTACTCCGGCGAGAATCTGCAGATCGCTGACGCTGAAGCCCGCGGCGCGTGTGCGCTCGGCAGTCGCCCCAAAAAGCCCCCGCCAGGCAACCCCGATGTAGGGAGCGAATTCCCGGCGAATCTCATAGCGCACGCGTATACCCGCCTCCAGATCCGACAGCCCCGACCCGACCTGACGCTGCGGATCGGGCTTGCCATAGAAGTTCATCTCGGCTTCGGGCTGCACGATGCACCGCTGTGTCAGCAGAAGGTCGTACATCACCCGGAGTCGCGCGGCGGTGCGGCCGGCCTCGCCGGCGTAGACGGTGGCCTCGACGTCGAGCCAATAAGGCGCAAGACCCTGCACGCCGAACGCCACCCAGCCGCGCGAAGGTCCGTTGCCGAAGTCCTCCCGGGCCCCGGCCTGCAGATTCCACCATCGCGTGATGAGGTGATGCCAGAACAGCTCGGCGCGCGCGTTTTCTGTCGCGCCGTGTACCAGCTCCCCCTCGGTGCGGAGCCATAGTTTGTTGTAGTCGCCGCCATACCACGCAAACCCTTCCCAGACCGCGGCGCTGCCGGCGTCCGTGTCGCGCCATTCGAGCTGTTCCAGCAACACCCTGCCGGTGCGCTGCGCGTCGTCCATCTGCATCATCGCCGACATCTCCGCTACCGGCATGGCGGGAAGCGGGCTCAGCGCAGGCTCCGGCGGCACGTGCTGCGCGGCGTCTGCCGCACCGACCGCCGGCGCAGCGCCGACGAACATCACTCCTGTGCTCAGCAGCGCGGCGCACAGCGCAGCTCGCCCGATATGCAGCTTCATGAGCGCCTTCCTGACTCCGCGGGTCGCTCCACCACGACCTCGCGGAACATGCCGGCTTCCATGTGATAAAGGAGATGACAGTGATACGCCCAGCGCCCGAGCGCATCCGCGGACACTCCATATGCGAGTCGCTGGCCAGGCTGTACCGTGATCGTATGCTTGCGAACCAGGAACTCTCCCTCCTGCGATTGCAGCTCACTCCACATGCCGTGCAGATGAATGGGATGATTCATCATGGTCTCGTTCACCAGCACGATGCGCAGCCGCTCCCCGTAGCTGAACCTGAGTGGCTCGCTTTCCGAGAACTTCTGGCCATTGAACGACCAGATGAAGCTCTCCATGTGCCCGGTGAGGCTCAACTCGATGTCCCGGGTGGCCTCGCGCGGGTCGATCGGCCCACCGAGTGTGTGCAGATCCGCGTAGGTCAGAACCCGCCGCCCATTGGACCGCAGACCCACCCCGGGGTCGTCGAGCCCGGTTTGCGCCTGCATGCTGTCATGGGACATTCCCATATCCGTCATGGTCAGCAACGGTCGCGCATCGAGTCGCGGCACCTCCGCCTGCATGCCGGGGTGCGGCGCCAGAGTGCCGCGCGCGTAACCGGAGCGATCGATCGATTGCGCGAAGATCGAGTAGGCGCGGTCATCGGTGGGCTCCACGATCACATCGAGCACCTCGGCGCTGCCGATGCGAAATTCATCGACCGTGACCGGCTCCACGTCCTGGCCGTCCGCCGCGACGACCTTGAGCTTCAATTCTGGAATGCGCACGTCGAAGGTGCTCATCGAAGAGCCATTGATGAAACGCAGGCGCACGCGCTCGCCGCGCTGGAACAACCCGGTCCAGTTGCCCGCCGGCGTGACGCCGTTCATCAGATAGGTGTATGCGTATCCCGAGACATCCGCCAGATCGGTTGGATTCATGCGCATCTGTCCCCACCTGCGCCGATCCTGGAGCGCGCTCTTCCAGCCCAGGCGGCGCACGTCGGCAAGAAAGTCAGGGGCGGTGCGCTGGCCAAAGTTGAAATATTCGCTGTCGACCTTGAGCAGTCGGTAGATGTGCTCCGGGTCACGGTCGGTCCAATCCGACAGCAGCACGGTGTAGTCGCGCTCGGTGCGATGACGCTCTGCGCCTCGCGGTGTGATGACGATCGCGCCCGTAAAGACCCGTCTGCTCCTGAAAGCGCGAGTGGCTGTGATACCAGTACGTTCCGGACTGATTGATCCGGAAGCGATAGACGTACGAGCCGCCGGGTGCGATGCCGGGGAAACTCAGGCCGGGTACGCCGTCCATGTCTGCCGGCACGATGATGCCGTGCCAGTGGATGGAGCTCGGAACGGACAGCCGGTTTGAGACGCGTAGCGTCACGAGATCCCCTTCCCTCCAGTGCAGCACGGGCGCGGGCAACTGCCCGTTCACGACCGTCGCGCTGCGCCGTGTTCCGGTGAAGTTGACTTCCAGCGCCCCGATCTGCAGATCGAATTCGGAGCCCGAGAGCACTCTCGGGCTCTGCTCAGCCGCGACAGCCCATCGCAAATGACGTGCGCCGCTCGAGGCCAGTGCCCCGCCGGCCAGGCCCTGAACGAAGCGCCGGCGCGAGAGCGAGAACGGCGCAGGCATGCAATGCATCCGAAACATTGAAAATTCCTCGATGAATACCCACGATTTTCCGCACAGCGTGCTTTACGGCGCCGCGGATGCGCGCTCCCCGAGCCGAGTCGGCCGGGAGGCGCACAGGTCGAGCCGCCCGCAACCGAGCGGGCTGCCGGGGCGCTATGCGATCGGCGGTCGCAGCGACTCGTCGACCCGGGTAGTGGGAAGACGCGCGTCGACGCCGGGAATTACGCGCTGTATCGCGACGATGACCCTCAGTGGGTCCGAAAGATCAGAGCTGATCAGCTGCGCGCAGTGGCATTGACAGCCCCCCGAGCCGCAGCAGTCATGCGGGAGCTGGCCCTGCGGGTGAGGTGCGCTGTGGCGCGGCGAGCCTGCATCCTTGCTCGCGTGAGCTGCAGGCAGAGGCGCGACCTGTCCCGCGTGAGCCCGACAGTGCCCGGCGCCCGCATCGCTCCTCTCGAGACGATCCTGTTCCACAGGGGCTGCCAGGGGGGTTGGCCAGTGCATACCCGCCGACAGGTGCACCACCAGCACTGCGCACACTAGCGACTTAGCCTGATCGAACCGCACGCACGCTCACCCTGAAGTCGTCAGCCATGGATGCACTGCGCCCTCCTCGGGCACAATCTGCCTCCCGATGAGCAATCCTAAGGCATTCCCGTGCGATGCAGGAGTGATCCGCTCGGGCCCGAGCGTGCCCGCATGCGCCAGGCGCAGGATCTGGGTCCTCACGGCAGCGGTCATGGGATCGACGCTGGCGTTCGTCGATGAGTCCGTAGTCAACGTGGCCCTGCCGAAGATCGAGGGCGACCTGCACACGACGCTCGCGGCAATGCAGTGGGTCATCAACGCTTACACGCTGTGCATGTCCGCGCTGCTGCTACTCGGCGGCGCCGCGGCCGATCAGTTCGGCCGCCGGCTGATTTTCATGATTGGGGTGTCCGTCTTCGCCGTTGCATCCCTCGGGTGCGGCCTCGCCGCGAGCGTCCAGCCACTGATCGCGGCGCGCGCCGTCCAGGGCGCCGGCGCCGCCTTGCTCATTCCCTGCTCGCTCGCCCTGATTGGCGCGGCATACGATGAAAAGGAGCGTGGGGCAGCCATAGGCATCTGGTCGGGCGCTTCCGCGATCGCCGCGGGCGCGGCCCCGCTTCTGGGCGGCTGGCTCGTGGATCACGGGTCGTGGCGCGTGATCTTCCTGATCAACCCGCTGCTCGCGATTCCAACGCTGTGGATCGCAGTGCGCCGGGTGCCGGAAAGTCGCGATCCGAACGCGCCAGCCGGCATCGATTGGCGCGGCGCCGTCCTCGCGTTCGCGGGGCTTGGATGTCTCGTGTATGGCCTCATCGCAGCCTCCGGGCTCGGGTGGGGCCACGCCGCCGTGCTTATCTCGCTGTCGGTGGGCACGATATTGCTGGTCGCCTTCCTGCTGGCCGAGAGAGGCGCGGCCTCGCCGATGATGCCACTCGAATTGTTCCGGTCGCGCACTTTCAGCGCCATCAATCTGCTCACGTTGCTGCTGTACGGCGCGCTCGGGGCCGCGTTTTTCTTTCTGCCCTTCCTCCTCATCCAGGCGCGCGGGTACTCCGCGACTGCCGCCGGGGGTGCGTACCTGCCCTTCACACTCGTGCTCGGTTTGCTCTCGCGTTGGTCGGGCAGGCTGGTCGACCGCTTCGGTGCGCGCCGCCCGCTCATGGCCGGGCCGGCCCTGACAGCGTGCGGCTTCGCGTTGCTGGGAAGCGGTGACGCGCGTTATGGGGCAGTGCTGCTGTGCATGACGGTACTCGGGCTTGGCATGGCCATTACCGTGGCGCCGTTGACCACGACCGTCATCAACGCCGTGCCCCCGCAGCGCACCGGCGTCGCCTCCGGTATCAACAATGCGGTCGCCTCACTGGGCGGTCTGCTGCTGATCGCGGTGCTCGGTACCCTCGCGCTCACGGCCTTCGACCGCGCTCTGGAACGGCAGCTGAGCGCCCGGGAGGTATCGCCCGGCGTGAGAGCGGCAGTGGAGGCCGCCCGCGGCGGCTTCGTCCTGCCAGCGATGCCCGCGGGCATCACGAGCGAGGAGCGCCAGCACGCCCGCTCGATCGTCGCGGATTCACTGGCCGGCACGATCAATGCGGCGTTGTGGATTGCAGCGGCCCTGGCACTCGCCGGCGCGTTATCGGCGGCGGTCGGCATCACGCCGCCGCCTCGCCTCACGACATCGCCCCCGCGCCCGGGGGCGGATCCGGGGGGAGCGGAATGAACTCGGAATTATCCAGATCCGGGAGCTTCATGCGCCCGGCGCGCCAATCCGCTTTCGCTTGCGCGATGCGCTCCTTCGAGGACGACACGAAATTCCACTCGATGAAACGCTCGCCGATGGGTGCACCGCCCAGCAGCATCACGACACTGGGTGCCGTCGCCCGCAGCACTGCCCCGGCACCCCGACCAAACACCACCATCTGCGTCGCTGCGATCGCGCGACCGTCGGCGTCCGCGGCACCGGATACCAGATAGGCCGCCCGCTCCGCATGCTGCTGGCTCGGCAGCGCGATGCGCGCGCCAGCCTCAAGCGTGACATGCGCGTAGAACTGCGGCGAGTGTGTCTTCACGGCGGCGCGAAGACCGAAGGCCTCGCCCGCCAGCAGCCGCAGCCACATTCCGCCCTCGCGATGCACCGGCAGATCATCACCCTCGTGATGCGCGAATGCCGGTGCCGCTTCCTCCTCGCCGTCCGGCAGCGCGACCCAGGCCTGGATTGCGTGCATCGGGCCGCCCTCGCGGCGCGCCCGCTCGAAGCGTTCGGAATGCGTAATGCCGCTGCCGGCAGTCATCCAGTTCACTTCCCCCGGGCGGATAGCCTGCTCCACGCCGGTGGAATCGCGGTGCATGACCTCGCCGGCGAACACGTAGGTGACAGTGGAGAGCCCGATATGGGGATGCGGCCGCACATCGGCTGCGCGGGTAAGGCCCCGCGGCAGCTCCATCGGCCCCAGGTGATCGAAGAAGATGAACGGCCCGACCATGTGGCGCTTCGCGAACGGCAACAGGCGTCCGACCTCGAAACTGCCGAGGTTGCGCCGCCGCTGATCGATCAGCAGCTCGATCACGGACTGCTCTCAATCACACGCTGCCATATCACAAGTCGCCCTATCACAAGCTGCCAGCCGCCCGCGTTGGATTCAGAAAGGCTCGCTCCACGGCCGCACGTCCAGCTCGAGTGTCCAGGCGCTGCGGTGTTGATGATGTATGTCCCAATAGGCTTGCGCGATAGCGTCGGGATCCAGCAGTCCGTCCTCCCCGCGCTGCTCCTCCAGGCGTGGCGCGCGCGCAAGCAGTCGCTCGCCCGCGATCCCGCCATCCACCACGATGTGGCCGACATGGATGTTCTGCGGACCGTACTCTCGCGCGATGCTCTGGGCGAGATTGCGCAGCGCCGCCTTGGCCGATGCAAACGGCGCGAAATTGGCCTTGCCACGCAGACTCGCAGAGGCGCCGGTGAAGAGCAACGACCCGCCCCCGTGCGCGAGCAGGAGAGGAATGGCGGCCTGCGCCAGTTGGAATCCCCCGAGCACGTGCTCGCGCCAATGCCGCGTGAACCGCTCCTCGCTCACCTGCAGGAAGGGGCCGGGCTCATTGCTGCCGGCGTTGTGAACCGCCACGGCAAGCGGTGCCAGCCGCTCCGCCGCGGCTACGAATCCCTTCGCAGCTTCAGCGCTGGCAGCGTCGCCGACGATGCTGGCCGCCTGGGCGCCCGCCTCGTGCAATTCCTTCGCGGTGGCTGCGAGTTTCTCCGCGTTGCGCCCGGCTATCACTACCGGATGCCCGCCGCGCGCGAAGCGTCGGGCAATGGCTGCACCCAATCCACGTGAAGCGCCGACGCCGACGACGAGCACGCTCGAGCGCGACGCTTCTCTCGACTGTGCATTCATCTGGCCTGGCTCATCTGTGCAGGGGTGGCGCAGCGGCGCGCGCGTGCCTCGCCGTCCACCTCATCATCCTCTTCTGCAAAGAGCGGAGGCAATATTTCGAGGCTGGCTCCCGCTATTGCGTTCGCAGGAGTCAGCAGCCCTGGTCGCATATCGTCAGGTGGCGGTGAAAAAGGATCCCCGGGTGACCTGAGCCTTTGTCGGAGGCAGCCTGCGGCGGCGGGATGGGCCAAGTCCGTGCCCCGTAGTAATGTGGGCGCGGGCGTTGCTGTGGCGCGGATCGCTCTCCCGGGCCCGCGCGCTTCGGGGTGCATATGAACCGCTATGACGCCATCATCATCGGCACCGGACAAGCCGGGCCCGCGCTTGCCGAGCGGCTCGCTCAGGCAGGAATGCAGGTGTCCGTCATCGAGCGCGGGAAGTTCGGCGGCACCTGCGTCAACAACGGCTGCACGCCGACGAAGACATTGATTGGCAGTGCCTATGTCGCCCGCATGGCACGGCGAGCGGCGGAGTATGGCGTGCAAATCGCTGGCCCGGTGAAGATCGACATGGCGCGGGTCAAGGCCAGAAAGGACGCGCTGGTGGAGCGCTCGCGCACAGGCGTCGAGAAGTGGATGCGTTCGCTTGCGAATACAACCGTCTATACGGGGCACGCGCGCTTTCTCGACGCGCACACCGTCAAGGTGGGTGCGGATACACTCATCGCAGAGCGCATCTTCATCGACGTCGGCGGCCATCCCTACGTGCCCGCGCTACCCGGTGTGGATCGGGTGTCCTACCTGACGAGCGAAAGCATGATGGAGATCGACTTCCTGCCCGAGCACCTGCTCATCGTGGGAGGCAGTTACGTCGGTCTGGAGTTTGCGCAGATGTACCGCCGCTTCGGGAGCCGGGTGACGATCGTGGAAATGGCGCCTCGCCTGATCGGCGGTGAAGACCCAGACTTCTCGGACGCGATAAGGGACATTCTCGCGGCCGAGGAGATCGAGATCCGGCTCGACGCCCGGTGTCTGGCGCTGGAGGCAGCCGAGGGCGGAGTCCTGGTGCGCCTGGAGTGCAGCAGCGGTGCGCCCGCCGTCACCGGGACGCACGTGCTGCTTGCGGTCGGCCGCGCACCGAATACGGACGAGCTCGGTTTGCGCGAGGCGGGAATCGAAGTCGACGCGCGTGGCTACATCCAGGTCGACGACATGCTGACCACCAGCGCACGCAATGTTTACGCCCTCGGTGACTGCAACGGTCGCGGCGCCTTTACGCACACCGCTTACAACGATTACGAGATCGTCGCCGACAACCTGTTGAACGGCACCAATCGCAAGGTGAGCGACCGCATACCGATCTACGCACTGTTCACCGACCCTCCTCTGGGTCGGGTCGGCATGAACGAGGCCGAGGCGCGGCGCACCGGGGGCGACATCCTGATCGGACGACTTGCGATGACTCAGGTCTCGCGCGCGCGGGAGAAGGGCGAGACTCAGGGGTTCATGAAAGTGCTGGTCGACGCGGGCAGCAAGCGGATTCTGGGTGCTGGCGTTCTCGGCGTAGGCGGCGACGAAGTCGTGCACTCCCTGGTGGATGCCCTGTATGCAGGCCTTACCTTTGGCGCGGTGCAACGCGGGGTTCGCATCCATCCCACCGTGAGCGAGCTCATTCCGACAATCCTCGGCGAGCTGACACCGCTACCCGCACCCCGTGCTTAGCCGTTGCGTCAGGGACGACCCGCCCCGCGCACAGCAGAAGCCTGCTGAAAGACCGCTCCTCGCCGGCTAAACTGTGCAGGGCGCACATAGGCGGGAGTTGCAATGAAAACGAGTCAGACATACCGCTCGCTGCGGTGGGTGCTGTGGTTCGGCTTCGCGATTCTGACCTCGAACGTTGCCGCCGCTCAGGAGGACGACCCGCCGAGGCGCGCCGCGCGGCTCGCGTTTATGGAAGGCAGCGTGTCGTTTCTGCCCGCCGGCACCCAGGACTGGGTGGCGCCATACCTCAACCGTCCCTTGACCACCGGTGATCAGCTCTGGGCGGATAACGACGGCCGCGCAGAGCTGCAGCTCGACGGGTCCGTCCTGCGAGTCTCAGCCAACACCCAGATCTCCTTCCTCAATCTCGGCGACACCATCACACAGGTTCAGCTCTCCTCGGGAACGCTCCTCCTGCGCGTGCGCAGGCTCAATGAGGATGAGACCTACGAGGTCGATACCCCCAATCTCGCCTTCTCGGTGCTGCGAGCGGGGTTGTACCGTCTGAGTGTGGATCCTTCCGGTACTGCCACCACCATCGCGGTCCGCAGCGGCCAGGGCGAAGTGACCGGTGCAGGAGTCGCCTATTCGGTGCACGCGTCTGAGAACGACGTGTTCTCCGGTACGGACCAGCTGGTGGAGAATCCCCAGCCGGAAACCGGCCAGGACCCATTCGATGCGTGGAGCACAGAGCGCGACAGTCGCTCCGACCGCTCCGTCTCCGCGCGCTACGTGCCGCCGGATGTCGTCGGCTATGCGGACCTCGACACTTACGGCTCCTGGAGGGGTACGCCGGAATACGGAACCGTCTGGGTGCCGCGCGGCATCGAGCCGGGCTGGGCTCCCTACCGCAACGGGCACTGGGCCTATGTCGAGCCCTGGGGTTACACCTGGGTCGACGACAGCCCGTGGGGTTTCGCGCCGTTTCATTATGGGCGCTGGGTATATGTGGGTGGAGCGTGGGGCTGGGTCCCGCCGCCGCTGGCGCCGCAAGGCGAGTACAGACCTTGCGTCTATGCGCCGGCGCTGGTGGCGTGGGTGAGCATCGGTGCCGGTGTCGCCTGGTTCGCCCTGGGTCCACGCGAGGTGTACGTTCCCTCCTACCCGGTCAGCCGCACCTACGTCAATAACATCAACGTCTCGAATACCACGGTAAACAACACCGTGGTGACGAACGTCTACAACACCACGATCGTGAACAAGACCGTGACGAACGTGACGTACGTCAATCGCTCAGTCCCCGGCGCGGTGGTTGCGACCAGCCAGCAGGCTTTCGCTTCCGCGCAACCGGTGGCTAGGAACAGGCTGCGCGTCGATACGCGCGCCGTCGCCAGTGCGCCCGTGCAGCACACACCGCCTCCCGTCGTACCCACCAGGCAGGCGGTGGCGGGCCCGGGGCGGGCAGCTGTCAGAAAGCCGCCCGCCGAAGTTCAACAGCGGGCCGTAGTCGCGCGCACAGCGCCACCTCCCCCGCCGGCTCCGCTCGAGCGGCGGCTGGCCGCAATCAGAAGCAATGGTGGAAAGCCCTTGTCGGTCGCGCAGGCTCGGCAGATCGTCGCAGCCGCTCCGCGGCCGGCGCCCGTCAAGCTTGCGCCGCCTCCGCGGTTGATGCCCGCGCGCAATGAAGCGCGCTCCGCACCGGGCGCCGCGGCCGCCGCCCGAACTTCCGCGCCGCCTGGCGGCGCGCCGGTCAACGCGCCGCGGCCGCCGGCTCGAGCGAACGAGCCTCCCGCAGCAGCTGCCAGGTCCGAGCCGCCGCGCGCTGCCACGCCAGTGCGGCCGGCTGAGCCGCCCGCGCCCGCCGCGCGGCCGGTACATCCGAACGAAGTGCCCCCCGTGCCGAAACCGCCCTCTCCCTCCGCTGCCAACTCCGCGCTCGAGCGCCAGCACTTTCAGGAGCAGCAGCGCCTGGCCGCTCAGCAGAATGCCGAGCGCGATCGGCTGCAGCGGCAACAGGAGGCCGAGCACCAGCAGCTCGCCGAGAAGGCTCGAATGCAGCAGCTGGAGGAGCAGCATCGCGCACAAACCGAACAACTGGCGCAAAGGCATGCCCAGGAGCAGCAACAGATACAGGCGCGGCAAGTGCAGGAGAGGAGCCGGCAGATGAGCCCGCCGTCACCGCCACCACCCCCGCCGAAAGGACGCAAGGAGGAGCGTCCACCCCCCGGGAAGCCGTGATCCTTCAAATTGAGATAACGAACCGGGCGTTGTAGAAATCCGGTCTCGAGCTTGTTGCAGCCTCGCAACAAGGCTTGTTATCGTTAATCGTTCGCATTACAGTTTCCCGCAGCTGCGAGGCCCGCGGCGTGTGACGACAACCTATGGGGAGGGGATCGCCCATGAGTGCAAAAAGCAACAAAGCACTCCGCAGGAGTGCCCGGTTGGCTCGACGAGCGCCCGTTTCAGCAGTAATCGCGCTGCCTGCGGCCAGAGCATTCACGCGGCACCCGTGGCTCCGGGTCGGCGTCGCCAATGGCGTTGCCGCGGCAGTGGCCGGGGTCCTGTGGGGTTCCGGCGGCGCTGCCTTCGCGCAGGAGCAAGCACCGGCAGCCGCTGTGGGCGGCGAGTCGCTGCAGGAAGTGGTGGTCACTGCTTCTGCGCAGGGCGTGAAGAAACTCGACGCGAGTTACAACATCGTCGCGGCCAACGCCGATCAGATCAAGATGGCCAACCCCAAGAGCTCGGCCGACATACTCAAGCTGTCGCCGGGAATCTGGCCGGAATCGTCCGGCGGTCAGACTGGCGCCAACATCGAAGTTGCGGGCTTTCCGAGCGGCGGCGACGCTCCGTTCTTCACCAACATGATCGAAGGCTTGCCGCTCTATGGCATGCCGTCGCTTTCGTTCATGGACTCGAGCTCCTTGTACCGTCTCGATGACACGGTCCAGCGCGTTGAGGTCGTGCAGGGCGGCCCGGCCGCCGTTTTCGGTCCGGCACAGATGGGCGCGACGGCCAACTACCTTCTGAGAACTGGCACGGACCAGCCCTCCGGCTCGGCGGGTGTCATGTATGGCAACGAAGGCTTGTGGCGAACGGATGTCTTCTCTGGCTTCAAGATCGCCGATGGCTGGTATGGGAGTGTAGGCGGCTTCTACCGAAGATCCGACGGTGTGCGTTCGCCGCAGTTTGCCGCCGATGACGGCGGCCAGCTCACCGCCACCCTGAAACACGATCTGGATGGCGGCTCGCTGCTGATCTGGACGCGCGTGCTGGACGACAAAAACCAGTTCATTGTGCCGGTTCCGCTCATTCAGAACGGGTCGTCGTTCTCCGCCTATCCGGGTTTCTGTGCACTCGAGTGTTCCTACGGCAGCAAGGCCATCCAGAATGTGACTCTGCCGAATCCGGCCGGCGGCTTTGAGAACGCCGATCTCGCCAACGGGCGCGGCGGCAATCTGTACTATTTCGGCATCAAGTGGGACCAGAAATTCGGTGACTGGTCGGTGCTCAACAACTTCCTCATCGATGGCGGCGGCCTCGACACCAACGCGCTGTTCTCGGGCCCGAACCCGAAGCCGCTGAGCTACTACCTCTACGGTTGCAACGTCGCGCAACCAGCAGGATTTTGCACCGCCGGCACTCCGGTGGATACGAACAGCGGCCTTAACGGTGGCAAGGGTCTGGCAACCACATACAACATCAGCGCCAGCTATGCCGGCAGTGGCGTGGGGGTATCACCGAACCAGAGCGTGATCCAGCAGGGCTGGTGGGAGATTCAGAAGTCGCTGCAGAACATTACCGACGAGTTTCGCGTGAGCCGCATGATCTTCGAGGGCAACACGCTCACCGGCGGCATCTACCTTGCCGACTACAGCATGAACGACAACTGGTCGCTCGGTAACCAGATGTTGATGACGAACACGCCCAATGCCACGGGAGTCACCCTGAGTTATCTGAGCGGAAATGGTGACTGCTCCCATCCGACGTCCGCTGTCAATGTTCATGTCTGCCACCTGACCAGCCCGCAGGGCTTCATCAACGACAATGGCAACTTCAACATTCTCGAGCACGGCGACGGGATGAATATCGCAGGTTATCTGTCGGACGCGTGGAGGATAGGGCCGTGGTTGATCGATGCGGGCGCGCGAGTCGAGCGCATCGATGCCCATCAACGCACATGCAACAGGACCAACCAGCAGATGGGATCTGCGTACGATCTGTGGGACAACGCGGTGCCGATATGCAACGGGACCTTCGACTACGAGCACTACGTGAGGACGCGGCCTACGTTTACCGGTGGTGTGAATTACGAATTTTCTTCAAACATGAGCGCGTACGCACGCGCCAATACCGGTGTGCACTTCAACGACTTCGACAATGGCATACGCGGTGCCAGCACAGCGAACCCAGTGGGGTTTGCCCCACTGCAGACGGTCAAGAACTATGAGGTCGGATTCAAGTACCAGGCGCCCATCGCCTACCTCGATATCAGCGCCTACAAGAGGACATTCACAGGTCTCACCTATCAGGAAGCGACGAGCACGGGAGTACCGCTTGGTATCTTTTCTACCTTCGGCGCTGACACCAAGGGCGTAGATTTCATCGCCACCCTGACGCCGATCACGGGTCTGAATCTGTCGGTGATCGGCGACTACGAGGACGGTAAGTACCAGGACCAGGTTGGTAACGTATGCTTCACCAACATCTTCGGAGCACAGCAGTGCGCCAGTGTAAATGGTGCACCGCTGCAGCGTCAGCCGAAGTTCCAGGGCCGGTTTACACCCAGCTATACGCTGCCGTGGTCCGGAGGCGACCTGACCGCCTGGGTGACGTACGAGTACGTCGGTCAGCGCTATGAAGACCAGACGGGACTGCAGCCCCTGGGGACGTACCACATGCTCGGTGCCGGTATCCTGACCAACATCGGCAGCAACTGGCAGTTCCGCGTTCAGGGAACGAACCTGACGAACGAGATCGCCCTCACGGAAGGCAACGCTCGCACAACCGGCAAGGCCACCGGAATCGGTAATGTGATCCTGGCGCGGCCGATCGAGGGTCGCGAGATCAACTTCACCGCCTATTACAAGTTCTGATGCAGCTTTCCCCCTCGCGCCTGGCGGGCGCGAGGGGGTCTCCTCGATCACATCCCCGGCGAGCTGAAGGAAACCGGGGTAAGCTCCCGGTATCGGCACTTGTCGCAGCGTCGGCCGCTCATGCGCCGCTGCGCCGCGGGCGCCCAACCATGACCGTGACGACTCCGACGCTCATCGACGCCATGCGGCGCATCAGCGGGTTGCTGCAGGCCGGCAGTTTTCGCAGCGCGCACGAGCAGCTGGCTACGATCGTCGCCGACAACCCTCGCTTCGTGGAAGGGTTGCGTCTGTTCGCCGGCACCAAGCAGGCGTTGGGCGATCCGGCGGCGGCGGAAGAGCTCCTGCACCGGGCACTCGCTCTCGATCCCAACTGGACACCGACGCTCGCGACGCTGGGCGAGCTGTTACTCGGCAGCGGCCGTGGGGTCGAGGCCGAGTCGCTCTTGCAGCGCGCGCTCGCCGGCTCACCGCTCTATCCTCGGGCGGCGTTGCTCCTCGCGCGCCATTACAACGACACCGGTCGCCCGGCTCAGGCGCTCGCGGTGGCCGCACCACTTTGCGTCAGCGGCAAAGCGGACGGCGACTTGTGTGCGCAGCACATCAGCGCGCTCACCGCGCTCGGTCGTCAGGAGGAAGCCGTCGCCGGTTACCGGCGCCTCGTCGCTGCAGCGCCGAACAACGTGGCGGCGGCTCATGCGTTGGCGATTGCCCTCAATGCGACAGGGCGGCATGAGGAATCCGTGCGCGTCGCACAGCACACGCTCGCGCGCGGACACAGGTCGGCGCCGCTCTACGACACCTACGCCCGCAGCCTGATTGCGCGGGGCGAGCTGCAGCGTGCCGAGGCCGCCTTGCGCGATTGCCTGCGGCTCGAGCCGAGCCGGGTCGAGGCGCAAAGCAATCTCGCGCAATTGATATGGATGCGTACCGGCGACGTCGCGCAGGCGACCGCGCCGCTCGATCAGGCACTGCAAGCGTTCGCCAACGACGAAGCCCTTTGGGCGGCCAAGGCCGCCATCCTGCAGGGAGCCGGTGATGCGCGCGCCGCCCATGCATGTCTGGCTCCCTGGGCCTCGCGCGCCCAGGCTTCCCCCATGGTGCTGGTGCGCGCGGGCCTCGCGGCGCTCGAATTCGATCCAGCGACCGCGGTGAGCCTGGCCGAGCGTGCGTTGCGCGTGGTGCCGGCCAATACCGCCGCACGAACCGTGCTGGCCGCCGCCCAGCTCGGCATTGGCGACGCCCGCGCCGCTCTCACCCACTGTGAGGCGTTGCTGACCGATGCTCCCGACGACCAGTATCTCATCGCGCTGCAGACCACTGCGTGGCGGCTGCTCGGCGATGTGCGCTACGCACAGCTGTGCGACTACAGCCATCTGGTCGTGCCGCAACAGCTCGAGGCGCCGTCGCCCTGGGCGGATATGGGCAGTTTTCTTGCCGACCTCAAAGTCAGTCTCAACCGCCTGCACAATCCGCAGGGGCACGCGCTGCTGTTTCAATCGCTGCGCCACGGCACGGAAACGACTCAGGAACTGTCGCGCAGCGCCGATCCGGTCATTCGAGCCCTGTTCAGCACTTTTGCGGCGCCCATCCGCGACTACCTCGAGCACATCGGCCCCGGCCCCGATCCGTTACGCCTTCGCAATAACGGCCGCTGGCGTTTCAACGGCAGCTGGTCGGTACGGCTGCATGCATCGGGTTTTCACGCCAACCACGTCCATCCGCGCGGCTGGATTTCCTCGGCCTGCTATATCGAGCTGCCCGACAGCATCGGCGATGCGCGCACCCAGGAGGGCGTTCTCACGTTCGGGGAGCCGGGTATCGCCACCACCCCGGCGCTGGGCGCCGAATACTCGGTACGCCCACGCGAGGGCATGCTGGTGCTGTTTCCATCCTATTTTTGGCACGGGACCGTGCCATTTTTCAGCAATCAGGCCCGCCTCACGGTCGCGTTCGATGCCGTGCCTGACGGGTGATGCCTGTGTTGCAGCGGGGACGTTGGACGAGGCTTGGCGCAATCGCCGCGTGCGCGCTATTGACCCCGCTCGCGGTCAGCGCACGCGACATCTGGACTCCCGCACAAGCCAACGCATGGTATGCACGGCAACCGTGGATGGTCGGCGCGAACTACATCCCGGCTTCGGCCATCAATCAACTGGAGATGTGGCAGGCGCAGACGTTCGACACACAACGCATCGATCGCGAGCTGGGATGGGCGCAAGCCATCGGCATGAACACCATGCGCGTGTTCCTGCACGATCTGCTCTGGCAGCAGGATCCGGCAGATTTTAAGCACCGCATCGCGCAGTTTCTCGATATCAGCTCCAGACACCACATCCGCGTGCTCTTCGTTCTGTTCGACAGCTGCTGGGAGCCCGAGCCCAGACTCGGACCACAGCATCCCCCTATTCCGGGGGTGCACAACTCCGGATGGGTTCAGAGCCCCGGACTATCCGCGTTACGAGATCCCTCGCATGAGCACCGCCTCAAGGGCTACGTCGAGGGCGTGGTCGGTGCCTTCGCACAGGATGAGCGCATCATCGGCTGGGACCTCTGGAACGAGCCCTCGAACTCGAAGTCGAAGGAGGATCTGGACCGCATAGTGGCCTTGCTGTCCGCAGCCTTTGTCTGGGCGCGCGGCGTGAATCCGCTCCAGCCGCTCACCAGCGGCGTGTTCGATGACAGCGGCTGGGCCCAGGGCAAAACCACTAGTGTGGAGGAAATTCAGCTCGCGCAGTCGGACGTGATTTCCTTCCACGACTATCACTGGCCGGAAACTTTCGCCAGCAAGGCCTCCCGACTCCTTGCGCTCGGCCGCCCGGTGTGGTGCACGGAATATCTGGCGCGCGGAGCCGGATCGACCTTTGATGAATCGCTGCCAATCGGCAAGCGCCTGAATATTGCGATGATCAATTGGGGACTCGTCGATGGCAGGACGCAAACGCGTCTTCCATGGGACAGCTGGAGCATCCCCTACGTCAACGGCCGTGAGCCGATCGTTTGGCACCACGAAGTGTTCCGGGGAGACGGCACACCCTATCGGCAGGCCGAAGCTGATTTGATTCGCGCGCTCTCGCGCGCGCCAAAGAGGGTCGTCCCGGGGATCGTGGCGATCGATCGATAACCGTGGCAAACGATGTGCGGGCGACGCAGCCTTGCACTCGTCGCTCAGCGCCTCGCGGGGAGATCGTTATTCAACGCGTTCGCGTTGAAAGCGATCGTGATGCGTGGCTCGTCGTTGTCATGGGGTTCGACATAGTGTTCCATCCAGCAGGGGAACAGCACGAGCAGGCCGACGCTGGGGCTGAGATGGATATCAGCGTGGCCGTTGGGCACGCCTCCCTTGACGGAACCATGGAGTACTCCCGGGCGCGGATCGCGGAATACGAACTGACCGGAGCCGGGAGGCACCTTCAGATAAAAGCTGCCCGACAGCAGCGACCCCTCGTGCAGATGCAAGAAGTTGAATCCGCCGCGGTCGTGCAGGTTGACCCAGGATTGCAGCTGAAATGCGCCCTCCCCCTGGCCCATCTCACCCAGCGCACTGGCGCACGCCGCACGAATGGCCTGTCGCAGGGGAGCGAAGTCGGGGCGCTCCAGCACCGTCATGTCCTCGCTGTTCCAGCCGCGACGATTGGTTCGACCGGCGGGCTTGGGAGCGGCAGCGCGCATCGCGAGCACGACTTTTACCCAGCGCTCCAGATGCGGAGCGAGAGCCTCCAGTTGAGCCTGCCAGATCCGTGTCGGGAAAAGATCGAGAGACCGTAACCCGTCAGTGCGCACTTCGGGCGTGGCGGGTGACGCGGCCTGAGCCGCGTCCCCCAGTGTAAATGTGATATTGAATTTTCCGGCCATTGGAAGCCATTATGAGCCGCGCCACGGGTCAATGGTGCGCGCGAGCCCCCTGAACCTTCAAGACGCAATCACGGGAGCTCGCGTATGCGGATACGGCGAATTGCCAGGGCTCCGGGGTGATCGCCCTGCAACCCGATCAGGCCGCTCGCCGCCAGGCCGTAATGGGGGTAGGCCGCAAATTTGCTGGCAGCGACCCGGCCCTTCCAGTCGGCGCTGTTGAGCTCGTATTCGACCACCTGGCGCCCATTGAGCCAATGCTCAACGTGATTGCCCTTTACGACGAGACGTGTCTTGTTCCAACGATCGAACGGCAGCACCACGCCGGCGGGCGGGCCGTAGAGCGCATAGTCAGCCCCGGCGGCCGTGAAGCGGCTCTTGCCGTCCTCGGTGTTCGCGTCATCGAGGAGCTGATATTCCGGAGCGCTCCAATAGATGTGATCGTACTCGCGTGTGCCGCGGTAGAAGATGCCGCTATTGCCACCCTTGCCTATCTTCCACTCGAGCTCGAGCTCGAAATTCCCGAAGCTGTCATTCGTCACCAGATCGTCGACCTTTCCTTCCTTGGAGAGCACCCCGTCCGCGACCTGCCAGCCCGCCGGCAGTCCCGGCTCTTTCCAGCCGCGCCACGCGGGCGCGTTGTGTTCCTCCAATAACGAACGCCAGATCCCGGGAGCGGCGCTGCCCGGGTCTGCGGCAGCTAACGGTACAGCCGCGCAGGAGAGCAGCAGCAGGGTGAGGTCGCGACGGGATGTATTCATGGTTCACACCTGTTTGGGATTACCGCTTACGGCAGGTTTAGCTTCCTGAGCAGCGCGGGCGGAGGGCCCTCGAAACGTGCCAGCGGCACATTGCCTATGTAACCCAGGTCCTTACGGCCGACGGGAGTGGAGTAGAACCCGCCAGCGGTCAGATCGCGATAGAGCGCGAAGAAGTGCGCAACATCGCGCCGGTCGTTCACGGCGCGCGATTCGTCACAGAGGTCATCGCAGATTCGGCTTTGTTGAGTGGTGTCGAGATCCGCAAACTCCCTGCCGAAGCGTCGCGCGGCCTCCGCGTCCAGCCAGATGAAACCGCCCAGCACGATCGGCCGGTCACGTTGGCTCGCGGGATACGGCGCACTCACCCACTCATCGATGAACTCGACCACTCCGACCGCGGACGCGCTCGGCGAGTGCTCGTCGGCCGGAATAATGAGGTCCGCAAGCGTGGCCGCGCACCGCCGTTGTGCGGGTGTCAGGGTCAGCGGCCACAGCTCTCCGGGGCGGTAAACCGCCAGAAGATCAGGATCGGTCCCGTAACCGCGGACCGTCACTGCCGGATCGGCGCGCGCCACCCGCCTTCCGGCCAGTGGCCAGGCCGCGCTCGCGGCCAGCACCCACTTGATCGTCGTGCGCCGATCCATCACAGCTCCTTGCGCCGCAGGCGCTCGAGGATGTGATCCGCCGCGCGCCATGCCAGAGCCATGATCGTGAGGGTTGGATTCTTGTCCGCGTTCGAAACGAACACGGCGCCGTCGGTGACGAAAAGGTTCGGCACGTCCCAGGTCTGGCACCATTGATTGGTGACCGAAGTCCTGGGGTCGGACCCCATCATCGCCCCGCCGACCTCGTGGATCATCGACCCGCCGGGGGCGATGGCCCTGGCACCGTCGCTCTGCACTGCACCGCCGCGTGTTCGGCCGCCCATCGCGTCGATGATATCTGCGAAGGTCTTTTGCATATGCGCAGCCTCGCGCAGCTCGTGCTCTGACCAGCGCCAATGAAAGCGCAGCACCGGGATCCCCCACTTGTCCTTGACGCCCGGATCGATCTCGCAATAGCTGTGGTCATTGGGGATCATCTCCCCGCGCCCATCGAAATAGACGAAGGAGCCGTAATAGCGGCGCACGTCCTGCTTGAACTTCACCCCGTAGCTGCCCCCGGTCAGCCATTCGAGTCCGGCGGCAGTTCCGTAACCCGGCATCCGTCGGCCGCCGCCGAATTCGATGTGGTACCCGCGGGCAAAGGGGAGCTTGCCGGCCTTCTGATCCCGATACAGCCACCAGGGAACATAGTGCTGATCGCCATCGGCGGCGTCCTCGTTGAGCGGCGGCAGACTCTCGAGCAGCGGTATCTGCCCGCTCAGCGTGCTGCCGACCGTATCCATCAGGTAGCGCCCGACTCTGCCGCTCGAGTTGGCCAGACCTTCGGGAAACTGCGCGCTCCTGGAATTGAGCAGAATACGCACCGATTCGCACGCACTCGCCGCCAGGATCACCACCCTTGCGGCTGCGTGCTGCTGCCTCCCGGTCGTGCGGTCGATGAAGCTCACGCCGTTCGCCCGGCCGTCGCGCCCGAGCGTCACTTCGTAAGCCATCGCGTCGGTCGTGATATCGAGGTTGCCGCTGGCGAGCGCCGGCGGTAGATGTACCGTGGTCGACTGATAGTTTGCGCGGATGGAGCAGCCGCGCGCACACGGTGTCGCCCAGATACACGCGGAGCGGCTGCGCATGTCCGCGGCGAGAATCCTTTGCGCCGTGAGATTAGCCGGATGTAAGCGTGCCGGGGAGCGTCTGAAGTCGAGCGGCCGGGTGAGAACCGCCTTGTGGCCCGGAATCACCGGTATGCCGAGGCGCTTCGCCCGCTGTGCGAGCAACAGGTCACTGAGCAGCGGCTTGGGCGGCGGCAGCAGGCACCCGGGTGAGGAGTCCGGCGTGTTCTCCAGGCCTTCGTTGCTGCCGAATACGCCGATCAGCAACTCCACCTTGTCGTAATACGGCGCGAGGTCCGCGTAGCCTATGGGCCAGTCGAACCCCAGCCCGTCGCGGCTATAGGGTTTGAAGTCGTAGGGACCGTTGCGCAGCGAAATTCGCCCCCAGTGATTCGTGCGACCACCGAGCATGCGCGGCCGCCACCACTCGAAGCGACCCGCATCCTCCTGGCTCGCGCTCACATAGGGCTCTCCGGGCACCTCCCAGCCGCCGTCCACCGTCGCGTCATAGAAGCCGAAGGGCTTTTGCGCTGTAGCGACACCGCGAAGCGGCGCCAGTTCAGGCGTCTGGAACATGGGCGTCTCGGTCGCGGGGGAGTACCTGCGGCCGGCCTCGAGCATCAGGACCTTCGCGCCATCCATGCACAGCGCATAGGCTGACTGTCCGCCGGCGGCGCCCGAGCCGACCACGATGACATCGTAGGCGCTCCGTTGGGATTTCGCCGTCACGAAGGGCATGGCACTTCTACCACTCGCTCCTTCAGGAACGATAGGCTTCGCGGCCGATTCCCTGCACGGCTATCCCCTGGGCGGCGAGCACCTCGTGCTGCAGGGCGTACATCGCAGCCGCCGCCTCGTCGATCGCTCGCGTGAAGGCAAGTGAGGCAGCCAGAATCGGCGCCAGCCGTGCCTTGTCCTGTACGCGAGCCTTCGGGTACTCGTGTTCCACGACCAGGAAGGTCTTCTCCGGCTCGATGCTGAGTAGCTCACGTGCCGCCAGCTGATGGTCGAGCCAATCCACCGATCGATTCTGCAGATAGGCGAGCGGATCGTGCCGCGCAGTGCCCGGGAGCTCGTGCTCGCTGAACACAGTCTGCTTTTTCCAGGCCTGCTGCCGCTCAGCCGGATCGGTGCTTGGCCGCTCTCCGCGCCAGTCGCCGCGTTGCATCGTCTGCCCCCCGTAGCCCCAGGCCGAGATACCGCGCGAATCTATGACCTGCCCTTTGACATGAAAGCCGGCGATCAGAAAGGCGTAGCCGGTGTCCTTCAGGTACTGAAACAGCGAGCGTGAGTCCTGCCCCATCAGGATGGCATGCGAGGGGTCGTAGTGGATGCGGAATTGATCGGCGACGCCATGCCGTTCGCAGATTCGGTGCAACGCGATCCACGGACCCGGGGCATACGCAATGTTGTTATGCCAGGTATCGGTGACGGTCCACCCTGGCATGGGGCACTGCTCCACCCGATACGTCAGGCCGCGGGCTTTGGCCTCCTCGAGCAGCGGCACGAAAACCTCTTCGAACATCACCAGATTGGCATCCATCCCCAGCAGGGGATTGCGGCCTACGAAGCCTGCCACGGCGGGCGTACCGAGCAGTACCGCGGCGTCGAAAACACGCAGCATCAGCTGGTGCTTTTTTCTGCGCACGGATTCGTCTGCGGCGAGCATGTTGTCGAAGTAGGCCAGATCCGACAGGCCGACGCGCGTGGCTTGCACGGCCGTGCGGACGCGCGCTGCGCGTTCGGCATTGAAGGGCTCGCGCAAATCCAGGGTGTTGGCCACAGGATCCAGAAGTGCTGCGGCCGGCAGGTCGCTCTCGCTGGGATGCAAGGCAGCGGAGAGCTGAATATGCGGGCAGCCGATCTGCCTGGCAAACTCCAGCCACTCCTCGATGGCGAGATCCGGGTCGGCGTCGCGCCGCCCGCGGGGAGTCAATTCCTGCAAGGCCGCGGTCAATATGCTGAGCTTCATTGCTCTCGGCCGGAACTCTCCTGCCGCGGACGGCGATTGTGGCGAAGGTGCACTCTTGCTCACGATGGCGTGCTCCCGGCATACGCGACCGTCTCATTGCGAAAGCTCGCCGCGAACAGCACGAACACCACGGCCGCGAATCCCGCTGGATACAGCCAGATCGACTGCCAGTGATGCAGGCCGCCGATGGCGTAGCGGTCGTCCACGAGACCGGCAGCCCAGAACCCGACCAGCATGCCGACACCGTAGGTCGCGAGCGTTATCAGGCCCTGGGCCGCGGCTTTGTGCCGCGTACCCGCCCTGGAGTCGGTGTAGATCTGGCCGGAGACAAAAAAGAAGTCATAACACGCGCCATGCAGCGCAATGCCAAGGATCAGCAGGAATCCCAGCTCATGCGCATTGCCAAAAGCAAACAACAGATACCGACACACCCAGGCCAGCATGCCCAGCAGCAGGGTGGTCTTCAGGCCGAAGGTCTTCAGGAACACCGGGATCAACAACATGAAAAGCACTTCCGACATCTGACCGATGGTCTGCTTGCCGGTTGCGTTGGCAACGTGAATCTCGGTCAGGAACTGGTTGGCGTTCTGGTAATAGAACGCCAGTGGAATGCAGATCAGGATCGAAGATACAAAAAACACCACGAAGTTCTTCCGCCGTAACAGGACCAGTGCGTCGAGGCCCAGCAGGCGCCCGAGGGAGGCCTGTTCCCCGGGCTGTGGCAGGGGCGGCGTGCGCGGCAGCGTGAAACTGTAGATGCCGAGCGCGAACGATGCGATGGAGCACATCAGAAAGGTATTCTTGAGCCACCCGTGTGCCATGCCGGCAGGCGAATCCCAGGCGAACAGGTAGCTGATCACGAGGCCCGCGACGATCCAACCGATCGTGCCCCACACGCGTACAGCGGAGAAGTGCCTGGCGGGGTCGTCCATCTGCCGAAACGAGATGGCGTTTACCAGCGCCAGCGTGGGCATGTACAGAATCATGTACGCGAGCACGCAGGGATAGAAGACTTCGAACTGTCGAGTGCTGAACAGCGCGTACAGCAGTATGCCGCCTCCGATATGAAAGGCGCCCAGCAGGCGCTCGGCATTGACGTAACGATCCGCGATGAGCCCGACGATGAGCGGGGCGATAATGGCACCCCAGGACTGGGTCGAATACGCAAGCGCGCTCTGGGCTCCGTTCGCGTGCAGATTGGACGCCAGGTAGCTGCCCATGGTAACGAACCACCCACCCCAGATGAAGAACTCCAGAAACATCATCGTGCAAAGACGAAGTCTGGTTATTTTGCTCACTGGGCTTTGAGCCAGACCGACCCCGCCTGCGAGCTGGCGACCGCTTGAGCGACGAAGCGCAAGCCGCGCAGTCCCTCGTGCACTCCGGGGTAATCCCGCAGCGGTGCCTCCCCGCGCTCGACCCGGCGCACGTCCTCGATGAATGCGCGATAGATGTTGGCGAAAGCCTCCAGGTACCCTTCCGGGTGCCCGGCCGGCAATCGAGTCACAGCCTTTGCCGAGGGGCTCAGATAGCTCTGCCCCGTCACCAAGCGCACCCAGGGACTGCCGGCGGGTTTATGGATGAGCGTGTTCGGATCCTGCTGATGCCACTCCAGCCCCGCCTGGGATCCATAAACACGAATCGACAACCTGTTTTCCTCCCCGCAGGCGACCTGCGAGCAGATGAGCGTTGCCTTCGCTCCGCCACGCAATCTCAGCAGAATACCGGCGTCGTCGTCCAGGCGCCGCCCGCTCACGAAGGAGCTGAGGTCCGCACACAGCGCCTCGACCGGAAGCTGCGTCACGAACTCGAGCAGATGGTGGGCATGAGTGCCGATGTCGCCCACGCAGCCACCGATGCCCGCGCGTGCCGGGTCGGTTCTCCAGGCGGCCTGCTTGTTGCCGCGCTTCTCCAGCGGCTCCATGAGCCAGTCCTGGGTGTACTCGACCATCACCTTGCGAATCTCGCCGAGCTGGCCCGAGCGCACCATCTCACGCGCCTGGCGCACGGCCGGATAACCGGCGTAGGCGTGTGTCAGTGCAAAGAGCATCCTGCCGCCTTCCACGGCGCGCAGCAGCTCTTCCCCCTCGGCGACCGACAGCGCCAGGGGTTTGTCGCAGACGACGTGGATGCCAGCCGCCAGGAAGGCCTTCGCCACCGGGAAATGCAGCTCATTGGGAGTGGCGATGATGACGAAATCGATGCCGTTGCTGTCGGCCGCCTCCGCGGAAGCCATGTCCTCATAGGAGGTGTAGGCGCGCTCCAGGAACCAGGCTGCGGCACTTTCTCGCGCGATCTCGGGGTGAGAAGACAACGCACCCGCGACAACCTGTGCCTGGCCGTCGAGCTCAGCGGCGATACGGTGCACCGGTCCGATAAATGCGCCACGCCCGCCGCCGACGATACCGGCACGCAGGCGGCGCGAGGGTTGGGGAATTGCGAGGTTGCTCATACGGAAGCCGGCGCCAGAGTCTCTTTGAATTGGTCAGTGCAAGTTACGCGTCAGCCGCAGCGCGCCGCTGGCATCGCGCGCGATGCGGATGTCCATGCGCCGGCCGCGGAACACGAGGTTGCGCAAAGTCAGCGAACCCCAGCTCGGCGGAAGGACGGGCGCATACGCCTCGACGAGTCCCTGCTCACGGATGCGCAACCCGCTGAAGCCGTAGAGCAGGCTCTGTAAGTATCCCCCGGAGCCGGTAAGGAAGTAACCGGTGTTGTTGTCGGCCGTCTCGGTGCGCACGTTGAACGGCGGCTTGAGCGTTCCGCCGGTGAAATTGGTGGCGAACCAGGCGGCGGCGGCGACGCCGCTGCCGATCGTGGCGGCGGCGACCGCCGGCGGTGCGATGCCCATGCTGGCCCTGCCGACCCGCGCGAGCGGAGTCGGGGCGACCGCAAACTGGTAGTCGCCGCGCCGCAACCCCGGCTCCATGTCGAGATCGAGCGAGGGCAGGAACAACAGCGAAATCGGACCGCCGCCAAAGTCTTCGCTGTGACCGGGCACGGCGGGGTCGAAGGGCAGATGGTGCCGCCCGTCCGGTGCCAGAGGGATGTACAGCAACCGGGCGACGCGGCTCCAGAGCGGATCAGGCCGCTCGCCGAGCACCTGCGCGGCGGCGTTGGCGATGCTGAGAGCCCGGGCCGCCGACACGTTCGTGAACGTATCGTTGGGAATATCGGTGTGCGACTCGGCCACCGAGTTGACATGCGTGATCTCGTAGCGGTGCGCGCGCGCATCATACGTGGCACGGCTGGCCCAGAAGCGAGCGACCTCGCGAATCACCGGCCAGCCGTGCGCTCGCAACCAGTCACGGTCGTGCGTGGCGAGATAGTATTGCCACTGTGCGATCGCCACGTCGGCGTTGACATGGATCTCGGTTTCTCCGAGGACGTAGGCGGAGTGCGGAGTCTGCTCGCTGCCGTTTTCCGGGTCCGACTCCCACGGATACATGGCGCCCTCGAACCCGCGCTCGCGCGCACGTTGCCGTGCGGGCTCGAGGGTGCGTTCGCGGAACGCGACCAGGGATCTTGCGCGCTGCGGATGCAGCAGCAGCAACGCCGGAAATATCCAGGTGTCGCTGTCCCAGAATACGTGGTCGGCGTAACCGGGGGTGAGCGCGCAGGCTCCGGCCGCCCACGCTGTATCGGCTGTCGAGCTTGCCAGCAGGTAGTACAGCTCCGAGTGGACAACCTGCTGCGCGTTCGCATCGCCCTCGATCAGGACGTCCGCCTGCCAGAGCGCGTCCCATGCTGCGCGATGCTCGTTCAGCAGGCGGTCGAACCCGCGGTCGCGCGCCTGCCGGGCCAGGGCGAGATCCTCGCCGGCATTGCCGCCCCACCCGGCGCGCGAGAAGGCGACGTACTTGCTGAAGACATACGTCCGGCCCCGCTCCACCTTCATGCTGACATCGAGGGCCAGCCGATAACGGTCACGGTGCAGGGTTACCGCTTCCACGGCAGCCCCCGCCGGCAAGGCCACCGCAGTCGCCATTGCCATTCCCAAGCCCTGCTCGGCCTGGCCGTCGAGCCACAACGACAGGGAGTCGCCATCGCCGTCGCTGGCACGCACATCGGTGTAGCCCGGGTACCAGACAGCCTCGCGGTCGGGTGTGGCCGGCGCGCGCGGCTCGAGCGACAGCCCATTGGCAGCGACGGCCTCCTCCATTTCGGGACCACTCATCCGGGCGAGCGGAAAGCGCGGAGCGTGCGGCGCCCACAGCATCAGGGCAAACGACAACTGCACCGTGCCGTCGTAGTCCGGGGTGATCTCGAGACGCGTCGCGGCGAGATGCGGAGAGGCCTGACTCACCAGGGTGAGGACCTCGACCGTGGTCTCCCGGTCGCGGTCGCGGTAGCGATAGGTTGTCGTCAGCGTTGCGTCATGCAGGTCGAGAGTCTGCCGGTAGTCCCTGAAGTGCCGCTCGCTCAGAGGGGCTCTGTTCAGCCATGCCTGACCGGGGCCGGGTGGACCTGCGCTGAAGTCGATCTCCGACCACCCCGGCACGGCCGCGGGGCGTGACATATCCCCAGCCGCATAGTCCATGAACGCTACCAGGTAGGCGCGGGTCGCCTCGGTGCCGCGCGGCGCGCTCAAGGTCGAGACATAACCGTTACCGAGATAACCGGGAAAGTAGCCGGGCAGATCCTCGAGCCGTGCGCTCAGCCGGAAGCTCGCATCGCTCTCGCCCCGGGCACCGGCGGCGGCCAGCAGGAAAAGCGCGTGCAATACAATGCGCCCGGCGGTCGCGACGCGCGCGCAGCTGGCAGCCTCCACAGAGGCCGTTTTGCTCCTGCTATTCATGGTGGGGTTGTCATTCAGCGCACCCCTGTCCCGCTTACAACTGCCACAAGCCTGGAGACTGCCGGCAACGAGCTCGCTCGCGCACCGGTCGATGCGCTCACCGCACCGCCGGGTGCCCTTACCGCCAGGTACACCGTGCTCCAAAGCTGCGCGGCGTTGGACTCATCTGCGTCCGCGGCGGCGGCTCCGAAGGGCACCACCCGATAATGACCTCCCTCAAACGACCACGACCACAATTCGGAATTGTTCAGGGCGCGCGTTGCGTTGATCGCCGACCACAGGAGCCGCTGCGCCTCCACGAGATGGGCTCGCACGGCCGGCGCAAGATCGCCGCGCTGCAGTTGCCGCTCCAGACCGGCGGCGAACAGGGCCTGCTGCCAGGACCATATGACGGTGCCATGGTAGGCGTTGCGGTTGAATTGCGCCTGCAACGGCGGCGCGCAGAATGCGGGGTTGGCGACCAGCATGCCGGCGCCCGTCATCAGGCCCGCGGGAAACGGGCGCATCAGCACGCTGACCGCCCGGTCGACGCGTTGCGCATCGAGTTCCTCGAACAGAAGCGCAAAACCCTCATCCGAATGCATGACCGGGACGGGCGCTCCCGACGCATCGAGCGCGATCGCATGAAAGCGCAAATCATCCGGACCCAACGCCGCGAGGGCGGGCTGCGCCGCAATGGCCTGTGAGGCGGCATAGGACTCGATGGCGTTGCCTGCTGCCTGGCGAGGGATGACGACGTCGAACAGCCGCGGCGCCTGCGCACGCCACACCCGCGCCATCTGCGACGCGCGCCCGAACAGCGCACGATCGTCCGCACGCAGATAGGGTGACAGCAGGCCACTGTCAGCGAGCTGCGCCGCGGCATCGAGCGCCGCGGGGACCAGCACCGCGTTCACGTCGTAGGGATAGCGGCCACGCCCGATGCCGCCTTCGCTGTCGCGCCATTGGCCCACCGAGAATCCGGGCTTGAGCCCGATCAGGTGCGCCGCATTCGGCTCCAGGGCGAATGCCACGCAGCTCTGCAATACGAAGCGCAGGTTATCGACCAACGCCGCGCCGCGGGTGCCACGGCGCTCACCGGGCCCGCCGGCGGATGCCGCGAGGAACGCAGCGGCCCGCGGCCGCGCTCGCTCATCGTGAAGCAGCCAGGCGCTGGCCACCGGGGCGAGCAGATAGTTGCCGTCGATCATCTTGTAGTCGTACACCGGCGCCGCTGAACGGGAACCATCGCTGTTCAGGTGATCCAGCACCGCGCGCTCGCCGATGTCTTCCTCGTGCGCAACCTCCCCTTGCACCGACAGCCGTGCCAGCACCGAGGAAAGCCCGGCCTCGACTGCCGTGGCCCCGAGAACCGGCATCAGCAGGCGCACGGACAGCAGCGTATCCCGCCCGAAATACGTGTCGAAGCGCCAGGAGCCGGCGAGCAGCTTTTCGCGGTAGGCCAGAAATGTCAGCGTCGCACGAGCCGCGCTGTCCGACCCCGACGGGTCCTCCTGCAGCAGCTCGCCCCCGACGAGTGGAGTCAGCGGTATCTCGCCCGTGAGGCCCGTGATCCGCACACCGATCTTGCCGTCGGGACCCGCGCGGATGTGCCCCTCGTGCAGGTCCCCGTGGGTGACTTCGAGCATCAGCCGATAGCCCGCGGCCCCGTCGAGCCGGTCGCGGGACCACCTCAACGTGCGCCCCTGCACAGCCGGGGCCGCAGTCACGGCGGACGGCACCGCCCCCCCCAGCTGATAATCACGCAGCACGCGAACACTGGAGAGCACGGCCTGACGGATCTGCAGATCCTCGCCCTCGAGGGTGGCGTCCGCGGAGATGCCGAACAGAGCACGCCCGCGGCCGTCGGAGTCGTGGATAGTCCGTGGCGGACCGGCCAGCGCCCAGGTCGCCCTGCCAGGGTGAGGCACGAACCAGATGCCTACGCCGCTGTTGCCCGCGGGGAAGGCGATCAGGATGCGCGGGTCGGGGCCGGAACGCAGCACCAGATGCGCCGCGACGTTGCCTTCGCGCACGAGGCGGTTGAGGTTGAGTCCTTCCTGAACCTCGAAGTCGAGCCGCGGCTGGGGTGGGTGCGGTGCTCCCGCTGTCACTCCCGCAAGCAGCCCCGAGGCAACGACAATGGCCGACACAGATCGCAACACGGCCATCGTGTTCACGGACGGACACCCCTGTGAGTACTCCTGGAAACTATACAGGACGCCGCAGAACGATTTGCGAGCGGCGATTGCGGCTTCGGCGCAACCCGGCTCCTGCCGTACGTCGCGATCGGCGAGGAGCCCTACACGACTTTTCTTACGCTGGCGTGAGGCGGGAGGGCCTAGCGGGCTGCAGAGTCCGTCGCGCTGCCTTTGTCGGCGAGCAGCACTTCGGCCTTCAGCCACGTGGCGCCGAGCAGCAGGCCATGCGGCTCGCAGCTGGCCCTGTAGTCGACATTGCGACTCCTGAACAGCGGCAGGATCTGCTGCCTGATCTGTGCGGTGAGCTCGCAGTCTGCGGCGGCGCCGGCCGGGTCGCGGTCGTCAACGTCGGCCAGCAGATCGACCTTCTGCCAGTGCGCCGGGATGGCTGCCCCGTCCTGCCGGCCGGCCGGCTGCAAGACCTTCATTTTGATGCTCACGCCCGCAAACTGGTCCGGCCCCCGAAGGCGCGTGCAACCGTAACCGCGCACCTGCACGTCGTGCGCTCCGAGCCTGATCAGAACCTGCTTCATCCTGTCCTGCAGTCCGTCGCAGGAGTAGCGCGTGGTGAATTCCCGATAAACGAAGTTGAGCTCCCTCGGCGCCCATACGGCGGGCTGGCGAACGGAGCCCGGCTGGCCATCGGAGCCTGCAGAGGCATCCGGCTGCGGGTTCGCCCACGCGCACGCGCACTTCAGCAGCGCGACTGCCGTGAGGACCGCTGCCTGGCTGGGAAGGGAGCATTGGCCCGGATTCTCGAACCGCATATTCACTCTCCCGCGCGCTTGCCTGCCGGCGCCAGCGGTTTGGACTCTCGAGCGCAGCAGGTGTTCCGCAGCGCTATCGCTCTGCTCGCCAGGGCCGGCGGCGCCGGCGCGATGCGGCTGTGCGCTAACGACGCTCACTGCGGATCCTCGCTGGGCTCTTGGCCAGATGTGCCTTGAAGACCGCGCCCATGTATTCCTGGTACTTGAATCCGGCGCGCTCCGCAACGGCAGGGAGCGGTAAATCTGTCTTCATCAGCAGTTCCTGCGCGCGCTTGATCCGGGCTGAGATGATCTCCTGATGCACGGAGCGCTTCAGCAAGGCCCGAAAGCGTCGCTGCAGCACGCTGCGGGAGAGGCCGACCTGGCGGACGATCGCATCCACGTTCAGACCTTCGTGAGCGCGCTCGCGGATCAGCCAGAGTGCGGCTGCGACCGCGCCGTCATCGATCGCGAGCATGTCCGAGGATAGCCGCGTGATCGCCCGCTGTGGCTCGATCAGCACCGGCTTGTCGGGCACGCGCCCGGCGCGCATCAGGCCGTCGAGCAGCGCAGCCGCCTCGTATCCCACGGCGGTATGTGCCGGCTGGATGCTCGAGAGGGGCGGATCGCACACCTCGCAGAGTGGCTCGTCATTATCGACGCTGATCACGGCCACTTCGTCGGGAACCACGACTCCGGCGCGTCTACAGGCCTCCAGCAGTTGCGGGCCGCGCTGATCGCTGCACACCAGGATGCCGGCCGGCTTGGGCAGCGCTGCGACCCAGGCAGCGAGGCGGTTCTCGACACGTTCCCAGGAGCGCCGGTCTATGGCATCGCGCGGCAGCTCATACTTCGCAACTTCCCCCGCCACCGGGGCGAGCGCCGCACAGAACCCGGCATAGCGTTGCCGAGACCAGTTTTCTCCTTCGATGCCGAAGAAGCCGAAGTGGCGCAACCCCCGCTCGAGCAGGTGATCGGCCGCCATGCGGGCGATGGCCACGTTGTCAACATGGACCAACGGAAATGGCAGCCCGGGCACCACGCCCAGCACGTCGATCGTGGGAATACCGCTGGCGCCAATCTCCTGCGCCATGGCCCGCGTCTGAATGCGGGCAATGATGCCGTCACCACTCCAGTGTCGCAGCCAGGAGGGCGCGGAATCGGTCAGCCCGTGCGGCTCGTGATAGAGGGCCCAGGGCTCATGCTCGCGCACATAGCGAGCGATGCCGCGCAGTATGTCGCGGCCGGGAGCGAGGGAAGTCTCGACGAGCAACGCCACGTGGGGGCGACGGGTCGAACGGCGGCGAGACTGTCTGCGCTTCATGGGATTAGCGACGTGCCGGATTTCTACAAGAGTTGCCCTGATCTCTGATTGCCGTCTAACGGGCGGGCGCTAAACTGCAGCCCGATTCCAACCTGTCGGACCTCCTCCGTCAACCCGTCGCAATGCAATCCCGGAACATTCCCGTCTTCAGCTGCTTCGCGCTCGCGGCGCTGGGTGCCGCTCCCCGCACCGCCAGCCCGGAAATCCCCTCTCTCGATGTGATCTCTGCCGCCCCCTTTGGGAAACTGCCGGACGGCGCGGCCGTGGAGCTCTATAGCTTGCGCAACCGAGGCGGCATGGAGGCGCGCATTGCGACCTACGGGGGAACCGTAACCTTCCTCACAGCGCCCGACCGCGGCGGTCATTATGCGGATGTGGTCCTCGGCTACGACCACCTGGACGGTTACCTCAGGAACAGCCCGTACTTCGGCGCCTTGATCGGCCGCTACGCCAATCGCATCGCGCGCGGGCAATTCACACTGGAGGGCACTCGCTACTCGCTGGCAACCAACGACGGCCCGAACGCTCTGCACGGCGGCAGGAGAGGTTTCGACAAGGTCGTCTGGACGGTGGTGAGCGCGCGCGTCACGGCGCAAGGACCGCAGCTCACGCTCACCTATCTCAGCCGCGACGGCGAAGAAGGCTATCCCGGTACGCTGGCGGTGACTGCGATTTACACCCTGACGGAGGACGATGCGTTGCGGATCGACTACCGCGCGACCACGGACAGGGAAACGGTGGTCAATCTCACGAGTCATTCTTATTTCAACCTGCGGGGGCACGGGGACGTGCTCGGACACATTGTGCAGATCGCCGCTGACCGCTTCACGCCGGTGGACAGCACGTTGATCCCGGTGGGAGTGCGTTCCGTAGGCGGCACCGCCTTCGATTTCCGCACACCCACCTCGATCGGCGCGCGTATCGCCGCCGATGATGCGCAGCTGCGCTTCGCCGGAGGCTATGACCACAACTGGGTGCTCAACGCCAAGGCGGGCACGCTGGCGCTCGATGCCACGGTCTACGAGCCCGAGAGCGGCCGCGTCCTGGAGGTGCTTTCCACGCAGCCGGGCCTGCAGTTCTACAGCGGTAACTTCCTCGACGGCTCGATCACCGGAAAGCGTGACTGGGCATATCAGCGGCGTGACGGATTCTGCATGGAACCGCAGCACTTTCCGGACTCGCCCAATCATCCGGATTTCCCTTCCGCCGTTCTCAAGCCCGGACGGACCTACCACAGCGCGATCATCTATCGGTTCACAACCCGGTAAGGCGGCCCGATGACACCCCGCATGGATCAGAACGCCGCGCAGCGCGCGCGCGCGGCGTTCCGCGCCCAATATGGTCATCCACCGCGCTGGCTGGCCTCCGCTCCCGGGCGCGTGAACCTCATCGGCGAGTTCACTGACTATAACAACGGGTTCGTGTTGCCGATGGCGCTGCATTACCGCACCAGCATCGCCGCCGCGCCGAACGACTCGAATCGCATCGTGGTACGCAGCGAGGCGACCGCGGAGAGCGTAACACTCGAGGTCGGGCCGCAGTCCGCTCCCGGGCCCGGGGGTCGCTGGAGCAACTACCTGCAAGGGGTGCTGGCGGGCTTCATCAGCGCGCGCCTCGAGCCACGCGGCTTCGATGCGCTCATCGCCTCTGACGTGCCCATGGGGGCTGGACTGTCGAGCAGTGCCGCTCTCGCAGTCTCTTTCGCAACGCTTCTGGAAGGCGCGTGCGGGGTGCGGCTAGAGCCATTGTCCAAGGTACTGCTGTGCCAACACGCCGAGCACGCTTACGCGGGAGTACCCTGCGGAATCATGGATGCGTTCATCGCGACCCTCGGGCGTGCTGGGCACCTGCTTCTGCTGGATTGCCGCTCGCACCAGCCGGTCTGGCTCCGGTTCGCCGACGCGGCGGTGACGGTGCTCATGATCAATACGTGCGTCAGACACCAACTGGCCAACAGCGAGTACGCGGTGCGCCGGCAGGAGTGCCGGGTTGCCGCCCAGTCTCTCGGGGTGTCCTCGCTGCGCGACGCGACCCCGGAGCTGCTCGGCGAGCACGCCGGCGCGATGGATCCGGTCATCGTCCGCAGGGCGCGACACGTGATCGGAGAGAGCGCTCGTACGCTGCAGGCCGCGGCATGCATTCGCAACCATGCATGGGATGATCTCGGACAGCTGCTGGATGCCAGCCATGAATCGCTGCGCACCGATTACGCGGTAAGTTGCGCAGAGCTCGACACGGTCGTCGATATCGCTCATGGCATCGGACGCCGCGGCGGCGTCTTCGGCTGCCGCATGACCGGGGGCGGGTTCGGTGGGTGCGCACTGGCGCTCATCGAGACGTCGAAACAGGAGGCCGTCGCAGAGCAGATTGCCCGGGAATACCGCACCCGTACCGGTAGCGCCGCGAGCCTGTTCGCTTCGCAGCCCTGCGCCGGGGCGCAACTCGACGAGATCTGAGATGGCACCGGCTGCGACCCGGCACCTGCGGCTCGAGCGCCCGCATCGTCGCTTCAATGCGCTGACGGGCGAATGGGTGTTCGTCTCGCCGCAGCGCACACTGCGTCCCTGGCAAGGCCGGCACGAGGCGAGCGGCCCGCTCGCGCGGCCTTGCTATGACCCCGGCTGCTATCTGTGCCCGGGGAACACGCGTGCCAGCGGGGCGACGAATCCCCGGTACGCTTCCACTTACGTGTTCACCAATGATTTCCCGGCCTTCCTGCCGGAGGGCGAAAGCGCCGATGCGAGCCGCGGGCCGCTGCTGCGCGCACGAACCAGTGCCGGAACCTGCCGCGTCGTGTGCTACTCGCCGCGCCACGATCTCACGCTTGCCGACCTGCCGGCGGCACAGATGCGCGCGGTGGTGGAGACCTGGGTTTCCCAGGTGGCGGAGCTCGATGCGCGCTGGCGCTGGGTGCAGGTGTTCGAGAACAAGGGCGAGATCATGGGTTGCTCGAATCCGCATCCCCACGGACAGATCTGGGCCGGGGATTTCATTCCCAACGAGCCGGCCAGGGAGATCGCGGCGCAGCGGCAATGGTTCGAGGCCAACGCCTCCCCGCTCCTTCTGGACTATGCGCAGCTGGAGATGGCCGCCGGGGAGCGGGTGGTGGTGGATAACGCGCATTGGCTGGCGGTCGTGCCGTGGTGGGCGGTGTGGCCGTTCGAGACGCTGCTCCTGCCGCGCCGCCCGGTCAGCAGGCTATCTGATCTCTCGGGTGCCGAGACAGATGCGCTGGCGGAGCTGTTGCGGGCTCTGCTGCAGCGCTACGACCGCCTGTTTGAGGTGTCATTTCCGTATTCGTTTGGGCTGCATGGGTCACCCGGGAATGCGCCCGGGGCCGCGACGGGCTTCCAGGGCTGCCAGTTGCATGCCCACTTCTACCCGCCGCTGCTGCGATCGGCTTCCGTGAAGAAGTTCATGGTGGGTTACGAGATGCTGGCGGAGGCCCAGCGCGACGTGACGCCCGAGGAGGCAGCGAAGCGGCTGCGGCAGAGCGCTCCGCCTGACGGCCAGCCCTGACACCCGCGCAGGTCGCGGCCGGGCGCCATTCAGCGGCGCGTCTTGAAACGCGTCCAGCTGCGCATCAACAGCCGCGTAAACTGCTGCGATTTCGCACGCGAGGGAACGAGCCGCGCGCGCACCTGCGCGGACGGGTAGACGGCTGGATCGTTGCGCAGCTCGGGGCTCAGCATGGCCGCCGCGGCTGGCACGGGGTTCGCAAATTTGACGTAGTTGGAGTTGCGTGCCGCCACATCCGGGCGCAGCAGATAGTTGATGAACAGGTGCGCATTGCGCGGGTGGGGAGCATCCGCGGGAATTGCCAGAACATCGAAGTTGCTGATGGCCCCCTCCCTCGGGATCGAGAACTCCAGGTTCACGCTGTTGCCGGCGTTCTTCGCGCTCTCGCGCGCAAACGGGATGTCGCCGGACCAGTCCACCGCCAGGCAGATCTCGCCATTAGCCAGATCCGAAGGCAGCCGTGTGGTATCCACGTAGCGGATGTACGGCCGCACCGACGACAACAACTGCTCGGCCGCCTTGAGGTCGGCGGGCGACTCGCTGTTGGGGTCACGGCCGAGGAAAATCAGCGCCGAGCTGACGACGTTGACCGGTGAATCGAGCACGGCCACGCCGCAATCCTGGAATTTGCCGAGGATCGCGGGGTCAAAGACGACTCGCCAGCTGTCGAGGGGCGCATCGGTAAGGCGTGCGCCGATCTTGGTCGAGTCATAGGCGATCCCGGTCGTGCTGAGCCACATGTAATCGACCGCGTACAGATTTCCCGGATCGTAGAGCGCGACCTCGCGGGTCACCTCCGGGTCGAGGTTCTGCAGGTTCGTCAGCTCGGCCTTGTCGAGCTTCTGAAAGATGCCGGCCTTGATTTGATTCTCGAGGAAGTACCCGGTCGGCACCACGACGTCGTAGTTCGTGTGGCCCACGAGCAGCTTGGTTTCCAGCAGCTCGTTCGAGTCGTAGACATCGTAGTTGACCTTGATTGCGAATTCCCGCTCAAACTGCCGGATCACCGCCGGGTCCATGTATTCGCCCCAGTTGTAGACGTTGAGTACTCTCTGCGCCTCGCTACGGGTGCCGCCCGCCGCGAGCGGTGGCAAGGTGCCACCCCGGGCAGAGTTCGGCTCGGCCGGGCAGCCGCTGATCGAGAATGCAAGACAGGCGCCTGCGGCCAGAAGCCGCAGGACAGCCGTCGCGAGGGCTCGGTTTGGCAGCGCAATCACGCCCCGCTCGACCTTGCGCTTTTCAGCGCCATACCACGTTGATTCTTTCGCGGATCGCTTGCCGGGGCAGCACGACGACGGCGGTGCCCTGCCCGGCGTCCCAGGTCCATCGGGCGGCCGCGCTCCCATTGACGGAGACCGATGAGGGTTTACCGGCCGTATGAATGCGCAGTTCATAGGAGCGAGCCTGCACCTGACCGCGAAAGGTGCCGGTGGTCGGTTCGATGACCAGATGGTGCGTGCCGTCGCTCTCCGAGTCGTACCTTAGTGCGGTTTGTGCAAACTGTCCCTCGGCGTAGGCGAGCGAGATCCCATCGTCCTCGTAGAGATCGAAGCTGCCCTTGCCTCCTGCGTAGACGTTGAGGATCAGGACGTCCGGCGGCGCGGCATTCGAATAGTCGCTGGCCCTCTGCTCGGGGATGATCGCGCCTTCGCGCACGAATACGGGCATTTCGTCCACGGCGTAGTGGGCGGTGACGGTGCTGTCACCGGCGTAGCGCTTGCCGGTGAAGAAATCGATCCACCGGCCCGGCGGAAGATAGATGGACGGGTTGCCGCCCGGGTCGAGCACGGGAGCTACCAGCATCTCCGCACCGAAAAAATACTCGTGGGAGTGCCGGTAGGCCTCTTCCAGTTCCGGGTAGTGCAGGTAGAGCGGCCGCAGGATCGGCATCGCCTCCTGATGCGCCAGCCAGCTGTAGGTATACAGGTACGGGATCAGCTGCGTGCGCAGGGTGAAGTATTTCTTCATCAGAGCTGTGCCCCGCGGGCCATAGACCCGGGGCATGCGCATGTTTCCCTCGCGTGGGTTAGCGTGTGCGCTGTGCATTCGCAGCAGCGCGCTGAAGGCGCCGAACTCGATCCAGCGCGCATACAAATCGAAATCTATCTTGCCGCCGTGGAAGCCCCCGATGTCATGGCTGATGTACGGAACCAGCACATTGCCACCTCGAGCAGCAAACGCCACCTCGTAGGCGAGGACCGGCCACTGTGAGTACGCGTCCCCGGTGAAAAACGCCGGATAGCGTTCGCTTCCCCAATCACCGTAGCGGGCCAGTATGAAGCCGCGCTGGCCGTTTTGCTTCTGGGTGTAGTCGTAAAAGACCTTGTTGGTCCAGAGCTGCTTGTTCAGGCCGGGCATGTCGACTGAACCGCTGCCGCCATCGACCCACCATACGTCGACACCCTGCTCCATCAGCGGTCGGTGCAACTCCCGCATGAAAACCTCGGCCTGCTCCCGGTTCGACAGATCGAAATAAATCCGCGGCGGTGGCGCGACGTCGCGAATCGCGACCGGTCCGAGCAGGATTCCGCCGGCGTCCTCGCCGGGCTCTATCCGCAGGACGATCTGGTTCTGCTGATCGGGCAGGACGTAGGGAGCGATGTCCGTGTAGGTCAGGCGTCGCGGCCAATGTGCCTGGCTGTGTGTCGCTTCCCTGCCGTTGACGAATATCCGGTAGCTCTTGTCGACTTCTCCCAGATAGAGGTACAGAGCCGCAGGAAGCTTTGCCGGCAGGCGCACCGATGCCCGATACCATCCTATCCCCCGATAGTTCCGGTAGCCTTGATCCTGCCAGGGCAGCCCGACACGGATCGGCTTCCAAAGTCCTTGGCCGGGTTGCAGCGCGTACCAGCGTTCATCGACGCCCCGCGCGTGGGGATCGGCGGGAAAGCTCCACCCTTGCGAGATATCCATATCCAAGGATGGCTGCGGGGGAAGCGCTCGGCCCAGCGCCTTCAGGACGGAAGGCGCATGACTGTCGCGGTACGAGAGGATGCTTTCCTCGGTGTTGGCGTAGCCTGGATGATCGTTGAGGCTGACTTTGACGCCCTGGCTGTGCAGAGAGCGCAGCAGCTCGTCCGGGTGCGGTATCAAGGGACTCCAGTCATAACCCCCCTGCCATCCGTAGTTATGCCAGGCGAAATCCAGCACCAGGGCGTCGAGCGGAACGTGGTCGCGGCGTAGCTGTGAAACCTCGGCCTCGAGGTGCTGCTGGCCGTATCGCCTGAAGTCCGCCTGCCGTGCCTGCGGCGTGCCGGGGAAGTATTCGAAATTGAGATCGGTGATCCAGGGGCCGAAGACCCATCGCGGAATCATCGGGATGGGACCGCAGAGCTGTGCGTATTCGCGCAGGACTTTCCCGTAATCGCGGTCATACGCGAAGAGATACCAGTCCTGGCCACTGGGCTGCGGGCGAGGCTCGATCCAGGTCCCCTGGGCGTTCCACACCGGAGTCGCGCTGTCATCAATGAAGGCATAGCCACTGCGGCTCAACAACCCCGGCTTCGCCCGGGCGAGCAGCACGTCGATCCCCGGAATGACGTCATTGCTCGGGCTCTCGAGGTCCATCTGCCCTGCGGGCAGGTTGGACTGACTGATGTTGTCCAGGGAATGAGTGAGCCCGCCCAGGTTCAGCGGATCCTCCTCACCCGGATGCCACTCGTGCGCGCTGCCGGCGGCATCGATCCAGGTCACTCTTAGATTGGCCGCAGTGAACGGACCGGAGCGCAGCCGGTAGTGCAGGGTCATGGCGCTGGTAGCGGCGATCAGCCAGCCCCGCTCCTGCGTGGAGTGGACCTTGACCAGCGGCCAATCCCTCTTCTGCACCACGGCAGTGGGCGCATCGACGAACCTGCCGGAAGGCGAGTACTCCATCCTCACCAGCGACGGTGTCAGAAACTCGAAGCGCGCATCTGCGGCAGAAACGGGCTGGCCTTGCGATTCGGCGCACAGCAGCAGAACTGCCGCGCCGGCACCGAGCGCTGTGAACCGCCTTGTCCCGCACCGGCGGAGGGAGTGAATGCGCATGAGGTGCTGGAGGTCCGCGAGCTACACGACCTGGCCTGAAGCGCGTGTCGCTACTTGGGCTGGATGAGCTTCTTCAGTTCCTGCAGATGCTCGATCGCACGATCCGTGACTTTGGTCATCGCCTCGGCCTGCGACCTGCGCACGATATCGGCCAGCTCCTTCATGTCCGCGAGCGTCTTTTGGAACGCCGCGCGTGCCAGCTGCGTGGGTTCAGACTCCGGGGGCGCGGCGCGCTTTGCAGCCTCCTGGATCTTGCGCATCGCATCGGTGAGCATCTCGCTCTGCTTGCGCGCCAGCTCCTGCAAACCCTGGTAGGCAGCTTTGTTGGCTGCGACCAGCGCCTCCATGTCCTTGCGCCCGGATTCCAGTACGGCGGACAGGTCGACGCCCGGCAATTTGAAATCCTCGACGAGCTTCCTCAAGTCGCCGAATGGGTTGGACTGATCGGCCATAGGGACCTCCTTTTCTGCAACTGGGACCAGGGCTGACCGACAACATGCTAGCGCGGGAGCGCGCTGTCCGCGAATCGCCGCACCCTCGACCCAACGGTGCCAGGGGCCTGCATCACCCGTGCGTGCGGGCCGGGTTTTCCAACCAGCGCACGCGTATCATGGCCGGCGCTACGACAGGAGAGTGCGATGAATGCGCGCGCGATTTCGGCGGCGGAACCCGGCGGGTCGACGACGAGTCGCTTTGCAGCGGCGGTCGAGGCGCGACGCCCGGGTTATGCGCTCAGCCAGCCCTTCTACTGCGACGCGGCTTTCTTCGAGCACGAGATGCGCCGAGTGCTGCTGCGCCACTGGCATTGTGCCGGGCATAGCAGCCAGGTGCGCGAGCCCGGCGACTTTTTTACGGTCGACATCTGCGGGGAATCAGTCATCGTCGTGCGCGCCTCGGACCGCGAGGTGCGGGCCCTGCTCAACGTCTGCCGCCATCGCGGATCGCGTGTCTGCCCGGAGCGCGCCGGGCACGCACGCGGAGGCGTATTCGTATGCCCATATCACGCCTGGACCTATGAACTCGACGGCAGTCTGCGCGCGGCACGGCAGATGCCGGCGGACTTCGATCGGGCGAGGTATGGCCTGAAGGCGGTCCACGCCAGGGTCATCGAAGGCCTGATCTTCGTGTCACTTGCCGAGACGCCCCTCGGCCTCGAGCACGTCGAGGAGGCGCTCGCCGGCTCGGCGCGCATCTACGGCTGGCCCACGGCCCGGGTGGCTCACCGGGAGACCTACCCGGTCAGTGCCAACTGGAAGCTCGCGGTGGAGAACTACATGGAGTGTTACCACTGCGCCCCGGCGCATCGGGAGTACTCGCGCTACCACCTGCTGGCCCGGCCGCCGGCGTTGAACCGTGAGGCCGACGCGCGCGTGCGGCAGCGGGCGTTGGCGCTGGGGCTTGCGATCCAGGAAGTCGATCACTGGGGCTTGAAGGCACGGCCTGGCCAGGAGGCTGCCGACAGCGTGCGCTCCGCGCTCGCCGAAGGCACAGTCAGCGGCAGCGAGGATGGCAAACCGCTCGCTCCGCTCATGGGGCAGTTCCCCGATTTCGATGGCGGCGTGACCTTCTTCGACGTCGGCTTGACCAGCAACTTCCTGGCGTACCCGGATCACGGTCTCATTTACCGCTTCGTCCCAAAGAGCGTCGACCGCAGCGACATGGAGGTGATCTGGCTGGTCCGCGCAGATGCGCAGCCCGGCGTCGACTACGACCTCGAGCGGCTCACCTGGCTGTGGAAGGTCACCAGCGTGGCGGACAAGCGCATCATCGAGCTCAATCAGCAGGGGATCAATTCCCGCTATTACGAGCCAGGTCCCTATTCCCAGATGGAGCAGCACACCGCGCGCTTCGTCGAGTGGATCCTCGCGGAGTCACGCTGAGCGGGACGCTCGCTCAGCGCATCGACTAGCTGCGCGCACGCGCCGCGGTCGGATCATAGAGCGGGCGCAGCGAGGCGCGTGCGCCGACGCGGCGATTTCCGACCAGGATCTCGAAGCGCCCTGCGCTGACCAGTTCATCGCGGACGCCTTCCTCATGGCTGACGTAGCCGAGGCCGCCAGCCGCACCGAGCGTATGGGCGAACATCCCGGACGTTATCAGTCCCACGCGCCCCCCGTTCAGGAGGATCGGCTCGTTGTGGTAGAGCAGCGGCTCAGGATCCTGCAGCAGGAACTGAACGAGGCGCCGGCGACGTGGCTCAGAGCGCGCCTTGAGCAGAGCCTCGCGTCCGATGAAGCCGTCCGGCTTGTTCCATGCGCAGGTGAACGCCAGCCCGGCCTCGAGAGGGGTATCGTCAGGGCCGATGTCATGAGCCCACTCCCGATATGCCTTCTCGATGCGCAGTGAGTTGAGCGCGTGGTAACCGCAATGCCGGAGGCCGAAGGGCTTGCCAGCCTCGAGCAGCGCATCGTAGACGCCGAGCGCGAACGGCACGGGCACGTACAGCTCCCAGCCGAGCTCCCCGACGTAGGTGAGACGCACCGCGAGCGCTGTCTGATAGCCGATCCGGACCTCGCGTGCGGTGGCGAACGGGAACGCCTCGTTTGACCAGTCCCCGGAGGCGATGCTCGAGAGGAGCTCGCGCGAGCGGGGACCCTGGATGTTGAGCATGCACCAGCCGTCGGAGATGTCCGTTACGACACAGTGGCAGCCCGGTTCGATGTGATCAGTCAGCCAGGCCGTCACATGGGTCGCCGTGAACGCCGCGGTGACCACGAGAAACCTGTCGGCGGCGAGCCGCGTGATGCTGAGATCCGCCTCGATGCCACCGCGCTCATTGAGGAATTGCGTGTAGAGGACTTTCCCGTTCGCTACCCGGCAATCGGCGGTGGCGATGCGATTCAGAGCCCGCTCGGCGTCGCGCCCCTGGACGAGAATCTTTGCAAAGGACGACTGCTCGAACAGGCCCACGGCCTCGCGCACCGCGCAATGCTCTTCGGCGTTGTTGTGGAACCAGTTCTGCCGCCCCCAGCTGTACTCGTAGACCGCTGTCTGGCCGGGACGGGCGTACCAGTTCGGGCGCTCCCAGCCCGCCGACTCCCCGAAGCACGCGCCCGCGACCGCAAGTCGATCGTGAAGGATGCTCTTCTTGACCCCGCGTGCCGTCGCCCACTGCCGGAACGGCCAATGGTCCTGGTAGCCGATGCCGAGCGATTCCACCACGCGGTCGGCGAGGTAGCGGGGGTTGCTCTGCCAGGGATGTGTGCGCCGCACGTTGACCGACCACACGTCCATCGGCGCGTGGCCGTGCACGATCCAGTGCGCCATCACGCGCCCGACACCGCCGCCCGAGAGGATACCGAGGGAGTTGAAGCCGGCTGCGATGTAGAACCCTCTCAGGTTCGGCGCTTCGCCCATCAGATAGTTATGATCCGCCGTGAACGATTCGGGCCCGCAGAACAGCAGCTTCACGCCGGTTTGCGCCAGCACGGGCACGCGCTCGATCGCGCGCTCCAGGTAGGGCTGCACGCGCTCCCAGTCCGGCGGTATCTCGCCGAAGGCGAAATCCGGCGGAACCCGCTCGACGTTCCAGGGTCTGGCCACGTCTTCGAACAGGCCGACCATGATCTTGCCGGCTTCTTCGCGGATGTAGGTCCGTCGGCCCGGATCGCGCAGGATCGGCAGCTGCGGGTGCATTCCGGCGATGGCCTCGGAGATCAGGTAGTAATGCTCCGCGGCCTGCAGGGGGACGTCGACGCCCGCCAGCCGACCGATCTCGCGCGCCCACATACCCGCGCTATTGACGGCGATGGGGGTCGCGATGCGCCCGCGTTCGGTGTGCACCGCGGTCACCCGGCCGGCGGCCCGCTCGATCGCCGTCACCGGGCATCTCTCGAATATGCGCACACCCGCGCGGCGCGCGCCCTTCGCCAGCGCCCGCGTCACATCGGTCGGGTTGACGCGTCCGTCCTTGGGAAAGTGGAAGGCGGCCTGAACGTCATCGACGTTTGCCAGCGGCCAGAGCCGCTGTACCTCGGCGGCGCCGATTTCTTCGCACTCAATCCCCCAGCTCTGCGCCGCGCGAAACCCGCGCCGCATTTCCTCCGCCTTGGCGGGCGTGAGCGCAAGCTGGATCGACCCGCACTCGATCAGGCCGGTGGCTTGCCCGGTTTCGGCCTCCAGCCTGCGGTAGAGCTGTTGCGTATAGGCGGCGAGGCGGGTCTGAGTCTCCGTGTCACGCAGAGTGGTCAGGAGACCCGCCGCGTGCCAGGTGGTGCCGGAGGTGAGTTGCGCCCGTTCAAGCAGGACGACGTCGCTCCAGCCGAGGCTCGCCAGGTGATAGGCAATCGAGCAACCCGCGACCCCGCCGCCGATGATGACAACCCGTGCGCTCTGCGGCAGCGAGCTGTCATCGCCAGGCGCGGTCACCCTGCATCCTGGATACGCTCGGGACGCGCCGTCGGCGACCAGCCGCGGCCGCGGCGGAAAACGAGGAACGCGAGCAACGCGACCACGACGGATACCGTGCTGGCCCAGAACTCGGTGAAGTGCGCCGGTGTAACCGCCATGGCGATGAGAACCAGCAGCATGGCCCCGATGGCGACGTAGCTCAGCCAGGGAAAGAACCACATCGGCAGCGTCGGCGCCGGCCCACCTTGTTGCTCGCGCCGGCGCCGTGTGCGCACCTGCGAGACCGCGATCGCCATGTAAATGACCGCGATCACCGCTCCCGAGGCATTCACCAGGAAGGCGAATACCACACTGGGGGAGAGAATCGCAGCGATCACTCCTGCGAATCCCACCACACTCGCGAGCAACACCGAGCGGGCCGGCACGTGACGCTTGTTGGTCTTGACCAGCCAGCGAGGAGCATCACCATGCTCGGCGAGAACGAACAGCACACGCGAGGCCACGTAAAACGCCGAATTGAGGCAGGACAGCACGGCAGTAAGGATGATTCCCGACATGAGCGTGCTCGCGTACGGAACATGAATGGTGTCCAGCGCCAGCGTGAAGGGCGACTGCCCGGGCACCACCAGATTCCACGGCACCGTGCAGACGATCACCAGGATCGACCCGACGTAGAAGAGCAGGATCCGGGTCATGACGGTGGCGGTCATCCGTGCCACCGCGCGCGCCGGCTCCGCCGATTCCGCCGCTGCAATGGTGACGACCTCCGCGCCCATCATGGAAAAGATCACCGTCGTCACAGCGGCCAGCACCGCAAAGGCGCCGCGCGGCGCAAAACCGCCGTGGGCAACGAGATTCGAAAACGTGGGACCCGTGGACGAGCGGTAGCCGAAGATGTGCGCGCCGATCACGAGAATGAACGAGATGATGGCCGTCACCTTGATCGAGGCGAACCAGAATTCGAACTCGCCGTAGGCGCGCGCCGACATGAGATTCACGCAGGTCATCAGCAGCATCAGCACCGCTCCGATCTGCCAGGTCGGAAGCGGCAGCCAGCTCTGGATGATCTCCGCTCCCGCAATCGCCTCGACGGGGATCACGATCACCCAGAAGTACCAGTACAGCCAGCCGACGGAGAAGCCGGCCCAGTTTCCCATTGCCGCGCGCGTGAATTCGGTGAAGGAGCGCACGTGCGGCATGTCGACGGCCATCTCCCCGAGCATGCGCATGATCAGCAGCACCAACAGTCCCGTCAGCACGTAGCTGATGATGATGGCCGGACCGGCGGCGGCGATCGCCACGCTGCTGCCCACGAACAAGCCGGCGCCGATGATTCCGCCGATGGTGATCATCGAGACATGGCGCGGCCTGAGCGAGCGGCTGAGTGCACTCTGCTCCGGGGCGGCCGGCATGGCTTGGCTCATGAGAGTTCGGCTCCGTGGCTCCAGGGGCACCGTGGGAAGGTTACACGGGAATGCGCTCTTTGGGTGATGAACGCCGCGGTAATACTATCGGCAACTGCGCGCGGGAGAAGTCGCCGTGGTCGTCCACCTCGTTGATGGCACGTACGAGCTGTTTCGCCATTTCTACGGCCTGCGCCGCTTCACCCAGGGCAAGGATCCTCCCCTGGGCGCCGTCGCCGGTGTGCTGCACACGGTGCTGCGCATGATCGAGGAGGGAGCCACGCACCTCGGCGTGGCGACTGATCACGTCATCGAGTCGTTTCGCAATCGCCTGTGGTCCGGCTACAAGACTGCAGAGGGCGTCGATCCGGCTTTGCTGGCGCAGTTTCACCCGCTCGAGGAGGCGCTTGCCGCGATGGGTGTGGCGGTGTGGCCCATGGTGGAGCTCGAGGCCGATGATGCGCTGGCCTCCGCCGCGCGCATCGCTGCCGCCGACGAACGAACGCGTCAGGTTTGCATCTGGACGCCCGACAAGGATCTGGCGCAGTGCGTGCGCGGCAGCCAGGTAGTACAGGTCGACCGCAGGACGCAGCAGATTCGGGATGCGGACGCGGTGCGCGCGAAGTTCGGCGTGGAGCCGGCGCTCATCCCGGATTTTCTGGCTCTGGTAGGAGATTCCGCAGACGGCTATCCGGGGATCGCTGGAATCGGTCGGGTGGGTGCCGCACGCCTGATTGGAAAATACGGCCGTATCGAGGATTTTCCGCCGACGGTGCTGGGGGAGCGGCGGGAGCTGGCTCTGCTGTTCAAGGATCTGGCGACGCTCAGGACCGACGCCCGGCTGTTCGACGATGTCGAGGAGCTCGGATGGCGCGGGCCGGGCGAGCGTTTTGCGGCATGCGCGGCACAGCTGGGCGATCCGCGCTTGCTGGCCCGCGGCCACGCAGTCGCCGTGCGCGCGCCGCCGCGGCCCTAGAGGATCAGGTATGGATGAGGCGGCCGCCGCCAAAGGACCAGTTTTCCCAGCTCGTCTCCTTGAAGCACACCATCACGTTCTCGGTGTTCAGGCCGGCACGGGAAAGACTCGCCATAAGCTCGGCGAGCAGCTTCTTCTTCACTTTGACGCTGCGGCCCACCGACCAGAGGACTTCGATGAGCACGAAGTCGTTGTCGCGTGCGCTTTGCAAGTCCGGATAAGTGGGGTCATAGCGAAAATCGGCCTCCTCCAGTTCGATGATGCGCTGGAAGCGATCGTTCGCCGGAACGCCCGCTGAAACGAGCGCGCCGTGCACGGCATCGAGCACCGCGCTCTTGAATGCGGGGGTCTTGGGCTTGCGGACCGTGACGGTGACGAGCGGCATGGATCCTCCTCGGCGCTGGCCGATCGGCGTCGGCGTCGGACGCGTGATTCTGCCAGATTCACAGCAGAATGATCCCGAGCCTGAGGCCCAGCGCGACCGCCTCGGTGCGAGAGCCGACGCCGAGCTTGGAGAGAATCGACGAGATATGGAACTTGACGGTGTGCACCGAAATGGACAGTCGCGTGGCAATCGTCTTGTTGCTGTCGCCGGCAGCCAGCAGAGCGAGGATCTCCATCTCGCGCGGAGTCAATGGATCGGGCGGCGCCGCGAGAGCCGCGGGTGGATCGCCCCACTGAGCGGGCCCGGCCGGCAGCGCCAGCAGCCCGTGAAACACGCTCATGACCGCCGCGGCGATCGTCTCATCGTTGGCGCTGACGTTGAGAACGCCGCGGGCTCCCGCCTGCAGCGCTTGAAGTGCGAATCTATGTGCGTTGGGTATGAGGACCACGAGCGGCAGGCCTTCGCAACGCGAAATCACTTCAGCCAGCTCCTCGTTGCTCCCCTGCAGGCGCGCAACCATCACCACGCTGCCGGCGCGCACGGCAATCTCGGCCAGACGCTCGAGCGAAGCAGTAGCCTCCTGCAGGGTGGTGTGGGCACTGCGGCGTACGGCGTCGGCGAGCGTGCTCAACGCCGCGCGGTCCCGGCAATATGCAACGACTGAGATGCGCGCGATGAGGTTACCCCGCGGTCGGGCGCTCACCCACGGTCAGCCGAAGCTCAATGAGTGCGCCACCCCGCACAGCCGCCAGTGTCACCGTGGAACCTACGCTTTCCGGTCCGAGCAGCCGCTGCACGTGCCTGTGGTCGCGGACGGCCTCGCCGTTCCAGGCAACAATAACATCGCCGAGCAGCACCCCCGCAAGCGCGGCAGCGCTCCTGTCATCGACGCCCGCTACCAGCAGGCCGACACCCGTGCCGGCGAGCTGGCGAAGCGCCTCGGGCAGTTGCACGGGCTGCATGGCGATTCCGAGATAGCCGCGGACGATGCGTCCTTTTGCCAGCAGCTGATCGGTCACGCGCTCGATGCTGGTTGAGGGAATCACCAGCAGCGCGCGCCGCGGCCCCAGCACAGCCATGCCGATCAGCCGGCCCTCGACGCTCAGCACCGCGCCGCCCTCGGCCGCCTGCGTGAGCGAGGCGCCGAGGCGGATGAAGCGCTCGATGCGGCCCCCGAGCTGGCTGTGCCAGGGCGCTCCGGCGACGGCAACGCTGCCGAACGTGACGATGGGCCCGTGTTCCGGGGAGCGGCCGAGAGCGACTGCGAGCTGACCCGCGCGCAGCGCTGCGGGCTCGCCCGACGGCAGCGCCTGCTCCGTCAAGCCGTCGACACCCAGCAGTGCGATGTTGGTGCTGGGATCACGGCCCAGGAGCCTCGCCTCGTGCTCGTTGGCCGCGCCCGAGACCACGCGCACAGCCGCCGCCTCCTCCTCCAGTGCCTGTGCGGCGCTCACTACATACCCCGGACGCCAGACGATGCCGCTGATGGAACCGCCGCCGCGCAGGCGGATGGCCACTACCGTGCGGGCGCAGCTCGAGACCAGGTCCGCCAGTTCAGTAGAGAATTCGGAAAGCCGGCTTGGCTGTGACCTGGTCATGGTGTGTGCACCCATCGCTCGCGGTGATGGGCGCACTATAGGTGCCGGCCCTCGCGCCGCCATCGCCCGAGCGGCTAGGAGGTCGGCACCGAGGGGGTCTTCAGGGTCAGGAACACGCTGGCGACCACGATCGCCGTCGCGAGGATCATTTGGACGGTCAGCACCTCTCCGGCCATGAAGTACCCGAGCGCGACGGCCACGAGCGGATTCACGTAGGCGTGGCTGGCGACCCGGCTTGCCGGCATGCGCGCCAGCAGCCACATGTACGCTGTGAAGCCGAGCAGCGAGCCCGCAACGATCAGATACAACAGTGCCAGGGCGGCACGCAGCCTGATGTCGGGGAACGGGTGCAGCTCACCGCTGGCCTGGGACAGCGCAAGCAGTGCCGCCCCGCCCAGCATCATTTGCGCACCGGCCGCCAGGGTCAGCGATCTCGGCAGCGGCATGGAGCGGGTCAGTACCGTCCCAAGAGACCAGGCCATGCCGCCGGCCAGGATTACGACGCACGGGAGCGCTGCAAATGACTGCGGGCCGCTCTTCAGCAGCAGCCACGCAACGCCCGCGAACCCGAGCACCACCGCACCCAGCAGGCGCCAGCTGAAGGGTTGCTGGCGAAAGATGAACACCTCCAGGGCGATCGTGGTGATGGGCAGCGTCGCCTCGATCACCGCGGTGACTCCCGAGGGCACGTACTGCTCCGCCCAGAACACCGCGCCGTAAGTGGCGACAAACATGCACAGGGCGATGACGGCGATGCTGCGCCACTGCGCCGCCGAGGGACCCGGCTGTCCGCCAAGACGCATGAATGCGTACAGCAGCGCGCCGGCGGTCAGGAAGCGCACCCCGGCGGTGAAGAACGGCGGGATCTCGAGTACCGCGACCCGGATGGCGAGGTAGGTTGCGCCCCACAGGAAATAGATGGCGATGAAAGCCATTAACACCCACGGATCGAAGCTCCGCGCGCTCGCCCGGGGTCGTCCCGCCATAACCTCTGAAAGTTCCATAGGAGGTTAGGATAGCGCTGGACAGGCCGGCTGTAACCTGTAAAATGCTATTTATGGGTTATGAAGTCATGCCCAGGGCGAGAGCAGCGCCGCCAGCCTTCGAGCTGTCCGGAGGGCATCCGGCGCTCGATTTCGTGAATTCGCTGGACGAGCGCTTCGGCAAGGACGGCCCGGTGGAGCTGCTGGCGGACTACGCGGATCTGCTCAGGTTCACCGGGCAGACAGGGCTCCTCGATGCCCGCCAGGTGCGGCTGCTGGCCGGGTCGGTGAGTCCGGGCGCGGCCGCGCGGGCGCTGCGGTCCGCCCGTCAGCTGCGCGAGGCGCTGGCTGCGGCGTTCTACGGCAACCTCGGTGGGCGCCCTCCCCTCGCTGGCGATACCCGCACGCTCGAGCGGCATTTCCACGCTGCGGCCCGGCACCGGGAGCTGCGCTGGGAATCTGCGGCCGGCCGGAGCGCTCCGGCGGCGATTCGATGGCAGTGGGGTCGCTACGAGACCCGTGCCGAGCTGCCGGTGTGGATTCTGTCGCAGACGGCTTCGCAGCTCATGACCTCGGACGCCATGAGCCGGGTGAGCGCCTGCGGCGCGGAGACCTGTCGCTGGCTCTTCCTGGACACGAGCAAGAATCACACCCGCCGGTGGTGCAATATGAAGGTGTGCGGAAACCGCATGAAGGCCCGACGCTTCCAACAGGCCCATCGCGCGCGAGGGTAAGCGGGACAGCTCCGGCAGGCACGCCAGCACGCGGGTCGGCCGCTTCAGCCGTGGAGCCTCTGCGGCACGCGCTGTGATTTAATGATTGAATCGCCTGCTGCGAGAGGAGCTGAATTTGTCCCTCGCCCTCGAGCCAGTCCGTCCGATCGAGCTCGCCGAGATCCGCGCCGCGCGCGAGCGGATCGCCGGGACCATCCTGCGTACGCCGTTGGTGCGCCTCGAACTGGGAGGCGACTACCCCGACATCCGTCTCAAGCTGGAGAATCTCCAGCCGATCAATGCCTACAAGCTGCGCGGTGCAGCCAACGCGGTCGCGATGCTTTCGGAGTCGCAGCGTCGGCGCGGCGTCTGGACCATCAGCGCCGGCAATGCCGGCCAGGGCGTCGCCTATGCGGCGCGCCAGGCGGGCATCCGCTGCACGGTGGTCGCGATCGAGACGGCGCCCGCGGCGAAGATCGATCGGATGCGAGCGCTCGGCGCGAGGCTCGTCCTCGTTCCCTACGCGGTCGCGTGGAGGGCTCTCGAGGAGCGCTCGATGGCCGGTGTCGAGGGCACGTTCGTGCATCCGTTCGACGATCACAATTTCATTGCCGGCCACGCGACCATGGGGCTGGAGATTCTCGAGGATGCACCCGACACCGCCGCCGTCATCGTCGGCATCGGCGGCGGCGGGCTCATCACCGGCGTGGGCAGCGCGGTCAAGGCGCTGAAAGCCGATGTCAGGATCTGGGGCGCCGAGCCGGACAGCGCGGCGCCCCTGGCAAGGTCGCTCGCTGCCGGCTCGCCTCAGGTATTTACCGAGTGGCAGGCATCGTTTGTCGATGGCGCCGGCGGCCAGAGCGTCTTTCCGCGAATGTGGCAGCGCATGAGGCCGCTGGTCGACGGCTGCATCGTCGTGACGCTCGAGCAGACGAGACGCGCGATGCGGATGATCGCCGAGCGGGTGCGGGTCATCGCCGAAGGCGCAGGAGCGCTGCCGCTGGCCGCCGCCCTGACGGGTCAGGCCGGGCCCGGGCCGATCGTCGTCGTCGTTTCCGGTGGAAATGTCGACCTGAAGACCTTCTGCGAGATCGTGCAATCCGTTGCGGCGCCCACCTAGGCGTAGATTCGCTTCATTTCCGGATCGTACAGGGGTTTGGCGGAGGCGCTGGCTGGATAGCGTCTTCCGGCGATATCGACTTCCCACCTTCCCCGGCTGAGATAGTGCTCATCGATCGGTGGCTGCGCTTCGATCATCACCAGCCCGACGGCGCCGCCGAGGGTGTGGCCGTAGGATGCCGCACGGACATAGCCGACGGGTAGGCCGTCGCGATGCACGACCTCGGCGTGGAACATGAGCGGTTCGGGATCCTTCACCAGGACCTGCACGAGACGGCGGGTCGCTGGACCCTCGGCCCTGCGGGCGAGCAGCGCTTGCTTGCCGATGAAGCCGCCGGGCTTTTTGATATCGACGGCAAAACCGAGGCCGGCCTCGTAGGGGTCGTCGGTGTTGTCGACGTCGTGGCCGTAGTCGCGATAGCCCTTCTCCAGGCGCAGACTCGAGAGCGCCCTGAGCCCGGCGTGAAGAAGTCCGAATTCGCGTCCCGCCGCCACCAAGCGGTCGTAGACATGCGCCGCCTGCTCGGCGGGAATGTAGAGCTCGTAGCCCAGCTCCCCCAGGTAAGTGATTCGAATGCAAAGCACGCGCGCGAACCCGATATCGATCTCGCGGGCGGTGCGGAACGGAAAAGCACTGTTGGAGAGATCGGTGCTCGTGAGCTTCTGCAACAGCGCCCGTGAATTCGGACCTTGTACATTGAGCTGGCCGTAGGCGGAGGTCACGTCGGTGACGAAGGCCTGTGCGCCTTCGGGAATATTGCGCTTCATCCAGGTTTCGGCGTGACGCACCATGGTGTCGGTGACCACCACCAGATAATGACCGCTCTCCAGCTTGGTGACGGTGAGATCGGCCTCAATCCGCCCACTCGTATTCATCCACTGCGTGTAGGTGATGACCCCCACGGCGCCATCCACGTGATTGCCTGAGATATGGTTGAGACAGCCGCCGGCATCGCGCCCCTGGACCAGGAATTTCCCCATGAAGGACATATCCATGAGGATCACATTGCGGCGTGCGGCGTGATGCTCCTGCTGCCACTGCGCGAACCAGCTCGGCCGCCCCCAGGTCAGGGGGCCGGGGTCGGGACGCGTCCCGGGCGTGCCGTACCAGTCCGGGCTTTCCCAGCCGCTCACCTCTGTGAAATACGCGCCCGCGGCGGCCAGGCGATCATGGAACGGGGATCGGCGCACTCCTCGGGCGGTGGTCAGCGACATCGCCGGGTAGTGACAGCGGTACACCATGCCCAGTGATTCGACCGTGCGCTGGCGACGGTACTCGGGATTCGCCTGGGTGGCATGCAGCCGATCGATGTTGATCGCGGTGACGTCGACATCTGGAGTCCCCGTCACGATCCAGTGGGCGAGAAGGCGTCCCAGGCCGCCGCCCGTCAGTACGCCGATCGAATTGAGGCCCGCCGCCACGAAGTAACCTGCCAGCTCCGGGGCTTCGCCGACGATGGGGCGCAAGTCGGGTGTGAAGCTCTCCGGGCCGCAGAAGAGCTTCTTCATGCCGATCTGCGCGGTGATCGGCACGCGTGACATGGCGCGCTCGAGGAACGGCGTCATGCGCTCCCAGTCCGGCGGCAGCTCGCCGAAGGAGAAATCCTCAGGTATTCCCTCCACTTTCCATGGGGCACAGACCGGCTCGAACAGCCCGACCATGAGCCCCCCACCCTCTTCGCGGTAATAGCCGTAGGCGCCCGGGTCCTCGAGCACCGGCATGTTGGGCGGGAGATCCCTGATCGGCTCGGTGATCAGGTAGTAATGCTCGGCCGCCTGGTTGGCGATCGTGACGCCGGCGAGCGCGCCGAACTGCCGCGCCCACATGCCGGTGCAGTTGACGACGATCTCCGTCCTGATGGCGCCGCGCGCCGTGCGGACCGCGCTCACACGCCCACGCTGCTGCGAGACCCCGGTGGCCGGCGCTCCTTCGATGATCCTCACCCCGCGCAGGCGCGCGCCCCTGGCGAGAGCCATGGTGACGTCCACCGGATTCACGCGCCCGTCTTCGCGGACGTAGAAGCCTGCCTCGATGTCGTCCACGCGTGCGAGCGGAAAAAGATTGCCGACCTCGCGCGGGGAGAGCTCGTGCACGTCCACACCGCAATAGCGGTTGAACGCCGCGACCCGCCGATACTCCTCCAGCCGGTCCTTGTCGGAGGCGACCTCGATGAATCCAATCGGCGCGAGTCCGGTGGATTGACCGGTCTCCGCCTCGAGGCGGCTGTAAAGGGCGCGTGCGTACTTGCGCATCTCTGTCGAGGTCGCGGAGGTCGAGCCGAAGGTGACCATGAGGCCGGCCGCGTGCCAGGTGGTGCCGCAAGTGAGGCGGTCGCGCTCGAGCAGGACGATGTCCTTCCACCCCATGAGAGCGAGGTGGTACGCCACCGACGTGCCGATGATGCCGCCCCCGACCACGACGACCCGCGCGTGCGTGGGAAGGGAAGCCTCAGTCGAACTGTCGAGGCTCACGAGCGGCGTCCGGGGGAAAGCGCGATCGTGAGATCATGCCACGCGGGGCGCCTATGGCTTCGCCGGCTTGGTCGCGATGGTGACGAGCGTCAGGCCGTCGGGCGCAATCTCGAGGCTGAGCGTGCCGGCATCGAGCCGGCGCGTGACCGGTGGCGGCAGTGCGGCCGCGTCCCGCAATTGCGTCAGCTGGCTTTGGGTAGGATAGCGCGGCGATCCCATCTTCTCATAGGCGATGTGCACGTTGCCGTGCTCAGCATCGAGCGACTGGACGCTGGCGCTGGCGGCGGCGGCATGCGTGACTTTCAACACCACGCGGCGCGGTGCCGCAGTGGCGGCGGCGCCGACGTCCGCGTAATTCCACAGCGCGAGAACCAGCGTCCCGTCGCCCCGGCGCGTCAACAGCGCGCCCTCGGCGTCGCTCGCGAAGCGCTCCTCGCCGAGACGGTGCAGCAGCGCAAAGGCATTGAAGGCGGGCTTGGGAATGCCGCCGGCGGCCAGGAGCCCGAAGCCGCCGTAGAAGGGCGTCTTTACGACGCCGCCCTCCTCGAAGACGTCAGAGAACGTCCAGTAGGACATGTCCTGCACGAGTCCATCGCATTGACGCACCGTCTCCGCGAGCCACGGTGCCATGTAGGGAGCATCGGTCACCTGCGGGTGGTTGCTCCAGCTCGCGTTGAATTCCGACCAGATCAGCGGCACCGACGGCAGTGGCGATGCCTCGATCTCGGCGTGCACCTTGCGCACCGCCCGGCAGACCATCTGATCACGGGCAATACGCTCCCTGGTGCCGAAGACGTCCTTGGCCAGATCGTCGCCGTAGACGTGGGTGGAAACGAAGTCGACCGGGATGTGGTTCTCCACGCAGTGGCGGATGAAGGCCGCCACCCACGCGGCCTGCGCGGTCGCGGGTCCGCCGACGCGCAGCCGCGCGTCCACCGCCTTGAGGCTCCTGGCGGTGTGATCGTACAACGTCCAGTACGTGGACTGTCTGGGCTGGCCGGCCCAGAAGTCGAGATTGGGCTCGTTCCATACCTCGAAGTACCACTGGCTCACCTCGTCGATGCCGTAGCGCTCGATGAGGTGCCGGGCGAAGGCTGCAATCAAGGCATCCCAGCGGCCGTAGTCCTTGGGAGGCGAAATGATCGGCCGATACCAGAACGTATGCCGGATCTCGCGCCGGGCCAGCTGCCGCGGCATGAAGCTGAGCTCGACAAAGGGCCGCACGCCGTTGGCCAGAAGGCCGTCGTACACCTGGTCGACGTAGGAGAAGTTGTAGATCGCCTCGCCCCTGGGGCCTTCGGTGTAGACGCCGATCTCGTCGTGGAAGATGCCGTGAAAGCGCACGTAAGAGACGGCCGTGATGCTGCGCACGGCACGCAGGTCCTCGCGATAGCTCTCGCGCAGAGTCAGCACCGCGCGACCCGATCCAAACATCCGCTCCCAGAAATGGGGGAAGGGGCGCGTGCGCGCGCTGGCATCTACCGTGATGGTCTCACCGACCTGTGCCGCCAGGGGTGTAACGGCGAGCGTCAGTGTCAGCAGCGCGATCGCTCGCGTAATCATCGGGCGCATGCAGTGAACCTCGGGGCGAGAATGCCTCCGACATTCACCGAAAGCAACGGGTTACTGGGGCTGTGTGAGCTGAGGCTGTGCGAGCCAGCCGCCCGAGAATCCGGCGCGCTCCAGACCGTGCTGCAGGTACGGATCGCTGCGCATCACGCGCCACACGAGATCGCTGCGGTAGTTCTCGATCATGGCCAGGATCGGTCCCTCGTCGATGCCAACGTAATCCGCGTCGACCCAACCCGCTTCGCCGGCCTGCGAAGGATTGTGCACGCTCGCGTTGAAGGCATCCAGGAATCCATAGGAGGAGTAGATGGACGAGCCGAAGCGATGGTACATCTCGAGCGTCGCGGGCAGCACGATCTCGGGCGCGAAGGGGAGCGAGCTGATCGCGGCGGTCGGGGCGATGGTGCCGTCGTCGACGATGCTGCCAAGCCCGACGCCACGCGCGGCGTACTGCAGGAAGGGTCGCTGGCCCAGGGACGGCTCGCGAACCGCACCGGGCCCGTCGGAGGCGCTCATGCCCCAGACGTTCTTGCCGTAGGCCTGCCAGTGCTTCGGATTGGCGATGGCGTAGCGACGCTGTGTGTAGGTTGCCCGGCGGCTGTTCTCGAAGTAGTCGAGGCCGTGCTCGCGCATGTAGGCATCGCGAATGCCGCGGAAGTCCACCCACACGTGGGTGTACTGATGCCCGAAGGCCGGCCCGAAGCTGAGGTAGGTCTGATCGTACAGCGTACCCCAGTGGTTACCGTAGGTGCTGGTCCACTGCGTCCATGCCTGGGGATCGATCGGGTGCGTCGGGGAGCCGAGCGCGAGCAGGTAAACGAGCATCGCCTCGTTGTAGCCGCGCCAGTCATCTCCCGAGAACCCGCTTTCCGGAGTCCACGCCAGCGCCACAGCCGGAGGGCGCGGCTGGGCCCACTTCCAGTCCACGCGGCGGTAGATCTCACTGGTCAGTTTTCGGATCTCGATGTCCCGCGGGTCCTGGGAATTGAAATAATCTCTCGCAGAACAGCATTCCGGCCAGCAGCAGCGCGGTGTCGACCGTCGAGATCTCGCTGTCACTGGCGCGCGCACCGCTGCGCATGTCGATGAAGTGATAGTAGAACCCATGCTCATTGGTCGCACTGGCGAAGTAGCGCAGCGTCGCCAGCACGCGCCGCTGCGCGTCGATGCGCGAAATGTAGTCGCGCTCGACACCGATGGGATAGGCCGTGAGGCCGAAGCCGACCGCCGCGATGCTGGCATGCGAGGGCGTCGGGTAGCGGTCGGGAACGAGGCCGTTCTTCGGGTTCGCGGTCTCCCAGAAGAATCGGAAGGTGCGCTGCTCGAGATCGATCAGGAACGGATTGACCTCCGTCTCGTGCGGCTCAGGCAGCGCCGCGCCAAGTTCCGGCTCGACGCTTGCGGGGCCGGCTGATACCGGCCCGGCAGCGGCGTACAGGGCGCAAAGCGCCAGCGCCGCCCAGGCTGCGCGCTTTGCCAGGGCGATCGCCGCAGAAAATGATCGAGGGGCACTCACGCGTGGTTTCGGCCGCAAAGTCATATGGTCAAGTATCGGACACGCACAGGAGCGTCTTCCGGATCTGGGTCACGCTTATGCCGCGCGGGCCAATGCCCGGATCACGTTTTCGGGATCGTTGCGAATGGCCCGCAGCAGAGCCCGGGCAGGCCCGGTGGGCTCGCGCCGGCCCTGCTCCCAGTTGCGCAGCGTGCTGAGCTCCACGCCCAGCAGGGCGGCGAATGCCGGCTGGCTGAGTTGAGTGCGACCGCGCAGTTCCTTGATGGTCACGGCATTGATCTGCAAAGCGCGCGCCGAGGCGCGCCTGGAGCGCGCCAGCAGCGCGACGCGTCTCATGCTCGCCAGCAGTTCCTCGATATCCTTCTTGTTCATATGGGTTCCAGTCACGTATTTCGCAAGCTCGTGTCTCCTTGGAGCGCACGAGGCCCCTCCTTTAGATGCAACTCCTGCCGAGATCGCCGGCTGATCAACCAGTTGTTATCGCGCGCGCGAGCCTGCTGGACGCGCAGTCGCCACCCGCCGGCAAGGACGCACCTGTATATGCCAGTGGCGTACCTCTACGTCAATGGCGTACTGACGGGCGGCTGCTGCGGGCGGACAGACGTGCGCGCGCCCCGGGAAGGCCCGCCGCCCGGGCTGGCAAGCTACCCCCCGCGCCCCAGGGGAACAGGAGCGCCCTGGCCTCGCCCTGCCCCACCCGGAACGGGGCTCGGGAGTACCAGGTGGAGCGCACAGTGTTCCGCGGCGCACCTTTGTCCTACACTCTCGCGCAAAGCCCGCTGAAGGGAGAACCGCGTGAAACCGCCTATCGATGAGTCCCGCCGCCGACTGCTCAAGCATGTCACGCTCGGAATGGCCCTGGTCCCGATCGCCGCGGTGCCCCTGCAGGCGCTGGCCGCCGATGCGCCGCTGCTCAGTGAGGACGATCCCACGGCCAAGGCCCTGAAATACGCGAGCGACGCCAGCAAGGCGACGGGCGCGAAGCCCGGCAGCAAGTGCGCTAACTGCGCGCTGTACCAGGGCAGCGCGGGCTCAGCCCAGGGCGGCTGCCTGCTGTTTCCCGGCAAGTCAGTGAAGGCTACCGGCTGGTGCAGCTCCTGGGCCGCCAAGCCCAGCTGAAGCCGCAGATCGCGCGAGGCGAACGGTTCGGGCTAACCGAACGCCAGATAGAGGCTGTAGCTGGCCACGACCAGCACCAGGCACGCGGACAGGATCAGTTCCGTGCGTACATTCCTGGCGGAGTGCACCTCGGAGTCATCGAGCAGCCGCGTGATGCGAACGAAGCGCGCCGTGGCCAGCACCACGAGCGCCACGCCCCCGAAAATGAGCACCAGTCCGTCGTAGCGCCCGATCCGTCCCGAGAGCCTGGCGAGCTGCGACCGATGCACCTCATCCCCGAGGGCTGCGGCGGCGGTCAGAAGGAAGAGGTTGAACTTCTCGATCACGAACCCGAAGACGATCACGGCGATGCCGGTGCGCACCCAGGCGAGAAACGTGCGTTCATTGGCAGCGTGGTCACTGTAACCCCCGATCATTGCGGCGCCCCTTGTGTCATTGCCCCATTGGGACTTTAAGGAATCATAGCCGCCGACTTCGCCGCAGGCTTTGCCTGTGGCGTGACCCCCCATGGGGCGCTGGACAAACGCGCACCACGCAGGCGCAATGTCTCCTGAGGGAGGACTGTCCATGAGCGACCCGGTTCAGCCAGAGCGCGGGTGGATTCAGCTCCCGTCGCGCTCCTCGGTCGCCGCGACGGCCGATCGCCTCGAGTCGCTGCTGAGAGCGCGCGGCATCATGGTTTTTGCACGCATCGACTTCTGCGCCGATGCCGCTCGTGCGGGCCTTTCGATGCGCGCTGAACAGTTGATTATCTTCGGCAATCCCCGCGCCGGAACGCCTCTGATGGTAGCCGCACCGACGGTCGGTCTCGACCTTCCGCTGAAAGCGCTGATCTGGGAAGACGCGAGCGGGACCTCATGGATCGCGTACAACGACCCGGCGTACATCGTGCGGCGCCACGCCCTTCCGCACATGCTGAGTGAGAACCTCGCCGCTGTAGTCCCGCTCATCGAGCGCGCCGCGCACGAATGAGCCGCGCCGCGGCGGCGGAGCCGCTAATCCAGCGGCCAGGGCATGGATTTCGGCAGCGTCGCCGCCACGAGTCGCCGGCGCCGCTCGCGACCTCGCCCCGCGGGCTCCTCGAGGCGCCACCACGGCTCCAGGGCCCGTTCATGCGTCGGCTCAGCCGGTTCGCCGAGACGTGGCATCAGGATGTGAGCGCCCGCCTTCTCGCCCAGCTGCAGCAACACCTCCGCGGGTTGGTCCCAGGGGTGCATCCCGAGTGCGAACGTGCCCCAATGAATCGGGAGGAACGGCCCCCCGCCGAGCAGTGCGAGCGCCTTGAGCGCGTTCTCCGGCCCGAGGTGCATGTCGCCCCACGCCGGGTGGAACGCACCCACTTCCAGCATGACCAGATCGAACGGCCCGAGTCTTTTGCGGATCGCCTGGTACTCGCTCGTCAGGCCCGTATCGCCGCTGAAGAATACCGTGTGGTGCGCCGAGTGGAGGACGAATGCGGACCACAGCGTCGAGTTGCGGCTCTTCGGAGTGCGTCCGGAGAAGTGTTGCGAGGGCGCGGCGGTGACGGTGAGAGCGGCGCCTGGCAGCGTGTGCGATTCCCACCAGTCGAGCTCGATGATGTTCCCGGGCCGCACGCCCCAGTCTTCAAGGTGTGCGCCGACGCCGAGGGAGGTGACGAACGGCACGTTGCGCTTCCTCAATTGGCGGATGGTCGGGTAATCGAGGTGGTCGTAGTGGTCGTGCGACACGACGACCAGATCGATCGGCGGCATCGCGCGCAGCGGCACCGGAACCGGCTGGAAGCGCTTCGGCCCCGCCAGCCTCGAGGGAGACGCCCGTGCTCCCCAGACCGGATCCGTCAATACGCGCAGACCGTCCATCTCCAGCAGCAGCGTGGAGTGGCCGAGCCAGGTGGCTCGCAGCCCGCTGCCGGGCGGTTTGACCCAGGCCTCGAGCGGATTGAGCGCCGGAAGCGGTGCGGGCGGCACACGCCGATCGCCGCCGCACAGAAACTCGCGCAGGGTGGGGAGCGCGGCATTCGGATCGCGCAAGCCAGGGAGGATCGGATGGATGTTGCGCAAGCGCTCGCCCGCCCACAGCGCGGACGCCTTGAGTCGCTCGAGCCGCGCGCCGTGGGGTTTTCGTCCCAGTGATTTCATCTGCAGATACTCCGCGGCGCCGCGGCTACCGCCCGAGGGGACGAACGCGCGCCGGAACGCCCATGGCGCATTCCAATCCCTCGCGATCCCAATGCGCGCAGTCGGCGGCCGCCGCGTAGGTGGTGGCAAGGAAGTCGAGCAGGGTTCGCTCGGGATTGTCCGCGTTTCGCACCACGTCGTAAGGCAAAATGAACTCTCCGAGCGTCGCGTTGTAGCTCGCGCCCGGCGTCACCGGCCGAGCGGCGAATCCCGCGGGCTGCGGATACGCGTAGGAATAGAAGGCGGCCAGGGGGAAGGACTCGTTGCCGGGCCAGAACCCGGCGCTGCTGACTTCGTGCGAATACGCTTCCCGCGTTATCGCATCCGGCAGCCCCGGCACGCCTCCCGGATGCTGCGGGGCCGGCCGTCCGGAGAAGCGCGTGACCGCGAGGTCGAAGCCACCCCAGAAGAAATGGACGGGACTCACCTTGCCGAGGAAAGCGCTGCGGAAGAGCCTGAGCACGCGGTCGATCTGCACGAGCGCGCGCCAGAAGCGCTGGGCCGCGGCGGCGTCGTACGCCCGCGGGGAGCGGTCGTGCGAGAAACGGATCGGGCGCGGCAGCTCGGAGGGCAGCTCGTTGATCGAGACCGCGACGCCGAGGTTGCCGAGAAGACCGATCACGCGTGAATAGAACTCCGCGACCGGCTGCGGCTCGAGCGCCAGCGACCCTTCCGCGCCGGCACTGGTGCGGGCGAGCAGTCGCTGCCTGACGAAGTCGAACTCGATCTCCAGGATCTCGCTGCCGAACGGGATCGGCGATGTCCCCAGGCCGCGCGCCGTCACATAGAGCGGCACCTGCCAGCCGTGGTTGACCCAGGGTGTCAGGGACAATCGCACCTTGCCTACGATCTGGGTCCAGAGGTGCATCGTCGCAGCCGTATCGGCCCAGCCCGCATAGGGCAAATCGGGCCAGGCAGCGGGGTCACCATTCATTTACGCAAGCATATCCCCTCGCCCGCACGGGCGTCTAAGCCGCCTTGCGAATCATGTCGCGCATGCGCAGCAGGCGCGGCGCAACCATCGGCACCGTCACCATGGTGCTGGCCACCGCCATCAGCAGCAGCGCGGTGAACGTCTCGCTGCTGATGAGATTCTTATCGAGCAGTACGTTGACGAAGATGATCATGATCAGCGCCTTGGTCTGCAGCAACCAGCCGATCACGGACGCCTCGCCCCGCGGCCAGCCGAGGATGCGGCCGGCCAGGTGGATGCCGAGCAGTTTCCCGCCAACGGCTGCCAGCAGCAGCGCGCCCGCGGCAAGGAGTACCGCAGCACCGCCAAGGTGCCAATTGGTGCGCAACCCGGTGGAGAGAAAGAACACCGGCATGAACGCGAGCAGCACGGAGTGGCGGAAGCGATCCATGCGCTCCTGATCGAACCACTGACCCTCCATGACCGCGCCGGCCAGGAATGCACCCACCATGAAATGCAGGCCCGACCAGTCCGCGGCCCAGGCGGCAAGCACCAGCCACACGAGAGCCGCATACCATCGATCCTCCTCGCGCAGGCGGCGCATCAGCCTGCGCAATAGCCAGCTCACCCCCGCAAAGGCGGCAAGGAAGCCCGCCTGTCGGCCCACGCGCGTCCAATCCATGAGGACGATGGCCAGCACTCCCCAGATGGCAACGTCATCGAGGCTCGCGTACCGCAGGATGCGCTGACCGAGCGGCTGGCGAAGAATCCCGAGTTTCTCCATGAGGAGAATCAGGATCGGCAGCGCGGTCACGGCGCAAGCCATGCCGATGCCGAGAACGAACTGCCAGGCATGCGCTGCCGCGCCGATCCAACCCGGGAAAAGCAGCATTGCGGCGGCCGTGACGCTACCGAGCAGCAGCGGCGCGCCAAGCGCGAGCCCCGCCGTCACGCCCGACTCTCCCCGATGCTGCCAGACCTTGCGCAAATCGAGCTCGATGCCGGCGATGAACACGAACAACATCACGGCCCACCACGCAATGCCGTTCAGAGGCGCGATCACTGCGGGACGGAAGATGAACGCGTAATAGTCGGGGAACAGTTTTCCGAGAATGCCCGGGCCGAGCAAAATGCCCGCCACGATCTGTACTACCACCAGCGGCGCGTAGTAGTCGGTACGCAGCGCGCGCCAGACCAGATACGGGACCGTGAGAATGATCCCCATCGCGAGCAGGAAGATCTCGGTGGTCGAAATCGCAGCGTGCATGCGCGCGAGCTCTCAGCGCCTTGTGGCAGGCGGCGCGTCAGCCGCCGCCCCGGGCGTGCCGCTGACGCGCACGCCCCAGGAGGTATCCGGCGATGAACGGCAGACCGAGAACGATGATGGCCAGTACCATCAGCAGCAGCACGACCTCGCCGGCCAGGTGGCGAGCCTGCTCCCCCGCGGACTTCACCACCTGATCGGCGATCCGCCCGGCATCGAGCGCCAGCGCCTTCCGCTGGACATCCACCGCCGCCAGCACCGCCTCGCGCTCGGACTGTAAGTCGGTGAACAGCGCCGCGCGCTCCGTCCGCAGCGCCGCAACCGTCAGCGCCGAGGACGCGTCGAGCCGATCGAGCACCTCGTGCAGGCTCCGCCGGACCTCCGCCTCGGCGCCGTGCACCAGCGCGGGAGTGAATTCCGCCACCGCGCTGAGCCGCTCGAGCCGCTGGTCGAGGTGCCGGAGCGAGGCCTGCAGATCGCTGCGCGAATAGCCGGATTGCCGCAGCTCCAGCTGTGTCTGGCGCATCGCCTGCGCGGGCACCGTGTCGCCGTAGATCTGCAGCCGCTCGGCAGCATCTGCCAAGGCCTCCGGGATCGTGCCGAGCGAATCCACGAGCCTCATGTCGGCGCCCCGCTCGCGACTCCAGAGCTCGATGACCGAAGCCCGGGCGAATGTCAGGTCCCGCAAGGGGTGGTCACGCGTATAGCTGAGGACGAATCTCTGGTAGCCGTCGAACTCGTGCGGGGCGATCAGCCGGCGGGCAAGCGCTTCGGCCTCGTCGGCGTACTCCCCGGAGACTGTGCGAACGGCCCCCTGATGCGTCCCGAACAGCGCCCCGCCGGCGGCCCCCTCGGCCATGAACGCCTTCATCTGCACGGCGAGCGTCCAGGTGTCGAGCAAGCTCATCATCGGCGCCACACGCGTCGCCGCGCGCCGGCTCTGCGCGACTGCCGCAAGCTCCCACCGCAACGTGTTGTCGAGCACGCGCGGGTCGTCTTCCGTCGCGGCGATGTCCTCCCCGCAACGTGCCACGGCCGCTACGAACTGGGACGACAATTCGCGCGTGAGGAGGCGCGCGTTGAGGTCGCGCGCTGAAAGCGGTCGTTCCGGGCTCTTGATTGAGAGCAGGGAGCAGCCCGCCGCAGCCAGCAGCGCTGTGCAGCCGAGCATCCGCGCCAGGTTTCTCCACGACCCCCGCTGCTGCATGACCGTACCTCGTGGCGACGCGTTGCGAATCACCTTGTTTTCGCGCTGCCGGCCCGGCTCTGCAGTGCCGGCGCCGGCAAGCGACCGAGCACGGCTTCCAGAGCGAGGCCGAGGCTCAACAGTATCCGGTCCGTCCCGACCGGGCCATCGAACTCCAGCGACACGGGCAACCCTTGCGCGGTGAGCCCCGCGGGCAGTACCAGGCCCGGGAGCCCCGCGGTGCTTCCGGGGGAGATATTTCGTGCCACTGCCGTGCGGAATGACAGCGTCCGGCCGCGCACCTCGAGCGCCTTCTCCCCGATCAGCGGCGGTGGAATCATCGTAGTTGGAAACACCATCGCGGCGGCTGCGCTGCGGGCGAAGTAGCTGCGATACGCCTCGCGCAGCTCGGGCAGATACACATCAAGGGCCAGCTGGTACGCGCTGTCAGACGCGTAGTACCGCCCGCCGGCAAATACGCAGGCGGCAATATCCTGCTTCACATCGTCGCCGGCCGCCGCCAGCAGCTGCTCGAAGCTCACACCGGTGTGATACCGCTCGAGGTACTCGCTCACTGCGGGCACGAAGTCGTGATTCTGTATGATGCTCGTGGTGAGCTCGATCAGACGGGTGAGGCCTGGCAGATGCGCCTCGACCAGCTGCGCACCCGCATCCTGCAGTTTGCGCAGCGACTGCGTCGCGATGCGCTCGACCTCCGGATGCAGGTCCGTGAACCAATAGTCGCGGTCGACGGCGAGCCTGACACCGGCCAGGCTGGCCTGCCGCATCGGCGCCGGCTCGGAAGCAACTACCGAATCGAACAGCACAAGGTCGGCGACACTGCGGGCATGAGGCCCGACCTGGTCGAAGAGCGCGCTGATCGGCGCCACGCCTGTGTTGGGATAACGTGCGATCGTCGGCCGGAAACCGGCAATGCCGCAAAAAGCCGCGGGCACCCTGATCGATCCTTCGGTGTCGGCTGCAACGCCCAGCGGCGCCATTCTTGCAGCGACGGCGGCCGCGGTACCGCCGCTGCTGCCACCGGCGCTGCGCGCCGTGTCGTACGGATTGCGCACTGGTCCGAACGCCTGGTTGTCGCTCGTCCAGCCGAAGGACAGCTCGTGCAGATTGGTCTTTCCCAGCACGATTGCACCGGCGCCCAGCAGGGCGCGGATCACTGCGGCGTCCTGCTTCGGTCTGAAGCCCCGCAACGCGTTCGTGCCCACCGTCGTGGGATACTGCCGGGTGTTGACGCTGTCCTTGATCGGGACGGGCAGCCCGTGCAGGGGCCCGAGCTGCGAGCGGGTTCTTCTGCGGCGATCACGGGCCCGCGCGGCCGCGAGAACCTGCTCGGGCTCGAGCGTGATGAAGGCATTCAGGCTGTGGCCGGCCCGGCAGCGCTGCAATAGCGCGGCAGCGTAGCGCTCGGCGCTGATGTCACCGCGCGCCATGGCCGCCACGGCCTCACCCGCAGAAAGCTCCGGCAGATCCCCGGCATCCGCGACTGCTGTCGTCAATCAGGTCCCCCTGTTCGCAGCCTCGAGGGTAGGATGCCGGACATGATGAAGCAGGCCGGCCTCAATACGCTATGCGTGCACGCCGCTCGTTCCCCCGATACGGCCACCGGCGCCCTGAGCGCGCCAATCCATCTGGCGACGACCTTCGAGCGGGACGCCGACGGCGAGTACCCGCGGGGTTATCGCTACAGCCGCGAGGGAGCGCCGAATCGTGCTGCGCTCGAGTTGTGCATGGCCGCCCTCGAGCGTGGCGCGGGCGCGCTCGCATACGCCTCTGGGCTCGCAGCGAACATGGCGGTGCTGGAGCTGTTGAGCGCGGGCGACCTTCTGGTTGCGCCGCTGGAAGCCTACTACGGCTCGCTCAGGCAGTTCACCGAGCACGCCGCGCACCGCAGCGTGACGGTCAGGTGCGTCGATTTCCGTGACCCCGCGGCCATCAAAGCGGCGCTCGGCGGCCATGCGCGGCTGTTGTGGGTCGAGACACCGACCAACCCGCTGCTCAACATCGCGGATCTCGAGGCCGTCACGGCGATCGGACACGAGGCCGGCGCGCTCGTGGTCTGCGACAATACGTTTGCCACGCCCATTTGCCAGCGTCCCTTTGATTTTGGCGTCGACATCGTCGTGCACAGCGGCACCAAGTACCTCGGCGGCCACAGCGATGTCCTCAGCGGCATGCTGGTGGTCCGCGAGGACACGGCGCTCCTCGAGCAGCTGCGCAGTTGGCAAAGCATGGCGGGCGCTGTGCTGGGACCGTTCGATTGCTGGCTGCTTCGGCGCAGCATCGCGACGCTGGCGCTGCGCGTTCGCATCCAATGTCAGGGTGCCCTCAAGCTGGCCGAATTTCTCGCCACGCATGCGGCGATCGAGCAGGTTTTCTATCCCGGGCTGCCGCAGCATCCCGGGCACGCCATCGCGGCTGCGCAGATGCCGGGCGGCTTCGGCGCCGTCCTGTCGGTGTGCGTAGCGGGCGGCAAAGAGGCGGCCCTGCGCACCACCGCCCGCACACGCCTGTTCACCCGCGCGACCAGCCTCGGCGCGATCGAGAGCCTGATCGAGCATCGCGCCTCCATCGAAGGCCCCGCTTCGCGCACACCGCAGAATCTGCTGCGCCTGTCCATCGGTATCGAGGAGCCTGAGGACCTGATGGAGGATCTGGCGCAGGCGCTGAAGTGAGGGGGCATATCTTCAGAAATAGTAGGTGAAATGCGCTCGACAAGTGCGCGGCACACCCGGATGCACGACGTAGTCCGGTTGCGGCGACGCTGCATTCCTGACACAACGCCACGCGGCGTGTGCTGAGCGCCGCTCAGCAGCAGGCACTGGCGGCCTCCGCTCAGGTGGCGGTCAGCGTCGAACCACCCGGGGGCTCACCGACCGGACAGCCCACCGGCGCGGTACTTTTCGTGGCGCCGATGCGCAACGTGAGCTGATCGAGCGGCGGCGTGCTGCCCTTGCCCGCACGCAAACTCACGGCGGCTTGCGCCGCATAGCGGCTCCCTCTACCGTCCCGCGGGTGGTCGTCTCCTCCTTCGATGTCATCGTGATCGGTGCCGGCGCGGCGGGGTTGGCCGCGGCCAAGGAGCTGGTGCAGGCCGGACGCTCCGTTCTGCTGCTCGAGGCGCGCGATCGCATCGGCGGACGCATCTTTACCCGCCCGGAGGCAGGCCTGCCGGTGCCGATCGAGCTGGGTGCGGAATTCATTCACGGACATGCGGCGATCACCCGGGAGTTGCTCGGGAGGGTCGGCGCGCGCCCTGTGGAATCCACCGGCTCCCACTGGACGCTGCAGCAGGGCGAGCTCAGACCGCGGGACGCATTTTTCCCACAGATCCAGGAGGCGGTGCGCGCTAGCCACGTTCTCGCCAGGCGCGATATGTCCTTCGACACCTTTATCAACCGCCACCTCGCTCGCGCGCTGCCGCCGCCGGCGCGCAGGTTCGCCCGCATGCTGGCGGAGGGCTTTGACGCCGCGGACACCTCGCGTGCGAGCGCCCGCGCGATCGCCGCCGAATGGACCGGCGACACGCTCGGCGGCGCACCGCAGTCGCGCCCTGCGGACGGCTACGCTTCCCTGCTCGCAGCGCTCGTGGCCGCGCTGCAATCCGAGCGCCTGCGGCTGCGGCTGCAATCAGCAGTGCACCGCATTCGCTGGTCGACGGGATCCGTCACGGTCGCAGGCCGCTTCCTCGGCAGAGCCTTCGAGGCTCGCGGGCATCAGGTGATCGTCACCTTGCCGCTCGGAGTGCTGCAGCAGCCGGCCGGGGCTGCGGGCGCCGTGCGCTTCATACCCTCGCTCACCGCCAAACGGCCTGCGCTGCAAGCTCTCGCCTCCGGAGCCGTGATGAAGCTCCTGCTGCGCTTCGCCGCGCCCTTCTGGGAAGACCTGCACGGCGGGCGCTATCGCGATGCGGCGTTCTTTCACGCGCCGCATGCCCCGGTGCCCACGTTCTGGACTGCCGCACCGGCGCGCGCGCCGCTGCTGGTCGCCTGGGCCGGTGGACCGCGCGCGCAGCGCTTGTCCGCCGCGGCTTCGCACGCGGACCTGGTGCGCACGGCCATCGCCAGCCTGCGGACACTTTTCGGCACACACGTGGACGTCGCGGGCCAGCTCGAGGGCTACTACTACCACGACTGGCAGCACGACCCCTTTGCCCGCGGCGCCTACAGCTACGCCCTCGTGGGCGCGGACGATGCGCGCGAGGTCCTCGCGCGGCCGCTCGAGGCGACTGTCTTCTTTGCAGGCGAAGCCACGGACAGCGACGAAGCCGGGACCGTCACCGGCGCGCTGCAGAGCGGAGTGCGGGCCGCGCGCGAGACGCTGGCCGCGTAGGCGCGCCGCGCCCCCCTGGGCGGCCGTCGGTTGACGCCGCGTTGCGCTTGCGCGGGGATCCGGCGAACACCTCGGGGAAACTCAGGCGGCATGAAATCGCGGCGTCCTCGTCATAATGGCAGACGGCGCAGATTCGGTGATAGCCGTCCGCGACGATCAGGGGAATGCAGAGCGACATGTCGCCCTGGATCAGAAGCACGGGCGACAGGGCCTTGTCCTTGCGGATGCGCTTCAGGTCCGCTTCGACGTGCACCTCGTCGCGCGGCAGCAGGGGCAGGCCGCTCGCGCGCAACAGGTCCTTGGCCGTGTGTTGGACGCTGCGCGCCCTGCGCAGCGCGCTCACGAGCTTGCGGCTGTCAGCGGCCGGGTAGATGAGACCCAGATAGCCCAGCGCCGCAGCGAAGTCCTTGGCGCTCGGGTTTAACTTCCAACGCACTGTTGTATTCGGCATGCCTGTGCGAAGTCTATCGGCTTCGCAGCCCCCGGGAAACGAATGACAGCGTAGCAGTAAGCGTACCGTCGGGCTGCAGGCGCAGCTGCTTCCGGCCGCTCGCCGCGCTGCAACGTCTCAACTGCATGTTGAATGTGCCCGTGGGGCAGGCAAGACTCCGATCGCATGAGGACCTTCCGCAGAATCAGGAGACGCCTGGCCGCAGATCCGCTCGCGCTCGTCGGGCCCGGTGTATCTGTTCACCGCGAACCGCGGGGTGCTCATCCTCGGGTGGGTCACCGCCGTGCTGATGGCCTGTGCGGCGGTGGGGATGTTAATCCCGGCCTGATACGCACAATCCCTCATGGCACAGGCGCCGCTGTGAGCCTAGCGTTGATGCTCAGCGTTGGTCGCGTCGGTTCGCCCGCCAGATGCATAATCCATTCACGTGAAAGTCGCAGATCCCCCCATGTCCACTGCCTGCCCCGGTGAGCTGCAAGCCCTGTTGGACGCTGCCGCCGACGGGATCGTCGTGATCGACAATTCTGGCCGCATCCACACGTTCAATCAGGCGGCGGAACGACTTTTCGGCTATCCGACGGAGGAAGTCGTGGGTCGCAACGTCGACATGCTGATGACCGAAGAGGATGCCCAGGCGCACGATGCACACCTGGCGCGCTACCTCTCGACTGGAGTGCCGCACATCATCGGCAAAGGTCGCGAGGTGAGCGCGCGCCGCAAGGACGGGAGCCTCTTTTCGGCATGGCTCACCGTCGGCGTAGTGGTCGGCAACGGGTCACCTCGCTTCGTGGGCTTCCTCCAGGACCTGACGCCGCAGCACGCTGCCGAGGAACAGGCGCATCGGCTGCAGGAACGCCTGTGGCACGTGTCCCGGCTCGCCACCGTGGGTGAGATGGCATCCGGCCTCGCCCACGAATTGAACCAGCCGCTGGCGGCGATCGCCAACTACGCCCAGGCATGCGAGCGGCTGTTGGGCAGACCGGATGCGGATCTCGAGGAGATCCGCGGTGCGCTGCGGGAGATCAGCGGCCAGGCCGTTCGCGCCGGGAATATCATCCGGCGGCTGCGCGGCGTTGCGCATCATCAGGATGGTGCGAGCGAACTGACCGACGTCAACCTGATGATCACGGAACTCACCGCCCTGGTGCAGTCGGAGGCGAGACTGCACAACGTGCAATATCTGCTGGACCTGGACAGCGGGCTTCCGCGCGTGGAGCTTTACCGGGCGCAGATCCAGCAGGTGATACTCAATCTCATACGCAACGCCCTCGAGGCGTTGGCGGAGAATGCCCATGAGCCGCGCGACGTGCGCGTGCGCACCCGCCGTGCCGACGACGGCGTCGAGATAACCATCTGCGACAGCGGGCCCGGGGTCTCCCCGGCCATCATTCCGCGCCTGTTTGAACCGTTCTGTACCTCCAAGCCCACAGGTGCGGGCCTGGGGCTTGCGATGGGTCGCACTATCGTCGGACGCCACCAGGGCACGCTCGATTATCGCGCCAACCTTCCGCGCGGGGCATGCTTCACATTGCGACTACCCCGCAAAGGGGACCAGGGGACATGAAACAGCCGGCGCCGATCGTGTTCATCGTCGACGACGATGAGGCCGTGCGGAACTCGCTGCGGCTTCTCGTCAAGTCGATTGGCCTCACCGCGAGCGTATTGGGGTCCGGCCAGGACTTTCTGGCGACCTATGACGCGATGCAGCCCGGGTGCCTGGTTCTGGATGTCCGCATGCCCGGCATGAGTGGCCTCGAATTGCAGCAGCAGCTGAACCTGCGCGGCGCGGTGATTCCGGTGATCTTCATTACCGGGCACGGCGATATTCCTATGGCCGTGGAGGCCATGCAGCAGGGCGCTTTCGATTTCCTGCAAAAGCCCTTTCGGGACCAGGATCTGATCGACCGCATCCAGCGGGCGTTGCAGACCGATCACACGACCCGAGCCGGGCTCGATGAGCGCAGCCGCATTCGCGAGCGGCTCGACTCGCTCACGCCGCGCGAACGCGAGGTGCTGGCGCTGGTGACGAGCGGCAAACCGAACAAGGTAATGGCTGCGGACCTCGGGTTGAGTCAACGCACCGTTGAGATTCATCGTGCCCGCGTAATGGAGAAGATGGGGGCTTCCTCAGTCGCGCAACTCGTGCGCATGGTCCTGAATCTCGAGGAAAGCGCCGGCGGCCACACCAGCGTGGGGCCCGGGACGGCTTCGTAGGCTCAACGGTCTTATACAAGGAGTCGCGGCATCCGCTCGAGCAGCAGCTTTCCATATCCTCGCGCTGCCCGGGCATCAGGCCGCCTGCGCTCGACGGCGCTGCAGCAATTCAGCACGCCCTCATTGGCGACCTGCGCGGACTCGGCCCAGTCCGGGGCCAGGTGCAACCCGCGCTGGTTGCCGCCTGACCGAGCGGCTAGACTGGCGGAAAACTCCGCAGCGGGTCCGAGGGGAGCACGACATGCGCAGAACCAACGACGGCTGGCGCCAAAGCTTCGCTGCTGGGATGCTGGCCGCGGCGCTGCTCGCTGCGGCACCTGCGGCACTGGCGGTGCCGAGTTTCGCGCGGCAGACCGGCATGGCCTGCGAGGCCTGCCACACGGTTTTCCCGGAGTTGACCCATTTCGGCCGCGTCTTCAAGGCTAACGGCTACATTCTCACGAACCTCAAGCAGGTGCGCGGCGTCAGCGGCAAGAAGGACGAGCTGCTGGCACTCTCGCAGACGCCGCCACTGTCGATCATGGTGCAGATCTCGGACACGCAGCTGCAGAAGGCTCTGCCCGATATATCCAACCCTGCCGCTCCCGGGCTTGCACAGAACGGCACCGCCGGCTTTCCGCAACAGGTAGGCCTGTTTTACGCCGGCAAGATCGCGCCGTATTTCGGCGCGTTCCTTCAGATCACCTACTCCAACAGCAGCGGCACGATCGCAATCGACAATACCGATCTGCGGTTCGCCGACACCACGCTGCTGTCGGACAACAGCCCGCTGACCTACGGCGTGTCGCTCAACAACAACCCGACCGTGCAGGACCTGTGGAACTCCACGCCCGCCTTCGGCTACCCTTTCACCGCCAGCAACGCCACCGTATCGCCGCTGGCGAATCCGGCCATCAACGGGACGTTCGCGCAGAACGTGGCGGGCCTGTCGGGTTACGTATTCTGGGACGAGTCCCTTTATGCCGAGGTCGGTGGCTATCGCTCGGCGAAACAGGGACATAGCCTACGCGCTCACCGGTGCAGCCGGCCCCCTGGATGGCACGAGCTCGAACGTCGTCCAGGGACTTGCCCCCTACTGGCGCGTCGCCTACGAGCGCAACTGGGAGCGCCATTCCATCGAGGTGGGCGCTTACGGTATCAACGTCAAGTTGCTTCCGGGGGCCGGCAATCCGCTGCGCGGGACCGGTCAACCGCTTCAAGGATGTCGCCGAGGATGTGCAATATCAGTTCATTGCCGACCAGCACCAGTTCAGCCTGCTCGCAACCCGCATTCACGAATCCATGACGCTGGATGCCAGTTTTGCCTCCGGCGCCGCAGCCAACCCCAGCGATAGCCTCACCACACTGCGTGGCGCGGCCACGTATTACTTCCGCCGCAAGATCGGCGGCACGCTCAGCTATTTCTCCACCACGGGCAGCAGCGACAGTTCGTTGTATACGCCGACTGCAAGCGTCAGTCCGGGGGGGCCGAACCTCGGTGTCGTGACCAGCGCCAACGGCTCACCTGACACCCGCGGCTGGGTCGCGGAGCTGAATTATCTGCCCTGGCTCAACGTCAAACTGACGGCGCAATACACCGCCTACAGCAAGTTCAACGGCGCGGGCACCAACTACGACGGCGTCGGACGCAATGCTTCGGACAACAATACACTGTACCTGCTGCTGTGGTTCGCGTACTGAGGCACCTATCATGCGTAACACCGAACAGGACCATGGCGTTCAGCGCAGAGCGAGCGGGGGGATGCGCACGGCGTTGCTGCTGGCGGCGGGTATCAGCGTGGGGTGGACGGGCGGAGCCGGCGCCGACGAGACCCGACGCGGCAACCCAGGCACACGCCCGCAAGGTCGCGATCACGGTGTGCGGCACCTGCCACGGCCCTACCGGCAACAACACGCATCCGAAGTATCCGCGGCTCGCCGGCCAGAGCGCGAACTATCTGGTCGCTCAGCTCAAGGCGTTTCGCTCCCAGACACGCGGCGATCCGGATGCCATCGGCTACATGTGGGGAATGGCGGGCGAGCTGGATGATGCGACGGTTGCCGCACTGGCGGGTTATTACGCAGCGCAGAAATCTCAGCCGACCCGCGCCGGGGACACCGCGCTGATTGCGCGCGGACGGGAGATCTACGAGCACGGCATCGCGGCGCAGGGTGTGCCGGCCTGCAGCGCGTGCCACGGACCCGATGCACATGGCCTGCAGGACTTCCCGCGCCTCGCGGCCCAACATGCACAATACGTCCTGAAGCAACTCGCCTCCTTCCAGAACAACATGCGCAACGTCGCCGTCATGCATGGCGTCGCGCAGAACCTGCGGCTCGCGGAGATGCAGGCGGTCGCGGCGTATCTCGAAGCGCAGCCCTGAAGGGCAAAGCTCCACGGCAACAGCGCGGAGCGCGGCCGGAGAGCGATCGCTGCAGCCTGACACGCGGTCGCAAGCTGTGCGGTGAGCGGGGCCATGTTTTCGACGAGGCTCGCGCCGTGTTGGAGTTGTAGGCATTGGCTTACCGTTTTTTGCGGGCTCAACCTCTGCCCCCGGGCGGGCGGCCACTCTATCGTGCGCTGGTGCAATAGTGGCTGGAGGTTCCACCATGGGTCGCGGAATATTGTTGTGGCTTCTCGGGGTACCGATCCCCATCATTCTGCTTCTGGCGCTGTGCTCGCATCATTGAGCGGCCAGGGCTGTCGCGTGGACGACATCGAAACCCCTCACCGCACTGCAGCGGGCCTGGCCGGCGTTTCCGCGGTGTCCTGGGGTGCGATATTCGCCGGAGCGGCAGTGGCTGCCGGCACATCGCTGCTGTTGTTCGCACTGGCAGGCGGGCTTGATCTGGCGTCGATTGCCGCGTTGCCGCGCCGCGGAGTGTCAGCCGCCTCGGTTACCGCCGTGGCGACGATTGCACTCATTGCAACTCAATGGATCTCAGCCGGCCTCGGAGGCTATATCACCGGTCGACTCCGCACGAGTTGGGTCGGCACGCACACCCACGAGGTGTTCTTCCGGGACACTGCGCACGGCTTCATTACCTGGTGTGTGGCCACGGTCGTGCTGGCCTCGGGCGTGGTCTCTCCGGCGTCCTCCTTCCTGGGCGCGATGCTGCATGCCGGTCGTGCGCCCGCTTCCTACGCGGCGCCCGCTAATATGAGCTCGGGCAGTTCTCGTGACGCATATCCCCGCGGCGGGACGAGGTGGGCGGAATTCGGCGGTCTGGCGGCAGCGGCCGTTGCCGGGCCTCGCGCTCAGGATGGGCTCATCGTGCCCGCTGCACGACGGGCGGCCGGCGGAGCCTCAGCGCCAGGTCAGTTTGCGCCGCTGGCGGCCGCGCCGCGCAGCATTGCAAATTGCTGCACGCAGCAGCTGTTCACCGTCGCGGTCGCCGACGACGCGGCGGACGTAAAGGATGCGAAGGACGCCGCAACGAGCTCCATACTCACTGCTCTGTCAATGTTGCTCGGCGCATTCGTCGCAAGCGTTGCCGCGGCCATCGGCGGCAGGTTGCGCGACGCTCATCCGTGACCGGTCCCTGATCCGCGAATCGACCACACGGCGCGAATCGCCGCGGGACCGCCGGCCCGCCTCATCCGCCTCGGGGCGTATAGGTGAATTTCTGGCCCGCGACCGTGGCCTGATACATCACGCCGCCTTTCACGATGGTGAAGACGGCGACCCCCTTGTGGTACTTGCCCGTCGTCCTCGCATCCTTCTTCCCCCCGCTGACGTCCGCGTTCGCGCCGGTGGTGCCGACGCTCGCGCCGGCTGCGGCAGTGATGGCGACGGCATTCACGTCCGCGCCGAACTCGAAATGACCGCTGCTGAACTCCTCGAAGGCGCGTCTATCCTCGAAGAAGATGATCTGGCTGTACGCCTGGCCGCCGGCCTGAAGCCCCACGCTCAGCTGCGTAACGGAGCTGTCGCCCGCGTATTTGCCGTGGACGTACACACGGCCCTCCCCGTGCGCACCGCCCACGACGAAGCCGCCCTTGCCGATTGTTGGAAAGACGGCATAGCCGTAACAGTTCTGAAAGAAGGCGCCGCTTTCGCCCGCATTCCTGAACAGCTCCACCGTATCCTTATAAGAATCCGCCCAGGCGGCAGCACCCCAGAGCAGAAGCGCAGCACTCAGCAGGTATCGAGAGGTGCATTGCATGATCCAACTCCTTCATCAGCCCGATTTGCGCTGCGGTGCGAAATAGTCCTGCCCGGTGTCGGCGGCCACATTGGCCGCCACTGTCGCCGCGACCGTCGCAGGGCCTGCCAGTGCCTGCTGGTAGGCCTGACTGAAGGTCACGAGCTCCGCTGGCGGTGCCGTCTCCTCGGGGGTCAGCAGTAACCCCCAGCGCCGCAGCCGTCGTCCGGCGCTGATGCTGCTGGTCCACGCGGTGAGCCCTATGCCGCCAATGAGGCCCGCCAGTACCGGTGTCAGCCACCAGAAAAACTGCGGCGCCAGCCGCAACATGACCGCGCCCCAGACGATGCCCAGGACCAGATGCCACTTCTGCCGCCGGAACGCTTCGCGCAGCGTAACCCCGCGGTCGGCACGCTCCTGGGCATTCCAGGAGACCGACTTGCCCGCGAGCGTCTGCGCCACGAAGAGGGAATGGAACAGCATCATCGACGGCGCAAGCAGTATGCTGAAGAGCTGTTCGATGAGCAGCCCGGCGAGCAGGCGCCCTACTCCGCCGAATCCGCGCCGCATCTGCCGGTCGCGGATGGCCAGGATCGCGCCGAGAACCTTCGGCAGCAACAGCACCGCCAGTGTCAGCCCAAGCAGCACGGCCGTCTCGCCGGCTCGGATCTGCGGCCAATGCGGGAACAGGCTGCGAAATCCCGGCAGGAAATACTGCGGCTTCTTCGCCGCCTCCCTGGCAGACAGCAGCGAGCTCAGCAGCAACAGCGCCAGCCACATCGGCGCGCTCACGTAGGACACGATGCCGGTCAGCAGATGCACCCGGCTCATCGGGTGCAGCCCGGGGAAGCCCAGCACGCGTGAATGCTGCAGGTTCCCCTGCGTCCAGCGCCGATCGCGCGCTGCGTAATCGATCACGTTCGCCGGCACCTCTTCCCAGCTGCCGCCGAGCTCGGGCAGCTGACGGACCTCGTAGCCTCCGCGGCGCATGAAAGCCGCCTCGACGAAGTCGTGGCTCAGGATCTCCCCGCCGAGCGGTGGTTTTCCGGACAGTCGCGGCAGTGTGCAGTAACGCGCGAACGGAGCCACCCGTATGATGGCGTTGTGCCCCCAGTAATTGCTGTCACCGAGCTGCCAGTATGCGAGCCCGGTGGAGAGCATCGGGCTCTGCAGCCGGGCACCGAACTGGATGAGACGGCTGAAGAGGCTCTCCCGCCCGACCGGCAGCGGCAGTGACTGCACAATTCCGATCTCCGGATGCGCTTCCATCACGCGCGCGAGCGTCACCAGGGTCGCCCCGCTCATGACGCTGTCGGCATCGAGAACAACCATGCATTCGTAGCTCGCGCCCCAGCGGCGGACGAAGTCGCCGATGTTGCCGGCTTTGCGCTCGCTGCGATCGCAGCGGCGGCGATATACGATCCTGCCGGTGGCGCGATGCCGTGCGACCAACGCCTGACACATGGCTTCCTCTGCGGCGGCGATGGCCGGCGTCGCTGGTATCCGAGAGTATGAACAGATCGAACGCCCCCTGTTCTGGTTCGGCCGCCAGCGACGACCAGATCGCCTCGAGGCCCGCGCCCACGCGCCGTGGATCCTCGTTGTACACCGGCATGGCGATGGCGATGCGGCTGTGCAATGGCCGCGCAGCGACTTCGGCGGGATCGATTCCCGCCGGGTCACGGCCGGCGAGCCGGATCACGAAGCCGGCGATCGCCGTCCACAAGGCACCTGCAATCCAGGTGAACAGGCCGAAGAACAGCAGCAGGCCGACCAGCTCGATCCCGCTGAGTCCGTTCGCCTGCAGCACATCCAGCAACACCGCGCTCGCGCAGCCGGCCGTCAGGAAGGTCAGCCCGAAGAACAAGCTGCGCCGCAGGCGTGCGCGCCAGCGCACCTGCGAGCGCGGCTGACTCATGGCATCCATTGGTAGACCCAGGTCTCGGTCAGCACCTCGCCGTAGAGGGTGAGGTGGCAGTGCAGATCGACCGGCTTCTTCGGTCGGGGCGTCACGACCATCGCGACGCGCCAGGCGCCGCTCGGCGCCATGCGCTGCACGGTGATCGCCTCGATGTGGCCGTTTTCGGCCGCCGCCTCGGCCCGGACCGGTTGGCTGCCGTCGAGTCCGTCGAGATCGCCGCCGGCGAAATCGACCAATATGCGGCGCGCACCGGGAGGGAAATGACCCTTGTTGTCGCCCATGGAGGGATTGCCGCTGCGCGTTGTAATGACGCGGCCGCCGGGGGGCCAGTGCGGCGCCTGGGCAAAGGCCGACAGCAGATAAGCAAAGGTCAGCGGCTTGCCGGCCGCCGCCGGCTGCTCCGACACCCAGTACGCGACGATGTTGTCGTGGATCTCCTCGTCACTCGGTATTTCAACGAGCTCCACGCCGCCCTTTCCCCAGTTCCCCAGGGGCTGCACCCAATAGCTCGGGCGCGCATGATATTGCGACTCGACGTCGGCGTAGCGGGCGAAATCCCGCTCGCGCTGAATCAGGCCGAAGCCGCGCGGGTTCTCGTCCATGAAGCGATTGACGCGCAACTCGCGCGGGTTCGCGAGTGGGCGCCAGATCCACTGCCCCTGCCCCGTCTCCGCCATGAAGCCGTCGCTGTCGTGCACCTGCGGACGGTAGTCGTCGAAACGTCGGCCGGAGGCGTCCTCGCCAAAAAAGAACATGGAAGTGAGGGGCGCCACGCCGAGCTTGGCGATCGCCCGGCGCGGGTAGATCTCACTATGCACCTCGACCTGGGTGACGGCGCCGGGACGAATCTCGAACTGGTACGCGCCCGCCACGCTCTTGCTGTCGAGGAGCGCATAGATCGTGAGCGTGCGCTCGCTGGGCTGCGGGCGCACCAGCCAGAAGTCGGTGAACGTCGGGAACTCTTCCCCGCTGGGCGCTCCGGTATCGATCGCCAGCCCACGCGCCGAAGCGCCGTAGTGCTGGTTGCGTCCGAGCACGCGAAAGTAGGAGGCGCCGAGGAAGACAACCAGCTCATCCCTGTAGGCGGGACTCTGCAGCGGGTAGTGGACCCGAAAGCCTGCGAACCCGAGACTCGCTGCGAGCTTCGGAGGTTTCGCCATGTGCCCGAAGGTGAAGAGTCGCGGGTTGTATTCGATCGGGCTCACCGTCGCCGCCGCCACCTCGAAGATATTCACGCGCTGCCGCGTCAGGTAGCCGCGGTGAAAAAACTGCACTTCGAACAAAGACAGTCCGCGCCACAGCGCGCTTTCGGGACGGAAGCGAATGTCGCGGTACTGGTCGTAACTGAGGTTGGCGAGCACCGCCGGTAACACGTCCGACACCGGTCGGTAATCGTGAGCGGCGCGTTCGCGTGCCAGTTGCCGCACATTGGCGAAGCCGAAGGCCTCTGCCTGCGGTGGGCCGGCGCTCGGCGGGACCGCCGGGACGGCGGCGGCACGGGGCGGAACCTGAGCTGTCAGCATCCTGCCCGGCGCGTCCGGCTCTGTGCCCGGGTTGGGAGAGAGCAGTATCCCCGCGAGCAGGACGACGGCAATCACGGCCGGCCGCCGCAGGCAAGGGTACATGGACGCACCTGGGTTCCTTCTGAGTTTAAGGCAGGCGGAGCACCGCGGGACCACGGATGAGTTTGCCAGCCTTGTCCTCACGGCTTATCCGATTTCCGTGTCAGATGCGGCTGACAGACTCCTGACAAGCCTCGCAAAGAACACGCTTACGGTCAAAAAAATCGCGCGGCAGCCTGGCGCAGCGCGGCGCCGGACGCGCGGGCGCTGTGCGCAATGGTGCGGTGCGCTCACAGTCGTTCCCGCGGCGGCGCACCTGTGTTAGATCCAGCGCGCCGATGCAGGCTCATGTCAACTCGCGCGGGACTGTTGCGACACGGCGCGCGCGGCGTGCAGCGTCTGGCGCCGGACACACTTGATTTTTCCGTGTGAGGGGAACGATGCTCAACAGGTAAGCCCAGGGAGGCTGTGGATGAGCGCGGAAGTTACCGCCAAGCTTACGCCAGCATCACTTTCCGCCCAGGCCGAGGAGCCGGACCAGTCCGTTCAACTCGCGCTGCTGGCGGCAATCGTGGAGTCCTCCGACGATGCGATCGTGAGCAAGTCGCTCGAGGGGCGGATTCTTACCTGGAACGGCGGCGCGGCACGGATGTTCGGCTACGCGGCCGAGGAAGTGGTCGGCAAGCCGATTACCATCATCATCCCACCCGAGCTGCGGGACGAAGAGCAGCGGATACTGGAAAAGCTGCGGCGCGGCGAGCGCATCGACCATTTCGACACGGTGCGCATCACCAAGGATGGCCGGCGCATTGCGATATCACTCACCGTGTCCCCTGTGCGCAACGCGCGCGGCACGATCGTGGGCGCCTCCAAGGTGGCGCGCAACGTCTCCGAGCGCAAGCGCGCCGAAGAGGCTCTGCGGGCGAATGAGCGGTTGCTTGCGGCGGAAGCGCAGGCGCTCACGAGGTTGAGCGAACTGAGCACGCGGCTGTGGCGCTCGCGCAGCCTCGGCGAGGGCCTGAACGAGATGCTCGCCGCGGTGATCGAGCTGCTCGGCGCGGATATGGGCAACATCCAGCTCCTCAACGAGGATGGCAGCGCGCTGCGGATGGTTACGCATCGGGGCTTCGCCAGGGATTTCCTCGATTTCTTCGCAGAAGTGTCTGCGACTGAGGCCTGCGCCGGCGCGTTGCCCTCGCCGCAGCGCATCATCATCGAAGACGTCGAGACCGCGGACGCCTATGCCCCGTATCGGGAGATCGCCCGCGCGGCCGGCTATCGCGCGCTGGTAGCGGCGCCGCTGGCGGGCGCCGACGGCACCTGGCTCGGCGTGATCTCGACTCACTTTCGCTCGGTACACCGCCCTACGGCACAGGAGCTCAACCGCCTGGACCTGTACCTGCGGCATGCGAGCGATTTCATCCAGCGCTGCAAGCTCGACCAGGTACTGCGGAAAAGCGAGGAGGCGCTGCGCGAAGCCGATCGACGCAAGGACGAGTTCCTCGCGCTCCTCGCCCATGAGCTGCGCAATCCCCTCGCCCCCATCCGTTATGCGCTCGCCACAGCGAAGAAGGCCGGCCGCACCAGCGAGCAGCAGCGCCGTACCGAGGAGGTCATGGAGCGGCAGGTCACTCACATGAGCCGCCTGCTCGATGACCTTCTTGACATTTCACGCATCACGCACGGTACGCTCGAGCTGAAGAAGAGCCACATCGAGCTCACCTCGGTAATCGGGGCTGCGATCGAGACTGCCCGCCCGGTAATCGACTCGAAGCATCACCAGCTCTCGCTCGATCTGCCGCGGCAGGCCGTACAGATCGAAGCCGACGCCGTGCGCCTGGCGCAGGTATTTGCCAATCTGCTCATCAACGCGGGCAAGTACACCGATCCGGGCGGGCAGATCGAGCTGCGCGCGAGGCAGGAAGAGCACGAGGTCATCATCACGGTCCGCGATAGCGGCATCGGCATTGCGCCGGAGATGATGCCGCGCCTGTTTACGCTGTTCGCGCAGGCGGGCGCGGCCCAGGGGCGCAAGCAGGATGGATTGGGCGTCGGACTTTCGCTGGTACGCGGGCTGGTCGCGTTGCACGGCGGCACCGTGGAAGCGCGCAGCGAGGGAGCCGGCCGGGGGAGCGAGTTCACCGTGCGATTGCCTGTGGGTGCGCCCTTCGCAGGGGCAACGACCAGCCAAGCAGACACGGCGACACTCACGTCCGTCTCGCCGCTGAAGGTCCTGGTGGTGGATGACAGCCGCGATGCCGCGGACATCTGCGCCACGCTGTTGGAATTATCCGGTCATCGCGTGGAGACTGCCTACAGCGGGCGTCGGGCGCTCGAGGTGGCCGAGAAGTTCCACCCGCACGTGTTTCTGCTGGACATCGGTCTGCCCGACATCGATGGCTACCAGCTGGCTCGCACCATCCGCTCCACTCCGTGGGGGCAGAGCGCGGTGCTCGTCGCCATAACCGGCTGGGGACAGGAGGAGGACCGGCGCCGTGCGGCCGCGGTGGGTTTCGATCACCACCTGACCAAGCCGGTGGCGGCGGAGGCCCTGGACGCGCTGCTGCGCTCGCTGAGCAGCGAACTTCGCGCTCCATTACAGCAGGCGCTGCAGTAGCGCGTGCAATGCCTTCGGTCCCGCGGCCTTGTCGAAGCACTGATCGAACCCGGCATTTTTCGAAAGCTGCAACGTGGTGTCATCGAGCGTCACGCCGCTCAGCATCACCAGCCGTATCGCGCCTGCGGCGCGCGCCTTGAGCGCCTGCGCCAGGCGGTAACCATTCATGCCGGGCAAATGAATGTCGATGAGCGCTACGGCCGGGAGGGGCTCGCCGAGCGCGCCGAGTGCCTCCTCGGCATTGCGAGCCTCCGTCACCGCGTAGCCCATGGCGGTAAGAGCCTCGCGGTAGGCGCGCCGCACCTCGGCGTTGTCTTCCACCATCATGATGCGGGTTCCCGCCGTGGCGGCGGGCGCTGGCTGGGCGGCCGCCGCTGCGGGGCGGCGCGCCTCAGCTGCAGCCGCGGCTGAGACCTGTCGCGTGCCGGCATCCGCCGCACAGCGGAAGGTCGCCACCAGCTCGCACCCGGTGGAAGCATCCGCTACGAGCTGCAGATTCCCCTGTTGCAACGCCATGAGGCAACGCGCAGTACGCAGCGCCAGACGAGCGCCGCCGGCTCTGCGGTAGCTGGCAAACCAATCCTCGCCCCCGGCGGCGGGCAGCTCGCCCGGGAAGCGAACACGAACCTGCGCACACTGATCCCGGCGACTGGCCTGTACCTCAATCGCTCCGGGCGCCGCGGCAGCGGCGGCCGCCTGCTCGAGCATCGCGCCCAGCACCTGCACCGATCTGTCCACATCGGCGATGGTCTCGATCGGCGCGTCGGGGGGATGGAAGAGGCAGCGCTCGCGCAGCGCCGGCGGCAGCGTCTGCTGCGTCAGCTCCAGAAGGCGCTGCAAGGAGACCGGCACCGGCGCCAGCACCGCGCTTCCGTTCTCACACTGCTCGGCCAGGACGAAGGCATCCAGGGTCGCGAGCGCGTGGTCGAGCCCCTGCTCGATGCGTTGCGCCATCGCGCTGCTGACGTCGGCGGCGAAGCCGCGCAGTCGCATGAGGTCGAGCGCTGCGCGCAGCGGGCTGAGGGCGTCGCGCAAGTCGTGCGCAAGCTCGCGCAGTGATGGTGCTCGGTTGTCCATCGACACGGGGCTTCCCGCTAGGCTCCCCAGCGCCAGTCGCGTATCTCGGGCAGGTCCTCTCCGTGACGAACGATGTATTCGCGGTGCTCGAGCAGCTTATCGCGCAGCGCCTGCTTGACGTAGCCGGCACCCGCCTCGAGCTGCGGCAGGCGGTCGATGGCATCCCCCGCCAGGTGAAAGCGATCGAGATCGTTCAGGACCGTCATGTCGAAGGGCGTCGTGATCGTGCCTTCCTCTTTATAGCCCCGCACGTGTAGGTTGACGTGATTGGTGCGCCGGTACGTCAGGCGATGGATCAGCCAGGGATATCCGTGAAAGGCGAAGATGATCGGGCGAGTGCGCGTGAACAAGGCGTCGAAGTCCTGGTCTGAAAGCCCGTGGGGGTGCTCGCTCGAGGGTTGCAGCTTCATCAGGTCGACCACGTTGATGACGCGCACTTTCAGACCGGGGAAATAGCCGCGCAGCAACTTGGTGGCGGCCAGCGTCTCGAGCGTCGGCACGTCGCCCGCGCAGGCCATCACCAGGTCGGGCTCCTGGCCGCGGTCGTTGCTCGCCCATTCCCAGATGCCGATGCCGGCGCTGCAATGTGCCACGGCTGCGTCCATGCCGAGCCATTGCGGCGCGGCGTGCTTGCCCGCCACGATCACGTTGACATAGTGGCGGCTGCGCAGGCAGTGATCGGCCACCGACAGCAGACAGTTGGCGTCCGGCGGCAGATAGACGCGGATGACGTTGGCTTTCTTGTTGACGACATGGTCGATGAAACCCGGATCCTGATGCGTGAAGCCGTTGTGATCCTGCCGCCACACGTGCGAGCTCAGCAGATAGTTGAGCGATGCGAGTGGCCGCCGCCAGGGAATCTGCCGCGTCACTTTCAGCCATTTGGCATGCTGGTTGAACATCGAATCCACGATATGAATGAAGGCCTCGTAGGAGTTGAACAAGCCGTGCCGCCCGGTGAGCAGGTAGCCCTCCAGCCATCCCTGGCACAGGTGCTCGCTCAGCACCTCCATCACGCTCCCCTGCGCCGCCAGATGGTCATCGCCCGGGATAGTGCGCGCGGTCCACTGGCGGTCGGTCACCTCGAACACCGCGTTCAGGCGATTCGAGTTCGTCTCGTCCGCCCCGAACAAGCGGAAGTTGCGCGGATGCTGATTGAGCCTGATCACGTCGCGCAGAAAATTCCCCAGCACGCGCGTGTCCTCGGCGTCGCTTGCGCCGGGCGCATCGATGTGGATCGCGTACTCGCGAAAGTCGGGCATGTGCAGGTCGTGCAGCCGCAGCCCGCCGTTGGCCTGCGGGTTAGCCCCCATGCGCCGATCGCCGCGCGGCGCCAGCTCGGCCAGCTCCGGGCGCAGCCTCCCGCTGCGGTCGAACAGCTCCTCGGGCCGATAACTGCGCAGCCACTCTTCGAGCAGCTGCAGATGCGCAGGATTGGTGCGTACCTCCGCGAGCGGCACCTGGTGTGCGCGGAAGGTCCCCTCGATGGCCTGACCATCGACGAACTTGGGACCCGTCCAGCCCTTCGGCGTACGCAACACGAGCACGGGCCAGCGCGGGCGCTCGTGGAAGCCCTGCGAGCGGGCCTGGTGCTGGATGGCCTTGATCTCCGCGACCGCCTTGTCGAGGGCCTGTGCCATCCGCTGATGCGTCGCAGCGGGCTCGTCGCCCTCGACGACATAAGGGTTGTGGCCGTAACCGCGCAGCAGTTCGTACAACTCCTGCTCCGGAATGCGTGCCAGGAGCGTGGGATTGGCGATCTTGTAGCCGTTGAGATGCAGGATCGGCAGCACCGCTCCATCGGTGGCGGGATTGAGAAACTTGTTGCCATTCCAGCCCGCGGCCAACGGCCCGGTCTCCGCCTCGCCATCGCCCACGACGCACGCGGCGACGAGGTCGGGATTGTCGAATACCGCACCGTAAGCGTGACTCAGCGAGTAGCCGAGCTCGCCACCTTCATGAATGGAGCCGGGAGTCTCCGGCGCCACGTGGCTGGGAATCCCTCCCGGGAAGGAGAATTGCCGGAAGAGCCGCTCCAGGCCCTCCTCGTCCTGGCTGATGTCCGGGTAGAACTCGCTGTAGGTGCCCTCGAGATACGTGTTGCCCACCAGTGCCGGGCCGCCATGTCCGGGACCGGAGATATAGATCATGTCCAGATCGTATTGCCGGATGGCCCGGTTCAGATGCACGTAGATGAAGTTCTGTCCGGGCGTCGTGCCCCAGTGACCGAGGAGGCGGGGCTTGATGTGCTCGCGCGTCAGCGGCTCGCGCAGCAGGGGGTTGGCATAGAGATAGATCTGACCGACCGCAACGTAGTTCGCGGCCCGCCAGTAGGCATCGATCCGGCGCAGCAATTCGGGAGCCAGGGGGCCGTCCATCGGCACTCCTCCATCGTGATTGTCCGCTTACCCACCCCAGGTGACTACCGCACGCCCTCTTGAATATGCTCGGGACGCGAGGCACCCGCTGCGGCGAGAGCCGCATGTACCGAAGCCTCGGGACTCCCGCAGGATAGCCTCATGACACTCCTGACCGTCAACAGCGGCAGCACCTCGGTCAAGCTTGCGCTTTACGAGCTCGGCGCGGCAGAGACGCCGCGCCATCTGGACACGCAGCACCACTCCGGTCCCGGCCTGGATCCGCATGCGGTGCTGCGCGCGCTCGCCTCGCGACTGGGCGCGACTCCCGCGGTCGTGGCACATCGCATCGTGCACGGCGGAACGCGATTCGTGCGTCCCACACGCATCGACTCTGGCGTCATCGCCGCGATCGCGGAACTCTCGCCGCTCGCTCCGCTGCATAATCCCGTGGCTCTGCGTTGGGTGACGGCCGCGTGCGAGCTGTGGGGCGCTGAGCTCCGCCAGGTCGCCGTGTTCGATACGGCTTTCTTTGCCCGGCTGCCGCGCGTCGCCGCCGAGTACGCGCTGCCGCCACGCCTGGGCGTGGAAGGCAGCGTGCGGCGCTATGGCTTTCACGGCCTGGCTCATGAGGCCATGTGGCGGCGGTGGTGCGAGCTGCATCCCGACCTGCCGCAGGGTGGCCGGCTGATCACCGTGCAGCTCGGAGGCGGCTGCTCCATGGCAGCCATCGATCACGGCCGACCGGCAGACACATCGATGGGGTTCTCGCCCCTCGAGGGCCTCGTCATGGCCACGCGATCCGGAGATCTCGATGCGGCAATCGTCCCCTACCTCGAACGGCAGCTGACGCTGACGGGCGACGAGGTCGTGGAGCTCCTCAACAGCCACTCGGGGCTGGCCGGAGTATCCGGCACGGATGCCAGTCCCGCGGAATTGCTCGCCGACTCCGCCCCGCAATCCCAGTTCGCGCTTGAGCTCTACTGCTATCGGATACGCAAGTACCTCGGTGCCTTCATGGCGGTGCTCGCCGGGTGTGACGGCATCGTCTTCGGCGGGGGCGTCGGTGAGCACGTGCCGCAGGTGCGCGCGCGCGCGCTGGCGGGCCTCGGCTGGGCCGGCGTCGCGCTCGATCCAGCGCTCAACGCGGCCGCCCGCGGCGGCGACGCGCGCATTTCCGCCCCACCGGCGCAGGTCAGCTTGCAGGTGGTCGCGGTCGACGAAGAATCGGTGCTGGCGCGGGCCGCAGCCGCGCTCAGCCGGGCGTGATCGAGTCGAGCCGGTAGTTGTAGACGTAGAACTCTTCATCCCGCACCCATCCCTCGCGCTCGTACAGGCGCTGCGCGGGGACGTTCCCGGTTGCAGTCTGCAGCATCAGCTCACCCGCACCCTGTTGCGCGGCGTACCCGACTGCGGTGCGCAACAGCTGCGCTCCCGCCCCGCAGCGCCGGGCCTGCGGTGTGACGAACAGGTCATAGAGCACGAACATCCTGGCGAGCGACACGGATGCGAAGCTCGGATAGAGCTGAGTGAAGCCCACCGCCTCGCCTGCGAGCCAGGCGATGAAAACCACCGACTCGCCGCGGCGCAGCCGCTCCTCGAGAAACGGCCGGGCGCGCGGGTCGTCCTCACGGCCGTAAAAGCGCCGGTAGGCTGCAAAGAGGGGCAGCAACGCATCGAGATGCCGCAGGTCCGCTCGTTCGATGCGCACCCGGGGGGTAACCATACCGATCCTTGCGCTCCTACTGGCTGCCGATGAGCCGTACCTCGCGCTGCGGCACCGGGATTACGATTCCACGCGCGCGGAATGCTTCGAGCAACGAGGCGTACACTTCACCACTCGCCAGAACCTGATCCTGCACCAGCACCCAGGGTCTGACGGCGATGCCCACCGACGAATCGCCGAGCTGTATGGTCTGAACCACTGCTTCGGGGTCTTTGAGGCAGCGGGGATTGGCCTGCAGCACCTCGCGGATCAGGGCGAGCGGGACCCTGAGATCGGTGTCGTAGGCAACACCCACAGTCACATCGAGCTGCCGGATGTGGCCATAGTTGTGCAGAATCTCTCCGACGATCTTGCGGTTGGGAACCACGACACGCGAGCGGTCCACATGACCGAGCGTGGTGCTGAACAGCGTGATGGCTTCGACGACACCTTCTGCGCCCGCAATTGCGACGTACTCTCCCACCCGAAACGGCTTCGCGAAGATGATCGACAGGCCGGCGACGATGTTGCTCAGCACTCCTTGGGTCGCGAGGGCGAGGCCGGCGCCGGCGACGCCGAGACCTGCGATCAGCGGCAGCAGCTCCACGCCCAGATTTTGCAGTGCCATGATGAAGAAGAGCGCGGCGCACGCCGTCCATGCAACGCGCGTGACCAGCAGCCGGATCGGCGGCTCGAGCTGCCGACGATTGAGTACGCGGGCGAGCCAACGGCTCACCCATCCGCTCACCACCAGGCCGGCCGCCACTATCAATAGTGCCGTCAGCAGCCGCGGACCGAAGCGGATCAGAAGATCGACAATGGTGTCTTTCGTGTGGCTGATCGTCGCGGCCTGCTCGTTCATCGCGGAGCACTCCCCTGGAGCCCTGCCGCGCATGTTACCAAGCGGGGGCTGCCGCAGCCTGCGTGAGCTCTCGCTCTGACTGCGCGCTGGGCGATAATGGATTTGGCCCACCGAGCCGCGGGGAAGGGCGGGTAATGACGCATGACGCGTCCGTCGTAGTCTTCATATCCGAGGTGGTTGCGCTGCTCATCGCCGGGCGGGTCGCGGGCGAGCTCGCGCAACGCATCGGTCAACCCGCGGTCATCGGGCAAATCATCGCGGGTGTGCTGCTCGGCCCCTCGGTGCTCGGCGCCATCGCGCCGGGCCTGTGGCACAGCCTGTTCCCCGGCGGAGCGGAACAAACGGCCATGCTGGATGGGGTGGCGCAGCTCGGCGTGCTGCTGTTGCTGCTCATGACCGGAATGGAGACGGACCTGTCGGTCTTTCGCGATGCGCGCCGCGCCGCGCTCAGCATTTCCGTCAGCGGCATCGTGTTGCCGTTTGCGTGCGGGATCGCCTTGGGAGCGTTGCTGCCGGAGTCGCTGCTGCCGAGCCCGGCGCGCCGCTCGATCACGGCGCTCTTTCTCGGGACCGCGCTGTCCATCTCGTCGGTGAAAATCGTCGCCCTGGTGGTGCGCGACCTGGGGTTTCTGCGCCGCACGGTCGGCCAGGTCATCATCGCCTCCTCGATCCTGGACGATACGATCGGCTGGCTGATCGTATCGGTGACCTTCGGCCTGGCTCTGCATGGCGTAGTCGACGTCGCTGCCGTGTCCCGCACCGTCCTCGGCACCGCGCTATTCCTCCTTCTGAGCTTCACCGTCGGCAGCCGGCTCATATTCCGGCTGATCCGCTGGTCGAACGACAACCTCACCAGCGAGCTGGCGAACCTCACGATGATCCTCGTGATCGCCGGTCTGCTGGCGCTGGTCACGGCCGCGATCGGGGTGCATCTGGTGCTCGGCGCATTCATCGCCGGCATCCTGATCGGTCAGTCCCCCCTGCTGACGCGACGCATCGACGCGCAGCTGCGCGGCCTGATCGTCGCCTTGTTCATGCCGGTGTTCTTCGCGCTGGCGGGCCTGAGCACGGACCTGCGAGCTCTCGCCGGGTCGGGCCTGGCGCTCACGGGCAGCCTCATCGTGCTGGCCAGTGTCGGCAAGTTTCTCGGCGCTTTTCTCGGCGGGCGGGTCGGCGGGCTGAGTTATGCCGAGTCCTTTGCGGTCGGCTGCGGCATGAACGCCCGCGGCTCGACCGAGGTCATCGTCGCTTCAATCGGCTTGTCTATGGGCGCCCTCGATCAGCGTCTTTTCACGGCGATCGTGGCCATGGCGGTCGTGACCACGCTCGCCATGCCACCCATGCTGCGCTGGGCCTTGCACCGTCTGCCCATGAGCAGCGAGGAGAAGGCGCGCATCGAGCGCGAGGAGTTCGAGGCGCAGGGGTTCCTGAAGCAGATCGAGCGGGTGCTGCTCGCGGTCGACGCCAGCCCGAGCGGGCAGTTCGCCTCGCACCTGGTCGGACTGCTTGCGGGCGTGCGCCGCATTCCGACGACGGTGCTGCACCTGGATCGCGCCCCGGCCGGGGAGTCGGCCGCTTCCGAGCGCCGCGCGCGGCGCTCCACCGCAACGGTGGAGGCAGGAGCCGAGGCCGGCGACAAGGCGGCCGTCGAGGAGGCAGACAAGGTCGACATCACAACCCGCGCGGGCACCCTCAGCGACTCTGATGAAGCGATCACCGCCGAAGCGAAGAAAGGCTACGGACTGCTGGTCATCGGTCGCGAACCGACCTCCGCCGGCGCGGCTTTCGACCCGCGCATCACGCGCAGCGCCACTCGCTTCGGCGGAGCGTTCGCGATCGCGATCGCGCGCGGGGCTCACCGGCGCGAGGCGGCCGCGACGGCGCTGAACATACTGGTGCCCGTCACTGGTACGCGAGTGTCGCGGCAGGGTGCGGAGCTCGCGATCGCACTCACACAGGCTTCGCGCGGCACGGTCACGGCGTTGTACGTCGCCAATCCGCCGCGGCTGGCACTTCCCTGGCGCCAGCGCTTCGGCACCGCCATCGCCCCACGCAGCACGGCCGAGGCCGCCATTCGCGACACCGTCGAGCTCGGGGAGCACTACGGCGTCGCGGTCAGCGGCAGGATCCGCAAAGTCAGTGCCGCGCACAACGCGATCCTCAAGGAAGTACAGTCCGGGCAGCATGACCTGCTGGTGATGGGCGTGAGTCCGCGTTCGGGCGATGAGCTCTTCTTCGGCGATGTGGCGGCGGAGATCCTCAGCCGCGCGGAGTGCTCCTTGCTGTTCGTCTCCCCCGACCCGGCCACCGAGCCGAGCTCTGCCGCCGCGGTGCCATCCTCTTCGCAACGGCGCCGCTGACCTCCGAGCAAGCTCCGGGACATTAGCGCGCTACCCCCAATGGCACAGCCAACCCAGAAGTCTGGCGGCGCCGTTCCCGCGCATCCCGGCGCGACGCCGTCCCCCGAGCAAGCCCTGCGCTACGAGGTGTTCCGCCTGCTGTGGATTGCCACGGTGATCTCGAACATCGGCTCCTGGATGTACAACGCGGCATCCGGATGGCTGATGACGAGCCTGAATCCTGACCCGTTCATCGTTTCCCTGGTCCAGGTGGCCAACAGCCTGCCGCTATTTCTGTTTGCGCTGCCGGCGGGCGCCCTGGCGGACATGATCGACAAGCGCCGTTTCATCCTTACACTCGAGATTCTCACCAGCCTTTTCTCGGCACTGTTCGCGCTGCTGGTGGCCGCGCACGTCGTGACCCCGGGCGTGCTGCTGCTGTTCACCTTCCTGATCTCAATCCTCGGCGCACTGGAGACCCCCGCCTGGCAAGCCATCGTGCCGCTGCTCGTTCCGCAGCAGGCGTTGGCCTCGGCCGTCGCCACCAACAGCCTGGGAATCAACATCAGCCGTGTCATCGGCCCCGCGCTCGGCGGGGTCGTGATTCTCGGCTTCGGCATCGCAGCACCGTTCTGGCTCGATGCGGTGAGCAACCTGGGCGTGATCGGCGTGCTCCTGTGGTGGCGCCCTGCGCCGAAGCGCGCGCACGCATTGCCCGCCGAGCATCTGGCGAGCGCCATGCGCGCGGGCGTGCGCTATGCGCGCAACAATCGGCAGCTGCGCGCCACGCTGCTGCGCTCGATCGGTTTCTTCCTGTTCGCCAGTGCCTACTGGGCACTGCTGCCGCTGCTCGCGAGCAGGCAGCTTCACGGCGGCCCCACACTGTATGGCGTGCTCCTCGGTGCGATCGGTGCAGGAGCCGTCGCCGGCGCCTTCCTGCTGCCGCGACTCAAGGCGAAGTCAGGGGCTGACGCGGTGGTGATGTTCGGCGAAGCCGGCACGGCTGCGGCCCTCCTTCTCTTCGGGCTCGCGCAGGACGCCGCGGTCGCGGTGCTAGCCTGCCTGATCGCCGGAGTGTCGTGGATCGTGGTGCTCGCCAGCCTCAACGTCTCCGCCCAGGTCGCCCTCGCCGAGTGGGTGCGCGGGCGGGGTCTTGCGGCCTACGTCACGGTGTTCTTCGGAACGATGAGTGCGGGGAGCGCGCTCTGGGGCCTCGCCGCCGGTCGGCTGGGACTCCCCGCAGCGCACTTCCTTGCCGCAGCCGGCGCGCTCGCGGCGCTATTTGCCACCCGCCGCTGGCGGCTGCACTCCGGACCGGAGGCGGACCTGACGCCCTCGATGCACTGGCCGGAACCGGTGCTCGCCGGGGGCGTGAGCCAGGATGCCGGCCCGGTCCTGGTCACGATCGAATACAACGTCGCCGCGGAGAACCGCGCCGCATTTCTCACGATACTCCAGCGGCTGGCCCGCGAGCGCAGGCGCGACGGCGCCTACGACTGGCGGCTGTTTCGCGACGCGGCTCACCCGGAAAGAATGCTCGAGACATTTGTGGTGGACTCGTGGCTCGAGCACCTGCGCCAGCATCAGCGCGTCACGAAGGCCGATCGCGCGTTGCAGGAGCACGTGCGCCACCTCACGCGCGAAGCGCCGCGCGTGACGCACTACATCGCCGCGCAGGCGCAGACGATGGCCCAATGAGACGATGGCTCAGCTGGCCGCTTCCTCGCGGCAACGGTCCCTGGCATCGAGCACCAGATTGCGCAGGAATGCTTTCTCGTACACCCGCAGCAGGTGCGCCTGGTTACGCTCGATGTAGGCGCCGACGCAATCCGCCGCGCCCGCCACGCTGAGCAGCTCCCGGAACGTCTCCACATCCCAGCGCCAGGGGAGCTCGAGGTCCGAGAACGCCCGATTGTAGGACTCGAGCTCGGCGATCAGCTCTTCCGGCGCCGCGCCGGCATTGCTCACTGCGTATCCCATCGCCCATCTCCCAGCGCAACTACATTACGGGGCCTAGCGTACCCCCGGCCCACCCAAAGGAAAAATTAAACGTTTCTATCTCCATCATATGATTTTAAGAATACCTTGCACAGAGTATCCTGCCGGGCATGAAGCACGTGACGTTGCGTCAGTTACGGGTATTCGCCGCCGCGGCCCGCCACATGAACTTCTCGCGCGCCGCCGAGCAGCTGCATCTGTCGCAGCCGGCGGTGTCCACGCAGATCAAGGAGCTCGCCGCCTTTGCCGGCCTGCCGCTGTTCGAGCGCATCGGCCGCCGCACCTACCTGACCGCCGCGGGCACCGAGATGCTGCACTGCGCGAGCGCCATTGCGCAGCGCCTGAAGGAGGCCGAGGACGCGCTGGCGCAGCTGAAGGGTGTCACCGGCGGCCGCCTCGACGTGGCGGTGATCAGCGCCGGCGACTACTTCTTTCCACGCCTGCTGGCTGCCTTTGGCGCCTCGCATCCGGGCATCACCTTCAACCTCACGGTGCACAACCGCGAAGGCCTGCTGCGTCAGCTCGCCGACAATCTCACCGATCTCGCGGTGATGGTGCGGCCCCCGACCGACACGGACATCGTGGCGCTGCCGTTCGCCCCGCACCCGTACGTGATCGTGGCGCCGCCCGGACACCCGTTGGCGGGCGTGCGGCACATTCCGCGCGCTGTGCTCAATCGCGAGCGCTTCGTGCAGCGCGAGCAGGGATCTGACACGTGGAACTCGATGCGCGAGGTTTTCGGGCGGCAGTTTTCCCGACTCAACATCGCCATGCAGATCCACAGCACCGAGACGATCAAGCAGGCGGTCGTGGCCGGCTTCGGGTTAGCCTTTCTCTCCGCACACACGATCGGCCTCGACCTGCTGGCCGGCAACCTCGTGGTGCTCGACGTGCAGGGCTTTCCCGCCATGCTCAACTGGTACCTGGTGCACAACCGTACCAAGCGCCTCCCCCCGGTCGCCGCGCTCTTCAAGGAGTTCCTGCTGCGCGAGGGCGCGGCGCTCATCGAGCGGCTGGTGCACTTCGAATTCCGCAGCCGCGCGCAGCAGGCCGCGGCGGGCGCGGCACCAGGCGTGCCGGCCGACGCGCCTGCAACGGTGCGCCGGCGCCGGCGGCGCCGCTGACGGCCGGCACCCGGGAAGCGGGGCAATGACGCCTAGTCGAGGAAGTCGCCGTAGCGCTCGACGTGCAATGCGAGATCGAGCGTGTGCTGGCGGGTGAGCCGCTCGGCGAGCTCCGTGTCGCGACGCTCGAGTGCTTCGATGATCTTCAGGTGATCGATGATCGAGCGCGCGGCGCGATCGTCCTGCGAAATGGTGGCCTTGCGGATGGCGCGCACGTGGATGAACAGGTTCTTGGTGGCATCCGCGATCAGCCGCGAGCCGCCGAGACGGATGATCATCTGGTGAAACGCAATGTTGGCGTCCGAGTACTCGCCGATATGCTCCGCGGGCGGTGAATTCTCGAACTCATCGAACAGGTGGCGCAGCTTGCCGATCTCGGCATCCGTGGCGCGCAGCGTGGCGAGGCGCGCCGACATGCTCTCGAGCGCCGCCCACATCTGGATCATTTCGATGATATCGCGCTTGGACTTGCGCACGATGAAGATGCCGCGGCGCGGGACCGTTCTGACAAAACCTTCCTGCTCCAGGATCGACAGCGCCTCGCGCACCGGCGTGCGGCTGACGCCGAGCGCCTGCATCAGCTCACGCTCATCGAGCCGCAACGTGTGCCGCTGACTGTAGATGTCGGTGTTGGCGATAGCGTCTTTGAGCTTGGCGTAGGCCTGATCACGCAGGCTCACCGCATTGAGCGGCGCGAGCGCCAGCTGTCCGGCGGTCCTGCGAGTGCTGTGGAGCGTCGCCTTTGCGCTCATCGACCCCTCCCAGCCGGTTCAGTCCGCCAAACGGCTCGAATCAGGTTTCCGCACGCGTGCCTGCACCGCCATGGCGCGGCCGCGGCAAGTCGCCCTATACGTATTGCAGCGCATTAATCCGTTCCGATATATCAAATACCACGCCAGGGCCATTTTCCCCAAATCGGTGCAACCGATCTCCCCGGACCCGTCGATGCGGCGTCCGCGGCTCACTTCAGGCTGACGCTCGGTTCGCCGGAGTGCCCCGACCGTGATGTTGACAAGGCGGAGATATATCACATATGGTCGGCCGCAGTTCAAAAAAGCGCTGATCCCATGCACCGTTCCAGGGCCTCATTGTGGTGCCGACGATCGAACGACGGGTTTTCCGCAAGGCGCGATCTGGTCCCGCCCGCATGAGGGCACCTGGCAACAAGTCCAACGCTGGCTCGTGCTACGAATCGCAGAAATTCATGCCAACCGGCTGACGGCTTTTTCAACTTAAGTCGACGAAGGGGGAGCACCGATGGTTACCGATTCGAATCCCAAAGCCACTTCAGTCTTCGCCCGCCCCTGGCCGCAGTTGATCATCGGCATCATCTGCATGGTGATGATCGCCAACCTGCAGTACGGCTGGACACTGTTCGTCGGACCCATCGGCGACAAATACCATTGGACCAAGGCGGCCATCCAGGTCACCTTCACAATATTCGTTCTGTTCGAGACGTGGCTGGTGCCCGCCGAGGGGTACCTGGTCGATCGCTTCGGTCCGAAGTGGATCGTGGTGATCGGCGGTGCGCTCTGCGGCATCGCCTGGGCGATGAATTCCGTCGCCTCCTCTTTGGGAATGTTTTATTTCGCAGCGGCCATCGGTGGCATCGGCGCCGGCGGCGTGTACGGCACCTGCATCGGCAATGCGGTGCGCTGGTTCCCCGGGCGGCGCGGCCTGGCGGCGGGCCTGACCGCGGCCGGCTTCGGCATGGGCTCAGCGGCGACCATCATTCCCATCGCCCACATGATCAAGAGCTCAGGCTACGAGCACACCTTCCTGACGTTCGGTCTGTTTCAAGGCATCGTCGTGGTGGTGGTCGGCATGCTGATCATGGCTCCGGCGGTGAGCTTCATGGTGTCGCCGCCGAAGCTCGCCCCCGGTGCGTCACGGCATCAGGCCCGGCCGCTCCAGATGCTCAAAACCCCGGTCTTCTGGGTGATGTATGTCATGTTCGTGATGATGGCCGCGGGGGGTTTGATGGCGGTTGCGCAACTCGCACCGATCGCCAAGGATTTCAAGGTGGCCGACGTCCCCGTGAGCCTCATCGGGCTGACGATGCCGGCGCTGACCTTCGCCCTCAGCATCGACCGCATACTGAACGGCCTGACCCGGCCATTCTTCGGGTGGGTCTCCGACCAGATCGGGCGTGAACCAACCATGTTCATCGCCTTCGGGCTCGAGGGCATCGGCATCATCGCGCTCGCCAATTTCGGCACCGACCCCACGATGTTCGTGCTGTTGAGCGGCCTGGTGTTCTTCGCCTGGGGCGAGATTTACAGCCTCTTCCCCTCCACGGTAACCGATACCTTCGGCGCCACGTACGCGACCACCAACACCGGGCTCATGTACACCGCCAAAGGCACGGCGGCGCTGCTGGTGCCGTTTACCAGCATCATCGCGGCCAAGGGAAACTGGCATCCGGTATTCATGACGGCTGCCGGCCTCAACATTGTGGCCGCGCTGATGGCGATTGCGGTCCTGAAACCGTTGCGCGCCGCGTACACGAACCGGACCGCTACGCTGGATACAACCGCGAACCTTGCAACGCGCTGACGCCTCAGCGCAGGCGAGCTGCGGAACACGCCGGTTCGGGCTTTGCGGAATAAGTTGCGACGGCCGGGATGCTGCGGTCGCAGATCATTGTTATGGAGGCGTCAATGCACGACACGGCGACCAAACCTGCAGACAGCCGCGGCACGACCCCCGCAGCTGCAGAGCGCGGCACGAGCACCGCGGAAGATACACTGCGGCGCAAGAGCCGCGACGCCAATGTCGTCTCCGGCGGGCACCTGGTCGCCAAGGCCCTGAAGAACGAGGGCGTCGACACGATTTTCACCCTCTGTGGCGGGCACATCATCGATATCTACGATGGCTGCATCGATGAGGGCATCCGCATCATCGACGTGCGCCACGAGCAGGTCGCCGCGCACGCGGCCGACGGCTACGCCCGCCAGACCGGCCGGCTCGGCTGCGTTGTCACGACGGCGGGCCCGGGCTGCACCAACGCGGTAACCGGCATTGCGACCGCGTTCCGCTCGGAGAGCCCGGTGCTGCACATCGGCGGCCAGGGCGCGCTCACGCAGCACAAGATGGGCTCGCTCCAGGATCTGCCGCACGTCGACATGATGTCGCCGATTACGAAGTTTGCCGCCACGGTGCCGAGCACCGAGCGCGTGGCGGATATGATTTCCATGGCCGTGCGCGAGGCGTACAACGGCGCACCGGGGCCGGCGTACCTCGAGATTCCGCGCGACGTGCTGGATCGCGAGGTGGACGTCGCCAAGGCGGTCGTGCCCCGGCCGGGTCACTACCGCGCCTCGACACGCTCGCTCGGTGACCCGCGCGACATCGAGAAGCTCGCCGACATGCTGGTCGACGCCGAGCGTCCGGCAGTGCTCTACGGGCAGCAGGTGTGGGCGGCCCGCGGCCATGAGGAAGCCATCGCGCTGCTGCGCGGGCTGGATATCCCCGCCTACTTCAATGGCGCGAGCCGCGGACTCCTGCCCCCCGGGGATCCGCATCACTTCGACCGCACCCGCAGCCTCGCCTTCGCGGAAGCGGACGTGTTGGTCATTGTCGGCACGCCGTTCGACTTCCGCATGGGATACGGCAAGCGCATCAGCCGGGAGCTGAAACTGGTGCAGATCGACATGGATTACCGCACGGTCGGCAAGAATCGCGACGTCGATCTGGGACTGGTCGGCCACCCCGGCGCGATCCTGGGCGCGCTGCTGCAGGCCGCCTCCGGGCGACTGAAACAGGACAAGCGCCAGGCGCGGCGCCAGTGGATGAAGAAGCTGACGGACGCGGAAAACGCGGCCACCGAGAAGCTCATGCCGCTGTTCAAGTCCGACAACCAGCCGATCCACCCCTACCGCGTCGCGTATGAGCTGAATGAGTTCCTCGCCGACAACACCATCTACATCGGTGACGGCGGTGATGTGGTGACGATCTCCGCGCAGGCGGTGCGTCCGCGCCGGCCGGGGCAGTGGATGGACCCCGGGGCGCTCGGCTCCCTCGGCGTCGGCACCGGTTTCGCCATCGCCGCCGGGCTCGCGCATCCGCAAAAGGAGGTGTTGTGCTACTACGGTGACGGCTCCTTCGGCATGACGGCCTTCGATATGGAAACGGCCAACCGCTTCGGCGTGCCCTATATCGCGGTCATCGGCAACAACTCCGCCATGAACCAGATCCGCTACGGACAGATCGCGAAATACGGCGAGCAACGCGGCAACGTCGGCAACCTGCTCGGCGATGTGCCCTTCGGCAAGTTCGCGGAGATGCTCGGCGGCTACGGCGAGGAAGTGCGCGAGCCTGCGCAGATCGCCCCGGCGCTGCAGCGGGCGCGCGAATCCGTGCGGCGCCTGAAGCGCTCGGCGGTCATCAACATCTGGGTCGACCCCAGCGAGTACGCGCCCGGCACCAAGAACCAGACGATGTACAAGTGAAGTGCCGCCGGAGACTCGCATGGCCAAGGCACTAGACGGTGTCCGCATTCTCGACTTCACCCACGTACAGTCGGGACCCACCTGCACGCAGCTGCTCGCCTGGTTCGGCGCGGACGTCATCAAGGTGGAGCGTGCCGGAGCCGGCGATATCACGCGCGAGCAGCTGCGCGACATCCCGGACGTCGACAGCCTGTATTTCACCATGCTGAACCACAACAAGCGCTCGGTCACGCTCGACACCAAGCACCCGCGCGGCAAGGCGGTGCTGGAGCGGCTTGTCAAGTACTGCGACGTGCTGGTCGAGAACTTCGCTCCCGGGGCGCTCGATCGCATGGGGTTCACCTGGGAGCGCATCCAGCAGCTCAATCCGCGCATGATCGTCGCCTCGGTCAAGGGCTTCGGTCCCGGACCCTACGAGGACTGCAAGGTCTACGAGAACGTCGCGCAATGCGCGGGCGGCTCGGCCTCGACCACCGGTTTCGATGACGGGCCGCCGCTGGTCACCGGCGCGCAGATCGGCGACACCGGCACGGGACTGCACCTGGCGCTCGGCATCGTGTGTGCGCTCTACCAGCGCAAGACCACCGGTCGCGGCCAGCGGGTGCTGGCCGCCATGCAGGACGGCGTGCTGAACCTCTGCCGCGTGAAACTGCGCGACCAGCAGCGCCTCGCCCGCACCGGAGTCATGAAGGAATACCCGCAGTACCCGGATGGCAAATTCGGCACCTCGGTGCCGCGTGCGGGCAATGCCTCCGGCGGCGGCCAGCCGGGCTGGATCATCAAGTGCAAGGGCTGGGAAAGCGACCCGAATGCCTACCTTTACTTCATCGCGCAGGCTCCCGTGTGGAAGCAGATCTGCCAGGTGATCGGCAAGGAAGAATGGATCACCGACCCGCAGTACGCGACGCCCGAGGCCCGTCTGCCGCGTCTGCAGAAGGTATTTGCCACCGTCGAACAATGGACCATGACCAAGACCAAGTTCGAAGCGATGGCCGAGCTCAACAAGCACGACATTCCCTGCGGTCCGATCCTGTCGATGGAGGAGCTGCTCGCCGAGCCGTCACTGCGCAGCACCGGCACCATCGTCGAGGTCGATCATCCGACCCGCGGCAAGTACCTGACGGTGGGCAACCCGATCAAGATGTCCGACAGCATCACCGAGGTCCAACGCTCCCCGCTCCTCGGCGAGCATACGCACCAGGTGCTCGGCGAGCTTGGGCTGAGCGAGGCGGAGATCATCGCACTGCGGGCGGAGAAGGTGATCTGAGCGGGTCTGGGCGCACGCGAGGCGCGCCGGCAACATCCAGAAGCGGTCATGGGATACGACAAGACAACGATTAGGAAACTCCTCGATCAGGCCAGGGCTGCGGGCCGCAGCGCGCTGACGGCGCCGGAAGCCAGGAGCATCTGCGAGGCCTACGGGATCGCGGTGCCGAAGGAAGGCGTGGCGGGGAGCGCGGCGGATGCTGCCAGGCTCGCCACGAGCATCGGCTTCCCGGTAGTCATGAAAATCGTCTCGCCGCAGATTCTGCACAAGACCGAAGCCGGCGGCGTGGTGGTGGGCGTGCAGAGCGCGCAGGCTGCGCAGGAAGCTTTCAACACCATCGTCGCCAACGCCCGGCGCTACAAGGCGGATGCGAGCATCGACGGCGTGCAGGTGCAGCAGATGCTCGCCGGCGGTCAGGAAGTGATCATCGGCGCCGTGACCGATCCGGCCTTCGGGAAGCTCGTGGCCTTTGGTCTCGGCGGTATCCTGGTCGAGGTCCTCAAGGACATCACCTTCCGCCTCGCCCCGGCCACGCGCGAGGATGCGCTATCGATGCTCGACGGGATCGCCGCCGCGGAAATCCTGCGCGGCGTGCGCGGCGCGCCGGGCGTGGATCGCGCAGCACTCGCGACCATGATCGTGAACGTCTCGCAGCTGGTGGCGGACTTCCCGGAGATCTCCGAGCTCGACCTGAACCCGGTGTTCGCGACCGCCGCGGGCGCCACCGCGGCGGATGTGCGCGTGGTGCTCGATTTCAAGCCCCCCGTGGCGCGCTACCGACCCAGCCAGGAGGTCATCGTCCGGCAGATGAACCGGATCATGAAGCCGGATGCCGTGGCGGTGATTGGTGCCTCGGCCGAGAATGGCAAGATCGGCAACTCGATCATGAAGAACCTCATCAACGGCGGCTACCAGGGCGCGATCTACCCGATCCACCCGAGCGCCGGGGAGATCCTGGGCAAGAAGGCCTACAAGAGCGTCAAGGATGTCCCGGGCGTCGTCGACGTCGCGGTCTTCGCCATTCCGGCCAAGTTCGTCGCGCAGGCGCTGGTGGAGTGCGGGGAAAAGAAGATCCCCGGTGCCGTGCTCATCCCGTCCGGCTTCGCCGAGACCGGCAACGTCGCCGGCCAGGAAGAGCTGGTGGCAGTGGCGCGTAAGTACGACATCCGCCTCATGGGCCCGAACATCTACGGCTTCTACTACACCCCGAAGAATCTCTGCGCGACCTTCTGCACCGCCTACGACGTCAAGGGCACGACCGCGCTGTCATCGCAGTCCGGCGGTATCGGCATGGCGATCATCGGCTTCTCGCGCTCGGCCAAGATGGGGGTGTCGGCCATCGTGGGTCTGGGCAACAAGTCGGATATCGACGAGGACGACCTGCTGACGTTCTTCGAGCAGGATGACAACACGCAGATCATCTGCCAGCACCTGGAAGACCTGAAGGACGGTCGCGCCTTCGCCGAAGTGGCCAGGCGCGTGTCGAAGAAGAAGCCGGTGGTGGTGCTCAAGGCCGGCCGCACCAGCATGGGGGCACGCGCCGCCAGCTCTCACACCGGCGCGCTCGCCGGCAACGACAAGATCTACGAGGACGTGTTGCGCCAGTCCGGGGTGATCCGCGCGCGCTCGCTGCGCGATCTGCTCGACTTCGCGCGCGGCATCCCGGTGCTGCCGACGCCCAAGGGCAACAACGTGGTGATCATCACCGGCGCCGGCGGCTCGGGGGTGCTGCTCTCTGACGCGTGCGTGGACAACGCGCTGTCGCTGATGGCGATGCCCCCGGACCTGGATGCGGCATTCCGCAAGTTCATTCCGCCCTTCGGCGCGGCGGGCAACCCCATCGACATCACCGGCGGAGAGCCGCCGACGACTTATCAGAATACCGTACGCCTGGGTCTCGAGGATGAGCGCATTCACGCGCTCATCCTCGGCTACTGGCACACCATCATCACCCCGCCCATGGTGTTTGCGCGGCTGATGGTGGAAGTCATCGGGCAGATGCGCGCCAGGGGGATCGTCAAGCCCGTGGTCGCCTCCCTCGCGGGCGATGTCGAGGTGGAGGAAGCCGCGGAATATCTCTACCAGCACGGCATACCCGCCTACGCGTACTCGACCGAGATCCCGGTCGCGGTGCTGGGAGCCAAGTATCGCTGGGCACGTGGCGCGGGCCTCATAGCGCCGCTCTGAGTGCATCGTCGCGGGGCACTCACACAGAGGTTTACACAGAATCGCACAAGAATTTCGGAGAGAGCAGATCGTTCAGACGGACAAACTCACGCTCGAGGAGGGTCTCGCAATGTTTATTACCAAGGCGCCCAAGCCCTGGGTGGTGGCGCTCGCGGGGATGCTGCTGATCGCGGGCTTCGCCGGCCCGGGCCGCGCAGCCGACGAAAACGCTCAAACCAAGGCGCTCAAGGAAGAGCTGCGCATCATGAAGGAGCGGATGGATCAGCTCAACAAACAGGTCGACGAGCTGGAGAGGCAGCAGGCGGCTGCAGCGGCCGCTGCCAAGAAGCCGGCCGCACCGCCGGCCGGCCCGGCTGCGGAGCCGAAGTTCGACGCCTTCCTCAAGGACTACAAAAAGGAACCTGAGCCGAAGCTCGCGGCGTTCATGAAGGGCTTCTTCGGCACGATGGACATCTCCCTCGAGGCCACGACCAAGGGCATGGATGGCATGGTGGCCTTCCCCTATGGTTATGCGACCGGCGCTCCGGGCAGCCCCTATGTCATCACCGGCGGGGCCAAGGTGGGACCGCAGGGGCGGGTGGCCGGGTGGATTCCGGCCATGTCGAGCAACGGGTCGAACATCGGATACCGGGGCACCCACAAGATCGGCACCTCGAATGTGGACTTCATCTACCAGGTTTCGACCTCCATCAACATGGCGGCCGCGCCGGGCCTGCAGAACACCTGGACCAAGTCTTCGAACACGGTTCAGGGAGCCATCGGGCTCGGCGACACGTTTCTCGGGTTTCAGAGCAAGGCCTGGGGCCGGCTGAGATTCGGCGAGCTGCTCGCGCCCTACAGGACCTCCACGGACCGGTTGAATCCCTTCGCGGGGCAGCTGGGCGACTACGGGGTGGTCATGGGTAACACCGGGGGCGACAACCGCGTGGAATTCGGCACACGCATGGATCATCTGATCGCGTACACCTCGCCCAGCTGGGCGGGCTTCAGCTTCGATGCCGCGTTCGCGCCCGGCCAGAACGTAGACCGGAACACTCTCCTCACGCCACTCGGGTCTCCGGACTGCTCAGGCAGCAACAACCCGGGCAGCGGGAACCTGTTCCTGAACTGCGATGACGGCGGCTACCAGGACGCCTTCAGCGTGGACATGAAATTCGAAACGGGGGGGCTGTATCTCACCGCCGCCTATGAGCTCCACAAGAAGGTCAACCGCGCCAGCGACGGCATCGGCTCGAACCAACCCTACTATGGGTACGTGTACGGTCTGGGCCTTGCAAGCCAGCCGGGGCCGGGCCAGATGCCCACCAATGCCCTGAGCCTGCAGCTGCTCGACTGGGCGGACTTCCTCGCCTTCCAGGCGGAGTTTCCGGGATCGGCCGCGGCCGGCTCTCCGGCATACAACGTCGGCGTCGACGTGGCCGACGAATGGGCGGCGAAGATCGGCGGGCAGTACCGCTTCCCCTTCGGCCTGACCATCTCCTACTTCTGGGAGGAGATGCATCGCAACGTGCCGCAGGTGCTGCAGTTCCAGAACGAGCGCCAGCGAACCGGCGACTGGCTGGCCTTGGACTGGGTACTGAACGGTGGGAAGGACCGCATCGCCATCGGCTGGGCGCATGCCGGAGCCTCGGTGGGCGATCCGGGTGGCCAGCACAACTTCAACCCGCAGCTGCTCGGCAACAATCAGGCGAACATGTATACGGCCGCCTGGTGGCACAAGATCGACAAGCAGCTCACCTGGTACGTCGACGTCGCCGACACCGCGAACGATTACAACGCGCACTACGACATCGGCGCCGGCACCCATGGCATAAAGACAGACTGCCATGACGCCACGCACGCGATGTTCATCGACTACAGCAGCGCGGGTCCCACGACCTGGGGTGGCTGCCATCCGATCGGAGTCTCGACGGGCATCAATTTCAAGTTCTGACGTGCGGGCGATACCGGTAAGCAGCGCGGCATGGCGGGGTCCAGACACTACCCAGGCGGCCTGCTCCTGGCGGCGACGCTGGGAGGGGCCGTTCTGGGGGCCCCGCCACCTCTGCCGGCGCAGGCAAGCGCCAGCAGGACTAAGCTGCAAGAGGTCGTCATCACTGCCGGGAAAGAGGCCGACGCGGCGCTTACCGCCAAGGTGCTGAAGGTGCTGAAGGATGATCCGTACGTGTTTGCCGATCACATCGAGGTCATGACCGAGGATGGCCTCGTGAGGCTGCAGGGATTCGCGCTCGACTACGGCGACCTGCAGCGCACCTTGCTGCTAGCGCGCCGGGTCGCGGGCAGGCGACGCGTAGTCAACGAGATCGAGGTGATTACGGGCCTGGACCAATAACTGAACGGTGCCGAGGATGCGGACCGGACGAGCGCCTCGCCGGGCCTGTCGCTGCGGTGTACGCGATCGCGCTGGCGGCGATCAGGAGGATAAATTGGCTGCAATCATGAATCGCCCCGCGTGCGCGGGACTCGCGCTGGCGTTGCTGTGCGGTGTGGCGGCGTGCGCAACCGGTCCGCGCAAGAGCGAGGTCCAGCGGCTGGCCGACGGGCAGACGGCTGAGCTCGTGCAGGCGGCGTTGGACGCAGACAAACATCTGTACGCCAAACACATCAACGTTCGGGCCGACAACGGTGTCGTGCTTCTCAGCGGCTATGTGTGGGACCCACCGGACCTTGACGAGGCGAGGAGCGTTGCCGAGAGGGTTCCAGGGGTCTCCCGTGTGGTGAATGACCTGGAGCTCGAGCGTAACGGAGTAGGTGACCCGGGCGTGTCACGCTGACCGCAGCACCTCAAAGGTCTTGGATGCACGGCAAGCGTCCGCCGCTTCCGGATCGAACCGGCAAGCCCCGCATCGGTCATAGCAAGCGGGTCTGAACAGCAAATCCGGGTCCTCTCTCAGACGTGAACCTTGGCAGCGGTCAATGGCGACGGTCCGGCCTGACGCCTGCGGCCATGGCCATCGCGGCCGTGCTCGTCGTCTCCTGCTCGACGACCGTCCCGCGATCACCCGCGCAGACTCGCGCCGATGACGCCGTCGCCGACCGTGTCTATGCGGCGCTCAACGCCGACCCGGTGTACTTCTTCCGTCACGTCGATGTCAGGGTCGAGAGCGGTGTGGCCGACCTGAGCGGCTACGTCTGGAGCGCGGAAGCGATCTACCGCGCCCGGCAGATCGCGCGCGAGGTTGCTGGCGTGACCCAGCTAACAACCAATCGACTGGAGTTGGAGCGGGAGGGGCAGAACAACGGCCGCGCCAGGTAGAGCGGCAGCCTCACGCACGCGCTCGCCGAGACTACACGCGCGGCTGCTCGCCGCGAGGATGCTCGCCGTCAGTCGTCGGGCGCGGAGCGATCCGCCTTACGCTCCCCGGCCGGCGGGTCCATGATCTCGTACCAGATGGCATTCAGCACGCCGAAGGCGAGCGCGAGCCCGGTTCCCAGTATCCAGCTGAAATACCACATCGCTGCGCTCCTGCGAGTCAGTACAGCCCGGTGTGCCGCCGCATCTCCTCGAGAGTGACGCGGCCCCGAAGCACGTGGAACACCCAGGCGGTATAGGCGAGCACCACGGGCAGAAGCACCAGGACAGCCACCAGCATGATGAAGAGGGTATGCGCGCTGCTCGAGGCATCCCACACCGTCAGACCATGGTCGGGATGCGTGGATGAGGGCATGAGGAAAGGAAACAGCGCGATACCCGCGGTGAGAATCGTGGCCGCTACGCTGACGGCGCTGGCGAGAAATGCCAGCCCCGCACGCGCGCCGCCCAGCAGAATCCAGGCGAGCGCCGCGCCCGCGAGAGCGCCGGCCGGCGCCAGCCACAGCAGCTCGTGCGCGCGGTAATTCGCAAGCCAGCCTCCGGGCACGAGCACCACGTGCTTGGCCAGGGGATTGGCGGCAGCGATCGCGTCCGCCTCCGAGGTGACCCGCTGGCCTTCAATTCCCCCTGCCACCCAGGTGCCGGCGGCGATGAAGGCCAGGACGAACACGATCGCGGCGATGCGCCCGACCGCAGCGGCGCGCAACGACATCGGCTCGCCCGTTTTGAGGGCGGCGTAGGCCGAGCCGTGCAGGATCACCATGGCGAGGCTCACGACTCCTGACAGCAGCGCAAAGGGTTGCAAAGGCCGAAGAAACCTCCGGTGAAGACCGGGCGCTGCAGCTCATCGAAGTGAAACGGGAGCCCGAGAAAGAGATTGCCGAAGGCCACGCCGCACAGCAGTGCCGGAACGGCGCCCCCGAGGAGCAGCGCCCAGTCCCAGGCGTTGCGCCAGACAGGATCGGCGATCTTGTTGCGGTATGCGAAGCCCACCGGACGCAGGATCAAAGCGACCAGCAACGCGAACATCGCGAGATACAGGCCCGAGAAGGATGCCGCGTAGAGCAGCGGCCAGGCCGCGAACAGCGCCCCGCCGCCGAGGATGAACCACACCTGGTTGCCTTCCCACACGGGCTCTATGGTTTCCAGCAGCGCACGCCGCTCCTCGTCGCTGCGCCCGACGAAGCGAAACGTCGCTCCGATCCCCAGATCGAACCCGTCCATGACGGCGAACCCGATCAGCAGCCCCCCGAGGATCGCCCACCAGATCAGCCGCAGAGTTACATAGTCGGGCACGGCGGTCTCCGCTTCACTGTGAGGCAGCCGGGAGCGGCTCCTGCGGCGGCCAGTAGCCCAGTCCCTCGGGTCCGCGGCGGATCATGCGCACCAGCAGGTACACATCGACGACCGCCAGCGCCGAGTAGAACAGCACGAACCCGCTGAGCGACAACCACACGGTGGCGGCGGGAACCGGCGATGCGCCGAGGAAGGTCGGCAGCACACCGTCGATCGCCCAGGGCTGGCGCCCGTACTCGGCGACAATCCAGCCGAGCTCCGCGGCAATCCACGGCAGCGGGAGACTGAGGAACGCGACCCACAGGAAGGCGCGGCTTGGCGCCAGGCGATGACGCGCGGCGAGATAGAACGCCGCGGCGAACAGCGCTATGAAGTAGAAGCCGAGACCCACCATCACGCGGAAAGACCAGAACAGCACCGGGACATTGGGCACCGTCGACCACGCCGCCTGCTCGATCTGCCGCGCGCTCGCCGTGGCAGGGTCCGGCACGTAGCGCAACAGCAGCAGGCCGTAACCGAGATCCGCCTGGTGGGCCGCAAAACGCGCCTGCGCGGACTCGTCCGCGGGGTGCGCACGCAGCGCCTGCAGAGCGGCGTAGGCCTCGATACCGCTGCGGATGCGCTGGCGGGCGCGCGCCACGAGCTCCGTGATGCCGGGCACCGGTGTATCTATCGAGCGTGTCGCGATGAGCCCGAGCATCCACGGCACCTTCACCACGGCGTGCGTGACGTGCTCCTGTACGTCGGGAAAACCGAAGACGCTGAAGCCGGCCGGCGGCTTCTCCGTGTGCCATTCCGCTTCGATCGCCGCGATCTTCATTTTCTGGTTCTCACCGGCGAGGTAGCCGGACTCATCCCCCAGCACCACCACCGACAAGGCGCAGGCGAGCCCGAAGCTCGCCGCCACCGCCATGGAGCGCCGGGCCACGTCGACGTTGCGCCCGCGCAGCAGGTACCAGGCGCTCACCGCGAGCACGAACACCGAACCCACCACGTAACCCGCCGCCACGGTGTGCACGAACTTGGCCTGTGCGACGGGGTTGAAGAGCACTTCGCTGAACGAGGTGAGCTCCATGCGCATCGTGTGCGGGTTGAAGTGCGCCCCCACCGGGTACTGCATCCACGCGTTGCCGATGAGAATCCACAGCGCCGACAGGCTCGAGCCCAGCGCCACGAGGCCGGTCACGACCAGGTGCGCGACACGTGAGAGCCGCTCCCAGCCGAAGAAGAACAGGCCGACGAAAGTCGACTCGAGGAAGAACGCCATCAGGCCCTCGAGCGCCAGTGTCGTGCCGAAAACATCGCCGACGTAGTGGGAGAAGTACGCCCAGTTGGTGCCGAACTGGAACTCCATGGTGATGCCGGTGGCGACCCCCATGGCGAAGTTGATGCCGAACAGCATCCCCCAGAAGCGCGTCATGCGCTTCCAGATCTCGCGCCCCGTCATGACGTACACCGCCTCCATGATCACCAGGATCATGGAGAGCCCGAGTGTCAGGGGCACGAACAGGAAGTGATACAGCGCGGTCAGCGCAAACTGGCTGCGCGAGAGCGTGACGACCGCGGCATCGATCACTGCGCCGCTCCGCCAGCAGCGCGCCCCGTCCCAGTGAGCGGCTCAGGTACGCGCTGCTCCTCGTGATGCTGCAGCCGCGGCGGCGCCACGCCGAATCTGCGGCTAGCCGCCTCGCCATCCACCGTGATGCGGTGCGCGGGCGAGAAAAAGAGCCACCACAGCAGCGCGAGCGCTGCCACCTTCAGCGCGAGGAGCCCGGTGAGCTCGCGCCGCAGGCGGCGGCGCCAGGACGCCGCTTGGCTGGTTTTCTCTCGCATGCGCAACGATATTAGCGCCGCGCGCGCGGCGGCGGAAACGCGTAGCTATGCTGCACCGCGCGTAGCGGCGGCGGCGTCGTCGTTACGCCCGAGCCGGGCGCACCTCTCGTCTCCTGACGAGCGCCCAGTTCGCCAGGGCGATCGCGATCGTCACGAGCACGATGATCGACTTGCTGAAGTCGACACCCGTCAGCAGCGCCACACAGAGGCCCACGCCGAGCGCTGGAAGGGCCAGCCCGCCCGGAAGCCGGAACGCGGGAGCCTGCGGCTGAATTCTGCGCAACACCGGCACCGCCGCACACACCCCCGCGTAGTAGAAGGTGCGGGCGACGGCCGACAGCGTCACGTTCCATGAGAAGCTCGCGAAAACAGCGAACATCCATACCAGCGCCGCGAACGCCACGATCGAGACGTGCGGGGTGCGCCAGCGCGCATGCACGGCGCCGAAAACGGCCGGGAAATCGCCACCCTCCGCGAGCGCGAACATCGAGCGTGGTACGGTGAGCATCATGGCGCTCATGTAGCCGTAGACCGAGATCAGTGCGCACGCCGAGATCAGGGCCCCACCCGGACGGCCCATGAGCACGCGCGCCGCGTCTGCGAGCGGGCGCTGACTGCTCGCCGGGGCCGCCAGCACTGCGACCACGACGAGCTGCAGTGTGCTGTACAGCGCGGTCAAGGTAACCAACGCCGTGAACAGCGCGAATGCCGCGTCCTGCCGCGGGTTCTTCGCCTCGCCCATGGGGTTGAGTGCGGATTCGAAGCCGCCGTAGGCGAACAGCAGCAGCAGCATAGCGCTCAGCCAGTTGCCCGCATGCCGCTCGAGGGGCGGCGCGGAAACCATTCCGTGGACGCCCAGGTAAGCCATTCCCGCGACGCACACCGCGCCCAGCGCCAGCAGCTTCGCCACGACCGTGGCGTTGCTCATCAGCGTACCCGCACCGACGCCGCGGTAGTTCACCGCGGCCAGGGTGCCGAGAAAAGCCGTGATGACGAGGAGCCTCGGCAGCGGCGCAGTTGCCGACGGCCAGAATTCGCCCAGGTAGGCGATGAGCAGATTCAACGCCGCGGCGCACGCGGTCAGGCGAGCGAGGAGTGACATCCAGCCGACCTGCAGGCCGATCAGGCGCCCGAACGCGCGGCGCAGGTACAGGTAGGTCCCGCCCGTCCCGGTGAACTGCGAGCCGACCTCGGCGTAGCAGGCGATGATCACGCCCATGCCGGCACCCGCCAGCAGCACTGCCACCGGGCTCGCACCCCCGAGGAGACCTGCCACCACCGAAGGCAACCCAAAGATGCCGCTGCCAAGAGTGCAGTTGATCGCGAGCGCTACCATGCTCCAGCGGCCGATGACGCGCAGCAGCTGCGGATTGCGCGAGGGCTCGTGGCTCATTGCGCCGTTGTATCACAAGGCAGGCGATCGCCCGTGCACCGTTGCGAGCAGCCTCAGCGCGGCACTAGGGCGAGGCGGCCGCCACCACGGGCAGCAGGATGCGCGAGGGGTGCGCCGGGTCGAGATAGATCGAGTTCTCGGCGACGCGCCAGCGGCGGTTGTCGTTCAGCGGCTCGCCGGTGTTGGGTTGACGTCGAAGCGCGGGAAGTTGCTGCTCGAGATGTCGAGCCGGATGCGGTGGCCGCGCTTGAAAACGAGCGACGTCGGATACATCTCGATCGTGAACTCGTACGGCTCTGCCGGGCTTGAGCAGCTCGCCTGGCCGAGGCCGTTGCGGTAACGTGCGCGCACGATACTGTCGGCCGATGTTGAGATCGACGCCGCCGGGAAAGTCGGCGTTGGGCGGATACACGTCGACCAGCTTGGCGGTGAAGTCGGTATCGGGCGCGTCCGAGGCGGCCCACAGCTTCACGATCAGCCGGCCCGGTCACCTCGATGTCGCCTGCTCAGCGGCGCGCGTCTGGAACACCAGCACATCGTCGCGCGCCGAGAGCGGCTTCGCGTCCGCGCACGGCCAGAAGTCCGGCCGGCAGCGCTGGTCGGCCGCGCCGCCTGGAACATCAGCGTTCCCTGCGAGGAGACGTTGCCGCCGAGCGTCGGCACTGGGTGTCGCGGGTCGAACAGGTAGGTCAGCGGGGCGTGCCGGCCGCCGGTGTCTCGGCCGAGAGGCCGCCGTCCGCGTGCAGAGTAGTAGGGCGTCGGCCTCGTCCGCGCGAGCGGCCACTCCTGCTCGTCGCGCCAGTGGCCCCCACAAAGATGCGGCCCTCGCGGCGTCTTGTGCGCGTCGCCTCCGCCCATCACGTAGATCCGCACGGGCGGCTCGCGATCGACGCCGTTGTCGACGCCCTTCAGCCAGTGATCGAACCAGCGCAGCTTGAAACGCTTGCAGATCGAGTGCCGCGTCCGCGGTGAACTGCGCCTCGCCCGCGTAGCTCGCTTCGGCCGGCTGTGGATCCAGGGCCCGACGATCAGCCGCTGCAGGCTCTTCTTGGTGCTCCGCAGCTCGACATAGTTCAGGTTGGCGACCTGCAGTGGCCCAGGAATCGTACCAGCCCGTCATGTGGTAGACCGGAATGTCCTTGTATTCCGCTCAGGTGGTCGACGACGCTCGAGCCGGAATTCGTTCCAGAAATCGTCATAGTCGCCGTGGCCCATCGCCTCGATCAGCCAGGCTTCGTAGTCGGGCGCGAACTTCAGCGGCGTGGTGCCCGGACGCAGCGGCAGGCCGCGCACGTACTCTTGGACCTGCCGCCCAGTCTCCACCAGCGCATTGGCGCGCCGCGGGATCTGACGCCGCGCGCGCGGCCGCCGGGAGCGCGTTCGGCAGTCCCCGCTGGCATTCCCCAGCGTAGAAAACCCAGTTGAACCAGCGCAGCTCGAAGGCGCCGTTGTGTCGGACACCGTAGCGGCCAAAGTCCGACATCGCGTTACGTGGAATCATGGCCTTCACATAGGGCGCATTGGCGATGGCGAGCGCGTGTTGCGTCGCGCCTTCGTAGGACGTGCCCGTGGTGCCGATGTTGCCGTCGAACCACGGCTGCTCTCCAATCCATGTGGCCGTGTCGAAATCCGTCGTTAGGATCGTCGCGGATCGGCACGCCAGCGCCCTTCCGACTTGTAGCGGCCCCGCACGTCCTGACGACGCTACCACGTATCCGCGTGCCACGAAGTAGCGTGCGAACGCGGCCGCACCGGCTTCCTTGTTGTAGGGCGTGCGCACCAGAATCGCCGGAAACCTATCCGTAACCGGCTGGCCGTCTCGTGCCGGGCTGTAGATGTCGGTGGCGAGCTTCACGCCGTCTCGCATCGCCACCATCACGTCACGGCTCAGGGCGACCTCGCCCTGAGCCTCATCCCCCGCGCGCAGCGCCCCGGCTGGCAGGGCGCAGCACAGCAGCATCGCGAGCAGGCCCCGCGCAGCCCGACCCGCCGCCAAGGCCGGCACGCCGCTGGCGCGCACCCTCAGCGACCGATGTCACGTAGCCGCGCGCCGCTCATCAGCTTGCGCTCGATCTGCTCCAGCGTGACGCCTTTGGTTTCCGGCACGAGCGCATAGGTGAAGAGCAGGAACAGCACGTTGAGTGCCGAGTACAGCCAGAAGGTCTCGGCGCGACCAAAGGTATTGAGCAGCGTAAGGAAGGTGGCGCCCACGACGGTGTTGGCGGTCCAGTTGGTCAAGGTGGAGGCGCCGATGCCGAAATCACGTCCCTTGAGCGGCTGGACCTCCGAGCACAGCGTCCACACCAGAGGTCCGGCCGACATCGCAAAGCCCACGATGAACATCAGCAGCATCGCCACCGCGAGCAGCTGCTGCCCTTCGGTCGCGATCCCGAAGTGCATCACCGTACCCACCACGCCCAGGCCGATCGCCATCACGGTGAAGCCGGTATAGAGGATGGGCTTGCGGCCCCAGCGGTCTACCAGGCCGATGGCGATGAAGGTCGCCAGCACGTTGGTGAGCCCCACCGCCGCCGTGAACCACATCTGCGCAGCCACGTCGTACCCCATGCTCTGGAAGATACGGGGCGCGTAGTACATCACCACGTTGATGCCGGTGAACTGCTGCACCAGCTGCAGCAGCACGCCCAGGCCCACCGAGCGGCGAAAGTTGGAATTCTCCAGGAACAGGTGCCAGCCACGCTGCGGGGTCTTCAGCTGCTCCTCGATATCGCCGGCCTCCCGGCTGACGATGGCGGGATCACCGCGCAGCCGGCGCAGCACCTCGAGGGCCTCCTCCTTGCGGCCGCGCATCATCAGCCAGCGCGGGCTGTCCGGCAGCAGCGATACCCCGAGCAGGAACAGCACCCCCGGCAGCGCGATCACCCCGAGCATCCAGCGCCAGTTGCCGCTGTAGCTGAAGGCGGTGTCGGACAGGAAGGCGACCAGGATGCCGATGGTGATCATCAGCTGATACAGCGACACCATTGCCCCGCGAATGTACTCCGGCGCCACCTCGGCCAGGTAGAGCGGCGCGGTAAAGGAGGCGATGCCGATGGCGAGCCCGAGCACCACGCGCGCCATGATCAGCGTGTTGGGCGACCAGGCGAACGCGCACAACAGCGAACCGGCCACGAACAGCACTGCGCCGAGACTCAGCGAGCGTTTGCGGCCGAGCGCTGCCGACATCCAGCTCGCTCCGGCGGCCCCCAGTGCGGCGCCCAGCATCATGGAGCTGACGATCCACTCGATGACGTGGTCGGAGACGGCGAATTCCTTCTGAATGAACTGCGTGGCGCCGGAGATCACGCCGATGTCGAGCCCGAACATCAGGCCGGCGAGCGCGGCCAATACGCAGGTGAAGAGCGCCGTGGTCCGGGAGTGGGCGATGGTCGCTGCGGCTACTTCGTTCAAGTCAGGCTCCCCCAACGCGGCGGTCGCTTCTCGATGAAGGCCTGCACTCCCTCGAGCGCCGCCTCGTCCATCATGTTGCAGGCCATGGTCTGCCCGGCTGCCTCATAGGCGGCCTCGATCCCGAGCTCGGCCTGTCGGTAGAACAGCTCCTTGCCCAGGGCGATGGCCGCGCGCGGCTTCGTCAGAATGCCCGACGCCAGCCTCTCGATCTCGGCATCGAGCTCCGCCGGCGCCACGACGCGGTTGACGAGGCCGCGCGCGAGCGCCTGCGCGGCGTCGATGAACTCGCCCGTCACCAGCATCTCGAACGCCTCCTTGCAGCGCACGTTGCGCGACAGCGCCACGCCCGGGGTGGAGCAGAACAGCCCGAGGTTCACCCCGCTCACCGCGAAGCGCGCCTCGCGCGAGGCCACGGCGAGGTCGCATTGCGCCACCAGCTGGCAGCCGGCGGCCGTGGCGATGCCCTGCACGCGTGCGATCACCGGCACGGATAAGCGCCGCAGGGTGAGCATCATGCGGCTGCACTCCCCGAACAGCCGCTGGTAGTAGCCGAGCGAGGGCTGGGCGCGCATCTCCCGAAGATCATGGCCGGCACAGAAGGCCTTGCCGGCCGCGGCCAGGACCAGCACCCGCGCCGACTCGTCCCGGGCGAGCGCATCGAGCTGCTCCTGCAGCGCACTGAGAAGCGCTTCGCTCAGGGCATTGAAGGCCTGCGGACGGTTCAGTGTCAGCGTGACGACGCCGCGCGCGTCGCGCTCGCGCCTCACCAACGGCTCGGGGGCGCAGGTTAGGGTCGGCTCCGGTGTGCTCATCACGGCAGGCTCCTCATTCAATCGCGCTGGCGGAGCGGGCCCGCTCGCGCAGGACGTACTTCTGGATTTTGCCCGTGGCCGTCTTCGGAATCTCCTCGAAGCGCACCTGGCGCGGGATCTTGTAGCCGGCCAGCAGGGTGCGGCAATGCGCGATCAGCTCCGCCGCCGTGGCCTGCGCGCCGGGCTTGAGCTCCACGAACGCGAGTGGCGTCTCACCCCACTTCGGGTCGGGGCACGCCACCACCGCGCAGGCCATGACGGCGCAGTGGCGATAGAGTGCGTCCTCGACCTCCAGCGAGCTGATGTTCTCACCCCCGGAGATGATCACGTCCTTGCTGCGGTCCCTGATCTTCACATAGCGATCGGGCTCGAGTACCGCCAGATCCCCGCTGTGGAACCACCCGCCGGCGAAGGCCTGGGTCGTGGCGCTGGCGTTCTTGAGGTAGCCCTTCATGACGATGTTGCCGCGGAACATGATCTCGCCGAGCATCTCGCCGTTGGCGGCTACCTCGGCCATGCTCGCCGGCTCGAGCACCGTCATGCCTTCCTGCAGCTCGTAGCGCACGCCCTGGCGGCCGTTGACCCGGGTGCGCTCCGCGAGATTCGCTTCGCTCCAATGCGGACGCTGGGCAGCGACGGCCGCCGGCCCATAGGTCTCGGTAAGGCCATAGGTGTGCGTCAGCTCGAACCCGATGCGGGCCATGCCCTCGATCATCGCCGCCGGCGGCGCCGCGCCGGCCACCATGCCGCGCACGCGCCGCGTGATGCCCTCGCGCAGGGCGGGCTCGGCGTCGATCAGCATGTTGTGCACGATCGGCGCGCCACAATAGTGATCCACGCCGTGCCTGCGCATCGCCTCGAGAATCCCCCGTGCCTCCACCTTGCGCAGGCACACCTGCGCGCCGCCGAGCAGCGCCAACGTCCAGGGGAAACACCAGCCGTTGCAGTGGAACAGCGGCAGCGTCCACAGGTAGGTCGGGAAGTGCGGCATGCTCCAGGTGAGCGCGTTGCTCACCGCGTTGAGGTAAGCGCCGCGATGGTGCGTGACCACGCCCTTGGGGTTACCGGTCGTGCCGGAGGTGTAGGAGACGGCGATGGCGTCCCACTCGTCCTGCGGCCCTGTGAGCCGCGCCAGGGGCGCGTGCCGGCCGAGCAGGTCTTCGTATTCGTGCTCGCCGAGGCGCTCGCCGGGACCGGTGTACTCGCTGTCGCACACGTCGATGACTTGCGGCGAGCGGCCGTGCTGCTCGCGCAGAATGTGCAGCGCCTTGGCCGTCACCGGAGCGAACTCGCGATCCGTCAGCAGCACGGCGGCCTCGCAGTGCTGCATCTGCCAGGCGAGCAGCGGCGCATCGAGCCGCGTGTTGAGCGTATGCAGCACGCCGTTGAGCGCCGGCACGGCGTAGTGCGCCTCGATCATCTCCGGGGTGTTGGGCAGCATGGCGCTCACGGTGACGCCGCGCGCGACTCCCAACGCGCGCAGCGCGGCCGCCAGGCGCGCGGCGCGCTCGCGCGTCTCGCGCCACAGGTAGCGGCGGCTGCCGTGCACCACCGCGGTCAGGTCGCCGAACACCTCGGCACTTCGCTCGACGAAGCTCACCGGCGACAGCGGCACGTAGTTGGCAGGATTCTTGTCGAGACCCTGTTCGTAAATGCTCATGGCAACGCTCCGCGCGATCCGATCGCCCACGGCGGCGCGCCGGGCGCACGCCGACGGCGCGGTGTGCAGGAGTATGGCCTCCCCGGCGAGGCCCTGCCAATAATAGGCGGCTTACCGCCCGGTGAGCGCCGCCAGGAGCCACGCCCATGGCAAGAAAGCTGTCGCAGCGCCCGGAACGCGTGCCGAAGCTGCGCCGCAAGCACTATGCGCGCGAGCTGAAGCGTCTGCAGATCGAGTTGGTGAAACTGCACCGTCACGTCATCGGCCGCGGCCACAAGGTGCTGGTGATACTCGAGGGACGCGACGCCGCCGGCAAGGACGGCACCATCAAACGCATCGCCGCGCACCTCAGCCCGCGCGAGGTGCGGGTCGTCGCGCCCGGCAAGCCGAGCGATCGCGAGGAGCGCGAGTGGTATTTCCAGCGTTTTACCGCCCACCTGCCCGCGGCGCAGGAGATCGTGCTGTTCAACCGCAGCTGGTACAACCGCGCCGGCGTGGAGTACGTCATGAAATTCTGCACGAAGAAGCAGCGTGAGGCGTTTCTCGAGGCCGCGCCGCGCTTCGAGCGCATGCTGGCCCGCGCGGGAATCTTCCTGCTCAAGTATTATCTCGACATCACGCGCGCCGAGCAGGCACGGCGGCTGCGTGCGCGGCGCCGCGATCCGCTCAAGCAGTGGAAAATCTCCCCGGTGGACGAGGCCGCCCAGCGCCACTGGCACGACTACAGCCGCGCCCGGGACAGCATGCTGCGGCGTACCCACCAGCCCGAGGCGCCGTGGATCGTGGTGCGGGCCGATGACAAGCGCCAGGCACGACTCAACGTCATTCGCGACATGCTCGCGCGCGTTCCCGCCCCGCACGTCAAACGCACGCTGGCGCGGCCCGACCCGCGCGTGGCACGCGAGTTCAACGCAAGGCTGCTGAGCTCGGGTTGGGTGGCGCCCTGATGCGCGATGCCCCAACACCGAAGCCGCAGCGCGCGGTGACCCGCGCCGGCCCCGGCATGACTGCGCCGCGTACCCCGTCGTTTGCCGCGCAGGCGCTCATGTTCACGGGCGCCGCGCTCGTCATGCTCGGTAACTACTACGCCTATGACTCGATCGGCCCGGTCGCCGAGCAGCTCTCGCGCGAGCTGCACTTCAGCGACACGCAGATCGGCACCCTGAACGCGATCTACAGCCTGCCCAACATCTTCCTGGTCGTGATCGGCGGCGTGCTGGTCGATCGCTTCGGCGCGCGCCGCATGGCCGTCGCCACCACCGCGCTGTGCCTGGTCGGCGCGATCGTGACCGCGCTCGGCACACGCTTCCCGGTGATGGCCACCGGCCGGCTGCTGTTCGGCGTCGGCTCCGAAACGCTGTCGGTCGCGATCCTCGTCGCCCTGGCGCAATGGTTCACGGGGCGTTACTTTGCGCTGCTGTTCGCGATCAATCTGAGCCTCTCGCGTCTGGGTTCCTACCTCGCCGATCTCTCACCCTCCTTCGCGGGGGGCCTGTATGCGCGCGGCTGGCAGCCGCCGCTGTGGCTCGCGACCGCCTTTGCGGCCGCCTCCTTCGCCGGCGCGCTGCTGTACTATTACGTCGACCGGCGCGAGGCCCCGCGCGGCACACTGGCACTGCAGCCGCCCCCCGAGCGCATCAACTGGCGTCATCTGCTCAGCTTTCGCACCGAGTACTGGCTGCTGGTGGCGGTGTGCGTGGCGTTCTTCTCGGTCATCTTCCCCTTCCGCAGCACGTTCGCCATCAAGTACCTGCAGCAGGCGCAGGGCCTGACGCTGGCACAGGCGAGCACGCTCAACAGTTATGTATTTCTCGCCGCAGTCTTCGCCACGCCCGTGTTCGGGCTGCTGCTCGACCGGATCGGGCGTAATACGCTGCTGCTCGCGGTGGGCTCGGCGCTGTTGCCGTTGAGCTTTCTCGTCCTCGCAGGCGTGAACGGCGGCGCCGGGCTGTCGACCGCGCTGCTCGGCGTGAGCTTCTCTTTCCTGCCAGCGATCCTCTGGCCAACGGTGGTGCGCTACTCCGCGCCGGAGCACCTCGGCACCGCCTACGGCCTCATGACCACGCTGCAGAACTTCGGGCTGTTCGCCGCCAACCTGACCGCCGGCTATCTCAACGACATGAGCGGCGCCAGCGCCGCCAATCCCGACGGCTACACCCCGATGCTGTGGTTCTTTGGGCTCCTGAGCCTCAGCGCCTTCGTGGGCACGGTGCTGCTGTGGCTGCGCGATCCCGGCAGCGCCGCCGCGCAGCCTCAAGCGTCGACCAGCGGGCCCTGAAGCACGCAGGGGCCGCGCTGCCGGCAGGCGGCGCGGCTGTGCGCGGTCGCCTGCTATGATTGTCCTTCCATGAGCATGCTCAAACCGGGCGCGACCAAAGCCACCCGCACGCCCATTCTGCACGCGGCCGAGCGGCTGGTGCAGACGCACCGCGCGCGGCGCCGCTGAGCGGCTCCTGCTTCGCTGCATGCACTGGCTGACGCCGCTCTTCGTACTGGCCGTCGTTGCGAGCAGCGCCGTCGGGCTGTGGCTGTCGCAGCGCCAGGCCGTCGAGGTCGCCCGTCACCGCAACCTGGTGCCCGTGCCGTTTGCCGACACTGTCTCGAGCGCTGAACACAGCAAGGCCGCGGACTACACCATCGCCAGGGTGCGTTTCGGGCGTATCGGTGCCGTCATCGACGCGGCGCTCACTCTCGTGCTCACGGTCGGCGGCGGCATTGCGGCGCTGGATGCGCTGTGGCGGGCGACGCTGCTCTCGCAGCCCTGGCTCGGCGTTGCCGTGATTGCCACCGTCGCCCTCCTCATTCAGCTCGTCAACCTGCCCTTCTCGCTGTGGCGCACGTTCGGCCTCGAGGCCCGCTTCGGCTTCAACCGCACCACGTCCGGCGCTGTTTCTCGCCGATCTGGGCAAGAGCCTCGCGCTGGCGGTGCTGCTCGGCGGCCCGCTGCTGGTGGCGACGCTGCTGGTCATGGAGCGCGCCGGGCGCTGGTGGTGGGCGTGGGCCTGGGTGCTTTGGCTCGCGGTCACGCTGCTCATGGCCTGGGCGTGGCCAGTGTTCATCGCCCCGCTTTTCAACCGCTTCGTGCCGCTCGAGAACCCCTCGCTCAAGGCGCGCATTGAGGCGTTGCTGGCGCGTTGCGGCTTCGCCTCCCGCGGGGTATTCGTGGTGGACAACTCGCGCCGCTCGAGCCATGGCAACGCCTATTTCACCGGCATCGGCCGGCACAAGCGCATCGTGTTCTTCGACACGCTGCTCGAGCGCCTCGGCGAGGCGGAAGTCGAAGCGGTGCTGGCGCACGAGCTCGGGCATTTCCGCCTGAAACACGTACGCAAGCGCCTCGGCGTATCGATGGCGACGAGCCTGCTCGCGCTGGGTCTGCTCGGCTGGCTCTCCGGACAGAGCGGCTTCTACAGCGCGCTCGGGGTACCGCGGCCGTCGACCCACGCGGCGCTGCTGCTGTTCGTGCTCGCGCTGCCGGCGTTCACTTTCTTCCTGATCCCGCTGGCCTCGCTCTGGTCGCGCCGCCACGAGTTCGAGGCGGATGCTTTCGCCACGCGTCATGCAAATCCGGCCGAGCTCGCCAGCGCGCTGGTGAAGCTGCATCGTGACAACGCGAGCACGCTGACTCCCGACCCGGTGTACGCCGCATTTTATTATTCGCATCCCCCGCCGCTGGCGCGCATCGCCCGTCTGCGCGCGGCGGCCACGCCGTCTTAGAAACCACCCGTACGCCTTGCGCGGGTCCTCAGGGGATGTAGTACAGATCGATACTCCTGCCGATGCGCTCGAGCGGGGTGTAGGCATCGAGCCAGGCGTAATCGGCGCGGTTGCGCGTGCGCGCGAGCTGCGACACCGCCACCCACCCGCTCACGGGCCGACCCGGCGGCAGGATCTGGTACGGTGGCAGCGGCTCGCGAGCGAGATCCGCGGTGCCGCGGTACGCCAGGCTCAAGCGGGGGATCTTGCGCTGCGCGGCCCGCACCTCGAGGCGGTACAGGTCCTGACCCCAGTCGAGATCCGAATCCACCAGCACGCGCTCGGGGTGGGCGACCGCCTCGTTGAAATAAGGCAGGTAATCCGGGTACGCCCTCCACACGGTGGACAGCTGCCACGCCATGATCGCCAGCAGCGTTGCGCCGGCTGCGAGCGCGGCGCGCGTGCGGGGCCAGGCGGTGATGCGCTGCCAGGCGCGCACGGTCACATAAGCGCCCCCGAGCGCCAGGAACGGATACAGGATAAGGATATGCCGTATCCCGATGTTGATGCGGCTGAAGGCGCAGGCAAAGGTGAGGATGGCGATGACCACCATGAGCGGCGCCGCCGCCCATGAATCGCGGCGCTGCCAGCCGCGGCGCGCGAGGCAGCCGAGTCCGAGGGGGCCGGCCGCAAGCAGCGGAATCGGCGTCTTCACCGCGAGCGCGACGAGGTAGAAGTACCACCAGCCCGTCAAGCGCACCTGACCGAGCAGGTACGAACGGTGACCGCTGTCGTTGTGCGCCTTGACCGCCACCACGCCGTTGACGAGGTCCTCGAGCTCGCGGGGCAGCCACAGCTTCGACAGGAGCGCCCCGAGCTGATGGTCCAGGCCCGGCCGCTGCAGCAGGTAGGACAGCGCCCAGTTGAATCGCAGGGCGACGCCGGCCGGGTTCGATGCGCGCGGTCCGTACACGAGGTACAGCGGCACGAGCATGGCGAGCGCTGCGAGCGCGAGCCCTGCCAGCCGCAACTGCCAGCGCGCCGCACCCCGGGCGGCCATCGCCGCAGGACTCTGCGGCGCCGCCGGAAGCCCTCGCCAGCTGCCCACAACCGCCTGGGCCGGCGCGAGCAGCAACAGCGCCAGGCCGATGAACGGCACGCTGGAGAATTTGGTCGACACCGCGACCCCGGCGGCGAGCCCGAACAGCAGCGCATCGGTGAGGCGCGCCGTGACCAGCCAGCGCTGCAGCGCGTAGAGCGCCAGCAGGATGGTGGCGGCCGCCGCAATGTCGAGACTGGCGAGCGCGCCGTGCCCGAGAATGGGCGGCACGCAGAGCAGCAGCAGTACCGGCAGCAGCGCGGCGCGCGGAGTTTCGAACAGTCGTCGCGCCCACAGCCAGGTCCCCAGCAGCAGCAGCGCGAGAAAAGGCAAGGTGCCGAGCCTTGCCAGCGTGAGGTAGCGCCAGTAATGCCCGCCCGAATAGAGGATGTGGATGCCCTCGGGCGTACCCTCCGGCGGCGGCGTGTCGAAGGAATGCGCGCCGGCCAGCCAGGGGCCGAGCGCCAGCAGCACGCGTGCGAGTGGCGGATGTTCGGTGTCGTACTCATAGCGGCCGCGATCGAGCAGTTCCAGTCCCGCGGCCAGATGCTCCGGCTCGTCCCAGGTGTTGGAATACACGCGCCAGCTGCCGGCGGCGAGCAGACACGCCCCGAGGATGATCAGTGCGAGCGCGAGGCGCACGGCCGCAGTGGCGCGCGCGGGCGGCAGCGCGCTCAGGCTCAGGCTCCGAAGGGGTGCCGCAGCACGAATGGTCTGCTCTGCGGTCCGGCCCCGTTGAGATCATGTCGATCGGTACGCGGCGAGCGCCTGCAGCCGCTCGAGGTAGCGGCGGGCGTTGGCCGGCAGCGCTTCGTAGGCGGTGATGCCGGCGGTCGACTCGCTCCAGCCGGGCAGCTCTTCGTACACCGGCTCGATGCCGGCGTAGCCTTCGAGGCTCATCGGCGGCTCGGGACTCACCTCGCCGTTGATGCGGTAACCGACGCAGATGCGGATGGTGTCCAGCCCGTCGAGCACGTCGAGCTTGGTGATGCACAGGCTCGAAACGCTGGAATGCACGATCGCGCGCCGCAGCGCCACGGCGTCGAACCAGCCGCAGCGCCGCCGCCGGCCGGTGACCGAGCCGAACTCGTGGCCGACGCGCGAGAGGTGCTCACCGTACTCGTCGAACAGCTCGGTCGGGAAGGGTCCGGCGCCGACGCGGGTGGTGTAGGCCTTGACGATGCCGATGCACCTCGTCGAAAGCACGCGGGCCCAGGCCGGTGCCGGTGCCGGCAAAGCCGGCGGTGGTGTTGGACGAGGTCACGAACGGGTAGGTGCCGAGGTCCACGTCCAGCATCGCGCCCTGCGCGCCCTCGAACAGCACGTTGGCGCCGCTGCCGCGCAGCGCGTGCAGCGCGCGCGTCACGTCGGTGACGAGCGGCGCGATCTTCACGGCCATCGCCAGCTGCTCGTCGAGCGTCTTCTGGAAGTCGACGGGTGCCAGCCGGTAGTAGTGCTGCAGCACGAAGTTGTGGAAATCGAGCACTTCGCCGAGCTTGCGCTGCGAAGCGATCGCGCTGGAACAGGTCCGCCACGCGCACCGCGCGCCGGGCTACCTTGTCCTCGTAGGCCGGTCCGATGCCGCGGCCGGTGGTGCCGATGGCGTTGGGTCCGCGCGCCCGCTCGCGCGCCTGATCGAGCGCCACGTGCGAGGGCAGGATCAGCGGGCACAGCGGCGAGATCCTCAGGCGCTCGAACACCGGCACGCCCTGCTCGATCAGCATGTCGGCCTCGGCGAGCAGCGCCGCGAGCGACAGCACCACGCCGTTGCCGATGAAACAGCGCACCTGTTCGCGCAGGATCCCGGAAGGGATCAGCGACAGGATGGTCTTGCGCCCGCCGATGACCAGCGTGTGGCCGGCGTTGTGTCCGCCCTGGAAACGCGCCACGGCGGCGGCGCGCTCGGTGAGGAGGTCTACGACCTTGCCCTTGCCCTCATCGCCCCACTGGGTGCCGATGATGACCACGAACTTTCCCACGCCGGCGACCCCTAGCGGACCAGATACAGGATGACGACCCCGACCAGCATGGAGCCCAGGCCCGCGACGCGCAACTCGCGGTCGGGCACCTGCAGCAGCCGCGCCAGGGCGCGTTTCACGCCCTGGGGATTGAGAAACGGCCCGATGCCTTCCAACACCAGAAACAGACCGAGCGCGGCGAGCAGGTCGCTGAAATTCAGCGCCACCGGCGTACCAGGCTCAGCGCCGCGGCGCAGGCGGCGCCTTGGATGGATCCTTCAGGTACCTGAAGAACACTCCGTCGGGCGTCACCACCAGCAGATCACCGTCCTTGCCGAGGGAGCGGTCGTAGGCCTGGAGACTGCGGTAGAAAGCGTAGAACTCGGGATCCTTGGCGTAAGCGCGCGCGTAAGTCTGGGCGGCAGTCGCATCGCCCTCGCCGCGGATGCGCCGTGCGTCACGCTCGGCGCCCGCGATGATCACCGTGCGCTGGCGCTCGGCCGCGGAGCGGATGCTGGCGCTGGCGCTTTGCCCTTCGGCGCGCAGCCGGCTCGCTGTCTTGGCGAAGCTCTGCTTCATGCTCTCGTACACCCGCGCCGCCACCTCGTCCGGCAGATCGATGCGCTGCACGCGCACGTCCACCAGGTCGACACCGAGGCCGGCGGCATTGCGGCTCGCCTGACCGAACATCTCCCCGGTGACGGCGGCACGCTCGGCGGACACGATCTGCTGCAGCGTGCGCTGCGCCACGACGCTCTTGATGCCATCCTTGACGATCTCCGCCAGGCGCTCTCCGGCCAGCGCTTCGCTGCCGGCCGCGGCGGTGTAGTAGACCGAGGAGTCCTTGACGCGCCACTTGACGTAGAAGTCCACGATCAGGCCGCGGCCGTCGTTGGTGAGGAAGGTTTCGCCGGTGTAGGACTCGGAAAGAATGCGCCGATCGAACCTGGTGACCATGTCCCACGGCCACTTCAGGTGCAATCCGGGCGCGTAGCGGGTATCGATTATGGCCCCGAAACGGGTGCGGATAGCGTATTCGGTCTCGCTCACCGCGAACAGCGAGAACGCCGCAAACACCAGCAGCACGCCGGCGGCGATGAACAACGGAAACAGCCGCGAGCTCATCAGCGCTGTCCCCGCCCGCGCGCCTCGATCGTGACCGACTCGGGCTCCTTCGCCGGCACTGCTGGCAGAGGGCTCGCCCCCCTGCTCCGCCTCGCGTGCCGCGCTCTTCTCCAGCAGCTTCTCGATTGGCAGGTACAGCAGATTATTGCCGGCGCGGCCGTCGATCAGCACCTTGTGCGCCCGCGCCAATACGCTTTCGACCGTATCGGTGTACATGCGCCGGCGCGTCACTTCCGGCGCCTGCTCGTAGACGGCTTGGAGCTGCGCGAAGCGCGACGCTTCGCCTTCGGCGATGGCCGTGACCTGCGCCTTGTAGGCCTGGGCATCCTGCTGCATGCGTGCGGCAGCGCCCTGTGCCACGGGAATGATGCCGTTGACGTAGGCCTCGGACTCGAGGATGAAGCGTTCCTTGTCTGCCTGCGCCTTGTTGGCGTCCCGCTGCGAGGGGATCACCGCATCGGGCACCTGTACATCCTCGAGATTGACGGTAGTGACCGTGATCCCGGCGTTGTAATAATCGAGCACCCCCTGGATCAGCTCCTTGCTGCGCCGCGTGATCTCCGAGCGCGTCGAGCCGACCAGCAGGTCATCGAGGGTGCTGCGGCCGACGATCTCGCGGATCGCGCTCTCGGAAACCTCGCTCAGCGTGGCTTGCGGCTCGCGCACCCGGAACAGCTTCTTTACCGGGTCGGCGAACTGGTATTGCACGGCGAAATGCAGTTCGACGAGATTGACGTCGGAGGTGAGCACGCGCGACTTGAAATCGCTCGAGTTGACGTTCGCGACATTTACCACGCTGACGCTCTCGATCGGCCAGGGCAGGCGGAAGTGCAGGCCGGGCGGAGTCACCTCCACCAGCTTGCCAAAACGCTGCACCACGCCGCGCTCGGGTTGCTTCACCTGGTAGACGCCGGTCCACAACCAGATGAGAAACACCGCCGCCACCCCGAGCAGCAGCAGCGAGCCGCTGTCGCCCCCGCGGCCGCCCGGGCGCAACAGCGATTCGAGCTTGCGCTGCCAGCTCTTCAGGCGCTCGTCGAGGTCGGGCCCGCCCTGCCCGGGGCGGCGTCCCCACTGATTATTCGAACCGCCAGGTTGGTTCCAGGCCATAAGGAGGGCGCGAGCTCAGCGCAGTTTGGTCGCGCGCGAGACGGCGGTCGATTGTAGGGAGGCGCTTGCGGGGGCACAAGGCGCCGCGCTGGCCTGCACCTCGAGAATCTGCACTCCGGCGGTGCGGGCCAGCTGCAGCAGCTCGATGTCGGGGAGCTCCACTGCCAGCTCGATCGAGCCGTCATCTGCGGAAGTTTCCCCGCGCACCACCTGGGCCGCGTACAGCCGGGAGCGCAGCGCCCCGGCGCTCGCCGGCACCCTGAGGCGCGCCCGGCGCGCGAAGCGTGCCAGCCGTTCGGCCACGGCGTCGGTCAGCAGCGCAAGCCCGACGCGCTGCTCGGCCGAGACCCACACCGCGCTGGCGCGTCCGTCGGCGTCGCGATCGATGCGCGCTGCGCACTGCAGGCGATCGATCTTGTTGTAAACGAGGATCTGGGGGATCGCGCTCGCGCCGATCTCGGCAAGCACCGCGTCCACATGCGCGATCTGCTCATCGCGGCGCGGGTTGCTGGCGTCGACCACGTGCAGCAGCATCGTGGCGGCGCGCGCCTCGGTGAGCGTCGACTGGAAGGCGGCCACCAGTTCGTGCGGCAGCGCACGAATGAAGCCCACCGTGTCGGCGACGACGACGTTGGTGCCGCCGGCAAGCCTGATGCGGCGCACGGTCGGATCGAGCGTGGCGAACAGCTGGTCCGCCACGTAGGCGTCCGCTCCGGTGAGGGCGCCGAACAGCGTCGACTTGCCGGCATTGGTGTAGCCAACGAGCGCCAGCGAGGGCACCGGAACTTCCGCGCGCATGTGCCGGCCGGTCTCGCGCTGCTGCTTGATCTTCGTCAGCCGCCGCGTGAGCACCCGCACGCGCCGTGCGATGATGCGCCGGTCGCTCTCCAGCTGTGTCTCGCCGGGACCGCGCAGGCCGATGCCTCCCTTCTGCCGCTCGAGGTGCGTCCAGCCGCGCACCAGGCGGCTGCCGATGTGCCGCAGCTGCGCCAGCTCCACTTCGAGCTTGCCTTCGAAGCTGCGCGCGCGCTGCGCGAAGATGTCGAGAATGAGCCCGTTGCGATCGAGAACGCGCCGTTCGATGAGCTTCTCGAGATTGCGCTCCTGGCTCGGCGAGAGCGCGTGGTCGACGAGGATCAGGTCCGCCTCGCTCGTGCGGGCGATGCGCCTGAGCTCCTCGGCCTTGCCGCTGCCGAGAAAGTAGCGCGCATCGGGGCGCGCCCGGCGCCCGGTGACGGTGGCGACCGGCACTGCGCCAGCGGAAACCGCGAGCTGCCTGAATTCCAGCAGCTCCTCCGGATCGACCTGGGCGCCCACGCCAATGCGCACCAGTACGGCACGCTCACCGGAGCGGGGGCGCTCGAACACTCAGGCTTCCTGCGGCGCGAGGCATTATTCGGCGGACGGCTCCGCGGCTGCGCCCTCGTCGGTCGCAAGCCGCACGTTGCGCGCCGGCACGACGGTGGAAATCGCGTGCTTATAAACCATCTGGCTCACGCTGTTCTTCAGCAGCACCACGAACTGGTCAAAGGAATCGATCTGACCCTGCAATTTGATGCCGTTCACGAGGTAGATGGAAACGGGCACCCGTTCCTTGCGCAAGGCGTTCAAAAAAGGGTCTTGGAGGGACTGGCCTTTGGCCATCGGGTTCTCCTTATTGTTGCAGCTTCGTGTTCTTTGACAGCACAAATGGACCGCAGCTGAACTTCCGTTGTTCTGCGATCCGGGCAAGCTAACGCGCCTCGCGCCGCGGCGAGGAACCGACCGAAACATCTTAACACGCGGATTCCTTCAAAGCCCAAGAGCCCCCAACTCATGACATCTGTCTCGATTCCACGACAGCTCGGCCGAGTCCGCATCAAGCCACTCGCCGCGGCTTTCTGCGCGCATCCAGGTCAGCTGCCGCCTGGCCAGCTGGCGCGTCGCCGCAACGGCCCGGCGCACCGCCTCCTCGAGGCCATACTCGCCCTCGAGGTGCGCCCACAACTGCCGGTAGCCGACTGCGCGCATCGCCGGATGCCGGGCGGTGAGATCGCCGCCGCGGTGCAGACGACGCACCTCCTCCAGAAAGCCGGCCGCCATCATGCGCTCGAAGCGCCGCGCCAGCCGCTCGTGCAGCAACGCCCGCTCGCGTGGCGCCAGGATCCAGTAGCGCAGCGGTGTATCGGCGAGCGGGCTCGAGGTTGCCCGTTGCAGCTCGGAAATCGGCCGTCCCGAGCTTAAGTACACCTCGAGCGCTCGCTGAATCCGCTGGCGGTCGGTGGGCGCAATGCGCGCGGCCGCCTCGGGGTCGAGTGCGGCAAGCTCCAGGTGCAGCGCCGGCCAGCCGCGCTGCGCGGCGCGCGCGTCGAGCTGCGCCCGCAGCGCGGGTGCGGCATGCGGCAGAACGGCGAGCCCGTGCAGGAGCGAGCGCAGATAGAGCATCGTGCCGCCCACCAGCAGCGGCACGCGGCGGCGGGCGTGGATGTCGCGGATGCACTGGAGCGCATCCGTGACGAAGCGGCCGGCGGAGTAGCTCTCGGTGGGTTCGCAGATGTCGATCAGGTGGTGCGGGATGCGCTCGCGCAGCGCCCGCGAAGGCTTGGCCGTGCCGATATCGAGGCCGCGGTAAACGAGCGCAGAGTCCACGCTCACGATCTCCACCGGGGCACGCTCTGCGAGGCGCACGGCCCACTCGCGTTTTCCCGGCTCCCGTGGGACCGGTGAGCACGAATACCGGCAGCTTGGGCTGCAACGCAGGCGTGCAGGAGACGGACCCCTCGCGTGCCACCTCGCCGGGAACGCCGGGAGCGGCGCACACTCACCGCCCCCGCAGGAACAGCTGGTCGAGCTGCTGCAGCGAGAGGCGCGTCCAGGTCGGTCGCCCGTGATTGCACTGGTTGGCGCGCTCTGTCGCCTCCATCTGCCGCAGCAGCGCGTTCATTTCCGGGAGCGTGAGCCGGCGGTGCGCATGGACCGCCGTGCGGCAGGCGAGCGTGCCGAGGAACCTGTCGGCCGCACTCTCGAGATGATGCGTGTCGGCATCGACCCCCAGGTCCTGCACCAGCGAGCGCACGATCTCCGGGACGTCCGCCGTCTTGAGAAACGCCGGCACGCGCCGCAACACCAGCTGCGTGTCCGACAGCGCATCGAGCTCGAAGCCGGCCTGCTCCCACTGCGCGCGCTGCTCGAGCAACCCCGCCAGCTCGTGCGCCCGCAGCGCGATGACGAGCGGCTCGAGCAGATGCTGGGAGACGGGGCTGCCGGCGGCGCGCTCGGCCTTCATGCGCTCGTACAGCACGCGCTCGTGTGCCGCATGCATGTCTACCAGCACCAGGCCGGCGCGGCTTTGCGCGAGGATGTATATCCCGTGCAGCTGCCCGAGGGCGCTGCCGAGGGGATGCTCCTGTGCGGATTGCGCGAAGAGCGACGGCTCGGCCCCGGAAGTTTCGGCAATCGCCTCCGCGATCGCCCATGGATCGCGCCCCGGCTCCGGCAGCGGCAGCGCCGCCGGCGCCGGTCCGGCTCCGGCGCCCCACCCTCGCCCGAGCGCGGCGGCCGCCGAGCGCGTCTGCGCACCGAATCCCGCGGCTGCGGGTGCTCCCTCAGCGGGACCTTGCGGCCGCGTATCGGCCAGGGCGCGCTCCAGGGCGCGATAGACAAAATCATGAATCTGGCGGCTGTCGCGAAAGCGGACCTCGAGTTTCCCGGGGTGGGCGTTGACGTCCACGAGTTTCGGATCCAGTGTCAGGTACAGTGCGTAGGCGGCGTGACGGCCGTGGTAGAGCACGTCACGATACGCCAGCCTGCCTGCGTTCATCAGCAGCCGGTCACGCACGCTCCTGCCGTTGACGAACCAGAACTGCTGGTCGGGCTGCGCGCGCGAACGCGTCGGGAGCGCCGCCCAGCCCGAGAGCATCACCGGTCCGGCCGCGTGCCGGACGCTGATCGCGCCCTCCAGGAAGTCCTCCCCCAGCACCCGCCCGAGGCGGGTGCGCTCCGCACTCGCGTCGGCGACCGCGGGCACATCGAGCAGCACACGCGTGCCGGACCTCAGGCGAAAGCTCACGTCGAAGCGCGACAACGCGAGTCGCTCGACGAGCCGGGCGATGTGTCCGAGCTCGGTGGCGTCGCTCTTTACGAACTTGCGCCTTGCCGGCACGTTGAAGAACAGGTCGCGTACCTCGACCGTGGTGCCGGGCGGGTGGGCGGCGGGACCTGCCCGCGTCTGCGCCCCCCCGTCGAGCGAGACTTCTGCGCCCTGGTCGGCGCCTGCGGCACGCGAGGCGAGGCGCAGGCGTGCGACTGAGCCGATCGAGGGCAGCGCCTCGCCGCGGAAGCCGAGTGTGGTCACCGTCTCGAGGTCATCGAGGGAGGCAATCTTGCTGGTCGCATGTCGCGCCAACGCCAGCGGCAGCTCCCCGGCGCTGATGCCACGGCCGTCATCGCGCACGCGCACCAGGCCGACGCCGCCACGCTCGATATCGATCTCGATGCGGGTCGCGCCCGCATCCAGGCTGTTCTCGATGAGCTCCTTGACGACGGACGCCGGCCGTTCGATCACTTCGCCGGCGGCAATCTGATCGACGAGCTCGTCGGGCAGAACGCGGATAGGCATGGCAGGGGCAGTGTACAGGCCGGCGATGGCGCGCATCAGCCGCACCGCGCGGCGCCGGGGCGCCAGTTCAGGGTGTGGTGGCGGTCGGTCGCGGTGTCGGCGGCGCTCGCGAGCGTGCGGCGCTCCTGTTTCAAACGCGTCCCATCCGGGGGGTTCTGCAGGAAGTAACTGCGCAGGCCGCTCGCAATGGCACCCGCGAGCCGCGCCTGCTGCGCGGAGCTGCGCAGGCGGCGCTCCTCGGCGGGATTGGAAATGTAGGCGGTCTCGATGAGCATCGAGGGGACACCGAGGGACTTCAGCACCACGAAGCCGGCGCGCTGCACCTGCGCCTTGCGCAGCTCGCCCACACCCTCGAGCGCGCTCACTACGCGCTCAGCGGCACTTGCGCTCTGCCCGATGATCTCGCTCGAGGTGACGTCGAGCACCACTGCGAGCGTGCCCCTGTCGTTGAGCGGCACACCTCCCACCAGATCGGCCGCATTCTCGCGATCGGCGAGCACTCGGGCCGCTTCGCTGGAGGCGCCGTGCACCGATAGTACGTAGACGGAGGCGCCGGTCACACTGCGGTCGGCGATCGAGTCCGCATGTATGGAAATGAACATGTCCGCGCGTGCCGCGTGGGCGCGTGCCACGCGATCGCGCAGCTCGAGGAACTCGTCGCGGTCGCGCGTCAGGACGCCCCGCATCCCTGGCTCAGCATTGAGCGCTTTCGCGAGCCCGCGTGCGATCGCGAGCGTCACGTCCTTCTCGCGCGTACGGCCGCGCCCGATGGCGCCCGGATCCACGCCGCCATGCCCGGCATCCACGGCAATGACGACGTCACGGTCACCATCCCCCGGGGCGTGCATGGCGCGCACCACGCGTGGGACTGCGGCCACCACGGGGGCGACCAGCGGCACACCGAGGCTCAGCACCAGCCGCCGCCCCTCTGCGGCTGTCCCCCAGCTGCTCTGCACGGGCAGCGCGCTATTCAGTTGCACGACCACACGCAGCGTGCCGTGTGGCTGCGCGCCCACGCGTACCTCCGTCACCACCCCCGCCGCAGCGGGCAGGTGTGCGCCGCTTGCCAGGGAGGTCTGCGGCAGATCGATCACCACCCGGTCAGGATGGTCGAGCGTGAAAACCTTACTCGTGGTCCCTTCGGTCAGATCGAGCGTCACCCGAGCGGAAGCGCTATCCGAGGCGAGCGATATACCCCGCAGTTCCGCGGCGGAGCTCGAGGAAATAGCAGCGAGACCGAGAACGCCGGCCACCATCCCCAAGAGAAACACCTTTCTAATCATTATGTTCGCAACACTAGCTGCCGCGTAATCTACGGAGTTGCTGGCCGCTTTTCAACCGGCGGTGGCGTGACAGTTGTCGCCAGTGAGTTGGACCAGCCAGGCGCGCCCGAGTGCGCTCTGCGGCGCGACCTCGATGTCATGCCCCGCGGCACCGACCGTGAAGTTGAGCTGCAGGTCAGGCGGGGGCAGCCGGCCCGGCGCTCTCTCGGGCCACTCGATGAGCCATATGCAGCCCTCGCGGGCCCACTCACGCAGGCCGAGGGAGTCGACTTCGGAAGGCTCGCGCAGGCGGTAAAGGTCCACGTGCAGAAGCGTCACGGCCGTGAGCGGATACGAGCTCGAGGAGAGTGTACGTCGGGCTGCGCACCGGCGCTGCCACGCCGAGTGCGCGCAGGAAGCCGCGTGCGAAGGTGGTCTTGCCGGAGCCGAGCTCGCCGCTGAGGTAGAGGGCGGCAAACGACGTATCCGCGCTGCGGCGGGCACAGGCGAGCTGCCAGCCGAAGTCCTCGGTGTCCTGTGCCGTGTTGGTATGGGTGTGCACGCGCTCTACAGATTCACGCAATGCTGCAGTTCGCGCAGCAGGTCGCTCGCCAGCACCCCGCGCTCACCGCTGCGGGCGGCGGCATCCCCGGCCATGGCGTGCACCAACACCCCGACTGCGCGCCGCCGCCCACGGGTCGCCGCACTGGGCCAGGATCCCGGCGATCGCCCCCGTGAGCACATCGCCCGTGCCGGCAGTCGCCATGCCGGGGTTGCCGCGCTCGCACAGCCCCGGCGTACGGCCGCGCGCGCCGACGAGCGTACCGGCGCCTTTCAGCACGATCGTGCCGTCGAAACGCTCGAGCAGCCGATCGAGGGCTGCCAGGCGATCGCGCTGGATGTCCGCAGCCGAAACGCCGAGCAGACGCCCGGCCTCCCCGGGGTGCGGCGTCAGAATCCACCCGGCGCGCGCCGGCGCGCCGACTTCCGCGAGCAGGTTGAGCGCATCCGCATCGACCACCAGCGGCTTGCCGCTGCCGAGCACCGCTGTCAGGGCGGCGCGTGCCCACGCGGAGCGCCCGAGGCCGGGCCCCACCGCGACGACATCGGCGCGCGCCATGGTCTCGGCAAGCGCCGCCTCGCCGGTCAGCGCCACGCAGATCAGCTCGGGCCGTCCGGCAGCAATCGCGGCAACATTGTCCGGGGCCACGGCCACCGTCACCAGGCCCGCCCCGACCCGCAGACACGCCTCGCCCGCGAGCCGCGTCGCACCGGGCATGGCGCTGCCGCTGCCGACGATCAGCACGCGTCCGAAGTCACCCTTGTTCGCCGCGCGCGGCCTGCGGGGGAGCGTCGGCGTGGATCTCCGCCTCCACGATGCGCGTGAGGCGCGGCTGCTGCGCGGGCGCGGCGCTGAGCTCCAGATCGTCGAAGAACACCGTGCCGGAGCACGCCGGACCCTCGCCGAGGAACAGCCCGGTCTTCAGGCCCACGAACGTCACGGTCGCCTCGGCACGGATCGCCTCTCCCCGCACCGCTCCGGTGTCAGAGTCGAGTCCCGAGGGCACATCGAGCGCGAACACCGCAAGGCCGCTGGCGTTGATGGCGCGGATCACGGGCACGAGCTCGGCGCGCACGCTCCCGGTGAGGCCGGTGCCGAGCAGTGCGTCCACGATGACTTCGCCCGCTGCGAGGTGCCCGGCGGCGAACGCTCGTACCGTGCCCCCGCTCGCCCTGAAGTCTGCCCAGGCCTGGCGCGCATCGCCGCGCAGCTCCTCGGGCCCGGCCGCGCCCAGCACGCTCACGGTCAGGCCCGCCGCCTGGGCAAAGCGCGCCAGCACGTAGCCGTCGCCGCCGTTGTTGCCGCTACCGCAGACGATGACGATGCGGTGCGCGACGGGGTAGCGCGTGCGCAGATAGCGCAGCGCCGCTTCGCCGGCGCGCTTCATGAGCGTGTAGCCAGGGATCCTGCAGCTCGTCGATGGCGTGCGCATCGAGCGCACGCACCTGCGCCGTGGTGTACAAGGCGATCGGCAACGCCATGAGGTCATTATACTGAGAGGCGTGGTGCCGCCATGACCGCTCAGGTGTCGCTCGATCTGCACGCGCTCAAACGCGATCTGGCCGCGCGCGCCCGCGCGCTCGGCTTCGGCGCCCTGGGCGTGGCGGGCATCGAGATCCCGGAGGACGAGCGGCACCTGCTGCGCTGGCTCGCGGCCGACTTCCACGGCGAGATGCATTACATGCGACGCCACGGTGTCATGCGCAGCCGCCCGCAGCAGCTGGCGCCCGGCACGGTACGCGTCGTGAGCGCACGCATGGACTACTGGCCCGCCGCCGCGCGTGCGGCACCGTCGGTGCTTGCCGAGGGCGCGCTCGGCTACGTATCGCGCTACGCGCTCGGGCGCGACTATCACAAGGTGCTGCGGCGCGGCCTCGCCACGCTCGCGCGCGAGCTGCAGCAGCGCATCGGGCCGTTCGGCTACCGCGTATGTGTGGACAGCGCGCCGGTGCTGGAGAAGGCGCTCGCGCGCGATGCCGGACTGGGATGGATCGGCAAGCACACTAATCTGATTGCCCGCGATGCTGGCTCGTGGTTCTTTCTCGGCGAGATCCTCACCGATCTGCCGCTGCCGCCGGATGAGCGCGCCAGCGCCCATTGCGGCAGCTGCCGGGCCTGTATCCCGGCCTGCCCCACTGGCGCGATCGTGGCTCCTTACCGGCTCGACGCGCGGCGCTGCATTTCCTATCTCACCATCGAGCACCACAGCGCCATCCCGCCCGAGCTGCGCCCTGCCATCGGCAACCGCATCTATGGCTGCGACGACTGCCAGCTGGTGTGTCCGTGGAATAAGTTTGCGCGCGCGGCGGCGCATCCCGACTTCACGGTGCGCCACGGCCTCGACGCCGCAGCGCTCCCGCAGCTGTTTCGCTGGACGGCGGCCGAGTTCGCCGCGCGCCTGCGGGGCTCGGCCATCTACCGCATCGGCTACGAGCGCTGGTCGCGCAACATCGCAGTCGCGCTCGGCAACGCGCCGACCAGCGCCGAGGTCATCCGCGCGCTCGAGGCACGCCGCGAGGACGCCTCGGCGCTGGTGCGCGAGCACGTGCAGTGGGCACTGCAGCGGCACCGGCAGGCGGCCTGAAATGGCAAAACCGGTTACGCTCGCGTGACCTGCACATTGTCGATGAGGCGGGATCTGCCGAGCCTCGCTGCCGTGAGCACCACCAGCTCGCGCGCAGCGGTCGTCGCGGGCGCCAGGTCCGCCGCCTGCCGCACGGAAAAGTAGTCGGGACGAAACCCCGCACTCTCCAGCGCCTCGAACCCGGAGCGCTCGATGCTGGTGAAGTCCGCTTCACCCGAGCGTACGCGCTGCGCGGCCGCCTGCAGTGTCGCGTGGATCTTTGGCGCCAGCGCCCGCTCCGCCACGGTCAGATACTGGTTGCGCGAGCTCATGGCGAGGCCGTCGGCGTCGCGCACGGTGGGCGCGGCGACGATCTCGATCGGCATGCACAGCTCGGCCACCATGCGGCGGATGACCGTGAGCTGCTGGAAATCCTTCTCGCCGAACACCGCTAAATCCGGCTCGACGATGTGGAACAGCTTCGCCACCACGGTGCTCACGCCTTCGAAATGCCCGGGGCGGAATTCCCCGTCCAGGATGCGCGACAGAACGGGCACCTCTACGCGCGTAGCGCGCTCGGAGCCGTACGGGTAGATCTCGCTCGCGTCCGGCATGAACATCAGGCTGCACCCGGCCGCGGCCAGCATGCGCGCATCCTCGACGGGGGTGCGCGGGTAGTGGGCAAAGTCCTCGTTCGGCCCGAACTGCATCGGGTTCACGAAAATGCTGGCGATGAAGCGCTCGCCGTGGCGGCGCGCGGCCTCGATGAGGCTCATGTGCCCGGCATGCAGGTTCCCCATCGTCGGCACGAACGCGACGCGCAGCCCCTCGCGCCGCCAGCCGCGCACGCGCTCGCGGACGGCGGCGATCGTGGTGACGGTGTCCAAGCGTCCTATCCGCGCTCGCTCAGAAACAGTGTTCCGGCGCTGGGTATTCGCCCTGCTTCACGGCGCGCACGTAGCGCTGCAACGCCTCGAGATTGTTGTGCGCGCCCTCCATGAAGTTGCGCACGAAGCGCGGTTTGCGCCCGGTGGTGATGTCGAGGATGTCGTAGGTGACCAGGATCTGTCCGTCGGTGTCCGGGCCGGCGCCGATGCCGATGACCGGCACGTGCAGCTCCGCGGTGATCGCCTTGCCGAGCTGCGCCGGGATGCATTCGAGCAGCACGATGTCTGCACCCGCCGCCTCCAGGCGCCGCGCCTCATCGAGCAGCCGTGCCGCGGTCTCGCGCTCGCGCCCCTGCACGCGAAAGCCGCCGGTCTTGTGCACGGACTGGGGCTTGAGGCCCAGGTGTGCGCACACGGCGATGTCGTGGCCGGCAAGGAACTCAACGATCTCGGTCTGCTTGCCGCCGCTTTCGAGCTTGACCATCTCGGCGCCGCCCTCCTGCATTAACCGCACGGAATGGGTGAGCGCGAGGTCGCGCGAGGGATAGCTCATGAACGGCAGGTCGGCGATCAGGAACGGCCGGTTGAGGCCGCGGGCCACGGCGGCGGTGTGGTACACCATGTGGTCCATGGTGACCGGCACGGTGGTGTCGTGGCCCTGGATGACCATGCCGAGCGAATCGCCGACCAGCACCACGTCCACGTCCGCGCCATCGAGCAGGACCGCGAAACTCGCGTCGTAGCAGGTGAGACATGCGATCTTCTCGCCGTCCGCCTTCATGCGCGCCAGCGTCGCCAGCGTCACCGGCGGGCGGCTCGTGTCGCGTTGCAGATGCGTGTACATGCGGGTGCGAGTGTAGCTAGATCGTGCGGCTGCGCAACGGGTTGTAGTAAAGCCGCCCGCGGCTCATGCGCCGGATGGCCGCCAGCAGCTCATCGTAATCGCGCTGGTTGGCGATCGGATCGATGGAGGCGGCATTGACGATGAGCAGCGGGGCCGACGCGAATTCATGGAAGAAGCGTGCGTACGCCTCGTTGAGCCGCTCCAGGTACTGCGCGGTCGATGTACTGCTCGAAGTCGACGCCCGCGCCGCCCGATGCGCTCGAGCAGCACGTCGACGGGCGCCTGCAGGTAGACCACCAGATCGGGCTTCGGCGCGCGGATGTCGAGCTTGGCATACAGCTGCTCGTAGAGCGCGTATTCGTCGTCATCGAGCGTGACGCGCGCGAACAGCCGGTCCTTCTCCAGCAGATAGTCCGCAACGCGTACCGGCGCGAACAGGTCCGCCTGGTTGAGCGCGGCGAGCTGCTGCGCGCGCTGCAACAGGAAGTGCAGCTGCGTCGACAGGGCCGCGGCGCGCGGGTTCCTGTAGAAGCGCTCGAGGAACGGGTTCTGCGCCGACTGCTCCAGCACCGCCTGGGCGGCGAGACTCTCGCACAGGCGCCGCGCCAGGCTCGTCTTGCCGACGCCGATCGGTCCTTCGACCACGATGAACTTGTGGAGCGCTTCGTCCGCCATGTGACCTACAGGAGTGTGAGGCCCTCGGACGTGACGCTACGGGCGCAGCTCGGCCACGCGGCCCAACCCGGGCAGGTCGAGATCGGGGGCAATTTCCGCCAGAGGATACAGAACGAAGTTGCGCTCCACTATCCCGGGATGGGGAAGCATCAGCGTCGCGTCCGCGCGCCGCTCGCGCGCAAAACACAGCAGATCCAGGTCGATCACCCGCGCTCCCCAGCGCACGCGCTGCGCGGGGCGGCCCATGACCGTCTCGATGGCCCGCAATTCATCGAGCAGCGCCGCGGAGCCGAGCTGGGTGAGGATGCCGGCGGCGGCGTTGACGAAGTCCGGCTGGGCCACCGGACCGAAGGGGCGCGAAGCATACAACCGTGAAGTCGACACGACGCGGCTGCGCGGCAGCTGCGCCAGACGCGCCAGGGCGGCGAGCACCTGGCGGCGCGGACCGCTGAGGTTGCTGCCCACGCCGACATAGGCGGGCTGCCAGCGCTGCATGCGCCTTCCTCAGCCGGAAGTTGCCGGCCCGGCACGGCGCCGACGCCGCCGGCCGCGGCGGCGCCCGCGGGGGCGGCGGTGCGCCCGCTCGTCTCGCCGGCCAACGCATCGGCCATGCGGCCGCGCTCCTCTGCCGATACTTCCTGCAGGCGTGTCCACCATTGCGCCATGTCGGCCGGGGCGAGTCCATGCGCGGCCCGCAGCAGCAGCAGGTCGTAGGCGGCACGAAAACGCGGATGCTCGAGCACACGCAATGCACGGCGGCCGCGCGGATGCTCCAGGCGCGGCTGCAGCGCGAACATTTCACGCACACCGAGGGAAAAGCGCCTGGGGATCGCGATGCGCGCCTGCGCCTCGCGCATCGCGCGGTCGCAGGCCTCGAGGATGGTAGCCAGCTCGTGCCAGCGCGCCGGCGGTGCCAGCTCGATGAGGGCGGCGATCGGCCCATATAAGAGGAGTGCGAACAGGAACACGGGCGTGACCGGCCTGTCGGCCAGGACCCGGGCGTCGGTGTTCTCCAGCCCCTGCAGCAGCAGCTTCTCGACCAGGCTTCCGGGATGGGTGGTGAAGTACGCATCCACGGTCGGCAGCAGCGCCGCGAGCAGCCCGCGGCGGCGCAGGACCTGGAAGCTGCGCGCGCCGTGCCCGGTGAGAAACAGCTTGAGCGTTTCATCGAAGAGCCGCGCCGGAGGCACCGCAGCGAGCAGCTCGCGCAGCGGTCCGATCGGCCGCGCGGTCGCGGGGTCGATCTGAAAGCCGAGCTTCGCCTCGAAGCGCGCCGCGCGCAGCATGCGCACCGGATCCTCGCGGTAGCGCGTCTCCGGGTCGCCGATCAGGCGCAGCGTGCGCGCGGCGACGTCGCGCGCGCCGTTCACATAGTCCCACAGCGAAAAATCGGCGATGTTGTAGTAGAGCGCATTCGCGGTGAAGTCGCGCCGCCAGACGTCCTCGTCGATGGTGCCGTAGACGTTGTCGCGCAGAATGCGTCCGGATGGATCGAAGCTGCGATCGGCGTCATCCGCGTCAGCGTCCGCCGTGGCACTATCCGCCGCGGCACGCCCGACAGTCTCCGCCCCCCGGCGCAGCGGTGCCTCGGCGGCCTCGGCCGGCTCGGCTTCGAGCTGCGCCTCATCGAGCTCCGGTGCCTCGCCGTCCTCGGGATCCGCCTCCGGCAGCGGCTCATCTCCCTGCGAGGGCGCGCTCGCCGCCCGGAAGGTCGCCACCTCGATGGTCTCGCGCCCGAAGAACACGTGTGCCAGGCGGAATCGGCGCCCGACGAGCCGGCAATTGCGGAACAGCCGTTTCACCTGCTCGGGCAGCGCATCGGTGGCGACGTCGAAATCCTTCGGCTCGATCCCGATGAGCAGGTCACGCACGCAGCCGCCGACCAGGAAAGCCATGAAGCCCGCATCGCGCAGGCGGTACAGCACGCGCAGTGCATTGGGCGAGATATGGGAGCGGGAGACTGGCGTGCTCGGATCGCGGGATGATCCGGGGCGTAGCGGCGGGCGTCGCAAGCGACGCGTCGGGGGAGTTCAATGCCTTGGCTTTCGGCTTGAGCAATCGGGATGGCTCTCTATAATACCGCGCTCTTGCTCACGGCCCGCCGTAACGCTCCCTTCGTCTAGAGGCCCAGGACATAGCCCTCTCAAGGCTGTAACACGAGTTCGAATCTCGTAGGGAGCGCCATAAAATCAGTAACTTAGAGTTTCAGATGCGGCCAGCACCCGGACAATCGGCAAGGTCACGACCCTCACTAGGGACTGTAGGGTCGAACGGGCCGGGGTGGAGAGAGGCTAGGCGTGGCGGATGATCCGAAGGCGTGCCGCAGATAGATCTCGACCGTAGTCGGATGATAGAAGTCGGTGCGATCGATATCCAACATGACACCGACGACCAATCCTGCGGTCACCCGGCGCTCGGCGGCGGCATAGGCCGACAAGCCAACGCCCGTGCTGTGGTATCCGGGGAAATAAGGCGAGCTGTACCCAGCGGGCAACGGCACGCGCGCCGCCGCCGCTTGCAAGTCGGCATCGTCCGGATAGAACGCAGTGCTGCTCACCTGGCTCACGCTGTACGAGACGGCTGCGCGTGCCTTGTAGGTCCAGCCCGCGCGATTGCCGGTAAGCTCGACCGGCGTCGACACGCTCACGTACGATTGCGGGCTGTAATAGCCCCCGCTGCCCAAGGTGTAGTTGGAGAGGTTTCGCTGATAGTCCCAGTAGGTCACTGTCACGCCGACATCGGTGCGCATCTGCGCACGGGCGAATAGTTTCCAGCTGCTGCTCAGGCGCACGCCGACAAACCGGTTGTCGGGCACCCGTGTGCCGGTGATATCGGCAAGGCGCACGGACGCGGAAACGTCGTAATTCTCCCGATAGATACCGAAACCGGCGTACGGCCCGGTTTGCACGACGCCCCCCCAGGTGGTCCCGGTAATCGGATCCCTGAGACCCGCATAGGAGAGCTCGCTGCTCGTGACCGCGCGGCGCGCCAGACCGAAGGTGAGGTCTGCGGAGTGCCAGATGGGGGTCCACTCGATCCCGCCGACAATGTTGGGCAACAGAAATCCCAGGGGCGTCGAGCCGATGTCCGCGACGACCGAGTCGGTCTGATAACCCACGGCCGGACTCAACCCGGCTTGCCGGCCGTTCGTAAATCGCGGCGCCACACCCGGACCGGCGGCCTGGATCGTGCCGATCAGTGGGGGTGATTGCCCATCCCCGCCGGCTCGGCCAGCGTCGAGAACGACGGCGTCGGCGCGTGCGGTGTAGCGCGATCCATAGTTCCTGGCGAGCACCCACGAGCTCGGGATCGTGAGCGCATCCATTTGCGACATGCCGGGTGAGCCCGGCTGGTGCCGCACCATCACCCCGGCGGTCACGCTCGACTCCAACCGATCGGCGATTTCCTGGCTCGCGCGGCGGGCGGCGAGGCCATCGGGGCCGGGGGCCGATTGGGCCGCCTGCTCGAAATAGCCGCGCGCTTGCGCAAAATGCCGCAGTGCCAGCTCGGCGCGCCCGGCCAGCATCAGCACATCCGGGCGCGGCAACGCTGCCGCGAGCAGCGGCTGCAGGGTGCCGAGCGCCTTGACGGCAGCGCCGAGCGCAAGCTGCCGGCGGGCGAGACTGATGTGAAGCTCCTCGTCGCCGGCGGGCATGCGCTCTTCGACCGCCTGCAATTGCGCGCGCGCAATCGCGATGTCGCCCGACTCGGTGAGCGCGCGCACGTAGGCAAGCCGGGTATCCAAATCGTCAGGATCCTCGGCCACGAGCGCTGCGTAGCGATCGCGCGCCGCGCGGGGTTGGCCGGACAGAAGGTAAAGGTCCGCGCGCTTGACCCGAAGCTGCCGATCCTGTGGCTCACGGGTGAGCAGCGCATCAAGACGCCGCGCGGCCTCGGCCAATTTCCCCTGGTGCTCCAAATCGCGGATGGTGCGGAGGTCGAGCACGCGCTGCAGGTGCTGGACGTCGCTTCGATCTGCCGCGCTCAGTTGCGCAATGGTGCGCAGCTGCGCAAGAGCCGCGCTCAAGCGCACGTCGTCGTCCGCGCTGTTCAGCACCCGCGCCCAGCGCAACAGCACTGCAGGGTCGTGGGCAGCCGCCCCGCCGAGGTAGGGTTGGATCAGACCGATGCCGTGCTCGGCCGATCCGAGATCGATCCATGAATAGGCGAGCTGCTCGGCCAGATCGATACTGTGAGCGGCGAGCGTTTCGACCGCGAGCAGGGCGGCACGGGCACCGGCCAGATCGCCCGCGGCTTTCAAGCGCCGGGCATCGGTGCGTGCCAGGGCCACTTGCATTCGGTCGTGAAGGGCGTTCATGGCTTCCGTGCGCCGCGCTGCCTCGATGCCCTCGATGGCCGCGAAAGCGCCCGCATAGTCCTCCAGGTGGGACAGATACAGTGCCTGGGCGTACCGCATCTCGGGTGCGTCAGGGGCGCTGCGTACGCCCTGCTCCATGAGGCTGCGGCCGTGCTGCGCTTCGCCTCTACCCCCGTAGTACTCGGCCAGCCGATACCGCATCCAGGCATCGCGCGGCGCAAGGCGGATCGCCGCCTCCAGATCGGAGATCGCCGAGTCGACGCGCCCCGCCTGCGCCTCCTGCGAGGCGCGTTGCTCGAGGGCCGCGGCCAGGAGCTTGTCGCGCGCCTGCGCGGTCCACTTGCGCCCGAGCCCGCGGGCGCGCAGCAGCTCGATGGCAGCGCCGCTCTCGCCGTGCGCGATCAACCACCGTACCCGGGTCTCGAACAACCAGCTCGACTGTGGCGCCAGGCGCGCGGCGCTCGCGAGGAGCTCGCCGGCCTCTGCGGCGAGCCCTTGCGACTCGAGAGTTTCTGCAATAGCGATCTCAGACTCATAGTCCTGGCGATAAAACGCCAGCGCGGCGCGCAGTTCAGCGGCGGCGCGCACGTCGCGACCGTCGTTGCGGGAGCCGTGGCTGCGATCCAGCCACAGGCGCGCCTGCGAGCGCGCCTGCGCGCCTGCCTTTCCCGACTCCAGGTCCTTCGCCAGACGTTGCTGCAATCCGGGCAGCACCCGGGAGAGTGTTGCCGGGGAGAGTAAGCCGCGCGCCTCGCTTGCACGTTGTAACTCGTCGCGCATCACCCTGACCTCAGCGTCCTCCGGGTGACGCGCGAGGTAGGCGTTGATGGCCCGTGCCGGCGCCCGTTCGGCGCCCAACCGCAGCAGGCCTGATGCCAGCAGTCGATCGGCATCCTCTGTGCGCACATCGTCGCGCAGCACCAGCTGCTGCAGCAGCGTCACCCCGGCGAGTGCGGTGTTGCGCTGTCGCACCATGAGCTGCGCCACTGCCAGCTGGTAGCGCGGATCATCCGGATGACGGTGGGCCAGACGGCGGATGCCCGCGAACGCCGCCGTGAGCCCGTCGGGCGTGCTCGCCAGCAGCAGGTAGTAGTCGATGCCGAGCGATGCGCCGGGCGCTCCCTGCGGGAACAACCGCTTGAGCGCCGCACGGGCCTCGGAGGTGTGACCGATTTCGATGAGCCGCCGAATGGACGCAAGTTGCAGGCGATCCCGGGTGGCGATGCGGTATTCGGTCGCAAATTCCCCGGCTGGCGCTGAGCCTCTGAAGCGCCGCGCGAGCTCGCTCTCGACTTGGGCGGCGTCCGCAAACTCGTTGAGGCGGAGATCCAATTCACCCAACTCCAGCAGCGCCTCGGGCGAGTTGGGGCGCGCCGCCACCAGTTTCTTCAGCGCCAGCTGCGCCAGATCGCCCCGACCGCGCGCCTCCCAGAAGTGCGCGTTGTGAATGAGTTCTTCATTGGCCAGCGGCCAGACCGGATCCTCGCCCGCTGCCGCCGCGCACGCACATAGCGCCACGGCAGCGATCAGGTGGCGCGGCACGGGCCGGTCCATCGGACTTGCAGATCACCGTGTCGATCGAAGTGGAAGCGGCCCTCGAGCCAGCCGAGTCCGAACAGCGTCAGCACGTCGCTGTAATAGTGCTGATTGTCCTTGAGCGACTCGGCTTCGATGCGCTGGCGGTACGCCTGAACCGCGTCCGTGAATTTAAAGTGCGCGAGCAGGGGCAGGAGCGCGGCCAGGAAACCGGGTGGCGCCTCGCCGCGTGCCTCGAGGGTGTTCGTGTCGATTGACTCGGGAAGCGGGCGCTGGGTCGCAGCGGTGGCCATCGGTTCGAGCTGATGCGCCAGGCTGGCGGCCAGCGGATCCGCCTCCGCCAGCATGCCCGCCCAGAGATAGACGCGGATCGCGTTATAGCTTCCCACGCCAGCGGTGGTCGCATCGGCCGAGAAGCCGGCGGACTCGCGATACAAGATCCAGTCGGCCGCGAAACCCCGCGGCGCCGAAGCTGCGATGACCCGCTGCGAGGACTCGAGCACCGCGGCCCATTGCCGCTCATCGCTGGAGCGCTCGAGCGCCCGCAGCACCTCGATGGGCGCGTAGCTGGCATTCAGGCGCCACGTTTGTTGGACCACGAACCCCTTGGCGCCCGGCAGCAGCGTGGCGCCCAGCCCCGGGATCAGGAACACCTCTTCGCGCAGAATGAGTTCCGACATCGCGTGCGCGAGCTGCGCGTAGCCGGCGTTGTGCCACAGCCGCGCCCCCTCGGCGAGCGCATAGGTCATCCACAGATCCGCATCTGCGGCCGAATTGCGATCGAGTACGCTCCACTTGCCGTCAGCGGCGCGTCCCCACTTCCACGCGGGCAGTGAACGCTCGAGACTGCCCCCGGCCATATTGTCCCGCGTCCAGCGCAGTATCCTGGCGAAGGTCGCCGGATCATTGGCGATGAGCGCGAAGAGCATCGCGTACGCCTGTCCCTCGGAGACCGTGATGGCCTGCGGCGTGCTGGCGTCGATGACCCGGCCGTCCTCGCTCAGGTAGAGCCGCTTGAACTCCTGCCACTGCTGCCAACGCTCACATGACCGGTCGCCGGCCTGTGCCATGGCCACAAACAACAAGGCGGCGCACAGCGCGCCACGGCGGGCGAGCGTCTTCATGCGTCACGTCCCCGCGCGGCCGCCCAGTCGCTTGGCGGCGAGGCGCTGCAGCCAGCCGTAGAAGAACAGTCCCGCGGCCACCGCCGCGGCCAGGGAAACGATCGTCAGCAGCAACGCGTGCCGCGAGAAATAAAACCACAGCCACTGCCACCAGGAGAGCGAGCCGACGTAGTAGAGATCGCCGCCCTGATAGCTTTGTATGGCACCGTTGCGAACCAGGGTGAGCTCGCCGCGAATCTGCGGCACCTTGCTCTCATCCTCCAGGGAGGCCACCAGCGACTCCGCGGCCGCGGCATCGCTGCCGAGCAGAGCGACCACGGTTCGGCCGCGGCTGACGGGCGATTCGAAACTCAGCAAAGCGCCCAGCGACCCGTCAGCGCGGATCACGACGTGGGGCGCCGCACCCTCGTCGCTCCTGCGCGGCTGAGGCGGGCCGGTCATCGCATTGGGCGCCCGCGCGAGCTCGCGAAAGTCGCGTCCCAGCTTGCGGAACACCATGGCGAGATTTTTGGCCCAGTGTTCCAGCAGCTCGTTCGACTTTGAGCCGGTCAGGACGAGCAGGTCGCTGTCTTTCGCCGCCAGCGCCTCGCTGGTGTCGAGCAACCGGTATTGCAGGGCTGCTGCCCCGGTTTGTCTGCCCAGCCGGCCGAGGAGGAAGAACAACTCCTCGAGCGCGGCTCGGTCCGCGCCATCGGGCAGGACCACCGCCGTCTCAGCGAGGTCGGCATAGCGGGTGAACGGAAAGCCCGCGTTGGCGAACAGTGCCAGATTGGGCATTGCGGTGTAGTGCGGAAAACTGGAAACATCGACGCTGGAATCCGCATCGATCGCTTCGCGCGTATTGTCGACGAATACCTCTTTGCACATCGCCTCGCGGTGGAGGTCCATTGAGAACTGGAATTGCATCTGATTGTTGCTGGCGAGCTGGAATGCCGGTATCAACAGGCCGTGGCTCTCCCGCGAACCGTCAGTCTGCAGCAGCGGCACCAGCAAGCGGCCCCCGCCCTGGGCCCCGGATTCCGGCGGCAGTCGATACGAGCGCAACAGCTGGTTGTTGATCGACACCGTCAGGACGGAATTGTCACGCGCCGCCGGTGCCGTGTAGCGATACTTAAGCTCCAGCGGCACGCCGGCTCGGTTCCAGGTAAACAGATCCGGCGGCAGACGCAGGTTCACCATCATCGGCTGCGGCGCGACGCCGCGCCCCTGTAGCTGCGCGGGGTCGTCGAGAAGCTCGCCAAACTTGACCGGACGATCGCTGCGCACCCAGCGCGGCGCGTCGTAGGCGGCGCGGCGCTGGTAGGTGACCGCTGCCACCGTGGCGCTGCTGCCTGTGAGCACCGCATTTCCGAGCACCAGGCCCTCGATGGCCTGGCGCAGCTGCTGCTCATCCTTGCCCTGGAACACCAGTAGCTTGAGGGAAGAATTCGCGGGGTGATCGATAACGCTCACCGTCGGCACCTGCACCGCGGGCAGGGCAAGCTGCGCAGGCCGCGCGCTGTTGGTGGCAAACACCAGCGTGTGCTGCATGGGCAGGGAATCGAAGCTCACCGGAAAGCGCGCGCTGCGGTAGTCGGCGAGCATGCCGAACCAGGAGGCCGCGAGTCCGGCCGAACGCACGATGTTCCGCGATGGGTTCGCGGGCAACACAATCGGCAGTACCAGCCGACGACTATCATGTTGATCGAAAAAGGGGGCCGGCAAGAGCGCGAGATCGTCGCGCAAGTCGAGCCGGCGCAGGCCGAGCGTCAGGTCGCTGTCGCGACTGATCCGGGCCCAGAGCGAGGAGTGCTGGGGGTCTTCGCACTCGCTCGTGTAGTGGCTGATGAGATCGAGTTGAATGTGGTTGTAATCGCTGAAATAGCGCGGGTCCAGGTTTATTGACCTCTCCACCTCGTGGCCGGCGTCCGCCTTGGTGAGTGTGACGGCCGCAAGAGTTTGCCCGTTGAGAGTCACTCGCAGATGCGAGAGCTCCGGGATCAGGGAGGGGGAATAGGTGAGCCGCAGGTGCAGCACGGCGCTGACGACGACCTCGTCCTTGCGGATGCCGAGATCGAGGCCCGCGCTCGACTGCACGCCCTGCAGGGAAATGGACTCCGCGCCCAGCTCGGCAAATGTGACGCGCATCTCGCGCAACGGACTGCCGCCGCTGACGGCCTGCCGCGCCGCCTCGGCCGCCGGCGCCGCCTGGCCTGCCAGCAGGAGTACCCACACAGCGGCGCTCCAGCGATTTGAATTCAGCCTGGCTCTTTGCATGAGATCCAAGTTTCGGATCGAAACAAACCGCGGGTCCTGCGGCATTTAACATTTTGGGCAGCGTTGCATTGCATTAACCATAATTAATTCCGAAAACTGTTAGCCGGCGCACGTTTAGCGGTGGGCAGGGGTCGGGCGAGCGCAGCAGAATAAGGTTGCGATGCTCAATCCCGACGAAACCCTGCAACTGCGGCGGATTCCCCTGCTGACCCCGCCCGGCCGGCCCCTGGAGGTGGGTTGGGCACAGGAATTTGCTCGCTGGTTGTGGCACGTCTTCGTGCTGCCGGCGGATTTGGCCAAGCCCTGGCCGCGGTGGATGCACCGCTTCATGAAGCCGCTGCTGCTGAGGCTGGCCAGGGAAGTGGGCGTGTCCAACGTCCGCAGCATCCGTTCCTGGGCGCTGCACCTGACGCTCATCGATCCACCGCGCGGTGATTGGTCGAGCCCCGAGGGCTACCTCCAGGCGCGTCGCCGCCACGTGACTTCGCTCGGGGCGCTGGTGCATCACGCAGTCGCTCCGCGTATCGCACCGCTGCTGTACGGCATCGCCGCGCGCGTCGAGAGTTACTCGGCTGCATTGAGCCTGCTCTATGCCAGAGCCAACCGCGGCACGCGCCTGGCCGCCGGCGCCGTGGCGCTGGCGCTGTTCGCGCTGGCGGCATCGACGCCCCTCAGCATGGGGCAGCAATGCGTGTTAATGGGATCGATGTGGCTGCTGACTCTGCTCGTGCGGCAGCTGCCCGGCTATGGCCCCGGAATCATCATGATCGTGTTCTCCATCATCGCCTCGTCGCGCTATATCTGGTGGCGCCTCACGCAGACGATGGATCTGAACACCGGGTTCGAGGAGTTTTTCGCCGCCGGTCTGCTGGCCGCCGAGTGCTACACCTGGATCATCATGGTGCTGGGCTATGTACAGAACGCCCGGCCGCTGCGCCGCAAATCCGCGCCGCTGCCGGCGGATCGCGCGTTATGGCCGACGGTCGACATCTTCGTGCCCAGCTACAACGAATCGCTGGAGGTCGTAAAGCCGACGGTGCTCGCCGCGCTGAACCTCGATTGGCCGGCGGACAAGCTCAAGGTCTACATACTCGATGACGGCCGCCGCCCGCAGTTTCGCGAATTCGCGGCGCGCTGCGGTGCGGAATACATGATTCGCAGCAACAACGCACATGCCAAGGCGGGTAATCTCAATCACGCCCTGACGATCACGCGCGGCGAGTTCGTCGCCATATTCGACTGCGACCATATCCCGATGCGCACGTTCCTGACAACGACCATGGGTTGGTTCCTGCGCGACCCCAAGTGCGCCATGCTGCAGACGCCGCACCACTTCTTCTCGCCGGACCCGTTCGAGACGAAATCTGGGCACCTTCCGCCGCGTGCCCAACGAGGGCAATCTGTTCTACGGTTTGATTCAGGACGGCAACGATCTGTGGAACGCGACCTTCTTCTGCGGCTCGTGTGCGGTGCTCAGGCGCCAGCCGCTGGAGGAAATCGGCGGCATCGCCGTGGAAACCGTCACGGAAGACGCGCACACGGCGCTCAAACTACACCGGCGCGGCTACACCACCGCGTATCTGCGCCAGGTGCTGGCCGGTGGTCTGGCAACCGAAAGCCTTTCGGGACATATCGGCCAGCGCATTCGCTGGGCGCGCGGCATGGCGCAGATATTTCCGCCTCGACAACCCGCTCACCGGGCGCGGACTGACCTTGCTGCAGCGGCTCTGTTACACCAATGCCATGCTGCATTTCTTCTCCGGTATCCCGCGCCTGGTGTTCCTCACCGCGCCGCTCGCCTATCTGTATTTTCAGTCTCACATCATCAACGCCGCGGCGGCCACCATCGCGCTGTACGCCCTGCCGCACATCGTGCAGTCGAGTCTTGCCAATTCGCATATCCAGGGACGCTTTCGCCACTCCTTCTGGAACGAAGCCTACGAGGCGGTGCTGTCGTGGTACATCGCGCTGCCGACCTCGGTGGCGCTGCTCGCGCCGCGCCTGGGCAAGTTCAACGTGACCGCGAAGGGCGGCCTGGTCGAGCAGGAATTCTTCGACTGGCGCATCTCGATGCCGTACCTGGTACTGGTCTTGCTCAACGTGGGAGGAGCGTTGCTGGCGCTACCGCGGCTGCTGTACTGGAATTCGTTCGAGGCAGATACGGTGGTCCTCAACCTGATCTGGACCCTGTTCAACCTCATCCTGCTGGGCGCTGCGCTGGGCGTTGCGGCTGAGACTCGCCAGGTGCGCAGCGCGCCGCGCGTACCGAAGAGCATGCCGGCCACCCTGCATCTGCCGGATGGCACCCAGGTCGCCTGCCAGACCAGCGACTACGCCATGCGCGGATTAGGTGTGCGCGTCGATCCGCCGCCGCCGCTGCAGCGCGGCGATCGTTTGCACGTGAGCCTCAGCGCGGACGACGGGGTTCACGAGTTTCCGGTCGAGGTCGCCACCGTGCTCACCGACCGCCTCGGATTGCTGCTCGGGGAGCTCACGATCGCGCAGCAGCGCGCCTACGTCCGCTGCACATTCGGTTCCCCGGAGGCCTGGAGCGACTGGGATAGCAACGTGGCGGTCGATCACCCGCTGGCGAGCTTCGTGGAGGTATTCTCCTTCGGAGCCACCGGCTATGTGCGCCTGCTCGAAAGCGCCTACAACGAACTCAGCTCTTGGTTCCGCGCCCGCAGGCGGCTCCTTCAGGCTCAGTAGCGGGCTGCACACATGGGTTTGTGGAGCGCCTATTTTCTCGCCAAGGTCGTGCTCTACGCGCTCGGCTACATGGATTTCAATCCATGGATGAATCTGGCCTTCGCGATATTTGCCGCGCTGCCGCCGAAAAATGCGCGGCAACGCTTCGCGAAGAATCTCATCGCTGCGCCGCTCGGTATCCTGCTGCTTTATCACGACTCGTGGCTGCCCCCGATCGCCCAGGCGGCGGCGCAGGCGCAGATCCTGCGCGCGTTCACTGCGTCGTACCTGTTGGAACTTGCCGGCCGGCTGATCAGCTGGAAGTTACTGCTCGAACTGGCGGCCATGCTGGCGATTTACGCGTTGCTGCGCCGCAAGCTGCGGATGAGCACCTTCGCCTTTCTTGGCATCCTGGGTGTCATGCTTGTGCCGCACGCGCAGTTTTGGGCAGTGGCCGCCCCCAGCCAGGCCCCCGGCGCAGCGACCAGCACGGTGAGCGATGGCGTCAATCTCGGACCGGCCGCGCTGAATGCACGGCTGGCACAGTTCTACGCGGAGCAGCGCAAGATCCAGATACGCTTCCCGCGCCCGTCGGCGGACGAGTCCCCCTTTGACATTCTCATTCTGCACGTCTGCTCGCTATCGTGGGACGACCTGCGGAGTTTGCAGCTCGCGCCAGATGCTTTCTTTGGGCATTTCGACGTCGTGCTCTCGAATTTCAATTCCGCGGCAAGCTACAGCGGCCCGGCTGCGCTTCGCCTGCTGCGGGGCGCCTGTGGCCAGACGGCGGAGGCCAAGCTCTACGATCCTGCCGACGAGGGGTGTTTCGTCATGGACGGCCTGCAGAATGCAGGCTTTGAGCCTCACTGGGCGATGAATCATGACGGGCATTTTGGCAATTTCTTCGCTGACGTGCGTGATCGCGGTGGGCTTGCCGCTGTCCCCGAGGACAACACCGGGGCGACGCCGGCGCAGCAAGCGTTCGACGGCACGCCGGTGTATAGCGACTACTCGGTACTTTCCCACTGGTGGACGAAACGTCAGGCGAATCGCGCCCCGCGGGTCGCGCTCTACTACAACACCATCAGCCTCCATGACGGCAATCGCGTGCTTGGCACCGATCACCCCGACTCCTCCTACGGCGCACGCTTCGCGCGACTGAGCCGCGACATCGCCAGGTTCATGGGCGACGTGCGGGCCTCGGGACGGCGTGTGATCGTGGTGTTCATCGCTGAGCACGGCGCCGCCCTGGGCGGCGACCGCCGCCAGATCCAGGGCATGCGGGAGATACCGACTGCCGCCATAGCCCAGGTCCCGGTCGCAATCGCTCTGATTAACACCGCCCGCCCGGCGCCGGCGACGCAGGCCAGGATCGATGTTCCGTCCAGCTACCCGGCGCTGAACGAATTGCTGTCGCGTCTCATTGCGACTAACCCCTTCGACAAGCCTGTCGACAGTCTGGACACGTACACAGTTGCGTTGCCGCAGGTGGATTTCGTAGCCGAGAACAACGGTACGACGGTCGTGCAGGTGGGGACGCATTACATGATGCGTTCCCCCGATGGCGCGTGGTCGAGTCTAGAGGGAATCGATGTAGCCGCTCGCTGAGCCACGGGGCGTGCCCCCGACAACGACAAGCGGACAGCTGCGCACGGCCCGAATAGGTCGCGGAACGTCGCGCAGTCAACGACCCAGGTAACGGGCGAGTACGTTCGCGGTGACGCGCTCCACGAGGGCGTCGCGCTTCGAGAGCGCGGCGACCCACTCACAGCTGCCGGCGTGAAACACTTCGCCGCGGCCGCGCGCGAAGTTCACGATCATGCCGGCGCCCCGCTTCACCCGCTCGACCGCGGCGTCGCCATTGTCTCCGAGCCGGATCTCGGCGACGAATTTCGCATCCTGATCGGAAAGGTAACGATCGTCGGCCGCGAGGTTGACGGGTTCCTCCTTGAGTGCCGACATGCCGAGCGCAAGGATCTGCAGCCCCTGCGGCGCGCCGCTCGTCTCGGTGGGCTCGGGTAAGGCGCCGCGGATAATGTAGTCCAGCCCGTCTACCTCGTATCCGAAGGCGTGCCCCTCGGCGCCGAGCAGATCCCCGTAATAGATGCCGGTGCCGTCGAATGCCCAGTGCTCGGGGCGGTAGACGGGGAAGCCGCGGACGCCGCGTGGCGCACAACCACCCCAGCCGGCGTACAGACCATCCGTCGCGTTGAGGCCAAAGGTGCTGGCCCCCGGACGTCCAACCTCCTTCGCCTCCCATGAACCGGAAGTGCGCCTGGGATCGGCGGACCTGAAGACGGGATCCTCCGCGCGCGCGCGATACTTGTAGCAGACCTGCCGTTTGCCGCCGTCCTCGAGGCGGGTCTGCCACATGAAGTTGCCGGCGAAGCGCGCTACGCGTCCGCCGCGCTCGACGTAGTCATCGATCGCATCGCGCATCTCCCAGGTCCAGTATTCGTCGTGTCCCACGCAAACCACGCAGTCGTAACCGTGCAGAACTTCCGGATGAAAGTGCAGTTCGTGCTGACTCGCCAGATCGACGGCAAATCCGGCTCGCTCCGCCCAGTGAAAGAAATGCCGGTCGTAGCTCGCCCAGCCTGCGGAGGCGTACTTGTTGGAATAACCGTGTGCGTAAGCCCATTCGAGATGTGGGTAGCGCGGAGCGCTCGCGGGCGGCGGTGAAATCTCGAGCGGCACGCGCGGCGCGTCCTCCGGCAGGACGACGAACCCGCGGCACCAGGGCCGCTCGATGCTGACCGTCGTCGCGCATTGGTCGCGTTTCGGCCCGGTGATGCCCCGGTAATGGTTCGAGCCGCCCCAGGTGTTATAGGCGGTCCAGGTCCCGGTCGCTGCGATCTGCAGAATTCGCTGCGGCTGGGGGCCGGCGGGCGGTCGAACGATGAAGAGATGGTGGGAGCGGATCGATGCGCCGTCGCGACCCTCCGCCGTCAGGGTCACCCGATAGGCGCCCGAGGGCCAATCATCGCCGATGCGAAACTCCACCGACGGTTCCCAGCCGCAGCCGCTGACGGAGCACTGCTCCGGGGTGTCCTGCCAGCGCGCGCCGCAGACCCGGCGGGTCAACACCGGCGTCGCGTGCGCGCCGTCGCGCACGATCGAAAGCTCGTAGCTCGCGGCGCTCGAGCTGACCTGCAGACGCACCGTCGCCCCCGGCGGATATGCGAAGGCGTCCGTGTAGGCCCAGATCTCGCCGCGCTCGCCGTCCATGCCAGGATGCTCGTAGCGGTTTGCGAAGACCGCTTCGCGCCGTTGCTCCGGCGTGAGGCGAAAATCGGCAAGGTCGCTCTTCGATGTACGTACGGGCTCGATCATGGCGGGGACTCTCGCGGAACGGCGGTTCGCGCAGCGCCTGCAGATGTCGACGCCGTCGCGCCCGCGGCGGCTATTATAGAGTGCCGGCCGGTCGCGTTTCGCCCCGCTATACTAGCGCCCCGTGATCGCGACCGAATGAGCCGTGCCGCGCAGTCAGAACCAGCCGACCCGTATCGAACAGCACACGATCTACCCGATCCCGCTCGACCAGCGGCACGGGAAGGCGCGGCATCTGTTCACGCTCTGGTTCGGCGCCAACATGAATGTCCTCACCGTAGTCACCGGCGCGCTCGCGACGACGGTGTTCGGCCAATCGTTTCTCTCGGCGCTCGTCGCGATCCTCATCGGCAATCTCGTCGGCACGGTATTCATGGCGCTGCACGCGGCGCAAGGCCCGCGCCTGGGCGTCCCGCAGATGGTACAGAGCCGGGGTCAGTTCGGGGCGAGTGGTGCCGCGTTCGTAGTCGCGCTGGTGATCTTCATGTACGTCGGATACGCCGCCACGGCTCTGGTGACGGGGGGTCAGTCGCTGCACGCGATCCTGCCCGGCGTCAGCGAACGCGCCGGGATCTTAGGCATCGGCATCATCAGCCTGGCTGCGGCGATCTACGGCCATGACCTGATCCATTTCTGCACGCGCATGATGACCTACGTCTCCGGAAGCGCGGTGCTGCTCTGCTACGTCTGGGTCCTGCTCGTCCATCCCCTGCCGGAAACGTTCCTGACCCGCGGGAGTTTTTCGGCGGTCGGTTTTTTCAGCATGGTCTCGATGGGTGCGCTGTGGCAGCTCGCATACGCGCCGTACGTCTCCGACTACTCGCGTTACCTGCCGCCCGATTCCGGTCCGCGCCAGGCCTTCTGGTCCTGCTACTGGGGTACCACGCTCGGGGCCGTGTTGCCGATGATTTTCGGCGCGCTGATCGGGCCAGCGGTGGTAGACGGCGACGTCGTCAGCGCACTTTCGCGGCTCACCGGCAGAGCGAGCACGGCGATCGTGCTGCTGTTCGCCCCCGGGGTCGCGATCGCGGGTGCGATCTGCTTCTACGGCGGCTCGCTCGCAATCATCACGCTGGCGCAGACCCTGGTGACGCGCTGGCACGCCACCTCGCGCGCGCGGGTCGCGATCACGACGGGCATGTTCCTCGCGGCGCTGCTGATCGGTCTCGAGGGGGCAAAGAATTTCCTCACCCTGTATGCCCAATTCAACGAGCTGCTGCTGTATCTGATGGTGCCGTGGACCGCGGTGAACCTCGTCGACTATTACCTTGTGCGTTTCGGAAATTACCACGTCCCGTCGTTCTTTACGGCCGATGGCGGCATCTACGGCAAGTACAACCCCGCCGCTCTCGGCTGCTACGCGCTCGGCATCGCGGTGCAGATTCCGTTCGTCGCCACCGATCTGTACACCGGCCCCTTCGCCCGCGCGATCGGCGGCATCGATCTCTCCTGGATCGTCGGACTCGTCATCGTGGGCCCGGTCTATTATTTCGCGGCCCGTGCCTGGCCCGCGCTCGCCACCGTGCCGGAGTCACCCTGAAAGGTACAGCCAGTGAGCGATCTTCTCGACAATGCTTCCCGCAGAGCCCAGCGCTACCTCGCCTCGCTCGAGACACGTGCGGTTGCACCCTCGCCCGAGGCGCTCGCGGCACTTGCCCGTTTCGATCGCCCGCTTCCGGAGCAGCTGTCGAGCCCCGGGGAGGTGCTCGCCGAGCTGGATGAATTCGGCTCCCCGGCGACCATGGCCTCGGCTGGAGGCCGCTTCTTCGGATTCGTCATCGGCGGCTCGCTGCCGGTGACCGTGGCGGCCAATTGGCTCGCGACTGCATGGGATCAGAACGCCGGGCTGGTTGTGACGTCCCCGGTCAATGCCAGGCTGGAGAAGGTGGCGCTCGAGTGGGTGAAGGATCTCTTTCACCTGCCTGCCGAGAGCGCCGGCGGCTTCGTCACCAGCGCCACCGCCGCCAATTTCTCTGCGCTCGCAGCCGCGCGGCACGCGCTGCTGGCGCGCGCCGGCTGGGACGTCGAGGCGCAGGGCCTGTTCGGCGCGCCGCCGATCACGGTGGTGGTCGGCGAGGAAGTCCATGCGAGCGTGCAGAAAGCCCTGTCGATGGTTGGCTTCGGGCGGGAACGGGTGGTGCGTGTGCCCTGCGACGACCAGGGGCGCATGCGGCTCGCGCAGTTCCCGCAGGTCACCGATCGCACCGTGGTATGCGTGCAGGCAGGTAACGTGAACACCGGCGCCTTCGACCCCATCGCCGAGATTTGCGAGCGCGCCCGCTCCTGTGGTGCCTGGGTCCATGTCGATGGAGCATTCGGATTGTGGGCCGCTGCCGCGCCGACCCGCGCTCATCTCGCCCGCGGGCTGGGAAGCGCCGATTCCTGGGCGACCGACGCACACAAGTGGCTGAACGTTCCGTACGACAGCGGCCTGGTGCTCACGCGTGACGCGCAATCACTGCGCGCGGCCATGTCCGTCGGCGCCGCCTATCTCGCGCAGGGCGAGGAGCGGGTTCCCTATCAATACACGCCCGACTTTTCGCGGCGTGCGCGTGGAGTGGAAGTCTGGGCTGCGCTGCGCCAGTTAGGCCGCGCGGGCCTTGCGGATCTGATCGAGCGTACCTGTCGATTCGCCCAGACGTTCGCCGCAGGACTCGCCCGCGCCGGCCACCAGGTCTTGAACGACGTGGTCCTCAACCAGGTGCTGGTTTCCTTCGGAAGCCCGGAGCGCACGCGTGAGGTGATTGCACGGGTACAGGAGGACGGCACCTGCTGGTGCGGCGGCACGCTCTGGCAGGACCACACCGCGATGCGCATCAGCGTCTCATCCTGGGCGACCGATGAGGCCGACGTCGAGCGCAGCCTCGCTGCGATCCTGCGTGCAGCGAATCGGTAGCCAGGACAGCTCCGGATGACGTACGAGCTGTATTACTGGCACGGTATCCAGGGACGCGGTGAATTCATACGCCTCGCGCTGGAGGAAGGGGGCGCGGCATACCGTGACGTGGTCGCACTGCCGCAGGCGCAGGGCGGCGGCGTGCCCGCGATCCTGAAGCTACTCGAGGCGAAGGGCAACCGGCGGCCGCCATTTGCGGTGCCGGTGCTGAGGGCCGGGCGGCAGCTCATCGCGCAGACGCCCAATATCCTGCTGTTCCTCGGCCGGAGACTCCGGCTCGCGCCGGCGGACGAGGCGGGCCGGCTCTGGACGCATCAGTTGCAGCTCACCGTCCTCGACCTTTACCAGGAGATCTTTCACACCCATCACCCGCTCGGTGACGGCTACGCGTACGAGGAGCAGAAAGCGGCGGCGAGGCGGCGCACGCAGGATTTTCTGGCGGTCCGGCTGGCGAAGTTTCTCGGCTATTTTGAGCGCGTCCTCGAACTCAACACCACGCGCGGGCCGTGGATGGTCGCAGCACGCCTGAGCTACGCCGACTTGTCCATGGCGCAGGTGATTGCGGGGCTGCGCTACGCCTTCCCCCGCCACAGCCGCAAGGCATTTCGCCGGCGCCCGCGGCTGTGCGCGCTGCACGATGCGGTCTTTGCGCGGCCGCGCATCGCGCGTTATGTGGCCTCGGGCCGCCGGCTCGCCTTCAACAACGAGGATCTGTTCCGGCATTACCCGGAGCTGGATCGATGAGGGATCCGAGCAGGTCGCGAACGCCGCGCACCAGCCGTGGAACAAGGTGAACTACCACAAGCGCGCAGAGGATCAGCGGCGCAGCAGATGCGCATCGCCGGCCGGAGCATTCCCGCGGTCATACGGCCTGGCGGCGAGCATGTACAGCGCCCCGAGCGCGAGGACGCCCGCGGTGGTCACGATCATCCCGTAGTTGCTGTACCAGGGGTCCTGGGGGCTGCGCGGCCAAACCATGTCGATGATCGCGAAAACGCCGTAGCACAGTGCCAGGACGTTCACCGGCCAGCCCCAGCGTCCCAGCGTGAACGGGCCGGCGGGCTGCCAGCCCCTGGCGCGCGCGATCAGCGCCCCGAGCACCACCATCTGGAAGGCGATATAAATCCCGGCCGAGGCGAAGCTGATGATCGTGCTTACGGCGTTCTGCAGCCACAGACCGCACAGCGCGATCAGGGCGGCCAGGAGCGCCGCCGTGAGCAGCGCTGTCACGGGTACGTGGGTGCGGGGGGAGATGCGGCTGAAGAACTGACTGCCGGCGATCATCTCGTCGCGTGCGTAGGAGAACAGCAGACGGCTCGCCGCCGCCTGAATACTGATCAGGCAGGAGATGAAGGACACGAGAACCACCGCGATCACCGCGCGGAATCCCAGCTCACCGCCGGCTGCGCGCAGAGTGCTGGCGACCGGATCGGGGTCCTTGCCGGCAAGGACCGAGCGCATGTCAGGTACGGCGAGCACCAGGGCAAGACACACCAGCATGGCGGCTGCGCCGCCGACGTAGATGGTCATGCGCATGGCCTTGGGAATCATCCGACTCGCGTCCGGAGTCTCTTCCGCGACGTCACCGCAGGCCTCGAATCCGTAGTAGCAGAACATCGCTGCCAGCGCCGCGGCCAGGAAGGCCGGAAGGTAGCCGCCGCCGCGCGCGACCCCGAAGGTGTCGAACAACGCGCTGAAGGGGTGGTGGCGAGCGGACAGCAGCAGCCAGGCTCCGACTGCGATCGCGCCGATGAGCTCGCAGACGAACCCGAACATCGCGACCCGCGCCAGGAGCCGTGTGCCGCTCACGTTGCAGAGGGTAGCGAGCGCGATCATGCACAGCGCCACCGTCGTGGTGGTCCCGGGCTCAGGTGTGAAGCCCAGTAACTGGGCGAGGAACGGGGCACCGCCCGTGGCGACCGCAGCGATCGTCACGATCAGCGCACAGCCGTACACCCAGCCGGCCATCCATGCCCAACCTTTGCCGACCAGGCGCCGTGACCACGGGTACAGCCCCCCTGAGATCGGAAACTGCGAGACGACTTCACCGAAAATCAGGCAGACGAACATCTGACCGATACCGACGAGCAGGTACCACCAGAACATCGGCGGACCGCCGGCCGCGAGCGCGAAGCCGAACAGGCTGTAGACGCCCACCACGGGCGACAGATAGGTAAACCCGAGCGAGAAATTCTCCAGCTCGCTCATGCTCCGGTCGAACTTCGAGGTGTATCCGAGCGCCTTCAGCTGCGCGGCATCGGCGTCCAGCGTTGCTCGGGTCCTGGCGTCTGTCGCTGCGGTAACGGGGACTGACTCGCTCATGCGGAGGCTCCGCTTGCGTAGATGATGATCGAGAGCATGCGGATCGGCATCTTGCTTGCCGGCCGCTTGAATGCGATCCGCTTGGCCAAAATACTGTCACGTTGGCGCACGCAGGTCGATCCGTAACCTGCATCGGCTCGACTGTCGACCCGATCGAGAAGGGCGGTAACCCGCACGGACTCACCATTGCGCCGACGAGCGCGGGATTGATCACGGCCGGGGACCTGGTGATCTGCAACTTCAACGACGGCGCGACCAACGCCCAGGGTCTGGGAACGACGATCGTCGGATTGCATCCGACGGCGGGCGCGAAGGCGTACCACATCGCCCAGTCACCGGCATTACAGGGTTGCAACGCGCTCACGATGCTGCCGGACGACAGCATCTCCGCCGCGGCGTATACCGCAAACAAGAATTCCCTGGTTACCCCTAATGGCGTCGTCGACAGTCCATTTGCAGCCGACACCTTCCATGAACCGTGGGGTGAAGCCTACGCCACCGCCCATGGTCAAAATGCGGCTGCCCTCTACATATCGAACGTTGACAGCGGTTCGATTGATCGCATCAGCCTTACTGGCGACAACCAGAGCACCTTCACCGAGATCGTTACAGGTTTTTGCAACAGCGGGACGCCCGGTGCCATCGCCGCGCCGCCCACCCCTGCTACCACGTTTAACGGCCCGTCGGCGTCCTCTGCGCGAGTCATCGCACATGGTGGCCCATTCATTGCCCCCATCAGCGACGCCCTGCTTTCCAATGGCGACCTGATCGTCGGCAACGGCGACATCAATATCACCGCCGGCCAGATGTCTAATCTGGCTGTGGAGATCTCACCCGTCTTGCCCGGCGGCTTTGTCGGTCAACCCGTGCAGCTCGATACCAGCGGCACTCCCGGCGCGCTGTTTGGAATTGCCGCGACCGTCGACGGTCAGGGAAACCAGGTCGTTTACTTCAACGATGACAACACCAGTAAGGTCATGATGGTGGCGGCCCCTGTACCCTGAGACTGAACGGCCGAAGGGCCGCGCCCGCAGTGTCAGCAGGCTCGCCCTGACGCCTCGGGGCGTTGCCTAGAGTGCCAGCACCAGGCGAATGCCGGCTTCGACGCCGCGCACCGCTTGCGGCGGCAGGCGACCGATGCGCGACGTCAGCAGACGCTTGTGCACGGTGATCAGCTGCGCGACATTCACGACGGCGTCCCGCTTCAGGCCGCTCGCTCTGCGACTCAGGCGGAAATTGCCGGGTGCGGCCGCAAGGTGCAGATTGGAGCTAATGACGGCGCAGATGGCCGAGCCCAGCGCGCTATCGTTGAATTCGTCCGCCTGAACCACCAACACAGGGCGGGATGAGCCACGCGCGGATGCGGGGGCATCGCCGAGCGATGTCCACCAGAGCTCGCCACGTCGCATTACCAGTCTTCTCCAGGTATCGATCGAGCCTGCATTTCCCTCGGCAGCGGGGGCAGCTCAGCGGCAGCGGCCTCTCGGCCGTAAATGGCATTGAGCCTCTCGCGTACGCCGAGGAATCGCTGGGCCTTGAGGTAGCCGGCGACTGCGCTCGCGTACAGTGCGCTACGGGATATGCCATGCTCTCTGGCGAAACGTTCGGCTTCCTCGAATATTTCGTCCGGGAGTGATATCGCGGTTTTCATCCGTAACGAGTATAACCCGAGTAATACTCGCTCCTGCGAAAAATCGGACCTCGCACGCGCGCCTTTGGGGTCTTGCGCACCGTGCCCGGGCCTAGCGCGCCAGCAGTCCCTGTCGCTCCATCTCCCTGGCGGTCGCGTCGGCGACCTCCTTCACGAGGCTGTCGATGTCCCGGGGGTTGGCCGTGCGGCTGGTGCTCGCCCACAGGAGTTTGTCCCGCTCGAGCGAGTACACGAGCGTCTCGACCGACACCAGCGTATCGGACTGCAGGTAGCCGGGCTCGTAGACCGTGCCCCAGCCGTAACCCCAGTAGGGGCCGAACCCCCCATAGTAGGACGGCACCGCAAAGCCCGGGGTGTAGGTGACGCGTTGATCCCTGCCCACGATGCGCATCACGACGACGCCGTTGACACCCGCTTCCTTCAGACGCGCGCGCGCGGCTTCGCCATCGTCGCGCCGCTCGTTGGGCAACAGCGTGTATGCGGCCACGCCGTGCACGCCGCGCGCCGTCAGAGCCGCCGCCAGCGCATCCTCGCCCGCGCGTCGCCTGCCCTCCTCGCGCGAAACAAACACCGCCGCCACCGTCTTGCCAGCGGGATTGACCGCCTGCACGTCGGGCGCCTTCCACGTGGAAGTGAAGGTTGTCGTGCCGGCGCAGCCGGCGAGGCACAGCAGCACCACGCACAGCAGAACCGCAGGGAAGCGTAGTGGCGCCGCCTCGCCCACGCCGCCTCCGGCAGCATCCGCCCGGGCTGCGAGCCGTCGGGGCTTCATGACGAGGCTCCCGGCCTCGCCGCCGCGCCTGACATGCGGTATTGCCGCAGCAGGCTACGATGCAGGGCCAGATAGCCTCGGGCGGTCATTTGCGTGCGCAGTGCCGATCAGCGCGTTGACCTTGGCCAGCGCGTGAAACGGCACCGACGGAAAGCAGTGGTGCTCGGCGTGGTAGGGCATCCGCCAGGCGAGGAGCAGAAGCGCAGCGTTGGTTTGGGTGGTGCGTGTATTGGCGAGCATATCGTCGCTGAAAGCACAGCCGGTGTGTTCCGCCAGCAGAAACAGCCGCAGGAACGGCTGCCCGAGAATCGCCGGGAACACCCAGTAGATCAGTGCATCGGCGCGCAGAAAATAAAGCGAGAGGAGGAGCACGCACAGGTAGGAACCCCATAGAGCGCGCGCTTCGCGCACGATGCGCGACGCCCGCGCGGGGGGGATGAACGGCTCCCCACGCGCCCGGTTAATGCGTGACGCAGCGTCACACTCAGTCGATCGAACCAGATACGGCAGTCCTGAAACGCGCCACAGGTATGACCTCAGGTTCGATGGGGCCGCGGCCGCCAGTTCCGGATCGCGCGCGCGGTCCTGCGTGTAGCGGTGATGGGCAAAATGAAACAACCGAAAGTACTCGGGCGGCAGCATCAGCAGCGCCCCGCAGACCCAGGCCACGAGGTCGTTCGGCCAGCGGCTTGCGAACGCGGTGCGATGGATGCTCTCGTGCAGTGCGCAGAAGAGGAAACACAGCACCACCCCGTGCAGGATGAGCGCGGGCCCAAGCCACCAGTGGCCGCGACTCGCCCAAACCAGAAGCCCGGTTGCCGACAGCAGGCACACATGGGCTGCGAGTGCAGCAGGCCGCGCGCGTCCGAGCGACGAGAGAGCCGCCGCACGGTCTCGCGCTCGAGACAACCGGTCGCCAGTGCATCGATGTCCATGATGTGCCGGCGGCCATTCTAGGCCCCGCGGCGCATCGCGGCACGTGCGCGTGGATTGGCGCAGCTGGCCGCAGCCTGGGCGGCCCGGCCGCTCCGGCCAGGCCGCCCAAACCCTGCAGCTACGGCACGACCGTGTAGCTGTACGGAATCCGCACCACCTCGTCGCCGAGGAACGACGGCCCCGGCATGGTGAGGGTGCCGTTGATCGGGTTGAAGGAGTCGATGTAGATGAATCCGCGCACGGTCGTGCCGACCTGCGCCGCATTCGGCGTTATCGTCACATGGATCGTGGCGGTCCCGCCCGCGGGCGCCGCGATGATCGGGTTGAACGTCGAGGTGCCGAACGTCACATCCGCCCAGCAGATCGCCGCTGTCGGCCGAGACCGAGGCATCGAAGGGCTTCAGCTGCGCAACCACGCTCGTGTTCACAGGCTTCGTGGGTGCACCGCCCGGCCCGAAGGGCCCGACCAGCGTCGGGAACATCAACCACTCACCCCACGGTACCTCGGGCTCGGTCAGCGACGCCTCCACGGTGTTCGGGCCGACCGGCCGCGCGGTCAGATCCGGCGCGCCCGTGAAGCCGACCAGGTAGCCCGTATCGCCGGCCGCATCCATGGTGATCGGGACGGTGGACTGCGCTATGAACTGAGCGCTGTGCACCTGTGTCGGCAGGATCACGCCAAAGCACGCGTAGGGCAGCTGCGCCGCGCAGCCCGACCCCGCGGGCAAAGACGCAAATGTCGGCAAGGGCAGTGTGGTCAGCCCTTCGAGCCGCGCGTCGGCGAAATACGCCTGGGTCAACGGACCATTGTTGGTGATCGCGATGGGCACGATCAGCGGCTTACCGCTCACGGAAAGCTTGATGTGCGGATCATTGGGCAGCCCGGGTGCTCCCACGGTCACCTGCGCGGTGTTGAAGCCGATCTGCGCGCTGAATGGCAGACTCGTCTGGTTGCCGGAGGTGAAGTAATTCAGCAGCAGGATGAACCGCCATCGTCCCGGCATGGGGTTGGCTCGATCCAGCTGCATCGCGGCGGTCAGATTCCCCGCCTCATCGACGTCCGCCTGGACGCTGAGCTGCATGCCGTCGGGATCGACCAGCACACCCTCGAGCAGGTACAGCGGGTCGGAGAGCTGCAGCGCGAGGCTCATGTTGTCGACCCCGGGCGGCACATCGAATGCGAAGGTCTGCGTCGGGCCGGCCCCCGACCGGCCGTTGCCGCCGGTCAGCGTGCCGCCGAACGAGCCGCCGTTGGGCCCGATCGGAATCAGCGTGCGCAAGGCGATCGGAATCTCCGCGTGCCTGACATCACCGTCATCGCCCGAGGGAAAGCGAATCGCGACACCCTGGTCCCCGGGCTGCGCCGGCATCCTGAAGCGGGCGTTGATCCAGCGCGTCTCCCCCGGCTGCAAGTCGAAGCTCGCGGGCGACACGGAGCCGAACTTCATGTACCGCTCGGCCGACCAGGTGAACTTCACCGGCCCGTAATAGCTGTCACTCACGGCGGAGGTCCAGACCACCGCGGTCCAGGTACCCGGCGCGGGATTCACCACGTCGAAGTGCCCGTAGCCGCTGGAGGCTCCCTGCGGGATGGTATAGCCGACATCGCGCCCCTTCGGGTCGATGAGCCCGAGGTCCGCGGTCACCGGCGCTCCGAAGAAGGGGGCCTGCCAGGCGATTGCCGCGTCCAGGTGTTGGGCGCCCTCCGGCACGTTGAAATGGTGCAGCACGTAGCTGCGCTTCAGTCCGGCCTGACTCGGGAACGTCTTATCGCCCTTGGCCAACGTCACGGTCGTCGTCGCACCGGCGATCCGTGCGCTGAGCACCTGAAGCTGCGGCTCGAGGTGCTGCTTGACCGTGCCGGTATTGGTGATTGCAAAGGAGAGCGTCTCCTGAGTGTTCGGGAGAGCCGTGACGCTGGCGATCGCCGGGCTGTTCAGCAGGCTCGTGCCGCTCGCCCAGCTATTCCCATCCTCATACGACAGCGCGGCATTGACGGCCGCGAGCGCATCGATCAGCCCCGCCCCCTGCTCCGAGGGCGGCGCACCGAGGTCGGTCGCCGTGCTCATGATGATCCGCTTGACGAGCGCGGGCGTCGGGGTCCCGCCGTGGTGGGTGCTGCGATAGGCCTGGATCACCAGCGCCGCCTCGCCGGCAGTCAGGGGCGAGGACTCGCTCGTGCCGCCGAAGATCTCGATGGGCGGGAAGGACTTGCCGCTGCCCAGGCTGCTGCCGCAGTCGAGGAACAGCGCACTTTCCGAGCTCGGGGCACACAGTGCCCAGCCGAGATCGCCAGGCGCCACCACGTCGGGCGTGCGTGGCCCGCTGATGCTGAAGCCGCCGGAGCTGAACGACGAGATATTGTTGCTCACCCAGCCGTGGGTCGCGAAGTGGGCGGCGCCGTAGCCGGCCTGGGCGTAGAGGCGCAGCTGCGTGGTGGCGCCGGCCGAGATCACGTGCGAGTCGGTGGACGGTGTGCCCATCGTGCCGTTCGTGCCGGCATCGCCGGTGCTGGCGACTACCGTCACGCCGGCTGCCACGGCCGCCTCGTCGGCGAGCGCGACCGGATCGTTGTCATTGTCGGGGAACGGGTTGCCGCCGAAGGACTCGTTGATCACATCGACATCGTCGTGAACCACGGCGTACTCGATGGCCTGAACGATGGCCGTGTTCGTCGTGACACCGATCTGAGAGAAGACCTTGAGCCCGACGAGCGAGGCGCCGGGGGCCATGCCGCGGATGCGGATGTGGCAGGGCGACGACGGCAGCGTGTGGAGGGCGGTGTCGACGTACTTGCTGATGTCGAAAGTCAGCACCTTGCCGTTGGGCGTGTCCTGCGCTGCGATCGAGCTCGCATCACCGAAGGCCTCCCCGCCAAGGGTGGGCGTGCCCAGCGGATCGCCCGAGAAGTCCTGATAATCGATGAATACCGGGCTGCCGTCGGTGTGTCTGAAGCCGGTGATGGTCGGGTCCAGTCCGTCGGCAATCCACGCGACCTTGACGCCCTTGCCGGTCACGAACTGTCCGTTGCCATCGCGCACGCGCTGTGCCTGCGGGATGTCCGGGTCGAGGAACGCGGTGTGCGTGAGCTGCAGCGCCTCGGGCTCAAGCGTGTTGCACAGCGCGCCGCCGGCTCCGCCGTCTCCGTCGCCTCCGTCCATGCCGTGGTTTTGCAGCTCCAGGTGCGAGCGGCGCGGCAGCTTGAGGGTCCTCTCGGGGACGACCGCCTGCACCAGGGGATGCGCGGCGAGCTGCTCCGCTTCCGCGGCCGAGACGGTCGCGGCCACTGCGTTGATCAGCGCAAAGGGGTGGATGCGCGAGGCGCGCGCCGCCTGCAAGTGGGACACGATGGGTTCCTGAGCCGAGGCGAGGGCCGCCGCGCGAGTCGCGCGTGCCCCGCGCACTGCCGGCACATCCGGCCGCTGGTCGCGAAGGATCACGATGACGTTGCGGCTGCCAACGGACGCAGTTCCCTGCGCTGGCGCTGCGATTCGCGGAAGCGTGCTGCCCGAGAGCACCAGAACGAGGACGGCGACGGCCATTCTGACCGATGTGAGGACCTTCATGATTGCCTCGCGTTTGTAATGGTTAGTTCGCACGCGCCGAGCGCGCCCGCTCGAAGGAACGGGCGCCTCCCGGATGGCGCGGAAACGTACGCTCACTATCCATCCGCGTCAACGATCATGAAATTGGAAGGTCACTGCCGGCGCGCAGCGAAGCGCTGGGGGCGATTCTGTGACGCGGATCACTGGCGGCGGCAGCGGCCGCCCGCCGCTGCGAGCGATTCTGAGATCTCCGCACGCAACCGGCAGGGCGATTCCTTTTACCTTAAGCCGGTGAAGATCCGAGCAAAAGTCACAGCGCTGCTCACGGCGATATTCGCGATTCTCGGCATCGCAGCGCTCCTGGTCGCAAAGTACGTCGTCATGCCGAGCTTCGCGGAGCTCGAGCGCGCCGACGCGCGCACCGCGATGCGGCGGGTCAACTACGCGTTCGAAGTCGCCATCGACCGGCTTGCGGTGTCGGCAGTCGACTGGGGCAACTGGTCGGACACCTACCAGTTCGCCGTGGACCACAATCCCGACTATGTCGCGGCGAACCTCACCAAGATCGGGCTGCGGCAGATCGGAGTGAACGTATTCCTCGTCGTCGATGTGAACGGCAACGTCGTGCAGGCCAGTCAGATCGACCTGGAGTCCGAGCGGCCGCTCGGGCTCGATCTGGCCGAGCGCAAGGCTCTGCCGGCGGACTTCCCCTGGCGTGCGAACTTCCGTGAGGGCCGTGCGGCGAAGGGTTTGCTGCGCACGAATCTCGGCACGCTGATGCTCGCGGGCTCGCCGGTGCTCGATGGAACCGGCCACGGCCCGGCGCGCGGCATGGTCATCCTCGGCCGGCTGCTGTCGGCTTCGGTGCTCAGCAGTATCGGCGCCCAGGCGCAGGCCGAGCTGACACTGCTTGCGCCTTCGCGCGAGCACGCCAGTGACCAGCTGGTGGAGGGCGAGGCCGCAACGCGCGTCTATCGGTCATTCGCCGACATCTACGGACGGCCCATCATGACGCTGCGCGTGGATCTTCCGCGCGAAGTGACGCGGCGCGGCTACGCCGCCGCGTACTACGCCGGGGCTTACCTCGCCGGCGCGGCGTTGATCGTGCTGATCCTGCTGGTTGCGGCGCTGCACCGGCTGATCCTCGCCCCGCTCGCGGTCGTGACCCGCCATGCGGTCGCGGTCGGCAACGCCCAGGATCTGACCACGCGTCTGGATCTCCCCGCCAGGGACGAGATCGGCGTCCTGGCGCGCGAGTTCGATCGCATGGTGACACGCGTAGCCGAGTCGCGCACGCAGCTCGTCGACCAATCCTACCAGGCCGGACTCGCCGAGCTCGCCAAGGGCGTGCTGCACAATCTCGGCAATGCCATGACCCCGATCGGCGTGCGGCTTGCGAACGTGAGCGACCGGCTGCGCCTTGCGCCCGCGGACGACGCCGTCGAGGCGGTTGCGGAGCTGCGGCGCGATACGGCGGACGCGCAGCGGCGCGCGGACCTCGAGGAGTTCGTGCGCCTCGCCTGCCGCGAGCTCGCCGGTGCCGTGAAGTCCGCGCGCGAGGACCTGGCGGTGATGATGCGCCAGACGACGGTGGTGCAGACAGCGCTGTCGGAGCAGATGCGTACCGCGCGCAATGAGCACGTGATCGAGGCGGTGCGGCTGGCCGACCTCGTGGCACAGTCGCTCGACATCGTGCCCGACGCCTGCCGCCAGCGCTTAGCGATCGACGCGGACGAAACACTGCGCCGCGTGGGCGTGGTGCGCGTAGCGCGCACGGTACTGCGACTGGTACTGCAGAACCTGATCATCAACGCGGCGGACGCGGTACGCGACGCCGGCAGGGAAAAAGGCCGTCTGCGTGTCAGCGCCGAAATCCTGAGCGAGGCCGGCCGCCCCCAGCTCCATCTGCGTTGCCAGGACGACGGCATCGGCATCCCGGCGGAGAATCTCGAGCGTGTATTCGAGAAGGGCTTTTCGACCAAATCGCGCGAGACCAACCAGGGCATCGGACTGCACTGGTGCGCAAACGCCATCAATGCGCTCGGCGGGCGGATCTGGGCAGCGAGCGAAGGTCCGGGCCACGGCGCCTCGCTCCACCTGGTCGTGCCGCTCGCCGCAGCTGAAACGGCCGCTCTCGCCGGAGCGGCCTGAGGCGTCAGGCCCCGGCAGCGCGCAGCGCCGGCGGCGCATCCACCGCGTCAGTCCACGACGGAAGACTGGATCGGGATGCCGCTGCGCAGCACGGTGGTCACGGGCGTGCCGGCGGCCACCTCCAGCAGCCGGGCCTTCTGATCCGGGCTCAGCGCCCGCGCGAAGGACAGTCGCCGCTCGATGTGCTCCCTCCCGGACTCATCGCGCGACCAGCGCACGCCCACGGTGATCTTGCCGAGCGTCCAGTCCTGCTGCGCCGCATGTCTGCGCAACGCCACCGCGGTGTCCGCTCCGAGACTGGCAAGCAGCAGCTCGCGCGGCGCAAAGCCCGCGTCGCTCCCACCGGCGGCGACGTCTTCGTCGGCCGTGAGGTGATGATGTCCCGAGACGATCTGCTGCACGTGCTGATGCTCATTGATCACGGTGACGTACGCCATGTGCAGGTCCTCCTCCCCCGTGGGTGCGCCGCCGCCCGTAGAACACGCCCGCGTGCGCGATGCGATCGAGCATGCTGCGGGCGATGCTGCTGACGCTCAGCCCCGTCACATCGTCCAGTCGGTAGGGCTTGCCCTCGAGAATCGCCTCCGCAGCAAGCAGTCCGCTGCGCACCGCCGGCCCGATGCCCTCACCGAGATCGCGCGTGGCGAGCCCGGCCGCATCCCCGGTGATGAAGGCGTTATCGCGGCGAACGACCTCCACACGCCCGCGCAGGTAGTAGCTGTAGCCGGCCGGATCGTACTGCGCACCCGGGGCGAGGCTGCTGCCGAGCATCGCGGCGAGCTGCGCCCAGTGCGCGCGGATGTCGTGGCCGCCGCGCTTCATGCGCTCGGCGATGCCGCCGATTCCGACGTTCAGCCAGCCGTGCTCCTTCGGCACATACCAGGAGTAGCCCGGCAGCCCGCGCCCGAAGAACCACAGGTGACAGTCGGAGTCCTGCCAGTCGTACTGGATCTCGTGCTCCAGGGTGACGATCTGCAACTCGCTCGAGCGCGGGTTCAGCTCGCGAAACAGCTCACGGTACACCGGACAGCGCGTGCCGGCGGCACCGATGAGGTAACGGGCGCGGTACGCGCCGTCGATGCAGAAGCCGTCCGTCTCGGCGGCAATGTGACGCACGTTGTGCTGCTCCACCGCCGCGCCCGAGCGCTCGAGCAGCCAGGCATCGAATTCGAAGCGCCGGATCGAGTGCTGCACGCAGGCGACCGGCACGTGCAGCCGCCCGAGGTGCACGCGCAGGCGCGGAAACGTCAGCAGCCGGTGCGGATAGGAGCACAGGTCGATCTCCAGATCACGCACCACCTCCGGCGTGATCCAGCCGGCGCACAGCTTCAGGCGCGGGAAGCGCTCGCGATCGAGCACCAGCACGTCGGCGCCGGCGCGTTTCAGCTTCCAGGCGGCGGTCGAGCCGGCCGGGCCTCCGCCCACGATCAGCACGTCGCAGCTGCGCATGAACCGTGCCGGTCAGCGGGCGTACAGATGCGCCCGGGTCCAGGGGATGTCGTTGCTCTCCCCGGGTGCAAACAGCACCTGGAAGAGCTGCAGCGAGCCGGTGGTGAAGCCGGCGACCGAGCCCGCCAGGTACAGCCGCCACATGCGCACGAACTTCTCATCGAACATCTCGCGCTACGCGCGCCGTCGCGCCCTCGTAGAGCTGCAGCCAGTGGCGCAGCGTCTGCGCATAGTGCAGGCGCAGGTTCTCGACGTCGAGGACCGACAGGTTCCAGGGCTCGAAGATGCGCGCCATCTCCCACAGCGAGGGTGGATAGGCGCCCGGGAAGATGCGTTTCACGATCCACGGCTGCAGCGGCGCCGGGCTGTTGCGCCCGATCGAGTGAATGAGCCCGCGCCCCCGGCCGCCGAGACAGCGGTGCACGATGTGACCGAGGGTGGTGTAGTTCCTGACTCCCACGTGCTCGAGCATCCCCACCGAGACGAAGGCATCGTAGCGGCCGGTGATGTTGCGGTAATCGTCCTCGAGATACTCCACGCGCGAAGCGAGGCCTTCGCGCGCCGCGCGCTCGCGGGCGTAGCTGACCTGCTGGTGTGAGATATTGAACGCCCGCACGCGCACCCCGTAGCGGCGCGCCATGTGCAGCGCGAGCGTGCCCCATCCGCATCCGGCCTCCACGACGCTCTCGCCCGAGCGCAGCCGGAGCTTGCGGCAGACGTGATCCATCTTGGCCACCTGGGCCTCATCGAGCGTCGCGTCGCGGGTCGGATAGTAGGCGCAGGTATAGGCCATGCTGCTGCCGAGCCACAGCCGATAGAAGTCGTTGCCGATGTCGTAGTGGTGATGGATGTTGTCGCGCGAGCTGGCCAGTGTGTTCCCATGTGGGCCGCGCAGGAGCGAGTCGCGCCGACCCGCGCCCCCGGCGCGATACACCGCCTCCAGCAGCCCGACCAGATCGCCCTCGATGGTCAGGCGGCCGTCGCTGTAGGCGTCTCCAAAGCGCAGCGATGGATCGACGAGTATCGACAGGAGCGTCCGGCGGCTGGCGAAAGTGACGCGTGCCACCGGCGCCGCGCCCCCACCCACGCAGGCGCCGTCGCGCACCGCGAGCTCCACCGGCGGCGACCCGAGCCGCGCGTGCAGCTGCGACAACAGCCGGCGATCGAGTCCGCTGCCTCGCAACATGGGCCGCGGCGGCAGCTCCGGGACGGCCGCCGCCGGCGGCCGCTCCAGGGCCGGCGCGCGCTCCGTGGGGGATGCCAGGCCTTGTTCGCAGGCGTTCACGACGCACCTTTCTGAAGGTCAGGGAACGTTAATTTAACATGGCGCGCGGGGCGGACTGTCAACAGGCTCTCCCCCGGAGGCAGGGCGGCGCATGTGACGCTCCCGTTCAAGCAGCCGGCCGCGCCGGCGTGTCAGGGCGCCGCGCTTTGCCGGGCACGCGAGGCCCAGAAGCGCGCTTCGCGCGCGAGCCCGGCACGCGCCTCGGCCGCATCCACGTCCCGGGGCTCGGCGCGCGCCTCGCGGGACACCGCCTTGCGCAACTTCCCGTCGGGCGCCACGAGATAAGCGACCGAGGTGCCGCTCTGCGCATCGACGTTGAATACCACCAGATCGCTTTCCCTGGCCACGCTGACGTTGAATGTACGCACGCGACGTCCGCTCTTGCTCACCAGCTGCCTCACCTCCGTCCCCTCCTTCGCCTTCGCCAGGCCGAGCGCCACCGACACGTCAGCCGGCAGGCGGGTGAGGAACCCTGAGCTCAGGGCCTGCCGCGTGAGGGCTTCGGTCCACGGCGCTGCGCCGTGCGCATAGGCGGGCAAGAGCAGACAGAAGAGCGCGCTCAGAACGAGGCGCCTCGAGGCTTCGGGCAACGCGTATGTCCTCATCGCAGTCTCCTCAGGCGGGCGGTTCGCGCCGGCGCCAGTGTGTCGTTCAGCACCGCCGCGAGTCGTGCGCCCGCGAGCAGCAGCCGCTCGCGCACGATGGCGGCTGCGGCCTGCTGGTAGGGCGCATCCAGCACCACGATGCCGGGCGGCACGCGGCCGCAGGCAAAGCCGGCGTAGTGATATGCCACGGTGCCTGCCAGCTCGTTCGACTCCCGCGCCCACCCTTCGGGCGAGCCCTGGCCGGCTTGCGCGGCGAGGCTGCGCGCCTCGCGGGCGAGGGCGGCGACGTCGGCAGGGGGGCGCTGGCGGTTACGGGCGTGCAGCGCGAGTCTCACCAGCTCATTGTCCCAGGCGCGGTGCAGGTTCTCGCGGCCGTGGGTCCTCATTCCCGCGAGCGCCACCTGCACGTCGTTGCCGCCGTGATCGGCATTGTCGGCGCCGTGCAGAGGCTGGTGGATGTCCGCGACCAGGTGTACCACCCACTTGAGTGCTTCGTTGCGCTCGCGCGTCGCCGCGTGTGTATCCGCGATCACGCTGATCAGGCGCGGGAGCTGACCGCTGTTGCACTGCCCATCGGGGCAGTAGCGTTCCCGGGGCGCCGTGCCGCACACGGGTAAGTTATCGTAGTGCCAGCGCGGCTGCGATGCGGGCGTGCCGCGGATCTCGTCCGCCCACACCGACACCGACTCGAGCGTCATGCGCCCGGATGCCCTGCCGAACTTGTCAAGATCGTGCTCCAGCAGTCGCGCCACGACCGCGCGCGCTGCGGGACTCAGCAGCCCATCTGCGATGGCGCCCACCGTGCGATGCCCCTGCGGTCCCCAGGCAGCCGACGGCGCGCACAGTGCGGCGCACACCACCGAGGCTGCCATCACGCGGATCACGCGGCTCTTCATGGCCGGCAGTATTCACGCGACTCGAAGTGAGATTCAACATTCGCCCAGGTAGACTGCGATTCCAACACACATGACCCGCCCTCACCGCCCCGCTGCCCTCCTCCTCCCGCTCGTCGCGGCCGCGGCCGCCGCGCTTGCGCTCGGGACCGCGGCCCGAACCGCGGCTCCTGCCGGCGGCTCCCACGGCCTCGACGTCGCCGGCATTGACCGCTCGGTCCTGCCCGGAGACGACTTCTTCCGCTACGCGAACGGCGCCTGGCTCAAGGCGACCGAGATACCGCCCGATCGCAGCTCCTGGGGCCCGGGAGAGCAGCTCGCCGAGCTCACTGCGGAACGCAACGCCGCACTCATCCGCGACGCCGCGGCCTCGGCGGCGGCCGGAACCGAGGCGCGCAAAATCGGCGACTACTACGCGAGCTTCATGGACGAGGCGGGCATCGAGCAACGGGGCCTGAAGCCCCTCGAGCCAGGCTTCAGGCGCATCGCGGCCATCAAGGATCGCGCCGGGCTTGCGCGCGCACTCGGAGAAACGCTGCGTGCCGACGTGGACATCCTCAATAACACGCGCCTCCATACCCAAAACCTGTTCGGCCTGTGGGTAGCGCAGGACCTCGATGACCCGGCGCGCTATTCGCCCTTCCTGCTGCAGGGGGGGCTGGTAATGCCGGACCGCGACTATTACCTGAACCCTTCGCAGAGAATGGCCGAGATCCGCGCGCGCTATCGTGCGCATATCGCTGCGGTGCTGGCGCTGGCGCAGCTGCCGGACGCGCAGGCGCAGGCGGCGCGCATCTTCGAGCTCGAGCGCCGCATGGCGCAGGCGCACTGGGACCGCGCGCAATCCGAGCAGGTGCTGAGGGGCAACAACCACTGGCGGCGCGCGGAGCTCGCGCAGCGGGCGCCGGGCCTCGACTGGGCGGTGTTCTTCGCCGCGGCGAACCTTGCCGCACAGGACGAGTTCGTGGTGTGGCAGTCGAGTGCGGTCACGGGGCTCTCGGCGCTCACCGCGAGCGTACCCCTGGGTACCTGGAAAGCCTATCTGCGCTTTCACCTGATCGAGGCCAACTCGGAGTGTCTGCCGCGGGCCTTCGTCGCCGAGCATTTCGCCTTCCACGAACAGCTGCTCTCGGGAACCCCGCAGCTTCGGCCGCGCTGGAAGCGCGCGATGGATGCGACCGACCTTGCGCTCGGCGAGGCGCTCGGCAAGCTGTACGTCGAGCGCTATTTTCCGCCCGCGGCAAAGGCGCGCGCGGAGGAAATGGCGCGCAACCTGGTGGCTGCGTTCGGCACCCGCATCGATCGGCTCCAGTGGATGGCGCCCGAGACGCGTGCGAAGGCCAAAGAGAAGCTGGCGTCGCTGCGGATCGGCGTCGGCTACCCCGACCGGTGGCGCGACTATTCGGGCCTGGAAGTACGGCGCGACGACGCCTGCGGCAACGCCGAGCGCGCGAGGCTCTTCGATTACCAGCACAGTCTCGCCAAGCTCGGCCAGAGCGTCGACCGCGCCGAGTGGGTGATGAATCCGCAGCTGGTGAACGCCGTCAATCTCCCGGCGATGAATGCGCTCAACTTCCCGGCCGCGATCCTGCAGCCGCCCTACTTCGACCCGCAGCGCGACCCGGTCATGGACTACGGCGGGATCGGTGCGATCATCGGGCACGAGATCAGCCACAGCTTCGACGACCAGGGGGCGCTGTTCGACGCCAGCGGGCGGCTGAAGAACTGGTGGACCGACGGGGATTTCGCGCATTTCAAGGCCGCCGGCGAGCAACTGGTCGAAGAGTTCAATCGCTACCGCCCGTTTCCCGACATCAGCGTCAACGGCAGACAGACGCTCAGCGAGAACATCGCGGACGTCGCCGGGCTGTCGGTGGCCTACGATGCGTGGCGGCTGACGTTGGCGGGCAGGGCCGCGCCGGCCGAGGCCGGCTTCAACGCCGATCAGCTCTTCTTCCTCAGTTTCGCACAGAGCTGGCGGCAGAAGATGCGCGAGCCCGAGCTGCGCCAGCGGATCGTCACGGATGGTCACGCGCCCGCCGAGTACCGCGCCGAGACCGTGCGCAACCTCGACGCCTGGTACGACGCCTTCGGCGTTCGGCCCGGCCAGAGGCTCTATCTCGCGCCGGCCGAGCGCGTGCGGGTGTGGTGAGCTTTGGAGCGCGGCGGCTTGAGCTGCGCGAAATACACCAGCGTACGATAAGGAAATTCGATCTCGCCGTGACGCTCACGGCGGCGGAACAGCTCGCGCAGATCCTGCATCATCGGCTCGTACTGCGGGTGTCCGGGCTCGGGGGCGTAGGAGGAGGACAGGAGCCGCCCCTGCAAGCCTTCGAAATCGAAAGTCTGCGGGTTGGGGAAGGCGGCGAGCTCCATGGCGCCGCCGAGGAACTCACGCATGCTCGCCTCATCGGCCCGGCGGGCGGCGATGCTCGCGTACTCGGCGGCGTGCCGCAGCAGCAGCGCCTGGTAGTCCGCGAGGAACGCACTGCCCTCGGGCGGGTGCTCGTTCCATAACAGCGCCCCGAAGCCGCCGTCCCTGATCAGGCGCAGCGCTTCGCGGCGCGCCGGCTGCACCTCGAACCAGTGAAACGCCTGCCCTGCGACCAGCAGATCGATGCTTCCGCTGCCGAGCGTGGTCGCCTCCGCGCTGCCCTGGACGCTGCGGAAGCCGGGATGCGCGCCGAGCCGCTCCTCGGCAGCGGCGCGCATGCCGTCATTGGGCTCGACCGCGAATACCTGTGCGCCGCGCGCCAGGAGCAGCTCGCTCAGAATGCCGGTACCCGAGCCCAGATCCGCCACCACTGCCGCGGGTGAGAGTCCGCAGCGTGCCGCGAGCAAATCGATGGCCGGCTGCGGATAGCTGGGACGATAGCGGGCGTAATTTCCGACCCGGGAGGAGAAGCGCTCGGTCGGCCGTGTCACGCGCGCCGCTGCGGCGCTGCCGCCGGCTGTACCGGTGCTCGGGCAGCACAGTGCGAGCGGCCGCGGCGGCCGCCGTCTCTCGATAATGGCATACGGACACGGTAGCGTATCGGCGTGACAATCGCACTGGCGGAGCCGGCATGAGTGAACACCATCAGCGCATCGAGACGCAGCTCGTGTACGCATGACCTGGTGACTGCCGCAGCAAGCAGCGGGTGGCGAGACGGGTCGCGCTCTGTCACCGTGGTCGCCTCAATCGATGGAGAACCGAACGCCCATGCCGGCCTCTGAATGCACCACCACGAACGTGCGCGCTGCGCTCCCGACCAGCACCACCGCCGCCACCGGTGAGGCGGGGCGTGCGGCGCGCTGGCGCACGCCGCTGGAGCTGACCGTGCTCGGCGCCATCTGGGGCGGGTCATTCATGTTCATGCGAGTAGCGGCGGCTGACTTCGGTCCACTCCCGCTGGTCGAAGTGCGCCTGGCGCTCGGCGCCCTGGTCCTCGTGCCGTTCCTGTGGCGCGCCCGGGCGCAGCTCACGCCGACATTGTGGCTGCGTGTCGCCGGCATCGCCTGTGTGAACGCCGTCATCCCGCTGGCACTGTTCGCCTGGGGAGCCGAGCGCGCGCCCGCCGGCATCGGCGCCATCACCAACGGCATGACCGTGATGTTCACGGCGCTGGTGGCGTTTCTGTTCTACGGGGAGCGTATCGGCACCCCGCGCCTGGTCGGCCTCATCGCCGGGTTCGTGGGCGTAGCCGTTCTTGCCACCGGCAAGACCGCCGGGGCGAGCGTGGGACCGGCCGCGCTCGCCGGTACCACCGCTTCGTTGTGCTACGGCTTCGGGCTGAATCTGGTGCGCCGCTACCTGACGGGTTACCCCCCCGGTGCCGTGGCGGCGGCGGCCCTGGCGAGCGGCGCGGTGCTGCTCGCCCCGCTCGCCATCTACAGCTGGCCTGCGCATCCCATCGGCACCGCCTCCTGGCTGAGTGCGCTGCTACTCGGTGTGCTGTGCACGGGGATCGCGTTTGTGTTCTATTACCGCCTGATCGCCAGGGTCGGCGCCTCGCGCACGTCCACCGTCACCTACCTGATACCGCTGTTCGGCGTGATCTGGGCGTGGCTGCTGTTGGGCGAGCCGCTCACGCTGACCATGGCGGTGGCCGGTGCGCTGATCCTCGCGGGCGTGGGCCTGAGTCAGCGTCGCGAGGTGAAGTCCTGAAGGTTGCGGTGGCGGAGCAGAAACGCGCGCTTGATTTCCCCAACCTCCTGAACGTCCGCGATTTGGGCGGCTATCCGACCACGGACGGCGAGGAGACCCGCTGGGGCTCGCTGCTGCGCGCGGATGATCTCGCGCAGCTCACCGCGGAGGGCATCCGGGCGCTTGCCGATCATGGCATCGCGACGATCCTGGACCTGCGCTGGCCCGAAGAGGCAGCCCGACATCCGAGCCCGGTGGCCGCGGCACTGCCGCACGTGCGCTGCGAGCGCATCTCGCTCCTCACGCACACGGAGGACGAGTGGCGGTTGCGCCACCGCGATGCGGCCAAGGAGCTGTGGAAGTGCGTGGTTCTGGAGCACGTTCGCGCGGAGCTGCGCCACGTCCTCAGTTTCATCGCCGCCGCCCCGCCGCAGCCGCTGTTGTTCCATTGTGTCGCCGGCAAGGACCGCACCGGGCTTATCGCGGCACTCCTGCTCGCTCTCGCCGACGCCGTTCCCGATGCCATCGCGCGCGATTACGCCATGAGCTCGGAGTGTCTGCGCGAAGGTTATCTCAGGCGCTACGCCGACACCGAGCCGGTGCGCATCCTCGAGGCGCTGCGCTGCCCGGAGGAAGGCGCGCACAACATGCTCAGGTTTCTCGAGGCCGCCGGCGGCGTGCGAGCCTATCTGGCGCAGATCGGGCTGTCGGCACAGGAAATCGAGCGCCTGCGCGCACGGCTGCGAAGCTGATCAAACGCGCACCGCGCCAGCGAGCCCGGCCGCGCAGCGGCTCCGGTCGCGGACGAGCGCGGCTGCCGCCCGGGCACGCCTCTTTCGGGATAGCCGGCGGTGCCCCGCGGGTGCCACGGGCAGCTCGGCCGTCACCTCTATTCACCCGCGGTTCAGTAGCGCCGCATGATACTGCCATGGCACCGGTTTGAACGCGCTCCCGAGCGGCCCACATTTCAGCGCGGGGCACCATTTGCAAGCACGTTCGGATTTGAGTCTGCGTCATTCCGGTGCACTTCCCTTACGCTATGCTGCGCGCTACTTGAGCCCGAGCGCCTGCCGCAACTGCGGGACCGTCAGCAGCCGCGTGTAGACGGAGGTACCCACATCGAATTCGCGCGCACGCGCCAGCGGCCCGACGACGACGGGCGCGAAGCCCGCATCCCGCACCAGGTGCTGGGCGACCTCGAGCGCCTGCGGATCATCGCCGGCTAGCGGAATAGCGATCGGCTCTGCGCTGCGGTGCGCCTCGCTCCTGAGGTCCCCGGCGTTGATGGCGTTGAACGCGCGCACCAATCGGGCTCCCGGCAGAAACTGCGCGGAAGCCACGCCGGTGCCCTTCTCCCGCGCTTCCAGCGCCATCGGGCCATCGCGGGCCGGGTACGGATTGCAGGTGTCGAGCACCACCTTGCCGGCAAGCTCCGCCCTCAGGTCCCGTCCGAGCTGCGGCAGGGCGCCGTAGGGCACCGACACCAGCACCACATCACCAAACAGCGCCGCCTCGCGCGGCGTGCCCACGTGCGCGCGCGGTCCGAGCGAGCGCGCCAGTCCCTGCAGCCGCGTCGGATGGCGCGAAGACAGCAGTACCTCGTGGCCCGCCTTCACCCACAGCTCCGCCAGCGTGCCGCCGATGTGGCCTGCGCCGATGATGCCGATCCTGAGCGGCGCAGCAGATTGCGGCGCGGGCCCGCTCGCCGCGGCGTGTGCCACAGCGGCCGGGGCCAGCAGCCCCACGGCCAGCGCCCCGAGGAGCGGGCGCCAACCCCACGCCCCCATCTGCCCGCGCGACCTCAAGCGCTCGAGGACGCTCAAGCGCGCCACAGGGTTCGACCGCGCCAGCGCTCCTGCCTGCACGAGTGCTGTCACTTCGGCGAGAAGTCCACGATGGTCTGCCAGCGAGGTATCTCCGGGTGGTCCGTCTCGATGTGCAGAATGCCGTGCGCACGTTGCGCCGATGAGGCGAGGCGAATTTCCGCGCGGTCCCCGCAGGGGACCACGAGCGGCAACGGCGTCAGCACCGAGATCGCCTTGGCGGCTGCGACATCCGCCGGTGCGGCACTCGACGGCTCGATGCGCGCGCCGGTGATCTGCACGCTCGGCATGGTGACAAAACGGTACTGGACGCTGCCGGTCCAGCCGCCCTTAGGCTGCTTGCCCGCGGAGTCCAGGCTCGCTGCGCGGGTGAGCGGCGGCTCGGTGATTTTGATCAGCCGCGGTGTCGCCGGCACGATCTTCTGCTTCACATCGAATGCCTGCAGCTTCCACTCCGCCAGGAACTGCAACGGGAAGCTGTTCTGGCAGCGCACCGAGTACAGGCCGCGCCACTCCGAGCCGTCGCCGTTGGAGCTGAGTGTGATCTTCTGATTCCCGCCGATCGCGAACACGTACACCGAGCCCGGTGTGACCATCGTGTCGCGCGCCACGGTCGCCGAGACTTCGTACATCCCGATGTCGTGGTTGGCGCGATATTCCGCGGGCGTGCTGTCGTGCACGTGCACGTCGCAGGCGCCGAGCAGCAGCGCCACGGGAACCCCTGTCAGCCGTATAACCTCGCGCATGCTGTCCCCCTTCGCTCACGCCAATCCTGCGGGAATCCGGTTGTCGGGGTGTCGGCAGGCGCCCTGTCCAGCCGGCAGGCCCGCGGTTGGCGGAAAAACCCACCCCGTGCGGACCGCGATCGCGGCCAGCCCGGGACAGGAATCGTAAGCGCCCCTGTTTATTTCTTTCGCCGGGCTCCGGACCGCTTGGCCGCCCTGAAGGAGATTCCGGTGCGCATAGCCTTCTGCTGGACCGCGGCGGCAGTACGCCCAAGCTTCTTGGCGACCTGACTGGTCGCTGTTCCTGCCTTCGCAAGCGCCCGGAGAGTCTTCAGTTCACGGGCGCTCCAGGAGGCGCCATCGTTCGGTGGACGTCGTGCCATCGTCTTACTCCGCAAAACACCCAACGAAGGGCCGGATCGGGGATGATACACCGATCATCGTCGCTGCGCGCGCTCCGGTTCGCAACATGTTGGAAACGTGGCAGCTCCGCTTGCACGCGGCGCGGTGTTGTTGCTGTGCTGCCAACAGGCGACACAACTTGCAACTGAACGGCTGTGGGTGTTGGAGGCGCGCCGCGCAAAGCCAACGCCCGCGTCGTGCCGGCCAGGCCAACAGCCTCCCGGGCCGGCAGCGGCGGTGCGCAACGACAGCGCCTTCGGGCGACCCGCTCAGTGCGAGAGCTGCTGATAGGCCTCCGGGCTCATCTGCGGCAGCTTGCGCACGAAGGCGACCATGTCCCAGATGACCGCATCGTCCAGCGTCTTGCCCCAGGCGGGCATGGCGCTCATCTTCACGCCGTGCTTGATGGTCCAGAACGCGCGGCGGGCGTCCGGCGCGTTCTGCTGCGCCAGATTCGGCGGATGCGGATACAGTCCCGGGCGCAGGTCGGACTTCGTAACACCCGGCGCCAGGTGGCAGCTCACGCACAGAGTCGCGTACTGCCGCGCACCCGCGGCGATGCGAGCAGCGTCGTCGAGCCCGGGCACCTCGATCGCTCGCGCCCGCACCCCGATGGAGCGGTCCCGCAACTGCTCGATGAGCGCCAGCACTATCCTGGTGTGATGGTCATCGGCGCCGATGTCATACACCCCCGAGCCGACGAATGCGCCGGCACCCAGTGCCAGGGCGGCGAGCGTGCTGGCCAGGATCAGTGCCGCGTGCGTGATGCGTTTCATCAGGCTACTGAACGACGATCGTGCCGACCATGCGCGGATGGATCGAGCACGCATAGTGATAGGTGCCGGCCTTGTCGAACCTGAACGAGAAGCTCTCATTCGTGTCCATGGCACCCGAGCGGAACAGGCCGGTATCGCTCACCACGGTGTGCGGCTCGTCATCCTTATTTGTCCAGGTTACGGTCGAGCCGGCTTTAACCGTCAGCGCTGTGGGTGCAAACATGAAATCCTGGGCCATGACGATGGTGGGCACGTCGGGCTTGCCGCCACCGAGAAACTGCCGGCCGTGGCCCACAGCGCCAGCGCACCGGCGCCCGCCAGCCGACACAGTGCAGAAAGTGCAACGTTTCGCATGTTCAACCCCTCAAGGCCCGTCAGGCGATGGTCGCGTCGGTGAGCGCCAGCGAGCGCGGGTGTTTCACGACGGATACGCTGGTGACGCCGAGCATTTTTGTCAGTTGATCGGGCGAAACCTTGAGCGGGCCGGGTCCCGGCCCGACTCCGGCGAGGGGTTGCGGGTAGGCGGTCGAGCGGGCGGTGTGGAAGGTCACGTTGCCTTCGACCTTCTGCACGATCTGGTGGATGTGGCCATTGAGGACGGTGACCGAGCCGAAACGACGCAACTGCTCCATGAGCTGCGGCGCATCACCCGTTCCCCAGCCCCACGGCTCGTAGATGGTCCACAGCGGCATGTGGGCAAAGACCACGATGGGCGTGCTGGCAGAGCGGCCCTTGAGATCATTCGCCACCCACGCGAGCTGATCCGTTCCCAGCGTGCCCAGACCGCCCGGCTTGAATTGCAACACGTTGACCAGCGCCACGAAGTGCACGCCGGCGTGATCGAAGCTGTAATAGCCCTTGTTGTCGGAAGCCTTACCGAAGCGATTGAAGTATTCCGTGACGGTGGCATCGGTGGTGTCATGCTCGCCCGGTACCGTGTGCATCTCGCTGGTGCGCAGACCCGAAAAGATCTGCTGCGCCAGGTCGAATTCCGCGGGCTTCGACAGGTGAGTGATATCGCCGGTATGGATGATGAGGCCGGGCTGCTCGGGCATCCCGTTGACGATCTCGATGCTCTGCTTCAGAGTGCCGTTGACGTCCGGATTCGCCTCTTTGTTGAAGCCGATGTGGGTGTCGCTGATCTGCACGAACAGCGGCTTCCCCAGGCGGGCGGTGCCCTGTCGGTCGGCCGCCGCCACCGCCAGGTCGATGGGCGTGAAAACACCGCCCGCCAGGGCGAACAGCGTACCCGCGCCGCCAAAGGCCATGCACTTGAGTACGCTGCGGCGCGATTTGATCGACGTTTCATCTGACATGTCCGTCTCCTGCGGGTGGTGTCTTCCCGCAGAAGACTGCGCGGCGGGTCGTTTTATTCCGGGGCGTCGCGCGCACCGAGGCCGCGCAACAGACGCACCAACCCCTGCAGCTCCTCCCAGCCGGCATCGGAAACGGCGCAATACTGCAGGTTTCCTACCTTCCAGAAGACGACGTGGTAGCCGTTGCGTGTGGACACGCCGGGGAAGCTGCGCCGGCTGCTCGCCCAGGTGAAGACGTTGATGACGTGCGGCCCGTACTCGTAGACCGCAACCGCCACGCGCTGACCCTCGAAGTAGTCCGCGCGGCCGCCCACGAGGCGATAGCCCTGCGGCGCGAAGTCGGCGACTACGGGGGAAACGTCGGCGTGGCCCGCAAACCACGGCCTCACCGTATGCCGATCGGTGGACAGTACGTCCGTCAGGTGCGAGGGCATCAGCGAGCGCACGTGAGCGGCAACGAGCGTATCAAGCAACGGGTCGGAGGCCACGGGAGAGAGGAACATGAAGGCGACGGTGGCTGCGAGTGCCGCGCCGATCCCGCCACCGGCACCCATCCAGAAGAGCGGCGTGCGCCAGGCCGGCCGCCGCGGATGATCGACCCGCCGGACGTCGCCTGCAGTCTCCTCATCGAGCATGCGCGCGATGCGCTCGCGCAGCGCGGGCGGGGCGGGCCCATACTCCAGATCCTGGTGGATGAGAGTGCGCGTCTGTTTCAGGTCTTCAAGTAGCGCGCGGCACTCGGCACAGCGCTCGGCATGGCGTTCGATGTCCGCGGCTGCCACGGCGTCGACCTCGCCGTCGAAATAGGCCTGCACCCGATAGTGTTCAACGCACTGCACGCGGTTCTCCTTCGGCCTCGCGCATCCCGATCGCCTTCAGCGCGGCGCGTGCGCGTGCCAGCCGCGACATGACGGTGCCGACCGGCAGCCGCGTCACCGCCGCGATTTCGCGGTAACTCATGTCCTCCATCTCCCGCAGCAGCAACACCTCGCGGTGTTCCTCGGGCAGCGCGGCCACCATCCGATCCAGCCTGCGCTTCTCGTCACGCTCGATCGAGGCGCTCTCCGGATCCGGGGTCGGGGCGATGGTGGCGGAGCCAAACTCAGGGTCATGCTCCTCGGGCAGGGGCACAAAGGCACGTCGCTGCTGCTGCTGCATGGCGGTCGCATGGCAATTGCGCACGATCGCCAGCAGCCACGCCTTCACGTCAGAGCCTCGCAGAGTGTCAAACGCACGAAAAGCGCGCAGGAACGCCTCCTGCACGATGTCATCGGCATCGCCGGGAGATCGCGACAACCAGCGTGCAAAGCGGTGCGCGGCGTCGAGGTGCGGCATGACCTGTGCCTCGAAGCGACCGCGTTTGTCATCCATCGATGAAACCGGACTGCCCTCACGCGGCGCCGCCCACCCCCTCTCACAGGGGAAGACCGTGCGCGCGCCGATTTTATTCCCGCCCCGGGGTCACCCTCGCGCCCGCAGGTACGCGGCATCGACCGCGTTCGACAACAGCATGGCGATGGTCATGGGACCTAAGCCCCCGGGGACCGGCGTGATCCAGCCGGCCCGCGCGGCGGCCGCCTCGAACCCGACATCCCCACCAGGCGGCCGTCGCTTGCGCGATTGATGCCCACATCGAACACCGCGGCCCCGGGGCGTACCCACTCCCCGGGGATGAAGCCGGCCTTGCCGACGGCCGCGACCAGCAGTTCCGCGCGCTCCACCTCGGCGCGCAGCTCCCGCGTTCCTGTGTGGCAGACCGTGACGGTGGCGCGCGCCAGCAGCAGCTCGAGCGCCATCGGGCCGGCCGACGATGTTGGAAGCACCCACCACAGTCGCGCGCAGGCCGGTGAGGCCGATGCCGTACTCCTGCGCGAGGCGGATGACGCCGAAGGGCGTACAGGGACGCAGCCGCGGGCGCTTCTGCGCCAGCAGTCCGGTATTCACCGGGTGAAAGCCGTCGACGTCCTTGGCCGGATCGACGGCGTCCATGATGCGATCGGCACTGACGCCCTTGGGCAAGGGCAACTGCACCAGAATGCCGTCGACGCGCTCGTCGTGATTGAGCGGCATGCACCAGGGCGAGGATCTGCGCCTCGCTGCTGGAGGCGGGCAGGTCGTGCGCGAAGGACTCGATGCCGGCCTCGAGCGAGGACTGCGCTTGTTGCGCACGTAGACGCTCGAGGCGGGGTCCTCGCCCACCTGCACCACGGCGAGACCCGGAGGGCGGCCGTGGCGCCGCGCGAATTCCGCCGCGCGCTGCGCCACCTGGGCGCGCACCCTGGCCGCCACCGCCTTGCCATCGAGCAGCACCGCACCGCCGGCGGTGCGCGCCGCCCCGGTGGGCGCAGCGATGCCCGCGTTCATGGAGGCAGTGCTCATCGGGTCAGTAGCGGTAGTGATCGGGCTTGTACGGGCCGGCCTTGTCGACGCCGATGTAGCGCGCCTGCGTATCGCGTCAGCTCGGTGAGCTGCGGCATTGAGCTTCGTCAGCTGCAGCCGCGCCACCTTCTCGTCGAGGTGCTTCGGCAGCACGTACACGCCCGACCGGATACTTCTCGGTGTGGGTGAAGAGCTCGATCTGCGCGATCGTCTGGTTGGCGAAGCTCGAGCTCATCACGTAGCTCGGATGGCCCGTGCCGCAGCCGAGGTTCACCAGGCGCCCTTCGGCCAGCAGGATGATGCGCCGGCCGTCGGGGAAGATGATGTGGTCGACCTGCGGCTTGATGTTCTCCCACTTGTACTGCTTGAGGCTGGCGACATCGATCTCGTTGTCGAAGTGCCCGATGTTGCACACGATGGCGTTGTTCTTCATGCGCTCCATGTGATCGTGCGTGATCACATGGAAGTTGCCGGTGGAGGTCACGAAGATGTCGGCCTTGTCGGCGGCGTACTCCATGGTCACGACGCGATAGCCTTCCATCGCCGCCTGCAGCGCGCAGATCGGATCGATCTCGGTGACCCACACCTGCGCCGACAGCGCGCGCAGCGCCTGCGCCGAGCCCTTGCCCACATCGCCGTAGCCGCCCACCAGGGCGACCTTGCCGGCGACCATCACGTCGGTGGCGCGCTTGATGCCGTCGACCAGCGACTCGCGGCAGCCGTAGAGGTTGTCGAACTTGCTCTTGGTGACCGAGTCGTTGACGTTGATCGCGGGGAAAGCGAGCCTGCCCTCCTTCGCCATCTGGTACAGCCGCTTCACGCCCGTCGTGGTCTCTTCGGTCACGCCCTTGATGTGCCGGAGGCGCGTCGAATACCACTTCGGATCGGTCTTCAGCTGCGCCTTGATGGCCGCGAACAGCGCCGTCTCCTCCTCGCTCGCCGGCTTGGCGATGATCGCCGGATCGCTCTCGGCCCTGCGCGCCGAGGTGCAGCAGCAGCGTGGCGTCGCCGCCGTCGTCGAGGATCATGTTGGAGTAGCCGCCGTCCGGCCACTCGAAGATCCGGTGCGTGTAGTCCCAGTAGTCCGTCAGCGACTCGCCCTTCCAGGCGAACACCGGCGTGCCGCGCGCGGCGATGGCGGCGGCCGCATGGTCCTGGGTCGAGAAGATGTTGCACGAGGCCCAGCGCACCTCCGCGCCGAGCGCCTGCAGCGTCTCGATGAGCACCGCGGTCTGGATGGTCATGTGCAGCGAGCCGGTGATGCGCGCGCCCTTCAGCGGCTGCGTGGGCGCGAATTCCTCGCGGATCGCCATGAGGCCGGGCATCTCGGTCTCGGCGATCAGGATCTCCTTGCGGCCCCAGTCGGCGAGCGCCAGGTCGGCGACCTTGTAGTCGCTCGCCGGCGTGCGGCAGGTTTCAGATTGGCGTTCATACTCGATGCTCCGCAGTAATGAATGAGCGCCGTGTGACGAGCCGCGTCTCGCTGAGCCTGGCAGGCCCTCGCGGCATAATCCGCCAGCCCGTCGCAGCGCTCCTCAGCGAGCGGGTTGCCGCCAGTGCGGCTGTGTTGCGCTGCCTCACGCCGCGCGCATCCCCTTGGCCTCGGCGGCGAGGGTCTCGGCGCGGTCGGTGCGCTCCCAGGTGAACTCCGGCTCGGTGCGGCCGAAGTGGCCGTAGGCGGCGGTCTTCTGGTAGATCGGGCGCACCAGGTCGAGCATCTCGCGCAGCCCGTAGGGCGTCAGATCGAAATGCTTGCGCACCAGCTGCGTCAGCCGCTCGCGCGACAGGCGGCTGGTGCCGAAGGTCTCGACCATGATGGAGGTCGGCTCGGCCACGCCGATGGCGTAGGAGACCTGCACTTCGCAGCGCTCGGCGAGCCCCGCCGCGACGATGTTCTTGGCGACGTAGCGCGCCGCATAGGCGGCCGAGCGATCGACCTTGGACGGATCCTTGCCCGAGAACGCGCCGCCGCCGTGGCGGGCGAAGCCGCCGTAGGTGTCGACGATGATCTTGCGGCCGGTGAGGCCGCAGTCGCCGACCGGTCCGCCGACCACGAAGCGTCCCGTCGGGTTGATGTGGTACTTGGTGCGCTTGTCGATCCACTTCGTTCGGCAGCACCGGCTTGAGGATCTCCTCCATCACCGCCTCGCGCAGCGCCTTGGTGGAGATGTCCGGGCTGTGCTGGGTGGAGAGCACCACGGCCTCGATGCCGACCGGCTTGTCGTCCTCGTAGCGCAGCGTGACCTGGCTCTTCGCATCCGGGCGCAGCCAGGCGAGCTTGCCGTTCTTGCGCACCTCGGCCTGGCGCTTCACCAGCCGGTGCGCGAGCGTGATGGCCGCCGGCATCAGCACGTCGGTCTCGTTGGTCGCGTAGCCGAACATCAGGCCCTGGTCGCCGGCGCCCTGCTTGCGCTCGTCCTTGCGGTCCACGCCCTGCGCGATGTCGGGGGACTGCTTGCCGATGATGTTGAGCACCCCGCAGCTGGCGCCGTCGAAGCCCATGTCGGAGGAGTCGTAGCCGATATCGAGCACCGTCTTGCGCACCAGCGCTTCGACGTCCACCCAGGCGCGTGGTGGTGACTTCGCCGGCAACGATCACCACGCCGGTCTTGACCAGGGTCTCGCAGGCCACGCGGCCGCGTGGATCCTGCGCTCAGGATGGCATCCAGCACCGCATCGGAGATCTGGTCGGCGACCTTGTCCGGATGGCCTTCGGAGACCGACTCGGAGGTAAAGAGATAGTTATTCGCCATGAGGCCGGCACGCTCGGGATGGTGGGTTTGCCAAAGGCGGTAAGTCGTACCCGAAACGCCCGCCGCAGGAGCTGGCATCTCAGGGAAACGCGGCCGCCAGGCGCTGTGCAAATTCCTGCTGCGTGAAGCGATGATTCTGCGTGCCGCGCGACTCGATCTTGATGGCGCCCATGAGCGAGGCAATCCGTCCGGTGGCGCGCCAGTCGAGCCCGTGCAGCAGGCCGTGAATGAGGCCGGCGCGGTAGGCATCCCCGCAACCGGTCGGATCGACGACCGCGCGCGCCGTCGCGCCGCGGAATGGCGATCTCGCCCCTCGCGCGTGTAGATCATCGAGCCCTGCGCCCCGCGTGTCACGATCAGCGCCTCGACGCGCTGCGTGATATCGCTGCGCGCTCCAGCCGGTGCGTCTGCTGCAGCAGCTGCCACTCGTAGTCGTTGACGGTCACCCAGCGCGCCTGCGACACGAAGCGCTGCAGCTCGTCGCCATCGAACATCGGCAGCCCCTGGCCGGGATCGAAGATGAAGGGGATGCCGGCGGCGGCAAACTGCGCGGCGTGCTCGCATCATGCCCTCGCGCCCGTCGGGCGCCACGATGCCGATGGCGATGTCGTGCGCCTCGCTCACCTGGTTCAGGTGCGAGTGCTGCATCGCGCCGGGATGAAAGGCGGTGATCTGGTTGTCGTCCAGGTCGGTGGTGATGAAGGCCTGCGCGGTGTGCTCGCTGTCGATGACCCGCACGTGGTCGTGCGGCACGCCGGCTGCGCGCATCCACTCCCGGTAAGGGCCGAAGTCGCGCCCACGGTGGCCATCGGGCAGCCCGCGTCCCCGAGCAGCCGCAGGTTGTAGGCGATGTTGCCGCGCGCAGCCGCCGAACTCGCGCCGCAGCTGCGGCACGAGGAACGACACGTTCAGCATGTGGATCTTGTCGGGCAGGATGTGGTTCGTGAAGCGGTCGCCGAACACCATGATGGTGTCGAAGGCGAGCGAACCGCAGATCAGCGCACGCCCCGCCGCCAGGCGCGCCGCGGCTCATGCGCCGGCGCCCTTGGGCAGGCGCGGCCGGCGGAGGTGGCGCTGCGGGCGGCGCCTTGCCGGCGGCGTAGAGCAGCGCCACAGCCGCTCTTGGCCACATCGCTCAGACCGGCGCCCTGGCGCTGCTCGTAGTAGTTGAGCATCTGCGCGCGCATGCGCGGCTCCCAGTAGCGCCTGAGGTGATTGGCCACGTCGCGTGCCGCAGCTTGCGCATCGGTCGGTGCCGGCGAAGAACTCGCTGATCTCGTTGGCCATCTTGATGAGCAGATCGATGTTCATTGGTGTCGGGTGCCTACTTCAGTCGTGCGGGTGCGCGTAGACCACGTGCTGGTCGGCGCGCGCGAACGCCACCAGCGTCAGCCCGCAGCGCTGCGCCAGCCGCACGGCAAAGGCCGTCGGCGCCGAGAGCGCCACCAGCAGCGAAATGCCGACCGTGGCGCACTTCTGCACCATCTCGTAACTCGCGCGGCTGGTGATGAGCATGTAGCCGGCGGCGAAGTCGCCTGCGCGCGCACCAGCGCCCCGATGGTCTTGTCGAGCGCGTTGTGGCGCCCGACGTCCTCGCGCACCAGCTCGATGCCGCGCCCCGGGCACCACCCAGGCCGCCGCATGCACGCTGCCGGTGCGCGCGTTGATCGGCTGGCGGCCCCGAGCTGCGCGATCGGCCGCGTGCAGCTCGCGTCGGCGCTGATGCTCACGCCGGCCGGCACCGGCGCGCACTCGCGGATGGCGTCCTCGGCGGTTTCCGCGCCGCACAGCCCGCAACCCGTGCGGCCGGTGAGATTGCGCCGGCGCTGCAGCAGCTGCGTGAAGCGCTCCCAGGCGACGGTGATGTTCACGTCCGCGGACGCCTCGCCGCGCGTCACCTCCACGCCGCGGATCTCATCGGCGCGCGCGACGAGCCCCTCGCTCAGCGTGAACCCGACGGCGAAGTCCTCGAGATCTGCCGGGGTCGCCAGCATCACCACGTGCGGCACGTCGTGATAGACGAGCGCGACCGGCATCTCTTCGGCGACCTGGTCGGTGGTGCGGGCGTGCTGCCGCGCGTCCAGCGCTCGACGGCGACCTCGGCGCTGACAGCGTCCGGTATGGGCTGCGCGCTCATCTGCGCAGGCGCGAGCGCAAAAAAGGGGATTCGGGGGCGTGCGCGGCAGGACTGCGCAGCGCGGAAAGACGCGCCCGCGGCCTCTTTGTTGCGATCGCGGCTGCGCTCATGGCGTCGCGGGACCGCTCAGGCCGGCGCCGGGTCCTGCTTGCGCTGGCGGGCCGGGCGCGGCATCGCGCGCTCGTCCTCGGCGCGCTTCTGCCAGGCGTCCTTCTGGTTGACGAGCACCACCTCGACCGCCGTGACCTTGTACTCCGGACAGTTGGTGGCCCAGTCGGAGTTCTCGGTCGTGACGACGTTGGCGTTGGTCTCCGGGAAGTGGAACGTCGTGTACACCACGCCCGGGGCGATCTTCTCGGTCACCTTCGCGCGCAGCACCGTCTCGCCGGCGCGGCTCGTGAGACCCACCCAGTCGCCGTCACTGATGCCGCGCACTTCCGCATCGTGCGGATGGATCTCGAGCACGTCCTCGGCGTGCCAGACGACGTTGCTGGTGCGGCGCGTCTGCGCGCCCACGTTGTACTGAGTGAGGATGCGGCCCGTGGTGAGGATCAGCGGGAAGCGGCTGGTCGAGCGCTCGCTCGTCGGCACGTACTCGGTCGGCAAGAACTTGCCCTTGCCGCGCACGAACTGGTGAACATGCATGGTCGGCGTGCCTTCGGGCGCCGCATCGTTGCACGGGCCACTGGATGCTGCCGAGCCGATCGAGCTTCTCGTAGGTCACGCCGGTGAAGGTCGGCGTAAGGCGCGCGATCTCGTCCATGATCTCGCGACGGATGGCTGTAGTTCATCGGGTAGCCGAGCGCATTCGACAGCAGCACGGTGACCTGCCAGTCCTCGTAGCCGGCGAGCGGCTCCATGACCTTGCGCACGCGCGAGATGCGCCGCTCGGCGTTGGTGAAGGTGCCGTCCTTCTCGAGGAACGAGGAGCCGGGCAGGAACACGTGCGCGAACTTCGCGGTCTCGTTCAGGAACAGGTCCTGCACGATCACGCACTCCATCGCTTCCATGGCCGCGCTGACGTGATGGGTGTTGGGATCGGACTGCACGAAGTCCTCGCCCTGCACGTACATGCCCCGGAAGGTGCCATCGAGCGCGGCCTCGAACATGTTCGGAATGCGCAGGCCCGGCTCGGACTGCAGCGTCACGCCCCAGGCGGCTTCGAAGAGCTCGCGCACCGCCGGATCCGACACGTGCCGGTAGCCGCTGAACTCGTGCGGGAAGGAGCCCATGTCGCACGAGCCCTGCACGTTGTTCTGGCCGCGCAGCGGGTTCACGCCCACGCCTTCGCGACCGAGGTTGCCGGTGGCCATCGCGAGGTTGGCGATGGCCATGACCGTGGTCGTGCCCTGGCTGTGCTCGGTGACGCCGAGCCCGTAGTAGATGGCGCCATTGCCGGCGCTGCGCATACAGGCGCGCCGCGCCGCGCACGAGCTCGGCCGGCACGCCGGTGATGCTCTCGGAGGCCTCCGGGGAATTGCGCGCCTCGGCGACGAACGCCTTCCACTTCGCGTAGGACTCCGGCTCGCAGCGCTCCGCGACGTAGTCCTCCTTCGCCAGGCCCTCGGTCACGACCACGTGCGCCAGCGCATTGAGCAGCGCGACGTTGGTGCCGGGCTTGAGCTGCAGGTGATAGTCCGCCTGGATGTGCGGCGAGTGCACGAGGCCGGTCTCGCGCGGATCGGCGACGATCAGCTTCGCGCCCTGGCGCAGGCGGCGCTTCATCTGCGAGGCAAACACCGGGTGGCCGTCGGTCGGATTGGCGCCGATGACCATGATCACGTCCGCCTTCATGACGGAATCGAATGCCTGCGTGCCGGCGGACTCGCCCAGCGTGTTCTTCAGGCCATAGCCGGTCGGGGAATGGCACACGCGCGCGCAGGTGTCGACGTTGTTGTTGCCGAAGCGCGGCGCGCACGAGCTTCTGCACCAGGAAGGACTCCTCGTTCGTGCAGCGCGAGGAGGTGATGCCGCCGACCGAATCGCGGCCGTACTTCGCCTGGATGCGGCGGATCTCGCTCGCGGCGTAGTCGATCGCCTCCTCCCAGGACACTTCGCGCCAGTGGTCGCTGATGCTCTTGCGGATCATCGGCTTCGTGACGCGGTCCGCGTGCGTCGCGTAGCCGAAGGCGAAGCGCCCCTTCACGCAGGCGTGCCCGTGGTTGGCGTGCCCGTCGCGATCGGGCGCCATGCGCACCACTTCGACTCCGCGCCCTCGCCGCTCGCTTCGGCCTTGAAGCTGCAGCCCACGCCGCAGTAGGCGCAGGTCGTCGTGACGGCGCGCTCGGTGCTGCCCAGGCCGATGATGGACTTCTCGGTGAGCGCCGCGGTCGGACAGGACTCGACGCAGGCGCCGCAGGAGACGCATTCGGATTCGAGGAACGGCTCGTTCTGGCTCGCCGACACCTTCGAGTCGAAGCCGCGGCCCTGGATGGTCAGCGCGAGCGTGCCCTGCACCTCGTCGCAGGCGCGCACGCAGCGCGAGCAGACGATGCACAGCTCCGGATTGAAGGTGAAGTACGGATTGCTCTCGTCCTTCGGCGCCGGGCGGTGCATGGCGCTCGCCGTTGCCGTACGGAGCTCGACGTGATGCCGAGCTTGTGCGCCATGTCCTGCAGCTCGCAGTGCCCGTGCGCCGGGCAGGCTGGCGCAGTCGAGCGGATGATCGGAGATATAGAGATCGAGCACGCCGTGGCGCAGCTGCTGCAGCTTCGGCGACTGGGTGCGGATCTTCATGCCCGCGGCGACCGTCGTGGTGCAGGAGGCCGGATAGCCCTTGCGGCCTTCGATCTCGACCAGGCACAGCCGGCAGGAGCCGAACGCCTTCAGCGTGTCGGTGGCGCACAGCTTCGGCACCTTGACTCCGGCGAGCGCCGCGGCGCGCATGACCGAGGTGCCCTCCGGCACCGTTACCGCCTCGCCGTCGATCTCGACGGTCACCGCGGCGCTGGCGCCGTTCGCGGGCGGCGGAGTGCCCAGGTCTTCGTAATCGATCGCAAACATGAGTCTGCCTCGCTCTGCTCGCACTCAGCTGCATCGCGCGCGCGAAAGTCCTCGCGGAAATGCTTGAGCGCGCTCTGCACCGGGAACGGCGTCATGCCGCCCAGGCCGCACAGCGATCCCTGCAACATGGTCTCGCACAGCTCCTCGAGCAGGCGCACGTTACGCTCGCTCTCGACGCCGGCGAGGATCCGGTCGATGACTTCCACACCGCGCGTCGAGCCGATCCGGCAGGGCGTGCACTTGCCGCAGGACTCGACCGCGCAGAACTCCATCGCATAGCGCGCCATGCGCGCCATGTCGACGGTGTCGTCGAACACGACGATACCGCCGTGACCCAGCAGTGCGCCGATCGCCGGCCAGCGCCTCGTAGTCAACCGCGGTGTCGAACTGCGAAGGCGGAATGTAGGCCCCCAGCGGGCCGCCGACCTGCACCGCCCGAATCGGCCGGCCGCTGGCCGAGCCGCCGCCGTAGTCGTACAGCAGCTCCCGCAGCGTGAGGCCGAAGGCGCGCTCGACGAGGCCGCCGCGCTTGATGTTGCCCGGCGAGCTGCAGCGGCAGCGTGCCGCGCGACTTGCCCATGCCGAAGTTCGCATAGAACTCGGCGCCACGCGCGAGGATCCACGGCACGCTCGCACAGCGTCATGACGTTGTTGACGATCGTGGGCTGTCCGAACAGGCCCTTGATCGCCGGCAGCGGCGGGCGCACGCGGATCTCGCCGCGCTTGCCCTCGAGGCTCTCGAGCATCGAGGTCTCTTCGCCGCAGATATAGGCGCCGGCGCCCAGGCGCACCTCGAGATCGAACCGCTTGCCGCTGCCCATGACATCGGCAGCCGAGATAGCGCGCCTGGTAGGCGGCGGCGATGGCGGTCTTGAGCGCGGCGCAGGGCGTGCGGATACTCGGCGCGCAGATAGATGTAGCCCTGCGTCGCCCCCACCGCGATGCCCGCGATGGTCATGCCCTCGATGAGCGCGAGCGGGTCGCCCTCCATCAGCATGCGGTCGGAGAAGGTGCCCGAGTCGCCTTCGTCGGCATTGCAGGTGACGTATTTCTGCCCGGGCTGCTGATCGAGCACCGTCTTCCACTTGATGCCGGTCGGGAAGGCGGCGCCGCCGCGGCCGCGCAGCCCCGAATCCGGCACGGCCTGCACGATCTCGGCGCTCGCCAGCGAGAGAGCGCGCGCAGGCCCTGGTAGCCGCCGTGTTCCACGTAATCGGCAACGCTCGCCGGATCGACGATGCCGACACGCGCGAAGGTCAGGCGCTGCTGGCTCTTCAACCACGGGATCGCATCGGTCGAGTCCGAGCGCCAGCGGTGCGGCCGCCACCCAGAAAGTCCGCGGCGAACAGCGCCGGGCACATCCGCCGCGCGTGACCGGCCCATAGGCGCAGCGCCCGGCGGGTGTTACCACCTCGACCAGCGGCTCGAGCCAATACGCGCCGCGCGAGCCGTTGCGCACGAGCTGCAGCGCAGCGTGCCGCGGCGGACGCTTCGGCGGCAATCGCCGCGCGCGACCTCCCCCGCCCCGAGCGACAGGGCGCCCGGCATCGCGGGGCACATAGACCGTCGCGGTCATCGGCGTGGGTGAGCTCTCCGCTATCAGCGCGTCGAAGCGCTCGGGCGTCAGGCGGCCATACAGCCGCCCATCGATCATGGCCGCCGGCGAGCAGGCGCAGTTGCCGAGGCAGTAGATCGGCTCGAGCGAGAACTCGCCGTTCGGGGTGGTCTCGTGAAAATCAATGCCGAGACGGCGGCGCGCGTGCGCGGCAAGCGCGTCTGCGCCCATCGACTGGCAGGACTCGGCCCGGCACAGGCTCACGGTATGCCGGCCGGGGCGCGAATGGCGGAAGTAGTGATAGAACGTGACCACGCCGTGCACTTCGGCGCGGGACAGATTGAGCCCCTCGGCCACCGCGGGAACGGCCGCCGCGGGGACAAATCCCAGCGCCGCCTGGATGGCGTGCAGCACTTCGAGCAGGGGACCGGGGCGTGCCTTGTGTTCAGCGACGATGCGCCGCACGACGGCCTCTTCGGCCGGCGGTAAAGTCTCCATAGGATGACCAGTATACGTCGGGCGTCGTTGCCGGGGCGTGTACATGGCCGGCTGGGGCCGCGCAGGGCTTAAGTCTCACCCCAAAAGGACGCGCGGGGTGCCCGCCGCGGAGTCGATGGCCCTACACTGCCGCCACCAGAAGCCCTGAAGAACCCGTGCTCGACTCGCACCTCCGCAGGCCCGCACCGGCGGGACTAGTACTGGCATGTCTGCTGCTTGCGGCCGGCCTCCGGCCCGCCGCCGCCGCGGACCTGGCCGGCGGGTTCACGCTGGGTGGCAGCCTCGCCGTCACCACCAACTACATCTACCGCGGCGTATCCGAAAGCAACGGCCACGCCGCCGTCCAGGCCGACCTGCACGCCGAAAGCGGCGGCGGCACCTTCCTCGGCGTCTGGGGCTCGACCCGGGACAACGACCTCGATCCCTACACGGACTTCGACCTGGAGATCTATCTCGGGCACCGCTTCAAGCTGAGTAATGCCTGGAGCGCGGCGCTCAGCGCGCGCGGACACTATTTCGTGGGCGGCGGGCCGGAAGGCTCGACTGACTACGAGCAGCTCGCCGGCTCGCTCACCTACCTCGACCGCTGGACGCTCTCCCTCGCCGCCATCCCGAACGCCACGCACTACTGGTTTGACCAGCGCGTCGGCCGCAGCAGCGCCTGGGTCGCCGAAACGGCCGGACAGTGGCTGCTGCCCGCTGAAGGGCTCTTCGTAACGGGCGGCGCCGGCTATTACTATGCCAGCCGAACCGGGCCGGGAATTGGCGCCGGCGGCGGCTACGCGTACGGCGACGCGGGATTGGCCTTCGAGCATCGCCACTGGCGCCTGGACATCGGCTACTTCGTGGCGCAGGGCAAGGCGCGCAAGCTGGTCCCCTATCCGGTCCCCGCTGATCGCGTGGCCGGCACACTGGCGTGGCGCTTTTGACGCTCCGGCCGCCCCCGGGGGATATTAGGAAACGACTGAACCGGCACCGGTGCCGGCGACACTTACCGCTGTAAGGGCGGCTAAGTGAAGGCCACGGGTTAGAGCGACAAAGTCATGGCGGAACTCAACGTTCGCGGCGCGGCTGGCGTTGCCCACGAGGTGGATCTCATCGCGCGCATCGCCGAGGGCGACCGCAAAGCGTTCGAAGAGCTCTACAACCTGTACCACCGCCGCATGGCGCGCTTCCTCACGCGCCTGACGCACCGTTATGACATAACCGAGGAAGTCATCAACGACACTTTCTGGGTGGTGTGGCGCAAGGCGCGCACCTTTCGCGGCGACTCGCAGCCCTCGACCTGGATCCTCGGGATCGCCTACCGCAAGGCCCGTAACGCGTTTCGTCTCTCGGCGCGGCTGGCGGAAAAGAACCTGCAGGTGGACCTCGAGCCACTTACGAGCGAGGAGCCCTGCGGGACCGAAGAGCTGCGCGACTGGCTCGCGCAGGCGCTCGCGCTGCTTCCGGTGGAGCAGCGGCTGGCGGTGGAGTTGTGCTACGAGCTTGGTTACTCCTGCGAGGAGATCGCGACCATCATGAGCTGCCCGGTGAACACCGTGAAGACGCGGCTGTTTCACGCCCGCGCGAAGCTGCAGCGTCTGCTGCCGCAGCTCGCCGACCCCGTGAGCCTGGCGGCAGGGCGTACCGGTACGGGCGCGCCGGCCGCCCACGCGCCGTCGCGGAGGCAGTCATGACAGCGAGCGCCTCACGTCACGAAGAGATCTGGCTGCTGCTGCCGTGGCTCGCCAACGGTCGCCTGCCGGCCTCAGAACGAGCCCGCGTTGAGGAGCACGTGCGCGAGTGTGAGCTGTGCGCGCGCGAAGTCGCGTGGCAGCGTCTCGCCTGCCGGGCCCTCGCCGAGCCCGATCGGGTTACCTACGCGCCCGGACCCTCCTTCCGCAAGCTCATGGAGCGCATCGATGGCCGTCCGACCGCGCCGCGGGAGCGGGCGCCGGCGCGCGTGTCCGGCTTGCGCGCGGCGGCTCTCGCCGCGTGGCGGCCGCCGGGACTTGCCTGGGCGGCGAGTTTCGTGCTGGCCGTGGGACTCGTGGCCCTCACCGGCGTCGCGTACCGCTGGTCGCAGCCGCTCTACGCCACACACACCGCGAGCGTCCCGCAGAGCCCGGACGTGCTGCACATCGCCTTCGAACGCTCGCTCTCCATAGGTGAAGTCGAGGAGCTGCTGCGCTCGGCGGGTGCGCGCGTAGTCGAGGGTCCGGGAACGAGCGGGATTTTCGGCGTGACTCCGATCGCGGCCGCAGCGCAGCACGCACCGCACGCCCGGGACGTGAGTCCGCAGATGCGCGCGCTGGCGGCGCGGCTGCGCTCCGATGCGCGCGTGCGCTGGGTCGAGCCGCTCGCAGCGAGCGAACCGCCCGAGGGCGCGCAGGGACCGCGCGCGCCGCTACCTTGACGCCCGCATTCGCGCGCGCCGCCATCGCCTCGGTTGCGATCCTGGCAGCCTGCGCGCTCGCCGCGCCCCCCGCGCAGGCGCCGCTGCCACGGATCGTCGTGGCCTTCGCGAACCAACCCCTCAGCGCCCCGGGTGCTGCGGGAGCGACCGGCAGTCACTATGGCGGAGGCGGATACCGCGTGTCGCAGAGCGCCCAGGCGCAGGCGCGCCACGTGGCCGCAGCCTATTCACTGCACGAGGTGGCGAGCTGGCCGATCCAGGCGCTGTCGATGCACTGCGTGGTGTTCGAGATCACCAACGGCCGGCTGGTACCCGAAGTGCTCGCCGCATTGTCGAAGGATACGCGCGTGGTGCTCGCGCAGCCGCTGCAGGAATTTCATACCCTCAGCGACTCGCTCCCGGCGACGCCGGCGTACAACGACCCGCTGTACGACCTGCAGACCAATCTCGTGGCGCTGGGCATCGCCCGCGCCCACCGGCGCACGCAGGGTGAGGGTGTGCGCATCGCCCTCATCGATACCGGCGTCGATGCCAGCCACCCGGATCTGCGGGGCCGCGTCGTGCACTCCCGTTCCTTCATCGCTACACACGCCCCCGGCGGCTCGCTCCGCCACGGCACCGCCATGGCGGGCGTGATCGCCGCGGTTGCCAACAATCACATCGGCATCGTCGGCATTGCGCCGCTGGCGCGGCTGGAAGTCTTCGAAGCCTGCTGGCAGCTCGCTCCCGACAGCGACGCGGCCGCGTGCAACACCTTCACTCTGGCGCAGGCGCTTGCCGCCGCACTCGCCTCAGGCGTGCCGCTGGTCAACCTGAGCATCGCCGGTCCGGCCGATCCGCTGCTGTCGGCGCTGGTGGAGCATGGACTGCGGCGCGGTGTGACTTTCGTCGGCGCGGCCCCGGGGCCGGACGGTGGCTTCCCGACTGCGATTCCCGGAGTCATCAGCGCCGGCGGCACCGAGCATGCGCTGCCGCCCGGCGCCTTCGCCGCGCCTTCCGAGCACGTGCTCACGCTTCGTCCGGCCGAGCAGTACGACTTCGAATCCGGAAGCTCCGTGGCCGCAGCCGAGCTCACCGGGGTGATCGCGCTGCTGATGTCGGCGTCCTCCACGCGCCTCGACAGCGCGCGCATCGCTTCGCTCCTGAGCGAAAGCACCGCGCAGGTGCACACGGCGCCTGGCGACCCCTCCCCGGTCGATGTGAATGCCGCCCTCGCGCGTCTCGACGCCGAACGCGGCGGCTCCGTCACGGCGAGCGCGGCGCACTAAGGCTCCCTCGCCGGGCCATGAGCGTTCCGGCTTGACCCTGCCGGAGCGCGTGCCCATGCTCGAGCGCCTCATGTCCAGCGACACCGGCGGTCTGACCTGGAGCCTGATCGAGAAGGCACGCGCGCGCATCGCGGACAAGGTGAGTCGCACGCCGGTGCTCACCAGTGCGACGCTCGACGCGCTCAGCCGGGCGCGCCTGTACTTCAAGTGCGAGAACCTACAGAAGTGCGGCGCCTTCAAGGCCCGCGGCGCCACCAACGCGGTGTTCGCGCTCCCCGATGGCGAGGCACGGCGCGGCGTCGCCACGCACTCCTCCGGCAATCACGCCGCAGCGCTGGCGCGCGCCGCGCGTCTGCGGGGAATCCGCGCCTATGTGGTGATGCCGGAGAACGCGGCGCAGGCCAAGCGCGCCGCGGTCAGTCGTTACGGGGGCGAGATCACCTGGTGCGCGCCGACGCTCGCCGCGCGCGAGGCCAGCGCGCGCGAGGTCGTGGCCGCCACCGGTGCAACGCTCGTGCACCCCTACGATGATCTTGCGGTGATGGCCGGCCAGGGGACCGCCGCCGCGGAGCTGCTCGAGCAGGTTCCCGATCTTGACCTCATTCTCTGCCCGGTCGGCGGCGGCGGACTGCTCGCGGGCACGGCGGTCGCCGCGAAGGCGCTCAGTCCCGGCATCCGCGTGATCGGGGTCGAGCCGGCCGGCGCCGACGATGCCGCCCGCTCGTTCCGCGCCGGCCGCATCTTCCCGAGCGTGAATCCGCACACCATCGCCGATGGCCTGCGCAGCGCTCTCGGCGAGCGGCCGTTCGCCGAGATCCGCCGCCGGGTCGATGACATCGTGACGGTGCCCGATGAGGTGATCGTCGCGGGGATGCGCCAGCTGTGGGAGGTGCTGAAGATCGTCGTCGAGCCCTCGGGCGCGGTGCCCTACGCCGCGCTGCTCGCGCGGCGTGCGGAGCTGCGCGGCCGAAGGATCGGGATCGTGCTGAGCGGCGGCAACGTGGATCTCGATCAGCTGCCGTGGGGCGTGCGGGGGCCGGGCGTGGCGCCTCCCGCGCTCGAGGTCACACCCGCTCGAGAATGACGGCGATTCCCTGCCCGACCCCGATGCACATGGTGCACAGCGCATAGCGGCCGCCGGTGCCGGCGAGCTGCCAGGTCGCGGTGGTCGCGAGGCGCGCCCCGGACATGCCGAGCGGGATGGCCGAGCGCGATGGCCCCGCCGTTCGGGTTCACGTGCCCGGCATCATCGGCCACTCCCAGCTCACGCAGCACCGCGAGCGCCTGGGCGGCGAACGCCTCGTTCAGCTCGATCACGTCGAGCTGCCCGAGCGTGAGGTGTGCGAGCGCCAGCACCTTGCGCGTCGCCGGCACCGGACCCATGCCCATGATCCGCGGCTCGACCCCGGCAGTCGCGGCGGCCACGATGCGTGCGCGCGGCGTGAGGTTGTAGCGTCGTGCCCCCTCGGCGGAGGCGATGAGCAGCGCGCAGGCGCCGTCGTTGATGCCCGAAGCGTTGCCGGCGGTGACGGTGCCACCGGCACGAAACGGCGCCGGGAGCGAGGCGAGCTGCTCGAGCGTGGTCTCGGGGCGCGGATGCTCGTCGCGGCTGACGAGGAGCGACTTGCCCTTGCGCTGCGCGATCTCGACCGGCACGAGCTCCTGCGCATAAAAGCCGCGCGCACTGGCCGCGGCGGCGCGTTGCTGGCTGCGCAGAGCGAAGCGGTCCTGGTCGGCGCGCGCGATGTTGAATTGCGCGGCGACGTTCTCACCGGTCTCGGGCATGGAATCGACGCCGAAGCGCTCCTTCAGGCGCGGATTGATGAAGCGCCAGCCGATGGTCGTGTCGTAGACTTCCGCGTTGCGGCTGAATGCGGCGTCCGCCTTCGGCATGACGAAGGGCGCGCGCGACATCGACTCGACGCCGCCCGCCACCACCACCTGCGCCTCGCCCAGGCGGATGGTGCGCGCAGCCTGCGCCACGGCATCCAGGCCCGACCCGCACAGGCGGTTGATCGTGGCTGCCGCGACCGACACCGGCAGCCCTGCGAGGAGCGCGGCCATGCGCGCCACGTTGCGGTTGTCCTCGCCGGCCTGGTTGGCGCAGCCGAGCAATACCTCTTCGACCGCTGCCGGCTCGAGCGAGGGGTTGCGCTTCAGCAGCGCCGCGATCGGCAGCGCGGCCAGGTCATCCGCCCGCACCGCCGCGAGCGCGCCGCCGTAACGGCCGATGGGCGTGCGCACGGCGTCGCAGATGAAAGCCTCGCTCATGGTGAGGCCCATGATAGCGGAGGGCGCTGCGCCGGCGAGGCGCCGTACCGGTGCCCGACCCATACAGTGCGCGCGCGGAACCGGCGCGCTGTATCTGCCGCGCGGGCGCGCGCAATGCGCACGCTCAACACCCATGATCGACCCGCTGCCCTTCATGACCTACACGTTCGTCATGTCGATCACACCCGGGCCCAACAACGTAATGCTGACGGCTTCGGGGGCGAACTTCGGCTTCCGCCGCACTCTGCCGCACATTCTCGGCATCGTCTGCGGCTTCGTCGTGCAGCTGCTCGCGCGTGTGCGCCGGGCTGGCGGCGCTTTCGTCGCTGGCCGGCGCTGCAGAGCGCGCTGGGATGGGTGGGTGCGGCGTACCTGCTGTATCTGGGATGGCAGATGCTCGGCAGCCATGCGCGCCGAAGCGCCGCCAGCATGCCCGTCCGGTGAGCTTCCTCAGGCCGCGCTGTTCCAGTTCCTCAACCCCAAGGCGTGGGTGATGACGGTCACCGCGGCGACCCTGTTTCTGCCGCGGGAACTGGGGCTGCTCGCGCGCGGCGGCTACATGGCCGGGGTCATGGAGGGGATCGGTGTGCCGTGCATGATGGTGTGGGCACTGTTCGGCAGCTCGCTGCGCGGTCTCCTCGGCGCCCCGCGCGGGCGGCTGGTGTTCAATGTCGCCATGGCGCTTGCACTGGCCACCACGGCGGTCATGATGATGCGTGAGGTAACTGTCCCGAAAGGCGCGGATGTTCGAGCTGACCCGCGATTCCGCCGTGCCGCTCGTCGATCAGATCTGCGAGCGCGTCACGCAGCTGGTGCGCCACGGCCAGCTGCCGGCCGGCACGCGCCTGCCCTCGATCCGCAAGCTCGCCCGCCAGGTGAGCGCCAGTCCCTTCACGGTGGTGGACGCCTACGACCGCCTGGTCGCCCGCGGCGTCATCGAGTCGCGCGCCGGGCGCGGATTCTTCGTCACGCAGCGGCGGCTGTCCGCGCCGCTGGTGGCGATCGAGGCGCTCGGCGGACCCCGGCACGGATGCGCTGGCGCTCGCGCGGCTGTGCCTGGCGCCGTCGGCGGATATCGTCGCCGCCGGCTCGGGCTTTCTGCCCGAGAACTGGCTGCTGGAGGCGGCTTCCGGCGAGCGTGCTCACGCGCCTGGCGCGCGGCCAGCGCGTCCAGCCGTGGCTGCCGTGCCCGCCGCAGGGGCTGCCGGAGCTGCGCGAGCAGATCGCCACGCGGCTGGTGCAGCACGGCATCGCCGCGGGCGCGGCCAACATCGTGACCACCTACGGCGCAAGCCAGGCGTTCGACCTGCTGGCGCGCATCCTGCTCGCGCCAGGGGACGCGGTGCTGGTGGAGGATCCGGGCTACTTCGTGCTGTTCGAGCAGCTGCGCGCGCATCACGTGCGCCTGATCCCGGTGCCGCGCCACGCCGACGGCCCGGATCTCGAGGCGCTGGAAGCGGCCTGCCGCACGCACCGCCCGCGCGCCTTCTTCATGCAGACGCTGCTGCACAATCCGACCGGCTCGAGCGCCGACCCGGCCCACTGCCACCGCATCCTTTCCCTCGCCGAGCAGTACGGCTTCGCGATCGTCGAGGACGATGTCTACGGGGACCTGTACGAGGGCAGGCGGTGCGGCTGGCGCAGATCGACGGCCTGCGGCACGTCATCTACGTCGGCAGCTACACCAAGCTCATCGGTCCGTCGCTGCGCGTCGGCTTCGTCGCCGCCGATGCCGCGCTCATCGCGCGCCTGGTCGAGCGCAAGGTCCTGTCGGTGCTGGTCGGGCTCGACGCTGCTCGAGTGCTTCGTCTCCGAGGTGCTCGATGGCGGGCGCTACAAGCGCCACGTGGAGCAGACGCGCGCGCGCCTGGCGCGCATGCGCCGCGATGCGCGGTCTGGCGCTCGAGTCCGCCGGCATCGAATTCGACGCCGGCCCCCGGGGAAGGCATGTTCCTCTGGGGCCGAGTGCCCGAGGGCGCACCGGTGACGCAGCTGGTGCGCCGCGCGCGCGATGCATTCGATCCTGCTGGCGCGCGGCGCGCTGTTCTCCGCCGTGCAGGGCTGCGGCACAGTGGCTGCGCTTCAACGTCGCCCACAGCAACAGCCCGCCGCTCGTGCAGTTCCTGCGCGAGTCGCTGCGCGCGGCCTGAGGGCGCGCGCGTGGCGGACACCATCGAGTGCGCGATGCGACCGAGTCGGACCTCGCCGGTCTCTCGCCATCTACAACGAGGTGATCGCGACCTCCACTGCGGTGTACTCGCATCTGCCGGTCACGCTCGATGAGCGCCGCCAGTGGTGGCGGGCGCGCCTCGCGCAGGGCTATCCGGTGCTGGTGGCGCGCGATGCGCAGGGCGTGGCGGGCTTCGCCAGCTTCGGCGACTTCCGCGCCGGCCGGGCTATCGCTTCACGGTCGAGCACACGGTGCACGTGCGCGCCGACGGCCGCGGCCGCGGCATCGGCACGCGCCTGGTGCAGCGCGTTGTTCCCGCGCGCGGCGCGCTCGGCAAGCACGTGATGATCGCGGGCGTGGATGCCGACAACGCCGCCGCCATCCGCTTTCACGAGCGCCTGGGCTTCGAGCGGGCCGGGCATGCTGCGCGAGGTCGGCCACAAGTTCGACCGCTGGCTGGACCTGGTTTTTCTGCAGCGCGCGATCTAGGACCGGTAAGATTGGCGGATGTCGTCGCTGCTGCCGCCCGCCACGCGGGCGCTGATCCTCATCAACGTCGGCGTGTTCCTGCTGCAGCAGCTGCTGGCGGCGCCGCTGCTGATCAAATGGTTCGCGCTGTGGCCGCCCGGGCAGCGGGCTGTTCCATCCCTGGCAGCTGCTCACCTACGCTTTCCTGCACGATCCGAACAATCTGGCGCACATCTTCTTCAACATGTTCGCGCTGTTCATGTTCGGGCGTGCGCTGGAGCTGTACTGGGGCGGCGCGGCGCCTGGTGGGCTATTTCCTGGTGTGCGCGCTCGCTGCGGCGCTACGCAGCTCGCCGTGCAGGCGCACCGGGGAGCGGAGGAAGTGATCGGCGCCTCGGGCGGAGTGTTCGGCGTGCTGCTCGCCTTCGCCTGGTATTTCCCGCGGCAGCGCCTGTATCGTCATCCCGATCCCGATCCCGATGCCGGCGTGGCTGTTCGTGACGCTGTACGCGCCTGGTCGAGCTGTTCTTCGGCGTTACCGGGTAGCAGCAGGGAGTCGCGCACTTCGCCCACCTGGGCGGCATGCTCGGCGGCGCGCTGTGCATCCTCTACTGGCGCGCGCGCGACGGCGCTTCAGCTCCTGATGCCGCGCGCGTCGATCCGAACCGGCCCGCGGCGGGTGCCGCAGGCATCGCACAGCAGCGTGTTGCCGAAGCGGCCGCGGCCGAACATGCGCCCGTCGGCAGCGTGATCCAGTTGCCGCCGCCTTCGACCTGCGCATCGGCAGCCGCACGTGCAGCGCACAGGCCGGGTTGCCGCAGAACGGCGCGCCGCGCTCGAGCTCCATGTACGCCATCAGTGGGTCTTCGGCGCGCAGCTGCGCAGGAACGCATCAGCGCATGCAAGGCCGCAGGTGCGCACGTCGGGTGCCGCTTCAGGCGCTTGACGGACGACGACGCGCCCATGGCGGCGCTGTGACTCGGAATCACCTGAGGTATCTTCGCATGCGTAATCAGCGCGGATATTAAGCAAGAATTTCATGCAAAGTTGAATTCCGCTGCGAGTCACGGTCACAATCGCGCGCTTTGAAATGTGACGGGAACTTTTCGCGCAGGCCTTCGACTAAGACCAGCAGCTCATGATCAAGACTGAACACCTCAGCAAGCGCTACGGCCGCTCGACGGCGGTCGACGACGTGAGCTTCGAGGTGGGGCCGGGCGAAGTGCTCGGATTCCTCGGGCCCAACGGCGCCGGCAAGACCACCACCATGCGCATGCTCGCCGGGTTCATCACGCCCACCTCCGGCAGCGCCAGCATCTGCGGCCACGACGTCGAGACCGAGCCGCTCGCGGCGAAGGCGGCGCTCGGCTATCTGCCCGAGGGCGCGCCGCGCTACGGCGAGATGACGCGTGCGGCAGCTTCCTCGAATTCATCGCCGACCTGCGCGCGCTCGCGGGCGCGCGACGCGCGCACGCGGCTCGAGTACGTCATCGAGCGGCTGCAGCTCGGCGCGGTGCTCGAGCAGACGATCGAGACGCTGTCCAAGGGGTTTCGCCGCCGCGTGGGCCTCGCGCAGGCGATCATGCAGGACCCGCCGGTGCTGATTCTCGATGAGCCCACCGACGGCCTCGATCCGAACCAGAAGCACGAGGTGCGCACGCTCATCAACGAGATGGCGCGCGACAAGATCATCGTCATCTCGACGCATATCCTCGAAGAGGTCGATGCGGTGTGCACGCGCGCGATCATCATCGCGCGCGGCCGCATCGTGGCCGACGACACCCCGGCCGGCCTCGCCGCGCGCTCGCGCTACCACAACGCGGTGTCCCTGCAGCTCGAGCAGCCCGCAGCAGCTCGCGGCGGCGCGCGCGGCGATCGCCGCCCTGCCCGCGGTCGCCGCGGTCGAAGTGAGCGAGCGCGACGCGCGCCTCACGGCGCTGCCGCGCGCCGGCGCCAGATCCTGCCGGCGCTCTCGCGAGCTCGCCGCGCGCAGGGGCTGCAAGCTCAAGGAGCTGCACCTGGAGTCGGGCCGCCTCGATGAAGTGTTCCGCACCATCACGGCCTGAAGGAGCGCAGACGTCATGCGCAACGTGGGCATCATCATGCGCCGCGAGCTGGCGAGTTACTTCGCCACGCCGCTCGCCTATGTGTTCATCCTGATCTTTCTCGTGCTCGCCAACGCCTTCACCTTCTATCTCGGCGGCTTCTTCGAGCGCGGCCAGGCGGATCTGGAGCCGTTCTTCAACTTCCACCCCTGGCTGTACCTGTTCCTGATTCCGGCGCTCTCGATGCGGCTGTGGGCGGAGGAGCGCAAGACCGGCAGCATCGAGCTGCTGATGACGCAGCCGGTGACGCTGTGGGAGGCGGTGCTCGGCAAGTTCCTCGCCGCCTGGATCTTCACCGCGCTCGCGCTGGCGCTGACCTTTCCGATCTGGATCACGGTCAACTATCTGGGCAGTCCCGACAACGGCGCGATCCTCGCCGCCTACGTCGGCAGCCTGCTGCTCGCCGGCGGCTTTCTCGCCATCGGCTCGTGCATGTCGGCGCTGACGCGCAACCAGGTGGTCGCCTTCATCCTGGGCGTGGTCGTCTGCTTCGTGTTCCTGCTCGCGGGCTTTCCGCTGGTGCTCGACGTGTTCCGCAGCTGGGCGCCGCAGGCGCTGGTGGATGCGGTCGCCTCGCTGTCGTTCCTCACGCACTTCGAGTCCATCTCCAAGGGCGTCATCGACGTGCGCGACCTGCTGTACTTCGCGATGCTGATCGGCTTCTTCCTGCTGGCGACCGCCATCGCGCTCGACGTGCGCAAGGCGGAATAGACGGCAAAGGCTCCAATCCATGATGAAACGCTCAACACTCGGCGGCGGCGCGCTCCTCGCGCTCGCGCTGCTGTTCGTCGGCCTCACGATGCTCTTCGACTACGCGCTGCGCGGCTGGCGCCTCGATCTGACGCAGAACCACCTGTACACCACCGCGCCCGGCACCGACCGCATCCTGAAGAGCCTCAAGGAGCCGATCAACCTGTATTTCTTCTTCTCGGAGAAGGCCGCCGCGCAGCTGCCGCAGCTGGAGACCTACGGCGGCCGGGTGCGCGAGTTCCTCGAGGAGCTCGCGGCGCGCTCCAACGGCAAGATGCAGCTGCACTTCATCGATCCGCAGCCGTTCTCCGAGGATGAGGACCGCGCCGCCGAACTCGGCGTGCGCGGCGCGCCGCTCGGCGGCACCGGCGGCCAGTTCTACTTCGGCCTCGCCGGCACCAACTCCACCGACGGCCACGCCGCGATCGAGTTCTTCGATCCGGACAAGGAGGAGTTCCTCGAGTACGACGTGGTGAAGCTGGTCTACGAGCTTGCGAATCCGAAGAAGCCGGTGGTCGGCTGGCTGTCGAGCGCTGCCGATGGGCGCCGGGGTTCGACCCGCAGAGCGGGCAGATGCGCGAGCCGTGGGTGATCTACAGCGCAGGCGCAGCAGCTGTTCGACGTGCGCCCGCTCGAGCCGACTGCCACGCAGGATCGATCCCGACGTCAACGTGCTGGTGCTGGTGCATCCGAAGAAGCTGTCGCCCGCGACGCAGTTCGCGATCGATCAGTTCGCGCTGCGCGGCGGGCACATCGCTCGCTTCGTCGATCCGCTGGCCGAGGCCGACACCGCCGGCGCCGATCCGCAGAACCCGATGGCCGCGATGGCGGCGGACAAGTCCTCGCACCTGAGCCGCTGCTCGCCGCCTGGGGCGTGCAGTTCGATCCCGCCAGGTGATCGCCGACCGCGGCCATGCGCTGTCGGTGTCGATGCGCGAGGGTGAGGAGCCGGTCGCGGCACCTGGGCGTGCTCGGCCTCGACAAGGCCGAGCTTCAGCCGCCGACGATGTGATCACCGCGGGCCTGTCCAGCGTCAACGTCGCCACGGCGCGGCTACCTCGAGCCGCTCAAGGGCGACAAGGGCTGCAGCCGTCAAGGGCGCAAGCGCTTCGAGCCGCTGCTGTTCTCGAGCACCGAGGCCGAGCCGCTGCCGGTCGAGCGCTTTCGCGATGCTGTTCGACCCGGCGACGCTGCGCGATGGCTTCAAGCCCACCGGCGAGCGCTACGTGATCGCCGCGCGCGTCAGCGGCAACGTGAACAGCGGCATTCCCGGCGGCCCGCCGGCCGGCGTGACGCTGCCGCCCGGCCAGCTGCGTCTGAAGGCGTCCGCCAAGCCGCTGCAACCTCGTGGTGTTCGCCGACACCGACATGCTGGCGGATTACCTGTGGGTGCGGCAGCAGAACTTCTTCGGCCAGCGCATGACGCAGGCCTGGGCCAACAACGGCGATCTGGTGCTGAACGTGCTCGACAATCTCGCCGGCAGCGCCGATCTGATCAGCGTGCGCGGCCGCGCGACCTTCACGCGGCCGTTCGAGCGCGTCGAGGCGCTGCGCCGCGCGGCCGACGACCGCTTCCGCGCCAAGGAGCAGGAGCTCGAGCAGCAGCTGCGTGAGACCGAGAGCAAGCTGAGCGGCGCTGCAGTCGCAGCGCAACGACAGTCCTCGCACTGATCCTGACGCCCGAGCAGGAGCAGGAGCTCGAGCGCTTCCAGGACGGAGAAGCTGCGCATCCGCAAGGAGCTGCGCGCGGTGCGCGCTGCGGCTCGACGCAGACATCAAGCGCCTGGGTACCACGCTCAAGGTGCTGAACATCGTGGTCGTGCCGGCTCTGTTCGCGCTGCACGGCGCTGCTCATCGTCGGTTGGCGCGCGCCGCGGCGCGCGAAATCAGCCAGCTGCGGCCGCGGAGAAGCGCGCATGAGCGCGCGCCGCGTCCTGTGCTGCTGGTCGCGGGCATCGCGGTGATCGCCTCGCGATCTGGCTGTCCTCGCAGCGCCATCTCGAGCGCGCGACCATGGCGGGCGACCTGGTGCTGCCGGGCCTGCAAAAGAGCGTCAATGCCGTCACCGACGTGCGCCTGCGCAAGGGCGATGGCGCGCGCACGACGCTGCAAGAAGGACGGCGCCGACTGGAGCGTCGCCGAGCGCGGCTAGCCGGCCGAGGTCGGCAAGGTGCGCAAACTGCTGCTCGACCTTGGCAGCCCTCAACGTCGTCGAGGAGAAGACGCGCCTCGCGGCGAACTATCCGGCCGCTCGGCGTCGAGGACGTCAACTCGCCCAAGGCGAGCGGCACGCGCGTGGAGGTGGTCGCGCCGGCGACGCAGCTGCGCGCTCATCGTCGGCAAGTCCTCGAGCGCCAAGTCCGGCTACGTGCGCGTCGCCGGCGCTGCTGCCGACGCTGCTCGCAGCGCCGTTGCTCAGCGTCGATGCCGACCCGAAAGCCTGGCTCGAGCAGCAGCTCATCGACCTCCCCGCGGCGCGCGTGCGCCAGATCGAAGAGAAGCCCGCACGGGGCCCGGCCTTCAGCGCCTCCCGCGCCAGGAAAGAGGACACCAATTTCAGCGTCGCGCCGACACCGAAGGGGCGGCAGCTGACGGGACCGGGCGCGGCCGAGCCCCTGGCGGGCGCCTTGAGCGCGCTCACACTTGATGACGTACGTAAAGCCGCTGCGGCCCCGGACGCGCAGGTTTCGCATGCGTGGTTCCGCACCTTCGATGGCCTGGAGGTGGAGGTCGTCGGCCGCAAGGACGGCACGCACTCGCTGCTGGCGATCGGTGCGCGCTCGAGCGCGCCGGCAACCGCGGCCGAGGCGCAAAAGCTCAACACGCGCTTGAGTGGCTGGGAGTTCGAGATCGCGGACTACAAGTCCGCCGCCATCTTCACGCCGCTGGAAGAGCTGCTGCAGAAGCCGCCCGAGCCTGCGAAGAAGCCTGCGAGCACAAAGAAGCCCGCCAACCGCGCCGCTGCCCCGAATCCGGCCGCCCCAACTGCTGACCCGGGCGCGCCGACGCCGGAATCGTCGGCCCCCGCTGCGAACCCGTCCACCCCAAAATAAACGCCGGCGGCCCGTTGCTGCAGTGCAATAATCCATGCCCCGGCGCGCCGCATACGGGGAACAGTGGATGCGGCGTCCGCGCGCGGGCGTAGAATTTTTGCAGATCGGCCCACCCACTCACCTGGCAGGAAATGGCGAGGAGCAGGACATGAGCGCTGTGCTACTTGCGGTGTTCCACGAGTACGGAGCCGCCGAGCGCGTGCGCACCCGGCTGGTGCGCGACGGCTTTCCGACCGACCGCGTGGAGCTTACCGCCTCGGTCGAGCCGGGACGCGCCGGGACGCAACCGGGGGCTCGCCCCAGGCGCGGTTCGCGCAATACTTTCGCACGCTGCTCAGCACGAAGGACGAGCAGCCCTTCGTGGAGCTGCTGGCCGAGCGCGTCGCCGGCGGGGCGGCCACGATCACCGTGCACCCGCGCGGCGCCATCGAGACGGCGCGCGCGGCGGAAATCCTCGAGCACGAGGGCGCGGTCGAAGTGGTCGGGCACGACCTGGAAAAACAGTCCTTCGAGCACGCCGCCGCCCGCGGCGAGGGCTACTGGGTGCGTCACTTCATGCTCGACAACCCGACGGGCGCCGACTGCATCTACTGCCGCCTGTTTCCCGGCCACAAGCACTGAGGGCGCCGCCTTCGCCTCGGCGGCGAAGGCCAGGGAACACACACGCCTGAGCACGTGCCCGCAAGCCTGCGACCGAGCAGGCTTGCGGCACGTGCTGCGACTTGTTACTGCTTGTCGAGCGTAATCGTCGTCGTCTGACCGTGGATCACATCCTTGTCGGTGAGCTTCATCGTCTTGCCGTCCTTGGCGGCCGCGAGGCGGATCTCGTCGGTGATCTTGCCGTTGCGGCGGTCGGTTTCCACCACGGTGTTGTCATCGATCCTCTTCAGTATCACGACCGTGTGACCCGGATCACCCTCCACGGGGTACTCCTTGCCGTCGAATTTCGCGTTGTAGCTCTGGCCGTTGGCGCGCATGCTGAAATGGTCGCTGCTCATCTCATAGCTCACGATGGTCAGCGCATCGTTGGCGTTAGTCACCGATTCCTGCTGCCAGGAGCCCGAGACCGCATGCGAGCCGGCAGGGGCCGCGGCGACGCGCTTCTCGGTGAAGACGCCGGTGGCGGGCTTCGCCCCCGTGTAATCGGTGAACTTGCCGTTGAGCATTGAGCCGTCCTTGGAGACTGTGGTGGTGCTCGTGCTCGTCACCTTGCCTGCCAGCTTTCTGGTGCGCTCGATGGTGTTGGCATCGACGATTTTGACCGCCACCGTATCGTAGTAATCGTGTCCCGTGACCTTCTGATCGGTGCCGTCGGCTTTGATTTTGACTTCGGGCACGCAGCTCGAGCAGGTGTATACGCCATCCACGATCACAAACACATCGGGCTTGCCGGTCACCTTCACCGACTCGACCCGGCCCTTCCACGTGCCGTCGAATGCGCTGCTCGCGAACGCAGCCGCCGGCACCAGCAGCAGCGCTGACACCAGGATTCTCATGATGACTCCCCTTTTGGTTTTGAATGTGGGTCGGCACGTCGGGGGCGACGCAGCCGTGAGCTGCGAAGTCTATGCCTGCCCGGCCGTTTGTCAAAAGCACGCGCCCGCCGGCCGGTTGGCCGCACGCGGGCGCCGAGTGCTAACGTGCGCCCCATGGAGAGGCCCTGCTACGGCGGCGGCTGCCTGTGCGGCAGCGTGCGTTACGAGGTGAGCGGTGAGGTCGCCAACCTCTGTTACTGCCACTGCACCTCCTGCCGCAGGGCCGCCGGCGCGCCGCTCGTGCCGTGGGGGACCTTCGGCCGCGAGGGTTTCCGCCTGACACGCGGCACGCTCGCGGAATATCGCTCATCGCCGCCGGTGGTGCGCGGATTCTGCGCCGCCTGCGGCACCTCCCTCACCTATCGGCACGAGGAACGTCCCGCCGAGCTCGACGTTGCGCTCGCGACGCTCGATGAGCCCGCGCGCTTCGCCCCGCAGATGCACGTGTGGGTCCGCGACAAGCTGCCGTGGGTAACGATCAGCGACGGGCTGCCGCAATACCCCGCCGACCGCGCCGCAAGCCCCTGAGCGCGCCGCGCATGCTGCCCGGCAAGGCGCGGCGGCTTGCAGCCGCGCCGGGCCCGGGTGCCGCTCAGCGCGCCCGCGCCAGCAGCGTCATCGTCACCAGCGCCAGCAGCGTGGTCGGCAGCCACGCCAGCACGACCGGATTCAGCGCGAACACCACCGTGCCGCTCTCGATCAGCCGCTGCAGCAGGAAGAACGCGACGCCCAGCAGCAGTCCCATCAGCATGCGTGTGCCGGCGCCCGCCGAGCGCAGCGAGCCGAGCACGAACGGTATGGCGAGCAGCACGGAAAACGCCACCGCCACCGTGCGCGCGATGCGCGACCAGAACGCGAACAGGTACTCGCGCGCATCGAGCGCGTTGCTGCGGAAGTAGCTGATCAGGCGCCACAGGGCGCGGCCGGTGAGCTGCTTGGGATCCTCCACGGCCAGCCCGAGGAATCCGGCGCTGACGTTGGACTCGAGCACCCGCTGTCCCGGGGGGCGCGGGCTGACGGCGTCGCCCGCGAAGCGCGACTCGCTGTAATCGCTCAACAGCCACTTGCCCTTGGCGCCGGCGACCGCCCGCTCGGCGTGCCCGAGCGCGAGCAGGCGGTGCTGTGGCGACAGCTCGAAGATCTGCATGCTGCCGAACTGGCGCTCGCTCGATTGCCCGGCCACATTGAGAATGAGATCGCCGTCGCGCACCCAGGCGCCGCTGCCGCCGCCGAAGCTCACATTGGTCAGCTTGCTGAAGGCCTTGTGCTCGCGCGCCGCCTGTTGCAGCGGCGGGGCGAGGAACTCCCCGAGCAGCACCTCGAACAGCATCAGCAACAGCCCGGCGAGCAGCGCGATGCCCGCGAGGCGGGCGATCGACACCCCGGTGGCGCGGATGACGGTGAGCTCGCTGCCGCGCGCCAGGGAGCCCAGGCCCAGCAGCGCGCCGATGAGCGCGGTGATCGGCAGCAGCTCGTAGGCGAGCTGCGGCAGGTTCATGAGCGTGTACCAGAAGGCGCCGAGCGCGGTGTAGCGGCCGGTGCCGACATCGTCCTGCTGGTCGATGAACACGAACAGCGCGCCGAGCACCAGCAGCACCAGCATCACCAGCGCCACCGCGCCGAGGATGGCGCGCACGATGTAGCGGTCGAGGACGCTCACAGTCCGCGCAGCCGGTAGCGCAGGCGATTCATCGTCGGCCGGCCCGAGTATCACCGCGAGCGCGAGCAGGGCGACCACCGCGTGCGTCCACCACAGCCCGAGCGCCTCCGGCAGCGTGCCGCGCGCGATCCAGGTCTTACCCGCGGCCGACGATGTTGTAATAGAAGAAGAAGATCAGCACCGCGAGCCATACGCGCGCGTAGCGCCCCTGCCGCGGCCTCAGCCGCGCGAGCGGCACGGCGATCAGCGCCAGCACCAGGCACATGATCGGCAGGGTGAGCCGCCAGTGCAGCTTCCGCCCGCTCGGCCGGGTCGTGCGAGTCAAGCAGGCTCGCGGTCGGACGCGCCTCGAGGTCGCGGATCACGTCATGGGCGGTCGGCACCTGCACCGGCACCACGTGCTCGGCAAAACGCACGATGCGAAACTCCGCGCTGCCCGGCACGCCCTCGAAACGCTCGCCGTCGTAGAGGGTGAGGATGTGTGTCAGGCCGTCGGCGCGTTACGTTGTGGCGCGCGTGGTGCGCGAGCGCCACCTCCACCAGCGGCCCGCGGTTGTGCTCGACGAACACGTTGCCGAGGGTGCCGTCCGCGGCCACGGCCTCGGCATACACCACGGCGTTGCCCCCGCCGAAGGTGCGAAATTTCCCGGGCACGATCGGTGCGAGCTGCCCGGCGCGCAGCGCCGCGTTGCGCAGGCTCAGCACCCGGGCGGTGGCCTGCGGGGCGAGCACCAGCGTGAGCCACGCCAGAGCCCGCGGTGACCACCACCGCGAGCAACGCCACCGGCACGTAGATGTTCTGCGGCCCCGCCCCGCAGGCCAGCGCTGCCGCCATCTCGCTGTCGTGGTAGAGCCGCCCGAAAGCCAGCACCACGCCGAGCAGCAGCCCGACCGGCAGCAGGATCGGCAGGTACTGCAGCGCGCCAAGGCCGATGAGCTCGAGCACCACGCCCTGGGGGTACTGGTTGGCCGCGGCGCGCTCGAGCACGCCCACCACCTGGTTGGCCAGCAGGATGATCAGCAGCACGCCGGTCACGACCAGCCAGGCCGTCGCCACCTCGCGCAGAATGTAGCGGCCGAGGATATTCCCCAAACGCGATGCTGCCTGCGCGCCGCAAAAAAGAGCGCGCTCTTGGGTTACACTGGGCTTCTCGCTTGCTCCCGTTCGCGCGCAGTAAGCGCTGCGCAAACACGAGACGGAGCCGGGCGCTCGAAGCCGCGAATAAGGTAAATCAGACGCTCGCGCGCCTCAACGGGAAGGGGATGATTGCATGGAATTCGGGGTCTGGTCGAAGGGCTTGGCGACACTCGCGGTGGACTGCCTGGTGCTTGGGGTGTTCGAGGAAGGGCGAGCTCGGCGGGGAGGGACGCAGCGTCGATACCGCCTGCGGCGGGCGACTGCAGAAACTGCTGCGCGCGGGGATTTCGCCGGACGCCCGGGCGAGACGCTGTTGCTCGGGGATCTTCCCGGAATCCGTGCCGCGCACGTGCTGCTCAGCGGCCTCGGCAACCGCAAGCAGTTCCAGCGCAAGAGCTGGCGCAAAGCCTGGGCCGCGGCGGCGAGCGCCCTCAACCGCACGCGCATCGCCAGCTGCGCGGTGGCGCTCGACCGTCCGGAAGCGAAGCAGCTGGACGACTACTACCTCGGCCGCGGCGTGGCCGAGATCACCGGCGCCGCGCTCTATCGCGTCAACGATCTGAAAACCGGCAAGAAGCCGCCGCCCCCCGCGCTCGGCAAGGTGCTGGCGGGTCCGGTGCGCAAGGCCGCCGCTGCCGCGCGCGGCCTCGCCCACGGCGCAGCGGTGGCGGCGGCGATGAACGTGCAGCGCGACCTGGCCAACCTTCCCGGCAACCTCTGCACGCCCACGTACCTCGCCGAGCAGGCGCGCGCTCTCGCCAAGGGTAAGCCGGGCCTGCGCGTCCGGGTGCTGGATGAGGCCGCCATCCGGCGCGAGAAGATGGGGTGCCTCCTGGCGGTCGCGCAGGGCAGCCATCAGCCGCCGCGCTTCATCGTGCTCGAGTACCAGGGCGCGCAGAAGCAGCAGCCGCCGATCGTGCTGGTCGGCAAGGGCATCACCTTCGACACCGGCGGCATCTCGCTCAAGGACCCGCCGGGCATGGACGAGATGAAATTCGACATGAGCGGCGCCGCCGCGGTCATCGCCGCGCTCATCTTCGCGGCTTCGCTGCGCCTGCCGCTGCAACTCGTCGGACTCGTGGCCGCGGTGGAGAACATGCCCGACGGCAAGGCCGTCAAGCCCGGCGACATCGCCACCAGCGCCTCGGGGCAGACGGTCGAGATCCTCAACACCGACGCGGAGGGGCGGCTGATCCTGTGCGACGCCCTGCACTACGCGCGCCGCTTCCATCCGGCGGCGGTCATCGACATCGCCACCCTCACGGGCGCCTGCGTGGTCGCGCTCGGGCATCATCACTCGGGCGTGATGGGCAACGACGCGCCCCTGATGCGTGAGTTGCAGGAAGCCGGCGTGCGCGCCGATGACCGCTGCTGGCAGTTGCCGCTCACCGAGGAGTATGCCGAGCAGCTGAAGAGCAATTTCGCCGACTTCGCCAACATCGGCGGGCGTGACGGCGGCGCCATCACCGCGGCGGCGTTCCTCGCCAAGTTCACCCAGGGACTCAAATGGGCGCACCTCGACGTCGCCGGCACCGCCTACCAGGGCGGCGCCAGAAGGGCAGCACCGGCCGGCCGACGCCGCTGCTCGCGGATTTTCTGTTGCGCCGCGCGGCCCGCTGAGGCGCGCGGGGGCGACTCGTGCACGGTGCGCGGCGCGCAGCAGGCGCCCGCGGTCACCGAGCTACACAACCGCTGCAACAGCGCTGCGCCGCTGATAATCGCGACGGCGTCCCCTTCGGAAATTCTCGCTGAATGGACAAGGTCTACGCGCCGCAGGACATCGAGCGGCGCATCTACGAGCGCTGGGAGTCCCACGGCTGGTTCGCGCCCCGCGGCACGGGCGCACCCTACTGCATCATGATTCCGCCGCCCAACGTGACCGGCACGCTGCACATGGGGCACGCGTTCCAGCACACGCTCATGGACGCCCTCACGCGCTATCAGCGCATGCGCGGGCGCGACACCCTGTGGCAGCCGGGCACCGACCACGCGGGCATCGCCACGCAGATGGTGGTCGAGCGGCAGCTGAACGCGCAAGGCGTGAAGCGCACCGACCTCACGCGCGCAGCCTTCCTCGAGCGCGTGTGGCAGTGGAAGGAGCAGTCCGGCGGCACCATCGCCGCGCAGATGCGCCGCCTCGGCGATTCGGTCGACTGGTCGCGCGACCGCTTCACCATGGATCCGGGGCTGTCGCGCGCCGTCATCGAGGCATTCGTGCGGCTGCACGAGGAGGGGCTCATCTACCGTGGCAAGCGCCTGGTCAACTGGGACCCGGTGCTGCTCACCGCGCTGTCGGACCTGGAGGTGCAGCGCGAGGAGGAGGACGGACAGCTGTGGCACCTGCGCTATCCGCTCAGCGGGGGCGGCGGCCACGTGGTCGTGGCCACCACGCGCCCGGAGACCATGCTGGGCGACACCGCGGTGGCGGTGAATCCGGACGATGAGCGCTACCAGGCGCTGATCGGGCCGGCGCGTGCGCCTGCCGCTCGCCGAACGCGACATCCCGATCATCGCCGACGGCTACGTCGATCCGGCCTTCGGCTCGGGCTGCGTGAAGATCACTCCGGCGCACGATTTCAACGACTACGAGATCGGCCAGCGCCACCAGCTGGCGCAGATCAACATCTTCACCCCGCGCGCGACGCTCGACGACAACGTGCCGGAGCGCTTCCGCGGCCTCGACCGCTTCGTGGCCCGCGAGCGCGTGGTGGCGGAGCTGCAGGCCGCCGGCCTCATCGAGCGCATCGAGAAGCACCGCCTCACTGGTGCCGCGCGGCGATCGCAGCGGCGCGGTGCTCGAGCCCTACCTCACCGACCAGTGGTACGTGAAGGTCGCGCCGCTCGCAGCTCCCGCGATCGAGGCCGTCGAGCAGGGCCGCACCCGCTTCGTCCCGGAGAACTGGTCGCGCACCTACTTCGAATGGATGCGCAACATCAAGGACTGGTGCATCAGCCGCCAGCTGTGGTGGGGACATCGCATCCCCGCCTGGTACGACGCGGACGGCCAGTCGTATGTCGGGCCGCAGCGAAGCGGAGGTGCGTGAGCGTCATCGCCTCCCGGCGACGCTCGCGCTGCGCCAGGACGAGGACGTGCTCGATACCTGGTTCTCCTCGGCGCTGTGGCCGTTCTCGACCCTGGGCTGGCCGGAAGGTACGGCGCGAGCTTGCGCGCTTCTACCCCGGCAGCGTGCTGGTCACCGGCTTCGACATCATCTTCTTCTGGGTCGCCCGCATGATGATGATGGGGCTGAAGTTCATGGGCGATGTGCCGTTTCGCGACGTCTACATCACCGGGCTGATCCTCGATGAGCACGGCGAGAAGATGTCGAAGTCGAAGGGCAACGTCATCGATCCGCTCGACATCGTCGACGGCATCGCGCTGGAAGCGCTGATCGCCAAGCGCACCAGCGGCCTCATGCAGCCGCAGCTCGCGCCCGCCATCGAGCGCGCCACGCGCCGGCAATATCCGCACGGCATCGCCCCGCACGGCACCGATGCGCTGCGCTTCACCTTCGCGGCGCTCGCCTCTCCGACCCGCGAGATCCGCTTCGATCTGGCGCGCGTCGCGGGCTACCGCAAGTTCTGCAACAAGCTGTGGAATGCGGCGCGCTTCGTCACGCTCACCCTGGGCGATGGAGCGCCGGCAGGCGGCGAGCCCCTGGAGCTGTCGGTGGCCGACCGCTGGATCCGCTCGCGCTTCGGCCGCATGCTGGGCGCGGTCGAGGGTGCGTTCGCCGACTACCGCTTCGACTTCGCCGCGAGCGCGCTCTACGAGTTCACCTGGTACGAGTTCTGCGACTGGTACCTCGAGCTGACCAAGCCGGTGCTGCAGGGCGCGGGCGCAGGGGCCGCCGCGAAGCGCGCCGCGCAGCGCACGCTGGCGCAGATCCTCGAGGCGCTGCAGCGCGCGCTGCATCCGCTGATGCCGTTCATCACCGAGGAGATCTGGCAGCGCGTCGCGCCGCTCGCCGGCCGCAGCGGCGAGACCGTCATGCTGCAGCCCTACCCGCAGCGCGGCGGACTTTCCCGCCGACGAGACGGCCGAGCGCGAGATCGCCTGGATGCAGGCGGTCATACTCGCCGTGCGCCAGATCCGCGGCGAGATGAACATCAGCCCGGCCAGGCGCATCCCGCTGCTGCTCAAGGACGCCAGCGCCGACGATGCAGCCCTCGCCGCGCGCCATCGCCCCTGGCTCGAGCGCCTCGCGGGACTTGAGAGTGTCGACGCTGCTCGATGCGGCGGCGCAGCCCGCCGCAATCGGCCGCCGCAGCTCGTCGGCAAGCTCACCATCCTCGTGCCGATGGCGGGACTCATCGATGCGGCCGCCGAGGCCGAGCGCCTGAGAAAGCGCCTGGCGAAGCCGCAACGGGAGCTGGAGAAGATACGCGCCGGCTCGCCAACGAGAGTTTCGTACGGCGACGCCCCGCCCGAGGTCGTGGCCGGCGAGCGCGAGCGGGCAGCGGAGCTCGAGCGCACGGTGAGCGGGCTCGCCGCGCAGCTCGAGCGCGTGCGCGGACTCGCCGCGCCGTGAGTGCCGCGGCTGCCACCGCCGATGCCGCGATGCTCGGGCGCGTGCTCGGCACGCTCGAGACCGTCATTCTCGGCAAGCCGCGCAGGTGCGCCTGTGTCTGGCCTGCCTGCTGGCGCGCGGGCACCTGCTCATCGAGGACGTGCCCGGCGTGGGCAAGACCACGCTGGCGCATGCGCTCGCGCACGTGCTGGGGCTCGCCTGGCAGCGCGTGCAGTTCACCAGCGATCTGCTGCCCGCGGACATCATCGGCGTGTCGGTGTTCGATCGCGCCAGCCAGCGGTTCGACTTCCGGCGCGGACCGATCTTCACGCAGCTGCTGCTGGCCGACGAGGTCAATCGCGCAAGTCCCCGCACCCAGAGCGCGCTGCTCGAGGCGATGGAGGAGCGCCAGGTGAGCGCCGACGGCACCACCTACGCGCTGCCCGAGCCGTTCTTCGTCGTCGCAACACAGAATCCGCACGAGCAGCTCGGCACCTTCGCGCTGCCGGAATCGCAGCTCGACCGCTTCCTCATGCGCGTGACGCTCGGCTATCCGGATGCCGCGCACGAGCGCGAGCTGCTGCGCGGCGGCGAGCGGCGCGAGCTGCTGCCCGGGATCGCAGCCGGCGCTGTCGGCCGCGCAGTTCTCGCCATGCAGCGCGCCGTGCGCAGCGTGCACGTCGCCGACGCGCTGCTCGACTACGCGCAGGCGCTGATCGCGCGCACCCGCGAGCGCGCCGACCTGAAGCTCGGGCTCTCGCCGCGCGCCGGCCAGGGCCTGATCCGCGCCGCGCAGGCCTGGGCCTATCTCGCCAGCCGCGCCGCGGTGCTGCCCGAGGATGTGCAGGCGGTGCTGCCGGCGGTGGTCGCGCACCGCCTCGAGCGGCGCGATCCGGCAGGCGGCCCGGAGGACGGGGACGTCGCGGCCGAGATCATCCGCGCGGTGCCGGTGCCGCTGTAGATGGCAGGCGCGAGGGAAAGCGCAGGACTGCGGCGCCGGCGGGCCTTGTCAGTCCTCGCGCAGGGAGCGCGCGCGCGCACCGCGCGTGGATGCGCCGCCGCCAGGGCCTGGATGCGCTGCCCGTCACGCTCCAGCGCCGGCGACTCTACATCCTGCCCACGCGCGCCGGACTTGCCTTCGGCGCACTGCTGTTGCTGATGCTGCTGGCGGGACTCAACTACGCCAACAGCCTCGCCCTGTTCCTCACTTTCCTGCTCGCCGGCTTTGCGCTGGTCGCCATGCAGCAGTGTCATCGCAATCTTCTCGGCACGCAGGTCGTTTCCATCGTGCGCCGGCCGTATTCGCCGGCACTGCAGGCAGCGTGCAGCTGACGCTCGCCAATCCCGCCGCCGTGGCACGCCCGCAGCTGGAGGCGGCGCTCCCGCAGCGGGCGGCGATCGCGTGCGCACTTGCCTGCGCGCGGGGCAGGTGCGGCTCGAGCTGCCGCTGTCGGCGCCGATGCGCGGCATCCTGCGCCTCGAGCGGCTGCGGCTGGCGACCGCGCAGCCGTTCGGGCTGTTTCGCGCCTGGACCTGGGTGCACACTGCCACTCGAGATGCTGGTGTATCCGCGGCCGCGCGGCACGGCTGCCGATGCCGCGCGCAGAGCGCCCGAAGCCCGGCACGCGCCCGCTCCCGCGGCGCCGGCGCCGATGAGTGGGCAGGGCTGCGGCCGTTTCGCGACGGCGACTCGCCGCGCCAGGTGGACTGGAAGGCGTACGCGCGCGAGGCGCCGCTGCTGGTCAAGGAGTACGCCGCGGGGGCTTCCGAGCTGCGCCTGTTCGACTTCACGCGACTCAGCGACCTCGACACCGAGCGCGCCTGTCGCAGCTCGCGCGCTGGGTGGTCGATGCCGAGGCGCGCGGCGAGCGTTATGGCCTCGTCCTGCCGGGGCGGAGGCGGCTGCCGCTGGACCGCGGTCCCGAGCATCGCCACCGCTGCCTCGCCGCGCTCGCGGTGTTCGGACTCGTCGATGGAGTCAGCGCTGTTCGCCGCCGCTGCCGGGCGCACCTAGCGGCAGGCGCGGCGCACGCTCGGTGGGCTGCGCCGCATTCGTCGGCGGGGTGCTGCTGCACGTCGATCGCGTGCCCGCCTGGGCGGTGGCCGGCGCGCTGGCCCTCATCGCGTGGCGCTTAGGTGAGCGCGCGCGGGCGGCTGGTTTCCCGGGCTCGCCCTGCGCGCGCTGCTCGCGCTGGCGCTCGTGGCGCTGGTGCTGGCGAGATTCCATACACTAACGGGCTCGCCGCCGGCACGGCGCTGCTGGTGCTGATGGGGGCGCTGAAGCTGCTGGAGACGCGCGGGCGGCGCGATGAGTGCGTGATGGTCGCCGCCGGGCTGTTCCTGCTGCTCGCGGCCTGCCTCGACCGCCAGGAGCTGCTGCGCGCGCCGCTTTACGGTCTGCGAGGCCTGGCTGTGCTGCGCGGCGCTTGCGGCTGATCGCCTCACCTGCCCTCGACACCGGCGCGGCGCTGCGGCTCGCGGGGCGCGCGCTGCTCCTGGCCGTGCCGCTGGCGGCGGCGCTGTTCCTGTTCTTTCCCGCGCTGCCGGGCGCGTTCTGGGCGATCCCGCGCGGCGAGCAGGCGCTGACCGGGCTGTCCGACAGCATGAGCCCCGGCAGCATCTGCGCCTGCTCATCAAGCTACGAGCCCGGCGTTTCGCGTGCGCTTCCGGCCCGCCGCCGCCGCCGGAGCAGCTACTGGCGCGGGCCGGTGCTGCACGAGTTCGACGGCTACACCTGGCGACGCCTGCCGGGAGTGCGGCCGTGCGCGCAGCCCTCGAGTATCTCGGCACGTCCTATCACTACTCGCGTGACGCTCGAGCCCGAGCCGCCTCGCTGGTGGTTCGCGCTCGACACGCCGGCACGCTCGCCCGACCCGCACGTGCTCCTCACCTACGACTATCAGCTGCTCGCGCGCGAGCCGGTCAGCGCGCGGTGACCTACGAGGCGGTGTCCTACACCGCACACCGCGCCACGCGCCCGCTCGATGCCGCGCGCGGCGCCAGGACACCGCCCTGCCGCCGCGATCCAATCCGCGCTCGCTGCGCGCTCGCGCAGGCCCTGCGCGCGCGCGCGGCCTCCGATGGCGGCTTCGTGCAGGCGGTGCTCGAGTACCTGCGCAGCGGCGGCTTCGTGTACTCGCTCACACCGCCGAGCAGCTCGAGCATCGATGCGGTCGATGACTTCCTCTTCCACACGCGCGAGGGCTTCTGCGGCCACTACGCCTCGGCCTTCGTCACGCTGATGCGCGCCGGCGGCGTGCCGGCGCGCGTCGTGACCGGCTATCTCGGCGGCGAATGGAATCCGATCGGCCGCTACTTCGCTGGTCCGCCAGTCCGACGCGCACGCCTGGGCGGAAGTGTGGCTGCGCCGGCCGCGGCTGGACGCGCGTCGATCCCACCGCCGTGGTCGCGCCCGAGCGGCTGCGCCGCGGCATCCTCGATCTGCTGCCGGACGCGCTGTCGACGCCCGAGCGGCTGCTGCGCGCATGCGCCGTGGCTCAGCGCGCCTCTGCAGCGCTGGGATGCCGCGCAATACCTGGTGGAGCGAGCACGTGGTGAGGTTCGACTTCCCTGCGCAGCTCGAGCTGCTCGAGCGTCTCGGCGTGCGCTCACCCGACTGCGCGCTCTCTGGGCTGGGGCTTCATGCGGCGCTGTGCGCGTGGCTGGCGCTCATCGCCTGGCAGGTCGGCCGCAGCGTGCGCGCGCCGCCACCCGATCGCGCTGGCGCGCGCCTACGCGCGGCTGTGCCGCAAGCTCGCGCGCGTCGGCGCCGCCGCGCGCCGCGCACCAGGGGCCGCTGAGCTTCGCCGACGCGGTCATCGCGCGCGCGTCCGGATCTGCGCGATCCGGTCCACGCCGCTGCTCGCGCGCTATGCGCGAGCTGCGCTACGGGCCACCGGCGCCCGGCACCCGCACGCGGGACATCGAAGATTCCGGCGGGCGGTGGCGCGGCTGCACCTGCCGCGCGCCACCCGGCACCGACCCGCTGTCAGCCCGACCTGAAGCCGATCTTCGTGTGCGTGCCGTCGCAGAAGGGCTTGTTGGCACTGCCGCCGCAGCGGCACAGGTAGGCTGACGTCACGCGCGCCACCGCGCGTCCGGTGCCACTCGACCGATCTCGAGATTCCCCGCACCCGCAGCGGGCCGTTCACCTGCGGGTCAATCGCCAGTACCCCGTCGCGCACCGGCAGCATGTCCGTCTTGCCGCTCGGGGGCTCGCCGGTGGCGGAAAAGCCCATCTCGTGATGCGAGCCGTCGCAGTAGGGCTTGTTCTTCGACGCCCCGCAGCGGCACAGCGTGGCACGAAAGCCCGCTGGGGCGCCACCGATCTGCAGCTGCCCGCGGATGCCCAGATCCACGGCGAGGGACTTCTCCAGGCTCGGCCCGCGCAGCGCGTAAGCGTACGCCAGCAGCCGCCTATGTCGCACAAATCCTGCGCGCGCGCCATCCCCCGGATCGGCAGGTCCTCAGACGAAGGCGTGCTCGCGCGTTTCGCGGAACGTGATGTCGGGCCAGCGCTCCAGCGTGAGCTGCAGATTGACGCGCGAGGGCGCGAGGTACACGAGCGCCCCGCTGTGATCGAGCGCGAGGTTGTCGTGCGCCTTGGCGCGGAATTCCTCGAGCTTGCGTCGCATCGGCGCTCATCCACCCAGCGCGCGGTGTGGACGCTGACGGTGTCGAACACGCACTGCACGCCGTACTCATCCTGCAGGCGAAACGCGACGACCTCGAACTGCAGCGGTCCGACGGCGCCCAGGATCAGATCGTTGTTGCGCAGCGGCTTGAAGAGCTGCGTCGCGCCCTCCTCGCACAGCTGCGCGAGGCCCTTGCTGCAGCGCCTTCATCTTCAGCGGATCCTTGAGCACCGCGCGGCGGAAGAGCTCCGGCGCGAAGTTCGGAATGCCGGTGAAGCGTCAGCTGCTCGCCCTGCGGTGAAGGTGTCGCCGATGTTGATCGTGCCGTGGTTGTGCAGGCCGATGATGTCGCCCGCGTAGGCTTCCTCGCGCCTGCGCGCGATCGGCGGCCATGAAGGTGAGCGCATCGGCCACGCGCACCTCCTTGTCGAGCCGCACGTGATACAGGCGCATGCCGCGCGCGTAGCGTGCCCGAGCACAGCCGCATGAACGCGATGCGGTCGCGATGCGCGGGATCCATGTTCGCCTGGATCTTGAAGACGAAGCCGGTGAGCGCGCTCCTCGGCGGCTCGACCAGTGCGCTCGCGCGTCGCGCGCGGCAGCGGCCCGGGCGCATGCGTCGGTGAACGCCGCGAGCAGCTCCTCGACGCCGAAATTGTTGATCGCCGAGCCGAAGAACACCGGCGTCTGCCGGCCGGCGCGATAGGCCTCGATGTCGAAGCGCGTCGGTCGCACCCTGCACCAGCTCGATCTCCTCGGCGAACGCGCGCCGCAGCATCGCCCAGGAACTCGCGCGCCGCGGCGCTCGCGAGCCCGTCGATGGTCGCGGTTCTCGCCGACGCGGCCGCGCTCGCCCGCGGCGTAGGCGTAGATGCGGTCCTCGAGCAGGTGATAGATGCCCTGCAGCTCGCGGCCCATGCCGATCGGCCAGGTGACCGGCGCGGTGCGGATCTTCAGCACCTTCTCGATCTCATCGAGCAGCTCGATCGGCGGGCGCCCGTCGCGATCGAGCTTGTTGATGAAGGTCATGATCGGCGTGTCGCGCAGGCGGCACACCTCCATCAGCTTGATGGTGCGCTCCTCGACGCCCTTGCGCGCAGTCGATGACCATGAGCGCCGAGTCGACCGCGGTCAGCGTGCGGTAGGTGTCCTCGGAGAAGTCCTCGTGGCCCGGCGTGTCGAGCAGATTGACGATGCAGTCGCGGTACGGGAACTGCATGACCGAGGAGGTGACCGAGATGCCGCGCTGCTGCTCGAGGCGCATCCAGTCGGAGGTCGCATGGCGCGCCGCCTTGCGGCCCTTGACGGTGCCGGCCATCTGGATGGCGCCGCCGAACAGCAGCAGCTTCTCGGTCAGCGTGGTCTTGCCGGCGTCCGGATGCGAGATGATCGCAAACGTGCGTCGCCGACGGATCTCGGCAGCGAGATCGGTCATGGGGATTGCAGCCGCTCAGCCGGCAGGAGCGGCCGGCGCGTCGCAGCGCGAGCTTGAGGACGGCGGCGTCCTCGCGGCCGCCGGCGCCTGGTAGTAGCCGCGCCGCATGCCGACGTGCTCGAATCCGAACGCCTGATACAGGCGGATGGCCGCCGTGTTGGAGGGCCGCACCTCGAGAAAGGCCTCGCCATCCGCGGCGGCGGCGCGCGCGCTCGAGCAGATCCTCGAGCAGCCGCGTGCCGATGCCGCGGCAGCGCAGCCTCGCGCGACGCACAGATTGAGGATGTGCGCCTCGCCTGCGCCGATGCTCATGACGCCGTAGCCGCCACCTGCTCGTCCACGCGTGACCACGCGGCAGACGTAGCCGACCCGCAGGCAGTCGCGGAAGATTCCTTCGCTCCACGGGAAACTGGTAGGAGGCGCGCTCGATCGCCGACGACCTCGGCGACATCCGCCTCGCGTCATCGGCCGGATCGACGACCTCCGGAGCGCGTCAGCAGTTCAGGGGCGGTGGCCATCAGCTTGCCGTGCCCTGAGTCGAGTTGCTTGAAGTACGTCGCGCGCGAACTTCAGGTCCTCCCAGGCCTTGCGCTTGTCGGCCGGGGTGCGCAGCAGATAGGCGGGATGATACGTGACGATCAGCGGCGTGTTGAGCTCGCCGAAGCGGTGCACGCGGCCGCGCAGCCGCGCCGAGCGGCGCGTCGGTCGCGAGCAGGTTCTGCGCGGCGATGCGCCCGACCGCCAGCATGAGCTTCGGCTTGAGCAGCGCGATCTGGCGCACGAGGTAGGGCAGGCAGGCGGCGACCTCCTCCGGCTTCGGATCGCGGTTGCCCGGCGGCCGGCACTTGAGCATGTTGGCGATGAATACGTTGCTGTCGCGCGGACGAGGCCGATGGCCTGCAGCATGGCATCGAGCAGCTGCCCGGCCGCGCCCACGAAGGGCTCGCCGCGCCGGTCCTCCTCGGCGCCCGGGCGCCTCGCCGATCACGAGCCAGTCGGCCTGCGCGGTTGCCGACGCCGAACACGCCCTGGGTGCGCGTGGCGTGCAGGCGCACAGCGCTGCAGCTCAGCACTTCCGCGCGCAGCGCTTGCCACTGCGCGACTGCAGGCTCTGCGCGGCTGCGGCGCTCGCCAGCGGTCGCAGGTAGCCGGCTCGATGCTGCCGCGGCTCGGACACGGGGCTGCGGCGCAACCGTCCGCGGCAGCGCGGCGCGCGTGCGCGGCACCCAGACGTCGATGCCGAGCGCTTCGCAGATACTGCGGCGTCGGCCGCTAGGCACGTGCATCAGCTCCACCACGGGCGGAGCGCGCACCAGCGCGCCGCAGGCGCCGCCCGACCCACAGCAGCGGCGCCGACAGCGCGTAGGTGGAGAACATCGACAGCAGCATCGTCGGCGGGATCGACCGCGATCAGCACGAAGAACAGCGGCACGATCAGCAGGTAGGCGAATTTGATGCGCCGGTCGAGATTGAACTGCTTGAAGCTCGGGTAGCTGAAGCGGCTGACCATCAGCGCGCCGGCCGATGGCGGTGACGACGAACGCCGCGATGAGCCCGGCGAGGCCCGGCTCGTGCCAGTCGCTCGAGAACCAGACGAACGCCGCCACGACCGCCGCGGCCGAGGGGCTCGGCAGTCCCTCGAAGTAGCGCTTGTCGGCCGTCGCCGCGCGGGCATTGAAGCGCGCCAGGCGCAGCGCCGCCGCCACCGCGTAGAAGAAGCGGCGAGCCAGCCGAAGCGGCCCCAGGCGCGGCCGTACTCCGCGATGCGCACCACGCCCCACTGGTAGGCGACGATCGCCGGCGCGACGCCGAAGGCCACCATGTCGGCGAGGCTGTCGTACTCCTTGCCGAAGGCGCTCTCGGTGTGCGTCAGGCGCGCGATGCGCCCGTCGAGCGTGTCGAAGAGCATGGCGACGAACACCGCCATGCCGGCGGGTGCGAAGTTCTTGTCGATGGCGGCGACGATCGCGTAGAAGCCCGAAAACAGGCACCCGGTGGTCAGCAGATTCGGCAGCAGGTAGATGCCCTTGCGCGGGCGTGGAGCCTGGCTCTCGGTCGCCAGGCGCGATCTATCAGGGTCTCCGGGATTGCGCATCTGCTGAGCGTGACGCTCGACGACCTCGCGGCGCGATTGCCCATATTAACAGCAGGCGCCTCCTGCTAAGATCCAGCGTCCCAACTTCGCTAGCTCGGCGCCGACACCGATGAGGCTGTCCCAGTACCCGATCAACACCCTGAAGGAGACCCCCGCCGAGGCGGAGGTCGTCAGCCACCAGCTCATGCTGCGCGCCGGGCCTCATCCGCCGCCTGGCGGCGGGCCTCTACAGCTGGCTGCCGATGGGCCTGCGCACGCTGCAGAAGGTCGAGCGCATCGTGCGCGAGGAGATGAACCGCGCCGGGGCGCTCGAGCTCGTGATGCCGGTGGTGCAGCCGGCCGAGCTGTGGCAGGAATCGGGCCGCTGGACGAAGTACGGCCCGGAGCTGCTGCGCCTCAAGGACCGCCACGAGCGCGATTTCGTCGCCGGCCCCACGCACGAGGAGGTGATCACCGACATCGCGCGGCGCGAGCTGCAAAGCTACCGCCAGCTGCCGGTGAACTTCTACCAGATCCAGACGAAGTTCCGCGACGAGATCCGGCCGCGCTTCGGCGTCATGCGCGCGCGCGAGTTCATCATGAAGGACGCCTACTCCTTCCATCGTCGACCAGGCCTCGCTCGCAGGCCGGCTACCGCGCCATGTACGACGCCTACACGCGCATCTTCACGCGCATCGGCCTCGACCTTCCGCGCCGTGCGCGCCGACTCCGGCGCGATCGGCGGCAGACGTCTCGCAGGAATTCCACGTGCTCGCCGACTCCGGCGAGGACGCCATCGTCTTCTCCGACGCGGACGACTACGCGGCCAATCTCGGAGGCGGCCGCCGCGCTGCCGCCGCGCGAGCCGCGCGCCGCGCCCGCGCGAGGCGCTGCGCAAGGTGGCGACCCCGGGCGCGCGCACCATCGCGGACCTGGCGCGCTTTCTCAAGGTCCGCGCCGACGCGCTGCGTGAAGACGCTCATCGTCGAGGGCCGTGACGGCCGAGCGTCGTGGCGCTCGTGGTGCGCGGCGACCACGAGCTGAACGCGGTCAAGGCGCAGAAGCTGCCCGGCGTCGCGAGTCCCCTGCGCTGGCGAGCGCCGAGCGCGTCCGCGAGGCGACCGGGACCGAGCCGGGCTACATCGGGCCTGGTGGGACTGAAGTGCCGCACTGTACGCCGATCACAGCGCCTTCGCGCTGGCGGACTTCGTGTGCGGCGCCAACGAGAAGGACCTGCACCTCACGGGCGTGAACTGGGAGCGGGACGTCACCGGCGCGATCGCGGCGGACCTGCGCAACGTCGTCGAGGGCGATCCGAGCCCCACGGGCCGGGGCCGCTCAAGATCGCCCGCGGCATCGAGGTCGGCCACATCTTCCAGCTCGGCAGCAAGTACAGCGCGGCGCATGAAGGCCGCGGTGCTCGATGAGAGCGGGCGAAGAGGTGACGCCTGCTCATGGGCTGCTACGGCATCGGCGTGACGCGCGTCGTGGCCGCCGCCATCGAGCAGAATCACGATGAGCGCGGCATCATCTGGCCGGAGCCGATCGCGCCGTTTCAGGTGGTGCTGGTGCCCCTTAACCTGCACAAATCCGCCCGTGTCCGCGAAGTCAGCGACCAGCTGTACGCCGAGCTCGGCGCCGCCGGGATCGAAGTGCTGTACGACGACCGCGACGCGCGCCCCGGGGTCAAGTTCGCCGACGCGGAGCTGTGGGCATTCCGCATCGCCTGGTGGTGGCCGAGCGCGGGCTCGAGGCGGGCAGGCTCGAATACCGCGGCCGCCGCGACACTGAGAGCAGCGAGTTCCCCGCCGCGCAGGCGCTCGCCTTCGTGCGCGCACGGCTCGAGGCCTGAGCCCACGCCCCGCCCTGGGCGGCACTGCAGCGCTTATGCAGCCGCCCCGCCAGGGTGGTCGTTGCGCTCGCTGCTGCGATGCTCGGCGCTCTCATGCTGCTCGCGCCGCCGCAGCGCGGCTGCCGACCAGCAGCGCGATCCGGAGCTGCAGGCGGTCGTCGCCAGCGCGATCGCCGCAGGCCCAGTGCTTCACCGACCAGTACGACTCGGCCGTCTGGTACACGCTGATGGAGCCGCGGCTGCGCACGCTCGTGCCGAGCGAAGGACGAGCGCATCGACATCCTGCAGGCAGGTCTACTGCGAGACGCACCGCACGGGCGAGGCGCGCCTGCCGCCGGGCCTCGTCATGGCGCTGATCGTCGGTCGAGAGCCGCTTCGATCGCTGGGCGGTCTCCTCGCGCCGGCGCAGTGGGACTGATGCAGGTGATGCCGTTCTGGCCCGAGCGGCTCGGCATGCGCCGCTACGAGCTGGTGCACGTCGCGCCCAACATCCGCATGGGCTGCGCGATCCTGCGCTTCTATCTCGGCCACGAGCGACAACGATGTGCGCAAGGCGCTGGCGCGCTACAACGGCAGCCCGGGCAGCGCGACTATCCCGGACCTCGTGATCAGCCAGTGGACGCGCTGGGCCGGCGCGGACGACCTGGGTTTTCCGCCGCTGCGTCGCTGAGAGGTGAGCGCTGCAGCAGGCGTGCCCGCGCACTGCGGGCCGGGCGCGCAGCCGCCGAACGGCACGAGCAGCTACTTGGAAGCCGCGCGCTTCGGCACGGCGTGGACCGCCAGCATGCGCGCCATCCCTTCGCGGCGCGAGTCGGCGGCACCCTCGTAGCTGCCGTCGGCGAGGCGCACGACGCCGTGCAGCCCGGAGTTCTCGGCGCGTCCGGCTTTCAGGTCGATGCCGCGTTCGCGCAGCCCGGCGAGCACCGCCGGCGAGAACCTGGCCAGCTCGCCGCTGAAGGTGTTGCCGCGCGCGATCAGGTTCGGCAGCTCGATCGCCTGGCTGCAGCGACAGCTTCCAGGCCAGCAGTGCGAGGAGCGCCTTGGCGTTGTAGTCGAGAATGGCCGAGCCGCCCGGGAGAGCCGAGCGCCGCGACGAAATCCCCGCCGTGATCGAGCACGATGACCGGCGCCATCGAGGAGCGCGGGCGCTTGCCGCCCTGCACCGCGTTGGCGACCGGCGGCCGTCCTCGTCCGGGCACGAACGGAGAAATCGGTGAGCTGATTGTTGAGCACGAAGCCTGCGACGGTGCGGCCGGAGCCGAAGACCGACTCGACCGTCGTGGTCATGGAGACGACGTCGCCGTCGGCGTCCACGACGACGAAGTGACTCGTGCCGGCAGACTCGTGCGTCGCATCGCCGTCCGCGCGGCAGCGCAGATGTCTCCCGGCGGCGGCGGCCGGCGCCGGCGTGATCGCCGATCAGCTGCGCGCGCAGCCGCACGTAGGCGGGATCGAGCAGCCGCTCGACCGGCACCGGCACGAAGTGCGGATCGGCAACGTAACGGTCGCGGTCGGCGTACATGAGCCGGCTCGCCTGCGCGAACAGGAACCAGGACTGCGGATCCGAGCGAGGTCGCGCGTCGGCGATGTCGGTGTGCTCGAGCATCGACAGCATCTGCAGCAGCGAAACGCCGCTCGAGGGCGGCGGCGGCACGCACACCGAGTAGCCGCGGTACGGCCGGCACAGCGGCTCGGCCCACTCGCGCGCGGTAGGAGCTGAGGTCCTTGAGGGTCATCGTGCCGGGGAGCGGGGGCTGGTGGGTGGCGCGGACGATGCCGGCCGCGATCGACTCCCTCATACAGCGCGCGCGGGCCCTCGAGCGCGATGCGCTGCAGAGTGTGGGCGTACTCGGGGTTCTGGAACTGATCGCCTTCCTGCACGGTCTCCCCGTCGGGCCGTGAGAACAGGGTGCGCACCTCCGTGGTGGGCGGAAACGGCGATCCCTCGCCGAGGAACATCGCCAGCCGCGCGGGCACGCGAAAGCCCTGGCTCGCGGCGCGGATCGCCGGATCGAAGAGCGCCTTCCAGCGCAGCGCGCCGAGTTTCTTGTGCGCGGCCGCCAGCATGGCGATGGCGCCCGGCACGCCGGTGGAGCGACCGCTGCGCACGGCCTCGAAGAACGGCAGCGGCTTGCCATGCTCATCCAGGAACATGTCCGCCGGCGCGCCTTCCGGGGCTTTCTCCCGGCCATCGAGCGCGCTCACCTTGCCGGTGTGCGCGTCGTAGTACATGAGGAAGGCGCCGCCGGCGATTCCCGAGCTCTGCGGCTCGACCAGCCCGAGCATCGCCTGCACCGCCACCGCAGCGTCGATTGCCCTGCCGCCCTTGGCGAGAATCTCCAGACCGGCCTCGACCGCCAGGGGATTCGCCGCTGCCACCCAGGCCTGCTGGCCGCGATGGCGATGGCGGTGAAACCAGGAGAGTACCGGCGGCGGCGCGGCGGCGGCGGCAGGGCGCGTCTCGTGCGCGAATGGCAGGCTCGCGCCCTGGGGCGCAGGGGCCGCGGGCGGCGGCGCGCGTGTCCCTTCGGCAGGCGGTGGCGCTTCCCGCGCCGGTTGCAGCGCGGGCGCTGCTTCGTTCGCGGCAGGGCCGCCCGGGAAAGGCGCCGGCGGCGGCGGCGCTGCCGAGGGCGCCGTGGCAGCCGCGGGCGCGGTGTCAGCGGGCGGGGTGTCAGCGGGCGCGGGCAGCTGCGCCAGCAGCAGCAGGAGCGTCGGCAGCAAACGGCGGTGCAGTGCGGGGATCATTTCAGGTCGTATGAAATCCTGCACGCCCGCCAAGCGGATCACACGCCGCCTCGTTCACCTCGACCGACGTGACCTTCGACGCCGAGGAGCCGATCCACAGCCATTCAACGAACGCCGTCACGCGCTCGTCGTCGCCGCAGGCGAGGATCTCCACCCGACCGTCCGCAAGGTTGCGGGCATAACCGTGAATCCCGAGCTCGCGCGCCCGGCGTGCGGCCGTCGCGCGGTAGTACACGCCCTGCACCCGCCCGCCAACCAGACACTTCCTGCAGACCATGCTCACTTCGCCGTTCGTGCCGCCGCCGCCCGCTCGTGCCGTCCGCAGATGATGACACATCCGTTTTGTGGCAACGTACCCGCCATGGCGGAGGTCCTGGTGCTGTACTACTCGCGCAGCGGCGCCACCGCCGAGCTCGCGCGGCAGGTCTGCCGCGGCGTGGAAGCGGTGGCGGGCGCCGCGCGCGGCTGCGGACGGTGCCGGCGGTGACGGCGCAGAGCGAGGCTCCCGCGAGACCCGTGCCCGCGAGCGGTGCGCCCTACGCAACGCTCGAGGACCTGCGCTCCGCGCACGCCCTGGTGCTCGGCAGTCCGACGCGCTTCGGCAACATGGCGGCGCCGCTGAAACACTTTCTCGACGACACCGGCAGCTTGTGGCTGTCGGGGGCGCTCGCCGGCAAGCCCGCCGCGGTATTCACCTCCACTCAGACCATGCACGGGGGTCAGGAAAGCACGCTGCTGTCGATGATGCTGCCGCTGCTGCATCACGGCATGTACCTGGTCGGCCTGCCCTACACCGAGCGCGCGCTCAACGAGACACGCAGCGGCGGCACACCCTACGGCGCCTCGCACGTCGGCGTGCCGCGGGCGCGCCCCGGCGCTCACCGACCACGAAAAGTGGCTGGCGCAGGCGCTCGGCAAGCGCGTCGCCGCCCTGGCGGTGCAGTTGTTCGGCCCCTGAGCGAGCGTACCGCGGCGCGGGCGTGCGCCGCTCTCAATCGCCGCGGGTGCGCGCGGCGGAGCGCAGCACCTCGCGGATGAACGGTATGGTGAGGCGCCGCTGCGCGGCGAGCGCCGCCTCATCGAGCGTGTCGAGCAGCCCGTAGAGCGTGCGCATGTCGCGGGGAAGACGCCGCTGCAGCCAGTGCCAGGTCTCATCCGGCAATTCCAGTCCGCGCAACCGCGCGCGCAGTTGCAGCGCGGCGTGCTGCTCCTGCTCATCGAGCACGCGCAACTGAAACACCGCGCCGGCGGCACAGCGCGAGCCGAGGTCCGCCAGCGCCCAGCTCACCAGCGCCGGCGGCGCCCGGGCCGAAAGGATCAGCCGCCCGCCGCCCTCTTCCAACTCGCGCAGCAGCCGGAAAACGGCCCGCTCCCACGCGTCGTCCCCGGCGACGCGGTCGAGGTCGTCGAGACACAGGCACTCGAGCTGCGGCAGCCCCTCGAGCACGCCGACTCCGAGAGCGGCGACCTCTGCGAGCGGCACGTAGCCGGCGCGCATCTGCTCGCTCGCCGCTGCGCAGATCGCCTGCAGCAGGTGCGTCTTGCCCGAGCCGCCCGGGCCGCACAGCCAGGTGAGGCCGTCGCTCTGCGCCTGCGCAACGCGGCGCGCAGGTGCTCGAGCGCCTGCGCATTGCGCGCCGGCAGAAAGCTGGCGAACACCGCGCGATCGGGCAGGCGCACCCCCAGGGGAAGCTGACGCATGTCGCACGGCTCCTAGGAGGAGCGCGCCGGCAGCATCCAGGCGCGGCGCGTGAAAGTCAGGACGTAGTGCACTCCCGACAGTGCCGTGGTCGCGAAGGCGATGAGCGCGCCGGCGTCGAGGACCTCCCGCGGCGGCACGCCCAGCGCGGCGTGCAGGATCACCAGCATCACGTACAGCAGCTGCGCCCCGGTATTGAATTTGCTGAGCAGCGTCGGCCGTCCGTGCAGCACGCCGAACCACAGGCGGTAGGTCAGCGCACCGAGCCCGATCAGAACGTCCCGTGCCACCACTGCGGCTGTCAGCCACCAGGGGGCCAGCCCCAGCCAGGCGCATTGCACGAACACCGTCACCAGCAGCAGCTTGTCGGCGAGCGGATCGAGGAACTTGCCGAGCTCTGAGGTCCAGTTGAAGCGCTTCGCCAGGTAGCCATCGAGCCCATCCGAGACCGCCGCCGCCACGAACAGCGCCAGTGCCGCACGGTGCTCGCCCGCCTGCAAAGCTGCGGTGATCGGCCAGATCAGCGCCAGGCGGAACAGGCAGATGAGATTAGGCAGGTGGCGCACGTTGGCGACGGCCGCGGGCTTCAGCCCCTGGGCTGATAACGGTACAGCAGGCGCGCGCCAGAGCCGCCGCTGGGCACCAGGCGCGCAGAGCCCGCCAGTGCCTGCTCGAGTGCAGCGGCCCCGCCGCGCACCGTCACATCGAAGGTAACGCTGCCGCGGTCCGCCGTGGCGATGCTGGCGCGTCGCACGCCCGGGAGGCTCTGCAGCAAGCGCGTCACCGCCGCGTAATCGACCAGCGAGTTGACTCCGTCGATCTGCACGCGCGACTCGCTCTCTGCCTGCGCGAGCGATGTGGCCGGCTGCGGCACCAGAAAATCGACGGTGCGATCGATGCCGGAGGCGAGCGGGCCGTTCCAGCTCTCGCTCCTGGCGCGCGTGTAGAGGCTCCACTGCAAGGGGCTGTCGGGCCCTGTCTCTTCGCCGCGCCCGACGAGGATCTCATCACCGCCGTAGCGCTGCGCCGCCTGCAGCAGCGCCTCCGCCCCGAGAAGGCTGCCGGCGGCATCGACGACGCTGAGCGGGATCAGGCTGATCGGGAGCCCGCGTTCGGCCGCGACGCGCTCGAGCTCGATGCGCGCAGCGTCCTCGGCGGCGCGCGTGCGCGGTGGGTCGAGCACCACGAGCGTGAAGGGGCGCTCGCGGTCCCACACACTTCGCCCCGCTGCACCGATGGCGCGCTCCACAGCGGCACCGTCGAAGAGCACCTGCGGCTCACCGCGCGGGCCGGTGGTATAGGCCTTCACGAAGCGGACCGCATCGGCGACCACGCTGGCGAGCACCGGATCGTCCGCGGATTCGCGCCGCCCGGTTGCCCGCACCAGCGCCTGGCGCATGGCATCCTGCACCGCAGGGGTCGACTGTCCCTCGACGCCGACCTCGTAGACGCGCACCGGCCGTGCCGCCCCTGCGGGCAGCGCGCACAGCAGCGCACAGCAGAGCGCCGGAATTGCACGCACGCGCCGCCGCGCACCGCTGGATTTGGGGCTCGCTCGGGACATTGTCTGGATCGCACACGCACCGGCGCGAAGCGGCAGGTACAATACCATACGCGCCTGCGTCCCACGGCTCACCCGCACAGCTGCGCGCAAACGAACCATGACAGAAGGTCCCGGCATCACTTATCGCGATGCGGGCGTTGACATCGACGCCGGCGACGAGCTCGTCGAGCGCATCAAACCCCTGCTGCGTCGCGCGCAGCGCCGGGAAGTGCTGGCGGGCGTCGGCGGTTTCGGCGCGCTGGTCGAGGTGCCGCCGGGCTATCAGCGCCCGGTGCTGGTTGCGGGCACCGACGGGGTGGGCACGAAGCTGCGCCTGGCGATCGACACCGGCCGTCACGACACCATCGGCATCGACCTCGTCGCCATGTGCGCCAACGACGTCGTCGTGCAGGGCGCCGAGCCGCTGTTCTTCCTCGACTACTACGCCACCGGCAGGTTACAGGTCGCGGTCGCCGAGGCGGTGGTGCGCGGGATCGTCGAGGGCTGCGTACAGGCCGGCGCGGCGCTCGTAGGCGGAGAGACCGCCGAGATGCCGGGCCTGTATCAGGACAGTGACTATGACCTCGCCGGCTTTTGCGTCGGCGTCGTGGAGAAGGCTGCAATCATCGACGGTGCCGCGGTGCGTGCCGGGGATGCGATCATCGGACTCGCCTCCTCAGGAGCCCATTCCAACGGCTATTCGCTCATCCGCAAGCTCGTGACGGTGGCCGGAGCGACGCCGGCGACCATGCTCGAGGGCCGCAGTCTCTTCGACCGCCTGCTCACCCCGACTCGCATCTACGTGAAGCCGCTGCTCGCGCTGCTGCAGGCCATGCCGGTGCATGCCCTGGCGCACATCACCGGCGGGGGCCTCACGGACAACATTCCGCGCGTACTGCCCGCAGGACTCGAGGCGCTGCTGGAGCGGCGCAGCTGGCACGACGATCCGCTGTTCGGCTGGCTGCAGCGCACCGCGCGCATCGACGCCGCCGAGATGTATCGCACCTTCAACTGCGGCATCGGCATGATCGTCATCGTGCCGCCCGAGCGCGCCGCGGCGGCGGTGCAGTTCCTGCGCGCGCGCGGGGAGACCGCCCAGGTGATCGGCGAGGTGCGCGCCGGCGGGCGCGGCGTGCTCATCCACGAATGAGCGCCGGCCCGCCGCTGCGGCTCGCGATCCTGATCTCCGGGCGCGGTTCCAACATGGTCGCCATCGCGCGCGCCTGCCAGGCGGGCGCGCTGCTCGCCCAACCCACGATCGTGATCTCTGACCGTGCCGAGGCCGCAGGACTCCTCAGCGCGCGGGAACTGGGCCTGAAGACGGCCACGCTGCCGGTGGCGCCCGGCGGCAGTGCCGCCTGCGAGCAGGCCCTGGCCGCCATGCTCGATTCGCAGCAGCCGGATGTGATCGCGCTTGCGGGGTTCATGCGGATTCTGTCGCCGTCGTTCGCCGCACGCTACCTGGGGCGCATGCTCAACATCCATCCCTCGCTCCTGCCGGCGTACCGGGGCCTGCACACGCACCGCCGCGTCCTCGCCGCGCGCGACAGCGTGCATGGGGCGAGCGTGCACTTCGTGACCGCGGAACTCGACAGCGGCCCGGTGGTGCTGCAGTCGAAGGTCGCGGTCGAGCCCGGCGACAGCGAAGCCACGCTGTCGGCACGCGTTCAGGCCACCGAGCACATCATTTATCCACGCGTGCTCGGCTGGCTCGCAGAGCGGCGCCTGCTCTGGCACGATGACACTGCATGGCTGGACGGGCGCAGGCTCGAGTCACCGGTCGTGGAGGATTTTCGTGCCACCACACGCATGTGAAAGACGGCGCCACGTGCGGCGCCTGCTGGCGGCGATCGCCGCTACATTGTCGCTGGCGCTGCTGTTGGCAAGCGTCGCTGCCGCCGATGAGCTGAAGCCCTTCGAAGCCTCGTATGCCTGGATCTGGCACGGCATGACGGTTGCGGTGTCGCACCTGCAGCTCGAGAAGACCGCAGACACCTGGACCTACACCTCGAGGAGCGAGCCGCGCGGTATCGGGAACCTCCTCTCGCAACGCCCGAAAACGGTGAGCGTCCTCAGAGTGAGCGCTGCAGGCGTCGAGCCGCTCAGCTACAAGGGCGACGACGGCACCAGTTCCACCAAGCGCAGCGTGGACATCCGCTATGACTGGATCGGGCGCCGTATCAGCGGTGTCTATGAAGACACCCCGGTCGACCTGCCGCTCACGCCGGGAGTGCAGGATGACTCCTCGGTGCAGATCGCCATGATGGCGGAGCTGCTGCAGGGGCGCACGCCCGAGCGTTTCTCCCTGCTCGACAAGAACTCGGTGCGCGAGTACCGCTACACGCGCGAGGGCGAGGAGACTCTCAAGACTCCGATCGGCGCGGTGGCGACCATCATCTTCCGCAGCCAGCGCGTGAGCTCCCCGCACATCAATCGTTACTGGTGTGCGCCCGAGCGCGGCTACGTCCCGATCCGCGTGCAGCAGAAGCGCGGCGACGAGGTGCAGTGGACCATGGAGATCCAGAGCCTGAGGCGTTGAGGGCGGCGCCCGCGCATCATTTGCGCGCCGCTTGGCCCTGGGGGCGTTGGGCAGCGCGCTTCAGGTCTTCGGCAGCGTCACACCGCGCTGCCCCTGGTACTTGCCGCCGCGATCGCGGTAAGAGGTCGCGCACACCTCGTCGGACTCGAAGAACAGCATCTGCGCCACGCCCTCGTTGGCGTAGATCTTGGCAGGCAGCGGGGTGGTGTTGGAGAACTCGAGCGTCACGTGGCCTTCCCACTCCGGCTCCAAAGGCGTTACGTTCACTATGCAGCCGCAGCGCGCGTAGGTGCTTTTTCCGAGCGTGACAACGAGCACGTTGCGCGGTATTCGAAAATATTCCACCGTGCGTGCGAGCGCAAAGGAGTTGGGCGGGATGATGCAGACGTCGCCGCTGAAGTCGACGAAACTTTTCTCGTCGAATTTCTTCGGATCGACGATGGTGGAGTTGATGTTGGTGAATATCTTGAACTCGCTGGCGCAGCGCACGTCGTACCCGTAGCTCGAGGTGCCGTAGGAGACGATCTTGTGGCCGTTCCTCTCGCGTACCTGCCCGGGCTCGAACGGGTCGATCATTGCGTGCTCGCGCGCCATGCGGCGGATCCAGTTGTCGGACTTGATGCTCATCCGCGCGTCAGCTCTCTTCGACGACGATCTTCGGAAACAGGCCGCTGCGGTCGCGCGAGCGCACCGCCAGCGCGCCGGCGGTGCGCCGCGCCATCTCGAAGTAGGGCCGGGCGCGCGGCGAGTCAGGCGCGGCCACGACCGTCGGGGCGCCGCCGTCGGCCTCCGCGCGCACCTGCGCATCGAGCGGCAGCTCTCCCAGCAGCCTCACGCCATACTGCTGCGCCATGCGAGCACCACCTCCGGCGCCGAAAATATGCTCGCTGTGCCCGCAGTTCGAGCAGATGTGCACGCTCATGTTCTCGACGATGCCCAGAACGGGCACCGACACCTTCTCGAACATCTTCAGTCCCTTGCGGGCATCCGCAAGTGCGATGTCCTGCGGTGTCGTGACGATCACGGCGCCGGCGACCGGCACACGCTGGGCAAGCGTGAGCTGGATGTCGCCCGTACCCGGAGGCATGTCGACCACCAGGTAGTCGAGCGCGCCCCACTGCGTCTCCCCGAGCAGCTGCGTGAGCGCCTGGGTGACCATCGGACCGCGCCACACCATCGGCTGCTCGGCATCTACCAGGAAGCCGATCGACATGGCGCTCACACCGTGACTGACCAGCGGGCGCAGCTGCTTGCCATCGGGCGAGGTCGGCCGTTGACCGGCAAGTCCCAGCATGAGCGGCTGGCTCGGGCCGTAGATATCGGCATCGAGGACCCCCACCCGTGCGCCCTGGGCGGCCCAGGCGAGTGCCAGATTCGCCGCCACGGTGGACTTGCCCACGCCACCCTTGCCGGAGGCTACCGCCACGACGTTGCGGATCTCTCCCAGCGGTTTGAGATTGCGTTGCACGGCGTGCGCGCGGATATCGGACTCCAGCTCCACGCCCAGCGGTGCGCTGATTCCCGCCGCGGCAAGCTGCCCGGCAAGCGCGGCCGTCAGTTCCGCCTGGTACCCCCCCACCGGGAATCCCAGCACCACGCGGGCGGTGAAGCCCGCCGCCGTGGCGCGCACCTCGCGCACCGCCTGAGCCGCGCCGAGCGTTTCGGCCAGGTACGGGTCGAGGTAGCTCTCCAGCGCGGCGCGCACGCGGTCGGTTGCCTCTTCGGGGGTCATGTTTGAAAAATGTCCGGGTCCGGCCGTGGATTGTAGAGGCTTGGCCGGGTGGCGCACACAGGAGCGGCGGCACGGGCCGGGCTCAAGGCTATGGCATAATCCGGGTCAGTGCGGAGGCCGGCTCCTTATATTAGATGGGGTCACGAAAGCGCGGCGCCGGACCTGGAGACACCTGCACCTGCCGCGCATCTTGCTCCGTCGCGAAGGGCGCGCTGGATTGCATGCAGGAAGCTGCCCCGACGGACAGGCTGAATGAGCTTTTTCACGAACTTGCGTGCCGACCGACTCGTCACCGAGATCCGGTCCGCGACCGATCCGGCCAGCCCCGCTACGCAGAAGGCGATCGCGCGGCTGAAGGAGCTGGGTCCGAGCGCCATCGAGGTGGTATTCGGGGCTCTTCCGGACGCCGATAAGACCGCCACCGTGGCATTCGTCGACGTGCTCTCGAGCCTCGTCACCCAGAAGAGCTTTCCGCAGTTCATGCGCGGGCTGGTCGAAGGGAGCCCCCGCGTGGTGTCGGGCATTTCCTGGGCGCTGACCAGCAGCCGCAACTACCCGACGCACCTGCTCCTCGAGGCACTCGCCATACCCGGGATCTCCAAACCCACCGTGCTGGAGGTGATCGCGGCGCAGAAGTCCCGATTCACGGTGCGCGACCTGCTGAACGCGGCCTATACCCAGGAGCCGAACGAGAAGGCGGCGCTGTTCCGCGTCATCGCCGACATCGCCGACCGGCAGTCTCTGCCCGAGCTTCTCGGGCGCGTGCAGGGCAAGGACCCCATCGCGCGGGTGCACATCATCAATACGCTCGCGCGCTTCAACAGCCCCGAGGTGCAGACGGCGCTGCAGGGCCTGCTGAAGGACCCCAACAAGCTGATCCGCGGAGCCGCCCTCTCGGCGCTGCAGCGCATGGACGGGCCCATCGATGTCGAGCGCGTATGCGCGCTGCTGCGCGACCCCGAGATCGACGTGCTCAACCGGGCTATCGACGTGGTCATCAAGGCCAATCACCCCGACACCATGCGCTATCTCATCGAGGTGCTGAAGGATGAGAACGAGAATGCGCGCCGCGCCGCCGTCGAGGTGCTGAACGAGATCGGCAATGCCCAGTCGGTGAAGTCCTTGCTCGAGTCGCTGAAGGACAGTGACTGGTGGGTGCGCAGTCGTGCCGCCGACGCCCTCGGCAAGATCGGCGGCCCGAAGGTGATCGACGCGGTGCTGCAGCTGGTGCGCGACAAGGACGAGGACATCCGCCGCGCAGCCATCGAGATACTCAATCAGACCAAGGACGAGCGCGCCGTGGACTCGCTCATTCAGGCGACGCGCGACAGCGACTGGTGGGTGAGCGAGCGAGCCGTCGACGCGCTGGCAGAGATCGGCAGCAAGCGCGCCCTGCCGCGGCTGATGGAAATGCTGCGTACCAGCGGCAAAGCGACCCCCATCGTGGTGCGCGCGCTCGGCAAGCTCGGCGACAGCAGGCTCGTCGACACGCTGCTGCCGCTCGTGGCCCGCCCGGAGCGGGAGATCCGCATCGAAGCCATCCAGGCGCTCTCGCGGGTAGCGGACGAAGCGCGTGCCGAGCAGGTGCGCATGGAGCTGAAGGCCCAGATCGCCTCACCCGACCAGACCATCTCGCGCATGGCCGCTGCGGCGGTGAGCGAGCTCGACAATCGTATCGCAGGCATCGCCACCATCGGCGGTGGCACGCCGGCGCCGCTCCCGCCCTCCCCGGCAGCCAGCGCAGCAGCTCAGGCCGGTGTACGTCCGCCGCAGCCCACGCCGGCCGAGGCCGCCAAGACGCTGCTGATCTCCGACCAGGCGGTGACCCAGGCCGCCAAGGCTGCCGATGCCGCGGCGACGCGGCTCGATATCCAGACCCTCAAGCCCGGCGACATCATCGAAGGCCGCTACAAGTACATCGACCGCATCGGGCGCGGCGCCTTCGGCACGGTGCTGCTGATGGAAGACACGGTGGTCGACGAGCGCTTGATCCTCAAGTTCCTGAATCCCAACGTCTCGCAGGACGAGGAAGTGATGAAGCGCTTCGTCCACGAGTTGCGCTACTCGCGCAAGATCACCCACAAGAACGTGATCCGCATCTACGACTTCCTGTACATCCAGGGACTCTACGCGATCTCGATGGAGTACTTCCCTTCTCACACCCTTGGGAGCGAAGTGGTGAACGACAAGCCGATCGAGCTCAAGCGCGCCATGCGCTTCGGGATCGACATGTGCACCGGCATGACCGTGGCGCACCAGGTTGGCATCGTGCATCGCGACCTGAAGCCCGCCAACGTGCTGATCAACCAGGAGGGGCTGCTCAAGATCGTGGACTTCGGTGTCGCCGCGGCGCATCGCGAGGGCGACACCCAGCTCACCAAGACCGGCTACGTCATCGGCTCACCGAAGTACATGGCTCCCGAGCAGATCCTCGGCAAGAAAGTCGACGAGCGTGCCGACATCTACGCCGTCGGCGTCATGCTCTACGAAATGGTGACCGGCGTACCGCCGTATTCGCGCGGCGATCACATGTCGGTCATGTACCAGCACGTGCAGGGCAAGGCGCGGCCCCCCCAGGAGGTCAATCCCGCCCTCCCGCCCGGTCTCTCGGACCTGGTGACGAAGGCCATGGCGGTCGACAAGAGCAAGCGATTTCAGACCATGGAGGAGCTGCGCGTGGCGCTCGAGCGCTTCCTGCACTGACGCACCCCCCCGGGGGCCTCCCGCCACGCCGCTAACGCTCCCGCCTTGCGAAACTTCGTGCGTTAGGTCAAATTTTCAGCCTCAAGCTGTTGATCCCCAAGCCCCAAAAGGGCTAAACACGGCATCAAATTTCCTTTAGGGAGCAGTGCCTTGGCGCGCATCGACGCGTTTCTGAAGCTCGGCACCCAGCAGGGTTGCTCGGACGTGCATCTGGCGGTGGGAGTGCCGCCGATGCTGCGCGTACACGGGGACCTGCTGCCGATCAAGTTCCGCGACGTGCGGGCGGTGGAGCTCGAGGGGTACATCGAGGAGATTCTCACGCGCGCGCAGAACGAGCAGTTCGCCAAGGGCAATGACCTTGACTTCTCCTATGTATCCTCGGAAGGCGGGCGCTTTCGCGTCAACGTATATCGCAAGGATACCGGCGTGGGCGCGACTTTCCGCTCTATCCCGGCGGCCGTTCCGACGCTCGACAAGCTCGCGCTGCCGCCGGTGGTCACGAAGCTCTGCGACTTTCACCAGGGCATGGTGCTGGTGACCGGCTCCACCGGCACCGGCAAGTCCACCACGCTCGCGGCGATGATCGATCACCTGAATCAGACGCGCCGCCTCAACATCATCAGCCTCGAGGATCCGATCGAATTCGTGCATCCGAGCAAGAACAGCCAGGTCATCCAGCGCGAGCTCGGCACCCACATCCCGAGCTTTGCCGAAGGGGTGCGCGCCGCGATGCGCGAGGACCCGGACGTGATTCTGGTCGGCGAGCTGCGCGATGCCGAGACGATCTCCATGGCGATGACCGCGGCCGAGACCGGCCACCTGGTGCTCGGCACGCTGCACACCACCAGCGCCGTCAAGACTATCGACCGCGTCATTGACGCACTGCCGGTGGAGGAGCGCGAGCAGACCAAGAGCTTTCTCGCGCAAAGCCTGCTGGCAGTGGTCACCCAGGTGCTGGTCAAGACCCACGACGGGCACGGCCGCCGGGCGATCTGCGAAGTGCTGATGATGACCAAGGCGATCGCCAAGCTCATCCAGACCGAGCAGACGCACCAGATTCCCACCCAGCTGCAGACCGGTCGCGACCTCGGCATGCAGCTGCTCGACCAGGCGCTGCTCGCCGCCATCGCCGCGCGCAGCGTCGACCCCGACGATGCCTACAACTACGCGAGCGAGAAGCGCGCCTTCCAGAAGTACGTCACCGATACCACCATGCTGCCCAAGCTCGACATGACCGGCGCGACCACGGGTCCGGCGGCGAACTCCGCGGCCTGAGCACCCGACCAAACGCGCGTGGCACAGATCGACTCACTGCTGCTCGAGGTACTGGAGAGGCGCGGCTCGGACCTGCATTTCATCGCCGGCGACCCGCCGCGCATCCGCCTCTACGGAGATCTCTCGGCGCTGAAGCCGGAGAAGCTCGCCCCTGAAGCCGTCAAGCAGGCGCTGTACGAGATCATGCCGAAGGGGGCCCTGGAGCGCTTCGAGGCCAAGGATGGCGCGGATTTCGCCTACACGCTGGCCGACCGCGGGCGCTTCCGCGTCAACGTCATGCGGCAGCTGAATGGCATGGGCGCAGTATTTCGCGCCATTCCCTCCAAGGCGCTCACGCTCGAGGAGCTGAAGATGCCCGAGGCGGTGCGGCAGATGTGCCGCGCCAACAACGGATTGATCCTGGTGACCGGCAAGACCGGCTCGGGCAAGTCAACCACGCTTGCGGCCATGGTCGATGACATCAACCGGCGCGTGAAGGGCCACATTCTCACCGTCGAAGATCCGATCGAATTCGTGCACGAGCGCAAGAACTGCCTGATCAGCCAGCGCGAGATCGGCGTGCACAGCCCGAGTTTCGCCGCTGCCCTGCACTCCGCCCTGCGCGAGGATCCGGACGTCATCCTGGTGGGCGAGTTGCGCGACCTCGAGACCATGAGCATTGCGGTCACGGCGGCGGAGATGGGCATTCTGGTGATGGGGACGCTGCACACCAATGGCGCCGCGCAAACGGTCGACCGCATGGTCAACGTGTTCCCCTCCGACAAGCAGTCGCACGTGCGCACCATGCTGTCCACCTCGCTTCGCGGAGTGGTGTCGCAGCAGCTGCTGCAGCGCGCCGACAAGCAGGGCCGGATCGCGGCGCTCGAGATCCTGGTGAACACGCCGGCCTGCGGGAATCTCATCCGTCAGGGCAAGCTCGACCAGCTCGAGAACACCATGCAGGTGGGCGGGCAGTTCGGCATGCGCACCATGGATACGGCGATACAACAGCTGCTCGAGCAGCGCCAGATCACAGGCAATGAGGCCTACAAGAAGGCCATCAACAAGCTGAAGTTCGAGGAGCTGAAGGATTCCGGCTGACGGTTGCGGCTGGGATTGCCCGGGGGCGGCCGCGGCGGTGAGCCTGTAGACTAGCGCGGATGACCCGCCAGCATCTTCGTCACCACCGCGCTTCCCTACGCCAACGGTCCGTTCCATATCGGCCACATCATGGAGTACATCCAGGCGGACATCTGGGTGCGCTTTCAGCGAATGCAGGGACACGAGCTGCATTTCGTCGTGCGCCGACGATGCGCACGGCGCGCCCGATCATGCTCAAGGCGGAAAGCGAGGGGATCACGCCCGCAGCAGCTGGTCGAGCGCATCGCGGCTGGCCGGCCGCGCTACCTGCAGGGCTTTCACCTGAGTTTCGATCACTGGCATTCGACCGACTCGCCGGAGAACACGCAGCTCTCGCAGGACATCTACGCGCGGCTGAAGGCGGCGGGGCTCATCTACCGCAAGACGATCGAGCAGTTCTACGACCCGGTCAAGGGCATGTTCCTGCCGGACCGCTACATCAAGGGCGAGTGCCCGAACTGCCATTCCCAGGATCAGTACGGCGATGCGTGTGAGGTGTGCAGCACCGTGTACGCACCGACCGACCTCATCAACCCGTACTCGACGCTCTCCGGCACGAAACCGCTGCTGAAGGGCTCCGAGCACTTGTTCTTCCGCCTCTCCGATGCGAGGTGCGTCGCGTTCCTCGAGGAGTGGCTGGCTGCGCCCGGGGAGACTGCAGCCGCAGGTCGCCAACAAGGCGCGCGAATGGCTCACCGCAAGTGGCGCGCAGCCCTTGAGCGACTGGGACATCTCACGCGATGCGCCCTACTTCGGCATCCCCATCCCCGACGCCCCGGGCAAGTACTTCTACGTGTGGCTGGATGCGCCCATCGGCTATCTGGCGGCGCTCAAGAGCTATTTCGAGAGCGGCAAGGCGCGCGCGCCGCGGCGAGCGGCGCAGCTTCGCAGAGTTCCTGGCGGCACCCGACACCGAGCAGATCCATTTCATCGGCAAGGACATCATCTACTTCCACACGCTCTTCTGGCCGGCGATGCTGAAGTTCGCAGGTCCCCCGTACAAGGTGCCCGACCGGGTCTACGTGCACGGGTTCATCACGGTGTCGGGCGAGAAGATGTCGAAGTCGCGCGGCACCGGCATCAGCCCGCTACGCTATCTGGAGATCGGCATGGACGCCGAGTGGCTGCGCTACTACATCGCCGCCAAGCTCAACGCCAGCGTCGAAGACATCGACTTCAACCCCGATGACTTCGTGGCGCGCGTCAACAGCGATCTCATCGGCAAGTACGTCAACATCGCCAGCCGCGCGGCGAATTTCATCACCCGGCATTTCGACGGCGAGCTCAGGTACGGCGCCGACGCGGCGGCACTCACCGACGCTGCATCCAACACCGCAGCCGCGGTGCGTGAAAGCTATGAGGCACGGGAGTTCGGCAAGGCCATGCGCGAGTGCATGGCGTTCGCAGACGGGGTCAACCAGCACTTCGATGCCAGCCAGCCATGGGTGCTCGCCAGGGATCCGGGCAAAGCCGCATCGCTTCAGGAGGTGTGTTCGCGTGCGCTCTATGCCTTCAAGGTGCTGTCGGTGCTGCTGGCGCCGGTGCTGCCCGACGTCGCCGAGCGCGTAGCGCGGCAGCTGTTCGGGCTCGATCGCCCCTTTCGCTGGAGCGATGCCGCGGTGCTGCCCGAGCGCATCAACCCCTACCGGCACCTGATGAAGCGCGTGGAGACCCGACAGCTCGATGCGCTCTTCGACGGCGACGGCGCGCCCGCGCCCGCGCCCGCGAGCGTTTCTGCAGGCACGCCGCCGCCGGCCCCAGCCACGACGACGGCGACCGCCGGCGCACTCGGCCTGCCGCCGTCCGCCGAGCTCTCGATCGAGGAGTTCAGGAGGGTCGACCTGCGCGTGGCGCGCATCGTCGACGCCGACGGCCATCGCCGGTGCCGACAAGCTGCTGAAGCTGACGCTTGATCTGGGCTCGGAAACGCGCACTGTGTTTGCCGGCATCAAGTCGGCCTACGATCCGGCGCAGCTGCGCGGCCGCCTCACGGTCATGGTGGCGAACCTCGCCCCGCGCAAGATGAAGTTCGGCGTTTCCGAGGGCATGGTGCTGGCCGCCAGCGGCGAGGGAGGCGGGCTGTTCCTGCTCTCCCCCGATTCGGGGGCGACCCCGGGCATGAGAGTCACCTGAAGCGGCGCCACGTTCCCTGCCATGCTCACTGCCGACGACATCGACGCCCTGTTGCCGCAGACCCAGTGCACGCGTTGCGGCTACAGCGGCTGCCGTCCGTATGCGGAAGCCATCGCCGCCGGAGCGGCGCAGATCAATCAGTGTCCGCCGGGCGGCGCCGCGACCATCGCCGCACTGGCGAAGTTGCTCGGGCGCGCGGTGCGACCGCTGAACCCCGCCAACGGCGTCGAGGGGCCGCCGCTCGTGGCGCAGATCGACGAGGACGCCTGCATCGGTTGCGCGCGCTGCCTGCCGCCCTGCCCGGTCGACGCCATCATCGGGGCGGCGAAGCGGATGCACACGGTACTCGCGGCGCTGTGCACGGGATGCGAGCTGTGTGTTGCTCCCTGCCCGGTCGACTGCATCGCGATGGTGCCGCGGGCGAGCCTGAGCGATGCCCCGCGCGCCCCGACAGCGGCAGGAGAATCGTGAGCGCTTCGCGGCGCACGGCGCACGCGCCGCCGGGCGTTCCAGAGAGCGCGCGGCGCTTCTCGCGGCGCGCAAGCAGGCCGCGCAGCCGCGCGCCGGTGCCCGGCAGGGAAGCTGACCGGCGCAAAAAGCTCATGCATCCCGCCACCCGCAGGGCGATCTACCGGCGGCTCAGGGCCGCCAACCCGGCCCCGGCCACGGAGCTGCTGTACAGCTCGCCGTTCGAGCTGCTGGTCGCGGTCATGCTCTCGGCACACACCACCGACCGGAGCGTCAATTCGGCGACTCGCAAGCTCTTCCCCGTGGCCAACACGCCCGCAGCGATCGTCGCGCTCGGCGTCGAGGGCGTGAAGCCGTACATCCGGCCTGTCGGCCTCTATAACACCAAGTCGAACAATCTCGTCGGACTTGCCCGCGCGCTCGTCGAGCGTCACGGCGGCGCGGTGCCCGCCGAGCGCGCCGCGCTCGAGGCGCTGCCCGGCGTCGGGCGCAAAACCGCGAGCATCATTCTCAACATGGTGTTCGGCGAAGCGGAGATCGCAGTCGACACCCACATCTTTCGGGTCGCCAACCGCACCGGGCTCGCCCCGGGCAGGACCGCGCGCGCAGTGGAGGATGCGCTCGTCGCCAACACGCCGGCGGAGTTCCGCAAGGACGCGCACCACTGGCTGCTGCTGCACGGACGTTACGTGTGTACTGCGCGCGCCCCGGCCTGTCCGAGATGCATCATCCGCGACCTGTGCGAGTACCCGCACAAGACGCCGGCTCCGGCACCGCGAACGCGGCGCTTGCAGCGTACGCCGCGCGGGCGCGCCCGGGGCCGGGCGCCGCGGCGGGAGATCCCATGACGCTATTCTCCGGTGAGAGCCGCGCGCAGATGCGCCGCCGCTACCTGCAGGCGTGGCGCAAGTTCACCGCGCGTGAGGCGCTCGAGCCGCTCGAGGCGCAGCTCGCCGCGGTGATCGCCGAGCACCCGGAATACATCAGCTGGCTGGAGGCGGGCGAGGTTGCGCTCGGCGCCGATTTCACGCCGGCGGGGGGGCGCGAGAATCCCTTCCTGCACATGGGACTGCATCTGGCGATTCGCGAGCAGGTGGCGACGGATCGGCCGGCAGGTATCGCAGGCATTCACCAGCGGCTTATCCTCCGCAGCGGCGGCGCGCATGCGGCCGAGCATGCGATGATCGAGTCCCTCGCGGAAACCCTGTGGGAAGCGCAGCGGAGCGGGGGCCCGCCGGACGAGCAGCAATATCTGGAGCGGCTGCGCCGGCTGTAGAGGTGCCTGGCAGGTGCCGCGGCGACGCAGCGGACAATCTCTACGGTGCCCCGTACAGCAGCCCGAGGGGCCGCCGGTTGGTGTTGAAGAGCACCTTCACGGTGGTGGGATCGCCGCAGGTGAACGTCCACTCGCCAATGTGCGAGCCGGTCGGGGGATCACGGTCGATCAGGCAGTAGTACTTCTGCGAGTCGTGCGTGACGGGCACGTAACCCCATTTGAGAAGTCGCTGATCTGCCCATGGGGCGCTCTTCAGCACGTACCACGGCGAGCGATCGCTGTACCGCCAGATCGCATGGCTATCGTAGAGCCTGTAGTAGCCGCGCAGGTAGACTGGCGATTGAGCGCTCGGCGCAGCTGCGAGCGAGACCGACGCCATCGCGGCCAGGCCGCTGAAGAATCCCGCTGTAGCGCGCATAAGTGCTCCTTTCCTCCGCTCACCGTTGCTTCTTCGGCAGATACAGATCGGTCAGCGTTCCTTCGAACGCCTCGGCGGCCCCGGCCACCGTCTCGGAGAGCGTCGGGTGCGGATGAATCGTGAGCCCGATGTCGGCCGCGTCGCAGCCGATCTCGATCGCCAGCGCGACCTCGCTGATCAGCTCACCCGCGTTGGTGCCGACGATGCCGCCGCCGAGCAGGCGGTGGTTGTCAGGATCGAACAGCAGCTTGGTGAAGCCATCCTCGCGCGCCGAGGGACAGCGAGCGGCCGTTCGCCGCCCACGGGAAGGCGCCCTTCGCGAAAGCCGTGCCGTTGCTGCGCGCCTCGGTCTCGGTAAGGCCCACCCAGGCGATCTCGGGATCGGTGTAGGCGACCGAGGGGATCACGCGCGCATCGAAGGCGCGCTTGTGCCCCGCGGCGACCTCGGCGGCGACCTTGCCCTCGTGCATGGCCTTGTGCGCCAGCATCGGCGGCGCGGCGATGTCGCCGATGGCGAAGATATGCGGCACGTTGGTGCGCATCTGCCGGTCCACAGGAATGAAGCCGCGCTCGCAGACCTTGACCCCGGCGAGCTCTGCGCCGATCGTCTTGCCGTTCGGGACGCGGCCGACGGCCACCAGCACGCGCTCGAACGACTGCGGTGCCGGGGCCTTCTCGCCCGCGAAGCTCACCCGCAGCCCCGCCGTCTGAGGCTCGATGCCCGCCACCTTGGTGCCGAGCAGGATCTGCTGGTAGCGCGAGCGGATGCGCTTCTCGAGCGGCCGCACCAGGTCCGCATCGCAGCCTGGCATGAGCTGCGCGGTGAGCTCGACGACACTGACACGGCTGCCGAGGGCGTCGTACACGCAGGCCATCTCGAGGCCGATGATGCCGCCGCCGACCACCAGCAGGGCACCGGAGAACTCCGGCAGCTCGAGCGCGTCGGTCGAGTCGATGATGCGCGGATCCTCGGGCAGGCCCGGCAGCCGTACGGCTTCCGAGCCGGCGGCGATGATGCATTGCTCGAAGCGGATGCGCTCGGAGCCCGAGGCGCCCGTGACTTCGAGGACGTTGGCGCTCACGAAGCGCCCGCTGCCGCGCACCACGTCGACCTTGCGCTGCCTCGCGAGGATTCTGAGACCGCCCGTCAGCTTCGCGACGACGGAGGCCTTCCACGCGCGCAGCCGCGGCCGATCGATCTGCGGAGCGCCGAAGGCGATGCCGCGCTCGCTCATCTCGTCGGCTTCCTCGATGACCTTGGCGGCATGCAGCAGCGCCTTGGAGGGGATGCAGCCGACGTTCAGGCACACGCCGCCCAACTCCTGCCAGCGCTCCACGAGCGTGACCTTCAGTCCCAGGTCCGCCGCGCGGAAGGCCGCCGTATAGCCGCCCGGCCCGGATCCGAGCACCAGCAGCTGCGTGCTGCGGCCGAACTCCCGCGCCGCGCGCTCGGCGGCACCGCCCTGCGGCGCAGGCATGCGCACCGTATCGCCGGCGCTCTCGGTGCGCGCTGCGGGCGCGGGCGGCGCGGAAGGCGCGGCGCGCTGCGGCGCGGGCGGCGCGGGCGGCGCGGGCGGCGCGGGCGGCGCGGGCGGCGAAGAGGCTGAGGCAGCCGCCGCCGTGGCGGGTGCGGCAGCGGCCACCGCCGTGCCCGCCTGCAGGCGCGCGATCAGCGAGCCCTTGGAGACCTTGTCGCCGCGCTTCAGCAGCACTTCGGTGATCGTACCGGAAGCGGTCGCCGGCACATCCATCGAGGCCTTGTCGGTCTCCAGCGTGACGAGCGGCGTGTCGATCTGCACGACGTCGCCGGCCTTCACCAGCACGTCGACCACCTCCACGTCGTTGAAATTGCCGATATCCGGGATCGTCAGATCTGCGCTCACGGCACCGCCTCGAGCAGGCCGCGCGGGTCGGCGAGCGCCTGGGCGAGCTAGGTCGTGAAGCGCGCCGCCATCGCGCCGTCGATCACGCGATGATCGTAGGACAGCGACAACGGCAGCATCAGGCGCGGCACGAAGGCGCCGTCGCGATACACCGGCTGCATCGCCGCACGCGAAACGCCGAGGATCGCCACTTCGGGCGCGTTGATGATGGGCGTGAAGGCGGTGCCGCCGATGCCGCCGAGGCTGGAGATCGTGAAGCAGCCGCCCTGCATGTCCGCCGGCGGCAGCTTGCCGGCGCGCGCTTTCTCCGAGAGCTGAGCCAGGTGACGCGCGAGCTCGTAGACGTCCTTGCGGTCGGCATCGCGCACCACCGGCACCACCAGCCCGTTGGGCGTGTCGGCCGCGAAGCCCATGTGGACGTACTTGCGCAGGATCAGGTTCGCGCCCGAGGGATCGAGCGAGGCGTTGAAGCGCGGAAACTCCTGCAGCGCCCTGACGCAGGCGCGCATGATGAAGGCGAGCGGGGTCAGCTTGACTCCCGCCGCCTGCGCGCGCTCCTTGAGCTTGGCGCGCACCTCCTCGAGGTCGGTGATGTCGGCCTCGTCGAACTGCGTGACGTGCGGAATGTTCACCCAGCTCGCGTGCAGCCGCGGACCGGAAATGCGCTGGATGCGCGAGAGCGGCTCGACCACAGTCGGTCCGAACTGCGCGAAGTCCACTGCCGGTACCGCGGGCAGCGCCGGCCGCGCCGTATCCGCAGCGACGCCGCCGGCAGCGGCCGCTGCGCCGCCGGCCCTGGGAGCGGCGCCTGCGGCGGAGGCACCGGCGCCGCCGCCCGCGAGCGCGTTCTTGACGAACGCCTTGACGTCATCGTGGGTGATGCGGTCCTTGAAGCCGTGCCCGCTGACCTGCGCGAGATCCACACCGAGCTCGCGCGCGAACTTGCGCACCGAGGGGCTGGCATGCGCGCGCGAGAAGCCCGGCTCGTCAATGGCGGCGAGATCGCTGCGATAGGAAGTGGGCACGCCCAGCAGAGAGCGGGGAGTCAGTTTGCCGCGCGCTGCCGCGGCCGGCGCTGCCGCGGCCGGCGCTGCCGCGGCGGCCGGCGCTACTGCCCCGGGGGGCGCTACTGCCCCGGGGGGGCTACTGCGCCGGGGGGCGCTGCTGCGCCGGGGGGCGCTGCTGCAGCGGGCGGCGTTGCTGCTGCGGGCGCCGCCGCACTCGGCGGCGCGGCCGGGGCCGGTGCCGCGGGCGCAGTCGGCACACTGGCGGGCAGCGCCGCTGGAGCCGCGGGCGGTGCCGAGGCTTCCGGCGCCTCGCCGTCCGGCGCCTCGCCGGCCTGCGCACCGTCCGCCCTGACGGTCGCGACCAGATCGCCGGTGTTGACCTTGCCCCCCTTGGTGACGTGCACCTTCTCGATGACCCCGCCGACGGTCGAGGGCACGTCCATGGCGGCCTTTTCGGTCTCGAGGGTGACGAGCGGCGCTTCGGCCTCGATGCTGTCGCCGGGCTTGACCAGCACGTCGATGACGGCCACGTCCTTGAAGTCGCCCATGTCGGGCACGCGCACTTCGATGAGCTCGGCTGCGGCTTCATGGCGCCCAGCCGTCAGACTTTCCACGGGACGGGCTTGGCCGGATCGATGCCGAGCTCTTGATGGCGCGCTCCACCGTCGCGCGGTCGATCTTGCCCTCGTCGGCGAGCGCCTTGAGCGCCGCGACACGATGAAGTTACGGTCCACCTCGAAGTGCCGGCGCAGCGCCGCGCGCGAGTCCGAGCGGCCGTAAGCCGTCGGTGCCGAGCGTGACGTAGCGGCCCCGCCCACTGGCGGATGAGATCCGGCACCGTGCGCATGTAGTCGGTCGCCGCCACGATCGGGCCTTCGCGATCCTTCAGGCATCTGCTGCACGTACGGGAGCGCGTCGGCGCTCCCCGGATGCAGCAGGTTCCAGCGCTCGCACTCGAGCGCCTCGCGCCGCAGCTCGCTGAAGCTCGTGACCGAGAAGACATCCGCCGGCACCTGATAGTCGTCTTCGAGGAGCTTCGCCGCCGCCAGACACTCGCGCAGGATGGTGCCGGAGCCGAGCAGCGTCGCGCGCACCCTGCCCCGGCCGCCGATCTGCAGCAGGTACATGCCTTTCAGGATTCCGGCCTCGCACGCCGGCGGGCATCGCCGGCTGCACGTAGTTCTCGTTCATGCAGGTGATGTAGTAGAAGATGCTCTGCTGCTCGACGAACATGCGGCGCAGGCCGTCGTGGATGATGACCGCAAGCTCGTAGGCGTACGCCGGATCGTAGGCGACGCAGTTGGGCACGGTGGTCGCGACCAGCTGGCTGTGGCCGTCCTGGTGCTGCAGACCCTCGCCCGCGAGCGTCGTGCGGCCCGGCGGTCGCGCCGAGGAGAAAGCCGCGCGCCTGGATGTCGCCCGCGGCCCAGATGAAATCGCCCACGCGCTGGAAGCCGAACATCGAATAGAAGATGTAGAACGGCACCATGTTGATGCCGAGGTTGCTGTAGGCGGTGCCGGCGGCGATCCAGGAGCACAGTGAACCCGCCTCGTTGATGCCCTCCTCGAGCATCTGGCCCTTCTTGTCCTCGCGATAGGACATCAGCGTCTCGGAGTCCTGCGGCGTGTAGAGCTGCCCGACCGAGGAGTAGATGCCGATCTGGCGGAACAGGCCCTCCATGCCGAAGGTGCGCGCCTCGTCCGGGCACGATCGGCACGATGTTCTTGCCCATGTTCTTGTCCTTGAGCAGCACCGTGAGAATGCCGCACCAAGGCCATGGTGGTGGAGATCTCGCGATCGCCCGTGCCCTCGAGCATCGACGCGAACGCCTCGAGCGCCGGGATCGCCAGCGGCGGCGCCTGTGCGGCGCGCACCGGCAGGAATCCGCCGAGCGCGATGCGCCGCTCGCGCAGATAGCGCATCTCCTCGGCATCCTCGGCGGGCTTGTAGAACGGCAGGCGCGTCGATGTCCTCATCGGAGATCGGAATGTGGAAGCGGTCGCGAAAGGCGCGCAGACATCCTCGTAATCGAGCTTCTTCTGCCTGATGGGTGCCCATCAGGCCCTCGCCGCCCTTGCCGAGGCCGAAACCCTTCACGGTCTTGGCCAGAATCACCGTCGGCTGGCCCTTGTGGTGCGTGGCCGCCCAGTAGGCCGCATACACCTTGCGCGGATCGTGGCCGCCGCGGTTCAGATGCCAGATCTCCTCGTCCGACATGTTGGCGACCATCGCTTTGAGCTCGGGGTACTTGCCGAAGAAATGCTCGCGCGTGTACGCGCCGCCCTTGGCTTTGAAGTTCTGGTACTCGCCGTCGACGCTCTCCTCCATCACCCGGCGCAGCAGGCCCTTGTGGTCCTTGGCGAGCAGCGGATCCCAGCGCGAGCCCCACAGCACCTTCATGACGTTCCAGCCCGCGCCGAGAAACGCCGCTTCGAGCTCCTGGATGATCTTGCCGTTGCCGCGTACCGGCCCGTCGAGGCGCTGCAGATTGCAGTTGATGACGAAGATCAGGTTGTCGAGCTTCTCGCGCACCGGCATGGTGAGCGCGCCCATCGACTCCGGCTCGTCCATCTCCCCGTCGCCGAGGAAGCACCAGACCTTGCGATCCGAGGGCTTGGTGAGGCCGCGATGCTCGAGGTAGCGGATGAAGCGCGCCTGGAACATCGCCATCATCGCGCCGAGCCCCATCGACACCGTCGGGAACTGCCAGAAGTCCGGCATCAGCCACGGGTGCGGATAGGAGGACAGGCCGTCGCCCTGCACTTCCTGGCGGAAATGGCGCAGCTGATTCTCGCGACAGGCGCGACTCGAGGTACGCGCGCGCGTAGATGCCGGGCGAGGAGTGCCCCTGGATGAACACCAGATCGCCCGGATGACGCTCCGAGGGCGCGCGCCAGAAGTGATTGAAGCCGACCTCGTAGAGCGTCGCGGACGAGGCGTAGGTGGAGATGTGGCCGCCGTACTCGGACGACTGGCGATTGGCCTGCACGCACCATCGCCATGCGCGTTCCAGCGGATATACGCCTCGATGCCGCCGCTCGAGCGCGCGGTTGCCCGGATACTCGCGCTCGAGCCCGGTCGGAATGGTGTTGACGTAGGCGGTGTTCGGCTTGAACGGCAGATAGGCGCCGGCGCGGCGCGTGTAATCGATCAGCCGGTCGAGCAGGAAATGCGCGCGCTCGGCGCCATGGGCCTTCAGCACCGAGTCGATCGACTCGAGCCATTCATGCGTCTCAGCGGGGTCGAGATCTTCGGGCTTGGGGGATTCGGTCATCGGCGTTCGGAAAATTGCTGCGCGCGCCCGCTGTGATGAGGATGCGCGAGCCAAGTCGCGCGAGAAATCGCATCGATCGGATCCGATCGAATGATCCGTTTTTCGCTCACGAGGGTCAAGCTACGTGACGCGCGAACGCGGCGCCCTGACAGCGCGCTGCTGCCCACCGTGCACGCTTGCGCCATTGTCGTTGCTCCCCGCAGCGACGTTACCGGTTTCGGAGTGCGTTTTGCGCTCGAGCTGCTCTCGGGCAGCACGTGCGCAATCCCGGAGCGCGGCGCATGAATGCGCTGGTGCTGCGGCGTCCCGGACGACTGGCATCTGCACCTGCGCGACGGGGCGGCGCTGCAGCGCGTCCTGCCGTTCACGGCGGCGCGCTTCGCACGCGCCATCGTGATGCCGAACCTCGCCCCGCCCGATGACCACCACGGCGCTCGGCGCTCGCCTACCGCGAGCGCATCCTCGACGGCGCTGCCGCCGGGAGCGAAATTTGAGCCGCTGATGACGCTGTATCTGACCGACGCGCACCGAGCCGAGCCGAGATCGAGCGCGCGCACAGGCGAGCGGCATGCGTGCTTCGGCTGCAAGCTCTACCCCGCCGGCGCCACCACCCATCCGAGGCGGGCGTCACGGACATCAAACGCCTCGACGCGGTGCTCGCGCGCATGAGCGAGCTGGACATGGTGCTGCAGGTGCACGGCGAGGTCACCGACCCGCAGGTCGACGTCTTCGATCGCGAGGCGCGCTTCATCGAGACGGTGCTGGCGCCGGCCTGAGCGAGCGCCATCCCTGAGCTGCGCATCGTGTTCGAGCACGTCACCACGCGCGCCGGCCGTGGAGTTCGTGCGCAAGCGCGCGCGCCGGCGTCGCGGCGACGATCACGCCGCAGCATCTGCTGCTGAACCGCAACGCGCTGTTCGCCGGCGGGATGCGTCCGCATCACTACTGCCTGCCGGTCCTGAAGAGCGGAAGAGCGATCGCGCTGGCGCTGCTCGAGGCGGCGGCACGCGGCAGCCCGCGGCTTTTTCTCGGCACCGACAGCGCGCCGCACGCGCGCGCGGCCAAGGAGGCCGCCTGCGGCTGCGCCGGCATATTCTCCGCGCATGCCGGCATCGAGCTGTATGCGGAAGTCTTCGCCAGCGCCGGGGCACTCGCCACGGCTGGAGGGATTTGCCTCCGATTTACGGCGCCGACTTCTACGGCCTGCCGCGCAACGAGCGGCACCATCACCCTGCTGCGCGAGCCCTGGGCGTGCCGGCACGCTATCCGTTCGGCCCGAGGAGCTCGTGCCGCTGCGCGCAGGCGGCAACGAGATCCCTGGCGCATCGCCCCGTGACGGCGCTGTGTCTGGAATCGCCCTACGAGTGAGCCGCTGCCTGCCTTAGCCGCCGCGCCCGCCGTGCCCGCGGCGGCGGCGGCTCTCATGGTCGCGGCGCTTTCGCGGCTTTCTGCCGGTGGTCGATCGACGTGGAGACCGGCGGCTTTCACGCCGCCACCGATGCGCTGCTCGAGATCGCCGCGGTGCTCATCGACATGGACTGCGAGGGCGTGTTGCGTGCGCGGCGCGACGCACATCTTTCACGTGCAGCCGTTCGCCGGCGGCGCGGCTCGATCCGGCGGCGCTGTCGATCACCGGCATCGACCCGCTTCCACCCGCTGCGCCCGGCGCTGCCGGAGCGCGACGCCCTGCAGAGAGTCTTCCGCGAGGTGCGCCATGCGGTGCACGCTTACCAGGCCGCCGCGCCATCCTCGTCGGCCACAACGCCGCCTTCGACCTGGGATTTCTCAACGCCGCGGTCGCGCGCGCCGACGTGAAGCGCAATCCCTTCCATCCGTTCTCCTGCTTCGACACGGCGACCCTTGCCGGTGCGGCGCTCGGTCAGACGGTGCTCGCCAAGGCGGTGACGGTCGCAGGCTTCTCCTGGGACGCCGGCAGCGCGCACAACGCCTGCCTACGACGCCGAGCGCAGCGCGGATATCTTCTGCCTGGTATGCAACCGTCTGCAGGAGAGCTACCGCTGCGCCGAAGAGCGCGCCCGTTCGCTTGGCTGGGTCAGCACCACGGGCGAAACCGGCGCGGAAGCCGGCGCGGATGAGTTGCCGCTGGAGGCGGAGCTGCCGCCGCTGTAGGGCCGGGGCTGGCGCGGAAGGACGATTATCCGGCGGCGCCGGCGGGGCTGAGGGCGCCCGCCTCGTCGAGGAGCTTGCGCAGCTCGCCGCTGCGATACATCTCGAGCGCGATGTCGCACCCGCCGACCAGCTCGCCGTTGACGTACAGCTGCGGATAAGTCGGCCAGTTGGAGAAGCGCTTGAGCGCCTCGCGCAGCTCCGGCTCTTCGAAGATATTCACGTGCTTGAACTCGGCGCCCAGGCGCGCAGCGCCGCCACCGTCTGCGCGGAGAACCCGCACTGCGGAAAATCCGGCGTGCCCTTCATGAACAGCACGACCGGGCTTGAGCCGAGCTCGGCCTTGATCCGTTCGACGACATCCATCTGACATTTACCTCGTAAGTTTGCGCCGGCTCCTGCGAGCTGCGCGATCAGGACCCGCGCATTGCTCGGCCGCGCGTCATCGACGTCCAGCGCGCCGATCTCTTCCCGGGTGCGCAGGCAGCCGACGCACAAGCCTGCGCATCCAGAGTGCAGACGTTGATGCACGGGGACGGCGGACGCTGCAGGCGATCGGCCGCCTCTCCTTCACCCACATTCACCATTCACGATACGGGCTCAAACCAACCGCCGCCATCACCTTGAAGCCAACCGCCGGCGCTCGCCGTCGATGTGCATTGAATTATGGGGGTGCCTCGCCTATTCTTCAAACGCTTGAAAGTCTCCTTAGCCCAGTAGAAACAAGAACTTGGAGGGTTAAAGCCATGAATCCCCTGAACAACCACCGCCAGTCCCTGGTGCTCGGCATCATCTGTCGCGCTGCTGCTGACGGGCTGATCGGCGGCTTTCATTTCTACGAGCTGGCTTTGCGCGCTGGTTCCACATAGTCTCCGGCATCATCTGGATCGGCCTGCTTTATTACTTCAATGTCGTGCAGACCCCGGCCCTGGCCGCTGCGGCGGCCGACAAGGGCGGCCCGGGCGGCGCCGGCATCACCAAGTACATCGCGCCGCGCGCGCTGTTGTGGTTTCGCTGGGGCGCGGTCGCAACCTGGCTCAGGGGCGCATGGTTGCTCGGGCGCAGCGGGGAATTTTATCGGCGCCTTCACGCTCGGCGGCGGGCCGGGTGCTGTCGCAGTACTACCTGAGTCATCGGCATCGGCGCCTGGCTCGGCACCATCATGCTGTTCAACGTCTGGGGAGTGATCTGGCCGAACCAGAAAAAGATCCTCGGCATCGTCGCCGCCACCGATGAGCAGAAAGCGCAAGGCGCGCAAGACGGCGGGCATGGCCTCGCGCGTGAACTTCGTGTTGTCGATCCCGATGCTCATGTGCATGGGCGCGGCAACGCACGGCTTGCCTTTCTCGGCTAGCGCCATGCCGGACCGCTCGCTGCCCGCGCTTCCCGCAGATCTTGCCACCCAGGTCGAAGCGGCGCTGCCGAGGACATCGGCAGCGGCGACGTGACCGCGGCGCTCGTGCCCGCGGCACAGCGCGTACGCGGCGGCGTGGTCACGCGCGAAGCGGCGGTGCTGTGCGGGCGGGCGTGGGCGGAGGAGACCTTCCGGCGCCTCGATCCGCGGTGCAGCTCAGCTGGAATGCGGCCGACGGCGAGCGCATCGCCGCCGGACAGGAGATCTTTGCGATCGCCGGTCCCGCGCGGCCGGTGCTGAGCGGAGAGCGCACCGCGCTCAACTTCCTGCAGCTGCTCTCGGGCACGGCGACCGCCACGCGGCGCTTCGTCGATGCGATCGAGGGTACGCCCTGCCGCATCCTCGACACGCGCAAGACCCTGCCCGGGCTGCGCACCGCGCAGAAGTATGCCGTGCGCTGCGGCGGCGGCGACAACCATCGCCTCGGTCTCTATGACCTCGTGCTCATCAAGGAAAATCACATCGCCGCCGCCGGCTCCATCGGCGCGTGCGGTCGTGGCGGCGCGTGCCAGCGCGCCGCAAAGTCACCGTCGAGGTAGAAGTCGAGTCGCTGCGCGAGCTGGAAGAGGCGCTCAACGCGGGCCCCGACATCATCATGCTGGATGAGTTCAGCCTGACGGACCTGAAGGCCGCTGTGAGCGCTGCAATCGAGTCGCGCGGCCGGCCGGTGAAGCTGGAAGCCTCGGGCAGCGTATCGCTGGAGGCTGTGCGCGAGATCGCCGCCACCGGCGTCGACTACATCTCGGTGGGCTCGCTCACCAAGCACGTGCACGCGGTCGATCTGTCGATGCGGCTGCAGTTCAGCGGCGGCTGAGAGACCCGCGTGGCGCGGTGCGCACAGCGCGCCGGCAGGTTAATCATGAGCAGGGTGCAATTTCTCATGAGACAGCGCGACGCATCGATCAGTTGTCGGTTCTCTCAACTGGCCGCGTTGCTGGTGCTTTCCCTATCGGCACAGGCGCAAGCCGTGTCAGCGCCAGAGGCTCCCGGAGGCCCTCATAAGTGCCAACCGGGCGAAGGCAGGGTGCTGCAGGCGCACGCGTCGGGTGTGCAGATCTACGTCTGCGGCCAGGCAGCCGATCGGCAAGCCGCAATGGACACTCAAGGCTCCGGAGGCCGAGCTCCGCGATGAGAAAGGAGCCCTCATCGGCCGTCACTTCGCCGGACCCTCCTGGCGGCACAACGACGGCAGCGAGGTCACCGGCAAGGCCGTGGCCCGGGTCGATTCCCCCGATCCGGACTCGATTCCGTGGCTGCTCGTACTCGCCGTCAACCACGCCGGCAACGGTGCTCTGGCGCGCGTAGCGCACATTCAGCGTATCCATACTCATGGCGGGCAGGTGCCGGCCGGCGCGCAGTGCGACGTCGCTAAGCGGAACGCGGAGGTGCGGGTCCCTTACGAGGCGGATTATTATTTCTACGCGCCCGCTGAGAAGTAAGCCGCGGGGGCGTCTCAGGCGACCGCGGATTTCAGCACGCGCTGCGGCTGCGCGATGCCGTAGCCCTGCGCGTAGTCGACGCCGAGGCTGGTGAGCATCTGGATGATCTCGGCGTTCTCGGCAAACTCGGCGATCGTCTGCTTGCCGGTGAGATGCCCGATCTCGTTGATCGAGCGCACCATCTCGCGGTCGATCGGATCGCGCAGGATCTCGCGCACGAAGCTGCCGTCGATCTTGAGGTAGTCGACCGGGAAGTGCTTGAGGTAGCCGAACGAGGACAGGCCCGGTGCCGAAGTCATCGAGCGCGAACTTGCAGCCGAGCTCCTTCAGCGCCTGGATGAAGCGGTTGGCCTGGCGAGAAGCTCGCCACCGCCGCGGTCTCGGTGATCTCGAAGCAGATCTTGGAGGCATCCAGCCCGCTGCGGTGGAACTGGTCGATGACGAACGGCAGGAACTTGTCATCGCCGAGGCTCTGCCCGGAAAGGTTGATCGAGCACAGCAGCGAGGTTCTCGCGCTCGTCGGCCTCGGACACCAGCCAGCGGAAGGCGTTCTCGATCACCCAGCGGTCGATCGCCGGGGTGATGCCGTAGCGCTCGGCGGCGGCGATGAAGTCGTTCGGCGCGACGATGCGCCCGCTCTCATCCCTCATGCGCAGCAGCAGCTCGTAGTGCGCGCCGACCTCGGCCCTCTGCAGCGGCTGGATCGCCATGCGGAACAGCTCGAAGCGGCCCTCCTCGAGCGCCGCGTTGATGCGCGCCGCCCACTGCATCTCGCGCCGGCGGCGCATGAGCTCGATGTCGTTCTCGGCGAAACTGTGCACGCGGTTGCGCCCGCCCTCCTTGGCGGCGCCGCAGGCGCTGTCGGCGGCCGACAGGATCGAGGCGACGTCCTCGTTGTCGGCGGTGATCGGCACCACGCCGACGCTGGCGCCGAGGCGGAACACGCGGTCTTCCCAGGTGAAGCGGAAGTTGCGCACCGCCTCGCGCAGCGCCTCGGCGGTGCGCATGGCCTCATCGAGCGAGCAGCTCTCGAGCAGAATCCCGAACTCATCGCCGCCCAGGCGCGACAGCGTGTCGCGCCAGCGCACCTTGGACTTCAGCAGCGCCCCGACCTGACCGAGCAGCGCATCGCCGGCGCTGTGCCCGCAGGTGTCGTTGACGATCTTGAACTGGTCGATGTCGAGATAGCACAGCGCGTAGGAGGCCTCGCGCGCCTTGGCGCTCTTCAGCGCCCGCTCCAGGCGGCTCTCGAACTCGCGCCGGTTGACGAGCCCGGTGAGCAGATCGTGGCTCGCGTGGTAGGAGAGCCGGCGGTTGAGCTCGCGCGACTCGCTGACGTCGTGGAACACGAGCACGCCGCCCGCCACGTGGCCGGCGCCGTCGCGGATCGGCGCCGCGGTGCTCTCGACATAGAGCTCGTTGCCGTCGCGGCGGATGAGCAGCATCGGCCGCACCGATTTGATCGGGCGGATGCGGCGGATCGACACCGACAGCGGATTCTCCAGCGGCTCGCAGGTCTCCTCGTGGAAGGCGCGGAAGATCTCCTCCACCGGGCGCCCCATGGCATCCTCCAGCCGCCAGCCGGTGAGCTCCTCGGCCACCGGATTGATGTAGTCGATGGTGGAGTTGGCATCGGTCGTGATGACGCCGTCGCCGATCGACTGCAGCGTGATCTGCGCGCTCTCCTTCTCGCGGAACAGCGCCTCTTCGTAGAGCTTGCGCTCGGTGATGTCGAGCTCGACGCCCACCAGGCGCAGCAGCCGTCCGTGCTTGTCGACGCGCGCCTTGGCGCGGCTGATGACCCAGCGCCACTCGCCGCTGCGGTGGCGCATGCGATGCGTGCTCTCGAAGATCGGCGTCTTGCCGGCGACGTGATCGCGGATGGCCGCCTGCACGCGCGACAGGTCATCCGGGTGCACGAGGCTGCGCCAGTCGGGCGAGCCGCGCATGTCCTCGTCGGCGTAGCCGAGCATGGCTTTCCAGCGCGGCGAGAAATAGACCTCGTTGCTCTCGACGTCGAAGTCCCACAGGCCATCGTTGGCGGCGGCCTGAGAGAGGGTCGTGCGCTCCTCGAGCTTGGCGAGCCGCGCCTCGATGCGCATGCGCTCGAGCCCGGTGGCGAGACTGGTGCCGATGAGCTTCATCAGCAGCTGCAGGTTCACGTCCCAGGCGCCGCGCGGCAGGGAGTGGGCCAGCGCGAGAAAGCCCGCCGGCTTGCCCTGCGCGCGCAACGCCACGAGCAGCGCCGAGCCGATATGCAGCGCGGCGAGCTTCGCCGCTTCCGCTGCCTGCTCCTTGCGCGGGGCGCTGGTGTCGCGCAGCTCCGAGAGGCGCAGATGCTCGAGCCGCGACTTGAGCCAGGGGAAGCTCTCCAGGGCGTCGCCGGCCAGCGCCTCCGGCCGGCACTGGGAGAAGGCGCTGCGCGCGAGCTGTACGTCGGCGAACGTGAGTCCTCCGGATTCAGGGCGGCCAGGAAGGCGCAGTCCGCGCCGGTGGTGCCGCGCAGCAGCTCGAGGTTGCGGCGATGCACTCTTCCACGCTCTCGCGGCGCATATTCTGGAAATCGACCGCGATCTTGGTGCAGGCGACGTCGATGCCGAGGACGGGCTTGGGCGCCCGGCCGGTCCAGGCGTCGGCGGAAAGAATGTCGGAGGCGGTGAAATCCGCAGGCTTATCCGGCGGCGGCGTCGACATGTGAGCCCGGGACCTCCCGCCAACCCAACGGGGGCAGCGTAGTCAATTGCTTCGGCTCTGGCGTGACGTGCCGTCACGGAGTCGAGGATTCACCGCTGCGATATTCCAAGTGGTTGCGAAGGATTCTCGCACACTGGTTCAGGAACACAAGCTAACGGGCTGTTCGAATCAGCACTTTCGTGACTTAACAGAATCCTCTTCCCGGAGCCTCAGCGGGACATCCGCCGCCTCGCGCACCGCGCCAGCCATTTACAGCGCCGCGCGCGCTACGCCGTAGAGGCGCTTCAGCTCCTCTTCCATCTCCCGCTGCAGCTCTTGAGTGCCGCCGCAGTCGATCACCCGCGGCACATAGCGCGGCGGCCCGATCGCAATCGCGATGCGCGCAGAAGGGCAGCGGGATGACGAACTTGTCCCATTTGATGAGCCAGGCCCGCGAGGCGGCGTAGGACATCGGCAGCATCGGCCGTCCTGACATCTGCGCGAGCAGCAGCGCCCCGGGCTTGAATTGAAGCGCGGGCCGCGCGGTCCGTCGGGCGTGATGACCGGGGAGACGTTGTCCCTGACCAGCGCCAGGTAGTAGTCGCGCAGCGCGCGCGCGCCGGTGTGGGTCGAGGAGCCGCGGATGACGGCGGCGCCGAAGCGCGCACCATCATCGCGCCGAGCTCGCCGTCGACCGAGGGACTGATGAGCCAGCCGACGGTAAGGCCGCGCGCGCGCTGTTCGACCAGGTACTTGGCGCAATACAGCTGGTGCTGGTGCCAGTAGCACGGCACCAGCGACGGCGCCTGCGCGAGCGCCGCATCGAGGTGCTCGATGCCGTCGATGCGCACGACGCGGCAGGTCCACCACCAGGCGCGGATGATGGCGAGCGCCAGCGGCACCGCGATGGCGTACAGGAGCCGCCGCGCGCGGGTCATGCGGCGGCCCGAGCGCGTGGCGTGCGATAGAGCGTATTGCGCAGGCCGCCGTCGTCGTTCGCGCTCATCGGGCGAATAGCTCCTCGAGCGCGATGCCACGCGTGTCGAGCTCACGCACGGGGCGGCTCGACACCACGCAGGCCGCGGCTCCTGCAAACAGCTCCAGCTGCCGAACGTGCCAGACCTCACCGCGCCAGCGCAGCCGCCCGGCCAGCGCGCGCAGCTGCCGCGCCTCGGGCAGCGCGCGCAGTCCCTCGCCCGTGGCCTTGAGTGCCGCCTCGCGCACCACCCACTGGGCGTGGCGCGCATCCGTGCCGAGCTCGACATCGAAGCCGACGCGGGCGCGCGCCATCGCCGCGCAGCCTACCCAGTGTCCGGAGTGCGAGATGCTGAAGTCCGGGCACGCGCCCGCCGGCGCTAGCGTCAGCGCCGCGCGCCCAGCGCGCCGGGCGCTGGCGTCGGTGAGTGCCGATGCGCACGCGAACCGCGGCTTCTGCCCGTGCGCAAACACTATCTCGGCCGCACCCACCGCGCGCCCGAGGAGCTGGCCGAGCGCGCGCAAGGCAAGCGCAAGGCCCGCGAGGCTCGCGTGGTCGCTGGCCCGAGACGCTCGCAGCGCGAGGCGCCGGGCGTACGGCAGGCGCGCCGCAAACGCCTGCGCCGGCGCTTCCGGCCACTGACCACGCAGGTCGGTGTGATATAAGATTAACGTTTCGCTTTCAATAAGTTGCATGACCGCCGCCGCACCCGCGAACAGCGCGCCCCCCGAGGCCGATCTGCAGTTCGACATCGGCTCCACGGAGGACTCCCTGGAGCGGATGATCGAGCTGTTCGCCCGTTACGGGGACATCTATCGGGTGTTCGTGCCCGCGCGCCAATCCTATACCTATGTCATCCATCATCCGGATGACGTGAAGCGGGTGCTGGTCACCAATCACAAGAACTACACCAAGGGCGTCGGCCTCGATCGGGTCAAGATCCTGCTCGGCAAGGGCATCATGACGAGCGAGGGCGAGCTCTGGAAACGCCAGCGCTACATGATGCAGCCGCTGTTCCACCGCCGCGTCATCACCGAGTTCGCGAACGTCATCGACGCAGGCGAACGATCGCTTCATCGCCCGCTGGGAGCTGCAGGCAGCGCGCGGTGAGATCGTGAACCTTACCGACGAGATGAGCGAGCTCACGCTCGAGATCGTGCTGCGCTCGATCTTCGGCCGCGATCTCGACCGTCTCAGGCAGCAGCTCGGCGGCAACCCCTTCGAGGTGGTCACCCAGGAGCAGGCGCGCAACCTGCAGTTCGCCTACAAGTTCCGCTCGCTCACGAAGCTCGTGGCGCAGCTCATCGCCGGCGCCGCGCCGAGCCCGAGGAGCATTTCGACTTCCTCGCCATGCTCATGGAGGCGCGCGACAAGGAGAGCGGCGAGCCCATGAGCGAGCGCGAGCTCATCGATGAGGTGATGACGCTCGTCGTCGCCGGCCACGAGACCACCGCGAGCGCGCTCAACTGGACCTGGTACCTGCTGGCGCAGCATCCGCAGGCCGAGGCGCGGCTGCATGCCGAGATCGATGCCGCGCCGCAGCTGCCGGCGCCCGGCCTGGCGCAGATGGAAGCCCTCCCCTACACGCAGCAGGTGGTCAACGAGGCGCTGCGACTGTATCCGCCGGGGTGGTTGCTGTCGCGGCGCACGATCGAGGCGGACGTGCTCGGGGGATATCCGGTCGCCGGGCACCGACGTGCTGCTGCCGCTCTACCTGCTGCATCGTCACCCGCGCTTCTGGAAGGACCCGGAAGGCTTCGAGCCGGAGCGCTTCGCTCCCGAGCACGAAGCCGAGCGCCCGCGCTTCGCCTACATGCCCTTCGCCGCCGGTCCGCGCCACTGCATCGGCGAGACGTTCGCGCTTTACGAGATGCTCATGCATCTTTACAAGGTCGCGCGCCGCTACCGCCTGACTATACGTGCCCGACGAGCCCCTCGAGCTCGAGGCGCAGATCAATCTGCGTACCCGTCATCCGCTGCACATGAGGCTGGAGCGCCGCTGATGACCTAAAGCCACCACCCTCACCGAGCTCATCGAGCGCAATCGCGCCTTGCCGCGCACGCTCACCTATCTCGATGGCGAGAACGACAGCCGCAACGTCTCCTTCGGCGAGCTCTACGAGCGCGCGCTCGGGATCCTGTATCACCTGCAGCGCCTCGGCGCGCGCCGCGGCGACAAGCTGATCCTGTTCCTGAGCAGCAACGAGCAGTTCATCGACGCCTTCTGGGCGGCGATCCTCGGCGGCATCATTCCGGTGCCGGTGGCGCTCGGCATCAGCGACGAGCACCGCCACAAGCTGCTGCGCATCGCGCGCAAGCTCGGCACCCCGTTCATCTACACCGAGCGCCGCTCGCTCGAGCGCATCGGCGCCTTCGCCGCGCAGGCGGGCGAGACGCAGCTGTACGAGGCCCTGCGCCAGCGCGCCTTCCTGGTCGATGAGCTCGATGACATCTCGCGCGCCGGCAGCGTGCAGCGCGCCAGCACGGCCGACATCGCTTTCATCCAGTTCTCCTCCGGCTCGACCAGCGAGCCGAAGGGCGTCGTGCTCACCCACGGCAACATCCTCGCCAACACTCACGGCGCGACCGAGGCGGCGGGCTTCACCGAGGACGACGTGAGCCTGTCGTGGATGCCGCTCACCCACGACATGGGCCTGATCGGCTTTCACCTCTTCATGTTCGCCAACCGCGTGCACGCGCACCTCATGCCGACCGAGCTGTTCGTCCGCCGGCCGCTGCTGTGGCTCACCTTCGCCGCGCGCATGCGCGCGACCCTCCTGTGCTCGCCGAATTTCGGCTACCGACATTACCTGAAGGTGCTCGGCGAGCGGGCGGTGCGAGGGGCTGGACCTGTCCGCCGTGCGCCTCATCTTCAACGGCGCCGAGCCGATCTCGGTGGAGCTGTGCGAGGAGTTCCTCACGCGGCTTGCGCCCGCGAGGCTCGCGCGCAACGCGATGTACCCGGTGTACGGGCTGGCGGAAGCCTCGCTCGCGGTGAGCTTCCCGCCGGTGGGCGCGCCGCTGCGCACGCTCAGCCTCAACCGCCACCGCATGAATGCCGGCGACGCAGCGCAACCGCGTGCCCGAGGGCGACACGGATGCCATCCGGCTGGTGTCCGAGGGGCGGGCGATTCCTTATTGCCGCGTGCGCATCGCCGGGCGACGACGACCGCGCCGCTGCCCGAAGGACGCATCGGGCACATGCACATCAGCGGCGACAACGTCACGCAGGGCTACTACGAGGACTCCGCGGCGAACGCCGCCGCGTTCACCGCCGACGGCTGGCTGCGCACCGGCGATCTCGGCCTCATCCACGACGGCGAGCTCTACATCTCCGGGCGCGCCAAGGAGATCATCTTCGTCAACGGCCAGAACTACTATCCGCACGATCTGGAGGCGATCGCGCAGCGCGCGACCGGGCCTGGAGCTCGGCAAGGTGGTGGCCGCGGGCGTACGGCCGCGCGGCGCGGAATCGATCAGCTCGTGGTGTTCGTCCTGCACCGCGCGGGTGCGGCGGAGTTCCTGCCGCTCGCGACACCAGGTGTCGCGGCTCATCAACGAGCACACCGGGCTCGAGGTGGCGCAGGTCGTGCCGGTGAAGCGCATCCCGAAGACGACCAGCGGCAAGATCCAGCGCCACCTGCTCGAGGAGAGCTACCTGGACGGGGAATTTGACGCGGAGCTCGCCGAGCTTGCGCAGCTGCGCGCGGCGCAGCGCGGCCCCGGATCGCGCTCGCGCACGCAGATCGAGGAGAAGCTGCAAGACGATCTGCAACGCCGCTCTCGAGGGCAAGCGCGTCGGCATCGACGACAACCTCTTCGAGATCGGCGCGAGCTCGCTGAAGCTCATCGAGATCCACGAGCAGATCGACCGCGAGTATCCCGGCAAGATCGACCTGACGGAGCTGTTCGACTTTCCGACGATCGCCGAGCTCGCGCGGCACCTGGAGAGCAAGCTCGCCCAGGCGTAGGAATCGTGTCCCCAGCCGGGGCGAAACTGCCCGGTCGACGGCGTTTTGCGCCTATAATATGCAGGCTATGGAGCTCACTGCCCCATTTGCGGCGGCCTCCGCCGCGGGCGGCTGCGAGCGGCGGCTGTCGGATTGCGGCATCCGGCCGACGGCCCCGCGAGTGCGCATCGCGGCGCTGCTGCTGTGCGCCCCGCAGCATCTGTCCGCCGAGCAGATCATCGCGAGCCTGCGCGCTGCGGGGGCGCGCGTGTCAAAAGCGACGGTCTACAACACGCTCAAGATCTTTGCGGCGCACGGCCTCATCCGGCAACTGACGATCGACGATTCGCGCGCCTGGTTCGATTCGAACGTGGGCGCGCACTACCACTTTCATGACCTCGACAGCGGCGCGCTGATCGATGTGCCCGTTCCCGACGTGGAGTTCAGCCGGTTGCCGCCGCCGCCGCCGGGCATGGAGGTCGACGGCATCGATCTCGTCATCCGCTTGCGCAAAAAAAGGTAAAATGCCCGGCTCTCCGTGGCATGCGCCGGCATAGCTCAGCTGGTAGAGCAGCGCATTCGTAATGAGCGGGTCGTAGGTTCGAATCCTATTCCCGGCACCACTCCCGGGACGCCCCGCGCGGCTCGGACTGTCGCCTGCGAGCGTCCGCCTGGCGCTTCAGCTGCGGGATTTCTCACCAGGAGTCTTAAACTCCAGGGAACACTGCCGGGCGGGGGCGTCCGGGGCCGGGCGAGAAGCCGAGAGCGAAGGAACCTTCCGTGGGCACAAACCCGGAACACATCATAAGCACCCCCGAGAGCCAGCAAGAGCAGGTCACCTGGATCGGGCGCGATCGCGGCCTCGAGCGTGTTGCTGAGACGGCGGAACCTCCGTTCGTGTTGACACCGCCCCTGCAGCCCTCGAACCGCTGGAAGTGGACTGCGGGCGCGCTTGCGGCGCTGCTCACCGTCGCTCTGCTCTCCTGGAAGCTGATGGCCGGGCGCGGGAGCCCGCACACCACACTCGCCGAGCGCGGCGGTATTCCGCTGATCAGCGTGATCGTCCCGGGACAGCAGGCCGTGACCTCCAGCGTGAGTTTCACCGGTGCGATCGCGGCGCGCTACGACATGCCGATCGCCAACGAGGGCGACACCGGCAGGATCGTCGCTGTGTACGTCGAGGCCGGCGATCACGTCCGGCGCGGCCAGCTGCTGGCGAAGATCGACGACTCGGTCGTGGTGCAGCAGGTCAACCGTCTCGCGGCTGCGCTCGAGCAGGCGCGCGCGCAGGCGGCGCTTTCGGCCGCCGAGTACCGGCGCGCCCAGGGGGTCGAAGCGGCCGGAGCACTGTCCGCGGAGGACATCGAGAAGCGGCGCGCCACTTCGATCACCGATGCGGCGAACGTCAAGGTGGTTGCCGCACAGCTCGCGGAAGCCCAGGCGCGCCTCGGTCGCACCCGCATCAGCGCCCCGGTGGAGGGCACTGTCCTCACGCGCCGGGCCGAGGCGGGTCAGATTGCCAACCCGGGCGGTGAGCCGCTGTTCCGCGTCGCGAGCGGCGGCGAAGTCGAGATGCGCGGTCAGATCGCCGAGCAGGATCTCGCGCAGGTGAAGACCGGTCAGGGGGCGACCGTCTACCTGACGGGCATCGAGCGAGCCTTCACCGGGCAGGTTCGCCTGCTCGGCGCCATCATCGACCCGCAGACACGGCTCGGCGATATCCGCATCCAGCTCAAGCCCGATGCGGCGCTGCGCCCCGGCGCATTCGCGCGCGCGGTGGTAGCAGTCGCCAGGACATCCCGGCCGGTATTGCCGCAGACCGCCGTGATGGCCGACGCCAACGGCAGCTACGTGCTGATCGTCGATTCAGCGAGCCGCGTGGAGCGACGCCCGGTGCGGGTCTCCGGCGCGACCGATAGCGGGGTCATCATCGCCGAGGGGCTGAGCGGCAGCGAGCGCGTGGTCGCCACGGCCGGGGGGTTCCTGCGCGATGGCGAGACCGTCAGCGTCGCGCCTGCGGCGGCCGGCCGCAGCTGAGCGAGGCGGCGATCATGAAGAACATTTCCGCCTGGGCGATCCGCCACCCGGTCTCGCCCGTCGTGTTGTTCGTGGTACTGCTGTTCCTGGGCAGTGTCGCATTCCTGCGCCTGCCGGTGACGCTCAATCCGGACATCACCTTCCCGGTGGTGCTGGTGCAGGTCTACCAGCCGGGTGCCTCGCCGCAGGAAATCGAAACGCAGATCATGCAGAAGGTCGAGGCCGCCGTTGCCGGTGTGGGCAACATCGACAACATCGTCTCGCTGGCCATCGAGGGCCAGTCGCGCGTCTTCATCCAATTCTACATCGGTACGCCCATCGACCGTGCGGTGGCCGATGTGCGCGATGCGGTCGCCAAGGTGCGGGTGAATCTGCCCGCCGGCATCCAGGAACCGACCGTGCAGCGGCTCGACATCGATGGCAACGAGATCGTCGCCTACGCCGTGAGCTCGAGCGCCCTGTCCAACGAAAACCTGTCCTGGTTCGTGGACAACACCATCAGCAAGCGCCTGCTCGCCGTGGAAGGTGTGTCGCAGGTCTCCCGCGGCGGCGGCGTCAGCCGCGAAATCCGCGTGGAGCTCGACCCGGCCCGCATGCAGGCGCTCGGGGTCACGGCGGCCCAGGTCAACCAGCAACTGCGCACCCTGAACCTCGACTCGCCCGGTGGGCGCGCGCAGGTCGGCGGCGGCGAGCAGGCCATCCGCGTGCTCGGCGAGGCGCGCACCGCCAGGGCCCTCGGCGACACACAGATCATGCTCCCCGGCGGACGATTCGCGCGTCTTTCCGATCTTGCCGACGTCAAGGACAGTGTGGGCGAGATCCGCACCATGGCGCGCCTGAACGGCCGGATGGCGACGACCTTCAGCGTCTTCAAGGCCAAGGGGACTTCCGACGTCAATGTGTTGACCGCGGTCGAGGCAGAGCTCGCCAAGATCAAGAAGGAAAATCCGCAGGTCACCGTTACGCAGGCCTTCACGACGGTGGACTACACCAAGGCCACCTACCACTCGGCGATGAGCGCGCTGCTGGAGGGATCCATCCTCGCGGTGCTGGTCGTGTTCCTGTTCCTGCGCGATGTGCGCGCCACGCTGATCTCGGCACTCGCCATTCCGCTGTCGGCGATTCCGACGTTCGCGTTCATGCAGTGGATGGACTTCACGCTGAACTCCATCAGCCTGCTGGCGCTGTCGCTGGTGGCGGGCGTTCTCGTCGATGACGCGATCGTCGAGATCGAGAACATCGTGCGCCACATGCGCATGGGCAAGAGCGGCTTCCAGGCAGCGCTCGATGCCGCCGATGAGATCGGCCTTGCGGTGGTGGCCTGCTCCGCGACCATCATCGCGGTGTTCCTGCCGGTGAGCTTCATGGGCGGAATCACCGGGCAGTACTTCAAACAGTTCGGGCTCACGGTCGCCGCCGCGGTGTTCTTCTCGCTGCTGGTGGCGCGGCTGATTACCCCTGTGCTGGCCGCCTACACGCTCAAATCCGACAAGGTCGCCTCGCATACCGACGGGCCGGTCATGGCGTGGTATCAGCGCGTGCTGCGCTGGGCCACCCGCCACCGGTGGAAAACACTGATCTCCGGCGCGGCGTTCTTCGCGCTGTCGATCGCAGGCCTGATGATTGTTCCCAAGGCGTTCATACCGGCCTCCGACGACAGTTTCACGCAGTTGAACGTCGAGCTGCCCCCGGGAGCGCGCCTCGAGGACACCGCGGCGGTGTCCGCAGCGGCCTATCGAATCGTGGCCCGCCAGCCCGAAGTCGAGTCGGTGGTGGAAATCATCGGCGGGGATGAGTTCGGTGAAGTGCGCACTGGAAATCTCAACATCACGCTGGTGAAGCCGGGCCAGCGCAAGATGACGCAACGGCAATGGGAGGATCGGGCCATCAGGGAACTTGCCGGCATTCCCGACGCCCGCATTCACTTCAACCGCAACGGCAACGGGCGCGACGTCAACCTCTACATCACGGGCGACAATCCGCAGCTGGTGGAGGCCAGCGCGCGCAAGCTGGTCGATGAGATGCGCCAGCTGCCGATCCTGCGTGACGCTGGCATCGACGGCGACATGCCGCGTCCGGAGATTCTCATTCGCCCGCACCTGGATCTGGCGTCACAGCTCGGCGTCACGGTCGCTTCCCTGAGCGAGACGATCCGCATCGCAACCCTGGGCGAGCTCGATCAGAACAGTGCCAAGTTCTCCCTCGCCGATCGCCAGGTGCCGATCCGCGTCAGCCTCGCCGAAAATACCCGCCACGACCTCGCGACGCTCGAGAATCTGCCGGTGCCGACGGCCAGCGGCGGCGCGGTACCGCTCAAGTCGGTCGCTGATATCGTTTTCGGCCAGGGGCCCACCCGCGTCAGGCGCTACAACCAGGCGCGCCGGCTTTCGATCGTTGCAGACCTCAATGGTGTCGAGCTCGGCACCGCCATGGACAAGATCAAAGCGCTGCCGGCGCTGCAGCATCTGCCGCCCGGGGTGCGGCAGGTCGACGTCGGCGATGCCAAGTACATGGCGGAGCTGGCCACGAATTTCGCGATTGCCATGGTCACCGGCATCCTCATGGTGTTTGCGGTGCTCGTGCTGCTGTTTGCACGCGTACTGCAGCCGGTCACCATTCTGGGGTCGCTGCTGCTGTCGTTTGGTGGAGCGGTGGCGGCCCTCATGATCACAGGCAACGCCTTGTCGCTCGGCGCCATGATCGGTTTTCTGATGCTGATGGGCATCGTCGCCAAGAACGCGATCCTGCTGGTGGACTTCGCCATCGAGGAGATGCGCGCCGGCAAGGATCGGCTGACCGCCATCCTGGAGGCCGGCCACAAGCGCGCGCGCCCCATCGTCATGACGACCGTGGCGATGATCGCCGGGATGTTGCCCGTGGCCATCGGGCTGGGCGGTGACACCTCTTTCCGCCAGCCGATGGCGGTCGCGGTGATCGGCGGCCTCATCACCTCCACCGCGCTGACGCTGGTCATCGTGCCGGCCGCGTTCACGCTGGTCGACGACGTCGAGCGCTGGCTTGCGCCGAAGTTCGGCCGAGTGCTCACCGCGCAGCCGCCGCCCTCCGCAGCGCCTCCACATCCGCGTCCGGTAAACTAGGGCGGATGCCCAGCGAGGTCTCGCCCGACGAACCCGACAATTCGACCGCCACGCGCCGGCGCGCCGCTGCGCGCTCGGCGTGGTGGGCGCGGCTGCTGGCGCGCATCCCGCTCGGCATCCTGTACGCTATCGCCGGCGCTCTCGGCTGGCTGGCCTTCCGCGTATACCCCTATCGCGAGCAGATGGTGCGGGAGAATCTCCGCAAGGCCTTCCCCGAGTTCGACGAGCGGCAGTTGCGAACGGTCATCCGCCGCTACTACCTCGGCTTCGCGCAGATGCTGATGGAGATCATCAAGTCCGTGGGCATCCCCGCGGATGAGATCCGCCGGCGCGTGCGCATCGTGAATCTCGAAGCACCGCGCGCGCTGCTCGCGCAGGGTCAGTCGGTGCTGCTGGTGGCCGCTCACCAGTGCAACTGGGAGTGGATGCTGCTGGCGCTGTCGCTCGAGCTCGGCTATCCGGTGGATGCCGCCTACAAGCCGCTGGTAGACAACTGGGCCGAGCGCGAGATGAAGAAGGTGCGCACACGCTTCGGCAGCCGCCTCGTGCCTGCCCAGGATCTGCTGCCGGATATCCTCAAGCGTCGCGACGTGGTGCGCGCCGTGGCGATGGTCGCCGACCAGGAGCCGACCACCAGCGAGCACAAGTACTGGACCCACTTTCTCGGCCGCGACACGGCGTTCTACCTCGGTCCCGAGGAGATCGCGCGCGTCACGCGCTTCCCGGTGTTCTTCATCGCCATGCGGCGCACGGCACGCGGCCACTATGAAATGCGCTTCCAGCCGCTCAGCGACGCCGGGCAGACGCTGCCCTCGGGCGCGCTCACCGAGGCGTACGCGCGCCTCGTGGAGCAGCAGATCCACGCCGCGCCGCCCGACTGGCCGTGGTCGCACAAGCGCTGGAAGCTCAAGAGGTCGCTCTACCAGAATCGCGGCGGCGCGGCCGCCTGAACCCGCCGCGGGAGCCGGAAAAAGCCGGTCCGCGCGTCCCTGCGCGGACCGGCCAGGGGAGCTGAAAGCTTCAGTTGCCTGGTGCGCTGATCTGTCCGCGGAGCGCGCCGTTCACCTCGACCGGCGTGGCGACGCTCACGTACCACTTGCCCGCCTCGAAGTGGCCGACATCAGCGGCACTGATGTGAGCAAGCTCCACCGACCAGTGACCCATCTCGACAGGATCCTTACTCAGCAGGGCGAGCTTGCGCCCGGTGGCAGCGCTGGCCATCTCGGCCGCATCCGCATCCTCGACGCCCGTGGAGTTGACGTGAACGCTGAGCGTGTGAGCGCTCTTATCCACCGTCGTGGCCACCACGCCGCCGGCTGCAGTGCCGAGCGACCGCGCCTGCGGGGCCGGGGCCATCGTCGAGAAGGTGACGGCGATGTTCTCCGGGGTAATCTGCCCGCGGATCTCCCCGCGCGGATTGGCCGCGGAGGTCGCCAGCACGTAGAGCTTGCCCTGCGAGAGCGCGGTCAGCTGCTCGGCGGTGAGGAGTGCATTGGCCGGCACCTCCCATTCACTGGCGTTGCCACCGCTGGGCGTGAGCCTGATGAGAGCAGGTCCGGTCGCGCCGGCAAAGCCCTCGTTAATAGTCACCGAGAGGGCGCTGACGCCCGCCAGCTTCACGGTGCCGTGCGCGGCACCGGTGTCGAGCTTCACCGTCAGATCGGCCCTTCCCGAGGCGTGGGACATCGGCGCGGGGAACACCTGCGCCGGGGTCATGGCGACGGCGGCGGCGGCCATGCCCGTCGTGTTGATCATGATGGCCGGCGTGGTCGCAGTGCCGCCCGCACTGTCTGTCACCCTGGCGGTGAGCGAGTGGCTGCCCTTGGCCATAGTCGTGCTCATCCACATGACCGAGTAGGGTGAGGTCGTCGCCGTCCCCACCACGGTACCGTCGATCATGAAGTCGACCTTCGTTACCTTCAGGCCGTACGTCGACGAGGCACTGGCAGTCGCCGACAGTGTGACCGTACCACTCACGGTGGCTCCTGATGCCGGGGCGGTCAAGCTGATTGCCGGCGCAGGGCAGACATTCCCGTAGCTGCCGCCGCAGGTCATGCCGGTACCGCCACCCCCACCCCCACCCCCGCCGCCGCCGTAGCCGCCGCCGCCGCAGGCGGTGAGGATCGCGGCGACTGTACCTGCCGCCATTGGCAAGAGCGCCGCAAAGGCGCGTGGGAAACGCAGAGTGTCACGCATGGTAGGGCCTCTCGTGTACCTGTGCGCGTGAGTGTCGCCGGCGCACGCGGCGGTTCCGGCGGTCCGACGCAAAATGAGCCGCCGGGAACGCAAACCGCGCGGCGCTACCTCCCGCGTCGACCCTTCGGCGTCACGCCGGCGCGGCGAGCTCGCGCAGGCGTTTGGAGCTGGTGCGCGAGCCGGCGACCAGCATCACATCGCACTGCTCGAGCAGCTTCTTTACCGCGCCCTGGCGGATCTGAGCGGCGTAGCAGATGTATTCGTGGCGCGGCGTGGTCAGCTCGGGGAAACGCGCCGGCAACGCGGCGACTCGCAATCATGGCTCATTGACACGACTGCGGTGATCCGGAGATGATCTTCAAAGGCACGTGAACCTTGGTTCGCCATCGAGCGCGATGACCCTCCCCGAGCTCGAGGATCAGTTCGACAAGGTCCTGACGCGTCCGCGGTTCAGCACGGTCGCCCAGCTGCACGCGATGCGCGAGGTCGCGGCTCGCTGGTCGGCAGCCGTCTGGGAGGAGGCGCAGGCGACGGGTCCGCTTGAACTGGACCAGGAGCAGATCACGCGCGGGCTCGAGCTCGCCTCCCGACCGGTGTTCGTATGCGGCGCCCATCGTAGCGGCACGACGCTGGTCCAGAGCCTGCTCGACAGTCATCCGGCGCTCGCCGTGCTGCCATCTGAAGGCACCTTTCTTACGAACCTTGAGCCGCGGCTGCGTCAGCTCCCCAGTGAGAGGCATTTGCCTCTCGTGGCTTGTGAGTGGCTGACACGTCTGGCAAACCCGATCAACCAGGCTCCCTACTGGCTGCTCGGACGCTCCTCCGGCCAGGACTCGCCCTACGTGGCATACGCCCGCGCCCTGATCGCCTGGTGGCCGGTGACCGCAGCGCGTATCAGTGCGGTCACCTCGTCATGGCCTCTCGTGGCGGTGGCCCTGGCATACGCGCACGTCACCAGCGGTCTGTCGGCGCGGCTTTGGCGCTGGGCGGAGAAAACACCAACGAATGAGCGCTTTCTCGAGCGCCTGTGGCGCGAGTTTCCCGATGCCAAAGTGATCCACGTGGTGCGCAACCCGATTGCAGTGTGTGCGTCGAGCAAGGTGAACCTCAGCAGATGGGAGCGCTTGCGAAATGACAGCAGGATCCTGCGGGATCTGGACCGGACATACCGAACCGCCGCCGTATGGTCCCGCTTCGCGTCCGATCGCTACCTGCTGGTTCGCTTTGAGGACCTCCTGCAGCATACCGCTGTCGCGGTGGAGCGGCTCGCGGGTTTCCTTTGCATCGAACCGCTTCCCGTTCTCATGCAACCAACGATCGCCGGGCTGCCGTCGGTGGGCAACAGCTCGTTCACGTCCGCAGGACCGCCGGGCCACATTCAAAAGGCAGTTGCCGGGAGCACCGAGCTGCTGACGCGGTTTGAACGCCAGCGTCTCTGCGCCGTGGTCGGCGAGGCTGCGGCTGCACTCGGCTACGATCTCGAGGGCATTTCTCCGTGGCGTCGCCGGCTGCTGCGGCTCAGCGCGCGAATCGGCTGAGGTCCAACTGCGGCTATAAGGTATTTCGTCAACCGGTTTGCGCGCGCGTCTTCGCCGGCGCGCGTGGCTTGCGCCTGACTCAGATCGCGACCCAGACGAAAAGGAACAGCGTGTTGTTGTCGTGCGCCGAGTGCCCGGATCCATCGTAATTGGTGCTGCCGCCGTTGAAGCGCGTATAGCCGGTGTACTGCAATCCGAAACGCACGTTCAGCCAGGGCCTCGCATAAGAGCCGAACTTGCCGAACGGCACACACTCCATCTGCACCGTATAGCCGCGACTGTCGGGACTGCCGTTGGCACTGCCAAACAGGACGGCGGGCGCATAGAGCCGGTGATTGGTGGTGCCCACGGTATCGAAGTACGCGAGCGTCACGGAATAGGTCTGCTGGTAGGCGTACTGGCCGCTCAGGTGCGAGGTGTTGAGATGATTGGCGATGGTGTCAGAGCCTGCCAGCGCGGTAGTAGCGAATAAGCGCTGATGTTCCTGGATATAACTGGCGTAGGCATTGAAGGTGTGAGGGCCGCCGTTCGCGAACTGATAGGTCGCGTCATAGCCGAAGTCTGTGTAGTTGTCCGTGCCCACGCTGCGCTCCTGCGGCGACTGCGCGTGCGGCGCGAAACCCATGATCCCCACCGAGACGTAGTGCGGGCCGCTCGTCTTCTGCAGCGCCGCCCGCCAGTACGGCGCGGCCCCATCGATGCCGTGCTCGGCAGCGGGGTTGGGAATGCCGACATCCTCCTGCAGCCGATCGGCAAGCTTGCGGTAGCCTCCCGCTTCCAGATACACCGTGTTGTCGATGAGGGTATAGGCAGTCGCCCCGAGAGACTGGGTCGCGAAAAAGCCGTTGATCTGCGGTGCCCCGTTGGGCCCGTTGGCGAGGCGCGCACCGGGGAACGGAAACTGCCAGGCGTAGGTGGAATTCCAGGGGTCCTGCACGGTGGGAAAATTGTTCAGCGACAGTCCCAACAGCGTGTTGGTGCTGCCGAACTTGAAATCCCGCGCATAGCGCGCGTCGAAAATACCCCAGGCCGTATGCCGGGCGATGCCGTCGTAGCCCACCTGCGCGAACGCGCCGATGTGGTCGGCGATCCGCCCGGCAAAGTAGCCAGTCACGCTGTCCAGGGCGAAATTATTGTTGTCCGAGAAATGCGGCGCGGGGGGAAGGCTCTGCGCCGTATGGGTGAACGAAGCGATAAGATCAGCCGACAGCGGAATGGTCTTCTGCGTCCCCAACGCGTAGCCATGAAGTTTGAAATTACGCCCATAAGCCGTGAGCGCCGGGCCGAAGGCGAGCGTGTGACACACCGCGCAGGGCACGCCGGTCGCTCGCGCGAAGGCCGGCACCGCCCATGCCGGCGCGGGCGGCCACAGACAAAGGAGAGCCGCAAGACCCGCCAGCCAACTCGCGGCACGAACGCCTGCCGCACCCTGCCTCACCCAATACCAGCGCATTCACGCAGCTCCCAATCCGTGGACGTGCGGATTGCACGTTCCGTATGTGGCCGGCGCGTCGACCTCGGTTCATACAGCCAAGCTGCAGCCGCAGCGCAGCAACTCGATGCCGCGCACGTGCCGAATATCCCGCCCCGACACACCACCGTCAGGCTTACTATTCCTTACTATTCCGACCGTTCCCGCGGCGCCGCCATCATTGAACCGGCGGTGTCCGGGCCGTGACTCACGTTCGACAGTCGTTTGTTCTCGTTTGTTCTCGTTTGTTCTTTCCCGGGAGGCGGGCGTTGTCTGCAGAGCCATTGCAACTGAACTCCCAGCTGCAGCGCCTGCCGCTGGTCACCCTGTACCTTACCGAGCGCTGCAATTCCCGCTGCGTGACCTGCGACTACTGGCGCACCGGGCACGCCGACATGAACCTGGCGGCGGCGACTCGTCTGCTGCCGAGCCTTGCCGAGCTGCAGACCAAAGTGGCCCTGATCTCGGGGGGCGAGCCCTTGCTCAACCCCGAATGGGCGGAGATCGCGCAGCTGCTGCGCGCGAACGGTCTGAAGCTATGGCTGCTGACCTCGGGACTGTCGCTGGCCAAGCATGCGCGGCGGGCGGCACAGCTGTTCGATGCGATCACCGTCTCATTGGACGGCACGAACCGTGAGACCTACGCAGCGATTCGGGGGCTGGACGCCTTTGACAAAGTATGCGAGGGCGTGAAGGCAGCAGCGCGGGCTGGCGCGCCGCTCGGACTGCGCGTCACGGTGCAGCGCGCCAACTATCGGCAGCTGGCAGCATTCGTCGTTCTGGCGCGCGAGCTCGGGGCACGCCAGGTCTCCTTTGTCGCGGTGGATGTCGCCAATCCCCACGCCTTCGGTCGCGGCGCTGACTTCGGTTCGGAGCTCGCGCTGCTGCCGCGGGACCTGCCTGTTCTTGAAGAAATCCTTGACGGGATGGAGCACGACCTGGCGGCCGACTTCCACTCCGGGCTGATCGCAGACAGTCCGCGCAAGCTGCGGCGCATACATCAGTACTTTTGCGCCCTCTGTGGGCTTGCCGCCTACCCGCCGGTTCGCTGCAACGTCTTCGACTACTCCGCCGTGATCGGTGCGACCGGCCGTGTCAGCCCCTGCTTCTTCATTCCGGGTCCGCCCCAGGCCGTCGGAGGCAACGATCTCAGGCAAGTCCTCAACGCCGACCCGATGGTCGCGCTGCGCGAACGGATCCGCTCCGGAGAGCGGCCCGAGTGCGCCAGGTGCGTGTGCTCGCTGTGGCGCGAGCCGCAAGAGCGCGACGTCGCGGACTTTCTGATACGCCGGTCAGCGAATGCTTGATCTGATACAGCCGCCTCCGCTGCGGTCGGCGCGCACGGTGCTGCGGCCGGCGCGGTTCCCGTTTGTCGCCCAGCTCATGGGCAAGGCGATGGCCCTGGGCTACCGACTCACCGGCAAGGACCGGTACGACGACTTCCGGCTGGAGCGCGTACAGGGTGTGCCGATCCTGGTCACGCCGAGCGTGTTCAACCCGAAAGTGCCGCGCACGGGCGCGCTGCTGGCCGCGCAGCTCGATGCGCGGGTCGTGGCCGCCGACGCGGAGGTTCTCGATATGGGAACCGGATCCGGTGTGTGTGCCGTATTTGCCGCGAGATACGCACGGCGCGTGGTAGCGGTCGACATCAACCCCTCCGCGGTTCGCTGCGCCGGCATCAATGCACGGCTCAATCATGCGGAACACCGGATCGAGGTCCGGCACGGTGACCTGTTCGCACCGGTCTCGGGGGAGCGGTTCGATCTGATCCTCTTCAATCCGCCATTCCTGCGAGGCACGCCGCGCGACGACCGCGACCGGGCGTGGCGGTCGACCGATGTTCCCGAGCGTTTCGCCGCCGGTCTGCCTGCACACCTCAAACCCGGTGGGTCGGCGCTCGTAGTGCTGTCAACCTTCGGTGGGGCGCCGAGCTTTCTCGAGGAGTTCCACCGCCGCGGCCTTGCAGTCTCGGTGCTCACCGAGCGTCGCTTCGTGAACGAGCGGCTGGCGATCTTCAGGCTCGAGCAGCCCGCGGCGGGGAGTACGGCATGACCGCTGGCCCCAATGGCGGCCACTGCGGGGCGCCCGCGACCGCGCGCCCCGGGCGCCGCGCCAAGGTCGTGCTCTACAACCCGCGCGCGGTTTTCTTCACAATGCCGCTGGCGCTGATGGCGATCGGCTCGGAGCTCGATCCGGAAGCTCTACGAGGTCGTCATCATCGATGGACGTCTCGAGGCCGACCCGGAAAGCGCCGGTTCGGCTGCAGATGCAGGGAGCCTTGTGCTTCGGAGTCACCGTGCTCACGGGCGCTCCGATCTCCGATGCGCTGCAGATCTCGCGGGCCGCCAAGCAGGCGCGCCCGGACCTGCCCGTCGTCTGGGGCGGCTGGCACCCGTCGATGTTCTCGCGCGAGTGTCTGCTCGAGCCGTCCGTCGATGTCACCGTGCGCGGGCAGGGAGAGGAGACGTTCCGCGAGATCGTGCAGCCGCCTGGCCGACGGGGCGCACGCTCGAGGGCTGCGCCGGGATGCACCGTGCGGCTCGCGGACGGCACGATCATCGAGAATCCGCCGCGGCCGCTCGCCCCGGTCGACCGATTCCGCGCGCATGACTACGGGCTGATTCCGGTCGAGCGCTACTTCAAGCTCAAGGGCAAGCGGCAGCTCGATTACATCTCCTCGCAGGGCTGCAACTTTCGTTGCGCCTTCTGCTCCGATCCGTTCGTCTACGGGCGCAAGTGGGTCGGACTCGAGCCGACGCGCATGGCGATGCGGTTGCAGGAGCTGTGGGATCGCTACCACTTCGATGACGTCAACTTCCAGGACGAGACGTTCTTCACGCGTGCGCAGTCGCGATTCAGGCCTTTGCCGACCGACTGGTCGACATCCGGCATGAAGATCACCTGGGCGGCCACCATGCGCGCCGACCAGGGCGTGCGGCTGCCGGACGATGTCTGGGCGCGCTGCAAGCAATCGGGATTGCGGCGCCTGCTCGTCGGGGTGGAGTCCGGGTCCAACGAGATGCTCAAGCGCATCCAGCAAGGACATCAAGATCGAGCAGGTGTTTCACACCGCCGACAGAATGCTCGAGGCACGGCATCGCCGGGCACTTCCCGTTCATCGTCGGCTTCCCGGATGAAAGCGACGCGAGCATTCAGGCCACCCTCGACTGCGCGAAGCGCCTGCGCTCGCTGAGCCCGGATTTCCTGACGCCGATCTACTACTTCAAGCCTTATCCAGGCAGCGAGCTGGTCATCGAGGCCGTGGCCCGCGGCTTCCGGCTGCCGGAAACACTCGAGGCATGGTCGACAGTTCGACTACGTCGCGGGCCTGCCGGGGCCGTGGGTGTCGCCTGAGAAGTTTCGGCTCATCGAGCGCTTCAAGTTCTTCCACGAGCTCGCCTGGAAACGGGTGTCGCGCAGCAAGACGCCTCCTGCAGCGGCTGGCGCGCTATCGCTGCAGCAAGGACGAGTATCGCTGGCCGGTCGAGATGCTGCTGAGCCGCTGGGTCGTGCCGGCGGAGAGGCTGTCATGAGCGCCGCGCAGCGGGTGCTGCTGATCAACCCGACGATTACGGGCAAGCGGCACGCGCGCTTTCCGCTCGCGGTGCTGAGTCTGTCCGCCGCGCTGCGAGGGCAGGCACAGCGCCACGATTCTCGACGGCAACATCGATCGGGACTTCGTCGCGACCGCCTTGCGACGCATCAATGAGGCTGGCATTGAAGCCGTCGGGATCACCGTCATGGGCGGACCCGCAGCTGCCCTCGGCGATCGCCGTCTCGAAGGCCATCCGCGCGCGCGCCCCGGCAGTGCCGATCATCTGGGGAGGTGCCTTCCCGACCGTTTGTCCCGATGCGACGCTGAGCTCCCCGTATGTCGACTACGCCGTCAGGGGACAGGGAGAGGACACGCTCACCGAGCTTCTGGATGCGCACGCCGCGCGCGACCTCGGAGCGCTTGCCCTCGATTCGCGGACTCAGCTGGCGCGCCGACGGCCATGTCGTAGCACAACAACGACCGGCCATTTTCCGCGGCCAGCCTCAATCGGATGCTGCCGTATGACACGCTCGACAATCCACGGCAGTACCTGACGAAGACCTATCTGGGCGAGCGCACCGCCGGCTACCAGGCCGCGCTCGGCTGCCGATTTCGCTGCACCTTCTGCGGCGTCGCCACGATGTATCGCGGCAAGATGGCGTTGCCGGCGGCGGCGCGGCTCGAGCAGGACCTCGGATTCCTGCAACAGCGGCTGGGCGTAGACGCCATCCAGTTCTACGACCACAACTTCTTTGATCGCGAAGTCGACATGGTGCCGCTGCTCGAGGTGATGGCGAAGTTCGAGATGCCGTGGTGGTGCTTTGCACGCTCCGACGCGCTGGCGAACCTGTCGGAACGCTCGTGGATGCTCGTTAAGAAGAGTCGGCTGCGCATGGCCTATATCGGCGCGGAATCCCCCAGCGACTGGCTGCTGCACGACATCCGCAAAGGCACGCGCTCCGACCAGACCCTCGCTGCCATAGAGCAGTGCCGCAGCCATGGCGTCATTCCGGAGCTGTCCTTCATGCTGGCGCCGCCCCAGGATCCGGAGGGCGAGACCGAGCGAACATTCGAGTTCATCCGTCAGATCAAGCGCGTGCATCCCGCAACCGAGGTCATGATCTATATCTACACCCCTTTGCCGATGCGAAGGGACAACACCAACGCGGCGGTTGCACGCATGGCGGGCACGCTGCGAGATCGCGCCGGCAGAGCCGGTCGAGTTCCCGCGCAGCGCCGACGAATGGGCGGAGCCGCACTGGCTCGGCTACTGGTGTCACAACGATGCGCCCTGGCTCTCGGAGCGCCTGCGGCGGCGGATCGTCGATTTCACCACCGTTTTGGGCTGTCGGTTTCCGACCATCATGGACGTCCGCGCCCCGCGCGTGGGGCAAGTCCGCGCTGCGGGGGCTTGCCTCCTGGCGCTATCGCTTTCAGCGCTACGACAACCCCTGGGAGCTGCGCGTCTCGAGAAAGCTCATCCGCCAGTGGGACCCGCGCGCGCTGAGCCTATGACGACCGCGACACATGAGCCGCTGCATGTCGCGCAGCTCGGCTTCTTCAACGACCCCGAAGGACGTGCGCCCGAGGAGCTCCTGGAGGCCTGGGCGACCCTCGTCGATGTCGCGGAAGCCGCCGCGCGCCCGGACGTGCAGGTGTCCCTGGTACAGGCGTGTTCGCGCGGCGGCCAGCTGGAACGAAACGGCGTGCGCTATTACTTTCTGCCCTTCGATGCAGAGTCCGCGAGCGCTCCGCTTGCCCCCCTTGCCGAGCGGCTGCGCACGCTGCTTCCGTACCCCCCGCAGCTGCTGCACGTCCACGGCCTCGACTTTCCCCGCCCGGTGTCCTCCCTGGCGGCACTCTTCCCGGACCTGCCGATCGTCCTTCAGGATCACGCCAGCCGACCGCCGCGGATCTGGCGGCGCGGGGTGTGGCGGCGCGGGCTGGCGGCCGCGGCGGGCGTCGCATTCTGTGCCGCGGAGCAGGCGCAGCCCTTCGCCAGGGCGGGGCTCCTCTCCGCCCGAACGCGAGTCTACGAGATCCCGGAATCCAGCAGCCGCTTTGTGCCGGGAGACCGCGCGGCGGCACGGCATGCAGCGGGCCTCGAGGGCGATCCGGCGGTGCTCTGGGTCGGGCACCTCGACGCCAACAAGGATCCGCTGACAGTCCTGGAGGGCGTCAGGGCTGCGGCGCGCATGCTGCCCGCATTGCGGCTGTATTGTTGCTTTGGGATCGCTCCGCTCCGGCGCTCGGTCGAGGAGCGCATCGCGGGCGATCCGCAGCTGCGGGGGCGGGTGCAGCTGCTCGGGCGGGTCCCTCACGAGCGGATCGAGCAACTGATGCGCGCGGCTGACATCTTCGTGCTCGGCAGCCACCGCGAGGGCAGCGGATATGCGCTGATCGAAGCGCTCGCCTGCGGGTTGCCCCCGGTCGTCACGGATATCCCCTCGTTCCGCGCACTGACGGGCGCAGGCGCCGTGGGGCGGTTGTGGCCGTGCGGCGATGGGGAGGCTCTCGGCACCGCTCTGCAGGCAGTCGCCGCAGCCGCCGGCGATGAGCAGCGTCGAGCGGTGCGCGCGCACTTCGATCGGGAGCTGTCGTTCGATGCGCTCGGGGCAAAGCTCGCAGCGATGTACCGGGACGTGATCCGGCGCGCACGGGGCGCCGCTTGCAGCGAGGCCGTCGGACCGCACGGTGCGCTGCGCGCACGCTGAGTCGCTCACCATGCCGCTCGTCTCGGTCAGCAGGCCGACCTTCAATCGCCTGCAGTTTCTCACGCCGGCGATCGATTCCCTCTTCGCCGGTACCCACACACCGGGGTCTTCGGTAGCGGCATCATGAGTTTGCTCACCGAGATCTGGCAGATACTGACGCCCCGACATCGCCGCGGCGTCCTCACGATGCAGCTCGTGTCGCTCGCTATGGCATTTTCGACCGTGACCGGGATCGCCGCAATCGCACCGTTCTTCGCCGTGCTCGGCGACCCGGGGCTCATCGAGCACAGCACCCTGCTTCACCGGCTGTACCTGCTCGGCGGTTTTTCCAGTACGCGCAGTTTCATGGTCGCGCTCGGTATCGCTTTCACCGCGGTCGTGTTGATGGCCAACCTGCTCAACATCGTGGGCTTGCTCGCGATGAATCGACTCGCGCTGCGGATCGGCAACGAGCTGCAGACGACTCTGTTCGGGGAGTATCTTGCCTGGCCTTACGCTTCCCACACTTCGACGAACAGCACCACGCTGTTCAACAACGTGGTGTACGAGACGACCCGTGTGACTCTCGGCATCCTGCAGCATCTCTTCGCGCTCATCACCAATGTGGTGACCGCGGTCCTCATCATCGGGTCAATCCTGCTATTGAAGCCGCTGGTGGCGCTCATCATGCTTGCCGCCCTGACCAGCGGCTATGTCTCGATTTATCTCCTGGTGCGCAACCGGTTGCTGCGCATCGGCCAGACCCAGTCGCGTTTCGCCGTGGAGCAGGCGCAGATCGTCACCGAGAGTTTCGGCGCCATCAAGGAGATCATCGTTCTGCAAGCGCAGAAGTTCTTCCGCGACAAGTTCGAGCACGCCAGCAGGGCCTTCCTGCTCGCCGCTGCGCAAAGTCAGATCGTCGGGCAGAGCCCCAGATACGTCATGGAATGCGTGGCCGCGGCCGGCCTCGTGGGCGTGGCGTTGGCGCTGGGTGACCGCGAGGGCGGTGTCGGCCCGCAGCTCGGATCGCTGACGTTTCTCGCGTTTGCGGCCTACCGGCTACTGCCGACGCTGCAACAGGTGTTTGTCTCTATCGTCAGGATCCGTGCCGACCGGGCTGCGCTCGCGGTGATCGGCACGGATCTGCGGCGTGCGCGCGCAGCGCAGCGGGCAGCGCTGGCAGGCGGTCGCGTGCAGCGCACCCCAGCGTGGAACGGACGGCCCGCTCGCGAGATCCGCCTGAAGGAGGTGTCGTACCGGTACGCGCCGGATCGCCCTTGGGCGCTGCGCGATGTATCGATGCGCATTCCGGCGCGCAGCACGGTGGGTATCGTGGGCGCGAACGGGTCGGGCAAGAGCACGCTCGTTGATCTGGTCGCGGGACTCCTGGCGCCGGCATCCGGCGTAATCGAAGTCGATGGCTGCATCCTGGATGGCGGAGAATCGCGCGCCCTGGCAGGCGCGCCTCGCCTACGTTCCGCAGACCCTCTTCCTGCTGGATTCCAGCATTGCCCAGAACATTGCTCTGGGAGTTTCGCCGGCGGACATCGATCGCCTGCGGCTGCACGAAGCGGCGCGTCTGGCACAGCTCGATGATTTCGTCGTGAGCCTGCCGCACCGGTATGAGCAGCGGATCGGCGAGCGCGGCGTCGCGTTGAGCGGCGGCCAACGTCAGCGGATCGGAATTGCCCGTGCGCTGTATCGGGACGCAGCGGTGCTGCTCCTGGACGAGGCGACCAATGCGCTCGACGGCCTGACGGAACAGGAGCTGATGAATACGCTGCAGCGTCTGCGCGGACGCTACACCATTCTTATCATCGCCCACCGGATGAGCACGGTTCGCGCCTGCGACGTGATCTTCCACCTCGAAGAAGGCCGGGTCATAGGCAGCGGAACGTATGACGGCCTGCTGCGCAGCTCGGAGCGATTCGGGCGGATGTTAGGCGCTCGCTCAGCTTCACTCGCGACGCAGGCGAACGCGGCTCCATGCGCAACCAAAGACTGACACTCGCGGCGCCGCCTCCCGATCCCTTCGGAGAGCGCAAGCGAACGGCTTTCCGCGAGCGCCTGCAGCTGCTGGGCGGACGGTTCGAGTTCGAGACCGACAGTCGACGGCTGCAACGCATCGTGAGGGCTGCCTATGCCGGGCTCCCGGCTCACCGGCTTGCCCGCACGCCACCACGCTTCCGGGTGAGACTGGTGGTTACGGCGGCACCGCGGGCGCGGGGCGGCTCGCGCGGCGAGCCGCCGCCCGTGCGGTCGCTGGCGGGGGCAGGGATCCTCTGCGGCGCCATGGGGTGCGCCAGCTTCGTCGCGGTCGCCGTGCAACAACGCGCAGCCCTGCTCGGGGTGTCACAGCAGGCGCTGCGGTATCCCTATCACGTTCGCTACGAGCTGCTCGAGTTCGCGGTGTATCTGCTCGCGGCACGCGCCCAGCAACTGGTCCCCCTCCATGCCGCCTGCGTGGGCCGCGGCGGGCAAGGGGTGCTGCTGATGGGGCGGAGTGGGGCGGGAAAATCGACGCTGGTCCTGCACTGCCTGCTCGGCGGGCTGGATTTCCTCGCCGAGGACAGCGTCCTCGTAGGACCGCAAAGCCTGCTGGCAACGGGCGTCGCCAACTTCGTGCACCTGCGCCGGGACGCGCTGCGGTTTCTCGATCGCCGGCAGCGCTCGGCTCTGCTGCGGGAGTCGACCCGTGTCCGCCGCCGCAGCGGCGTAGAAAAGCTCGAGATCGACCTGCGGCGCACGCGGCGCCGACTGGCAGCGGCGCCGCTGCGCATCCGGGCGGTGGTGTTCATCTCCGCAGGAAGGGCCCGCGGTAGCAGCGTGCTCACGCCACTGCCCAAGTCCGTAGTGCTGCGCCGGGTCGCGAGCAACCAGCGGTATGCCGCCAAGCAGCCCGGCTGGCACACCTTCAGATCGCAGCTCTCCCGGCTGCCGGGATACGAGCTGCGCCGTGGACTGCATCCGCGCGAGGCCGCCAATGCGGTGCGCCTGTTGCTATCGGACGGCTATGGTCGAGCGTGAGTCAGCGCTGTGGCGCCTGGCGAGTCAGCCTGTTGGGGCGCAGTGGAGCGCCGCGCGCACCGCGGTTGGCGAGCGCAGCGGAAACTACCGGCCTGACATCGATGGCCTGCGCGGCGTTGCGATCAGCCTCGTCATCGCCTATCACGCACTGCCGGCAACGGTGCCCGGCGGGTTCATCGGGGTCGATATCTTCTTTGTCATCTCCGGATATCTGATCACGCGACTGGTGCTCGCGAGCTCGCAGGAAGGAAGCTTCAGTCTCGCAGGATTCTACCAACGGCGCGTGCGCCGCATCGTGCCCGCGCTGCTGGTGGTCCTGGCCGCCGTTTACGCGATCAGCTGGTATGTGCTGCTGCCGAACGAGTTCCGCTGGCTGGGCCAATCGATGCTGTGGTGTGGGCCGTTCCTCGCGAATGTGTTCTTTGCCCATGTCACGGGCTACTTCGACCCCGCTGCCGACGACAATCTGCTGTTGCACCTCTGGTCGCTTGCGGTCGAAGAGCAGTTCTATCTGGTGTGGCCGCTCCTGCTGATGGTCGTCGTCAGATACGGCGCGACGCGGCGGGTACTGGGCGCTGTGATCGTGGCGTCTCTGGCGATCAGCGTCTGGGGCGCGCGCTACCATCCTCTGGTCCACTTTTTCCTTCCGGGCGCGCGAGCCTGGGAGCTGGCGGTCGGGGGATTGCTGGCCGCGCGGCAGCTCGAAGGAGTGGGTGCCTCCGGGGGGTGGTGGTCCCGTGGACACTGGGACGCCCTCGCGGGGCTTGCGCTCATCGCTGCAGGCGCGCTGCTGCTGAGCGCAGCGAATGCCTTCCCCGGGGCCTGGGGGACGATTCCAACTCTCGGTGCGGCGCTGCTGATCGGTGCCGGACCCGGCTCGTGGATCAATCGGCGACTTCTGGGCAACCGACCCCTGGTGTTCGTCGGGCGGGTGAGCTATTCGCTTTACCTCTGGCACTGGCCGATGTTTGCATTGACGCGTGGCATCTGGGGTCGGGAGCTGCCGCCCACGGCCATTGCCGGCGTCATCGCCGCAGCTTTTGCCGCCGCAACCCTCAGCTATTACCTGGTCGAAACACCGCTGCGTCGTGGTGCGCTCGGCCGCACGGCCGTTCCCGCGTTGCTCGGGGGCCTCATCGGCTTCACGGCGCTGGGCGCCGCAACCGCCGACAGCCGGATCGCGGGTCGGCTGTCGGGGACTGCCTTCAGCGCCTGGGAGCAGGCGATCCAGGACTGGCACATGTCTGGTGAGGGCAGCGTCCAAAGCCGGGACGGATTCGAGACGATCACGCTCCGGAGCCATCGTGAAACCACGGCGCTGTTCATCGGCGACTCGCACCTTCAACAGTATTGGCCGCGCATCGTTTACCTCATCGACAGCCATCCGGATGCGGCGCGCTCGGTGCTGTTTGCGGGCCACGCGGGATGCCCGGTGTTGCCGGGCATGGACAATCTGCGCCAGCCGCGTAACTGCGACGGCTTCTTTGCTTACGCTACTGAACAGGCCTTTCAGCCGCGCGTCGACACGGTGGTGTTCGGTGACTTCTGGGAGCTCTATCTGCTCGGCGAGTATCGCCGGGAATCGCGGCAGGGTGTGTTCAGCTCCGGGGATTTTCTCCGTATCCCGCTGCGACTCGACTCACCCGCCACACAACGGGCATTGCAGCAGTTTGAAAGCCTGCTCGCGCGTCTGGTCGCGAGCGGACGCCGCGTCTTCATCGTGCTGTCGAATCCGACCTCACCGCAGTTCGACCCTGCCTCGATGGTTCCGCCGCGCGTGCGCCTCTCGCCGCGCACGCCGCGGCTGCTTTCCGCGGACCGCGGGCGCCGCGTCGACGCCGTGCCGTACGAGTCGTACGTCGCACCGCTGATGAGGCGGCTGCGCGGCATCGCCGCGCGCACGGGTGCGCAGGTCATCGATCCACGCTCGACCCTGTGTGCCGGCATGTCCTGTCCGGCCGTCGGATCAGATGGCATGCCGCTGTATATCGACTCGAACCATGTGCGTGCCTCATTTGCGCGCGAGCAGGCTTCGTTCCTCGATGAGACGCTGCTCGGGCCGGCGGGTGCTCACTGAGGGGCAATGGTGCCGCAGGCTCCACGGGAGGGGCGCCACACGCCATGGCGAATGAACACAGCGCCGGGTGGCCGGCGCGGCCATGCGGGTCAGGTGCCGCATGCGATGGCAAGCCGATACCGAGCGTATGGCGGTGCCCAGCTACACATTGTATCTTGACCGCACTGCCCCGGTTGGTCGGGGAGCGAGCCGGATTCTGCAGGGTTTTCAGGTGCCGCCCGCGGTTTCTATTCTGATGCCAACATTCGACCGGTTGCAATTCCTGCCGCCAGCGATCGAGTCGGTGTTAGCTCAGACTCTCACCGACTGGGAGCTGATCATTGCTGACGACGGCTCGGGTGAAGACACACGCGCATACCTGCGCTCACTTGCCGATCCGCGCGTGCGTGTGCTGTGGATGGCTCACAGCGGCAGACCGAGCGTCATGCTCAACGCGGCGCTGCGCGTCGCGCGCGGCGAATATGTCGCCTTCCTCGATTCCGACGATCTCTGGCTGCCTCACAAACTCGAGCGACAGGTCGCATCGCTGCAGCGCCACCCGCAGCGGCGCTGGAGTTGCACGGCGTTCGCACTGATCGATGCGGCCGGCCGTCCCCTCGCGGCCGCACGCACCGCCTGGCCGGCCCCATCGGGCTGGGTTCGGGATCACCTGCTGACCGATGCCGTCATCGCCATGCCGAGCGTGATCGCCGCGCGCAGCCTCCTGGAGCAGGTGGGGCCATTCGATGAGGAGTTGGTCATGAATCAGGACGGCGACCTGTGGCTGCGCTTCGCCGAGGTGAGCGAGCTGGACGGAATCGATGAGCCGCTGACGCTGGTGCGGCGGCACGGCCTGCACGCGGGGAGCGATATCATTGCCTGGCGCGATCTCCGCCGGGTCATAGAGAAGGCGTTGCGTGCCACTGCCGATGCGCAATTCGCGGCGCTGCTGCGCGAGGAACGCGCAGTGTCGGCCGCGGGGCTGGCGCGCAGCCAGGCGCTGTTCGGCACGCGCATCGACGTTGTGCGCACCCTGGTGGAGAGCGCACCGTACGCGTGGCGCTACCTGAAATGGTGGCGCGGCGCAGCGTATGCGGCGGCGCGGGCGTTTGCACCGCGGGTCCTGCGCGGGGCGGTGCGCGCGCTGCGTGCCTGCATGCAGTCCCGCCGGCTCGGGACATGAGAATAGCCCCCGTTACCGAGTGCCTGCGGGCGGCGCGGTAATAAGTGCCCTCGGCATCAGCACTCCATTGGGATCTGGTGTGAGCAAAAAGTACTGGGATTTCCCGCTCACCGTCTCTCCGAAACCCAAGACGTCACCGCGGTCATTGATGGCGGCCGCCTCCGCAGAACCATAACCGTCGGGTGTCAGGTCGAACGCTCCCGAATTCGCACTCCATATGAACAGATGTCGTCGGTTGTACCCAGCAGGTTGATAGGATCCGACGACTCCGCAGAAGAATTTATTCCGACGGCAGAGCTGGGCAGACTCAGGATCACCGTAGCGATGCCATTCTTAAATACAGTTGCCATCGCTTGACCATCTGAGGTCGAGCCCCCGGCCGCCTCGCCCAGGTCGTTTATCGCATAGACAAACCCAGTCAGATACTGAGTCGTGCCGTGACTTAGAACATAACCGCGTTGGCCCGTGCAACGGAATTGGCCAGTGAGGAGACGCCGAATGAAGCTGAGAGTACGGTTGCCAATGATGGTGCCGCTGGAATTGATGCCCAGTGCGGCAGTGTTGGTTCCGGATACGGGTAAGCTCGAATAGGCGCCATCAGACCAAAGCCAGCCTGTTAAGTTGTTACTTGAAGTACGGTCATATCCAACCACCTCTCCCCGGTTGTTGATCGCGATTGCCGCGCCGCCAAGATCCGTCGGGTCCACCAAAGGCAGGACAGTGAAACGACCGCGGTCATATATGAACGAACGTGACGGCAGGTCGCCGGCAGAGGTGTGAATGGTGCCAACGATCGCGCCGGAGGTATTTATGCCGAACACCCGGAATTTGTTGAAGTCGTGGCTTGGAAGGTCAGGCGGGACGCCCAAGTCAGTGAGCACGCCTTTAGACCATTCCGCGAGTGAAACAGACCCGTCAGAGTTGGCTATTCCGCCGGCGACCACGCCGTTGTTACTCAGGGCCTCGCCGCCCGTGTTGGAGAAAGGGATGAAGGGGAGCGGGGTCACGTCGTACCGTTCAGCTGCAAGACGAGAGTACATGGTGAGTTGCTCATCCCGCCACGTCAGGGGGCATCAAGTACCTGCGCGCGAAGTTCGCCTCAGTTTACCCCCAGAGCATGCAAGACTGCGGGGCCCATTGCTGACGATGGCTCGGCGTCGCGCTTTACGACAGCTACGGTGTCGTGTACCTCCTCGCGCGCCACCGCTGGTGCGCAACGGCTGCTCGAGAGGCGGCATTCCGAGGAACGTACGAAAATCGCCGGCGAAGCCTTCGGCGCCATCCCGGAACTCATCGCGTTCCCATGTCGACGATCGAGCGTCTCAGCGTACAATGCACCATCATTTCGATGGCACATTCGGAGCGCGCCGGCGCCAGCGTTCGTAAGGAGTAGCGACGTGCAGCAGGAACTTCCACAAGCCGCGCTCACCGTTCACAAGTATCCGCGGCAGCCGCAGTCGGTCGTCGGACGTCCGCGCTACTCCCGGCACGACCGTCACCGCCGAGGAGTAGCCGGCGCGCCGCACCAACTCGACTATGTCGGCAGTAAAGTGGCCGAAAGGGTAGGCGAAATGTTCGATCGGGACGCCAAGCATGTTGCGCAGCGTAGCCCGACTCTCCGCGATCTCGTACCCGGCTACATCTTGCGGCAATTCGTGCAGCCGCTGATGCGAAAGCGAGTGCGAGCCCACCTCCATACCGGCCGCCAACCACTGGTCAAGCTGCTCGCGGCTCATCAGCGGCTTTCGTTCCCGCAGATATTCCGCGTCCCAGCGGTTGTACGTCCCGATCGCGCCGCTGACGACGTAACAGGTGGCTCCGAAGCCATACCGTTTCATAAGCGGCGCTGCCGTCCTAAGGGTATCGGCATACCCATCGTCAAAGGTGAACACGACACAACCGCGCGAGGTGGCATTGCGCAGCCGGGCAATGCCCTCGCTTATGGAGACGCCACGCAGGCCGAGACGACGCAACGTCCACAGCTGCCGTTCGAACCTGTCCGGGTTCACGTACAGCAGCTTGAACGGCGCGTCTTTGGGCGCCGTGGCCACGTTGTGATAACAGAGAATAGGAAGCGCCGACATGATCCATAGAATATTACTCGCATCTTCAGTAAGCATGGATCTGGCACCGTGAGCACGCACAGCGTCGGCCGGCGTGCACTTCTGGAACACGCGGCGCGCTGGCTGCAGTTGCTCGTAGACCGCGGTCGCCGGTCCGATGGCTTGTTGCAGTCCGCGCAGACCTGGGAAACGCAGTATGCCGCAGGGAGGTGGGACTTCCTTGGTCAGCTTTCCGAGCTTGCGCGCTTCAGCATACTGGCCGGCTATATATGCCACCTGAAGCCCGGCGGGGCAGTGTTGGATACCGGATGTGGCCAGGGGGTTTTGCTGCGCAGACTCCCGAGTTCCTCCTACTCTCGATATGTAGGAATCGACGTGTCGGGCAGCGCAATCTCCGTGGCACAGAAGCAGCAGAACGAGCGGAGTACCTTCCTCGCGGCGGACTGTGAGGAATACTCTCCTGCGGAGCAATTCGACGTCATTGTCTTCAACGAAGTGCTCTGTTGCCTGCGCGATCCGTTGCGGACCGTGGAGCGATACGCGCGTTCCCTGAAATCCGACGGCCTGTTGTTGGTTTCAATGTGCACCGCCGCCCGCGGCAGCGCCACAATACTCTGGCGACTAAAGCGGTCGTATGCGACCGTCGATGAAGTCCGCGTATTCCACGGTGGAAGGAAAGTGTCCTGGGTGTGTATTGCCTTGCGCCCCCGAGGTGCTTGACGGGGGTGAACCGATTGCGCTGATCGGATCCACTTACGCAGGTTGTTTCTCATTTATCTCACTCCGCCTCAGCTCGCAGCTTGTGCCGGCTTACGCCCGCCTTGCGGCGCCCAAGCCGGGGCGTGCACGTGCGGCCTAACCCTCTGGAATGAGGCCTAGCGAAATGGGATTTCGAGAGTTCGCACGCACCATCGCACAGAGGTTTTTACAGCGTTATGACCATAGTGTTGTGTCGAACGCACTCCTTTACGACTGGCAGAAGCCGACAACACGGGCGACGCGTGAAACGTCGCTTGGGCCTGCTGTGGACACAGGCACGTACCTGACGAGGGATAGTCCGCGTTTACGCGAACTCGAGGAAGCCTATGCACATGCCGAGGGCCCGGTCACGACGTCCACGGTTTGGACCGCTGACCATGTCCGCCGCATAGACCTGCAGTGCTTCCGCGCAGACGACGCCTACTTATGGCAGAGGCCCGGCCGGGACATGACGAAATGTCCTTCGCCCTGGCCTATTACTATCTGAAGTCGACGGATCGTCTTCGCTTGTTTGACCGCCTCAGCGAGGACCAGGCATTCGGAGTGAATTTCTACGAAGTCATCGAAGGCCGGCTAGTGACCCGCGATTTGCTTGATTCAGTTGCAGAACTGAACTTCCTCGAGCGGCACATCGCCATCAGTCAGCGTACCGCGGTAGTCGTCCTGGACATCGGCGCAGGCTACGGGCGCCTGGCGCATCGCTCCGTGGCAGCTTTGCCCTCGATAGAACGATATTTGTGCACGGACGCGGTGGCAACCTCGACATTTATTTGCGAGCACTACCTTCGATATCGAGGCGTTAACGCGCGCGCCCAGGTCATTCCGCTGCACGAGATTCGGAGCGCGCTCCGCCGCTATCCGGTGGATTTGGCCATCAACATCCACAGTTCTCGAATGTCGCTTGGAGGCTATTGCCTGGTGGTTGGCGCTGCTCCGCGAGCACAGTGTTCCACGCCTCATGGTGGTGCCCAACGTTGTAGGCGCAGATGGCGTTACTATGTTGACGACTGACGGACAGGATTTCTCCAGGGTGCTCACGGACCACGGTTATCGCCTCCTCGCCCGAGATCCGAAGTATCTGGATCCGCCGGTGCAGAAGTACGGCCCCACCCCCGCAGTTCATTTCCTGTTCGAATTGCGACAATAGGCAGCGTCCCAAGCGATGCGAGCGCAAGCTGGACCCTTGCAGGGCGGGGCGAGCGAATCGAGCCAAGGGGCGGCCCAGGTTCGCCACAGCCCGGTTCCCACCGACCGTGTCGGTGGTGATGCCGACGTTCAATCGACTGAGGTTTCTCCGGCCGGCGATCGAATCCGTCTATGCCCAGACGTTTACGGACTGGAGCTGATCATCGCCAATGATGGGTCCGATCCTGAGACCAGGGAATATCTCCGGTCCCTGGAGAACCACCCGCGCGTCAGAGTGGTCTGGCTTCCGCATAGCGGCAGGCCCTCGATAGTCCGCAACGCCGCGCTGCTGAGGGCGATTGGAGAGTATGTCGCCTTCCTGGATTCGGATGATCTATGGGCGGCCCGGAAACTCGAGCGGCAAATCGAAACCTTGCGCGCACGGGTCAACTGTCGCTGGAGCTACACAGCGTTCCTGCGAGTCGATGGGTCTCGGCAACCCCCTGCCGGAGGAGACTCAGCGGCGCTGGGTGCCTCATGAGGGGGACATTTTCGAGCAGGTGGTAACGTGCCGCGCGTCAATCAGAACTCCCAGCGTGCTGGCAACGCGGCAATTGATCGTCCAGGCGGGAGGGTTCGATGAGGAGATGCTTTCCGCGGAGGACTACGATCTGTGGCTGCGCTTGGCCCTGTGCAGCGAAGTCGCGATCGTCGATGAGCCTCTCGTATATGTGCGGCTTCACGACGAGAATCACACCCGCGAGTGGCAGAGCGCGTTCGTAGGTCGGGATCGCTCGCTCAGCCGACGCCAGCAGCTCGTCGACTCCGCGCGGCGCTCGCTGCTGCGCGAGGAACGCATGAAAAACGCGCTGCAGCTCGCCGCAAATCATGCAGAACGGGGCGCCCGCGGCCGCATGCTCCGCGCATTGTGGGGCAGCCTGGCGTACTCCTGGCCGTATCCGCGATGGTGGCTGAATGGATTAAGGACGGTGCTGCGCTCGCACTTGCCGCACCGCGTGCGCGAGTTCTATCGGAAACGCTGGCGTGGCGCGTGACGCACCCAACAATCCGTGATTGGAATCCTCGCGCTGATCGGCGCGACATACTGCACCGGTGACGAGCATTTCCGCCATGGCTACACCGTGCCGAGCGCCAGAGTGAAGCTCTGCAGGAAATGAAAATCCGGGCGGCGCAGCGCATAGCGCGGGTCATCCGGATCGCAAAGCCGGCGTCAACTGCATCGTAGTCTTGTTTCCAGAGGTACGGCCGCAGGCGCTCACCCCAGGTGTCGCGGAAAATCGCCTCGGTGAGATAAGCCGCGTCCTCCTGACGCAGCGGAGCGCTGCGCTCGATGAGGATGGTGCGCACCGTGACCTCCCTGAGTTGCGCCCGCCGCAGCAGGCCGAGCAGCGCCCGCACGGCCGTCAGGTCGCGCTCGCTCAGGCGGTAGCGGTCGCGGTAATAGCGCCGCACCGCCTCGTTCAGCGTCGCTCGAGGCGCGCATCCCAGGCGAAGTACATATCCGGCAGGAGCGAGCTCTGGCCGAGCGCGAGGCGTCCGCCGGGGCGCAACAGTGCCGTCAATGCCCGCACGCCGCTGGGCGCATCGCGCAGGTGATTGATCGTGTTGACGCTCCACACCAGATCGAAGCTGGCGGGCGCCAGGGGCGCTCGCAGCAGATCACCCTGCACCACATCCGCCTGCGCGACCGCCACGGCGCGGGAGCGCCCACATGCGCGTCCGCGAGGTCGAGGCCGACCACGCGCCCGTGCGCACCGAGGGCGGCCGCGAGCCAGCCGAGCGCTTCGCCGGTGCCGCAGCCGGCATCGAGCACGCACATGTCGTCCGCAAGTGCCAGGCTGCCGATCAGCGCGCGCAGCTCGGGCGCGGCGAACGCGTTGAACAGGCGCAGCTTGTGCGCGTAGTCGCGCGCGGCGGTGTCGCCGAGCAGGCCCGGGGCGCGCGGCGGGGCGCTGTGCGGCGCTACGGACATCGCAGCCGGATCGTCCGCAGCCGCATCGCCTGGTAGCGGCGCAGGCACTTCGGGCAGCAGGCCTGGAGCACGCGCACCGCCACGCCGGCGGCCAGGTAGCGCAGGCGCGCGCGCGCCAGCCACACACGCACCCGCAGCCGCAGCGCCGCCGGCAAAGCCGTGCGGATGAACAGCGCGTTGAACTGCTCGTGACTCGGTGCCTGATCGGTGGCGAGCTCCGCGAAGCCGAGCTCGGCGAGCAGCGACTTGACCTCCGGATACAGTCGCTGGTGCGCACCGATGCAGGGCGAGGTTTCCACCTCGACATGCAGCAGTTGCACCTGCGCGATCACACCGCTCAGCCCTTCGATCACCTCGTACGCCGCCCCTTCGGCATCGATCCACAACGCCAGGCGGCAGCCCGGCGGACACTTGTCGGCGAGGAAGCTGTCGAGGCGCGTGGTGCGCACGCGCACGACCGTCGCTGGCGCGCATTCACCCTCGCGCCGGTGCAGCGAGCTCATGCCGCGGCGCGGGTCGGCCCGCGCGTAGTCGGCCGCGACCAGGTAGAACTCGGCTTCGCCGTCGTAGTTGGACGCCGCCAGCGGGGCGATGCGGATGTTATGCCTGCGCAGCGCGCTGTCGGCCGCCATCAGGCGGAAGTTCACCGGGTTGGGCTCGAGCGCGTACACACTCGAGTGCGGTGCGGCCGCGCTGAAGGCGAGCGCATCCGCCCCGTTCATCGAGCCGACATCGCAGACCGCACCGATCTGCATGTCCGACAGGAGCCTTGCGAACAGCCGGCGCGTATTGACGATCATCGCCACTGCTCCTCAGCGTCTGCGCATCACGATGAGGAAGTGATCACCGATCCCGCGCAGCAATGGCCAGCCGGCGACGCGCCGGTCGATGCGCCACAACCATTGGTACCATGCCAAGTGGTCTCTCGCGCATCCACAGCAGATAAGGCGGCGGCACGAATAGGCACACACCGCGATAGTGCATGAGCCTGAACTGCCCCTGAAAGGGCCGATAGAACTCGCGCGGAGTGTAGTAGCGCGTCCAGATTGTGTGTTTGTTCATGGTTACCGGCACAAGGTCGCGCGCATAGCGCACTTTCACTCGCGCCCAGCGCCGCCGCAGCAGGTAGTACGCCGCTTCCCACGGGCAGATGCGGCCGATCACGGTAAACACCAGCTCACCGCCCGGCTTGAGCAGGCGGGCACATTCGCGCGATACGTCGGCCAGATCGGGTACGCAATTCAAAGCACCGAGATTGGAGTAAGCGCCGTCATATGCGTCCGCGTCGCCGAGCCGCTGCAACTCGTGCGCGCCGATGTTGAGGGACACTACGCGATCGCCCAGCTGCTCGCGCTGCGCACGCTCGCTCGTCCGGCGCACCATTTCGGGTGACCAGTCGATTGCCGTGACGCGATGCCCGCGCCACGCCATCCGCACGGCATCGAGCCCGGTGCCGCAGCCGAGGTCGAGCAACCGGCTTCCCGGAGCGAAAGTCGCGTCCAGCCAGCGCCACATCTCCGCGCGCATGTCGCGGATCGCGGCGTTGTTACCGCGATCGCCGTCATAGTCGGCGGCGACGCTGTCGAAGGCAGCGCGCGTTTCCTGCAATTGCGGCAGCTCGGCCGCGGGGGCTGGAGGGGAATCGTGTGACCTGTTCACGGCCGGCGCAGCAGGGTAACGCGCGGCTTTATCGCGCCGGTCGCATGTCGTATGTTGCGCACGGTTCTACACCCAATTGGGGACACCGGCCCGCAAGATGCGCGTCGCTTTGGTGGTACCGGGAGGCGTCGATCGCTCGGGAGAGTACCGGATTATCCCGGCGCTCGTGGCGTTGCTCACTCGCCTGTCTCGCGCTCATGATCTGCAGGTCATCGCGCTCGCCCAGGAAGCCAAAGCCTGCGAGTGGCAACTGGCGGGCGCGCATATCCACAACATTGGCCTGCGTCTCACCCGCACACGCGCCCTCGCCGCGATACTTGCCATGCACGGCGCGTCCCGCTTTGATCTCGTGCACGCGATATGGTCCGCGTCGTGCGGCCTCATTGCCGTTGCCGCGGGCAGCCTGCTGCGGATTCCGAGCCTCATACACGTTGCGGGCGGTGAGCTCGTTGCGTTGCCCGAGATCGGGTATGGCGGCGCCCTGACGTGGCGCGGTCGGATACGTGAGCGCATGACACTGCGCGCGGCATCCGTCGTTTCTGCGGCAAGTGCACCGGTGATCGAAGCCGTTGCCGCATTGGGAGTGATCGCGCAGCGGGTGCCGCTGGGCGTTGATCTGGCCGCCTGGCCACCGCGGGAACCGGTGCGCCGCGATGCGCGTCGGACACCGCAACTGATTCACGTAGCAAGCCTGAACCGTGTCAAAGACCAGCCGACTCTCCTGCGCGCTCTCGCCGCGCTGGCGCAGGCGGGCGTCGAGTTTCGGCTCGACCTCGTCGGCGAAGATACTCTGGCGGGGGCAATGCAGACTCTGGCTCACGACCTGGGGCTGACCGCCCGCATCAACTTCCGCGGATTCCTGCCGCAGCGGCTGCTGCGTCCGCTGGTCGAGGCAGCTGACCTGATGATCGTCTCCTCCCGCCACGAGACCGGACCGCTGGTTGCACTCGAGGCCGCGGTAGCGGGTGTTCCCACGGTCGGCACGGCGGTGGGCCATCTCGCAGAGTGGGCGCCGCACGCAGCGGTGGCCGTACCCGTCGGCGACCCCGCGGCCCTCGCTGACGCGATCGCTGCATTGCTCGCGGACGAGGAATTGCGTTTGCGCATTGCGCGTGAGGCGTACCACCGTGCGATCGTCGAGGACGCTGATTTTACCGCGCAGCGCTTCCAGGCGCTCTACACCAGACTGGCAGCCGCGGGCAGCGCCCCGCGCTCCTCGCGGCAGCATTAGCGCGCGTCGCGCAGCGCCGCCCGGACCGGCTGCAGCGTCTCGTGCCGGGCCTGACGTGACATCATCCAGCGCAGCATGCGTTGGCCCTGCGACAGCTGCGCCCACGCTCCCCCCGAGACGCGCGGCTGCACGGTCGCGAGCGCCTTACGCATGTGTACAGTGTCGGCGCTCGGCACGACGCGCGCTGCGGCATACTCGAGCACCTGGCGCGGCGAGCGTGCCCACTCGATGCCCGGAAATGCGCTGACCCACAGGTGCGAAAGTGAAGCACCCGCCAGCGTTCTGCGCCGGTAGACTCGCTTCAGTGGCCAATGACAGCCCCTCGACGTGCGCGCGAGCACCCATTGCGGAACGCAGCAGTAGTAGCGAGCCGCCAGCGTGAGCGGGGGGAAAGCCCACCACAGACTCCCCTCAGCGGTACGTGCCGCCTGGCAGAACACCACCTCCCAGTCCTTATCGGTCATGCCGTCGGCCAGGCGCGCGATATCGTGCAGTTGCAGTAGCCGCAGCTCCCGACAGATCAGTGCGCCGGCAGCGTGCAGGAGCAAGTGGATCAGCAGCGCGGCTCTCGAGGGGTAGCTGTTCAACCCGGGATGCGGCCGCTGCGGGAATACGAGCTCCGAGACGTCCACGGGACGCAGCGGCAGGATTTCGCTGATGCGGCAATGCAGCTCGATCTTGATGCCATTGCGGCAATGCTCCCCCAATGCCGCCGGTGCATCACTGACACCCTGCTCGAACACCAGGTGTTTCCACGTCCGCCCCGTCTGGCGAAATCCGAGGCCCGCGAGTGTTTCAACGGCGCGTGGCGACTCCTCTTCCCGTACCAGCAGGTCGACGTCCGCCATCGGTCGGTCGCCGGCTCGGTAGATTCCGCTCGCGTGCAACGCCGCTCCCTTGAGCGGAACGAGCGCGATGCCCGCGCCGCGCGCGCGGCTGTCCATGAGCTGTAGCAGCCGCTGAATGCGCACGAAGCGCTTCGCCGAATGTGCCTTCTGCTGCGCGAGAAACTGCGTCCAGGCTGGGGGACCTTGCCACCGCAAAGCACCGGCAAGCAGCGGCGACACGCCGTGAATCGCTGCCACGGCCCGCGCGATCGCCCATTCGGTCTCGGACCAGTCGGGAACAACGGCTGTTGGCCTGCCCAGCTCGCTCGCCAGCACCTCGGTGGTCTTCTGCAAAGCAAGGTGCAGAGTCTTGAGGGAGAGCTCGCTGATGCGCTCTGCGGCCCGGTCCCGTGCGCCGCGGCTCTCTCGCAGCCGCGACGGCGCGATTCGAATGCCGCTGCTCATGCGTAACAACACCTTGCGCCCATCCTGTCAGCTTGCCGCCGCCTGGCTGTTGCCATTGCGATACTGCTGCTCAGTGGAAACAAGATCCTGCCATCGTCGGTCCAATATGCAGGTGCCGCGCCGATAGTCGTCGGCACGTGCCGGTGTGTTCAGCGTCTCCAGCGATACGCGCTGGTGCAGCAGGTCTCTGATGACGCGATAGAACTCGGAAGTGTATGTCCCGTGGAACATCATCTCCAGATCGTCGCTTTCCTGCCAATGAGTCTTGCTGCCGAGCTGCGCTTTGACCAGCTCGTAGAACTTCGTGCCCGGCAGGGGATATGACACGCTCACCCCGATGTCGTCGGGTACCGCAGCCTCGAGGAGCTCGCGGGTAGCGAGAATGTCAGCAAGCTGCTCACCGAGATAGCCCAGCTGCAGGAAGAATCCCACGCGAATGCCCGCACTCTTCAGGCGCGCACGCGCCACCAGGATCTCAGCCACGCTGGTGCCCTTGTTCATGGCGTCGAGCACGCGCTGACTGCCGCTCTCCGCGCCGATCCACGCTTCCTGGCATCCGGCGTCGCCCAGCGCGGCGGCCATGCGCTCGCTGACGAGATCTGCACGCGTTTGAATCGTGAAGGGGATCGAGCCACCGTCCGCCTTCACCGCCTGCGCGAACTCGGTGACCCAGTCGACGCGAAACCCGAAGATGTCGTCGGCAAACCAGACGTGATCGGCACGGAGGGCGCGTTTCAGATGGGCCATTTCCCTTGCGACCGCCGCGGGCTTGCGCTGCAGGTACTGGTTCCCCCAGATGGGCTTGGCGCACCAGGCACAGCGGAACGAGCAGCCGCGCGAGGCGGCCATGTTCAGGCTGAAGTAACCGTGGGCCCTCAGCCAGACGCTGCGGTAGCGCTCGACATCCACCAAATCCCAGGCCGGCTCATCGCCGTACTGAGTTGCCGGCAACGCCCGCGCCGCGCTCACGGCATTTACCTTGCCGTCGGTCAGCGATGCGACGCCGGCAAGGCCGGCAGCGAGCTCACGCGAGTGCGTGTGCAGGCAGGAATCGAGCCGTGCCAGCAGGCCATCCAGGGCTGATAACCCTTCGCCCAGGAGAACGACCTCCGCTCCCGCGCGCAGGTAGCTCTCCGGAGCATCGCTGACATCGGCGCCTGCGGCGATGACGCGCGCGCCGCCGTGGCGCGCGCGGGCGATCATTTCGCAGGCCGCCCTTCGCATCCTGCCGAGACACATCTTGCTCAGAAAGTTGAAGTTATCCTCGTACAGCAGCACGAGCTGTGGCTTTACGGCTGCCAGTTTTCGCTCATACTCCCCGATGCCATCGGCCAGCATGGCGTCGAAGAGCGCCACGTCGTGACCGGCCTGGCGCAGCCTCGAGGCCACCTGGAGCGTGGCGAGCGGGGGGTAAGGCTTTGCGCGCTCAAGCTGCTTCTGATCGAAGCGCAGAAAGTAGGAGTGTCCAATCAGGATGGAAACCATTGGCCGCGCGCGCTCCCCTGGCTGGCCACCGAGCCCTAACTGAGAGGTAAGTGCGCCGAAGCATGCGCAAGGTTCACCACCCAACGCAACAATTCCCGGACGGGAACGGCCGACGGGGCCGGCGCAACACCTGGCGGCGCCTCTGGCCGACACAGGCGTGTCGCGGAGCTGTTGGGCCGGGAACCGCCAGGACGTAGGTTGGACAGCTGGCTGCTGTGCTGCAGCGCGAGGGCAGCAACCGCAGAACCCGCGGCGCGATGCGGGCGCGCGGCGGGGCAGACTAACTGGGTTTTTCTGACTCGCGCCGCAGCTCGCGCGGCAGAGCGAAATACACCCGCTCCTCGCGCCCGATGACTTCGCGCGGGATCTCCCCGCCCCAGCGCGCAGCTGCTCGACCACCTGCTGCACCAGCACCTCGGGCGCCGAGGCGCCGGCGGTGACGCCGACCGCGTGCTTGCCGTCGAACCATTCGCGCTGCAGATCGTCCGGGCCGTCGACCAGGTAGCCGGGCACGCCGGCCGGCTCGGCCAGCTCGCGCAGGCGATTGGAGTTGGAGCTGCTGCGCGAGCCGACCACGAGCAGCACGTCGCACTGCTCGAGCAGCTTCTTGACCGCGTCCTGGCGGTTCTGCGTGGCGTAGCAGATGTCTTCGCGGCGCGGCGCCTGCAGCGCGGGAAAGCGCGTGCGCAGCGCGGCGACGATCTCGGCGGTGTCATCCACCGAGAGCGTCGTCTGCGTGACGAACGCCAGCCGCTCGGGGTCGCGCACCTCGAGCGCGCGACATCCTCGATGCTCTGCACCAGGTGAATGCGCGCGCCGGCGGACTGGTATCGAAGCGCCCCATGGTGCCTTCGACCTCGGGATGGCCGGCGTGGCCGATCAGGATGACTTCGCGCCCTTCGCGCGCGAAGCGCTGCACCTCCATGTGCACCTTGGTCACCAGCGGGCAGGTGGCATCGAACACCTGCAGGCCGCGCGCGCCGCTTCCTGCTCGACCGCGGTGGACACGCCGTGCGCGGAGAAGATCACCGTGGCCCCGTCGGGCACTTCGTCGAGCTCCTCGACGAACACCGCGCCCTGCTCGCGCAGCCGCTCGACCACATGGCGGTTGTGCACCACCTCGTGGCGCACGTAGATCGGGGCGCCGAACAGCTCCAGCGCCCGCTCGACGATCTCGATCGCGCGGTCGACGCCGGCACAGAAGCCCCGGGGATTGGCGAGCAGGATCTGCATCAGTCGCTCCCTCGCCGCGCCGTGCGGCTCTCGCAGCCAGGCATCGAGCAGCAGCAGCCCCGCGCCGATCGTGATCGCCGAATCGGCCACATTAAACGCGGGAAAGTAAGCTCGCCCCAATGACATGGATGAAGTCAATCACCCGGGCCGGGCCAGGCGGTCGATCATGTTGCCGAGCGCGCCGCCGAGGATCAGCGCGACGCCGCAGGCGAGCAACGCGTGCGCAGCGGCCTGCAGACGGCGCAGCCACACGAGCAGCGCCACGCTGACGACGAGCGCCAGCAGCACGAACAGCCAGCGCTGCCAGCCGGCAGCGTCCGCGAGGAAGCTGAAGGCGGCGCCGGTGTTGTAGGCGCGTGATCTCCAGCACCGGCAGCACGCGCACGCGCTCGAACAGGGAAAAGTGCTGCACGATCCACGCCTTCTCGGTCTGATCGGCCACGATGACCAGCGCCGCGAGCGGCAACCAGCGCCAACCGCTGGCCGCAGCGGGCAGCTCCCGCGCCGCGCCCGCAGCGGCGGCGCGCGCGCACCTGCACCTGCGCGTCTCCCGCATCGCTCATGCGTACTCCGCTGCTCGCCCGGGGCCCTCAGGTTGCTGACGCAGCGTGCGCACAGCTCCGGATGGCGGCCGTCGGCGCCCACATCGGGCCGATGCTGCCAGCAGCGCACGCACTTCGCGTCCGAGCTCGGCTGCACCACGATCCACACGCCGCTGTTGCCGATGCCGGCGGCCGCCACCGCCTCATCCGGCGCAGCGGCGGCTGCGTGCACCTGCGCCTGGGAGGTGATCAGCAGAAAGCGCAGCTCCGGCCCGAGCGCCGCGAAGCGCGCGATGCTCGCCGGGGGTGCACTACACATCCACACGCGCATCCAGCGGCGCGCCGATCGCGCCGCCGTCGCGCAGCCTCTCGAGCTCGCGCAGCACGTCGCCGCGCAGCGCGATCAGCGCCGCCCAGTCGATGGTCTCCGCCGGCACCTGCGGCAGCTCGTGCCAGGTGGTCAGGAATACCGACTCGCGCCGCTGCTCCCGGCAGGTGACCCCACATCTCCTCGGCCGTGAACGACAGGATCGGCGCCAGCCAGCGCACCATGCTCTCGGCGATGTGCCACATCGCGGTCTGCGCCGAGCGGCGCGCGGCGGCCGCGCTCCGGCATCGTGTAGAGGCGGTCCTTGAGGATATCGAGGTAGAAGCCGCCCAGATCCACCACGCAGAAGTTGTGCACCTTCTGATAGATCAGATGAAACGCGTAGTCGCGATAGGCCTCGACGATCTTCCGCTTGCAGCGCCTGCGCGCGCGCGATCGCCCAGCGATCGAGCGCCACCAGCTCTGCGGCCGGCAGCGCGTGCGCGGGACCGATCGAAGTCGTGCAGGTTGCCGAGCAGGAAGCGCAGCGTGTTGCGCATGCGGCGATAGGAATCGCTCATGCGCTTGAGGATCTCCTGCGACAGGCTCATCTCGTTGGCATAGTCGGTCGCCGCGACCCACAGCCGCAGCATGTCGGCGCCGAGCGTGCTCATGATGTTCTGCGGCGCGATGCCGTTGCCGAGCGACTTGGACATCTTGCGGCCCTTCTCATCGACCGTGAAGCCGTGCGTCAGCACGCCGCGGTACGGCGCGCGCTCGTACAGCGCTTCCGACATCAGCAGCGAGCTGTGGAACCAGCCGCGGTGCTGGTCCGAGCCCTCCAGATACAGATCCACCGGTGCCGCAACTCCGGGCGCATCGGCCGCCACGCACTCGAACGACAGCCCGGAGTCGGCCCACACGTCCATGACGTCGCGTGAGCTTGTCGTAGTGCGCGGCGTCGTCGCCCAGCAGCTCGCGCGGCTCGAGCGCAAACCAGGCATCGATGCCGCCCTTCTCCACGCGGTCGCCGCCACCTCGACGCAGCTCCTGCGTGCGCGGATGCAGCTCGCCCGTCTGCCTTGTGCACGAACAGCGCCATCGGCACGCCCCAGGTGCGCTGGCGCGAGATGCACCAGTCGGGACGGTTCTCGATCATGCCGGTGATGCGCTGCTCGCCCCAGGCGGGCGTCCAGTGCACCCGCTTGATGTCGCGCAGCGTGTGCGCGCGCAGCCCGCGCGCTCCATGCTGATGAACCACTGCGGCGTCGCGCGGAAGATGAGCGGCGTCTTGTGGCGCCAGCAGTGCGGGTAGCTGTGACGCAGCGGCTCCTGATGCAGCAGCCGCCCCGCTCTGCTCCAGCGCCTGCGATGATGACCGGGTTGGCCTCGTCGACTCGCAGGCCCGCCACCAGCGGCGTGCCGGCGCAGGAAGCGGCCGTCGTTGCCCACCGGATTCGCCACCGGCAGCCCGTAGCGCTGACCGACCGCGTAGTCCTCCTGACCGTGCGCCGGCGCGGTGTGCACCGCACCGGTGCCGGCATCGAGCGTGACGTGCTCGCCGAGGATGACCGGCACCTGCCGGTCCAGCAGCGGATGCTGCGAGCTTCAGGCCCTCGAGCGCGCGCCCCGTCGAATCGCGCCAGCACAGTGCGCAGCGCGTCATCCCGTAGCGCTCAAGGCACGGCTCGAGCAGCTCCGCCGCCAGAACCAGCCGCCGCGGCTCCCGCGCCGCCGTGCCTCGACCAGCGACGTAGCGATAAACTCGGCACGCAGCGCGACCGCCTCGTTCGCGGGCAGCGTCCAGGGCGTGGTGGTCCAGATGACCAGCGCCACCGGTGCGCTGCCGAGCCCTGCCGGCGTCGAGGCCGATGCGCCCGGCGCAGCTCCGCGTTGTCGACCACGCGAAAGGCGACATCGATGGCGGGCGAGGTCTTGTCCTCGTACTCGACCTCGGCCTCGGCCAGCGCCGAGCGGCAATCCAGGCACCAGTGCACCGGCTTGGCGCCGCGATAGAGGTGGCCGTTGTCGATGATCTTGCCGAAAGCGCGCAGTCTGCTGCGCCTCGTAGCGCGGGTCCATCGTCAGATAGGGATGCTCCCAGTCGCCGAACACGCCGAGGCGCTTGAAGTCGGTGCGCTGCAGATCGATCTGCTCGTGCGCAAAGGCGCGGCAGGCGGCGCGAAAGGCCGCGGCATCGAGCTTCTGGCCCGGGCTTGCCGTGCTTCTTCTCCACCTGCAGCTCGATCGGCAGCCCGTGACAATCCCAGCCCGGGATGTAGGGCGCATCGCACCCGTCGAGCGTGCGCGACTTGACGACGATGTCCTTGAGGATCTTGTTGACCGCGTGCCCGAGGTGGATCACGCCGTTGGCGTACGGCGGCCCGTCGTGCAGCACGAAGCGCGGGCGGCCGCGCGCGACTTCGCGCAGCTGCGCGTAGAGTGCGACGCTCGTCCCAGCGCTCGCAGCTGCTGCCGGCTCGCGGTGCGCCAGGTCCGCCTTCATCGGGAAATCGGTCTGCGGCAGATTGATCGTGTGCTTGTAGTCCGCCATGTCGGCTCATTCAGACCCTCAGGATGCGCCGCGCCTCGATCGGCATCGCGCTGCATCTGCGCAGTGAGCGCCGTCGAGCGATGCGAAGTGCTCCTCATCGCGCAGCTTCGCGACGAATTCCACTTCGATCTCGCGGCCGTACAGATCGCCGTCAAAATCAAACACGTGCGCCTCGAGCAGCGCTGCGGCTGCCGTCGACCGTCGGCCGCGTGCCGAGGCTCGCAACGCCCGGCCAGCGCCGCACTCCGCCGCGCCGTGCACGCGCACCGCGAATATCCCGGCGAGCGGCGCGCGGCGCCGCTTCAGCGCCAGATTGGCGGTCGGAAAGCCGAGCTGCGCCCGAGGTGCTTGCCGGGCAGCACCCGGCCGCGCATCGACTAGGGCCGGCCGAGCCAGCGCTGCGCGCGGGCGAAATCGCCGCGCTCGAAGCGCCGCGCGCACGCCGCTGCTGCTGACGCGCTCGCCCTCGAGCATCACCGGGGCGAGCACGTCGACGTCGAATCCGAGCCGCCTGCCGGCGGCGGCCAGCACCGCCGCGGTGGCCTCGCCGTTGCGGCCGAAGCGAAAATCGTGTCCGACCACGACCACCCGCGGCGCCAGGGCGCGCGCCAGCAGATCGCGCGAAGCTGCACCCGAGAGGCTACGCAAAGCCTCGCCGAAGCGCAGCAGCCACAGGTAATCCAGAGCGCAGCCGCGTGCAGGATCCGCCAGCGCTCACGCAGGTCGTCAGGCGCGCCGGCGGGTTCGCGGCGCCAGATACTCGCGCGGCATCGGCTCGAAGGTCAGCAGCATCGCCGGCTGGTGCAGGCGCAGCGCGTGCTCGTGCAGGCGCGCCGATCAGCGCCTGATGCCCCAGATGCAGGCCGTCGAAGCCGCCGATGGTGACGGCGCAGCCCGGCCGCGCGGCCTTGCAGGTCCGTGAAGTCCGCGAATGAGCTCCATGATCGTTAAGCTATTGATATTATGAGACTGTCCACGCTACGCTTCGGCCATTGGCCGCCGAAACCGGAGTTTATGTGAACATCGCGCCGCGCGCCGGCACGCGCGCCCGGCCGCGTTGACAAGCTGCCCAGCCCTGCGCAGACTACGGCCCCCGCGCAAGTCAGAGACGGACTACACAGGGAACTCGTGGCCAATACCAAGTCCGCCGAAAAAGCCGCCCGCCAGGCCGAAAAACACCGCGCCCACAACGTCGCCCTGCGCTCGCGCATGCGTACGGCCGTGCGCAAGGTGACTGCGGCGATCGCCGGCGGCCATCAGGAGGCGGCCAGGACCAGCTACCAGAGCGCCGTGCCGGTGATCGATACGCTGGTCGGCAAGCAGATCATCCACCGTAACAAGGCCGCGCGGCACAAGAGCCGCCTGGCGGCGCGCATCCGCGCGATGCAGTGAGGCAACGATGAGCGCGAATGACAAAACCCGCATTCCGATTCCGGTGGTCCCGACGCCTCTCAAGTTGCGTCCGGCTGCGAGGCGCTTGCATCTGCTGGAGATGATGCGCGCACGCGTGCCGGTCGATCGTGCTGCTCCAAAAGCCTCATAACCGCCTGGCACAGCCGCTTCGTCCCCTCGCCCGTCGCTCCCGAGATCAGGAAGTGCGGGCCGCGATAGCGCAGGCGCCGCACGATGGCGCGCGCGCGCTTCTCGGCTTCGGCGGCCGGCAGCAGATCGCGCTTGTTGAGCACCAGCCAGCGCGGTTTCGCCGCCAGCTGCGCGCTGAATTTCTTGAGCTCCCGCACGATCGCACGCGCATCGCGCACCGGGTCCGCCTCGCGGGTCGGGCGGCGCAATATCCACCAGGTGCAGCAGCAGCCGCGTGCGCTGCAGGTGCCTCAGGAACCGGATCCCGAGTCCTGCTCCCTCGGCCGCCCCTTCGATGAGCCCCGGGATGTCGGCCATGACGAAGCTGCGGTGCTCGCCCGCCGCGACCACGCCCAGATTCGGGTGCAAGGTCGTGAAGGGGTAGTCCGCCACCTTCGGCCGCGCGGCCGAAACCGCACGGATCAGCGTGGATTTGCCGGCATTGGGCAGACCCAGCAGTCCGACGTCGGCGATCAGCCTTCAGCTCGAATTCCAGCGGGCGTTTCTCCCCGGGCAATCCCGGCCCGAACTGGCGCGGCGAGCGATTGGTGCTCGACTTGAAGCGCTGGTTGCCCCAGCCGCCCTTGCCGCCTCGGGCCACCAGCAGCTGCTCCCCGTCACGCGTGAGGTCGCCGAGCTCCTCGTGCGTCTCGGCATCGCGCACCACGGTGCCGATCGGCACGGGCAAGTACAGATCCGCGCCGCCGCGTCCGGTGCAGCCGTTGGCGCCCCCCGGCTCCCCATGGCCAGCGCCTGCAAGGTGCGCTCGATGCGGAAGTCCGCGAGCGTGTTGATCCCGGAAGCCGCCCGCAGGTAGACGCTGCCGCCGCGACCGCCGTCCCCGCCATCCGGACCGCCGAAGGGCACGGACTTCTCGCGCCGGAAGCTGGCGCTGCCGCGGCCGCCGTTGCCGGCCTGTACGCGCACTCGCGCTTCGTCGACGAACTTCATAGCGTCGACTGTACCGCATCACCGCAGGCTTGCGTCCGGGGAGGGGGCGCCGCCACGGGCGGGACCACCCCGTGCGCCGCCGCGCCGCAGGCGTTCCTTGACGCTCCCACGGCCCAAGCCATAGAGTGAGTCAAGTTGCGATAACTCACAATCGATAATCGATTTTGCAGGCGGCGCAGAGCCGCCTGGGCTTCGAGACTCCAACACTCATCCAGGGGGGATGCAGTCATGCGTTGGCGGGCTCTTGCCGGTTACGGCTCATTGATCGCAGGAACGACCTGGCTGCTCGCCGGCGCCACGGCGCTGAGCGTCGCCTGGCCGCAGACGGTGCGCGCGGTGGATGCGGACGCTCTCCAGGAGATCCTCGTCACGGCCGAACGCCGCAGCGAGAACGCTCAGGACGTGCCGGTGGCCATCACCGCTATCTCGGCGACCGACCTCCTCGATCGGGGCGTGCGGCAGGCCGGCGACATCACCTCCGCGGTTCCGAACCTGCTGCTCAATTCCCCCTACGGGCCGGAGGCGCAGCCGACCTTCACCCTGCGCGGTGTGACCACCCAGGACTTCAGCGAGAACCAGAGCAGCCCGGTAGCGATGTACGTGGACGAGGTCTACAAGAGCGTCGGCGCCGTGCAGGCGCTGCAGGTCTACGACCTCGAGCGCGTCGAGGTTCTGCGCGGCCCGCAGGGGACGCTGTACGGCAAGAACGCCACGGGCGGCGCGGTCAGCTTCTATTCGAGGAACCCGAGCCTGTCGGAGTACGACGGCTACGTCACGGCGGGCGCCGGGAACTACAGCGCTTACTCGCTGCGCGCGGCCGTCGGCGGTCCGGTGGTGGACAACGAGCTCGGCTGGCGCCTTGCGCTCCTCTACGACAAGCGCGACGGCTGGGTGCACAGCGTGGTGCCCGGCGTCGAGCCGCTGAACGGGGTGGACGCGCTCGCGGCGCGCCTCACGCTGCTGTCCCGTCCCTCCGAGGCTCTCACCGTGGCACTCAAGCTCTCGGTGAGCCGCTCCGGTGGCACACCGTACGGAGCGCACGCAATCAACAACGATCCGACGGTGACGCGCACCAATGACCCGACGGCCTCTCTCTTTACCGGCAACATCGGCTGGTTCGACAACGGCGCCAAGTACGCCGTCCACAAGGACATCCGCAACGACAACGCCACGCTCAAGATCGACTGGCAGATCGGTGCGCACGCCACGCTCACCTCCGTGAGCGGCTTCGACTACGGACGCTGGTACGAGAAGAGCGACGACGGCGGACTGCCGATCACGGTGCGTCTCGACGACCCGAACACGTATTTCTCGAGCGTTAATGCGTTCTCGCAGGAACTTCGGCTCGCCTCGCATGACACGGGTGCCGTGGGCTGGCTGGCGGGGCTCTACTACGGACGCGAAAGCACGCACCCGACCGTGCAGTTCCACTTCTTCGATGGTTACCCTGGCACGTGGAGTCCGACCAACCCGGGCGTCCCCGTGCCGCTGTATGGATTCGACGAGTACAACAGCTTCGATCAGATCAAGGACAGCCGGGCGATATTTGTGAATAGCACGTTCGCCGTCGCGCCGGCAATCACGCTGCGCGCGGGCGTGCGCTACACCAAGGACAAGGTGACCATCGACCACTTCTACGCGCTGGAGGGCGGGCTCGGCAACCCCGGGGCCGCGCAGTCGGGGCCGCTCGCCGTCGCTCCCGACGGCGGCGCAACCACCTGGTGGACGCAGACCATAGGCGCGCTGCCTGCGGGCGTCACCGCGCCCCGAACCTTCTTCCAGACGGGACTCGCGCCGCAGGGACTCGGAGTGGTCCCTGAGTTCGGCAACGATACCAACAACGTCAGCGGCAAGATCGGCATCGACTGGAAGCCGGGCGACGAGCTGCTCGCCTACGCGAGCATCAGCCAGGGCTATCGCGGCGTCGCCTTCAACGGCCAGGCCTACAACGATCCCACCGAGCTCACGTTCGCGGGCGCGGAGAAGCTGACCTCGTACGAGATCGGGCTCAAGACGGGGTTCTGGAACCACCGCGGTATCTTCAACGCCGCGCTCTTCCACTACGATTACAAGAACCAGCAGTTCCTCGATGCCTTCGCGCTGCCGGGCGGCCTGGGCACGGGCTTCCGCACGGTCAATGCTCCGAAGTCGCGCGTCGACGGAGCCGAGTTCGAGCTCCGCCTCAAGGCCACCCCCGACCTCGAGATCGGCTCGAGCCTGGGGCTCATGCACAGCAAGTACGTGGAGCTGACGCTGCACAGCGGCCAGTTCGTGGATGCGGCGCACACCATCCCGCGCGTTTGCTGCGTCGGTAACCAGCTCATCCAGGCGCCGGACTACAACGCGAGCCTCGACGTCGACTGGCGCTTCGCGCATCTCGCCGCCGGCGACCTGCGGCTGTTCGTCGACGGCAACTACTACGGCAAGCAGTACTTCGATGCCTTCAATACCGCGCGCGATGCGCAGGGCGCCTACGGCGTGGCCAACGCCCGCGTGTCGCTCGAGAGCACCGGCAAGCGCGGCTACAGCGTCGGTGCCTGGATCAAGAACCTCTCCAACCGCCAGTACCTCGCCTACGCCCTGAATCAGAAGGATGCCGATACCGGCGCGCTGGGATTCGACTACGCGCTGGTGGGGGAGCCGCGGACCTACGGAATCGATGTGACGCTGAGATTCTGATCCGCGGCGCGAGCGCCGGCTGCCTGCTGGCGCGCGCGCTGGCTGTGCGCCGCCGCCCCCTGAAGCGCAAACCCCGGCGCCTGGGCCGGGGTTGGTTGCTGGTGCAATCGGCGCGGTGCGCCCGGCGCTACGTTTTCTCGGGCAGCACGCTCACGTACAGGCGCTGCTCGGCGCCCTTCTTCTGAAACTGTACCTTGCCGGTCACCTTGGCAAACAGCGTGTGATCGGTGCCCACGCCAACGTTGAACCCGGGACGCACCTGAGTGCCGCGCTGGCGCACGATGATGTTCCCCGCGAGCACGTGCTCGCCGCCGAAGCGCTTCACGCCGAGGCGTTTGGAGTGTGAGTCGCGGCCGTTCTTGGTGCTGCCGCCTGCCTTTTTGTGTGCCATGAGTCGATCCGTGTCCTGAAGAAATACTGCGCTCTCAGCCTGCGCTGATGTCCGTTACCTTCACTTCCGTGAACAGCTGGCGATGGTTCTTCTGCCTCAGGTAATGGGCGCGGCGCTTGAACTTCACCACCGACACCTTGGCGCCCTTGCCATGACACACCACGGTGGCGAGCACCTTGCCGCCTTTCAAGGTAGGCGTGCCGATCCTGACGTCGCTCCCCTCCCCCACCAGCAGCACTTCAGCGAACTCGACGGTGCTGCCCGGCTCGGCGTCGAGTCTCTGCACGCGCAGCACGCCGTCCTTGGTCACACGATACTGTTTGCCGCCGGTGGCGATGACCGCGTACATAGCTTTCCAGGAGTAAAGGGCGCGTGCCGAAAGGCCGCGCATTCTACTGGCGGGTGCGGGCCCCGGTCAAACGGCGTTTTCTTCAGTCCGGGCAGTGAGTTAGCCGTGAAACGGCCACCGCGCCCGTTGCAGCGATCGGTTTCCCCAGATCTGTCGCGGTCGGCTAGGATGCGGGGCTGGCATCCGCCAGTAAAACCGCCCCTGCGAACGCGCCGGCTTGAAGCAATGACCCTGCAAGAGATTCGCGCGCTCGTACAGGCGGACCTGCGCTCGGTAGATTCGGTCATCCGCGCTCGCCTGAAGAGCAGCGTGCCGCTGGTCGACCAGGTCGCCGAGCATATCGTCTCCGGTGGCGGCAAGCGCCTGCGGCCGCTGCTAGTGGTGCTGACCGCCCGCGCCTGCGGCGCCCAGGGGAGCGCCCACATCGAGGCGGCGGCGTTCATCGAGTTCATCCACACCGCGACGCTGCTGCACGATGACGTCGTCGACGGCTCATCGCTTCGCCGCGGCCGTCACACGGCCAACGAGGTGTTCGGCAACCCGGCAAGCGTGCTGGTCGGGGATTTCGTCTACTCGCGCGCTTTCCAGATGATGGCGGCGCTGAGCAGCCAGTCGGTCATGGAGATCATGGCACAGGCCACCAACGTCATCGCCGAGGGCGAGGTCCTGCAGCTGATGAACGCCCACGACCCCGACACCACCGAGCAGCGCTACCTCGAGGTGATCTATCGCAAGACGGCGAAGCTGTTCGAAGCGGGCGCCGAGGTCGCCGCGGTGCTCTGCGGCAGCGAGCCGCGTGTGCGCATGGCGCTCGCCGCCTACGGCCGCCACCTCGGCACCGCCTACCAGTTGGTGGATGACGTGCTCGACTATCGCTCGAACCCCACGGAGCGCGGCAAGAATCTGGGCGATGATCTCGCGGAGGGCAAGCCCACGCTCCCGCTGATTTACGCGCTGAAGCACGGCAGCGACGCGCAGCGCGCGGCTATCCGTGATGCCATCAGACAGGGGGGCGTGCGGCACCTCGAGCCGGTGGTTGCCGCCATCGAGGCGACCGGGGGGCTGGAGTACGTCGAACGTCGCGCACGCGAAGAAGCCGAACAGGCGCTCGCCTCGCTCGGTGCGCTGCCTGACTCCTCTTATAAGGGTGGACTCGCGGCGCTGGCGCGCTTCGCGGTTGGGCATACGACCTGAGTGGTCTACAGCACCCGGAAAAGGATACAGCCATGACAACAGTTCGCGGCCGCTCCAGGGCACCGCACGTCCCGGCGATTCTGGCCGTTGCAACCTCGCTCATCGCCCTGGGCACCGCACCCGGACAGGCGGCAGAAGCGACCGTCGCGCCGGAAACCCTCGTGCTGAAGGCGTCCCACGTGTTTGATGCCACCGGCGCGGGCTTGAAAGACGGCGCCACCATCGTGGTACGCGGCGATCGCATCGTGTCGGTGGGCGCCGCGGCCGCTCCCACGGGAGCACGTGTGATCGACCTCGGCGATGCGACGCTGCTGCCGGGGTTCATCGACGCCCACACGCACCTGACGATGCAGCTCGAGAAGGACTACTACCACTTTTTCTACACACGCCAGATGCGCTTCCCGGCTGAGCAGGCGCTGTACGGCGCGCTCTACGCACGGCGCACGCTCGAGGCCGGCTTCACCACGGTGCGCGACGTCGGCGCGTCCGACTTCGTCGACGTGGGGCTTCGCAACGCCATCAACGCGGGCATCGCCGACGGCCCGCGCGTGCTGACCGCGGCTCACGGCATCGGCTCTCCCGGAGGGCACTTCGACGACTATTCGTTTCCGCCCGAGCGCGTGAAGCCGTGGGGGCCGATCGAGGGCATCTGCAGCGGGCCTGAGGAATGCCGCGAAGCGGTGCGCTACCAGATGAAGTGGGGGGCGGACCTCATCAAGATCGCGGCAAGCGGTGGAGTGCTCTCCGAGGCCGACCCGGTGGATGTGCCCCAACTTACGCCCGAGGAATTGCACGCCATCATTTCCGAGGCGCATAAGTGGAATCGCAAGGTTGCCGCGCACTGTCACGGCGATGCGGCAGCTCGCATGGCGATCGAAGCCGGCGTCGATTCCATCGAGCACGGCACCTTCCTCAGCGAGGACACCCTCAAGCTCATGAAGGCCAAAGGCGTCTACCTGGTTCCCACGCGCATGGCCGCCTGGTGGGTGGGGAAGGAAGCGGACAGCTACCCGCCGAACATCGCCGCCAAGGCTCGAGCCGCCGCCGCCGCTCACGGCAACATGTTCAAGGCTGCGCTGCGCATCGGGGTGCCGATCGCGTTCGGCACTGATGCGGGCGTCTATCCCCACGGCATGAATGCCATGGAATTCGCACTCATGACGGAGCTCGGGATGAGCCCGGCTGCCGCCCTGCTGGCCGGGACGCGCGATGCCGCCAGGCTCCTCGGCGTCGAAGGCGATGTGGGTACGCTCGCGGCGGGCAAAGTCGCGGACATCGTAGCGGTTCCGGGAAACGTGCTGAGCGACATCCATGCGACCGAGCACCCAAGATTCGTCATGCACCTCGGGCACGTGGTGGTGAACAAGGCGGGAGGTTAAGGGCTCCCTTCAGCATTGTGCGCGGCCGGCCGGTTCAGTACACTGCGCGGCCCCGCCGCCCGGAGCTGCCGCGATGCGGGTTCCGCTCGAGTTTCGGGGTGTAGCTCAGCCTGGTAGAGCACTACGTTCGGGACGTAGGAGTCGCAGGTTCAAATCCTGTCACCCCGACCAATATTGACGGGTCCAGTCCGGTCACATCGCTGACGATTTATACCGGGCACATCGCTGACATGTGAAGTCCCAAGGCACCTCTGGCGGAAAGCCGACGCTCATCGTCGCAGGCAAGTGAAAATCAAAACTGTTTGATCAGCTGCTAAACGATGCCCACTGGCGGCAAGCATGACCTGGCGATCTCCCAGGCGGCCTTCTACAGCGGCGCGCGCGGCGTGCTGAAATGTTCGGGCCTACAGGATCGAGCACGGCGACGACGCTGAATTGCGCAAGACAATCCAGCGGCAGGGTCGACAGATCAGGGTGCTCAGGGGCTGCGGCCGCGAGCGCGGCGGCACTGACTACCGGGCGACTGATAGGCCGGCATATGGCTCGTGTGTGCTTTCGCCTGCGGAATTCTCGCTGAGAGCAAAGGCAGGCAATGGGGCGGATGGTTCCTGCTCGGTCTGCTGTTGAGACCCATCGCTCTGATGCTGGCTGCCATTGGTTCGGCCGACTAGTACGACGTCGCTCGGGTTGCGATGGCAGCGTGCTGAGCTTGCTGCGGGGTTCCGCGTGCACCACTCGTCGCTCATCTGATAGAAGCCGCTCGACGCGCAGCCGCTCAGGCAGACCCAGGCCACCGCAATGACCCCAGCCCCTGCGAGCAGCAACTTCGCCTTGACAGAAACATGCCCGTTTAACGGCCTCATGACACTATAGTTGCGCGGGAACGAGCGTCGACTCTGGCAGGGATCGCCTCATGGTTCCGTAAGACCCTGCCTACAGCACGCCCGGAAACGCGAGATTGAGCGCCACGCGCAAAACCCTTGGCGGCGTGACGCGCGTGTCACGGCAGTTATGTCTCATCGGGCGTCTTATATCCGCGCTGACCCACGTAAGAGCCCGAGCCCCACGGCGGCACCGGGCGGTTCGGAATTATCAGGTCCTGAGCGCTCCTCGGTACTGCATGGACTGACGCGCTCCGCCGTCCGCACCATTCGCCGGTGCGAGTGTGGGCGTGCCGAAGAATCCGCACTGATGCTGATTCTTCCAGACAGTAATCCCCCACCCATCACGGCTTGCAGTCGCGCGTTGTATTGGCGACGCTCGGTAGTTCCACGGCCGAGGCGGCTATAGATCCGCGCCCGCTCTTCGCGCTTGCTCGATCACGCGGGCGATGAACCGCCTGGCCTCCGTGAGGTTCGAGAATTTGATGGATGCCGTCATGGACAGCGGTTGTGAACCGCCTGATTCTTTGGTTACCGTAACACGTAAGAATACGGCTTCGTCGCAGCTCACTGTTACTTGCGAGTCGCCTCGCGCGATTTCATCGGCGTACACCTGCAGGCGCTTCAGGTCCTCTTCGCTCATTAGCTCTACCTCTCACACAGCGCCGGCCAACACCGCCGCCATGTTCGTTGCCTGGGCCTGCCCGGTACAACGAACCACCACCGGATCTTTCAGGCCTTAGCGCGTCGAGGGCAATACTCTCCGCCACCGCATGCCGGCGGTGTAGCTGGCTATGAACCGTAGATGGCGTAGGAGGCGTCCCACCCTGTCGTCCGTAGAGCCGTCCCGGCCGCCGCGCCTCCGTGCCCGACGCGGATTCAGGTGCCACCCTTCGGACCCGACGCCGCCCCGCGGGCGGGCGGCACCAGGGAATGGGCTTACCTGCATCGCCGCCTGAGTGGCGGCACGCAATGTCCGGGGTGATGCCCGCGAGTACGGTCCCGACGATGATCATGACGAGTGCGGCCCTCGCGAACGCAAGCCCTCCCGTTTGCGATTCACGAAGCTCCAGCGGAATTGCAGGATAACGCGAAGAGCGCGAAACGACGCAGACAGGCGAGTCGTTTGCGCTGCTCGGCAAGCTGCCTGGCGATGAGCAGCAGCAGTGTGCACACCTGCGGCTGCTGCTCGGGTACATGCGGACTCACCCGGCGGTGGCGTAGCGTCTGCGCTGGCGCTCGGGCACAATCGCGCCAGGGACACATGCGAGGGAGGGGTCGCCATGCCTCGAAACTTGCGACGCGGGTCTCGCGCAGGTGTATTGCTGCTTGCCCTGCTCGCGCTCGGCGGCTGCGCCAAACACAACGCCGAACCTTTCGCATCGGAAACGAATCCACCACCGTCGTCGGCACCGCCGCCGGGCGCGACTCTTGCCAACGCCGGCCAGTTCTTCGACGGCAGTGATCCGACGGCGATCCGCGCCTATCTGCAGTCGGTGAAGGAAGTCAAGCCGACGAGGTTCAAGGTGCAGTGGAGCCCGGACGCGGTCGCCATCAGCCGCGAGGCCGCGATGCGCTCGCTGCGTTCGATCAGCGAGGACGGCACGACCTATACCCTCACAAGCTCTGAACCGGAGGTCGGCAAGATCAAGCGCGGCAGCATCCTCTGGATCTGGGGCATTGCCCTGCGCCGCGTCACCGGCACTTTCACGGACGGCGACACCACCGTCGTGCGAACCGACGCGGTCCCGCTGAATGAGGCCTTCGTCGAAGCCGACGTGGCGTTCGACACGCCGGTGAGCCTGCCCGATCACTTCATCGCTTTTCGGCCGCATATGCCGCGTGAGGCGCCATCGACGAAGACTTCGGGTCTGCACCCGCGATCGCCGTTCGTGCGCGTCGGCGCGACCGAGCAAAATAATTCGGCGCCTCCCCCTGACACGTCGACGCCAGCGGGTGACATGGGCGATATCGACTACGAGCTCGAGGACTACGGACTCGCTGCACCCCGGCCGCGCGGCACCAGCGGAAAGATCGCGGGATTCGAGTACGACATCAACTACCTGGCCACTTCGGACAAGCTGAAGGTCGAATTCGACGCCCGCAAGGAGGAAGAAGGCGCCGGGGCCGGGGAGAGCAACGAGATTCACCGCGATCAGCGCGCCGAATTCTTTCAGGAGATCGACGAGGACCGGCACGAGAAGAAGGAGTTGGCGGAGACCCAGGCGCTGATTGCCAAGGTCTCCAACCAGCAGACCCTGGTGAGCCAGCAGCTGCAGCTGCTGCCGAACCAGAACAAGTTCGGCCAGCCCGTCAGCTCCGATGCCTACGCGACCCTGCAAAAGCAGCTCGCGGCCGATCAGGAGCGGCTGAAGGAGCTGCACAAGCAGTACGCCGAGGAGTTGGAGAAGCAGAAGCAGACGCGGATCAAGCTCAAGGCGCTGGCGGCTGCGGGTGCGCTCGCGAAGAACGTGTTCTTTCTCGTGTCCGACAACGTGGACATTCGCTTCAGGGCCAAAGCCGATCTCGACCAGTTCGCTCTGGCGGGTGGCTTTCGTGTCGGCAGTGGCAAGGTCACCCAGGCCATGGCGGCCTTCAAGAGCTTGAAGGGCCACCTGGACTTCGAATTTGTCGGTCGTCTCGGGCAGGTGGGAAGCGGCGCGGTGAGCGTTCCCGTGTGGCACATTCCCTCGGTGATGAACATCCCCATCCCAGTCGGCGGACTCCCCTTCGTGGTCCAGGTAGGCGGCGATGCTCTGGTCAAACTGTATCTGTCGGGACAGCACGCGACCGTTCACTTCCTGGGCAAGTACGACTTCGGCGGTGGCGAGGCTTTGAACGCGGACCAGTCAAAGTCCGCTACAGAAGACAACTTGACGGCCAACGAGCCCGAATACTCGGGCCGCGGCATGAGTCCGGGCACCTCGGGGGTTGTGGTCGCCGTGCAGCTGCCGCGGGTCGGCGTCGGGCTCGGCCTGCTTGGCGCCTCCACTGTCGTCTACATCGACCTGGTGAACGTGCTGACGACGACCAACAGTGCCGGCGTGGCCGCACTGAACCCAAGCTGCAACCGGGTAAGCTGGGCGCAGGTTGGCCACCTCGGCGTCGACACTCGCCTCATGCCGCTGCCGATTCCACTGGTCGAGACGATAGGCAGCGCGAAGCTCAGCCCGACGAAGGAGATCTTCCGACACGAAAAGGTCACTACGGACCCCGACATTCCCATGTGCCGGATCTGAGTCAGCCTAGCCAGCCCTCGCTGCTGCTGCTGCGCAGCATGCGCTAGCGCCTGTGGCAGGTGAATGTCCCGCAGCGCACCTACTCCAAGATCGACAAGGACACCGCGCAGCAAGGCGTGCAGCGCATGCAGTCCATGCGCGAGCAGATGATCGGATGAGAATCGGGCGAAGTCGTTCATTGGAGCGGCAAGGATAGTTTTCCCGGTCCTGCCGTTACTCTGGAACATTGTCGGCGAATCGCTGCGCGAGGCGCTGAGAGGCCTGTCCACTACGGAGACGGCGATCCTGGCTAAGACGCTGCACCGGGTCATTGCAAATCTATCGGCGCTCGATCGCCTGATGACTCCGCAACTTCAATTCCATCCGCGCCCTTGCTCAAACAACGCCGGGTTATGATTTGAGCGGCAGAAGTTGTGCACTGGACACTTCAGGGCATGGGCTTCGTGCCCAAAACTGTACGAAGAGTCCCCTTCCTGCGGCTTACAGGAGCAACGCCAGGTCCACGCCCAGCGTGATGACAGCCAGGATGACGGCTGCACCCCAGACGAGCGTGGCTGCGTAAGCGTCCCCGCTGTACCGGCTCTCGGGTCGGTCTGGAACCATGAGAAATGACGTCCTGCCCCCAAAACTCGGCTCAGTATCACCACCTTCTTGTGAGAGCGCTGGCTGGGTGTTCACATTCTGTAATGCGCATAGAGCGAGGGGGCGCAAATTTGCGATGCGCGTCACGGCTGCCTGTATTGTTGCCGGCGTGCCCGGGCTGGCGCGGCGCTAAAGAGCGTCGTTTACTTCCCTCACGCGGCCGGAGGATTGCTGCGCCCGCACTGTCGCTACGTCGGCTCTGGACCCTATACAAGAGGATCCTCGCCGAGGGCGGCTTCGGCGGGGGTGCTGCTCCAGCCTTAGTGCTCCACCGCACTGACTACGCGCATCGGCCGGTGGTATACCGCTCTGGACGATCGCGCCTCCACCTAAACTTATTTATCAAAATGGCGAGCGCGTGTCCCTGCGGGGTGCCTTTGGGGCACCCCGCATCTATTATCGCCGGCGACATGTCCTCCGGGACGTGCGCTGTTTGCGGATAGCCAGGTCAAGCGCTCAGCGCCATTTGGCCGCGGAGGTCGTGGCAGTGGCGAAACCACGGCCGCGCAAATCGTCTCACCGAGGCGCTGTACGCGGCAGGAGGCGGTCGCCTTCTTTCCGGACCACGGCGTAGCACTCGCAACACATCTCTTCCAGCTTGGGCCGGTCCAGTACCGTGATGTGCCCACGGGCGTAGCGGATAACACCGAGCTTGTGCAGCTTGCCGGCGGCTTCGGTGACGCCTTCCCGGCGCACCCCGAGCATGTTGGCGATCAGCTCCTGCGTCATGGTCAATTGGTTGGATGACAGCCGATCGAGAGAGAGCAGCAGCCAGCGGCACAGTTGCTGGTCCACCGAGTGATGGCGATTACACACCGCCGTCTGCGCCATCTGCGTGATCAGGGCCTGCGTGTAGCGCAGCAGCAGGATCTGCATCTGGCCGTTGCGATGGAACTCGTCCTTGAGGCGCTGTCCGATCAGCTGGTAAGCGTGGCCGCCGCTCTGCACGATCGCTCGGCTCGGGGTGGTTTCACCCCCCATGAACAGGGCGATGCCGATGAGGCCCTCGTTGCCGACGACCGAAATCTCTGCGGAGGCGCCGTCCTCCAGCACATACAACAGCGATACGATGGAATCGATTGGAAAATAAACGTGGCGCAGGACATCGCCGGATTCGTACAAGACCTCCCCGAGCGGCAACGGGACAAGCTGCAGGTGCGGATAAATTCGCTCGCGCTCGGCGGGTGATAGCGCAGCCAGCAGGTGATTTTGCTGCGGATCGTGGGAGCCGGGCATGGATAGCCTCACGCTGGTCAACCACGGCGGTATTCAGTGCCCAAAGTATACGCTGTGTTCGCTAGGGAACAATTTTGTGCGGAGGCGAACATAATTGCTTGTTTTTGTTACGCTAAATTATACTTACAGAATTCCCGTAGAAGCCTTCGACTCGACCACGTCCGCGACCGACCTTTCGAAGCTCGAAGAATGGCTCCCTGAAGGAGCTGCACACGGGCACGCTGAGGGGTTCTCAATTGCTTGGGGCAAGACAAGTTTCGATTCCGAATCGCCTGCTTGCTGCATTGCCCCGCAAGGATTACCGGAAACTGCTGCCTGTCCTCGAACCGGTCAAGCTAGCCTTCGGGCAGACTCTCTACGAATCCCAGTCTCAGATTCGGGAGGTGTACTTTCCCAACGACAGCTTCGTCTCGATGCTGACTACCGTGGATGCTGACCGGGCTGCGGAGGTCGGACTCATCGGCCCTGAAGGCATGATCGGGATTCCTATGGCGTTGGGTGTCGCTGTCTCGCCTTTTCGGGCGGTGGTGCAAGGCGAAGGCACGGCGATGCGGATGACGACAGTGAACTTTCGCCGCAATTTCAGCACGAGCGCTGCGTTGAAGAGAGAGGTGTTCCTCTTTACCCACTTGCTCATGATCCAGATCGCGCAGACCGCGGCGTGCAACCGCTTCCACGTGGTGACACAGCGCATGGCCCGTTGGTTGTTGATGACCCACGACCGCGTCAACTCCAGCGAGTTTCGCATTACGCAGGAATTTCTTGCGCTCATGCTGGGGGTGCGGCGAGTGGGCGTCAGCGTGGCAATGTGCGCCCTGCGGGACCGCAAGCTCATCACCTACCGGCGCGGCACCATCGTTATCCTCGACCACGGAGGCCTCGTAGCAGCTGCGTGCAGCTGCTACAAAACTGTCAAAGACACCTATTCCCGGGCCCAAGCTCGCAAGGGGAATTCGCGGCCAGCCCAACACAAGTAACAAGGGGGGCACTGCGCATCCCTGCGCCGTCGGTCGAAGCAAAGGAAGGCCGCCCCGCGAGCAGGCGGCTCCCATTGGCTTAGACCTCTTCTCGATAGTCCATTCCGGTTGCAGCCGCGGCGGCACGCGGCCGCATTCCTAGAATTTCCAGCGCATCGACAGGCCCGTCGTGCGCGGCCGATTTGTGAACATGCGCACCCGATTGGCCGCCGAGTAATTGTCGGAGAGGTAATCGGAGAGCGCCGCCTGCTTGTCGAATACATTGAGCACGAACAGGTCCAGCTCCCAGGGGCCCTGCAGTAATCCGGCGCGCAGATCGAGCAGCGCGTAGGCCCGCTGAAAGGTCGCCGGGTCGGTACGCTGGAAGAACGGATACGACTCGCCGACGTACTGTGCGTCCGCGCGCAGGAACGCGTCGTAACCAGAACGTGGTGTGAAGAGGTACTTGGCGCTGGCATTACCGTTCCACAGCGGTACGTTCTCGAGTTGCTGGCCCTTTGTGCCCCCGAGGTTCGGCGCGTCGGCGTCGAGCACCGCCCTGGTATAGCCGACGCCGGCACCGACCTGCAGGTGACCGCCGATCAGCTCCTGGATTTCGAGCTCCCCGCCGTGCACCACTGCCGCGCCGGCGTTCTGAGTGATCTGGTACGAACAGGGAAGCGTCTCTCCCTGTTGAACGTCCTTCCACTTGATGTAGTAGGCGGCGGCATTGAGGGTGAGGGTGTCATCCCACCAGCGCGTCTTGGCACCGATCTCGTAGTTCCACAGGCTATCGGGTTGATAGGGCCCGTAGTCCTGGCCGCACCCCTTCTGCGCAAGGTTGCTGGTATTCACGCCGCCGGGACGTACCCCACGCGAGGCGCTCATGTAGTAGAGCTGCGCCTGGCTCGCCTGATAGGACAATTCCGCCTTCGGGTTCAGGCCGGTGTTCTTGGCCGTACCCGCCGACAGAGTCGGGCCGCCGTTGCTCCAACCATCCTCGTAGCGTACTGCGTTGTATTCCAGCTCGTACCAGCGTAAACCCGCGGTCGCCTTCCAGCGGCTGGTGAGCGCATAGTTCAGCTCCGCAAACACCGCCGATTGCCTGGGCGAATAGTCGCCGTGCTGCGAGTAGTTGAGGTCGCTCAACGTCGCACCGCTCAGCAGCACGCTGGTGGTATATGAATTCGCGAATAACGCGGCGTAGTTCGGGGTGAGGTAGTTGACGTAGTAGTGACGATTGGTGTTGTTGAAGTAGGCGCCGACCACTCCGCTCAACCGCGCGCCGGCAGGATTGAAGCCGAGGCGCAGCTCTTCGGTGAATTCGTGCGTGGTGATCGTCGGCGAATAGACGTTGGGTACGAATGTTCCCTGCGGAATAGTGACTTCGAGCGCCTCGGTCTCGTCGTCAGGTGTGTTTTCCCGGCGCACCATGTAGGAGGTGGTCGACAGCAGGTTCCCCCAGCCCAGCTCGTAGTTCATCGTCACGTTGCTGAGGACGAAGCGATCGGAGTAGGCCTCGGACAGATTGAACGGGCGCGCCTGGATCAGCGGAGCACCCGGCAGACCTGTCGGGATGTCGTAGTTGGGCAGCCCGTGCATCTCGAGGTTCTGCATCCAGACGGATGGCGTGACCGTGAAGGCGTCGGTGAGCGCAACTTTCAGGACCGCGCGCGCACTGTACAGCTGCTCGCTGTTGACGTTACGCACAATGGCCCGCGGTTGCGCCGGCGATACGGGATAGGGAGGAAAGGGCGGCGGCGGGGCATTGGGATTGGGAGCCCACACACCGATTTCGCGATCGATGAAGCCGCTCAGGTTCTTGTACGTTCCAACCATCCGCAGCGCCACCCGATCTGTCACGAGCGGGATGTTGTACATCGCATCGAGCCGGGCATTGCCGCTGCCGTGCTCCGTGTAAGAGCCCTCCCCTTTGGCCGCGCCTTCCGTCTGGTTGAGGTTCGGTTGGTTGGTGATGAATCTGACCGTGCCCCCCATCGAGCTCGCGCCGTACAGAGTCCCCTGAGGTCCGCGCAGGATTTCGACCCGGGCGAGATCGAACAGATCGGGATCGATGCCCGCGGTAGCGCCGTCGCCGCCGGACGGCAGGATCGGTGTCTCGTCGATGTACAGGCCGGTCGTTGGGGAGTTGCCGCCCACGGAGGCGACTCCGCGAATCGAGTAGCTGCTCTGGCCGGGTCCGGCGGAATTCAGAGTCACGCCGGGAATGCGCGCCGCCAACGAGGAGAAATCTTCGACGCCGAGCTCGGCCAGGGATTCGCCGCTGTAGGCAGCGATGCTGAGCGGTACCTCCTGCAGGTTTTCGCTGCGCTTCTCTGCCGTTACCACGATCTCCTCGAGTGCCGTGGCCGGCGCGCCGGCGCCCGGGGCCTGTTGTGCGAGCGCAATGCCCGTCACCACCAGGAACCCCAGGGTCAGCACGCCGCTTCTCGGAGTCGGCCTCCGACGCCTCTTGGCCATCCCGGTCTCCCGCTCCCGCCGCTAAGTGCAATGGCGTTCCGCGTTCACAGCGCGGAGGCGGTTGGGATCCTCGCATCCACGAATTGAGATCGCAACAATCGGCTACCAGGGAATCCGCCTCGCTCAGGACGGCGACCACCGCGTGGCCCGCTGCCCTGCAGCAACCCGCGGACGCTGGCGCTCACGCGAGAGTCATCAGCCTGTTGCGCGCAATCCGATCCTGCGTCCAGCCAGACCGAGGATAAGGAGCTGCCCTCAATGCAGCGCCGCGCCGTACAACGGCACTGCGTCGCGTTGACAAGTCCGCGCGCCGCGGCGCAGATTCAGCCCAGAAGACGCGAGGCCGCGCCCGGCCTTCAGGGACTCACGCCGGCGCCCGGCTAAGAAGCAAAAACCCCGGAGGAGACAACCGCATGAAATCAATTCTCGGCACCCTGGCTCTCGGCGCCCTGCTGGCGCTCCCCCTGGCCGCGATCGCTGCAGGCGACGCCGCGGACCCGGTGATCGGATCCTGGAAACTCAATGTGGAGAAGTCGAAGAATGACAAGATGCCCAAGAGCGAGACGCGCACCTACGCGGCAGCGGACGGCGGCGTCAAGTTGAGCTGGAAACGCGTGGGCGCCGATGGAAAGCATACGGCCGTCGAGACCACTTACAAGTACGACGGCAAAGACTACCCGATCACCGGGTCGCCGGACTTCGATAGCCTGAGCGTGAAGCGCGTGGGCTCTCACACGGCCGAAGCGACGCAGAAGCTCAACGGCAAGGTCGCCGGTACCACCAAGCGGACGGTTTCCAAGGACGGCAAGACGCTGACCCTCGTCAGCAAGTCGACGAACGCCAAGGGCGAGGAGACGACCTCGACCATGGTTTACGATCGTCAGTGACGCGCACGCCGGCGCGCTCCACTCGACGCACAAGACCGCTACGGCGGGCACGGAGGCCCGCCCTGCGCGAGGCGGGGTCGCTGCAACGGCCCCCCCGCTGGTTTGCCAGGCATAGCTGCCGTCCGGGTGCGCGGCTGCGCGCGGGCGTGGGGCGAGGTGGACGGGTCAGTGTCTGAGGATCCCTCCTCGTCGACGTCCCCGCGGGCGCGCCACGGAAACCGCCAGCGCGTACGCGCCACCCATCCGGCGGCGGCCCCCTTCATCACGCGAACCTCTCCTCCCTACGAGATGCTCGAGGAGGAGCAGCTGGTGGCGATCGAGACGCATGCCGACCGCCTCCTCGAGGAGATCGGCATGGAGATCCGCGGCGATCGGGAAGCGATCGACTTGTGGCGAGCCGCGGGCGCCGAGATCGAGGGAGCGGCGCGGGTGCGGGTTCCCGGCGGGCTGGCGCGGCAGATCATCAAACGCTCGGCACCGTCCGAGTTCATCCAGCACGCGCGCAACCCCGCCCGCTCGGTCACCATCGGCGGTCGCACGACCGTGTTTGCACCGGCCTACGGTCCGCCGTTCGTGAGCGATGCCGAGGGTGGACGGCGTTACGGCACGCTCGAGGACTTCAGGAACTTCGTGAAGCTTGCGTACCTCACCCCCTGGCTGCACCACTCCGGCGGCACGGTGTGTGAGCCTACCGACATTCCCGTCAACAAGCGCCACCTCGATATGATTTACGCCCACATGTCGCTCTCTGACAAAGCCTTCATGGGTTCGGTCACCACGGCGGCACGCGCGGCGGATTCGATCGAGATGTGTCGAATTCTCTTCGGAGCGGAATTCGTCGACAGCCATTGTGTCATCCTGGGGAACGTCAACGTCAACTCGCCGTTGGTCCTCGACGGCGAAGCGAGTCGGGTCATACGCACCTATGCCGCCGCCAACCAGGCTCCCGTGTGTGTGCCCTTCATCCTGGGAGGCGCCATGGGGCCGGTGACCACCGCGGGTGGGCTTGCCCAATGCTTTGCCGAGGCGATGTTTTGCGTCGCGCTGGGTCAACTCGAGCGGCCTGGCTCTCCCGTCATCCTCGGCAATTTCCTCTCCTCGATCTCGCTGAAGAGCGGCGCGCCGACCTTCGGCACGCCCGAGCCGGCGCTGGCGTACTTTGCGATCGGCCAGCTGGCGCGTCGACTGGGCGTTGCGCTTCGCTGCGGCGGCAACCTGTGCGCATCCAAGGTTCCCGATGCGCAGGCCGCTTACGAGAGCGCCAATTCACTGTGGCCGGCGTTCCTGGCCGGGGCGAATTTCATCCTGCACGCAGCCGGCTGGCTGGAGGCGGGACTGGTCATGTCGTACGAGAAGTTCGTCATGGATGCCGAGCAGTGCGGCGCCTTTCACGTGGTCGGCCGCGGCATGCCGCTCGATGAGAACGGCTTCGCCCTGGATGCATTTCGCGAAGTCGGCCCCGGCAGTCACTTCCTCGGTTGCGCCCATACGCTGCGCAATTACGAGACGGCCTTCTTCGATTACGAGTTGTCGGACAACAATTCCTTCGAGCAGTGGTCCCAGGACGGCGCGCACGACATCGTCTGGCGCGCCAACCGCAAGTGGAAGGCCATGCTCGCGTCCTACCAGGCGCCAGCCCTCGAGCCTGCGGCACGGGAGGCGCTGGAGTCGTTCATCGCCAGGCGCAAGGCATCGATGCCGGATATGAATTATTGAGGCGACTTCGTTATCGATGTGATCCGCCGCCAGGGCACGATCTCGATGCGCGACAATGCTTCGTGGGCGAATTTTCGCCGCATGTTCGTGCCAATTCCGCATGGGGCAGGCTGACGAGCGGCCGTCGGACGCCTCAGTCGCCGGGCCACCGTTACCGTGGCTCGTGGCCGTCGGACTTGCCCGCTGCCTGAAGCGCCGGGGACTTCAGCGCCGGCGGGCGACTGCGCGCGAAGACGCGCGGCGTATAATCCGATGAGGTGTCGGCTCCCCTCACACAGGAAACAATAACCATGACAACGACTCCGACCGATGAAGCACGCCAGCTTCGCGAAGAGCTCAGCGGAACGGTTGGCCGCCATTGGGTGCTGTTTCTCTCTGAGGGCATCGCGCTGGTCGTTCTCGGCCTGCTGGCGCTGATGGCGCCGACTATCGCTTCCGTCGCGGCGACGGTGTTCTTCGGCTGGATCCTGCTGCTGAGCGGCGTGGTGGGACTCATGGCCACCTTCCGCGCCCGCCAGGCTCCCGGGTTCTGGTGGTCATTGCTGTCGGCGCTGCTGGGCATCGTCGCGGGCGTGGTACTGCTGGCGTGGCCGCTGCAGGGAACTCTCTCGCTGACGGCGGTGCTGATCGCATTCCTGCTGCTCGAGGGCGCACTCTCCATCATGTACGCGCTCGAGCACCGCAGCGCTCTTTCGGGCCGCTGGAGCTGGATGCTTGCGAGCGGCATCCTCGATATGGCGCTCGGCTTGCTGCTGTTCGCCGGGCTGCCTGCTACGGCGCTGTGGGCCCTCGGCCTGCTCCTCGGCCTGAACCTGCTTTTCGGCGGATGGGCGTTGATCTTCATGGCGCTGCACGCACGCCCGGCCTCTGCCGGCACGTCCGCGACCTAGGCCACCTATGAAAGTCGCTGTCGAGGTGCTTGGCTGGATCGGCGCCACTCTCATTGTCGGTGCCTATGCACTGTTGTCGGGCGGCAGGCTCAAGGCGGAATCGCTCACCTACCATGTCATCAACATTCTGGGCGCGGGCGGCTGCATGCTGAACAGCGGCTGGAATGGAGCGCTGCCCTCGGCCGCACTGAACATCATCTGGATCGGCATCGGCATACATGCCTTGCGGCAGCATCGCCGGTTGCACATCAAGGCCGGCTGCGCGGGCTAGTCGCGCTCGTGAGCGGAGACGACCGGCGGCCGGCTGCGACGCAGCATTGATTCATGCCGCGCCGCGGCTGGCTTCTCGCTCTCCTGCTGGTGGTTGCCGCGGCAGCCTCAGCACCTGCCGCAGCCGTCTGCAAGATCCAGGTTGCCGACATGGCCGTGACCATGAGCGGGCTGAGGCCGATGGTCCATGCGCAGATCAACGACACCGATGCCCTCTTCATCGCCGACAGCGGCGCGTTCTACAGCACGCTCACGCGAGCGACTGCGGCTGAATTCAAACTACCGCTGGCGCCGCCCCCCTTTGGATTCGTGCTGAATGGAGTCGGCGGAGAAGCGCAGGCCTGGTTGACCCACGTCAGCACTTTCACGCTGCTGGACGTTCCACTCCACAACATCGAGTTCATCGTTGTCGGCAACGAGTTCGGCGCGGGCGCGGCGGGTCTGCTGGGTCAGAACGTGTTCCGGATCTTCGGCGACGTCGAGTACGACCTGGCGAACGGCCTCATCCGTCTGGTAAAGACCAAGGACTGTCGTGACTCGCCGATGGCGTACTGGGCGAAGTCGCAGCCCTATTCAGCTATCGAAATCGACCATGCGACGCCGGCGTCGCCACACACCACCAGTGTCGCATTCCTCAATGGCGCAAAGATCCACGTCATGTTCGACACCGGTGCTGCCACCTCGCTGCTGACGCTCGAGGCTGCAAAACGCGCCGGAATTACACCCAACAGCGAGGGCGTGATCCCCGCCGGGGAATCGCATGGCATGGGGCGGCGAGTGGTGAAAACCTGGATCGCTCCGTTCCTGAGCTTCAGGATCGGCGACGAGGAGGTGCGCCACACGCATCTGCGCTTCGGGGCAGGTACGATGCTGAACGTCGACATGCTGATCGGCGCCGATTTCTTTCTGTCGCATCGAGTCTACGTCGCCAACAGCCAGCACAAGCTCTACTTCACCTACAACGGTGGCCCGGTGTTCAATCTAACTGCGGGACCAGCGATGGTGGATAACAGCCCCCCGGCGAATGCCCCCGCGCCGAACGGTGCCACGGCGCAAGCCCCCACCCAGGCCAATGCGTCCGCGGATCAGCCCACCGACGCATCGGGTTTCGCGCGCCGTGGGACCGCCTTCGCGGCACGTCGTGATTTTGAACATGCGATTGCCGACCTGACACGCGCCTGCGAGCTCGCCCCTGCTGAGGGGAGTTACTTCTACCAGCGCGGCCTGGCTCATTGGGGCAACCGGCAACCGGATCTGGCGATGGCCGACCTCGACCAGGCACTCAAACTGATGCCGGACAACCTGGCCGCCCGCGTGGCGCGCGCCGATCTGCACGTGACGCGGCAGGAAATTCCGGCAGCGATCGCCGATCTCGACGCCGCGCAGCGGGCGGCCCCCAAGGAAGCTGACGTCCGCATCCGCATGGCCGACCTCTACCTGCTCGCGGGGGAGTTCGCATCGGCGGCCCTTCAGGTCACTCTCTGGATCGATGCGCACGGATGGGACAATGTGCAGATGCCGAGAGCGAGGTTCCTGCGTTGCCGGGCGAGAGCGCTATGGGGAGAGGAGCTCGACAGGGCGCTCAACGACTGTGATGCCGCCGTGAAGCTAAGGCCCGATACGGCGGCTTTCCTCGAAAGCCGCGCGCTGGTGCAGCTGCGCCGGGGCGAGTACGACAAGGCAATCGCCGACTACGATCGTGCCCTGAGCCTGGGATCAAAGGATCCCTGGACGTATTACGGCCGGGGCGTGGCAAGATTGCGCGAAGGCAGGACCGCCCAGGGGCAGGCGGACGTCGCCGCGGCAGCTGCGCTGCAGCCGAAAATCGCGCAAGAGGCGGCAAAGCGCGGCATCGCGCCGTAGGGACTTCAGGCGCTGGCTGTGACCCTCAGATGACCGGCCCCCTGGCCTGGATCTTCGACAGCGTCTGAGGAGTACCTCCTTTTGCTCCTGCGTAAGCCCTCGGGAGTTGATGCTTATCAACACCGGGTGAACGGCGCGCCGTACGCAACCGCAGAATCGGGCCCGATTGTGCACCAAAGCCGCGGTTGCTACGGAATTTTGTGGGGATTAGATTACGCGGCGATCGCTGCGCCGGTCGGGACAGGGGGCAAATCACATGATGCGCACGTCGACGATGCTGCTCGCCGCTTGCTTACTGCCGGGAAGCTGCTCGCGCCAGGCCCTCACCGAGTCCAGGCGACGCGCGGCCGGGCTCACCAAGTCCGGGCAGCGCCCCAGGCAGCTCGTCGGGCTGCCAGATATGACCTCTGCGCGCGAGCGGCTTGTGCCGGGGGGGTCGAAACTGGTCACCCGTGCGCTCGCCCACTCGCCGCAGCGGCGCGCGCGGCCGGCAGTCACGGTCCTGACCGCATTACCACTGCTCGCTGCGCTCGCGCCGGCGCGTGCCGCGCCCGTGGTGCCGCTGAGCCAGGGGCTGGCCTTCACCAGTACACAGCACATGGGTCTGATCTCCTCGGCGGGCTCGGTCCCGATCGCCGACACCGAAGCGGTCTATTCCGTGACAGGCGTGCAAGCTGACAAGGTGTCTTTTGCGTTCTACCTCAGCAGCCCTCAGGATGCTTCCGCGCGCAAGATCCTTGCGAAGACCAAGAATCGCTTCGAGCGCGACGTCAATCGAACGGATCTGCAATCGGCGGCGCGCCTGATCATCACCTTCAGCAGCGATGATCCCAGGCTGTTCCCCGGGCAGACTTTCGCCGGCACTTCCGCCGCGGTGCTTCAGGCTCTCAGCTCGCAGGGCCAGGTGCCATTCGTGCTCGGCGTCAATGAGCCGGATCAGGGCCTTGGCGCGCTCGCAGGCATCGGTGCGTCGCTGGCAAAGTCGACTCCCGCCGGCGGAATGCCGGCCAACATCGGGGGATTCATGATGAGCCTGGGCGTCTCGCGTCACTACTATCGCGGTACGCTCAAGCGCGTCGGCACGGCCGCCGAGCCCTTCTCGGTGTTGTTGAACGGCAAGCGCACCACCGTGCCGGCGCTGCACGCGCGCGGTGACATGACGTTCGTCGACAGGACGATCACACCCGAGCTGTGGTGGCTGGACGATCCCGGCAACCCCATGACACTCAAATGGGTGGTCCCGAGTGTCAATTGCTACGAGCTCGTCACCCGGATCGATTTTGCGCCGCCAGCAGGGGACGCGGCCGGCGGTGGTGGTGGTGGTGGGGGTGGCGGTGGTGGTGGTGGTGGGGGTGGCGGCGGTGGGGGTGGTGGTGGCGGCGGTGGGGGTGGCGGCGGCGGGGGTGGCGGTGGGGGTGGTGGTGGCGGTGGGGGTGGTGGTGGCGGTGGCGGTGGTGGTGGTGGTGGGGGAGGCGGTGGCGGTGCGGCCGCCGGGCTCACGGGTAAGGATTGCCGTTCAGAGCTCAGCGGCGTCTACTTCACCACCGCGAGCGCCGAGGTGGTGGAGGCTTCCCTGCCGGCGCTGCAGCGCTTTGCCGCGCTCATGGCGCAACACCCTGAGTGGGTCGTAACCGTCGAAGGGCACACCGACAACATCGGCTCCGCGGAATACAACATGGATCTGTCGACCCGCCGCGCCGATGCCGTGCGCGAAGTGCTGATCAATCAGCTCAAGGTGCCCGCCAACCGGCTGCTGGCGAAGGGCTACGGGCTGACGCGTCCGGTGGAGACCAACGCCACTGACGAGGGCCGCGCCCACAATCGCCGCGTCGAAGTCAGCCGCAGCTGTCATTGAGTCCCGAACAGTCCGCTCGTGATCGACTAGCCGTTCCCGGAGAGCCTCCCGTCAACGCTGTACCGGCCAGTGCGTTAGCATGGCAGCGATGAAGGCCTGTGTCGGCCACCGCCTGAGGTTACGGTCATGGTGAAATCGCTGCTGCGTGCCACCGTCGTCGCTGTCGCCTGCGCCGTGACGGCCTGCACGACACTCTATGTAAAGTCCGACGTGAACACGGCCCTCATCGGCACGGTCCACTGCACTACCTTCGCGTGGGCCGGCTCGTTTCGCGGCAACAGCCCGTTGCGCAACACCATCGCGAGTCCCCTGAACGAGAGTCGACTGCGGGCCGCCATTGCGGCTCACCTCAAGACCGGCACGATCGAGCCCGCCCCCGGGAACGCCGATTGCCTGGTTGGCTACGGGATCGGGGCAACGAACGTGGTGGACGATCCCTGGCCGTATTACGGCTGGGGTTACGGGTGGGGATATCCGTATGGGGGTTGGGGCTGGCCGGGACCGTACGTCTACCGCGAGGGCATCATCGCGGTGGATCTCTACGATGCGAAGAGCCATCAGCCTCTGTGGCACGCCTCGGTCGACCAGAATCTCTTCGGCGCGAGCGGCGATGAAGCTGCGAAGAGGATAGAGGCGGCTGTAGCGGCGATCTTCACCAAGTACCCGGGCTGAGGGGCAGCCGGCTCGAGCGCGCATTGAAGCGCGCTCTTTCTTGTCCACCGGCGCCGTGCGGCGCAAGATCCGACCGATGAGTCCCTTCGGTCTGAGCGTGGTGTTCTTGAACGTGCTGCTCGAGCAGCTCGGTGCTCCGGTACCCGCCATCCCGACCCTCATTGTCGCGGGCGCTCTGGCCGCAGATGGGCGGCTGCCGGGCGCCGCCCTGTGCGCGCTCGCCGTGTCGGCGTGCCTGATCGGCGACAGCGCCTGGTATCTGGCCGGCCGTGTCTACGGTGCCCGCGTCATGAAGCTGCTGTGCCGGGTCTCATTGACGCCTGACATCTGCGTCAGTCAGACCCAGACGAGCTTCGAGCGCTGGGGTGCCAAGGCCCTCGTCATCGCCAAGTTCGTCCCGGGCCTGTCGATGATCGCCCCACCGCTGGCCGGGGCGACGCGCATGAGGTACCTGCGCTTCGCGGGCTTCAGCGTCCTGGGCTCCTCCTTGTGGGTCGGGACGGCGTTGCTCGTAGGAGTTTTGCTCAAGCCGCAGATCCTGCCGCTCCTGCCGAGGCTGGCAGGGGTGGGTGGCGCGGGGCTCGCGATACTGCTTGTACTGCTCGGCGCCTACGTCGCCTTCAAGTGGTGGGAGCGGCGGCGCTTCTATGCTGCCCTCGAGATGGCACGCATCAGCGTCGATGAGCTTCATGCGCAGATGAGTGGCGCTGCTGCGCCGGTGATCGTCGACGTGCGCTCCCCCACCGCGCAGGGCCTCGAGCTGCGCCGCATCCCCGGCGCGCTGCACGTCCCGATGCACGAGGTTGAGCGGCACATGGGGGAGCTGTCCCGCGACCGCGAGATCATCCTCTACTGCAACTGCCCGAACGAGGCCTCCGCCGCGCAGGCCGCGCGCGTGCTGCTGAATCATGGCTTCCGTCGCGTGCGTCCGCTGCGCGGCGGGCTCGACGCCTGGATCGCCGCCGGTTACGCGGTCGAGGGGATCGCCGCGGGTGTCGAAGCCGATTCTGCCGCCACGGTCGAGGAAAGCGCCGGCGGCGTCAGCGTGCCGGCATTGGCGCCGGGGCCCGTATCTGCTCCCTCGGACACGGCAGAGCGCCGCAGCGACGTCGATCCGGCTTGAGATCGTAGACGTCCAGCGAGCGCTGTCGTGCGTCGCAGCGCGTTGACTCACACGCGAGCGTGCTCCGCGCTCTCGTCGGCGTGCAGCCGTGCGGCGCTTGCGGCGCGTGCATTCCCGTGCAGGCGGTGGCGGATCTCGCCCCACAGCGCGGCATAGACGAGCGCGGCAGCGCTCTTCGGTGCGCACGCCGGCAGCGGCGCCCGCCGCACACTCATGCGCTCGATCTCGCTCCAGTACGGCACCTCGGTGTGGAGGATGCCCGGGAACTGCGCGCGCGCCTGCGCGACCAGCTCCTGGTGCAATGAGCGGCGCCGGTCGACCATGGAGAAGAACGGCAGCAGCACGAGATCATTCCAGCCCTCGCCGCGCCAGGAAGTCATACAGCTGCACCAGCATGCGCAGCGAGAGCGGCGTAGGGCACCAGCGGCACGATGAGCACATCGGCGGCGCGCAGGACGTTCTCCGACAGCAGCGAAATGCCGGACGGGCAGTCGATGAACAGCACCGCGTAGATCTCGCGCAGCGGGCGGCTCATCTTCAGCAGCCGCTCGGTCGGATGGCGGTGCGCCGCGAGATGCACCGCGAAATTGCGGTAGGAGAAGTCCGCCGGCAGCAGGTCCAGTCCGGGGTAGCCGCTTGCCAGGATCAATTCGGGCAACTCGACGTTTGCCGGCGAGCAGCTTCTTCGCCGAGGCGTGCTCCCGGCCCTCGCCGCGTAGCGCGTAGGTTGCGCCACCCTGCGAGTCGAGGTCCCACAGCAGAGTGGCACGGCCGTCAGCGGCGCACAGGTAGGCGAGGTTCACCGCGGTAGTGGTCTTGCCGACGCCGCCCTTGATATTGGTGACCGCGATGATCTTCACGGAGCGAGCATACGCCCGCCGCAAAGCGAAACGATACATCTCGAGCGGGGACGCGGCGCCGCGGGGCGTGACGGCCGCTCAGTCGCGGCGCTGTGGCGCTCCACGTCATCAGAGCGGTTGCGCACCAGCACGCCGAGGTGGCCGACGAGCAGCAGTGCAGCGGCGATGTACGAGGCGATGATCAATTCCATGATGAGGCCCTCCGAGGGATATCGGCGCGCAGTGTACGCGCACGCGTTGGTCGTTGGGTGACTCAGTCCGCGAAATGGCGTCATCCGGCGCGAACACAAGCCGCGCCGACCCATCATGGACAGGCACATCTCACCCGTTGGAGAGAGACGCCGCGCGTTGTTCAGGCGATCGAGCCGGGCTTGCGCAGCATCTTGCCGATCTCGGCGACGTGCGCCTCCTCGGCGGCGATCTGCGCGCGGGCGTATTCCTCCAGCATGATGTTGCGCCCGGCGACCGCGGCGAGGAGCTTGTGGTACTCAGCCAGCCCCTCCTGCTCGTGCGTCAGCGCTTCGCGCAGGATCTCGTCGACGTTGTGCTTGTGAGTCTCGAGCAGTGGGCCGATCTTCAGCGAGGGGTGGCCGCCGAGATTGGTGATCTGCTCGCCCGCCTGCACCGCATGGGCCTGCGCTTCCTGGGCCTGGCCGCGCAGCCAGGCTACGATCGGAATACGGTTGTGCCCGAAGATCATGAAGCAGTAGTGCAGGTAGCGCACCAGTCCCGCGAGCTCCAGCTCCAGGATGTGCTTGAGGATATCGACTACCCTGGCGGTCTCAGTCTTGCCGAGCTCGGAGGCCATGCGGGTCTCCCGAAAGGGTTGCTGTGCGCATGGTAAGCCTTCCGGTGGTGTATCGTACATGCCGGCATCCGGCGATACGGAGCGTGATCTGTCATGAGCGGCTTCTACGACGTCGCAGTCACCGGGATCGATGGCACGCCGGACCTGTTGGGGCCTTGCGCGGTAAGGTGACGCTCGCCGTCAACGTCGCCAGTCGCTGCGGCCTGACGCCGCAGTACGCGGGGCTCGAGCGGCTGCAACGCGAGTTGCAGGGTGAGAATTTCACGGTGGTGGGCTTTCCCTGCAATCAGTTCGCCGCCCAGGAGCCCGGGAGCGAGGCGGAGATCGCCGCCTTCTGTCGCAGCAGCTACCAGGTGAGCTTCCCCTTGAGCACGAAGCTCGAGGTGAACGGCGCCAATCGTCACCCCCTGTACCGCTTCCTCACTTCGCCCGACAGCGGCATCGAAGGCGACATCAGCTGGAACTTCGAGAAATTCCTCATCGGCCGCGACGGTCGGGTGCTCAAGCGCTATCCCCCGGAAACGAAGCCCGCGGACAACGGTCTCATGCAGGACATTGCCGAGGCGCTCTAGGCGCCGACCGCCATGCCTGATTTCGAGTTCGCGATCCTCGGCGCGGGCGCGATGGGCTCGATCCTCGGAGCCCACCTTGCCCGCGCGGGTCACAAGGTCGTGATGCTGGCGCGCGGCGACCGCGCCGCGCATCTGGAACGCAACGGACTGACCATCCGGGGGCTCGCGCAGTTCACCGTCGCAGTGCCGACGCTGCGCGATCCGCAGGCGCTACGCAGCGCCGGCACGCTCATCGTCGCCACCAAGACACCCGGCACCGCCGCCGCCCTCGGCACGCTGCGGCACGTGCAGTTCGACGTCACGCTGTCGATTCAGAACGGGCCCCTGAAGAACGAGTTGCTCGCCCAGGCGTTCGGTGCCGAGCGGGTGCTCGGCGCGCTGGCCGATACCAGCGGCGAGCTGCTGCCCGGCGGGGAGGTGCTGTTCACGCGCAACGTCAGCATCTTCGTGGGTGAGCTCGCCGGCGGTGGCAGCGCGCGGGCGCAGCGCGTGGCGCAGGCGCTCGAGACGTCCGGGGTGCACGCCGCGGCCAGCGCCGAGATCCAGACGCTCGAGTGGTCGAAGTTCTGCGCTTGGGTGGGTCTTATGGCGTTGTCGGTGAGCACGCGGGCGCTCACCTGGAAGTACCTCTGCGATGCGGACGCCGCGTTGCTGCTCGCCCGGCTGGTGCGCGAGATGGGAGCTCTGGCGCGCGCCCTCGGCATCACCCTCTCCGACCGCGCGATCCTGCCGTCCGCGAGCATCTGCGCGGGCACCGAGAGCCAGGCGGTGGCGCTCATCATGAAAGCGGGCGCCGAGTACCGCGCGAAGGCGCCGCAGCACCGCATGTCATCGCTTCAGGATATCGAGGCCGGCCGGCCGCTCGAAGTGAACGAGACGCTCGGCTACGCATACGACAAGGCGCGCGAGCTGCGGCTCGATCTGCCGCTCCTCGAGTGCTTCCGGCGGCTCCTCGCCGCCACTGATCGCGCCCGACGCGACGCGGTCGCGGACGCGCGCGGCTAGCTGCCGCTCGCGGAGACCAGGCCGCGGTACTCGAGCAGCGGGGCGACCTCCGGAGCTCGCCCGTAGAAGTCGCGAAACAGCGCCTTGGGATCGGCGCTGCGCCCGCGAGCCAGAATGTGCGCGCGCAGGTAGTCGCCGTTGGCGCGCGTCAGTCCGCCGTGCCGGTGGAACCACTGCCCGGTATCGCGCGCCAGCACCTCGCTCCACAGGTAGGCGTAGTAGCCGGCTGAATAGCCGCTTTCGAAAATATGCGAGAAGTAGGTGGAGTGATAGCGCGGCGGTACCGGCGGGTAGTCGAGCCCGCTCGAGCGCAGTGCGGCCGCCTCGAAGGCCGGCACTCCCTCCGCGGCGGGCGCCTCGGCGGGCGTGATCTGGTGCCAGGCCTGATCGAGGGCTGCCGCCGCCAGGTACTCGGTGGTAGCGTAGCCCTGGTTGAATTTCTGCGCGGCGATTACCCGCTCGAGCAGCTGCGGCGGCAGCGGCTCGCCGCTTTGGTAGTGGCGCGCGTAGTGCGCGACCACGGCCGGCTCGCGCGCCCACATCTCGTTGTACTGCGAGGGGTACTCGACGAAGTCGCGCGGCACCTGCGTGCCCGAGAGCAGCGGGTAGCGTACGTCGGAGAGCAGGCCGTGCAGCGCATGGCCGAACTCGTGGAACATGGCCGTCACCTCCTCGAAGGTGAGCAGTACCGGCTGCCCGGCCGCGGGCTTGGGGATGTTGAGGTGATTGGCCACCACCGCCTGCTGGTGCAGCAGCTTCGACTGCGTGACGTAGGCAGCCATCCACGCCCCGCCCTGCTTGTTGTCGCGCGCGAAGTAGTCGGCCAGGAACAGCGCCAGCGGTTTGCCGTCGGCATCGAAGACTTCGAAGACGCGTACGTCGCTGTGGTAGACGGGCAGGTCCTTGCGCTCCTTGAAAGTGAGCCCATAGAGCTCGTGCGCCGCGTAGAACACTCCGTCCTGTAACACGTGTTCGAGCTCGAAGTACGGCGCCACGGCTGCCTGGTCGAAGGCGTAATGGGCCTTGCGCACCTGCTCGGAGTAGAACGACCAGTCCCAGGGCTGCAGGGCGAAGGACGGCCTGCCGGCGGCGCGCGCCTGTGCGTCGATCAGCTTCTGGATCTCGGCCGCCTCGGTGCGCGCTCGCGCCAGCGCGGCAGGGGCCACCTGGCCGATCAGGTCGCGCACCGCCTGCGGCGTGCCGGCGGTCTCATCCTCGAGCTGGTAAGCGGCGTGGCTCGCGTAGCCGAGGAGCTCGGCGCGCTCGGCACGCAGCCGTACCAGCTGTGCGAGCACCGCGGCATTGTCGGTAGCTCCCCCGCGGCCGCGGCTGATCGAGGCCTCGTAGATGCGCTCACGCAGAGCGCGGTTGGTGAGGCGCGCCAGCACCGGCTGGTTGGTGGTGTTCTGCAGCGTGATGAGCCATTTGCCGTTGAGGCCGCGCGCGGCCGCCGACTGCGCCGCGGCGCCGATCTGTTCGGCCGACAGTCCGTCGAGTTCGGCGATGTTATCGACCACCACGGCGCCCTCGGCCGTGGCCTTGAGCACGTTCTGCTTGAAGCGCGTGCGGAGCGAGGAAATCTGCTTGTTGAGATCGCGCAGGCGTGCCTGCTCGGGTGCGGCGAGCGGCGCGCCGGCGCGCACGAATTCCGTGTGATAGCGCGTCAGCAGCTGCAACGACTCCGCATCGAGATGCAGGGTGGCGCGCGCGCGGTAGAGGCTGTCGACGCGCGCCCATAGCCGCGGATTCAGGTAGATGGCATCGCGGTGCGCGGTCAGCTTCGGGGCCGTCTCGGTGTCGATCTTCTGCATCTGAGCATCGGTGTTGCAGGCATTGAGCCGGGAAAAGGTCGCCTCGACACGCGCCAGCAGCCGCCCGGCACGCTCGAGCGCGACGATGGTGTTCTCGAACGTGGCGGGCCTGGGGTTGTCGGCGATGGCCGCGACTTCGCGCAGCTGCTCGCGCATGCCGGCCTCGAAGGCCGGCAGGTAATCGCTGTCGCGGATGCGGTCGAAGGGGGGCAGCTCGAAGGCGAGCGTGCTCGGCTGCGCGAATGGGTTGTCGGCCATCGCAGGAGTCTCTGCGGGTTGAGTGGGACGAGCAATGCCGCCGGCGAGCGCGCACGTTGCGCATGCGACGGGGATGAAGAGCGCAATTCTCACGGCAGGTTTTCGATCATGTCCGCGCGCAGGCGCGCTGAGGCCGCGCAAGAGGCGCAAATGGTATCCTTGCCGCCCGTTGCGTGTGCACCCTTTAAATGCGCGTCTGGCCGGCGCGCACCTTGCGCCGCCGTTCCCGCCGCCATCAGAGGCCTCCACATGAGCATTACGCAGGACCAGGTCGTCAGCATCCACTACACGCTCAAGGATGATGCAGGCGAGATCATCGACGCTTCCGCGGAGGGCACACCCCTCACTTACCTGCACGGGCACGGCAACCTGATACCCGGCCTCGAGCGCGAGCTGACCGGCAAGAACGCCGGCGACCGGCTGCAGCGTGCAAATCGTCCCGGCGCGATGGCTATGGCGAGTACGACAGCGGGCTCGTGCAGCGCGTGCCGCGCCGCGCGTTGCAAGGGCGTGCCCAACGTGAAGGTGGGCATGCGCCTGCAGACGCAGGGCGGTCGCGGCCCACGCGCGGTGACAGTGACGCAGGTCCTCGGCGACATGGTCACTCTTGACGGCAATCATCCGCTCGCCGGGAAGAACCTGAACTTCGAGGTCGAGGTCGCTGCGGTGCGCGGGGCCACCGCGGAAGAGCTCGCGCACGGACACGTGCACGGGCCGGGCGGGCACCATCACTGAGGCGCGCGTGCACTGCGGTGCGGGCGCTGCGCCGCACTCACTCCGAAGAGCGCGCCGCCAGTCGTGCGAACAGCGCCTGCATCTCATCGACGCGCCTGAGGTACTCGCGCGGGTCGTGGTCACCGCAGCGCTGACCGGCGCGGAAACGAAACCCCCGTTGCGCGTAACCGAGCGCCGCACCGGCACCGCACAGATGCACCACGGCGGCCAGGTGATGCGTCTGGGTAGGGCTCGCCGCAGCGGGGCGCAGCCGCGCCAGGATGGCGTCGACTTTGAGATCGAGGTAGGCCGCGGTCAGCTCCACTGCATCGCGCGGGACGACGCGCAGGTACAGTCGGTTGAACCAGCATGCCTGCCAGTCGTTCCAGCGACCCTCGCGTGCGAGTGCGTGATCGTGGATGCAGTAGTGGCGCGCTTCGGCGAAGGTGCCGTCGGTGATCTGGTACATGCCGACCGCGCTCGATGCCGGGCGGTACAGCTCGAACGGCTTCACCGCCCACGACCAGCGCCAGTACGTTCGCACCAGCGGGTTGCCCGCACCCTCCACCTGCGCAAGCGCCGCCAGTAATTCCGGCGTAATGCCGGCGGTTGAGTAACGGCGAAAGGCCGGTGCGTAGGCGCGCCAGGTTTCCTCCGGAGTCTTGGCGAGCACACCGCTCACCGGGAAGAGCAGCTCGGTCGGTTTTCGCACGACCTGGTAGAGGCCGTTGAGCAGCAGCGCCGCGCTTGCCGCCAGCAGCAGGCCGATCAGCACCCGCCCGGCAGTGCCCGTGCGGCGCCAGTACCGCAGCCACCGGCGGCGGCAGGCGCGTGTGGGCCAGAAGAACGGTCGCCCCTTGCGGCGGCTGCGGATGCTTGCCCCGCTGGGGGTGGGGCGCGCCGGCCTGCGGCGTTGCCCGCTCACCGTGCCTTCCCTGCACGCAGGGGCGGCCGTGCACTACCATGGGTTACGTTGGCGAAGACAGTGTGGGAGGGCCACGTGTCGCGTGATGCCGTGGAGATCGAGACCGGACCTGACCCGACGGGCGCGGTTATCTGGCTGCACGGCCTCGGCGCGGACGGCCATGACTTCGAGCCGCTCGTTCCCGAGCTCGTACGCGCCGGGGAGCGCCCGCTGCGTTTCGTGTTTCCGCATGCGCCGATTCGCCCGGTGACGCTCAACGGCGGGTATGCCATGCGTGCGTGGTACGACATCGCCGCCCTCGATCGTCGCACGGCTGAGGACGAGAATGGGATTCGTGCTTCACAGGCGGCGATCGAGAGCCTGATCCGGCGCGAAAATGTGCGCGGGATCGGCAGCGAGCGCATAGTCCTCGCAGGATTTTCCCAGGGAGGGGCGATGGCGGTGTTCGCGGGGACGCGCTATCCGGAAAGGCTCGCCGGCATCATGGGATTATCGTGCTACCTGGTGCTCGCGGCGCAGCTCGCTGCCGAGCGCTCCGCCGCAAACCAGTCGACTCCGATATTCCTCGCGCACGGGATGCAGGATCCGGTGGTGGCGCCGCTACTCGGTGAGCACGCCCGTCATGCGCTGCAGGCAAATGGTTACACGGTGGAGTGGCATGCCTACGACATGCCGCATTCGGTCTGTCCACAGGAAGTGGTCGACATCGCCGCGTGGCTGCGCCGCGTGTTGGTATAGCCGCTCGCGGACGACTGGTTCCGAAAAAGATCCCGGACTAGCTGGGGCCGCCGTGCTCCGCCGGGCGTCCCTGGCGCTCCCCTCCATGGCCCTGCGCAGGAGCATTGGCAGGCGCCCCGCGCGGACCACCCTCGTAGCCACCGTGCCCGCCGTTGCCGGGGTAGGTCGGGCGGGCGGGCGCGGCGCCGCCACCGGAGTACGCACCGCGAGCGGGTGGTGCTGAGGGGGCGTGGCCTCCCTGCTGCTCGTGCGTCATCGGGCGCGCGTACTGCTGATGCGTCATCGGGCGCGGCGCCTGCGGCGGGTGCTCAGCGGCGGCCGTGTGCGCAGGCGGTGCTGCTGATCCAGCGTGTCCACCGTACTGCTCGTGCGTCATTGGGCGCGACGCCTGCGGCAGGTGCCCGGAAGCGGCCGTGTGCGCGGACCCTCGCTCGCCGCCGGCAAACGAGGCGTGCGGCCCCTGATGACTGCCGCTCATGACCGCCGGCGCCGTTCCAGTCCGCGCAGCCACGACACCATGACCGTAGAACACACCGGGCTTCTGGGTAGCCGCGACCGGCGGCCGCCCGTGATTGAACGAGGCGCGCATGGTCCTGTCGTGCGCGGCCGCCTGCTCGTGATGCAGCTGCACCTCCGACATGCCCACATGGTGCTCATGAGCCACGCGCATTTCCGCGGGCGTCGGCCGTGCCGCCACACCGCCCTCTCCGCCGTTGAAGGCCACGCGATTCGCGGGCGCTTCATTGATCACGGTGTTGTTGACGATGAACGTGTTGCCTCGCCAGTAGCCGCCGTGGTAGCCGAACCCGCCATAGCCACAGCCGTAATCGATGCCGCCATAGAATCCGACATGCGGGCCCCAGTAACCGGCGTGCCAGAGGTAAACGCCCTCGCCCCATCCCCAGTAGCCGGGCGTCCAGAGCAGACCGACCGCAGGAGCCAACACCCAGGTCCCCGGCACCCAGTAGTAATCATCACCGCCCCATGCCCAGTAGCCGGGCGTCCAGATATAGCCCGGTCCCGGGATCGGCGCCGGCTCGTACACCGGCAGCGCGGGCGGTCCAAACCTGACCGAGACGAACAGCTCCGCGTTGGCTGCCAGAGGCAGCGTCGCGAGCAGCAGTGCCAGAAAGATGGCCCGTATCGGATTACGCATGTGACGGCCTCCTGCGCTGACGTTGACCGGGTGTGGCTGAACCGTTCCTGAATTCTGACCGCTCCCCTTCCCGTGCAGCTGCCTGAACTCCTTCACCTTCTGCAACGCGCGCGCGGACTGCGGGTTGACGACTCCCGGCCCCCGTGGCGGGCACGCGCGGGTCGGCTCCTAGAACCAGCTGTAGTTGAAACTGATACTGATGCGTTCGGTCACGCGCGGGTTGGCAGCGACCTCGTGCCGCAACCAGCTCTCGAACAGCACGAGTTGTCCGGGCCGCGCGCGCAGAGTCACCCACGTCCGGTTTGCGAGCCGGGCAGCAGCCCGGCGCGGCGGCGCACCCATGAAGCGCTCGAGTCGCGGATCCTCGAGCTTCAGCCCCGGTATGCCCGCAGGTGCCGCGACGTAGTAGGTGCCGCTGATGGTCGACAGCGGGTGCAGGTGCGGGCCGTGTGCGGCGCCGCGCCGCATGATATTGACCCAGCAGTCCGTCATGGTGAGGCGGCGCTTGCCGAGGTCCATCTGCAGCGCGTGCGTGAACCTGGCGACGTGCCGGTCGAGCTCGCGCGCGAGTGCGGCGAACGTCGGAGAGAGTTGATGCATGCGGTGGGCGGAGCTGTAGGAGGTGTAGCCGCCGGGATAGTTGCGCGCCGACCAACGCCGCCCCGCGGCATCGTCCGCGCGCAACTGGCGGCATTCGCGCAGCAGCCGCGTGTTCAGTCCCCGCCACCCCCGCGAGCGCAGCCGCGCCTCATACACGAGCGTCGGAAACAGCACCTGCAGGCTCATCGAGTGGGGCAGTATGCGGGGCGTCGGCCCGGTGGTCTATGATCGGCGCAGTTACCGAGGTCCTCCCTGTGCAGGTGTCCGTCATGGCAGTCTCCACGCTCTCGCCTCCCACCCCGGCTGCGCCGCCGCGCCCCGCACTGCTCGACACCGTGCCGCACTGGATCGGCGGCCAGCCGGTGAGCAGTGCCGGCGCGCGCCTGCCAGTGTTCAATCCCGCCACCGGCGCGGCGGCGCGCGAGGTGCTGCTCGGAAGCGCGGCCGACGTGCGCGCGGCGGTCGCGAGCGCGCAGGCCGCGTGGCGCCCCTGGGCGGACACCCCGCCGGTGCGCCGCGCCCGGATCCTGGCGCGCTTCCTGGCACTGCTCAACGAGCAGCGCGATGCGCTGGCCGCCGTCATCACCAGCGAGCACGGCAAGGTGTTCTCCGACGCGCAGGGCGAGGTGACGCGCGGCATCGAGATCGTGGAGTTCGCGTGCGGCATCCCGCAGCTGCTGAAGGGGGACTTCACCGATCAGGTCTCCACCGGCATCGACAACTGGACGCTGCGCCAGCCGCTCGGTGTGGTCGCCGGCATCACGCCTTTCAACTTTCCCTGCATGGTGCCGTGCTGGATGTTTCCGCTCGCGCTCGCCTGCGGCAACACCTTCGTGCTGAAGCCGAGCGAGCGCGACCCCTCCGCTTCTGTGCTCATGGCGCGCCTGCTGGCGCAGGCCGGGCTGCCGGCCGGCGTGTTCAACGTCGTGCAGGGCGACAAGACCGCGGTGGACGCGCTGCTCGATCATCCCGCAGGTGCGCGCGCTGAGCTTCGTCGGCTCCACGCCCATCGCGCACTACATCTATCAGCGCGGCGCGGCCGCCGGCAAGCGCGTGCAGGCCCTCGGCGGCGCCAAGAACCACATGGTGGTCATGCCGGATGCGGATCTCGAACAGGCGGTCGATGCACTGATCGGCGCCGCCTATGGCTCGGCGGGCGAGCGCTGCATGGCGATCTCAGTGGCGGTGCTGGTGGGCGACATCGCCGACCGCATCATGCCGCGGCTCGCCGAGCGCGCGCGGCAGCTGCGCATCGGCGATGGCATGCAACCGGATGCGGAGATGGGTCCGCTGGTCAACCGCGCGGCGCTCGAGCGCGTGCGCGGCTACATCGACGACGGGGTTGCCAGCGGGGCGCAACTGCTGGTGGACGGCCGCCATGCGGCCAGCGGAGCGCCTTTCAGCGTCGCCGGCCGCGAGGAGGGCTTCTTCCTCGGCGCCACGCTGTTCGATCACGTCACGCCGCAGATGCGCATCTACCAGGAGGAGATCTTCGGGCCGGTGCTCTCGTGCGTGCGCGTGCCGGACTTCGCCGCCGCGGTGCAGCTGGTGAACGCCCACGAGCTCGGCAATGGCGTGGCCTGCTACACGCGTGATGGCAACGTGGCGCGCGAGTTCGCGCGGCGCATCGAGGTGGGCATGGTGGGCATCAACGTGCCGATCCCGGTGCCGATGGCGTGGCACGGTTTCGGTGGCTGGAAGAGCAGCCTGTTCGGGGACATGCATGCCTACGGTGAGGAAGGCGTGCGCTTCTATACACGGCAGAAATCCGTCATGCAGCGCTGGCCGGAGAGCACGCCCAAGGGCGCGGAGTTCGTCATGCCGACCGCGAAGTGACGGCGCGCCTCAGTCGCGGCCGGCGATCTCACCTTCGTAAGCCTCAGCGGGTTGCGTGGGCAGCCGCGCCGCGGGCCGCTGTCTCGAACTGTTGTTCCTCGGTGCTGCCGCTGAGCGCGGTGAGCGAGGAGCTGCCGCCGCTGACCGCCTGGGTGACGGCATCGAAGTAGCCGGCGCCGACTTCGCGCTGATGCTTGGTGGCGGTATAGCCGGCACGGCTCCGCGGCGAACTCCGCCTGCTGCAGCGCTCACGTAGGCGCTCATTTGCTGCGCCTTGTAGCCGCGCGCCAGCTCGAACATGGAGTAGTTGAGCGCGTGGAATCCGGCGAGCGTGATGAACTGGAAGCGATAGCCCATGGCAGCGAGCTCACGCTGGAACCTGGCGATGGTCGCGTCATCGAGCTGGCTCTTCCAGTTGAAGGAGGGCGAGCAGTTGTAGGCCAGCAGCTTGCCGGGGAACTGCGCGTGGATGCCCTCGGCGAACTCCCGCGCTTCCGCGAGATCGGGCTTCGCCGTCTCGCACCACAGCAGGTCGGCGTACGGCGCGTAAGCGCAGCCGCGCGCGATCGCCTGCTCGAGTCCCGCCTTCACCGTGAAGAAGCCCTCCGCCGTGCGCCCGCGCGCCGCGTCGATGAACGGACGGTCGCGCTCGTCGACGTCCGAGGTCAGCAGCTGCGCGCCCTCGGCATCGGTACGCGCCACCAGCACGGTCGGCACGTTGCACACGTCCGCCGCGAGGCGCGCGGCGATGAGCTTGTTGACCGCCTCCTGCGTGGGCACCAGTACCTTGCCGCCCATGTGGCCGCACTTCTTGGCGGAGGAGAGCTGGTCCTCGAAGTGAACGCCCGCGGCGCCCGCATCGATCATCTGCTTCATCAGCTCGAAAGCGTTCAGCACCCCGCCGAAGCCCGCTTCCGCGTCCGCGACGATCGGCTTGAGCCAGTCGATCGAGTCATCGCCCTCGGCGTGGCAGATCTCATCCGCGCGGCGCAGCGTGTTGTTGATGCGCCGCACGACCGCAGGGCACCGAGTCCGCCGGATACAGCGACTGATCCGGATACATCTCGCCCGCCAGGTTGGCATCGCCGGCCACCTGCCAGCCGGAGAGGTAGATCGCATCCAGTCCCGCTTTCACCTGCTGCATCGCCTGGTTGCCGGTGAGCGCCCCGAGCGCGTTCACGAACGGCTTCTCGTGCAGGTAGCGCCACAGTTTCTCGGCCGTGAGGCGTGCGATCGAGTGCTCGACCGCGATCGTACCGCGCAGCCGCACGACATCGCCCGCCTGGTAGCCGCGCGTAATGCCGCGCCAGCGGGGGCTGTCGCGCCAGTTGCGAGCGAGATCGGCGGCGCTGGGAAGGGACGGGAGTGGATTCATGGCTTGCCTGTGCCTCGTGCAGGGAATCTCGCCTGATCAGCTCAACAGCTCGTAGGCCGGGAGTGTCAGGAATTCATCGAAGGTTTCGCTCTTGATCATCTGCTCGAACAGGCGCGCCGCGGTGGGAAACACGCCGTTGGTGAGGCGCTCCGCGCCGACCTCGTCGTGAATGCGGTCGAGCTCTGCAGTGAGCAGCCGGTCGAAGCGTTCCACGCTGACTGCGAGCCCGTCGCTGGTGCGCGCGCCGTGGTGCAGCCACTGCCACAGCTGCGCGCGGCAGATCTCGGCGGTGGCGGCGTCCTCCATGAGGTGATAGAGCGGCACGCAGCCGTTGCCGCGCAGCCAGGACTCGAGGTACTGCACGCCGACGCGGATGCAGCCGCGTACCCCCTCCTCGGTGATCGCGCCTTCGGGCACCGTCAGCAGGTCGCGCGCCGTGACATTCACGTCCGCACGCAGCACCTGCAGCTGGTTGGGCCCGGGCATCACCGCATCGAAAGCCTCGCGGGCGATCCTCGCCAGTCCCGGGTGCGCGATCCAGGTGCCGTCGTGGCCGGCATGCGCCTCACGCAGCTTGTCGGCGCGCACGCGGGCCATCGCCGCCTCGTTCGCCTGCGGGTCGTCGCGGATCGGGATCTGCGCCGCCATGCCGCCCATGGCGTGCGCGCCCCGGCGGTGACAGGTGCGGATGAGCAGATCGACGTAGGACTTCAGGAAGTGCCGCTCCATGGTCACGCTGGCGCGGTCCGGCAGGAGAAAGTCGCGGCGATTACGCAACTTCTTGATGAAACTGAAGATGTAGTCCCAGCGGCCGCAGTTCAAACCGGCGGAGTGCTCGCGCAGCTCATAAAGGATCTCGTCCATCTCGAACGCGGCCAGGAGGGTCTCGATCAGTACCGTGGCCTTGATGGTGCCGCGCGCGATGCCGAGCGCATCCTGCGCCGCCAGGAACACATCGTTCCACAGCCGCGCCTCCAGGTGATTCTCAAGCTTTGGCAGGTAGAAATACGGGCCGGTGCCGCGCGCGGCGAGCGCTTCGTGGTTGTTGGCGAGAAACACGGCGAAGTCAAACAGCGCGCCGGAGACGCTCTCCGCGTTGATGCGCACGTGCTTCTCCGGCAGGTGCCAGCCGCGCGGACGCACGATGAGCGTCGCGGTGTGCTCGCCGAGGCGGTACACCTTGCCGGTCGAGGGATCCTCGTAGCTGATGGTTCGGCGCACGGCGTCCGCAAGGTTCACCTGGCCGCGGATCACGTTCTCCCAGGTCGGCGCGCAGGAGTCCTCGAAGTCGGCCATGAACGCGCGCACCGGCGCGTTCAGGGCGTTGATGATCATCTTGCGGTCGACGGGACCGGTGATCTCCACGCGCCGGTCGGCGAGGTCGGTGGGTACCGGCGCGATGCGCCACTCGGCGCTGCGCAGCTGCGCGGTGGCGGGGAGGAACTCCGGCAGCGCCCCGTCATCGAGCTGCGCCTGGCGCTGCGTGCGCGCGGCGAGCAGCTCGAGGCGTCGCGCATTGAAGCGGCGGTGCAGACTCGCGAGCAGTTGCAGCGCGAGCGGCGTCAGCACCTCCTCGGCACGCGCGATCCGTGCGCCGGCGATCTCGACCTTGGGCCCGGCTTGATCCCGGGGATACAGCTGTCCCTGCTTCTCGGCGCTCATGCCGTCCAGCATACGCGGTCTGGGAGCGAATTTGACTATGGAAACTTCACACTGTTAATTTCACATCTCGTTCGCGCGAGGGGCCGGGGCCTCGGCAAAGGGACAGTGAACATATGGCGGAGCTGCTGCGCAGAGGGCATTTCCTGGGCGCGAAGCTGCGCTCGGTGCGCAAGCGCAACGGGTTGACGCTGGAGGAGCTCTCGGTGCGCTGCATCGAGCGCAACCCCGACGTTGCCCCCTCGGTGTCGTACCTGAGCATGATCGAGAGCGGCAAGCGCACGCCATCGCCCGAGCTGCTCGGCCTGCTTGCCGGAGTGTTTCAGCGCCCGCCGGCCTGGTTTCTCGATGAAAGCACGCAGCTCGAGCTGCCCGCGCCCGCCGCCGCCGGCGGGGCGACGGTGCGCATTCCGCTCGAGCCCGCGTTCCTCTTCTCCCGCAGCCTTCTGCAGGCGGCGATCCCGGAGCTGCTCGCGCAGACCGGCACCACCGGTCGGCAGTTCGCGCACCTGCTCATCCGCTCGCACCAGGAGATGTCGCGCAACGATTTCCCCGACCTGGAGCGCGCCGCCGATCAGGTGGGCGAGCGGCGCTTCCCGCTCTCGGTCGAGGATCTGATGCAGCTGTGCCGGCGGCATGGACTCGAGATCCGCTGGTTCGACCGCAAGCCGGTACTGGCGCGCGACAAGGACCGCGAGGTGCGCAGCATGGTGCGCTCGTTCTTCGAAGCCCCGGGCGTGGTGTACGCCAACCGCGCGCTGCTGGCGGACCCCGCGCGGCTGAAGTTCGACCTCGCCGCTCACATCGCCCACAAGGTGTTGCACGGGGGAGACGGGCTGAAGTCTCCACACGCCACCGGGGGCGAGATGGGCGGCAGTCCGGAAGGCGGCTCGAGCGCGGCCGGCATGAATGCACAGGACGTCCTGCACGCGTGGCGCGACTTCGAATGCAGCTTCTTCGCCGGCGCCCTGCTCGCCCCGCGCGTACCGTTCCGCCGCTTCCTTGCGCATGAGCGCTATCGCGTGGAGGCGGGCGCAAAGCTCGAGCTGACACCGGCCGTGGTGATGCGCCGCATGACCAAGGTCTCCCCCTACCCTTACTGGCATTTCTTCGACGCCTACCCGCCCGGCTACCTGCGCGCGGTCTATCGGGGCAACGGCATCCCGCTGCCCTGGGGGAATCTGGCCCAAGTGAGCGACCCCTGCCCCAACTGGGCGGTGTTCCGCATGATCGACGGCGATCACGGCGCTTGCGGTTCGCAGATCTCGGTGCTGCGCGACGGCGAGCGCTCGCTCCTTTACTGCTGCCACTCCATCCGCGTGCACGACATGGCGGGCAACCCGCACGTGCTGTCGGTCGGGGTCGACCTGGCGCCGGCGCTCGCCTCCAACGGCGTGCCCGCCGATGCGCTGATCGAGTCCATTTTCAGAGAATGCCTGCACCGGCGCGGTGAGGCGCGCATCCCGAAGGCGGCCGCGCAGGCGCTCGCCGCGGTAGCCAACGTGCTGAACATCGCCTGGATCGTCGATGCGCTCGGTGCGCCGGCGCGCATCATCTGCCCGCGCAGCAACCGCTGCCCGCGCCCCGAGCGCTGCGAGGGCGCCCGCCCCTCGCGGGCGCGCGAGATCGCCGACGTGCGCGAGGAGATCCTCGGACGCGAGAGTTGATGGCATACGATGCGCGCCATCGCCCGCGCAGGAGAAGCCACATGCCTGCGAATCACGAGGCTCGCGACCCGCGCGCCGGCCGCGTGCGACGGGTGAGCGTGCTGCCAGTCACGCTGCTGACGCTGGTCGTGCAGTCGATGCTGGTACTGCCCGCGCGCGCCGCCGCCGAGTCTGAAAACACGCCGCCCCCCGCCAGCGCGGCCGCCGCGCTGCAGGCGGAGCGCAGCAGCATCAGTGAGTGGCGCCTCAAGCGCATCGACTCACTCACCAGCGACAACGGCTGGCTGACGCTCGCGGGGCTCTTCTGGCTCAAGGAGGGCGACAACAGCTTCGGCCGCGCCGCCCGCAACTCCCTCTCACTCGACAGCCCATCGCTCGCCGCCACCGCCGGTTCCTTCGTCGTCACCGGCCACCGGGTCCGCTTCGTCGCGCTCGCCGGCGGCGGGGTGATGCACGACGGCCGCCCGGTCGGCTCGCTCGAGCTCGCTTCCGATGCCAGCGAGGATCCCACGCTGCTCGCCAGCGGGACGTTGCGCTTCTTCGTCATCGAGCGCGCCGGCCAGCTCGGCGTGCGGGTGCGCGACCTGAACAACCCCCGCCGTCTGCAGTTCCAGGGCCTGAGTTACTTTCCTGTCAGCACCCGCTGGGTGTTCGACGCGCACTTCGAGCCGTACCAGCCGGTGCGGCATATCAGGATCGTCAACATCCTCGGCATGGAGGAGGAGATGGTGTCGCCGGGGGCCGTGGTCTTCGCGAGCCACGGCCGCGAGTGGCGTCTCGACGCGGTGCTCGAGCAGCCGGACGAGCGTGAGCTGTTCATCATGTTCGCCGACGGCACGAGCGGGCACGAGACTTACGGCGGCGGACGCTTCCTCTACATCCCTCTGCCCGCCGGCGGCAGCGCGCGGCTGGATTTCAACAAGGCCTACAACCCGCCCTGCGCGCTCAATGACTTTGCCACCTGCCCGCTGCCGCCGCCGCAGAATCGGCTGAAGCTCCGCATCGAGGCCGGCGAAAAGACCTACGCTGGCGCGAGCGGCCACCGCTCCTGAGGCCGCGCAGGGCTAATTCCCGCGATGCAGGCGCTGCGCCTGCACCAGCCGGGTGCGCGCCATCACCCGCTGCCGCGCCGCCGCCGTGAGCGTCATCCCCTCCGGCGCCGCCAGCGCGTTGAAAGCGCGGCTGCCTGCCTCCCCTGCCGCGGACTGCGCCGCGGCGGCGGGCGGAAAGGAGAGGAACACATCGCTGCGCACCTGCGTGCCCGGATCGGTCTGCACGTAAAACGGCAGGAACGCGCCGTTCGCATCCGCAAGCGACTGGTAGTCGCCGAGGAACAACCCTTGCGAATTCGGCGCCAGATCCAGGTTGAAGGGACCTGACAGGTGCGTCTCCCTGAAAGTCAGGCCGCCGTCGCGGGAGGTCACCATCCAGCAGTCAGCCAGGAGCGCCGTGGGCGAGGGTACGTTGTTGCGCAGGTCGAAGTAGGTCACCGCGATCACGCCATCGGCGCGCACCCTGATGGTCGGCGTGAACGCCTGCACCTGCTGATCGGCGTTGACCTGCACGGGCACCGACCAGGTGTGGCCGCCGTCGGAGGAGTGCGTCATCGCGATGCCATCGTGCTCCCCGGAGAAGCGCGCGTCCTGCCAGACGACGTAAATGATGCCGCCGGGACCGACGCTGACGGACTCGAGATCGGACCCGTCCCGCACTGCGGTTCCCGTGGCGGGATCGCTGGTGCCGATGGCGTTGAGGTCGGAGAGCGTGACCGCGGCGGCCCAGGTCATGCCGCGGTCGGTCGAGCGGATGGCGCGCACCGAGGCCGTGGGCGTACCGTTCATCGCCGTGTCCAGTTCGGTGAAGATGTCGACCAACACGTCCCCGGGGAGCACGACAATCTGATTGCCGAGGGTCTGGTTGCCCGTGCCCGGATCGTAGATGTTGCGGGCCGCCTGCCAGCTCGCTCCGGCGTTGGAGGTCACGGCGAAGTAGCTCGGTCCCGCGTTTTGCGCGGTGAGGCGGTCCCAGACGGCGTACACATAATTGCCGTCGGTCGGATCGGCGGTGATCGAGCCCTTGTCATTGAAGAACTGCGAGCCGTCCTGGATGAGCGCCGCCGGCGTGCCCCAGTTGGTGCCGCCATCGTGCGACTGCGCGACCAGCATCCCGCTCGCGGAGCCGGGCTGGAGCGAGGCGCCGCTGAAGGACAGCGACAGGGCGTACACCACGTTGCGCGGTGATACCGTGAGCCACACGTCGGTGGCGCGGGCGTAGTCGCCCGCATTGCCGCTGTTGCCGCCGGTGCAGCGCGAGAAGGGCGCGTCGCTCAGTGTCCAGGTCAGGCCGCCATCGAAGGAGGCGGCGAGGTTCAGCCCCTGCGCGCCGCCGCCGGACCAGCGGTTCTGCTGCCAGGCAGCGATGAGATTCGACGGGTTGGTGGGATTGACCGCGAGATACGGCTCGGCCACGGTGTCGGTGTACAGCGTCCCGCTCGCCGGCATTCCGTCGCAGCCGGCGGCGAAGGTCGAGGGGTGCGAGACGCGCACCTGAGTCACCGCGGTGAATGGCGGCGCGACGGGCGCGGCGGGCATCATGCCGCCCCCGCCTGCGCCGCCTCCCCCGCCGCACGCCGCGAGCAGCGTCAGCAACACCGCGCTCCCGATGCTGCGCTGTCGAGGCAAGGCGCATCTCCCGGCCCACATGAGGAGCGGCAACTCGCCGCGGCGCACCTTCAAGCGGCGATGAAGATCGTCGCTGGATGCTCGAGGCATTCCTTCAACGCCTGGATCATCGCGGCCGCGTCGTAGCCGTCGACGAACCGATGGTCGAAGGAGGACGACAGGTTCATGGTGCGGCGGATCGCGATGGCGCCATCCACCACCACCGGGCGCTCGAGAGCGCGGTTCACGCCGATGATGGCGACTTCCGGGGCATTGATGATCGGAGTGCTGGCGATGCCGCCGAGCTTGCCGAGGCTGGTGATGGTGATGGTCGAGCCGCTCAGCTCCTCGCGCCGCGCCTTGTTGCTGCGCGCGGCTTCGCTCACGCGCCGCATCTCCGCCGCCAGCTCCCACAGCGTGCGCGCTTGCGCATCGTGCACCACCGGCACCTTCAGTCCATCCGGGGTCTGCGTGGCGATGCCAAGGTGCACCGCAGCGTAGCGCACGATCACGCCGCGCTCGGCATCGTAATGCGCGTTGCATTGCGGGAAGTCCCGGAGCACCCGCACCAGCGCGAGCGCGAGGAAAGGCAGATAGGTGAGCGCCGCGGCGCCCGCGGGCAGCTTGCCGTTCAGATGCCGCCGCAGCGACTCGAGCTCGGTGATATCGAGCTCCTCCACGTAGGCGAAGTGCGGGATGTTGCGCTTCGCCTCGCTCATGCGCTGCGCGATCACACGCCGCAGCCCGATCACCTTGATCTCCTGCGTGGCACCGGCGAGGGCTGCGCGCGGCTCGTGCGTGCGAGCCACGGGAACTGCCTTGGGTGCGGGGCGCAGCGGGGTCGGCTGCCCGCGGCGTGCCACGTAGGCCTCCAGGTCCTTCGGCAGGATGCGTCCGTTAGGCCCGGATCCGGCGATCTGCCGCAGATCGATGCCGGCCTCGTGCGCGCGCCGGCGAATTGCCGGCGAGGTCGCTACCCGGGCAGTGCGCGCCGCTGCGGCCGCTTCGACTTGCTGCGCCTGCGTGGCGCCGTTGCCGGCGGCCGTAGCGCGTCGGCCCGTCGCCGCGGCTGTGCCCGGGGCCTGCGCAGCCGCGCCGGCGCCGGCCATCGCCCCTGCACTCGCCGCGCCACCCGGTGCTGCAGACTTCGCACCCGCAGCGCCGGCACCCGCAGCGCCGGCACCTGCGCTGGCACCCGCCTCGGTCTCGAACACGATCAACTCGGCACCCACCGGCACCATCTCGCCGGGCTCGCCGGTAATGGATACCACGCGCCCGCTCACCGGAGCCGGCAGTTCCACCGCCGCTTTCTCGGTCATCACCTCGGCGATCACATCATCCTCGGCGACGGTGTCGCCCGGCTTCACGCGCCAGGCGACGATCTCCGCCTCGACCGTGCCCTCGCCCAGATCCGGAAGCTTGAAGACATACCTGCTCATGCCGCCTCCAGCACCTGTTTGAGCGCCGCGGCGATGCGTGCCTGGCCTGGGAAAGTACTCCCACTCGAAGGCGTGCGGATAGGGAGTATCCCAGCCGGTGACGCGTTGCACGGGCGCCTCGAGGTTCCAGAAGCAATGCTCCTGCACGGTCGCCACCAGCTCGGCGCCGTAGCCGGCAAAGCGCGTGGCTTCGTGCACCACGACGCAGCGGCCGGTCTTGCAGACCGAAGTGCACAGCGTGTCGACATCCAGCGGCGCCATGGTGCGCACGTCGATGATCTCCGCGTCGACGCCGAGCTGCCGCACGGCGGCCTCGGCGACGTGCACCATCGTGCCGTAGGCGAGCACCGTCACGTCCTTGCCCTCGCGCACGATCCCGGCCTGGCCGATCGGCACGGTGTAGTGACCGTCGGGCACCTCGCCGCGCGGGTGCGCGCTCCAGGGGACCGCGGGCTTGTGCGGATCGCCGTCGAACGGGCCGTTGTAGATGCGCTTGGGCTCGAAGAACACGACCGGGTCTTCGTCCTCGATGGAGCTGATCAGCAGTCCCTTGGCATCGTATGGGTTGGAGGGCATGACCACCTTGATGCCGCATACGTGCGTGAAAATGGCTTCCGGGACTTTGCGAATGCGTCTGACCGCCGCGGATGCCGCCGCCGCAGGGCGTGCGGATGGTCACGGGGGCATGGAACTCGCCGGCCGAGCGGTAACGCAGCCGCGCCAGCTCGCTCACGACCTGGTCGAAGCCCGGATAGATGTAATCGGCGAACTGGATCTCGGCCACGGGCTTCAGGCCGTTCACGCCCATGCCGATTGCGGCGGCGATGATGCCGCCCTCCGCGATCGGGGTGTCGAGCACGCGGTGCTCGCCGTACTTGCGCTGCAGCCCCTCGGTCACGCGGAACACGCCGCCGAAGTAGCCGACATCCTCGCCCGAGGATGACCACGCGCGGATCGCGCCCCAGCATCACGTCCATCGCGGAATTCAGCGCCTGGACCATGTTCATGCGCGCCACGCGTCAGCCCTCCTGCGCGACCGAGGGGGGAGCCGCGGAGGCCTCGCCCGGTCGCGATTGCGCAGTGCGCGCAGCTCCTCGCGCTGCGCGCACCAGATTCGGCGGCATGTCCTTGAAGACATCCTCGAACATGGTGAGCGGGTCGAGGAACGGGCCGCTCGGTGAGCGTGCCGTAGGACTCGGCTTCCTTCCAGCAGGCGCTGACATGCGCGTCGAGCTCCTTCTCGAGCTGCGGCATGGCGCTGCCTCCGACCACTCCCCGAGCGCGATCAGGTGCTGCTTCAGGCGCGTGATCGGATCCCCGAGCGGCCATGCGCGCCATTCTTCCTTCGGGCGATAACGCGAAGGATCGTCGCTCGTGGAGTGCGCCGCGGCGCGATACGTCACGTGCTCGATGAGCGTGGGGCCACCGCTCTGGCGCGCGCGCTCGCGCGGCCCACTGCGTGACGGCGTACACGGCAAGGAAATCATTGCCGTCGACGCGAATCCCGGGAATGCCGTAGCCGGGGCCGCGCTGCGCGAAGGTGCGGTGCTCGCCGCCGGCGAAGCCCTGGAAGGTGGAGATCGCCCACTGGTTGTTGACCAGGTTGAGGATCACCGGCGCCTGGTAAACCGCGGCGAAGGTCATGGCGTAGTGGAAGTCCGCTTCCGCGCTCGAGCCCTCCCCGATCCAGCTGGCGGCGATGCGGTCCTCGCCCTTGATGGCCGCGGCCATCGCCCAGCCCACCGCCTGCGGAAACTGCGTCGCGAGGTTGCCGGAGATGGAGAAGATATTGCCCTTGCCCCAGTGGTACATGATGGGCATCTGCCGGCCCTTGCACATGTCGCGGGTGTTGGACAGGCACTGGCACATGAGCTCCACGAGATTGCGGCCGCGCACGACGTGCAGCCCCTGCTGGCGATAAGACGGGAAACAGCATGTCGCCCGGCTGCAGGGCCATGCCGGCGGCAACCGCGACCGCCTCCTCGCCGCTCGACTTGATGTAAAAGGAGATGCGGCCCTGGCGCTGGATCTTCTGCATGCGGTCGTCGAACAGCCGCGTCAGCAGCATATGGCGCAGCGCCACCTGCAGCTCCTGCGGCTCGAGGTGCGGGTTCCACGGACCGACTGCGAGGTGATCGTCGCCGAGGACACGCACCAGCTCGAGAGACAGGCTCTCGATGTCGCGCGCCGATGCGGTCACGTCGGGACGATTGACCGCCCCCGCCGGGGAGAGCTGCACGTAGCTGAAGTCAGGTTCCTGCCCGGGCCGTGCCGGCGGCTCGGGAACATGCAAGCGCGACCGTGGGGTCATGAGAGAGTGCCTCTTGCAGGGGCGGGTGCGAATTCGGCAGGATTGTAGTCGCCTCACACGGGTAACACTACGACAAGACCCAGGCATACCTTTCGCGGCGTCGTGCTGCGGGATGCGGCGCGCATCCCAGGGGCTCGCGTTACGGAACATAAAGCTGCCCCCGTTGCCTTAAAGGATAAGGGGCGCGTGCGTGTCGGCCGCGAGGTTGCAGGCCGCGGGGGGAAGGTGGTTTCTGTCGTCAGTGGGCTGAACGTCGACGCGGCGCAGCTCGAGCAGCTCGCGGCGCGACTGAAGAGATTGTGCGGTGCCGGCGGCGCCGTGAAGGATGGCGTGATCGAGATCCAGGGCGAGCACCGCGACCGGCTGGTGGCCGAGCTGTGCAAGCTCGGGCTTGAAGCGAAGCGTTCCGGCTGAGCCGTGACGCACCGCACGCGTGATGCGGGAGTTAGGCGGCCTGATCCGAAGTGGTATCGGCCGGCGATATTGATATAGAGTATCGAGGATCCGCGCGGGGCTAAAACGTGCATAACAATCCTGCAGAGTCACTTCGGCCGAGCGGCAACGCGCTGCTGTTCGTGCGCAATTTCTTCCGTCACCCGCGCATGCTCGGCTCGATCGTGCCGAGCTCTCGTTTCCTCATCAAGCAGCTGCTCGAGCCGATCAACTGGGCGCGCGCGCGGGTGATCGTGGAGTACGGCCCGGGTGTGGGCGGCATCACCGCCGAGGTGCTGCGCCGCATGCGCCCGGATGCCGCGCTCATCGCCATCGAGATGAACCCGGACTTCGTGAGTTACCTGCGCGGCTCGATCACAGACCGCCGCCTGCACGTGGTGGAGGGTTCCGCCGTCTCGGTGCACGACATTCTGTGCCGCTTCGGTTACCTGCGCGCCGACTACATCATCTCCGGCATCCCCTTCAGCACCATCCCAGCGCCCGTGCGGGAACGCATCCTGCGCAACACGCGCGACGTGCTCGAGCCGGGCGGCGCGTTCCTGGTGTACCAGTTCTCGACGCGCGTGCTGCAGGATCTGAAGCGGATATTCGGCTACGTGGGGCGCAGGTTCGAGCCGCTCAACGTGCTGCCGGCGCACCTGTTCATCTGCCAGCCCGCGCCCGCCTGAAGTCTCGCGCCGCCCCCGTGCAACGCGCCGCTGGCCGAGGGCGTGCGGCGCGGGTGGGCGTGCGCCTTCAAGGCGGCGCGGCACGCAGCGCGCGCAGCAGCTCCTCGCCGAAATAGCCTGCCGGGATGGTGCCCTGTTTCATGAATTCCAGGTGGAAGTCTCTGGCGGAGAAGCGTGCGCCGAGCGTCTCCTGCGCGCGCCTGCGCAGCTCGAGGATTTGCTCCTTGCCGAGGCGGTAGGTGATCGCCTGCGTCGGCCACTTCGAGTAGCGCGTCACCGCCTCGCGCGCCCCTGTGCAGCTCGCCTGCTTGGCATCGACTTTGAGCGCCGCGGCGTCCTGGCAGGAGCCGGGCAGGAAGTCGACCACTTCCGAGAAAAGCGTCACCGCATCCTCGAATGAAAGGCGGCCGGTGTGGATGCCGGTGTCGATGCGTACCCGCAGGTCCCGGTAGAGCCTGCCGCGCAGCTGATACAGGTGCTCCTCCGGGGTATAGAAGCCGTTCGGGGCACCCGGCGCCGCTTCCGCGAGCAGCGCTTCCGAATACAACGCCCAGCCCTCCGCCGCCATCGAGTCCTGCCACATGGACGAGGAATCCTCCACCGCGCCGGGCGTAAGCCAGCGCGCCGGAGAGATCTGCTCCCGGTACTGCGTCATGACCTTGTAATGCCAGTCGTGCCCGGGGAAGCCCTCGTGCCCGGCGAGGTCGGGCATCGCCGCGTAGTTGTGCTCGGCCCGCAGCACGGCGGCATCATCGCCCGTGGGGGTTACGTAGAAACGCCCGACCCCGCTCTTCTTGAACGGCGGAGCCGGGTAGTACGCGGCACCTTCTATTGATGCGCGCAGTGGCGGCGGCGTGACCGTGACCTCCAGGCTGTAGTCCTGCGGCACCTCGAACAGGCCCGTCGCACGCCCGTACGCCACGAGCCGCTCGGCGGTGCGGCGATAGCCCTGCAGCATTTCCGCATCGGTGTGTGGTGCATTCTGGCTGAGCTGCGCGAATACCGCCCGCACCGTCGCGGGGCCGTCCGCGCCGGCCGGCCACTTGCGCGCGGCCGCGATCTCGCGGGCGAGCGTCACCATGGCAGCTCGTGTGTCCTCAACCACGGGCCACGAGGCCGCAAACAGCTCGCCGGCTGTGCCCTTGAGGCGCAGATTGTGGTGCAGCGCCCAGTCGTACTCGGTTTCGCCGAAAGCGAAGTGATCGGCGCGATATTCGGGCTTCAGCGCTGCGTTGCCTTCAGCCTGCGGGTTGTCGAAGAACGTGGCCGTCACGAAATCGCGCAGGTGGCGGTACGCGGCGGCCGCCTCGTTCCCTGCGGCCTGCACGTCCCGCAGCAGCGCATCGCGCTGCGGGGAGCCGATCGCGCCCGCGGCAATCTGCGGCAGCGTCTTGCTGAAATAGTCGGCGTCGGCGAGGGTGCTCTGCAGGCCATAGGCCCTCAGCACGCGCCAGTCGGGCGTGTTGTGCGCCGTGACACCGGCCGCCAGCTGCCGCTCCGCCCGTGTGAGATACGCCGCGACCGCGTGGGCACGCGCGCTCACCGCCTGCCACTCCGCGTCGTTTCCGTAGCCGGCCGCGCCCGTCGGGGTCATTCCCTGGATCTGCCAGTCCACGCCCCGGAACGGCTCATCGACGTAGGAATCGAGCGAGCGCTGCTGGTGACGCCGCACCTCGTGCTGGTGCACGAGGAAGGCGATCTCGGCGAGTGCCACCGAGCGGTCGATGCGCCGTCGCCCCGACAGCCCCGCAGGCGCGAGCGCGGCGAAGCGCGCACGAAACTCGGCGAGACGCGCGTCCTCCTTCTGCAGCGCCTCGGGCGAGTAGTCACGCAGCGTGCCGTCGACGCGGGCGAGCTGCGGATCGAAGGCGGCGCCACCGAGGTAAGTCGCCACCACCGGGAACTGCTGCAGCACGTAGAGGACATACTCGTGCTCGAGCAGCGCGAACCGGGCATCCGCCGGGTGCCGCGCCGGCACGGGCTGGGCCGCCGGTGGCCGGGCCGGCGCCGCCGTGGCGGCAAGACCTGCGGTAACGAGCAGCATCCACATGAGTCGCAGGCGCGCGATTCGATCCACGTTGGCTCCCCTGGCACGACCCGATGGCCGCCGACGAAGCATACCGCCGCACGGCCCCCGGCGGCGAAGGGCGCGGCGGCGTTGACAGCGCGCGGCCGCGGCGAGGATCCTCCTTCGATGGCCGGCACATTGTGGATCGGGACGCGCAAGGGTCTGTTTGCGTTGCGCGCGGGCGGGGCGCGCCGCAGCTGGAAACTGGCAGGACCGCAGTTCCTCGGCCATATCGTCCATCACGTGGTGCCGGATCCGCGCGAGCCGCGCGCGCTGTTGATGGCAGCCAGGACCGGGCACCTCGGGCCAACCGTGTTCCGCTCGGCCGATCGCGGCCGCAGCTGGCAGGAAGCTGTCGAGCCGCCCGCCTTCCGCAAAGCCACCGATGGCGAGGAAGCGCGCGCCGTGCAGCGCGTGTTCTGGCTGACGCCCGGGCATGAGAGCGAGCCGGGCAGCTGGTATGCGGGCAGCTCGCCGGCGGGCTTGTTCCGCTGCGTCGACGGCGGTGTGCGCTGGCAACCGGTGGCCGGTTTCAACGACCATCCGATGCGAGCGAAGTGGGCCGCGTTCGGCACTCCGGACGGCGAGTTCCTGCATTCCATTCTCGTCGACCCGCGCGATCGTGCTCACCTCTACATCGCGATCTCGATCGGTGGCGTGTTCGAGTCCACCGATGCGGGCCGCAACTGGACGCCGCTGAACGAAGGTTGCGCCGCCGATTTTCTCCCCGACCCGAACGCGCCCTTCGGCCACGACCCTCACTGCCTGGTGCAGCATCCGGCGATGCCCGACCGCCTTTATCAGCAGAATCACTGCGGCATCTATCGGCTCGACCGCCCGGGGCGGCGCTGGCTGCGCATCGGCAGCGCCATGCCGAGGAAAGTCGGGGATGTCGGCTTTCCGATCGTGCTGCATCCCACCGAGCCCGACACGGCCTGGGTGTTGCCGATGGACGGACAGACCGTGTGGCCGCGCACCTCCATCGGCGGCAAGCCGGCGGTCTACGGCACGCGCGACGCCGGAGCGAGCTGGCGCCGCATGGATCGCGGGCTGCCGCGCTCGCAGGCGTGGTTCACTGTGCTGCGCCAGGCCATGTGCACCGACGCGCGCGAGCGCCCGGGCGTGTATTTCGGTACTACGGGCGGGGAGGTCTGGGCAAGCAGCAACGCCGGCGAGAGCTGGCGCTGCATCGCCCGTCATCTTCCCGAGATCTACTCGGTCAGCCATGCCGCCTGAAGCCGCCAGCTGTACGATACGCATCGCGAGTCCGCTGCGTTCCTACACAGCCGGCGCTGCCACCCTGTCCGCGCGCGGCGGCACCGTTGCCGAAGTGTTGGCGCATCTCGAGCAGCGCTGCCCCGGGATCCGCTTTCGCATGATCGATGAGCAGGACCGCATCCGCCCGCACATTCGGCTGTTCGTGAACACGAGCGAGGCGCACGGGCTCGGCGCGGCGGTGCACGAGGGCGACACGGTACACCTGATCTGTGCGCTCTCCGGAGGATGAGGCTATGAGTCTCTCGACCAGCGAACGCGAGCGCTACCGGCGTCATCTGGCGCTCGCCGAGATCGGCACGGCCGGGCAGGAGAAGCTCAAGGCGGCGCGCGTGCTCATCGTCGGCGCCGGGGGCTTAGGCTCGCCGGCGGCGCTGTATCTGGCCGCGGCCGGTTGCGGGACGCTCGGACTGCTCGACAACGACCGCGTCGATCTTTCCAACCTGCAGCGCCAGGTACTGTTCGACACCGGCGCTGTCACGCGCTCCAAGGCGGAGGCCGGACGCGAGCGGCTGGCGCGACTGAATCCCGAAATTCGTGTCGTCGCACACGCACTCGAGCTCCGGGCCGCCAACGTGCGCGAGATATTCGCCCAGTACGACCTGGTGCTCGACGGCACCGACCGCCTCTCTACGCGCTACCTCATCAACGATGCCTGCGTCATTCTCGGGCTGCCGCTGGTGACGGCGGCGATCCATCGCTTCGAGGGGCAGCTGATGACCTACGTGCCCGGGCGCGGTCCGTGCTATCGCTGCGTATTCGCCTACGCCGTCGACGGCATGGTGGCCAACTGCGCGGAGGCAGGCGTGCTCGGAGTGCTGCCGGGCGTGCTCGGCACGCTGCAGGCGACCGAGGCCATCAAGCTCATCACCGGCACCGGCGAGCCGCTCACGGGACGGCTGCTGACGTACGATGCGCTCGAGATGCGCTTCAGCGAATTCCGTGTCACGCGCCGCGCCGATTGCGCCGTATGCGGCGATGCGCCAACCATTACCGAGCCGCGCGATGCGCAACCGCCGCGCCCGGACACGGCGCCGGGCGAGGTGCGCCGCCTGAGCGCCACCGCGCTGCGCGCGCTGTTGAGCGGGGCACGGGGTGACGCGCCGCTCCTCATCGACGTGCGCGAGGTGCCGGAGTTCAGCGCCGGGCATCTGCCTGGCTCGATCAACATCCCGCTCGGGGAGCTGCCGCAGCGCGTAGCGCAGATCGCGCCGCACGCCGCGCCGGTGTTCATCTGCCGCAGCGGCGGCCGCAGCCTCGCCGCCTGCCAGATCGCGCTGCGCGCGAACATCGCTGCCCCTGCGAACCTCGAGGGCGGGCTGCTCGCCTGGGCGGCCGAAGTCGACCCGGCGTTGCACGTCCTGTGAGCTGAGCATGCCGCGGCAATGGGTGCCGCCGCGCGGGCCCCCGCCGATGGCGAGCCCTGCGGCATGTGCGCTGTCAGGATGGCGTATTCAGGCGTCGCCGGGATGACGCGAGCGCGCGAACGACAGCCGCGGCGGCGCCGCAGGCGTCGACTCGATGCGCCGCTTCAGCAGCTCGAAGGTGTGGCGCGGCTCGTCCACGAACTCAAACAGCGTCAGGTCCTCGGGCGCAACGGTGCCGTGACGCACCAGGGCATCGAAATTGACTACTTCCTTCCAGAAGGCCGAGCCGTACAGAAAGACCGGGATTGAGCGGTCGAGCTTGTGCGTCTGGGCGAGGGTCAGGATCTCGAACAGCTCATCGAGCGTGCCGAAACCGCCCGGGAATGCGACCAGGGCGTGGGCCAGGTGCGCGAACCACAGCTTGCGCATGAAGAAGTAGTGGAATTGGAAGCTGAGCTCCGGGGTGATGTAGGGATTGGGGCGCTGCTCCTGCGGCAACCCGATGTTGAGGCCGATGCTGCGGCCACCGGCGATCGCGGCGCCGCGGTTGGCCGCCTCCATGATGCCCGGTCCGCCCCCCGAGCAGACCACGAGGCGCTCCCCGCACAGCGCGCGACTCCACTCGGTCACAAGCCGCGCCAGCTCCGTGGCCTCTGCAAGATAGTGCCCGAGCGGCTGATCCGCGCGCAGCCGCGCCGAGCCAAAAAACACCACTGTCGCGCTGATACCCGCCGCGCTGAAGCTGCGCAGCGGCGCCAGGTACTCGGAGACGATGCGCACCGGGCGGCCGTCCTCCGAGTCGATGAACTTCGGATCGTGATAAGCCAAAGGCGGCGTTCGCACCGGGCACTCCTCGTCGAGCCAGACAGCCGTCCGTGCAAGCGGACCGGTGAGCACTCTAACGAAAACCGCGCGCGGCATGCGAAACTCACGTCCATGCGCCGGCTGCTACCAGCCGCCGCCGCCGTGATGACGGCGGCGGGCATCGTTGCCTGCGGGGCCCGGGCGGGCGCCGCGGAGGCGCCCCGCGCGGCCGGTGTGCCGGTACCGGCCCTCGACGCCGCGGCGCTGCCGCGTATCGACGCCGGCACCGCGCTGCTGGTAGTTGCGCCGCACCCGGATGATGAGACGCTGTGCTGCGCCGGCGTCATCCAGCGCGTGCTGAGCGGCGGCGGGCACGTGAGCGTCGTGTGGATCACGAGCGGGGATGCGGAGCGGCTCGAGCTGTCGGCGATTAAGAGAATTCTCTTCGGCGACGTGGAGCCGGCCCGCCGGCTCGGCAGCGAGCGCATGGCCGAGGCGCGCACCGCGACGGCACTCCTGGGCGTGCGGCCGAGCGGGCAGCTGTTCCTCGGCTATCCCGATGCCGGCGTGCAGAGTCTGCTCGCTGAGCATCGCACGGCGCCCTATAACTCTCCCTACACCGCTGCGGCGGCGGTCCCCTACGCCGACGCGCTGTTTCCCGGTCATGCGTACACGGGTGAGAGCCTGGAACGCGACTTTGCCGCCGTGCTCGATCGGGTACGGCCGACGCTCATCCTCGCGCCGAGCCCCTTGGACACGCATCCGGACCATCGCGCGGCAGGCCTCCTCACGATCGCCGTGAGCGCCCGCCGCGGGAGCCTCCCGCTGGTGCACTATTGGATCGTGCACGGCGGGGAGGACTGGCCGAGCCCGCGCGATCTGCTTCCGGGTGTGCCGCTCACCGCTCCGCCGCTTGGTCGCGGACTCGCGCTGTCCTCATTCGCGCTCGAGCCCGCCGAGGAAGACCGCAAGCTCGCCGCGCTCAAGGCCCACCGCACGCAGATGCGCCTGATGGCGCCGTTTCTGCTGGCGTTCGTGCGTACCACGGAGTTGTTCTTCGCGCTCCCGCCGGCGCAGGCGCCCTCCCCCGAGGGCTCACCCTAAGGGCGCCGCGGCCCGCGCCAGCGGTCGAGCTGGCGATCGAGCATGCCGGCAATGCTTTCGCGCAGCCGATCGAGCCAGGCGCGCTGGCGCCAGTAGCGGCGGCTAAGGGCGCGCGACACGGCGAAATCACGCTCGAAAAGCGCCGCCGTGGCGTCGGCGAAGCCCGGGTCCGCGACTTCCTGGTTGGCCTCGAGATTCCAGCGCAGGCTCCAGCGATCCAGGTTGCTCGAGCCGATCGACACCCAGTCATCACACAGGATTGCCTTCGCGTGCAGCATGTGCGGCTGGTACTCGAAAATCTGCACGCCATTGCGCAGCATCTTGCCGTAGAAGCGCCGCGCCGCCTGGCGCACCCAGGGATGATCGGTGCGGGCCCCAGGCATGAGCAGCCGCACATCGACGCCGCGGCGTGCCGCACGTCGCAGCACTTTGCGGAAGCGCCGCGAGGGCACAAAATACGCGCTCATGATCCAGGCGCGCCGGGCGGTGCTGTCGATGCGGCGGATCACGCCACTGGCGAGCACCGAGCGCTGGCGCGCCTCGGAGAGCGAGAGGCGGCCGGCGGCGCCGTCGGCGCGCGGTGCGCAGATGTGCGGCTCGTGCAAGCCGAGCTCCGGGCCGCAGCGGCGCCAGGTGCGCGCGAAAGCGCGCTGCCAGTCGGCGACCACCGCGCCTTCGATCTCGACCATGAGCTCGCGCCACGGACCGCGGCGCCCACCGGGAGTGAAATCGTCCGTGAGTCCCGCACCGCCGACGAACGCCGTGCGTCCGTCGCAGACGAGGAGTTTGCGATGGTCACGCAGCAGGTTGGCGAGTCGTTTTCCCAGGCGCAGCGGGTTGAAGAAGCGCAGCTCCACGCCCGCCTGCAGCAGGCGCCGCCGATCCGCCCGGGCGAGCCCGAGCGCGCCAAACCCGTCGAAAATGACACACACGCGTGTGCCGCGTCGCACCGCTTCGGCGAGCGCGGCGAAGAAGCGCGTGGCAATGACGCTGGAGCGAACCAGGTACATCTCAAGCAGCACTGACTCGCTCGCCGCATCGATGGCCGCCAGCATGCGCGGGAAGAACTCCGCGCCCCCATCGAGCAGCCGGAACGAGTTCCCCGTTCGCCACGGCCACCCCGTGGTTGTAAATTGCTCCGCATCCCAGCCGGCCGTGCTCATGGAGGAACAATGACCGACCTGCGCAGCAGATGCCACACCTGGCTGCTCCCATGGCTCGCGCTGCTCGCGCCGGCGTCGGCCACAGCCGACATCATCGACGCCGTCAACGCCGTGCGTGATGGCGGCTGCGGCGATCAGCCGCGTGGCGTGGCGCCGCTGCGCGAGAGCGCCCGACTGGATGAAGTCGCGCATCGGCTGTCGCAGGGAACGGACCTGCGCACGGCCCAGCTGTTCGCCAACTATCACGCGGTGAGCTCTTTCTCGGTCAGCATCTCGCATGTGCCGCCGAGCGGCGACCTCGAAGGCCTCATCGCCCGGCAATACTGCCGACAACTCGCCAACCCCGCCTTCCGGGAAATCGGCACCTGGCGCCGGGGGAGCGATGTGTGGATCGCACTCGCCGAGCCTTTCCGGCCGCCGGCGCCGCACGATCAGGGCGCCATCAGCCGCCGGGTGCTGCAGCTGGCCAACCAGGCGCGCGCGCACGCGCGTCGCTGCGGTCCCACGCCCTTCGCAGCGGTACCGCCGCTGGTGCTGAACACGACGCTGGCGCATGTCGCACTGAGCTACGCGCAGCAGATGGCGCTCTATGGCTACATGGACCACACCGGCCGTGACGGCAGCTCGCCCGAGGCACGGATTAGCCGCAGTGGCTATCGCTGGAACGAAGTGGGCGAAAACCTCGCCAGCGGGATCATGACGGCCGAGGAGGTCGTCAACGGCTGGCTGCACAGCCCCGAACACTGCGCGAACCTCATGGACCCCCTCTTCCGGCAGATGGGCGTGGCGTTTGCCGTCAACCCGCACGACAACAAGGGAGTGTACTGGGCTATGGAATTCGGCACGCCGCCTTAGAGCCCGGCCGGGACAGCAGCCTGGGCGGCGCCGCTCATGCGCCATAGCCGTCAAGCGCGCTCATGCGTGTGCTGCAGCGTGACGATGATTCCGCCCAACAGGTACAACGGCGCGAACCAGGTAATGCTGCGGGTGAGGAGTATGGTGAGCGCCCGGTAGACGCTGTACGAGTGAGTGAAGTACTCCGTCGCCTGCACGCTCCCGATGAGGATTGCCGCGGAGGCCGCCAGCAGCAGCACTGGCCCCGCCGGGGAGGGCGCGGCCTGCCCGCCGTCCCGCGCCGCCGGCGGCGCGGGTAGCCGCGCGTACCACAATCCCATCACTATCAGTCCGAACACCGAGCTCAGGTACTGCAGCACGTGGCAGACGGTGCCGGTGTAGGGCCCGAAGGTCACCGGCGCGCTGAGCGCTGTGATCCGGTGCACCGTCCAGCCGTCGGTGTGCGTGAACGAGTCCCACAGCAGGTGCGTCCACACGCCCAGCAGGATGGAAAGCGGGGCGAGCGCCCATTCGAGCGGGCGGCGGCTGAAGGGTGCGAGCGCGGCAAGGCACAACCCGCGCGCGCGCTCGGACAGCAATGCCGTAAGCGGCCGGCGCAGCAGAAATACCGCGGCGAACGCTACGTAACCGAGCGCCAGGTCGCTCGTGAACGAGCCGATGAAACTGTGAGTGCCAGCCGCGTAGCGGGCGAGATTGCCGGGCACGTAGTAGTAGGGAGCATCAGGGACCAGCGCCCCGATCATGAGGGGCGCGGTACGCAGGTATCTGAAGCCACGCAGCGGCAGAACCGCCGCCGGATGCGCCAGCGTAAACGGCATGCGCGCCCTTCAGCCAGACGACCCGGGCCGCGGCGCGACCCGGATGCGGAAGTCCCGCCCGACCCATCGGGCCCCGCAGCGGTACGTCAGATCGAGGTAACGGCCGGCGCGCAGTCGCGGCGTATCGATCTGCAGCAGATGCAGACCGAGGCAGTTGGGAGAGGTTTCCTGCTCCCGCACGTCCTGCCAGCCGTCGAGCCCCCAGCGCACTGCGCCCGCTTGCGGCAGCGCGATCGTGAGCGTACAGCCTTCGGGCACCTCCGAGACGGGCGCCGGCTCGCACCAGATGACGCGTGTGAGCGCCGGACGCTCGCCGCGGTAACGCTGCCACACGGTTGTCGGCCGGTCGAAGGGACGCTTCAGCGCACGCGAGGCAGCAAGCTTCAGGTACTCGGCGTGTGTCCATACGAGCGGCATGGCCGCCCCCGTCGGCCGGCCGGGTGCGAGCGCGCGCGTGGGAATGGGTGCGCTGTCCCACACCTGCTCGGGCAGCATGCCGCCTGCGGAAGCCATGCGCGTCATCGCCAGGAGGTAGGGCAGCGGGTCGTGCCCGCCGCAAAGCTCGTAGTGTCCGCGCTCGCCGGTCAGCAGCGGCCACGCGCGCCCGCGCCCGGTGCCGTCGTAGGCGCTGCCGTCGTCGTGCTCGCCGTAGCCGTCTTCGTTGTAGCGATGCCAGCAGGGGCCGGAGGGTGTGTCGACCTTCAACAGCGCGTCGGCCACCTTGACGCTCGCCACGATCAGCGGGTCATCCGCGCGGCGCAAACCGAAGCGCACCAGCTGCAGAAAGTCGACCCCCACCTGCGCGCTCGCCGGCAGGTTCGGATCCTGCGGCAGGTTCCTGATCGGCACCACGCCCTCGGGCCCGCGGCGGTCGTCGTTGAGCACCTCCGCCGGGGCGACGCGCACGTAGTAGCCGGGCACCCCGTAGCGGCGCGCGAGCGGCACATCGCGCACCGCGGTCCAGTCCTCGAGCTTCGCGTTCCAGTAATCCGCGAAGGCCAATGCCAGCTCGCGGCCGTCGGGCGGCAGGTAAGGGGCGCCGGCCACCAGGGCGGAGATGCATACCGCGAGCGTGAACGTGTTGAGACCCGCATCCTCCTCCCAGCGGTCCTGGTCGCTCACCGGGCCGTGCCGCACCAGGAACCCGAGCGCGCGGCGGATCATGTCGGCGACTTCCGTTCCCTCGAGCGCGCCGCGCTCATCGAGTGCCACCGCCAGCAGCACGGGGAATGCAGTCTCATCGAGCTGCACTCCCATCCAGTAGCCCTTGCCGCCGAGCCACTGATTCTGGTTCCAGTGACCGTCGGCGTGCTGCGTGGCGAGCAGGTAGCGCAGTGTGTCGCGCGCCTCATGCGCCGCGCCCACCGCGAGCAGCGCGCCGGCGCTCTCGACCAGATCGCGCGGCCACACCAGGTGGTACCCCGCGCGCTCTTCACGCGTGTTTCCCCACGGCACGCTGAGTGAGGCCACCATCGCGCCGGGGTAGCTCTTGTCCTGATGCACGCGCAGCACCATGGTGGAAATGCGCGCCTGCTCCGCACACTCCTGCGGCAGGTCCGCGCACACCGCATCCTCGGGCCCGCAGCGCGCGTGCCAGCGCGTCCAGGCCGTCAGCTGCCGCTCCCAGGAGACTGCGAACGGCTCCGTAAGCGCGCTGAGTCCGAGCGTGGCGGCAGACTCCGGACTGCTGCCGAAAGCGAGCGCCAGCACCGCCTGCCGTGGGAGCTCGCCCATCAGCGCGACGTTGCCCGGACCTGCGGAGTCGTACTCCCAGCTTGCTGCGCCGTTGCGCGCAAAATCCTGCCAGCCATCGCTGCTGCCGACGAAGCCGGCGCTCGCGCGGCCGAAGGCGTCCTGCTGCTGCGGGTCGACCGCCGCCAGTGCCAGCGCGAAAGGCCCCTGCTCGGCCCACAGTACACGGCGTCCGCGGTAGGGTGCGACTGCGGCGCGGTTGTTGGTGCCGGTGCCGCCCAGGTGCGGCGCCAGCAGCGCGTAGGGGCGCAGTGCCGCATCGCCGCTGAGGCTGACGTCGATGAGCAACACGTCGCGGTGCTTGCACGGTATCACGCGCAGCGTCAGCTCGAAGCGCGCGTGGCGGTGAACGATGCGCACCGCGGGCGCCCCGGGCGCGGCAAGCTGCACGGTGTGCTGCCATAGGCGCTTGACCTCGACCCAGAATCCGGCGCGGTCGCTCACGATGAAGCCGAGGTCGCGGATCTGCGGGATGTCGATGCGCGGGTAATAGACCTCGTTGATGATGCCGCCGCCGATGGTGAACCACAGCCGCGAGGAGCCCAGCGAGCAGCCGACCACCTCCTTGTTGCTGCTGCTCCAGGTCGGGGGAAGTCCGGGAGCGCCCGGGGCGGCGGTCATCGCTGGCGGCGCACGCGCCGCTGCTCCGCCTCGGCGCGGGGCGTGAGCCGGTCCGCGCCCTCGCGCCACAGGCGCAGCCCGCCGAGGAAGGCGTTGCGGTTGTCCCCCAGTCGCGTATCCGGCGGCAGTTTCTTCAGGCGCACGGCGTTGCCGCCGCCGAGCACCACGTAGTCTGCCTCGAAGGCCGCCTTGAGGGCCCCTATCACCTGATCGACCGCCTTGCGCCATTTTCTGTTGCCGAGGCGCTCGCGGCCGCGCTCGCCGACAAAGTCCTCGAAGGTGTGGCCATGTTTGTAGAGCATGTGCCCGATCTCGGTGGGCTCGACCACGCCGTCGATGATGAGGGTCGCACCGAGCCCGGTGCCGAGCCCGAGAAACAGCATGCGGCCGCCACTGTAGCTGCCGATCGCCTGCATGGCGGCGTCGTTGATCAGGCGCACCGGCTTGCCGAAGGCGCGGGCAAAATCGTAACCGACCCATCCCTTGCCGAGGTTGTAGGGCTCGGCGGCGATCTTGCCGCGGAACACCATGCCGGGGTAGCCGATGGACACCGCATCATAGGGAAGGTTATGCGTGAGCTTGTGAATCTGGCGCAACATGCGTGCTGGTGTCAGCTTCGGTCCGGAGACGAATCTCTGGATGGTGCCATGCGCACCGACGCGAAGCTTCACGTGCATGCCGCCGATATCGATGACGAGGATACTTCGCGGGATTTTTCTGCGGGCCGCCACGGCAGGATTCTCGCCTGATTACGCGGCTTTGACCATTCACGCGCGGTGAGCGTCGCAGGCGCGCGGCGCCTGCCAGGGACGTTGATGAAAAAAGGCGGCGGGCCCTTAAGCCCGCCGCCTGAGGCACGCTTGCGGCTAGTGCGACGCGGAGGCGCTCGCTTGCGCATCCGCAGAGGCCGACGCCGAGACATCGTTCGTTGCGATGCCCGAGCTCTGCTGCACCTGGCCGTTACCGCCCGCGCCGCCGTTACCGCCCGCGCCGTAGCTGTGCGCTACAGGTGCGGCATCGCTGTCGTGGCCCCTCTTGCCGGGGTGGCTCGACGGCTGACCGTTACGGGTAGCGCCTGCCGCGTCATTGCGGGTAGCGCCTGCCGCGTCATTGCGGGTAACGCCTGCCGCGTCATTACGGGTAACGCCTGCCGCGTCATTACGGGTAACGCTTGCCGCGCCGCCGGCGCCGAGCCCGCCCCCTCCCGGGACCGCGCCTGCGGCCTGTCCGCCGGCCGAGCTCGTGGTGCTCGCAGTGGTCCAACGCCTTCACGTGCCAGCGTCTCACCCTTTTCGACGCCGGCATGGGCGGCCGTATTCGCTGCGCCGGTGGCGCGGGCGCCGGCCGTCGCGGCAGTGCGCGCACTGCGATCAACGCCGCGCCGGGGGAAGCCGCCGCGGAGCGAGGCGTCACTTGCCGCGCTCATGCGGCCGTTCATGTCGGTCATTCCGCCTTCGCCACCCACGCCCCCCGCGCCGCCGAAGGAGCCCGCCAGCGCGCCGCCGGCGCCACCGCGTGCTCCAGCCCCCAACAGCTGGGCATGCGCCGGAGCCGTCATGACCAACACGGCGGCAACCGCGGCACTCGCGAAAAGAAGATTCGTCTTCATGGTCGTCTCCTCTCGAGGCCGCGGCCTGCCCGCGGCCTTTCAGGGAGTACTACGACCCGCGGGCGGTAAATCTTCCCGGCGGGGATTTCCGCGTTTTTACTTAATCCCGGTGCAAACGAGCGAGCGCCGGCTGACGGCGCAGATCCGCACCGACCAGTCCGTAGCCGTAAGCGGGATCCGCGCGCGGCGATGCAGGATCGCGCGCGGAGCGAGCGAGAGCTGCCACGGCCTCGCTCGCCGCGCTCGTTTCCGGTGCACGCAGGTTGAGCGCCAGCAGCCCCGCGACGATCGGCGCGGCGAACGAAGTGCCGCGCACGAGGAGGTAGCCTCCGCCCGCCTTTGCCGCCGCGATGTCCGCGCCCGGAGCGGCAAACTTCACCTGCGAGCCGCGCTCCGCCTCGACCAACACCCGCCCGCGCGCGTCCACGCCCGTGACGCCGACTACGCCCGGCCAGGCGGCCGGGTACAGCGGCGCGGCCGCGGGACCGTCATTGCCCACCGCCGCCACCAGCAGGAAACCGCGCGCCACGGCACTCTCGACCACGCGCTCGAGCAACCTGTCGGGCGGACCCACGAGGCTTACGTTGATGACGGCGATGCGCTGCCGAGCCAGCCAGGCGAAGGCCTCCGCCACCGCATCGACTGCCCCGCCCGTGGGCTTGCCACAGAACACATCGGCGGCGTACAGCGCGGCGCCGGGCGCTGCACCGTGCAGCGCGGGCGCGCGTCCGACCAGCAGCGAGGCTACCGCGGTCCCGTGCGCAGCCGGCACCGCCTGATCTGCGCAGCCGTGGCGCATCAGTGTCAGGCCGCTGAACACCTCGTGACTCGCGTCGACGCCGCTGTCGATCAGCCCTAGCTGATGCGGGGGCCGCCGTCTGCGGGTTCCGGTGCCGGCGCCGATGCGCTGCGCCCAGCGCTGGCGCCTGCGATCGAGCGCGTGCCGCTGTCGATGTAGATGTGGTTGAAGTCGTAGGTTCCCGCGGGATCGAGCGCCTGCAGCCGCTGCAGGGCGCGCGCCGTCGCTCCGGAGGTGTGCAGCACGGCGATGCGCAGGTCGAGTCCCTCGAGGGGCAGCTCGCGCTGCACGGAGAGTCCGGCCGCAACGGCGGCCTGCACCGCAGCCGCTGAGGGCGCGAGTGCCAGCACCTCGCCGCGGATGATGGGATCGCCGTGAGGGTCGGCCTCCAGCACGTCGCCATGGCGTCGCAGCAGCTCGCGGATGCGCAGCATCCGCAGCTCGCGCGCGACGCGGATCGAGCTCCCCACCGACGTCCCAGGCGGCACGGCGGTCGCGGGCAGGTTCGGCAGCGTGACGGGCGGCAACTGCGGCAGGCGCACGCTGGGCACGCCAAGTTGCGCGGCGGCAAGCGACGCGAGGCCCAGGCACAGCGCCAGGAGGATCGTCCGCATGCGCGCACCTTAGTGGAAGTTGCCCGAGCGAGGAAGGAATGGAAGAAAATGACATGCATGAGCGTAGTACGGAAATAGAGCGCGCGTACCCGGGCAGATCTGCAGGCCGAACTCGTCGCACTGCTGCCGCGTCTGCGGCGTTTCGCGCGCACCCTCGCGCGCAATGCTCACGACGCCGACGACCTGGTACAGCTCGCCCTGGAACGGGCACTCTCGCGCGGCGAGCAGCCGCGCGCGGACGCGCCGCTCGCAGGCTGGGTGTTCGGCATCGTGCGCAATGCGTGGATCGACGAGCTGCGCGCCCGCGGCGACGCGACCGCCGTTCGCCCCCGCGGAATCGGGTGCGCAGTCGGCGATGCTTCCCGCTCCGGGCACGCCGAGGCGCTGTCGGTGCAGGAAGCGCTGACGCGGCTGCCGGAAGAGCAACGCAGCGCCGTAGCGCTGGTGTTGGTGGAGGGGCTGTCCTACAAGGAGGCAGCGCACGTGATGCAGGTGCCGATCGGCACACTCACGAGCCGGCCTGGCGCGCGGCCGCGAGCCCTGCAGGGGATACACGGGGACGCGAACCATGGCGATGGAATTCAGTGACGAGACGGTGATGGCGTACGCAGATGGCGAGCTCGATGCGCCAACGCGCGCGGCGTCTCGAGGCCGCCCTGGACCGACCGCGACCTGGCGCAGCGCGTGGCGCGCCAGCACGCCTTGCGCATACGCCTCAAGGACGCTTTCGACCCGGTGCTTGACGACCCGTGCCCGAGCGTCTGCTGGCCGCCGCGCGCGGCGCGGCCGGCGGCGCGCGCCACGACGATGTAGTGCCGCTGCGGCGCGCGGCCCCGGCGCGCTGGTCGTGGCCGCAGGGGGCAGCGCTGGCGGCGAGTCTGGTGCTAGGCGTGGTGCTCGGACCCCGGCTGATGCGCGCCCGCCGGGGGGCCCTCTGGTCGCTCACGAGGGCGCGGTGCAGGCCGGCGGCGCCCTGGCGCGCGCGCTCTCCGAACAGCTCGCCGGCGACACAAGCGCCGAGTGCCCCGGTGCAGATCGGGGTGAGTTTCCGTTCTCGCGGGGGCGAGTACTGCCGCAGCTTCGTGCTGCGGGACAAGAGCGCGCTCGCAGGCGTCGCGTGCCGCGAGCACGACGCCTGGCGGCTCCAGGTGCTCGCCGCCGGCAGCCGGCACCGGCTGGAACCGGAGAGTACCGCGCTGCCGCTACAGCTCTGCCGCCGGGCGTGGCGAGCACGCTCGACGCGCTCATCGCCGGCGAACCGCTCGACGCCAGGGCCGAGGCGGCGGCCCGCGCGCGCGCCTGGAGTCGTTGAGTTCACACCTCGAACACCGCCGCCAGCACCGCTCGCGCCGCCCTGCCCGCCTCGAGATCGAGGCAGTTGACAACGGCCAGGCGAAAACCACCCGGAGGCATCGCGTGCGCGGCCGCCGGCCGGTCGGTGTGAAAAGTGATCTGTACGCTGGTCACGTACGGCATGCGCCGCACCTGCGCCACGAGCTCCGCGGGCGGATGGCGGTACTCGCGGCCGTGCGGACCGAACAGCGCCAGGCTGTAGCCGTTCCTGCGCTCGCCCTGCGCCAGCCGCCATTCGCCGTGCTCGTAGAGGCCGACCACCGCCTCGAGCCACCCGGCCTCATAAAGGTCCGGCCATTGGTCGGCGACGCGCAGGTGTGCTTCGATGATGCGCCCGCCGATGCCTTCGAGGTTGAGCATGCCGGTGTAGTCCGCGAGGTATTGTGTCGCCCAGGCACCGAGGTAGGCCTGCAGCTGCGGGCGCTGGTCGGCTTCGATCAGCCAGTGGTCGAAAGTGCCCTGCGCCGCGGGCGTGCCGCGGCAGTGCCGCCACCACACCGCCCGGCCGCGCACCACCGCGACGTCGGAGCTCACGTGCTCGCCCTCGAGCAGCGTCATCCAGAAGTGCCCGGGCGTCAGACAGCGCTGGTAGTGCGCCAGGTCGG
>CAWJVD010000006.1:0-7236 GCA_963846225.1 uncultured Gammaproteobacteria bacterium
TATGCTTCGACCGCCAACGGCCACAGCTTCATCCACCATACGGTGGATGGCCTGACCGGGCAGTTCCGGCCCCTCGCCGGCGCGAGCGATGACTATAACTACGGTCCGCTGAACTACTACCAGACGCCGAACGTGCGCTGGACCGCGGGCGCGTTCATAAACTACGACGTCAATTCGCACATCAACGTGTTCATGAACGTCATGTACATGAACAACTCTTCGTCGGCCCAGATCGCTGCGAGCGGCGATTTCTTCCAGAATTCGTTCGTGCCGTGTGCCGATCCGCTGCTGACCGCGCAGGAGCGCACGACGCTGTGCACGGCGGCGAACCTCGCCGCGCAGGGTAATCCGTACGAGACCTACAACGGCACGAACTACCCCGGTCTTAACATGGTCATCGGGCGCCGCAACGTCGAGGGCGGCCCTCGTATCGCCACCTTCGTGAACGACTCCATCCGCGAGGTCGTTGGCATGAAGGGTGATTTCGGCGATCCACAGAATGCCTGGACGTACGTGGCTACCGCCCAGCACAGCAACGTGGACAGCCAAAACGGCAACCTGAACTACCTCAGTAACAACAACATTGACCAGGCACTGAATGTGCTGCCGGGACCCAACGGCCCGGTCTGCGGAGGACCCTCCTCGCCGGTGAATAACGGTCCCCTCGTGGGCGCGGGTACGGGGTTCACCCCCAACTCAAAGTGCGCACCCTGGAACCTGTGGGTTCCCAACGGGGTAAACAAAGCGGCACTCGCCTTCCTGTCGGTCCCGCTGCTCGCGACCGGTAACACCGAGGAGTACGTCACCGACGCCTCGGTGACGGGCGACCTGGGCAAGTACGGGGCCAAGCTTCCCTGGGCCGATTCGGGGCTGCAGGTGAACGTCGGTGCGGAATGGCGCCAGGAGTCCTCGAGTTTCCTTCCGGACGAACTCAACCAGGAGGGCTCCGCGGCGGGCAGCGGCGGACCGACCCCGCCGGTCTCGGGCGGTTTCACCGTGAAGGAAGTGTTCACGGAAATGCGTCTGCCGCTCGCACAGCACCAGCCGTTCGCCGAGGATCTGTCGCTGGATGCCGGCTACCGCTACTCCAAGTACAGCGAGGGCTTTGACACCAACACCTACAAGATTGGCGCGGAGTGGGCGCCGGTGCGCGATATTCGTTTCCGCGGCGGCTACCAGCGCGCCGTGCGTGCGCCGAACGTCGGCGAGCTGTTTACCCCGCAGGCTGTGGGCCTGGACGGCTCGATTGATCCGTGCGCCGCGCCTAAGAAGAACGCGACGACACTGACCAACAACGTGACGCTCGCACAGTGCGAGCTCACCGGTGTGACACCCGCCCAGTTCGGTAACATCGTTCCGAACTCGGCCAACCAGTACAACGGCCTGCTCGGTGGCAATCCGAACCTGCAGCCGGAAAAGGCCGATTCGTACACGATCGGCTGGATACTGACGCCGCGCTGGATCCCGAACTTCACCTGGTCGGTCGATTATTTCAACATCAAGATTGATCAGGTGATCGGCATCGTCGGCGGCAACACCATCATCAATGACTGTATCGCCGGACAGCAGTCGTTCTGCTCCGATATCCACCGCGACTCCGGCGGGTCCCTGTGGAGAACGCAAAACGGCTACGTGACCGATCTCACGGTGAACGAGGGTCAGCTGAAAACCCAGGGCATCGACGTCCAGGGCACATACCGCTTGTCCCTGAACCAGTTGGGGTCGTTGCTGTTCTCGCTGCAGGGCACGAAGACCAAGCAGCTGCAGACGACGCCGGTCGTCAACGGTGGCTCGTACGACTGCGTCGGGTTCTACGGTGCCACCTGCGGTGCCGGCAACCCGAAATGGCGTTCGATATTCAACACCACCTGGTCGACGCCGTGGGACGGACTGGACCTCAACGCGCGCTGGCGTTATTTCGGTCCGGATGAGTCCGAGCAGACAAGCACGAACTCGTTCCTCGCCGGAACTCCGTTCCTGCCGACGGCTCACATCCCGGCCTACAGCTACTTTGATCTGTCGGCCACGTTCAATGTCGTGAAGAACGTCAGACTGCAGCTGGGTGTGAACAACATCACCGACAAGGTTCCGCCGCTGGTGGTTGGGGCTGACTGCTCCACCAGCAGCCCGGCCGGCGCGAACTGCAACGGCAACACCTTCCCTGGAGTCTACGACGCGATGGGGCGCTACCTGTTCGCCCACATCACGGCGCAGTTCTAAGGCGAGACTGCTGAGTTAGAAACGGCGGGCTGCGGAGCCCGCCGTTTTTTTTGGGCCCCTTCAGGACAGCCGGCGCGCGCGGTGCGTACGCTTAGACGGGGTGTGCATGATGTAGGAGCCGAACGTCGCGCGCGTGATGCTCACAGTCTCACCGACGGCGAGCAGCGGGTCGGAGTCATCCAGCTCCCACACCGCCCCGCCCTCGAGCGATACGATCATGCGGCCGTTTGCGCTCTTCCCCAGTGCGACCACGCGAGCCTCGAGTGATGGGGCTGATGCGACGGGGGGCGGCTTGGGGTGTTCGGCCTCATAGAGCCCGAAAGACTCCTTGGGCGGCGGCACGGGAGTGGCCGGCGCTGCAGCGGCAGCCACGCCTGCAACGGGCGCTGAGGCGGTGGCGGGGGCGGCGCAACCGCCGTGGCTGCGTGCCCGGGGACGCTTGGCACGGCCCGCCCGGCGAGTCGGTCGTAGCAGGCAAGCCGGTCCGCATCGGCGGCAATGCTCGCACAGGCTTGCAGGGCGCTCTCAGGCGCGCTAGCCGCAGGTGCCGCGGTGGCCGCGAGTGGAGCTGCCGTGAGCGCAAACGCGCCCAGCAGCAGCCGGGCGGTGCGCGACTGCGGGGGCCTCTCTTGCTTCGGGCTCACAGCGCTTCCTGCGCGGATGTGCCGTAGTACGTGCCGACGGTCTCGGTGACGGCACGGACCAGGTCGCGCTCGGCGGCGGTGAGGAACGGATTCCATATGTCGAAGATCAGGATGCCGCGCGGCACGTCCGAGAGATTCCAGGCCTCGTGCTCGATCGTGTCATCAAACACCAACGCCTTGCCGGTCACCCACTCACGCGTCTCGCTGCCGACGCGAAAGCCGCAGTCCGGCGGCACGATGAGCGGCAGGTGCACGGTGAGTCGCGTGTTGGTCACGCCGGTATGCGCCGGGATGCGGGTGCCGGCATCCAGGATCGAGAAGAATGCGTTCGGGCCCCGCGCCGCCACGTCGCACTGCGGCGCGCCTCTGAGTGCTTGCGCGGTGCGCGGACAGCGCGCCAGGTGTGCCGGCTGCTCGAGCGAGCGGTTCCACAAGTAGTACGCGCTCCAGCGGCGTGACTTGTTAAGTTCCCCCCACTGGTTGAGTGGCGTGCCCTCCGGGTAGGCGATGTAGGGCTCGAGTCCCTCGCGATCCGAGACCAGCACGTTCATCAGCTCCGCCCGGATCTCATCGGCGGCCGCCTCGATCGCATCCAGCCACGGGAAGTCGCCGCGGTCGAAGAACTCCACGGCCGGCATTTCCGGAAAATACATGAACGTCGGCTGCGGCAGGTAGCGGGTGCGCCTGCCCGTCAGCAGATCGATGCAGTGCTCGACGCGTCGAGACTGTCCGCCGCCATCGCGCTCGCTTATGGCAGCCAGACGCGTCTCGATCGCGCTCGCAAGCGCGGCGTCGTCTTTGGCGATCGCCGCGCGCGCGTGCTCGATCATGGCGGCCACCGTCGCCGGCGGCGAAGCGTTCCCGGGGGGGAGCGTTGCCAGCGCGTTGCGATAGGCACGCGCGGCGTTACGCGCATCGCCGGTGGCCTCGAGCAGCGCGCCCTTCTGCAGCAGCGCCGCGAGGTAGCGCGGCTCGAGCGCGAGCGCACGCTCCAGGGCGTCGAATTCTTCGGTCGGCAGGTTGAGCGCGTGCAGACTGGAGGCAAGGTTCGACCACAGCGCCGGATGGCCGGGGTCAGCCTGAGTGGCCCGCTGGAAGAGCTCGCGCGCCCGGGCGGCATCGCCCCGCTGCAGCATCCGCAGGCCGAGCTCGTTAAGCACCGCCGGATGTGCAGGCGCGAGCTCCGCCACGCGGGTGAGCAGCTGATCGGCCTCGCCGCTGCGGCCGGCGGCGCCCGCGGCCTTGGACGCCTGCAGCAGGCGCAGCACCGTGGCATTGTCCGGGGCCGGGGCGCCGGCCATGGCATTGACGTCGCTCAAGAGCTTCCCCTATCGTTTATCGGATTTGCGCCGCGATATTAGCGCGATCGATCAAGCCCTGGAGAGCGCATTGACCTTGGCAGGTGAAGTGGATTTTAAGCTGATGCGCGCCGCCGCACTGTTGGAGAGCGATCCGGCCGCCGCCGCCGGCGCGGCCGCGCAGATTCTGCGCGCGCACCCGGGCCACGCCGCAGCGCTGCTGCTGCTCGGCACGGCGCACCGCGCCAGCGGGGATGCGCAGGTCGCCGCCGATGAGTTCGCGGAACTTGCCGCCGCCCAGCCCGAATCGCCCGTGATCCGTCTCGAGCTCGGGCGCGCGCTGCGCGCCGTGGGTCGCGACGCCGAGGCACGGGTGGCTCTCGAGCGAGCCGTGGAGCTCGCGCCGGATCTTGCGCAAGCGTGGCGTGAACTGTCGCTCTTGCATGCGGCGCAAGGCGACACCGCCGCGTGCGATGCGGCCTACGCCCGCTTCGAGCGACTCGCACCCGAAGGGCCCCGCCTGGCCGAGGCCGCCCTCGCGCTCGCGAATGAGCGCCTCGCCAGCGCCGAGGAGATGCTCAAGCGCGCGCTTGAGCGCTCGCCCGAGGACGTCGTCGCGCTGCGCATGCTCGCGGAGGCGGCGACCGCACGCGAAGACTACCGACCGGCCGAGCGGCTGCTCGGGGAGTGCCTGCGTCTTGCGCCCGGCTACAGCCGCGCGCGCCTGGATCTCGCCAACGTCCTGCACAAGCAGCTGAAGGCGGAGCCGATGCTGCCGCTGCTCGAGCGGCTGCTCGCACTCGAGCCCGACAGTCTGCCCTACCGTATCCTGCAGGCGGCGGCGTATAGCCTGCTCGGGCGCTCCGAGCGCGCCAAGCAGATCCTCGCGCGGCTGGTGCGCGACTTCCCGCGCGATGAGCGGGTGTGGCTGAACTATGGCCACACGCTGCGCTCCGCGGGCCATCAGCGCGAGGCCATCGAGGCCTACCGCAAGTGCATTGAGGTTAAGCCCGACTCCGGCGATGCCTGGCTGGCCCTGGCGAATCTTAAGACCTTTCGCTTCAGCGCCACCGACGTCGAGGCAATGCAAAACCAGCTCGCGCGTGCGGAGCTGCGCCACGACGATCGTGCGCAGTTCGAATTCTCGCTGGGCAAGGCGCAGGAGGATGCCGGCGACTTCGCCACCTCTTTCGCGCACTATGCCCGCGGTAACGAGCTGCGGCGGGCCGTGATTCACTACCAGGGCGAGAGCGTCACGCGCCTCGGGCAGCGTACGCAGGCGCTGTACACGCGGGAGTTTTTCGCCGCGCGCGCAGGTTGGGGTTGCCCATCGCCAGACCCGATTTTCATTGTGGGGCTGCCGCGCGCCGGTTCTACGCTGCTCGAACAGGTCCTCGCCAGTCATTCTCAGGTGGAGGGCACGCGCGAGCTGACCGACGTGCTCGGATTTGCTCTGGAGCTCGGGGACCGGGACGAGGAACCGGGCAAACCCTCTACCTACCCGCAGTCGGTCGGGCGTCTGACGCGCACCGAGTGCGCCGCGCTCGGTGAGCGCTATCTTGCGCAGACGCGCGCGCATCGCCTGCTCGGGCGCGCGCACTTCATCGACAAGATGGGGAGCAACTTCAGGCACCTGGGGCTCATCCAACTGATGCTGCCGAACGCGCGCATCATCGACGCGCGGCGCTCCCCGCTCGGCTGCTGCTTTGCCAACTTCAAGCAGCATTTCCACCGAGGCCTGTGGTTCACCTACAGCCTCGAGGATCTCGGTCGTTACTACCGCGAGTACGTGAGCCTCATGGCGCACTTTGACAAGGTGCTGCCCGGTCGCATCTATCGAGTCTGCTACGAGGATGTGGTCGAGGATCTCGAGGGCGAAGTGCGCCGGCTACTCGATTACTGCGGCCTGCCGTTCGAAGAGCAGTGCCTGCACTTCCACGAGACCCGCCGCATCGTGGCCACGGTGAGCTCCGAGCAGGTGCGCCAGCCGCTCTACACCGAAGGTGTCGCGCAATGGCGCAACTTCGAGCCGTGGCTGGGGCCTCTTAAGGAGACGTTGGGCGAGCTGGCGGTGAGCCCGCCGCACTCGGCCGCTGCCCGCTAGCAACCAGGTCGCGCAGTTGCCGCAGCGGCGCGACGTACTTCTCGTAGTTGCGCCAACGCGCGACCGATGCGGCATTGATCCTCTGGCGAACCTGCCAGCGACTGGCGGTGATGATGACGCGCTGCGTCTGATGAAAATCCAGACACTGCGGATCCCAGGGCATGCCGATGAACTCCAGCATCCGCCGCGACCAGTACTCCTGATCCTCGATCAGTGCCTCATAGGGAATTTCCAGCAGCGTCGTCGCAGGAAGCACGGCCCGCCAGTGATCAGTGACGCGCACATATTCGCTGTAGTAGTGCACCAGGTCGTCCAAATCGGCGGCGTACGGGTGCAGGGCGGAGAAATTCTGAAAGTAGATCGACAGACAGGTATCGAACGGATGGCGTTGCATGTGGAGGATTTTGGCCCGCGGGAAGACGGCGTGGATCAGGCCGGCATAGAGGAAGTTGGCGGGCATTTTGTCGACCACGCGTCGCGCCGCACCCGCTCCCGCGGTGAGCCGCTCCAAATACTCGCGCGCCATACCCGAGAAGGTGCTCGCCGCGGCCTCGCGCTCAGGCCGCGTGGACATGAAGGCCTCGAAGGCGCCGTCCCAGAATCTTGGCTCCCCGGCACCGAATACTTCCGGGTGCGAGGCGAGAATCTGTTCGCTCAGTGAGGTTCCCGATCGCGGCATGCCGATGATAAAGACCGGCAGCTCCGAGGCGCACGCTCCGGGGTGAGACTCGCGCACGAAGGCGCTGCCGAACTTATCGATGACCTGGTCGACCTGCTCGGTCAGTTTCCCGCGCTCATACTTCGCTATGTGCCGCTTGCTCAGTTCGTTCGCCTGTCGGTACTGGCTGAACGCCTCGTCGTATTGGCGGACGTCGTCATGGTACTTCCCGAGGGCGTAGCGCAAAGCGATTTCGTGCGCGAGCGGCAGGCGCTTTGCAAGCAACGCCTCAGCCCCCTCAAGCCAGGTGGC